>NZ_JBGJZN010000001.1:0-2456859 GCF_042610465.1 Paenibacillus diazotrophicus
GAGGGTCACCCCGCTGGCCGGCGCGCTGAGCGCCGCGCCGCGGAAGCCCCAGCCGCCGCTTGGCGCAGCGGCTGGAAGCCCCGCCGCAGGACTTGCGGCGGGTATGGCTTCGCCGGCGGGCGGGCGCCGCCGGCTCGGGAAGGCCGCAGCGGTGCTGGACGCTGCGGCGGAGCTGCTGCGCCGCGAGTCGGCCATGGCCTCGGCCGCGCGCAGCCTAGCGGCACGGGCGGCGGATCTCGCCGGCGGCCGATTCACGCTGGCGCTGTTCGGAGCGTTCAGCGCCGGCAAGTCCTCCTTCGCCAATGCACTGTTGGGCCAAGAGGTGCTGCCTGTGTCGCCTCACCCTGCCACAGCAGCGGTGAACCGCATCTTGGCCCCGGAAGGAGACTTCCTTCACGCCAGTGCGGTGGTCACCATGAAGAGTGCGGAGGATTTCTGGGAGGATATCCTCCATTCCTTCAGCGTGCTGCAGCTTGCCGAACCGCAGCCGGAGAGCTGGATTAGCAGCGCTGCGAACCTTGAAGTCAGCGGGCTCCATCCTTCGGCATTGCCGCATGCCGGATTTCTGCGGGCAGCCGCGGCAGGCTGGAAGGAGTCCGGACCCTTGCTCGGAAGCGTCCGCACGGTCGATCTGCAGGAATACCGGCTGTTAGTTGCCGAAGAGACGCGCGCCTGCTTCATTCAGGGAATAGATCTTTATTACGACTGTCCTCTAACGGCCAGCGGTATCGTGCTGGTGGATACGCCTGGGGCAGATTCACTCCATGCACGTCATACGGGAGTAACCTTTGGTTATATGAAGAGTGCCGACGCGATATGTTTTGTGACCTATTACAATCATGCGTTTTCCAAGGCGGATAGAGGCCTGCTCACCCAATTGGGCCGGATCAAAGACAGCTTTGCGCTGGATAAAATGTTCTTTATTATCAATGCTTCCGATCTGGCCTCGGATGAGGAAGAGCTGCAGGAGGTTCAGCGGCATGTCGCGCAGAATCTTCGCGTTGGAGGTCTGACTGCACCGCAAATGTACTCTCTCTCCAGCCTACTTGCCCTGGAAGGGAAGACGACAAATAATCAGGAGATCTATGAAGCTTCCCGGTTCAGCAGTTTCGAGCAGGCACTTGCCCAATTCGCTGGCGGAGAGCTGCCGAAGCTGGCATTGGCAGGAGCCAGAGATAGCCTAAGCACCGTCCGGCGCAGGACGGAGGAGTGGCAGGAGAAGGCGCGTCAGGCGGCAGGTAAGCGTGAAGTGCAAATGAGGGAGCTGCAAGAGCAGCGGAGCCAGGCAGAACGACGATTGGTTCAACTGGTCTCTGAGGAGCGGCCGCGCCGGGACTTGCGCCGGGAAGGTGAGGAGTTGCTGTATCATGTCCGTCAGCGGATCTCCTTCTCTTTCGGCCAATTCTATCAGGAATCGTTCCATCCCTCTCTGCTCCGTGAAGACGGCGGTCATCTGAAGGATATCTTTACAGCTTGCGGAAGAGAGCTGGAACGGACGATCCAGCGTGAGCTGGAGCAGGAGCTGTGGGCCACCACGCTCCGTCTGGAGGCTGCCGGACGCCGTCTGGTGCACTCAGCCGCCATCGCTGCCGCTGAAGAATTATCCATACCCGCAGAAGAGCTTCAGTTCCTTCAGAATGATAAAGAGCCTTGGCCAGCCCCGGTCAAGCTGGAAGTCAGACTGGAGCCGCTGGATTGGTCAGCGCTGTGGAGCCGCTTCAAATCACCGCGCCATTTCTTCGAAGGGACTGGCCGTAATGAAGTCAGAGCGGGTGCGGAGCCCGGGATGAAGGAAGCCGTGGCCGCGGCGGCTGAAGGACAGGAAAGCTTGTTGCTTGAATTCTACGTAGGAAGCCTGGACACCGCGTTCTCCAGGGTGGTGAAGGTGCTGCGTGAGAATCTGTCCGAGCGGGAAGCAGCGATCACAGAACTCCTGGAAGGGGGTGATTCTGCAGAGCACTGGAGCCATCTTAGCAGCGAACTCCTGCAACTCGAACAAGCTTTGGGCGATATCGTGGACAACAATCTGTGAAGTTTGTAGGAAAATGTCGAAGAAAACTTGCATTCTGACTGAGGATGGAAGAAAATAAAGAAGCCTGAAAATTTACAATTTGAACTGCATCGTTTACAGAAACATAGAACGCAGCATTCAAATTGCCGAAAGAGGTTGGAATCGACAATGTGGGGAGCTCCTTTTTCAGCCCGAAGCCGTAAGCTGTTGCTCTTGGGCAGCGGGGAATTGGGCAAGGAAGTCATTATCGAAGCTCAGCGCCTTGGCGTAGAGACCGTAGCTGTGGATCGTTATGCAGATGCACCCGCCATGGGAGTGGCTCATCGTTCCCATGTCATTGATATGCTTGATGCGGATGCACTGAAAAAGCTGATTCGTGACGAGAAGCCGGATCTGATTGTTCCGGAGATCGAAGCGATTGCTACACATGCGCTGCAGGAGCTGGAGCAAGAAGGGTTCTTCGTAGTTCCTACTGCACGTGCAGCCCGCCTGACTATGGACCGGGAAGGCATTCGCCGGCTAGCCGCCGAGGAGCTTGGCCTACCTACAGCAGCCTACCGCTTCGCGAATAGTCTGGACGAGCTGCGGCAGGCCATAGAGATCCTGGGCACCCCATGTGTAATAAAGCCGATCATGAGTTCTTCCGGCAAAGGGCAAAGCGTCTGCAGGAAGCCCGAGGATGCTGAGAACTGCTGGAATACGGCATTGGAAGGTGCACGTGCCAAAGGAACTAGAGTCATTGTAGAAGCCTTTGTGACCTTCGAGAGCGAGATCACATTACTCACCGTACGTTCAGTCAGTGGTACAGTATTCTGTCCTCCGATCGGACATATCCAGAAGGACGGCGACTATGTGGAGTCCTGGCAGCCTCATCAGATGAGTTCGGCTGAGTGGGCCGAGGCTCAAGAAATCGCCCGTGCCGTAACAGACCAGCTGGGCGGGTATGGAATTTTCGGCGTGGAATTGTTTCTTACGGATCATGGTGTATTGTTCAGTGAAGTCTCGCCTAGACCGCATGATACCGGCATGGTTACCATGATTACACAGGATTTATCAGAATTTGCTCTGCATGTCAGAGCCATTCTTGGATTTCCGCTCGACTCGGTGCAATTGCTGTCACCGGGCGCATCAGCAACATTGAAGGCAGACACAGCCGGACAAGCTTTTAGAATAACCGGTATTGGTGAGGCGCTGGCGCTTCCCCGTACTCAGATTCGGGTGTTCGGCAAACCGGAGATCCGCCCTGGACGGCGGATGGCCGTAGCGTTAAGTGCAGCGGAAGATGTGGAAATCGCGCGGACGGCGGCCAAACAGGCAGCGTCTATGCTAAAAGTGGAGGTAATTGAGGATGAACAGTAGTACTCAGGAGCAAGTACTGCAGATTCGCAAATGCGGCTTGAATGATCTGGAGAGAGTGACAGCCCTTCTGCGGGAATTCGGCTATCCGACAACGCTTAGCGTGATGAAAGAAAGAATGGAAGACATGGAGACGGATCCTTTCCACTGCACACTCGTCGCAGAACTGGATAATGAAGTTGTGGGAATGATTGGACTACGGAAGGTAAGATCCTATTACAAGCATGCAGACTGTATTATGGAGATAACCGCATTGATCGTAGCAGAGGAGCTTAGAGGCAACGGTCTTGGCAAAAGACTGGTGGCTTCAGCAGAGGATTGGGCACGCCAGCAAGGATGCTGTCAGCTTTTCCTTAGAAGCGGCAATCGGGTGGAGCGTTCGCCGGCACATGCGTTTTACCGTCATATCGGATTCGAGAAAACTGCCGGCTACCGCTTCAACAAATCATTGCTATAGACCCATACGCACCAATCATCCCCATCCCGGTTCAAGCGGGATGGTTTTTTTTGCCTGTTGTTCTGTTAATTAGTTCCATGGCTCTATACGCGTATGTATTCTTTAGATTACCTTCACAAATCCACCTTCCCTAACTTAACCATAGATTGAGCCGTTCGAATCATATAGAATGGTGTAGAGTGACATAAACCTGATTCAAAGAGGGATGAAGTATGTATAAATTGATTCTGGCAGAAGACGAAGAAGAGGTTAGAGAAGGAATTATCGCACAGATCGACTGGGAGCACTACGGGTTTGAGGTTGTAGATCAGGCAGAGAACGGACGGGAAGCCGCGGATTCTATTGACCGGCTGATGCCGGATGTCGTCGTAACTGATATCCAGATGCCCTTTATGAACGGGTTGCAGTTGGCGGAGTGGATTCGCAGCCGTCATCCCAATACGAAAATAATTATTCTGACCGGATATGATGAATTCGAATACGCCCAGAAGGCGATCAAGCTGCAAATAGATGAATATCTCTTAAAGCCGTTTTCTGCTCAGGAGCTGATTGACGTTCTGCTTAAGGTAAGGTCAGGGATAGAGGCTGAGATTGCCGAGAAGGAGAATGTATTTTTGCTCAGCGAGCATTACCGCAAAAGTCTGCCGGTGCTCCGTGAGCAGTTTCTCTCCTCGCTGGTCTCCCGCAGACTTCCAGCCGCTGAGATTGCCGGGAAGAGTTCGGAATACGGCATTGAATTAGACGGTGAGCTGTTTCAGGCTTCTGTGATCCGCGTGGATTATATCCGCGAAGGTGCAGGAGAGGCTATAACCGGCAAAAAGCCGTTATCGCTCAGAGATACGGGTGAACGTAATCTTCAACTGTTCGCTGTACTGAATATTGCTGAAGAAATATGCCAAAGACATGGATTCGGTAAAGTATTCATCTACCGCGATGATGTGGTGCTCCTCTCACTCAGCGAAGATAGGGATGAAGCCGTCATTACCGGAAGAACCTATGCGATTCTCGAAGAAATCCGCCAGAACGTGCAGCGTTATCTTAAGCTGACTGTGACAGCGGGTTCCGGTACGGCCTGCAAATCCCCTTCACTCCTGTCCCATTCGTTCCACGATGCGCTACAGGCGCTGGATTACCGTCAAATCCTCGGGAATAATAGAGTAATCTGGATCGAAGATGTGGAATCCCGGGTAGGACGCATGCTGGCGTATGACGAGCTGACCCAGCAGTCGCTGACCCGCACCATCAAGCTGGGCACCCTTCAGGAATTGAAGGAGGTAGTGGACGAGCTGTTTGAAGGATTGGATGCGGCCCAGGTGAGCACGCAGGAGTATCAGATTTTTCTTCTGGAAGTGATCACTACGATTCTTAGGGTGGCCAAGGAATCAGGCAGTGAGATGAGTGATTTTAGCGGCTTAGGATTCTCTTCCCTAACGGAGATTCAGAAGTTTAATAATATGGGTGAAGCCAAAGAATGGATAATCGGTGTGTGCAGCCGGCTTATGGATTCCATAGCGTCAGAGCGGCAGTCCAGTTACAGACAGCTAGTAGACCAGGCCAAGGACTATATCCGCAGCCATTATGAGGAGTCCGATATATCGATCGGCAGAGTCTGCCAGCATTTGCATATCAGTACCGGCTATTTCAGCAGTATTTTCAAGAAAGAAATGAAGATGACTTTTGTCAGCTACCTGCTGCAGATCCGGCTGGAAGCAGCTAAGGAGCTGTTGCGCTCGACAGAGCTTAAGGCCTTTGAAATCGCTGAAAAAATCGGTTTTGCCGATCCGAACTATTTCAGCTTCTGCTTTCGCAAGAAATACGGTCAATCACCAAAAGAGTACAAAAACAGCTCCCGGGGAGGATAAGCCATGAATAAACCGAAGGCTTATTTTTTTCCGCTTCGCCCGCAGCCGCACAAGAAGGGGAAGCTTCGTTGGTCCTCCAAGCTGCGGAGTATCCAGCTCATTATTACACTTACCTTTACGGCGGTCACTGTGCTCGTTGCAGTGATCGTTAGTTTTATGCTGTACAACAAATTTGCCACAACCGCCGAGAATAATGCCAATATGAACATGCAGCAGATTATCGAGCAGGTGAATTATAACCTGGAGCTGTATGTTAAAGGGATGGGGAGTATTTTTGAAACAGCGGAGAAGCAGATTACAGCCAGCCCTTCGATTGATTCTCCCTTGCTTGCTGAGCGGATGGATACCCTGATGAGCAGCCGTGAGGATCTCGTCTCGGTGGCGGTGTTCACACCGCAGGGAAAATATGTAGTCGGGACTCCGGGCCAGAGCATGCGGCTCAATACCCAGCTGCAAAGTCAAAGCTGGTTCACTTCTGCGAACAAAAACCCGCAGATTTCCTACTCTCCCCCCCATATCCAGAATTTGTTCAAGGGACGGTATACCTGGGTGGTCTCTATCAGTAAAAAGATTGAATACAAAGAAAACGGGCTGGCCAAAACCGGCGTTTTGCTGATCGATTTCAACTTCCGTACGATAGATCAGCTCAGCAGACAGGTTAAGCTAGGCAATAGAGGTTACGCTTACATCCTTGATCCCCAAGGCAACATTGTATACCACCCGCAGCAGCAGCTGATTTATGCCGGGTTGAAGTATGAGAATGTAGAGCCAGTACTGGCGTATGAATACCGCAGCTATCTGGATGAATCGACAGGAGAGAAACGGTTTATCACGGTACGTACACTGGCTCAGACAGGCTGGAAGATCGTCGGTGTGGCCTATTATGATGAGATTGTAACCACCAAACGCGATTTGAACCATTTTTTGATCTGGTTTCTGGGCTTCGTTATCTTCGGTGTAATCGTGTTATCCATCTCCTTGTCCTGGCTGATTGCCAGTCCCATCCGCAAGCTGGAACGGACAGTCAAGCTGGTTGGCGAAGGGGATCTGAACTCGCCTATCGATGTCAGCGGCCCTTACGAGGTGGAACAGTTGTCCAGGCGCTTTAACTTGATGCTGCAGCGGATCAGACAGTTAATGGACCAGATTATCTACGAGCAGGAGACCAAGCGCAAAGGTGAGCTTGAAGTTCTGCAATCCCAGATCAACCCCCATTTTCTATATAACACGCTTAATTCGGTAATCCGGCTCGCGGAACGCGGTAAAACAGATGAAGTGGTCACAATGATCCAGTCCCTGTCGAAATTTTTCCGCATCAGCCTAAGCAAAGGGAAAAATATGATTACTATGCAGGAGGAGCTCGATCATATCCGGCATTACCTGGTTATTCAGAGCTTTCGCTTTAAGAATAGATTCCGTTATGAGATTAAAGCGCAGGATGAGGTCCTGCCTTGCCAGACGATCAAGCTGATTCTGCAGCCTATTGTTGAGAACGCTCTTTACCATGGTATCGAGATGATGCCTGATGAAGGTCTGATTACGATTACAGCGGAATTGCAGGAAGGTCTGATAGTTATCCGGATCAGCGACAATGGGCTTGGCATGAATCCAGAGACACTAAAAACGATTCTGAGCGGAGGCAAAAGCAGCGGGGGTTCAGGTGTAGGTGTCCGGAATGTGAATGAACGGATCGGACTTGTCTATGGACGTGAATTCGGGCTTACCTTTGAGAGTGAGATTGAAGAGGGTACTACGGTTACGATCATCTTTCCTGCGGTCCGGGCCCAGGAGGGTCTAGAAGAAGGAAAGGAGGAATCCGTATGATGAGAGGCTTACGCATAGGGGTGATTTTGCTGATATGTGCGGTGTTGGGGGTTACGGTTACCTCCTGCCTGGGTACTTCTCCGGCCTATATCAGCACTGCCAAAACACGCAACGTGCACATGATTGTAAAAATGAACAGAGGCGATTACTGGAACACCGTGAAGCTGGGCGCAGAGGCCGCTGCGAAGGAGTTCAATGTGAAGCTGACCTTTAAGGCCCCGGATTCCGAGAGCGACATTGACGAGCAAATCACGATGGTGAAGGACTCCATCAAGCAGAAGGCGGATGTGATTATCCTTGCAGCGAGCAGTTATATGGGGCTTGCACAGGTTGTGGACCAGGCAGAATATTATAAGATTCCGGTCATTTCGGTAGATGCAGAGGTAGGTTCAGCCAAGGTGAAATCCTATGTAGGCTCAAACGGCTATGAGGCCGGGCAGAAATCTGCAGAAAGGCTGATTGAGCTTTTGAATGGCTACGGGGAGGTTGGAATTATTAATTTCACCAATTCCAGCGGAAATCAAGCTCCCTCTGGAACAATTGATTATGGCGCACGGGATGCGAATGAACGGGAAATGGGTTTTTTGAACTATGCAGCACGTTTTCCTGATGTCAGGGTCGTGCAGATTTCCTATACTTCATCCAATACCAGCGAAGCGGAACAACTGACCCGGGATATGCTGCTGAAGCACCCTGACCTCCGCGGAATTGCTACTCTGAATGAAACGGCCTCTCAGGGGGCAGGCAAAGTGATCCAGGAACTGGGCTACAGCAAGTTGAAGATGGTCGCCTTCGACAGTTCTCCGTCAATGATGGAGCTGCTGCAGAATGGTACGGTTCAGGCAACAGTTATCCAGAATCCCTTCAGTAACGGATATTTGGCTGTGAAATATGCCGTGGAAGCCGCTGAGGGCATTAATGTGCCTGAGCGTGTCGATACAGGTACCAAACTAATTGATCTGGAGAACATGCTATGGCCGGAGAACCAGAAATTATTATTTCCTTTTGTCCGGTAGATCGCTTACATCATTAGAATTTTTATAAAAGTGAGTAGGATTTTATATTCGCAACCGCTTTCACGTCGGGCATAATAAGGATGTACCCGGGACACACCGGGCAAACTAAAAAGAAACATTATCAGGAGGTCAAATAATTATGAAAAAAATCACTTCCGTTCTACTCGCTAGTGCTTTGCTGGGGGCTGCACTTGCAGGCTGCGGCGGTAACAACAATGCAAAAACCGAGAATACAGGCAATGCTGCAAAAGCAACTAACAGTGCAAACTCCGGTGCTGCTGGTGAGACTCCAAAAGTCGGCGTGGCCATCTACAAATTTGATGATACATTCATGACTGGTGTCCGCAACGCAATCGACACAGCTGCCAAAGGCATCGCTACTGTAGACATCGTAGACAGCCAGAACTCACAGCCTACACAGAATGACAAGGTGGACCTGTTCATCACCAAGAAATACGACGGCATGCTGATCAACCCGGTTGACCGTACAGCAGCAGGCGTAATCATCGATAAAGCCAAAACAGCAGACATTCCGGTAGTGTTCCTGAACCGTGAACCTCTTCCTGAAGATATGAAGAAATGGGACAAAGTATACTACGTTGGCGCTAAGGCTGAAGAGTCCGGCACCATGTCCGGCCAGCTGATTGTAGACTACTGGAAGGCTCATCCGGAAGCTGACAAGAACAAAGACGGCGTGCTCCAATATGTAATGCTGAAAGGCGAACCTGGACACCAGGATGCTGAGCTTCGTACAACCTACTCCATCCAGGCCATTGAAGATGCAGGCATCAAGGTAGAGAAACTGGCTGAAGATACTGCAATGTGGGATCGTGTAAAAGGACAAGAAAAAATGGCTGCCTTCCTCGGCTCCCATGGTGACAAGATTGAAGCCGTTCTTGCCAACAACGATGATATGGCCCTCGGTGCGATCGAAGCTCTGAAAGCTGCCGGTTACTTCACTGGCGACAAGTATATGCCGGTTGTAGGTGTAGATGCGACTGCACCAGCAGTTCAAGCCCTGCAAGACGGAACCATGCTCGGTACAGTGTTGAATGATGCCAACAACCAAGGTAAAGCTGCTATAACACTGGCTGCATTGCTGGCTAAAGGCGAAACACCTACCAAAGAAAATGTAGGCTTTGATATCACAGACAATCAATATGTATGGATTTCCTACAAAAAAATCACTAAAGACAATGTAGCTGACGCTAAATAAAGCTTGATACAAATAAATCCGGGGAGTGTTTATTTGCTCCCCGGAATTCCTTTCGGGTAGGGAGCAGGATGGAACCGCTGTGCCTCTCATGGAAAAAGAAAAAAAGCGTAGGGGGCGTAACAACATGGCAAAAACTGAATTTTTGCTGGAAATGAACAATATTACCAAAGAATTTCCCGGCGTTAAGGCGCTGGACGGCGTGAGCCTAAAGGTTCGACCGGGTTCGGTCCATGCACTGATGGGCGAGAACGGTGCGGGCAAGTCCACACTCATGAAATGTTTGTTTGGGATCTATTCGCCGGATGCCGGTGAGATTTACCTGGATGGTGAAAAGGCTAATATCACGAACTCCAATGATGCTTTGGGTCTCGGAATCTCTATGATACATCAGGAGCTGCATCCTGTGCCGTTCCGCAATGTAATGGAGAATATCTGGCTGGGGCGTTTTCCGACAAAAGGGTTCGGACCGATTCAGTTCATTGACCACAAGAAAATGTTTACGGATACTGAGAATCTTTTCAAGGATCTGGATATCGACCTGAATCCCGAGACCCTTGTAGGCAAATTGTCTGTATCCAAAATCCAATCTATCGAAATCGCCAAAGCCGTCTCTTTTCATTCACGCGTTATCGTTATGGATGAACCTACCTCCTCGTTGACCAGTGTGGAAGTGGAGCATTTATTCCGGATTATCCGGGATCTGCAAAAAAGAGGCGTAGCCATTATTTATATATCCCACAAAATGGAAGAAATCCTCGAGATTTCTGATGAAGTGACGATCATGCGTGACGGCAAAAAAATCGGAACCTGGCCTTCGGCAGAGCTGACAACGGATCTGATTATTTCCAGAATGGTCGGCCGTGACCTCACGAACCGGTTCCCTGAACGCACCAACGTTCCCGGTGAAGTTTTCCTGAAGGTGGAAGGGCTTACTTCCCCTGAACCGAGATCGTTCAAGGATGTATCCTTCGAGCTCAGACGCGGTGAGATTCTGGGTGTCGGCGGATTGGTCGGCGCACAGCGTACGGAGGTTATAGAGGCCTTGTTCGGACTCCGTGCAATAAAATCCGGAAGCATCTCCATTGCTGGCAAAAAGGTTAATATTCAGTCGCCGCAGGATGCCAAAAAACACGGGCTGGCGCTGCTTACCGAAGAACGGCGTGTAACGGGGATTTTCCCAGTGTTGTCCGTTCACGAGAATGGGGCTATTGCCAATCTGGACCGTTATCAGACGCCTTATCTGCTGCTTGACGGCAAGAAGAAAAAAGTTGAAGTTGATAAGATGATTGAAAAGCTGCGCACCAAGACACCAACCACCAAAACACAGATCATGAATTTGTCTGGCGGTAACCAGCAAAAGGTTCTGCTGGCCAGATGGCTGTTAACCGAGCCTGAAGTGCTGCTGCTGGATGAACCCACCCGCGGAATTGATGTCGGGGCCAAATTCGAGATTTATTCAATCATTGCCGATTTGGCGAAGCAGGGCAAAAGCATCATCATGATCTCATCGGAAATGCCGGAGCTGCTCGGGATGTCCGACCGTGTAATGGTCATGTCGGAAGGCAAGCTTACAGGAATACTAGAAGGCGAGCAGGCTACGGAAACCGAAGTTATGCGTCTCGCTGCACAGCATTAAGGGGGAAACTACTAATGAACGTTAAAAAAGCGCAATCCTTTGTCACTCAAAACGCGATCTATATCGTACTCGTCCTGCTGATTATGGGTATTATCATCTATGAGCCAAGCTTCATGTCTGTCAATACTCTGCGTGATGTACTGATTCAATCATCCACACGCGTTATTATTGCCCTGGGTGTGGCCTTTATACTGATCACGGCCGGAACGGACTTGTCCGCAGGCCGGGTTGTAGGATTCACGGCGGTTATCTCTGCTTCTATGCTGCAGATACCTGATTATTCACGCCGGTTCTTCCCTGATCTGCCGCAAGTGCAGGTATGGCTTCCTATCCTGATCGCTATCGTTGCCGGTCTCCTATGTGGTCTCGTGAACGGGATTATTGTCTCCAAGCTAAATGTTCCACCATTCATCGCTACACTGGGTACGATGTTGATTGTATACGGTTTGAACTCTCTGTACTTTGATATGGACCCGAACCAATCGCAGCCGATCGGCGGTCTGCGTCCTGACTTCACCAAAATAGGTTCTGGCTTTATTGGTAGCGGGAAGTACTCTCTACCGTATATCGTAATCATAGCCTTGATAGTCGCCGCCATTGTCTGGGTGCTGTTCAACAAAACCAAGCTTGGCAAAAACATGTACGCTATCGGCGGCAACATGCAGGCTGCTAAGGTATCCGGGATCAACGTATCCAAGAACCTGATCTACATCTACGCTATCGCGGGTGCCCTGTACGGTCTGGCTGGTGTACTTGAGGCTGCCAGAACAGGCGGCGCTACCAACAACTATGGTAACATGTACGAGCTTGACGCTATCGCGGCTTGCGTAGTCGGCGGCGTATCCACTACAGGCGGTATCGGTACGGTACCGGGCGTTCTGGTCGGTGTTATTATCTTCACCCTGATCAACTACGGTCTAACTTTTATCGGCATCAGCCCTTACTACCAACTGATTATCAAAGGTCTGATCATCATTGCGGCTGTATCGTTTGATATGCGGAAATATTCGTCGAAGAAGTAAGCGAAACTGTGAGGGAAAGCGTTGTGGGAGAGAGTTGAAGATAAAGTGCCTGAGGTGATTGGGGCGTGACTGCTGGTAGTGTTTGGGCTTCCGATCGCTGTTATCCTCTGATTTCCTGATTTGAACCGCTATTAGCGGTAGAAATCCGAGGATAAAGGCGAGCACTTCGTTTCTCCAGCTCCAAACCTCCCCTCCGCCACTTGCATCACCTTAGGTAGTTCCCCTCCCTGCTTCGTGAGGGGGAGAGGCAATATAAAAAGCGTTTGCTGGGTAACCGGCAAACGCTTTTTGGCATTTATGAAGTTACAAGTTACTTCAAAAAGAAGAATTAGGAATACGATTTCTCGGAGCCTCTTTAGTTGGCTAAGTGGAAAAAGTATCACTAATTAGATCAAATATCCTTTTCTCCACAGGCTAAGTGGAAAAAGTATCTCTATTCTAGCTCATTTCGTCCCTTGTAGGGGAATCTCGCCGGATTAAGTTTCCTTTTTCCACCTAAACCCTCAACATTGCTGTTTTCGGCGGGATTAAGTTCACTTTTTCCACTTCATAGTTGAGTGGAGCCCAGTTTGTTCTTATCTAGAACTCCATAAACCTTTGGAACCGCCGTATGCGGACTCGCATGCATCATTTCCATTTCAATAGTTAGCAGTATTATAAGTTGATCAAATGGGATTTTTGGTGCTTTCGGAAAATTCCTGCCTTTACTATTAGCTAAATCAATAATTTCATTCTCAACTAAACCAATAATCAAAGGTTGTGCTTTTTCCGCTTCCGCATACTCTTAAACTGTCGAGGATTGTACAATCTTGAAATGTTTTTCTTTCTCTTCTTATTTCTTTAAAGTCCCCGTCTGGTTTGATACGAATCAAAGTGATTTTCAGGTTATTTGATAGGGGGTTCAAAATAAAGAACTGCTCCAAAGCCAATGCTACAGCTTTGGGCAGTTCCTTTAAATGGTTATAAGGCTACTTCAATCCCAATATGCGAATAAGAGGCGAAGTCGAACAAACCCCGGTCTGTCAACTTAAGCGCGGGAATGACCGGCAGGGCCAGGAAGGACAGGGTCAGGAACGGATTGAAGTTGTCCGGGGCACCGATCTCGCGCATAGCGGCGTACAGCTGCTTCATCTCGGTATATACCTGTTCGTAGCTCTGCTCAGACAGGAGTCCTGCCACCGGAAGCGGCAGAGAGGCTAGAATTGTGCCGCCAGATACTACAGTCAGCCCGCCATTCATGGCTTCGATGTGGCGGATGGCGGTAAGCAGCTCCTGATCGGAGACACCAGCGGCGATGATGTTATGCGAATCGTGGGCTACGCTTGCGGCGATGGCACCTTTGGAGAACTGGAAACCTTTTACGATACCCAGACCGATATTCCCGGTACGGTTATGCCTTTCCACGACAGCCAGTTTGAGCTGATCCTGCTCGATCGAAGGGGCGAAGAATCCATCCTGCACCTGAACCTGCTCCTGGAGATGGCGGGTCACGATGGAATTCGGAATAATCCCGATCACATTGCAGTTGCCGGATTGCAGAGGGATTGCCAAATCCCCGATCTCCATATTGGCCAGGCGGCAGCTCTCGGCGATTGAATGTTGAACCTCGGCTCTTTGATTTTCTGTGAAAACTCCTTGTACCAGCGTTCCATCGTCAACAACACATTCACCGTGCTTAAAGACCTGAGTGATGGAGAGTGAATTCAGATCGTCCAGCACCACCATATCCGCCCGGTATCCCGGCCCAATGGCTCCCCTGTCCTGAAGCCCGAAGCATTCTGCTGTGTTCAGCGTTGCCATTTGGATGGCTGTGATGGGATCAAGACCTTTGCTGATGGCGAGCCGGATGTTGTGGTCCACGCTACCTTCTTCCAGCAGATCATCGATTAATTTATCGTCGGTAACGAAAAGGCAGCGTCTGGCATTCTTTGCCGTGACGGCAGGTAGAAGGGCCTCCAGGTCCTTGGCTGCGGTTCCTTCGCGGATCATCAGATACAGGCCCAGGTCAAGGCGCTGCCTGGCCTCTTCCGCATTGATGCATTCATGATCTGTCCGGATGCCTGCAGAACGGAAGATATTCAGATCTTCCCGGCTAATCCCGGCTGCATGCCCGTCGATCTGTTTCCCATGGTCCAGTGCACCGGCCAGTTTATCCAACATCGCTGGTTCAGGTCCAGCCAGGGCGGGGAAATCCATCACTTCTGCGAGTCCCAGAACCATGGGGTCCGCATACAAAGGATTGAGGTCAGCGGCCTCTAATTGGGCAGCACAGCTCTCAAACTTTGTTGCCGGCACACAGGAGGGAAGCATGACGTAAATATCCACCGGCAGGTCCCTGGAGCGCTCCAGCATGTAATTAATGCCCTCTACCCCGGATACGCTGCCGATTTCATGAGGATCGGTGACTACTGCCGTTACTCCATGCTGAAGCACGACCTTGGCGAACTCCTGGGGCGTGAGCATAGAACTCTCAATGTGTACATGCCCGTCGATCAGGCCGGGAATAATCCATTTACCGGCCGCATCTGCCGTACGTTTGCCTTCATACGAGCCAATGCCTGCGATATATCCATCCACAATCGCAATATCGCCCTCCATAAGCTCACCAGTGAATACATTGACTATGGTTCCGCCTTTGATTACGAGATCCGCCGGGATTTGCTTGCCTGCCACCTGAATACGTCTGGAGAGCAAGGACTTCGTACTGTAGCTCATAGAATTCACTCCCTTTTCTGAATATAAGGTACGCCAAAAATCCTGATCGCAAAAAAATGCACACCGGCATTTTTTTGTAATCAGGATTTTACGGTTCCTGGTAGAGACCCTCGGCCCATATCGCCGAAGTTATACAACAATGTTATGTCTATAGTATGCGAGGACGCTATGATTTTCAAGATCACACTACATGTCATATAGAATGTGCCTGGTTAGGCACATTAATCCGCCCCCGCCCATATCCTGTAATCATAAGGTTTGGGCAAAGGGGAGCGAATGGATGCTGAGGATCAAATTGAATGAGCTGGGAGCAGTAGGGGACAACAGCCTTATCCAGACAGAAGTATGGCGGTGGGACGGAATCGGCTGGAACGAGTGTATCTCCCGGCAGGAAGAGGATTTCATCCTTGCGGATGAAGATGTGTTCGTAACGATCCCTGCAGTAGAGGGTTTATACCGGGTAGACTATATCCGCCAACCTCTAGAACAGCAGTGGGTTCATCCAGAAGCAGAGGAGCATACACTACGGGCAGATCTGCTGCATCCTGCGCCTTTCAAGCTGAGAGTGGGCACGCTCTGGGGCTATATTAATAATGAGGGCCGTACAGTCATCGAGCCCAGATACGATTATGCCGAGGAATTTCAGCCGAACGGGCTGGCTATCGTGCAGCGTAAGAACGGCAGCGGGCTGATCGACAGCACCGGCAAGGAAAAGGTAAAGCCCGTCTATTCCTTTATTGCCCCCTTTTCCGAAGGCCGGGCGGTAGTCTCCGATGCAAAAGGGTATACCCTGATTGATGAAAAAGGCAAAGAGGTAACCTCTGCACGGGCTGACTATTTGAATTCGCTGCATGAAGGACGGGCGCTTTTTTCCAGACAGAGCAACACTGGCACTGCCAAATATGGCTATTGGGATGCGCAGGGGAAAGAAGTTCTTCCAGCCGTCTATGAGGATGCTGGCGATTTCAATGGCGGAACTGCACTTGTCAAAATGAAAGACGGAGAGTTCGCGCTGATCGATCCGCAGGGAACTGTATTACATTCGTATCACTATCCGTTTGTCGGGTATCCGGGAGACGGTCTGCTCCCCTTCCAGGGGGAAGTCAACGGCAAATACGGCTATCTCCGCACGGATGGAACTATAGCCATACAGTCGCAATTTACCGCTGCCCTTCCTTTTTCCGGGGGAAGAGCGGTCATCAATACAGCTGCGGATTACGGCAATGCCTACGGCCTGATTGATACGAAGGGACAACAGATCATCCCGGCCACTTATTACGTCGTGCTACAGCTTGGCGAGGATCGCGTTGCACTCGGAACCCCGCTGGACGCTGCCCGGCCTTACATCGGGTCTCGTTATGTTATCGCAGATGCGGTAACTGGCAGGATTCTCAGTAATCATCCTCTGCTCGGTGTGAACAATTATCAGAATGGCCTGGCGTCTGTATATGATGACAAGGAGACCTATTTTATAGATAAAAGCGGCAAAAAAGCCGCCCAGCCTCCTGTTATCCCTGGTGCCGGCACTTTGTCATTCAGCGGCAGTCTGATCCGGGCGGATGTCGATCTACGCACGTCTTATTATGACCGCCGGGGCAAACAGGTATGGAGACAAAATAGTGTGATTCCGCTCCGGCCGCCGTATTCCGTACTTGAGAAAAAATATAAGCCAAATAAAGACTATCTGGTCTATTATCCGGTGGTGGAAGGCATCGCCATTACGGATGTGTCCAGAGCAGTGAACGACAAGCTGCGAAGCCTATCTCTGGCCGAGGGTGTAAGTACAGGCGGCGCGTCTCAAGATTTCAGCTATACCGGTGATTTTAACGTGTCCTTCTTCCGTAAAAATCTCCTGGTTCTGGAGCTGAACGGTTATCGCTTCCCATTCGGAGCGGCACACGGGATGCCAACAAAAATCTATACGCATATTAATCTGCGGAACGGTAAATTTTACAAGCTGGGTGATTTGTTCAAGCCTGGCAGCAAATATGTGCAGAAGCTAAGTGATATTGTCGGCAGGCAGATTGCTAACGATCCCCAGTATTCTTATGTATTCCCCGATACCTATAAGGGCATTACCGCTGACCAGCCGTTTTATGTGGATGAGGAGGCACTTTATCTCTATTTTGCACCATATGAGATTGCTCCTTATGCTGCTGGATTCCCTACATTCCGTATTCCTTATGCAGAGATTATGGGCCTCATCTCAATCGAGGGGGAATTCTGGCAGTCTTATCATTAAGAGGGACGCTGCCCCGTTACAATATATAATGAAAGAAAATTAAATTTAAAATATCTGCGGCCGTTCCGGAAGGAACGGCTTAGCCATATCCACTGGGTGCTCAGGCTAATCAGGCGCTAAATGGGACAAGCAGTGCTGGAATCTATTATTATCCAGAATTTAGAAGCGCACGGCAAATAGATTTATGTTACAATGACTGAGGAACAAATTACAATTTTGTAACATATGATTCAAATGGCTTTTGGCGGAAGACAACCTTACAACAAGAACAGAACAAGGAGATGGCAGAATGAAGAGCAAGACTTTAAGAGCAGTAATTGGTGGAAGTGTAGCGGCTGTTATGGCGCTTAGCCTCACTCTTCCATTACAAGCAAGTGCAGCCTCACAAACTCAGACAGTCACCATAAAGACCACTAACTTCGCACAATTCATGGATTACCTTGAACAATATGGCGCTAACGGATGGTTATTTGACGGTTCCACCATAACGATCACGAAGCTTCAGCCTGTGCCTGCTAAGCCGGCAGCGGCTGCTCCATCAGCTACAGCAAAGCCTGCTGTTACACCAGCACCCGCGGTTCAGCCTGTAAAGCCAGCGGTGACACCAGCGCCAACAGCAAAACCCGTAGCAACGCCTGCACCAACAGCTGCACCTGTGGCAACAGCCAAACCTGTAGCAACAGCGGCACCTGCAGTTGCAACTACAACCGGTACGGCTGCATTCACTCAGCAGATTGTAACACTAGTCAATAAGGAACGCGCAGCAGCCGGACTTTCGCCTGTAACCGCATTGGCGAGCCTTAACAAAGTAGCAGCAGCCAAAGCCACAGACATGCGTTCGAACCAATACTTTTCCCACACGTCTCCTACGTACGGATCACCTTTTGACATGATGTCTTCTTTTGGGGTGAGCTACCAGTATGCAGGTGAAAACATCGCCATGGGACAGAAAACACCTCAGGAAGTCATGACTGCCTGGATGAACAGCACCGGACACCGGGCTAACATTCTAAGTGCCAATTTCAATTATATTGGCGTTGGTTACGACAATAACTACTGGGTACAAGAATTCATCGGCAAATAAACAACAACCCTTGCATGGTGTAACCGTTATTCATTCTCTCTTATGAAGAACTGCGGCGCCTGCAGCAGTATACCGTTCTCCGGATTAGCCGGGGAGCGGTTTTTATTTGCAAATTGTACATAGAAGAATTATGTTTATCTACATAGTTAAGAAGTTTGTAAAATGTGGAACAATACAGAATAGAACGGCATACGGAGGGATAGCATTGAACGATTCCAGATGGACCTGGCGGGCAGTCAGCCTGATTTCCATAGCAGCTACCATTCTTTTAATCGTCGGGTTTGTATATGCGGTAAAAGATGTTCTGTACCCGAAAGGAGAGGCCACGCTGACCGTTCTCCCGGAACAGACCGCTGCCCCGGCCTCATCAGCCGGAGAAGCCATCCGAATAGTAGCATTAGGCGATTCCCTGGCTAAGGGAACAGGAGACAATGAAGGCAGCGGCTACGTGAAGCGTACGTTAGACGGGTTAACAGCAAAAGGAAGTAAGACGAATCTGATCGGCAACATGGGGATCAACGGTTTGACAACAGCAGGACTCTTGAGCAAGCTGGATCAGGAGGGTGTGAAGTATACGCTTCGCCAATCTAACGTGATTCTGGTGTCTATTGGCGGGAATGACCTTTTCAGGGGATCTGATCTTTTGGGAAGCGGAAGTGAAGGCCAGCAAATTGCAACACCGGATACGGAAAGTCCGGAAATTGGAAGCATGGATACTGATGCTGATGCAAGTGCAGATGTTGGTATCGCAGATGGAGCTAAAGAATTAACTCCTGCCTCCCTGCTGGCAGCCTTGCCTGAAGCAGCTAAAAGGCTTAATACCATTCTCGAACGCATTACACAGATTAATCCTGAGGCGCAGATCTATTATCTGGGGCTTTACAATCCTTTTGGAGATGTTCCTGAACTGCTGGTGCCCGGGAATCAGGCGGTGACGGCCTGGAATAATGCCGCAATGGATATTATTAATAAGCACTCTAACATGACTCTTGTGCCGACCTTTGATTTGTTCAACCGGCACTTGGATAAGTACCTGTCAAGCGATCATTTTCATCCGAATGGTGACGGTTACCAGCGGATAAGCGAGCGGGTTGTGCAGGCAGTGCGTTAAGTCTGGTCATTAGTAAACAGGACTAATAAGTCAGCTGAAGGGAGCTGCGAGAAGAATGACAACAGACCCAAGAGACGGCTCCGGAACGGTAGTGCTGTCTGTCAACGGTGTCCGCAAAAAGATAGGGCGTAAATGGATTATTGATGACGTAACCTTTGATGTGCGCGAAGGTGAAATATTTGGTTTTCTCGGTCCGAACGGAGCCGGCAAAACAACAACCATCCGCATGCTGGTAGATTTGATCCGGCCAAGCGAAGGGCAAATTACCGTGTGCGGCTACAACGTGAACCGTGAACCTGAAAAAGCATTGCAATATGTCGGCTCCATTGTGGAGAATCCGGAGGTATATACCTACCTGACCGGATGGGAGAACCTGCAGCATTTTGCCCGGATGCAGCCGGGAGTGGGTAAGGACCGTATCGCTGAGGTAGTAGATATCGTCCGGCTGGACCAGAGGATACATGACAAGGTAAGCACGTATTCACTGGGCATGCGCCAGCGCCTGGGGATAGCCCAGGCCCTTCTGGGACGTCCCCGGCTTCTAATCCTGGACGAGCCAACGAACGGGCTGGATCCCAAAGGGATCAAGGAGCTTCGTGAATTTATCCGCCGCCTGGCCGATGAAGGTCTAGCTGTATTTGTCTCCAGCCACCTGCTGAGCGAAATTCAGCTGCTCTGTGACCGGGTGGCCATTATCAGCAAAGGACGTGTGCTCGCCGTAGGCGGAGTGGATGATCTGGTTGCCCAGAGTTCACCATATGTGCTGTGGGAACTGGAGCCGCTAAGCAGAGCAAGAGAGGTCCTTGGCGGCCGCCCGGATATTTCACTCATGGAGATGGATGAAGTGACTCTGGATGATTCCATTATCGCCGGGATGGGGGCGAATTCTCTGATCACCGTGATGGAGGAGGATTTGATTCCGGAGATTGTAGCCGTACTGGTTACAGATGAGGTGGAAGTAAGAGCCGTGCATAAAATCAACCCCACACTGGAACAGCTATTCTTGAAGCTAACGGAAGGTGAGACTATTGACTAGCCTGATGCCGCTCATCCGTAATGAGTGCCTGAAGATTATTAAAAAGAAACGTTTCTATATTATTTTGCTCATTCTGCTTGTGCTGGTGCCTATGTTTACATACGCGCAGATGCGGATTGCCGAGCGCAGCCGGGATAAGTTCAACTCGGACTGGAGGCTTGAGATTCAGCAGCAGATCATAGACAATCAGAATTCACTCGGCAGTGACCGGATCCCCGAGGAATGGAAGTCTTACCGGAAAATTTTTGTCCAGCAGCTGCAATATTATCTGGATCATGATGTGAATCCGAATGAGCCCAGCGGAGTAACCTTCACCCGTGAGTTTCTGGACAATTCGGTAACCTTGTTTATTCCGCTCCTGATCATGGCTGTAGCCTCCGATCTGGTCTCTGGAGAACGCACCACAGGTACCATCAAAATGCTGCTGACCCGCCCGGTAAAACGCTGGAAGGTGCTGTTCAGCAAAATGGCGGCACTGCTGATGTTTGTCTCACTGATTGTGCTCTCGACTTTTTTGATCAGCTATCTGGTGTCGGGTCTGGCTTTTGGCTATAAAGGATTTAATGTCCCTGTCTTTACAGGTTTTCAGCTGAATGGAGATACAGTCAATATGTCTACCGTGCATGCGGTGCCGCAATGGAAATATATACTGATGCAGGGCGGACTGATCTGGTTCGTGAGTGTAGTTGTTGCGCTTCTGGCATTCATGGTATCAGTGCTCGTACGCAGCACAGCCGCAAGTATTGTTGTGATGATGGCGGCGCTGATTGCCGGCACTATATTGACAAATATGGCTTCAGCCTGGACTACGGCAAAATATTTATTCATGGTCAACCTGGGCCTGACCGGATATTTGTCCGGATCGCCCGCCCCTATTGAGGGGATGACACTATCTTTTTCTATGGGTGTACTGGCCGTTTGGGGAATTCTTTCGGTGATCATTTCATTCACCGTCTTTACGAAACGGGATATTTTGAATTAGAATGTACAAAGTGAACGAAAACGTTTGTTTGCATTTCGCAGATAGAGAAAGAAGGAGGAGCATGAATGCTCGAACAGATCGATATGTTTGCAAAAGTCTCTAAGAACGGCGATACCGCCCGGACTGGATACGATGCTGACGACATTCAGGTGCTCGAAGGTCTGGTTGCAGTACGCAAACGGCCCGGCATGTATATCGGCAGTACGAGTTCCTCGGGACTGCACCATCTGGTATGGGAAATCGTAGATAACGCCGTAGATGAGCATTTGGCCAAGTTTTGCTCCAAAATCGATATTACACTTCGCAAGGACGGTTCGGTGACCGTACTCGACAATGGACGCGGAATACCGACCGGCATGCACAAGACAGGAGTGCCTACACCGCAGGTAGTTTTTACTATTCTGCACGCGGGGGGCAAGTTCGGAGGCTCTGGCTACAAGAAATCCGGCGGTCTGCACGGCGTGGGAGCTTCGGTGACCAATGCTTTGTCCGAGTGGCTGGAAGTAGAAATATACCGGGATGGCAAGATTCACCGGCAGCGGTTTGAATATTGGGTGGACAAAAAGGGCAAAGAGCATGTCGGTGAGCCCGTGACCGGACTTGAGGTTATGGGAAATACGAATAAGACCGGATCGAAGATCACCTTCAAGCCGGATATTCGTGTCTTTCCGAACGGAATTGCCCTGAACTATGACACACTGGCGGAACGGGTACAGGAGATTGCGTTTCTGAACTCCGGCCTGCGCATTAATCTGACAGATGAGCGGAGCGGCCGGCAGGATGAATACTTTTATGAAGGCGGAGCGAGCCAATTCGTACAGTTCCTCAACGAGGGCAAGGATGTATTGCATGATGTGATCCATTTCAGCTCGGAAAAGGATGATATTGAGGTTGAGATTGCCTTACAATACAATGCCGGATATACAGAAACGATTGCTTCCTTCGTGAACTCCATTCCTACCCGCAGCGGCGGCACGCATGAGACAGGCTTCAAGACAGCCTATACCCGTGTTCTGAATGATTATGCCCGCCGTACACAGCTGCTCAAGGAAAAGGACAAGAACCTAGAGGGTAATGATCTGCGCGAAGGCATGATGGCCGTAATCAGTGTTAAGATGTCCGAGGTAGAATTCGTCGGCCAGACGAAGGACCAGCTCGGCAGCGCATCGGCCCGAAGTGCTGTCGATTATATTGTATCCGAGAATATGGCGCGTTTTCTGGAAGAAAACCCGCAGGTGGCACAGAGCCTCCTGAAGAAGTCGATTCAGGCCTCCAAAGCACGGGAAGCTGCGCGTAAGGCCCGCGATGAAATTCGCAGCGGCAAGAAACGCAGTGAAAGCTCGAACCTGGGCGGCAAACTGTCGCCTGCACAGTCCAAGGATGTAACGCGTACAGAATTGTTCATCGTCGAAGGCGATTCTGCCGGTGGTTCAGCCAAACAGGGACGGGATTCCAAGATTCAGGCGATCCTGCCTTTGAAAGGGAAACCGATGAATTCTGAGAAAGCCAAGCTGCTGGATGTCCTCAAGAACGACGAATTCAAGGCTATCATTTCCACTATCGGTGCAGGAATCGGGCCGGAATTTGCCGTAGAAGACAGCAATTATTCCAAGATTATTATCATGACCGATGCTGATACTGACGGGGCGCATATACAGGTCCTGTTGCTGACCTTTTTCTACCGTTATATGAAGCCGCTGATTGATGCCGGCAAAGTCTTTATTGCTCAGCCGCCGCTGTACAAGCTTACGCGCAAATCGGGTAAGCTGGAGACGGTACGTTATGCCTGGAGCGACGAGGAGCTGGCGAACTACCTGAAGGAATTTGGCAAGAACTTCGAGCTGCAGCGCTACAAAGGACTTGGCGAGATGAACCCGGATCAGCTGTGGGAAACCACGATGAATCCGGACTCACGCAATCTGCTTCAAGTGCAGATCGAAGATGCCGCCAAGGCAGAGCGCCGCGTATCCACGCTGATGGGTGACAAGGTCGACCCGCGTAAGCGCTGGATCGTGGAGAATGTCGATTTCACGGAGATAGAGGAATAGCAGAAATTTCTGTCGGAATTGCGCATTTCTGTGTGCTTTGTCCGTTCCGCGCTGCTTCGCGGCAGGATATCTAAGAGATGCTGCGGATACACGCGGCATAGGTTGTATATAGCGGTAAGTGACGATTACTTCCGTTTTTTTAATTTTTTGGTGATCTTTTTATGCGAAGCAAAAAGGAGAATTCTCTGGTTTTGCCGCCAGGTTCTATAGAATAAAGCGAAGCTTATTGAGTGGAAAGTACCGAAGGAGAAGTTTGGAACTGTAGGAGCGGAGCTTCCGCCTTTATGTTTGGATTTCTACCGCTTATAGCGGTTAATATCAGGAAATCCAAACAAAACAGCGGCCGGAAGTCCAAACATTCCCCGCAGTTACGCCGGACACCAATCAGCATAGTCTTTTTCTATTGAACATTATTGGCAACAAACCTCGAAGAATTTCCCTTCAGCTAGGCGGTAAGGTATCACCAATATTTAAAACGCGGACAGATTTGAGGAACAGAAGGTGAACGAATGAGCAGTTTATCAGAACAGTTTTTGCCGGCTTTTCTGGAAGAGGTCGTTGGTGACCGCTTTGGCCGGTATTCCAAATATATCATTCAGGACCGGGCGATTCCGGATGTACGCGATGGGCTGAAGCCGGTGCAGCGCCGGATTCTGTATGCGATGTATGATTCGGGTAACACCCCGGACAAGCCATACCGCAAGTCTGCCAAAACAGTCGGGGATGTGATGGGGAATTATCATCCGCATGGAGACTCATCCATTTACGAAGGTATGGTACGGATGGCGCAGCCCTGGAAATTAGGTCATGTGCTTATAGACGGACACGGCAACTGGGGTTCGATGGATGATGATCCCGCGGCAGCGATGCGTTATACAGAAGCGCGGCTGTCACCGATCGCGATGGAGATGATGCGCGATATCGAGAAACGCACGGTGCTGTTCAAGGACAATTTTGATAACACAGCCAAGGAGCCGGTGGTGGTACCCTCCCGTTATCCGAATCTGCTGGTCAATGGGACCAGTGGCATTTCGGCTGGCTTTGCGACAGAAATTCCTCCGCATAATCTGCGTGAGGTGATCGACGCCTGCATCGCTGTCATGCAGAAGCCGGATATTGAATTGGAGGATATCATGACCTTTATCAAAGGTCCTGATTTTCCGACAGGCGGTACTATTATGGGCGGCGAAGGCATCATGGATGCTTACCGCACAGGCAAAGGGCGCATTTATTTACGCTCCAAGACGGAGATTGAAACGCTTCGGGGCGGAAAACAGCAGATTGTGATCACTGAGGTGCCATTCCAGATCGTCAAATCCCGACTGGTCACTTCCATGGAGAATATCCGGCTGGAGAAAAAGATTGAAGGTATCGCCGAAGTCCGCGATGAGAGTGGACGCGATGGCCTGCGAATCGTAGTTGAGCTTAAGAAAGAGGCGGATGCCCAGGGGATTCTTGCCTATCTGCTCAAAAAAACCGACCTGCAGATCACATATAATTTCAACATGGTTGCTATTGTTAACAAGTCTCCACAGCAGCTTGGCCTTAAAGCTATTCTGGAGGCTTATATTGCCCACCAGCGTGAGGTAGTTACCCACCGCACCCAGTTCGACTTGGAAAAGGCAGAGGACCGTGCCCACGTACTGGAAGGGCTGGTTAAAGCGCTGAATATCCTGGACGAGGTGATCGCCGCTATTAAAGCGTCGAAGAACCGCCAGGATGCCCAGAACAATCTGGTCTGGATGTTCGGATTCAGTGAAAGACAGGCGGACTCCATCCTTACCTTGCAATTGTACAGACTAACCAATCTGGAGATTCATTCCCTCCAGAAGGAGCTGGACGATATGCATGCACGGATTGCTGTACTGCAGGGTATTCTGGACAGCGACAAGAAATTGATCGCTGTTATCCGTAAAGAGCTTATCGAAATCCGCGATAAATATGGTATCGACCGCCGCTCCCTCATACAGGGTGAGGTCGAAGAGCTTAAGGTCAGTCTTGAAGTGCTTGTGAACGCTGAGGATGTCCTTGTAGCTCTTTCAGCTGACGGATATATCAAGCGGACAGGCATGCCTTCCTTCACACGTTCAGGCGGCGAACGCCACGCTTCGGGCGTGAAGGAAGGCGACCATATCATCAAGCTGATGGACCTGAATACAAGGGACAGCCTGCTTGTCTTCACCCGCAGAGGGCAATATTTCCTTCTGCCCGTGCACCAGATCCCGGAGTTCAAATGGAAGGAACCCGGAACAGCGATAGTGAACGTGATTGGTCTGGCCAAAGGAGATGGAATTGTAAGCATTCTTCCTGTCGGCAATATGGAGGATCCGCAGGCTAGTCTGGTCTTCATCACCCGCAAGGGACAGGTGAAGCGAACCGAGCTCAAGGAATACTCGACCACCCGTTCAGGGGCCGTTGCGGCATGCAAAGTGGCCGATGGGGATGAGGTCATCACAGTGGCACTGAGCAGTGGTGATAAGGAGATCGTGCTGGTGACCCGGGAGGGCATGAGCATCCGTTTCCGTGAGAGCGAAGTGAATCCTATGGGGCGTGTAGCCAGTGGGGTAAGGGGAATTCAATTGCGTGAAGGTGACGAAGTGGTCTCTTGCTTCTGGGTCAGTGAAGATGAAGGTGAAATCCTGTCGGTAACCGAAATTGGTTATGCCAAACGAACCTTGCTGCTGGATTACCCGGCGCAGAGCCGCGGCGGCAAAGGGATGCCAACCTTCGAATTCAAAGAGGGCAAGCGAGTCCGTCCGAACGGCAGCAGAATCTCAGGCGCTTTTTATTGCCGCGAACCGCTTGAACTGGTGGCAATATCCCGTAGTGGAGCAACTTATTCCTTCTCCTCGGAAGCGGCGCCGCTCAGCGAACGGCGTTCGATAGGCAAGCAACTGGTCGCCATTGAGAAGAAGGACGAGATTATCAGCCTATTCCCTGCAATTAAGTAGTACTATGTAATATTCTTGAGTTCACAAAGTTATGAAGAAATTAACGGTGTCCTGAATCCCCATTTGGAGAACAAGGACACCGTTTTATGATACATACACCATACTCTGATTCTGATTCAAAGGATGCATTTCAGTATGGCTTTGGGCTATTTATTTTTTCCTTTTGCAGGAAATGGAAGTTTTCTCGCGAAAATGTAGATATGACGACCCGAAATGAACCCATCCTTATTGATCAAGAAAGGACGGAATACGTGTGCACTCCACTGAATTCAGTAAGATCTGGCATAAAATATTAAAGGATTACAAGTTACATATGGACAGCAATCTTGCCCCTACACTTACAGACGCGCAACTTACTGTACTGGAATTACTACAGGAGCGTGACGCGATGAAGCCTTCTGATCTTGCACCGCATCTGGCGACAAGCCCGGCAGCAGTAACGATGCTGCTGGACCGGATGGAGAAACATGGTCTGATAGTGCGGGAGCGTGATGCTGCGGACCGGCGGATTGTATGGGTGAGCATTACGGAGACGGGCAAGAAAGAGACCGAACGCGGACTTCAGATCCGCAGCGATTTTTTTGCTGAAGCGCTAGACCCGATCTCTTCCCATAACCAGCAGCTGCTGCTCTATCTGATGGGGAAGATGGCGGTGGCACCAACATCTACATCAACACCGACACCGACACCAGAGGGCTCAATGCCCTGATGCCGGCGGCGGTCTATAAGAATGTGCTATGTTCATTCTTAGAGAAATATATTCATGCATATACAAAAGCAGGCCTCCTTTAACGGATGGCCTGCTTTTGTATATGTGGTGTCCACAGATTCCACGGATGGGTCTGCGGCGGCAGCGAGATTAGTTCAACTTCTTCTTTGGTGACGGGATGCGGGAAGCCGACAAGTGCGGACCATAGAGCGATCTGCTGGCCGGGCTTGTTCACAGCAGCCCCGTATTTCTGATCACCATACAGGGGACAGCGGATGCCGCTGAGCTGAACCCGGATCTGGTGGGAACGTCCGGTGAGCAAATCGATCTTGAGCAGACTGTAACCTTCAACACTGCCGAGAACCGTATAATCCAGAATGGCTTCTTTGCCTCCGGGTGTGCCTTGGCGGACTATCGTCACCGTGTTACTCTTGGCATCCTTTAGGAGAGTGTTGACCAGACGCCCCTGCGCAGCCGGTGGCTTGCCGTGAACCACGGTCAGATAAACCTTGTTGAAACTGTGGGAGCGGACACTCTCCGACAGCCGTGAAGCGGCTTTGGAGGTCTTGGCGAAGATCATGGCTCCTCCAACCGGACGGTCTAGCCGGTGAACCAGTCCCATATATACGTTGCCCGGCTTCTGAAAGCGCTCCTTCACATCCTCTTTGAGCAGGCTGAGCAGATCAGGATCACCTGTAGCGTCTTCCTGCACCGGAATATTCACAGGCTTCACGATGCCCAGCAGATGATTGTCTTCGTACAGAATCTCGAACCGGGAGCTTCCACTACCGGATTCACTGAGTGTGCCGGGTGTCATTCCTGACATGCTTTACGCCTCCCAGCGGCCCAGAATTCCGCAAGGCAGGTTCATTCCGGAGGCCGTAATCGGCAGGCCAATTTCACCGGAGGTCAGCTTACCGCCGTAACGTTTGCCCATTGTCATCGAGAGCATGTTCCGCAGAACGGTTGGTGAAATACCAGTGGTGTAGGAGTTGATCAGCATGAATAGCGGTCTGTCGCTCATAATCTCCATGCAGCTCTCCAGGAACGGATACAGGCTTGCTTCCAGTTTCCACATTTCACCGCCGGGGCCTCTGCCATAGGATGGCGGGTCCATGATAATCGCATCGTATTTGCTGCCGCGGCGCTGTTCACGCTGAACGAATTTGAAAACATCATCGGTGATGTAACGAACCGGCCGCTCAGCCAAACCCGACAGCTGCACATTTTCCTTTGCCCATTGGACCATACCTTTGGCAGCATCCACGTGAACGACTGAAGCTCCTGCGCTGGCAGCAGCAACAGTAGCCCCACCTGTATAGGCAAAAAGATTGAGCACGGAAATTGGACGGCCCGCTTCAGCGATCTTGTCCATCATCCAGCGCCAGTTGGCCGCCTGTTCGGGGAACAGGCCGGTATGCTTGAAGTTGGTCGGACGCAGGTGGAATTTCAGCTTGCCGTAGCTGATTTTCCAATCGTCTGGAATGGTCTTCTTCATTTCCCACTGTCCGCCTCCGGCTGAACTGCGGTGGTAATGACCATGCACATCGCGCCATTTCGCGGTCTCATTGGCAAGCGGCCAGATGATTTGCGGGTCCGGACGACGCAGGATGATATCACCCCAACGCTCCAGCTTCTCTCCGCCTCCAGTGTCTAGTACTTCGTAGTCCTTCCAATCACTTGCTATATACATTATTAATCCATCCTTCAAAAAGTCATTTAGCCTTTATTGTACAACATTTAGCCTTGCAGCTACAAACAAAATGGTTGCAAAGCTGCGATTCTTCTCATTTTACCCCAATCCTCCATTAAGTATATTATTTCCATAGAATGGAGTGAAGTAAGAAGACTAATGAGTGCAGCTAAAAGGATTCGCAGAGGAAAAGAGAGGTCTGTAATTCTGGCGCTTCTGGCAATGATTGTGTATGATCGGATTGTGTTCTATAGAACTACTAGAAGGGAGGCAGGACCGGATGTTTGATCTTTCGCAGCTATATTATCCGATTACGGCAAGGCCCGCCGGAGCCAGTGAGGTTCTGCCCTGCAAGGCACTGCGGCCGTATATCCGCTGCTTCTGGGGACCTGGAGCCCTTCCGCAGACAAGTGGGCCAGAACCGAAGGTGATCCTGACAGGCGGGCCAACCTCTGGCCCTCAGGAGCGGGAAGTGATTATACCGGACACCTGTATGGATATTATTTGGGAGTGGGATGAGCATACGGGGGAGTCTGAAGGGGTTTTTTGCGGAATTAATGATGCTCCGTTCGAAGTGGGACAAGCCGAGGAGTCAACCGGCAGGCTGTACTTCGCTATCCGTTTTCATTTCTGGGCCGTGCACTTATTCACGGATGATCACCTCAGAGATGTTCTTAATGTTCATGTTCCGGTGGAGCAATATTTTGCTTCTTTTCGCAAAGAGCTGGGTTATAGGCTGGCCGCCTCTCTTTCATATACAGAACGTATCGCAATGGTGGAAGAATATCTGCTTGAGCGCCTGGAACGCACCGGGCATAGCCGGGATAGCTTGCTGAACGCCGTCTACAGTATTCTTAGGCAGAGAGGGGCCGTTAATGTCAGAGAGCTTGAGAGCTCAGCAGGGGTAAGCAGCCGGCAACTGGAAAGGCTTTTCCGGGAATACATCGGGCTTTCTCCGAAAAAAACAGCAGATTTGGTCCGGTTTCAAAATGTATGGCTTGATATATACCGTTCTCCTCCCCCAGAAAGGGCGATGCAGGATGTAGTATACGATTACCATTACAGCCACCAGTCGCATATGATCAACAGCTTCAAGAAATTTGCCGGCAGAACGCCGCTTGAGGCTTTGGCTTATGCCCGGAGGTAGATGTCGTTTTTTTGCAATACATTAATTACAGGAGCAGGTACACTGATGTCAGCGGGCCAATGTGCAGCTAGTAAATAATCTTGAAGGAGTGCGGGCAGATGATTTCTTCTTTTGAAGGTATTAACTTGTATACCAAGGATACGGCCACTTTGGCAAAATTTTATGCTGAACTGCTGGGGGTTCCGGTTCCATTTGAGGGATTTGGTAACTATGACGGCGCGAAGATCGGTTTTGACCGTGGACAGCCGGGGCTGATTATCTGGGATGAGAACAAATGGGGCAAGCACACTACCGGAGTTGTTAATCTGGTGTTTTCCTGCAGCAGTCTGGACGAGACCTATGAGCAGCTTAAAGCGCGGGGATTGGATTGTCAGCCGCCGGCTACCATGGAGTATGGTGGAAAAGAAATGAACTTCCGTGATCCGGACGGCAATGGAATTACGTTACTGGAAGGCGCATATTAAGCTTGTTGTACCCATGGTGAATGTATTTGTTCAAAGCGTTGAAGGCGGACTCTAACGGTGAAGGAACCGGAGGGTCCGTTTTTTGTGTGTTTATATTGACAATGAGAATCATTATCAAATAGAATGGGATTAGCAATACTTGATTTAAATTTAAACTTGTTTGATTGGTATAAAAAGTGTGCTTACTTTGGGAGGAAACCATACATGGCTAAAGTATTAGTAGCATATGCCAGCTTGACTGGCAACACGGAGGAAATGGCTGAGCTGATTGTGGAAGGTATACGCCAGGCCGGTGGTGAGGCGGTTCTGAAATCGGTCACAGACTGCAATGCAGATGAGATAAAAGCCTATGAAGGCGTTCTGCTAGGGGCATATACCTGGGGAGATGGCGAACTGCCGGATGAATTCCTGGATTTCTATGAGGAGATGGATGAGCTGGATTTGACAGCCTTCAAGGCTGCCGCCTTCGGCAGCGGAGATACGGGTTATGAAATATACTGCGGTGCCGTCAATCAGATTGAGGAGAAGCTGAGGGAACGCGGAGCGGATATTATACAGGAAAGCCTGAAGATTGAATACGGGCCTAACGCAGCGGAAAAAGAAGCCTGCCGCAGCTTTGGCCGCCAATTTATCGAGACCTGCGCGGCGGTATCCTAAGAATGGGCGGCGCGGCGGGAAGCAGGACCGTTGGGGCACGAGATCTACATGCCGTACAATACAGACGGCTGGATGATTTTCGTATGGAGCATATTATGCTGGGAGGATCAGAACATACCGGGAACGGGTCGCAGGCCACCGGGCTGCCGCGCTGGAGACAACAGGTGCAGTATGCGGTTGGGCATACGCTGAATGACTTCTATAGTCTGCAGCCTGAGGTGCGCAGCGAAACGCCGATTCAGTTCCTGCTGGAGCGGCGCTGGCCGCCCAGAGGGGATGCTTTTCCATCGCTGATGCATTATTGGGAGGTCAAGAACGCCGTCTCCGATGAACTGATGCGGATCGTCAGTGTGAATCATCTGCAGGAGGTGCCGGTGCTGCTGTATGAGCAGTGGCATGTCCCGGTGCCGGAGCTGGAGATTGAGCTGGCGATGATTTTTCAGCTGGCCTGGAATGCTGTGGTTCCCGGACGCTGCCTCAGGATTCAGAAATTCATGGTGAATGGAAATGATGAGGTCATTACAGGATTTCTGCATATGGCCAATGTATTTTGTCATCAGGCTTATGGAATGCCAGCCGAAAGGGTGGAGGTATACTCACTTTTGGACGGCCGCCGGTATAGGTTTGATGGTGCAGGAATCCAGCTTACGGAATCAATGGATTATGTACGGTTGTTGTCCGTATTCCTGGGGCGGGAGGAGTCGGCTTCGAAGCTGCTGAAATACGGAGAACGCAGAAGCGAACAGGATGAGCTGGTCCAACGGGGTTATGGGCTGATGTGAGCGGCGCATGACTACACTATAGCTTGCGCTTGCAAGCAGACGGCCAAGACGATAAGGTTAAGAACAGGGGGGTGTTCGAAACCATGCCAGAACCAATCAAAACGTATAACACCGCGGTGGAGGCCACGCTTGAGGTAATAGGCGGCAAGTGGAAGCCGGTCATTCTATTTTTTCTTACCTTTGGCAAGAAGCGTAACGGTGAGTTCATGAGTTTGATGCCAATTATCACCCAGAAGGTCCTGACCCAGCAGCTACGAGAGCTGGAAGAGGATGGCGTGATTCAGCGGACTGTATTCAATGTGGTTCCTCCCAGAGTCGAGTATGAGCTGACCGATTACGGCTGGAGCCTCAAGGAAATTCTGCACCTGATGTGCAGATGGGGCGATGCCCATATTGAGCGGGTCTACGGTGATCAAGCCGCCGTGCTGGCCCAGCCGCAAACGAAAGATTAAAGAAGCCTGACCCGGCAGGATAGGGTCAGGCTTTTTACGCTGTTCAGGAAGGATGAATCCCCACGTTTACGGGATGATCTTACGATTGCGCAAGTCTGCAAAAATACGCATAAACATCGCCTCTGTATCGACAAATTCATGAAATCCGAACCGCCGGGCCTTGCTTCCGTCGGCAAAAAAATCATAATCCCAGGAGAATACAAAATCGCCGAATCCCCATGAAGATACATCCTGATAGCGGTTCGGTTCCAGCCCATATTTCTCTACCATGCGATTCCACAGCTGTTCCTTGTCATCCATCACTGCCGAGAGTGACATCGGCAGCGGCGGTGCTGTCTCAAGTCCGAAAAATGCGGCAAGCTTCGGCCAGAGCTCCTCCCAGCGAAACAGATCGCCATTGGTAATGTTGAAGGCCTGATTGGCACAGCGGGTGTCTGTCGCTGCCCACACGGTTGCCTCTGCCAGCAGACCTGCATCCGTCATTTCCAGCAGACTGTGATAGGCACCCGGCTTACCCGGGAAACGGAGCGGAAGTCCCAGCTCCTTAGAGATTGAGGCATAGACGGCGATGACCATAGCCAGATTCATCGGATTGCCAAGTGCGAAGCCGCAGACCACAGATGGCCGGAGTGCTGACCAGGTCCAGGTTTTGCCCATCTGCCGCTTCTCAAGAAAGTCCTGTTGATCAATATTGAATTCTGGCGGCATATGATTGGCGTCTGTCTCCCGGGCAGGGGTCTTGAAGGGACCCAGATGGGCTCCATAGACCTTATAGCCCTGCATGAGGCTTATGTGCTGCAGTTTGTAGGCAATAGGCTCTATCGCTTCGACAACGTTCACCAGCATGGCCAGATTAGGAGGGACCAGCTCCGCCCAGGTTGGACGATCCTGATAGGCGGCGTAGAAAAGATGGGTCACCTCGGGCAAAGCCGCAAGCTTTTGACGAGAATCTTCAGGGTTAAGTAAATCGGCCGCGATATAGCGGACACGGCTTGTATCTTCTCCGCCCCGGCGTGAAATTCCGATAATGTCCCATTCGGGTAGTGTAACCAGATATTCAATCAGATTGCGTCCGATCACTCCATTCGCTCCTATAACCAGTGCGGTTTTGCGTCCTGCTGTATCATCTAGCATCATAAGCGGGTTCTCTCCTTTAACTTGTGTATGACCTCATTATGTCTGCTGGATGAGGGAGCGGATAGTACGCACTTTGAGGTTATATAGGCACCTGAGAGTAACAATGACGCTTTCGATGATTGTGTGAAGCCTTAAAGGTATACAAAAAAGCACCCTATCTTAAGGCCTGAGCCATAAGAAAAGATGCTGTTCAGATTGCAATCCACTAGCCGATATAGCGGTAATACTCCTGTTTGTTCAAAATAACAAAACCGCAGCTTTCATACAGCTTCAGCGCATTGGGATTGTCGAGTGCCACTTCCAGATTCACGCCATTGTAATTGTGCCGCTCCCGTTCAATCGTCTGCAAAAGCGCGCTCCGGCCAATGCCGAGTCCCCGCAGCTTCTTGTCCACGGTAAACCCGTAGATCCAGGTTTCGTTGTCTTCCGTCCACAGCCGCATCTTGCCGGCAGGTTGGCCATTCATTTCAATCACGATTTGCTCCTGCTGATGGTCATTCATCTGCTGTATATACATCTCCGCGGCATCCTCTTTAGACATGTCAAACCCTTCAGCATCCAGTTCGACAAGAATATCAGTTTCATCCTGACGCGCAGGCCGGAGGATTACGGTTCCAGCGGCAGAACTGGCTTCGACCGAGCCTAATGGTACAGAAGTTCCATCCCATTTCATCTGATATTCCGCATGATTGAATTTCAGAGGAAGGGTCTTCAGAAATCCGGCTGCCGAGGCCGAACTTGCCGGGGCATTGAGCAGCAGTGTTCTTATATTACTGCGTTTGATGATGCTTTGGGCTCTTTCCCATAGGGAGGTAAAAATGCCTCTGCGCCGGAATCCCGGACGCACCATTCCGCAGACTTCCATTTCGCCGGCGAATCCGTACAGTCCTATAAAACCTACCAGTTCCTCTTCCTCATAAGTTACCAGCCATTCGGCACCGCCGGATTCTGGAGGCATACGCAGCATGTCCCAATTCAGCTTCAGGCTGATGCCTTCGTATTGCTCGCAGCGCTGCTGCAATTGCTCTATATCTTTTAATGTATCAGCTGTAGTCAAACGTATATCCTCCTGAAAGTTTAATCCCTTAGTGGTCTCCTGTACTGCTCTCAGTTGCTGAGAACATCCCCGTATTCTGCATGTTTCTTGAATTGATGTGCAGCATAAGGACACTGGGGTACAATCTTGACCTGTTCAGCGCGGGCTTTATCCACAACCGCACGCACAAGCTTCTCACCGGCACCTTGGCCGCGCAGATCTTCGGAGACAAAGGTATGGTCAATAATCCAATTCCCCGTTGCCTCTTCCGTTCTGTATGTAATCTCGGCAAGGTCCTGTCCGTCACCAGCAATATAAAAACGTCCTTCTCCCTGTTCAATCTGTCCCATATTCTTCACTCCAATCCGGTTATAGTGTCTATATTTTACTACCGTGATCTGGAAAAAGCGAGGTCACGACCATTGGAGAGCGTGTTCACATGAAATATTAACCCACACCCGCTGCCTCTTTGCCAAGGAGGTTGGTAAGTAGCAGGCTCCTGTTTTCCGTGGTGGCGGAAGCGGACATTTTGTGGCCTGTCATTTGGTTTAAATCAGATACAAATGGGATAAAATTGAACTATCTCCTATATCGGCTTGCTCTGTACTCAGTGCTATACTGTTTCCACTGTAGGCAAATATGGTTAATAAGAGACTAATTAGACTTACATATCTAATTGGTCTTGTTTTTTGTTTTGGAACAAGAATTACTCCATGCAGCTAAGCTGATCCAACTTGGCGTATGCTTCCGGCGCAGTTTTTTAAGCTGAACCACTGGTGTATCGTCAAAAAAATTTTAGGAGGAATATCATGAATACCACAGTACGTTTGACTGAAAGATCCGGCTCGACCTCTTCACAGCGGAGCAAAGGCTTTGTACCGGTTGTCGTCTACGGTGCAGGTTCAGATAGCCAGTCCTTTACAGCGGATGCGAAGACATTGAACGAAATTCTGGGCAAAAACCCCCGTGCTATTTTGAAGGTGGAATTCCCGGATTCCGGCTCTAAAAATGTAGTGATTCAGGAGGTGCAGCGCCAGCCGTTGTCCCGCAAGCTGCTCCATGTGGATCTTCATCAGATCGACATGAAAGCCACACTGGACACCAAGGTTGCTTTTCACTTCACTGGAGATCCTGCCGGTGTGAAGAACGGCGGCATTCAGCAGGTTGAGCTCTATGAGCTGGATATCCGCACTTTGCCGGACAAGCTGACAGCGACCTTTGAGGTGGATATTACCGGCCTCGACATTGGGGACCAATTGCTGGTCTCGGATCTGCCGAAGCATGAAGGCTGGGAAGTACTGACGCCCGAGGATACGCTGATTGTCCGTATTGCACCTCCGGTAGCACTGGAAGAGCCTGCAGATACGGAAACAGACACACCGGAAGCTGCTGAAGCTTCCGAAGTGCAAAAAACTGAGGAATAAGCCTGAACTCGGCCAAACCGGCCTACCCATATGTATAGCAAAAAGGAGCAGACCCTATCCTTGCCAAGGAATGGTCTGCTCCTTTTTGCGTGCCTATGGGAATCCTTGAAATAGTTTTGAAGAATGAGCGGAAATCATCCTAAAGGCGGAGGTTTGCTGTATTGCTGTGGAATACAATCGGAAGTATCCAAGTGTACGAATCAGTAAGGAGAATCCAAGAATAAGGAGTGGAATCTGTGAATTCAGCCTCAAAAACGCCCAATCTGGGTATTGTTATTGCCGGTTTGCTGCTAGGCATACTTATGGCCTCTATGGACAGCACAATTGTCGCTACAGCGATGGGCAACATTGTCGGTGAACTGGGTGGCATGGACAAATTCGTCTGGGTCACTTCAGCATACCTGGTTGCCGAAATGGCGGGGATGCCTATTTTCGGCAAGCTGTCGGATATGTACGGCCGTAAAAAGTTTTTTATCTTTGGAATTATTGTGTTTATGGGCGGCTCAGCCTTGTGCGGTACGGCAGAGACGATTACCCAGCTGGCCGCTTACCGAGCCATTCAGGGAATCGGTGGGGGCGCGCTGGTACCGATTGCCTTTGCCATTATGTTCGATGCGGTCCCGCTGGAGACACGCGGTAAGCTTGGCGGCGCTTTTGGAGCGGTGTTCGGTCTTTCCAGCATATTCGGACCGTTGCTTGGGGCTTATATTACAGATCATATTGCCTGGCAGTGGGTCTTCTATATCAACCTGCCGCTGGGAGTGATTGCTTTGCTTATGGTCGTGGGCTTCTACCGGGAATCAGTGGAGCATTCGAAGCAGCCGATTGACTGGCTGGGTGCGGGAACGCTGCTGGGCGCCGTGATCAGCTTGATGTTTGCTCTGGAACTGGGCGGTAAAGAATACGCCTGGAGCTCCGGGTTAATTCTGGGGTTGTTCGGAGCTTTTGCTGTTCTTACAGTCTTATTCCTGTTCGTTGAGACGAAGGCTAAGGAGCCGATTATTTCTTTTGCCCTGTTCCGGCAAAGACTGTATGCCTCCAGTATTCTGTGTGCCTTATTCAGCGGTGCGGCTTTTATCGCCGCTTCCGTGTATATCCCGATCTTCATCCAAGGTGTGCTTGGCGGATCGGCTACGAATTCGGGGCTGGTGTTGCTGCCGATGATGGTCGCCTCAGTCGTAACAGCATCCACCGGCGGTTTCCTGATGGCCAAAACCAGTTACCGCAGCCTGATGGTGCCGACACTGGCCGTGCTTGTACTGGGAACGGGTCTTGTAGCTACGCTTACACCCGATGCCTCGCGCCTTCTCCTGACGCTGTATATGATCCTTATTGGACTCGGTATCGGGGCATCCTTTTCGGTACTCAGCACAGCAGCGATTCATGGCCTGACGCCTCAGCAGCGCGGATCAGCCAGCGCGACCATGAATTTTATCCGTTCGCTCGGCATGACCATTGGAATCACAACCTTTGGAATCCTTCAGAGCCATTATCTCAGCTCCAAGCTGTTAAATGATCTTGCGTGGTGGAGCGGTGGAGATCCTTCGGGCGGCCCACTTAATTTTAAGGACCCGCATGCGCTTCTATCCCCCGAGTTAAGGGCTCAGATTCCACAGGAAATTCTGGACAAAATAACGAATGGCCTATCTTTCTCGATCACTACCACATTCGCCTGGGCTGTCATACCTGCAGTGCTGGCGCTGGTGGCTGCATGCTTCATGGGACGCCAGAGGGTGGATGCATCGGCGGAAGGACAGGTGCCTTCCAGCCACTGAGACTGACATGCGAAGCTAAGCATCCGATCAAGCACATTTGCCCGTGCTACTCTTCACGGGAGACCAGAAAACGCAGGACGGTCTTCAGATTCTCCGGTTTTGTTCTGCGGTTATCCGTGATATATATTTCCCGGTGGGTTTTGGAGATCCGCCGAAGTCCATTCAGCCTGCAGTATTCCTCCATCCTCCTGAAGCTCGCCGGCTCATTATCGTAGGGTCCCAAATGTAGCATTTGCACACACAGTCCGTCTTCGCAGCTCGCGAAGACGGCTCTATCCAGCAAGGGTTGCGGCTTCGCGCGCTTAACCTTCTCCATCATTTCGGCGGCAAGAACCGGTGTGACAAAATCCGGCTGCCGGATCATTATGTTGTAGACCAGCTCATCCTTATCAAGTTCTGCCTTCAAACGTCCTTGTTCACTTAGATCCCATACACCCTCCAAGGGGAAAATGCTGTATTCATGATAACCTTCCGGAGCAGGACCTTTTTTGGGCAGCATCTTGACGGCATAAGATAGTGAATACAAGACACCAACAGCCTCTGCAAACTCATCACTGTTCGGGTTGCCATTCCCTGTCACCATGAAGTAGGGGTAGGCGGGAACCTTTATCAGCCCCGGTTCAGAAGGGGGCAGGTAGAATGCTTTTTCTTGTTTTTTCCACTCGTATTTCATAGTTATCCCTCCGTAATTCATAGCGGCTGGCCGCCATGATTCATAATTGCCTCCAGAATATCATGCCTAACTGGACAGGTGTCTGTCATATTAGCCAAAAGTGGATAATAATACTCTGCGAAGGTAGAATGGAAAAGAAGTGCACTATTCTAGAGTAAGCTAGGAGGAAATTCATTGATCATAAAGGCAGAACTAGTGCTGGATGCAAAGGCTGAGCTTGGCGAGGGTGCCCACTGGGACCCTGAAGCCGGGCGGCTAAATTGGGTGAATATTGAGGGCAAGCAGCTTCGGATAGTGGATTCCCGCACGCTTAATGAGAAGATCTACAGCTTCAAGCAAATGATTAGTGCGGCTGTTCCATCAGTTGGCGGCGGCTGGGTAGTGGCTTTGCAGGACGGGATATACAAATTCCGAGAAGATGAGTCTTTGGAATTACTGGCCGCAGTAGAGACAGAGCTTCCCGGGAACCGGCTGAACGATGCGAAATGCGATAGCAAGGGCAGATTATGGTTCGGCTCGATGAGCATGGAGAACAAGGAAGATGCGGGAAGCTTATATGTGATGGACCCCGAAGGCGAAGTGCGTAAGGTGCTGTCGGGTATCGGCATCTCCAATGGCATGGCCTGGGACGACAGCCGCGGGCTAATGTATTACATTGATACATTGACCCAGGGAGTCGATGTGATGGATTATGATCTGCAGAACGGGACAGTAAGCGGACGCAGAACTGTGGTACGGTTCACGGAAGGTGTTGGCAGCCCTGATGGAATGACGATTGACCGTGAGGGAATGATCTGGGTAGCCCATTGGAATGGCAGCTGCGTCTCGCGCTGGAATCCCCATACCGGAGAGCAGATTGGCAGAATCGAAGTACCGGCTCCATTCGTGACCTCCTGCGCTTTCGGAGGTGATCATCTGGACGAGCTGTACATCACTACAGCCAGAGGTGGCATGAATCCGGAAGAATTACAGCGCTGGCCGCTGGCTGGCGGATTATTCAAGGCGGACACGGGTGTGAAGGGATTGCAGGGCAACCGTTTTGCAGGTTAAGGTGCTTAGCGGGAAGCCGCCCATCCTGTTCTCCTGCTGATTAAGCATGGAGCAGGGGGTACATAGGATTTAGATCAGCTGAACTGGAAATGATATTGTGATTAGGGGAGGAACGGGTATGCAGCTTTTGAATTATTGGGAATCAGGAAGCCTGCGTCTCGGCGTGAAGAGAGCAGAAGGCATATTGGATGTAGAAGAGGCACTGCGTACGGTGCCAGCGCGGATAGCGGAAGCTGTACCGGCTACACTAAGAGAATTACTGGACGGAGGAGAGACCGCACTCGGCAGTTTGCGTGAATTCGTGGACAACTTGTCAGTAATGGGCGAAGCTACCCGGTTTATTTATAAAGAGGAAGCTTCGCTTGATTTCGCGCCCTGTGTGGCTGATCCCGGCAAAATCATCTGTGTCGGGCTGAACTACCGCAGACATGCCGAAGAAACCGGAATGCCGTTGCCTGAATATCCGATTCTTTTCAGCAAATTCACGAACAGTCTGGCCGGACACGGCATGGAGGTTCCTCTCCCGGGCACCACACAGAAGGTTGATTATGAAGCTGAGCTGGGCATTGTGATCGGCCGGACCGTCAAGAATATAAGCGAGGAAGAGGCGCTGGATGCAGTGTTTGGCTATTTTGCCACCAATGATCTGTCCGCACGTGATCTGCAGACGCGCACCAGCCAGTGGCTCGCAGGCAAATCATGCGACCGGTTCGCGCCGGTCGGGCCTTATGTGGTAACAAAAGATGAGGTGGGGGAGCCCGGTTTGCTGCGCATCAGAAGTTCGGTCAACGGGGAGATCCGCCAGGATTCCAACACTTCGGACATGATCTTCAATTGCCAGCAGATCATCAGCTATATCTCAGGGTGCATGACACTTTCTCCAGGGGACATCATTCTTACAGGAACCCCGGAGGGCGTTATGATGGGATATCCGCCGGAGCTTCAGATATACCTGCAGCCGGGTGACGAGGTTACTGTGGAGATTGAGAAGCTTGGGAGCTTAACTAACCGCATGATTGCAGACAAGGCTTAGGCGGAGGAGATGGGGATACAGCGGAATATCCGCTGCATCCTGGCGTCCGCACGAATTCATGGGATGTACGAAGGAAGGAGCCGTTCATTGGCAGAGCTTGCCAATGAACGGCTCATCTTTTTTTGAACCCCATAGCCTGCTACGGGAAATTCGTCCGTTGACCTGTGAAAATCGTCTGATACTGTCTTACCGCTCTCGCAGAAGGCCTGGCGGTCCTCTCTCCCGGCGGAGATCTGTTATGCCCTACAATGAAAGCGCAAACAAAATCCGGGTAGAGGAGATTTGATATGGGGGTACCTTCTGGCGAACTGCTTCGCGGTGTGGATCCGGTCCGGCGATCCCGCAGGAAGCTGCAGAACAAACACAAACTGTTTCTGATGGCGCTTCCTTTTCTTGTAGTGACCTTTGTTTTTTATTACCTGCCGGTTAGCGGGTGGATCTACGCCTTTTATGATTTCATCCCTGGTATTCCGCTGGCGGATACACCGTATGTAGGACTGAAGTGGTTCAGGACCATTGTTGCTAATCCCACGCAGACAGAAGAGGTGCTGCGCGTACTGAAGAACACAGTAGCTATGAGTTCACTCGGTCTGGTCACTTCTGTCTTTCCTGTTATTTTCGCCATATTGCTGACGGAGATACGGGCAGGCTGGTACCGCAAGTTCGTGCAGACGCTGACGACGATACCGAATTTTATCAGCTGGATTCTGGTCTATGCCCTGGCCTTCTCCCTGTTCTCTGTCGACAACGGCGTGGTGAACCACATTCTGATCCAGTTGGGATTTGTGAATGAGGAATTCAATTTCCTGGCCTCCAGTTCGCATATTTGGGTGACGATGATTGCCTGGTATTGGTGGAAGTCCCTGGGGTGGGGGGCTATTCTCTATCTGGCGGCTATTGCCGGCATTGACCAGGAACTGTATGAAGCGGCAGAAGTAGACGGGGCCAGCCGGTTCCGCAAAATCTGGCACATTACCGTTCCCGGTCTCATCCCGACCTTCTTCGTACTGCTGCTGCTCTCCATCGGGAATTTTGTCAACAACGGCATGGAGCAGTACTTTGCCTTCCAGAATGCCATGAACAAGGATGCGATAGAGGTGCTCGATTTATATGTGTACAATATCGCGTTTGCCAACAATTTTCCTTTCGCCACGGCGGTCAGCATGCTGAAGTCGGTCGTCAGTGTCATTCTGCTGTTTGCGGCCAATACGTTGTCCAAAGTTGTGCGCGATGAATCGATTATTTAAGGACGGTGATTCCAGTTGCGTAAAAAGCTAAAGCCCGGCGATGTCCTGTTCCAGGGAATCATCTATGTGCTCTTTGGTTTGTTCACCCTGAGCTGTATTTATCCCTTCTATTACCTGTTCATCAACACGATCAGCTCCAATGATCTCAGCGCGGCAGGCTACATCAAGTTCTACCCGCAGCAGATCCATTTCGACAACTATTCCAAGGTGCTGCGGATTAGCGGGCTTAGCCATGCAGCGCTGGTCTCGGTCTACCGGACAGTTGTCGGTACATTGCTAACTGTAGGCGCTTCGGGCTTTCTCGGTTATCTGTTTACGAAGAAGGAGATGTGGGGCCGTCAGGTCTGGTACCGTAGCGTCGTAGTCACCATGTATTTCAGCGCAGGGCTGATTCCCTGGTACATTACGATGCACAACCTGCATTTGACCAACAATTATCTGGCCTATATTTTGCCGACGATTATTACTCCGTTCAACATCATTCTTGTCAAAACCTTCGTTGAGGCGATTCCGCCCTCACTGGAGGAGTCGGCAGCTATGGACGGCGCAGGATACCTGCGGTCATTCTGGAGTATTATTGTCCCGCTGACCACTCCAATTCTGGCTACCATTACGATTTTCTCGGCGGTCAACCAGTGGAACTCCTTCATTGATACGGCATTCCTGATGACGGACACCAAATATTTCACGCTGCAGTTCCTGCTCTGGAGGTACCTGAATGAGTCCAGCTCGCTGGCTGCACTCATCCGAAGCTCCCCGGATATGGCTGCCAGTGTGCAGAACATGCAGACACCAACCTCTGTGCGGATGACGGTTACGATGATCGTTGTGCTGCCCATTCTGATTGTATATCCGTTTTTCCAGCGTTTTTTTGTCAAAGGCATCATGATCGGCGCTGTTAAGGGCTGACTGTTCAGTAACAGCATGTACAGCTGGAGTTCGGCTCTGCCAGCCGGCGGAGCTTTAACTTATGAGCACCATTTCACATTTTACCAATTCAATAGGGGGTATGACGCAATGAGATTTAAGAAGCTGCCGCTTATTCTGCTGAGCATGATTATGGTGCTGGTCCTGGCATCCTGCGGCGGAGGGAACGGGAATTCGGACAAGACGAACACAGCGAAGGCCAGTGATAAGCCTACAGCTGAAGCAACCAACGCAGCAGCAGAGACGACAGCGCCCAGTGACGGGACACTCGACCATTCTAAGCCGCTCAAGCTGACGGTATTCTCGACCACAGCCAACTATGCAGGTCCGCAGACCGGATGGTTCGCCAAAATTATCAAAGACAAATTCAATATTGAGCTGGATATCGTAGCTTCCAATCTGACCGGAGGCGACACCAAAATCTCGGCAATGATGGCTTCCGGTGATCTGGGCGATATTATCATCTTCGGGGATGACAAGAACCATTATCCTAATGCCATTAAGGGCAACCTGCTGCTGGATTGGACCAAGGACGGTCTGCTCGACAAGTACGCCCCGGATATTGCGAAGCAGTTTCCCAAAGCCATTGAGAAAGCAAAGGTTGCTTTTGGCGGGGGCAACGCAGTCTATGGGATGGGGAACAATGTGGCAACGAACCCGTCAGGACCTTCTGAAGGCAAGGATATGACCTGGGGACCGGATCTGCGCTGGGATCTGTACCAGCAAATCGGGGCTCCGGCGATCAACAAAATCGAGGATTACCTGCCGGTGCTGAAGAAGATGCAGGAGCTGGAGCCCAAGAATGAGCTGGGTAAAAAAACCTATGCCTTCTCGCTCTGGTCCGACTGGGACGGCAACTATAAAATGACACTGGCGAAACAATTCGCCAATATGATGGGCTATGATGAAATTCCTGACACTGCCCTTTACGTCAAAGCGGATGAAGAGAAATATTATGATTTCCTCTCCGACGAGAGCTGGTACATGAAATCGCTCAAGCTGTATTTTGAGGCCAATCAAATGGGGCTGCTTGATCCCGACTCTCTGACACAGAAATTTGATGATGTGGTTGCCAAGTATAAGGATGGCCGTCTGCTCTTTTCCTGGTTCCCTTGGCTCGGCGCTGCCAACTATAATACACCGGAAAGAACGGCAGAAGGCAAGGGCTTCGCTCTCGTACCATTCAAGGATGAGCTGATGTATTCTACAGGTTTTAATGTCTACGGCGGCAATGGGATCATCTCCATCGGTGCGAAGGCCAAGGATCCGGCGCGGATTATGGAATTCATCAACTGGATGTACACACCGGAAGGCGCAATGATCTCGGCAGGCAGCGGAACGGCGGTACCGAACGGTCCGAAGGGACTGACCTGGGATATTGACAGCAGCGGCAAACCGGTCGTTACCGACTTTGGCTGGAAAGCTTACGCTGATCAGCAGAACACCAAGGTTCCGGATGAATACGGCGGCGGGGACTACTACTACGGCTCGAATCAGATGAACTTCTCGTTCGTGGTTCCGGCAATGGTGAATCCGCAGACCAGTGAGCCTTTTGACCACAATTTGTGGAAAACCTCCCTGGAACGCAACCCGTCGAAGCTGGACAGTGACTGGAGAGCAAAAATGGGCGTGCTGACGGCCAAGGAATATTTTGAGAAGAATAATCTGCTTGCCGTTGCCCCTCAGGGCTTCACCGGGAAAGAACCGCTGACCATGGACAAAACACTGGAACAGAAAAACAAGCAGATCGGTACGGTGATTCAGCAAATTTCCTGGAAAATGGTCTTTGCCAAAAACCAGGCCGAATTTGATAAACTGAACAAAGAAATGCATGACAAGGTGAACGGACTGGGATATGCCGATGTGATGGACTTTTCGGTCAAGAAAGCACAGGAGCTGTTTGAGGCCCGTAAAAGCGTGAAGTAACACATCCTGAACTATAAGAGCAAGGCAGGGCGGAGAAATGGCTGCTCTGCCTTATTCTGTTCGTATGAACGTAAATCTGGTATTCTGGATTTATGAGATAAAACGCTTTCATCGGAGGAGAAAAAAGGACGTGCGGATGCTCAGAAGAAACGCGGGAAAGCATGCTCCGGCAAGCCATTCACTGCGGACGACCTTGGTGATATACCTACTGGTCGGGACACTGCTGCCATTGCTCATAGTCGGAATAGTATCCTATACTTCAATCTACTCTATTCTGTCCGGCAAAATCGGCAGCGGGATCAGCGCAAGTCTGCGGCAGGAAGCGCTCAGCCTGGAGAATGCCATCGATAATCTGGATTTTGCCTCCAAGCAGTTTGCCCTGGACGGTCAAATCGTAGCAGAGATGTCGTCCTTTCTGGAGGAGAAGCAGATCTACCGGAAATCCCAGATTATGAATTCCATCAATGAGAAGATCAATCTCGTGAACTTCACCAACCCCTACATCGGACTGACCGCCTATATTATGCCGGGCAGTGAAGACCCGGTGCTGTTCACCAATATGAGCACCCGCCGGGATTTTGATATCAGCCGGCTTCCGTCTTTTATGCGTTACAATGGTGCTGATTATTACGGGCCTCACGGGACGATGTATGCAGTTGGTGACAATGTTGTTTTTTCTGAACGCAGGATCGTCCGGGTGAACGGCCAGCATGATTTATATGTTTATCTGGAGACGAACTACAGCCTGCTGCGCAAAATTTTCAACCCGCAGGCTTACGGGATGCAGGTCAATCATCTGCTGGTCAACCAGGACGGCACGAATGCGCATGTGATTGACGGAGAAGTACCTGCACGGGTTGTGGAAGCAGCCGGTACAACCTCGGGGCCTGAGCATGAGGAGCTTGACGGCTATCATTTGTTTCGGTATGAGAGTCCGCAAGGCTGGAAGCTTGAGGCTGTGGTGAAGAAGTCAGTGTTTAACAGCGAAATTTATACCTGGTTCTATAAAATGATACTGCTCGCGCTGTCCACGCTGCTGTTTGCCGGAATGCTGGCCTGGCTGATCTGGAAAAGGATCTATGGTCCCTTGCGCAAGGTGAACCTCGAAATAATCCGGATGGCGGAGAATGTAACGGCCCCGGTATCCTTCACCAATGTGGAGGAGTTCGATTTCGTGCTGACGAACTTTCAGCAGATGAAGGATCAGGTGAACGAACTGATTCAGGCGGTAGCCCGTAATGAGAAGCAGAAAAGCCAATCTGAAATCGAGAAGCTACTGAGCCAGATCAACCCTCATTTTCTCCATAACACGCTGAATACGGTGCAGTGGCTTGCACGGCTGAATGGCCAGAAGGAGATCGACAAGCTGGTCACGCTGCTGGTGAAGGTGCTCCATTACAACCTCGGCAAACAGAGTATCATCGTAACGGTTCGTGAGGAGATTGAAGCTATCCGTAATTATATGGAGCTGCAGCGGATCCGCTATGATTATGAGTTTGAATTCAATGTGCAGGCCGAAGAAGCAGTGCTAAATGCAGCGGTTCCGCGCTTTCTGCTCCAACCGCTCGTTGAGAACTCGATCTATCACGGACTCAGCGACAAGGGCAGGGTAGATGTCATGATTACAGCCCACGGCCCCGGTGAAGTGCAGCTATGCGTCAGGGATAATGGAATCGGCATGAATGAGGCTCAGATCGGTGAGCTTCTGGCGGACGGAGAAGTAGGAAAACGCGGGCTTGGTATTGGGTTCTCTTACGTCATGCGTATGCTGAGGACGTATTACGGAGAGCAGATGACCCTGCAGATTCAAAGTAAAGTAGGGAAAGGAACCATCATATCCATTCTCATTCCCATTAAGGGCAAGGAGGACTTCGATGATTAAAGCTGTTGTAGTCGATGACGAGCGCCTGGTGCGCAAAGGCTTCATCTCGCTGATTGACTGGTCGTCCTTCGGGGTGGTAATTATCGGTGAAGCTGGTGATGGCAATTCTGCACTGACGTTGCTCCAGGAACAGGAGACTGACCTGTTATTTGTCGATCTGACCATGCCAGGCATGTCCGGCTTTGAACTTATCCGGCAGGTAAGACTGCGCTTCCCGGCTATACGCTGTGTAGTGCTGACCTGTCATCATGAATTTGACTATGTGCAGGAAGCATTGCGTCTCGGAGCGGTAGATTACATAGTCAAGACCCTGCTTGAGGTGGAGAATGCCGACGAGACCATCGGCCGGCTGGTTGAGCGTGTGAAATGGGAAGACAGCACACGGGAGCTGCTGGCGCGTGGAGAAGCCAGAGTAGTGGCTGCTGACCTGGCGCTGATCTATCTCCCGCGGCTGCAGGGAATGAATGAAGAAGAGCTGTTTCGGCTTTCGGTAACGAAGAATAACCCGCTCATCTCATTTCCGGACATGTGGATGACCCCACTGCTGAGCCGCTTTACGGAGCAAGAACTCTGCCTGGAGTTCAAAAATGTACTTAGCGGACGCTGGAGGATGGTGCTGGTTAGCGGATTGAAAGACCAGCAGCTTCAGGAAGTGGAGCATCTGCTGGGCAAGACGCTGCGGCAAGCACTTTTTTATTACAGCGGGATGGAGGAGCCTGCCAGGTTGAACTTTGGTGAGCTGAAACGAATGGCTGCTCAGCCATTTCCCACAGGAGAAGAATTATTGCGTGAAGGGCTGAATCTTAGATGGACGCTTGACGGTGCAGCTTGGGAAGGGTTCGTCTCCAGCGTGCAGCAGCTGCAGCCGGGGTATGAACATATTACGGCATTCAGCCATTCGCTGCTCCAGGACTGGAGCGGGCTGATCCTGAAGGCTGAAGAATCAGAACAGCTGAAAGCCTCGATTATCGGGAACTTGAACTGGTATCAATGGAAGAACTGGCTCCGGCAGTTCGCCGGATCTGTCCAGCGGCGGATGCTTGAGCTCGGGCTGAGCAAAGAGGTCATGTTCTGTCTGATTCGTGCAGTTCGCTACATGAGGACCCATGCGGGTGACAAAATCAATCAAGGGGATGTTGCCGCCGAGATCAATATGAGCAGAGGTTATTTCAGCCAGTGCTTTGCCCGTTTTGCCGGAGAGACTTTTGGGGATAGTCTGCGGAGCATGCGTCTGGAATTAGCCAAGACGCTTCTGCTGGAGACCCATTATCCGGTATGTGAAATTGCAGGGAAATCGGGATTTGAGGATGACCGGTACTTCAGCAGGCTGTTCCGTGAACATGTCGGCAAGCTGCCGAGCGAATATCGTGCGGAGGGGATGGAGCGGTGAGGAGAACGGTGTATTTTGTTCTTGCCGCCGTGGCTCTGCTCTCCCTGGCGGCTTGCCGGGGAGACAGGATGCCGGCAGCAGGCTCAGATAGCGCTGCAGATCCGGCAAATTCTGCAGATGCGGCCGCTTACGGGAGATATGAGAATCCGGTGATGATGCGAATTGGCTTCAAAGTGCCGGATTCCAGGCTCAATACGGGAGATAGTAATGACAATAACCCGATCTCCCGTTATTTGGAGAGTCTGACGAATATCAAGGTTATACACTCCTGGGAAGCGAAAGGTGAGGAGACATTTACGCAGAAAGTCCAGCTGGCGATCGACAGTAACGATCTCCCGGATGCCATGGTGGTCGACAGGGACCAGCTCAAAATGCTGATCGACAGCGATATGATTGCCGATCTGACCGATATTTACACAGAGTATGCGTCTGAGCTGATCAAAGATATGTATGATTCTACCCAAGGTGAAGCACTTGGAGATGCCTCCCGGAACGGCAGGCTGTACGGTCTGCCCAATGTGGCCATTAATGCAGATTCGCCGTCTCTGCTGTGGGTCCGTCAAGACTGGCTGGACAAGGTAGAACTGCCGGCTCCGCGTACTTTTGAGGATATTGAAGCCATTGCCAAAGCATTTATGGAGAAAGACCCGGATGGTAACGGCAAGCGGGACACTGTAGGCCTTAGCGCCTATAGCAATATCGTATACGGAACGAAACCTCATGTTAATGGCTTGGATACTGTATTCAGCGCATTTCATGCTTTCCCTACCAATTGGATCCAAGACAGCCAGGGTCATATTGTCTATGGCTCGATTACCCCAGAGACCAAGAAGGCACTTGGCAAGCTGGCCGACTGGTATAAGCGGGGTCTCATTGACCCTGACTTTGCCCTGTATAAGGAAACGCAGGAGCCGATTATTTCCGGCAAGGCGGGAATGTTCTTCGGCCCGTGGTGGATGCCGTACTATCCGTTGTCGGAGGCAGTCGCTGCGGATACCAAGGCGGAATGGAGGGCCTATGCAGCTCCGCTTGATGCATCCGGCAAGTTTGTAACTCATATGGCTCCGGTCACTGACCGCTATCTTGTCGTCCGCAAAGGCTATGAGCATCCTGAAGCGGTAGTGAAGCTGCTGAATGTCTTCACCCGGCTGGAACGGAGAAGAGATCCGAACGAGGCCGCGGTTCACAGCCTGGATGATTTCTCTGCGCAGACCGGCATTCAACTGCGTGCGTATTACCCGTTCGATCTGCTGATTGATTATTCGGATGCCACCGAGAAGCATTATGCGGAGTTGCAGCAGGCAGTTCACGGCAAGATCGATCCGGATTCATTGGACCCTGAGACCAGACTGCTCTATGAACACTGGCTTGCAGAGGAGGAGCAGCCCAAAAAAAATCTGGAGGGCTGGAAAGCGACCAATGCCTACAAATACGGAGTTGCTGTATTGTCTACGACAGCAATTGAGAGAGTGCGGAGTGTCTATTACGGCAGTACACTGCATATGCGCACCAAGTGGCCTGAACTGCAGAAGCTGGAGAGTGAAACCTTCCTGAATATTATCGTAGGTGATTCGCCTCTCAGTGATTTTGACCTCTTTGTAGCCAAGTGGAAGCGTATGGGCGGAGAGGTCATTACCCAAGAGGTTACGCAGATCTTGAACAGCAGTAATATGAACCGGTAAGGACTTGTAGCACCAATCCGTTATTTGCTGTTGGCACGGGCTGACAACAGGAGAAGGATATCCCATGACAGAAGCACAGGCCGGACTCTATTAGAAGAACCATTTCTGTAATGAATTAAATTGGGGTTTGTCTTTCCCAAACGTTTGGGATTATGCCCCCTGGCTTCGGCGGATACTCGAAAGGACTGAGCCTACAAAATGACATTTTCCCGAGAGCATAAACAATTGCGTATTAGTAACCTCTGCCCTATGGATCTGAACTTTCTTTTATATATTGAAAATATCTATGAGTGTTATCTCGGAAAAGAAGAGATCTTTCCAGGTAGAGGCGTAATCCCAAATGACCAAGAATTACTGGAAGCTGAAAGCTTTAGTGTCCGTCTTCATACTTGCTGGGATGAAATTGTAAAGGAGTATGAACAACAACAATACATGGATAACCATTTTAAAACATTTCATTTTAGAGATTGTTATAAAAATTTGTTTAAAGAGGGTTCAATATCTCAGATAGCTGAAAAGGTATGGAGTTCATTTTCATTGTGGTGGTGGTCTGAATACGGTATTAAAGCATACATGGAGAGATACTCCGATATATTTCTACCAGACCTTGCGGAGCAAATTTGGAAGGGTATTTATGAAAAGAATATTGAAGTTGATGACAGTTGTTCTCTTTATGTAATCCTATTATTCAAACAGCCTGTTAGGGTATTACCAAAGAGTTCAAATAACCTATTTTTTTCAACCATCAATAACTTTGTATATAAAAGAGAGGACATAACCTCCGATATAGTTGATTTATTTGTATGAATGCTCTTTATACGAGAGCAGAAGTGCTAAATACGTTATCCGAAATCATCAGCAATGCCCGTCAACCTTAACTGGTCGGCGGGCTTACTGTTTTATTAAAGGCTAATTACATTGGACCTATGTTAATTTTTGCTTAGGTCATCAACTACTAAGGAGTCTGAAGTTGTCCTCACGGGTCGATCATAGGTTCCCTGAATTTTTATTGACCTTTTGCAGCAAAATAACCAGCTGATCTGCCTCTTCTTCGGTTAGGTCGAGGGTAAGCTTACGGTTCAGCTCTGTCAGGATCGATTGGAGAACCGGAGCGAACTCGAATGCCTTGGTGGTCGGATAGAGCAGGGAGGAACGCCGGTCCTTGGGATCGGTTCTGCGCTCAATATATCCCGATTCTTCAAGTTGCTTCACTGAGCGGGCGGTAGTGGCTTTATCGAATTTCATTTCACTTGTCATTTGATCCTGTGTGATGCCGGGCTGGCCCAGAATCAGCTTCAAAAAGCTGTGCTGCCCTCCGTTACCGATGCCGTAAGGCATCAGTTCCTTGACCAGCCATTTTTGGTTCTGGCGATGAAGCTGGGAGATCAGCTTGCCGATAGGTTCTCTTTTTGTATTCAACGTGCACACCTCTTTGGTTGGAATCCTGCAGTCAGCAGGCTCTCCTCAAATCTTACATTATAATAGTTGCGCATGCAACTAAATTGGAGTACACTGGTGAAGATCAATTCGTTGCGGACGCAACTATATGCGAAAACTGTTTAAAGAGGGTGCTAAATATGAGTACACTTAGTGCAACCTATCAGGAGGATGCGGCGGTTCAGAAGAAACGCTGGATGATTCTAATCGTTCTGAATTTGTTCACCTTTATGTCCACGCTTGACGGAAGCATTGTGAATATTGCCTTGCCAGTGCTAGTGAAGAAGCTGCAGCTGCCGATAGCACAGGTCGAGTGGGTTACTACTGGTTATTTAATGGCGATATGCGCGGTCATTTTGTTCTTCGGAAAGCTGGGAGATATCGCCGGCAAGATCCGGATTTTCAAAATCGGAACGGTGATCTTTATCATTGGCTCACTACTCTGCGGTCTGAGTGCAAGCCTGCCGTTTCTGATCGCTTCCCGGGTCATTCAGGCGATTGGTGCTTCGATGACCATGGCCAACAGCCAGGGGATTGTCACAGACATTTTCCCGGCTACGGAGCGAGGCAAAGCGCTAGGGCTGATCGGAACCTTCGTGTCGCTTGGAAGTATAGCAGGACCCAGCCTGGGCGGGATTATCGTCTCCGCATTAGGCTGGGAATATATATTCTGGGTGAATGTGCCGATTGGCATAATCGCAATTGTACTAGGGTGGAAGGTGCTTCCGAAAGATCTGATCCGAGTAAAATCCAGAATCGATCTCCCGGGAAGCCTGCTGTTCGCCATATTCATCGTAACCTTGTTCGCTGGTCTGCTGCTCGGACAACAGCTCGGGTACGGGGACAGCCGGATTCTCTCGGCGCTGGTTGCCGCAACCGCAGCTTTTATTGCGTTTATTACAGTAGAGTTGCGCCGGAATCAACCGCTTCTGCAGCTGTCACTGTTCAAAAATCCTTTATTTTCTCTCAGTATCCTATGTGCGTTCCTAGTATTCGTAACGAACTTCTGCTTCAACATTATTGCCCCCTTCTACGCGCAGAACATGCTGAACCTCTCGCCATTCTATGCCGGGTTTCTGCTTATGCTGTTCCCGATATCCATGGTAATTGTGGCTCCGCTAAGCGGTGCATGGTCTGATAAAATCGGCTCCGAATTCCTGACCTTCGCCGGACTGATCGTGATGGTTATCGCCCAATTCGGCCTGGCCCGCCTGCATGAAGGAAGTGCAGTAGCGCTGGTGGGTGTGTGGATCGCCATGCTCGGCATCGGCAGCGGACTGTTCCAATCACCCAACAACTCGCTGATCATGTCCAAAGTGCCGCGGACCCAGCTGGGTTCGGCAGGCAGTGTCAACTCGCTGGTCCGCAATGTCGGGATGGTTGTCGGGATTACGATTGCCACATCCATACTCTTCAATGTGATGAGCAGCAAGGCTGGCTACCGTGTAACCGGCCTGATTCCGGGCCGTCCGGATATTTTCCTCTCCGGCATGCATGTCGTATTCATGACCTCATCAGCCATCTGCCTGGTATCAGCGCTGCTGACCGGCTGGCGGATGATCAGCATTAAAAAGGCTAAGAAGGCAAAGAAAGCCGCAGTTTGATAGTGGGCCGGGAAGCTTATACTGAAAGCTCGAGATGAATCCATTCGATCGTACTTTTTGCAGCCAGATGGCCCGCGATTATAGGCCTTTGTCACAAATACACACTTTGCATTGTCTTCAATATGTACACACATTTATGGAGGCGATGAGAATGAGTTTAAGATTTAATCACAGAGTGGTGAACGCTCCGGTTTTTAAGGCAATGAGGGCACTGGAGCAACAGGCGGGCGAGCGGATAAAAGATAAGGTATCCTATGAATTAGTAAAAATACGTGTCTCCCAGATCAATGGCTGCGCCTTCTGTCTGGATATGCACGCCAAGGAATTGTTGAAGCTTGGTGACTATGCTGACCATATTCTGTTGCTTAGTGTGTGGCATGAGGTTCCGCTGTTTACAGCCAAGGAAAAGGTGCTGCTTGAGCTTGCAGAAGCCGTAACCCTTATCAGCCAACAAGGAGTTCCCGCGCCTCTGTATGACAAGGTTATGGAGCATTTCAGCCAAGAGGAGTATGTAGACTGGATTCTGGCGATGAATACAATCAACAATTGGAACCGGATGGCGATTTCTACCGGAATGTATCCGGGTTGTTTTGACTAACTGATTAGAGAAAAGGCAGGTATAAGGTACAGGAGGGACAGCAGTGAAAGACTGGGCAAGTAAGCCAGGTACGGGAACAAGTCCAGAGCCAGTGCAGGGTAGCAGCCTGGAGGAACTCTTCCGCAGCTACTATCGTTACGGCTTTTCCATTGCATACAGGATGCTTGGATCAGTAGGCGATGCAGAGGATACAGTACAGGATTGCTTTGCGGAGATGCAGCGCCTTGGCTCAAGCAATATTCACAATATGAAGGCATATGTGGCTAAGGGAATCACCAACCGTTGTCTGAATATGCTTGGATCGGCGAGAAGCCGCAGGGAGACCTATATAGGTCAGTGGCTCCCTGAGCCGGTAAGTGACGCTTATGATGAGCCCGAAGCTTCAGTGGAACGGAAAGATACGCTCTCCTATGCTTTTCTAGTGCTGCTGGAACTGCTGTCTCCAACAGAACGGGCAGTGTTTGTGCTGAGAGAGGCTTTTCAATACGGATATGATGCCATTGCAGAAATGGTCGGCAAGTCAGAGAGCAATTGCCGGCAGATCTTTAGCCGGGCGAAACGCACACTCCAAGCCAGACCAACTTCTGAACTGCATCCGGCACCCGGCGGTAGTGCTTCAAGAGAACAGCTGCTGAACCGGTTCACAGCTGCGTTTACCGCTTATGATATTGAAGGAATGCTTGCGCTGCTGGGTGAGCATCCTGTCCTTGTCTGCGATGGAGGGGCGAAGGAAGTGCATACGATTCTTAGACCAATGAAAGGCCGTAAAGGTGTGCTGGCACTGCTGACCTCACGGCGGGTGCTGAAACAGATGCATGAGTGGGAAATCTCAACGAACAGGATTAACGGCGAGCAGAATCTAGTGTTCAAGCGGCAGGGTGAGGTTAGAGCAGTGCTCTGTCTGGTATTGGATAAGAGTGGAGAGCACATTCAGGACTTGTATCTGATGATGGCTGCCAGCAAGCTAGGTCATGTGAACTAAAAAAAGCGCTGCTTCCCGTATCATAGGAAGGCAGCGCTTCTTCGTGGATCTAGTTCTTGAAGCTGTGTATCGGAGCAGGAATACGCCCACCCCGGTTCACGAACCCGGAACAGTCGAACTTGTTCACGGCCATAACTGGCGCATAGCCGAGCAGACCGCCGAATTCAACCATTTCGCCTACTTCTTTGCCGATGACCGGAATCACGCGGACTGCAGTAGTCTTGTTGTTGACCATGCCGATAGCAGCTTCGTCAGCAATGATGCCTGCAATGGTTTCTTTGCTGGTGCTACCTGGTATTGCAATCATGTCGAGCCCGACGGAGCAGACACAGGTCATCGCTTCCAGCTTCTCCAGGGTCAGCGCGCCGCGCTGTACCGCCTGGATCATCCCATGGTCTTCACTGACCGGGATAAAGGCGCCGCTTAGTCCCCCTACATAGGATGAAGCCATAACGCCGCCTTTTTTCACATTGTCATTAAGGATGGCAAGCGCGGCAGTTGTGCCGGGTGCTCCAGCCTCCTCGAGCCCCATCACCTGGAAGATCTCGGCGATGGAATCACCGATCAGCGGAGTAGGTGCCAGAGACAGATCGATAATGCCAAAAGGCACATTCAGCCGTTTGGAGGCTTCCTGGGCTACCAGTTGTCCCACGCGGGTAACCTTGAAGGCGGTACGCTTGATCGTCTCGCAAAGGGTCTCGAAGTCGTGGCCCTTCACTTCCTCCAGTGCACGCTTGATTACTCCAGGACCGCTGACGCCAACGTTGATTACACATTCACGCTCACCAACACCGTGAAAAGCACCGGCCATGAACGGGTTGTCCTCGACTGCATTGCAGAAGACGACCAGCTTGGCACATCCGATGGAATCGCGGTCCTTGGTGCGTTCAGCGGTCTGAAGAATAATATCGCCCATCAGCTTCACAGCATCCATATTAATCCCGCTGCGCGAGGAGCCCACGTTGACGGAGGAGCAGACTCTTTCAGTAACTGCCAGCGCTTCAGGGATACTGTCGATCAGAATCCGGTCGCCTTTGGTACAGCCCTTCTGGACCAGGGCAGAAAATCCACCGATGAAGTTTACACCTACCTCTTTTGCCGCCTTGTCCAGAATTTCGGCTACCGGCACATAGGTGTCCGTATGGATTGCACCGGCAGCAATGGAGATCGGAGTCACCGAAATCCGCTTGTTGACAATCGGTACCCCGAATTGGCGTTCCAGATCCTCACCGGTTTTTACCAGCTTCTCAGCAGAGCGGGTAATTTTGTCATATACATTCTGATTGAACACCCGCATATCCGTGTGGGCACAGTCCATGAGGCTGATTCCCATTGTAATTGTACGGACATCCAGATTCATTTCCCGGATCATTTTATTCGTTTCCTGTACTTCGCCAATTGAAATCATAGGTTTAACTCCTTAAATTTTATTCATATATATTCATCTTTAGCCGTTTAAATCCGATGCATAATATTAAAGATATCTTCATGCTGGAGCTTGATCTCAACGCCGATCTCTTCGCCGACATGCTGCAGATCTTCTACAATCTCTTCAAAAGATTTACTTGGTGCGGATATATCCACTATCATCATCATGTTGAAATAATCCTGTACAATCGTCTGTGAAATGTCCAGAATGTTCAAATTGTGGCCTGCGAGATAGGTGCATACCTTTGCGATAATACCTACTTTGTCTTTTCCCAGTACTGTTATAATCCCCTTCAATGAAAAAGCCTCCTATTATAATTAATGTTTATCTAATGCTTTGCCCATCCGCCGCTTTAACGGAATGAACCGTTTCAATTATTATGGCAAAGGATTGGACAATCGACAACCGAAGTTTTTTTGTCCGTCTGCTCACTGATTTGCGCTTAAGCCCCATTTTAAATAGAATACAGTTGACAGATTAATAAAGCTATGTTTACAGCCTCGCATATACTAGCAGCTCGAAGGAGTTATCATGACAACTAGAAAATACAAAGAGCTGGTCGAGCAGCGTACCAGACAAACACTTCAAGCCTGGTCAACACAGGATGTCGTAAGTGAAAAGGACATTTACCGTTTCCTTCATAATTTGAAGGGTACCGCTGGAACCGTAGGATTATTCAAGATCGAGAAGCTGGCAGACAGCACGTTGCTCTACTTCACGGAGGATATCCACCGCAGCTGGCCGGAAAAGGAGTGGGGAGATTATTTGTACCCGCTGCTGGAGCTATTTGATGACGAAACAGATGCAGGGGTAGAGCCGCCAGGCCCGCATTCGCTTCAAACAGGGCATCTTCACGACATGCCGATCCAGCAAGAAATTCTGATCATTGATGACGATGTGGAACTGGTGGCTTTTATGCGTGAAGCCCTGGAGAAGCAGTCCTATTATGTAAGTATTGCCTTATCCGCCGAACGCGGATTGAAAATATTTTATGAGAGCAAACCGGACTTGATTCTGCTCGACATTCTGCTCCCGGACCAGAGCGGGATTGATGTGCTGAGGCAAATTATCGGCAAGGCGAAGAAAGAACGGATTCCTATAATTATCGTCAGCGGAGAGCATTCCAAGGATATTCAAATGTACGCCTATTCATTGGGGGTGATGGATTACATGCCGAAGCCCCTGGATATCGATTTGTTCCTGGTACTGATCAAAAACCGTTTTGATCTGAAGCGGGAATGGCAGGAATCAATTATCGTGGATGAGCTGACCGGGGCGTTCAACCGCAGATATTTTAACCAGACCATGAAGCAGCTGGTATCTGATTTCCGGCGGACCGGACGGATTTTTTCCCTGGCACTTATGGACCTTGATTATTTCAAGCTGGTGAATGACACCTACGGCCACCAGATGGGGGATCAAGTGCTGCAGACCTTTACGGACGTAGTGCGCCATTCGATTCGTGTGGAAGATACCTTTTGCCGCTTCGGAGGGGAAGAGTTCGCCTTGTTCATGCCTAATACGGACGCTGCTTCCGCTTTGCTGGTCGTGGACCGGATTCAGCAGCAGCTTGCATCAAGATGTTTTACCGCCAAAAAAGAAGAATTTCAAGTGACCTTCTCCGGAGGCATTACAGAGATTCGTGAGGAACTGAATGAACCTGACAGGCTGATCGGGGAAGCAGACCAGGCGCTGTACGCAAGCAAGCACAGGGGAAGGAACCGGAATACCCTGTATACGGACAAGCTCGACACCGACAAAACCGACTCACAGCTGAATGTAATTGTGGTGGATGACGATGCGCTGATCCGGCGGATTGTGACCCATCATTTTGCCTCCTGGGATCCGGTAGGTATTGATCTTGTCAAGGTCAGCAGTTATGCCAACGGTCTGCTATTCCTGGAATCGGACTGGTATACGCAAGGCGGTAAATATATTATTTTGCTGGATGGAATCATGCCGGAGCTGGATGGACTGGAGGTTCTGGAACGGATCCGCAGCAACTACCCGGAAGTGAATATTCTGGTAATCATGCTCACCGGAAGGAATAACCAGCGCGATATTATTCATGCATTGCAGATGGGGGCCGATGATTATGTAGTGAAGCCGTTTCATCTGCCGGAGCTGCTGACCCGAATCGAGCGGTTGGCTCACAGATTTCTGTTCTAAAACAGAAAAGTGCACAACATCATGAGGAACAGAAGGGTGAGGATTGAATGCAAAAAGTACTTGTAGTTGATGACGAAGAAGTTCTGCGTATGCTGATTGAAGATACACTAGAGGATTTGGACAATGTGGTGATCCATACCGCTGAGAATGGCGCCGAAGCGCTGATCAAGCTTTCAGAGGATCAGTATGACCTGGTCATTTTGGATTATATGATGCCGGAGATGACAGGAATTGAAGTTCTGGAGGCGATTGGAAACGAGCAGATTCACACCCTGCCTATCCTAATGCTGACCGCAAAGGCCCAGGAGAATGACCGCAGTAAAGCCCGTGAGGCCGGAGCGCAATATTTTATGCCTAAGCCATTCAGCCCGATGGAACTCCTGCAGATTGTGGAGGGTATTCTCAGTGAGAACAACGCATCCCTCTAATGTCAGCATGAAAACTAAATATTTTCGGATTATTACTCTGTTATTCACGTTTCTGGTTCTGTCAATCAGTGTCCTGTTCTTCTATATCAATTCCCAGCAAAGCAGGCTGAAGTCGGAACGTGAGCTCCTGCAGAACAAAGCGCATACCATAGACCAGTTGGCCGGGATGCTGAATGAAGTATTTTTCCGGGCCCGCGGGTATGTTGCCTTGAAGAGCACAAGTGAGCTGGGAATGTTAAATACGGCACTTGAGAATCTGGATGATATTCTGAAGCAATATTCCGGGCTGGATTTGTCACCCGAAGAGGCGGAGTACCGGGATGCTCTATCCGCTTATTATACGAACTACAAGAATCAAACACTGCCAAAAGTAATCCGTATGATTGAAAAAGATGACTATGAGGGCATCCGCAACCTTTCGCAGAGCGGTAGTACGCAGGCCTTGAATGATTTTCTTGCCTATACCAAGACCTTCAAGACCAGATCAGATGAGAAGCTGAGCGAATTGGCAGACCGTTCCATTCGGAAGGCTGACAGCTATACCGTTGCGGCTTTTGGGATCAGTGCCTTCCTGCTTCTGTTCTTTACCTTAATGATCTGGCGGATGCTGAAGGTTCTGATTGATCCGATTGTCCGGCTGGAGGAGGCTGCTCATTCGCTTGCTGCAGGTGAGGCGGTTCTGCTGGGCAGTCTGAACAAGCGGGATGAGATGGGCCGTTTGTATGAGGCCTTCCTGAACATGGCACGCAGCATACAGGACAAGGAAGAAGAGCTGACGATGCAGAACGAAGAGCTGCACGCCCAGCAGGATGAGCTTCAGGACCAGCAGTTCAAGCTGGAGCGTTCTTTAAGCGAAATTAATAGCATGATGAAAGCACTCGATCAGACCTCGGCTGTCGGCATTCTGTCGGCAAAAGGGCTGTTCACTTATGCAAATGATAACCTTAGCAGCTATACAGGCTACAGAAATTCTGAAATTATCGGTCATCCTTTCCGGTTATTCAAGCTTCTGAATATTGACGCCGCTCAGGTGGAGCAGATCATCAGTAAATTATCGACTGGCGGGGACTGGAGCGGGGAAACAGAAGTTCTGGCGAAGGAAGATCAGGGTTCTGTATGGCTCCATATGATGGTCATGCCGTATTTGAACGATGAGGGTAAAGTCTACCAGTATATCCTGATCGCGAACAATATCACCTCCCTGAAAAATGTGCAGCAGCAGCTGGCGGTTACCCTCCAGAATACGGAACAGACTACCTTCATGCTGGAGCGTTATAACCAGTTGAATCATGATCTCACCTACACATTGGACAAACAGGAATTTGCCGAGAAATTCAGCGGGTTCATGAACCGGATCTATGGTTTTGATTCCAGTCTGTTCCTTCTGGTCAAGGATAAGATTGCCGTTGTCAAAGGTGTACCGAAAGCGAATGTGGAGCGCTACCTCGATCATAATCATTCTGATATTCTGCACCGGCTGGGTGAGGAGAAATCCTATATTGTCAAAAGAACCGGCTCGCCTCGGGAACAGGGCATATCTCCGGATGAAGTCTATTGCTACGATTACTACACTTCCGTAGTAGGCAGCAGTAACGAGATTCTGGCCGTCTTCTGCGGCAGTCGGATTGGCCGTACCTTCACTGAAGAAGAGCTGAGCGAGATTCAGGGGCTCATGAGCCGGGTGGCACTGGCGATCGAACGGCTTATGATGTATGAAGAAATCGAACACGGGCGTAAGCTGAACCGCGATATTCTCAACAATGTCAATGAAGGTATTCAGTTCGTCAATACCGCAGGCGTAATTCAGCATATCAACAAGGCGCTTAATCAGTTGTTCCGCTATAGTGACAGGACTGGAGATTCACTGGTTTCTGCAGAGGATTGGCTGGATGCGTTCACCGGTAAATCTAACGAATCAACTGAGCTCCGGCAGTTCTATGAGCATGCGATGTCCGAAGCGGCCGTGGATTCCAGCACCATGAAATATTCGCTGGGCAGCGAAGAGATTAAGCATGTGGATGTCTATGCGATTCCGGTTCTTCGCCGTAAAGAACGGATAGGGACGCTGTTCGTACACCGTGATATAACCCGGGAGTATGAGCTTGATCTGATGAAATCCGAGCTAGTCAGCACGGTCAGCCATGAACTGCGGACTCCGCTGTCCAGTGTCCTTGGCTTCACAGAGCTGCTGCTGTCCAAAACCATGAAGCCGGAGAAGCAGCTGAAATATCTGGAGACGATTCACAAGGAAGCGAAACGTCTGACGGAGCTGATCAATGATTTTCTGGATTTGCAGCGTATGGAGTCAGGCACACAGCAGTATCACGTCGAAACAGCACATCTTAGTGAAATTGTGCTTGGGGTTATTGATCAATATAAACTTAGCAGCACTCATCATATCCTTCTGGAAGACGGAGCTGTACACGATGAGGTGGCTGTTGACAGGGACAAAATCATTCAGGTGCTCACCAACCTGCTGAGCAATGCCATCAAATTCTCGCCGGAAAGCCATGAAGTCAAGGTGCTGCTCCGCAATGAGCCGAATCAGATTATCGTGCGGATTCAGGATTACGGGCTGGGTATTCCCAAGAATCAGATTAGCCAGCTGTTCCAGAAATTCAGAAGAGTGGACAACAGTGCATCCAAGCGGATCGGTGGCACCGGACTGGGGCTTGCGATATGCAAGGAAATTATTGAAAAGCATCAAGGGGCTATCGGCATCGAGTCGGTGGAGGGTGAAGGTACGACCGTTTGGTTCAGCTTGCCTGTAGAGATTGCAGAGGACAGCAGACCTGTGGAAGAATCCGCCAAGTGGGGAATGGACAAGGAAGAGAAACCGAATGTGATGATTGTAGAAGATGATTACAGTCTGTCGCTGCTGCTCTCGGAGGAGCTAAAGGGCAAAGGCTTCCAGGTCACCCATCACTATCATCCGCAAAAAGCATTCGACCAGGCTATAAATTCCTCTTTTGTGGCTATCGTCGTGGATCTGATGCTGGGTGTGGAGCTGGACGGATGGGATCTGATCCGTATGCTCAAAAATGATCCCCGGACCGAACAGGTTCCTATTGTGATCTCCTCGGCATTAGACAAAACAGATAAAAGCATGCTTGAGAACGTGAAGACCTATCTGACCAAGCCTTATCCGCCGGGTGAGCTGTCCAGTACACTGCAGGCAATTGTGGATATCCGGCTGAAGTCGGGTGAAGTCCTTTTCCCGGACAATACCCTGTAATAGCTCTTGCCTTACAGTAGACTCTAAGGTATATAGTGAGGTTGAAACAGACAACCAATCAGGATTGTAAGGGAGGAAATGCGAGTGAAATACAGTTATTTAGGTAAATCCGGATTAAAAGTCAGCCAGCTCTGTTTGGGTACCATGAATTTTGGTCCGGAAACCGAGGAGAAGGAAGCCTTCAGAATTATGGACGCAGCCTTGGACGCAGGCATTAACTTTTTTGATACAGCCAATGTATATGGCGGTAATGACCGGCGCGGCTGGACCGAAGAGATTATCGGCCGATGGTTTCAGCAGGGAGGCGGCCGCCGTGAGAAGGTCGTCCTGGCTACCAAGGTTTATAATGACATGTTCGACGAGCAGGACGGTCCCAATTCAGGTGCCGGTTTGTCTGCGTACAAGATCAGACGGCATTTCGAAGGCTCACTGAAACGTCTGCAGACGGATCATATTGAGCTGTATCAAATGCATCATATCGACCGTAATGTTTCCTGGGACGAGCTGTGGGGGGCTTTTGAAATTCTGGTCTCCCAAGGCAAAGCCGATTACATCGGGTCCAGCAACTTTGCGGGCTGGCATATTGCCGCTGCCCAGGCAAAAGCCAAGGAACGCCACTTCCTGGGGCTCGTCTCCGAGCAGCATCTGTATAACCTGCTGGAGCGGACACCGGAACTGGAGGTTCTTCCGGCTTCGCAGGAGCTTGGCCTGGGAGTGATTCCATGGAGTCCGCTGGCCGGCGGCTTGCTGGGACGTAATGCGCTGTCCAAATCGGGCGTACGCAGCGCCCGTTCGGCCAAACTGGAGCAGCACCGGGGCCAGCTGGAGCAATTCTCCGCGCTCTGCAAGGAGCTTGGAGAGCATGAGGATCAAGTGGCATTGGCCTGGGTACTTGCTAATCCGGCTGTGACTGCACCGATCATTGGGCCGCGGACGATTGAACAGTTCGAAGATTCGCTCAGAGTCACCGAGATCGTGCTCGAAGCAGATACGCTGAAGAAGCTGGATGAGATCTTCCCGGGACCGGGCCGTCCGGCACCGGAAGCCTACGCCTGGTAAATGTTGCGAAAGAAATCAATATAGGAAACCGGCTGCTGCATATTCTCTGCAGCAGCCGGCCAGCACGGGAGTATCCTTTGGGATGCCCCGTGTTTTTTTTATTCTATGATTAATATTCACCGGGATTTGAATCCTGAGAGGTGGAACGAATGATGACAAGGTCCCCTTCCTCGTTAATTTCCGCATATGCCACTAAATCCAGATCCGGATGGCCAAGCTCCTGAAGCTTCCGGCGCAGCCAGGTTTCATCATGGCCGAGACTGGCCAGCGTGTCCCGCTGTACCACACCGGCTTCCACGAGACTGCGGGGGAGCTGTACGCTCTGTGGCGCGAGGTTCAGATCTTTGCGGGGAGCCGGCTCATATTCAGGTTTCTTAAGGATACTGAGCGATCCGTTGGTTTCATAAATGGCATAGGCCACCTCATTTACGGAGAAGGTATCCTTCGCACGCAGCATCATTCTCAGCTGCTCGAAGTCCAGATTGTTTTTGCGGAGTCTGGAGAGATCAAGCTTACCGTCACGGATGAGAATTTCCGGCTCACCCTCCAGCGGTTTGCGCAGCTTGCGGACCCGCTGTGTGATCTTTTCAAAGAGAATGGAGAGCACGGTCCATACTGCCAGAGCAAATAGCAGCAGCAGTACCGACTTATCCGGCTCATAAATGGTGTTTCCTACCAAATCGCCAAGAATTACAGCAGAGATAAAGTCGAAAGGCGTTAAAGCGGAGATTTCCTTTTTGCCAAGCAATCTTGTCATGGCCCATAAGCCGGTGAATCCCGCTGTAAGTTTCACTAATACGGATAGGTAATCCATAGTTGTTACCTCCCTGATGCGATTTGGATTGCAGATCGCAGATCTAAGAATGTATAACCCATACACCTTCCGTTGTAACATGAAACATATGCCGCTCCAGCCGGGTGGTTCCTTAGAAGAGTGACAGGGATGAATCTTGGATCTTCCTGTGATAAGCTGAGCATGGAGAATGAATAGTACGCTTATTTATAAAGAATGAAGAGGAGGTGGCTATTACGCTTTTTTATTTGATATCCCTATTGATCGTTATTGCGGACCAGGGGGCCAAGTGGGCGGTGCGCTCTCATATGCAGCTGGGTGAGAGTATTCCTGTGTGGAGCGGACATCTGCAGTTTACGTATTACGAGAACAGTGGTGCAGCGTTCAGCTCTTTTCAGGGATTTGGCCAGTATTTCGCTATAGTTGCAATAGTCTTCGTTGCTGCGGTGTTCTATTACAGACACAAGGGGGAGCTGCGCGGACCTTTGCTGGAAGCAGCGAGCGGATTTCTGGTAGGAGGAGCCATCGGGAACGCCCTTGATCGTGTGATTTATCATCAGGTGACTGATTTTCTGGTCTTCGGTAGCCGGGGCGGCATTCTGAACCTTGCAGATTTGGCGATCAACGCCGGAGGACTGCTCGTGGTGGATCATCTGCTGAAGGGACCGCTGACACGTTTATCTTTTAAAAGATAATATAATTCCTTCAGGCTGGAATCTCCCTGGTTTGAATGTGAATGGCTGAATTCTTACAAATTTATCGAATAATTAATATCATTTTATCTAATAGAAGTTATCACTAAATATGATGAAGCTGGTTAAATCAAAGCTTTTTACTATGATTTAACCGGCTTTTGTGCGTTTTATTGAAATTATTGGTTATATAGTATTAATTTAGCAGCATTATCCCTCGTTGATCGTTTCATATAATTGTGATAGCCTGAATTCATGATGTTAAGAGGGAAGCAGATTTCATGCGAGGAGAGGTCGATAGTGTTGCAATTACATGTTACGAACAGTCCTTTTAATGAGGAACAAGTGGAGCTTCTAAACCGCCTTCTGCCGTCATTGACGCAGACACAGCAGATTTGGCTTGGCGGATATATATCTGCACTGACACTGCAGGGCGCATCAACTGTAACAACTGCAGTGCCGGCTGTGCTTGCGGCATCCGGTACAGGTGTTGCTGCTGCTTCAACTGCGATTGCCCAGCCGCCTGTTTCCCGTGAGATCACAGTGCTCTTCGGATCGCAGACTGGTAACTGCCAGCGTCTCGCCTCCAGCCTGTCAGGCAAGCTGAAGGAGCAGGGTTTCGAGGTTACCGTATCTGCCATGAATAGCTTTAAGCCGAATGGGCTGAAGAAGGTGGAGAATCTTCTGATTCTGGTCAGCACCCATGGAGAAGGCGAACCGCCGGATAATGCCCGGTCGTTTCACGAATTTCTATATAGCAAAAGAGCGCCTCAACTGAATCATCTGAGATATTCAGTGCTGGCTCTTGGGGATACCTCTTATGAATTCTTCTGCCAGACTGGCAAGGATTTCGACAAGAAGCTGGAAGAGCTTGGCGGACAGCGCCTGAGCCCGCGTGTGGACTGCGATCTGGACTATGACGAACCGGTCGCTGATTGGATAGAACAAGTGATTACCGCCCTTAACGGTGCCCAGGGTGCCCCGGTAATTGCTGAAGAGGCCGTACTCGCGGCTGAACATGCGGAATCGCTGCAATCTGCGTATTCCCGCAATCATCCTTTTCAGGCTGAGGTGCTGGAGAATGTGAATCTGAACGGACGCGGCTCGGACCGGGAAACCCGCCATTTGGAGCTGTCGCTCGCAGGTTCTAACATGACCTTCGAACCTGGAGACTCGCTTGGAGTCTATCCCGAGAATCACCCCCGCCTGGTTGAGGAGATCATTGCTGCCATGGGCTGGAATTCCGGAGAAACTGTTCCTCTGAACAAAAAGGGGGAAGAGGGCACTCTGCAGGAGGCCCTTCTCCGCCACTATGAAATAACCGTCCTGACCAAGCCGCTGCTGGAGCAGGCAGCCAAGCTGTCCGCAGCGCCGGCGCTTCATGAACTGCTGCTTCCGGACCGTTCCAACCAGCTAAAAGAATATATCCAGGGTCGCGATCTGCTCGATCTGATTCAGGATTTCGCGCCATGGGATGTCCCGGCCCGTAGCTTCGTAACCATTCTGCGCAAGCTTCCGGCAAGATTATACTCTATCGCCAGTAGTTATAATGCCAATCCTGAAGAGGTTCATTTCACTGTACGGGCGGTACGCTATGAATCCCATGGACGAGAACGCTATGGTGTATGCTCGGTTCACTGCGCGGAGCGTGTACAGCCAGGAGACACTTTACCGATATATATCCAGAACAATCCGAATTTCAAGCTTCCGGCAAATCCGGATGTGCCCGTGATTATGATCGGACCCGGTACGGGAGTCGCGCCGTTCCGTTCGTTCCTGGAGGAACGTGAAGAGCAAGGGGCAGAAGGCAAGACATGGCTGTTCTACGGAGACCGTCATTTCGTGACGGACTTCCTTTATCAGACAGACTGGCAGCGGATGCTGAAGGACGGTGTACTGAATAAGCTGGACGTAGCCTTCTCCCGGGATACTGAGGAGAAAGTCTATGTGCAGCACCGTATTCTGGAGCAGAGCAAGGAACTCTATTCCTGGCTGCAGGAAGGCGCCCATGTATATGTCTGTGGAGACGAAAAGCATATGGCCCACGACGTCCACGCAGCACTGATTAGTGTGATTCAGGAGGAAGGCGGATTGAGCCCTGAAGCAGCAGCGGCTTATCTGGACACTCTGCAGCAGGAGCAGCGTTACCAGCGCGATGTATATTAAAGCTTAACAAACAGGGAATGCGGGAGAGGAGACTTGCAGCAATGGCGAATAATGAATCTGTGGTGAAGCCCATCGGCGGCCCGCCTAGTGATGTTGAACATATTAAGCTTGAGAGCAATTACCTGCGGGGAGCTCTGGTGGATACGCTGAAGAACCCGATCACCGGGGGGCTGCCTGAGGATGACAACCGGTTGCTTAAGTTCCACGGCAGCTACATGCAGGATGACCGGGATTTGCGCAGTGAACGGGAGCGTTCGAAGCTGGAACCGGCCTATCAATTCATGCTGCGTGTTGTCGCACCGGGTGGTGTGGCTACCCCGTCACAATGGCTGGTCATGGATGAGCTGGCCCACAAATACGGCAACGGTACCTTGCGGCTGACTACCAGACAGGCATTTCAGATGCATGGAGTACTCAAATGGAATTTGAAAAAGACGATCAAGACCATTAACGATACGCTGATGACTACCCTTGCCGCTTGCGGTGACGTCAATCGTAATGTCATGAGTGGTCCCAATCCGTATCAGTCCGAGGTTCACGGCGAGGTCTACGAGTGGGCCCGCAAGATCAGTGATCATCTGGCACCGCGTACGCCTGCCTATCATGAAATCTGGCTGGACGGTGAAAAGGTAGTGGACAGCAAAGACGGAGCTATCGTGGAACCGATCTATGGTCCGGTTTATCTGCCGCGCAAGTTCAAAATCGGCCTCGCGGTCCCGCCATCCAATGATGTGGATGTATTCTCCCAGGACTTGGGCTTTATCGCTGTCCTGGAAGACGGCAAGCTGGCCGGCTTCGATGTTACGGTTGGCGGTGGTATGGGGATGACCCATGGCGACACCAGCACGTATCCGCAGCTTGGACGGGTCATCGGCTTCTGCCGGCCGGAGCAAATGATTGATCTGGCGGAGAAAACCGTTACGATCCAGCGCGACTTCGGCAACCGGTCGGTCCGCAAAAATGCCCGTTTCAAATACACCATCGACCGCCATGGTCTGGAGTGGTTTATCGGTGAATTGCAGTATCGCTTAGGCTGGGAATTGGAACCGGCAAGAGGCTTTCACTTCGACCATAACGGAGACCGTTACGGCTGGGTGAAGGGTGTGAACGGCAGATGGAATCTGACGCTCTATATCCAGAGCGGACGGATTCATGACACGGAGAGCGTCAAGCTCATGACCGGTCTGCGGGAAATTGCCAAAATCCATGATGGAGACTTCCGTCTGACCCCTAATCAGAATCTGATTATCGGCAATGTCAGCAGCCTGAAGAAACGCAAGGTCACGGAACTCGCCAAGCAGTATGGATTGACAGATGGTGCACATCTTACGGCTCTGCGGCGCAGCTCGATGTCCTGTGTGGCGCTGCCGACCTGCGGATTGGCCATGGCTGAGGCAGAACGTTATCTTCCGCTGCTGCTGGATAAGCTGGAGCTGATCATCGACGAAGCAGGGCTTCGGGATGAAGAAATTGTGATCCGCATGACGGGTTGCCCGAATGGCTGTGCCAGACCGGCACTAGGGGAAATCTCGTTCATTGGGAAGGCTCCGGGCAGATATAACATGTATCTGGGGGCAGGTTTTACCGGCGACCGTCTGAATAAGCTGTATAAGGAAAATATTGATGAACAGGAAATTCTGGCGACGCTTGCGCCGATCATCCGCCACTATGCCAAAGAGCGCTTAACCGGTGAGCATTTCGGGGACTTTGTGATCCGCAGCGGATACGTAAAGGCGGTTACGTCTGGACTTAATTTCCACGACTGATTCTTTAACGAGAATAGGAAACGGACCCGTATCTCTCTATAGGGAGAGAGGGTTCGTTTCTTTTTTTGAAAGGATTCAGATTAAATTTGGATTTTTGGCGAATATATTTCATAATATAGAGATGAACGACCAAACCATAACTAAGAGCCATTATTGTAAGTAATGTGTTCTGTACAGAAGAGGCGAAATGAATGATCATCATGAAAACGATGGAAGAGATCGAAAAAATGCGGGCAGCCGGCAAAATCCTTGCGGAATGCCACCGGCAAATCGCTCAAATCATTAAGCCGGGAATCACAACCTGGGAAATCGACCAGTTTGCCGAAAAGTTTATTCTCTCCCAAGGAGCTACTCCCGAGCAAAAGGGTTATCACGGCTATCCTTATGCGACCTGCGCATCTGTAAACGATGTGATCTGCCATGGATTTCCGAAGCATGAGGAGCTGAAAGACGGGGATATCGTAACCATTGATATGGTTGTGAATCTGAATGGCTGGCTTGCGGATTCAGCCTGGTCCTACGCTATCGGCAATATCAGCGAACAGGCGGAGAAACTGCTGAATACGACTAAAGAGTCATTATTTAAAGGGATTGAGCAAGCTGTCGCCGGCAACCGGATCGGGGATGTTGCCCATGCGATACAGGTATATGCCGAATCGAACGGCTTCTCCGTCGTACGTGACTTCATTGGTCACGGCATCGGATCCGAAATGCATGAGGGGCCTGAGGTACCACATTATGGACCCGCAGGGAAGGGACCAAGACTCAAAGAAGGTATGGTATTTACCATCGAACCGATGCTGAATACCGGAAGTTACCGCACTAAGATTGATGCAGACGGGTGGACTGCCCGCACGATCGATGGCGGCCTGTCTGCACAGTATGAGCATACCCTGGCCATCACTCCGCAGGGCACCATTATCCTGACTGAACTGTAAATCGGTGTCTAGTTAGACCTGCCCACACAAGCAGCGGCTGTGCCGTCCCACCCGGGACTGCACAGCCGCTGCTTGTGTATAAGATTGAACATGAATGTCAGCTAATCAGTAATATTGCGGGTGTAATATTCGATAATGTCTTTCCGGCGGATAATACCCAGGAAGATGCCCTGATCATCAACAACCGGGACGAAATTCTGATCCGCAGCCAGTGTGAGCATATCCTCCATCTGGGCATGAATCTCGACACTTTCGTTGTGAACATGACGCTGAATATCGCTTACGGTTACTTCCCGCATGTTCTCAAAGCTTAATCCTGCCGTATCCTTCAGCTTCCACAGCAGATCTCCTTCAGATAAGGTTCCCACATATTTACCTTCTTCATCAATGATGGGGATGGCAGAATAATAATGATTCTCCAATTGTTCCAACGCTTCCAGCATGGTGATGGAGGAGGTAATGAATGATACCTGGTCCTTGGGCAGCAAAAAGGCGGATATTTCCATTCGTGTAGGCTCCTTTACAGCGGAATTTGCCGATAACGGTATTCTTATTAAAACACAGATTGTCATGTAAGCGCATAAAAAAATAGTATTTGCGATGTTTTTTTGCATGAAAAAAGGATACAGCATCTCATGAATCGTTCTGAGACCTATATCCTTATAGTACCCGGAGGATCGGGAAGACAGGTTAAGCGTTGTCGCCGCTCTGTCCGCCTTCGTGGCTTAGCTGCCAGATGATCCCGAATTTGTCTTTCAGGCTGCCATAGCATTTGCTCCAGAAGGTTTCTTGCAGGTCCATGATTACAGTACCGCCTTCTTTGAGCTTATCGAACCACGTTTTGATTTTACCGGTATCGGCATTCATTAGAGTAAGGTTTATGTTATTCCCTTCAGTATAAGGCGTACCGGGGAAAACATCCGAGAACATCACTGGACTTCCGTCAATGAACAACATGGCGTGCATTACGAGAGGGTTGGCTTCCTCGGGAAGAGGGTGGGCTGGGTCGGGAGGCGACTCTCCAAATGTCATTATCTGCGGTGGCTCCGTTCCAAATACTTCGGCATAGAACTCTACAGCTTCACGGGCATTTCCGTTAAAATTGAAATACACATTAATCGCCACAGGCTTCACTCCTCACAAAGGTTAATGTAAAGGCAAACGCTTTATTTCCATACTATATCATGTGCTTGTCCATTGTAGAAATATACGATTGATTATAGATAGACAATCTGCAGGCAGTTTCAATATACTTAAGGAAAGTATTGGGACTTATGTGCTGGAGGTTTGGATAGAACGTTCTAGATTCACCCGTATCATTGTGACCTGAGGCATAAGGAGGCTGGATATCGTGAATACAGACATCGCAGTCCGAAGACTGGCTAATCAGTTCATTCACAGCTCTGCCTCAATGGAGCCGGAGGAGGTTGTCCGAAGATTAGGGGCTTTACAGGCCCAGGATTATCTGCAGGCCGTGTGGGCGATCGGCCTGCGAACGCCTTCAGCCACGCTGGTCCAGGTAGAACAGGCAGTAGCGGAGCGGAAGATTGCGCTAACCTGGACGCTGCGGGGAACGATTCATTTCGTACCGCCAGAGGATGTGAAATGGATGCTGCAGCTATGCGCTCCGCGTCTGCTAAGACAGGCTGTTCGAAGAATGGAGCAGCTGGAGCTGGATGAGAAGTCCCTCGAACGCGCCAGGAAGATCATCTATAACGCACTCAAGAACGGCGAGAGTGCACGGCGGCCTGACCTGCTTGCGCTGCTTGAGGCCGGGGGCATCCATACTGGAGGACAGCGCGGTTATCATATCTTGTGGCACAGCGCGTACACTGGACTAATCTGCTTTGGGCCGCGCAGCGGGAAACAGCAAACCTTTGTACTGCTCGACCGGTGGGTGGAGCATTCCCGGGAGCTGTCTTACGAGGAATCCCTCTCCGAGCTGGCCTTGCGCTATTTTACAGCCCACGGACCGGCTACCGTACAAGATTTTGCATGGTGGGCAGGGTTGTCGCTAAAGGAGGCCAGAGCAGGACTGGATACGGTCAAGAGCAAATTTGAGACCAATGTCCTCACAGGTACTGAGTATTGGAGTCCGTCTTCAACTGCAGGACAGACACCAACCCTCTCTGAGGTTCATTTGCTTCCCGGTTTCGATGAATATGTTCTCGGGTATAGTGACCGTAGCGCTGTACTTGAACCAGAGACAGCCCCGCTCATCGTGCCGGGTAATAATGGTGTGTTTCTGCCAACGATTGCCGCAGGCGGGCAGATTATCGGCACCTGGAAACGAACCGTCAAGACTAAAGGCGTTGATCTGAGGTTCAGAACCTTCAAGACTCTGGAGAAGAAATGGGAAGCGAAAATTATGCAAGCCGCTGAGCGGTATGCAGGCTTTTTAGGACTCCCTGTGTTAAAGACAGCATTTGAAGATTAGCCTGTACAGATGGATGCGGATGAGCCTGCTGGGTGAATAAGAATTGAAACAGGAAACTCTACGAAGAGGAAGTGTCAACATTGGAGGATTATACCTTATTATTGGATAAGCTTTTGCAGCAGGAACGGGATTTGCAGTTCAGTACATTTTCGAATCAGACAGCCATCCGGCTGGGCAACGCCATTGTAGAGAGAGCTGTGGAGTTGAATAAGCAGATCGTGGTGGATATCCGCAAGAATGGCATAGTCCTGTTCCACGCCAAAATGGATGATACCGGCCCGAACAACGACCGCTGGATTGCCCGCAAGATAAATACAGTCAATCATTTCGGCCATTGTTCTTACTATATGCATGTACTGTATAAATCATGGAACACAACGATTCAGGACAATGCCTTTGTAGATCCGATGGAGTATGCCGCCGAAGGCGGGTGTTTCCCTATCTTTATCAGGAATGCAGGCCCGGTAGGTAGCATTTCAGTCTCTGGATTATCGGGGGAGGAAGACCATGAGATGATTGTTAGCGTGCTTGAGCACTTCCTCAAGGCGGAGTAAGAAACCACAGTATATGTATATCAAATGGGCGTTCACAGCCATAATCCTTGGCCGCGTGAACGCCTTTTACATCTGTTTTCCAAGTTCGTATGAAAATGGCGGGAATGGCAATAAACCAGGCAGGAATAATCTGGGTGAATATCGAATAGTTTTGTTTGTCAACAAAATTCGACTTTTTATTTATAAGAGGGGATTCCGCCATGATTAAAAAAAATAAGACTGTCTTCCTGATCCTGACGTTTGCTCTGATCTTCCTGCTTCCATTTCTGGGAAGTATAGCCAAGTGGAAGGGGATGCCGCCGGGATATGGCGATTTTCCTGCTCAAAAGGTAGAGGCGGACCCTGGCTTCAGCCTGCTGTACTTTTCACTGGCTTGCATTGTTGCCCTGATGATCACACTGGTTCTGGTCTTCCCCTATTGGTGTGGCTTCAAAAAGGTCCAGGATACACCTGTACCGAAGAACGGGTCCACTCCTTTTCCTGTCTGGTTCTGGTGGAGTCTGCCTGTGCTTGCTGTCAGCTGGTTCCTGATGTGGGCCCGGGTCAAACTGTTTGTTTCACTCGAATCCTATACTTTTGTACCCTTATGGTGGTCGTTCATATTAATTCTGGACGGATTGGTGTATAAAAGAAATAAAGGCGCATCCATCATTTCGCGGAAGCCCCATGTGATGCAGCTTCTGGCTGTAGTGTCCTGCTTTAGCTGGTTTGCTTTTGAATATCTTAATTTTTTCGTGCTTGAGAACTGGTATTATCCGAATGGTAAGGTGTTCTCGAACTTTGGCAATGTGTTTTGGTTCTCGCTGTCGTATACAACTGTGCTTCCGGCAATCTTTGAATGGTATCTGCTGCTTAAGACTTTCAGCGCGTTCAGGAACCGCTATAGTCATGGTCCGAAATTCAAGGTCTCCCCGACTTTTCTGATCCTCTACTATGGATTGGGACTGATCCTCGCTTTTGGAATGGGGTATTATCCGTATTTGCTGTTTTGGGTGCTGTGGGTGGCACTTGTACCGATGCTCTCAGCGGCTATGGCGCTTGTAGGATTCTGGACGCCATTTACTCCGGCCAAGAACGGGGACTGGTCCAGTGTCATACTGATCGGGCTTGCCACGCTGTTTAACGGATTCTTTTGGGAATTCTGGAATTTCGGCAGTGAGTGGTTCCATGATTCTCTGCCAACCAATCCTAACTATTGGAAGTACTCTGTACCTTACTTGGATAAATTTCATATTTTCTCCGAGATGCCTGTCCTGGGGTATTTCGGTTATCTGTTTTTTGGGCTGAACTGCTGGATTATCTGGCTGATTGCTGCCTATATTTTTAAATTTGATGCGGATATTGAAGTGACGGGAGAACAGAGCTAAAGGTGGAGTGGGCATGGTTGTGTTTGACCAATATAAGATACTGGAGACGATTTCCGATCAATATATAAAATCCGTATACCGGGCCATCGACTCCGTAACCGGTGAACCGGTAATCCTGAAGGTGCTAAAGCCGGAATATGCCGGTACGGAAGCGGTGATGAGGTTCAAGCAGGAGTACAAGCTGCTGAAGGAGCTGAGTGATCACACAACAGGTGTCATCAAGCCTTACAGGCTGGAGGAGCAGAATAATTCTTACATTATGGTGCTGGAGGATATTCACGGACGTTCGCTCAAGCGGATTATGGCGGAGGATCATCCGGAGCCCGAGTCACTTTTACAGCTGGCGGTCCGTATCGTGGATATTCTGGGGAGCATTCATGAACAGAATGTTATTCATAAGGATATCAAGCCTTCCAATATCATTTGGAACAGGGATCAGAATCTTGTACAAATCATAGATTTCGATCTTGCAGTGAAGCTGTCGAGGGAGCAGCGGGATTTTCAGAACAATGGTGTACTGGAAGGCAGCCTGCTGTATATATCACCGGAGCAGACGGGCAGAATGAACCGCAATATTGATTATCGCAGCGATTATTATTCCCTGGGCGTAGTCCTGTACGAGATGATGACCGGGAAAAAGCCTTATGATGCCGGGGAAATGTTGGAGCAAATCTATTCGATTATTGCGAAGGAAGCCGTTCCTCCTTACAAAGCAACCGGAGGAAAGGTCTCAAGCAGTCTCTCAGCAGTGATTATGAAGTTAATGGAGAAGTCATCAGAGGACCGGTACCGCAGCGCATATGGGATAAAAGCGGACTTAAATAAATGTTTGGCTGGGCAGGATAACTTTGTAATCGGTGCAGAAGACCGGCTGAATATCTTTCGGATTCCTCAAAAGTTATATGGACGCGAGCAAGAGCTCGAATCCCTGGTGGAGTCGTTCCGCAGAAGTGTCAGTGGCAGTACACAGCTGATGCTGATTACCGGTGATGCCGGGGTGGGCAAGACAGCGCTGGTGCATGAACTGCACAAGTACATAAGCGAGGAGAAGGGGCTTTTTGCTGAAGGGAAGTTCGACCAGTATAACCAGAACATCCCCTATAGCGCCATTACTCAGGCTTTTCGGCGGTTGCTCAGCCAATTGATGGACAGTCACGATGAGGATTACAAGGCTGATATCAAGCGGACCTTAACGGAAGCTCTGGACGGAAATGGTCATCAAATTGCCGGTCTGCTCCCTGAGCTCGATGCCTGGATTGGTATCCAGCAGGAGATGGAGACGTTGAATCCGGCAGAAGAAACCAACCGCTTCTACCTTACCTTTGCCAGGTTCATCGAAGGAATTACCCATAACGAGAAACCCTTAGTGCTGTTTCTGGATGATGTGCAATGGGCGGATTATTCCAGTCTGCAGCTTGTTGAGAAGCTGATGGGTCATCAGTTGCAGAAGGTCCTCATTGTCTGCTCTTACCGGCAGAATGAAATACATGAGGGACATCCGTTGTTTGGTATGATATCCAATCTAGCGAATACCCATGAGGTTGGGACAATTATTCTTAACTCCCTATCAGCATCACAGGTAGGCAGTCTGATTGCTGATACTCTATTCACTACAGTGACCCGGGCGGCGGAACTTACGGAAGTGATATATAAGCGGACCAAAGGAAATGTCTTTTTTGTCTATGAGATTTTGAAGGATCTGTACAGGAACGGGTATTTGTATTTTGACGAGTCGGAAGGATTATGGACCTGGCAGCTTCAACGGATTATGAGCTTGCCAGTCAACGAAAATGTCGTCGATTTTCTGATGCTGAAGCAGCAGGAGCTACCGGAGAAGGTGCGGAGAATTCTGATGCTTAGCGCCGTGGTGGGGAATGTATTCGATTTTGGAATATTGGCTCTGATTGCGGATGAACCGCTTGAGGTTATTGCTCATGCCATAGCTACAGCAGTGGAGAAGGAGTACATCTTACCCGACGACTACCGGTATGCCCGGATGACCAGCTTTCTCTCAGCACCGGAGGAAGAGGTGTTGCAGCGTCTGGACATCCGGTTCAAATTTGCGCATGACCGGATTCAGCAGGCGTTCTACCAGATGCTTGACGGCGGGGAAAGCGCTGCACTGCATCTGGCCATTGGCCGCTTGCTGCTTAAGCGCCTGGGTTCTGAGGAGATTGAGGCGATTATCGTAGATATTGCCGCACATCTGAACAAGGGACTGGACAGATTGTCCGGCAAGGCGGAAATCGATGAAGTGATCAGGATTAATCTAAGAGCTGCGCGCAAGGCCAAGGCAGCCTTCGGCTATGACTCGGCGTTCCGGTTGCTGGAAGCCAATATCCGGCTGCTGGGAGAGACATCTTGGGAAGAGGACGAGACACAGACTTCAGAGATTTACCGGCTATATACGGAATGTGGATATCTTACTCATCAGGTAGAAGCCGCCGATTCAGCAGGTGCCGTTCTGATCAATCATACCGGAGACAAAATAGCGCTCGCCCATATCTATGAAATGCAGGCCAACCATTACATGTATTTGGGAATGATGAAAGAGTCTATCGCTTCAGGGAGGCTAGGTTTATCTGCGCTTGGCATTCATATCCCTGCCCGGGTAGGCATGGCATCGGTTCTTATTGAACTTGTGAAGATCAAAGCTGCGCTGCGGGGAAAAACGGCCGATCATATTTTTGAAGCTGCAGAGATGAAAGATCCGGAAATGAAGCTGGTAATGCGGCTATTGATCAACTTTATTCCTCCCGCTTTTATTTCCGGTGAGACCTCACTATTCGGACTGGTTGTTCTGAAAAAGGTGGGTCTTACCCTGAAGCATGGAAATGCCCCAGAGTCCGCGCTCGCGTTCATCGGCTATGCCATGCTGCTGTCCGGGTTCGGAGATTCTAAGGGAGCTTTTGACTATGGTCGTCTGGGCATCCGAATCAATGATAAGTTTGGCGATCTGCAGTGGAAAGGAGCGGCGCATGTTCTATATACGCTGTTCTGTCATACCTGGACCGAACCTTGGGATACACTGCATGAGTGGTACACAACCTCTATTGAGGCGAGTCTCCGGACAGGAGATTTACTCTATCTGGCCCATTCCTGCTTCTACGTGAATCTCTGGAATCCGGGAATGGATATTTCCGCGAATCTGCAGGAGAGCAGCAGAATGATTGCCATGATTGAGAACACGAAATACAAAGAAGCCTTAGCCACCGCACAACTGTCCCGGCAATATCTGCTGAATCTGTCGGGGGAGCTGAAGGACCGGTTATCTTTGGACAGCTCTGACTTTAGTGAAGCAGCCTATCTGGAGGAGCTGGAGGCCGCCAAATATTATTCCGGAATCGCAATCTACTATATTTATAAAATAAAACTGCTGTTCACCTATGAGAACTATAGCGAATCTCTGGCCTATATCGACAAAGCTTACCCGATCATCGGTACGCTTGCCGGTTCAGCTTTTATGGAAGAGTTCGCACTCTACACCTTCTTGAATTTGGCCTATGCCTATCAAGATCTGGGGGCAAACCGGAAGAGGCAGGCCAAAGCGAGAATGCGCAAGGAGTACCGCCGGGTACTCAAGTGGGCCAAACATGCGCCAGAAACCTTCCGTCAGCATGAGCTGCTGATGAAGGCCGAATGGGCCAGAATTGCTGGACGTGACGATGAAGCGGGTCAGTATTATGATCAGGCCATCGAGGCCAGTGAGCGGGGGGGATTTGTACGTTACAAGGCGCTATGCAATGAGCTGGCTGCCCGTTTTTATAACCGCAAGGATTTCAAAGAATTCGCGGGTTACCTGCTGAGGCAGGCAGAGTATTATTATTCGGTCTGGGGTGCGAAAGGGAAAATCGCTTTTCTGGGAGAACGGTACCCTGAGATGATTACACGAATTCATACCAAAGAACTCATGTATAACCATATGGTATCGGATTACACGGAAAGCCTGGATCTGAACTCCATGATTCTGGCTTCACAGGCGATCTCCAAGGAAATTGAGCTGAACAATCTGCTGGAAGCCCTGATGCAAATCGTCATTAAGAATGCCGGCGCGCAAAGAGGCTGCATTGTGATGTCCTCCGCAACGAACCTGCTCGTCGAAGGGGAGTACCGGCCGGCTGAAGACAGGATTACTGTTGCTGTACATGATCGGACCAAATATAATGAACTGCCGTACACTATCCTGAATCAGGTGGTCGAGAGCCGCGAAAGTGTAATCTATAATGATGCATTCTCCGAAACACCATTTGTAAATGATCCTTATATTGTCAAATGTAGGCCTAAATCGATGGTCTGCATGCCGCTGATCAATCAGAACAAGACCATAGCAGTGATTTATTTGGAAAACAGCCTGATGACGGGTGTATTCACCGAGCAACGAATGAAGATTATTAATTTGCTGTCACGGGAAATGGTCTTTTCGCTGGAAAATGCCACTCTGTATTCCGAGCTTGAGCGCTCAGAGGAAAAGTACCGGGAACTGGTTAACAATTTGCAGGACGGAGTCTTTATTACCCAAGACGAAATATGCAAATACGTCAATGAGGCTTTGGCGCAAATGCTTGGTTATGTGGCGGAAGAAATGGTGGGCCAGCCTTTTGTGAAATTTGTAAGTCTTCCAGAACGGGAGAAGGTAATGCATTATTATGCAAGAAGGGTGGAGGGGAAGCAGGCCCCTTTTGAATATGAAACCAAATTAATCCACAAAGATCAGATCCGTGAGGTGATTGTGATCCACAAGGTCACACGGATCAACTACAAGAACAGGCCCGCTATTCAGGGGACCGTCAAGGATATCACCGAACGGAAAAAGGCAGAGCAAGAGCTCCTGAAGCATAAAGAGCACCTGGAGGATCTGGTAGCTGAGCGCACCAAGGAGCTGGAGCTGAATAATGAAGAGTTGAATAAGTACATTCAGCTGATTGAAAAGATATCTATCACTGATGAGCTGACAGGCTTGTATAACCGCAGATATTTCAACAAGCTGCTGGTAGTTGAAGTGGAAGAAGCTGCAGCGAAGCAGCAATATCTGACTTACATGATGCTCGATATTGATTATTTCAAGAAATATAATGACACCTATGGGCATTATGAAGGTGATAAAGTATTACGTAGAGTAGGAAGCTTGCTGCAAGAGCTGTCGGTACGTTCGAATGGATTCGCGTTCCGTCTGGGCGGAGAAGAGTTCGGTATCCTTGTCAGCGGCTACACTCCGCGGCAATCACAGGATTATGCGGAGAATATCAGAAGAAGCATAGCTGATCTGGGCATCGAGCATGCGCTGAGTGCAGAATATGGAATCATAACCGTCTCCATTGGAGTGGCCACGATCCATGTGGACCAAGTTCGCGAAGGGGATCTCTACAAGCTTAGTGATGATGCGCTGTATCAATCCAAAGCCAATGGCAGAAACTGCGTAACTCTGTTTGAGGAACCAGAGGGAGCCGCATAAGTTGCATCAGCTATAGCCGTACCGGAAACGGGGTAACCGTAACCGGCACGGCCCTTTTTATTTTCCATGGGTAAATCTCCAGCATGTTGCAGATACTTCTCTTAAAAAACCGGGGAGGCTGCAGTATGGGGCAGGATAAAAAAGGATTAACGGTGTGGGGACTGACAATGCTTGCACTGGGAACGGTGGTTGGCGGCTCTTTTTTTCTGGGATCATCAGTGGCCATCCGTGCGGCAGGACCGTCTGTACTGTTGTCTTATGTGATCGGTGGGATTCTCGTCTATTTCATTTTGTCCGCATTGTCGGAGATGACAGTAGCCTATCCGGCAACGGGTTCCTTCCGAACCTATACAGAGCAGGCATTTGGCCGCGGTGCAGGCTTCACGGTAGGCTGGGTCTATTGGACAGGCCTTGTGCTTGCGATGTCCAGTGAAGCCACAGCGGTGTCCATCCTGCTGCGGGGCTGGTTTCCCGCACTGCCGATTGCCTTCCTTGGATCGGGGATTATTGTGGGGGTAACACTGCTTAACCTATTGGGTGCAGAACGGCTGAGCAAGCTGGAGAGCGGACTCGCCGCATTTAAGCTGCTAGCGATTGCCGCTTTTGTACTGATTGCCGTGGCTCTGGTAGCGGGAATCGGTACAAGAGGTGCTGATGGGGCAGGTCTTGGTGTTGTGCGCGGACAGAGCTTCATGCCCGGGGGGATTGCCGGAATCGCGGGAAGCATGCTTATGGTTATGTTCACCTATGCCGGTTTTGAGGTGCTCGGACTGGCGGCATCAGAGACGGGCGATCCGGAAGTAACTATTCCGCGGGCGATCCGGTATACCATCATGCTCCTGGTCGGATTATATCTGGCAGCAATGATTGCATTATTTCTGCTCTTGCCCACAGCAGACGTGTCTGAACAGATTAGTCCCTTTGTATCTGCCCTAAGCCTGTATGGATTGGGATGGACCGGAACTGTGATGAATGTTGTGCTGGTATCCGCAATTTTGTCTACAATGCTGGCTTCGGTATTTGGCCTGGGCCGGATGCTCCGTTCATTGGCTGAGGAGGGGCATACCCCAATATGGATGCGGGACCACACGGATATCCCCTTCCGGGGCATCCTTATCTCCGGGACTGCGATGCTGGCAGGTCTCTGGATGGGAATGCTGCTGCCGCAAGGGGTCTATCTTTTTTTGGTCAGCTCCGGGGGCTTCTCGCTGCTGTTCTCCTACGTAATTATTATGGCCAGTCATTATCGGTTGCGCAGACGTCATGGCAGCCCGCTAACGGGGCAACATGGGTTGCGCGGCTATCCCTACACTTCATGGATTGCAATCTTAAGCCTGGTTGCGATTCTCGCAAGCATGCCGCTGGTTCCCGGACAGGGCGGGGGACTCGCGGCGGGAGTAATGTTCGTTGTGTTATTTTCCGGGGTGTATGTGCTGGGGGTGAAGCGGAAGGCCAGGGAATCCGGAAGATTGCGAAGACAGCCATTTCAGATGCTTGGGGTAAGGGCACAGATGGAGGCGGCAGAAGAGCTGGAAGGGAGGCAAGGGCGGGAATAGAGTTCAATTCAACACCGGAAGTGTAAGTGAAACTGTTACAAAATAGTCGGATCATGAAAGTGAAGGGGATTCGCAAAAGCTGGCGTTCAGCTTTTGGGGTCTCTTTTTGCTGTGGCTTCAGTGCTGATTAAGCGAGTCTGAAAGCTCCCCCTGATGAATAGATATAGGTGATGCAGTTTTCATTTGAATGACCTGACCTGTTACTAAAGGGGGAATTAGTATGCATCCGTCTGCAATCTATACTGCAACAGTCGATTCCCATATCCTTGCAACATTTAAAGCTCTTGTTGAAGCAATCATTCCTGATTCACTGATCTCCGCAACATATTCACCAGTGCTTTCTGCAGGGGCTGCCGATTTATGTATCCACGAGTATATGATCTGGGAGCTGGATCACAGCCTTTCCCTTGTTTTGGGATTTGGATTGACGGACATTCCATTGTCCTGTTCCACCTCAGGCTTGCTTAATGCCGGGGCTGCCTATCTCGCCGCCTCGGGACAGCTGCAGTATGCTCCGAATCACCTGCTCTGGGAGAGCGGGCCATTCAGTGCCTTATCCCAGGCTGACCGGATTCGGGTTCTCGCTATGCTGGAGCAAGGAAATATCGATCCCGGCATTCTGCCACCTCCTTACCGGAACGACCTGGGGTTTACCCGTTATATGATTGACTTTCTTAACCGCCAAACCATGTTTGGCAACTATTCTGAGTGGTCAGCATACGGGACGACCCGGCTTAGGACGCCAACTGAACGAAGACTGGAATTTTTCCCTGAATCCTGGAAGCAGGTGGAGTATCCGGGAGTGGTTCCAGGCTACCGGGCGCTTCTTGGCTACATGTTGACCATTGAGCGCCAAGGGGGGGAATCCACCATTGAATAGTGCAGATACTATGTTCGATGCGGACGTTATTGTGATCGGGTCAGGCGGTGGAGGTGCCGTTGCGGCCAAGGAACTTGGAGAAGCGGGTCTCAAGGTACTGGTGCTGGAAGCGGGTCCCTGGTACGGAAACAAGCGTTGGGAGAATCCGAACAGGGAACATGGCGGTGAATGGAGTTCGGAGTATAAGGATCTGGATATAGGGATCTATAAAAGAATCTTCAATGCATATGAGAACAATATGAATGATGTGGTGTCAGGCACGTTCCGTTTTGGGCCAGCCGACCGGCGCCGAACGCCGTGGCACCGAATTATGCGCCAGAAGGGGGATATCTGGCAATTAGCAGGTGTAGGTGGAACGACTCAACATTACTGGGGCCAGTCACCGCGCGCTTTTCCTGTAGCAGTCGATGACATCTGGCCGATCAGTTACCGGGAGCTGATGCCTTATTACGAGAAAGCCGAGGCCACATTGCCTGTTCAGTTCGCGCCTACCACGCCCAAGGAGGAGCTGTTCTACTATGGAGCCAAAAAGGCAGGCTGGCAGCTGAATCCAACGCTTAATGTAACCACTCCGGGCTACCGTCCCAATCCGAATGCCATTCTACCCACGAATGAGCATCTGATGGACCCCGCGTACTCCCTTGAACAATTGTCCAACATGGAAGGATGTACCTTGAAGGGAAATTGTGTCAATGGCTGCTCAGCTGGACCCACCGTGGATAAAATCGCCAAACGAAGCACCTTAGTCAGCTACATTCCACTCGCGCTTAAGACCGGAAATGTTGCGGTCCGTCCTAATTCCTTTGTAGTCCGAATTCTGACTTCTCATGATCCCAAGGAAGGAATTCGAGCGACTGGTGTACAGTTTCGGGATACATGGACAGGAGAAACCGGAGAGCTTACAGCCAGAACCGTGATCATGGCTGCAGGCTGTATTGAAACTCCGCGTCTTTGGTTGAATTCGGATCTGCCGAAAAACGAATGGGTGGGGAGAGGCTTAACCAATCACTGCTTTGACTGGGTTGGCGGGGTCTTTGAGGAAAAGGACCTTATGCGCATTATGGGTCAACCGGCGGTCTATCCGTACATCGGCCATACTTCGGGAGCAAGGGTCGATATTCCGGGGACAGGGATATTCCAGGTATCGTGCTTAAGCCCCGGGTTGATGTCATTCCTGACCTATGGTTTCAGTGAAGCCGGATATGATGCCCTGAACCCGCCGGAGCCGGGAGAACCATGGGATATGCGCGGCCGGATGGTCGGTCCTCAGCTGAAAGAGCTGATGATGAACTATAGCCGGACCATGACCATGCTGCTGTTGACCGATGATGAAACGCTCTACCGCAACAGGGTGGAGGTAGACCCGTTTCTGAAAGACGAGAACGGTCCCATACCGGTCATTCATTATACCCCTAGCGTCAAGACGCTTAAGAGACGCGATCAACTAGCCAGATATGCTTCGGAGACGTTGCGCCACGCAGGGGCAAGCAGAGTTATCCGGTCCGATACCCCCTTCGGCTTCATGCTCCATCTGGAGAGTACAATGCGTATGGGATATGTTACGGATTCGAACTGCGAAGCTTTTCAAGTCAAACGCCTGTTCATCGCCGACAACAGTGTTCATTTCAATGGGATCGGCGGCCCCAACCCCACTCTTACGACACAAGCGCTGGCTACCCGGACGGCAGAGAAGATTGTTACTAAGTATTTCAGCTAACCACCCATTGCGGTGGCGTAATATAGGACGGCACCGGATAATGCGACGATTAACAGAAAAGCAAGAGTCTTACCGAATACTTTCATTCCTCTTCACTTCCTTTCCGTATTGTACAGGTTAGTTATGGAAGAAGTATGTACGGAGGACGGGAAAATATACCTCAACGATTGTACCGGGGCTATCTCATGAGATAGTCCTGTTTGTCTGTTCCAATACATGGGATCATAATCTGAATAATCCAATAATGGATGGGGGAAATTAGGCTGAAAGGGGGATCGTTTATGAAAAGCAATTCCAAAGTGAACAATCCTTTCGGCAAAAAGCTGAGAGAATCCGAACCTCCAGTGGACTTGATGATCTCAGGGACACTGGATGACAACGAAGCAGCAATGAATCAGCAGTTTTCCAAATGTTACGATCTTGTTGTGCGCAGGCTTCAAATTTTCGGATCCCAGCCCGGTATGGTGGTGTTTCTCAAAGTTTTAGTGGACAAACAGTTGTGGGATGACGGTTTTCTCACACCTTTAATGCAGAAAGAGGCTGTACCGCTGGATGATCCCTCCCAGCTCTATGAGCAACTCAAATTCAAATTTTCATCCATCGTCCAGCCCACTGTGATCTTAACGGTCAATGAGGCTGTTCAGCGTATTGTCAGAGGTGAAACTGTTTTGTTCATCGAAAATACCTCTCAGGCTTTTTCTTTTGAACTGAAGGATAAACTGAACAGACCTCTGGAGGAACCGTCAACAGAGGCGGTCATCCGGGGGCCAAGATATGGATTTATCGAGAAAATGGATATTAACCTGGCACTCATTCGTCATCGGCTCCATACTCCCCGTCTCAAGACAGAAAAGTTTAAGGCCGGGAGTATATCCCAGACGGATATTATGATTGTTTACCTGGAGAACATCGCAAAACAGAGTGTGGTTGATGAAGTAAAAAGAAGGATATCAAAGATTGACATGGATAGTGTGCTGGAGTCTGGATATATTGAAGAATTGATCAGCGATCATACGTATTCCCCATTTCCCGTTATTCAGGCAACCCAACGTCCGGACCTGGTGTCAGGTTCACTAATTGAGGGCAAGGTGGCAGTTATTACAGACGGATCGCCCATGGTGCTGGTCCTGCCCATCACCTTCTGGTTTGGATTTCAGACGGCAGAAGACTACTACATGAAATTTATATTCGCTACGACGCTGCGCTGGCTACGATATTTGTTTGCTTTTTTGGCCATGACACTGCCTTCCATATTTATTGCAATTACGACTTTCCATCAAGAGATGATACCGACAAGCCTGACCTTGAGTCTAGCCGCTGCACGCGAAGTGGTCCCTTTTCCGGCCATTATGGAGGCATTGATCATGGAAGTCACCTTTGAGGCACTGCGCGAGGCAGGCATTCGTCTACCACGGCCCGTAGGTCAGACTATCAGTATAGTGGGAGCACTTGTCATTGGACAGGCTGCTGTTCAGGCAGGTATCATCTCGGCTACGATCATCATTGTCGTCTCCATAACGGGAATCGCCTCGTTTCTTATACCCAATCCCGGAATGAGCCAAGCGATCAGTATCATTCGCTTTCCTCTTATGCTGCTTGCAGCAGCCTTCGGGTTATACGGGGTTGGCGTTGGTCTGCTCGCTCTTTTGATTCACCTGGTTAACTTGCGTTCCTTTGGAGTCCCTTATATGACTCCGATTGCACCGCTCAACCTGTCCGGACTAGCTGATGTACTGGTAAGAGCACCGTGGACGTTAATGCGAAAACGTCAAAAGCATATTAGGCGGTGACTGGGATGAATCTTAGGGAGATATATAGAGCTTCGGAGCTGTTGAGATTACTGTCTGTTCTAGTGATTCTTGTGATGACAACAGGCTGCTGGGACCGCAAAGAGATGGATGATCTCGCCTTGGTAATGGCCAGCGGTGTAGATCTTATGGAAGATGGTCAGATTGAAGTCACCTTGCAAATTGCGCTTCCATCCGGAATGCCCAGTACACTGAAGGCTGGAGGCGGGGGTCAGAAACCAGTGGTTGTTGTATCGGCCAAAGGTAAAGATTCCTTGGAAGCCATAGACCGGCTGCAGCAACAAATGTCCCGGTTCATCTATTTTGGGCACAGGGAAGTCTTCATTATCGGGGAGCACTATGCGAAGCAAGGAGTGAATCAGGTTCTGGACATGTTTTCGCGGTTCCCTGAGAGCCGGTATAACAGTTACGTTTTAACGGCATACGGAAGCTCGGCCAAAGAAATTTTGAATCAGATGTATCCGCTTGAGCTTATACCGGGTCTTGGAATAAGTAAAATAGAAGCCGAAAAAAACAGCTTTTCCATAAAAATGGATGGATTTCTGAACGCCCTCTCCACTCAAGGGATATCACCTGTAACAGCTGCTATCCGGATAATGAATAAAGACAGGGATAAAGAAACATTTGCAATTGATCATGCAGCAGTCTATGCGGGGAACAAACTTACTGGTTTTTTGCCGCAGGATGAATTGGAGCTACTGCGCTGGTGGATCGGAGAGAACAACAGAATGAGTTTTACCATTCAGGCAACCCCAGAGGATGAGAAGTACAACGGAACCATTAGCGTGCAAACCCTAAAGAGCAGTGTGAACGTAAGCACAGCCATCCAAAGTGAAATTCCTGAGGTCACGGTTTCTTTTCATACGACAGTCAGAGTGGTAGCTAATGATTCGAGATTAGATTTTAACAGTGTGGATGATAAGAAAACAATAGAAAAAATGTTTTCAGATCAACTAGCAGCCCGATTTGAAAGCATGGTATCTCATCTGCAAAAAGAGGAGAAGTCAGATATTTTCGGTATTGGAAAGGAAGTTCACATTGAGCATCCATACTATTGGAAAAAAACAAAAGATAAATGGAACGATATCTTTCCTGATGTGCCTGTAAGTATAAAGGTTGACGTAGATATGGAACGGATGGGAAAAACGCAGGGAAGGTCATATTTAAGAGAATAGCAGCCCAATACACTGAAAAGGATGCTTACAATGAAGATGAAAATATCAGGTATGCAGGTCTTCTGGCTCATCTTCAGTATGGATCTGGGAATGACGCTGGTTATGACTTTTACCCCGAGCCTGCAAGCTGCCAAACAGGATAGCTGGATTTCCATGATATTGGCAGGTTGCATTGCCTTGCTGGTTGCCCTGCTGGCGACACAAACCGCTCATCTATATCCGGGGCAGACTTTAGTGGAGTACAGCCAAGTGATTCTTGGTTCATGGATGGGTAAAATAATCGTGGTGATCTATCTAGTCCAGTGGTATACGATTATTCCCATTGTCCTCCGGCAATTTACCGATCTGGTACAAATTATGCTGCTCCAAGGGACGCCCAAAGAAGCGATCATTCTCCTGATGGTGCTATTAATTGTCTATGCGACTTTTGCAGGAGGAATCGAGGGGATCGGCCGTTGCAGTGAGTTTCTGGGACCTATCATATTTATCATGGTGGTTCTGGTCCTGGTCGCCAACGTCAACAACATTCACTTGAAGAATATTTTACCGATATATGCTGACAGCCAAGTGAAGGGAATTATACAAGGCTCCCTGGCTCCCGCATCTTATCTGGGACATTCAGTGGAGTATCTTATGCTCGCATCATTTCTGCGGCAGCCCGGCAAGGGAGCACCCTTTGCTTTTGGGGCGGTGCTCGCTGCCAATTTTATTGTGTTGGTCACTTCGGTTATGGTCATTGTCACTATTGGTGTCAGCCTGTCCCCGAACATGTGGTATCCTTTTTTCGAAATGACTCAAATGATATCCTTGTTTGGTTTTATCGATAACTTCGACGCTATCCCTGTCGTGATATGGATATCTAGTGTGTTCATTAAATTGTCAGTCTACTTTTTCGTTGCCAGTTATGGAACCGCCCAATTTTTGCATGTCCGTAACTGGAGGCTATTGATCTGGTTCATTGCTCCGGTTATGTTCGCATTTGCGCTCATTCCCCAGAACGTGACCGAGTCCACTACGAATTATCTGCTGCGATACTGGGTACCGTTTGCGCTACCGGTAAATATGCTGGCCCTGCCTTTGCTCCTGCTGATCGTCGGTAAATGGCGGCAAAGAAGAGGTTAGTCCTGTCCCGTAAAAAAAGGTGCCCCAGCCGCCATTCCATGGCTTGCGGGGCACCTCCAGCTTAGTATTCGTTAAACATTGTGGCAATTTCCTCATAACCCGTCGTTTGGGTCAGCGCCAGCGACAGCAGAATCCGGGCCTTCTGCGGTACCAGACTGTTGCAGGGGATCGAATTGGCTGAGAGGTCAATATAGGAATCCTTCAAGGTAATACCGCTGGAAATCCGCGAGCAGCGGACAACGGGGATATTGTTATTTTTAAGCTCCCCGACCTTATCAATCCAAGGTTTGCTATAGATTCCTCCGCCTGCTCCGGCAATAACGATACCTTTGGAGATGGTAGCCAGATAATCCAGAATTCCCGGATTAGCATCCACATGGAAGTAAGCCACGGACACCTCCGGCAACCCAACCAGTGCAGATACGTCAAACTGGGCAGCGGTCGTATGCTTTTTGAGCGACCGGGTATAGAAAAAAGCCTGGCTGTCCCGCATGTAGCCTAGACATCCGAAATCCCGCTCATCAAAGGCATTCGCCTTAAAGGTGTTGACCTTCTGCACATCCCGTCCGCTGTATATCCCTTCCGCAAAAACAACCATGACGCCCTGACCGGCAGCTTCCGGGTTGGCCGCCAAGGCTACTGACTGATACAAATTCAGCGGGCCGTCCGCACTGATCGCTGTAGCCGGACGCATGGAGCCGGTAATGATAACCGGTTTGTCGGTTTTGATTACAAGATTCAGGAAATATGAGGTTTCATCCAGAGTATCCGTACCATGTGTAATGACAAACCCATGAACATCTTCGCGAAGTGCAAGTGTATTGATGAGAGTTGCCAAGGTCAACCAGTGATCGCTTGTAATGTCGGCGCTGCACAGATTGCTGACCTGCACTCCCGCACAATTCGCTACCCGTTCCAGATGGGGAACACTGTCCAGCAAATCTTGTATCGGCAGAGCACCGGGCTCGTAATTTAACGTTTTATGCGCTTCGCCACTGCCGGCAATCGTACCGCCGGTGGCGAGAATGACCACATTTTTGAGAATGGGATTATAAAAAGGTGAAGCCGTAAAATTCACTTCCGGAGCTGGAATAATCATCGCTTGATTCCTTTCAGATCATATCGTATAAACATAATATTTAGGGTGAATGTATTATAACATATGATAAGGACAAACCAGAACATAGTATACTGAGAGATTTAGTTAATCAATGGGGAGGGCTTGACCATGAGGCAATTTATACCCGCCCGGCATCTACGAAGCAATGCAGATGAAGCGGTGACAGCACCTTAAATCCTTCGCCGAGCTCGAATTCCTTTCCTTCTGCAAGTTCTAGCCCTTTCTTCTTGAAATACAGGTTGTATAGTGCCAGCGTGTCCTCATTGAACTGGCTGCTGTGAAGGGCCATAGCAGCGAACTTCCGGTCAAAGAAATGAGTAATATCCATAACGGTATTGGGTTCTGCCGTGAAATAAAAGCCAATTGCTCTCGGCTGCCAGGCCTGTGTATCCGTTCCCCGGGGATACAGCGGCAATCCCGAGGATAAGAAGGCCTGGGCGGCTGCCCGTCCGGTAATAATATGATCATAGTGGGCTTCATAGGGGAGCCATGGATCAGGGCAGAATACTGCATCCGGCTGAACGGTACGGATGATTTCGGCAATCTCCGCTGCCAGCGCCGGAATATGCTCCAGTGTGCCGTCTCCGTGCGGCAATTGGTGGAACACTGTGGCTCCAAGCGAGCGTCCCGCCGCTTCAAGCTCCTGAGAGCGGACCCTGGCAATCTCAGCATGGGACATCAGGCCGTCACTACTGCCCAAATCCCCATTGGTTACCGTTAAGTAATGAATCTCACAACCCTTCTCCGCAAAAGCGGCAATCGTTCCGCCCATGCCTACTTCATTGTCATCGGGATGGGGTTGAACGCACAATATTCTCCGGCAATCCGTAAGATCGGGAGGTGCCATAAGGCTGTTCAGGATGGATGAACTCATTTTGAATCGCTCCTTCTTTTGCTAAAAGTATGGGTGATAGGATGATGCCTTTTGGTTACAGCGACCGGCGGTCCTCCAAATCCATCAATGTTTGTATCCGCTGCTTGTCGCTTATCGTATAGAACAGAATCGGAATAATAGCCCCGAGGAAACAAATGGCGGGCAATACAAACATGACCAAGCTTAGACCCTGCTGGAGTCCCGGAGAAGACGGCTGATTCTCCACGTAGTTCAGCAACCCGAGACTTGCCCCGATAATCAGTCTGGACACTGCCCCGCTGAATTTGGAGATAAAGGTATTTGTTGAGAATACAATCCCTTCCCCCCGGAACCCCAGCTTCCACTCTGAATAGTCAATGGTATCCAGCAGCATCGATGTGCTGACAATGGTGGTGATGCCTGAGAAAAAGAAACTGATTCCTAAGAACACGAGTGTAAACAGAAAATTCTGATCCCCGGACAGATAAGGAATCACGCAAGAGAGGCTGCCTAAGAGGCATGAGGAGATAAACACGCTTTTCTTGGAAAAGGTACCCAGCAATTTGGGGGTTGCGGTCATGCCAAGCAGCATGCCAACTACCAGACTGATTCCGATCTGTGTGCCATAGCTGGCATCTCCCCAGACATAGACCACATAGTAGAGCTGAATGCTCTGTCTGATGCCTGTCACGAGATTAATGATTAGCAGTGAGGCCAGCAGTGTGAGGAGTGGTTTGTTCTTGAATACGGTTTGCAGATTTTGGCGGAAGGGAGTCCGGTCAGCCGATGGGGCCACTCTTTCTTTGGACAAGATGCCAGTCAGCCAAATGGCCAGTGCGGCAATGACCGATACGATGATTGCAGAGTACAGATATGCACGGGAGCTTCGTTCACCACCGAAGGCAAGCAGGAGCTGTATACCGCCTATGGTGATGACCACAGCCCCGATGGTTCCGCCAATTTTGCCTAGTGTAACGACTAGTGTCCGTTCCGCTGGATCTTTGGAAATAACAGAGGATAATGCCCAGAGTGGAGTATCGCAGATAGTGTATAACATTCCCCACAGCAAATAAGAAATAGCTGCTATGGCTGCGGTTATGGTGGAAGAGGTACCAAAGTTCATGAAGCACAGCACGGTAGCGGCAGCAATCAGAAACGGGGCAAACAGCAAATAAGGCCTGAATTTCCCCCACCTGGAACGTGTTTTATCCGTGATCATTCCCATGACCGGGTCCAGGCAAGCATCGAATGTACTTGCGGTGACCAAGATGACGCTGGCCGTCGTTGCTGGAATGCCAAGTAAGTCAGTATAAAAAAATAAAATGTACATCGACATGAAGCTGTAGAGCATATTTTGGCCGAGTAATCCGCCGGAAAACACCACTTTTTCTGCTAAAGTTACTTTTGTACTCAATCGGCTGCCCTCTTTTCTACGGGAAGATTTGGAGAAACCTATTATTCGTAATTATGTTTATTTATAGCTTATTTGTACATATTGTCAAGAGTATGATTCGTTGTGAAACCGGCGCTTCGGAAAGGGTATAGAAATCCTGCGGAATGTGAAAAATATGGTAAGTAAATAACATTAGGAAGGGAGTGGGAATGTTGGAGATTACACTAGGTTCAGACGAGGTCATTAGCCGAATAAGAGAGCTGCAATCAAACGGTGGAACCGTGAACAAAAAACAAGTTAAGCAGCATGATCCGGAACTGATGCGCAGTGCGCTGCATTACTTTCCAAGCTGGGAGCATGCCGTCAAGAATGCAGGCCTGCTATAAGCTGCACAACAAACAGCCGGAAGGACCACAGTATTGGACTGTGACCTTCCGGCTGTTGTTAGATTACATGATGTTGCAGGTTCACTCCTCCGGCAGATGTACCTGTGCGGGGGGGCCTAGACTAAGTTGTTCGATCGCCTTTTGGTTCAGCTGTAGCTCATTCATATAGCAGTTGACCTTGGATTGAAGGTTTTGCAGAATCTTGATATGCATTTCACTTACCTGATCTTCGATGCAAAATGCCGAACACGTCAGAATTCCGTCCGTATAGGATTTAGTCTCATCTACAACAGTGTTCATCTTCTCTTTATAGATTCTCTTCACGGGTCCGCTCTCTGGCTTGATCTCATAATAACGGTTTGTCTCCAGGAGCAGCCGCCAGTGGCTGACCTTGATCTCGTATTCATCTTTCTCTATTTCTGCCGATACTTTCACAATACGAATGTGACTGTTCTTGATGATATGACCCCCCGAACCCTTATGTGTTGTAAGGGATAAATCTCCCTGAATGACTTAAGAGATTATATCATGCAGGACGTTCAATTCTCAATACTGCGTTACAGTAAAGTGATGGCAAATGCCTGTATCATAACAATCCCGGTCTAGCTGTTTAAAAGTTCTGACTTTTTCCGGTCAAATTCCTCTTGGCTAATAGCGCCCATGTCCAGCAGCTGTTTGAATTTAAGCAGCTCGTCAGCGACACTGAATTTGTCGGAGTTACCTTTGCTTACGTTCTCTTTGTCTGGAGCAAAACCGAGATCGAAGAATTCGCCTTCTATAATATTGATCTCCGGATCGGCAGCCGAACGCTGCACGCACTCGTAATCCTGATTGAATTGTGCCTCTGAGTAATTATGGCTGGCTTCGGAAAGAGCTTCTCGCAGACGGCCACCCATTGGTTTCATAGAGAAATAGGTCATCCCGCCAGACAGGAGTCCGCCGAGGAGCGGTACGAATTTGGAGGCACCTTGAGCGAATGTCTTTTTTGTAATTTTGATTCCGATGTAGGTAGAGGTTTTTTTGAGAATCGGATAGTAGATCGTATGAGTTAAGACATTCTGGGGCAGCTTCTTCAACAACTGCTGGGAAATGCGCGCGGTGAGAAGCTTCAGCAGAGAGGCTGTACCGGCTACACCGAACATTACACCCAAATATAGAGTAAGCTCACGGGTGACATGCTCCGGGTCCATAGGGTCCTCTTGCCATAGATCCCCACGCCCATATAGATAAGCTAATTCTTGAGACATCCGCAGGGCTACCCCAAAAAACTGCAAAGTGTCCGCGGGAATGGTGGCAGCCATGGCCAGTCCGCCAGGAAGTCCTGCAACAGTGGACGCCGCCGTGCTTAGGACAGTTCTTTTTTCTATCAGCGTCTTCGCCATCCGATCAATGATGGAAATATGGATTCCGGCTTCAAGGGGCCCTTTATCCAAAATAACATTCATGCTGTTGGATGTATCATAATTGGCAAATTGTTGAGCCAAAAATTCCCGGCGGTTCACATTTACACCTGGAATCTTCATCGCATTGGTGAGTATGGATTCAACTGTACCCTGTCCGGATTGCTGATCATTTGTCATCTCAAAACTCCTTCAAATAATTAGGTTAATAAATCAGTCTACTACATATTCGGCTTTTCACTTCCAAAATCCTACTATTTTCGTATAAAAAATACTAACGGTTTATTTACTTTTTAATAGATATTTACCAAGGAAAGTATTACAATTAACCCATTATTGGACTCTTGATCCAAAGATACTGTAAATGATAATAAAGGAGACGAGCTATGAAAGAACCGAACGCAAAAAAAGGACATCCGGTTTTATTTTCACTCATGCTGGGCATTGTACTGACCCTGTTGGTGTCCGTTGCCTCAGCTGCAGCAAGCATCATGGAGCTTGACGATACGGGAATCCGGTTTGCTCAGGCTTGTGCCTTTTTACTTATGGCTGTGATCATCACGGTGTACATGAGCAGGAGTAAACGGCCAATTGGCAGTTTTGGATTCGGAAAACTCATGGGGTCTAAGGATAGGCAGGCGCTATATTACATACCCTTACTGATCATCGCACTGATTCAGCCGGTTATGAGCGGATTCAATCTCAAGCTTACAGGAATCGAGATCACGAGTATTCTGCTGCTGACCGTATTTGTCGGTTTTACAGAGGAAACCATATTCCGGGGAATCATCAGGGACAAGCTACGCCACAAGGGGCCAGTGTTTTATATTGTGTTTTCTTCCGTATTTTTTGGCATTCTGCATATGGCCAATGCGTTAAACGGAACCGAGTTCATACATATTATTCTTCAGGTCATCAACGCCTTGCTGCTGGGCTGTGTTCTGGCACTCTTAATTGAAACTACAGATAATATTATTCCCTTGATTGCATTTCATTTTATTTATGATGCTCTTGCCATGGTCAGTAATGAAAATTTGGATCAGGAAATTATGATAGTCTCCCTGCTGAATATTCTGTATTTGCTGTATGGAATCTATTTATATGTCATTTTGACTCGGAGAAATAAATCGAATAGCTTATCTATGTAAAACACACCAGCCCGCAAGCAGGAGCTATTCCTGATTGCGGGCTGGTGTGTTTGTGCAGAAGCGTAGGAGCCTTATCCGGTTAGGCTACATTCGGTTCTTCATTTGATACAGGCTCTGTTTCCGTTTCCGTTTCAGCTGCCGGCTGAACCTCCAGTTGGAATTGGCTGACCAGAGTATCAAGCTCCTCTGCTAATCGTGTCAGACTGCTTGTGGAATCCATTAATTCCTGCATGGCTGACAGGGATCTGACAGTAGCTTCTGCCGCATGTGCAGCCTTTCCGCTGGATTGCTCCGCATGGTTGGAGATGAGCTGGATTGTGGCTGAAATCTCTTGCGAACTGGAGGAGATCTCTTCGACAATCGCTGAAACATTAATAATCTGGCTATTCACCGAATCCACTTTTTCTGTGATATGCTCAAATGCCTCACCGGCTGTCCGGACCGATTGGAGGCCTTGAACCGTTTTCTCAGAGCTAAGGTTGATCTGGAGTACAACAGCCTCTGTTTCACTCTGAATGGAGCGGATCATTGCAGATACTTGGTCTGACGCGGTTTTGGATCTCTCCGCCAGCTTCTTCACCTCATTCGCCACGACAGCGAAACCTCTGCCTTGTTCGCCTGCGCGGGCAGCTTCTATGGATGCATTTAAGGCTAACAGATTGGTCTGGGAGGATATTTGTGAGATAAGCTCAATGATTCCGTCAATTTCTTTTGTTTTTTCCCCTAGACGTTCAATAACCGCTACAGATTCACTGGAATCCAGAACAAGATTTTCGATCATCTGCTGCGTTTCATGAATGATTACCCGGCCTTGCTCAGCCTGAGTGAGTGAGGAAGCAGACGCATGGGCAACATCCTCCGTGCTCATGGAGATCTGTTCGATGCCTTTGGCCACTTCATCAATTCCCAGGGAGCTCTCCACAATAGAAGCGGATTGTTCCTTGGAGTTCTTCGCGATTTCATCAACGGAAGCGGCGATGCTCTTCTCTGACCGGCTTGCCATGATGGATATAAGTGAAATCTGGTTAGCATTATCCGCTAACTGGCTGGATGAACGGGAAATTTGTTGCAGTGTCTGCTTCAGGTTAGAGACCATCTGGTAAAAGGAACGGGACAATATACCGATCTCATCCTTGCGGCTGTTGTTAAGCACTTCAATGTCCGCGCGTAGATCGCCGGCAGCTATTTGCTCAGAGAACTTTACAAAGCTATTCAGAGGTTTGGTGAAAAACCTGCGGACCAGCAGCCAGATAATCACCATTACCACAACCAGCAAAATAGAAGATACGATAATCATGTCATATACCAATTCAACGGAAGACTCCAGTTCATCAGCAATATCAAATTGAACACCGGCTACATATGTAATTTGTCCATTGATATGTAATGGAGCAGTCAGATCCACAAGATTATTATCTAAAAGGGTTACTGTGCGGTTTTCATTGGCTGCTGTAATATCTTCCTTATCGGCAGGTTTGCCAATTTCAGCCGCATCCAAGGAGGCTATCGCTTTGGGCTGGCTGCCTAGGCTGTAAATATTAAAGTCTACGATCTCCAGGTCAGCCGATTTTAAGGTATTAAGTGCTGCTTGAAGCTCTGCAGCGGATTCTCTTCCGGATAGAGTGGAATCAAAGGTTTTGAGAATGACCATAGCCTTTTCTTCTCCAGAGAGAATGGCGGCTTTCCTGCTCTGTGTATAGAATACGGAACAAATTACGAGTGACACAACGATGAGGGAAATACTAGCCATAATGATGATCTTGTTAGCAACTTTCAAAGAAATCCACCTCAAATTTATGTATTTACTGATAGGCACCCCTTGTTGTCATAGCTACCTCCTGTCTGGGCATAGGTACAAATCACTATAAAAGTATATACCATATAGTGCCAAAGAAATAGTATAAGATTTGCTACTGGTTTTGATGCTGGAAATGAAAACGCAACCAAAACCGCATAATCCGCAGGATTTCTTAGACTTCTGAAGGCCAGATGTAGAGATCAGCGAATATCAGGAAATAGGCTGGAATATAGTATCTTATGGAGTTTTAAATTTTATCTATAATACGCTAGAATAGAGGCATCACCACAGGAACCACAAAAGCAAAGGTCAGTGGTTACCCGGGTGACTGTCTCATTCCTAAATTTAGAAATGAATGTAGGAAAGGAGAGAATCCAATGTACTGAGTTAGCGAAGCATGCCGGAATCGGCTGCGGGTAGAAGGATGGAAGTGACAACATCTTTCGGCAGACCGTGGGGATGCGGGAAACCACAGCAAATCTTTATTAAAGGAAAAGGCTATTCATTCAAGCAGGAGTGATCTTGCGGAAGAAAGAGCGTGATTCCATTGAAAAAGGTTAGCGAAGCGTACTAATACGATCTTCACAACGGGAAAAACGCCGGTGAAAACGTTTTTCGTGAAATCGTGTACGCGGGAATTCACCCCATATGCAGGACATGGATAACACTCCGGACAGGAGAGAACGGGTAATACGGTAATTTGAATATGAGAACAATCACCATGTCAGGGATATGGCTTGTTACTTGGAGGAAATGATAGAAGTGCATACAGTAGTTAAAACATAAATCCCCGTTACCTTGTACATAAGGTGAACGGGGATTTATGCGTTTATATGAATGTGTTTTGGACAAGCAGGGGGGCTACACATTCACGGAAAACATCTGGAGGCGGGTTGTTTTTGCCACGCTTATTGTCTTGGGTGAGCACTACGACTGCCTTAATCTCCGGAAGGACATATACGAATTGTCCTGCGTATCCCCGAGCGTAAAAATAGTCCATGGCAGAGGGAGGTCCTCCGCTTTTTGCAGCTAGCGGGTAGGAATCAGTCCACCAGTGCCAGCCATACCCGCCGTGGCGGGGAGGTTCGGCAACCATGACCGGTTTCACCGAGCGAGCTACCCATTCACGAGAAATCACCTGCTGCTGCTCCCACATTCCTCCTTGTAAATAAAGCTGTCCAAATTTCAGCAAGTCGCCCGGCCGTAACTGAAGCCCAAACCCACCCGTGTGAATACCTTGTGGATCCGTCTCCCATTGATAGTCCACAATACCAAGGGGGCCGAAGAGAAATTCCTCGGCAAACTGTGCCGTTGACTTTCCCGAGGCTTGGACCAGAATGGCTGATAACATTTGCGAGATCCCGGAATTGTATTCCATACTTGTGCCAGGATCATGTGCCAGCGGCTGCTCCAATACATACTTCACCCAATTTGGGGAGCGGGTCATCTTGGGGAATGAATTTTGACCGCCGAATTCGGTCCAGCGAAAACCGGCAGATAAGGTTAATAAATGTTCAATCGTGATCTTCTGTTTGCGTGCATCCTTATCCCGGCCCAGCTGTGGGAAGAATTCTGACGCTACCGAAGCAGGCTGAAGCAGGCTTTGATCCATTGCAATGCAGATCAGCGAAGAAAGCACGCTTTTGGTGCAGGAATTGATCTTGGCAATCTCTGATGCTATGCGGTCATCTCTATAATATTCAAACTTCAGTTCGCCCTGGAGGCTGATCAGGCAGCTTCTCAAATGTAAAGGGGCAATCGCTGTAGTTAATGTCATCAGATTCATACCACTCACCCTTTCTTAAGGGATATCATATCATCCGTTGATATAATACCCCAATAGGGCTGCGGAAAATCCGCAGTACACGAAAAAGCTGCCCGGATGAGCTCCAGACAGCTTTTTATATTTATAAATCCTGATATACAATATTGATAAGTTCGATCTTCAAGGTCTGGATAGCTTCTTCCCGGGGCAGCATAATGAACTTGGACAAATATTCGATATCTACCGAGAAGAGACTAAGAATGTCCTCCATGGACGCTTTATCACCATTCTGCGCTTTTTTTACTGTATCGACGAAGTGATGAGATATTCCCTCAGTATTTCTAGGCCCTTCCGCTTCCATTTGCTTACCCCCTGTTGAGTCATATGTAACTCGATTGCAACCTCATGTTCCGGCATGCCCTCAATCACAGTTTTTTTAATGATATACCTGCATTTTTCCCAAGGAATCGTTTCCAGAAGCTCGTCAACAAACAGATCCGAAATCACCAGGCTCTCAAAGCTGTTGTCATAAAGCTGATTGTCATAAATAGGTTTACTTTCTCTTATCAGTTGATTGCGGGTCTTATACTGGATTCTCCATGCTGAGCGTTTTAACAGTTTTCTGCAGGTTTCTACTAACTCGTCTTCACAGGTAATCATGATTACTCCCCCATGGTTTAGTTTTGCGGAAAAGAATTAGCCAGCGCAGCCTGTTCCCCCAGGCCCGATCCCACCGTATATCGCCCCTTCCATTGGAACCGACAGGTGTCTCCATATGTTAAGCATAGGATAGATCAGCTGAATATTCTCCTTATATAACAAGTAGAATATTCCATAGATTCCACAACTATCAAAAACATAAATTTACATGTTTACTATTATTGTTAGCGAAGTTGTAATAATGTCTGCTGATTTACCATCTATTATGAGGAAAAATTGGGTTGGTATGTCGAAACTACACTTTTTGGAGGCGATACGATGAAGGATTATTTTACACCCGAGATCATCAATACCATTCTTACCGTAATGGTTGTTCCGCTGTTGGGTCTATTGGCGAAATCTATGATTGCGTATATCAAACGGGAAATTGCCCATCTGGAAGAAAGGATAGGGGTCGAGGCTGTGAACACGCATCTGGACCGGGCTTCAGATGCCATTGAATCTGCAGTTATTGCGGTGAATCAGACGTTTGTAGAGGGGTTGAAACAGCAGGGTGCTTTTGACGCAGCGGCGATGGAGAAGTCATTCAAGCTGGCTAAAGAGAGAGCCATAGTCCTATTGGGGGAGGCTGCCAAAAAGGAGCTGAGTCTTGTGGTTGGTGATCTCGAAGCCTGGATCGAAACGAAAATAGAAGTTTATGTGAACCGCAATAAACAGTTGTAAAAAACAGCCCTGATTTCCCTTTGTTAAGTAAAGGAGGAACAGGTTATCGCCATTGCCGGTACGTTTATCACAAAAAAAGTTAGGGGATGCATGATGAAACAATCGAAAAGAAGAGTAAAGCATGTTCAGTACAGAAAGTTAGGCATCATCACCAAATGGTTATGCCTCACGCTCCTGATCCTGATGTTGACTCCCGGGGCCGTATTCGGGTCAGAGAAATGGTTATCCAGCCATTCGGAGGATGCGGGAGCAGGCAAGGCATATGCGTCACCGTATGATGCAGAACCACCTGCTGAGCAGACAGAGGATGGATTGACAGTCAAAGATTCCGTCTACTCATCGGTAGCGAATTCAGTGTATAGGCTGGACCCATCACTCGGAGTCATCCTGCATCACGGGGCTTACCAGATGAGTCTGCTCGCTGTAAGCAATGTGGAGGGGACGATGAGCGCAGTATCACCGCTGCTGCAGCAAATGAAGCTGTCGCAGGCTTCTGGGGTCATTCCAGGCGGACGCGGATTTATGCTTCCTCAGGTAGTCGCGGTCAAGGATCTGGCCGGCAATCCGCTTGCCGGAGTTCCGGTTACCTTCACTGCTTCTGAGGATAGCACGATCACCGCGGTTATGCGCGGACTGAACAGTACGGGCGTCACTGTTGTCACGGATGCGAATGGTTATGCTTCTGCTGCCAATACCTACACAAGTTATGTAGGTGAAGGGTACCAGGTCTATTCCAAGAGCACAGGGGTCATCCGGACAGTGGAAGTTAAAGCCACGGTGCCTGGCCTCCAGCCGGTTACCTTTCGTGTGGAGGTCGGGTCAGTGGGGTCGAACCTGATTGATACTACGCCGCCGACCATTACGGCATCTGCATTAACCGATGCGGGAGCTCCTTACATTGCCGGAACATGGACGAATCATTCGGTGACTGTTCACTACACAGCAAATGATACGCTGTCTCCGATCAAATCACTGACCCCGGACCAGAATTTTACTGCAGAAGGCGCGGGTCAGATGGCTACCGGTAAAGCGGTAGACGGCGCAGCTTCCAGTGATGAGGACCAGAGCCATTATTCCATCGTTACCTTCGGTCCAATCAAGATTGATAAAACTGCTCCGGTTACGACCGTAACTCCAGCGGCTTCAGAAACAGGCAGCTGGAGTCACGATAAGGTTACACTTCATTTTAGCGCCGCCGATCCATATTCAGGTATCGATTCCATCTACTATAAGAGTGGTGTCAATGATGCTGTGAAAACGGCGGGTGGAAGTGCGGATATGGAGATCAGCGAGGAAGGAACAACTACCGTCACCTATTGGGCTGTGGACAAAACAGGGAATGTCGAGGCGGCTAAAACCGTAAATGTAAAAATCGACAAAAGCGGTCCGGTGATCTCAAGCATTGTAAGCCCTGAGGCGAACGCAAAAGGCTGGAACAGTGCTAATGTCACCGTCGCTCTTACCGCCTCCGATGCAAATTCCGGTGTCAAGGAAATTCATTATGTCTTGGGTGCAGCAGGCGAAGAGAAGGTTGTAGCCGGCACTACGACAACATTTGCTGTTCAGACTGAGGGCATCACACCGCTCACATTCTGGGCTGTAGACCAGGCGGGGAACAGTACTCCCGTTCAGAAGACTGAAGTGAAAATAGACAAAACCATTCCGGTGATTACTGTACCTTCAGATATCACTATTGAGGCTAAGGCCGTTCGTACTCCTGTCGAGATTGGCAAAGCTTCTGTGCAGGATATTTCCATCCCGGATGTGATTGTGACGAACGATGCTCCGGCCGATTATCCAATCGGAACGACAACCGTGAAATGGACTGCGGTAGACCCGGTAGGGAATACCTCCTCGCAGGTGCAGAAAGTAACGGTAAAAGATACAACCAAACCTGTACTCACTGTACAAGGGGATATCGTAGTTGAAGCAACCGCTGTGCAGACACCTGTCATTGTCAGCGGCGCGTCGGCAAAGGATATTTTCCCGGTCATCGTGGTCAACGATGCTCCAAAGGAATTTCCAATCGGTACGACCAAAGTCACATGGACGGCTACAGATGCGAACAGCAACGTGATTACCGCTACACAGAATGTTATCGTGGTTGACACGATCAAGCCGGTACTCACCGTCCCTGCAAACATCACAAAAGAAGCTACGGGCAGAAGAACTCCGCTATCCGTAGGCACGGCAACAGCAGAAGATATTTTTAAAGTGAATATTACTAATAATGCACCTGTGGACTTTCCGGTAGGCACCACTAAGGTGACCTGGAAAGCAGAGGATGAGAATGGAAATGTCACGACAGCAGAACAGCTGATTACGATAACTGACACAACCAAGCCTGTATTGACGCTTCCGAAGGATATCAGTATTGAAGCAACCGACACCCGGATGAAGCTGGAGGTTGGAGCAGCGAAGGCCGCAGATTTGTTCGATGTCCTGTTAGTTAATGATGCTCCGGAATATTTTACAGTAGGGGTCACCAAGGTAACCTGGACAGCGACAGATGAAAACGGGAATGTAACCAAAGCCGTTCAGAACGTTACGGTTACGGATACAACGGTTCCAGTGCTTACGGTACCCAAGGATATCTCAGCAGAAGCCACAGGAATCAAGACTCCGGTAACCATCGGAGCGGCGTCTGCAACGGATATTTTCAAGGTCATCATTACCAGCAATGCCCCGGATAGCTATACTGTCGGTAAAACTCTGGTCACCTGGACAGCCACCGATGAGAATGGCAACATCACCAAGGGGACGCAGACGGTTATTGTGACGGATACCACCAAGCCACTGGTCACACTCCCAGGAGATAAGACAGCAGAAGCAACCGGAGAAAGAACGAAGGTAGACATCGGCCAGCCGATCGTGACTGAGATCTTTCCGGTGACGGTTACCAATAATGCGCCTGCAGATTTCCCTCTGGGAACGACAGAAGTCATCTGGACCGTTACCGATGAGCACGGAAATGCGACTACAGGTACCCAGAAGATCAAGGTCGTGGATACGACCAAACCAATTCTCATTGTACCGGCCAATATTACAACGGAGGCGACGGCAATCCGATCTGTAGTTCCGCTCGGGCAGCCTACAGTCACAGATTTATTCAAGGTTACTGTGATTAACGATGCGCCAGTAGATTTTGCTGTTGGCACCACCAAGGTCACATGGATGGCTACGGATGCGAGCGGTAATGTGGCTATAGGCACACAGAATGTAACCGTTACCGATAATACCAATCCTGAACTCCATGTCCCTGCGGATGTCCGGGTTGAAGCCACTGCATTAAGATCAATAGTTCAGATTGGCACTGCTACAGCGACCGATATTTTTCCGGTTACGGTAACCAGCAATGCTCCGGCAGATTATCCAGTAGGGATTACCGAAGTCACTTGGACTGCCAAGGATGCCAACGGAAAAATAACTACAGGTAAACAAAAAGTAACTGTAGAAGATACAACACTTCCAGTTCTGAAAGTACCAGCAGATATTAGCAAAGAAGCTACAGCGGTAAATACACCAGTCAACATTGGTCAAGCGACGGCTACTGACTTGTTCCCGGTTGAGATCGTCAGCAATGCTCCGGCAAGCTATCCGCTGGGCAAGACCATTGTGACCTGGAAAGCGACAGACGCGAATGGCAATATCAGCAGTGCAACTCAGACCATTACCATCGTTGATACAACGAAACCTTCCATTGCTGCTATACCGGATTTAAAAGTGGAGGCAACCAGCCGCGAGACTCAGGTTCAACTGGCGGTGCCTGCAGTGACGGATATTTTTGGAGTTGCATCGGTTACCAGTGATGCTCCGATTGCTTTTCCTATTGGAATTACTGAGGTGACCTGGACGGCTAAAGACAAGAACGGCAATTTATCCACCCGCATACAAAAGGTTACGGTAGTTGACACGACGAAGCCGGTGCTGAGTGTGCCTAAGGATGTTCAGGCAGAAGCTTCGGCATTACAGACTCCTGTCGGGATCGGGCAGGCAACAGCTACAGATGTATTCAACGTTACTGTGACAAGTAATGCTCCGGAGTCTTTTCCGATTGGTGCAACAGAAGTCACCTGGACGGCTACCGATGAGCATGGCAATGTGTCCACAGGTGTGCAGAAGATTACAGTGGTAGATACCACAAAGCCTGTACTAAGTGTGCCGGAGGACTTGTCGGTGGAAGCCACCGCAGTGAAAACTCCTGTAGAGATTGGACAGGCGACAGGGACGGACATCTATAAAGTTACGGTAACCAGCAACGCACCAGAAACCTATCCATTAGGCGTAACTGAGGTTATTTGGACCGCAACAGATGCAAACGGCAACGTAACTACGAAGGTGCAGAAGATTACAGTAGTAGATACAACCAGTCCGGTACTCAGCGTACCTGCGAATAAAACGGTTGAAGCCACGGCGGTGAAGACAGTTGTGGAGACCGGACAGGCAACGGCAGCAGATATTTTCAAATATACGATTGTGAGCAATGCCCCTGCAGATTATCCGCTGGGTACCACTGAAGTCACCTGGACGGCTACGGATGAGAACGGCAATGTAGCAACGAAGGTGCAGAAGATTACGGTGGTGGATACGAGCAGACCGGTACTCACTGTACCTAAGGATCAAACGGTTGAAGCCACGGCGGTGAAGACAGTTGTGGAGACCGGACAGGCAACAGCGGCAGATATTTTCAAATATACGATTGTAAGTAATGCCCCTGCAGACTACCCGCTGGGTACTACTGAAGTCACATGGACGGCTACGGATGAGAACGGTAATGTGTCCACTGGTGTCCAAAAGATTACCGTAGTGGATACGACTAAGCCGTCGCTTACCGTACCTGAGGATCAGACGGTAGAGGCGACAGCCATTCGTACCCCCGTCGGAATAGGGCAAGCTGCGGCCAAGGATATTTTCCCCGTTACAGTGACATCGGATGCTCCGGCGGACTACCCGCTGGGCACAACTACAGTCACATGGACGGCCAAGGACAAGAACGGCAATGAAATCACAGGTGTGCAGAAAATAACTGTTGTGGATACCACGCAACCTGTGCTGAAATTCAAAGGATCTTTGCATCTGACCAAGGAAGCAACTGCGCTGGCAACACCGGTAGAACTGGAAGTGCCTGAGGTGCTGGAGCTGTTTCCGGTCGTATTAACTACGGATGCTCCAGGATTTGGAAGTCAAGACCCGATCACTACAGGGGAGAGCATTACTGCGAAATTCCCTCTGGGAACCACAAAAGTAACATGGACCGCAAAAGATGCGAACGGTAATGCAATGATTGGAATCGTAACGGTGACGATCACAGATACAGTCAAACCCGTACTCAAGCTACCGGCAGACATCACTCTGGAAGCAACTGCAGTGCGGACTCCGGTTGAAATCGGACTGGCAACGGCAACGGATATCTATGACGTGACCGTAACCAGTAACGCTCCGGCGGATTATCCGCTGGGAACAACAGAAGTCACCTGGACCGCAAAAGATGCGAACGGCAATGTGACCACAGGCATACAGAAGATTACGGTAGTCGATACAACAAAACCGGATCTGATCTTGCCTGTCGACAAGACAGTCGAGGCGACCGCGCTGAAGACGCCAGTAGACATTGGTCAGGCAAAGGGTACAGACATTTACAAAGTAACTGTGATCTCGGATGCTCCTGCGGATTATGCACTAGGTGTAACTGAAGTGAAATGGACAGCTACAGATGAGAACGGCAACATAACGACTGGTGTACAAAAGATTACAGTGGTGGATACGACAAAGCCTGCTCTGAAGCTGCCAGCCGACAAGACGGTCGAAGCAACTGCGCTGAAGACGCCAGTGGAGATCGGACTAGCAACAGGTACAGACATTTACAAAGTAACTGTGATCTCGGATGCTCCTGCGGATTATGCGCTGGGTGTAACTGAAGTGAAATGGACAGCTACAGATGAGAACGGCAACGTAACGACTGGTGTACAAAAGATTACAGTAGTGGATACGACAAAGCCTGCTCTGAAGCTGCCAGCCGACAAGACGGTCGAAGCAACTGCGCTGAAGACGCCAGTGGAGATCGGACTAGCAACAGGTACAGACATTTACAAAGTAACTGTGATCTCGGATGCTCCTGCGGATTATGCGCTGGGTGTAACTGAAGTGAAATGGACAGCTACAGATGAGAACGGCAACGTAACGACTGGTGTACAAAAGATTACAGTAGTGGATACGACAAAGCCTGCTCTGAAGCTGCCAGCCGACAAGACGGTCGAAGCAACTGCGCTGAAGACGCCAGTGGAGATCGGACTAGCAACAGGTACAGACATTTACAAAGTAACTGTGATCTCGGATGCTCCTGCGGATTATGCGCTGGGTGTAACTGAAGTGAAATGGACAGCTACAGATGAGAACGGCAACGTAACGACTGGTGTACAAAAGATTACAGTAGTGGATACGACAAAGCCTGCTCTGAAGCTGCCAGCCGACAAGACGGTCGAAGCAACTGCGCTGAAGACGCCAGTGGAGATCGGACTAGCGACAGGCACAGACATTTACAAAGTGACTGTGATCTCGGATGCTCCTGCGGATTATGCGCTGGGTGTAACTGAAGTGAAATGGACAGCTACGGATGAGAACGGCAACGTAACGACTGGTGTACAAAAGATTACAGTGGTGGATACGACAAAGCCTGCTCTGAAGCTGCCAGCTGACAAGACGGTCGAAGCTACAGCGCTGAAGACGCCAGTGGAGATTGGATTAGCGACAGGTAAAGACATTTACAAAGTAACTGTGATCTCGGATGCTCCTGCGGATTATGCGCTGGGTATAACTGAAGTGAAATGGACAGCTACGGATGAGAACGGCAACGTATCGACTGGTGTACAAAAGATTACAGTGGTGGATACGACAAAGCCTGCTCTGAAGCTGCCAGCTGACAAGACGGTCGAAGCTACAGCGCTGAAGACGCCAGTGGAGATTGGATTAGCGACAGGTAAAGACATTTACAAAGTAACTGTGATCTCGGATGCTCCTGCGGATTATGCGCTGGGTATAACTGAAGTGAAATGGACAGCTACGGATGAGAACGGCAACGTAACGACTGGTGTACAAAAGATTACAGTGGTGGATACGACAAAGCCTGCTCTGAAGCTGCCAGCTGACAAGACGGTCGAAGCTACAGCGCTGAAGACGCCAGTGGAGATTGGATTAGCGACAGGTAAAGACATTTACAAAGTAACTGTGATCTCGGATGCTCCTGCGGATTATGCGCTGGGTATAACTGAAGTGAAATGGACAGCTACGGATGAGAACGGCAACGTAACGACTGGTGTACAAAAGATTACAGTGGTGGATACGACAAAGCCTGCTCTGAAGCTGCCAGCTGACAAGACGGTCGAAGCTACAGCGCTGAAGACGCCAGTGGAGATTGGACTAGCGACAGGCACAGACATTTACAAAGTAACTGTGAGTTCGAATGCCCCTGCGGATTATGCACTGGGTGTAACTGAAGTGAAATGGACGGCTACGGATGAGAACGGCAACGTAACGACTGGTGTGCAAAAGATTACAGTGGTGGATACGACAAAGCCTGCTCTGAAGCTGCCAGCTGACAAGACAGTCGAAGCAACTGCGCTGAAGACGCCAGTGGAGATCGGACTAGCGACAGGCACAGACATTTACAAAGTAACTGTGAGTTCGAATGCCCCTGCGGATTATCCGCTAGGTGTAACTGAAGTGAAATGGACAGCTACGGATGAGAACGGCAACGTAACTACCGGTGTGCAAAAGATTACGGTGGTGGATACAACGAAGCCCGTTCTTAAAGTACCGGCAGACGTAACCATCATGGCGAAAGGCGTCAAAACACAAGTGACTTTGGGCCAGGCAACAGTGAATGATATTTTTGGATACACATTGAAAAATGATGCTCCTGCGGATGGGTTTCCGATAGGCAAGACAACTGTTACCTGGACTGCCACTGATGCGAACGGAAATGTATCCACAGCAGTCCAGTACGTAACCGTTACCCAGATTTTCAAAGTTCAATCGTACAACGGCACCAGAACGAGCCTCACCAATACGATTGCTCCGAGAATAATCTTTGAGAACACAAGCAGCAGCACTATTCAGCTTTCAAACATTAAGCTTAGATATTACTACACCATTGATGGAGAGAAAACGCAGGGTTACTATACCGATTACGCACGGGTATCGAGCTCCAGCAGCAACATTCAGTCCTATGTTACAGGAAGCTTCCAAAAGGCCGCCAGCAAGACCGGTAGCGATTATTACCTGGAGATCAGCTTCTCCAGCGGTGCGGGAAGTCTGAAGCCGGGTGAAGAAGTTGAGATCCAATGCAGGTTCTGGAAATCTAATTTTTCCAACTATACCCAGACGAATGACTATTCCTTCAATACGTCGGCAACAGATTATACAGACACCAATAAAATTACGGTCTACTCTTCCGGCAATCTGATTGCAGGCATGGAACCGTAAGCCAGCAAGAACTACATTGTAACAGCGTAACAGCTTCCAGGCTGCATTCCTGTAAGATTGGCTGCAGCCTGGAGCCTATATTCTTAATGAGAGATCAAGCAGCTCCATTCCGGGGGTACGATATGCCAGACGACATGAATGAAATTCTGCAAAGGTTGACCCGCGTAGAAACGAAGCTCGATATTATGAATAGCGCAAGGGATATTGCGCTAGAGGCTATGCAGAGCAGCAAATCGGCCCATCTGCGTATGGATGAAATACGGGATGAGCTGGCCAGATTGAAGGTCAGGCAAGGAGAAAGCCAGCGGTGGCTGGTGGGAACCATCATCAGCAGTTCAGGGTTATTCATTGCGGCCTTGGGTCTTCTGATGAAGCTGTTGATCGGGTAGCAGAAATATCAGGGGCGGATGATGGATGAGGAAGGAGGATACAGCAATGGCCAAGGGATTTGATTGTGCGGCACCGCTGACGAAGACGTTAGCGAAGCGGTTCCGGGAGGACGGTTATGAATTCGTATGCCGGTACCTGGTACCTTCTGGCTGGAAAAGACTCACCAGGGCTGAGGCGGCAGCTATCAGCGCTGCCGGTCTGCAAATTGTCTCTGTATATGAGACAACAGCCAGCCGTGCGCTGGGAGGGCGCGACGCAGGTCTTGCTGACGGGGCGGCTGCAGCACAAACAGCGATAGCTGTCGGCCAGCCGGAGGGAAGCCGGATTTACTTTGCGGTAGATTTCGATGCCTCAGCAAGCCAGATGGCTTCGGTAATCCAGTATATCAAGGCTGCGGGTGAAGCCTCACCGAAGTTCCGAACGGGTGTATACGGAAGCGCGGCAGTTGTTGAAGCGGTGATGGCAGCCAAGGCATGCACAGGTTTTTGGCAGACCTACGCCTGGAGCAGAGGCCGGAAAGCAGAAGGCATACACATCTATCAATACGATAATGGACCCAAAGGGCTCGGGCAGCCGATCCACGGCGTGAATGTGGATATGAATCTGTCCAGCGGTGATGCGGGATGGTGGAATACTCTTACTACGGTTCCTTCCCCACCGACGAGTTCGAGCGGGGGGGTGAAGGAATATATGCTGGTCAAAGAGGACGCGAATAAGATCATAGCCTTCATTAAAGCTGCCTATATGGCGGCAGGTAGCCCGGAATCCCGAGAGGAATTCCACCGCCTGGCAGATGAGATACGCAAAGCATCAGGTCAAGCTGTGGAAGGGGAGAAGTAGGACTACCCACCAGTATAGTAGACTTGGTAAAAATGCTGTTAACAGCCACCTTCGGGTGGCTTTTTACTTTTTATTTAGAGGGAGAATGAGAGGTGAAGGGATGCAATAAATAGTTTTATTTTCCCTTCCGGCTGTAAAAAGCACTATGGATTTTACTTTATCTATAGGAGCAATTTTTTTACAGAGGGGGAATCCGTTTGCAGACCCATGCAACCGTAAGCAAGGACAAAGAGAACACTTCGGGCAGTCATCAACCATATAGCAAACCATCCAATTTCGTGAAGCCGGCAACGGCCAAGCTGCCAGACCCGGTGGAGATCATCCGGCGTATCCGGCAGAACCCGGCCTCTTTAAGCCGGGAAGACAAGCTGGCGCTCCAGCGTACCCTCGGCAACCGTGCCGTGGTTCACTTGTTATCCAGTTTGAAGGAGAGCAAGGAAGGTAGTCAGACAAGTGAGGCAACAGGTACGAAGCAGGGTGAGCAAGGGCAGGGGATTGCGGGGGATTCCCGGACGGAGCAGCAGCCTCAGGCGCAAGAACCTGCACTAACGGCACAACCCGTCAACGCTCAGACTGAGCCGAAGGCCGAGCAGAATGAAAAGTCCGGCATTCGAGCAAAGACTGCCACTACACTCAAAACGTGGGTCAAATCCTTGGCGGGAACTTCTTCTTCCAGCCAAGAAGGTAGCAAGAGGAAGACGGATGGAGGGCAGTTGGCCAGTAAAGAGAAGGTAGAAGCTCATCAGCCAGCTGAAGAACCGGCAATGGGTTCGAAGGCTAAAGAGGATGGAAAAGAACAGCCGGCGGAAGGTAAAGAGTCCAAGGAAGGCAAAGAGGCCAAGGCGGAAAAGGAATCGAAGCCAGGTAAGGAAACTTCGGGGGAACCTGCACCTAAGGGAGCCGCGAAGGAACCTTCGCTAGGAGATGCGTTGGGCGCTTTGGCCGGAGACGGAAAGGAAGAGCCCGCCAAGGCCAAGAAGGTGAACATCCACGGGGAGGATCCCGGACAGATCCTCGATCAGCTGACCCGGGTTCAGCCGACAGAGATGGGAGACGCCTACGCTCAGGCGGTGGATGTGTCTGCAGGGGCTTTCGCGAAGCAGAAGCAGAAAACCCGGCAGGGGCTGCCAGTAATTCCAGCCCCAACAGGGTTGAAAGGCAGAGTCTTTCAAGCCCGGAAAAAGCCAGCGCCACTGAAACACTCCGCTCCGGAGGGATACAAAAGCGAGCGTACTGGCGGGACGGCGACTACAGGCAACCTGGAACGAATGAACATCGGATCTTCCGGCTCCGAAGGTAATCCCGAAGCCATCATGGGTGAAATCCGGTCCGCTGCGTCGCAGCCTCCGGGCATCAGCATGACTGGTGAGGCAGACCCCTCCCAGCTTGAAGGCATGGGTCAGGAGGCGTCCCAGCAGGTAGGGGCAGCCAAGCAGGCGGAGATGGGCCAGATCCACACTCCGTTTGGTGAGAATGACATCTATCCTGAGCCGGACGGCTCTACGGTGAAGGCTTCCGCAGAGCTGCAGGGCGGGAATGCACCCGGAGCCAAGAAGCTCCCTGCACTGGGAGTGCCTGCGGACATGACGGCCGGACTGAACCGCAGCCTTGCCCCGGAAATGAAGAAGCAGCTGGGTGCCAAGCAGGCGGAATACAGCAAGGAAAAAGCGAAATTTGACAGCAAGGTGCTAATCTCCAAAGCAGACAGCCACGCCCAAATCCAGCAGGCGGAAGCCGATGCCAAGAACAAGCAGCTCAGCCAGCAGGCTGGAGCCAAGGCGGAAGTCGACAACCTGCGCGGGGAATGGAAAAACGAACTGGATGCAGCCGAAGCCGACTATGCCGGACAGGCTGGAGCGGCAGCGCAGCAGAAAAAGGGCGAGATCAACAGCGTCCGGACCGAAAAAGAACGCGAAGCGCAGAAGAAGCAGTCCGAAGCGGAGCGGGAAGCCACCCAGGCCTACAGCAAAGCCAAGAAGGAGGCGGACGGCAAGCATGCAGAGGAGAAAGCCAAGGAAGAGAAGAAAGGCGGTTTCCTCGGCTGGGTGAAGGATAAACTTGAAGCCGTGGTCGATCTTGTCAAAAAAGCGGTCAACTTTATTTTCGAGGGCCTTCGCAAAGCAGTGAAGTTCATTTTTGAAAAAGCCAAACAAGCTGTGCTGGGCATTATCGAGCTGGGCCGCAAGCTGATCACCAACCTGATCAAAGGCCTGGGCGCGCTGCTCAAAAAACTGGTCTCCGTGGTGTTTGCCAAATTCCCTGGCATCGCTGCCAAAATATGCAGCAAAATTGATGGCGTCGTCAATAAGGCCGTGAAGGCCGTCAACCAGCTGGCACAGAAGCTCAAAACCAAAGTCACGCAGGTCATGGACTTCCTGGCCGCCAAGGCGGATCAGGCGCTGGCTGCGGTACAGAACTTCTACAGTAAGTTAATCTCAAGCCTGGGCAACCTGCTCATTGCTACGTTTCTGGATGTGCTTGCCCGGATTGGGGCGCTGGGTAAAGCGGCGAAGCGCTCGCTCAGTCACCTGGAAGGCAAGATGTGGGAATATCTGCTCGGAGTAGACATCTCCAAGCCTATGGGGGCAGGAGCGGCTGAGCAGGCGCAGGACTCCGGTCAGCCTCAAGCGGACGAGAAGCTTACCGCAGACGACATCGAAATGGAGTCGGTCGAAGCGGGTGAGATGGATCCGGCGCTGGTGCAGGAAGCGAACCTTAAGGACGGGGAGAGCAAGCAGCTCTCCGGCAGCCGCGATCCGGCCACCATGGACAGCATCATGGCAGAATTCGATCCTGGAAAAGTGGATCAAAGCCTGGGCAGCAAAATTGCCGATGGCGCGAAACTTCGTGCGAGCAATGCGAAAATGCTGTTTGACCAGATTAAATCATATGTAATAAAATGGATGAAGAGTAATGGATTGAAGCTTTTGGCTGCCCTTGCTGGCATCTTGGTTGGCGTCGTGGCTGCAGAGATCATCACAGGCGGGGCCATTACCGCTGCGCTTCCGATGATTATCAACCTGATCACGATGTATTTGCAAGCGGATGCGATTAAATCCGTGGCCCAGACTATTGTCCAAGCTTCCGGCTATATTGGCACCTACCTGAGCCAGGGTTGGCAGAAGATGATCGAGCCTGCCGCTATTGCGCTGGCAACGGCCCTCGCGATGGGACTCGTTGAGCTGGCGATGGAGCTTGGCTTCAAAGCGATCGGCAAAGGGCTGAACAAAGCCGGACAAGCCGTGAAGAAAGGCGTTGGAGCTGCGGCCACTGGTGCGAAGAAGGTAGCGGGTGCAGGAGTCAGGGGCATCAAGAGCTTGCTGAAATCCGGAGCCAAGCTTGCGTCCAAGAGCGGCAGCATGATCATCCGTAACGGAAAAATCGTGATCAAGAGCCTGCAAAAAGGGCTTATGAAGGGGGCCAAAAAGCTCCAGGGTCTGGTGGACCGGATTCTGCAGAAGTTCAAGTTCAAGCGGTTCAAGCTGGAGCGCAAGGGTAAGCATATCCGTCTGTATGGCGAGGTTAATCCTTGGGTGCTGTTGATTGACGGGGAACTGCGGGACATCAAAGAGCAGAATCTCGAAAAGGAATTAAAGAAACTAGAACTCGATGGCAAGAAGCCAATCAAGCTTAGCGATGCGGAATATAGTAAGCTTAATAAAATAGACATTGAAAAGAGAGCAAAAATCTCCAAGAATGCAGATGGAGATAAGAGTAAGATAGATTTTAATAGAAAGAGACCCCAAAAATTACGAGAAAAGTATTTGGGGCGAACGCCTGGGAAAAAATCCAGGACTGGTCGAGAGGTTATAGAAAGAATGGAAGCTGAAGGTAAAATAACTAAAGATATATTTGGGAAAACTAAGTTTTTGGCAAGTGATGGAAAATGGTATGATATTAGTGAGGCTGATATGGCCCACCTAACTGATGCTGTCACTTGGTGGAATAATGTAGGCAAAAAACTTGGAGCTAAGAGTAAAGAAGTTAGAGAGTGGATGTTAAAATCAGAAAATTATGTACTTGATCATTTCAAACTAAATCGTTCAGAAGGGGCAAAACTTGGACAAAATTATGAGTTGCCACTTAAATAAAGAAAGGAACCTAATTCATGGAATTAACTGACGAAATACATGGAAAAATTTTAATATTATGTGAGATCGGTGATGAATTATTAGACGAGAACAGAGTAGATCTAGCGATAACTAAATACTTATCAGCACTAGAATTAGTCCCCAATCCAAAGAGTGATTGGGAAGCAAGTACATGGATATACACTACGCTTGGTGAGGTATATCTTATGAAAAAAGAATATAAAATAGCAAAAGAATATTTTTATAACGCCTTGAATTGTCCTGACGGTAAATTCAATCCTTTAATTCTTTTAAGAATTGGAGAAACTCTTTTTGAAACCCAAGATTTTGAACAGTCCAAGGAGTATTTATTAAGGGCGTACATGTTAGAAGGTCAGGATATTTTTGACGAGGAAGATGAAAAATACTTTAATTCTATCAAAAGCTTAATCTGAAGGAGGGAAAAGAAATGGTATTACTTCAACCACCATTAAAAGAAAAGATTGATAGTCTCTTTAGAGATTGTGCAGAAAAATATAAAAATAAGGAATTTGCGGAGGCTGTAAGTATACTTGAGAGCGGGTGGGACTTACTTCCATATCCTAAAGTAACCTATGATGAAAGTTATACAATCGTGGAGTACATGATACAGTTTTGTCTGTTGGCAGAAGATTATGTACAAGCACGAAGATGGGCTAATATTATATTTATTTGTGACCTTGAGAGAGTAGATAGCGGGAAGAGAGAATTCTTGGCGGGAAGAGTAGCATTTGAATCTACTGATCCGATAATGGCTAGAGAACTTTTCTATATTGCCGATCAAAAATCAAAAGGAAGATGTTTTGAGGGTGAAGAGGTAAAATATTTAAAGTTTTTTAAGGAAAAATAATGTAGCCTGTGATTATTTTAGACCACCCCGGAGCAACACGCACTAGGGTGGTTGTATTTTTGTTTTCCTCCCCAATTGGTATTATAAAATCTTTCCTCCCCCTACTATTGTTGTTGAAAACCCGAGCCAAGCTCGCATCCAAGAGCGGCAGCATGATTATCCGTAATGGCAAAATCGTGATTAAGAGCCTGCAAAAGGGGCTTATGAAGGGGGCCAAAAAGCTCCAGGGTATGGTGGACCGGATTCTGCAGAAGTTCAAGTTCAAGCGGTTCAAGCTGGAGCGCAAGGGGTAAGCACATCCGTCTGTATGGCGAGGTTAATCCTTGGGTGCTGCTGATTGACGGGGAACTGCGGGACATCAAGGAGCAGAATCTCGAAAAGGAATTAAAAAAACTAGAACTCGATGGCAAGAAACCGATCAAGCTTAGTGATGCAGAACATAGTAAACTCAGTAAGCTAGAAGGTACAGAAATAAAAAAAGTCTCTATGAATGCAGATGGGGATAAGAGTAAGATTGAGTTTAATAGTGTTGAGAGAACGGATAAAGATGGTTCAATAATTAAGGATAAAACATTAGTTGGCAAAGGGGAACAATATACAAATGGAAGAAAAAATAAGTTAAATCCTAATATTAGGTATAAAACTGGAGAGTATGATTATTTTTATGAAACAGATAATCTAGGTAGGCTTTCTAAGTTTGAAACTGATTATTTGCAATTAACAAAGAGAAAAGAAAGATTACCGCATAGCAAAAATACACCTGGTAAAATAAAAGGTAAAGACGATGCAGGACATTTGGCAGGTGATAGGTTTGGAGGCTCACCTAAAATTGATAATTTGGTATCACAACTATCAGATGTTAATCAGAAACAATTTAAGAAAATTGAAAATATGTGGGCTGCTGCATTAAACGCAAAGCCTCCCAAAAAAGTAACAGTTGATATTGAGATGATTTACTCTGAAGAAGGTGTACGTCCGGATAAATTTATTGTTAAATATACTATTGACGGTAAACCGGGCATTAATGTTTTTGAAAATAATTAAAAGGAGTGGAAATCAGTATGAAGGAATTTGAAGAGATATTTAGTGAATTACAAGCAGATATGGTATCTATATGTATGGAATTTGTTGAAGATAGAGCCGATAAGATATTTATTTACGCTTCAAGTGAAGAAGGTATTGTGTCAAGTAGTTTCTTTTATTTAATTAATAATAAGTATCTAGAGTGCCACAAAGTCAATGATGCATTGAAGAATGGGGAGGAAAGATATGATGTGTCCTCGGAACGAATGTTTAAGGTATTAGAAATCATAAATGAGAATATTGCTAATATCAAAAAATTGTGCGAGGAATATGAAAGAGACATGCCAACTGAGATGAAATTAATATATGATGTTACGAGTGGCAGGCTTCAAGCGGAATACAAGTATGAATTAGTATATACTCATGATGATATTAAAACGGCTCATAATATTGCAGATGAATGGTTTGAGGAGATAAAAAGTAAGGTTCTTTAATATGTATATTTGAAAAAAGGCCGATTACAGTCTATTGACTGAATAATCGACCTTATTTTTCTTTTTTCGAAATAATAACTCCTCCTGGAATCTTCCGATGATTATCAACCTGATCACGATGTATCTGCAAGCGGATGCGATTAAATCCGTGGCCCAGACTATTGTCCAAGCCTCCGGCTACATTGGCACCTACCTAAGCCAGGGCTGGCAGAAGATGATCGAGCCGGCCGCTATTGCGCTGGCAACGGCCCTCGTGATGGGACTCGTCGAGCTTGCGATGGAGCTTGGCTTCAAGGCCATCGGCAAAGGGCTGAACAAAGCCGGACAAGCCGTGAGGAAAGGCGTTGGAGCTGCGGCCACTGGTGCGAAGAAGTTAGCGGGTGCAGGAGTCAGGGGCATCAAGAGCCTGTTGAAATCCGGAGCCAAGCTTGCGTCCAAGAGCGGCAGCATGATCATACGAAATGGCAAAATTGTGATCAAGAGCCTGCAAAAAGGGCTCATGAAGGGGGCTAAAAAGCTCCAGGGTCTGGTGGACCGGATTCTGCAGAAGTTCAAGTTCAAGCGGTTTAAGCTGGAGCGCAAGGGTAAGCATATTCGCCTGTATGGCGAGGTTAATCCTTGGGTGCTGTTGATTGACGGGACGATGAAGGACGTCGATGAGAAGCAGCTTGAAAAGGAATTGAAAGATCTAGAACTTGAGGGCAAGAAGTCGATCAAGCTTAGCGATGCGGAGTTTGACAAACTAAGTAGCTTAAAAGATAAAAAAAGAGCAAATATCTCTAAGAAAGCCGATGGAGATAAAAGTAAAATAGATTTTAATAGTATTAAGTTGAAGTTTGATTATAAAAAAGTGTTTTTTGAAAAACATCCAGAACTAGAAGGAGATGTAGTGGTTCACCATTCTATTGAACAGCAAGTTCTGAGAAAACCTGAATATAAGGGACTGTTCACTGAGGTTGAAATGCATGATTACAATAACTTAAGAGGCATACCGAAAGAAATTAATAGTGACGTACATCTATCTAAAATAAGAATTGAATGGAATAGGTTTTATAAGGAAAATCCAAATGCTACAAAAGAGCAAATAATACATCAAGCAAAAATTATTGATAGTATATACGGCCATTTATTTAATCCACCTATTCAGTAGGAAAGAGAGTTGTTCAAAATGAAATTATATATGTTAGAACCTGAAGTGGCTGGTGAGTTGGGAGAAAAGACTCTATTTAATAATGACAACTCAGTTAGTCGCTTGCATTATGAGTTTCATGGGTGGCTAGGTGATGAACTTTTAGAATCAACTCCATGTTACATTGTGTCAGAGCTACTTGGACAATCACTAATTATGTCTAACATTACAGGGTTTCATTTAGAGGAAATGGAAGTATCTTTGACGGATGAATTTATAGAATTATATCCCAATAGAGAACTACCAACATTTAAGCGGCTAATTCCTTTAGGAAATATTATTATTGAAGGAGCGCAATTTTCTGGATGGTCTGGAGAAGATATTTGTATAACCCCCAAAAAATATTTAGTCGTCTCAGAAAAGGCATTTGAAGTATTCAAAACTTATAACTTAAAGCATTGCGAGGTAACAATATTATCGAACTAGGAGAGAAAGAAGGGAGATTTCTTGAGAAACAATTTAATACGGATTACCCTATAAAGATATTTGTACACACAATAATGAAACTAAATAAAGCGTTACATAAAACAGATCAATTATGGAAGATACTGCCATGGTTGACCTGTTTTTTTATCTTTTGTCATCTAGCGGTTATTAAAATTACTCGCTATGTAGAATACTATATAACGATAGTGATGCTGAGAAAAAGAAAATGCATCTTTCAAGATAGATAGCACAACAACTATAGTATAGGTTTTATGCAAGGAATAGGACTTTGTCTCCCAGTTAAACGCCCTCGCAACGGTGATTACGGTGCAGAAAGAAATCTGGTATGACCAGCCAACATAACAGGTACGGTTACTTTAAGGCGAGTCGCCTTGCCCCAGAAATGAAGAAGCAGCTCGGTGCCAAGCAGGCGGAATACAGCAAGGAAAAAGCGAAATTTGACAGCAAGGTGCTGATCTCCAAAGCAGACAGCCATGCCCAGATCCAGCAGGCGGAAGCCGATGCCAAGAACAAGCAGCTCAGCCTCAGCCAGCAGGCGGGAGCCAAGGCGGAAGTCGACAACCTGCGCGGGAAATGGAAAAACGAGCTGGATGCAGCCGAAGCCGACTATGCCGGACAGGCTGGAGCGGCAGCGCAGCAGAAAAAAGGTGAGATCAACAGCGTCCGGACCGAAAAAGAACGGGAAGCGCAGAAAAAGCAGTCTGAAGCGGAGCGGGAAGCCACTCAGGCCTACAGCAAAGCCAAGAAGGATGCCGACGGCAAGCATGCAGAAGAGAAAGCAAAGGAAGAGAAAAAAGGCGGCTTCCTCGGCTGGGTGAAGGACAAACTCGAAGCCGTGGTCGATCTTGTCAAGAAAGCGGTCAACTTTATTTTCGAGGGCCTCCGCAAAGCAGTGAAGTTCATTTTTGAAAAAGCCAAACAAGCTGTGCTGGGCATTATCGAACTGGGCCGCAAGCTGATCACCAACCTGATCAAAGGCCTGGGCGCGCTGCTCAAAAAGCTGGTCTCCGTGGTATTTGTCAAATTCCTGGGCATCGCTGCCAAAGCAAAATTAATGGCGTCGTTAACAAGGCCGTAAAGGCGGTCAACCAGCTGGCACAGAAGCTCAAAACCAAAGTCACACAGGTCATGGACTTCCTGGCCGCCAAGGTGGATCAGGCGCTGGCTGCGGTGCAGAACTTCTATACCAAATTAATCTCCACCCTGGGCAACCTGCTCATTGCTACTTTCTTGGATGTGCTCGCGCGGATGGGGGCGCTCGGTAAGGCGGCGAAGCGTTCACTCAGTCACCTGGAAGGAAAGATGTGGGAATATCTGCTCGGAGTAGACATCTCCAAGCCTATGGGGGCAGAAGCGGCAGAAGGTGCAGCGGCAGAGCAGGCGCAGGCATCCGGTCAAGCGACGGACGAGAAGCTTACCGCAGACGACATCGAAATGGAGTCGGTCGAAGCGGGTGAGATGGATCCGGCGCTGGTGCAAGAAGCGAACCTTAAGGATGGGGAGAGCAAGCAACTCTCCGGCCGCCGCGATCCGGCCGCCATTGCGCTGCCAACCGCACTCGCAATGGGACTCGTGGAACTAGCGATGGAGCTTGGCTTCAAGGCGATCGGCAAAGGGTTGAACAAAGCCGGACAAGCCGTGAAGAAAGGCGTTGGAGCTGCGGCCACTGGTGCGAAGAAGGTAGCGGGTGCAGGAGTCAAGGGCATCAAGAGCTTGCTGAAATCCGGAGCCAAGCTCGCATCCAAGAGCGGCAGCATGATCATCCGTAACGGCAAAATCGTGATTAAGAGCCTGCAAAAAGGGCTTATGAAAGGGGCTAAAAAGCTCCAGGGTCTGGTGGACCGGATTCTGCAGAAGTTCAAGCATACTGTTCTAGGTTCTCTTTTGCCCATTCTAGGAGATAGTTTTCAGCTCATCATCTTTTAGTTTTTTAAGTTCACTATATTCAGCATCGCAGAGTTTAATAGGTTTGCTTCCAGCATCTTCAAGCTGCTTCAATTTTTGTTGGTTGATGTCCCGCAGTTCCCCGTTAATCAACAGCACCCAAGGATTAACCTCGCCATACAGACGGATATGATTACCCTTGCGCTCCAGCTTGAACCGCTTGAACGCTATGATTATAGAAAAGCGCCCACAGTAACTATAGAAACTAAAAAAGAATTACCGCATACTGAGATCGCCAATAGACAAAATGAAAGAAGAGATGCAAAAGTTGCTGAATAACTGGGGAAGTGGAGTACTACTCTGCAACAAGAGCTGCAAAATACCTTGAAGGATTTTAAAGCTACGGGATTCACTAGATAAACAATAGAAAAGGTAATGGAACAGCAATATAAAATGTTGGAAAAGCTTAGAGTACCTTTCGAAAGGATTGATCTAGATGAGTATTTTTGAGGAAATAAGTTCAATGTATGCAATAGACAGCAGAGAATCTCCTGCAAAAAAGGAAGAAATCAACAAACTTCTTAATTACTGCACAATTGAGGTTCCTTTTGACTATATTGAATTTATAAGTATCGCTACCGAAGTGGAAATTAAAGTGAAAGAAGAAATGTATATCCGAATATGGGGTCCGGTGGATTGTATTGAGATGAACGAAGCTTATCATATACAAAAATATATTCCAAGATCACTTGCGATCGGAGATGATGAAGGAGGTAATGTAATTATATATTTGGAAGGAGAAGGTGGTTTGGGTTTGTATATGGTAGGGTTTGGTGACTTGGATATTAATGATGCCGTGAAAATAGCACCTACGCTTAGAGATCTTCTAGTAGACAATATTGGTATTGAAGTGATAATGAGCGGATATGTGTAACACCGAGTCTTCAGATGGGGGCGGAGATCAGAAAACTGGTTTCTATGTATTGCCTAAATCCCCTGTATCGCGGGGAGAATTTGCTGCAAGCAGCCTATCTATATCTTTTTATTGATGGCGGCGTATAACAATAAGTATTTTCAAAGAATAGTTAATAAACAGGTCAGTCCGGAACATAATCAACGGACTGGCCTGTTTTTATCATCCTTTTCTTCTTATAACCGCATGATCATCCGGGGCGGCAAAATTGTGATCAAGAGCCTACAAAAGGGGCTTATGAAGGGGGCTAAAAAGCTCCAGGCTCTGGTGGACCGGATTCTGCAGAAGTTCAAGTTCAAGCGGTTCAAGCTGGAGCGCAAGGGTAAGCGTCTGAATGGGGCTGCTAATAAATCTTATTCAGCAGCCCAATTACTTCATCAAGGGTGAGACCGAAGGACTTGTAGTATGAGGTGTCGCTCTCCATTTGCTTAAGGATCATTTCGTTACGTATCTGCAGCATCTCGCCCCGCGAAAATTTGGCTACAAAACATCCTTTACCTGTTACCGTATTTATCAAACCGCTTCGTTCCAGTTCCTCCCAAGCTTTCTTAACAGTGATTACACTAACGTTAAGCTCCAGGGCTGCCTGACGAATGGGCGGTAGACAATAGCCGCTTTCCAGCTCGCCTTTCAAAATTTGGGCGCTGATCTGTTCGTAAAGCTGCTGATAAATCGGTTTCTCGGAACTATTCGAAATCGTTACATTCATAATATCTCCACTTTCAGGAATCTCTTTGCGGCAATCCGATAGGCAATTAGGGTGAATGCTATAAAAATAACGAAACCTGCGATCAAAATGGATAGCTGCAGTGCCGTATTATCCGTTCCTGAGCCATAGAAAATGTCGTTTATCCAAGAACTTTGGATACCGGCCCATTGGGCAACTCCGGCAAAAAGGATAGCGGCCGTAGTGGATGCGGTCGTTGCCGCTCCATACTTATACGCCGTCTTGTAATGCATGGATATAAATATGATGTTGAAGATCGCCAGCATGATGAAACTTAATCCCCAAAAACCCATATACGGCGGATAGAAAAAGTAAGTCAGATGTGGGTACAAACGAAACGTGAAAATACTGAAGATCATTGCAATGAGGAGATGCATGAGTTCAAGAATAACAACAACGGTTATCCTGGACTTCACGATGTCTGTTTTGGTCACAGGCATCATCGTACTAAACATCAGATCATTCTGACTCTTAAATCCGCCAAACATATTCGGTATCGTTATGAAGCAGAAATATAGCGGTACGATAAAGTAGATCCAGCCGGGAACAAGCATTAAGCCGCCCATAATTAAGGGTAATACGAAGAACCAAGGGTTTACTCCTAATTTTAAATCTTTCATCACCAAATTATACATATACATCCTCCTTTTTTGCGAAGTAGATCATGATTTCATCGAGGGTCGGAGTGGTTGCCCTTAGGTTAGAGCGTGGATCAAAGTCTTTGGCATGAATCAATCCGGTAAAACCGAAGGAGTTGATTTTGTAGGAAATCAAATGTTCTTTCACTTCGCTCAATTGGGCTTCGCTGCCGCTGAGTAAACGGTAAGACTCTTTAAACTCATGTTTCTCTGAACTGGCAATGATTTGCCCTTGTTCAATGTAGGTTATAAAATCCGCACATCGCTCCAAGTCGGAGGTAATATGTGTAGAGAAAAGAATGCTAATCTCGCCGCCAATGATGAGCTCCTGAAAGATATCGAGCAGATCGTCTCTTGAGACAGGATCGAGTCCGCTGGTCGGTTCATCCAGGATGAGTAGCTTTGCGCCATGCGATAAAGCAAGGGCCAAGCTGTACTTTACCTTCATTCCTCTGGATAGCTCCGCTATTTTTTTGTTCTCATCCAGCTTGAATCTCTTTAAATAATTGTAGTATGTTTCATCATTCCAATTCTTATAAAATTTCTTCGTAATATCGGTCAGCGTCTTGATCTTGCTCCGTGTATAGAAGTCGATATCACCGAATGCGCATCCGATCTCCTGCTTCAAGTCAATTTCGTGATCAGCGATGTTCTTGCCAAGAATGTATATCTCGCCGCTATCGACTTGAACCATGTTCAAGATCGATTTTATTGTGGTTGTTTTTCCTGCGCCATTCGCCCCGATGAACCCCATGATGTAGCCCTTCTCCAATTGAAAAGATACATCTTTGACCTGAAATTGCGGATATTTTTTATTTAAATTTCTAATATCTAGTGCCAGCATACCATACCTCCTCGAAATTGTGTATTCCGTGTATGCACAATGTATCATAAGGTTTTTACGAAAGTCAATGGGTATTTCCCATTCCCTGGTGCGGTAACGAAATTTTCTTCCCATCCCAGTTGTAATTCCCCTCCCCTAACTTACTTTATATATGAACGAGAAAATATAGAGTGAGGACATAAACAGGCGATGAAATTCAAAAAATTGGCCAGAACCTTTCGTCAGGAAACGCCGGAAGTCGAGTGTACAGAACAAAGCGCTGCACACGCATTAGAACAAGATTCCATGCAGAACGAAGGATTGGCTCTGGTCCCGGATCGAAGCGTCGAACAGGCTGCAGATCAGATGAATGAAGTTGCTGATGCTACCCGCTCGACAAATGAACCTATCCTTGACCCAGAGTCCGCCCATTGTCTTGCTCCCGAAGCCGCAACTGACCAGGAGGACGGCGGCGAACCTGCTCAACCCTACAGCTCTAACCACGAGCATCTGTCAGAGGAGCTGCTGCGGCTGGAACTCCGGCTTCAGTTAAGGATGCTTGAGACCACACAGCTGGACGCAGGGCTGGCTCATATGGACGAAGAGATCCGCTATTTGCTGAATGTTCAGTCCTCAGATGAGGATGATGGGGATCTTCTAACAGCGAAGATCCGTCATTTGGGAGAGCACATCGCCGCCAGGCTGAAGGCCAGCCAAGGATTAGAGGTCGGGCTGATGCTCCCGCGGGTAGCATCCACGCTAAACCTGTCGGAAGTGGAAGTGAGTATTCTTATCGCTTGTCTGGCGCCGGAGCTGGACCGAAAGTATGAACGTATCTACGCTTTTCTGCAGAATGATATGTCAGAGAAGCGTCCTTCGGTTGAATTCGTCCTGGGGTTGTTTACCGGGTCGGATGACGAAAGGCTAGCGGCCCGTCTGCTGTTCGATGTCAATGCACCGCTGATGAAGTTCCTGCTGGAACGTAGAGGGGAATATGGCGATGGCCGTACGCCGCTAATTGCCCGGCCGCTGAAGCTGGAGGATTGGGCAGTAAGCCTGCTGCTAGGCTACGAGTTGCTGGATGAGCGTCTGACGAAGATTGCCAGCCTGAACACTGTGGTGATTCCGCCACAGAGCTGCTTTCCTGAAGAGCTGGAGCAGAACATACTGCGGTTTGTGACACATTACAACAGTATGGAACAGAGGTCCGGCAGCCTTTTGTACTGCAGTGGCCCGGATGAAGCCGGGAAGCTGAGCGGGATTAGAGGTGTCTGCGGCAAGCTGGGATTATCGGTGCTTGTTGCTGAAATGGACAAGCTGCTGCTTCCCGAGGTAGATTTCAGCGAAATGCTGAGATTGCTTGGAAGACATGTGCTGCTGGAACATTCGGCCCTCTGCTTAACAGGCTTCGACAGCATGGTGACAGAGGACGACCGCTACCGGGTGAAGATCCGGCTTTTGGTTGAAATGCTGGAAGCTTGTGCGCCTTTGACTTTTATTATTGGAGAAGCACAGTGGGGAATCGGCTTAACCGGGGTTCAGCTGAATTTCATGCAGATCGACTTTCCCTTTCCGGACGCAGCAGCCCGTGAACAGGCTTGGACGACCTTTGGTCAGGACTACAGGTTGTCACCGAACATCGAGCTGGCAGATTTCAGCGGCAGCTTCCGCTTCACTTCCGGACAGATCCAGGCTGCACTTACAGGTGGCGAGAATATCGCCGTATGGAACGGTTCCAGCGGGGCTGAGGTTAGCGCCAAAGATCTCTACCAGGCTTGTTACTTCCAGTCCAGCCGCAAAATCCAGGCGCTGGCGACGAAGATCCGGGCCATGTATACATGGGATATGCTGGTGCTTCCTGGCGAACAGCTAAGCCAGCTGCGGGAGATTTGCCACCAGGTGAAGTACCGCTCGCTGGTCTATGGGGAGTGGGGTTTCGCAGGCCGGCTGTCGCTGGGCAGAGGGCTGAACATTTTGTTCTCCGGCCCGCCGGGCTCCGGGAAGACCATGGCCGCCGAGGTGATCGCGACGGAGCTGAACCTGGAAATCTACAAAATCGATGTCTCACAGATTGTGAGTAAGTACATCGGGGAGACGGAGAAGAATCTGTCGCGGATTTTTGACGAGGCAGAGACCTCCAACGCCATACTCTTTTTTGATGAAGCGGATGCCTTGTTCGGCAAGCGCTCCGAGGTCAAGGATGCCCATGACCGGTATGCCAATGTCGAAATCAGTTATTTGCTGCAGAAGATGGAAGAGTATACGGGGATCGTGATTCTGGCTACCAATTTGAATCAGAACCTGGATGATGCCTTCTCCCGCAGACTGCACTTCAAACTGGAGTTCCCTTTCCCCGAAAAAAATCAGCGCGGTCTGATCTGGCGGGGGATGTTCCCGGCGGGAGCGCCGCTTGATCCGGATATGGATTACGATTTCATGGCGGATAAGTTCATTCTTGCCGGAGGGAATATCAAGAACATTGCTTTGAACGCTGCCTTTTATGCCGCGCACGAGGGCTGCCCGATCGGGATGAAGCAGATCATGCTGGCGGCGAAGCGAGAATATCTCAAGCTGGGCAAGACCTTTTTGCAATCCGATTATGCTCCTTATCACAAACTGATTGAGGTGAAGTAAGCATGGCTGTGGATACCGGTACGGTAATAAGAGATGTCAGCACCAGTCTGAAGGCACTGCTGAAGGCCCATGTGCCTGAGCTGAACGATGACAGCTTCATCAGCTTCGGCTCCCCAAGTGACATCGACAGCTCCACGATGAAGCTTTCGATGTGTCTGTATTATTTGAGTCACAGTCCGAGCATGCGCAACAGTGAGAAGGAAGAGATCAGCGGGACAAATAAGTTCATGTATCCTCCGGCTTATCTGGATTTGTATTATCTGCTCACCCCGTATGCCAAGGACAGAGAAACCGAGCAGCTCATACTAGGCAGAATCTTTCAGCTGTTCCATGAGCACCCGGTGCTCAGCGGCACAGACCTCACCGGCAACCTGACCGCATGCGGCAATGAAAAGATCCGAATCTCGTATAACAATCTGACGATTCAGGATATCAAGCAGCTGTGGGAGGTTTTTCCCGGCAAGCCCGCCAAGGTTAGCCTGTCCTATCTGGTATCTCCGGTAAGGCTGCCTGCGGATAAGACGATTACGATTCCTCGGGTACAGGTAAAGGATCTGGGCATTCACCCCATTTAAATAGACAGGTCCAGGCTTCTTCTTTGAAAGGAGTGATTCATGGAGGGAACCCGTTGCAAGTCCAACCGGATAAGCGGATCTTCCGCATAATCCAGCACATGCTCTCAGTAGCATAGGCTAACAAAACTTAGGCGTATGCTTTCGGAGCGAGTTTTGTCGAAGCAATCTCTCAGTAGCATAGGCTAACAAAACTTTTAGGAGGGTAAGAGATGGCAAATTATTTATCGCCAGGCGTGTATGTAGAGGAAGTCTCAAGCGGTGTCAAACCGATTGCCGGTGTGGGCACATCTGTAGGGGCTTTTGTAGGGATTTCAGAGAAGGGTGTAATCGGCAAAGCGGTGCTGGTTACGAACTGGAGCCAATTCGTCAATGAATTCGGCCAGTTCATCCCGAATGGCTATCTGGCTTATGCCGTGTATAACTTTTTTGCGGAAGGCGGCACCTCCTGCTATGTAGTAAGAGCGGCGCCTACAGATATTCAGCCTGCATCCCTTACGATCAGAGACACCGATAACCTGGATCTGTTCAAGGTGGTTGCACGCTCGGAAGGGGAATGGGGCAACCGGATTTCGGTCAAGGTCAGCCAGTCCTCCAATAAGCAGCAATTCGGCTTCAAAATGGTAGTCCAATATTTAGAAGACACTGATTTTAATGATGAATACAACGGGGAAGATGAAGCCGGCAAAATCGTCGAAATTTTCGACAATATGCTGCTGATCAATTTTGAAGAAAAGGTCAATGAGGTTTCCGCTTTTGTTAAAGTGAAGCCGCTGGTCGATCTGACGATCCTGGAGAACATGGAGAAAACCCCTGCCTTTAATGAAGCGGCCTTGTCGCTCAGCGGCGGTGTGAACGGGATGTCTCCGATTGATTTCATGGGAGATTCGGTAAGCCGGGCGGGGATTCACGCCTTTGACACCATCGACGGCATCAATATTGTGGCTGCTCCAGACCTTGCGGATATGGCTTACAGCCGGGGCACGATCCTGGACATGCTCAATTACTGCAAGCTGAGAAAGGACTGCATCTTTATCGTTGACCCTCCACATGGGCTGACTCCGATGCAGGTTAAGGATTTCAAGGAAGGCGCAGGCAACTATTCGGGCAATTCGTTCAATACCTCCTATGGTGCTCTGTACTATCCTTGGGTCTACATTAACGATCCGCTCACTGGCAAGCAAAAGCTCGTGCCTCCGTCAGGCGCTGTTGCCGGAACCTACGCTTATGTGGACTCTGTGCGCGGCGTTCATAAAGCACCGGCCGGTACAACGGATGGTTATCTGGATACGGTTGTAGGCATTGAGAAGATTATTACCAAGGCTGAGCAGGAGCTGCTCAATCCGGAAGGCATCAACGTGATCCGTTCCTTGCCGGAAGGCATCTGTGTCTGGGGCGCAAGAACCCTGTCTTCGGATTCCGAATGGAATTATGTCAACGTCCGGCGTCTGCTGATGTACATTGAGGAGTCACTCGATGAAGGCAGCCAATGGGTTGTGTTTGAACCGAATGATCCAAGCCTCTGGGGTAAAGTGAAACGTAACCTCACAGCCTTCCTGACCCGGGTCTGGAGAGACGGCGCTTTGTACGGAACTACGCAGGAAGAAGCCTTCTTCGTCAAAGTGGACGAGGAGAATAATCCACCTGCTGTGCGGGATGCGGGCCAGCTGATTATCGAGGTCGGTGTGGCACCGGTCAAACCTGCTGAATTCGTAGTCATTCGCGTCAGCCAGAAAACCCTATCCAAATAAGAGATTGAGAGGAGATTTATCCTATGGCAACCGGCAAAAGAATGGATCCTTACCGCAATTACCGCTTCCGCGTCGTGATTGATGGTATTCAAACCGCAGCATTCGCTGATGCGACAATTCCAGATACCTCCACTGAGGCTGTGGATTACCGTGAGGGCATTGATGCTCCGCATGCACGCAAGCTTTCCGGGCTGACTAAGTTCGGTAACATCACCCTGAAAAAAGGTCTGACCGACTCCCTGGAGCTCTACAACTGGCGCAAGTCGATTGAAGACAAGGGTGCCCTGAAGAACCGTAAAAGTTTGTCCATCATCCTGGTGGATGAAGAAGGCAATGACAAGGCCCAGTGGGATATCCTCGAAGCCTGGCCGATCAAATATGATGTCAGTGCACTTAGCGCCAAAGGGAACGAAGTCTCCGTTGAATCCATGGAGCTGGTCCATGAAGGTGTACGCAGAGTGAAATAACTTCTCCACCCGTCGTCACAGGGGATTTGATACGATACGCCAAAACATGAGAGGGCCGGTATACTAATCAAATTCACTGCCTGGGGACGCGGACGGAGCGTAAGAATAACAATTTTCTGAAGTGAGGGATATCTCTTGGAACTTTTGCAAACCGAATTCAGCTTTACCCTGCCAAAGGGTTATGTGGATGAGGCGGGCACTCTCCATAAGCAGGGAACGATGCGCCTGGCTACCGCAGCGGATGAAATTACGCCGCTCCGGGATTCCCGGGTCCAGTCGAACCCCGCGTATTTGACGGTCATTCTGCTCTCCAGAGTGGTAACCAGCCTGGGTGGCCTTGGGATGATCACGCCGAGAGTGATTGAAGAATTGTATACTTCGGATTTTGCTTATCTGCAGGATATGTATAACCGGATTAACCAGAACGGTACTAATACCGTACATGCTAAATGCCCCAAATGCGAGCAGCCGTTTGAGATTGAACTGGAACCGCCGGGGGAATAATGGGCTACCCCCTTGACCGCCTCTATGAGGAGGTAGCCTTTCTAACCTACTATCTGCATTGGGACTATCCGGACGTGATGAACCTCGAACACACCGAACGGGACCGCTGGTGCCGGGAAGTCAGCAAAATCAACCAAAAGCTGAGTGGCGGGGAAGAGAAGAAGAACTTCTTTGAGGCTTAGGAGGATAACATGAAGGCGAATATTTTGAATATCGGTGCAAGAAGCAATTGGGTGCCCGGCTATAGGGAGGATCCTTATCTTGCCTATAACTTCATAGTAGAGATTGAAGGGATATCCGTCGCCGGCTTCTCCGATGTCTCAGGTCTCAGTGTTGAGACACAGGTGGAACGCAAGACTTTCGGCGGCGAGAACCACAAGGAATTTGTCTTCCTCGGCCAGACGAAATATTCCGACCTGACGCTGAAAAATGGAGTCACGAACGACGAATATTTGTGGAACTGGTATCAAAATGTGATTAATGGAGTCGTAAAACGCCGCAACGGGTCCATCTGTCTGCTGGATCATTCCGGCACGCCAAAGGTGTGGTGGAACTTCATCGAAGCCTGTCCCATCAAGTGGGAAGGACCGGCATTCAGTGCCAGCAGCAGTGCGGTGGCTGTGGAAAGTCTGGTTCTGACTCATAACGGGCTGTACAGGTACCGGTAAATGAATACATCAACAGCTTCACAAGTGGATCAGAAAAGGCTGGATTTCGTCCAGTCCATTCTGGGAAGGTATGGCATCACCAGATGGCGGAGCCGGTTTCAGAATCTGATCCTGCGGCAATTCCCATTGTTGTTCCCGGAGCCTGAAGCGGTGAAGCCGGAAGGTGCAGTTATTAATCAGGTGAACCTGATTCAGCACACACATATTCATCAGTCCATCATTCATCCGCTGACGCGGGTCATGATGCAGCCGGGATCTCCAAATCAAATGCTGCAAATTAGGACAGGCAGCAATGAAACTGTAATAGGCAATTCTGATTCATTACAGGAATACCAAGGCGGCAGGACGGATGATTTTCATGCTCAGAACAGCAATCTGAACCTTATCCATGTATTGCAGGAGAGAGTCGGAAAACAGAATAGTAGTGATAAACATCCTGTAACAAGGGGTTATCGAACTTTTCAACAAGCTGATACTGAACCGGAACCTATAAGCCCTCAGAATGATCAGAATCAGAAGCGAACAGCTGAAACAAGGCCGTTGCACCTGTTACCCGTGCCGGAATCCCCGGCAGGCGGAACAGAGCAGGTAGAGCAAGACCAGAGAAATAGGCTTGTGCCGCATGTCCGGAAATCCCGGCTGCATGATTTCTTCACGAACGATGAACCACAGCCGTTGCGGACTGTCCATCATCAGCTGCACACGCTGCGGACGTACACTTTATCCACAGGAGTTGCCCCCTTGAACATTGAGCGTCCTATGACGCTGAGAAGGGAGCTGCCTGCTAATCGGGATGTGCAGACAGGGCAACCTCCAGGATTCGTACTAAGGAATAGCAGAAAGGTTGTCTCCAGCTCTGGCGGGACCGCTGTGGATGTACAGCATAACTCTTCTCCATTAATCTTCATGCCAAGTCAGGATTTTCTCCCTTCCGCAAGCCCCGGTCTTCATCTGGGCTTAGGCCCGGGGGTAGCGGCAGTGCTGGAGAAGATGGAGAGCAAGCTGCCTAGCCGGAATCCGTTGCTACAGGAGTCGGCATCACTTCACAACCTGCGGCAGTCCTTGGCCGTCCAGCCCATTCAGCTTCTTACAGCTCCGTCAGAATCTCAGCGGGAAGTTCAGCGGCAGGGTTCACTCCTGCTCGGCAGCACTACACGCCGGGCGGATGCTACAGTCCTTCCAGCAGAAGATCCGATGCCCGGCTTAATTCATATGGCAGAGGAGCCCGCAGCGCCTTCCGCACAGCGGAGGAGCGGCCGCGGGAGCCGGCCATTTACAGTTGCTCCGGGGCAAGAGGAGGAGCAGCAGGCCGCTGGCAGGCATTCCAGCCTGGTTCTGCGGAAGTCGGAAGCCCCAAAGGCTGCAGGGCAGGAACCGGTCCAGCAGCTGCAGGAAGCGATGCTTCAGGAGCAGGCCGTCCAGCAGCTTAAGGCACAGCCATCTCCCAGAGCAGCAGTTCCTGCTGCAAAGATGGACGCTGCGGAACTGAATCAGCTGGCTGAACGGGTCTATCAGGTGCTGGAGAAGAAAATGGCGATCCGCAAGGATCGGAGGGGGCTTAGATAATGGCAGAAAAAGCGAAGATTATCCCTCTGGATATGGGCGGCGGAGCCATTGAGGTGATGTTCAACCCCAATGAGTACACCGTTTCCTTTGAAGGAAAATATACCGGGGAGAAGAACAACAAGCAATTTCAAATCACGGAAACACCGGAGTTCAAGGTGTCCTTATTTTATGACACGTATGAAAAGCGCACGGATGTACGCAAGAAAACCAGACTGTTGACTTCGCTGCTCGACCCCAAAGTTAGCGGGAAAAGCACGAAAAAGCCACCGGTATGCATGTTCGTCTGGGGCGGCTTTACCTATCGCGGACTCCTCAGCAAGATTGAGCAGAAGTTCACGATGTTCATGGAGAATGGCACACCGGTCCGCTCGCTGCTCGACGTTACCTTTATCACGGATGAGCCGGACAAAACCGTGGAGGACAGCCAGGGCTTGAATGCCTGCCGTAAGTTATGGGTGGTTAAAAGCGGTGACCGTCTGGACCTGATCGCGAATGAAGCGCTGAAGGAGCCGCTGGCGTGGCGCAGGATTGCCGAGCTGAACCGGATTTCGAATCCCGTTGGCTTTCCTGGAAAAAACGATATCGGGAGGACCTTGGTCATCCCGGATTAAGGCGGGGGTTGCATGGGCACCAGTGTAGCGAATTATAAGATTGAGCTGAATGGAAGCAAGCTGCCGGCAGATCTAACAGCCGCGGTCGAGGGAGTTACGCTGGAGGATGAGATCAATCTGCCGGCTTTATTTTCCATTCAGATGAATATGGTCAATTCCAGTGGCGGGATGTGGCGGGGAACGGATCTTAAGAGCATTAAGCCGGGGGATAAAGTGAAGCTGTCGCTTGGCCTCGATAAGCCGCAGCCCCTGATCAGCGGGGAGGTTACGTCGCTGGATCTGAATTTCTCGGAGCATTCCGTGCTGGATATCCGCGGGTATGACCTGCTGCACCGGCTGCGGATGGGGACGAGAAGCAAAGTATTTCTGAAGAAAAAGGACAGCGACATCGCCTCGGAAATTGCCAAGGAGCATGGTCTGACCCCAGTGGTTGATGATACGGGAACCCTCTATCCCTATCTGTTCCAGAATAATCAGAGCAACTACGAGTTTCTGCTGGAACGGGCGGCCATGCTGGATTATGAGCTCTATGTGGACGACAAAAAGCTGTATTTTGTCAAATCGCGTTCGGTCAAGGCTCCGGGACTGCCTGAGATGACCTTCAAGAAGGATTTTGAACGGCTGAATCTGGAGCTTCGGACACTTACGCGGGGGAGTAAGGTGAAGGTAAAGGGCTGGGACGTGAAGGAGAAAAAGGCGATAGAAGCCGAAGCAAAGACCGGAGACGAGACGACTAAGATGGGCGGCACAGAATCCGGTTTCTCTATAAGCGCCAAAGCCATCCAGGAATCACCCATCTCCATCATGGCGGAAAATTTGCTCGATATGAGTGAGGCCAAAGTACTGGCATCTGCCGCCTACAACAGCCGTCTGCGCGATTTCATCGCCGGTGAGGGCATGTGCTGGGGAAATCCGCTGCTCCGGGCGGGTCAGACGGTGAAGCTGATGGGCATGGGAGACCGCTTCAGCGGTATTTATTATATTGTGTCTACGGTTCACAAGATCGACAGCAAGGGGTACACAACGACTTTTAAGGTGAAGAGGACAGGCCTATGAATGAGGGAACCGGAATTACCAGTTTTATCGACAGTATGATCAGCGAAGGACGGCTCTTCGGGGTAATGGTGGGGATTGTGATCAACAATGACTCAGCGAACCATGCGGATAAACCGGGACCCGGACGGGTTAAGGTGAAGATCCCTCTAATGGGGATGCCGGAATCCAACTGGGCCCGAATGGCCTCCTGGATGGCCGGGAAGGAACGCGGTGCTTTTTGTCTGCCTGAGGTGGACGATGAGGTACTGGTGGTTTTTGAGAATGGGGATGTGAACCGCCCCTATGTGATCGGTTCCTTGTGGAACGGGAAGGATGCCCCTCCGGAGACCAACAAGGACGGTAAGAATAACATTCGAATGTTCAAGTCGCGGAGCGGACATATCCTCCAGTTTAACGATACCGGCGGCGAAGAGAACATTACGCTCACCTCTGCGAAGGGGCATGTAATCCGGCTGGATGACAAGAGCGGGGCAGAACTCATTCAGATCGCCGATAAATCGGGGAAGAACAAAATCGTTATCGATACCAAAGCTAATAAGGTGTCGGTCCTCTCCGGCAAGGATATTGAAATTTCCGCCCCGAGCGGCAAGCTGTCCCTCTCCGCCAAAACCATTGAAATGAAATCATCGGCGGACACCAAGATTGAAGCATCGGCAGGCATGGATGTCAAAGCATCGGCCAATATGACGATCAAAGGGGCAACCGTCAACATCAATTAAAGAGGAGACGATAGGTATGGGACAGCCTGCCGCGAAAAAAGGTGACCGCATTCTGGCTACCGATACGCATATTGTGATGCTTCCTGCCGGAGCTGCACTTGTTCCAACACCGTTGCCTCATCCGTTTACGGGGATTCTGGACGGCGCACTTAGCACGAATGTCAAGATTATGGGTCAGCCGGCAGCCACTGTGGACTCCACGGCAACCAATACACCGGCACATGTCCCGCAGGGAGGCCCGTTTCAAAAACCTCCCAAAAACCAGGGGAAAATCATCGCCGGAAGCGCTAGCGTAAAAATCAACGGGAAAATGGCCGCCAGAAACAGTGATCCGGCACTGACGTGCAATGATCCGGCCGACCTGCCGGTGGGCAAGGTGGTTGCGGCGGGAACGGTCTTAATAGGAGGCTGAATTATGGAAGTTGTGGATTTTTTGGGACGGGGCTGGAAGTATCCCTTCGCTGTCCAAAGAGGCAGAATCAATGCATCGGAGGGAGAAGATTCCATCCGGGAATCGGTCATTCTGATCCTTTCCACCGCCCGTGGTGAGCGGGTGATGAGACCGGACTTTGGCTGCCGGCTGAACGAGCTGGTATTTGCTCCGAATACGATGAGCACTGCCACATTGTTAAGAAGCTTTATTGAAGAAGCGCTGCAGAACTGGGAGCCGCGGATCGAGGTGGATGACATTACAGTCACACCGCGTTCCGACCAGTCTGAGCTGGAAGTGTCTATTGACTATACCATCAGAGCCAGTAACAGCAAATATAATCTCGTCTATCCATTCTTCCTTGAAAGCGTGGGGAAATAATGACAAACCTTATACCTACCATTGACAAGCGGAATCAGGAACAGCTGGTTCCGGAGCTGAGACGCTTAATCTACCAATACTGCAGCAGGGAATGGACGGATTTGACGGAGCTGGAAGCAGACAAGAAGGTAGATGCTCTGGTTCATATTTTCACCAATATGACAGGTAAGGTTATCGACCGGTTGAACAAGGCACCAGAGAAAAATTTCATCTCCTTTCTGAATCTGATTGGCATTCATCCTACCCCGCCGAGAGCAGCCAAAGTTCCGCTGCTGTTCAGACAAAAGCCGGATGCGGAACCAATCAATACAATTCCGGCAGGGACCAAGGTATCGGCCCAGCCTGAGAATCAGGCAGAGGTTATTTTTGAAACGGAAAAGGATCTGACGGTCATCCAGCCACGGCTGGTGCGAGCTGTTAGTCTGGAGCCTGAAGAAGACCAGTGGAGCAATCAGGATTACCTCTTCGCCGCGGAGTCTACCGGTCAAAACGCCAAATTGTTCAGAGGGGATTCAACGGTAGTCCATAGGTTGTACCTGGGACAATCGGAACTGCTGGCCTTCGAGGAGGCGGGAAGCAGCTTGTCTGTGTACTTTAACAAACCGGATTCCGCTCTGATTGCATCTGCGAATAGACAAGATCTGACCGATGTGACCGAAAGCCTGCTGCTGAATATGGATTGGTTCTGCTTCGATGAAGAGGGCAATACCGTTCAGCTGATGCCTAAGATGGCTGAGGTCGTAGAGGATAATGTATGGAGAGCTGTGTTCCGGTTCGATCAGCTGTCCGGAGTGCATGTGAAGACAATTGCCGGCTATGAACAAGCTGAGGTTCGGCGTGAATGGTCCAATAAGTGGATATTTGCCGAGCTGAAGACACCTATAACAGCTGCTACCCAGATGCCGGACATCGAGGAGATCCGCATGGAGCTGAATGTGACAAGCCCGCTGCCTCTGGCTCCGGATTTGGCGGTTAACAACGGCAACCAGCTGGATATGGGCAAAGATTATTATCCTTTCGGGGAGAAGCCCAAAGTGAACGACACCTTCTATATCGCTTGTAGCGAAGCTTTCTCCAAGCCGTCTGCGCAGATTACATTGGCGATCGAGCTGTCTGATCCGGAAATCAGCAAGCTGCCGGATACTCCTTACGTGCGACTTGACTGGGAGTACTGGAACGGCAAGGAATGGCTCGTAATCGACAGCCTGGAAGATATGCCTGGTGAAGATACATCGGCTGCAGTAAGCAGCACCGGCCGTGCGGCGAGTCTTACGGCAAGCGGAACACTGAGATTCCAGTGTCCGGGGATCCAGCCGCTGACTCTGAATGGTGAAGAACGTTACTGGGTTCGTGTCCGCATCACTGGCGGCAATTACGGTGAGGAAGCCAAATATGAATACGAAGATGAAGCGGTCAAGCTGGGAGAAGGCAGCATCACCGTAGCGCAGCTTAAGGTTACGCAAGCAACCTATGCGCCTCCTTCGATACGCAAGCTTAGTATTGCATACAGCTACACGCTGGAGGCACATCCGCAAACCGTGCTCACAGAGAACAATTTCAGCTTTGAGGATAAGACAGATGAATGCCTGAAGCCCGGGGAGTATTTCAAACCCTTTTATCCCTGTGCCGAGCTTTCACCTACGTTCTATTTGGGCTTTGACCGTGATATCAGCAATCTTCCGGTTTCGCTCTTTTTCCCGTTAACCGGCGAACAGCTCGGGCGCCCGGTAGTGGCCTGGGAATACTGGGACGGCAGAAGATGGCTGACATTAAGTGTCAATGACGAAATCCGGGGCTTCACCCGCAGGGAAATCCTGCAGTTTGCTGTACCCTCGGATATTGAAAAGCGTGCGTTGTTTGGAACCGAGCAGTACTGGATTCGCGCCCGGCTGGACGAGGGACGTTTTGAGATCTTTCCGCAGGTAGATGCCATCTCTTCCAATGCAGTGTGGGCCCGTAACTCCTATACCGTTGCAGGGGAGATTCCGGGGTCGAGCAACGGTGAAGAGAACCAGAGCTTCCAGTTATCGAAGACGCCTGTACTGCCTGGCCAGAGTATTCGCGTCCGCGAGGCCTCGGGCCAAGGGGAATGGGTGCTGTGGGAGGAAGTTGACACCTTCTCCTTGTCCGCTTCGGACAGCAGGCATTATGTGCTGGACAGAAGCAGCGGAACGCTTGTATTCGGTGATGGCAAGAACGGAATGATCCCGCCTACCGGAATCGATAATATCGAGTGCGACTACAAGCATGGGGGTGGAGCGGCCGGCAATGTTGCGGCCGGGGCTGTAACAAAGATATGGGACAGCTTCAGCTGGCTGGATTCGGTGACCAATCCGGTTGCGGCAGACGGAGGATTTGACCAGGAAGAGGCGGACCAGGCCGAGATCCGCGGGCCGCATACGCTGAAAAGCTGGGACAGGGGAGTTACCGCAGAGGACATGGAATGGCTGGTGCGCGAGGCTATGCCCCAGATTGCCAAGGTGAAATGTCTCAGTGCCATGAATCGTGATCTGGAATTCGTCCCAGGTACAGCCACAATCATTGTGGTGCCGGATACAGACGAGCCGAAGCCGGTTCCCAGCCAGGAATTGCTCAGCGAGATTGAATCTTATCTATGCGATAGAACTTCGGCGACGCTGGACACGAATGTGCCGGGAATCGCAGTGATTGGCCCGGATTATGTGCAGATCGGGGTAGAAGCAACAGTCGTGTTTACCTCGGTAGATCAGCGTAAGGTAGCAGAGGGCCGGATCATTGACAACCTGAAGCAGTTTTTTCATCCGCTCTATGGAGGGGATGGGAATAAGGGCTGGGAGCTGGGCCAGAACCTGTATGTCTCCGAGGTCTATGCTGTGATTAAGAATACGCCTGGCGTGGATTATGTCTCCGATATTGCCATTAAGGCTTCGGTGCAATGCTTCACTGTAAGTCTTGAGCCTTTGGAAGGCGGTCCCTATAAACCACTTGCTGCTTACCCCAAATACAGCGCAGTCAGGTCTGACGACAATTCCATTCAGTACGCGCTTGCCGAGCGGGTAGAGGCTGGAAGCGGAGTGAAATCGCTGGTGCTTAAGGGCTTCAAGAAGAATGGGATCATCAGGCTGCGCTATAGAACCTATGAGCCGGTGGAGCTGATCGTTGTCTCCATTGACGGTGATATTCTGGAATGTCAGACACTGGACGGACAACCTCTGGAGCATAGCTATCCTGAAGGCAGCGACCTCGAATTTGATATCACTGATGATCTGATGGTCCGCACCTATATTCTTAACCGTGTGGATTCGGGGGCAACTTCGTTTTTTGTGAAAATCGCTGTGTTTGAGCGCGGTGACATCGTCTATTTAAGCAGGACTGATGAGTATGTCAATACTACACCGCTAAAAATCCGTGGAATCCACTCGGAAAATATCTTCCTTGAAGAGGACGAGCTGATCTATGGAGGGACACACCTGATCAACAAGCCGGAGGAGCATCTCTTTTCATATCTTCTGGATAAGAACAAGGGCCTGGTTCATGATCTGACCGGGACCACTGCAGAATGCGGGCTTGCCGCCATCCTTAAGGAGGACCGGAAGTTTTTGACCGATCTGGCTGCTGCTCCGGAGTCTACGATACATTGTACTTATTGTTTTCCCGCGGAACCGTAAATTGTAAATTGACCTTAGAAAGGAGGAAGACTTATGCCGCTTCCAGTACCGAGTCTGGATGATCTGGGCTTTGAAGAGCTTGTGGCGGATGCCAAAACGCTGATTCCGCTCTACGATCCGGACTGGACGAATTACAACCCCTCGGATCCAGGTATTACCCTGATTGAACTGTTTGCATGGTTCAGCGAAATGGTCCTCTACCGGATTGACCAGGTTACAGAAGAAAGCCAGCAGCAGTTTCTCAAACTGCTGGGTGTGACCTTGGCTGATAAGGAGGAGCTGACAAGCGGGATACGGCGTGGGGTAAAGCAGTTCTCGGAATGCTATAGAGCAGTAACTGCAGGGGATTTTCAGCTTTTGGCCGAACAAGGCTTGCTGGAAATTCCGGGTATCCTGGAGACGTATCCTGACCTTGCTGTGCGTATTCTCTGTCTGATTAATACAGATATGGAGAACGGCACCGGCGTGAACAAAGAGGCTTTCGGTCATGTCTCCGTGATCCTGGTTCTTCAGACTGCCAATCAGAAGGATCTGCTGAGAGAAATGACGGCAATCAAGCAGCGGGTCAAAGCCTATCTGGATACCCGCAAGCTGCTGACCACACGCGTGCATGTGGTAGAGCCCGATTACCGGGATGTTACGATCGAGATGGTGGTTTCAGCCACGGATAAAAGCATCGCCAATACCGTTAATGACAGCATTCGGCGGTTTCTTGATCCGGTAAGCGGAGGAGAAGAAGGCCGGGGCTGGCTTCCCGGAAGAAAGCTGTACAACTCCGATTTGTATCATCTTGTAGAAGGCATATCCGGGATCGATCATGTGACGAGTGTGACGCTGGACTCTCCCGACCTGCTGCCGTTTCAATTATTCAAGCTGAAGGATCTGAAGGTTGAGGTGGAATCATGAGCAGTACGGACGATTACAGTTATGTGCAGTACCTTCCAAGAGTATTCCAGCAGAAAGCGGGGGAATCCGACGAGAAGTTTTTTCTGGGCCGGTTCCTGAAGGCTTTCGAAGCCATGCTCTCTGGTAAAACAGGCGCAGCTAGTCAGGAGTCGCTTGGAATTGAAGCGCTTGTGGATAGCTTGCATCAGTATTTTGACCCAGACACGACGCCGTCCCAGTTTCTTCCCTGGCTTGCAGGCTGGGTAGGCCTGGAGCTTGAAGAAGGCCTCGAATATGACGGCGAGCAGGATAACAGGGAAAGGGCGCTTTCCCCTCTGCAGATTCTGCCCCTTACAGCCGCCCGCAGTACGGTTAACCGCAATTTGATCGGCAGCATTGTCCAGCTTTACAAAAAACGCGGCACACTGGATGGACTCGCAGAATACTTGCAGGTATATGCGGGGGAAGAAGCGGCTATTCACATCAGTGATTACGAAGAGCCTGTCCGCTGCGGCCAGTCGCAACGTGTGGGGATCAATACGATGGTGGGGGCGGCGGAGCCGAGTTATTTTTCTGTTCATGTCATTCTACCCGCATACAGCCGGAGTATCCTGCAGAATAAAGTGCAAATCCTGCAGAAGGTCATCCGGAAGGAAAAACCTTTTCACACCAATTCCAGCTTGAATATTGAAGTTCCGCGCATGTGCCTTGGGGTATATGGACGCGTAGGAATGGAGACCTTGCTCGGGGGTATGACAGAGGAATAGAGAATATAGATCGGAGGCAAAGCGAATCATGGGAAAAGAATTTGCAAGAATGCGTTACTTTGACGGGCTCTTCCTGAATGCAGATGATTATAAGCTGGATCAGGATTTTTACCTGCGCCTTCAGCGGCTGCATAACCGCTATCTGCATACCTGGGGTATTGTTTGCGGACTGAAGGTACTGCCTTTGCTGGATCAGGGCGAATACATGAAGGTGAAGATTGCCGAAGGGCTGGCTTTGAATCAGGCAGTGATTAAGGGGGCCACCCCTCAGAAGAATGAGAGCATCAGCCAGGAAATCCTTATATATGAAGGTCATCCGGACAATCCGGTGGATCTATCTGAGTATAACGCCAATGAAAGTATCTATATCTGGGTGAGCTATGAAGAGATGGAGACCGACCGCAATATTGAGCGGGGCCAGGGAGAGAAGATTCATATCTGGGAGCGCGGGCGGATCAGCCACGGTACCGTGAAGCCGGTCAGCTCAGAACATATTGTTCTGGCCCGGGTTGTCCCGCGCAAGGATGGTACAGAGACGGTAATCGACAGCGCGTGTATCTTCGACTACGACAGTGACGCGGTCCGCACGCCTCTCCGAACCTACGCGGGTGCGGCAGGCAAGAAGATGGTGACCGAGAAGCTGATCATCAAAGCCACAAGTGAGGACAGCATCGACAATATGCAGTTAAATGAAGAAACACTGGCGGCCATGCCTTCGGTCTATACGCTGCAGGAAGGCAAGGTGCTGGAGGTCAGTGCCCCGGATACTCAATTTACAGGAAACCTCATGGTTGCTGGTGATTTGACCCTCCAGGGAGAGCTCATTCTGCAGAGCAAGGATAAATCACAAAGTGAAATGCGGATCATGAACAGCTTCGTTGAGGTTAACAGTCCCAATACGGATGATCCGAACTATGTATTTCCCGGCGCGCGGGACGGCGGACTTGAAGTCTACCGCGGCGATGGAGGTACTCATGACGCTCGGATTGTATGGGTGGAAGCGGATCAATGCTTCAAAGCCGGGATTGGTACGGATCTCAAAAAAATCGCTTATGGCAACGAGTGGGACAGCCTCATCAAGTATGAGTTCGCCGACCTCCTGCACAGACACAGCAGACTATCGTCCCCGGGCGGATCGTCGGTGGGCTTCAATAGCTCCGGCAAGCTCTACAGCGACGCAGATCTGGCGCTGAAGGACGAAACAACCCTATGGCTAAAAGGCACCAACCCGGACACTATCGACAGCTCGCATGGTCTCGGCTGGTTCGGAACCGGCAAGCCTTTTGCGGCTGCAGAGGTGGACGGACCTGTGCTATTCGGGAACAGCGGCGGTGTTCTGGGCACAAGAACGGCAAATAGTGACGGCTCCCGGACAGAGAAGCCGGTTCTCTCCTGGAACAAGACCGGTTATGTAGGGATCGGCCCGCGCAAAGCGCTGGAGGATTCCCTGGATGTCGATGGTAGCCTGCGGATTATGAGCGGCAAAAACCCGGTCCGTTTCACATCCGTATGGTCGGGATTCCCTGATAATCAGATTAATGGGGCGGAGATCAGTAATGACATTACCGATCACAAAGCATTAATGATTGTGGGTAACCAGTCCGCAGGGCAGGGGAGAAAGGTTGCGATCTGGGACCGTCTCGATGTGAACGGATTTCTGTATGTGAACGGTAAAATGCAGGCCGCACAGGAGATCATTCCAAGTGCAGGCAAAGGGGAGCATAACGGCATCATATTCCCGGCCAACCCGGGTGGTGGCGGTGCAGACCTTGCATGGATCAAATACTATCCGCGCACAGGCGAGGATTGCACGCTGGAAATCGGCACTTCGAATGATGCCAATGATCACATCTCGCTGAATGCTTCCGGGAATGTGGGCATTGGTACACTGACCCCGGCGGATAAGCTCGATGTGGCCGGAGAGCTGCGTGTCCTGAGCGGTAAGAATCCGGTCCGCTTCACCTCGGCCTGGTCAGGGTTCCCGGACCAAGCCCGGAACCAGGCAGAGATCAGTAATGATACCACAACCTACAAATCCTTGATGCTTGTAGGTAATTCCTCCTCACCGGAGGGCAAACGCAAGGTCTCCGTCTGGGATCAGCTGGATGTGAACGGCTTCCTGCAGGTGAATGGCGGCGCCCGCATCAATGGGGATCTGCAGATTACAGGCAGCATCAAGACAGATGTATTCAACTTTGACGGGCGGTTCAAAAAGCTGGATGTCGCTGATAATTTCGGAGCCTATGTACGCTGCGCCGATTTCTATATCGGCTACTCGGGCCGCCGCGGAACTCCGGGTAGAGCTTTGGTCGACAACGGAAGCCATCTGGTGCTCAACTACGGTAATGACTGGTCTTATGCTTCTGTCCACAGCAGTCTTGAAGTCAAGAATGCGCTGAATCCCAGCGCAGGCAGCGGCAATAACGGCATTATCTTCCCATCCGACCCAGGCGGCGGCAGCGGCGACTCGGCCTGGATCAAGTTCTATCCGACCAGCGGGGAGAACTGCGTGCTGGATATCGGAGTATCCAATGACGCCGGTGACCGCATCTATCTGCATGCCAGCGGCGGTGTCTACGCCAATGGCAGCATGTACTGGTGGTCTTCACGCGAGCTGAAGGACAATATCGCTGATATTCCTGTCAAGGAAGCGAAGCAGCTGCTCGATGGGCTGAACCCGGTTTCTTTTAAATACAAAGGCAGCACGAAGGAAAGAACCCTTGGTTTTATTGCTGAAGAAGTGCCAGCGGTTCTGGCAGACCCCGATCAGCGGGCTATCAGCGGAATGGATATTATGGCCGTTCTGACCAGTGTGATGAAAGACCAGCAGAAAGCTATTGCAAGAATGCAAAAACAAATCGCAACCCTGCAGGGTGCCTAACAAATTGGAGGATGAAATGATGAAAGAACAATTGGAAACACGCATGAAGGAATTGAAGGCAGAACTCGAATCCGGCCGGCAGATGATGCAGGAGCTGGACGAGAAACGCAGTAATCTGGGCTATGCTATGACACGGATTAGCGGGGCTATCCAGGTGCTGGAGGAATTGGCAGCCGGGGAAGAAGAGGCCGTTCAAGCCTGAAACAAGCTGTAACTATGAAAGCCGGGAGGAGTGGGATTGTGCCAAAGGATATGAAACGCATGAATTATTTCAACGGGCTGCTGCTGAAGGAAGAGGACTTAACGCTGGATCAGAATTATCATAAGCGTGTACGCGGTCTGCACAACCGTTATTTTCATAATTGGGGAGTCGTCACAGGACTGAAGGTCAACCCCAAAGAGCTGACCAAAGTTGAGATTGATCCGGGCCTGGCCCTGAACCGAGTCACAGATCCTGACAACAATGAAGAGATCAGCCAAGAGATTCTGGTCAGTGACACCCATCCGGCACGGGTGCTGGATCTGTCCGGATACAGCACCTCAGATCAGATCTATATTTCAGTCAGCTATAAGGAAGAACTGGCGGACCCTGATCTGCTCAAGGGGGGCGGGCATGAGATTCATGTGTGGGAAATCGCGGATATCAAATCCAGCTCCCTGAAGCCTGAGGATGTGCGCAAGGACGTCTTATTGGCACGTGTGACGCTGAAGCATAATCAGGACGGAGCGCTTAGCATCGACCAGATCTATGAGACGGATGTGGATGGAACGCCGCTGGTGACCAGAGCCGTGGGCGGCGAGACACTGAAGGCGAACAAAATCATTCTCGGATCGAAGGAGGACCCGAACCAGCCATTCCTGAGCAACTCGGTGGCAGAGGATGGTACAGAGGGGAATAAGCTGAATGTTCATGCAGGTTTGACTGAATTTACGGGCAATCTGAGAACAGGTGCGATCAGTACCTACGGGACCCTGGGAGTAACTGGAGAGCTATCTGTCACTGCTGGCAGTGAGCAAGTGTTCAAGGTCAACGAATCCGGGGACGTGGATATGACGGGTTCCGTTGCTATCGCAGGGCCCTTGTCCGCGAAAAGCGGAATTGAAGTCAGCGGAGGCATGGCAGTACTGGATGTGCCTCAGGTCATGATCGGCGGCAATATGGTGACGATCAACAAAAATGCCAGTGAGAAAAACAGCAGCGGTATCGAAATCGTCCGGAAGGATCAGCCCAGCGCCAAGCTGCTGTGGGATGAAAAGACCAACGGATGGATGATGGGTACCGACGAGAAAGAAGGGGACCCGGCCAGCGGCATGTATCGCGTCGCTTATGGCGAAGAGTGGGAGCAACTGCATGACGGCTCCATGGCGGATAGCCTGCATACCCACAGCCAGCTGAATTCGGCGGATGGAAAGCCGGTTCTGCGTACCGACAAGGCGGGGAATATCCAGATTGATCAGACCTTGACCGTATCCGGAAGTCTTGTGTCCAAACAGGATGGACTGGAAGTGTTCCGGGGTGAAACACTGCCTAATGCCAAAATTGCCTGGAATGAGGCGGCCAAATCCTGGCAGATCGGAACGGCTAACGGGGATATGACCAATATCCCTGACGGGAAACAGTGGGAAGAGCTGACTGGCGGCAACAGCAATGCGGATGCTCTTCATACCCACAGACAATTTCATAATGAGGACAAGAGCCTGTTGGCTCTGGAAATTGGTGCGGACGGGAATGTGAATATCCCGCATGAGTTAATGGTTGGCGAGACGCTTACGGTCAATAAGCTGATCGTCAGAGAAGAAGAGGTCGTTATCAAAAAAGTCGAGCAGGAAGTGACAGACAGCTTCCTCACTGTGAATAAGGCAGAGAATGATACGGCACTCGGCAGCAAGGGCGGCCTGGACGTGTACCGGGGCAGCCAGAATCCGAAGGCCCGGATGGAATGGAACGAGACTGACCGTAAATGGAAGATCGGAATCGAAGGCAGTCTGTCTGACATTCCTTATGGAAACAAGTGGGATTCCTTGACAAACGGTTCTCTGGCCGACACTGCCCACAAGCACAGCTCCCTAAGCACTCCTTCAGGCGGGACTGTACTGTCTGCGAATGAACAGGGGAAGCTGTCGGCTTCCGGAAATGTGGAGATTGCGGGTACGCTGCTGAGCAAAGGCAGTGCAAATCTGAATGCCGACCTGAATGTGGGCGGTTCTGCTACCATCGAGGGGAACCTTACGGTAAAGGGGAAGACTACCTATGTCAATAAAGAAGATATGGTTGTGGTCAGTAACCGGATTGAGCTGAACAAATTCGAAGGCAACAGCTCCGCCTTGAAGCAGAGCAGCATTGAAGTCTACCGGGGCAAGCTGAAACCGAGCGCCAAGCTGGTCTGGAGTGAGACGGACGGCAGATGGAAGCTGGGCCTCGGAGATGAGCTGTCCAATATTGCTTACGGCAGCAATTGGGATGCGCTGACCGGAGGTGTGAGTTCGGATGCGGACGGCCTGCACCGGCACAATTCGCTCAGTGACAGCGAGGGGAACACTGCGATCCAGGCAACCGCTGATGGCGATATTGAAATTGCGAACAGTGCGGAAGTGCAAGGAACACTTACTGTCAACAACGGTGCGGATATCAGCGGCGGCCTGGCGGTGGAGGGCTTGCTTACGGTGGACGGCAACCTGATTGTCAAAGGAAGCACCACAACAGTAGAGCGTAAAGATTTGGTCGTTACCAATAATGTAATCGAGATTAACAAGTTCGAAGGGGCTACCCCTCCTGCGAACGAAAGTGGTATAGAGGTCTACCGGGGGGAATCCCAGCCCGCAGCCAGAATTATCTGGAATGAAAGTGAGCGGAAATGGAAGGTTGGCACCGGCAGTGCTCTGGAAAATATCGCAAGCGGCAGCTCATGGGACAAGCTGACGCAAATGGCAAGTGCGGATTCCCTGCATATCCACAGTCAGCTGTACAATCCGCAGACCGATATTTTGGCGCTTAGCGCAAGTGCCGGTGGCGATGTGGATATTCATCATGACCTGACGGTCGGCAGCAATCTTACGGTGGCCGGAGATCTGGAGATCCGGGGGACTTCTGCCAGTATTAACACGGATGAACTGGAGATCGGTAGTCCATGGATCACGATTAATCAGGATGGTGACAATGTCTCTTCCCTTTCCGGAGGAGGACTGGAGATCTATCGCGGCGTGAACGAGCCTGTAGCCTCCATCTCCTGGAATGAGGATAAGGATCAGTGGCAGCTTGCAACTCCAACAGAACCCTCCGCACTCGTTGTGGATACATCCGGCAATGTGAATGCAGCCGGCGGGTTGAATGCAGCTAATGCCAAAATCCTGGGCACCCTGACCGCAGCCAGTGCCGCTATTGCCGGAACGGTGACCGTAGGTGACGGGCTTGAAGTCCTCCAGGGAACGGAGACCAGCGCACAGATCAAATGGGCGAAGGACCGCTGGAAGCTGGGGACGGCAGGCAAGACAGTACTCAGCCTGACCCGCAGCGGAAAAATGGGTGTGGGTACGGATAATCCTACTGAAGTGTTGGACGTGGCCGGCAAGGCCATCTTCCGCACGGAAGCAGAAATTGCCGGAGCAGCAACCTTTTCCGGTAAAGTCACTGCACAAAATGAAGCCACCTTCGAAGGTAAAGCTACATTTAACAAAGCAGTCAGTGCCGTGGATGTTGCAGTAAGCAATAACGCTGTGGTAGCCGGAAGCGTTGTGGCTGGCGGCTTTGAGGCCCCGCGCGGGCTGGACAGCAACGGTAAAGCCTTGCCGAATGCGCGGATCGTCTGGAATAACGTGCAGAAGGCCTGGTTCTATGGTGACGGAGATACGCTCTCTGAATTCGGCACAGGCAAAGGCGGGCAGAACAAGCTCTATAACGCACTTGGTGATACGATTGCCCTATTTGCGGATTCCGAAGGGAAGGTGGGGATCGGAACCAACACCCCGCTAGCACTGCTGGATGTCAAGATTAAGGGCGGGAACACAGCTTTCAGTGTAACCGGATCCGGGAATGTCGGAATCGGGACCTATACTCCCAAAGTGAAGCTTGATGTACAAGGCGACACAGCGATTACAGGTAACCTTACTACTACAGGAACTCTTACTACAGGAAATCTAACTGCAGCAAATGCGGTCATCTCCAAGGATTTGACTGTCACAGGCAATCTAACCGTGAATGGGGATACGGTGACCCTCAATACTGCTACGCTTGAAGTGGAAGACAATATAATCAGGGTGAACAAATATACACCGCAGAACACTCCGATTGTGACAAATGCCGGTCTGGAGGTCTTCCGCGGCGGAACTGCGCTCCCTGCCCAGCTTCTGTGGGATGAGACTGCCGATCAGTGGCTGGCCGGTCTCTCCAATTCGCTGAAGGCTATTGAATTCAAAGGTCATACCCATCCGGAGTTTTCCGACTTATCGGGAGCATTTACTGTAGATTCCGGTAATGTCGGGATCGGTACTGCGACACCAGCGGCCAAGCTGGATGTCAATGGCAATGTGGCGGTTTCCGGCAAACTGAACGTTGTGGACTCTACTGTCAGTGGTATTTTAACTGCCAAGGATGCAGCACTGACCGGAACGGCTACATTAAAAGACGTAACGGTAAGCGGCGGATTCACTGCCAAGGATGCAAATCTCAGTGGTTCATTGACCGCCAAGGATGCTTCAATCAGCGGCAGCCTTATGCTCAGCCAGGGTATCGAAGTCGGGCGGGGAACAGATGCGAAAGCTCAGATTCTATGGAACGAAGCTTTGGATGAATGGCAGATAGGGATAGCTGGCAGCTTGAAGCAGCTTTCATACAGCGGTCATACCCATCAGGAGCTGACGGATTTGACTGGAGTGCTCAAAATTGCCTCCGGAAATCTCGGGATTGGTACTGCAACACCAGCGGCCAAGCTGGATGTGAATGGCAATGCGGCTGTCTCCGGCAAATTGACTGTCGCTGAAGCCGGCATCAGCGGTATATTAACCACTAAGGATGCGACAGTGAGTGGCATTTTGACCGCAAAAGATGCCACGGTTAGCGGCGCTTTGACCGTTAAGGATGCAACAGTCAGCGGCATATTCACTACAGCCAATGCATCGGTTACCGGTAATTTAGCAGCCAAAGACGCAGCCATTAGCGGTATCCTATCCGCTAAGGATGCATCCGTCAGCGGCAACCTTACGCTCAGCCAGGGCATTGAAGTCGGCCGTGAAACAGACGCGAAAGCCCAGATTCTATGGAACGAAACTCTGGATGAATGGCAGGTGGGCATAGCCGGCAGTCTGAAACAGCTCTCTTACAGCGGTCACACGCATCAAGAGCTTACAGATCTGACGGGTGTGCTGAAGATCGCTTCCGGAAATATCGGAATCGGCACTGCAGCACCAACTGCAAAGCTGGATGTGAACGGCAATGTGGCAGTTACCGGTAAGCTCTTGGCAAGTGATGCCGAACTAAGCGGGAAGCTGACTGCGAAGGACGCTTCACTCACAGGCAAGCTAAGTGTGAAAGATGCTGAGATCAGCGGAAGTCTGACAGTTAGCCAAGGCATCGAAGTCACCCGCGGAACGGATAAGAAAGCCCGGATTATCTGGGACACGTCAAACAATGTATGGCAGGCAGGAATTGAAGACAATCTGCAGACCCTCGTCTGCAAAGATGCCGTTTATGACGAGCTTACCCAGTTAGCCGGTGCGGTAACGCTTGACTCCAAAAACAATATAGGGATCGGTAAAACCCCAACCGATGATTATAAGCTGGATGTGGAAGGAAACTTGCGGGCGACTAATTTCGCGCAGACCTCTTCCAGAACCTTCAAAGAGAACATCACCAGCCTTCCGGTGAAAAAAGCTTTGGAGCTGCTGAATAAGCTGAAGCCCGTTACCTTCAACTATAAAGCGGAGAATTCCAAGAAACAGAACATCGGCTTCATCGCTGAGGACGTACCACAGATTTTCTCTACCGCTGATCACAAGTCAGTAGTTCTGATGGATATCATCGGTGTGCTTACTACTGTTGTGCAGAAGCAACAAAAGGAAGCCCAGGACATGCGGAAACAAGTTAATGAACTTCAGGTTCAGGTTGCTGCCCTAGCAGGTGCATGATGCGATAGGTATTTAGATCAGAGATAGACCAGCTCCTTCAGTCATAGCGCTGTGGGGGCTGGTTTTTTTCATTAATCTCGAAAATTTGATAACATATTAGAGTGTACAACTGAGCGGAAGAAGTGCATGAATTGGGCGTACGAAGGCTAAATGGTGAAATGAGAATCTGCTACAGCCCACTCTGTTCGTATCAAAAGTTTACAAGGAGGGATAACGTGGATGGCATTACTCCGAAAGAAGCAACGTTAAAGGCGAATCACCGCCCTCAAGATACCATTACGGCGGGTCGCCGTCATACCGTCCTGCTTCAATCTGACGGTAAGGTCATGGCTGTGGGGGATAATAAATATGGCCAATGTAATGTGAGCAGCTGGAGCGATATGGTGGCTGTAGCGGCAGGTAATGTACATATGGCAACGAACACGGGGAATGCTCACACTATCGGTCTGAGATCAGACGGTACTGTGGCGGCTGTAGGTTGGAACAGGCATGGCCAATGCGATGTGACCGGCTGGCGTGATATTGTAGCGGTTGCGGCGGGATGGTGTCGTACCCTTGGGGTTAAATTTGATGGCACGGTGGTAGCTGTGGGCCGAAATAATGAAGGTGAATGCAATGTAAGCGGCTGGCATGATATAGTGGCGGCCGCGGCGGGTGACTGGCACACCATCGGTCTTCAACAAGATGGCACGGTGATGGCTTTAGGTAATAATCGGTTCCGCCAATGCGATGTAGGCGTCTGGGGCGATATGGTGGCGGTTGCGGCGGGTTATCTGCATACCATCGGTCTTCAATCGGACGGTACGGTGATGGCCGCGGGTATGAATAAACATGATCAATGCGAGGTGAGCGGCTGGAGCGGTATTGTAGCGGTCGCGGCGGGTAGTAATCATACCATCGGGCTTAAACATGACGGCACGGTGGTAGCTGTAGGTTGGAATGAGTATGGCCAATGTAATGTTAGTGAATGGCGTGATGTTGTGGCGGTCGCGGCGGGTTGTGCTCACACCATCGGCCTGAAATCAGACGGTACGGTGATTGCTGTGGGTGATAATGAATATGGCCAGTGCGATGTAAGCGGCTGGCACGGCATTCAGCAGACCAGCAATTAGTCTGAACTAGATCTTCTATATAATTTCTCATGAGCGAATTTGCCCATGGACTGTGATTTCGCAAAATAAGGTGTAAAATAGTCAGAAGATGAACACTGCAGGAGGAACATGAATGTCAAAAGAATATCCGCGTACGTATATTGAGAGTATTAAGCTGGAGCTGTTGAGCAGGTTAGGTCTGAAGCAGGTCTACTACAAGGGGCAGGCAGGTGATGATTTGCTCTATGAAGCCACGGGTTTTGACAATAAGTCACAGCATAAATTCTGCGTCAGAACCAAAACCGGGACCATCGATGAGTTCGTTGCCGGCAAATGGATGAAGGTCCGCAGCTTTGAAATCAAGAGTAAGCAACAATAGCAGAGGGATTTTAACACTTTGATACTATAAAACAAGCCGCCAAACTCTCCCTGGGCTAAGCGGCTTGTTTTACTGTAATCTACATCGAGAAGTCGTTGCCCAGATATACATTCGGCGCAGTTAGATAAAGCTCCCGGACCACCACGTTTTGCGGCTGCTGCAATGCGTAGACTACCGCTCTCGCAATATCATCACCACTCAAAAATGTCGGTCCCATCGTGCCGCCGATTCGGGCAATCAGCTCTTCCGGCAGATGCTCTCCCTGATTGAATTCCACCTCCATCCCCCGGCCGGGTTCTGATCATGCGGGGCTTTTTGCTATGCAGTGAATACCCATAACCCAGCGTCAAACAAAGGAGTGACAATTGAAAATGTTATTATAGACAGTTGTTAAGGGAAGGGTGAACAGATTGGAACTTCGCGTAGGTAAAACAACAGTACAATCGCTATGGATGATATGGGAAAAAGTGTTTGCGATGGGTTCACATTTTCGCGGAGCGGGGACGTCTCATTTTGGTATCTGCAGTGTGATGCTCAAAAAACACAGAGGCCAGGCTATCGTATGTGCGGATTCTACAGTTATTCACGATGGGGAATGGGTAGGTGAGCTCCACCTTGATAATGGAAGCATCCTGAAGCTGATCCAGTCGGAAGGCTCAGACCGTGCTGCGCTGCGTACGGCAAGGCTGCTGCGTCAATCCATGAGCCAGATCAATGAAGCCTTTGAATCCCAGTCAGAGTTCAGACAGGTCAAGGCTTTACTGGGAATTACGCTGCTACACCGGGGACTTACACATGGACTGGGCTTCGAACAGCAGGTTATGCAGCCTGGAGTTTTTAGACGGATGACTACGATTTATCTGCGTCTTCTTCTCTCTGCACTGCACCCGGATGGAAAGAACAGAATCCGTCGGCGCACCGATAAGCTAGTCCCTATGCTGCTGATTCATTCTCGTTCATCCCTCAAAAACCGTTTCTCTCGCGGAGAGTAACTGTCAGTCTAAATAGATTTCGGATGAAGGAGGAAGCTATGCTCATTTATCTTGGAATTGGAATGGTCAGCATTATAGTAATGTACATGTTAGCTCCTAGTCTGATTACAAGGCTGACGGGATACGGCGTACTGCGCCAAGGAACGACTCCCAAGCAGGTCGCTTTTACATTCGATGACGGTCCGCATCCGGAATACACGCCAAGGCTGCTGGATCTTCTCAAGCTCCATCAAGTAAAAGCCACTTTTTTCGTGCTTGGTGCACAGGCGGAGCTATATCCCGAGCTGATCAGAAGAATGGATGCGGAGGGCCATCAGATTGGTATTCATAACTATATTCATACTTCCAATTGGCTGATGCTGCCGGGAACCATCCGGCGTGGGCATCTGGAGCGGACCGCAGATATTGTGGAGTCTATCATCGGAACCCGGCCCAATCATTACCGTCCGCCTTGGGGACTCATTAATGTGTTCGATTTCTTGCGGCTCAGGCAGTACCGGATTGTGCTATGGTCGCTAATGGGACATGATTGGAGCCGTCAGAGATGTCAGACCTCCCTGCGCTCCACATTGTTAGACCGGATGAAGGACGGATCGATTATTCTACTGCATGACAGCGGGGATACACTGGGGGCGGACGGAAATGCTCCTCATTATATGATACAGGCACTGGAGGATGTACTGCTGCAATTGAAGAGCAGGAATCTGACATGTGTGCGGCTGGATGAAATGGCTTGAAATATTTCAATTTCAATAGTTAAAAAATGATAGACACAAATTTGTGAAATTTATCACGTTGTATTTATTAAAATTTTAATATATAATATGAATATATCATAAATAGGGGGAATTATTGTGAAGATAGTAAAAGGATTGTTGGTTGCAGGCGTAGCGGCAGCATTGTTGTCGGGTTGTGGAAATAATAATAACGATACAGCAAAAGAAGCGGCTAGCGCATCACCAGCTGCAAGTGCAGCGGCAACTGAACAGACTGATGCAAAAAGCACGGCATCCATCGTTAACCAAGCAGATGCTTTTACCAAAGCAGTTAGTTCAGAAGGTAACTGGATCGTAGCTATTCTGAATGATCTGACTGTTGACACTGATGTTGTTGTTGCCGGTGAATTCCACGATAAAGGCGCTGCCGAAAATGCAATCTACCGTAAACTGGCTCTGTATGCACAGGATGCAGACCACAAAATCACTGCCAGCTATACGCTGACTGCCCCTAAGGTCACTGTTCAAAGTGAAAACTTCAAAGTGCAAGGCGGAACGATCAAAGGTGACGTTTATGTAGAAGCCAAAGGATTCACTCTTGATAAAACAGCAACTATTGACGGCAACCTGTACTTTAAAAGCGATGATCTGAAAACAAGTGCTGTCCTTGATGGTAAAGTAACTGGCGAAACAGCCGTTAAATAATTGAATTTCTTAAGTCATAGCTATCATAATGTTCTATAGAAAAGCCTATAGACCGGCCCTAACCAGGGTTCGTGTTCTACAGGCTTTTTTTTGTTCTTATTTGTATCCATAATAGGGTATACAGTAGTCATATGAATATACACCTTCATATACAATGCCTATAGTATTTTATTGCAATGCTCTAAAGGGAACACACCCGTCAATATGGTGCACGAACTGTCGGAATCGGGTCCTGAAATACTGTTATTCTGGGTTTGAGGGAAGGAGGCAGAAGCATGAACTTACTGGAGAACATGAATGATGCGTTATCCTACATTGAAGATCATCTTACAGATGAGATTAATTTTAAAGAAGTTGCCAGAAGGGCATTATGCTCCGAATATCACTTCAAGCGGATGTTTTCATTCCTTGCGGGGGTATCACTCTCGGAGTATATTCGCCGCAGACGCCTTACACTGGCCGCATTCGAGCTTCAGAAAAGCCAACTGCGGATCATCGACGTGGCTATAAATGCTGGTTACAGTTCACCGGATGCTTTCACGAAAGCGTTCCAGCTTTTTCATGGTGTGACTCCATCTGAAGCGCGAGCGGGTGGTTCATCGCTGAAGTCCTTCCCCCGAATGACTTTTCAGTTGACGATCAGAGGAGGCAGTGAAATGAATTACCGTATGGAGGAAAAAAAGGCCTTTCGTATCGTCGGGCTGAAGAAGAGGATTACCATTCAATTTAATGGTGTCAATCCGGAGATTGCCGAAATGTGGCAGAGTCTGAACATGCAGATGATTACCGAGCTGAAGCAGCTGTCGAACACCGATCCAGCCGGGATCATCTGTGCATCGGTGAATTTCTCTGAGGGCCGCATGGAAGAAAAGGGAGAACTGGATCATTACATTGGGGTTGCTACGACGCTGGAAGGTCCGGAGCATTATGCTCAGCTAGAGGTTCCGGCTTCCACATGGGCAGTATTTGAAGCGGTTGGGCCGTTCCCGGATACCCTCCAGAATATATGGGGCCGGATTTATTCCGAATGGTTCCCTTCTTCTAATTACGAGCTGGTGGAAGGGCCGGAAATCTTGTGGAATGAGAGCAAAGACACGGCTTCGGCCACGTATAGAAGTGAAATATGGATACCTGTTCAAGTATCAATTGAAAAGTGAGGTGTTATAAAATTGGTTCAAGTTAAGGAAATACTGGGCAACCAGTTGCTCGCGAATGCAAATGACCCAAGCTGGTATGTGACCTTCACAGAATCCGTGCAAGGCTTGAGTGAAGAAGAGGCTGTATGGAAGCCGGACGAAGACAGCAACAGCATTGCTGAGCTGGTTCAGCATCTGCTGTATTGGAATCAGACCTGGCAGTCCCGGTACCGGGAAGCCAGTGTTCATGCCGTACCCTCTGTGGAGAGCAACAATCTTACATTTGAGCTTCCACAGGGTATCTCTTTTGAACAGCTTCAAACGAGTTTACTGGAGGTGCTGCTGAATTGGCAGAGCCTGTTAACCGAAGATCAGCTGGCGGAAGACATACAGGAATTTCCCGGTAGCCAGTGGTGGGAAATTATCGGAAATGTGACAACCCATAATGCCTATCATATCGGGCAGATCGTATTGATCCGCAAGCTGCAGAAGAGCTGGAGACGGAGTAGTGAATAGATGAGCAGACATTAACAGCCAGAGTGTGGAGTATACCCGGAAAACACTAACTCGAAGGGATAATTAACCTGACGGGTTAGTGTTTTTTATTAATATCATTGAGTCATTTTGTCCGTATATACATAAGTATGATTCGCAAAATGTTATAATAAGGAAAAATCGCTTAAAAAGGTGGCGATAAGACCATGAGAATGATATTGCCCAGAGAAATGCTGATAGTGGCATTGTGTTTGGTAGTTTCTTGTACTGCAATCTCTTGTGATTCGGATAATCCTTTAACTTCAGGGCAAGCGGAAGCATTGATTTTGGCGGATAAGAAGTTATCTGCTACAAGCGAAATGACCTCACATTTGATCGATATCACTCCACTTGACATTTGGGAGCAGACGGGGCGTCAGCTTTTTAAAAATGTAGAAGGGACTTCGAGCTGGGATACCTTTGCCGTCTCAGCTGGGAGTGCAGTTCAGATCGGTATGGGTTTCGGCGGATTTGGGGTAACCAGCGCTGTCCCATATGATGTTAATAAAGACGGTACAGTGGATATAGTCTATGCATATTCCTTTGGCTCAGGTATTCACCGCTCGGTTATTGCGTGGCTGGACCTGGAGAATTCCACCGAGCATATTGTTACAAATAAACCTGCCGATATGGCATTCCGCCAGTATGATCTGATCCTCAAATTGAAGAAAAAGCAGATTGAAGTTTACCGTATTCATGGAATCGACACGAGCAAAACCAGTATGGATGTATTACGTACATACCCTGCTCCTAGTGATATTGAGAATATGACTCTAGTAAAAGAAGGGCACCTGGTGTGGGAGAATGGTGAAATGTTCAACATTAATAATTAATGGTTAGGGGGATTATTTTGTTTCATCCTGTAAGCCTTATAATACCGCTGATGATAATGTTGCCCAATCTGCTGTTTATCAGATTTGGGTCTCAGAACATGCCTAGCGTCCCTCCTAGGAATTTACTTTTGTCCGGTGCCGAATTCGTTGGGCGTATAGGTGTGATAGCCGTTCCACTTTTCTATTCCCTGCATTTGCAGAATGGATATGAGATCCTGGCGCTGATAGTGATGCTGTTCTCGCTGGGCATGTACTATTTGGGATGGGGAAGATATTTCAGGAATGGAAGACCGTACAGTCTGCTGTTCACACCGCTTATGGGTGTTCCTGTGCCTCTGGCGCTAAGCCCGGTCTTCTATTTCCTGTGCGCTTCAGTGATTCTTCACTCAGGATATCTGCTCATCTTCAGCATTATTCTAGGAGCGGGGCACATTCCCGCCAGTTTCATTGAGTATAAACGGAATGTTTAAGCTCTTTACGGTTAACGCTACATATACTCTCCAAACAGCTGAACCAGTATAGCCCTGTTCACGCCAAGCTTGCCTTGCCAGCCCGCCCAGGGCATCTCCATATCGGAACGGCCTTTGGTATTGTTCAATTCCTGCTCACCGTTCAAGATCTCTTCAATCTTCGCAAAGTGGTTGGGGGCTAGCGGCAGGATAGTGTTCGGCAGTACGCCTACCATGGCAAGAGACTGCAGGATGCCGCGGCGTGTACCAGCGGTTCCTTTGAGCAGCTTGGACGAAGTCAGATGTTTCTCGAATTGGCCGGGCGTTAGTTCATCTGCCGCTGCTTCAAGCATTTGTATGAGCTGGTTGAATAGCTGTATATCTTCGCGGGTCGGGACACCGAATCCACGGTCCAATAGATCATACAATTCCGTCAGATCCGTATAGGCTCCTACATTGCTGCCGTAGGTGTTACCCAAATGGATAGCGTATCTGATCCGGGACAGGTTCTCCCATTGATCCTTATGGAACCCGCAGTACTTGCAGCACACAAAGCGTTCGGCTTGTTCATACTCATGCTCCTGCATATGAATCATCCGGTGATAGCTCATAAGGGAGGAAATGCCTCTAGGGAAACTCCCGCCAACCCCCGCAATAAAAGCTCCCGCGATCCGCGACCAGTCTGCACGTTCGTCTGATTGCAGAGCCATCAGTTTCCGGTTGATATCTTCATGAGTTATTTTATGTGTGTCATTTGTCTCCCACCCGGATTGCTCCAGCAGCTTGCGCTCAGTAGGTTCCAGGGTATCCGTTCGATACAAGCTAACACCGCGTTCTGCATCGTATTCGGAATTCGTATGATGATAGAGTTTCTTAAGTACAGTAAGTATTTTCTTGTCCATTAAACAAGGTCCTCTCTGCGCGGATATTTGTCTGCTTTTTGACTACTGGATAAGATGAACTGTAGTTACGATTAAGCCCCATATGGAAATCTCAAGTTCAACTTAGCATAGATTTGCTTTAGACGAACAGGAATGTTTTACAAAATAGCTTTGAGAATGATAACTTTTTGCCACTTTTTAGGCAGGAGAATCATTTATGGTTAAGAGTATCAGGAACATATAAGGAGGATTAGCGATGCGTCGAGGACTTATTTTGAAAAAAGAGCCTTGGTATGCGCTATTGATAATGTTGTTGTTATCAGTAATGTCTGTAGCTGGAATAAGTGAGGGCAGCAGTTCCAAGCTCAAACCGGGTACGGTTTATACACGCAACTCGGCAGGGGAACAGGTCATTGCATATAACGCTGGTCATTCATATTCGCTCGACAAGGACGGTCACGTGATTATTTCTTACAGCAACGGCAAATCGAAAGTCAAGGCCCCTCTGACCCTGATTCCGGGCTATCGTGAAGACTCGGGAATGTCCGAAGATGAAACGGGTTTTTTTATTTCCATCGACAAGACAGCTATTACTTATGGAGGCTCCAGAGGAACTCCGGTTCAGGTGCTGATCTCCAATGACCAGGGGAAAACATGGAATACCTATCCAGTGACCCAAGAACTCATCGGTACAACCAAAAACATCGGATTCATTACCAAAAATGAAGGCTGGTTAGTACTCAGCAGATTTAATGGCATGGGCAGCGAAAATCATTATATCTACAAGACGCGGGATGGCGGAAAATCCTGGAGTGAGGTGAAGGGAAACGCTAATTCCGTATATGCAAGGGTGTTAACCGGAGCAGGCTTTGCCAGTGACAAGATCGGTTTTATGGGGTTCAGATATGAAACAGACTTCCAACCGGCCATATGCTGGACACAGGACGGAGGGGAAAGCTGGACCAAGCTCCATATCAAGCTACCCGATAGTTTTGCAGATTATAGCTTGACGCCGCTGTCTCCAGTATTCGATGGGGCAACAGGACAATTCCCTATACAACTCAGTAAGGATGGAGCGAGTAATGTAGTCGGTACGGTCTATTTGACTAGCCAAAATTATGGGAAGACGTGGAAGTATAATAAAGTCGTATTTCGTTAAAAAGCACTCCAAAGAACCCCACCTCGAGTTCACGAAGCGGGGTTCACTTTTATTTATCCTCGTCTACAACTTCCCGGTCGGGTAATTGTGTGACATAGCTGTCTGACAGGTGCAGCAGCTCAAGTGCACGATTGAATTCATCTTCTGTGGCTTTCAGCGGCTGATGGCCATTACCGGATAAAGTATAATGCTGGCCGTCCTCAAACCCGCTGCCGGAGAGGAAGAGTTCTTCATTATTAACGAAGGAGCCTGTCGGTAAATAATAACGCTGCGGAAGCAGATTATAGGTGGATTGATTCAAGAGATCCTGTCCAAAATGGATATGATTGCTTAGTGATACGCCTAACAGATTGGATACCGTAGGCAAAATATCAACTTGACCGCCTAATTGCTCCTTCACGCTGGGCGATGTCAATCCTGTCGATGCAATGATGAGTGGAATATTTATCAAATCTCGTTCCGTATACTCGTGATTGAGAATTTCGGCGAGCAAGGCTTGATCGGCTTCCTTCAATGAGAAAATAGGAAGTCCCCGATGATCGCCATACAACACAATTAAGCTGTTATCCCAAACTCCATTGGCTTTGAGTTCGTCAATGAACTGGCCAAGCGCATAGTCCGCGTAATTCTGGGCACGGATATAATCTCCAACGAGAGTTCCTTCGAACCGTTCCGGGAGTGTCATCTTGTATTTGCTCTCTGGAATGGAAAAAGGATTATGAGAAGACATGGAGATTACATGTGAATAGAAAGGCTGGCTGCTCTGGTCCATTCTCGCCAATTCATCGGATGTCTTCTTGTACAGAACTTCATCAGAAGCCCCGTAGAAGACAGTGTCATCTTCACCGAAGAAGGCCTTGTCATAATAACGGTCAAATCCTACTGCCTTGTACAGCTCCCCGCGGTTCCAAAAGTCAACTTCATTGGTATGAAAAGTTGCCGTATCGTACCCTTGTGCCTGCAGCAGCTTGGGCAAGCTTGGAAGCTCCTTGGGAGCATATATGTCGGTAGCCGCTCCATCTGGTGGAACATAAAAAGAAGTGTTCACTATGAATTCAGCATCAGAAGTATTGCCTTGACCGACTTGCTGGTAGAAGCGGGGGAAGTAAAAGTTCCCGGCAGCCAGCTTGTTCATATTGGGTGTAATTTCTTGTCCATCGATGGATAAGTTAATCAGGAAATTCTGGAAAGATTCCATCTGAAGAATGATCAGGTTCTTTCCTTTGGCGGCACCGAACAAGACGGGGTTTGCAGGTTCTTGAATGCCTTTCGTGTCATTAATGGCGGATTGTGTGATTTTGGATAGCTCAATCTGCTCTTCCTCATGCTCTCCAAGCAGCGCGTAGGCTTCATAATTGAGAATTCCCATTTGCTCGGCTTGAACGTTTTCATTCATGCTGGCCTGATTCGGGAAAATATTCATCATACACATTGCGAAGGAAATGCAGAACAAGGCGGCAACAGCTTTGCGGTTGCTCCGGCGTGACATGGCTGTCTTCCAGGCTACTGCTTTTTTGCGGCTGATCATGACCAGGCTGATGATAATGATATCCAGGAAAATAAGCATGTACTGCGGGTGGATCACTGAGAAAATACTCTTTTTCACAGCTCCAACCTGCTTGGCCTGACCGAACACCTTAGAGGTAGCGATAATCCCAAAATGATTATGATAGATAATCAGAGAGAAGAACAAGACGGTAATCAACAAATTCACAAGCATGTAGATAGCTATTTTCCGTTTCGTGGCGAACCATTCGATCAAACAGAAGATTAGCAGTACAAAAGGAAGTTCTTTAAATAAGGTGGTCCAGGTGGGTCCGTCTTCGAATAAGTAATACCAGGCAAAATAGCTTTTGGCGAGCATGATCAGTGAGAAAAATATAATTGATCTTTTGCTGAGTGTGCGTGGCTCTTTCAACCGCATTTCATATGCGCATCCTTTTCTATATAATTAGTCCATTCTATTACATAGCAGGTTTCAAAATCAACTAGAGTGATAACCTGGTTTTACAAAATATGTGACTATTATTCGATAAAAATAATGGCTGAAGCAACCGGAGAATGGTGGACGTAACCCAACCCACAGGTTCTATGTTAAAATAACCCTGGATTCTATCTATGAGCCTGCACAGATTTGAAATGAGGTGTCTCTATTGTTCAAAATAATGCTCATTGAAGACGATATCACTCTTTTCGGGGAGATTAAGGAGCGGTTGTCTCAGTGGTCATATGAGGTTTACGGTATTTCCGATTTCGGGAAAGTCATTCAGGAGTTTACGGAGGTCCAGCCTGAACTGGTCATTATTGATATCCAGCTGCCGCAGTTTGACGGGTTTCACTGGTGCCGGATCATAAGGGCTCATTCCAATGTGCCTATTATTTTTCTGTCCTCCCGCGACCATCCGAGTGATATGGTGATGTCGATGCAGTTCGGAGCTGATGACTTTATACAGAAGCCGTTCCATTTCGATGTACTTATCGCCAAAATCCAGGCTACCTTGCGCCGGGTGTACAACTACAACACGGAACGGATCGAGCTTAAGACTTGGCGCGGAGCAACCATTGAATATGTGAAGAACACTGTCACAAAAGACCAAGACTCAGCACTGCTAACGAAGAATGAAATGCTGATCCTCAAAATATTGATAGAGTGCAAAGACCGGATTGTAAAGCGCGAGGAGCTCATAAAAAACCTGTGGGACAACGAGCATTTTGTGAGTGACAATACGCTTACTGTGAATGTGAACCGGCTGCGTAAAAAACTGGAGCCTCTGGGTCTGGATGCGTATATTGAAACCAAAGTCGGACAAGGCTACATGGCAACCGAAGAGGCGGCCTTATGATCAGGAAGTACATAAAAGAAAAGCTCAGCTGGCTGCTCCTGCTTGGCGGGTTGCAGATTATCTTTTTATTCGTGGCCTATGTTGATTCTTCCATACCCTTCATGCCCATATTGTACATCGTCGGATTGAATGTAATGGTATGTACTATTTTTGTGTTTCTCAGATATTCTAAGGAGACCCGCTTCTATCATCGGATTGGGGACTGGGATGAGATTTATGATCTAAGCACTTTCAAGGGAGCCGACAGTCCGTTCGAAAGGATTGTGGAGGAAGCCGTGAATGCCCAAACCGAACGCTACCGGCTGGAATCTTCAGCGAATTTCCAACAGCTGGAACAGGAGAAGGACGACCTGCTGTCATGGATTCATGAGGTCAAAACTCCGCTTACAGCCATGCAGTTAATGATCGAACGGCTGCCGGATGAGACACTGAAACGGCAAATCATGTACGAATGGCTGAGAATCAATCATTTGCTCGACCAGCAGCTTCATCAGAAACGGATTCCGTTCATGCATAATGATCTGTATATCGAGATGACCCGGCTTGAACCGATCCTCCATCAGGAGATCCGGGCGCTGAAATCCTGGTGTATTCCCAAAGGAGTAGGGTTTGACGTTGAACTTACAGCGGAAGAAGTGCTCACTGACAGCAAATGGCTTGGTTTTATACTTAGACAGCTGCTGACCAATGCTGTGAAATACAGCGAATTCTCTGATATCCTCATTCAGAGCAGGGAAACGGAGGGTCATGTTGTGCTGACCATCACGGATCATGGAAGAGGAATTGACCCCAAAGACTTGCCTCGTATTTATGATAAAGGCTTCACATCCACAACCGGACGCCAGGAAGGCGCCGCTACAGGCATGGGCCTCTATTTGACGAAACAGGCAGCGGGGCCGCTGCTGATCGATATTCAGGCAGCCTCCCAACCCGGGGAGGGCACTACCTTTACATTGACCTTTCCACGCAAAAATGACTTTCTGAGTATTGCGGGCATGTGACAACAATGTCACATGCCTCTTTGTTTTGTTCGTCAAAACGCAGGAAAACAGAACGCTACCCGCTTATGATAGAAATGTAGAGATCAGACATAGTGCAACATCAGAAGATCAAGGGGGTTTTGATCTTAAATCTTTTGATCTTTAATCTTTTGATCTTAATCTCTACCCCGTATCCAGGTCACGCCGCAGTTAAGCGTGTCCCGCAGGGACGGCAAGCGATCCTACTCCCCACACCTCTAAGTCCCGCCTGCCTGAACACCCACGCTAATTGCACTTAGACGGGTGTCCAGAGGGCAGAGCCCTTGGGGCCCTCCCTTGGCTAAGGGAGGGTTTGGGAGGGATCGAAATAATTCAGGGATCGGAATGTTATTCTATTTTAAGGAGTGCGAAGAACGTGCTGATATTGGAAGCGAACAAAATTTATAAGACGTACGGTAACAAATTCAACAAACAGGAAGTGCTGAAAGGGATTGATCTTCAAGTCAGTAAAGGCGAATTCGTCGGCATTATGGGGGCATCCGGTTCTGGCAAAACCACACTGCTGAATGTCCTTTCCTCTATTGACCGGGTAAGTCAAGGAACGATTGAAATTGAGGGCAAGGAGTTTACGGGCATGAAGGAGAAACAGCTGGCCGAATTCCGCAAGCAGCATCTGGGATTTATTTTTCAGGAATATAACCTGCTCGACACCCTGACGGTCAAAGAAAACGTGATGCTTCCGCTCACGATCACCGGGATCTCGAAGAAAGAAGCCCATCAGAAGTTTGAACAGGTGGCCGGTGAACTGGGGATCTACGAATTGAAAGATAAATACCCGGCGGAAATATCCGGCGGACAGAAGCAGCGGACATCAGCAGCACGGGCGTTTATACATGATCCGAGCATTATTTTTGCAGATGAGCCAACAGGTGCGCTTGATTCCAAATCTGCCTCCGACCTGCTGAACAAGCTTGCCGATATGAATACGAAGCGCCAGGCCACCATTGTGATGGTTACCCATGATGCTGTTGCCGCAAGTTACTGCAGCCGGGTAGTGTTCATACGTGACGGGCAGATTTATACTCAACTGAACAAAGGGGAAGAAGCACGGCAGTCCTTTTTCAACGATATCATCAAGACCACGAGTGTACTAGGCGGTGTTCAGCAATGAGCCTGAACTACATCATCCTGCGTAATCTGCGAAAAAACATTAGGAACTATTACCTTTACGTCTTCGCACTGATCTTCGGTGTGGCGCTGTATTTCTCTTTTGTTACGCTTCAGTATGACCCGTCCATGGATGAAGTTGCCGGTACGGTTAAAGGAGGGGCAGCCATTGGTACATCTTCGGTGCTGCTGGTAGCTATTGTCGCCATTTTCCTGCTGTATGCAAATACGATCTTTATTAAGCGCCGCAGTCGCGAGATAGGGCTGTTTCAACTGATTGGACTAACGAAGGGCAAAATCTTCAAGCTTTTAAGTGCAGAGAATCTGATCTTGTATTTCGGGTCCATGGTCCTGGGGATTGGTGCCGGGTTTGCGGTATCGCGGCTGATTTTGATGATCTTATTCAAAATATTGGCGATTGAGACGGTAGCGAAGCTGCGTTTTTCACATGAGGCGCTTCAGCATACCGTGGTCGTCTTTGCCGCGATTTATGTGCTCATCATGCTGATGAATTACATATTTATTAAAGGGCAGAGCATCCTCTCACTCTTCAAAGTTACTTCCACTGCACAGGAGCGCATCCGAAAGATACCGCTATGGGAGATTATCCTGGGTCTGCTGGGCATTGGTTTTATTGCAACAGGGTATTATTTATCGTCCTTGCTCTTCATGGGTGAAATAAACGACATGACAGAACTGATGATTTCAATGATCCTTATCCTGGGTCTGGTCATAATCGGCACGTATCTATTCTATAAAGGGTCCGTCAGCTTTGTGTTCAACGCCATCCGCAAGAGTAAGCAGGGTTACCTCTCCATCAATGAGGTGCTCTCGCTCTCGTCCATTATGTTCCGGATGAAGTCCAATGCGCTGCTCCTGACAATTATCACCACGGTATCCGCGCTGGCTATCGGTCTGTTGTCTCTCAGCTATATTTCATATTATTCGGCTGAAGCCACTGCCAAAGAAAGTTCGCCGAACGATTATGGGTTTGCTGGGGTAGAAGTCAAAGAGAAATTTGTGGAGGCACTGGACCGTGCGCAAATTAAATATAGAGAAATCCATATGCAGCCAATCATGATGGAAGTGGATGCCTCGCAAATTATGGAGAAGGGGTCTAGTGACACGATCCTTACCACTTCTGTAATCAGTGACAGCAGCGTTGAGGGTGTAGATGTAAAACCCGGTGAATCCATGATCCTGGGATACAGCAATGCTATTGAAAGTCTCGTGTCCCTGCGTGAAACCGGCGAGATTGGCTTTAAGACCTTGAATGGAACGATGAAGCAGCGGCTTATAGGAATATCCAAAGCATCGGTTTTACCTTTCTATTACAGCGGAGGAGCCGGAGTGTTTGTAGTCGACGAGACGGTCTACCAGAAGCTGGCGGAGGTCCTGAATCCCAAGCTGCAGAGAGACAAGAAAAAGTCAGAATACTACGGTGTTGAACTTGCGAGTCGTTCGCAGGTAGACGCAGCCTATCAAATATATGTGGAACAGAAACCCGAAGCGCCGAGCATTTCACAGCATGAATACGAACTGAACCAGCGGAGCAATATGGGGCTTATCATGTTTATTGTCGGATTCCTTGGGTTGACGTTCCTGATTACCTCCGGCTGTATTCTATATTTCAAGCAAATGGATGAAGGGGAGGAGGAAAAAGCCGGTTATACCATTCTGCGGAAACTGGGTTTTACCCAAGGTGATCTCTTACGCGGTATCCAGTTCAAGCAGTTGTTCAACTTTGGAATCCCGCTGGTCGTTGGTCTCAGCCATAGCTATTTTGCCGTCAAATCCGGCTGGTTCTTCTTCGGCACGGAAATGCTCACACCCATGATCTTGGTTATGCTCCTGTACACGGCGCTATATTCTATTTTTGGCTTCCTGTCGGTGCTGTATTATAAAAGAGTGATTGGAGAGTCGTTGTGACCCAATGAACAGAATGGCACTTCACTCCATTCAACGATACTCCAACTGAAGATTATGACTGTCAAAATAGACGAGATCCCCACTGTCATAATGCCAAACCGCCTGCAGGTGTGTAGGTTGTCTAATACCATTAATCCACTTGTAATCCTTCATAAGCGCGGACCATCGCACATGTTGCTTGGAGCCATCCATTCCGACGGCGGTGCGGTCGTCCGTAGTGAAAGACAGACATTCTCCCTGGTCATTAAAGCTGAAGATTCCCGTAGCCGTAATCCCATAGCACGAAATGATCGCCTGCGCATGATGATCGTCAACGGGGACCCAAGTGATGTAGCCCTGTATGGCGGCACTCGGCAGCCAGAGAGCTTCTGACAAAAAGGTAACCAGACTCGCCTGATCCATCTCCACCCCAAGCTGGTTAAAGAGTGTGAATGTCTTGCCCAGGACGCCTTTCATACTGCCGGTACCCTCTATATAGGAATCAAGTCCTTGAAAAGGGATGCCGTATAGAGCCGTCTCGATCAGGGCGATTCTGGTGAGGGGCCGTACGAAATTGTACTGCTTATAATCTATGGACACAGCAGGTTTTTTGGGGGACAGGATGAAGTCTACTTTGTTAAATACGGCTTTCATCGAGGACATCTTCGGCTTGCCGGTAAACCCGCTGCTCTCAAAATACAACCGGACAGGGGGAGGAAGCAGCTTCCAGTCCTCGTTAGTGAATGCATCATTCGGGATGGGAGGGTTGGCGAGGTTCCTGTCTGCTATCCGCCGGAATTCTGTTTTGGTTGTGGAATAGGGAATCTTGAAAAAAACAATTGTGGCCGCTGCGGCGCCAGCCAGAATAAATATAAGGGTCATATGTTTCTACTCCTTTTCTTCATTGGATGAAGTTGTCTCCATTCGGGTAATGTTCTCGGTAAGCATGGTTAATCCGCGGTATAAACCTTCGGTTAGCCCGTGGTCGAACGACTGGAATAGTGCGTCCATGAAACCTGCCTCCCGCTCACTTCTTCCCGCAAAATAGATTCCGCATTTCTCGGTCAACTGCAGCCTGAGGATACGTGCATCCTTGCTGTCCTTGGTGAGCGTAATGAACCCCTGCTTCTCGAGCAGTAGGGCCATCTTTTTTACATTTTGCCGCGAACTGCCGATCATCCCGGCGACATCACTTAAGGTGGGGGAGGATGAACCACTCTTCAGAATGACTGCGATCAGCAGCCACTGCTTCATGGTTATTTGATCGTCCAGTTGATCACCCAGTACCTGAAGACGGTTGGCAAGTGTCAGCACAGCACCCAGAATGTAAGCCTGTTGCTCCTTTTCGTCCAATACGATTTACCTCCTCTAATTAATAAGGTAACCTGTTACATAAATATTATATGTAATAGGTTACCTATTTGTCTATAAGGAATGATGGGATGATCTTCCCGTCGCTTTGTACTCTCTTGATTAAATATGTTTACAAAATGTAAAAATTAGCAATTACATATACTATTCCATAATTTACTATGTTATTCTATTAGCGGCTATTCAGGCCTAATTCTATTAAAGAGAGTGGAGGAATGAAGAATGTTTCTAAGCTTCCCGCGTTTGCGCAAAACCTGGACGAGCCTGGCCATGGCCGCTTTACTTGCAGTGGTAGTGGGTATCCAGCCGTTAGAGGTGTATGCTGAAGGACCTTCCGATCCGGCACCGAGCATCACGCCAGCTTCGGCCAACGGCAAGAAAGTATTGTTCGACAATACGCATGCACAAACTGCAGGTGCGGCAGACTGGGTGATTGATGGCGGGTTCTCGGATTTTGCGAACGGGCTGGCAGCCGCAGGCTACTACGTCAAAGAGCTGCGAAAGAGCACGCCAATCACCTTATCAGATCTGTCTGGCTATGACGTATTCATCATTCCCGAGGCGAACATTCCATACAAGACATCGGAACAAAGCGCGCTGCTGAGCTACGTGCAAAGCGGGGGAAGCATTTTCTTCATTAGTGATCACTATAACGCAGACCGGAACAAGAACCGCTGGGACGCTTCCGAAGTCTTCAACGGTTACCGCCGGGGGGGCTGGTCGAATCCGGCTGCTGGAATGAGCACAGAGGAAGCGGCTTCACCAGCCATGTCCGGGGTAGCAAGCTCCGACTGGCTGTCCACGAACTTTGGTGTGAGATTCCGGTACAACGCTCTTGGCGATGTGACGGCGGGTAGCATTGTGGCTCCTGCACAAGCATTCAATATTACTAGCGGAGTATCCAGTGTGGCTGTTCATGCCGGTTCAACACTTGCGATCACCAATCCTGCAAAAGCAAAAGGAATCGTCTATGTTCCAACGACAGCTCCCGCCTGGTCCAGTGCAGTGGATGCCGGTGTGTATAACGGCGGCGGAGTCGCGGAGGGGCCCTTTGTGGCTGTATCCAAGGTAAGTGCCGGCAAAGCAGGATTTATTGGTGACTCCTCCCCGGTTGAGGATGCTTCGCCTAAATATAAAAGAGAAGAGACCGGGGGCACCAAAACGACCTATGACGGCTATAAAGAAGCGGATGATGCCACTCTACTGATCAACATGGTGAACTGGCTTGCCACACCGGAGAGTTACACAACGTTCTCTGCCGTTTCCGGACTTACTCTGGATTCAGCTACTTCGTTATACAGTTGGGAAGCGCCTGCCAGTTCCACTGAACCGCAGGCCGAACCTTGGGCGGCACCGGCTTCAGGCTATAAATGGTATGATCCCTCTACTTTCAAAACCGGTTCCTTCGGTGCCGGAAGCTCTACCGTTCCTACAACACCGGGTTATACTTTCGGCCATCAGGCGACCCTTCCGAACCATTATGAGTTCGAAGTGGAAGTGAAGGTCTCCGGACTAACACCGGGCTCCACCACTACCGGTTACAGCCTTGGAATCTATACCAGCTCGGGTACGCAGGTGGCGAAGGTGAAGAATAGTGACGGTTCATGGCCTTCATCCTACGGCTACAGCTCTACCTTCGCCCTGACGGCTGACTCCAGCGGGGTGGCATCCAGAATTTTAACGGTAACCATCAATCCAAACACAACCGGGGCAGGCAGTATGCGGCTCCGCTTAAACAGCACGGCAAAATACACAGAGGCAGTGACAATCGCGGACGTTCCTGTCGAGTAATTCCAACTAAATGGTAGAACTGAAGCTCGGGGGATGGCCTAACGCCTTATCCCGGGCTTTTTGTGTATTGTTATACTGTTTCGCTACATCCAGAGACTGAGGCAAAAATGCGCTTGAAGACCGTTAAGCGGTTTATCCGCCGGGAGTATAATGAAGCAGCACCAGAGGAATACATATCAAGTTTATATTCAGTTTAAACTGGACATTTATGATCCCAATATATTAGTTGACTAGGAGGAACGGCAAATGAATCAAATAAAAAAAACAGCTTCGCCACGAAGGGACTTGGCTATCGAAGCGGATGGGCTTGTCAAGGTTTTTGGAAATAACCGGGCGGTAGATGGCGTGAACCTGCAGGTGGCAACAGGCTCAATATACGGTGTGCTGGGACCGAATGGGGCGGGGAAGACAACCGCCATCCGGATGTTGGCTACGCTGCTGAGACCGGATGGAGGCTCCGCCAGGATTTTTGGGCATGATGTGGTGAAGGAGCCGCAAATCGTGCGTCAGCTGATCGGAGTAACAGGACAATATGCTTCCGTGGATGAGTCGCTGAGTGCAACCGAGAATCTGGTGATATTCTCCCGGCTGCTCGGGCTGGGGCGTGTTGATGCGCGCCGCAAGGCAGCTGAGCTACTGGAGGAGTTCGGTTTGACGGAAGCGGCCAAACGTCCGCTCAAGAATTTCTCCGGCGGGATGCGCCGGCGGCTCGATCTGGCGGCAAGCCTAATTGCGCAGCCGCCGCTTATTTTCCTGGATGAACCCACGACAGGTCTGGACCCGCGCACGCGCAATCAGATGTGGGATACGATCCGGCGTTTGATTCAGTCTGGTTCAACTGTACTTCTGACCACACAATATCTGGAAGAAGCAGATCAATTGGCTGACCGGATTGCTGTTATTGATCATGGCCGTGTAGTCGCGGAGGGAACGGCAGATGAGCTGAAATCATCCGTGGGCACATCTTCCCTGCAATTAAGGGTACAGAATCCGCAGGACAACGGCATTGCGCGTCAGACGGTTGAACGGGTGCTGAAGGTACCTACAAGCATATCAGCGGAAGCGGCGCTTATTACTGCACCGATGGCGAATGCCGATCTGGTTACGGATCTGCTGATTGCTCTCCGTGAGGCGGGGATTTCACTCGCGGAGCTGAGTGTACAGAAGCCAACGCTCGATGAGGTTTTTTTGAGCATCACAGGCCATGGGGTAGAGGAGAAATCCATTCCCGCTTCAGGTACATCCAATCAAGTGGGGGGACATACAGTATGAACACATTCATAAAGCCAGGTGCAGAGCGCCAACTGAAAAACCATTCCAGCTTCAGACAGTCGGTACGCAACTCACTAACCATGGCATACCGGGGACTGTTAAAAATTAAACGCACCCCTGAGCAGTTATTTGACGTCACGCTGCAGCCGATCATTTTCACTCTGATGTTCACCTATATTTTTGGCGGAGCGATCTCTGGTGATGTCCTGAATTATTTACCGGTAATCATCCCCGGCATTCTCGTTCAGACGGTAATCACCACTTCGATTGTTACCGGTGTCCAGCTGCGTGAGGATATGGAAAAAGGCGTCTTTGACCGCTTCAAATCGCTGCCGATCTCGCGGATTGCCCCGCTGGCCGGAGCGCTGCTTGCAGACACTGTGCGGTACACGATCGCAACGGTGCTTACCTTTGCAATGGGATATCTGCTCGGGTTTCGCCCTGAGGGCGGTATCGGGTATGTTGCTATCGCGGCTCTGCTCGTGATTGGGTGCTCGTGGGCTATCAGCTGGATATTTGCCTTCTTTGGAGTCATTGCCCGGACAGCTTCCAGTGTGCAGGGGATCTCTATGATCGTGCTGTTCCCGCTTACGTTCCTGTCGAATGCTTTTGTACCAGTGGATACGCTGCCGGACTGGCTTCAGTGGTTCGTCAAAATAAACCCGATTTCACATCTTGTCACAGCAGTCCGTGAACTCGTTAACTCTGGAACTGTGGGCTCGGATCTCGTGTTCTCCCTTGTCGGTGCGGCGGTCATCGTAGCGATATTCGCACCGATCACGGTGCGTGCTTATATGCGGCGGACGTAAGGCGTATGGAGCGTTAGGAAGACAAAAGTCAGACAATATGGAGCCTTATCCTCGGGGATAGGGCTTTTAATTTTGAGAAATTTACAAATAAGGCTGTGAAAAGGTCCCTGAAATTACCACTACTAGTATATGAACATTCAGGGAGTGACCCTCTATGCCAAGCAAGATCGCTGTTCACAAGCCGGCAGAGCCGGTAGCCGAGACGAAAAAGAGTTCTGCACAAACCCCGATTGCCGACAAAGCAGCGATGAAGCCGCTGCTGCGAACACCGCTTGAGCTGAAACGGTTAACCAACCGTCTATTAACAGCCCCGGAAACAGTGACATCCGGTGAGTTCAATATGCTCACGGGAGTGATTGGACTCCGCAGTGCTCTTATGCTGCTCGATAAAGGCAAGCGGAACAAGGAAATAGCAAAACCTGTAACAGATCCAACCCCGAAAGCATCACAGAACTCAACTGTCCCTCCTACAAGCTCACCGGTACCTCAAGAGTCTACATCAACGATTCAGTCCGATAAACCGGCTGCAGTCCGGGTATTCCAAGCTACCAGGAAAGCGTCTCAACCTGGATACGAAGCGGAAAACAAACCAGAGAACAGATCAGAGAACAAAGCAAAGATGGTCAAAGTAGAAGCCAAACGGGAAAGAAAAGTGGAGTCTAAAACCGAGGCTGAATCAGCAGACGGAATTGAGGCGAAGGCGGAGGCTAAGCCAAATGCGAAATCAGGCAGTAAAGCGGAAGTAAAGCCGGAAGGGAAGTCAGCAGCCAAGCCAGAAGCCAAGCCAGAAGCCAAGCCAGAAGCCAAGCCAGAAGCCAAGCCAGCTCTTCCAGCGCCCAAGTCTGCTGCCTCAGGTCCATTGTCCGCTGGCCTGCCGCTGCAAGCCAGAAAGGCACCTGCCAAAGCACCTGTTGTAAATATTAAAGGCGGTAATCCTGGCAGTGTGATTCAGCAGCTCGGCAGCATTGCTCCATCCGAAATCGTCGGGGCGTATACTCAAGCATTGAATGTCTCGGCAGGAGCGCTGGAGCAGCAAAGACAGCAGGCTGAGAAGGCGTTGCCTGAAATTCCGACACCAACCGGAATCACCCCCGGCAAAGATATTGAAGCTGCTAATCCCTCGAAGCGGGCAGCGGCAGATCCGGTGCGGGTAACCGAGCTGCCAGCTTTTCAGAGCGGGAAACAAGGCGGAGATCCTTCCCCAAGAATGACTAGCTTGCCTCAGGGCTCAGAGGAGGCAGATCCTGACCAAATTATGGCGGAAGCCAGCCAATATGCTGCGAATCCGCCGGAGATTGGACTGAAAGGTGAAGCGGACCCTTCCCAAGTGGAGAGCTTTCGCACAGAAGCTGCTCAGCACATACAGACTGCGCAGCATTCCGAGCTTGAGCAGACCCGGCAGGATTTCGGAGAGGACCGGATTCTGCCCAAGCCGGATGCGGCCATTCTCAAGTCCGGGCACAGCATCCGCCCCGTGACCCCGCCTGCTTTTCAGCTGAGATCAACCGGTGTCATCCCCCCAGATGTTGCAAGTTACCTCAACCCTCATCTGGAGAGTTCACTTCAGACTTATATGGAGAATAGCCAAGGGGAGTATCAGAAAGGGAAGGAACCTTTTGACAGTGGAATCATAGCTGCCAAAAGCGACACCAAGGCCGAAGTAGAACGGCTCAAAACAGAAGCTTCAGAGAAGCAGCGAAGCGAGCAGACTGCAGCCAAGGCAGAGGTCTCAGGATACCGGAGCCAGTGGCAGGAAGAGATCAAAGCTACCAGCGGTGAGTTTGACCGTGAAGCGGGCACAGCAGCAGCAGAGAAGAACAAGGAAATTACCGGAATCAAGGATGAGAAGGAAGGCGAGGTCAAGCAAAAGCTGTCCGAAGCCGAAACCGAATCCCGGAAGGAATATAAGAACACGAAAACCCAGGCAGATGAGAAACAAAAAGAAGGTGAACAAGAAAAGAAAAAAGCCAAAAACCCTTGGGAATGGATCAAAGAAAAGGGAAAGCAATTAGGGGACGCCATCAAAAAGGGCATGAACTTCCTCTTCACCCAGTTGCGTAAGGCCGTCAAATTTATTTTTGACAAAGCCAAGCAAGCTGTAGTGGGGCTGATAGAGCAGGGCCGGAAGCTGATAGTCAGCGCTATTAAGGGATTCGGGAAGCTGCTGAAGGGGTTAGCCAATAAAATATTTGCCCGGTTTCCGGGCATTGCCAAGCGGATCAACGGCTGGATCGACCGTGCAGTGAACAAGGCGGTTCAAGCCGTCAATGCTGCCGCAAGCCTCCTGAAGAAAGGGGTTAGCGCTGCCCTGGATTTCATGGGGAAAACAGTGGATAAGCTGTTCGCTGGTGTCCAGTCACTGTATAACAAAATATTGTCGGGAATCGGGAAATTCCTGAACGGCGATTTTAAAGTGAACTTCGGCAAGTTTCTGGAGATTGCACAGATCGCTGCTGAGATTGCTGCCGCTTTTGCAACGGGGGGAGGCAGTGTCCTGGCGCAAATCATCACTTGGCTGACTTCGACACTTCCTAAGCTTTTGCGTCAGGCGAATACGGTTATGACTGTAGTTAACACATTGCGGAATTTCAAAGTGCAGAATGTGAAGCAGTTCTTGAATCCGGCGGGAATGGGCGGTTTTCTGGTCAAGGGGCTGTTCGGCGAACTTAAGCCGTTGCAGACGGGCCAAGCCGATGACAAGGACAAAGACGCTGGCAAGGCCCCGAAAAACGGAGGCCAGGAAAAAGGGCTGATGAAAGTCCTGCAGCTCCTTCAGAGCGTGTTCGAAATTCTGCAAAAGACCGTCGGCAAGGTTGCAGGAGCCATCAACAAGGCTTTACCGGTAATCAATATATCTAATAAATCATGGTTTAACCCGTTCAGTATCGCTTATGCCGGGGCTGTTCAGGCCCTGGAAGTCATACAGAATCCTGCCGGGATGCTGAGTGAGGGGGCGGGCAAGCTTAAAGCAGCGGCTGGAGGCTTTTTTAAGGGGATTCGGGAAAAGGTAACCGAGGCTGCCAGCGGGATCAAAGCGAAAGTGCAGCTGCTCGGGAAACCGGCTCAGCTCATGCCGATCTTGGCCAACAAAGGCGTGGATATGGTGCTGAATTTTATCATTTCTAACCCGCCATCAGCACTCATCAAAGCGGTATTCAAAGGAATTGAAGCCGCCTCCGGCCAATCCCTGGTTGAATTGATCCGCCAGCATATTCCGTTTGCAGACAAGTTGATCAACAAAATCGCAGAGTCCGGTCCGGTACAGGGCTTGCTGCAGCCGCTTCAGGCGCCAGTGGAAAAGGTAGGCGGAATGATCGACGAAGCTACAGAAGGAGCGACGGCCCTTGTCGATGATGCCGAATCGCAGACGGTGAATGTCTTCGGTAACGGCACGAAGCTGCTGGCTAATCTGTCCGGTACGACAGGTGGAGGAAGCAAAGACAGCACAGGCCAACAAGATGGGCGAAAAGCCGGTGGCAAGGCAGGCGCTGCCCCTAATGAAGCCTCCGGTGATTTCCTCGGAACCATCAAAGGGGGGATTCACTCCCGGCTGTTAGCTTTCGGCAAGCGGCTGTTGAAGTCAGGAGTTAACCTCGTGGTAGCTGGAGCCAGCAAACTTAAGAATGCCATATCCGGCCTGCTGGTCAACTTCAAAATCGGCAAAGCAAGCCACAAGCTCTGGGTCGAAAAGAGCGGCACTGGTCATGTCGTGAAGATGGCTAGTAAGGAAAAAGAAATCCCGGATGTAATAAAGGAATCGAGAACTATAGCGGAGAAATTGAAAGGTGAAGAAAAGAAAAAACTGGGAAATTCAGTAGAACAGCTGAAGCAGAAAAACCAGAAGATCCAATCCGAAAAAACAGAACAGGTGACAAGCAAGCAACTTGAAACATTAGTCCCTGAATTGACAGTGATTGAGCCCTATTTGGAAAAAGTCGGGGGGAATGCTGAGGGGACGAGTGATGGTAGCAGAAGAGCACCTCACGTAAAAAACATTGACGAATTTTTATCGGGAAGAAAACCGTTTGATGAAGTTCTTGATGACTATGCTAAGCATTATGTTGATGTAATAAACATTAAAGGGTGGTCTTGGGAGAAAAGTATTGTTGGAGGAGATAGTCTAACCGCTAAGCAAAGAAAGTTGATAAAAAGTAAAGCCGAGGAATTAAATCTCATACCTAAAATTGAAGTGAAAAATGTAGATGGCATGCGTTATGGGTTTGCTGATTTTGAAAGTCCTGGGGTAGTAGTGCATACTGACGAGCTCCCAAAAGATTTGTGGAAAAAAGGTGATACAGAGCAGTTTGATTGGTTGAATAATAATCTTCCGAAAGACATAAGGAAACTGGTGGAAAACGGAACGTATACATGGCACCATTCTGAAGTGCCAGGGAAAATGCAATTGGTTCCTTATGGGATTCACAACATTACAACTCACAATGGAGGAAGGTCTACTGGAATGTGGGCTGATGCGGCAAGATGAACAAGAAGGAGGAATTAAGTATGCAAATAAAACAAGAGTCAATAATTTATCCGTTACCGTCTGATCAACTGTTATCAAAAGAGGAAGATTTTTGGAGAGTAGAATTGCCATTAGTGTATAAAGAATTTATTAAAATAAATAATGGGGGAATTCCAGAAATTCGTTCGTTTATTTGTAATGATCATAGCTATGTAATTACTAGATTTTTATGCATTCTTGAGGAACCAACAGAAAATGAATTTGGAATATTTGATATTGACGCTACTAAATCTCAGCTTGATGAGAGACTAATTGATAATGAAGATTTGGTAGGAGTTGCATTATTACCAATTGCTGTTCTATTTGCTGGTGATTTTTTATGCTTAGATTTTCGTGAATCAAGAAGTAATCCTAACATTTGTGTGTGGGATCATGCAAATTCTGGAGAATTCGACCCAGTAAGCTATCGTGTTGCGGATAGTTTTGAAGAATTTGTATCAATGTTAACTGATTAGAAGAATTAAGGTTACTCAGTACCGAATAAACCCATCTTTCATACATGAACACCTATAAACTATATAATATAGATGTGAACATTTCCTTATATTGGTTGTACGCATATTGATGCTTTAATTTCATACACTAAATAATGTTTTTCGTCACATCGAACAGGTCGATTATGGTCATATACCACCATGATTGACTTGTTTTTTGTTGTCTTCACTTTCTTTCTGTAAACTTCAGTCATTGCAGACAGGACAATTTGATGGTAAGGAAAAGGACTAGAAAGCCAGCAAGGCTCATGTGGAGCTTTCTGCGAAGGTTCTGTTTGCAAGGCTCGATGGACAATCGCGCAACTAGTGGCTAGACGGAACTCTATCGTCAAACATGCCGCATATTGACGGGAAGGCGGCTCTAGCCTTTTGGGATAAGTACCCTGCTCCATATCACTTGGAATCGGTGGGGGCAGAGGAACTAGCAACATACCTCCGTAAAGCTAGCCATAACACCTGTTCGACCCGTAAAGCAGAGGAAATCTTGGAACTGGTGAAGAAGGACGGGGAGACGAAACGGAGCTACCAAGCGTCAAGAGACTTCCTTGTCGTCAACATGGTACAGGATATGAAGCGGAGCAGAGAACTGATTAAGCAGACGGAAGAACAGCTTCGTCAGGTGCTAGCCGAGACGGACTATAAGTTAGATGGTATTAGCACCGTTACAGCGGCGGAACTGATTGCCGAAATCGGAGACATTCGCCGCTTCTCTAATGCCGATAAGTTAGCACGTTTCGCCGGAATCGCCCCTGTCCGTTTTAGTTCGGGCGGCAAGGGCAAAGACCAAGCAAGCGGACAAGGAAATCGGGTGCTGAACGCCATCTTCCACAACCTAGCCGTTCAGCAAATCCAAGTCGCAAAAGGTGACAACAAGAAGCAACGGAATCCCGTCTTCTACGAGTTCTACCAACGGAAGCTAGCCGAAGGCAAGACCAAGAAGCAAGCCCTGATATGCGTCATGAGAAGGCTTGTAAACATCATCTACAGCATGATGAAGCACAAGACAGAGTATCGGGCGGCAACTCTAACAGAACGCCAAGCAAGCTGATATAATGGGTGGTAATTGGAAGAACCGATTGCCACCTTTTTCATTCCCAAGTTTAAGATTACAACTTAGGGGACGGGAAATCTTACAATTCCTCAAGGGGTGACCAGTGAACAATTCAACAATGCTTCATCAATAATAAGACAAAAAGTAGGCTCTATAAGCGATGATATTATTGTTCAAGGAAGTAGAGCCAATGGTACTGCAAGACCTGATTCGGACATTGATTTTGCTGTACGGGTTTCTCCTGAGAAGTTCGATGAACTTATTACCCAAAGGTTCGGAACACCTAATCCGGGTTCGGTAAAAGAAAGAACTATGCAACATGCAATAGAAACAGGGAAGATTCAGTCCGGGGAAGCAGGATTGCGTAGTTTGCGTCAAGAGTTACAGAAGGCTTTAGGAATGGATGTAGATATCTCTATTGTCAAGTCCGGCGGTCCATTCGATAATGGAACTCAAATACCATTACCATGATAGAGGTGAGAATATGTTAAATGATGATTTTGACCCTTTTTGCAAAATATTTTTGGACACTGATTTTGATAGAACTGCCGTTCTAGCATCAGTTAGGGAAAATATTGGTGGAGTGTTAGAACAATCAAGCATTACAAATGATATCTGTAATCTTGATTTATTAAGAAATGATGATTTTCACGAACACAAACGAAACGAATCACCTGATGGATTTTTGTTTTCAAGATATTTAATTGAGATTGAACCCAATGAGGATGTTGGTACAGAAACATATATCGCTACACTGTCACGCTTGCTCGAAGGATTATGGAGAATGGGTTATAAGGCAGTCGCGTCGTGTGATTTTGAAGAATTGTTACCCAATATGGGTGGTTACAATCCCGATAACAGATAGTATTGTGTATCACTTTTCTTACCTTGATTAGTTTATCACTAGTCAAGGTTTCTTTTTTGTAGGGGCTACCCAATGCCGAATGAACCCAACATTCAACCAATAACACATATAACCCATGTAATACTCGTATAAAGATTTTATCATTTGGTTTGTACGCACATATCATTGCTTGAGTTTTATACCCTAAATAACGCTATTCCGTTACAACGAGCAGGTCGATTATGGTTAGATACCACTATGATTGACTTGTTTTTTGTTACCTCCGTTTTCTTGCGTTTTTTTGAAAATGACTCGCAACTTTGCGTAGCGGAGAAATTGAAAGGTGAAGAAAAGAAAAAACTGGAAAATTCAACGGAGCAGCTTCAGCAGAAAAACCAGAAGATCAAATCTGAAAAAACAGAACAGGTGAAAAGCAAGCAACTTGAAACATTAGTCCCTGAATTGACAGTGATTGAGCCCTATTTGGAAAAAGTCGGGGGGAATGCTGAGGGGACGGGTAATGTACTTGATTCTGTTCCATCAGTTAAAAACGGTGAGTTCAATAAATGGTTCAATTCTTTGACTCCTGATGAATTTGATAAAGTGTGGGCTGACCCTAAACTAAGAGATACCATAAAAGACCGACTCAGACATCCAGGAGGGTTGCATGAGTGGCATTTGGTATCAAGAGCAGACGTATTCAAAAGATGGGGAGTAACAAGCGAACAAATTGCTGAAATGAGGACGCTTATAAGTGAGACCAAGTTCGTGAATTCCACTGGTAAGCACGGTGGGAAAGGCTCAACAAAAGCACATAATGAATTGCTAGAAATAATTGATTCGTCTACTGATTATGATATGTTTAGAAGAAGACTACAAAACTGGGCTAATTATAGGTTTGAGGGTGGGGTAGATGCTCTACCTGATGGACTAAAACCATAGGGGAGGCTTAACATGGAACTGGAAGGATTCGTATCTTTGTGGGTGGGCAATGTTCAATCTTCTGAGGAATTGGACAGATTACTTACAGTCTCTTATTCCGATGAAGGAGACTTTATTCCATCCATATTTGCTAAGCACTTTGAGGTTCGCAGATATGATGATGCGGTAAGAGAAGCAGAATATTATGAAGAAGTAAGTAATGACCTAAATCAATTACTTGAAGGATTCTCTTATGATGATGAAATTATCCCGAAATTTAATACACTACTAGTGCATGAAAAATTGCCAAAAGATATTAATGCAGTAATTTTACTTTATAACTTTAAGTATACTGGGGAGATTGTTGAAGCTACAATTCAATCCAATTATCTGAGATACTTAGGTACGGTGGAATACCAATAAAGGGGCTACCCAGTGCCGAATGAACCCATCATCTAACCAATAACCCATATAACCCATGTAATACCCGTATAAAGATTTCACCATTTCATTTGTACGCACGTCAATGCTTTAGCTTTATACCCTAAATAACGCTAATCCGTTACATTAAACAGGTCGATTATGGTCAGATACCACCATGATTGACCTGTTTTTTGTTATCTTCGTTTTCTTACAGTGAACTTCAACCGTTGTAGACGGAAAGGGCTCAATATGGACTTCAGTGCGTTATGCGGAAAAGTACTGCAGAATTTGTAAAAAACCAATTACAATTAGGCAAAGTCTTTTAAATATCGAATCTGCTGAATATCGGAGGGAATAACTTGCTGGAAGAAATAATTAACCTGAATCACATAGGGATCAATGTGAAATACGCTTTAGATCATAAGGAAGCCGTTCTTTTTCTCCACTTTAGCGGCGGGAATTTGAACATGTGGGATGGCATCATCCCGCAGTTTGAGCAGGAATACAGTATCATTGCTCCGGACTGCCGGGGGCACGGCAAATCAGATAAACCCGAAACAGGCTATCATATAGATGATATGGCAAATGATATGTTTCTACTACTTCAGCATCTAAATGTTAAACGTTGCCATATCGTTGGCAGTTCAATGGGGGCTGAGGTGGGGCTGAGTCTGGCTGCGTCACATCCAGAGCTCGTTCAGTCATTTATCTGTGAGGGTGCCTTGTATAATGAGTTTGGCGAATATGGTCTATTTAAGGGGTCAGAAGAAGAAATTAAGCAGAAGAAGGAAGCCCAGCGGGCCCGGTTGGCAGAGGGGAAAGAACGTGAATTTACCACTAGAGCAGCCTATGTGGAAAAAGAACGGATGGAATTCGAGGAACACGGATTGTGGAACGAATACTTCTCAGCTTTTATTAATAATAATCTGCAGCAGCTGCCAAATGGAAACTTTACGGAGTGTTTTTTAAATCGGGTTAAAATCGAATATGTTCAAAAATACTTGGATGTGAAATTTGAGCACTATTACAGCAAGTTGAAGTGTCCGGTTCTTTTCTTACCGAGCGAAGAAGAGTGGGCAGATGAGAAAATTAGAAGCTGTATGCATGCATTCGCCAGTCTAGTGGATATCTATGAAATCGAGCATATCGAGAACTCCCTTCATGCTTATGTCTGGATGCAGTTTCCTGTGGCGGCGGCTGAGGCGGTAAAGAGGTTTATTAACAAGCATTAATGAAATACCCGTACATAGGAGTAGAAGATCTGAGACATTAGCCCGTAGGCTAGTGTCTTTTGCATTTCAAGGGCACAGCTAAGCTCGAGTCGTTTCTTGCGGGAGCTCTTCTACCACCGGACAAAAACCGGGGTTTGAAGAGCACAACTGCTTAGTGAATTCCGGCCGGAGCTTGGAGAGTTCTCTGAAATAACTGCTAAGGGCGTGATTGAGACTGACGGACCCTTTTTGAAAAGAAAGGGGGTACAAGGTCTGGACATGGCTGTAATAATATCGTTTGTCGCTGCGGGGCAGTTTGAAGATCGAGGGCGGAACATAAGTGGCAGCATCAAAAAGATTGCCAATGCGGTAGCTGTTCGGTACATACTTGGAACAAGTCTTTGCGAAGACCGGATCGCCGACGCGGGGAGAACCATAGGTATACAGGCGCGGAGTATTAAAGGCTGTATTGGCAGCAACATCGGGGGCACATAGTGTGGCCAGCGCTCCTCCAAGGCTGTGACCGGTAATATACAGGATCTTACCAGATGACAGCCGGGATAGTGCGGAGTGGATTTCCCTTCGTGCAGAGGTATAAATATCAGTGAAACCACGGTGTGTAAGACAGTAGTTTTCCTTGATGAATTTATACCTTTTTTGCGTGGCGTTGGCATTAGAAATCCAATTGGCCGTTGAACTGCTTCCACGGAAGGCAATAATAATCTCTTGCGGAGATTCTATAATGAATCCGAACGGCTCCCATACACGGCCCAAAGATTTCGCTTGAATGATATGAATGACTGAATAACCTGCTGGAACGGTGAACGTTCTATCTGAATGATTAAACTGGACATAGGTCTGTCCACAGACAGCCGCCAGAAAGATAGCCCGTTCTTCAAAAGCCTGATTATTGCTCACCTGCATCCCGCCTCTCCTTATAACCTGTGTATGATTCGAGCATAGGATAGGTGCCTGTCACTGGAATAAAAGCTTCTAATCTGTGAAGTTCAAATCCATTGAAATTAAGGATTAAGGCTGTTTTCCCCTACGTATCAGTCTAAAAGGTATGGGGTAATAAGGTTGTAGTCCCAAATACAACCTTAGGAGGAATGCAGATTGGAATGGACCCTTGAAGACGTGGAAGAGACGAGCCGATTATTCCCGCAATCCTTTTTTATCCCCTCCGAACAAGAACGCAGGGCACAGGGTATAGGAAGGAAAGTAAGGCTGCATTTTACATTGACGAATCCGGCAGATGGAGACCCTCGCACAGAGCGGATGTGGGTTGAGATTACTGGCCAAGATCCGGTTACCCATACGTATACAGGAGTATTGATTAATGCTCCGTTAAGCCTAAAGACACTACAAGCCGGGGATGTTCTTGAATTCGAGACCCGGCATATAGCGCAGACCATTCTCCGTAAAGGAGACCCGTCATGGGTAGAGGTTGGCGAGAAAGTAGCGTTTGTCTCCAAAAAATGTCTTAAACCTGGAAGTGCGGTACTATGGATGTACCGGGAAACCGCCGAACGGGAGCAGGACAGCGGCTGGCGTCTTTTTGCCGGTGACGAAGATAGCGAATATCTCAGCAATCCCAATAACACTCGTCTGATGAATGTATACTATATTCTGGATCTTGACCCTAGTCTACTGGAGCCGTTCAAGCGGGAAACAGGCACTGCGTTTGAGCGGGAGAGCCAGGATGCCGAATGGGTGGAGGTTAAGGATTGGGCAAGGGGCAAACAGATGTAATAGTGGTTCGTGAAGGAAATGCACTGCTGTTCATGAATAAGCGCTCAAAAGCATAAGAGCTATGCTTTGAGCGCTTATTCGTTTCGTATGGTTATTGCGGGATCAACTGGGTGAGCTGGTCTAATAACTCATTGATTTGGTTAATGGTCTCAGGAATGCCTGTTGATTCAAAGGCGGCCTTGCCTTCCTCGAGGTTGGTGATGGCCTGATCCAGACCTTTCTGTAGCGTTTCGTTATACCCCACAATAGATTGATGCAGGTCCGCTGCATATTCGGGAACCTGAAGATCTGCATATTGGACGATCTGTTCTTTGAGCGCATGGAGTCTATCGGTCAATGCCTGCTTCGCCTGCGGATCTAAGGCAGCAGCAGCAGCCAGCGTATCCATTTCCTGCCCGAACGCTGTTAAGGTCTGCATATATGAAGCTGTATCGGTGGCGAAATTGACGCTGTTCCCCACTTTTTCTGCAAACCCGCAACCTGGAACAACCAGCAAAATGAAAAGCAGCAGACTTATTCCGTATTTCCTCATTTGCTTCACTCCTCTTGAGTTATTGTATGTGCCAAGTATACTGAAGGTAATACGGGAAGGATTACTCCAGGTTGCGAACGTGACGACTTGGAGGAATCCCCCAGCCTATCAAAGAAAGGGGTAATTTGATTGAACCAAGTGTTGTTGATCATCGATGCGCAGCAGGAATTAATGGACGGGAACCAGGAGGAAAGTGCAGTATGGAATAAAGATCAGCTTATTCTAACGATCAATAAAATGATTAATAAGGCCAAAGAGACTGGCGTAGAAGCGGTGTTTGTCAGGGATCTCGATGTAGCTGAAGGAAAAGGCGCAGGTTTTCAGGTGCACAATGAAATTCATATGCCTGTAGATGCTAAAGTGTTTGATAAGCAGGCAACGAATGCTTTTCACGGGACAGGACTTCTGCAATATCTGCAAGAACAACAGGTGGAGCATGTAGTGATTATGGGCTGTAAGACACAGCACTGTATCGATACTGCGGTACGGATGGCTACCGTCAATAAGCTGGATGTCACCCTGGTCGGAGATGGACATTCTACAACAGACAGCGAAGTACTGAATGCCGAGCAAATCATCAAGCATCATAACCGTACACTGCATGGGCACTACAATGTGGAACACTTTTCGATGGTCAGAGGCTCGGAAGAAGATCTGTTTCGTCCAACACATGACTCGTACAGGTAGGGTTATACATGCTGGCGGCACTCAGAGAGTGCTGCTTGCAATCTAAATCTAAAGGATATATAGTATATTCAGAAAATAAAAGTTAGGGTGAATACAATTGTCATACTCTACAGCCTTATCACAAGGGATCTCCATATTAGTCTATATACATGGTATCTCGGAGGAAAACTGTGCTAATTTTTTATCCACCAAAGTGATCTCCGAGCAGCTCAATATTCCAGTACCAACCACGGTGAAAGTCATCCGCAACCTGAATAATGCCAAACTGACGATTGCCAAAGAAGGGGCTAAAGGCGGCATCCTGCTGGCAAGACCGTTATCCGAAATCACGATATTGGATGTTTTTCTGGCCGTAGAGCCTGGAAAAGCCTTGTTCAAACTCCACACAGATGTAACCCTGCAAGGAAAAGAAGTGAATGAAGTGAAACAAAAAATCTCAGACAGTCTGGAGGCTGCAGAGATAGCGATGCAGAATCAATTAAAAAAAGTAAGGTTAACGGATTTATTAACTTGATAAAGTTAACCTATTTTTTTTAAATTAACTATATATAATATGTATAAAGAATATTTCATATATTATAATTGTTAATTAGCGAAAAGGAGCATTCATATGAATTTAGAATCAACAGTAGTGAGAGCAAGCAATGGCGTCGCAATCCCGCAATTAGGGTTTGGAGTGTATAAAATAACGAAGGAGGATGAGTTCAGGATAGCAATCAGCGAGGCTATTCGGATAGGCTACCGGCATTTTGATACCGCCAGAATTTACGGGAATGAGGAAGCTTTAGGCAGAGCGATCCGGAACAGTCAACTCTCGCGTGAGCAATTTTTCATCACCTCCAAAGTATGGAACACAGATCATGGGTATAAAGAGACCAGGAAGGCCTTTGAACGAACCATTCAAAGGCTAGGTGTAGATTACCTGGATATGTATCTAATCCATTTCGCATCACCCAACTATATAGAGACGTGGAAAGCGATGGAGGAATTATATGAAGCGGGGATGATCAGAGTCATTGGGGTGGCAAATTTTGAGATTCAGCATCTGGAGTATTTAATGAAACACAGCACAATCCCGCCAATGATCAATCAGATTGAGACCCATCCGGAGTTTCCGCAACTGGAGCTGCATAATTATCTTAAGGAGCATCAGATCCTGCACGAGGCCTGGGCCCCGCTAGGACAAGGCAACCAGACACTTCTCCAACATCCGGAATTAAAAAAGATCGCTGATCAGCATCATAAAACGGTGGCTCAGGTCATTTTACGCTGGCACCTGGAACGGGGAGTAATCCTTATTCCCAAGTCCTCCAATCCCAAAAGAATCATGGAGAACAGTGAGATCTTTGACTTTAGCCTGACCAGCGGCAATATGGAAATAATCAGCCAGCTGAATACAGGCAAACGTTATTCGATGAATCCAACGGGGTATATGATCAACCCAATCTATAATCGTCTGATGAAACTATTTCTTAAATAAAGCTACCTTTATTCATAAGCTGCTCCATTTTTGCAATGGTACCGTCCTGTTGCGGAACGTGAATGGACACAGTCAGGTTTGGATTCTCCAGGGACTGGAAAGAGACCAAGTCGAAATTCAGCATCCCGAGATTAGGACATCTCAGCGCTTTGTGGCTGTCAATGGCATCCCTTATGTCATGAGTCTCCCAGAATTCCCGGAACTCGGGACTGGCCTTGGATAAAGCCTCGTACTGCTCAGACCACCAGGAATCGTCTGCATAACGGGCATAACCGGCATGGAATTGAGCAGCGATTCGGCGGGCGTGCAGTTCCCATTGATCGCCTTTGAGGTACCGGAATTGCGGGGAGGTAAAGGTCATCCATACGAAATTCCGTTCCCGTTCAGACATGGAGGATAATTCACCATTAATGGCACAGTATGCGGAATTCCATGCGACGATGTTCATTCGGGTATCCATGATACTGGCAGGAGAAGTATCGAGACTATCCAGGAAACCTTGCAGCGACGGGCTGACAAGGGAGGCGTCAAAAGGTAGCTCAAGGGGCAGCTCCCTACGTGCCAGGGAAAACAAATGTTTGCGTTCGGAGGCATCCAGCATGAGAACGTTAGACAATCGCTCAAGCACTTCAGGGGATGCATTAATGTGCCGGCCCTGTTCCAGATAGGTGTACCAATCCAATCCTACTTCCGCTAGCATTGCGACTTCTCCACGGCGAAGCCCGGGAGTGCGTCTGCGTCCGTTATATGGCAATCCGACTTGATCAGGCCGAATCCGTTCTCTGCGAATACGCAAGAATCGGGCTAATTCCTGATATCGATCCAATTGGGGTGTAGACATATCATTCTTCCCTTTCACATGAATTTCACAAGGAGAGTGGGACTGACAATCCCAGGATAATCAAATCTCTTACTAACCCGGGGAGTACTTTATACAATAGCTTATGTCATCTATAAAGAAGAAGCAATGAAGACCAAGATAATATCCAATACTCGAATGGAGGGTTCATCATGTACGAGCATATCGTTCTTTTTAAATTCAATAACAGCGGCACTGAAGAGAAGCAAGAAGAAATCATCCAGACCGTGAACTCTTTTAAAACCTCGATTCCCGGTATTATTGAACTGACCGCTGGCATCAATGTAACGGAGGAAGTTGAGCATAAGAATGGATTTACTGTGGGGATCCGGATTACTTTCGAAGACAAGCAGGCAAGCCAGAACTATTTTCACCATCCGCTGCATCAGCAATTTCTGCAAAACGCAGGCAGTTCGATTGATAGTGTTATTGTTGTGGATTACCCGTTCCATTGAACGGAGGATGAGGCCTCGCAGACTATCAATTTGATCCCGGAACAAGCTGCTTTGTTGACGCTTCAGGATTATAATCATTATAATCTTGCTATGACAATATCTATTGTATCTACCAAGCTGTATATCCCCCCGGCCAGGTCAAAAATTGTTGTCCGCCAGCGTCTGCTGGAGCGGCTTAACGAGAGTTTGCAAGGCAAGCTGACTGTTCTCTCCGCCTCTGCCGGTTATGGTAAAACGACACTCGCCAGTGCATGGCTCTCCGTCTGCGGACGCAGAGCTGGATGGCTGTCGCTGGATGCTGGGGATAATGATCCTGCAAGCTTCCTCACGTATCTGTGTGCCGCTTGCCGGACTATCGGCGTGAACATCGGAGAGGGTGTGTTTGCTGCGCTTCAATCCCCTCATCCCCCGCCAATCGAATCCTTGCTGACCACACTTCTGAATGAAATCACTTCTACCTCTGAACCTTCCATTCTTGTCCTTGACGATTACCATCTGATTGATTCGAAGACGGTCAATGAAGCCGTTGCTTTTCTAATTGAGCACCTGCCGCCGCAGATGCATCTGGTCATCTCCACACGTCAGGATCCGGTTTTGCCGCTCTCCAGGCTACGTGTGCGGCATCAATTGACTGAACTGCATGCTGCAGACCTGCGTTTTAACGCCTCAGAAGCTGCTGAATTTCTGGACCAGGTCATGGGGCTGACGCTTTCCGCTGAAGATGTTATGCTCCTTGAATCCCGCACAGAGGGCTGGATAGCTGGCCTGCAATTAGCCGCGCTCTCCTTACAGGGACGCAGTGATGCCACAGGTTTCATCCAGTCGTTCTCGGGGCGCCACAAGTTTGTTCTGGATTATCTGGTAGATGAAGTGCTGCATCAGCAGTCCGAGAGTATTCAAGCCTTTTTACTGTTCACATCGGTCCTGAGCCGGATGTGCGGTCCGCTGTGTGATGCTGTTCTTGGTGAAGAATGCGGAGGATCACGGCTTTCCTCCGGACAATGTACCTTGGAATATCTTGAACATGCGAATTTGTTCCTTGTCCCTTTAGACAACGAAAGACGCTGGTACCGTTATCACCATCTCTTTGCGGATTTGCTGCGGGAAAGGCTGTCTCAAGGCTTTCCTCCGTTAACAGGGGAAGGGAAGATGACCGCTACTGAATTACATATACGGGCCAGCAGATGGTATGAGGACAATGGTTTTGAACTTGAAGCTTTCCACCATTCAGCTGCTGCGGGGGATATGGAACGCACAGCCCGGTTGATGGAAGGAGAGGGAATGCCGCTGCATTTCCGGGGAGCGGTAACTCCTGTACTGAACTGGCTGCAATCCTTACCGGGGGCGATTCTGGACGCAAGGCCCTCCTTGTGGGTGATGTATGCTTCAGCACTCCTCATGAAGGGTCGGATAACGGGTATAGAACAGATGCTTCAAGCTGCCGAACAGGCGCTGCAAGATATTATACAGAACGAGAGGACCCGTGATCTTACAGGACACATTGCCTCCATACGTGCTACGCTCGCTGTAAGCAAACACCAGGCTGAACCCATATTGAACGAATCGCGCCGTGCTTTGGAATATCTGCATCCTGACAATCTCCCGGTGCGCGCAGCGGCAACGTGGTCACTGGGTTATGCCTATCAGCTTCAAGGGGATCGCGGCTTAGCCGTTACAGCTTATGCCGAAGCCTTGTCGATCAGCAAGAGGATCGGGCATGTGATGATCACAATCATGGCAACCCTTGGGCTCGGAAACATTCAGGAAGCAGAGAACCTGTTGCCGGCTGCGGCTGAGAGCTATCTTAGTGTGCTTGAATGGGCAGGGGAACCGCCACTGCCGGCCGCATGTGAAGCGCATCTTGGATTAGCGCGGATCTATTATGAATGGAACCAGTGGGAAGATGCCATCGTTCACACCCGATTAAGCGTTAAGCTTGCGCAGCAGTTTGAAGATTTGGACCGGGGTGTGGCAGGGGAACTGCTACTCGCGAAGCTGAAGCTTGCACGTGGAGAGGTGGGCGCGGCGGCTACTATTTTAGCTCAAGCAGAGCTTTTCGCCCGCCAAGAACATTTTTGGATATTGATTCCGCAGATTGCTGCTGTACAAATATCGGTTATGCTCCAGCAAGGGAATCTAGATGCAGCAGCTTTAATAGCTGGGCAGCACGGGCTTCCACTCTGGCAGGCTAAGGTCAACATGGCACGCGGTGATACTTCTGCCGTGTTAGCGCTGCTGGAGCCCATGCTTAGGCAAGCAGCCGTCAAGGGTCGCCCGGACGAACAGCTCAAGGGAATGATTCTATATGCAGCAGTCCTTTACAAGTGCGGAGATAAGTCTGCTGCGACGCTAGCATTAATCGAATCTATGACAATGGCTCAGCCTGGCGGCTTCATCCGTTCTTTTGTAGACGAAGGGCTACTGGTCGAAAGGCTGCTGCGTGATGCAGAGGTACGTGGGAAACTGCTGGATTATCGGGGAAAGCTGCTGGCTGCATTTGAAGCAGAGAAACTGCAACATGGCCAATTGAAATCGATTCAGCATCTGGCCCAGCCTGCCCCAACCTTTGTCGAGACGCTGAGCGGGCGTGAACTCGAAATATTGCATCTCATAGAACAAGGTCTCTCGAATAAAGAGATAGGTGAGCGGCTATTTCTGGCACTTAGTACCGTTAAGGGGTATAACCGGAATATCTTTGACAAGCTTCAGGTTTCACGTCGCACAGAGGCTGTTGCCCGGGCCCGCACGCTAGGCTTATTGTGATAACTTCAACAGTACTAACGCAGTTTTTGCTAAAACCATACTTAAGTATCTACCTGATCCACCCTGCCGAAGCTATACTTATTGCAAATCGATACCCGGGGGGAAGCTCATGAAAGCTGTAGTATGTTCCAAATACGGATCACCAGAAACACTGCGCCTTATGGAGTTGGAGAGGCCTGTGCCCAAGGGCAAAGAGCTGCTGATCAAGGTTCATGCTTCAACGGTAACCGCAGGGGACATTCGAGTACGGACTTTTAAGAGTCCTGTCTTGTTTTGGCTGCCTATGCGGCTCGTTTTAGGTCTCAGCAAACCCAGAAAACCTGTTTTGGGTGTAGAGTTATCCGGTGAAGTGGAAGCGGTAGGCCATGATGTGAAGCGGTTTAAGCAAGGTGACCGGATTTTTGCGCTGACGGGGATGCGCTTTGGCGCCCACGCAGAATATGCCTGTCTGCCTGAAGATGGAATGGTAAGCATCAAACCGGCCAATACGACCTTTGAGGAAGCTGCCGCAGCGCTTTATGGGGGAACCACCGCATTGTATTTTCTTAGAAAAGCGGGTATTCAAAAAGGACAAAAAGTTCTGATCTATGGAGCTTCGGGCACTGTAGGGTCATTTGCGTTACAGCTTGCAAAGCACTTTGGGGCAGAGGTTGCCGGGGTATGCAGTACCGCAAATCTGGAATGGGTATATTCCTTAGGCGCGGATCAGGTGATTGATTATACGAAAGAAGATATTACAACTAAAGGCGAGAGGTACGATATCATCTTCGATGCCGTCGGCAAACTTCCCAAATCCAGCTGCAAAAAAGCACTGAAGCCAACCGGAGTTTACGTTACAGTAGACAGGCAGGGAATGGCTAAGGTACGCATTCAAGATCTGCAATTCCTCAAAGAACTCATGGAAACGGGGAAGATTAAATCGGTGATCGACAGGTACTATACATTAGAACAAACGGCAGAGGCTCACCGGTATGTGGAACAAGGGCATAAGAAGGGCAGTGTTGTCATAAGAGTAAGGAAGGGCAGCGATCACTGCGACCTTTGCCGCCCGCTGTAGTGAAAACGAAATCCTCATGCATTAAGATCGCTTTGAATAAGAATGAAACGGAAAAAAGTGAACTTTCGTTACATTCTATACAGCAACTATTACCTCGACGTCGCCATATTTTTCCTACGATAATCTGTAGGGGATACGCTGGTTTCTTTTTTGAAGATACGGTTAAAGGATCTATAGTTCTCGAACCCAATGGATTCGGAAATCTCAAAGGTTTTGTGATCTGTGGTGATCAGGAGCAGCTTCGCCTTCTCAACTCGCAACCGGGTAAGATATTGAATAAAGCTTTCTCCAACGGTTTTTTTAAACATCGTGCTGAAATAAGGTACGCTGTAATTAATGGAAGCAGCCAGTTCCTCCAGCTTATAAGGATAGCTGAGATCTTCACGCATGTGTTGAATGATTCTTGAGATAGAAGCATCAATCTTGCGGCTACCCTCCTGCAGCTGTTGAAGCTTGCTGAAATAAGCACAGGTAGCTTCATGCACCGAGTTGAAGGTTTGGCACAGCTCTAATTTTTTGCGGAGGTCTGCTTCTAATTCTGCACCGCCTTCGGCTCCAACTACGGTGTGACTCATATTCAGAAAAACCCGCAAATATAAGGATTTTATCTGCTCAGGGTCCCAGCATTGCTCCAAAGCTTGTCGGTAGAGAGAATTGCGTTCTTGCTCTAGTGCCGAGGCATTTAGATAGGGCTCCAGTAACGCCTGCTGCAGCACCTTGCTCCAGAACCGGTTTAACGGCTCAGGTATGCTGTGGAATTGGGCTACTGATCCCCACTCCTCGATACGGATGCTTTCATCGTAGCGGTAGAAAAAAGGGTATGGTGCGGACGACAATTGTTTGAGCGCATCTGGATGAAGCTCTAATCCGTGCTCGAACCGACACTGAAGAGCAATACAGTTCATTTTTAGATTGGTAGCTGTGGACTCGAGCACCTGCTGTAAAAATCCGGGGTACTCCAGACTCATAGTATCGGTGTAAATAGCTAGAAAACGTCCTTTATCAAGGGCAATGACTTTATTCGCGCCTATGTTGCTGAGCAGTTCCTTTAACACATTGGCTCCGGCAAATTGCCACAGCTTCAGCTCCTCTTGCTGGTCAAACGAAAAGCGCAGGGAGTTTCTGTCCAGCTCAAGTAGCAATGCTGTAAAAGAGTTGCTATAGATCGAGAGCTGGGCCTCCTCCAGGCTACGAAGCCATTTGGCTTCAGCAGCAGGATTCAGCAGCATATCCAGGAACAGGCTTTGTTCAATCTCAATTTCGCTCAAGCGTACCTGCTGCTCTAGCTGGAGCTGCTTATCCCGAGATTTATCGAATGATTCTACTTGAGTCGCTAATGCTTCCATTGTTCTGGCGAGCAGCTCCGGGTCGGAAAGACAGTCATCCTTGATGAGATAGGAAGAGGCTTTCAGCTGAATGGCTTGTTGGGCATAATGGAAATCCTGATGACAAGTTAGGATAATAACCTTTGGCACTTGTTCCCCGCTTTTTTCAATTTCCCTAAGCATCTCTAGTCCGTTCATAACCGGCATCGTAATATCCGTTACGACTAGTTCTGGCTTATGCTTCAAGAACAATTCCAGCCCGTCCATGCCATCCTCAGCTTCACCAACCAGGCTAAACAGGTCGTCACGCTGCTCAATGAAATGGCGGAATATTTCGCGGGCAGGAGTTTCGTCTTCCACCAGTAGTACTTTATGTTGCTTCATGTGGCTCCTCCTTTATCATTACGGTTTCAAGTGGCAGTGTGATCCGAATGGTTAAGCCGTCTCCATCGGAATTCAGCCCGATATGCGCCCCCGTTCCGAATAACAGCTTCATTCTCATCCATACATTCAGCAGCCCAATGCCCTCAGTAATTTCCTCTCGTTGCAGATGGAGTTGTAATTGGGTCAATTTATTGTCCTCCACCCCAATTCCATCATCTATAATCTCCAGTATAATTTGCTTTGCTGTAAAATCATTGAAGGCATGTATAGTTATATGGCCTTCGTTCAATTTCTTGGGGAGAATGCCATGGAAGATGGCGTTCTCGATAAGTGGCTGAAGGCTTAACTTAGGAATAAACATCCTTTGCAGCGGTTCCTCAACCTCGAGCAAAAGATGAACCTGACATTTATAACGGATATTTAGCAAGCCCACATAATCTGTGAGATAATCAAGCTCTTTCTCTAGTGGAACGGTCTGTTCAAAATTTTCCATCGAGTACCTTAATAGTGCAACAAGGCGTCCCATCAGCATGTTGATTTTGTCGTAATCCTTCATAAGTGCGAACATTCGAATGGTATTCAGCGTGTTGTACATGAAATGGGGATTAATCTGTGATTGGAGTGCGCGTATTTCCAGCTTGCGTTTTAAATCCTCAGATTCACGCAGATCTCCAAGCAAGTCTTGAATTCGGACGGACATCGTATTGAGCATACGACCGAGATCTCCAATTTCGTTGTTCGCAAAATGAGTGACCCGCGCATTGAAGTTCCCCTTTTTAATGGCATCGACCTGGCGTTTCACGGCTTGTAGTGGTTTATATAGCTGATAGCCGAAGCCGACAACACAAAGAGCACCAAGCAAAACGAGAATCAGGAGAAAATAGGTTACCGTGTCGCGAATGATTTGTGTGCTGGCGGTAAGCTCATTGGAGGGGATCTCCGAGACCACGATCCAATGATCATACGTAGAGGTCTGCTTGACAGAGACAATGGAGGTGCCAACAGCAAATTGTGTGGGACGTTTCATTTCCTTCCAATGTTCCAGAATATTATGTACACGCTCGTTCTGTTCCTGGGTCTCCAGCTTACTGGTGGTAGCAATGGTCTGACCGTCTTCCGTAAGCAGGGAAATAGAGCCATGGTTGCCGAGCTGGATATTCTCAATTTGCTTCTGATACTCGTTGTTGCTCATGGAGATCAATAGAACTCCCTTTAAGTCTTCATACATGAAGAAGGGAACCCGTGAGATGTAATAGGTAGAAGAGTCCAATATCCGCAGGTCAGGCAGTGAATGCTTATCAAGAAAGAGGCCGGTCTGTCCTGAGGACAAATAGGCTTTGATCAATGGTTTATAGGGGGAGCTATCCAGCGTAGCAGGTGCCTCTGTTGAGGAGAAGACTTCATCTGTAATTGCTGAATATACGAGTAATCCCTCTACATTTCCGATGATTGCTGAGGCTGTACTGAGGACAGAGATCAGGTCTCTTTTGCGGACAACCTCTTCAAAATATTGTTCTGACGGTGTAACCAATGCATCTTGTATAGAGGTATTGCGTGAATATTGTTCACTAAGCTCTCTGAATCTGATCATGGTTAGCTCAATCCGATCGACGACTTGATTAACGAGCTGGGCATTGAGACGATTTACTTGTTTCTGTACCGTATTGCTGGATACGCTTACAGAAATATAAGACAGAACAATTAAGGGAATTACAGAGATCGCGAACATGACAACAATCATTTTGAAATAGAAGCTGCGTCTTAAAAAACTAAAAAAGGATGACTTCAAATGACCACTTCCATTATAAGTATAATTTATTTTAATTTATATTGATTATAGTACATCAGCACTCTAGCATAAACAAAAATAATGTAAAATATTAAAAACGGTTACACATTGGCGAAAATCCGGCATGTTCACAATTGCTGCTCTCTTTTATAATCCAAAGTGTCACATACAAGAATGCGCATTCAAAACTGAAGTAATGGGGGATGACAATGATCTTTACAAAAAAGCAAGCATCTTTGACGTTAGCAACGGTGTTACTAGCTTCAACAATAGCGGGTTGTTCCAGTAATAGTGGTAGTGGTAATAGTACAGCGAATAGTGCGGATACAGGGGCAACATCGGCACAGGCTAAGCCGGCCAATATTAAGGCAATGACGATTCTCTTCGGCGATCCAGCAGCAACACAGAATAACAAAGCCAAAGAGGATTTGGAGAAGCGGGGAAATGTTAAGCTGGACGTTACCTTCGTGCCTTCTGAGGCATATGCAGATAAGCTTTCAGTGGCGATCTCTGCAGGAAATTCCTACGATCTTATGTTGATGGATGGCGGGAAAAATGATAATTTCATCAATCTTGTGAAGATGGGTGCCTTTCATGATCTAACTCCATATATCGAAAAAACGAAAAATCTTAGTCTGATCGATGAGCAAGTGTGGAACGGTCTAAAAGTAGAAGGCAAGGTCTATGGAATTCCACGTCCACGTGGTCTGTATGGTGGTGGGGAAGCTAGTATTATCATCCGCAAGGATTGGCTGGATAAATACAACTTACCTTTACCTCAAACGATGGATGAGTTGACTCATGCGCTTGAAGTATTTAAGGAAAAGGACCCGGCAGGCAGTGGCAAAACAATCCCGCTTACAGCCTTTGCGGTTGATACTCCGGGACCTTTCGGCGGGGTAATGCCAATGAAATTTGCATATGGACTTCCAAACGATTGGAAGATTGAGGATGGCAAGGCCGTTCGTGACTTCCAAACTCCTGAATACAAAACTTATCTGGATTGGCTTAAAGATGCTTGGAGCAAAGGTTTGATCGACAAGGATACACCAGTTCTTAAAGGACAGGCACAAACACGCAGCAAATTTTTTTCGGGTACGGCAGGTGCATTCATTGGTAACGTAAGTGATATTGTGGAAACCAATCTTGAGAAGCTGAAGCAGATAGATCCGAATGCTGAAATGGCGATCATTGATATGCTGAAGGGCCCTGATGGAAAGACCGGTGTAGCTATTTATTCCGGATACTACGGTCTGTGGAGCATACCAAGCTCTGTACCCGATGATAAGGTTCAGCAAATTATCGATTTCCTTGACTTTTCGGCTTCCGAAGAGAATGCGGATTTCTCTAAGACAGGGATTAATGGAGTTCACTCCAGTGGACTTAAAGATGGTGTAGCTGTGCAGACAGATGAGCAGAAGAAGCTGTATGACTTGGAGAAACCTAGCCTATTCGTACTGGAGAACAGAACGAATCCTTACGTATATGCCAATTCCAAGGAGCAGGATATCCTGAAAGTTCAGATGGAGTCGCTGGATCGAATTAGCAAAGTTGGGATCGAGAATCCGTTCCTCAGCTATTCCTCTGAGACCGCTAGTAAGAATCCTAATCTGCTGCAAAAGATGAGTGCTGCGATGACGAAATATGTGCTTGGTGAGGGTAGCTGGGATAATGTGCAACAAGAAATCGATGCCTATAGTAACGGAACCGGGTCACAGATCGCTAAGGAAATGATGGATCAATACAACGCAGATCATTAAAGAAATAAAATTTGCAGGTGAGAAAGGGGAAACATCCCCTTTCTTTTCAGGATAAGGGGGTTTTCTACATGCAGACAGCGATGCGTTCGAACCGAATTCTTAAATATTGGCCATTCTATGTACTGGCGGCACCGGGACTTATATATTTCTTGCTTTTTAATTATTTACCGATGTCTGGTTTGTCATTAGCCTTTAAAGATTATAGTCCCTTTAAAGGCATTTTAGAAAGTCCGTGGGTAGGGTTTGATAATTTCAGACAATTCTTCGGAACATCCGATTTCTATATGCTGTTGAAGAACACATTGCTGCTCAGCTTGCTGAATATAGTTATTTATTTTCCATTCACGATTATTTTGTCGCTATTAATCAATGAAGTACGGCTCAATGTATTTAAACGCTTTTCCCAGACCATTGTCTATTTGCCACACTTTTTATCCTGGGTCGTTATTTATGGGATTACGATTTCCTTCTTTGGTCCTTCGGGTGTGATCAATCACTACTTGGAGCAATGGTTTGGTACAAGTGCGAGCTTCCTTGTCAGCAATGAATGGTTCCGGCCATTGATGATTTTCCAAGCGATTTGGAAGGATGCAGGCTGGGGGACGATTATTTTCTTAGCAGCACTTGCCGGAGTGAATCCGGAGATATATGAAGCGGCAAAAGTGGATGGAGCCAATCGCTTACAGAATATTTGGCACATCACGTTACCGGCGATCAAAAGCACGATTGTGATTTTGCTGCTCCTGCGTTTAGGCTCATCGCTTGATTCGAATTTTATGCAAATATTCTTGATGACGAACAGTCTCAACCTGGACGTTTCCAATGTATTTGATCTATATGTCTACCGTGTCGGCTTGGAACAGTTTGATTACAGCTTTGCTATTACGGTAGGTATGTTTAAATCTATTGTCAGCTTGATCCTTGTCGTCGGAGCGAATTATGCTGCAAGACTGCTGGGTGAAGATGGCATATTCTAGAATTGGAACAGGAGTGGGGCGTCATGAGACTACGGTTCACCTGGTTTGATAGCATCATTGTTGTATTCATTAGCTTAATAAGTCTACTGGTAATACTACCTTTTCTTTATATTATTGCAGTATCGTTTAGCCCGGCAGCAGTATCGATGTCAGGAACCTTCTACATTTGGCCGAAGAGCTGGACGCTGGATGCCTACAGCTATCTCCTGCACGCAAACAGCTTTATGGGCTCCATTAAAAACTCACTCATCATCACGATCATGGGAACCTGTATCAGCTTGTTTGTATCCATTACCCTGGCATATGCAATCTCGAAAAAGTATCTGCCGGGTCGACGGGTAATGCTGCTGCTTATTTTCTTTACGATGATCTTTCATGGCGGATTGATTCCTAACTATCTAGTCGTGAAAAATCTGGGCTTAATCGATTCGTATTGGGCGGTTGTGCTTCCAGCAGCTTCCAGTGCATTTAATATTCTAGTAATCCGCTCGTTTTTTCAGAGCCTTCCGGAGAGCTTGGATGAAGCAGCACGTATTGACGGTGCTGGCGAGTTCAGAATTTTATTCTCCATTGTACTTCCGTTATCGAAACCGATTATCGCAACCTTTACGCTGTTTTTTACGGTGCAGTTTTGGAATGACTTCTTCTCCTCTGTAATCTATATCAATGACACCTCGCGTTGGCCAATTCAACCGCTGCTCCGGCAGATGGTCGCCATCGGTTCTTCCAATATTTCGGCAGAAGCATCCGTCGATGCCTCACTTGCGGCCAATCTTGGACCCAATGTACAGAATGCAGCGATTCTGCTGGCCATGCTCCCAATTATCGTAGTCTATCCGTTTCTGCAAAAGTATTTTGCGAAAGGCGCGATGCTAGGTTCGATTAAAGAGTGAAAAGTGATGATAGAGATGACATTGACTTATAAGGTTGTAAGGCATAATTCGTTAAATGGAGCTACTTACAATCAGGATGTCATTGTTATCTCTCGCAAGTAATAAATGATTGGGGGCGTTGTTGTATGCTCGGCATGATTGAACTGCTTCATGGTTTGGACATGGGAACGAAGGAGGGCTTCAGGGAGAAGCTATTTCTGGAGGCTCGCCCGCAGGAATATCGTAATTTTCGTGATGATGCACTGAATATAGAATTGGTTGAGGAGGTTCGGGCATATAAGGACCAGCTTGATAAGCAACCGATTACCGCTCTAACGTATTCAACGTTTAAGCTGTTTTCGGAGCAAGGATCGAGAGTGGAGTACGAGAGCTTGTATTTTGCAAGACGTTTGCGTCTGAACACATATGCCTTGCTGGTATTAATAGATGAGCGGCTAGAGGATGTGGCCAGCCTGGAAGACATCATTTGGGCGATATGTGATGAATATACATGGTGCGTTCCTGCACATCTTGCGAATAGAACTGGGGACCAGCTTCGTTACACCATCGATTTGTTTGCAGCTGAGACGGGCTGGGCATTATCAGAGATTGTCGAACTCACCAAGAATAAGCTTGCTCCAGAGATTATCGAGCGAGTGGAGAGAGAGGTTACGTCACGTATTCTGGAGCCATTTATGGAGCTTCGGCCGATGCATTGGTGGGAAACCGCGACGAACAATTGGGCTTCTGTCTGCGCAAGCTCGATCGGAGCATGTGCGATCTATTGGATTGAAGACAATCAGATTTTGGCGCCGGTGTTATCTCGTGTTGTTCAGGTGCTGCGCAATTATTTATCAGGCTTTGGAGAAGATGGAGCTTGTACCGAAGGCTTGTCTTATTGGAAATATGGCTTTGGCTTTTATGTTGCTTTTGCTGAATTGTTACGTGAGAGAACGAGTGGAGTGGTAGATCTATTACAGTCGGAGAAAGTAAAATCTATTGCGTTATTTCAGCAGCACAGCTATTTATACGAGAATTTTACGATAAGTTTTTCGGATGGCTCTTTAACCTCATCCTTCCATGCCGGATTAACCTCCAAGCTAAGTGAGCGAATCGGGCAAGTGCAAATTCCGAATATCAAGTATCGTTCCAGCTTTGGTGAAGATCACTGTCACCGCTGGATTCATGCTGCGCGGAATATTTTCTGGGTAAAGCCAGAGGGAAGCAAGTCGGCGGAGTCTACGCAAGCTCCTTCTAGTTGTTACTGGAAGGATGCAGAGTGGTTTGTGACACGATCGCAGGTTCAAGGGCATACGGTGGTATTCGTAGCCAAGTCTGGACATAACGATGAGCATCATAATCATAATGATGTCGGTAACTTCATTCTGCATTTGGATGGGGAGACCTTTCTGGTAGATCCCGGTGCAGGAGAGTATACGAAGGATTATTTTAGCCCTCGAAGATATGAATTTACGGTTGCCGGATCACAGGGACATTCGGTTCCGATCATTTGTGGGCAATATCAGCAGGCAGGCAGGGAATATCGTGGTGAAGTTATTCAAGCTGAGTTTGGCGAGCGGACCGACCGATTTGTAATCGAGCTGTCAGATGCGTATCAGGTAGATTCCTTAATAGAATGTCGGCGGACGTATCATTATGAACGGGCGAGTGGCGTAATGAACTGTACGGATGAATATAAGATTGCTGAACCTTGTTCGGACATTCGCAGCAGGTTTGTAAGCTTTCTACAGCCGCTAGAAATAGCTGCAGGGAAGCTTCTGTTAAAAGGAGAACGGCATTCCGTGCTGGTTCAATATAATGCACTGTCATGTACACATGCATGGAGTGTTACAGAATATATAGATCATCATCATGACGTGAGAACCCTGTACATGCTTGATGTGATGCCGCGGGATATGAAGAATGAAGCAATTGAAGGTACTGAATTCAAGGTAGAGGTATCTTTCACACCATTATGGGAGCATAAGGGGAGCAGATATGAGTAAAGAGTTTGCGGATGCAGTGCTAAAGCGCCTTGAGCCAAAGGTAGATCGGATGCTGGAGCTGATCGGTGATAAATGTCCTCATGTTGCAAGAGAAGATGGAATCTATGATAACACGGGCAGTGACTGGTGGACTTCAGGCTTTTGGCCGGGGCTATTGTGGGTGATGTATTCTGTCACTGGCAAAGAGCGATACAAAGAAGCCGCATGGCGTTGGGATGAGGAGATCGAGCAATGGTTCGTTAAAACGAATGAAGAGCTGCATCATGATGTGGGCTTTCAATTCTTAATGACTGCTGTCATTAAGCACACATTAACCGGTGATAAGGATGGCCTGCGCAGAGGGCTCGAAGCAGCTAATTTCTTAGCGGGACGCTTCAATCCGGCTGGAGGCTTCATTCGTGCCTGGAACATGGATAAGTTCGGCTGGGCGATCATTGATTGTATGATGAACATCTCTTTATTGTATTGGGCTTCGCGTGTGTCAGGCGATCCTAGATTCAAGCATATCGCTTCTATCCATGCCGATACGGCTCTCCAGCATTTCATTCGCGAGGACGGCTCGGTAAATCATATTGTGAGCTTTGATCCGGAGAGTGGGGAGTTTCTTGAATCGTTTGGCGGACAGGGTTATGGGCCGCATTCGGCATGGAGCAGGGGGCAAGCCTGGGCGATCTATGGTATGGCTAATACCTATCGTAATACAGGAGAGATTCGTTATTTGGAAGCTGCCAAACGTGTTGCCCATTACTTCATAGCATCCCTGCCGGAGGATTCCGTTCCCTATTGGGATTTCCGTGCAGAGCAGCAGGATGGGCAAGAGGAGCCAAGAGACAGCTCTGCAGCGGCCATTGCAGCATCCGGTCTGTTGGAAATCGCGAAGCTTGTGCCAGCAGTAGAAGCTGAGCTTTATTACAATATGGCATGTCGTATTCTGCAATCTTTAACAGAGCATTATGGAACGTGGGATCAGCCTAACCATGAAGCGATTCTAATTAAGGGTACAGGGCATAAGCCTGCTAATTCGAATATTCATGTTTCACTTATTTACGGAGATTACTTTTATGTTGAGGCATTAGCTAAAATAAGTGGCTGGCAGCAACGCATATTCTAAACTACTAGAAGCAGGGGAGATAAGAATATGATTGATGAGAAGCTTCCGAAGATTTGGTATGGTGGAGATTATAATCCTGAGCAATGGGACGAGGCGACAATGGAAGAGGACATCCGGATGTTTAAGCTTGCCGGCATTGATCTTGCAACCATTAATGTCTTCTCATGGGCTAAATCGCAGCCAGATGAGAATACCTATAAGTTTGAATGGCTTGATCGTATTATGGATCGACTTTCTGAAGCTGAAATTTCAGTGTGCTTGGCTACCAGTACAGCTGCACATCCTGCATGGATGGCGAGAAAATATCCGGATGTTCTGCGGGTGACGTTTGATGGACGCAAAAAGAAATATGGTAGCAGACATAACTCCTGTCCGAACAGCCCTACGTATCGCCACTATTCACGTGAAATAGCTAAAAGATTAGCAGATCGATATCAGAATCATCCTGCGCTTGTGGCTTGGCATGTATCGAATGAATATAACGGCTATTGTTATTGCGATAATTGTGAACGCGAATTCCGTAATTGGCTGCAGAAGCGTTATGGTACCTTGGAGAAGCTGAATGCAGTATGGTATACCAGCTTTTGGGGTCATACCTTCTACGATTGGGAGGATATTGTTGCTCCTAGTGGATTAAGTGAAGAGCAGCCAGGCAATAAATCTTATTTCCAGACGATTTCGCTGGATTATCGTCGTTTCCAATCAGATAGTCTATTAGAATGTTATCTGATTGAATATGAGGAATTGAAACGTGTAACTCCGCAAATTCAAATAACAACGAATCTAATGGGAACCTATTACGGTTTGGATTATTTTAAATGGGCGAAGCACTTGGATATAGTGTCTTGGGATAACTATCCTTCTATTGATACTCCGCCAAGCCATACCTCGATGTCACATGATTTAATGCGTGGTTTAAAGAGTGGTCAACCATTTATGCTAATGGAGCAGACACCAAGTCAGCAGAACTGGCAGGCTTACAATGCGCTGAAACGCCCAGGTGTGCTGCGACTTTGGAGTTATCAGGCGGTTGCACACGGTGCCGATACATTATTATACTTTCAATTGCGACGTTCGATCGCAAATTGCGAGAAGTATCATGGGGCAGTGATTGAACATGCTGGACATGAACATACGCGCGTATTTAGAGAGAGTGCGGAGATTGGTAAAGAGCTGCAAGTATTGTCTGATCACATCCTGGATTCACGGCTATCCTCAAAAGTTGGGATTGTATATGATTGGGAGAATCGCTGGGCAATTGATTTATCCAGTGGTCCGAGTAAGCTGCTAGATTACGTTAATGAAGTTCACAAGTTCTATGATGCCGCGTATCAGCTGCATATTCAGACTGACATGATTGGTGTCGAAGAAGATTTGAATTCATATGAGGTCATAATTGCACCGGTTATGTATATGGTGAAGCCGGGCTTTGCTGAACGTGTTGAGCAATTCGTACAGCAAGGAGGTATATTCATTACAACCTACTTCAGCGGTATTGTCGACGAACAAGATAGGGTACCAGTAGGAGGATATCCAGGTGAGCTTCGTAAAGTTCTCGGAATTTGGGCTGAGGAGATTGATGCATTACTACCGGATCAGTTCAATCAAGTGGTGATTAACGATACAAAGGGGTATTTGCAAGGGGAATATCAGTGTAGCATACTCTGTGACCTCATTCATTCAGAAGGTGCGGAGGTCATTGCAACCTATGGTTCCGATTTCTATGCCGGTATGCCATCCTTGACCGTGAATTCGTTCGGGAAGGGACAAGCCTGGTATGTCGCATCCAGCTGTGAGCCTCGATTACTACAGGACATATTGCGAACGGTATTTGCAGAAAAGCAGATTACACCAGTGCTTGATGCACCAGATGGTGTTGAGGTGACAAAACGCAGCAAAGAGGATCAGAGCTTTATATTCGTGCTTAATCACAATCCAGAGCCCGCTGCGATTCCTCTGCAAGGAGAAGTGTACATTGATTTGCTAAGTGGCGAAACAATAACCGGAGTGAGTGAGATACCGGGTCGAGGGGTTTGGATTCTCTCAAAATAAAGCAAAGAAATAATAATCGGCTACTCCTAATAGATGAGTAGCCGATTATTTAACTTAATAGACGCGAATCTCAATAATCTCTGCAGAGGAGCAACCGTTTGTAGCCTCAACGGTAATTCGGAGTTTGGTTACAGCGATCGACTGCTCTAAGGTATGAATATGTTTTCGTTTATGATTGTTGGTCATGTGCGCTAACAGTATCCATACACCATCAGAGCTCAAAGCTTCAAGTCGATAGCTCTTCACAAGCTCTGGAATGACTCTAAATGGTGTTTTGTGATGATGAAGATTAATTAGATCTTCATTTACGTCATCATTTAACGTGATATGGATTTGATCAATTATGACAGGGCGAGGCTGATCCTGCCAGCTTAGTTCAAGGTAAGCTTCCTGCCCAGCTATTAGCGGCTCGGAGATCCATAGATGAGGAACACCATAAGGTCGGGCATAACCGTCAATAATATGATCTGGCGAATAGGCTTCTGTATCAGGATAAGCTCGGAAACAAACCGGATGCCGATCGAACGGATTACGGTTCCATTGCAGTAGCGGTTGCTCTATATCACGGTCCTCGAGATCTGTTGATACAACATGACGTTGCAGCTTAGAGAATGAAAGTACTCCAGTTAGTGGTTCCCTTGAAGCATAAATGTTCAATGCAGGATTCTCTTTGATGATGATGAAAATGTTCTGTGGAACATCAGGTTTCCAAGGTAAGTCGATCGATACCCATTGTGTATCACCCTTTACGATGCTTGTTGATCCAATGATTTCAAGCTGATGCGGGATATAGTTCTCGGCTCTGCCAGTGCTCCAACCTTGTATTTCGAGGATTGTATCTGATGCTGAATCAACAAGCAGCTCAATACGTTGCAGCTCAGGTGCTACAGGAATCAGTAATCCAATATCTGTAGTGAGCTGGTGGGCTTCAGCTTGTTGCTCGCAAGCAAGCTTACGTAATGAGCTGGATGACGTGATCGTCCCGGTACGAGCTTTATCTTGCTCATCAATATTCCGTACTCCTATCAGAGAAGCATCCTGGCGAAGTAAGGTTTGCTGAAGCTCTGTAACATGCTGTTCGGCAATGCTTCGTGGTGTGATCCGATGCTGCACTGCTAGTGCTGCTCCGGTTCCCGCTGCTTCGCCAATGACGGCACATGTTGCCATGACTCTTGTTGTTCCAAAGGCGACATGTGATGCACTAATATTACGACCTGCAAAGAGCAAGTTGCTCACATTGGCAGAGTATAGTGAACGGAAGGGAATATGGTAAATACCGTCAGGTTGCATATGTTTAGAGCCGGATTCGGTTGAATATACCCCTTGTGGTGGATGTAAATCAATAGACCAGCCACCAAAGGCGATACGGTCATTAAACTCACGTTGTGCGATAATATCGTTCTGGTTCAGCACATAATCGCCAACAAAACGGCGGTATTCCCGCTTGCCCGGGCAAGAGCCTATCCATTCTAAGGTCATGTTAGCAGCTTCGGGAAATTTTCCGGAATTTTTAATATAATCCCATATTCCATAGATAACAGCCCATAGCTCGTCGCGAATATGTTCATTATCATGCACAGTGTCTAATTCCCCACCCCATTCAATCCACCAATAGTGGCAACCCGAGGTTCCGCTCTTAATGACGCGTTTCACAGGGATCGATGTTGAGGTGATATCTTTAGCGAAGCTTGGTGCAACATAGGTAATGGGTTCACCAGCATCTTTAGTATAGAACAAAATCGTGCTACCCAATGTAATTTCATCGGCTTCGAGGGGGGCCCAGCTCTCATTATATTCGTGTTGAGCTTCTCTCCCTAGTCGATATTGCGCGCCTGCTAGAAAACCTATAAGTCCGTCTCCCGTGCAATCGAGGAACATGTCACTTTCAAATCTCAGTTGTCGTTCAGAGCCCATCATCCAGCCACTTACTGAAGTGATCTCCTTTGATTCTGAGCATGCATTCGTCTCAACATCACGAACGTCAGTATTTAGGAACAGTTGGATATTAGACTCTGCCCGAACCGCTTCTAAGATTGTTAAATCCCAGATGTAGGGATTGCCTTCTGGATTGCGGTATTGATTTTCAATAAATAATTCACCCATAATGCCTGTTTCACGAGCATATCGATTATTACCATGAGCTGTTGCACCGCATACCCACACGCGAACCTCGCTACTAGAGTTACCACCTAGGACAGGACGATTATGAACTAGGGCAACCTGCTGTCCGAGTCGAGCTGCCGCGATTGCAGCACATACTCCAGCAAGACCGCCGCCAATAACGGTGACATTTGCATGGATGGTTTCTTGTCTCATTGGTTGACTGACCTCCTTTATACTAAACAATAATTCTTTGTTTAATAACATTGTAAAGGAATGATGTCAGATTATTAATGCATGGAATTATCATGACCATATCCAAAATTACAAGGAGTGAACGATATGCTCGATGATATATTGGAATATATTCCAACCGCTATTTCACACGAATATATGCAGCAAAAGCAAAAGTTCCTATTATCATCTGACACCTATTCTAATTGGGTACTTTTTGCAATCACTGAGGGCAAATTTAACTTTCGTATAGATGAAACAGAAGGAACAGTTGGCTTTGGGGATATTGTATTTTGTCCTCCGGGTATCCTTTTCGAGCGTGAAGTGCTTGAGACCGTTTCATTTTTTTTCTATACTTTTGAGTGGAGAAAATGGAGTAATGTTGTGAAAGGGTCTCCGCCCTTTCCAATAGGTTCAATTAAGCTTATAGATCAAGATCGCTTGATCTCTACTTATACTTATATGAAGCGAGTGTCAGCGCTACTAAATAAAGAGCAGCAGTTGCAATCAATAGAGATGTTATTCTCGGATCTACGGCATCAGTATTGGTTGCAAAAAAATTTGAGTGAGCAGGATTACTCGTTACGAAAACCTTCCCCTTTAATGATTCAGGCTAAAGAATGGCTTCAGCAAAATGCCTATCAGCCTGTCAAAATCAAATCATTTTCTTCACTCGTTAACATATCACCAGTGCAACTAACCCGCCAGTTTCAATCAACATTTGGGGTGACGCCGCTTGATTTTTTAACTTCCTTACGTATAGAACGAGCCAAGAAGCTACTTCTTGAAACGTATTTCAACTTGGACGAAATTGCAGAGCTATGTGGGTATGAGAACGGATATTATTTAAGTAGATTGTTTTCGAAGAGGGTTCAGATCAGTCCATCAAAGTATCGGATTATGTATCGGATTTAGCAGGAAAAAAGGTTGAATCGCTTATCACATCGCCATGTTTCTTATAAATAATAAATGCGATATTTTTTGCGGTTTGCTGGATTTCCGTTTTGGCTGGGTACGTGTTTTATCGGAGATCCATGGACGATTTTTGATGATTAGGAAAAAGTCGGTTCGGATACGTGACCCTTTTTCTTCATGATACGTCTATGCTAGGTATACTATGAAGAAAAGGTCTGAAACGGAGGCCAATAAATGAAAAGTCTTATACCCTATATATCCATAGTATGGCTTGCTTTAATCTTGTCAGGCTGCACGAGTAATGAACCAAATAATACTTCACCCAATGTTCCAGCGAACAGCACTTCTACCCCTCTAGCCACTATTTCACCTACAGTAAGTCCCAAGGATGTTTTTGAAACGGGGGTTTTTATTGATTTAGATACGTTAGAAGATCCCCTGTTTAATGATGAAATCAAACTTTCGCTACAAAGTACTCTTGAGGGCTTAGCAGAAAAAAATGAACAACTTTTTCGCAGTGCTTTCGTTGATGAACAAACAGCCAATGCATTTATGTATTTATTGGGGAAGGAGTATCGCTTTGATAAGGTTGGCACCATTTTGAAGGACAATCCAGGCAGAATTGTTGTAGAAGTCAGAGGTCTAGTGAAAGATGACTCAGGTGTTCATGAACCCAATGCCTACTACTACTTCGTCTTGTCAGATCAAAACAAGTGGGCGCTTGGAGCCATAGATTAAGGCCTCCAGATAAGTAAAGTGGTGTAACTCATGAGCCTCGAGAGGATAATAATGGAGCAATCGTGTACAATAAATGGAAAACGCAGCATAACAACAGGACAACAAGGAGGTAATATGACAGAGAGAAAAGAAAGTTCGAATCCAGGGTGGAACTTCGATAATAGTTACGCCAGTCTGCCGAAATCTTTGTTTACTATACAGAAGCCCACACCAGTCCGCTTACCGGAGCTGGTTATTCTGAATGATCCTTTGGCAATTTCTTTAGGATTAAACGGACCGGATCTGCGCACCGAAGAAGGGATAGCGGTTCTAGCTGGCAATGAGGTTCCTGAAGGTGCTATGCCTCTTGCTCAAGCCTACGCAGGACATCAATTTGGGCATTTCAACATACTAGGAGACGGGCGGGCAGTGCTTATTGGTGAACAGATCAATCCGCTCGGTGAAAGATTTGACATTCAACTTAAGGGATCAGGCAGAACGCCATATTCCAGAGGAGGAGATGGGCGGGCGGCACTTGGACCGATGCTGAGGGAATATATTATCAGTGAGGCAATGCATGCCCTGGGTATTCCTACGACCCGCAGTCTGGCGGTAGTATCAACCGGGGAGTCCTTAATCCGGGACACGGAACAGCCAGGAGCCATTCTGACCCGTGTGGCGGCCAGTCATTTACGCGTTGGGACCTTCCAATATGTTGCTGCTAGAGGCAATACCGAAGATCTTCGGACGCTAGCTGATTACACTTTGCAAAGACACTATCCAAAGGCTGACACCGGTAGTGGTAACCGCTATCTTATCCTGCTTCAGGAAGTGATCAGGCGTCAGGCAGATTTGATTGCTCAGTGGGAGCTTGTCGGCTTTATTCATGGTGTGATGAACACGGACAACATGGCCCTTAGCGGAGAGACCATTGATTATGGCCCCTGTGCCTTTCTGGATGTGTATGACCCGAATACCGTATTTAGTTTCATTGATCTTCAGGGCCGTTATGCGTTTGGCAATCAGCCCCGTATTGCGGCTTGGAATCTGGCGAGATTTGCGGAAACCCTTCTTCCGCTGCTCCATGAGGATCAGTCGGAGGCCATCAAGCTGGCCGAGAATGCCATTGCAGATTTTTCAGTGCAACAGCATCATAACTGGCTGACGGGAATGAGGGCGAAGCTCGGAATCTTTAATGAAGAACAAGAGGACATCCACCTTATTGAAGAACTGCTGGGTATGATGCAAAGGAGTCGTGCGGATTATACAAATACTTTTCGTGCCTTAACCCTGGGTAAACCCGAAGAAACTGGCCTGTTAAATACGGAGGGATTTGACCAGTGGCATAAGTTATGGCAGGCAAGACTGGATAGACAAGGGGAATCCCAAGCCTCTTCCCAGCAACTGATGCGCAGCAGCAATCCGGCAATTATTCCGCGCAACCATAGGGTAGAAGAGGCGCTGGAAGCAGCGGTGCAACAAGGTAACTACGGAGTATTGGAGAAGCTCCTTCAAGTGCTGTCAGACCCGTATGCCTATTCTGCTGAACAGACGAATTACGCGACATTGCCTAAGGAATCTGAACGTCCTTACCGGACCTTTTGCGGGACTTGATGTGCAAGTGATGAGGGGAGAAACTATGGAAAGAGTACTGGTTATCGGCTCAGGAGGATCGGGGAAATCCACACTGTCCCAAAAGCTTGGCAGCATTCTTAAGCTTCCGGTTATCCATTTGGATACTTACTTTTGGAATGCTAACTGGGTCCCGAAAGAAAATGAGGAATGGGATAAGATCGTGGAGCGATTTACTAACGAAGATCAATGGATCATAGACGGCAACTATTCAAGGACGATGGATATCAGAATCAAGAGAGCAGATCTAATCATTTTTTTGGATATGCCGAGGATGCTATGTATGTACCGGATATTCAAACGTCGGGTAATGTACAACAACAAGGCAAGACCTGATATGAACGCAGAATGTCCGGAAAAAATAGATTGGGATTTTGTGAAGTGGGTTTGGAATTACCGGTCACGAAGCCGCATGAACACGGTTAAGAGGCTCGAACAGATCCAAGGACCACAACAAGTTATTACTTTGAAAACTAGAAAACAAGTAGATGAGTTCGTCAAGTCGATGGAGAGATAGTATATTCACAGAGGTACCGCATGAATTCCAGCTAACAGGGGTACAATAGGCTCTATTCTGTTTATCCCAGGGGGAATTCCATGAACTTACAATCCGGATCTTATTATTGGCCGACCACTTTCCCGGAAGCTCCGTCCTACCCCTCCTTGAAGGAGAATATTACTTGTGACGTGGCTATTATCGGCGGAGGAAGCTCCGCAGCGCAGTGCGCGTATTACTTAGCTGACAGCGGACTTATGGCTGTTGTTGTGGAAAAAGGGACAATTGGCAGCGGGAGCACCAGTACGAACACCGCTATCATTCAATATTCAGGTGAAAAAATGTTCACTTCCCTGGCCCACACCTTTGGTGAGGCGTATATCGGACGGCATCTGAAATTGCTTAAGGAGGCAATCGACGAGATCGAACTAGCTTCGCAGCGTGCCGATATCGATTGTGAATTCTGCCGGAGAGATACGCTTTATGCTGCCAGCTGTTCCGAGGATGTAGATCGTCTGCACAGCGAATACGCTTTTATCAAGCGGCATGGCATAGAACTGGATTTTTGGACGAAGAATGACATTGAAGCGAAATATCCGTTCAGCCGGGATGCCGCTATCTATTCCTACAATGATGGCGAGCTGAATCCATACAAGTTCACCCATGCATTATTTCAGTATGCGAAGCAGCGGGGAGTTGCTGTGTATGAGCATACAGAGATGAACGGCCACCATTACGATAGGGAACAGCAGCGTATGATCATTCACACGAAAACAGGGTATGAACTTAGTGCCCGCTATGTCATTTTTGCAGCTGGCTATGAGAATATGGATATTCGAAAAGAAAAGCAGGCTTCCTTCGTGAGCACCTATACGGTCACCACTGAGCCTGTAGCGGATTTCTCTACCTGGTATAACCGAACCCTACTCTGGGAGACGGCGCGCCCCTACTTATACATCCGCAGCACTGCAGATAACCGGATTATTATCGGTGGTCTGGATGACAATACAACGTATCCGGAGGATCGGGACAGCAAGCTGATGCATAAGAAGGATAAGCTGATTGAGGATTTTAACCGGATGTTTCCCAGTATCAAGGTTGAACCTGCCTTCTATTCCACAGCATTTTACGGAGGGATTGTGGACGGTCTGCCGATCGTCGGAAAATACGATGATTACCCGAACAGCTATTTCCTGCTTGCTTACGGTGACAACGGAACGGTGTACAGCCAACTGTTGGCGAAGATTATCGTTAGCGAAATTGTCAAAGGACATAGTCCTGATATGGAATTGTATTTGCAGGACCGGCCGCTCCTCATGTAGAATTGACAGATCAATAAGCATTTAGAAGCTTCTGCTAGCGCCTTGCAGAGGCTTTTTGGTTTGAATATTATTGGGTGTTCGTGATATGGACAAATTGATGAATAAGGAGTGATGAAATGGAGAGTTCTCCGAAGCATACAGTGACTGCTGCTGTAGTTGTGATGAATGATCGTAACGAAATACTGCTGAAATATGGACCCGAACGCGGGTGGGAAATTCCAGGTGGTAGAGTGGAAGAGGGAGAATCACTTTCTGCTGCAGCCGTACGGGAAACGAAAGAAGAGACGGGTATAGATGTCGAGATTATTAAATTTTGTGGTTTTTTTCAGAATGTTAAGGAATCGGTATGTAATAACTTATTTATAGGGAAGCCCGTCGGAGGAGAGTTTAGAACATCGGATGAAAGCCTGGAGGTTAGGTATTATTCCATTGATGAGGCACTCCAAAAGATAACCTGGAAGAGTTTCAGAGAACAAATTGAATATTGTTTACATTATAAAGAGCCATTTCTAGTTGAATATAATAGCCTGGATTTTAAGAAAAAAGTATTTGGCAGGGATATCGTTGAAGGTCCGGATTTCATATAACAAAGCTTTCATCGTCCAGCTTATCACGGCACTAATAGGAAAAATTATGATTTTTAAAAACCTGTCTGGAGTTGTGCCGCTTTAGCCTTTATAATATGACAAGAGTACAGTATAAAGGAAAAGGTGTTAATTACATGAGCATATTAAATGTAGAAAAGCTGAGTCACGGATTCGGCGACCGCGCGATTTTTACCGATGTATCCTTCCGCCTGCTAAAAGGCGAACATATTGGTCTGATTGGTGCCAATGGTGAAGGTAAATCCACCTTCATGAACATCATCACAGGCAAGCTTCAGCCGGACGAAGGGAAAGTCGAATGGGCGAAACGCATGCGGGCCGGCTATCTGGACCAGCATGCAGTACTGACGAAGGGGCAATCGATTCGCGATGTTTTACGCGGGGCCTTTCAATATCTCTTCGATATGGAACAAGAGATGAATGACATGTACGGCAGAATGGGCGAGGTGTCTCCGGAGGAACTGGAGCAAATGCTGGAGGATGTCGGAACGATCCAGGACACGCTGACAAGCCAGGATTTCTATATGATCGACGCCAAAATCGACGAAACCGCCCGCGGGCTGGGATTGACGGATATCGGTTTGGATAAGGACGTTCATGATCTCAGCGGTGGACAGCGGACCAAGGTGCTGTTGGCCAAGCTGCTGCTGGAGAAACCGGACATTTTGCTGCTGGATGAGCCTACGAACTATCTGGACGAGCAGCACATTGTATGGCTAAAGCGGTATTTGCAGGAATACGAGAATGCCTTTATTTTGATATCACATGACATTCCGTTCCTGAATAGTGTAATCAACCTGATCTACCATATGGAAAATCAGTCGTTGACACGTTATGTGGGGGATTACGAGTATTTCCAGCAAGTGTACGAGGCGAAAAAGTCTCAGCTTGAATCTGCGTTCAAACGTCAGCAGCAGGAAATTGCGGATCTGAAGGACTTCGTTGCGCGGAACAAGGCCAGTGTGGCTACACGGAATATGGCGATGTCCCGGCAGAAAAAGCTGGATAAGATGGACGTTATCGAACTCGCCAGAGAAAAACCGAAACCGCAGTTCAACTTCAAGGATGCGCGTACTTCCGGCAAACTGATATTTGAAACCAAGGAACTGGTGATCGGGTACGATTCTCCGTTGTCGAGACCTCTGAACCTCCAAATGGAGCGGGGACAGAAGATCGCCCTCGTCGGAGCGAACGGAATCGGTAAGACAACCTTACTGCGCAGCATTCTCGGCCAGATCCCGGCGATTTCAGGTTCGGCCAGACTTGGCGATCTGCTGGAAATCGGCTATTTCGAACAAGAAATTAAGGGAACGAACTACAACACCTGTATTGAAGAGATTTGGACCGAGTTCCCGTCTTACACCCAGTTTGAAATCCGGGCAGCGCTTGCCAAATGTGGTCTGACTACCAATCATATTGAGAGCAAAATCGCAGTCTTAAGCGGCGGCGAGAAAGCCAAAGTCCGCTTGTGCAAGCTGATTAACCGTGAGACGAATCTGCTTGTACTGGATGAGCCGACCAACCATCTCGATGTGGATGCGAAGGATGAACTGCAGCGTGCACTCAAAGCGTATAAAGGCAGCATCTTGCTGATATCCCATGAACCAGAATTTTACCGCGATATCGTGACGGATACTTGGAACTGCGAATCGTGGACAACAAAAGTATTTTAATCAGCCTGGAATAATGCGAGTCTGAATGATGACCCGTAAGATGGAAGCTTTGAAAAAAGTGACACTCTTGCGGGTCATTTGTATTGGGCTCTACTGGATTGGATGTGGAGGGGCACGTATGGAAGTACATAATCAGTCAACGTCTGTAAAGCAGCCCAAAAAGAGTATAGTCAATATCATTGTGGACGGTATCTCGGGAATCTTTCTTCCGATTGTCAATATTCTGAGCGCGGCGGGCATTATGAAAGGGTTATTGGCTGGCGCGGCAGCACTGGACCTTCTCAGTAAAACAGAAGGAACGTATATTGTGCTGAACGCGATGGCGGACAGCCTGTTCTACTATCTTCCTATTCTTCTGGCGTATACAGCAGCCCGTAAGTTCGGGGCCAACCCATTTACTGCTGTCGTGATTGCCGGGGTGCTGTTGTACCCGAGTCTGACCACATTGTTTGCTGACCATGAGACGATAAGGTTTCTCGGCGTGGGCATTACTCCAGTCAACTATCCGGCTAGCGCGATTCCAATCATTCTCGCAGTAGGTTTGCTGGTCTATGTGGAGCGAATTTGCGGTAAAGTGTTGCCTGAGATCATTCGGGAATTTTTTACACCTTTGATTTCTATTATTGTGGTCTCATCCGCAGCGCTGCTGTTGTTCGGGCCGATGGGCACACTTGCTGGGGACGCGCTCGCTCAAGGGTACAAGTTTGTGTATAATCTCAGTCCGATAGGGGCGGGAATAGTGATTGGCGCAATCATTCAGCCGATGGTCATCTTCGGTCTGCACTGGAGTCTGGTACCGCTGGCGATTAATAATATCACCCTCAATGGTTCGGATACCCTCTTGGCGCTGATGGGTCCGGCCTCCTTCGCACAGGCAGGAGCGGCGCTCGCGGTTTTCATCAAAGCCAAAGACAAGAAGTTCAAAACCTTGAGCTTGTCCGCGTCCATTTCGGCCTTGTTCGGAGTGACCGAGCCCGCGATGTTTGGTGTGAACCTTCCTTTGCGCAAGCCGATGATCATTGTTTGCTGTGCTGGAGCCATCGGCGGAGGATTGTCGGGGATGTTTGGAGCGTCGGCGATCTCATTTGCTTTTGCGGGACTGGCGACTTTACCTGCTTACTTGGGTGACGGGTTCGGCGGTTTCCTGATCGCCTGCACAACTGGATTTCTGATTGCTCTGATTGCGACGCTGCTCGTAAAGCTGGAGGCTGAGCCTGTGGTGGATGCACAAGTGAAGTAAAGGGAAGAAGAAACTAGATTATACTAAGAGATGACTTCTGGATTGTTCGGGAGTCATCTTTTTTGTCTTTCCCATTGATTCCACTCTAATCCTCGAAGAAAAATATAGGATTGACAGACTTATTATACTAATAGTCCATTCATTTCAACAGTTGGCTTAGATCACTAGTCTTTTTAGCTATAGCTGGGGTGTTTTTGAGGACTTTTATTGAGAAATTTTAGGAAATTAAGACCTATAGAATCTTCTCCTATATCACCGATAATATGGAGTGTGAATATTTCCATATGATATCAGGATCAAATATGCTTTTCACATACATACATAATCCATACATATTTCTGCTTTACATTTTGAAACGGAGTTGAATTTTCTGAAAAAACCGATTATAAAAACCGTGTCAACCCTTATTTCCTGTTCGTTTTTTTTATACAATGTCTCACCTGCCTTTGGCGATGCCAGCGATTTAGTTCCGATGATCCAGTTCATTCGACAACATGAAAGTTACACAAATTTAGATATGTCCTCTGCTCTCAACCTCAACTTTGGATTCAAGACTTTCCCTACAGCAGATGATATTAAGGAACAATTGATAACGGAAGCCGACGGTTATCTGAGCGAACTCGAACTTGCTGCGGCTAACACCCCTACTGCTTATAACATGTACAGGTTGGGCATCGCATACGAAATGAATGGCAAACCGAAAGATGCGATTAACATGCTGGAGAAAACAATCCAATTGATGCCTGGGCAGAAGGATGTCTATCAAGAGCTCATTATGCTCTACGATATGAACAAATCCGGGATTTTTGTGTTCATGAATGGCAGAAAAATGAGCTTCAACAATGGTAAAGAAGAGGTTAAGCCTATGATTCTAGATGGGCATACACTTTTGCCGATAAGGAAATTGTCCGAAAGTCTGGGTGCCCAAGTCGCTTGGAAAAGGGAATCTAGTAGATTTTTCGTCAAAATCATCCTTCCTGATACCACAATTATTATTAACCAGAACTCTGACAAAGCGGTCGTTAATGGTATCCCTGTCAAAATGGATGTTCCTGCCAAGAATATCCAGGGGCATATACTCGTTCCTCTCCGGTTTATCGCGGAGCAGATGCACAAAAGAGTGAACTACATTTCTAATGGTAGTGGAACAGCAATTATTACAATCAGTAATAACATTTCAGCTGAGATTCCCGCAGAGAGTACAGATTCCCTTACTGTTGAAGATTGGTATAGCCGGTTCCAAAATATGCTGCAGCACGAAGAAATCTTGTACAACAATATGAACATGCAGAATAATCAAAATATGCGCCTGATGAATTCCTTATTTAGCAATGTTAATTATACGGATCTGCTGCGGATAAAGGCAGTCCATGATCAAAATCATGTACTTTATGAGACAAACAGCGCGTTGTTTCAGGAATATTACTTCCTCACGTCAAAAGAGAGGTATGACTCGGATAAGCTGACTTATGCGCAAATTGAACAAGTTAAAGCGCGGTTATCTCCGATTATTGGTTTGATGAAATCCAATCAGAATTCAATAAAGGACATAGTTACCCAGGTCGATAACACCGAAAATCATATCCGGTCAGCATTCGAACCCGTGGCTTCACTGGAAGCACAGCTGAGAATCCTTTGGGACAAGGAGCATGCACTGCAAGTAGAACGGATCTCCGGCTGGGAAGCTGTAGACAGTGCAATCAAAAGTAACAACACCGCAAGTGCAATTCAAGAACTCAATCAAATTGCATATATCAAGGAGCAAATATATAACACCAGATTAAATATATACCTCCTTATGCAGCAAGCAGGGGCTATTTTGACTCAAATTGCACAAACACCATCCACGGACCTTCCTGCGACGATTGATAAAGGTGTACAGCCGCCGTCTACAGAACCTGTGATTATAGATACCCAAGCTCCGACCATACCGGCAGGCTTGATGGCCACGGCTTCCTCCATCAGCGAGGTGAACCTCAGCTGGAGTGCATCTACGGACAACGTTGGTGTGACGGGATATGATGTTTACCGTGACGGCACTTTGATTGGCACAACAGCATCTACTTCGTACAGCGATATGGGCCTGACTCCATCCACTTCGTACAGCTACACGGTAAAAGCCAAGGATGGAGCGGGGAATATATCGGCAGTAAGTAATGCGGCAAGTGCAACGACGTTGACTTTGATAGACACACAACCACCAACTGCACCAGCAGGATTGAACACTACGGCTTCCTCCATCAGCGAAGTGAACCTCAGCTGGTCGGCTTCAACGGACAACGTGGGTGTGGCTGGATATGATGTTTATCGTGACGGCACTTTGATCGGCACAACAGCATCAACTTCGTACAGCGATATGGGATTGACTCCATCCACTTCATACAGCTACACGGTGAAAGCCAAGGATGGAGCAGGGAATACATCGGCAGCAAGTAATGCGTCCAGTGCAACAACGTTGACTCCGCCAGACACACAAGCACCGACTGCACCAGCAGGATTAAGCGCCACGGCTTCCTCCATCAGCGAGGTGAACCTCAGCTGGTCGGCTTCAACGGACGACGTTGGAGTTACTGGATATGATGTATACCGTGACGGCACTTTGATCGGTACAACAGCGTCTACTACGTATAACGATATGGGCCTGACTCCATCCACTTCATACAGCTACACGGTGAAAGCAAAGGATGGAGCAGGGAATACATCGGCAACAAGTAATGCGGCAAGTGCAACGACGTTGACTTCGCTGGACACACAAGCACCGACTGCACCGTCAGGTTTGAGCGCCACGGCTTCTTCCATCAGCGAGGTAAATCTTAACTGGTCGGCTTCAACGGACAACGTTGGTGTGACGGGGTATGATGTTTATCGTGACGGCACTTTGATTGGCACAACAGCATCAACTTCGTATAGCGATATGGGCCTGACTCCACCCACTTCATACAGCTACACGGTAAAAGCCAAGGATGGAGCAGGAAATGTATCGGCAGCAAGTAATGCGGCCAGTGCAACAACATTGACTTCGCTAGACACACAAGCACCAACTGCACCGTCAGTCTTGAGCGCCACGGCTTCCTCCATCAGCGAGGTAAATCTTAACTGGTCGGCTTCAACGGACAACGTTGGTGTGACGGGGTATGATGTTTACCGTGACGGCACTTTGATCGGCACAACCGCAAATACAACTTACAGTGATATGGGCCTGACTCCGTCGACTTCATACAGCTACACAGTGAAAGCCAAGGATGGAGCAGGAAATGCATCGGCAGCAAGTAATGCGGCCAGTGCAACAACGTTAACTCCAGCCGACACCCAAGCACCAACAGTACCGTCAGGCTTGAGCGCTACGGCTTCCTCCATCAGCGAGGTGAACCTCAGCTGGTCGGCTTCAACGGACAACGTGGGTGTGACGGGATATGATGTATACCGTGACGGCACTTTGATCGGTACAACAGCGTCTACTACGTATAACGATATGGGCCTGACTCCATCCACTTCATACAGCTACACGGTGAAAGCAAAGGATGGAGCAGGGAATACATCGGCAACAAGTAATGCGGCAAGTGCAACGACGTTGACTTCGCTGGACACACAAGCACCGACTGCACCGTCAGGTTTGAGCGCCACGGCTTCTTCCATCAGCGAGGTAAATCTTAACTGGTCGGCTTCAACGGACAACGTTGGTGTGACGGGGTATGATGTTTATCGTGACGGCACTTTGATTGGCACAACAGCATCAACTTCGTATAGCGATATGGGCCTGACTCCACCCACTTCATACAGCTACACGGTAAAAGCCAAGGATGGAGCAGGAAATGTATCGGCAGCAAGTAATGCGGCCAGTGCAACAACATTGACTTCGCTAGACACACAAGCACCAACTGCACCGTCAGTCTTGAGCGCCACGGCTTCCTCCATCAGCGAGGTAAATCTTAACTGGTCGGCTTCAACGGACAACGTTGGTGTGACGGGGTATGATGTTTACCGTGACGGCACTTTGATCGGCACAACCGCAAATACAACTTACAGTGATATGGGCCTGACTCCGTCGACTTCATACAGCTACACAGTGAAAGCCAAGGATGGAGCAGGAAATGCATCGGCAGCAAGTAATGCGGCCAGTGCAACAACGTTAACTCCAGCCGACACCCAAGCACCAACAGTACCGTCAGGCTTGAGCGCTACGGCTTCCTCCATCAGCGAGGTGAACCTCAGCTGGTCGGCTTCAACGGACAACGTGGGTGTGACGGGATATGATGTATACCGTGACGGCACTTTGATCGGTACAACAGCGTCTACTACGTATAACGATATGGGCCTGACTCCATCCACTTCATACAGCTACACGGTGAAAGCAAAGGATGGAGCAGGGAATACATCAGCAGCAAGTAATGCGGCTAGTGCAACAACGTTGACTCCGCTGGACACACAAGCCCCGACTGTACCGTCAGGCTTAAGCGCTACGGCTTCCTCCATCAGCGAGGTGAACCTCAGTTGGTCGGCTTCAACGGACAACGTTGGTGTGACGGGATATGATGTTTATCGTGACGGCACTTTGATTGGCACAACAGCATCAACTACGTACAGCGATATTGGCCTCACTGCATCGACCTCATATAGTTACACTGTGAAGGCCAAGGATGGGGCAGGCAATACGTCGGCAGCAAGTAATGCGGCTAGTGCAACAACGTTGACTCCGCTGGACACACAAGCACCGACTGTACCGTCCGGCTTGAACGCTACGGCTTCCTCCATCAGCGAGGTGAACCTCAGCTGGAGTGCATCTACGGATAACGTGGGTGTGACGGGATATGATGTTTATCGTGACGGCACTTTGATCGGCACAACCGCATCAACTACGTACAGCGATATGGGCCTGACTCCATCCACTTATTACAGCTACACGGTGAAAGCCAAGGATGGAGCGGGGAATACATCGGCAGTAAGTAATTCGGCAAGTGCAACAACGTTGACTTTGATAGACACACAAGCGCCGACTGCACCAGCAGGATTGACGGCCACTACCGTTTCTACCAGCCAAATCAATCTAAGTTGGACCGCTTCAACGGACAACACAGGCGTAGTTGGGTACGACATTTATCGTAATGGTTCATTATTAAATACCACTACTCAGACCACTTACATTGAGACAGGATTGAGTCCTTCGTCATTATACAGTTATACTGTGAAGGCAAGGGATGCCGCAGGAAATACCTCTACAGTGAGCAACACCGCGAGCGCGCTGACCTTTGCTGGAAGTGGAACATATACCGTATTGAATTCAGCTGGATGGATTGCAAGCACGAATTCCACCAGTGGAACAGACCCGGCTGCCTTATTTGACTGGAATTTGGGCACTCGCTGGAGCACCGGGAAGACTCAAGCGGCAGGACAATATTTAGTTGTGGATATGGGGACGGTTCAGAACTTCAATCGCATTGTGATGGATTCAACGAATGATCCCAACGATTATGCCCGCAGCTATGAGATTTACGTATCCAATGACAATATTAATTGGGGAAGCCCAGTGGCAAGCGGATCAGGAATCAGTGGGAACAACGTTGTGGATATTGCTGCACAGAATGCCAGATATATCAAAATAGTCCTTATGTCCAGTTCAGCGAACTGGTGGTCTATTGATGAGTTTAAAGTATATGATAATCTTGTTCATCCCAAACAGGCTTTAGTGCGTACCGGATGGACTCTGACACCGTCCACTCCTCTTACCAGCGAATTGCCTGCTAATATGATTGACGGTGAAATTTCAACTCGATGGAGTTCAGGAGCCGCTCAGGCTACCGGCCAATATCTTATTGTAGATATGAAGTCCATAAGAAGCTTTAGCCGGATCATGATGGAAGTGAACATAGGCAGTAGCGGAGACTTCGCGAGAAACTTCGAAGTTTATATCTCGGATGATGGTATGAACTGGGGAACTGCGATAGCAACCGGGACAGGCAAAATGACGACAATTGTTGATTTTAATCAGCATACAGCACAGTTCATCAAGATAGTGCTAACTTCAAGTATTGCAAACTGGTGGTCCATCCATGAATTAAATATATATGATGAAGCCACTGGACCCTGAATAGGTGTTAACGAAATTTCAGGAAGATAATGAGAATTAAGGAGATGTCCCCACAGACATGGCTGTAGGGACATCTCCTCTTTCTTTTTCACGTTATGCGGCAATAATTACCTTTAGGATTGGATACTCCCGCCATGGAACATGCATTCATATACCTTAATGCCATTGCAGAAAATATCTTCATAACCGTGGAACCATTCAAACCCTCCGGTTATCACACTGTGGTAAGTATAATCACCATTGTGGTGCAGCAGGGGGCCGCGGTACGGATATTCTTGAGAGACCAGGCTCAAGGCTTCTTTCAGGAAATCTCCACTGAAGCCTTCGGCAAGGATGCGTCCGGCATAATTCATGGACCAGATAGGCTGATCCTCCAACCATATGGCTTCTTCTCCGGCAAATTTCTCCCCACCCAGATAGGTATCCATATAGCTAAGCAGTCCCTCAGAATAATGCAAGTCATGAGACCCGGGTCTCGAAGAAGCGGCCTCCGCTCCATTGGCAGCATAAGTGGCTTTTTTGGCACGGCATAGAAAATCAATGACGGAATGATCCGGTTGCAAATGCACTTGACCGCTGGTAAACAGGCAATTTTCGTCATGATGGTCTTTGACCAGATGATCAATACTAACCCGGAATACATCACTTAAGCTGATGAGGTTGACCATATCCGGGTAAGATTGACCGATTTCCCATTTAGCAACGGCTTGTCTCGAAACCCCGATGAGCTCCGCCAGTTTTTCTTGAGACAGTACCTTTTCTTTCCGCAGAATCTGCAGTTTATCCTGAAATTTCATTATCTTCACCTCTTGATAACAGGTTATCGAATTCGTCTCCATCTTACTACCAATTATAGTTAACAGATATGACAACTGCAGGTTGGCAGAGAGCTTTTCCGCATAGCTGTGTGAGTGGACTTGTTGATTCAGCATGGTAAAATCTAGCAGGATTAGCCGGCACATTTAGCGAATTAGTTGGATAACTCAAGCGTGGGAGCATACACATATGGGTAGGGAGGGATTCGGTCGGTGAAGAAGCAGAAATTAATACGTATCTTCGATAAGCAAGCAACCCAATATGAGAAAAAGACAGGGGACCCCAGCCAACAACGCTGGCGTGAACATCTGTTAAGTCATGCAAAAGGTGAGGTGCTCGAAATTGCGGTTGGGGCGGGGGCGAATTTCCCTTATTATCCTCCCGGGGTAAAGGTTACTGCAACGGACTTTAGTGAGGCTATGATTGGGAAAGCAGAACGTGCAGCGAACCAACATCGGGTGGATGTACATTTTATTTGTTCAGATATTGAAGAAATGGATTTTCCGGATCACTCATTTGATACTATTATTTCCACGTTATCCTTTTGCAGCTACGATAATCCCTTAATGGTGTTGAATAAAATCAAACGCTGGTGCAAACCGGACGGGCAGATCCTTTTGCTGGAGCATGGAATTAGTTCGAAGCTTACCGTCTCAGTTGCCCAAAAAGCATTGAATCCACTGTTATACCGCATTTATGGATGTCATCATACAAGGAACATTCCAGAGATGATCCGGGAGTCAGGTCTTGCAATCAATAAGTCGGAATCCTACTGGCTTAATATGGTTCATCTGATATGGGCAAGTCCAGGGCAGCTCTACCCGTTAAAATCTGAAGAACCTTTCGAATAGCAGAACTGATAGGGAAGTAGATCATATGAATACAAGCGCGGAACAAGTAAATTAAAGAAATATACCGGATGAACGTATGATTTCAGCAACGAGAAGAAAGGGTTTTTATATGATTAGATTTCTGGGTATAGTTCTTGTACTTGTCGTGTGCATGTCAGCACCATTAACCGCGTTTGCGTCAGAAGGTGAAGATGTACTGCCGTCAGGCGTCACGTATTCGAATATCGAAGCAGTCATTGATGCCTACGTGGAGGAGCATGAGAGTACTACCGCTGCGGTATCAGTAGCAGTATTTACAGATAGTGATGTAGTAATGGAGAAGGCCTATGGTTATTCAGACATCGAGAATGCAATTGCGAATGATAAGGATACGGTCTTCGAGTGGGGCTCCTGTACTAAATTGCTGGTGTGGGCAAGTGTCATGCAGCTTGTCGAGAAAGGTGAGCTGGATCTCAATGAAGATATCCGCACCTATCTGCCCGAAGGATTTCTCACGAAACTTAAGTATGATACCCCGGTAACGATGCTGAATCTTATGAACCACAACGCCGGCTGGCAGGAAACGTTTACCGATCTGTATATTAAGGACAAGGCCGATGTTAAGGAGCTCGGAGCGGCCTTACAGCTGATAGAACCAGAACAGATACATAAGCCGGGGACGGTCGTTGCGTACTCCAACTGGGGGGCAGCACTGGCAGCATATATCGTCGAAAATGTCAGCGGGCAATCTTTTGATAATTATGTACATGAACATATCTTTGAGCCACTGGGCATGGAACATACGGCATTAGGTGCTACAATCTCGGATAATGAATGGGTTGCCAACAAGCGGAAGGAAGAGAAGAACTATACCACAGAGAATAAATCGCTTGGAACCAGTCTTTATTATATATCATTATATCCTGCGGGAATGGCAATGGGGACATCCGGTGATTTTATCAGATTCGCGCAAGCCTTCCTTACAGCCAAAGGGAAACAATCGCCATTGTTTGAACAAGCAGATACTTTAGCTAAAATGCTGTCACCCTCTCTTTTCTATGCCGACGGGACTTCGGTCAGGAACTATCACGGATTTTGGACAGATCAGTTTGGAGTCCCTGTCATCTGGCACAACGGGGGTACCATTGGAAGTTCCTCCTGGTTTGCATTTGATCCTGTATCGGGTATAGGTACGATCATTCTGACCAATCAGCAACACGAGTCGGTATTCAACTGCGGCATTCTGCCGCTGGTTTTTGGGAAATATAAGCTCAGTAAGAGTACAGTAACGGGAAAAGATATATCGGGCATGTACTTATCGGCTAGAACCAGCTTTAAAGGTTACACCAAGCTCTACAGTTTGGCTTGCCTCATGCAATTCGTATCAAATGGTGAAGGCGGATACTCTGTTCCTGGCCCTGAATTTACCGTTACAAGTGTGGGTACAGACTCGTATCTGTTAGATATGGGTGGACTGAAGCAGGATGTAATTTATGCGTCAGCTGCGGAAGGTGAGGATACAGTTCTGCAATTCCCCGGCAAGGACTATCTGGAAGTGAACGGTTATGGAGTAATCGCCAAATTAGTACTGCTGCTGTTATTCATAGGGTCCGTGTTATATAGTTTAATTTCACTGATGATCAGTATGATTCACTGCCTGAAACACAAAAGGTTTCTTGGGACATTTGAGAAATACCGTGCCATTGTAAATGTCTCTATCATCACTACAGCAATGTTGTTTGTATACATATCATTAAAGTTATTCTCGGATGCACCACTGATTCAAGATGTTCGATGGAGTGTCATACTTATTGCGGTACTTGTCCTTATACCAGTGATCTACACCGTCATGCTGGCTGCACAATGGACCAAACTGGACTGTACAAGGAAAGAGAAGATAAAGCTTATGATGACGTGGATTGCTAGTTTCATTATGATAACTAACGTCATTTATTGGGAGGCATATAAATTTTGGTGATATTCAATGGTGGGTATATGAAAAGGGGGATTACTTTCGAGATTCCGAATGAGCACGGCCGTGTTCTTGGGGAGATTTTGAAACCCTTTGATGTGGCGTCATTTCATTGGTATAACGGGGGAGAGGAGGCATACTTCTCAAGACAGAATACCTTAGATGAGCCGCTTTTTCTTGAACAGACCTTTGGGATGGATGGAGTTCTGCTTAAGGGGATTTTAGAGAATAACGATTATTACATCATATTTGCAGACCTCAAGGCTTATCCGAAGGATCAAAAGGTAATAGATGTTCAGACATACGAAGAGTATATAAATAGTGAATGTCAATTCGTACTTTTAGTGGTCGACAGTGTTTATGTTGCGATATATTGTAAGGATCAGGAGAAGCTGTTGGACATGTATCTACATGCTAATTCACAAGGATATAGTAGCTTAAAGTATATTACGGATGAAAATGATTACAGAACAAGGTTGTCTGCGTGGTAGTATTCCTGACAAGGAGGTGGTATTTTGAGGAGAATAATAAAAATTATCCTAGTTCTTGGACTTAGCATTTCCCTAAGTGGTATAGTTCCTTCCACCTTCTCTGTCGTATCAGCAGCGTCGGGTATAACGCAGTCCTCTTACACACCCATTCATATCTATCTTAACAACACGCAGATTACTTCATCAGCTGGGGCTCCGTCATTACGAAATGGAACACTCATGCTCCCGCTAGATGGCCTGTATATCAGTGGCGCAACCGTTAATTACGATGAACATACCAAAATGATTACGATCGCCAATATGTTTACAAAGGGAAGTATAAAAGTCGGTAGTCGTTATGCATCAGTGAATGGCAAGAGAGTGGTGTATTCTGAAAGTCCCCAGCAGATCAATAAGCAGCTCTACTTACCTTTGCGCTTCGTGAATGATGCCATTGGGGGTTCACTGAATTGGAATGCTGCCAGCCGTAGAGCGGATATTAATTATCCCGAATTTGTTGGCGATGGTAAGGTAAAGAATGACGCGTATTTTATTAATGGTGTGAACGGTACTTTATATAAGCGCGACACAGCAGGTGTTATTCACTCATTAGGAATCTCATCAGCAAATCTTGAACCAGGTTATATTGGAGATACCAGGATTACTTTCGTGAAGATTTCAGAAGATGCGGACCTGGTGACAATTCAAAATTCTAACGGCGAGCCGTCGATGAACCTGACTGTAATTAACCTGTTTGTAAAAAAAGGTGCTATTCTACGCCAATCCAAAGGAAACTACTGGCAGTTTTATCCTGAAGATGTGAAGATTTATGGTGGTAATGCCGTTATGAACGATGGTCATTATATTCGATTAATTGCACCAGATGCTTCGGTGAAGGCCACATGGAACGTATCAATACTAGCAGGCGAACCGGATTTGAGCTACTCTATTGAAGCTATAGGTGAGAATTACTTAATCGTCCGCTCTTCTCAAGAAGGACTGCTAACGTTAATCGATATGGAGACTAACGAAGCGATACTTCTCTACAAAGAGTTCAGTATTCTTCCAAGTGATATGCCAGGGTTCAAATACGATGGAATACATTTTACAGGAAAAGATGAGAACCAGTCTGAATTGCAATTTGAATTTACCAATAATAATAAAGTTAAATCGACCTTCACTTATCAATTAGGCGACCAATAATCATCTTCAAAAAAAGGAGATATATAATGAAACAGATACTTTCAGGTATTTTGCTTGTGTTTGTTTTAGCAGTATCTTCTTCAACCGCTCATGCGGCAGCGAGAAATATTCAAATCAAGATTGATGGTGTTGTGATTACATCCGATGTGGAGGCAGAAGTCAGGAACGGTAGTACGATGGTACCTCTGCGTGTGATCAGTGAAAATTTAGGCGCTAAGGTCGGTGGGTCTAACGCTGAAATTACACTTACGAAAAACAATACACAAGTCAAATTGAATCTGAACAGCGGTACCGTAACGAAAAACGGGGAATCATCACATCTGGATGTGAAGCCTTATATCAAGAATAACCGAACCATGGTTCCACTTCGTTTTCTCTCAGAAGCATTTGGTTGCCAGGTTGATTTCAAAAGTTCCACAGTTACAGTCCATTCCGAAGCATTGATTATCAATCATACAAAGATTTCAGCATTTCAGCAGGAATATCATATGATCATAGGTGGTGAAGTTCAGCAAATCCAAGGAAATGCATACAACACAGCAATTTATGATGTTTTTATTGAAAATTTAGGCAGTAAGATCAAAGTTCCTGAACATTATTCGTGGATGTTATCCTCAGATTTTCCTGGATCTTATTATAAAGATAGACAATATGACTTTCTCGATACTGAAGGCAAAAGCGTAAAACGTTATGATATTTATACTTTGATAGACTCTTCGTCAACGGAAATAGTAAAGGATTACCCGCAAGTTATCATTCATGACGCGACTGAAGACCAATGGTATTTATTTAGCGACGCAGCTAGAAGATCCATTCAACGGATCATCGAAACAGCCTCTAAGAACGGTTTCTTAAAAATTATCAGTAATACGATTGTATAATGAATCTTCTACTTCATAGTGGATGATTACACAGCAAAAAGGGTTGGAGCAGGTGTATCCTGCTCCAACCCTTTTTTTAAACGTCCTTACGGCTCAATCCCCCATACAAGCTGACCGCTCAAATATCCGGTAACCTGTTCGTTGTTAGCGAACTGAGTGCTAGATGCCTTGAAGGAGTAGTCATTAGACTGATTATAATTGGACCAGTTGGTTTTGGAGAACCGTGCTTGAATCTCTGCGCTTTGGCCGGGATTAAGCGTTCCTGCTGTGCCTGTAAAACCAACTTCCAGAACATAATCGGCTCCGGCAACCGGAGTTGCCAGCTTAATGAATTTGCTGGTTACATTTGCACTCCCGATACTAGCCCAGTCGCACCAGAAGTTCTGTTCATTATCCCCGTCGATCGTGTAGTAATACCGGAGCTTGACATCACTGAGCCGAATCGCTGAATCCCCGGTGTTGACTATTTTGAATTTGGGTGAAATTCCGTTAGTGGAGGTACTAGTGTTACCGTTAAAGGACTGGATCGTCAGGTCTCCCGCCGGTACAGGAACACCGCTGTCCAATACATTTACTGTAATTACAGCGTTATTCCCCCCGCTAAAATGAAAGGTTATCGTATTCTGGCCCAGCGGCAGCGTAGAAAGATAGGATTTGCGAAGAACGACAGCAGCGCTTGATGCCGTATAATCCTGACCGGATTGAAGCGTATAATTTCCATTCGTGATATTTACAAGCTGGTGCCCGTTTAGCGTAAGAGATACGGAAATATCTTGCGCTTGATTCGACGCTTTATCAAAAGTCGCATTCACAGGAGATACCGCGGCGCTCGGAGTGGAATCGACTATTTTGACTTTTAATACGGGATCTTGCCCCTGATTAAAATCAAAGATAATCGAATGCTCGCCAACCGGCAGACCCGCCAGGAAAGCTCTTTTCAGAAGTAGTGTACTTCCGCTCAAGGTATAATCCTGATTCACGGTCAATACATTCGCGCCAGCCCGAAGTGCGGTTAATGTATTGCCGTTTGAATTCATGGTTATAGCTTTGTCACTCTGAGTCAGCGCATATTTGTCAAATTCAATATTTACCGGTGTAATGGACGCACTTGGGGTGGGATCGTCCACTTTCAGATCGGGCAGCTCATCCAGTGTGATTACATAATTACTTTGATAAAGCGTGGTCAGGGTGGCCGGATAATTAAAGGCAGAACTCATGAGATGTTCACCGTACCAAGGTAAGAAATAGAGCCAGCCCGATTTTTCCTCTGTCAGATTCTGTACGCTCGGAACGGTGTCATTCTCCGTCATGGCCACCATTTTCTTACCACCGCTTAAGTCAACGAGCTGATAGAATGTCGAAGTAATGGCATCCTCATTCGGTACCCCGGACAATCCGTCATAACGGTTGTAGATCGTATTGTATTTATCATAACCGATAATATCCACCTTATCGTCCCCAGGATACCAGGCTGGAGAAGTACTGTACACGTAGCTGTTGTAAGTCCAGATCAAGTTGTGCAATCCGTACGTCTCCGTAAGTTCAGTGTAGAGCAAATCCCACAACTGCTTGTACACATCCGCGCCAGCCGAAGCCCACCAGAACCAGGCGCCTTCGCCATTCAACCCGCCGTTGCCCTCTGCCTCATGAAAGGGACGGAAGATAACCGGTACCTTGTTGTTCTGCAGAATCTGCAATTGTTCCGCCAAATCTTTGATGGCCATCATCACATATTGATTTTCTTTGGTACCGGGAACTACGGCATTGGCTGTCTTAAAATCGGTTTCCGTAGGCTTATAGGTGGCTTCCTTCCAATCCACTGCCTGTCCGAGCTGATAAGTGGTGAACTTGCGCGGCACAGTGATATGCCAGCTGTTTGTCGCGATCCCTCCCCGGTTATTCACCCAGTCGATCATCCGGGCGGTTGTGCCGTCCTCCCACCCGTACAGCGGATTATAGTTCATAAGATCGAAGCCGCGGATAGCAGGATACTTACCGGTAAGATTATGAATCCAATCGAATTCCAGTTCGGAATTGCCGTCATTTCCACCTCCGTATATTTCCTGCTGGCCGGAGATGATATGTTTGCCGTAAACACCCGTTAAATAATTCATCAAAGCCTGTGTTTCCGGTGTGGCCTGAGAATCAGTGAGGACAGGCTGTACATTCAAAGGATCAAGAGCGGCAACATCCACTGTGAGGGAATCAAAATAAGCAAATCCCCAACCGGCCTTTATTTGGATGGTATTACTACCTTGGTTCAGCTTGTGATAGCCGAAATCGAACTTCGACCACGTTTTTGTGTAGGGTAACATATATGAACCTTTAGAAATACCATTAACGGATAAGGATTGCTGTCTGCCGTCTGGACTGAGCTCCTGCATATACCGGGTGGAGATCGAATACATACCGGTTTCCGGGACAGTCACTTTGAAGGTTAATGTACCGCCATTCTGCATCCAGACAAACCCGCTCCCCGTGTATCCGGGTTTGGGTTGTCCGTAAATCTGTGTCACGACTTGTAGATCGGAGGTAAGCTGGGCGTCCTCGCATTCCAACGTGGTAAGTGTGCTGCCTGTGTCTGCATGAGCAGGCACTGTCATCCATCCAAGCATTAGAGTGATTGCCAGCATCATTACGCTTGCCTTTTTGAACCAAGTATTCATTGTTCATCTTCCCTTCCATGTGGAATATGATGAATAACTTATCAATCTACCGACTCATGATGGCGCTTTCAAAGTAAAGATAGCATATACATCAATATTTGTAAATATATGGGCGGCAAAAGGTTCTATACTTTATTAGCTGGTTAATCTACTCATCTTTTTCTACTAAATGATATGCACCGTTACCAAAGTTATCGCTTCAAAATACGATATCTTATCAACCGATGAGGGGTGATAGGATATGAGTGTAGGTCCACAGTGTAAAAGATTTGCCGGGATTTTTGGCGGGGAAGCCCAAGTCGTAAATGGAGTGTGTGCAGCCACTAAGTTACGTACAAACATTAAGGTGACGGCTCTTCATTATCACTGGTTATTCACAAACCCAAATATCTGGTATATCCATTGGGAGGCCATTCAACGTCCGCTTGTGTTTGCTAAGAACGTGCGTGAAGTATCCCGGGTGTTGACGGACAAATCGGTGGGTCCATTCGTTTGTAAACCTGCTAAAAAATGAGGCTATGCATGCAGAGCGACACTAGCCCTTTGTAAGTGTTTTTTTCACGGAGCCCCATAGTCAATGATAAAGTTATGCCGGCTAAAGTCTTACATATATTCCTCCATGTAAAATAGGTTATAGTCTATACATTCAGAACGGACGGCGCATATCATGTGTTAGAAAGCGAAGAGGAGGGGAAATCAATGGGATGCGCTGAAGTTGGTCATGGATTTACTTCTACAGCTGCAATTTTAGTTCTCTATATTCTGTTGGTCATCATTTTATCTGCTGGTTTCTTTGTTTAGTAACAAGGCCTGGAAAGTGTATTAAGCAAGAACAAGAGCCTATTTAGTAGGCTTTTGTTCTTTTTTTGTAGCATGTTGAACAGCCTGTTTATTTAGTTCCAATCACAAGAATATATCCGATATATTCTGTATAGCTGTCCATTATCCGGTTGTACATATTGCTTACTTCCCAAATGGATCGGTCAAGAAAAGAACCTGCATCAATTTGTTGATGAGCATCAGGCTGCTCATACAGTTCTGGACTTGAGTTAGGAAATTTGAAGGGTCCCTCGATCTGAGAGTGAATAAATCCGATGGTTTGTACCAGGGCTGACCATTGATTGATATCCCATAAACCATCAATGTGATAAAATTTAGTGATTTCTTGGTTGATATCTGCCGGCATGGGGTTACGCTGGATCATTTCTCTGTCAAAAAGTTGGCCTCCAGGCCGCAAAACCCTGAAGTATTCCGAGAAAGCCTTCCTTGTATCTGTGAATATGGAGACAGACTCGACAAGAATCACATCAAATGATTCGTTAGGAAAAGGCAGCGAAGTAGCATCCCCTTCCAGGAAATTCAATGTTACATTTTCTTTTTCAGCCCGCTTATTTGCTTTTGCAATCATATCAGGACGAATATCTACACCTGTTACTTCATGACCCTGAGCAGCTAAATAACAAGATGTTCTCCCTGTGCCACAACCTACTTCGAGAATTTGCGAAGCAGGGGGCAGGGGATGATGTTCAAACTGATCTAGGGTTGCCGAGAATCCTCCAGGGTGAGCATTACCAATACCTAATTTAGCCAGCATATCGAGATATTCCATGTATTTAATGTCCTTTCATCGCAGATTTTATTTTTATGATATGTAAGAAGGATTCGATTGTTGAAATGATCGTCAACTTTACAACAACCGGGGCTTCCAGCGTTTTCTGATTCACGGCATAGAATAAGCGATGCTAGAGGTCGCTTGGCTTTTGCATGTGTATGAAATTATTGGAAAATACTATACTTTATTTACCATAAATATGTTATTCTGATAGCAATACAAAGTTATTTCCTTTATATGGGTTACATTATTCGGAAAGGAGGGCATTCGGTCTTTATATAGAAAATATAGCTCGGATTGTTGTAACCGTTTGCACGCTGAATAATCACAATATAAACGGAGGTTTTAAAATGCTATCCAAACTAAAAAAATACGGAATTTACAGTGTAGCTCTTATGTTGGTAGCCTCAGTCGCGTTGACCGGATGGAGTGCCAGAGCATCTGCAGCCACCCCCATTACATCAGACTTCAGATCATTGCAAGCTTCGCAGATTGTCAGCGAAATGGGCGCCGGATGGAATTTGGGCAATCAGCTGGAAGCATCTTCGAATGGTACGCCAAGCGAGACCGCTTGGGGGAATCCTGTGATTACTCCGGAACTGATCAAGAAAGTGAAAGCAGCAGGTTTTAAAACAATTCGTATTCCCGTTTCTTACTTGAATTATATTGGAAGCGCTCCATCCTATACGATAAATTCTGCATGGCTGGATCGGGTGAAAGCGGTTGTAGACTATGCCTACAATGAAGGCCTGTATGTGGTTATTAATGTTCACGGGGACGGATACAATTCTGTTCAAGGCGGGTGGCTTCTCGTGAATAGTGGCAACCAGGCTGCCATTAAAGACAAGTACAAGCGTGTTTGGCAGCAGATTGCCAATAAGTTTGTCAACTATGACGAGCGGCTGATCTTTGAGTCAATGAACGAAGTTTTTGATGGGACTTATGGTAATCCAAATTCTGCTTACTACGCCAACCTTAATGCTTATAATCAAATCTTCGTGGATACGGTCAGACAAACCAGCGGCAACAATAGTGCAAGATGGCTGCTGATCCCGGGTTGGAATACGAATATTGACTATACCGCTGGCAATTACGGCTTTGTTCTGCCAACCGATACTTATAGATCCTCTTCGATACCTAGTTCGGAAAAAAGAATCATGATCTCCGCGCATTACTATTCCCCATGGGATTTTGCGGGCGAGGAATCAGGGACGATTACGCAATGGGGCGCATCAGCCACGAACCCCTCTAAAAAATCAACATGGGGACAAGAGGATTACCTGAATTCGCAGTTTCAATCGATGTATAATAAGTTTGTTACCCAAGGTTACCCTGTCGTGATCGGAGAGTTCGGTTCAATTGACAAAAATGCCTACGATTCCAGCAATAACATTTATCGTGCAGCCTTTGCCAAAGCGGTAACAGCAACAGCCAAAAAATACAAAGCAGTGCCGATTTATTGGGACAATGGCTATAACGGCCAGCATGGGTTTGCTCTGTTTAACCGTACGAACAACACCATAACTCAGCAGGACATTATTAATGCGATCATGCAAGGCATGCAATAATTATTTTTTGAATATCATCAAGAAAAGGTGACTCCACTGGTTGGAGCCACCTTTTTTATTTGCACTGAGCTTCCTCCTCGTGGGAAGTATAAGAATTACATTCGTCATATTCTTCCAACTCATAGTATGATAAGAGCATAGTATTAATAAATACAATAAACCAGAGGAGCATCCAATTGGAATCAAAGTAACTACTAATAATGGAGGAGAATATAAATTCGTAGTATATAGGAGGACTAAGTTAATAGAGCTATTAAACAGCTTACGAAAATACTAAACTAAAAAAACGATCTTACCACAGCCGTTTACCGGGCTCTTTGATAAGATCGCTTGTTGGAACTATCTATAAATTACAACTCTGACCAGGTTAAGGTCAGTTCTACAGTCTCTTTCTGCGTGGATAATGGACCGCCGATCAGCGACCAGCTTTCAGCATCAGTATCTCCTTGAATGATGAGGTTTTTCTCATCAATGGTCTCCGATGCATCTTTGATCCCTTGATCCTGGAAATACTGTTTATACGTTTCTGCCAGCTTGTCGAACTTTTCTTGGGATTTAAAGATGAAAAGAACCGATTTCTTGCCGTCATTTTGCTCTGAGTGGGAAGTGGTTATTTCAGCATCATCCGGAATTGGAAAGTCCTTTGGCAAATATTCAGGTCTCTCTGTTCCTTCAACTTGAACGGCAGCTGTGGCATTCTCAGCTTCTTCAGTTGCGTTGGATTCCTTGGCAGAACACGCCCCCAGGACCCAGGTCAAAGCAGTCGTCATAAGAATCAGCTTACCAAATTTCCATGGATTATGAATCATGTGTTCACTCCGTTTCTGTAATGATTAATTGTTGTGACAAACCTCACACAGAATCATATCCAGTATATAACAGGACATTTTAGGAAAACAACTTTTTTGGACAAAAGATATGACGTAAGCGAGCCCGATTTAACATGCTTTCGGACGCCGGAACCGGATCTATAGGCTATATGAAGCGGTGGCTTCAGGAAATTGAAAGGAATATGGAGGAAACAATGATGATAAACATTAGCATGAAAAAAGCCGCAATGATTTTGAGCTTTTCAATGGGTATAACTATATTTTCAGGTCAGGCTTGGGCTGAGCAAGGTACCAATTCTTCAGCACCTGCTTACATAGCGAGTGTAGATAGCGATAATCCTTATGCAGTTGCTGGCATCGACGACCCCGCAGAATTCACGGCTTATTTTGCCAAGTTACAAAAAGCGGTCAAAGATAATAAACCAAAAGAAGTGGCAGAGCTGATCTCCTATCCAATGAATGTTAACAAAGACAACAAAAAATATATCATTTATAACAGGGATGAATTTATTAAGAAGTACGATCGCATCTTTACTTCTGTTGTACGTGACCAACTACTAACTCAAAAAGTCGATACGCTATTTGTGAACTATCAGGGAGTTATGGTTGGAGATGGGGATTTGTGGATGGGTGAACGAAACAATAAGCTAGGGGTTATTGCGGTTAATATCAGTAACAATCCTTATGAAGTCGCAGGCATCATGAATCCAGTCGTATTTGAGCATAACTTCAGTTTACTTCAGAAATACACCAAAGAAGGAAACAAATCCGAGGTAGCCAATTTGATGGTATACCCATTGAAAGTGACTAATAAGGGGAAAACTATAGAAATCCCAAACAAGAAAGATTTTATAAAGAAATACGACAAAATCATGACTGTAAAAGTGAAGAAGGCGTTATTAGCACAGAAACTAGATAAAGTATTTATTAATTCTGAAGGTGTTATGATTGGCAACGGACAAATGTGGATGGGGCAGTTTGGAGAGCAAGTTGGTGTGTTTGTTATAAATCAGTGATTAATCTATTTGGAAGAACAGATAGCAGCACCACACAATGTTTCGAGTCACGCAGAGAAACTCTATTAAGATGTGAAATCAGCAGACAATCCTGCACTGGCTACATCCGCCGGTCCCTAAGCGTAATTTCAGTAAATATATTATTCGAATGGAAAAGATATATATTCGTAGAATATGTGAGGACAAAATTATTAGAGCTATTAAACGAATTACGATAACCCTACTTTAGAATGGAGGTATGATTAATTCAAAGAAGCATGTTACTTCTGATAACAATATAATCGCTCCTATGCCTTCCCATTTTTGGTTGGTTCTTATTTACAAATTCAATAAATTGCAACAAATTATGATATATAATATAACAAAAATGATCAAAAATGTTTAGATAAATATATACTTTAAAGGTAATAATTAATTGTTCGCATTCTATTGAGAGAAGGTTATTAATTTTGTTACGGAGAAAAAATATTATTTTAGTAGCAGTTTTGAGTCTCATGCTGTCCTTATTTCATTTTAGCCTAGTTGTAAGTGCAAGTCCGATTTACTCGGGGAATTTGATTCCGAAAATGACAAGTAATGCAGCTCCGTCAGGTGTAGCTAATGCAAGTACACAATACGACAGTAATTCTCCTGCTTGGAAAGCTTTTGATAAACTTAACGGTTCTACTGATTATTGGTGTGCGAAATCAAGTACTGGATGGCTTTCTTATGAATTTAATGCAGCAAAGGTAATTACAAAGTATACGATTTCTCCCATTGGACTCAATGGATATGTAAATCGTATGCCAAAGAATTGGACATTCGAAGGAAGTAACAATGGTGTTGATTGGACTGTATTAGACACGAAAACTGACGTTTCATCGTGGCAAGATGGAACTATAAAGGAATTTTTAATAAATAATACCAGCTCATATTTAAAGTACAAAATTAACGTTTCATCCATTAATGGCGGTAGTTATTTGTCAATAGGTGAAATGGAGATGATGGAGAGTCAAAATGTACCTTTACCTCCAACTTTGACTGTTTCAGATGGAAATAATGAAATATTGTTAAATTGGACTGCAGTTCCTACTGCAACTAGTTACACTGTGAAAAGATCTTCAAATATGGGCGGTCCCTACATGACTGTTGTTGATAATGTCTATGGTACGTCATACACTGACAAGAATGTTCAAAGCAACACAATGTACTATTATGTTGTTTCAGCAAAAAATATTTATGGAGAAAGCTTAGACTCAAATGAAGCTACTGGCACTGCTAAAAATGTAGGTAGGGCATTATTGACAATTACTTTTTCTACAGGAATGGAAAAGGAATTTGACCTGTCCATGTCTGAAGTTAACGCTTTTATAGACTGGTATGATGCTAAAGCTGCTGGGAAAGGACCAGTAATCTTTGCGATTAACAAACATAATAATAACAAGGGCCCATTTATATCTCGGAAAGATTATATTGTGTTTGATAAAGTATTAACATTTGAAGTTAATGCATACATAGCTGAATAATCTTCTACTATAAACACCGGCTTGTTTTTATTTTGTGAAGATGAATGAATCGTGGTCAGTGGAACATGTTTCTTACGAAACAGGTGTGTCTGAAGCGCAAGGTATTGTGGAGTCAATCAACGAAACATGAAGAGAAGAATTGGGCGTTGAAGAAACTATTAACCTCTGGAAAAATTCCAGGGGTTTTTATATGGAAAAATTCGGTTTTTCGGAAGGAGAGTACGGTGTCTTGTAGAATTTCAATAAGAGAATGGAATGCTGCGTGTTGACATTAGTTCAGAAGTTCACTTTGGATATTCCTTTAAATTTAGTGGAGACTTGGTTAAAGAAGCACTAATTGAATCGCAGAAAGAATGGTGACAGTATCACTTAAGGGAATCAGAATTTGTAGAGAAGACATTTATTAGTAATGGTTACCTTGAAATACAAGGATTGGTAAGCCTGGACACCGTTATAATGGAGAGAATTAGGGAAAGAACAATACAATTATTTGAATATCGATATTTGCTAGATGGTGAAGTTGAGTTTTTATACCAAAGCAAAAAATAGAGCGTTCGTGAAAACGACGGCGTTATCCGAAACCCCTTAAAGAAAGGAGCCGAATAATATCATATGGGAGTCATCATACTGGAAAGATGATCTATTAGAACTTACAGAAAAGATAAAATACGTATACGAGGGGTATGAATTCCTTGGGGATCGGCGGGCACCCAGCATCGTTGGAAGCAGGGGCTTTAATTGTTAAAACCTATGAATGGTGGGACACTTACATCCAAATGATTCTGAGCATGGTGCCGATCCTTCAAGAAGCTAGAGCGAAAGATGTAGCACCTAATCTATTTGACTATATAATCCAATGATAAGAAGTGTGGTGACAAACTATCAAAAGCATAATAAGTGTATTACTTTTTTTAGCCCTTACAGTTATCTTTTACTTGGTTGGAAGATACTTTATTTTCGATTTAATCACCCTATCATCAAGTACGTATCAAAGTTTAATAGAAATCATATACATGTTCACAGCCGTATTAATAGCTATAATTCTAACTAGTTATTTGGTAAGTAGTTTAACAAAGAAATAAAAAATGAATGAAGAGACTTAGTTTGAAAGTCTCTTCATTGCGCCTTCTCCCGCCAAATTGGGTAAACTAACATATAGATGTACTTTACCCAAAATTATCCGAAATGAGGGGATAGCCCCATGACAACTCACAAAGTACCCAATAGATTAGCCAAGGAAAAATCGCCTTATATGCTGCAACACGCACATAACCCGGTCAACCGGTTTTCTTGGTCGGAAGAGGACTTTGAAGTTGCTAAAAGTGAGAACAAGCCTATCTTCCTATCCATCGGCTGTTCCACCTATCTTTGGTGGCATGTCGGTGAATTCCACTCCTGTTAATTTTAGTTTTTCAGCCCATACTAAATTACTTTCCTTATTAACGGACAACAAAGTGTGGTTATAGACATTCATTTATTTAAAATAATATGGTAATATTTAACGATCCCGATTTAAAATTGTTTGAGTATACGATGTATAAGAAGCTTGAAATCTGTGCAAGATATTTTTGACGGTGTGAAGAGAGGTGTGGTTCCGTTGGACCATTCGGTGCTAGGGCTACAAGAGGAATTTAACTAATCACTAAGTCAAATGAAAGCGAGGGGTTGTGTCGCAGAGCATCTCTGAACACACACGCCTAGTAGCATTCCTTTAAAACGGAAAGTGAACTAGCGGTGCCCAAGTATTTCTAATGATGTGAAGTGTGACTTTTAAAGATACTCGAACGATCAAACACCGTCGAAGGGGAGCCTGTAAAAGGGCTCCTTTTTCTATTGCTTAAAGTACTTGCCATAATTCAGTTGTCAGATGAGTAGCTCTGCGTAACAAAAGGTCTGGAAAATGTTAATTTCACCCATGTAGTCAGTGAAATCGATTATAATAAAATTTATGTTAAATCGAAAGGCATAGTGATGAATCGCCGATGCTCTAAGGGTTATAGAGTTTTCGAATACACACTTATGTATAAGAGGAGGCGAATGATATGACGATAATGCCTGTTATAATAATGATCTTTGTATTTGTACCTACCATTGTACTCATGGTAAGCATGCCTTATTTAACAAGAGAGACGATTAGTTTTGGGGTCACCGTCAGCGCTGTACAATTCCACAGTGAGCCTCTGCGCCAGATGCGGAAGTCATATGCTAGGATTAGTGCCACCTTGCATACTATCCTCTTCATGGTTTGTATCATCTGCCTAATATACGGTGATGAACATGCCAAGCAACAAAGTTGGATCATTGTCACTTATTCTCTCGCCATGGTCGTAATCTCCCTAGTCATAAACATTAGCTATCATTTCAAAATGAAAAGTTTACTACCTATGCTGCCGATTGCTCAGGAACCATCAATCATGGCAGTGGACACTGGTTCTCGGAAAAGAAACATTGGCTTGTCTAATAATTGGTTCCTCATTCATGTTTGTATTATTGTTGTTAGTATTGTAACTGTGCTACTCAACTACGATCAGATTCCTGATCAGATTCCGATCCATTACAACAGCAGTTGGAACGTTGACCGCTATGCAGATAAATCTTATAGTTCTGTGTTTATGACTACGATAATACAAGTATTCATAACACTTTTGTTCACATTTGAGAATTGGAGTATTCGCAGAGTGAAGCAGCAGGTTCAACCTACTGATCCGAACCGTTCCATTAGACAAGACGTAACTTTCCGCCGTACTTGGTCATGTTTTATGATTACAGCAAGCTTCTTATTAGTTATCCTGTTTTCCGTTGTGCAACTAAACATGATATCTCTGCTAAACATCAATTTCGCTATCCCCATTATCTTTATCATAATAGCCTTTATCATGCTATACTACTTCGCCTTATCGTTCTGGGCTGGTCAGGGCGGAAACAGCTTGGAGCAATCTGTCAATTACTCTAATGTCAGACCTGTCCATGATGATGATAAATGGCTGTTAGGGATGATTTATTTCAACCGTAAGGATCCAAACCTAATCGTCGAGAAAAGGTTCGGAGTCGGCTGGGGATTAAATTTCGGTCACCCAGTAAGCTGGCTGATTTTGCTCGGAATTATTGTACTGTTAGTTGTGGTAACAAGGCTTAGAGGTTAGTATTCACCGTTATTTGACTTGAACATAAGCGAACCGAGGCTCTAACCCTTGGTGTCTTTTTGCCATTCAATGGGTAATACTAACAAAGGCACATTCCGTATAAGGAGGCTACATAAATGGAGATCAAAGAAGGCCAACAGCCTAATCGACTTATAAATGAAAAGTCCCCCTATTTGTTGCAACATGCACACAACCCCGTGCACTGGTATCCATGGGGAGAGGAGGCTTTTGCCAAAGCGCAAACCGAGAACAAGCCTATCTTCCTATCCATCGGTTATTCCACCTGTCATTGGTGTCACGTAATGGAACGTGAAAGCTTCGAAGACTCAGAAGTCGCGCAGCTGCTGAATGATAACTATGTCGCCATCAAGGTAGACCGCGAGGAGCGGCCGGATATAGATGCGCTGTATATGTCGGTGTGTCAGGCGTTGACGGGGAGCGGGGGGTGGCCGCTGACCGTGCTGCTCACACCGGAGAAGAAGCCATTTTATGCCGGGACGTATTTTCCGAAGCGGCAGATGTTCGGGCGCATTGGACTGATGGATGTGCTGGAGCAGATTCACCGTAAATGGGAGCAGGATGGTGAAGCGCTGGACAAGCTTGGGGATGATCTGCTCGCGGATCTTCAGTCCCTGAATCGCAAGAGCTCACAAAGTGCCGGCACAGGCAGCGGGGGGATTCCCGGGGAAGAGTTGCTACACGAAGCCTATGAGCTATACCGGCGTCAGTTCGATGAGGAATACGGCGGGTTCGGCAATGCGCCGAAGTTTCCTTCACCGCATAATTTGTCTTTTTTGCTGGCATACAGCCAGATATACAACCAGCCGGAAGCGCTGCGTATGGTAGAGAAAACGCTGGAATCGATGTACAGGGGCGGCATGTATGATCACGTGGGTTACGGGTTCGCTCGTTATTCTACGGACCGGGAGTGGCTGGTACCGCATTTTGAGAAAATGCTCTACGATAATGCACTGCTGGCGATTGCTTATTTGGAGGCATATCAGATCACGGAGAAACCACTGTATGCGGAGATTGCTGAGCAAATCTTTGCGTATGTTGAGCGTGATATGACTTCGCCGGAGGGTGCTTTTTACTCAGCGGAGGATGCCGATTCCGAAGGGGTGGAAGGCAAGTTCTACGTATTCCCTCGTGAGGAGATTGAAGAGGCGCTCGGCCTGGAGGATATGCATTCCTACTGCCATGTATACGGGATTACTCCTGAGGGTAACTTCGAAGGCGAGAATATTCCGAATCTGCTGCAGGGTTTGCCAGATGAGATGGCAGAGCGGCTCGGGATGAATCCGCTGGGTCTGCGGACACGGATGGAGGAATGGCGTGAGAAATTGTTCACCTATCGGGAGCAGCGTATCCATCCGTCTAAGGATGACAAGGTGCTTACTTCCTGGAACGGGCTGATGATTGCGGCGCTGGCCAAGGGAGCGAAGGCACTGCAAAAGCCTAAGTACGCCAAAGCTGCAATAGCAGCTGCGGATTTCATCTGGGACAAGCTGCGTCGGCGAGAGGATGGCAGGCTCCTGGCCCGCTACCGTGACGGCGAATCCGCGATTCCCGCTTATTTGGATGATTATACCTTTTTGATCTGGGGTCTGACTGAACTCTACGAAGCTACGGGTCAATCCGTCTATTTGGAGCGGGCGCTGATCTTGAAGGATGGACTGCTGGAGCTGTTCATCGACCAAGAGAACGGGGGATTCTTTTTCACGGGGCATGATGGGGAGGAGCTGCCGATTCGTTCTAAGGAATTATATGATGGAGCTCTTCCTTCGGGTAACTCGGTAGCAGCGAAGCTGCTGTGGAAGCTGTCTGTGATGAATCAGGATGCGGAGCTGAAGAAGGTTGCTGAACAGACAGCGGCAGTAGTAGCAACGGCTGCAACGGATTATCCTGCGGGCTACGCCATGTATTTGCAGGCTCATCTAGCCATGACTTCCGGGGGAAGGGAATGGGTACTCTCCGGGAAGCGGGATGACGCTGGCCTCCACAGTATGCTGGCACAGGTTCAGCAGGCATATCTGCCGGACGCTGCGCTTATCGTCAACTGGGAAGGAGATACTGAGGGGATTCTCCGTCTGTTGCCACACCTCGCAGACAAACCAGCTATTAACGGGGAAGCCACGGCTTATGTCTGCCGGAATTTTGCCTGCCGTGCCCCGGTTACGAATATGGAAGCGGTCAGGGAGCTTTTGGCTTCAGGGAACCGGGAAGTGTAGTATTACAGAGGGCAGCCTGCGGTTTGGGCTGCTTTTTGGTATGAATGCCCTTTTGAAGCCACAAAAAGAAGCTAACCTTGGGTCAGCTTCTTCTTCCGGAGCTCATACGGCTCATCTGACAAATTGTGCATAAAAGGAATCCTGGGGAATCGCTGCTGCGAGTCTGCTCCCATATTCAGTCATTTCTCTGAGTATACGTTTGCCTGACCAATGGTCAGGCAGCAGTTCATCCGGGAGATACGGGTCGGTCATGAACATCCCGCTTAACTCCTCGCCAATCTGCAGATACAGTAAGAAAAGCTCGAGCGCCTGCCCTTTATGAAGCGCATCTTTCATTAACGGGGCGAACTCCTGCTGCAGCCAGCCTGATTTCTCCTGGTATAACGCTTCGACCTTATCGAGCTGCCAGATGGACTGTGCCTGGAGCGGTGTAATCGAACCTTCCAGGAATTGGCCCTGCAGGATCGATACCTTGCCTTCAAGCTCAAGCTTCCCGATCTGTGCGGTGACTTCCTTGCGGTAATTCCATGGAGAAATGTACACACTGTTATACAAAAGCCCATAACCCAGCTGTAAAAGCGCCGAACGAAACTGATCGCGTTTTTTGCGTTCGGATTCAGGGACTTCGAGCATGACTACATCCCAGGTCTGATCCCACTGCTCCTGATAACGGGCAGGCTTGCTGTTGATCGCCTTGATGTAGGCGAGGCCGGCGGCGGTAACTTGATACCAGGAGCGCGAAGGGGATGCAACATAACCCTCTTTTTTCAGACGGGACAAGGCATTACGGATATAGGTGGAGGTATACCCCCTGTGTTCGTAGATCTCCACAAACTGCTGGGCGCCCATCTGCTCCACCTTGGATAACAGAAACAGCATGGTTTTTTCAACAGACAGCAACGTGCTTCACACCTCTCTTGACATTAGGCACCAATGAATATATCATAAATACATACGAACGTTATAAAATATGTTATATCGAGGTTCCAGTTTCGTTCCAAACTTCTGAGTATTTGGTGTCATTGTATCGTAAACTTTGAGTTTTTGCACGGATGAGTCCATTTTACCTATTGAATTTCTACTAGAGAAGAGGAGAGATAGCTATGAGAATCATTTACCATGGTCATTCCTGTGTACAGATTGAGGTGAACGGCAAGTCGCTGATTATCGACCCGTTTCTTAGAGGCAATCCTGCGGCAGTCACCAAACCTGAGGAGATTAAGACCGACATGGTGCTGCTGACACATGCTCATATGGATCATATTCTGGATGCGGCACCGATTGCGCTACAGAATAATATACCCGTTGTGGCTAATGTAGAGCTGGCTGGCTATATGCAAGGGAAAGGTGTCCAGACCATTGGGATGAATATCGGGGGGACGGTTGATTTTGGTTTTGCTACTGCGACAATGATTCATGCTTTTCACAGCTCGGGTATTACACTGGATGAGGACCAGAAAGTGATCTACGGCGGCATGCCTGCAGGTTTCATTATCCAAGCGGAAGGACGCACGGTTCTGCATGCAGGAGACACTGGACTATTCGGCGATTTGAAAATGTTCGGTGAACTCTATGACATCGATCTGGCGATTCTGCCGATTGGGGGGCATTTCACCATGGGACCGGAGCATGCGTTAATCGCCGCCAAATGGCTGGGGGCCAAGCAAGTGCTTCCGATTCACTACAATACCTTCCCGCCGATCGTGCAGGATGCGGGTGCTTTTGTTCAGGCGCTTAGTGAGGCTGGAATCAAGGGTACACCACTTGCTTACGGGGAGACACTGGAGCTGTAAAGGGGCAGAGGATCGGATAGGAACAATTCGCACAAGCTGGAAGCGCAAATTTTGAAGAATTGGAAGCCTCAATGGTATGATCAATGAGAATAGAGGAGGCGGTTTGAAAATGAAGACCAGAATTCTTGGAAGTGGTCAGCTGCAAGTTTCAGCTCTTGGACTGGGCTGTATGGGAATGTCCGACTTTTACAGTGGACGGGATGAAGCGGAATCCATTCGTACCATCCACCGGGCGCTTGATCTGGGAGTGAATTTCCTGGATACAGCGGATATGTACGGCGTAGGGAAGAACGAAGAACTAGTGGGACATGCGATCAAGGGTCACCGGAATAACGTGGTGCTCGCTACCAAATTCGGCAATGTGCGGAGCGCAGAAGGGAAAATGCTCGGAGTGAACGGCCGCCCGGAATATGTGAAGTCTGCCTGTGATGCCAGCCTTCGGCGTCTGGGAGTGGATCACATCGATTTGTACTATCAGCACAGGGTGGATCCAAACACTCCGATTGAGGAGACCGTTGGCGCAATGGCGGATCTTGTAACGGCGGGAAAGGTCCGCTTCCTCGGTCTGTCAGAAGCTGCACCCGGAACCATCCGCCGCGCTCATGCGGTTCATCCAATAACGGCGCTGCAGACAGAATACTCGCTCTGGAGCCGTGACGTAGAGGATGAGATCCTGCCTGTCTGCCGCGAGCTTGGCATCGGTTTTGTTCCTTACAGCCCGCTGGGCCGGGGATTCCTTACCGGTCAAATTCAGACCTTCGAGGATTTGGCGGAAGACGATTACCGCCGCTTTTCTCCGCGTTTTCAAGGGGAGAACTTCGCCAAGAATCTGGATCTGGTGAAGCGCATCCGGGAGATTGCTGCAGAGAAGGATTGTGAGCCTTCCCAGCTTGCGTTGGCCTGGCTGCTGGCCCAGGGGGACGACATCGTTCCCATCCCTGGTACCAAACGGATTAAATATCTGGAAGAGAACATCGGCTCACTGGAAGTCACTCTGAGTGGCGACGATCTGAAGAGTATTAATGATGCTGCGCCGCTAGGGGTAGCAGCCGGGACCCGCTATCCCGAACAGAACATGAAGAGTGTGAATCTCTAGCATAGAAGACTTGTGATGGATAATCTGACAGCAGGTTCAGCGTTCAGTCATTCAAGCCCATACAGATAGACAAAACAGGCAGTAGCGTAAGAAATACGCTGCTGCCTGTTTTGTCCTGTTGGAAATGTAATGTCCCTTATCGGATTATTGCTGCTTCTCCGGCTCCTTGGGAGTTATCCGGGACGGCCGGGTTACCCAGTTGCTGCGGTTCATCGGCTTGACCGTATCAATACGCGGAATGAAGCTCTCCTCAGGTGCCTCTACAGTCTGCTGTCCCTCAGTTTCCTCAACCGCTATAGTTTTCTTTGAAAGACCGCGTCCGTTATGCTTACCTTTATTCCATACTCTTCCCTTGCTCATGATTACACTCCATTTCTGTAAGCTTATACTTTCACCATATCACATCACGAACCGTTAAGAAAGATCGGTTAGCATAAAACAAGCTTTTTGACAAGTTATAAAATGTACTATTGATTGCCCATCAGACTGGCTATAATAGTATAGAATTGAAAGGAGAGTACCCTGATGCCCATCAAGATCATAACCGACAGCGGTTCGGATTTACCCCTTGAATATGTAGAGAAATATAATGTTGACATCGTTCATCTACCAGTTCACTTTGAGCATGAGCTCATGCCGGAAGATACGGATACTAAGGCTTTTTATGCCAAAATGCGGGACTCCAAAGAGCTGCCGAAGACGGCCAGTCCCAGTCCGCAGGTCTTCTTGAACAAGTTCAGAGAAGTGGAAGCAGGCACCGACATTATGGTTGTCTGTATGTCATCTAATATAAGCAGCACTTATCAGACCGCATTGATTGCCAAGGAAATGTATGAAGAAGAAGGCCATCCCAATGCGATTGAAATTATAGATTCCAAAACCTTTTCCGGGGGGTTATCCCTTCTTGTTGCTTTAACGGCTAAATGGTCGCTTACCTGCTCCAGTCTGGAAGAGCTTAAGGTAATGGTTCTGAACAAAGCCGAAGAAGTGACTGCGTACTTTACCTTGGACACCCTGGAGAATGTTATCAAAGGCGGGCGTCTGAACCGGTTATCCGGTGCTGTAGCTTCTGTGCTGAACATCAAGCTACTGCTGAAGATCAGCGATGAAGGGACTGTCGAGGTGATCGAGAAGACGCGGGGTCTTCCGAAGGCATTAACCCATCTGCTGGCGAAGCTCGAAGACAAACAGCATGATTACGAAAAAGCCGTGATTGCCATTGTACACAGCAATTGCGAAAAACTTGCGCTGGAGATCAAGGAGCGTATTCTTGAGAAGCATCCTTTTAAAGAGATTTTATTCTCCAGTATGGGTCCTGTGATGGGTACTTATGCCGGAGAAGGCGGGATCGGTGTGGCCTTTTAACCACCGCTCCGTACCACACCAGTCAGGCCGTACCCGGAATTATCCCGGTGTGCGGCCTTTTTGCTACCATAAACTTTATCTATTCTTTAGATTTGGTTTAGACTAGATAAAGAATGCCGGGCTATAGTTACAATGAACGCGCCATGCAGGATAAGATAGAGGGGGATTCACGATGTACACCATTCTGATTGCCGATGATGAATTGGAGATTGTAGAGCTGCTGCAGCTCTATTTGGAGAAGGAATATAACATCCTGCAAGCACAGAACGGGAACGAGGCGCTTAAGCTGATGCAGAGCCATACCGTGGATCTGGCGATTCTCGATATTATGATGCCGGGCATGGACGGACTACAGCTGCTGAAACGCATCCGTGAAAACAACCATTTTCCAGTACTGTTTCTGTCAGCTAAAAGCCAGCATCATGATAAAATCCTCGGGCTGGAGCTGGGGGCGGATGACTACATTTCCAAACCGTTCAATCCGCTGGAAATTGTTGCCCGTGTAGGGTCAATGCTCCGGAGGGTTCACCAGTTCGACGCTCCGGCGGTACAAGAAAAGCAGAAGGAGCAAATCGTGCTCGGACGCCTGCTGCTTGACCGGAGCAGCTGTCAGGTACAGGTATCTGGAGAGCCGGTCAGCTTGACATCAACGGAGTATAAAATTCTGGAGCTGCTAATGGAGCAGCCGGGCCGGGTTTTTACCCGTAAGAAGATATACGAAGCCGTATGGGAAGACTTTTACGTCTATGAAGATAATAGTATTATGGTGCATATCAGCAATATCCGCGACAAGATTGAACGTGATTCCAAGAAACCGGAATACCTGAAGACGATCAGGGGATTGGGGTACAAAATTGAAGCACCCGTGGAAAAGTAGGGATAACCGTCCGCTGCAGACATCACTCACTCTGGATTTCCTGCTGTTCAACTGTATGCTGCTGATGATTATACTGATTGTCTATCTATTTATCCAGAAGGATATCACCCACTTGATTCTAAATAAACAGCTCACAGATCCTAATCTTTCCGTCGAAGCAGGTAATTACCGGGAAGATCTGGGTGACGGCGCTCAGAGCAGGCAGCTGCTGCAAAGCGGGGGATGGCTGGAGCTCCTTGATTCCGACAAACAGGTAATCCGCGTCATTGGAGAGAAGCAGGATCAGATACGAGCCTATGATGAGAATAGTCTGTATCTGGGGCTGGAGAACCGCACGGATCAGCCCTATTACTATTCGATTACCCCGTTGAAGGGAGAAGGTCAGGCAGCCTGGCTTCTGCTCAAAATCCCCCGCCATGTCATCAAAGTATCCATTAACAATGAACTGCTGGTATCCTATTTGAACCATTCTGTGTTTTTTTATGTTTTTATGGTCAGTGCGCTGATTCTGATGCTAATCTTTGTATATAGTTATTGGGTCACAAGACGCATCAAGAAGCCGCTTCGCGTGCTGAATCTCGGACTGAAGCAGATGATGGAAGGGCATTACAGCACGCGAATTGCCCTCTATGCAGAGACAGAATTCCTGCGGATTGGCGAAAGCTTCAATTACATGGCGGATGTGATTGAGAAGACGACGGAAGAGAAACGGAAGGCCGAAATGAGCAAGCAGCGGTTAATGGTGGATTTGTCCCATGATCTAAAGACGCCGATTACGAGTATCCAGGGCTACGCGCAGGCATTGATGGAAGGCCGGGGAGCCGACCCGGAACGCCAGACGAAGTATTTGAATTATATCTACACCAAATCGGTGCAGGTGACGAAGCTCATCCAGCATATGCTGGAGCTGCTGAAGCTGGATTCCCCGGATTTCATTCTTCATACGGAACGGCTGGAGCTTGGAGATCATCTGCGGGAGATTGTTGCGGACACGTACGGCGAAATTGAACAAAAAGACTTCCAGCTTCAGCTCCAGGTTCCCGAAGAGGAAGTCTATGCAAGGTATGATCCGGAGCTATTCTCAAGTATTATCAATAATCTGATCTCCAATGCGCTGGCTTACAATCCCCAAGGCACACGCCTTCGGGTAACCGTTATCCCTGAGGATACAGAGGTCTGTATTGAAATCGCCGACAATGGAATAGGTATCCCCAAAGAGCTGTGGTCAACGATCTTCGATCCGTTTGTACGTGGAGATGAAGCCCGGACGGCAAGCGGAGGAACAGGGCTTGGATTATCCATCGCCAAGAATAATGTGGAGAAGATGGGCGGTTCGCTTACGCTAGAGGGCAGAGAGGGAGAACCAACGGTATTCACCATCCGGATTCCGAAATAGTACCGAACTGGATCTGCAGATTTTGAGGAGGAATGGATATGAATCAAGGTTGTCAAAAGGGGCTTGTTCATATTTCCGATCGTGTGATATCGGCTATTGTGGGTTATGTCGTTATGGATACACCGGGAATTGCTGGGATGTCGGGAAGCTCAGTTACGGGAAATCTGAGCAAGTGGCTGGGCGGTAAAATCAGTACGAAAGGAATGTCTGTGGAGGTCTCAGAGGAGGAGGTAGCCGTCCATCTTCAAGTCATTGTGGATTATGGATGCTGTATTCATGAGGTGTGCGTGAATCTGCAGCACAATGTCCGCAGTGCCGTTGAGAACATGCTGGGTCTCACCCTCGCTGTTGTGAATGTCCGGGTCGACAAGCTGGCTATTCCGCAGCTATAATTCCGGATATAGACACCCTGGTCTGGGCATCCGCATAGAATGGAGCAAATCCATTTACGGAGGTCATGCAATAATGTCATACTATCCATCCGGTCAACCCTCGACGGTGATCTATCAGGCTGATCCGGCTGTGGTGAGTCATCTGCACACAGTCCGCGAATCGCTGCACCATTCCTGCAAGCCGTACTTAAACCACTATGTCAATGTTCAGACGATTGACGGTCAGATGCATGAAGGAACCATTGCCGGAATGGACAACAAACACCTGTATCTTAAGATTCCCGAAACTGCAGATATGGTGCGGGGTTACTACAATCCTTATTTCAAACCCTATCCAGGGCCAGGTTATCCTTACCCGGGAGTGGTGAATAACAACGTCATCCTTCCGCTGGTATTGTTCGAACTGCTGGCCATTTCATTAATTTGATTCTACGTAGCCCCACAAGACATGAACCGGGTCAACGGCAGTACGCCGAATCCTCGGCTCATGTCTTTTTTTGTGAATGGGAGGATGTGCTTAACTTGTATTTGTGGAGATAAGTAATTATGGTAGACTAAGATACACGTAATTTCAGGAGGTTTAAAAATGATTACATACCCTGTACTTGAAAAAGGGGCAACGATAGGTGTGACTGCAGCCTCTTCGGGTGTTGGCCCCCAAACTGCGGAGCTGTTCGGCAAAGCGGTTACCCGTATGGAAGAAAGAGGTTATCAGGTCATATGCGGAGATACGGTCTTTAAACATGACAAGGCAAAATCCGCCTCTGGTGCAGAGCGCGGCAAAGAGTTCAATCAGATGATGAGTGACGACCGGATCGGCCTGATTATCCCGCCTTGGGGCGGGGAGCTGCTGATCGAGATGCTGGAGCATATTGATTATGGGCAGGTGAAGGCTAAGTGGGTGATGGGTTTCTCCGATATTAGTCTGCTGTTGCTCGTCCTAACCTTACGAACGGGTATAGCGACAGCACATGGACCAAGCTTTTGGGATTTGCGCGCTGAGGTTTCGGATAAGACGACGGCGATGTGGCAGACGGTTTTATCCACCAACAGTAGGGAACCGGTCGTCCAGCATTCCTCAGTGAACTATCATCAGGAGCTAGAGCAAGCCGTACCATCGCCTTCACTGTTTCATTTACATATTCCAACAGTGTGGAAGTTGGTATCCGGCGATACTGTCACATTAAAGGGACGGCTGCTTGGCGGCTGCGTAGATATCATCCGTCATATTATCGGTACACCTTACGGCGATGTGCGACATTTTCAGGAGCATTTCCTACAGCAAGAACCCATCCTGTGGTATCTGGAAAATTGCGAACTGAATGCGGCCGATCTGCGCCGATCCTTGGTACAGATGAAGCTGGCCGGCTGGTTCGACCATTGCTCCGGTGTCATGTTCGGCAGAAGTGGCACCAATACGCCAATGGAGAATTATACAGCTGAGGATGTATACAGGGAGCTCTTTGAAGAATTGCAGATACCTGTGATTTATGATTTGGATTTCGGACATGTTCCTCCGCAAATGACACTGATTAATGGAGCCTACGCGGAGGTTGTAGTGGCCGGAGGGGCGGGTACAATAACGCAATATTTTTATGAGTAACTTGGGTCGATAGAGGGCCCCGCTTTCGCTATAGGTATAGACCAATAGTGTCCTTTAGTAAAAAAAGGTGTGTCTCAAAAGCCATGAAAAGGCTGATTGGGACACACCTGATTTTTTTGAACCGATAGTGTTGAAACTGTCACTGTGATAGCCGGACGGTTCCTTGTGCACAATTATTTACGTATTTACAACTGCCGTGATCTCGTCATCCAGCTCTAGATGAACCTCTTCACGGTAGGCCCTTATGCCATATTCACTGTGCATATAGCGCAGGATGGCCTCGATCATATTGGACTCTACCAAGTACTGGCTCCGGCCTTCGACCCACACCTCTGCAGTATATCCGGTGTCTTCTTCCCAGCTTAGCTCCACCTGAACCTTTTGCACCGGAACGCCCTTACGTTCAGCCATATGCATACAGATGGCGTTAATAATCTCGTCCATGCTTAGAACGGTTGTCCCCATATTAGTAACGTCCACCCCGTTCCTCTAATCTGCGCCGTTCCTTTCTGCGACGGAAGAAGGACATAACCATTATTACTACCAGGTAGATAGCCAGCATATTGACGGCGAATCCGATCAGGTTCCCGAACGCGCCCATTCCGGCGAACATGCCGCCAAAGAGGAATCCGGCGATTCCGCCGATCATCAGGCCTTTCATTAAGCTTCCACCGCTGAAAAACCCTCTGTTTGCCCTGGCGGCTGTTCCGGTTTTGGTTCCTGTCATGCTATCGTTTTGTTTCACATTATTTGTTGTTGATTTCTTCGGAGTCGTGGTGTATCCGCGGGTTCCGGATTTGAAGCCGCCACCGCGTCTGGCATCCGCAAAGTCGGGAGCAGTAACTGCGAAAAACAGGGTAAAGGCCATCAGGATCATCATTACGCGTTTCATTGGTTTCATTGAGTACAAGCACCCTCCTATAGGTGTTGGAAGCCTCAGCTCCCATGTATTTGTGTATCTGTTCAGTAATACGCACGAAAGGAAGGGTGGTTCCATTTTAAAATATCATAATTTTAATCAACACAAGGGAGAGGAGGAGGATCAGAGGGCAAAAAAAATGCGCGGATCATAAGATCCACGCAAACAGCAGATTTTCAGAGAGTTGCCTTGTTCTCCACGTAACCGTCAGACACAAGCTCAAGCGCTCCGGTGGCCGGATCGATGATCATGCCGTGAACAGGTACGTTTGGGGGGAGTAAAGGATGGCGCTTAATCAGCTCCACAGTCTGAATTACCCCTTCTTCCACGTTGTCAAACCCGCGCAGCCATTTGGTGAGCTTAATTCCTGAGTTCTCCAGAGTGGACAGCACCTCTTCAGAAACTCCGCGTTCTTTAATTGAATTGATCATTTTGTCCGCGTTGAGCGAAGCCATCCCGCATTCATAGTGTCCCACTACAATCACTTCATCGGCGTCGAGCTCATACAGGGCTACCATCACGCTGCGCATTACGCTTCCAAAAGGCTGGGATATAATGGCACCGGCGTTTTTGATGATTTTGACGTCCCCGTTCTTGAAATTCATAGCCTTAGGCAAAAGCTCAACAAGCCGAGTGTCCATACAGGTGATGATCAGCATCTTTTTGTCAGGAAAGCGGCTGGTCAGATAGGCTTCGTATTCTTTTTCCTCGACGAAATTCTTATTAAACTCCAAAATATCAGTAATTTGACTCATGACCTGCTACCTCCTAAAAGTTATGTGAGCATACGCTTTATGCTTGGTTAGCATCCTGCTCCGTGATTGTTAATTCCTAATATACTCCTTGATTCGGGTGAACTCCAGAGGCAGACTGGTGCCCCATACATCCCGCATAAGAATATTCTTGCCATAGTTCCTTCGATCACTAATTGCTCTATCTCCCGTTTCCGTCAGGGGTATTAAATGGATATAAAAAGGCAGCTCCCCCTCCTTTAAAGAAAGTCACAGAGTTATTTCAAATTAAAGATATAATACCTCTGGATTTGATTATACGTATTTAAAAAAGTATCATCAAGGGGAGCTGGTTAAAACAGAGAAAGCGGGTGTTCAATGATGGAGCAATTGGTCCAGGAAGAGTGGGAGAAATTCAGCGAGCTATTATCCAAAATTAGCGGATACACGGAAGCGATTGGATTGCTGCACTGGGATTTGCGTACAGGAGCCCCACGTAAGGGGGTGGAGATTCGTTCGAATACAATCGGACTGATCAGTGGAGAGATTTTTAGACTGCAGACATCACCGGAGATGGGCGAGTTCACAAAATATTTCAGCCGCCCGGAAGTCACGAGCCAATTAAGCGACATTCAGAACAAGATCGTTAAAGATTGCCGCAAAGAGTACGAGCGCAGCAAGAGCATACCTTCCAAAAGCTATGTGGAGTACTCCATGCTCACCGCCCATGCACAGACGATTTGGGAGGAGGCCAAGGAAAATGATGATTTTAATTCCTTCGAACCGTATCTTAGCAAAATCGTTGCCTTCACCCAGGAGTTTATCGACCATTGGGGTGTGAAAGACTCCCGGTATGATACGCTGCTTGATATGTATGAGCCCGATCTGACGGTGGAGAAGCTGGATGATATCTTCGGACGTCTGCGCAGCCGCCTTGTTCCGCTTGTCGAAGCCATAGCCGCATCCGAGAACAAGCCTGATACAAAGTTCCTGGCCCAGATTTTCCCTAAGGAGCAACAAGAGAAGTTCGGATTATTCATTTTAGAGCAAATGGGCTTTGACTTTGAAGCCGGAAGACTGGATGAAAGTGTGCATCCGTTCGCTACCGGCCTGAACCCGGGAGATGTCCGTATTACGACGAACTACTTGCTTGACAATGTCTTAAGCGCTGTATTCAGCTCGCTTCATGAAGGCGGACATGCTTTGTATGAGCAGAACATTAGCAGGGATCTGGTGGGTACACCATTGGCTCAAGGTGCTTCCATGGGTATCCATGAATCCCAGTCCAGACTATGGGAAAATATGATTGGCCGCAGCCGTCCGTTCTGGCAGCGTTACTATGGAGATCTTCAGCAGCATTTTCCTGAGCAGCTTGCCGCTGTGGAAGTTGAAGACTTTTACCGTGCGATTAACAGTGTATCGAATTCCTTCATCCGGATTGAAGCCGATGAATTGACGTACAATCTGCACATCATTGTCCGTTATGAGATTGAGAAGCTTATCTACAATGAAGGACTTGAAGTTAAGGATCTGCCTGGGGTATGGAATGCCAAGTATCAGGAATATCTCGGGATTACCCCTCCAAGCAACGACCTGGGAGTGCTGCAGGATGTTCACTGGTCCGGCGGGGATTTCGGTTATTTTGCCTCATACTCCCTGGGAAATATGTATGCCGCGCAAATTTTGAACACCATGCGGAAGGAACTGCCTGAGCTCGAAAATCTGATAGCAGCGGGTAACCTGCTGCCGATCAAGGAATGGCTTACGGACAAAATCTATCGTTATGGCCAGAGTCTGACTCCATCACAAATCATCGAACAGGTAACTGGTGAACCGCTGAATCCTGATTATCTGGCCGACTATCTAGAAGCTAAATATACGGAGCTGTATAGTCTATAATCTCACAAAGACCCTGGCGTCTACAGCAAGGTGGAAGGACTTCGCGCAAAGGAATATAATAGAAGGAAAGCGCAGAATGGAAGGAATCGTGGAATGGCAAATACACACACATACAGTCGTAAGGAAGAGGTCGCAAATGCGGTAACGCACGGGATTGGAGCTGTATTAAGCATAGCAGCACTGGTGCTGTTGGTCGTCTTCGCTGTACAGAATGGAACAGCCTGGCATGTGGTCAGCTTCTCCATCTATGGCGCTACGATGCTGCTACTGTATACTAATTCAACGCTGGTGCATAGTCTTAGGGATGGGAAAGCTAAAGATTTTTTTGAATTTATGGACCATTCCTCGATCTACTTGTTTATTGCCGGAACTTACACACCTTTTATGCTGGTTGCCATCCGGGGCACGCTGGGCTGGACCTTGTTCGGAATTGCCTGGGGTGTCGCGGTATTCGGTGTTTTCTTCAAAGCCTTTTTCGTGAAAAGATTCCTGTTCATGTCCACCGTCTTCTACATCGCGATGGGCTGGATGATTGTGATTGCCTGGAACCCGCTCTCTGCGGTGATGGCAGATGGGGGCATGACCTGGCTGTTGTTTGGCGGGCTGCTGTATACACTAGGAACGGTTTTTTATGTGTGGCGGGGATTCCCGTACCATCATGCAATTTGGCATTTGTTTGTGCTCGGAGGGACTATCGTACACTTTTTTGTCGTATTGGTTTACGTATTGCCGATCCACTGAATTAAGCTCTACACAAGGAGAAAATCCACTTTTGGAACAAAGAACAAGATGACAAGCAAAAAGGCTTGACATCTTTCTTTGTTTTAGGTATCATAAGGGACGTTGTGAAGCTGTAAAGTGTTTTTCCTTGACGAAGGGAGTGCCCTTAATGAGTCAGGAGAATAGGCTCGAGAAGACTAACCGGATTAACTTGCTTTTTGCTTTTTATGAACGCCTGCTTACCGATAAGCAGCAAACGTTTCTTAAATATTATTTTCACGATGACTTCTCCCTGGGAGAAATCGCCGCTGAGTTTGAAATCAGCCGCCAAGCCGTGTATGAGCACATCAAGCGTGCGGAGCAGGTTCTGGAGAATTACGAAGCAAAGCTGGGATTGCTTAGCAAGCATGAGAGCCGCAACAAATACTTAGAAGAACTGCGCAGACTGCCGGAGAATGGGATGCTGCCTGAGCAATATACACTGCGGTTCACGGAGCTCGTGGATCGTTTGCAGAGGTTAGAGTAGCATGAAGGGAGAAAGCTGCATATGGCGTTTGAAGGTTTAACCGGAAGATTGCAGAATGTGTTCAGCAAGCTGCGTGGCAAAGGTAAAGTCTCCGAAGATGATGTAAATGAAGCTATGCGTGAAGTACGGCTGGCCCTTCTGGAAGCCGATGTTAACTTCAAGGTCGTTAAGGACTTTGTGTCCAAGGTAAAAGAAAAGTCCATTGGCAAGGAAGTAATGGACAGCTTTACTCCCGGCATGGTAATCATCGACATCGTCAACAAGGAACTGACCGAGCTGATGGGTGGAAGCCAGGCAAAGCTGGCCAAGTCGAACAAGCCGCCGACCGTGATCATGATGGCGGGTCTGCAAGGGGCAGGGAAGACGACCACTTCAGGCAAGCTGGCTAAGCTGCTGCAGAAGGGCAATCACCGCCCGTTGCTGGTAGCTGCCGATATTTACCGTCCGGCTGCGATCAAGCAATTACAAGTGCTGGGTGAACAGATCAAGGTTCCTGTATTTTCGCTGGGTGATCAGACCAGTCCGGTAGAAATCGCCAGACAAGCTGTACAGCATGCGAAGGATAACAACCTGGATTATGTGATTATCGATACTGCAGGTCGCCTGCATATTGATGAAGAGCTTATGGAAGAATTGAAGCAGATTCATAACGTTGTAAGTCCTGACGAAGTACTGCTCGTAGTTGATGCGATGACCGGTCAGGATGCCGTGAACGTTGCCGATAGCTTCAATAAGCAGCTAGAGCTCACCGGTGTTGTATTGACTAAGCTCGACGGCGACAGCCGCGGCGGTGCCGCGTTGTCCGTCAAAGCGGTCACTGGCTGCCCAATCAAATTCGCTGCACTAGGCGAGAAGATTGATGCGCTGGAGCCTTTCCATCCTGAACGGATGGCATCCCGTATTCTCGGAATGGGCGATATGCTGTCCCTGATCGAGAAGGCCCAGGCCAATATCGATACCGAAAAGGCCAAAGAAATGGAACGTAAGATGCGCAACGCGGAATTTACGTTCGATGATTTCCTGGAACAAATGGATCAAGTCAAGAAGCTTGGACCGATCGACCAGATTCTCGACATGCTGCCTGGTATGAACAAAGCCAAGGGCATGAAGGACCTCAAAGTCGACGATAAGCAGATGGGCCGCGTCGAAGCCATTGTTCATTCCATGACCAAGGAAGAGAAGGCCCAGCCCGAGATTATCAACCACAACCGCCGTAAGCGCATTGCTGCCGGCAGTGGCACCAACGTGGCTGAGGTCAACCGTCTCATCAAGCAGTTCGATGAAATGCGCAAGATGATGAAGCAGTTCTCCGGCATGATGGGCGGCGGAGGCAAGGGCGGCAAGAAAAATGCGATGAAGCAGCTCAAGGGTCTTGGCGGTAAAGGAATGAAGTTCCCTTTCCGTTGATCATATAAGGGTTCCATAGATCAGACTTAGTCTAACTATTGTATAATTTTCGATATTCTTATAAGGAGGTGAATTTCGTGGCAGTACGTATTCGTCTGAAAAGAATGGGTGCACATAAAGCGCCTTTCTATCGTGTAGTGGTTTCCGATTCCCGGTCCCCTCGTGACGGTCGTTTTATCGAGGAAATCGGTTATTATAATCCGATTGAAGTACCGGCAGTAGTTAAGATCGATGAGGAAAAGGCTCTTAAATGGCTTCAAACAGGTGCGCAGGCATCTGATACCGTCCGCAATCTGCTTTCCAAAGCAGGCGTGATGAAGAAGTTCCATGAGCTGAAGTTACAGAAATAATGACTGATTGCGAGGGTCCTCTATGGAAGAATTAGTTGGAGTTATTGCTAAGGCTTTAGTGGATCATCCAGAGGATGTGGCTGTACGGACCGTGGAGAAAGAACACCTGATTGTGTATGAGCTTTCTGTGCATCCAGATGATGTCGGTAAGGTCATCGGCAAGCAGGGCAGGATCGCTAAAGCGTTCCGTACCGTGGTCACATCTGCAGCAGTCAAGAGCGATAAACGCGTTACCGTGGATATTTTATCTTAAAGAATGCGTTCAATGAGGGGCTAGGGATAGTATATCCCGGCTCCTTTTTGTTGAAATATATAAGAAGGAATCTGCTGCACAACAACTATAGGTAAAGGAGAGGGTCAGATGACGGAAGAGCTGAACGTAGGCAAGCTAGTCAATACACACGGAATTCGCGGGGAGATCAAAATATTATCTTCTACCGATTTTCCGGAAGTCCGATTTGCCCCGGGTAAAAAAATGTTCGTGGTTCCTGCGGACGGTAGCCCGAAATTCGAGGTAACGGTGGAAGCGGCAAGAGAGCATAAGGGAACGTATATCGTTAAGCTGAAGGGATATACCAACATCAATCAGATCGAGAAATACAAAGGAAGCTTGCTGACGGTACCGAGTGATGACTTAGTGGAGCTGCCGGAGAATGAATACTACTTTCACCAGATTGTTGGCTGCGAAGTGTATACCGATGAAGACGACAGTCAACCCCTCGGCAAGATTACGGAAATCCTTCAACCTGGAGCTAACGACGTATGGGTGGTAAAGCCGGCCAAGGGTCAGGACATCCTAATTCCGGTAATCAACGATGTCGTGCTAGATGTAGATATCCAGGCCAAAAAGATTAAGGTGCACCTGATGGAAGGGCTGCTGCCATGATGCGGATTGATGTGCTGACGCTTTTTCCTGAAATGTGTGAAGGTGTATTCGGCACTAGCATTCTAGGCAAAGCACGTGAAAAAGGGATTGTTTCGTTGAACGCGGTCAACTTTCGTGATTTCTCCGGAAACAAGCATAATAGTGTGGATGATACACCCTATGGCGGCGGGGGCGGGATGGTGTTGAAGCCGGATCCTATCTTTGCCGCTGTGGAACATGTGCTTGCAATTTCAGGGAATTCAAGGGGTATAGCTTCAGAAGGTGGGCAGAGTGCTGAAACGGACGAATCGCTTCGAGTGAACAGCCCTGGAGAAGCTGCAGTGGAGAGCGGGAGTGCTGTTGTCTCTCAGGCGAAACCACGGATCATTTTGATGTGCCCTCAGGGTCAGACCTATAATCAGCAGATCGCTGAGGAATTGGCACAGGAAGAGCATCTCATTTTTATCTGCGGTCATTATGAGGGTTATGATGAACGGATTAGAGAACATCTGGTGACGGATGAGTTGTCAATCGGGGACTATGTACTTACCGGGGGAGAGTTGCCTGCATTGACAGTGATTGATTCCGTGGTCCGGCTACAGCCTGGAGCGCTCGGCAATGAGACGTCGGCGGTGACAGATTCGTTTAGTACTGGTCTTCTGGAATATCCTCATTATACCCGTCCTGCTGAATTCAGAGGATGGAAGGTGCCTGATATCCTTCTAAGCGGACATCATGCGAATATCGAAGTGTGGCGGCGTGAGCAGGCATTGCAGCGCACTTTAGAACGCCGGCCGGATCTGTTGGAGACAGCTGAGCTGACGATAAAGGACAAGGCGGCCCTGGATAAACTGAAAAAAATATTTTAACGTAAAATTTACTATAAAATGGAATATTTAGCGTCTTATTAACGTATACTATGTTGATGAGGCGTTTTTTGTTGTGCTTTTTTCTGTCATACAAATCTTTGTACATGCTGAAAGGAGAATGAGCTTAAGAGATTATTTGAAAAATACGAGCAGATGTGCGTTACTACCCTGTTTTTGGGGTAATTATGAGAGGCGCCGGAAATTACATCTCAGATGTAACTAACTATTTTAACCATCGAAAGGAATGAACATAAGTGACTACGAATACGCGTGAAGAATTCAAGCCAGACGTGGACACTGTCCACAAAGAAGCGGAGCCGCTCCGCACAGTAAATGATATTATCGATTTCTATACCAATCGTAAATCATAAGACCAATATAGCATGAATAAAAACCACTACCTCAGCCGGGACTGAACTCGGGGCTGGTGTAGTGGTTTTTTGATAACAACGATACAGCATTTTGCAGCCCGTTCTGGAATGGGGGCAGGCAATGAAAAAGACCGTCCGAAGACGGTCTCTCTACCCGAGGCGCTAGTTAAAACTTTGATCCGTATCCCGCGCCACCAGGGCCAGAACTTCAGCCGTTGGTCCGGGTAAGGGATACGTTCAGCATGTCATGCTTGATGTGAACGCACCTCCTTTCCTTGTGCCAAGAGTATAGCACAGCTTTTGCGAAAAAACTATAAATTTTAAGAAAAAAATAGTTTTTTAGAGTAGGAAATTTATGCTTGAATCTTTTATTAGTCTGCGGTATATATAAAATGAAGGTAAATGAAAGGCACTTCAGTTCTACGATTAGGATTAAAGCGTATATTGAACAAAGCGCAGCAATACATAAATGTCGGGGTATAGCGCAGCCTGGTAGCGCGCACCCTTGGGGTGGGTGAGGTCGCAGGTTCAAATCCTGTTACTCCGATTAACCAAATTGGCATCTTAGATAGAGGGAATCACTATCAGCCGGGTAAGTAACAGGCGCGAAGTGGTTCTTTTTGCTGTAAATATCCCTCTGTGGGTGCATGCATTAAAAAAACACTTTCTGCTGAACCAAAGGTCCAGAGAAAGTGCTGCGGATAAGCACGGTAGGGGTTAAGCGTTGCTAAACCCTGGAATGATGATCGCGATGATCCTGACGGTCTTTCGCAAGCATCACAATACCTGAACCGAGAGCATAGATAGCTACTACCGAAAATAATACAACCACCCATGTGTAATTCCGTACAGTATAGGTAAGCGATGCAAAGATAATGAACCAGGCGATACGGAGCACCCCTTCATTGATAAATCTTTTGCCAGCTGCACTCATGAGATTTGCCTCCTCTGTTAAATGAAATTTGTCCATCCTTCGTAAACGCTCTAATTGTGAATATTACATTAATAATAACCTCTTTTTCTCGAAAATGATACACAATGTTCACAAGTTCTTTGTTTCACAGCTATTTTTTTTATTGCTGTCTACCACGAGGCAATTGCCGTTCCCGGCTTATCCCCCCGGGCATAACATACAGCATCACGAATGGGGAGGGGTTCTCAGGTGGAAGCCTATTATAATTGTTTACATTGTATGAATAAAAGAGTTCGCATCATGACTACAGACGGCAAACGGCATGAAGGGATCATCGTGAATGTAGACAGAAACAATGTATATTTGAAGACAAAGGGCAATGGCAAAATGAAGACTTCGGCATTTAATCCTTATGGAAATTATTATGGCGGGTTCTACGGATACGGCAGCGAGATCTTGACATTAAGCTTGTTCACCTTGCTGGCCATAGCGCTGATCTAGGGTTAAGACATAACAAAAGCAGCCAGGTCTCCCTTGAGATTGGCTGCTTTTGTTATATCTATAGTGAAGCTGGTTCACCTGTATTATTTCGTTGACTATTGAACTGTAATTGAACCGATCTGTGTGTACAGAGAGATTAGTGGACCGCCGCCGTTGAAATCCGTTTTTCCAGATTCATTCCCGGTAATTTGGCCAAGCTCACTTTTAGTGGTTACAGTGCACTTTAGGCGGCTGTTAAGATTGGCTGTGATTGTTCCAATTTCACTACTGGCTTTTAGAGTGCTACTGGAATTCAAGGCGTTGATGTGCATATCGATACTACCTGTATTCGATACCACGGTCGAGCTTCCGCTTAACTGTGCATTATCCAGAACGATTGACCCTACATTGCTGGAGATATGGAAAGTTCCTTTCAAGTTTTGCAGCTGAATCGAACCTACATTATTACTAATTTGGTATTCATCTATATCAGAAGGTACTTGAATATTATAACTAATACTGAAATCGGAGGAGCCATATTCTTTTTGTGCCCAGGTCCATAGATCTTCTGCGGGTGCATTCTTCGAATGGGTGAAAACCTTAAGCTTATTTCCGTCAGCTTGAACTGTAACTTTTGCGTGATCTATAATATTTTGTTTTGTCAGCAGACTCATTCCGGAATGTGGGACGACTGTTGCCTTCACGGTGATGAAGTCGTTGTTGCCGGAAGTGACCTTCACTTCTCCCACATTATTTTTAAGAACCAGTTCAGTTGCATAATTGGTTTTTTTCGAAATCTCGAGCACTTTATTCAAACTGCTCCCGTTCAAATCCTCTGTCATCTTCACGGAAGTATTCTGTACTGTTTGCTTAATACCTGAAGTAACCTCATCCAACCCTTGTTTCACTTCTTCAGAAGTTTCCTTCTGGAAATTTCCATTCAGACGCTGCTCCAGCTGTTTGTCTGCAGCTTCTTTGCCTGGAAGCTCTCGGCATCCGGACAGCAATGCAATAGAGAAAACGGCAACTGCCGCGAGAATTGCAGGATTACGATTTCTTTTCAATTTCAGGCCCTCCCGTAATTTGCTTGTTACTTATGTATATACACACTATATCTTATGGAAAAATATTGGAAAACGGGCCGGGGACGGGTTGATGTGCTGGACTAAAGTCGAGGTTATCTGGTCTGCTACATTTCGATGAAGAGGTATGCTAGAATAAATGTATTATCGTAGCCATGCGAGGCCCGGGATGATCTGTTTACTATTAGACTGACACCAGTCAAGGGAGCGGATGATGCAAATGCAATATGCGGCAGTTATAGTTGTGTTATTAGTTGGTGTGGTTGTGTATTTCGGTTACCTCAACCCGAGAAAACCATCTTCAAGTTCCAAAAAAGGCGCTACCAGTAATGTGATTTCTATGGACCGACACCGCAAAGCCAAGCAGAGTACTGATGAACAGCCTTGCTCTTCTTGTAAGAAGAAAAACGGCAAACTGATCTTCTATGCCCAGGATAACGGGACAGTCGTCGGCTTGTGCAAGGACTGTAAAGTAAAGGCAAAGAAACGTGATATGATGCCTCTCTGAATCTCGAAAAAAAAGTTGTCTTTCGTGAGGGATTGTGATAATATTATTTCTGTTGTGTGGAATACGGTGGTCCTCTGCGGATAATGAGGGAGAGCGATGGTCTCTCCGGAAGAGGCAAGAACACCTGTACGGAAGGAGGAAGTCCTAAATGAATATCCTACAAGCAATTACGCAAGAGCAACTTCGCAAAGATATCCCGAGTTTTCGCCCGGGTGACACTTTGAAAGTGCACGTAAAAGTTATCGAAGGAACTCGTGAACGGATCCAGTTGTTCGAAGGCGTTGTAATCAAACGTCGCGGCGGTGGAATTGGTGAGACTTTTACGGTTCGTAAAATCTCTTACGGTGTTGGTGTGGAAAGAACTTTCCCAATCAACTCGCCTAAGATCGAGAAAATCGAAGTGGCTCGCCGTGGTAAAGTGCGTCGTGCGAAGCTGTATTACCTTCGTGACCTGCGCGGTAAAGCTGCAAGAATTAAAGAAATCCGTCGCTAAAATTGCGGCAAAGGAAAGGGGCTTGATATCAAGCCCCTTTCGTTTTATTCACATATAAGAAATTGTTAATATAAATCTTGATTATATTTGCCTTTGGATCAGCTTCTCCGAAAAGGCCTCCTGACGGAGTATTCGTGGAGGAGTTTTTGGTAGGAGTTTTTTTGTTGTATAGTGAGGGTAGCATATAGAGAGGACGGTGAACTATGCAGCAGGATTTTCAGCAGGGACAAGGTGAGGTTATTGAGCCTGACGGCAAGAATCCCCGCAAGCCCAAAAATGAGGTTTTGGAATGGATCAAAGCAATTGCAATTGCTTTGATTCTGGTGATTTTGATACGATGGCTATTGTTCAAACCGTTTATTGTGGATGGGCCTTCCATGAAGCCGAATTTTCATACCGGGGAACGTGTGATTGTCAATGAAATCTTATACGACATCCGTTCACCGCAGCGGGGTGAGGTTATTGTGTTCCATGTGCCATCTGAAGGCAGGGATTTCATCAAACGTGTAATTGGCGTAGCCGGAGATACAGTGAAGGTTGAAGGCGATGTGGTCACTGTAAATGGTGAACCGGTGAATGAAACCTATATTCAGGATGCGATTAACCAGGCGCACGATAACAACGCGTTGTACAATAACAAGAATTTCCCGAATGAAGATTTTACAGATGGAAAAGTACCGGAAGGGCATGTCTTTGTAATGGGAGACAACCGTTCGGACAGTACGGATAGCCGGATGATCGGTTATGTACCGCTGAGTGATATTGTCGGCCGCGCAGACCTCATTTTTTGGCCGATTAAAGATGTTACAGTAATTAACCATTAAGTTGACGGAAGTCAAAGGAGGTGACGGCAATGGCCATTCAATGGTTTCCTGGTCATATGACGAAGGCTAGGCGGCAAATCGAGGATAAGCTGAAGCTGATTGATGTGTGTATAGAATTGCTCGATTCCCGTCTGCCGCTTTCCAGCCGCAATCCGATGATTGACGATATTTTGCGGGATAAGCCAAGATTGATTATTCTGAATAAGGCGGATTTGGCTGACCTAGAGGCTACACGGAAATGGCTGGCTTATTTTAGGGCAGAAGGCCATGTTGCGCACCCGGTGGATGCAGCTACAGGCACTGGCATCAAAGAGATTCCTGAACAGGTCAAGCTGCTGCTGAAAGAGAAGATCGACCGGCAGATTGCTAAAGGTATGAATCCGCGTCCGAGCCGGGCACTGATCGTCGGGATTCCCAATGTGGGTAAATCTACACTGATCAACCGGATGGCTGGCAAAAATATCGCGGCAACGGGTGACCGCCCGGGCGTTACCAAAGGACAGCAATGGATTAAGACGGGCGGAAATCTGGAATTGCTGGACACGCCCGGGATCCTTTGGCCTAAATTCGAGGATCAGGATGTAGGCTACCGACTGGCAATAACCGGTGCAATTAAAGAGGAAATCCTGAATATTGAGGATATTGCTTTTTATGCGGTGAAATATCTGGTGAGGGATTATGGGGAAAGCTTCAAGGAGCGTTTTGGGATCGAGAAGCTCCCGCAAGACTTGGAGAATCCAGATGAAATTGTTGCAGTTATGGAAGCTGTCGGGCGTAAGCGGGGCTGTCTGATCAGCGGTGGCCGGGTGGACCTGGAGAAGGCTTCGCGCTTACTGCTGCATGATCTGCGGGCTGGCAAGTTGGGACGTTTCACATTGGAAACGCCTTAAATACAAAATCATGTGGAATGGAAGAGCCATCCGAGCAATTGGGATGGTTTTTTGTTATGTATACATGAATGATCCTGAATTTGGAAGGGGTATTTTGAGCAAAAAGTGGGATGACCGCGGTGTATTCTTATGATAAGCTGGCTTGTACAGAGAATAGGGAAATAAGAATTGGTGGTGGATAAACGGTGAGTTCGATAGATATGTTAAGCTACGAAAAGGAATGCTGGGAGCAGGATTACCGGAATATAGCAGGGGTTGACGAGGTGGGTAGAGGCTGTCTGTTTGGGGATGTTGTAGCGGCTGCAGTTATCTTACCGGAAGGTCTTATTATAGAGGGCGTGGATGATTCCAAGAAGCTGTCAGCGAAAAAGCGGGAGATCTTGTTCGAGCAGATCATGGAGCATGCGCTGGCGGTAAGTGTAGGGCATGTGGACTCTATGATGATTGATGAGATCAATATCAAGCAGGCTTCCAGGCTGGCGATGAAAAAAGCGGTAGAAGGTCTGGTGCATCGGCCTGATTATATGCTGATAGATGCGGAAAAGGTGGATCTTCCCTTGCCTCAGCGTGCGATTATTAAAGGGGATGCTAACAGTCAGTCCATTGCCGCCGCATCTATAGTGGCCAAAGTTACACGTGACCGGCTCTGCGAAGGTCTCTGGGATGAATTATACCCGGACTATGGTATTAAAATACATAAAGGTTATGCGACAAAACTGCATAGAGAACAGATTCTGGCGCTGGGACCGACGCCTATGCACCGCCGCAGCTTTCTAGGGAGAATTCTTTCAGACGAACTGACGCTTTTTTAAGAATAGGGAGATGCAAATCTACAGGCTATCCTATTGAATGAATTAATGTGTATTTATATACAAGAGGAATTGCGATCACGGGCTTATCTTAAGCGAAACTTGGGTGAGATGCGTTTCTTATAAAACGTCTTGAAATACCGATATATATAGAAAGAAATAGACGAAAGGAGGGGAGCACGGCATGAACATCGGATCTCTGATTCGCGGATTGCTTGGAGACCAAAAACCAGGTGAACCCAAGGCGGTAGAGCTAAAGGAAGGCCAGGTTGTCCGGGGTGTGGTACTTAGCGTATCTGATTCTGGTAAAGAGGCGGTGGTGCAGATTCAAGGCACCCCAGTTCGTGCGGAACTGGAGACGCCGCTGCAACCCGGGCAAACGCTGAATTTGCAGGTTGCTCCTCCGGGAGAAGGCGGTTTGCCTGTATTAAAACCCGTCTCCTCCGGTGAGGCCGCTCTGGCTTCACCTCAAAGTATGGGGGAAGCACTGGAATCGCTTGGACTTACAGATTCCAAGGCAGGAAAGGAAATTATTCAGGCTATGGTATCTGGAGGCATCCCTCTGACCAAAGAAACGGCAGCGAAGCTGGATGCTGTTATGAGCGCCAAACCACCTAATGTTCCAGCATCGGAGTGGCTGGAGGCGGCCGTCATCTCGGTAAAACGTGGACTCCCTGTTACGGCAGAAAGTGTGAAAGGACTTCAGCAAGCCGTGTTCGGGCCTAAGCTTCATGAGCTGGTGGCTCAGCTTGAAACGGCGATCACCCAATGGGCGCAGCAGGAGTTCGAAGCGGCTGGTGGCAATACTGCTGCACCGAAAGTTTCCAGCCAGCCAACATCAGGTGTTGTTCCAGGAACGGCAACTCCACCTTCTGCAGGAATGCCTGTAAACGGAAGTGCTACCGCTCCTGTTATTCCTGTAGCAAGCCAAATAGCTGCTGTTAATGCAGATGGAACGGCCACGGCTACGGTATCAGCCAATTCAGCCGGATCAGCAACTGCTTTTGAAGTCGCTGATCAACCTGGAATGCCTTCTGGTAGCGTTGCTAGAGCTGGGCAGACTCCCGAAAACGCAGTTGCAGCGGTGGCAGCCAATATAGCTGCTGAGGCAGAACAACCGGCTGAGGTCTCAACAGGCCAAACAGCGCGGAATGATGTGCTGGGTGGTGAAGTAGTTGCTGATGAGGCAGGCGCCGCTCAAATGGCGAGCAATACTCTGAAGGCGAGTAATGCCCAATCCCTAGCTGCGGGAACTGGTGCAACTGCAGGTATTCTTCCTTCTGCGGAACAGGCAGAAGGGGCGGAAATCCGTTCCGTGGCACAGCCGGAACGGACAGCAGTACCTGCAGCAGCAGGTTCTGCTGCAAACACGGGTGCCGCTCTGCTCGCGAAGCTGCAGGGCGTGTTGACCGAGCTGCGCGGCACGCTGCCGCAGCTCGCTGCCCCTGCCCCTGCGTCCGCACAGCCGCCGCAGGGCACTATAGCCCCGCAAGTAGCGGCGGGGCAAGAGCAAGCCCCCGCGCCTGCCGGGCAGCGCGGGGAGAACCCGTCTGCTGCGGCGCAGCAGCAGACGGCCCCCGCAGCCACCCCCGACACGGAGTCGTGGGTGGGGCGGGTGCTGAAGCTGCTCGGTGCAGAGCACGAGCAGCAGGCCGTTCGCGGCGGCGGGCTGGCCGCCGCTGAGGTGCGTGCGGCGGCGGTGCCTGCGGCCGCAGCAGGGCGCACAGCAGCGCTGCCGCAGGCGGCGCTGGCAAGTGCAGCTGGCGGCGAGGATACAGCCGCCGCTACGCTGAAGGGCGTGCTGCTGCAGGTGCTGGGCAGCAGTGAAGTGCCGGCCGCGGTCAAGGACGCCGCAGGCCAGCTGGTGCAGCAGTTGACGGGTCAGCAACTGCTTCTGAATACAGACCGGACGGCCCCTTTTGCGCAAGTTACGATGTTCCTGCCGCTGCATGGTCCGGATGGGCAGGAAACGGCTTCCGTTCATATTCAGTCCAGACGGGGCCGCAAAGGCGAACTGGATGCATCCAACTGCCGTCTGTGGTTTGATCTGGATATGAAGCAGTTGGGACAGACTTTGGTAGATGTGCAGGTTGTGGACAGAATCGTAAGTTTGAAGCTGCATAACGATACGCCCTGGGTGTTAGAACTTCTGGAAGAACGCAAGGATGAGATTGGAGCGGCAGTGGAATCGATAGGCTATCAGCTGTCCAGTCTAAGAACAGAACCTCTTCCAGAGCGAAGTGCGGGGTCAGTGGCTATTGCGGGTGGCTCAGGCAAGCTGGCAGATTATGTGCCGGATTCCTACAAGGGAGTGGATTACCGTATATGAGTGAGCCCTCCAATGAAATTTCGAAAAACCGGAAAAAAGCCGTAGCCCTCAAATATTCGCCCGGACAGAGTGAAGCGCCTGTTGTTGTAGCTAAGGGACAAGGTGCGGTAGCAGATAAGATTCTGCAGTTGGCCAAGGATAGCGGGGTTGCTGTTCAAGAGGATGCTGCCCTGGTGGAAGTGCTCTCCAAACTTGACCTGGACCAGCAGATTCCTCCGCAGCTTTACCAGCTGGTTGCGGAAATTTTGAGTTTTGTCTATCAGAGTGACCGCTCAGCTGTTACACGGAGGCAGAAGTGAGTGGGGTTTCGCCTGGAAATCCTTATACCCGCAAGCAAAAAGGTGCTGATGGTGAGAGAGCCGCTCTCCAATATTTATCCTCCCAAGGTTACCGGATTATAGAACGTAATTGGCGCTGCCGCAGCGGGGAGCTGGATATCATTGCTGAATACGGTGAAGTGCTTGTTTTCATTGAAGTGCGAAGCCGCAGTGGAAGCCCGCTTCAGGGTACCCCTGAAGAATCTGTGGATGAACGGAAGATTCGTCAGGTGCGTGCCACCGCCCAGGTATACATACATATGAAAAGCGAGTATGAGCGCCGGGTTTCATTTGATGTCGTCACGGTAATGCTGAATGAAGATCGGAGTATTGCATCCCTTCATCATATACGGGATGCTTTTTGAAAATATTTATACATTTTGTTGACTTTTCAAACATACAGTCTTGACATACCCTCTGTAATATGGGTCATTTCTCCGAAGAAATGGGTAAACATTATTGTAACTTTTTAATGCAACCATGAGGAGGGCTGTCCGAGTGAGCGATCAACCGTTGGATATACAGGTGACTTTTACTTGCCAATACTGTAAAACCAAAATCGTAGTAGAGCTGGGCGGAGAGCCTGTTTCCGTTATTTGCTGCAGCGAGTGTAACAAGACCTTTACCGTTATGCGGCCAGCCATAGCGGAAGAGATATTGATTGATTGGGAGAATGAAGCGTTATTCCAAAAAATCCGGGCTGAAAAAACCCAGAGCAGCAACAGTAGTCTTTTATCGCTCGTAATTCGTGTAATAGAGCTGCTGACCTGGCGTGACAAAGGAAATGGACAGGTGGAAGCCATCAAAGAGATGCGGCACTGGCTTATAGAGCACGAGGAAGTGCCCCCTTTAGCAGAGTTAATAAAGCTGGATACGAATAGTCAGCGTTCTGCCAAACGGAGCTGGAACGAGTGACGAGTGCATCACCGCTAAAATGAAGCGGCCGTGTCTGATTACAGTAGGGGGAAAAGGAATGTCGAATACATTTTTCACCTCAGATCAGCATTTTGGTCATAAGCTGATTATTGATTTTGAGACCCGTCCCTTCAGCAGTGTGGAAGAAATGGACCAGGTTATGATTGCGAAGTGGAATTCTGTAATCGGGACAGAAGATACAGTCTTTCACTTGGGGGATTTTTCGTTCTTAAACTTGGACAAAACACGGGATATTGTATCGGCCCTGAATGGCTATAAAATCCTGATCCTAGGCAATCACGACCGGAGTAGGGGTAGGAACTGGTGGCTTGAGGCCGGGTTTAATGAAGTCAGTGAGTATCCTTTGGTATATAAAGATTTCTTTTTTCTTTCCCATGAACCTATGTACATGAACAAGCATATGCCTTATGTAAATGTGCACGGTCATATTCATGGCCAGAAGTATGAGGGGAAGAATTATTTTAATATTTGTGTAGAACACTGGGACTATACACCTCTGTCTTTTGCTCAAATCAGAGATCATGTTGTAGTGAATGAGGAAGGATAACGATTTTTTTCTTATATAGATGTATGCATATTTATGTATTATAAGAAAATATACCGTTTAATACTGGTTAACTGTTGATTATGCCAATAGATCCTGAGTATACTAAGGATAATTGAATAACTGGAAAATGAGGAAGCACCCTTTTCTTGAATACTATCCGTCCTTAGGGGCGTATTTCAAGAGACGAGGTGTTTTTTATGTATGGAAAGATGCACAGCGCATGCCTGTATGGCATAGAGGGTGTCATGATAGGGGTGGAAATTGATCTGGCTAACGGTTTGCCGCAGACGAGCATCATTGGGTTACCTGATTCAGCAATCCGGGAAGCTGTGGAGAGAGTGCGTGCCGCCGTCAAAAATTGTGGTTACCGTTATCCGCAACAGCGGGTGACCATAAATTTGGCGCCTGCTGACCTCCGCAAGGAAGGCTCCGCATTTGATTTGGCGATTGCTCTTGGTATTCTCATCACAAGTGGCCAATTGGATATGCCTGAAGCGGCACAACTATTATTAATTGGTGAACTGGCGCTGGATGGAAGTTTACGACCGGTTACCGGAGTACTGTCTATGGTCGAAGCGGCCCGCCGAAACGGTATGAAGGCTGTACTCGTCCCGGCAGGTAATGCTGCTGAAGCGGCATTAATCAGCGGGATGACTGTATATGCAGCGGAGCATTTACGGCAGCTGCCACTGCCAAATACAGAGGGGGAGCGTTTAGCTGTCATCCCGAATGGGAAACCAATGATGGCTAATTCGGAGCTGGTTACACCTGCTAAGGGCTACACAACTGCTATTCCCATAAAAACAGCTTCGGAGCTTTCATCCTTGTCTTCACCTGTTCCGGAACGGGGCGAGCTTCCTTTTCCTGTAACGGTCAGTACAGGCACGGTAGAAAGAGAACGGCCACCCGTTAAAGTTTATTCTCTGGATCACCTGAGGTACATTCCTGAAAATACTCATATTGATTCTGTAAACTCTGAAGTGAACATAATGCTGGAGGACTATAGTGATGTACTGGGGCAGAACCATGTAAAGCGTGCATTGGTGATAGCAGCTGCCGGAATGCATAACATAGTACTGATGGGACCGCCGGGTACAGGCAAAACCATGCTGATTAAACGGCTGCCAGGCATACTTCCGGAATTGGACGACAATGAATCGCTGGAGGTGACCAAAATCTTCAGTTCTGCTGGCAAGTTGAAGGATACCGGCAGTGGTTTGCTGCGTTGCCGTCCGTTTCGCTCACCGCATCATACGATATCAGCGGCGGGATTAATCGGCGGAGGAGGAATACCCAAGCCGGGAGAGGTGAGCCTTGCTCATCGGGGGGTGCTTTTTTTGGACGAGCTACCGGAGTTCTCACGCAATGTGCTTGAGGTACTTCGCCAGCCGCTTGAGGATGGAGTGGTGACGATCAGCCGCGCACGGGCGGTGTTTACATTTCCGGCACAATTTTTACTTGCCTGTTCAATGAATCCGTGCAGCTGTGGATATTTGGGGAACGGTGGGATACATCAGCGTTGTACCTGCAGCCCGGCTAAGATTGCCCAATACCGCGGCAAAATTTCCGGTCCGCTGCTGGACCGGATTGACATGCAGGTGGATGTCCCACGTCAGAGTGACTGGAATGGGGAGGGGTCCTCGATATCTTCGGCGGAGATGCGTTCCGAAGTTCTTAAGGTACAAGCTATTCAGGCAGAACGCTATAGAAATCTGCCGATCTCCTGGAACAGCGAGCTGTCGGGGGCTGCTCTGCGCCGGTATGCAAGGCTTCATAAGGACGGTAGGCAATTATTGAATGATATTCTGGAAAGTCTCGGCTTAAGCATGCGGGCGCATGACCGGATTATTAAGCTGGCCCGTACCATTGCTGACCTTGAAGGGTCAGCAGATATCAACACTGCCCATCTTGCTGAAGCTGTACAGTACCGTAATTTGGATAGGCAAATTGTAGTGGATGAGTAATTCTCCGAAGAATAAAGTGTTTCATTGTTAGATTATTAAATCAAACAAGCCGCCTGGTCTCCCAGGCAGCTTGTGTTATGTTAACGAGATGTGCAGTAAGTTCTTAGAGCACATTCATCTCGACTACAATATTACCGCGGGTTGCACGGGAGTAAGGACAAGCACCATGAGCCGCTTCTACCAGCTGTGCTGCGGTTTCTTTGTCAACACCCTTGACCAGGACGTCGAGCTTAACGGCGATGCCGAATCCGCCATCCTCAACTTTACCGAAGCTTACGGTCGCTGTAACTTCGCTGCCTTCAATTTTCACTTTTCCCATACGGGCGACCATGTTCAGTGCGCTGTCGAAACAAGCGGAATAACCTGCTGCAAACAACTGCTCTGGATTGGTACCTTCGCCTCCGGCGCCGCCCATTTCCCGTGGAGTGCTAATGGTAAGATTCAGTTTTGGACTCTCAGACTCAATATAACCGTTTCTTCCACCTACTGCTTTTACTGTAGTTTCGTACATTTTCTGTTGGATAGTCATCATTATTAATCTCTCCCGTTCATTCATTAATGTATTGTACACAACTTAATTTAACACAATAAAAATAATAGTCAATATATTTTTTGCTATTAACATGATATTTACATGAAATTGTGATAAACTATTGCCATAAAGGCAGGTGAAGAAGATATGCATGAGACAACCACAACCCCCGAGCTGCTGCTTGAGAATCAATTATGTTTTACCATTTATGCCTGTTCCCGTGAATTCACGAAGCTGTACCAGCCTCATCTTGATAAGATTGGATTAACGTATTCCCAGTATCTTGTAATGCTAGTCCTGTGGGAACGGCACCAATGTACAGTTAAAGAGCTGGGCGAAGCGCTTTTTCTGGATTCGGGCACATTAACCCCGCTGTTGAAGCGGCTGCAGGCGGCCGGCCTGATTCTTCGCGAACGGTCACTTCAGGATGAACGGAAGGTGCTGATCTCACTAACTGAGCAGGGTAAGGCTCTGCGCAGTGAAGCGTCGTGCATCCCAGGTAAAATGGCGGAAGGAACGATGCTGTCAGCAGATGAATTTGTGGGTCTGCTGGGTCAGTTCAAGGACCTGCTCGCCCGTGTGCACGAAGCCAATACCAATGCAATGAAATAGTTCTTTGAGTGAAGTCAATGCGATCGTTCGCATTCCGGCATGAAATTGAGCGAAAATGTATGTATAAATCATGAAAGTTTTTAAGGAAAGCGTTTTTAAAACATGTTACAATATTCTGGGTTTCATATTATGGCTCTGGGCGGGAATGGTTCCTCTAAATATTCGCCCCGGCAGCCATAGACAGAAACCTGTGCCGAATTCATAATATTCCGGCACGGGTATTCTGTATGTACCGGGATAATTACTTTCTACCGGTCTGGACCCGGCTTTGGACAATCAAAACGGAAAGCGGAATGGCAGCAGGCTGCCTGCTAAGCCACCGCAATACTTTAGGAGGCTTCCGGTATGAATATCCACGAGTATCAGGGAAAAGAAGTACTTAAGAAGTACGGCGTCGCCGTACCGAACGGAAAAGTAGCTTATACAGTGGAGGAAGCGGTGGAAGCCGCAGCATCACTGGGTACCCCGGTGGTGGTGGTAAAAGCACAGATTCATGCTGGCGGACGCGGCAAAGCGGGCGGTGTGAAGGTTGCGAAAACTAGCGAAGAGGTTCGCGCTTATGCCCAGGAGATTCTCGGGAAGACGCTGATTACCCATCAGACTGGACCGGAAGGCAAGGTTGTGAAAAGGCTGCTGATTGAAGAAGGCTGCCAGATAGTAAAAGAGTACTATATTGGACTAGTAGTGGACCGTGGCTCCGGCCGTGTGGTGATGATGGCTTCGGAGGAAGGCGGAACGGAGATTGAAGAGGTTGCGGCTACGCATCCTGAGAAGATTTTCAAAGAGATTATTGACCCAGCTGTAGGGTTGCAGACCTTCCAGGCCCGGAAATTAGCGTACAGTATAGCGATTCCGACAGAACTGGTTAATAAAGCGGTCAAGTTCATGCAAGCGCTATATTTGGCTTTTGTGGATAAGGATTGTTCCATTGCTGAGATTAATCCGCTCGTGGTTACCGGGGATGGAAACGTTATGGCACTTGATGCCAAGCTGAATTTCGATTCCAATGCCCTATTCCGTCATAAGGATATTCTGGAGCTGCGCGATCTCGATGAAGAGGATTCAAAGGAGATTGAAGCGTCCAAATTCGATTTGAGCTACATTGCACTGGATGGCAACATCGGATGTATGGTGAACGGTGCCGGCCTGGCTATGGCTACCATGGATATTATCAAATACTACGGCGGCGAACCGGCCAACTTCCTGGATGTAGGGGGCGGTGCCACAACTGAAAAGGTTACCGAAGCATTCAAAATCATTTTGTCAGACGACAAAGTCAGTGGAATATTCGTCAATATTTTCGGCGGGATCATGCGTTGTGATGTCATTGCCAGCGGAGTAGTGGAAGCGGCCAGACAGCTGGGATTGACCAAGCCGCTTGTTGTCCGTCTGGAAGGCACCAATGTAGCTCTGGGTAAGGAGATCCTCGCCGGATCGGGCCTGAACATAGTAGCTGCGGATTCTATGGCGGATGGAGCCCGTAAAATAGTAGCTCTTGTGTAAAGACAATTCTAATTAGGGATGTGACTATAGCATGAGCATTCTTGTAGATAAAAATACGAAAGTCATCACGCAAGGGATCACAGGCTCGACCGGCTTGTTCCATACCAAGGGAGCCCTGGACTATGGTACTCAGATGGTAGGAGGGGTTACTCCCGGCAAAGGCGGGACCACTGTCAATATTACGTTAGAGAATGGCAGTGAGGTCAGTCTGCCTGTATTCGATACTGTGGTTGCCGCCAAGGCAGCTACGGGAGCGACAGCTAGTGTGATTTATGTGCCGCCGGCTTTTGCAGCAGACTCGATCATGGAGGCCGTGGATGCCGGTCTTGAACTGGTCATTTGTATCACTGAAGGAATCCCGGTGCTGGATATGGTTAAAGTATCACGCTATATGGAAGGACGCCCTACCGTGCTGATCGGGCCGAATTGTCCGGGAGTAATTACTCCTGGTGAGTGTAAAATAGGCATTATGCCCGGATACATTCATATGCCTGGTTATGTGGGGGTTGTATCCCGTAGCGGAACGCTCACCTATGAAGCGGTGCACCAGTTGACGGAGCGCGGAATCGGACAGTCCTCAGCAGTAGGTATTGGCGGAGACCCTGTAAAGGGCTCGGAGTTCATCGATATTTTGAAGCTGTTTAATGAGGATCCTGGAACCAAGGCTGTCATTATGATCGGTGAGATAGGTGGTACAGCGGAGGAAGAAGCAGCGGAATGGATCAAAGAGAATATGACCAAGCCGGTTGTCGGCTTTATTGGTGGAGTAACCGCGCCTCCGGGTAAACGGATGGGACACGCGGGAGCCATTATATCCGGCGGAAAAGGAACAGCCAGTGAGAAGATTGCTGTGCTGGAGTCCTGCGGTATCAAAGTTGCGCCAACACCAGCAGAAATGGGCTCTACTCTTGTGAGCGTCCTGGAAGAACGCGGCATTTTGAACGCTTTTACGACTCACTGATATTTCACAATACATTTGCGGCCAAATTAGGTATAATCAGTTTATAAGGTAAGCAACCTTTTGTTCTCTTTCATGGGGATAAAAGGTTGCTTTTTTTGCGTTCGGTCTGTCGCATACCAGGGAATCGGGGGCTATCGGCCCTATTTCTCCCGGTGAATGGCGGCCAATACAGGAAGGCTACGCCTTCCGGAAAAAGGAGAGAACTACATATGGAAGCACGTGAGCTGCTGATTGGATTAAATGAAGTAGAGGGGATTGGCTGGAAAACCATCGATAGAATTCACCGGGCGGGACTTTTGACGGAAAATGCATTTTTATGTAATTTTGAGGAATGGGTACGAGCAGGGATTCATGTGAAAATCGCTCAGAAGCTCGTTGCTGATTTTAATAAAGACTGGATCTATACGCGTTGCAATTTAATGAAGGAAAAGGGAGTAGCTGTGGCTACTTTGCTTGATGAAGATTATCCTGAAAGACTAAAAGAAACGCCGCAACCTCCTTGGGTATTGTATTATAGAGGCAATCTGGAGCTGGCTTCCCGTCCTTCAATTGCAATGGTTGGAACCCGTGTTCCTACGGCCTATGGGCGTAAGGTGGGTGAACTGCTGGCTCAGGAGCTTAGTGCTGCAGGCTTAACGGTGGTAAGCGGACTTGCCAGAGGGATTGACAGTGTCTGTCATGAAGCTGCACTGGGGAGTAAAAGCAGTACCATTGCTGTAGTTGCTACAGGACTCGACAGGATTTACCCTCCAGAGAATAGGGAACTTGAACGGCAGATTTCGCGTGAAGGTCTTGTACTCAGTGAGTATCCGATAGGAACCCCAAGTCATCCGGGGCTTTTCCCCCAGCGCAATCGAATTATTGCGGGTCTAGCACTGGGAACGCTGGTAGTGGAAGCGGATATCCGGAGTGGTTCATTGATCACAGCCGACGCTGCCCTTGAAGCAGGGAGAGATGTCTTTGCTGTACCGGGACCGGTCACTTCACCCAAAAGCCGGGGAGCACTCGACCTGATTAAACAAGGAGCGAAACTCGTTACAGGAGCTTCTGATATTATTGAAGAATACCTGTCCTATCTGCCCTCAAAGACTTTAGAAGGAACAGAAAATGACTCTATGCTGCCGATGGGGGAACACAGGCTTGGGGAAAAGAAATTGACAAGTGAGGAGTCTCACCTATACCATATACTGCATCAGGGCCCTTTTACACTGGATGAGCTGCTGCACAGAACGGGATGGGATTTTGGACATTTGCATTCAGTTCTGTTATCTTTAATCATAAAAAAAGCGGTATCACAATTACCAGGGGCAATTTATAAGGTGATTTAATATAGAAGGATCAGAGATAAGCTATGTTTCCTATACAAGTGATGATCGAAACAGATTCATGGAACGTATGCTTACCATACTAAGTGTGCGCTTCCGAAGCCGGTTTTGTTCCATACAGATTCAAGGAAACGTATACTTACAATACTTTTAGGGGGAACAACCTATGGCGGAAGCATTGGTTATTGTCGAGTCGCCGGCAAAAGCGAAGACCATTGGCAAATATTTAGGAAGTAAATATATCGTAAAGGCTTCAATGGGCCATATCCGGGATTTGCCGAAAAGTCAGATCGGTGTAGAAGTAGAAAATGATTTTAGTCCCAAGTATATTACGATTCGCGGTAAAGGTTCGATCCTGAAAGAACTCAAGGACGCCAGCAAAAAAGTGAAAAAAGTCTATCTGGCGGCTGACCCGGACCGCGAAGGTGAAGCTATTGCCTGGCATCTGGCACATGCACTAGACCTGGATAACACACAGGAATGCCGGGTAGTTTTTAATGAGATTACGAAGCAAGCGGTAAAAGATGCTTTCAAGACACCCCGGAAAATCAATATGGATCTGGTCAATGCTCAGCAGGCACGGCGTATTCTGGATCGACTGGTCGGCTACAAAATCAGCCCTCTATTATGGAAGAAAGTCAAAAAGGGATTGTCCGCAGGCCGTGTGCAATCTGTTGCCGTAAAAATCATTATGGACCGCGAGAATGAAATTTCGGCTTTTGTACCGACAGAATATTGGAGTATTACTGCGAAGCTGGGTATTCGGGATTCACTCTTTGAAGCCAAGTTCCACAAACTGAACGGCGAAAAGAAAGAACTTGGCCAGGAAAGTGATGTTCAGGAAGTACTGGAAGCAATAAAAAATGCTGCCTTCAAGGTAAGTGAGGTAAAAGAAAAAGAAAGACAGCGTCATCCTTCCGCACCCTTCACAACAAGCTCCTTGCAACAGGAAGCTGCACGTAAGCTGGGCTTCCGTGCAGCCAAAACCATGTCTGTGGCACAGCAGCTTTATGAAGGAGTTGAGCTGGGCAAAGAAGGAACAGTCGGTTTGATCACATATATGCGTACTGACTCCACTCGTCTATCAGTTACCGCACAGGACGAAGCCAAAGAATTAATCCTTTCCAAATATGGTGAGAAATTTGTCCCTGAAGCACCTCGTCAGTATTCCAAGAAAGCCGCCGGGGCACAGGAAGCACATGAAGCGATCCGCCCTACCTCCGCACTTCGTGAACCTGATATGGTAAAAGAATACATGAGCCGTGACCAGTTCCGGCTGTATAAATTGATATGGGAGCGGTTTGTATCCAGTCAGATGTCTTCTGCAGTACTGGATACGCTATCGGTAGATATCACTGCAGGCACTGCTGTGTTCAGAGCCGTCGGTTCTAAAGTGTCTTTTGCGGGATTTATGAAGGTATATGTTGAAGGTAATGATGATGGTACCACGGATGAGGAAAAGTATTTACCTCCGCTCAAAGCGGGTGATGATCTGGTTAAGCATGAGATTGAGCCGAAGCAGCATTTCACTCAGCCGCCTCCTCGCTATACTGAAGCCCGTCTGGTCAAAACGTTGGAAGAACTAGGTATAGGACGTCCAAGTACTTATGCTCCTACATTGGAGACTATCCAGAAACGCGGTTATGTGGCGATTGAAGAGAAGAAATTCATGCCGACAGAGCTTGGAGAATTAATCATCGAGCAGATGGAACAGTTTTTCCCGGAGATTCTGGATGTAGAGTTCACGGCGCATATGGAAGGTGACCTTGACCATGTGGAAGAAGGCGCGGAGGATTGGGTTAAAGTATTAGCCGAATTCTACACGTCCTTTGAGAAGCGACTGACATTTGCTGAAGAAGAAATGAAGGAAATAGAAATAGAAGATGAAGTATCGGATGAGCTGTGTGAGAAGTGCGGCAAGGCGATGGTGTATAAGCTCGGACGGTTCGGTAAATTCCTGGCTTGCTCCGGTTTCCCGGACTGCCGGAATACCAAACCAATTGTCAAGGATATTGGGGTAAGTTGTCCAAAATGCCATGAAGGCAAGGTTGTTGAGCGCCGAAGTAAAAAGGGTCGTGTCTTCTATGGCTGCGATCATTACCCTGGTTGTGATTTTGTATCGTGGGATAGACCATCCACTAAGCCATGTCCTGACTGCGGTTCCTGGATGATTGAGAAGCGTAACAAGCAGGGAACGAAGTTACAGTGCACCTCTTGCGATCATACCGAGGCTGTACTTGAGGGCGAAGAACTGGCAGAATAAATGTCTTTACAGGAGGAAAGGGAATTGACAGATATAGCTAAGGTAACAGTTATAGGGGCAGGACTTGCAGGAAGTGAGGCTGCCTGGCAGATAGCTTCGCGGGGAGTACCTGTCAGATTGTATGAAATGAGACCGGTTGTAAAGACTCCTGCACATCATACCGATCAATTTGCGGAGCTGGTATGCAGCAATTCACTACGTGCCAATGGACTTGGCAATGCGGTGGGAGTGCTTAAGGAAGAAATGCGGCGTCTGGATTCACTGGTACTGGGAGCGGCTGACCGTCATGCGGTTCCTGCAGGCGGTGCGCTTGCTGTTGACCGTGACGGATTCTCCGGTGAGATTACTGCCATGCTGCACAATCATCCCCTTGTAGAAGTCATAAATGAAGAACTTACGCATATACCGGAGGAAGGGATTGTTGTGATTGCGACGGGCCCGCTAACTTCCCCGGCATTATCAGCCGAGATCAAAGGCCTGCTTGGCGAAGAGTATTTTTACTTCTATGATGCCGCTGCTCCGATCGTAGAGAAAGACACCATCGATATGAGTAAGGTATACCTGGCCTCCAGATATGATAAAGGTGAGGCAGCCTACCTTAACTGTCCGATGACAGAAGAGGAGTTTGACCGTTTTTATGATGCGCTAATCTCAGCAGAGACTGCAGCGATCAAAGATTTTGAGAAAGAGATTTATTTTGAAGGCTGCATGCCGATTGAGATCATGATGAAACGTGGCAAGCAGACCGCCTTATTCGGACCTATGAAGCCTGTGGGACTCTTGAATCCTCATACAGGTAAACTGCCTTATGCGGTTGTACAGTTGCGACAGGATAACGCTGCCGGAACGCTCTATAATCTGGTTGGCTTCCAGACACACTTGAAATGGGGCGAACAGAAGCGGGTATTCTCACTGATTCCAGGCCTGGAGAATGCCGAGTATGTCCGCTATGGTGTAATGCACCGCAATACATTTATTAATTCACCGAAGCTTTTGCATCCGACCTATCAAATGAAAGGCAGAGAGAGACTGTTCTTTGCCGGTCAAATGACGGGGGTAGAAGGTTATGTGGAGTCCGCAGCATCGGGCTTAATAGCTGGTCTGAATGCAGCTAGAGCTGCTCTAGGTGAAGAAGGATTAATCTTCCCTCAGGAGACGGTACTGGGCAGTATGCCTGCTTACATCACGTCTGCTGATCCGGAACATTTCCAGCCGATGAATGCCAACTTTGGTCTATTACCTAAGCTGGAGCAGAGAATCCGCAGCAAAAAAGAAAAAAATGAGTTTCTCGCTCATCGTGCCTTGGACAGTCTCGCTGCTTACGCTGATCAAACGGGTCTTCCTTATAAAAAGCCGGAGATTGCAGATCAGGCTTCGCAATAGATTGATATGAAAGTAGCGCTCACAAAACTTAGATTGTGCTATCGAAGCAAGTTTTGTGTGTAGGTGATTCTAGGCAGTGTCGCTTACAAAACTTTTTAGGAGGTTGCTTAAATTATGTTACCTAGCTTTCATGCAACTACAATTTGTGCAGTGAGACATAATGGCCATGCAGCAATTGCCGGAGATGGACAGGTTACATTTGGCGAAAGTGTGATTATGAAGACAACGGCCAGAAAGGTACGTCGTTTATATAGAGGGCAGGTAATCGCCGGTTTTGCGGGATCGGTGGCTGACGCAATTACATTATTCGAGAAGTTTGAGGGTAAGCTGGAAGAGCATCATGGTAACTTGCAGCGGGCGGCAGTGGAACTGGCCAAGGATTGGCGCCAGGACCGCATATTGCGGAAACTGGAAGCTCTCATGATTGTGATGGATAAAGAGGGCATGTTGCTTATATCCGGTAATGGTGAAATTATAGAACCGGATGATGATGTGCTTGCTATTGGTTCAGGTGGTAATTTCGCGCTTGCTTCAGGACGTGCCTTGAAGCGGCACGCTTCACAGCTAAGCGCTTCGGAAATAGCCAAAGAAGCACTGACCATTGCTTCCGAGATATGTGTGTATACCAATTCTAATATTATTGTCGAAGAACTGTAGGCACGGTGCCACAGAAAAGGGAGGAAGTCACAATGGTGAATCAATCGCTTACACCCCGGCAAATCGTAGCAGAACTTGATAAGTATATTGTTGGACAGAAGCAAGCTAAGAAGTCGGTGGCAGTTGCGCTCCGTAACCGGTATCGCCGTTCACTGCTGTCTGAAGAACTGAGGGATGAGGTTGTCCCGAAGAATATTCTTATGATCGGACCTACAGGTGTCGGCAAGACCGAGATTGCACGGCGTCTGGCCAAACTGGTTAATGCCCCATTTATCAAAGTTGAGGCCACCAAGTTTACAGAGGTTGGTTATGTAGGACGTGACGTAGAGTCAATGGTCCGTGATTTAGTTGAGACCTCAATTCGTATGGTAAAGCTGGAACGGACTGAAAAGGTCAAGGATCGTGCTGAAGAAATGGCCAATGACCGGATTGTGTCCATTCTTGTGCCAGGCGGATCAAAAAACAAATCGCAACGGAATCCGTTTGAGATGATTTTTGGCGGGAATAGCGGTGGGAGCGAGGATACCAAAGAGGAAGCAGATGATGGAAGTCTTAGTGAACGCCGCCGCGGTATCAAGTTCAAATTGCTGGCAGGGCAGCTAGAGGATGACATCATTGAGGTGGATGTAGAGGATACGACACCTAATATGCTCGACATGTTCGCTGGACAGGGAAATGACCAGATGGGGATGAACATGCAGGAAATGTTCGGTAGTCTTTTGCCTAAACGGACCAAGAAACGCAAACTGTCGATCCGCGAAGCCCGGAAAGTTCTGATCCAGGATGAAGCTGCGAAGCTGATTGATATGGATGATGTCATTCAGGAATCGGTAGCTCGTGCCGAGCAGTCCGGAATTATTTTTATCGACGAGATCGACAAAGTCGCCAGTCAGGGCAAAGGCTCTGGCCCCGATGTGTCCAGGGAAGGTGTACAGCGCGATATATTGCCAATCGTTGAAGGATCTACGGTAATGACCAAATATGGTCCAGTAAAAACAGACTATGTCCTCTTTATGGCCGCTGGAGCTTTTCATGTAGCCAAACCTTCGGATCTTATTCCTGAACTGCAAGGCCGGTTTCCGATCCGGGTAGAACTGAGCAGCCTGACTCTTGAGGATTTTGTCTCTATTCTGACCGAACCGGAGAACGCCCTCACGAAGCAATATGTCAATCTGCTGCAAACGGAAAATATCGAAGTTCAGTTCCAAAAAGAAGCGATTTATGAAATTGCAAAGATTGCTGCATCGGTTAACCAAAATATGGAAAACATAGGTGCGCGTAGATTGCATACTATTTTAGAGAAACTGCTGGAAGACCTATCTTTTGAAGCTCCCGAGCTTACTCTGGATACCATGGTCATTACTCCGGAGTACGTTCGCGAGAAATTGTCAGGAATCGCACAGGATCGGGACTTGAGTCAATATATCCTTTAGGACCCTTTAATTCGGAACGATTCAAATTTAGGTATTTGGAATTAGATGTTTGCAAAAAAGTCGTTTATAAGACGAATTTAGTGTAATTATATGTAAAATAGAGATAGATATTGGTGTTTAAAAGTAAAATAATAGAAAAAATATGCTTTAAGCCCTCTCTTTTCAGAAAAGATAGGGCTTATTTCTTATTGTAATAATATACAAATTCTAAGAGAATCAATGTATGTGGAATTGACATTATTTTTGTCCATCGACAACTTTCGACCTATATTCGGCAGTAGTGGAAGAAAATTAGGTTTTTATGTCGAATCAGGCAGGAATTCGTAAGAGGTTTGTGGAATTCTATTCATTACAAAGCTTTGGAAGGGGGATTTCCATTGGGTTTATTGAACAGTGTCAGTTTTCAAAGATTGCAGGGAGGCCTAGATGCCGCCACCAAACGACAAAGTGTTCTGGCTAATAATGTAGCCAACGTTGACACTCCAAATTTCAAACGCTCTGATGTGAACTTTGAGAGCTTTTTACAGCAACAGGAGAGTGGACTGAAGTCAACACTAAATGCGAAGGTGACAGATTCCCGGCACTTCCAATTCGGAACAGGTACTTTAGTACCAACAGCAGTAGTTAGTACGGATGAAACAACTTCAATGAACAATAACGACAATAATGTGGATATGGATCGTGAGCAGGCACTAAGTGCTGAGAACCAGCTCAGATACAATGCATATGTAGAGCAGTTGAACAGCCAAATAACCATGATGCGCACAGCGGTTGAAGGGAGATAATGAGAAATGAACTTTGGTAGCAGCTTTGGAATCAGTGCATCAGCGTTAACCGCCCAGCGGCTGAGAATGGATGTGGTTTCCTCTAACATTGCCAATGCTGAGACAACGAGAGCCTCTGTAGTCGATGGTAAAGCTGTACCATATCGGCGAAAGATGGTTGTACTGGAAGCAGCTCAGAATGACAGCTTCTCCAATATTCTGCAGTCAAAGATGAGCAGTGGTGGGAGCCAAGGGGTTAAAGTACAATCAATCATCGAAGATTCATCACCGCTGAAGCCTGTCTATAACCCAAGTCATCCGGATGCGGATGCTAATGGATATGTATACATGCCAAATGTGGATATCACCAAAGAAATGGTGGATATGCTATCAGCATCTCGATCTTATGAAGCTAATGTCACGATGCTCAATGCATCCAAATCAATGGTAAGCAAGGCGCTCGAAATCGGGCGGTAAAATATAATCATACCGGGAGGTAAACAGTTGATACAGAATTTAAGTATAGGGGCGCAGGCGATTAAGCCATTAGCCATGAAAACCCCTTCCGCTGAGTCATCACCCGTTGCAGATTCAGGCCAAAGCTTTAGTTCCTACTTGCAGGATGCTCTGAATCAGGTGGCGGATCAAGAACAACAGGCAAAAGATATGAGTAATAAATTTGTCCTGGGTGAGGTCAATATTGATGAAGCTATGATATCTTCCCAACAGGCATTGCTGAGTTTGCAGTTGACTACACAAGTCCGGAACAAAGTGATCGAAGCCTATCAAGAAATTATGAGAACTCAAATCTAATTAATCTTAGCTTAGTTTCGGATGGGGTGACACTGTGAATGAAAGATTTGCCCAGTACCGGGAAAAAGTTACCCAGTATTGGAATGGATTCAGCGGTAAACAGAAAATATTATTTTTCTCAACTCTGTTTATCATAATCATCATAATCGTAGTTTTATCGATGCAATTATCGAAAACAGAATACGAAGTAGCGTTTCAAGATTTGGATAGTACCGATTCAGCCGGAGTAATGAATTACCTGGACACAGCTGGAATTTCCTATCGTCTGAGTCCTGATGGTAAAAGCATCTCCGTCCCAAGTACAGATGCCGCCCGGATCAAAGTGGACATTGGTTCACAGGGGATTGTGCAGGGGGGTTCCATCGGATATAAGGTCTTTGACGAATCTTCATCGATGATTGGTACAACGGACAGCGAATTTAATGTGAAGTACAACAATGCTTTGAATGGTGAAGTAGAGCAGCTAATGAGAAGAATGCAGGGAATCAAGGATGCGAAAGTCCTGATCAATCTGCCTAAGGAAACTGTTTTTGCCTCCCAGGAGGACCAAGAACAGGCTTCGGCTTCAGTAGTGCTTAGCTTTGACCCTGGATTTAGACCTTCACAAGAAAATATCGATGGTTACTTCAATCTTGTGAAGACTGCTGTGCCTAATCTGCCGGTTGACAACATTACGATTGCCAATAATGAAGTCGAATTAATGCCAACGGCCAGAGGCGGACAAGCTGGAGTTTCCAGTCAGGTGGAAGAAAACTTTACTCTCAAAAAGAAATTTGAAGAGGAAGTTAAAAAGAATGTAAAGCAATTCCTTAGTACTCTCACTGGACCGGATAAAGTTGACGTTCTGGTGTTCTCTCAGTTGAACTTTGATAAGGAGAACAGACAGGAGAAACTCGTTACACCGGTAGATACGGAGAATATGAAAGGGATTGAGATCAGCTCGCAGATTATCAGCAATTCCTATTCGGGCCAGGGAAACACTACCGGAGGGGTTGCGGGCACGGGCTCGCAGGATGTTGCAGGTTATCCAGCGGATACAGGTTCAGGAACTTCTTCTTCTGAGGAGTCTTCGGAGACAAGGAACTTTGAAGTGAACCATATCACTAAGGATATTATTGCGAGTCCATATTCTGTTAAAGACTTAACCATAAATGTTGCGGTTGAACCACCTAACGGAGAAAAAACTTTGGATTCCGCTACATCATCGGCAATACAGAACATTTTGGTGAATATCGTACGAGCATCCTTGGCTGACTCGGGTGTCACATATACAGACGCGGATTTAGCAAAAAAAGTTTCGGTATATTCCCAGCAATTCGGAAATACGGAGACTAGCACAACTTTGGGCGGGCTTGCAACTTGGATGATTTGGGCTATTGCAGCCGCTGCTTTGCTGGTGGGTGCAGGAGGCGGTTACCTAATCTACCGCAGCCGCAAGAAGAAGGCGGAAGAAGAAGTGGAAGAAGATATTCCGCTCCAGATGCCGACCGAATTCCCGTCGATTAATATGGAGAGTGTGACGAACGAAAGTCAGGTTCGTAAACAGCTTGAAAGTCTGGCGAAGAAGAAACCGGATGAATTCGTAAATCTGCTGCGCACATGGCTAGCAGACGAACAGAGGTGAAATAATGGCAAAAGCCGCTCAGCAGGTGCTTAGCGGCCGTCAAAAGGCGGCCATCCTGCTTATCACACTAGGCCCCGAGGTATCGGCGCAAATATTCAAACATTTGAGAGATGAAGAAATCGAACAGCTGACTCTGGAAATCGCCAATGTCCGTAAGGTCGATAGTTCAGAAAAAGAGTCAATCATGGGAGAATTCCATCAGATCTGTCTCGCGCAGGAATATATATCGCAAGGCGGTATCAATTACGCCAAAGAGATTTTGGAGAAAGCTCTGGGTTCGACTAAGGCGTTGGAAGTTATCAATCGTCTGACGGCAACTCTTCAGGTACGGCCGTTCGATTTTGCCCGTAAGGCTGATCCTAACCAGATACTGAACTTTATTCAGAATGAAAATGTACAGACCATAGCACTTGTATTGTCCTATCTGCAATTTGAACAAGCGGCATCTATTCTGTCTTCGCTTCCACAGGAGAAGCAAGCTGAAGTGGCCAGAAGAATTGCGATTATGGACAGTACCTCTCCGGAGGTTGTTACACAAATTGAGCGGGTACTGGAGCAAAAGCTGTCCGCTACAGTAACACAGGACTATACCAATGCCGGTGGTATTGAATCGATTGTGCAAATCCTCAACGGTGTTGACCGCGGGACGGAACGCACGATTCTGGATTCCCTGGAAATTCAGGATCCGGAGCTCGCCGAAGAAATCAAAAAACGGATGTTCGTATTCGAGGATATCGTCAATGTGGACAATCGCTCGATTCAGCGGATTATCCGCGATATCGAAAATGCCGATCTGCAATTGGCTCTCAAGGTGGCCAGCGAGGAAGTACGGGATGTTATTTTCCGGAACATGTCCAAGCGGATGGCCGAAACCTTCCGGGAGGAAATGGAATATATGGGCCCAGTGCGGCTGCGTGATGTCGAGGAAGCTCAGACACGTATCGTAGGAACAATTCGTAGGCTCGAAGAATCAGGTGAAATAATCATCGCCCGTGGTGGAGGAGATGACATCATTGTCTAGGCTGATCAAGCATTCACAATATGTTCCGGTTGATGTACTGAAGCGGTTGGAACAAGCCAGGCAGCATGCAGGTCTGGATGGGGTGCCTACTGTTTCTGATGAAGCGACAGGTGAGTTGCATAATCAGGACTCCGCTAGGGAAACAGCAGAACAGGCCCGTAAGCAAATGCTGAAGGATGCACAGGAGTTTGCCGAAGGACAGGTCAGGAACGCAGCGCAGGAAGCGGAGAATATTGTGGAGTCGGCAAGGACGGAAGCTGAAGAATGGTGGCGTCAGCGCAGGGAACAAGATGAGCATCTTGTAGAGGCAGTCAAATCAGAGGCTTATGAGCAGGGTTATCAGGAAGGGCTCGCAAAGGCTGAGGAAGAAATGTCGCGGAAGCTGTCCGAGATGATGGAGGAAGCAAGGCAGGTCCTTCAGGATGCTTATCGGGCCAAAGAAGTAATTATTCAAGAGGCTGAGCCCTTTCTTGTAGAACTCAGTTGTGATATTGCTGAGAAAATTGTGGACAAGCAATTGACTGTGGAGCCGCAGTTCGCAATGGATCTGATCCGTAAGAATCTTGCGCGCAAACGTGAGCAGGGCTTGATCTCATTATGTGTGTCACCTTCACAGTTTTCCTTTGTCAATGCAGCTAGGGAAGAACTGGCGATGGCGGTTGATTCGCAAGCGGAACTGCAGATCCTCCCTGATTCAACGGTTAGGGATCATGGATGTGTTATCCGTTCATCATTTGGCAGTATTGATGCTCGAATAGATACACAACTTGCCGAAATTAAGAAAGAACTGATTCGAATAGCACTGGACACCGATGAGAACAGAAATGGGGAAGAGGATGCTTGACAGTGGACGGTATAAGGAGCAATTGCGGAATTTTGACCCTGTCAGAATCAACGGGAAAGTCACCCAGGTGATAGGTCTGATGGTTGAGTCAGAAGGGCCGGATGCCAGCATAGGGGATGTATGTTACATCTACCCTGCTAAAGGCAATAAGCCGCTGCAGGCTGAAGTTGTTGGTTTTCGCGACAATAAGGTTCTGCTGATGCCGCTTGGTGAGCTGCAAGCAATCGGACCTGGCTGTGATGTGGTGGGTACTGGCAAACCGCTAAGTGTACAAGTGGGTTCTGAACTGCTTGGCAAGGTGCTTGACGGTCTGGGACAGCCGCTTGATGGCTCTCTTATTCCGGCAAGAATGCCGCACAGCTCAACATTCAATATTCCATCCAATCCGCTCAACCGCCCACGGGTTCAAGAACCAATCAGTATTGGAGTTAGGGCGATCGACGGATTGCTTACCATAGGAAAAGGCCAGCGTGTGGGTATCTTTGCAGGGTCAGGGGTCGGTAAGAGCACGCTCATGGGTATGATTGCACGCAATACATCAGCAGATGTGAATGTGATTGCCTTGATCGGAGAACGGGGCAGAGAAGTGCTTGATTTCATCGAACGCGATCTCGGTCCGGAAGGTCTGCAACGCTCAGTCGTTGTTGTAGCAACATCTGACCAACCTGCACTCATCCGAATCAAGGGAGCATTAATTGCTACCACGATTGCCGAATATTTTCGTGACCGCGGCTTGAATGTCATGCTGATGATGGACTCAGTCACAAGATATGCTATGGCACAGCGTGAGGTAGGACTAGCAGTAGGTGAACCTCCTGCGATGCGGGGCTACACACCTTCAGTATTCGCAAGCTTGCCGAAGCTGCTTGAAAGAGCCGGAACGGGGCCTTCAGGATCAATCACCGCTTTTTATACTGTTCTTGTAGACGGTGATGATATGAACGAGCCCATTGCCGACGCTGTTAGAGGGATTCTGGATGGTCACATTGTGCTGAACCGGAATATTGCCAATAAGGGACATTTCCCGGCCATTGATGTACTTTCCAGCATCAGTCGTGTGATGAATGATATTGCTCCCGAGGAACAGATTGCTGCAGCCGAGAATGTGAAAAGGCTTATGGCGGTATATAAAGATTCTGAGGATTTGATTAATATTGGTGCCTATCAAAGAGGCTCCAATGCGCAGATTGACGAGTCGATCCATTATATTGATAGCATTTGGGATTTCACCAAACAGAAGGTGAATGAGAAGGTTACGCTAGCCGAGGTCCAAGAGTCTTTAATTTCTCAGTTCTCAAGGAGTTGATAGATCGTGAGATTCCATTATACTTTTCAAAAAGTGGTGGACTTGAAAGGAAATGAAAAAACACAGGCAGAGTGGTTGCTCTCAAGTGCAATCGGAGAACTGCAGGCCCATGAGAAAAGTCTTGAAGACTTGATTCAGCAGCGGCTTGAGCTAATGCAGTCACTGCAGCACGCGGCTGAACAGAGAACACCGTTGTCTAAACTCCGAGAAATGCAGGATTATGTAGATTACTTGGATCAATGCATTGCCCGGAAGCATTCGGATGTCAGTCGTGCACATGTCGAAGTTCGGCATAAACAGGACCACCTGAGCACAAAGGTTCTGGATGAAAAGGTATGGTTGAAAGCCAAGGACAAAGCACTGACAGCTTTTCAGCATAACATGATTTTACGGGAACAAAACGAACTGGATGAGATGGCTACCGTCCGCTTCGCGATGAAATCCCTCTAACCCAGGAGGTTTCCGCTAGTGGCTAATAACGAAATGGAATTTGATAATGAAGGGTCTGCCAGTAAATTTGAACGGTTTTTATTTTTAATGATACCGATCATCTTTACACTAGTACTGCTTGGTGTATTGTTGACACTGTTTAATATGGATATCCGCCAAAATGTGTTTTCGATTGCAAACAAAATCCCTGTGGTGGAGAAATGGGTTCCAGATCCAGATCCAGCGACTGGTGAGAATGCAGAAACGGATCCGCAGAAGCAAATTAAAGAACAGGCTGCGAGTTCAGAAACCACGATCAAGGAACTGAAAAGCCAGCTGGCGGCTCAGGCGGAGCAGGTTAAGAAAGCTAATGAAGACAAGACCGATCAGATGGCCAAGACAGAAGCGTTGCAAAAACAGATCGACGGAATGAAAGAGGAAGCTACGGCTGCTGCAGCTAGTACAGGGGAATCTGCAGATCCTTATGTGAAGCAGGTGACTGAACTGGCAAAGCTGTATGCAGGAATGAAAGCATCCAAGGCAGCTCCGATTATGGAGAACTTAACCACGGATGAAATGGTGCAAATCTTCAGTGTGATGAATAATGCGAGTAAAACAGCGATTTTAGAAAAAATGGATCCCAAAAAAGCAGCAGATGTATCGGTTAAGCTAAAAGAAACAACGAACTCAACCGATATGGCTATTGCGGCCCTTCAATCCAGACTGAAGCAGGCTGCGGCGTCTACAACAACAGCCACAACAACAGCTAATCTGGATAAAGAGAAATTGAGCCAGACCTTTACTACAATGCCTGCTGCAGATGCTGCTTCTCTGCTAGTGTCAATGTACAAGATCAGTCCTGATAAAGTGATCACGATTCTTAATACAGTTAGCGATAGTGTACGTTCATCCATTCTTGGGGAGATGACCAAGAAAGACAGCGATCAGACAGCTAAAGTTGTAAACCGGCTGATGGGCGGCAAATAATCCACTTGAAAGGAGGTGAAAAAGAATGAGTTTGGTCGTTCAATCAATGAGTGGCGGTACTACTGCCGCGGCTAGTGGAAAATCAACGGCAGCTAGTGGTACAACGCCCGTTCAACCTTTTGCTCAAACTCTTGTTCAGAGCATGGGAGGGGCACAGACCCAAGAAACAACAGTTCCTGCAGCTCTAGGCAACTTAGCTTCCTTGCTGCAAGGTCTTATGAACGCTGTACAAGCAGCTGGTGGTGAACCAGGCGCAGAAGGTACAGTCAAAGGTGCCGAACAGCTGCAAGGACTTGCGGAAGACGTGGAGAAGCTGGATGACAGTATCAGTAGCGATCCTGCCTTGATGGCAGCATTGCAAGGATGGTTGATTCAGGTATCTGCATTGTTGTCTGGAGGTACTGCAGGAGGCGTTGAAGCAGATACTGGAAGCAGTTCTACAGCAGCTTTGTCCCCACTTGCACAGAATCCGGAGACTTTGCGGTTTGCGGTTCAAGATGAACTTAATACCTTGGTTAGTATGATTCAGCAATCTGCTGCAGCAGGAGATGAGAAATCAGCCTCCGATGGCATTGCGATGTTGAATAATTTCACAGCAATCCTGGCAGAAACTCAGGTTTCTGATAATAAAGCTAAAGCTAAAACAGGAGTAAGCGCAGAGACCTCACCGGTTGTTTTGACAGCATTGTCTGAAACGGACTCCGTAGCAGATGCAAAAGTGAAAGCTCCTGTTCTTACAGACCTGCGTACAACTCAAACGGCTACAGTCAAAGCTGAGAACGCTGCTGCTGTTCCTGCTGTCACGGTATCGGAGGATGCTTCCGATGTCATTGCCATGCCTCAGGCCAAAACAGCCGGATTGGTGGAAGCCTCTAAAGGCGAAGTGATTACAGAGACTATTTCTAGTGCTAAGCCATCTGAAGCAAATAATGAAATCATAACTGCCGGTCAACTTTCCTTGCAGAACGGAATTACCACACCGCTTAAGGCAGAACTACAGCCTGTTCCAGTTCATCGTTTCGCTCAAGAAATGTCTTCATTTATTACTGGCAAACTCGAGATTATCAAAAAGGGCGGCGTAGCTGAGGCTTCGATTACTTTGTTCCCGGAGAATCTCGGACAAGTGGATGTGAAGATTACTATGCAGAACGGCCATCTGGTAGCCCAGTTTTCAACACTGAATTCGGGAACCAAAGATATTCTAGAACAACAGATGAGCCAGTTAAGATCCGCATTGCAATCTCAAGGGCTTCAAGTAGAGAAGCTGGAAGTTACCCAGAACAACACACCGTTGCAGTCCCAGTACAGTGGCAGTCAACAGGGTCGTGGAGGTTCAGGCGCTCAGCAACAAGAAAGACGTTCCAGAGAACGCACTGAGGAGATTGGTGATGCAGTGCTCGCAGCTGAGTTGAATGGTGAATGGAAAGAATGGGTTGCAAACAATCAACAGGTTAACAGCTCTGAAGACGGAGGTTTCTCAGCCAAGGCATAACATAGGACAAGCGAGGTGAAAAAAATGGCATCAACTAATCCTATTTCTACACAGGATCAATGGAATTATTCAGTACCTGACAGTTCCAAAAAAACTACAGGTGAATCAACACTCGGCAAGGATCAATTTCTGAAGATACTTATCACCCAGCTTCAGAATCAGGACCCAATGCAACCAATGGAGGATAAGGAATTTATTGCCCAGATGGCCCAGTTCTCCTCTGTAGAACAGCTAATGAATATTTCAACACAAATGACTGCAATGAATCAGTCGCTTGGTGCGGTATCGGGTCTGATTGGCAAAGAAATAACCTGGACGGATAAAACGACTGAGCAGGCGAAATCAGGAAACGTAGAATCTATAGTAGTCAGCGGTGGGGTACAGTACGCTGTTGTAGGTAAAGATCGAGTAGCATTGACTGAGGTTCTGCAAATTAAGAACCCTGCAACGACAGCAGGAAATACGGCTGATATTACAGGTGCTGCTGATGGTGGGGCGGTATCATGAGCGACAGACTTACAATAGGTCAGTTGTATCCTGCCAGTGTTCATCCATCGGCACTTCAAAGGTCAGCTAACGCTAAGAACACTGTGAATTCGGATGTTTCATTTGAAAGTGTGCTGCAAAAGAACATGCTGAAGTTTAGCAATCACGCAGCCAAACGTTTAGAGCAAAGAGGCATAGAACTAGGCCGCAGCCAATTGGATCAGATCTCTTCTGCAGTGGATAAGGCCGCAGCCAAAGGCAGTAAAGAATCACTTATTTTAATGAACGATATGGCTTTAATTGTAAGTGTAGCAAACCGGACAGTAGTAACTGCTATGGATGGAAGTTCCATGAAGGACAATGTATTCACTCAAATTGATAGTGCAGTGATTATTTCTTAAACCGGCTGGTCCTTACTGGAGAGCCGGATTGGCCGCCGACCGACTGACGCGGCCACAGCTCAATGAACAATTTCAATATAAATACGGAGTTCCAGAACTCCATAATCCGGGAGGAATTTATTAATGTTAAGATCTATGTACTCAGGGGTTTCAGGAATGCGCGGTTTCCAGGCTAAGCTTGACGTTATCGGGAATAACATTGCTAACGTTAACACCATTGGATTTAAATCAGGCCGTGTAATGTTCAAAGACATCATGAGCCAGACGGTATCTGGAGTAACAGCACCTGTTGATGGTGGTCAGGGTGGGGTGAATGCCAAGCAGATCGGGCTTGGGGTCAGTATTGGCTCGATCGATACCTTGCATTTGGCTGGTAGTGCCATGACAACCAATAATCCGACAGACCTGCGTATTGATGGTGATGGTTTCTTCCTGGTGAAGCTCTCTGAAGATCAGGCGACACCTTTCCTGACCCGTGCTGGTGATTTCCATGTGGATTCCAGCCGGAATTTGCTAACCTCGGATGGCCTTCATGTGCTGAATTCAGATGGTGATCCAATTCAATTGAACGAGGGAGCTACTGGATTCTCCATCTCTACTGACGGAACAATTCTTCAGACGTTAGCAGACGGAACCATTGATTCTGATACGAAAATCGGTGTGGCCAAGGTGAGCAATCCACAGGGTTTGGAAAAGATCGGGGGCAATCTTTACCGGATGACGCTGAACGCCAACGCTGATGGAGCCCTCACTCCCGTAACAGCCAACAATACTGAAGAAGGGACAGGAGCAATTGTAGCTGGTCAACTGGAGATGTCAAATGTGGATCTGACCAGTGAGTTTACAGAAATGATTGTTTCCCAGCGCGGGTTCCAGGCCAACTCCCGCATCATTACGACCTCCGATGAAGTGCTTCAGGAAGTCGTTAACCTCAAGCGGTAATTTGAGGAGCCATAATCAGAAACTAGCTGTATAATGGTAACGTTTCGCCTTCTGGTGTAAAGGTTATTGCGAAGTCGTGGGGGAGGAACTCCTCCCCCTATTTTTTGTTAGGAGGCCTGTTATGATTTCGGTAACCAGATTGAATGGTACATCTATGTTTTTAAATGCTTTATTGGTTGAAATGGTAGAAGAAAGTCCGGATACGTACATTACGCTCGTAACTGGAAAAAGACTGATTGTGCTGGAAAAGGCCGATGAAGTCATCCGTAAGATCCGTGAATATAACAGGGACATTGGCACATACGCTGCCACCATTAAAGTCCAGTCAATGGAGGAGCTTTCATGAAGAAGATGCTGCCGTGGCTCGTTACAATTTTATTAGCAATAACTCTTATTGTAGTAGCTGCATTTTTACTAATGGATAAGATCTTTCCGAGTGATTCGAACGACGTGAATACGGCAGTCCAGAAAGTAGAGACCAAAAAACTCAGCGCTGATGAGATTGTCGAACTGACTGCACAAATCACTGATATCAAAACTAATCTTGCCGATCCCGATTATATCCTTTCAGTAGACATCGCGTTCCAATTGGATTCTGCGAAGTCCAAGGAAGAATTCGAAAAGATAAAGGCCATTAAAATCACGCCGCTTATTATCAAGGCGATTGCCGATACCAAGCCCGAAGAACTCAATGGGGCTAGCGGCAAAGATCAATTCAGCAGCAAGCTGGTGAATATAATTAATAAGAATTTGACCGAAGGCACTATAACCCAGATCGAATTCACTAAATTCATTTTGGCTTCCATGTAGCTGCTGAAGGATTATTCTTGATAGGGGGGTGATTGAATTGGTTGATGTACTATCACAAAACGAAATTGATGCTCTGCTTGCCGCGCTTTCATCCGGTGAAATGAATGCTGACGAACTGAAAAAAGAAGAAACCCAGAAAAAAATCCGCTCTTACGATTTCAAACGGGCTGTTCGTTTCTCAAAGGATCATATCCGAAGCTTAACCCGGATACACGATAACTTTGCCCGCTATCTTACGACGTACTTTTCGGCCCAATTGCGCACCTTCGTACAGATCAATGTCGTTCAAGTCGAGCAGCTCCCTTATGATGAGTTTATCCGCTCTATTCCGAAAATGACGATCTTAAATATTTTTGAAGCTGAACCGCTCGAAGGCCGAATGGTGATGGAAGTGCATCCGAATATAGCCTTTGCCATGCTGGATAGACTGCTTGGGGGATTTGGAACAGCACCTTCCAAAATCAATGCTTTGACTGAAATTGAAACAACTATTATGGAAAGGATTTTCAGCAGATGCTTTGAAAGCCTGCAGGAAGCCTGGAAGACAGTGCTTGATATCAATCCCCGTATGGAGGCTTTGGAGACAAATCCTCAATTTATGCAAATCGTATCACCCAATGAGACCATAGCACTTATTTCCTTAAGTACTAAAATTGGCGATACGACAGGGATGATCAACCTGTGTATACCGCACGTTGTTCTTGAACCTATCATGTCCAGACTGTCCGTACACCAATGGTTTGTTTCTGAAAAAAAAGCGCGGGATGAAGTTGAGCTTGAGGCCATCCGGGCGAGAGTTCAGAGAGCGCAGCTGCCGATTGTGGCGGAGTTGGGTGAATCGAGTTTATCCATTGCTGAATTTCTCGGGCTCAACGTCGGCGACGTCATTTCTCTCAACAGGAATGTGGATTCAGGACTGTCAATCAAGGTGGGGGACAAGCTGAAATTCATCGGAAGTCCTGGGATGATTAAAGAGCGTGTAGCTGTACAAATAGACGAGATAGTCAGCGAAGGAGTTGAAGATTTTGACGAGTAAAGATTATTTGTCCCAAGAAGAAATAGATGCTCTGCTCAGACAGTCGGCGGAAGGATCGTCAGCACCTTCGAAAAAGTCGGTGGATGATTACTTGACCCCCTTTGAACAGGACGCACTGGGTGAGATAGGGAATATCACATTCGGGAGTGCAGCAACTGCTCTGTCAACCCTGCTGGGTAAGAAAGTTGATATCACTACCCCTGAAGTATCCATTATCACACGTGGAGAATTTGAAGAAGCCTTCCCAAAACCTCATGTAGCAGTACATGTACAATATGTAGACGGGTTTCAGGGCATCAATTCTTTGGTCATTAAAATCAGAGATGCACAGGTCATTGCTGATCTAATGCTTGGTGGTGAAGGGGATCCTAAGGATGAAGAGCTGAATGAAATTCACATCAGCGCGGTTCAGGAAGCGATGAACCAAATGATGGGTTCTTCTGCTACATCCATGTCGACTATATTTAACCGTTTTGTGAATATTTCCCCTCCGGGAATCGACATTCTGAATATGTCTAGCGGAGAAGGCGTTGGCAGTCTTCCGGGGGATGAGACACTCATTCAGATATCCTTCCGGCTCAAGATTGGAGATCTCATTGATTCAACCATTATGCAGTTGCTTCCGGTACAGTTCTCTAAAGATATGGTGACTATGCTTCTGGGAGATGTTTCGCAAGCTGAAGAGGAGACAGCAGCGGCTGTAGAGGCTCCGCCTAAGCCGTCAGCAACCCCAGAACCTCATGCAGCACCTCCAGTGCAGCAAACGCCTCCAGCACAGCCTGGAGCGGTTCCACCGCCATATCCGCCACAAGGTATGCCGGCCTACCCGGGGATGCCGGAGGGAGGATATTATTATCCTCCTGCAGGAATGCCAGGTTATGGGATGCCAGCTTATGGAATGCCGCCTCAAGGAATGCCTTATCAGCAGGCTCCGCCTCAGCAGCCCGCACCTAACCGTAATGTAAATGTTCAACCGGTGCAGTTTGCTAACTTAAGCTCAGGCGCTTTTGGGAATATTGACGAAAATAATTTAAATTTATTGATGGACATACCACTGAGAGTAACCGTAGAATTAGGAAGGACCCAGAAGCAGATCAAAGATATTCTGGAAATGTCGCAAGGCTCAATCATCGAGTTGGACAAGCTAGCTGGTGAACCTGTAGACATCCTTGTTAACAACAAGCTGATTGCCAAAGGGGAAGTCGTAGTTATAGACGAAAACTTCGGTGTTCGCGTAACGGATATCGTCAGCCAGTGGGACCGAATTCAAAAATTACAATAAAGCGTACTTAGGGAGGATTTTGTAAAAATGGCTAACCGAATTCTAATCGTGGACGATGCAGCATTTATGAGAATGATGATCCGTGACATTTTGTCGAAAAACGGATTTGAGGTTGTGGGTGAAGCCCAGGACGGGTCACAGGCTATTGAGAAATTTAAAGAGCTTCGTCCCGATTTGATTACGATGGATATCACAATGCCTGAAATGGACGGCATTGCCGCTCTTAAAGAAATTAAAAAAGTAGATGCCAGCGCCAAAGTCATCATGTGTTCTGCCATGGGTCAGCAGGCTATGGTTATTGACGCAATCCAAGCGGGTGCTAAGGACTTTATTGTGAAGCCTTTCCAGGCAGACCGTGTTATTGAAGCAATCAACAAAACACTGGGTGTGTAATAAGTAGTTATGCCAGTCACTGTAGAACCGCATCTGGGAACAGGTAACAATCTGCTGAATTTGTTAAATGTTATTTTTGTCCTTGCGGTTATTGTTGTGCTTATAGTATTGCTTATCCGTTTTCTGGGACGCCGCAATCAGACTCTGATGAGTGGGCGTTCCATCCGTACGCTAGGCGCTTTAGGCCTTGGGCCTAACAAGTCCATACAGATTATTGAGCTTGGAGACAGCCTCTATCTGATCGGGGTCGGTGAGAATATATCCATATTGGATAAAATCACCGACCCGGCTGAGGTAGCGATAATCATTTCGGCATTTGAGGATCAAACTTCAGGGCAGAATAACATTCTTCTGCCACTCATTGCCAAGATAAAAGCCAAATTCCGTGGAGAAGTACCATCACAGGAAATTGAACTTAATGAAACATCCTCTTTTTACGAGACACTACAATCCAAGCTTGCGCTGGCACCAGAGCGTAAAGGGAAAATGGAAGAGCTGCTTCGTGATGATGAACTCAAGGATGAGTCGAGGGATTATGAAAAATAAACTGATTTTTTCCTTACTACTATTGGTTGTATTCAGTGCACTACTGATTCACCCCGTTCATGCAGATCCAATCCCTAATATTGATATTAAGGTTGGAGGCAGTAATGGCTCGAGTAGTGGTACCAGTTCCATTTCTATTCTGCTTCTTGTAACGATTCTGAGCGTGGCACCGGCATTTCTTGTACTAATGACCAGTTTCACCCGGATTGTCATCGTTCTAGGCTTTGTGAGAACCTCACTTGGAACACAGCAGATGCCACCCAATCAGGTGCTTGTAGGACTAGCTTTGTTCTTGACACTCTTCATAATGTCTCCGACGTTGGCGACAGTGAACGAGACAGCGCTACAGCCGTACATGAAGGGGACGCTTACGCAGACCGAGGCGCTTAACAAAGCGGCAGATCCCATGAAGGAATTTATGTTCAAGCAGACTAATACCAAGGATTTGTTGCTGTTTATGAATTATACCGGTAACAAGGCTTCAGTTAAGCCTGCAACATACAGCGATATTCCTTTGACAGTGATCGTGCCCGCTTTTGCTATCGGAGAAATGAAAAAAGCCTTTACGATGGGATTTATGATTTTTATACCTTTTCTGATTATAGATATTGTGGTAGCCAGCACCCTGATGGCGATGGGGATGATGATGCTGCCGCCGGTAATGATTTCATTACCATTCAAAATAATGCTCTTTGTACTGGTAGACGGGTGGTACTTAGTCATTAAATCACTGTTGTTAAGTTTTAACACCTGAGATGCAAGAGGAGGCATAAGGGATGAATACGGAATTTATTATTGGTCTAGCCGGCCAAGCCGTATATTTAGTGCTCGAAACAAGCGCTCCCATGCTGATTCTTGGTCTGGTGGTAGGACTGATTGTCAGTATATTCCAGGCCACGACGCAGATTCAGGAGCAGACATTGGCGTTTATACCGAAAATTGTTGCTGTAATGCTCGCGTTGCTGTTGTTCGGACCATGGATTATTACGAAGCTGGTAGACTTTACATCACAAATTTTGGGCAATCTCCATATGTACATCGGTTAAAAGGATGGATATGGATAACTTGTTGCAAAGTTTCCCCGTCTTTTTGTTGATTTTTTGTCGAATTTCCGCTTTTTTTGTTGTGGTACCGGTTTTTTCTTCACAGGGAGTGCCAACCACCTTCAAAATTGGATTATCCTTTTTTGTGGCGATGGTTGTTTTCAGCTCAGGAGGGACGAACATCACTGTTCCACAGGATCTGTCATATATTTTGTTGATTGCCCGCGAAGCCTTAATTGGCTTGCTGCTCGGTTTCATTGCTTATCTGATGTTTATGGCCATACAGACGGCCGGTTCATTCATCGATATCCAGATTGGATTTGGTATTGCCAATGTTATTGATCCAATGACCGGGACTTCAGCTCCTGTCATCGGGAACTTCAAGTATATGATTGCCCTGTTGCTGTTTCTGAGTATGAACGGACACCATTATATGCTGGATGCGATTGTATACAGTTATAAGTGGGTTCCAATAGATAATAATCTACTGTTTAAAATGATAGACGGAAGCCTGGGACAATTTCTGGTCCGCTCGTTTTCACAGTCATTTATGCTGGCTTTTCAAATATCGGCTCCTCTGGTTACAGCACTTTTTCTTACGGATATTGGACTAGCATTTTTGGCCAGAACGGCTCCACAGTATAACGTATTTGTCATCGGGGTTCCGCTCAAGATCATTATTGGACTTGTTTTGCTTTTACTATTGATGCCTAGTCTGGCAGGATTGTTCCAGAATTTATTCGACATAATGTTTGAGTCTATGCACAATTTGCTGGGCTTGATAGGGAAAAGTCCTTAGGTGGCTGTAAGGGGGAGAGCGATGCCGAAGACAAGACGTTATAGGCTTAATCTTCAGCATTTTGGGGGAGACAAGACAGAAAAGGCTACCCCGAAGAAGCGGCAGGACGCCCGTAAAAAAGGTCAGGTAGCCAAAAGTGCAGAACTGTCTGGTGCTGTGGTATTGCTATCTGCTTTGTTAACCTTAAGGATGTTTGGCAGCTTCATAAAAGAACGGATAGTTACATTATATACGGATGTATTTCAGAACCGTATGTTGATGCAAGTGACTCCGGAAAATGTATCCGAGATGTTTAAAAGCTATGGCTTGCAGATGCTTATTCTTCTGGCCCCGCTGTTCTTAATTACCTTTGTGCTGGCCCTAGTGGCTAACTTGGCTCAGGTGGGTTTTATGGCAACCAGTGAAGGGCTCACGCCAAAGTTCAGTAAAATTAACCCGATCAAAGGATTCAAGAATATTTTCTCCATGCGTTCTTTTGTGGAGTTTCTAAAATCGATTTTCAAACTAGTGTTGATCGCCTATCTGGTATATAGCACGCTTTGGCGACAGAAAGAAAGCTTTGCAGCATTGTCTCATGTGAATGCCGAAGGGGCTTTTCGGTTCGCTGCTAAGCTCACCATGAGTCTCGGCATCAAAATTGGAGCGGCTTTGTTAATCATGGCGGCTCTTGATTACATCTATCAGAAATATGAGCACGAAAAAAGCCTCAAAATGTCGAAGCAGGACATTAAGGATGAGTACAAAAAAATGGAAGGCGACCCCATTATCAAAGGCAAGATCAGGGAGCGTCAGAGAAGAATGGCTATGCAGCGCATGATGCAAGAGATACCCAAGGCGGATGTTATTATTACCAATCCTACACACTTTGCAGTCGCTTTGAAATACGACGGTTCTCAAATGGAAGCACCACAGATTATTGCAAAAGGCCAGGATCATGTAGCGCTCCGCATCCGGGAGTTGGCCAAGGAGCATGGGGTTATGACTATGGAGAACAAACCGCTCGCGAGGGCGTTGTTTCAAAGAGCGGAGATTGGTGATGTAGTGCCTGCGGATCTGTTCCAGGCAGTTGCAGAAGTACTAGCCTACGTATATAAGCTTAAAGGTAAGAGGAGATAAGTCGGGGGAGGTTGAGGACATTGAAAGCAAGAGATCTAACAGTTTTACTGGGTATTATCGGTATAGTGCTTATGATGATTCTGCCCATCCCGGCTTGGCTTCTGGATGTACTGCTAATTATCAATATTTCGATAGCCTTAACCATTATATTAGTGGCAATGAATACAAAGGACCCGCTGCAGTTCTCGATTTTCCCCTCACTGCTGTTGATTACAACTTTGTTTCGCCTTGCATTGAACCTTTCCACTACCAAACTGATTCTTTCGGAAGGTCATGCCGGTGAGGTTGTGGCTACATTCGGCAGTTGGATTGCCCGTGGCCAGATCGCCATCGGTTTTGTTGTGTTTCTGATCCTCGTGGTTGTGCAATTTATTGTTATTACAAAGGGTTCAGAACGCGTAGCTGAGGTAGGCGCACGGTTTACACTGGATGCGATGCCAGGGAAACAGATGAGTATCGATGCCGACTTGAATGCCGGTATGATTAATGAACAACAGGCGGGAGAACGTCGACGCAAGATCGAACGCGAGGCAGACTTTTTCGGGTCTATGGATGGTGCCAGCAAATTTGTCAAAGGTGACGCAATTGCCAGTATCATCATCCTAATCATCAACCTTGTAGGCGGTTTTATTATTGGTATGTCAGTTCATGGTATGGGTTTTCAGGATGCGCTCTCGACCTACTCCGTATTAACGATCGGGGATGGTCTGGTCAGCCAGATTCCTGCACTGCTTATCTCTACCGCAGCCGGTCTGATTGTTACCCGCGCAGCATCGGACGGCAATCTGGCTGAAGATTTGACCGGTCAGCTCTTGTCTTATCCTAAACTTCTGTACATTGTAGCGATAACCATCGCTTTTCTTGGATTCTTCACACCTATTACTATCATGTCAACGCTGCCTTTAGCTGGCTTAATGGGATATGCAGCTTATAGTATGAGCCAAAAGGCTAATCGTAAGCAAATTGCAGATGAACAGCTGGTTGAAGAAAAACAGATCGAAGAAGTCCGAAGTCCGGAAAGTGTAATCAACTTACTGACTGTAGATCCGATTGAATTTGAGTTTGGATACGGGCTTATTCCGCTGGCAGATACGGGGCAGGGTGGAGACTTGCTTGACCGGATTATTATGATCAGGCGTCAATGCGCACTGGAGATGGGTCTGGTAGTTCCTGTGATTCGTATTCGCGACAATATTCAACTAAAACCGAATGAATATGTTATAAAAATTAAAGGAAATAACGTTGGCGGTGGTGAATTATTACTTAATCACTATTTGGCAATGAGTCCTGGGTATGATGACGAGTCGATTCATGGCATTGAGACAGTGGAACCATCGTTTGGTCTACCTGCATTGTGGATTGAAGAGTCCGTCAAGGAAAGAGCAGAATTATCGGGATATACAGTAGTTGATCCACCATCCGTAGTGGCTACTCATTTGACTGAGCTTATCAAACGTTATGGGCACGAACTGCTTGGACGACAGGAGACCAAACAGCTGGTTGACAATCTTCGCGAGAATTATCCTGTGCTCGTGGATGAACTGATCCCTTCTGTTTTGGCAATTGGCGATGTACAGAAGGTATTAGGCAAGCTGCTGCGTGAAAAAATATCTATCCGTGACTTGGTGACTATTTTTGAAACTCTGGCTGATTACGGTACCTATACCAAAGATCCTGATATTCTAACTGAATATGTCCGTCAATCCTTGTCCAGACAAATTACCCAACAATTTTCGCAAGCCGGTGAGACACTGCGGGTCATTACTGTCGGTCCGAATTTGGAAAAGAAAATTTCCGAAAGTGTGCAGCAGACGGAACAAGGCAGCTATCTCGCACTGGATCCAGTCTCTACACAGACAGTGTACCAGCGTCTTACAGAGCAAATTAACCGCCTTCTTCAATCCGGACAGCAGCCTATCGTGTTAACTTCACCAACGATACGGATGTATTTACGTCAAGTGATTGAGCGGACCATGCAGGACATTCCAGTACTATCTTACAGTGAACTGGAGCCAAATATTGAAATTCAAAGCGTTGGGGTGGTGAATCTATGAGAGTGAAGCGTTATGTGGTCGATACGATGCCTGACGCCATGCATTCCATCCGCACCGAGCTGGGAAGTGATGCCGTCATCTTAAGCACCAAAGAGGTCAAAGTTGGCGGTTTCATGGGAATGTTCAAAAAGAAAAAGATCGAGGTTGTCGCGGCTGTTGAGGATGCGCAAAAGCCGGCTGCTTCCGGAAAAAAACCGGCAGCTCCTCCGAGCATTCCGCGGAACGCAGTTCCACAAGCATATCAGAAAGCTGCGGCTGCTTCTTCGGTGCCTGCAGCAGGTGATGCTAGTGAAACTGTGGCTGTAGCATCTTCCTCGGCGAACGAGGCAGCGGCGAAACGGGCTTTTGCCGAGATCGCCGCTGCCTTGTCTGATGCATCAGAGAAAAGTGCAGCTGTAGCAGTGTTGCCAGCAGTGGATCTTGATAAGGATGAAGAATTCTTTGAGACAGATACACATTTGCAGCAATCTTCTCCTGCAGTTGGCCATTATCCCAATATGTCATCAATAGATGAGGCAAGGGGAAAGAGTTCTGTTGCGGCTGCACCGCCTGATTTGGAGGGTGAAGTTCTCAGGGAAATACGGGATATGAAACAATGGATGGAGCGGATCGCACGGTATTCTTCTGGCGCGGTTGAGCTTCCAGAACCATTAGAAGAGCTGAGAAACCGTCTGATTGAGCAGGAGACAGATGTCATCCTGGTGGATGAGTGGATCAGCAATATCTTTGAACAATGGAGTGAAGAAGGTCGTACATGGCTCCCACAGCAGTTCGGTGAAATGCTTGAAACCCAGATGGAAGCTTTTTTGTCCGGACGTATTGCAAGCGGTATTGCACCAGATACACGGATTGTCTATATTGCCGGCCCTACGGGTGTGGGAAAGACAACTACGATTGCCAAGTTAGCTGCTGAACAGCTTTTCAAGCAAGGACGAAAGGTAGGGTTAATAACCTCCGATACGTATCGTATTTCGGCTGTTGAGCAGCTTCGAACTTATGCAGCTATACTGAATATGCCGCTTGAGGTAGTTCAGTCACCTGGTGATCTGCAGAGAGCTTTGTTCCGATTGGAAGGCTGCGATCTGGTATTAATGGATACAGCTGGCCGTAATTACCGCAACGAGATGCTGGTTGCAGAACTTCAGAGTCTGCTGGCCAAAGAGCTTAAGAGTGAGACCTTTCTGGTGCTCAGCCTAACATCAAAAAGCCGGGATATGAAAAAAATCGCCGAACATTTTGGTCGCTACCAGCTGGATAAAGTCATCTTTACCAAGCTTGATGAGACTGGAAGCTTTGGACCGCTTTTCAATGTGTTGAATGATTTTCCGCTTAAGCTTTCATATATTACCAACGGTCAGAATGTCCCTGATGATCTGCTGTTGGCTACCAAAGAACAGATCAGCGGGATGATTTTGGGAACAGGAGGCGAATGATGGATCAGGCGCAATCCCTGAGACAGCTTGTGTCCAGCCAGGAGCCCAAACGATCCTCCGGTGGAGGGACATCAGCCCGGATTATCACCGTCTGTAGTGGGAAGGGTGGAGTCGGTAAATCGAATTTCACCTTGAACTTTGCGCTCGCACTTAAAGCGTTGGGTAAGAGAGTGCTTTTGTTCGATGCAGATATTGGTATGGCCAATATAGATGTGCTTATGGGGGTGTCAGCCAGATACAACCTCTATCATTTATTGAAAAGAGAGGCTGACATCAGCAAGATCATCCAGAAAGGCCCTACCGGGCTTCCGTTTATCGCAGGGGGTTCGGGAATGGATGAGCTTTTTTCACTCTCAGAGGCGGACTTGAGCTATTTTACTGACCAGATTGCCGGGATTGCGGACTCCATGGATTATATTCTGTTTGATACAGGAGCCGGGCTCTCTAAAGAGACGATGAAATTCATCACCTCAGCAGATGACTGCCTTGTGGTGACTACACCAGAGCCTACTGCAATAACTGATGCTTATGCACTGATAAAGGTAGTGAACAACTCCCATCCTGATATTTCATTCAAACTGATCGTTAATCAGGCGGGGGATGAGAAAGAAGCAGCTGTAACCAGTGACAAGATTCGTATGGCGGCCAATCGTTTTTTGCAGCTGGAGATTTCTTTTCTTGGATTTATCAGCAGTGATACTCATGTGGTTCAGGCAGTGAAGAAGCAAATTCCATTCTCAGTGGCTTTTCCGAACAGTGCGGCTGCCAAAGATGTACATCGGCTTGCGCTAAGCTATTTGGCCGCAGATTCGGCAGACACCACTAAAGTTCAAGGCATCAAGGGATTTATCAGCAGGTGGTTGAAGCGAACACATGAATTGTTCTGAATTTGAGGAACAGAGGTGGAAATGGTATGAAGCCATATCGAGTTTTAGTTGTTGATGATTCTGCGTTTATGCGTAAAATCATCTCTGATTTAATAGAAAATGACGCTAACTTTCAGGTAGCTGCAACAGCGGCGAACGGCCGTGAAGCCATTGAAAAAGTAAATGAATTATCTCCGGATCTAGTAACCATGGATGTTGAAATGCCGGAGATGAACGGCCTGGAGGCGCTTAAAATAATAATGGCAAAGCGTCCGCTGCCGGTAATTATGCTCTCTGGCATCAATGAAGAGGGAATGAAGGAGACCATTCTGGCATTGGAATCGGGTGCGTTTGATTTTATTCGCAAACCTTCCATTTCAAACTCGCAGGACATTATATCTGTGGGTGTAGCGCTGAGGGAGCAAATGAATGAGGCTATGCTTGCCCGTAAGCAGCGTGAAGCCAGAGCTACTTCATATAAGACGCCCGAGCTTCCGGCCGCGGAAGTATCGACTGTACCTGAGCCGATCCGCAATCCTGCCAAAAGGATACTGGAGCCTATTAAGAAATTCCCGGATCCTGCAAGCAAATTAGTAGAAAAGCCTAAGGGAAAACAGGAAGCGAATCTTGCTACAGAGCAGAATAAGGGTAAAAGTTCGCCGGGTAGAACAGCTAAGGAGAACGCTTCAGCTCCGATGGGAGCCAAACCGTCGATTACACCTCCTAAATCGGCAACTGATACTTTGAAAAACCTTTCGAAGGAGCAAGCCAGACCGGCACTACCGGATACAAGGCAGGCACCTCTAACTTCATCTGGCCCCAAAAATGATCATCCTTCTGTTACAGGGGAACATAAATCCTCGTATACAGGTTTGAGTAAGCTGGTTGCTGTTGGTTGTTCCACAGGAGGACCAAGGGCTCTCAAAGCATTTCTCGAAAATATCCCTGCTGATTTCCCGGCACCGATTGTTATTGTGCAGCATATGCCGCCCAATTTCACCAAGTCGCTGGCCCAGAGGCTCAATACGTTCAGTCCTCTCGAAGTTGCAGAAGCAGAGCAGGGTATGATTCTGCGTAAGGGGGCGGCATATATTGCTCCTGGGGGTTATCATATGAGGGTTGTTCCGGCAGCAGGAGGTCAGTATGCAATTGATCTCACTTTGGGAGAAGCCCGAAATGGACATCGTCCTTCCGTGGATATCCTCTTCGAATCCATCCTCCCTTATACATCACTGGAGAGACACGCAGTGATTATGACCGGGATGGGAAGCGATGGCGCCAAAATGATGAAATCTCTTTATGATTCGGGTGTAACTTCCACTTTTGCTGAAAGCGAAGAAACCTGCGTAGTCTACGGGATGCCGCGATCTGCAGTGGAGTTGCATTGTGTAAGACATATCCTGCCGTTGCAAGAAATTGCTCCAAGGCTGGTACAAGCCGTTAAATAACGGACAAGTGAACTTGAAGGGGAGGTGCTCGTTAGTGGACATGAACCAATATTTATCCATGTTTATTGATGAGTCAAATGATCATCTGCAGTCATTGAACGAAAGTATGATGGGGCTTGAAGCAAATCCTGAAGACCTGAGCATTGTGCAAGTCATTTTCCGCTCAGCACATACTTTAAAGGGTATGGCAGCTACAATGGGCTTTGAAGATTTGGCTTCACTTACTCACCAAATGGAAAATGTTCTGGATTTAGTGCGAAATAACAAGTTGCGGATGCAGGATTTCATTTTTGACACACTGTTCAAAAGTCTGGATGCCCTTGAATCCATGGTTGAGGATATTACGGGCGGTGGAGAAGGCAAGGCCGATGTATCGGCTATTGTTGCTTCATTGCAGGCGATTGTCCGCGGTGAGATCCCAACTGCTGCCGGTGCTGTGCCTGAGGCTGCAGCAGCGGCTCCAAAGGCTGCAGACGCTCCCGTATACCTTGATGAGTTTCAATACTCTGTTCTGGAGCAGTCACTCCAGGAAGGTCATAAAGTGCTTTATGTTGATGTTGCAATCCGCAAGGACTGCCAGCTCAAAGCAGTACGGGCATATATGGTCTTTGATCTCCTCGAACGTTCGGGCGAGGTTGTTAAATCCTTCCCTTCGGTTCAGGATATAGAGCAGGAGAAATTTGATTATGGCTTCTCGCTCTATTACATAACACAGAAGGAAGCAAGTGAAATTCAGGCGATGATCTTGAATCTGTCGGAGATCGACAAGGTCACTGCGGTAGCGCTTGATCAGGAATCGCTGCGTCAAATGGGTCAGGAAACGGTGGCGGCTACTTCAGAAGCACCCGCACCTGTTAAACCATCCGCTCCTGCTGCGGGCAACAGTAATGCTTCACCTGCAGCTGAAGCACATGCCAAAGAAGAATCCAAAGCATCACCAGCCAGAACCGGAGGGGCGCCTTCGCGGACCATTCGTGTAGACATTGAACGCCTTGATGTGCTGATGAACTTGTTCAGTGAACTCTTGATTGACCGTGTTCGCCTGGAACAGCTTGCTTCAGAAGTCCAGAATGGGGACCTGACAGAAACAGTCGAGCACATGGGCAGGGTCAGCGGTGATCTTCAGAATATTGTTATGAAGCTGCGCATGGTTCCTGTTGATACTGTATTTAATCGTTTTCCGCGTATGGTTCGGGATTTGGCCAAATCATTAGATAAGAAGATCGATCTAGTTGTTACTGGTGCCGAGACGGAATTGGACCGTACGGTTATTGATGAGATTGGTGATCCGTTGGTACATTTGCTGCGAAATGCTGTAGACCATGGCGTTGAAGGAATACAGGAACGTTTAGCATCCGGTAAGTCGGATACAGGAACAGTGAACTTGCGGGCATTTCATAGCGGCAATCATGTCTTTATCGAAATCGAAGATGACGGGGCTGGAATTAACCCACAAAAGATTTTGCAGTCTGCGATAAAAAAAGGGATACTTACCCAGGAGCAAGCATCGAATTACTCTGATGATGAGGCTATACAGCTCTTGTTCGCTCCAGGATTCAGCACCGCTGAGGTGATCTCCGACGTATCTGGCCGCGGTGTTGGACTAGATGTCGTCAAATCAAAAATTACTTCGCTGGGCGGGAACGTGGTAGTCTATTCCACTCAAGGCAAAGGCACCAACTTCTCGGTACAGCTTCCACTGACCCTGTCTATTATCGCAGCAATGCTTGTGCGGTTGGGCTCGGAGAAATATGCAATTCCGCTCTCATCCATTGTAGAAACTGGCATCGTGAAGCAATCCCAGATCCGGTCCATTCACGGCAACAAAATGCTGGAATTCCGTAACACTCATATTCCACTGGTTTCTCTTAGTAAGATCTTCTCCGTTCCGGATTATGATGAAAGCACGGAAGAAGAGATTGAAATCGTGGTGGTACGCAAGGGAGAGCGTCTGGTTGCCCTCGCAGTTCAAGATTTTATTGGGCAGAACGAAATAGTGATCAAGAATCTGGGCAAATATTTGCCGGAGGTTCAAGGCATTTCAGGTGCTACTATTCTCGGTGACGGACAAGTCGCACTCATTATTGATCCGAACGCTTTTATTAAATAATTAGGATAGAACAGGGAGGTTCATTCCATGGCTGAAGATATTAAGGTGATTGTGTTTAAACTTGGAACTGAAGAATATGGCATTGAAGTGGATAAAGTACAAACCATCGAGCGGATGATGCCGATTACGCGCGTCCCCAAGACGTTTTCCTTTATTAAAGGAGTCATTAACCTACGCGGTGTGGTTATTCCGGTTATTGATTTGCGCGGCCGTTTTGGTATTGCGGAAGCGGAGCATACGGATCAGACCCGTGTAATCATTGTGAATGTTAATGATATGGAAGTTGGCTTTATTGTTGATTCTGCTAATGATGTTATTGACCTGAACAAGGATTCCATTGATACACCTCCGGATGTTGTTGGGGGCATCAAAGCTAAATACCTTGACGGGGTGGCCAAGATTGGAGAAGATCGTTTGCTGATCATGCTCAACTTGTCAGAAGTGCTGAACAAGAACGAAATCGTGCAATTGGAAAGTCTAGAGGGCTAACCTGTGGAGCTCTTCAAAAACTTTAAAGATTTTAAAATGGATGTGCTCAAAGAAGTCGGGAATATTGGAGCCGGCAACGCAGCCACCGCGTTGTCCCAGCTGCTGGGCAAACCGATTGATATGGCTGTCCCCAAAGTGCAACTTCTGAATTTTGATGAAATTACCGACAAAGTCGGTGGTGCCGAAGAGCTGGTATATGCTGTATTCTTAAGAGTAGAAGGTGAAGCGCCGGGAAATTTGTTCTTCATACTTTCACCAGAAGCTGCAAAAAACCTGCTTAGCCGAATCGCAGGCATTGAGCTCTCGGAGGGTGAAGAATTGGGAGAGATGGAACTTTCCGCCCTTAACGAAATCGGGAATATTCTTGCAGGTTCCTATTTATCCTCTCTTGCCGACTTCACTTCATTGTCTATGTACCCAACAGTACCTGCACTTGCAATGGACATGGCTGGAGCGATATTGAGCTATGGTCTGCTGCAGTTCGGGCAAATGGGGGATGACGCATTGCTGATTGATACGACCTTTCTTGAAGGACAACATGAAATAGAGGGACAATTTTTCCTTATTCCCGATCCGGAATCTTTCCCGAAAATTTTCAAATCATTAGGAGTACCGTTTGAAAATGATTGAAGAACAAAGCATCATCAAAGTAGGCATGGCGGATCTTAACGTAGGCAGTCAAGAAAGCCTTGTCCGGACAACTGGACTTGGCTCCTGCGTTGGAGTAACATTGTTCGATCCTGGGAAAAAGATTGCAGGGATGGCGCATGTCATGCTGCCCTCATCCGAAATCGCTCGGGACGGGCAGATGAATATCGCCAAATTTGCGGATACCGCTTTGCCGGAGCTATTATCCCGCTTGCTTGCGCTTGGCGCCGTCCGGAGCCGTCTTGTAGCCAAAATGGCTGGTGGCTCTCAGATGTTCGCCTTTGCCGGGGGGAGTGACACCATGAGGATCGGGCCTCGTAATGTGGAATCCTGCAAGATTGCCCTACAAGATTTGAACATTCCGCTGATTGCAGAAGATACAGGCGGGAATTTTGGACGCACGATAGAAATTGCCTGCAACACTGGAATATTGTATATTCGCAGTGTTCAAAAAGGCACTAAGGAAATATAGCGATGAATGGTAAAATTCTATTAAGTCTGTTGTTTGGATTGTTGGGCTTTTGCTTTACCTTTCTAATAAACCATGGGCATAACTTGCTAGGAACCAGTCTGATTCGAGGTTTTTTTGGATTTATTGTCTGGTTTCTGCTTGCCTTCCTCTTAAGATGGGTATTGGGTTTTATTGTTAAGCAATCCGGGTCCCCGGAGAATGCCGAGACAACTTCCAATGAGGGGCATGAAACCCTTGGTAACAATTTTGATATCAGCACTCCGGGTGAAGATGAGGAATTAATCAATATGTTGCAACAGAAACCGGAACAGGGGAGTGTGAATGTGAAGGGCTTTACACCGCTTCAGCCTCCCAAATTAGTCACTTTGAAAGATCCTGAAGAATTGGCCAAGGCCGTTCGTCACCTGAAAGAAGAATAAGCGGGTTCTGTCTATGCCTGCTGACTAAACTTTGGGAAGGGTGAAAGCCATTGAACGAGCATAAAACTTCTCAATCGGAAACGGATGGTCTCTGGGAACAGTGGAAAGAACACGGGAACCCTGAAGCCAAGAAGAAACTGATTGAGAGTTATCTCCATATTGTTGATTACGTATCCAGCCGTTTAGCAGTTGGTTTGCCCAAGAATGTATCCAAAGATGATTTGGCCAGTAATGGTGTGATGGGTTTGATTGATGCAATAGAAAAGTTTGATTACAAGCGTGGTCTGCAGTTTCAGACCTATGCTTCCTGGCGGGTGCGGGGAGCGATCCTGGATTCTTTGCGGCAAAGTGATTGGGTTCCCAGATCGGTTAGGGAAAAAGCAAAGAAAATTGAGGACGCCTACCAACAGCTCGAACAGAAATACTTGAGATCCGTGAGTGACGAGGAAATGAGCCAATATCTGAATATATCGGAGCCGGAGTTTCAGAATATGTTGCAAGATGTGGCAGTCATGTCACTTTGCTCACTGGAAGACCCTATCCGGGAAGAAGAATCAGAGACTCGCTTGTCAATATTGGTGGATGATAAAGCCAAGAATCCAGATCGAAAAGTAAATGAATTCTATTTACGTGATACCCTGACCAAAGGCATCGAGAAGCTAACAGTGAAAGAACGGACAGTCGTGTCCCTTTTATATTATGAAGATTTATCTTTGAGCGAGATCGCCGAGGTGATGTCCCTGTCTCCTTCACGGATTTCGCAGCTTCATTCGAAAGCCATTTTGCGGCTGAGAGGAACACTCGAAAAAAATCGTGATCTTCTCATGCAAAACGATTAACCGGGCGACGGTGACAAGGGGGAGCAAAATTTGATCGGTCATTATGTTTTGAGCCAGTATATCAGTATTACCTTTTCGGAGGATAAGGGGATTGCTTACCTTCAGTTTTCGAAAAAGGATGAAAATTTCACTTGTACGGTAGAAGATCTGGAAAGCTTCCTGAAAAGTCATAATATTCATTACGGGATTCAGCAGGATATCGTTCAACGGATCAGCAGCAATCCGGAGGAATACTTTTTTAGCAGGGTGCCTATAGCGATAGGACAACCTGCTGTGAACGGTGAAGACGGTCGCGTAGTACTCTCTGTCGATCTGGAAGAGGACCGCAAACCACTGGAGACGGCAGATGGGAAAGTGGATTACAAGGACCTTGTTCGCCTTCATAATGTTTTGAAAGGTCAGATTATCGCCAGAGTCGTTCCCCCTCGTCCAGGCAAAACCGGTACAATGGTTACTGGTGAAGAGATGCCGTTCAAACCGGGCAAAGAAGTTCATTTCAAAGTGGGAAAGAACGTGCTTGTCGATCAGGAAGAGACGGCTATGTATGCGGCCATAGATGGACTAATCACTTTAACAGATAAAGGGAAGATCAATGTTTTCCCTATATATGAAGTGAACGGGGATGTGGATTACAGCACAGGCAATATTGATTTTGTCGGGACGGTTGTAATACGCGGTAACGTACTGACGGGGTTTACCGTCAAATCTGCAGGCGATATCCGTGTAATTGGGGGGGTTGAAGGTGCGGAGTTGATCTCAGGCGGTTCAATCGAAATTACCGGAGGAATTATAGGTTATAATAAAGGACTTGTAAGCGCAGGTAAAAATGTGAAGGTTTCCTTCATTCAGGATGGGAATGTAGTAGCAGGTGAGGATGTTATTGTGTCACAGAGCGTGATGCATTCCAATATCAAGGCTGGCAGGGATGTCTTGTGCAGTGGAACGAAGGGCTTGATCGTTGGCGGAGTAGTTCAGGCTGGTGAGCGTGTTGTGGCGCGAACCATCGGTAACACGATGTCGACAGCAACGGCGATTGAAGTAGGGGTAGTACCCCAGCTGAGAAATGAGATCAATGATCTCCGCCAGGAACTTCGCCAGCTGCTTGACAATGAAGATAAGACCAACAAAGCTTTGTATCTGCTGAATCAGCTTGCAAACAATGGTCAGCTCTCTCCAGATAAAGTGGCACTTCGTGTGAAACTGAACGCCACTAAGAATTCCCATATGCGAGAAGAGAAAAAGCTCAAAGAGCGCGTGCTTGAGATCGAGAAAATACTTGAAGACACAGGCAGAGCTAAAGTAGAAGTTATTAAAACCATCTATGGAGGTTCTAAAATTGTGATCGGCAGGTATACCCGTTTCGTTAAGGACACAACAGAACGGGTTACCTTCATTTACAGCGATGGAGATATATCCATGATCCCAAATGTATAAATTTGGCAGACCGCTTCTGTAACCACTTCAGTGAGGAGAGGGTAGTATGAGCCTGAAACCAGTGGAACTCCAAATTGCTGTACCCCGGACAACCGAGGCGGGTAAAATTCAAAATGGGCTGCAGCATCGGCCAGCGCTGGATCAGCAGCAGCTGGCCGATCAGAATGTAAAAGGAACGGAGCAGCTCGCCCATCGGAGCAGTGAAGTGGATGAGTCTGCTGAATCTGCTTTGCGTGATGACGGAAGCGGACAACATCAATCCGGCTCCCATTCAAACCCTCATAAACATCAGAAGCCGGAGACCAGTCATGACGCTGAGCATCCTTATAAGGGGCGTCGTATTGACCTGAGTCTATAATATTCTTGAATTGAACTTCAAAAGGAGATATGGCACTTGCAACCATGGGTATACATCGTGCTGGTAGGCGCTGTCGTTATCGTTTATGCCCTGAGACTGCCAGCTCGTGCTAAGGAAGAGTCAGCAGACAGACAGAGCCTAAAAGAAACGGAAGCCGCGCTTGAATTGTATATGGCAGACATAGAGCGTGATCATGACAACATGCTACAACTGGTCAGCAGTATCAAGCAACAGTCGCAGAATAACCGGACAGCACTTCAAGAGGAGATTACCGGATTGAAGGAGCAGTTGGCTGAGTTGCAAAAAAACTCAATGCTGCTTGATGCCAGACTGACCTCTGAGGAGAAAAGCCTCTTGCAGCTGTCAGCGGCTTTTGGAAAGGGGAATGTGTCTGTTCCTCAAGTTCCTGACCAGAATGTGCAATCCGAGACAGTAACTGAAGCACCTGTTCCCAAACCGAAACCGGTAAGTTCAATCAAACAGCGTTATCCCCGGTTGTTTGAACTTCATGAACAAGGGAAATCTATCGACTCCATTGCTAAGACGGCAGGACTTCAGCGTGGTGAAGTTCAGCTGATTTTGCAGCTGGCCAAACAGGAGGAGTCCGTGTGATCAAGAATCGTTCATTCATGTTTGGACTTGGTGCAGGGTTGATTATCGGCGCGTTGCTCCTGCAAGTAATGCTCTCGGGAGGAGCTGCTCCTATGACCAAAGATGAGCTGGTCAAGGAAGCGGCCAAACTCAACTTAACTATTAATGATCCTGCAGCAGAAAAACCAGTTGAGGGTGGGGAAAATGCAGGGAAGGATGCAGAGGACGCTGCAAAAGAAAAGAATACTTCAGCAATCTCTGGCTCTCCTAAGCCATCTGCTTCACCACAAGCATCTCCTGCTGCTTCGCCAAAGGCTGCCACTAAACCCACAGATGCTAATAAACCTGTGAAACCTTCGACGCCTGCTAATCCATCTACATCGGCTGCTGTTAAGCCAAAGGTGACATCTTCGTCAGTTAATCCGCCTACTACACCTGCTCCTTCAGGCGCCATTTCCGTTAAAATCCCTACAGGAATAACACTCTCTGAGACTGCGGATCTTTTGGAAGAAGCCGGAGTCATTGAGGACAAAGCAGAGTTTTTGAAAAGTGCGGACAGCCGCAAAGCTAATACCAGAATTCAATATGGCGGGTACAGCTTTACAAAGGATGAGAGTATTAATTCTATCATTGACAAATTAATTACCGTAAAGTAAATTCGCCGAAGAAATTCATATGAAGCGTTGCATACGTTATTTTATTATGTTATAGTAATAAACGGTGTTAAAACACACGCCGGTTGATTTCGACAAGGGGTGCTTTCTTCTGAAGAAAGTCTTGTAGGAAAATGACACGCGGCGGAGGAGACACACAAAAAACCAATACTAGGAGGTGTGTGAAGATGGCAGTAATCTCCATGAAGCAGCTTCTCGAAGCTGGGGTACACTTCGGTCATCAGACTCGTCGTTGGAATCCAAAGATGGATCGTTATATCTTCACTGAAAGAAACGGAATTTACATTATTGACCTGCAAAAAACGGTTAAAAAGGTAGAGGAAGCTTACAACTTTGTAAAAAGCGTCGCTGGCGACAACGGCACAATCCTATTCGTAGGAACAAAGAAACAAGCACAAGATTCCGTAAAAGAAGAAGCTGAACGTTCGGGTATGTTCTTCATTAACCAACGTTGGCTCGGTGGTACTCTGACTAACTTCCAGACTATTCAGAAACGGATTGACCGTCTGAAGAAATTGGAACTTTGGGAAGAAGATGGTACCTTCGCAGTTCTGCCTAAGAAAGAAGTAATCCTTCTCCGCAAAGAGAAAGATCGTCTTGAGAAATTCCTGGGCGGTATCAAGAACATGAAAGGTCTTCCTAGCGCGCTGTTCATCATTGACCCGCGTAAAGAGCGTATCGCTGTTGCAGAAGCTCGCAAACTGGGTATCCCTATCGTAGCTATCGTTGATACTAACTGTGATCCGGATGAAATCGACTACGTAATCCCGGGTAATGACGACGCAATCCGCGCCGTGAAATTGCTTACTGGTAAAATGGCTGATGCTGTTGTAGAAGCTCACCAGGGCGAAGATACAACTACAGCTTAAGTAGTGTCTGGAACTTAACAAGAACTTAAATGAAAAGGGTGGTTGGCAGGTGGATAACCTCTCACTGCCCTTTTTTTAGGATAATAGACATGAAACATGTAACATAACGACAATTATCTGGAGGGAATTAACAATGGCAGTAGATGCAAAAGCAGTAAAAGAACTTCGCGAAAGAACAGGCGCAGGAATGCTGGATTGCAAAAAAGCGCTCGAAGAAGCGAATAACGACATTACAAAAGCAGCGGAATTGCTTCGTGAAAAAGGCCTCTCCGCAGCTGCGAACAAAGCTGGACGTATTGCCACTGAAGGTGTTGTTGAATCTTATATCCATGCTGGCGGACGTATCGGTGTACTTGTTGAAATTAACTGCGAAACTGACTTCGTAGGTAAAACGGATTCTTTCAGAGAATTCGCACGCGACATCGCTATGCAGATCGCTGCAGCAAATCCGCTGTATGTTCGTCGTGAAGAAGTGCCTGCTGAAGCTGTAGAGAAAGAAAAAGAAATTCTGAAGGCTCAAGCCCTGAACGAAGGCAAGCCTGAGAAAATTGTTGAAAAAATGGTTGAAGGACGTATCAGCAAGTTCTATGAAGAATACTGTTTGCTTGAACAAGCCTTCGTTAAAGATCAAGACAAGACCATTTCTCAACTGCTGAATGAAAAAATCAGCACCATCGGCGAAAACATTTCGATCCGTCGTTTTGTCCGTTTCGAGCTGGGCGAAGGCCTGGAAAAGAAAGTCGACAATTTTGTAGAAGAAGTTATGGCGCAAGTAAATCAATAATAGCAATCTGCATACTGAATTGAATAAGGCAAGCATCAAAAGAGCGGAACACATACACGTAGTGTTCCGCCTTTTGTAAGAAAGTGAGGGTATACAATTGGAACAGCCGGTATTTAAGAGAGTAGTCCTTAAGGTTAGCGGTGAATCACTCGCGGGTCAAAACGGATATGGCATTGATGCCGAGACGATTATTTCCATCGCGGAACAAGTCAAGGAAGTCGTTGAGCTAGGGGTTCAGGTTGCTATTGTGTGCGGTGGAGGCAATATCTGGCGTGGAATCGCGGGCAGTGCAAGTGGGATTGATCGTGCTACAGCTGATTATATGGGAATGCTTGCCACAGTCATGAACTCGCTTGCTCTTCAGGATGCATTGGAACAGATTGATGTACCTACACGGGTGCAGACTTCAATTTCCATGCAGCAGATTGCTGAACCGTATATTCGCCGCCGTGCTATCCGGCATTTAGAGAAGGGCCGCGTTGTTATTTTTGCAGCGGGTACGGGTAATCCGTTCTTCTCCACGGATACAACTGCAGCTCTAAGGGCAGCCGAAATTGAAGCAGAAGTCATTCTGATGGCGAAGAACAAAGTGGATGGTGTATATTCTGCTGACCCATTCAAAGACAGTACAGCCGAGAAATATGAGCAGCTTACGTACATGGATGTGCTCAACAAAAATCTTGGCGTCATGGATTCCACCGCTTCCTCTCTGTGCATGGATAATAATATACCGCTCATTGTGTTTGCTATTACAGAACAAGGCAATATCAAACGTGTCGTTCTCGGTGAGAAGATCGGGACGATTGTTAAAGGGAGTGTAGATTAATGCCACAATCGGTTAAGAAAAATGCCGAAGAGCGTATGGAAAAAGCGATTTTATCCCTGAAACGCGATTTGGCAACATTACGGGCAGGACGTGCTTCTACGTCACTCCTGGACCGTATCCAAGTTGAATACTACGGTGCGCCTACTCCGATCAACCAGTTGGCCAACATCAGTACACCGGACTCACGGACGCTGTTGATCCAGCCTTGGGATAAAACCTCAATGTCGGACATCGAACGGGCGATCATGAAATCGGATATTGGAATTACTCCGGCCAATGACGGTACAATCATCCGTCTTTCCATTCCACCGCTTACGGAAGAACGCCGCAGTGAGCTTGTAAAGTTCACCAAGAAATTTGGCGAAGAAGCCAAGGTGGCTATCCGTAATATCCGTCGAGATGCTAATGATGACATCAAAAAGATGGAGAAAAACGGTATTTCTGAAGATGAATCACACGGGCACCAAGAAGACATCCAGAAGTCAACGGATAAGTTCATAGCTGAAGTTGATAAAGTGCTCTTGGCCAAAGAAAAAGAGATTATGGAAGTATAATGAAATTCAAGAGACTTCAAGCCCCTCCGCACATGGTGGGGTTTGTCTCTTTCTGATAAGAGCTTGGAGGAAACGGAAATGATCAAACGGATTCGAGCATGGCTGAGCCGTAAAGACAGGCAACAGGAGCCAGTCGAGATTTCACCGGATAATATTCCCCGGCATGTGGCTGTCATTATGGACGGAAATGGCCGCTGGGCTAAACGCCGCGGATTGCCGCGGATTGTTGGCCACCAGAACGGGATGAAGGCAGTCAAACGAACCACGATTGCCGCGAACGATCTGGGTGTGGAGTTCTTGACCATGTACGCTTTCTCTACCGAGAACTGGAAACGGCCGAAGGAAGAAGTTGACTTTTTAATGCGTCTGCCAGTCGAGTTTCTGGCTCTGGAGCTTGATGAGCTTATCGAAAAAAATGTGCAAGTACGTGTGATGGGCGACACTGATGCACTGCCTTCTCATACCCGAAAAGCTATGGAGGAAGCGGTCAACCGTACCAAGCACAATACGGGACTTATATTGAATTTTGCCTTGAATTATGGTTCGCGCAAAGAGATTGAGGATTGCATGCGTGGATTGGGACAGGATATAAAAGATGGAATATTATCACCGGAAGATATTACATCTGACCTGATAGACAGCAGACTGTTAACTTCAGGAATGCCTGACCCTGATCTTCTGATCCGCACAAGCGGAGAAATGCGTCTCAGCAACTTTATGCTCTGGCAGCTGGCCTACAGTGAATTCTGGTTTACAGATGCTTACTGGCCGGAATTTGACAAGACGCATTTACTACAGGCTGTGGCGGAGTATCAGCGCCGAACACGCCGATATGGTGGTCTGAAGTAGCCTGATGGGAGATGGGAACCTTTGAAGCAGCGATTAATAACCGGGGTGATAGCCGGAGCAGTATTTTTAGGATTGTGCTTTTTGGGGGGCTGGCCGTACCAGCTGCTGCTCACAGCTATGGCGCTCATAGGCTTTTATGAATTTATGAAAATGACTGGCATACAGACTTTCGGCGGTACCGCTATGATGGGTTATCTGTCCGTAATGTGTTTCATGATCCCTTGGAATATGATCGGTATTTCTGAATGGTTTTCTTGGGAACAAGGGATTTGGCTATTAATGCTGGTGTTCCTGCTCCTGACAGTAATTAGCAAGAATAAATTGGATATAAAAATCACAGCTCTATTGTTTACTGGAATAATATACATAGGAATGGGTTTTTCCTATATGGCTATTGCCCGCGGAGCAGGCGATGGGCATGGTTTGATCTGGACCTTCCTGCTGTTGTGCTGTATATGGGGCAGTGATGCTGGTGCTTATTTTGTAGGCAGAAGCTTTGGCAAGAATAAGCTGTGGCCGGCTATAAGCCCCAACAAAACGGTGGAGGGAGCCCTTGGAGGGGTGTTGATCTCCATTCTGATTGCAATTGGTTTTGCCTTATTTATTCCTGATCTGCTGACTATAGGTCGTGCGCTTCTTATCGGGATTTCCTGCGCGGTTCTCGGTCAGCTTGGAGATCTTGTACAGTCTGCCTATAAACGGGTGTACGGTATTAAGGATTCAGGCTCGCTGCTGCCTGGTCATGGAGGTATCCTTGACCGCTGCGACAGCTGGATTATCGTATTTCCTTTCGTACATATCGTAATGCTTATGCCTTACTATTAATGCCAGGGAGAAGGTTATACTGTGAAAAGAATAAGTATTCTCGGCTCTACGGGTTCGATCGGGACACAGACGCTGGATGTAATCGCCATGCATCCCGATGCCTTTTCAGTGGAGGGTTTGGCTGCGGGCAGCAATACAGCTTTACTATTGGAGCAAGTTCAACGTTTCAAACCGCGTCGTGTTTCTGTGTCCACCAAAGAGCTGGCTGAGGAGATCAGGACGAGTCTTCCTGAGGGAGTAGAGCTATTCAGCGGAAATGAAGGACTGGTTGAAATCGCTGCCGGCGGGGATGCAGACACTTTGGTAACAGCGGTTATGGGCAGTGTCGGCCTGCAATCTACACTTGCAGCTATTGATGCTGGAAGACATATTGGTTTAGCCAACAAGGAAACACTGGTTACAGCCGGGCATCTGGTTACAGAGCGTGCGGTGAGAAAAGGCGTTCAATTACTGCCAGTCGACAGTGAGCATTCTGCCATATTTCAGTGTCTTAATGGTGAGAACCGTCAAGATGTTGCCAGTATTACGCTTACCGCCTCCGGCGGCTCTTTTCGGGATTATACTCGAGAACAGTTAAAGAAGGTTACGGTTGAAGATGCCCTTCGACATCCGAACTGGAGCATGGGTTCCAAAATCACGATTGACTCGGCAACTATGGTGAACAAGGGGCTAGAGGTAATTGAAGCGCATTGGCTGTTTGGTCTTCCTTATGAACAAATTCAGGTACTGCTTCATCCGGAAAGCATTATTCACTCTTATGTAGAGTTCAAGGACAGTAGCATAATCGCTCAGTTGGGTACCCCGGATATGCGTGTTCCCATCCAGTATGCGCTCACCTATCCTGAACGATGGTCTTCACCCGCCAATCGACTGTCTTTGGCAGAGATTGGCCGGCTAACCTTCCGGGAAATGGACTATGAGCGTTTTCCAGCTTTGAAGCTTGCGATAGAATGTGGGAAGGCTGGAGGCACGAATACTACTGCCTTTAATGCTGCCAATGAAATTGCAGTCGCCCGTTTTCTGCGTCATGAGATTTCTTTCCTGCGGATTGAAGAGATTATTGATGAAGTCCTTCAGCATCATGTAACGGTTGCATACCCGGATCTGGAACAAATTGAGTATTGCGACCGTACAACACGTGAATTAGCAAGTAAGTTGTAAGTCATAATCTGTTATTATCAAGTTTTATCGGTGAATTTTTGCTTTACCCTGAAAAATAGGCTGAAGCTGTTGATTCTCTTGTGCACGGTCTTGGAATAATGATAAATTAAGAGGACATACTTCGGTCTTACACCTAAAGGGGGAAAGTTACGCATGGAAATGGTAAGAGTCGTCTTTTTAACGGTGCTCATGTTCTTTGTACTGGTGACAGTACATGAATGGGGACATTATTATTTTGCCAAACGCGCCGGTATTCTTGTGCGGGAGTTTGCCATCGGTTTCGGCCCGAAACTGTTTTCTTATAAACGAAATGAAACCCAGTTCACGCTTCGTCTGCTGCCCTTCGGGGGTTATGCAAGGATGGCCGGAGAAGATCCGGAGATTATTGAGATTGGTCCTGGACAAACCATTGCCGTAAGGCTGGGGCAAGATAACAAAGTGAAGAATATTTACCTGGATTCCCTCGACACACGCAGAAATGTGATCCGCGGTGAAGCACAGTACACGGATTTGGAACAAGAATTGAAGATCCGTTTGGACGTGGATGGGGAAGTCACTGTATACGACGTTCATCCGCAAGCTATGCTGATTAAAGGCACCCAACAGACGCAAATTGCGCCTAAGGACCGCCAATTCGGCAGTAAAACCGTTGGTCAGCGAGCCATTGCTATTTTTGCAGGTCCAGTGATGAATTTCATACTCGCTTTTGTGCTGTTTGGTCTGCATCTGCAAATGGCTGGAATTCCCATTGAGAATCCTACGTATGTGAAAATTGGTGATGTAAGTGCCAACATGCCGGCAGAGGAAGCAGGACTGCAGAAAGGCGACATCGTGGTATCTGTTAACGGTGAGAAAATCGGCGGGGATTATCAGAAGATGATCTCGCTAACCTCGGCCTCCAAAGGCAAAGAGATGCAGTGGACATTGCAGCGAGGTGAGGAAACCTATAACGTGGCTATGATCCCCCGTAGTATGGAGGGAGAAGAAGGCGGGAAAGTGGGTATTACTCCAGAGCTGCCCACACGCCATGCCGGTATTGGAGAGACATTCTCCAAATCGGGTATAGCTATGGTGGATACCACTAAGGCAATCTTCATGGGCTTTAAGCAATTAATCAATAATTTTAACATGGATGATATTTCAGGACCGGTTGGTACGGCGAAATTGACCGGCCAGATCGCACAGCAAGGGATTCAGTATTTAACCTATTGGGCTGCTATTCTAAGTCTGTATCTGGGAATATTTAATCTGCTGCCGATTCCCGCGCTTGACGGAAGCCGCCTGGTCTTCCTTGGTGTAGAAGCTTTGCGGGGTAAGCCGGTTGATCCTGGCCATGAGGGTATGGTCCATTTTGTCGGCTTCGCGATGTTGTTCCTGGTGATGATAGCTGTGACGTATAATGATATATTGCGGCTCATAAGCGGTTGATTCCTTTTGTTCCATATAATCTTTATCCTTATATTTTTGCTTGGGTTTACATCTTTTGGAGTCCCCGCAAAGTAATTGAATCAGCGTTGAGGAATATTCGACACTTTGTGGGGCGAATTTAGGAGGAGTTTCACTACATGGCCAAAGATAAGCAGTTCGTTACTGAGATTACACCGCAAGGTGAAGATTTCTCACGCTGGTACATTGATGTTATCAAAAAAGCTGATTTGATGGACTATTCACCAGTCCGGGGTTGCATTGTATTCAAACCGGATGGTTTTGAAATCTGGGAACATATCCAGGAAGAAATGAACCGCCGGTTCAAGGAAACAGGACATCGTAATGCTTATTTTCCGCTTTTCATTCCGGAGAGCTTTTTCCAAAAGGAAAAGGATCATATTGAAGGATTCAATCCGGAACTCCCTTGGGTAACGGAAGCGGGCGGCGATAAATTAGAAGAGCGTCTGGCAATCCGGCCTACTTCAGAGACCATGATCGGGCATATGTATTCCAAATGGATTCAGTCATACCGTGATCTCCCTGTTTTGATCAATCAATGGGCTAACGTGGTCCGTTGGGAGAAGCGTACACTTCCTTTTATCCGCACCAGTGAATTCCTGTGGCAGGAAGGACATACTGCTCATGAGAATGAAGCTGAAGCACGTGAAGAAACGATGCAGATGCTTGAAATCTATCGTGATTTTGTAGAAGGCTATCTGGCAATTCCGGTAATTACCGGTCAAAAGACCCCTTCGGAACGTTTTGCCGGTGCAGTAGATACCTATTCCATTGAAGCCATGATGAAGGATGGACGTGCTGTACAGGCGGGAACTTCTCACTACCTGGGCACCAAATTTGCAGTTGCTTTTGAAATCCAGTACCTGAGCCGGGAAAATGTGCTTGAGCACGTGCATACCACTTCATGGGGAACCAGTACACGTCTGATTGGTTCCATGATTATGGTTCACGGTGATGACAGAGGACTCGCGTTACCGCCAAAAGTTGCGCCTACCCAAGTTATTATGATTCCGATCGGACCGCCTAAGACTCGTGACGCTGTCATTGGCCGGACGGACGAGCTGTTCCAGGAACTCAAAAAAGCTGGGGTCCGCGTACGTGTAGATGACCGGGCGGATGTGACTCCAGGATGGAAGTTCAATGAGTACGAAATGCGCGGAGTGCCTGTCCGTCTCGAACTGGGGCCGCGTGATATGGAGAATGGTGTCTGTGTGCTGGTCTCACGGATCAGCGGTGAGAAGAAGGTCATTCAGCAAGCGGATCTGGTAGAAGAAGTCCAAGCAATGCTGGAGCAGGTTCATAATGAGATGTTCGAGCGGGCACTTAAATTCCGTGAGGATCACTTCTATTCGGTGGATACACTTGATGAAATGAAGGCTTCTATGGATGAGAAACGCGGTTTTGCGCTGGCAGGCTGGTGCGGCACTGAGGAGTGCGAATCCAAGGTGAAGGAAGAAACTGGTGCAACCAGCCGAAACATTCCATTCAACCCCGCAGAGACAAAGCAGGTGTGCATCTGCTGCGGTAAACCTGCAGCGCATACGGTTGTTTTTGCCAAAGCCTATTAATTTGGTTCAGCATTGTTTATGATAAAGAATATAGGATGTTAATCTAGCTTCTGGTGAGAGGAGTCGGCGGGCCGAAAGAACCCAAAGCTTTTTGACCCGGAAGCTTTTTAAATCTGTCTTATACTACTATTTGCTGAAATCAGGCATTTATATCATTGCGTAAGTTAGGTGGGGGAAGCATGGAACAGAACGTGGAGAGAAGAAAGCGGTTCGAGCTTTTGATGAAACAAGGAGAAATCCCGCCCGCGATCATTGATCCTTACTTCTTGGATGGATACATTGAACGTGTGGAGATCAGCCGCGGCAACCATGACTGGCATATTGTAATTGTCAAAGAAAGTTTGGTTCCGGCCCAGACGTACCGGACCTTTGTGCTCAGAATGCGAGAGAAGCTGCAGCATATAGCCAAAGTCAGCTTCTTGTTTCTATATGATAACAAAATCAGCAGAGCGGAGCTGGTACAGGAATATTGGGGCCTTTTTCTGGAGTGGGTTCAGCGTGAAATCCCTTCTGTCAATGGCTGGCTTACCCGCTCAACACAAGAGCTGCAGGACGATACACTTTTGCTGAGTCTAAGTGATTCGATGTCACTGGAATTGGCCCGCAAAAAGGGGATCGAAGGCGCGATAGTGAAGTTTTACGATAAATTCTTCGGGCTCTCTCTGAAAGTTAAGCTCCAGATTGCGGAGAATGAGAGTAAAGCGGATGCCTATGAGGAATTCCAGCAGAAACTGCAGCAAGAACAACGTGAACTGGTGGAAATGATGATGATGGCCAGTGAGCCTGATGAACCAGAGGACGATAGAGATCCAAATGAGATTATTAAGCTGCAGGTTGGTTATGAAATTAAGGAGCAGGCTGTGCCTATCCTAGAGATTCAGGATGAGGAAAAGAAGATCACGATCCAAGGGACTATCTTCGGTCTCGAGAGCAAGGAACTTCGCAACGGAAATACCTTGTTCACTTTCTGTATTACCGACTTTACGGATTCTCTGCAAATTAAGATGTTCGCCAAAACCAAGGAAGATCTGAAGGTCATGGGACAATTAGCTAACGGCAAATGGGTTAGAGCACGCGGCAAAGTGGAATATGACCGTTTCATGCAAATTCCAGAGCTGGTGATGATTCCTTCGGATTTGTCCGAGGTTCAGGCGCCGCCTGCCCGGAAAGATACAGCTCCTGTGAAGAGAGTGGAATTCCATCTGCATACGACTATGAGCACCATGGATGCAGTAACTCCTATTGATGCCTATGTCAAAACAGCCGCGAAGTGGGGCCATCCGGCGATTGCCGTCTCGGATCATGGTGTAGTCCAAAGCTTTCCTGATGCGGATCATGCTGCCCATAAACACAAAATCAAGATGCTGTACGGCGTAGAAGCCAATGTTGTTAATGACTCGGTTAATATTGTGGAGAACCCACAGCCCTTGGAACTGAAAAAAGCGACCTATGTTGTATTCGATATCGAGACCACCGGTTTGTCGATTACACGCAATAACATAACGGAGCTTGCGGCCATAAAGATGTGCGAAGGGAAGGAACTGGACCGTTATTCAACCTTTGTGAACCCGCATGAAAAAATTCCTTATCATATTCAGCAGCTGACCAATATCACGGATGAAATGGTGAAGGATGCACCGGATCTGGAGCCTGTGCTTCAGAAGTTTGTGGAGTTTGTAGGTGACAGCATCCTAGTAGCCCACAATGCTAGGTTCGATATGGGATTCATTCAGGCATCGCTAGTGAAGCTGGGCAAGCCGATATTGCCAAACCCTTCGCTGGACACACTGGAGCTGGCGCGCCTTTTGTTCCCTAGCATGAAGAATCACAGACTGAATACCTTAGCAGATAAGTATAAAGTACTGCTCGAGAGTCATCACCGTGCGATAGACGATACTATTGCGCTGGGGGGCATCCTGAACGGCCTGCTGGCCGATGCGGAGAAGCTCAAGAATCTGACCCGATTGGACCGGTTGAATGATTATGTAGGCAATGACCTCTCGAACACCCGGCCGTTTCACTGCGGCATATATGCACTGAATCCTGTGGGCAAAAAGAATCTGTACAAGCTGATTTCACTATCTCATACAGAGTATTACAAGCGGGTGCCATGTATACCTAAGTCCAAGCTCGAAGAGCATAGGGACGGTCTGCTGGTGATTTCCGGGTGTGAACGGGGTGAGTTTTTCGAGGCGGTCCTGAACAAGACTACAGAAGAGGCAATGGAAGTTGCACAATTTTATGATGTTTTGGAGATTCAACCCCTGACGATGTACATGCATCTGGTAGACAAGGGTTTTGTCGCCAGTCCAGAGGACTTACGGGGTGTCGTACACAAGATTTGTGAGATTGGCGAGCAGTTGAACAAACCTGTTATTGCTACGGGGAATGTTCATTACCTTGAACCAAGGGATAAGCTGTTCCGTGATATTACGATTCATGGAATTACTGGCTTCAGCCCGCTGAAAGATCAGCGCAAACCGGATGCTCATTTCCGCACTACGGATGAGATGCTGGCTGAATTTGAATTCCTTGGCGCAGAAAAAGCGATGGAGGTTGTTGTCACTAATACAGTGGCATTAGCTGAGCGTTTTGAGGAGTATCCACTTTTCCCTAGTGATCTGTTCACACCCATAATCGAAGGGGCAGACGATGAAATACGGGAAACCTGCTATAATACGGCAAAATCGATCTATGGCGAAGAACTGCCTGAGGTAGTCGTTGCCCGGTTAGAAAAAGAACTTGCGCCAATTATCAAGTACGGCTTCTCTGCCAACTATCTCATCTCTGAACGGCTTGTTAAGAAATCCAATCAGGATGGTTACTTGGTAGGTTCACGTGGTTCTGTAGGTTCATCAGTGGTGGCAACCTTTCTCGGAATCTCCGAGGTTAATCCGCTGCCTGCCCATTATATTTGTACAAATCCTGAATGCAAGCACAATGAGTGGTTTCTAGACGGCAGCGTGCCAAGCGGGTTCGACCTTCCAGATAAAGCATGTCCGGATTGTGGAGGTAAGCTTAAAGGCGAAGGGCAGGATATTCCGTTTGAGACGTTCCTCGGCTTTAAAGGAGATAAGGTTCCCGATATCGATCTTAACTTTTCAGGTGAATATCAACCGAACGCCCATAATTTCACCAAGACCATGTTTGGACCGGACAATGTATTTCGTGCAGGCACCATCGGTACTGTAGCAGAAAAGACTGCTTTTGGCTTCACGAAGAAATACGAAGAGCATCATCAAAAGCGGTGGCGCGGAGCCGAGGTCGGACGCCTGGCTGCGGGCTGTACTGGTGTGAAACGGAGTACGGGGCAGCATCCCGGCGGTATCGTTGTTTTGCCGGATTATATGGAGATTGAGGATATCACCCCAGTTCAGTATCCGGCAGATGATGTCACTGCAGAATGGAAGACCACCCATTTCGATTATCATGCGTTTGACGCCAATCTGCTGAAGCTCGATATCCTGGGTCACGATGATCCGACCATGATGCGTATGCTCCAGGACTTGACTGGTGTGGATCCGACCACCATACCGATGAACGATCCCAAGGTTATGAGCATGTTTAATTCAACGGATGCGCTGGGAGTCAGACCGGATCAGATCCGGACACCCGTTGCAACCTATGGGGTGCCGGAGATGGGGACCAAATTTGTGCGCCAGATGCTTGTAGAGTCGAAGCCGTCAAGCTTTGCCGACCTTCTGCAGATCTCGGGTTTGTCCCACGGTACAGGAGTTTGGCTTGGCAATGCCCAGGAGCTGATCAAGAACAATACCTGCAACATCAAGACGGTTATTGGTTGCCGTGATGACATCATGCTATTTCTGATTTACAAGGCGGGAATGGATGCAGGTCTGGCGTTCAAAATTACGGAGAGTGTTCGTAAGGGCAAAGGGTTGTCGGCCGAATGGATTGAGGAAATGAAGAAATGCAAAGTTCCACAATGGTATATCGATTCCTGCCTCAAGATCCAGTACATGTTCCCAAAGGCTCATGCTGCTGCCTATGTCATATCTGCAGTACGGACCGCCTATTTCAAGCTGTACTATCCTATCGAATATTATGCGACTTATTTCACGGTGCGGGCGGCTGATTTTGACATTGAGCTGTGTTGCAAAGGATATGAGGCCATTGCCCGTCAAATTGTTGAAATTGAGCAAAAAGGCTTTCAGGCACTGCCGAAGGAAAAGGCGATGCTGCCTGTACTTGAAATGGCTCTGGAAATGACCGCACGGGGGTTCACCTTTAAAAATATCGATTTGTACCATTCGGATGCGACCAAATTTACTGTGGACGGTACAAGCCTGATTCCTCCGTTCTCTTCACTTGCAGGAATTGGAGATAATGCAGCAATTAATATTGCCGCAGCCAAGAATGCCGGGGAGTTCCTGTCCATCGAGGATTTCCAGCAGAAATCCAAGGCGAGTAAGACGGTTGTTGAACTGCTGAGCAACATGGGCTGCTTCCGTGGATTACCAGAGAGCAATCAGCTTTCACTCTTCTAACATCCTCGTATAGTTGGAAAATGTGCTGTAGAAGAATTGTACAAAAACTCCGTTGCGGAACGGATGAAAAGCACGTTTTTGCACCTTGTTACACGAGGCAGTCAAGGGCCGGCACTTGTCAGTGCTGATGCACTATGGTATAATTTTTTTGGTAATAATGAGATAAGTCCGTTGTGTAAAGAGTGGGGAAACCCACTCTTTATCTTTGGTATATAGCAAAAGACAAGTTCGTGGAGGTTATTTTCTTTTGAGCACACCTAAATCCCAAATTAAACAAACGGTAGAGCAGATGCTCGGGCCCTATCTCGAGGACAATGGTTTCGAACTGGTGGACGTTGAATATGTGAAGGAAGGCTCCAACTGGTTTTTGCGCATATTCGTAGATAAAGAAGGCGGCATTGATATTGATGACTGTGGTGCCATCAGCGAATATTTCAGTCAGAAGCTGGATGAGAATGATCCTATACCTGAGGCTTATTTTCTTGAGGTATCCTCACCGGGTGCTGAGCGCCCGCTCAAAAAGGCTGCGGACGTTGCCAAAGCGGTTGGCAAGGATGTCTATGTGACGGTGTATGAGCCGATTCAAGGACTTAAGGAATTCGAAGGTCGTTTGCTTTCGTTCGAGAACGAGGAACTGCTCATCTCCGCGGGCAAAAAAGAACATGTAGTACCGTACGCCAAAGTCGCCAGCGCGAGATTGGCCATTATTTTTTAACGTCTTGAAAGGGGGACCGGAATTTCATGAGTATGGATTTTATCGAAGCTATGAATGAACTGGAAAGGGAGAAAGGCATCAGCAAGGATGTGCTGTTCGAAGCCATCGAAGCTGCGCTGATCTCCAGCTATAAACGCAACTTCAATGCGGCGCAGAATGTGCGTGTGGATATGAACCGCAACACAGGTGTAATCAAGGTGTTTGCACGCAAACTGATAGTTGAAGAGGTTCTGGATACCCGGACCGAAATTTCACTGATGTCTGCCCGGGAGATTAATCCTCATTTTCAGCTGGAGGATATCGCCGAGCTGGAAGTAACACCGCGTGATTTCGGCCGTATTGCAGCCCAGACTGCTAAGCAGGTGGTGACTCAGCGTATCCGTGAAGCGGAGCGCGGACTCATCTATAATGCTTTTATCGACAAGGAAGATGATATTGTTACCGGCCTTGTGCAGCGTCAGGATATGCGTAATATTTATGTGGATCTTGGCAAAATCGAAGCGGTTCTGCCGCTCAGCGAGCTGATGCCTGGAGAAAAGTTCAAGCAAAGCGAGCGCATCAAGGCATATATCACTAAGGTTGAGAATACCACCAAAGGGCCTCAGATCATGCTGTCCCGCAGCCATCCAGGCCTCTTGAAGCGCCTGTTCGAGCTGGAGGTCCCAGAGATTTTTGACGGTGTTGTCGAGATTCGCTCCGTGGCCCGTGAAGCTGGCTTCCGTTCCAAGATTGCCGTTTTCTCGCGCAATGCTGAAGTGGATCCGGTCGGTTCATGCGTAGGTCCTAGAGGCACACGTGTTCAGACGATCGTCACCGAGCTGCGCGGCGAGAAGATTGATATCGTCCGTTATTCCGAAGCGGTTCAGGAGTATGTAGCGAACGCGCTTAGCCCTTCCAAGGTGCTTGAGGTTCAAGTCTTTGAAGCGGAAAAGATGGCCCGTGTCATTGTTCCTGATTATCAATTGTCGCTCGCGATCGGCATCAAAGGACAGAATGCCCGTCTTGCCGCGAAGCTGACCGGCTGGAAAATTGATATCAAGAGCGAAAGCCAGGCAGAGCAGGAATACGGCAGACCAAGAACTTCTAATGATGAAATGCATCAGGATTCCGTCTCCATTGACTAATCAACCTGCTCTATTTTAGAGGGGAGGCGATTGACATGAAACAGCGTAAGGTACCGCTACGCAAATGCGTTGCAAGCCAAGAGATGATGCCCAAAAAAGAGCTGATTCGTGTGGTGAGAACGCCGGAGGGCGAAGTACTGATTGACCTGACGGGTAAGAAGTCGGGCCGGGGAGCTTATATTTGCGGCAAACTGGAATGTTTTAAGCTGGCACAAAAGAATAAAGCACTTGACCGTGCACTGAAATGTCAAGTGAGTCCTGAAATCTATGCCCAGCTTGCTCGGGATTTTGCATCCGTCGAGGAGCAGTTTCTGGCAGCAAAGGATAGTGAGGACAATGAGTAAGGCACTTTCTTATTTAGGGCTTGCCATGAGAGCAGGCAAGATTGTCACTGGCGACGAAGCTGTACTCAAAGCAGTACGGTCTTCGGAGGCGAAGCTGGTCGTCCTTGCTGGTGACGCTTCAGATAATACTCAGAAAAAGTTCCGCGACAAGTGCGGAACCTACGATATTCCACTAGTAATCGCATTTCACCGGGATGACCTCGGTGCAAGTATTGGTAAGGACCAGCGCGTTGTGCTGGCCGTTACGGATAAAGGATTCGCGGAAATGATCTCCAGAGTGCTTGGAGATACTGTCGGAGGTGGAGTTATTGACTAAAGAAGACAATAAGGATAAACTGCGCGTGTATGAATACGCGAAATCGCTCAATATGAGCAGTAAAGAAATCATTACAATTCTGAAGCGTTTGAATGTTCCTGTGAATAATCATATGAGTGTCATGGAGAATAGCTCCGTGAACAAAGTAGAACAGTTCTTCAAGGACATAAAGTCAAACGCTGCAGCCAAGCGGGATAGCGGAACCAGCAGCCGTCCGGCATCTGCCGGAACGGTAACCGCCGAACCCCAAAACGCTCAGAATGCCAACAAAAATCAACCGGAAAAGCAGGTAGGTATGAACAGTAACCAAAACAACAACCAATCGACGACGTCCCCAAGGCCCCAAAGCGGACAAGATTCCCGCATAGCAACATCAGGTTCCACACAGAATTCCCGTCCGCAGAGTTCTACTAGCGGCAATCGCCCACAAGGTTCCACTGGAAGCCGTCCGCAAGGCAGCTCCACCGGCGGCAGCCGTCCACAAGGCAGCTCCACCGGCGGCAGCCGTCCACAAGGCAGTTCCACTGGCGGCAGCCGTCCGCAAGGCAGCTCTACCGGCGGCAACCGTCCGCAGGGCAGCTCCACTGGCGGAAACCGCCCGCAAGGCAGCTCCACCGGCGGCAGCCGTCCGCAAGGCAGCTCTACTGGCGGAAACCGCCCGCAAGGCCAAAGCAGTAATGCACCACGTACCGGGGCTCCACAAGGCCAAGGCAGCGGTGCACCACGCACTGGTGCGCCACAAGGTCAAGGCGGCGGAGATTTCTCCCGCGGCGGTGATAGAGGACCTAAGAAGAATACAACTGGCGGCAGACCCAACAATAACAGCGGTCAGAAACGTTTTGAAGACGGCAAAGGCGGTAACTTCCGCGGCCGTGGCGGCAAGAACAACCGGGGCAGAAACCAGCCAACAGTGTACCGCGAGAAGATCGACAACACACCGAAGAAGATCATTGTCCGCGGCAGCATGACTGTCGGAGAAACTGCAAAGCTGCTTCATAAGGATGCTTCAGAAGTCATTAAGAAGCTGATCTCCATGGGTGTAATGGCTACAATTAACCAGGAGCTCGATATTGACACGATTCTGCTGCTTGCCGGTGAATTCGGCGTAGAAGTAGAAGTGAAGATTCCTGTTGATGAAGACAGCTTCGAAACGGTGGAAGAGAACGATTCCGAAGAGGATCTGCAGGCTCGTCCTCCAGTAGTAACCATCATGGGCCACGTTGACCATGGTAAAACGACATTGCTGGATGCCATTCGTTCGACGAATGTGACCGGCGGTGAAGCCGGTGGGATTACCCAGCATATCGGTGCTTACCAAGTTGAAATCAACCACAAAAAAATCACGTTCCTAGATACACCGGGTCACGAAGCGTTTACCGCAATGCGTGCCCGTGGTGCACAGGTAACGGATATGACTATTATCGTAGTCGCTGCTGATGACGGCGTTATGCCGCAGACGGTAGAAGCAATCAACCATGCCAAGGCTGCTGGTCTGCCGATCATCGTTGCAGTTAACAAGATTGATAAACCGGGTGCTGATCCGGATAAAGTGAAGCAGGAGCTTACGAGCTATGAGCTGGTACCAGAAGAGTGGGGCGGAGACACCATCTTCGTTAACTTGTCTGCCAAGCAGCGCATCAACCTGGAAGAACTGCTGGAAATGATTCTGCTTGTTGCTGAAGTGAATGAGTACAAAGCGAACCCTGACAAACGGGCCCGCGGTACTGTCATAGAAGCAGAGCTGGATAAGAACCGTGGACCGGTTGCCCGGATTCTCGTACAGAACGGTACGCTGAAAGTCGGGGACGCTTTTGTAGCGGGTAACTGCTTCGGACGCGTACGCGCTATGGTTAATGATAAAGGACGCAAGATCAAGGAAGCGGGTCCTTCCACTCCGGTCGAGATTACTGGTCTGACTGAAGTCCCGCAAGCCGGCGATCCATTCATGGCGTTTGAAGATGAGCGCAAAGCCCGTGCAATTGCGGATAGACGTTCCACTTCGCAGCGCCAGTCCGAGCTGAATACGAATACCCGGGTAACTCTGGATGATCTATTCAAGCATATCAAGGATGGCGAGATCAAAGATCTCAACGTTATCATCAAGGGTGACGTACAAGGTTCAGTAGAAGCACTCAAAGGATCCTTGGCCAAAATCGAAGTTGAAGGCGTAAGGGTGAAGATTATCCACAGTGGAGCGGGTGCGATTACAGAATCCGACATCACCTTAGCTGCAGCATCCAATGCGATCGTTATCGGGTTCAATGTTCGTCCGGATGCTCAGACCAAAGCAGCCGCTGAGCAGGAGAAAGTGGATGTACGTCTGCACAACATTATCTACAACGTAATTGAAGAAATTGAAAGTGCAATGAAAGGGATGCTTGATCCGATCTACAAAGAGAACGTTATCGGCCATGCTGAAGTGCGCAATGTCTTCAAAATCAGCAAAGTGGGTACTATTGCAGGATGTATGGTTACTTCCGGCAAAATTGCCCGTAATGCCGAAATGCGCCTGATCCGTAGCGGTATCGTTGTCTTCCAAGGCAAGATCGACACCTTGAAACGTTTCAAAGATGATGCAAAAGAAGTGGCGCAAGGTTATGAATGCGGCATAACTTTGGAACGCTATAATGATGTCGCTGAAGGCGACATTATCGAAGCGTTCATCATGGAAACGGTAGAGCGCTAAGCGAAGAGGTGAATATAGATGTCTAAAATCAGAGCCGGACGGGTTGGCGAACAGATCAAAAAAGAACTGAGCCAGCTCATCCAAAGCGGACTAAAGGATCCTCGTATCGGGTTTGTTACAGTAACCGGCGTAGACGTGACTAACGATCTGTCGCAGGCTAAAGTATACCTGAGTGTATTCGGGGACGAAGAGCAGGTTACAGGTTCACTAAAAGCGATTGAGAAAGCGAACGGTTTTCTCCGGTCAGAGCTTGGTAAGGCGATCCGCCTGCGTCATACTCCTGAACTGATCTTCAAGATTGACGAATCCGTTGCTTACGGAAGCCATATCGAGAAGCTGCTTGGTGAAATTGGCAAGAATGAAGAAAGCTAGGTAACATAAAGGAGACGGCGAATGCAGAGCTATGAACAAAGTCTCCAGCAGACCCGTAAGTTTCTGCTGGAACACGACGATTATCTTGTAGTGTCGCATGTTCAGCCGGACGGAGATGCAGTCAGCTCCACCCTCGCGGTGGGCTGGCTTCTCTCATGTCTGGGCAAAAAATATACTATGCTGAATGAAGGACCGATCCCTCAACGAATGGAATACTTATGGCATGCTAATGAGATTGTTAATTTAGCTGACGGCGGGCTATCCCGCCAATATCATAATGTTATTTGCGTCGATTGTGCCGATTTTCAGCGTGTAGGGCTTACCCAGCGTCATTTTGCCACCGATGCCCTCATCTTGAATATAGATCATCATCCTACGAACAACGGTTATGGCCATGTTACGCTGATTAAACCGGATGCAGCTGCGACTGCGGAAATTTTGTTCGACCTGCTGAAGACGTTTGAGATGGAGTGGGACATAGATATCGCGACTGCTCTCTATACCGGACTGTTAACGGATACCGGAGGTTTTCGTTACAGCAATACCTCTCCTAAAGTGATGGCGGCCGTATCCGAACTGCTGGCACTTGGTGTCAACGGTCCTGAACTGGCGGAAACACTGCTCGAAGAAATGACATTGGCACAGGTTAAAGTGCTTAACAGGGCGTTAAGTACCTTGCAACTGTCCCCGGAAGGAGACATAGCTTGGGTATACGTGACACCACAGGATATGCTGGATTGTGATGCCGCCAATGAAGATCTTGAAGGTATTGTGAACTATCCGCGTAATATCCGCGGAGTTGAGGTGGGAATTCTGTTCAAGGTGATCCATGAACATGCGGTAAAAGTAAGCCTACGCTCGGCAGGCAAAGTGGATGTTGCCGCTTTGGCGCAAGTATTCGGGGGCGGTGGACATACGCGTGCAGCAGGTGCCCGTATTGATGCTACACTCGAAGAGGCTATACCGATGATACTTCAGGAGGTCAGACGTCATTTATGAGTGAACTTACAGGTGTTTTGGCTGTCTATAAGCCTGCCGGATTCACTTCACATGATGTTGTCGCCAAAGCGAGACGCATTCTCGGAATGAAGCGGATCGGCCATACAGGGACACTAGATCCCCAGGTCACCGGGGTCCTGCCGCTCTGTCTGGGACGGGCAACACGTGTCGTTGAATATATTCAGGAACTGCCCAAAGAATATGTGGCTACCTTGAGACTTGGAGTATCCAGTGATACGGAGGATTTAACCGGAACGATTACCGAAACGGTTGAAGAGGTCAATGTCACGGAGGCTGAAGTGCTTGCTGTGCTTACTTCTTTTAAAGGCGTCATTTCTCAGGTTCCACCCATGTATTCTGCTGTCAAGGTTGACGGCAAACGCCTATATGAGCTCGCCAGAGAAGGCAAAACAGTGGAGCGTAAAAGCCGTGAAGTGGAGATCTATGAGATCGAGATGCTCGGCATGATCTGGAATGGTAAACATCCCGATATTACGTTTCGTGCCTTGTGCTCCAAAGGTACTTACATCCGAACATTATGTGTGGATATCGGACGGGCACTTGGACTTCCTGGAGTTATGGTTAAGCTTGAACGGACCATGTCAGCAGGAATATCGGCCAGCCACTGCTTGACTCTGGAGCAAATAGCTGCGCATAAGGAAGCTGGTACGCTGGAAGAGCATTTGATTGCAGCGGATGAAGCCATCAATCATTTACCCAGACATATAGTGATGGATGAGAAGAAGAAAGCAGCTCTGCAAGGGCAGCGTCTGTCGATCCGGCATGTGGCTCCTGAAGTAAAGCAGAATGGACACTTTCGTCTTTATGATGTTCAAGGCGAGTTCCTGGGTATTTATGAATTGGAAGAGACAGGGGCTATTGCGCCTGTTAAGGTATTTGCACAAGCATAACTTTAATTTTAATTAGTGAATTGTAGGTGAGAGACAGCGTGAGAACCGTAACCTTAAGCTACCCGATACCGCCGGAGACTGCAGCAGATTGGGCACAGCCACAAGTAACAGCTTTGGGCCAATTTGACGGATTGCATCTGGGACATGCCAGCGTCATTGCATCCGCTGTTGCACTGGCCCGCAAAGATGGCATTCCAGCCTCTGTCATGACTTTCCATCCTCATCCCAAGGATGTAATGGGCAAAGGTGACTATGATGGATATTTGACCCCACCGAAGGATAAGCAGGAGCTTCTTGCCGGGATGGGGGTCGATATTTTGTATATCATTGAATTTAATGAGCAGCTTTCCAAAGTAAGTCCGGAGGATTTTGTATCGGTGATGCTGCTGCCTCTGAAGATTGTAACCGCCGTGGTTGGCTTTGATTTCCGTTTTGGCTACCTTGGTGAGGGGGACCCGGAACGACTTCGAGAGCTGGGGCAAGGGGCAATGGGTGTTGTGACTGCGCCTCCCTTCCTGATCGGGGGCCAGAAGGTAAGCAGCTCCGGTATTCGTAAAAGTCTCCAGAATGGTGAGCTTACTCTGGCGAATACATGGTTTGGACGTTGTTATCATCTGCGGGGAACAGTGGTACATGGAGAGAAGCGTGGACGCACGATAGGGTTCCCTACAGCAAATGTACAGCTTGATGAGCGTTATGTTATTCCCGCTAAGGGAGTTTATGCTGTCAGAGTATTTTACAAGGATGAGGTTCTTCACGGTGTAATGAACGTTGGTGTCAAGCCGACCTTTCATGAAGGAGTAACAGCGCCCAGCTTTGAGGTGCATCTGTTTGATTTTGCGGGGGATATCTACGGGCAAGAGCTTATGGTGGAGCTGGTCTCATTCATCCGTCCTGAACGCAAGTTTGAATCTATTGGTGCTTTGATCGCACAAATTGGCGAAGATGCCGGGACAGCAAAAAGTCTGCTGGAAGATCAATCCTGAATCATATGGACATGCCGTTTACATTTGTCTGCGAAGGTGCTATACTGATTAACGTTGCTGGAATGACAGCATCATAACCTTAGCTTGGTTGCATGTTCTCACCGACGGTGACGAGGCTATTGGCGATTATATTGAAGGAGGTGAACAGGATGGCATTGACTCAAGAACGTAAACACCAATTGATTGACGAGCACAAAACTCATGAATCCGACACTGGATCCCCTGAGGTGCAAGTTGCTATCCTAACGGAGAACATCGTTAATTTGACTGACCACTTGCGTACGCACAAGAAGGATCATCATTCCCGTCGCGGATTGCTGAAGATGGTTGGACAACGTCGTAAACTGCTGGCGTATTTGAAAAACAAAGACATCAGACGTTACAGCGCCCTGATCGAAAAACTGGGATTGCGTCGCTAATTTTCCATAATCGTTACCCTAAAGCAGCCTGGTTGTATACCGTATGTCCTTCTTACGAGCGACAGCGGGACAGCCGGGTTGCTTTTTGAAAATTTAGGGGAAACTGTGGTTAGCAGCAAGTAGATATGATGTGCACAAAACGGCTACTTAACCTCATCTTGAGGACAAGCCGTTTTTGCTTGAAATATAAGAATTTATAGTTCTTGTGCTATAGGTGATCCTTATATTTTTGAGGAAACGGGAGAGTTTAATGTACATACGGCGAAGCCGTTTCTTCTTATATAATTATAATTAACATTGAACCTGTGATCGTGAACGGCAGGTCTACTACCATTCAAGGAGGGATTTTATGGAAAAACGTGTAGAAATGCAACTTGGCGGAAGACGCCTTGTGCTCGAAACAGGCCGCTTGGCCAAACAGGCAAACGCAGCAGTTATGGTCCGTTATGGTGACACTTCAGTATTGTGTACGGTTACAGCATCCAGTGAACCTAAAGATCTGGATTTTTTCCCGCTTACAGTTAACTATGAGGAAAGACTATATGCAGTTGGTAAAATTCCCGGGGGATTTATCAAACGCGAGGGTAGACCCAGCGAGAAAGCAATTCTATCCAGCCGTCTGACGGACCGTCCGATCCGCCCATTGTTTCCGGAAGGATTCCGTAATGATGTGCAGGTACTCAATCTCGTAATGAGTGTGGATCAGGATTGTGCGCCAGATATTGCTGCAATGATTGGTACTTCCGCTGCACTCAGTATTTCTGATGTGCCTTTCAGCGGTCCTATTGGCGGTGTGGCTGTAGGCCGCATTAACGGTGAATTTATCATTAACCCTGATGTTGCACAACAAGCGGTAAGTGATATTTATGTAGTCGTAGCCGGAACTAAGGATGCCATTATGATGGTAGAAGCAGAAGCCAATGAAGTACCGGAAGATGTAATGCTTGAAGCTATCATGTTCGGACATGATGAAGTCCGCAAGATCGTAGCTGTGATCGAAGAACTGGTTGCGGTTGCGGGTAAAGAGAAAATGGCAGTGAAACTGCACGCTGTAAATGCAGAAGTGAACGCTGAGGTTCGCGCGTATGCGCAGATCCGCCTGGTGGAAGCTGTGAAGATTGCCGAGAAGCATGCCCGACAGGATGCCATCGATTTGATCAACAATGAAACGGTGCAGTATTTCGCAGAGAAATACATAGAAACACCGGAGCTTCTGAAGGATGTCAAGGAAGTTCTCCATGATATCGTAAAGGATGAAGTTAGACGCCTGATCACCCACGATAAGATCCGTCCGGATGGACGCAAGCTGGATGAAATTCGTCCGATCGAATGCGATACTGCTCTGCTGCCACGCACACATGGTTCCGGTCTCTTTACACGGGGACAGACTCAGATCCTAAGCGTATGTACCCTTGGCGCACTTGGTGATGTTCAGATTCTTGACGGGATTGATCCGGCTGAGACCAAACGGTTTATGCATCACTACAACTTTCCTCCATTCAGCGTAGGGGAAGCTCGTCCGCTTAGAGCGCCGGGCCGCCGTGAGATTGGACATGGAGCTCTGGGAGAACGGGCGTTGTCTAAGGTTATCCCTAGTGAAACAGAATTCCCGTACACCATTCGTCTGGTATCAGAAGCCATTGAATCCAATGGATCTACTTCCCAAGCGAGTATCTGTGCGAGTATCCTGGCAATGATGGATGCAGGTGTGCCGATTAAAGCACCGGTAGCTGGTGTAGCCATGGGTCTGATCAAAGACGGGGAACATGTCTCGATTCTAACCGATATCCAAGGTATGGAAGATCACTTGGGCGACATGGACTTCAAGGTAGCTGGTACGGCTGAAGGTGTTACGGCAATTCAGATGGATATCAAAATTGACGGCATCGACCGGAAGATTCTTCAGGATGCGCTGCAACAGGCCAAAGAAGGACGTATGTTCATCTTAGGCAAAATGATGGAAGCCATCTCCGAACCTAGACCAAGTCTGTCTAAATATGCTCCAAAAATTATTATCATTAACATTAATCCGGACAAAATCCGTGATGTCATTGGTGCTGGTGGCAAGATCATCAACAAAATCATTGAGGAAACCGGCGTGAAGATTGACATCGAGCAGGATGGTCGTGTCTTTATCGGATCTTCAGATGAAGCAATGATTCAGAAAGCCCGCGGCATTATCGAAGGCATTGTACGTGAAGTACAGGTTGGCGAAATCTATGTAGGTACAGTTAGACGCATCGAGAAGTTTGGTGCATTTGTCGAACTGATTCCGGGTAAAGACGGATTGGTGCATATTTCCCAATTGTCCACAGACCGTGTAGCCAAAGTAGAAGATGTAGTAGCCATCGGCGATACGATTACTGTCAAAGTAACCGAAATCGACCAACAAGGCCGCGTCAATCTATCGCGTAAAGCTGTACTCACTTCAGAAGGTGCAGCCAAGGCGTAATATCACTGCAGCTTCAATGCAGATCATATGTATGAATGGGAAGAGACAGAAGCAATTTCGTTCTGGCTCTTTTTTTAAAATATAAATGACTATAAGTCCGGGCAAGCAAGCTCCACTCTGTGGGGCTATTTTCAATTGTAGTCATATTTTCTTGCTTGGGTTCATAGGCTGGGACAAAGCGTCTCTGCACCTTCCTGTGCCGGGACCGACCAATGAACCGTTTCTGCCAGGGAGGAAAGTCGTCATGAAGACGGAAAAAGCGGCACTTGTGCTGGCCTGTATCGCTGTCGTAATCGGCATCGGCAGTACCCAAGGCCCCGTGAAGGATATGCTGTCCCAGCTTAAGCAGCAGACAGGACTGGCTGTATGGAACGAGGCTTTAGCAGAACAACCGGGGGAAGATTTGCGAAGAATGATAGAGAGCAAGGCATCCGCCCTGAACAGCCCGCCTGTAGATGCCACCGTAGACCGCGTATGGAAGGCTATACCGGGCTATAATGGTCTGGAAGTAGATGTAGAAGCAACCTATAGGAATGCAATGCTTAAAGGCCCTAATGACGGCTTGAAGCTTCTCTACCGCCAGATTCCGCCTAAGATTTCACTAAATGACTTGGGAGCACAGCCGATCTACCGGGGTAATCCGGCGAAACCGATGGTATCACTGATGATCAATGTCGCATGGGGGAACCAGTATATCATCCCGATGCTGGATATTCTGGATCAGGAGCAGGTGAAGGTCACCTTTTTTCTGGATGGCAGCTGGCTCAGCCGTAATAAAGAATTGGCTATGGAAATGCAGAAGCGCGGTCATGAAATGGAAAATCACGCTTACACCCATCCCAATATGAGCACTTTAAGCAGGGCGCGGGCCACCGCTGAAATCCAGAAAACGCAGAACCTGCTAAAGGAAAGTCTCGGTGTGACCAATATATGGTTTGCACCGCCATCCGGTGATTTTGACCAGGAAACTGTAGATATTGCCGCCTCGCTTGGTCTCAAAACTGTACTCTGGACGCTCGACACGGTAGATTGGCGCAATCCTTCCCCGGAATCGATCATATCCAAAATCAGCAGCAAGGCAGAGCCGGGAACCTTGATTCTCATGCATCCTACATCGTCCTCGTCGCAGGCGCTGAAAGGGATGATCCGGGGAATTAAGGCTAAAGGTCTGCAATTGGGAACGGTTAGCCAGACGTTATCTGCGGAGCGTGTGCTGTCTGCTGATGTTGAGTGAGTCGAATAATTCTGGTAGGATAAAAGGCGCGTATACTAAATATAGACAGAACCAGGGCTATGCCAGGAGGATTTTGAAGTGGAAAAAATAGTGTTATCAAACGGCCTAAGGGTGGTAACTGAAAAAATCCCTACCGGACGATCCGTTTCCTTTGGAATATGGGTTAAAACAGGCTCACGCAATGAGACGCCGCTGAACAACGGGATTTCTCATTTTATTGAGCATATGCTGTTCAAAGGCACCGACCGCTATAGTGCAAAGGATATTGCCGAACAGTTTGATGCGATAGGCGGTAACGTCAATGCGTTTACCTCTAAAGAGTATACATGTTATTATGCCAAGGTTTTGGATGAGCATCTGCCGATTGCTGTGGATGTGCTGGCCGATATGTTCTTCCGTTCACGGATGGATGCCGACGAGCTGGCCAAGGAAAAAAACGTCATTCTGGAGGAAATCGCCATGTGCGAGGACACACCGGATGATCTGGTACATGATCTGATGTGTGCTGCAGCTTATGGTGAACACCCTCTGGCTTATTCGATTCTGGGCCTCAAAGAACGGCTTCAGGAAATGACTCCAGACGACCTCAGGGCTTATATGAAGACTCAGTATACCATTGAGAATACAGTTATCAGTGTAGCAGGCAACATAAATGATGGACTGGCTGAGCTGCTTGAGAAACACTTCGGATCTTTTCAGAATCATGGTGAATCAGCTGCGCTGACTGTGCCCAATTTCCAGGGTGAGCTGTTGTTCCACCGCAAAAAAACAGAACAAAACCATATTTGCCTCTCTTTACCGGGTGTGCAAAGCGGAGGTCCGCTGCAATATCCGATGGTGCTGCTGAATAATGCATTCGGCGGCGGTATGAGTTCACGCATGTTTCAGGAGATCCGCGAAAAGCGCGGCCTGGCCTATTCGGTATACTCCTACCACAGCTCCCAGGCGGATAGCGGGATGTTCACCGTCTACGCAGGAACTGCGCCGAAGCAGACCAAAGAAGTCACAGAACTGATCAAAGAAATGATGCATGAACTTGCTGTCCATGGGCTTAGCGAAGATGAACTGCGAAAGGGCAAGGAACAGCTTAAAGGAAGCCTGATTCTAAGCCTGGAAAGCACAAGCAGCCGGATGAACCGTATTGGTAAAAACGAGCTGATGCTTGGAAGACATGATACACTGGATGAGATGATCGCCAAAATCCAGCAGGTGACTATGGATGATGTGAATCATTTGCTGGACCATATGTTTGCTGAGCCGCTGGCTCTTGCGATGGTGGGCTCAACAGACAAAGCTATAGCCAATGTTAGGAGAGATGATCTTGTCGTATTACGTTCAAATTAACAAGCTTCCCGGGAATGAGGATGTTGAGCTTCCCCGTAAAATGTCCGAACAGGCCTCGGGTTATGACCTGTATGCCGCTGTGGGAGAAGCCGTTGTGCTTGCTCCGGGCGGACGGGCACTAATCCCTACTGGTATATCGCTGGCCATGCCGGACGGCCTGGAGGCGCAAATCCGGCCGCGCAGCGGGCTGGCGTTGAAACACGGTATTACTTGCCTGAATACGCCGGGAACCATTGATGCTGATTACCGTGGCGAGATCAAAGTACTGCTCATCAATCTGGGACAGGAGCCGTTTGCCATTGCCCGTAATGAACGGATTGCCCAAATGGTCTTTCAGGCTGTCCCTTCTGTCACACTGGTTGAAGTGGAAGAACTGTCCGAGACGGAACGCGGAGCCGGAGGCTTCGGGCATACAGGTAAATAAGGTTATCTACACTAATTATAAGCTCAAGCTAAACATTACCAAAGTTAACCGGATTGGGTTCCGGTCGGCTTTGGTTGTTTAGCTTTTTTTGTGTGCTAACAGATATTGTTAAAGCTGCCCGGTACCTCCTAAGGCGGCAAATTTGATTGGTGCAGTCTTTTTGATGAGGCAGGTGATTCAATTCTTCTCGTTATTCACCCATCCGCCCAACCCGGCATAAGATGCTCTATATTCGATAGTGTGTATGTGGAAAGGAGCGTCATCCCTATGCTTACTGGCATCAGGATCGTGTTCCTGGGCGGGGACGCGAGACAGATTGAAGTGATTCGAAAATGTGTGGAAATGGATGCGACGGTAAGCGCTGCCGGATTCGACAAGTGGGAAACCCCAAGCCCAGGGGTGAGCATTGAACAAATGTCGGTAGAGCTGCTGAGCCGTTCGGATGTGCTGGTACTGCCTACTGTAGGCTGTGATGATGAGGGGAATATCAATGCTCTTTTTTCCTCGGAGCGCCTGCAACTGCTGGAAGAGCATGTTGCAGCGTTGCCAGCCAGCTGTACGGTATATACCGGTATGGCCAAAAGTTATTTGAGAACCCTGTGCGCCAAGCATTCACTGAAGCTGGTGGAACTGCTGAACCGGGATGATGTGGCAATCTACAACTCCATCCCTACGGCGGAAGGAGCACTGGTTATGGCTATTCAGAATACGGATTTTACAATCCATGGATCGACCTCGATGGTACTGGGAATGGGCAGAACCGGGTTCACAATGGCCAGGGCACTGCAGGGCCTCGGTTCAAATGTGAAGGTGGGAGTAAGGAAACAAGAGCATTATGCACGGGCCGAGGAGATGGGCTGGAAACCCTTTATGACTGGAGAACTGCTGATACATGTACCTGAAGTTGATCTTATTTTCAATACCATACCAAGTATGATTATTACCGCGCAGGTACTGTCGCGTCTCCCCAAACACTGTGTAATTATCGATCTGGCTTCCGCCCCGGGCGGATGCGATTTCCGCTATGCGGAAAAACGCGGGATCAAGGCCATGCTGGCACCGGGATTGCCCGGAATCGTTGCTCCCAAAAGCGCTGGAATTATTATGGCAGGTGCGCTGGTACAGTCGATATCGGACGAGACTTTTAACAGGGGGGACGAATAAATGGATTGGCATGGAAAAACAGTAGGTTATGCTATTACCGGTTCACACTGTACGTTTGCCGAGGTGATGCCGCAGATTCAACGCTTTATCGATGACGGCGCCAAAGTGGTGCCGATTGTTTCGGCATCCGTGATGAATACAGACACACGCTTTGGCACATCGGAAAATTGGTTAAAACAGTTGAAAGATATAACAGGGAATGATATCATTTCTACAATTGTTGAAGCGGAACCGCTGGGTCCTTCCAAGTTGCTGGATGTATTGACCATCGCGCCCTGCACAGGGAATACTACGAGTAAACTGGCTAATGCCATGACAGACAGTCCTGTTCTTATGGCCGCCAAATCGCAAATGCGTAATGGAAGGCCTCTGGTGCTGGCGATCTCCACTAATGATGGACTTGGACTAAATGCGTCGAATATCGCGAAGCTTTTGGTGACGAAGAATATTTATTTCGTTCCGTTCGGCCAGGATAACCCGCAGGGCAAGCCGAATTCTCTTGTAGCGAAGATGGATCTCATTCCAGAGGCCTGCTATGCGGCACTGCAGGGTAACCAGCTACAGCCGATGATTATCGAACGGTTTCATTCAGCATAGATAACATTTCATGCAGGCATTCTGAATATATAAGGTATACATCTGCCGTCCTCAATTTGAGGGCGGTTCAACACTTTATTCAGCTAACTGAATAATGCCCCCGCGCAGGCGGATTCTTTCCATCGATGGAATGGAAGGTGTATATACGCATTAGTATGCTTGCTTAGAGAAGTAATGGAGGAATTATTCATGGGTATTTTGGTGCAAAAATTCGGCGGAACCTCACTTTCCACACCAGCGGCCAGAGAGCATGTGATCCGTCATGTCAAAAGAGAGCTGGCTAGTGGTTTCAGCCTGGTTGTCGTGGTATCAGCAATGGGCCGTAAGGGTGAGCCGTATGCTACCGATACATTGCTGGACTGGGCCGTGCAGAATGGGGATGCCTTGCCGAGCCGGGAGAAAGATCTGTTGATGTGCTGCGGGGAGATTATTTCTGCTACCACTTTATGCGGCTTGCTGGAGCATGAAGGTATCCCATCAACCGTGCTGACAGGAGCGCAGGCCGGTTTTCTGACGGACAACAACTATGGCAATGCCAGAATACTGGATGTGAGGACTGAACGTATTCTGCGCGAATTACGGGAACATAAAGTAGTTATTGTAACCGGGTTCCAGGGTCAGACTGAAGCCGGTGATTTCACAACCCTTGGACGTGGAGGCAGTGATACTTCAGCTACAGCTCTCGGTGCTGCACTTCGTGCGGATATGGTTGATATTTATACAGATGTGGATGGTATTCTGACGGCCGATCCGCGGATTGTAGAAGATGCGAAGCAACTGACCTATGTAAGCTATACGGAAATCTGCAATATGGCCTATCAGGGTGCGAAGGTCATACATCCCCGCGCTGTGGAGATTGCTATGCAGGCTCAGATTCCAGTCCGGGTCCGTTCTACTTTCTCTGAGGCCGAAGGCACACTTGTAACGCATCCTGAAGGATTCAGCGATGTTTCGCACGGAGTAGTAGACCGCTATGTCACAGGGATCGCTTATGTTAGCAATATCACCCAGATTTCAGTAGAATGCCCGAATGGCAACGGAACCGGCGTACAGCTGCAGATATTCAAGAGCATGGCCGATAATGGCATCAGTGTGGATTTCATCAATGTTACTCCAAGTGAAGCACTATATACAGTGAATGATGACAAATCTGAACAAGCGATTGCTGCTCTTCAGGAGCTGGGTCTGCGTCCTTCGAGCTTATCCGGCTGTGCCAAGGTTTCAGTCATCGGGGGCGGGATCAACGGGGTTCCAGGTATTATGGCCCGCATCGTTGAGGCACTTAGCGCACAGAATATCCAGATTCTGCAGTCTGCAGATTCCAATACAACTATATGGGTTCTGGTCAAAAAGGAAGATATGGTGCAGTCGCTGCGCGCTTTGCATGCCAAGTTTGAATTACACCGCTGACAAGGAGGAATTCAAAGTGGACTTCGGAAGATTAATAACCGCTATGGTAACCCCTTTTGACGGGGCTGGAGAGATTAATTGGGAAGCCACCTCACGGCTGGTCGACTATCTTATTGAGGAACAGAAATCCGAAGCGCTTGTGGTCTGCGGAACAACCGGAGAATCTCCAACCCTTAGCGATGAAGAGAAATTGGAGTTATTCGCTTATGTATTGAACCATGCTGCTGGACGTTGTAAAATCATCGCCGGAACAGGCAGCAACAGCACAAGGCATTCCATACATCTGACAATGGAAGCAGAAAAAATAGGTGTGGACGGCGTACTGCTGGTTGTCCCGTATTACAACAAACCGAATCAGGAAGGACTATATCAGCATTTTTCTGCCATAGCTGGAGCGACGACGCTTCCTGCAATTCTCTATAATGTTCCCAGTCGAACCAGCGTCAGCATGAGTACTGCAACAACACTCAGGCTTGCAGCGATTCCGAACATCGTGGCGATCAAGGAATGTCTATCGGTGGATCAGATTACACAGATTGTCTCCGCATGCCCTGCAGATTTTCGTGTATATACTGGTGATGATTCTGCAGGACTTGCTGCACTCTCTGTAGGAGGGCATGGTATTATCAGTGTAGCCAGCCATATCGTTGGTGAACAGATGGCGGAGATGATTGGAGCATACGTGTCGGGCGATGTACAGCGAGCAGGGGCGCTTCACCGCAAGCTGTTCCCTGTCTTCAAAGGACTGTTCGAATGTCCACAGCCACTGCCGAATCCTTCAGCAGTAAAGTATGCACTCGGGCTTCGCGGCGTAGATGTAGGTACGGTACGGCTGCCGCTAGTATCACCCACCGAAGAAGAGGCTGCATTTATTGCAGCGCTGCTGCAGAAGTAACAAGATTAATAATAGCTCGAAGCTGTAGCCGGTATTCCTTGACAAGGAGTGCCGGTTTTTTTATGTTTTGTGTTAACAATATAAACGCATTATTAAGTTTTCACTTCCTTCATAACGTGTAAGCCTTCAAATGTGAGACGATTTCTTCAGTTTTTTTATCAAATAACCGTCTGAAAATAAGGAAAGAATAGGGTAACGGTGTGGATGACTTGTCTTTTGCCAAAAAAATCATGTATAATGTTCTTAAGTGACTGGGTGCGGTAAAAATTAAATATGCGGTAATCTTCCGTCAATGTATTTTACATTGTGAGACAGGATAGGTCCTTGAATAAGTCTGTGCTAATGGAGCCGGATTTTCGCGCGAGGGGCGCGACAGTGAATTTTGACGGCTTTTTTCCGCTCAAAAAGCGTTTCACTGCGCGATTCAGGTATTTTCGCAGTGCGAAATTATACAGACTTATGGAATTTCCTTGTTGATTGTGGAAGCTATCAGCAATTTGAAGATGTGTTCAGCGCCGCTGAAATAATGAAGCTTAATATTTACAAATAAAAGTATGACGTCCAACATCATAGGAGGGTTAGATTCATTTGTCCAAAAAAAACAACAACGATAAATTGACGATTTTCGCTTTGGGCGGAGTCGGAGAGATCGGGAAAAACATGTATGTGGTTCAATACGGAAACGACATTGTGGTCGTGGATGCGGGTCTTAAGTTCCCAGAAGAAGATATGCTCGGTATTGACATTGTTATTCCTGATATCTCGTACCTGACAGAGAACCGTGACAAAGTAAGAGGTATTGTACTTACCCATGGACACGAAGATCACATCGGCGGATTGTCTTATGTTCTTAAGAACCTGAATGTTCCGGTCTACGGAACGAGACTTACTATGGGTCTTGTGGAAAACAAGCTTAAGGAAGCGAACCTGCTCGGCGAGACTAAGCGGATCCTCATCAATGAGGATTCTGAAATCGAACTGGGTACCTCGCTCAAAGCCACTTTCTTCAGAACTAACCACAGTATTCCCGACTCTGTCGGTGTATGCATCGAAACACCGGAAGGCAATGTAGTTCACACAGGTGACTTCAAATTTGACCATACCCCAGTGAACGGTCAATTTGCCAACTTGCACCGGATGGCCGAAATTGGACAGAAGGGTGTACTTGCCCTTATGTCTGACAGCACGAATGCCGAGAAACCAGGCTTCACTCCTTCAGAGAAAAATGTCGGAATCGTTCTGGAAGATATTTTCCGCAAAGCTGAACAACGCGTGGTGGTAGCAACTTTCGCTTCCAACGTGCACCGTATTCAGCAAGTGGTCAACGCAGCGGAATCAACAGGACGGAAGATTACCGTAATTGGCCGCAGTATGGTCAATGTAGTGTCCATTGCTTCCGAGCTTGGATATCTGAACGTTCCGGATGGCATGCTGATCGAACCTGAAGAAATGAACAGAATGGCTGGCAACCGTGTAGTAGTTCTATGCACAGGCAGCCAGGGCGAGCCGATGTCGGCACTTACCCGCATGGCGCGTTCCAGTCACCGCAAAGTAGACATCTTACCTGGAGATACCGTGATTATTGCGGCAACACCTGTACCGGGTAATGAGAAATATGTAGGTCGTACAATTGATGAACTGTTCCGTCTAGGCGCCAACGTTATTTACAGTGGCTCCAATTCCGGTGTTCACGTATCCGGCCACGGCAGCCAAGAAGAGCTGAAGCTTATGCTCAACCTGATGAAGCCGAAATATTTCATTCCAATTCACGGTGAATTCCGGATGCAGCGCAGACATGCCTTACTGGCAGAATCAGTAGGTGTAGAACCGAGCAACATCTTTATTACCGAGCTCGGTGAAGTGATTGAGATTTCCGGAGGTGCGGCACGCAGAGCTGGCAAGGTAACAGCTGGCAACGTGCTGATTGACGGACTTGGCGTAGGTGATGTAGGTAACATTGTACTCCGTGACCGTAAGCTGCTGTCTCAGGATGGTATTCTTGTAGTGGTGGTAACGCTTAGCAAACAAAACGGCGCCATCGTATCTGGACCTGATATCATTTCCCGCGGTTTTGTCTATGTGCGGGAATCCGAAGGACTCCTTGACGAAGCGAACCGGATTGTATCCGGGACACTGCAGCGCCTGATGAGCGAGAAGGTCAATGAATGGGCATCGCTTAAGACTAGTGTAAAAGATTCACTCGGCCGTTTCCTTTATGAGCAAACCCGCCGCAGACCGATGATCCTGCCGATCATTATGGAAGTGTAATTACGAGGCTTGCTTCTTAACCAATAAACAAATATGCTGGGCCCCAAAGCCCCTTTTCTCCCCGGAAATATTGGACGGTTTCCACGGGAGGAGGGGCTTTTACTGATTTTGGCTAACTCTGAATGGGAGTAGTGACGGATCGGGCATATTTGGTGAAGTTCTTGTTTTCTTGTGCATAACGAAGTCCCCTGGAACGTCATACTAATGAAAGCTAGTATGGCTGCAGCAGACAAGTGCTGCAAGCAAAGAGGGAGTGCTGCGAACAATGGACATAACAGAAGGTGCAAATGTGAGCACGAATGAGGAGATTCTCCCGGATGTGGTGAAACCGCAGACCAGTGAGCTTGTGCCTCCGGGGACAGCAGGAGTTGTGAAGGAACTGGGCCAGACCGTGGTGCCAACCGGAGAACCCGATATCTTTTGCATGACAATTATTGGACAGATTGAAGGACATTTTGTTCTGCCTCCGCACAACAAGACCACTAAATATGAACATATTATTCCCCAGCTGGTGGCAGCCGAACAGAGCAAAACTGTTAAGGGGCTGCTGATCATCCTCAATACGGTAGGCGGTGATGTAGAGGCAGGACTTGCGATTGCAGAGATGATAGCCTCTCTGTCAAAACCTACAGTAACGGTGGTGATCGGTGGGGGCCACAGCATTGGGGTACCGATTGCAGTCGCATCCAGCTACTCGATTATAGCCGAGAGCGCGACGATGACTATTCATCCTATCCGAATGAACGGGCTCGTGATCGGAGTACCGCAGACCTTTGAGTATATGGAACGGATGCAGGAGAGAATGGTGAGATTTGTTACCTCCCATTCGCGGATTTCCGAGCAGCAATTCAAGGATCTGATGTTCAAAACGGGTGAATTGAACCGGGATATCGGTACAGCAGTCGGCGGCTATGATGCGGTCAAATACGGACTAATGGATGAGGTGGGCGGAATCGGTGCGGCCTTGTCCCGCTTAAATGGGATGATCGCCGGAGATATAGCGCAGTCTCCAGAACAAATTATGCAGGAAGGGTTGACGCAATGACCCTATATACCGTTATTCCGATAGAGCAGGTGTACGAAGGCTCAGTCAGCTTTGTTCAGCCACTGGAGGAAGTCAGTATTCAAGGTATGCTGATGCAGGTGGAGCCTTTGGAACGCGGACAGGCGCGTATCGTAAGGCTGCTTGATTGCCCGCTTGAAAAATATCTGGACCCTGCGTATTCGCCGGGAGCTATAATCTCCTGGATTCCATGAGAATTTCCCCCGGACACTTTGGAGTGGAATGCGAACACTGTGTTATAAGATGCATTTTCTGACAAAAGAGAACATAGGTACGCCACGCCATTATATGGTATAATATTGTTCCGGGGGTGGCTGGTGTGGCTAAACGAAGAAAGAAAAAGAAAAAAGCACTGCTCGGCAGTGTTTTAAAATATGAAATTTACGGGATTATGCTGATTACCTTATCCGTCATTGCATTATCTGGTGAGGCAGCAGTAGGACGCTCCCTCTCCAATATGGCAGGTTATTTATTCGGTAGATTCTATTTTGTGCTGCCGCTTGTCGGTATTTTTTATGGATTAATGGTCATGATTCACAGAAAGTGGCCTTCTACCTGGAACAGCCGTCATTCCGGCGCGCTGCTGCTGGTGCTGTCCATGTGTCTGATGAGCACGATCTCGGCAATGGAACAGAAATTGGGACCCTTATCGATGCTACACCCGGGAAATGTGCTGGCACAAATACACAATGATTTGTCTGGTGCGCTATCATCGGACGTAAGCGGCAACGATGTATACATGCTGGGTAAGGATATTAGCGGGGGATATCTCGGAGCGCTGGAATACGCAACATTGCTCTGGCTCTTCGGCAACCTGGGAGCGAAACTGCTGATGATTGTCATGATGGCGATCAGCTTCATGTTGATTACGAATCTCTCCTATGTTGAATTGTTCACACTTTTGCGAGTCCGGATAGTGAAGCTAGTGGAGGATATCCGCCAGAGAGCGGCTAACCGGCCGTCAGCGGTTCCTGTATCAGCCAGACCGGACAGAACAAGGAGAAACGCCGTTACTCAGCCCGTCGTAGATGAAGACGAGGATGAGGAAGAAGAGGAATCCCCTCTTCCTAACCGAAGCCAGCCCCAGTTCCTGAGAAGAATCGGAGGCTGGTTCAGCGGTATGCCAAGAAATGAATCTACACCTGCCGAAGGCCAGGGTGAGGAGTCCAATAGAGGTGCAGTACTGAACGGTGCACACGCGGATCCTATTCTGTCAGTTTTACCTGCAGGAGATGTATCCTATCTGGACGATGATGAGGATTATCCTGGTGATGACATCGAGCCGGCAACTCCAATCATTCGTGATTTCTTTGAACATATACGTGCTGAAGGTTTGAATGCAGAAGATCGTGAAGAGTGGAGTGAATTTTCCCCGGCAGCGCGTAGCGGAGCAGTCAGAGAGGCTGCTACAGATTTAAATAGCCCTCCCCATAGCAGCGGTATGTCTGCTGAGGTGGTTGTGCCTGCAGAAGAACTGATTCCGCTTGAATTGAATGGCCTGCTGGATTCTTCGGAGGGCACTGAGCCAGTTCCAGTACCGCTTCCACCACCGCCGAAGCCTTACAAATTGCCCCCGTTCAAGCTTTTGGCCAAGCCGAATAATGGAGCCAAGGCGGGTGACCAGAACGATTATATGCAGACAGCCCGTAAGCTGGAAGCTACACTGGAAAGTTTTGGCGTAAGGGCGAAGGTACTTGAGGTTGTAAGAGGACCAGCAGTTACGCGATACGAGATTCAACCGGATATAGGTGTCAAGGTTAGCCGGATTGTGAATCTGACTGATGATATTGCGCTTGCTCTGGCTGCCAAGGATATCCGCATGGAGGCACCGATACCCGGCAAGTCAGCCATCGGAATCGAGGTGCCGAATTCTGAAGTTTCTATAGTGACGATGCGTGAGGTCATGGAGACTCAGATATTCCAGGATGCTGAATCCAGACTGTCAATCGCTTTTGGACGTGATATTTCTGGACAGACGATCGTAGGCAATTTGGCCAAGATGCCCCATCTGCTGGTAGCTGGAGCAACAGGTTCAGGGAAATCGGTCTGTATTAACGGTATCATTACCAGTATTCTATATAAGGCGAAACCAAATGAAGTTAAATTTCTCATGGTTGACCCCAAAATGGTTGAACTAAATGTGTATAACGGGATTCCTCATCTGCTGGCTCCTGTGGTCACTGATCCCAAGCGTGCAAGTCTGGCCTTGAAGAAGATTGTTGTCGAAATGGAAAAGAGGTACGAGTTGTTCTCCAAATCGGGCACGCGAAATGTGGAAGGCTATAATAATCTGATGAAGGATAATCCTGCGGCGGTCTTGCCATACATTGTGGTGATAGTGGACGAGCTTGCGGATCTCATGATGGTTGCTGCGAATGATGTAGAAGATGCGATTTGCCGGCTGGCGCAGATGGCACGTGCAGCGGGTATTCACTTGATCATTGCCACCCAGCGTCCATCAGTCGATGTCATCACTGGGCTTATCAAAGCAAACATTCCTTCGCGTATTGCGTTCGGGGTGTCCTCCAACGTGGATTCACGTACCATTTTGGACATGCCCGGAGCAGAGAAACTGCTCGGCCGGGGAGATATGCTCTTCCTGCCAATGGGCGCATCCAAACCTATCCGTGTCCAGGGTGCTTTTATGAGTGACCAGGAAGTGGAGACTATTGTCCAGTATGTCAGCAGTCAGGGAGAAGCCAATTACGATGAGTCCATTGTCCCTGAAATTGATGATACAGTGATGGAAGAGGAAGATCCTCAGGATGAATTGTACGAGCAGGCTGTCCAGATAGTGCTGGAGGCGAAGCAAGCGTCTGTATCTCTGCTGCAGCGCCGAATGCGTGTCGGTTATACACGGGCAGCACGATTAATTGATGCCATGGAAGCCCGTAGTGTAATCGGGCCTTACGAGGGCAGCAAGCCCCGTGAGGTGTTGATGTCGCTTGAACAGTACCAGCAGAACCGGATTAGTTCTTAGACCTTGCATATGGATTACCAAGAATAAGCCTCTTTCCTTAACCGGAAGGGGCTTATTTTGTGTGCTGTGAGAATCCAAGGAAAGCAACTACAGGATTGAAGATCTAGTGAATGCATAGGATGCTCTGTCTGTCGTCATAATAACTTTAGCCATCCATGCAGAACTTACAAGAGAAAGGTAGAGCGATCCCAATGAAAAAGCATAAGCAGTGGATATTTGCCGCACTAACCCTTGCATTGGCAACAGCTCCGTTCACCGGTTTACTTTTCAAGACCAATGGAGCCGTCTACGCAAATCAGAATAATAACGCATCTGTTATGACGGGGAACACTTTAACTGAGGAAATGGCATTGCCTGCATTTGGTACTGTTCCGCTTAAAGTAGGTTCATCAGGTCAGGATGTTTACGAACTGCAGGGGAGGCTGAAGCATCTTGGATACTATGCAGGTGCCATTGATAGTCATTTTGGGACAAAAACCAAGAACGCAGTAACCTGGTTCCAATGGAAATTTGGGATTAAAGCAGACGGCATTGTCGGTTCTAAAACCAAGCTGAAGCTGTATAACGCCACCAAAGCATGGAGGCCGACAGAACCATCGACCAGTGTTGCCCAAAAGACCGGAAACAGTGATAATACCGGTACATCAAATTCGGCAAAGGTTAATACAGCGGAGCTGACTTCAGGCAATACCATGGGCCTATCGGAGAATGATCTAAAAATTATGGCGAACGCAGTATATGGCGAATCGCGAGGCGAACCCTTTGAAGGTCAGGTAGCTGTAGCCGCAGTCATTCTGAACCGTGTGAAATCACCAAACTTTCCGAAGACGCCTTCGGGAGTGATTTTTCAGCCGGGAGCCTTCACGGCGGTTGCAGACGGACAGATTTATCTTGAGCCTAATGAACAGGCGCGCAAGGCCGTGCAGCAGGCCCTTAACGGGTGGGACCCCTCGGGTGGGTGTATTTATTACTTCAATCCGAAAACAGCAACTTCCAAATGGATTTGGTCCCGACCTCAGGTGAAGACGATCGGCCAGCATATTTTCTGTATGTAGCCTCAAGGCGGTACAAATATTGTGCCGAATACCATACAACCGACCCTGAGCAACCGGTAGCCTGCTTCCGGTTGCTTCCTTACTTTGGAATAGTTTAGAATGGATAATACTTCATAAACTTGTTGTATAGAGAGTGAACTATAAGAATCTGGATTATCATGATTCATAAGTTCAGCTTATATAGCAGTTATCCACGCCGCAAAGGAGTTTTGGACTTGACAAATACTGGATTTCAACATGGTAGTGCTGCAGGGATGCGTATTCACGTGCTTCCGACCAAAGCGTTCAAGACATTCGCTATTTCGCTCTATGCAGGTGTTCCACTCGACGAAAGTACAGTTACCAAGTCGGCGCTAATACCATTTGTGCTCCGAAGAGGGACTGCGAATTATCCTGAGACCACTCAGTTCCGTGAACGTCTGGAGGAGCTGTATGGCGCCGGATTTGGCTTTGACATCTATAAAAGAGGCGATTATCAGATCGTCCAGTTCCGGATGGATACGATCAATGATTCCTTTGTGCAAAGCAAGGAAAGCTTACTGGGTGAATCGTTCGCATTTTTGGGAGACGTCTTGACGAAGCCGCTGTTGGAGGGAGATAGTAGCTTCCGTGCTTCTTATGTAGCTACTGAACGCGAAACCGTCCGCAAGAAGCTGGAAGCCATCGTCAACGATAAAATCCGTTATGCGGCTGAGCGCTGTATTGAAGAAATGTGCCGCAAGGAACCATATCGTCTTCACCCGCTTGGCCAAATAGCGGATCTAGACGACATTACCCCTGAATCCCTTTATCAGTCCTATAAATCCTGGTTGGATGCTGCCATTCTTGATCTGTATGTGGTAGGTGACACTACACCTGAGGAAGTGGAGAAGCTGGTCAATCGTCATTTTGGGCGTACGAATGAAGAACCGGCAGCATATTCCTCCAATTTTGCGCCGGTATCGGTGACAGAGGTCCGAACTGTGGAAGAGAAGCTTGATGTCAATCAGGGCAAGCTAAACATGGGGCTTCGCACCTCAATTACCTACAAGGATGACCGCTATGCTTCTGCCCTTATGTACAACGGTATTCTGGGCGGATACCCTCACTCGAAGCTGTTTGTGAATGTGCGTGAGAAAGAGAGCCTGGCTTATTATGCATCCTCTCGCTATGACGGGCATAAGGGCATTGGTACCATCCAGTCGGGGATTGAGACACAAAATTACGCAAAAGCCGTGGACATCATACGAAAACAGCTGGATGAACTGAAAGCTGGGAATATCAGTGATCTGGAGCTGAGCCAGACCAAAGCCATGATCCGCAATCTGCTCTCTGAAATTCAAGATTCAGCATTTGAGATGATTTCCTTTGATTTCAACCGTCAATTGTCTGGAAAAGACCGCTCAGCCCAGGAACTGATGGACCAGGTAGACCATACAGGAACCGAAGATGTTAAAGCTGCGGCAGGCACCTTTGAACTGGATACCATTTATTTCCTGACAGGGAAGGAGGAATAGCGGTGGAAAAAATCTATTATGAGAAACTTCAAGAAACGTTGTATCACGAGGTTATGGATAACGGACTGCAGGTGTATGTGCTGCCGAAGCCTGCTTTTCTGAAAACCTATGCGACCTTTGCAACCAAATATGGATCTGTGGACAATCACTTTAGAGTAGCCGGTGGAGAAGAAATTACTGTACCTGACGGCATAGCCCACTTTCTGGAGCACAAAATGTTTGAGGAGCCAGAAGGTGATATTTTTGCTACCTTTGCCACCAATGGAGCCTCGGCGAATGCATTTACCAGCTTTGACCAGACGGTCTACCTGTTTTCTGCAACGGAAAATATCGAGACCAATCTCAGTACACTTGTGGACTTTGTGCAGCATCCGTATTTCACAGATGAGAACGTGGAGAAGGAAAAAGGAATTATCGGCCAGGAAATTAACATGTATGCAGATAATCCGGACTGGCGTGTTTACTTTGGGCTGATTGAAGCTATGTATGCCACACATCCGGTCCATATCGATATCGCCGGTACTATAGAATCCATTGGCACCATTACCAAAGAAACACTGTACACCTGTTACAATTCGTTTTACCACCCCAGCAATATGCTGTTGTTCGTAGTTGGCGGAGTTGATCCGGAGAAGGTATTTGAACTGATCCGCAGCAACCAGCACGGCAAATCCTACGATAAACAGGGTGAGATCGAACGTATCTTCCAGGAAGAGCCGGTTCAGGTAGCTGAAAAAGTGAAAGAAAGTAAGCTTGCAGTATCGATGCCTAAGATCATGTTTGGCTTCAAGGAGAAAGTGGAGAACTTGACCGGGGAAGAGGCAGTGCGCCGTGATCTGACGACCAAGCTAATGCTGGACCTGTTGCTGGGCAGCAGTACTACACTCTACCAGAAGCTGTATGACGAGGATCTGATCTCTGACAGCTTCGGGCATGAATTCAACAGTTCTCCGCAATATGCTTTCTCGGCTATCGGCGGAGATACCAAGGATCCCGATTTGCTGCTGGAACGGATTAAGGAAGAAATCAACCATGTTCTGGAATCTGGCTTTGCTGAGAAAGATTTCGAACGTGCCCGCAAAAAGAAAATCGGAGGCTATCTCCGTATGTTGAATTCACCGGAGAGTATTGCTCATGAATTCACACGTTATCAGTTTCGCGGAGGAGATCTGTTCGAAGTGCTTCCGGTTTATGAATCCATCTCCCTTGAAGAAGTAAATGCCCGCCTGCGCTCACATGTGGACTGGGAACAGCTCGCCGTATCGCTTGTGGTGAGTCCTTAATGGCGCTTATGGGGGAGAACAGCAAGCCAATTGGGGAAATGACGGTGCTCATTACCGGAGGCAGCGGGGGGATCGGTGGTGCAATTGCCGAGCGTTTTGCATCTGTGGGGATGAACATCGTTATCCATTACATGAATTCACACGAAGCAGCAAATGATGTAGCCCGGCGCTGTATGGCATATGGGGCCAAAGTATTAACCGTGGCTGCTGATATGAAGGATCGCAACCAGTTGTTACGCATGGCAGAAAAGCTGGAGAACAGTGGGCTTAAGCCGGACATCCTCGTGAATAATGCCGGTAAGGCCCATTACGGGATGCTGGCTGATGTAACTGAGGAAGAGTGGGACGACATCATGGCGGTTAATCTGAAGGGCACTTTTCTGTGCAGCCAGATTTTCATGCCATACATGGTGTCCCAGCGCTATGGGCGGATTATTAATGTCTCCTCTGTCTGGGGGATTTCAGGGGCTTCCTGTGAAGTAGCCTATTCCGCCAGCAAAGGCGGTGTGAATGCCTTTACCAAGGCGCTTGCGAAGGAGCTGGCCCCCTCTGGAGTAACGGTCAACGCAGTAGCACCTGGAGCCGTTCATACAGCAATGCTGTCCAATCTGCAGGAAGATGAAGTGCGGATGCTAAAAGAGGAAATTCCTGCAGGCCGTCTTGCTTCGCCGGAGGAAATATCCTCTTTGGTTTATTTTCTTGCGCTTCCTGAATCAGGATACATCACGGGGCAGATCATCAGTCCGAATGGTGGCTGGATTACCTGAAGTTTGTTCAAAAGGCGCTTGGAGAAATGCTCCAGCATAAGAACATCTACGCGGAGACATATTATAACTGTTGCTATTAAATCTCACGTAACCCACAACATTTTGAGGAGGATTTAAGATGTCAACAGACTCCGTAGTGAAGAACTTTGATACCTGGAAAAGTTTTCTGGGAGACCGGGTCATTCAGGCTGAAAAAATGGGCATGAGTGAGGAAACTATTTCCAAGCTGGCTTTTGAAATTGGGGAATTCCTCGATAAGAAAGTCGATCCCGGCAACTACTCCAACCGGGCAATCAAGGAGCTGTGGGATGTCGGCACCGATGATGAGAAGCATACCATTGCTTCCCTCATGGTCAAGCTGGCGAAGAAAAACGCATAGCATCGCGGAACAAGCTCCCCTCGCGGGAGCTTTTCTGTAATTATTACGGAAGTGACCTTGCCTTTCAATTTTATTTTATATATCATTAACATGACCCGTGTTCAGAACACTTTGCCGAAGCCGGCTTTTTTGACGTAAGGCGCAAAGTTAAGGGAAAAGGAATCTATGAGGTGTAACAAGTGGAATATAAACAATGGTATATGGAGTATAAGATACATAAGAACAGACCTGGTCTGCTTGGTGATATCGCTTCAATGCTCGGAATGCTAGAAGTTAACATCCTGACCATCAACGGGGTCGAAGGCAAGACGCGTGGTATGCTGCTGGAAACAAGTGATGATGAAAAAATTATGCTGATGGGCGAAATGCTCAAAAAAGTTGATAATATAACTGTTACGGCTCTTCGTTCTCCGCGGCTTGTAGACAAGCTGGCGGTGAGACACGGACGCTATATAGACCGCGATTCCGATGACCGCAAGACTTTTCGTTTCACAAGGGACGAGCTCGGGCTGCTTGTTGATTTTCTTGGGGAACTGTTTAAAAGGGAAGGAAATCAGGTTATAGGTCTTCGGGGCATGCCCCGGGTCGGCAAGACAGAATCGATCATTGCCGGAAGTGTCTGCGCCATGAAGCGCTGGACGTTTGTGTCTTCTACACTTTTGCGACAGACGGTGCGGAGCCAGCTTGCTGAGGATGAGATGAATCCCCATAACGTGTTCATCATTGACGGTATTGTCAGCACAATCCGCTCGAACGAGAAGCACTATAATCTGTTGCAGAATGTAATGAACATGCCCAGTACGAAGGTGATCGAGCACCCGGATATTTTTGTGCGGGAATCTGAATACAGCTTTGATGATTTTGATATTATTATCGAGCTGCGTAGTAACCCGAATGAAGAGATATTGTACGACTCGTTCACGACGGGCTACAGTGATGATCTATAAACACATATAATTTAGGAGGTGATGGTATGTCGGAACTGGGCCGGCATTTGAAGGAGGCGCGTCTGCAAAAAGGGATGAGCCTTGATGATGTCCAGGAAGTAACGAAAATCCGTAAAAAATATTTGGAAGCCATCGAAGCAGGGGATTACAAGGTGCTCCCAGGAAGTTTTTATGTCCGGGCATTCATCAAAACCTATGCGGAGGCAGTGGGTGTGAATCCTGACGAACTGATGGAGGAACATGGGAATGTTCCTGCCGCACCGGCAGATACTACGATGGAGACGGTCATACAAAAACGCAGCCGCAGACCTGAAACGGAACGGAATGCAAAGTGGCTGCCTACGGTATTGATGTGGACCTTTCCCGTCATTATTATTGTGGTGATATATCTGTACGCCTCTTCTAACTTGAATGACAAGTCAGAACCCGATAAAGTCGACCCTGGGACTATAACCTCGGCAACACAGGATCCTTCAAAAGTGGAGCCTTCGCCGACAGCTGTGGGGGGAGGAGCTGTAATGCCATCTACAACAGCAGTACCTGAGACCAGCACAGCTACTCCGGAGGTCACAATAGCTCCTTCAGCAACTCCGCTTCCATCGCCATCCTCTCAGGAGGTAACGGTCACACAGGATAGAAAATCCGGCAAAACAACGGTGTATAAGGTTTCTGCTCCTGTCGGAAGTGCGGTTCAGGTGCAGATTGCAGCGACCGGTGTGAGCTGGCTTGAAGTCTACAAGGGCGAGAATTCCAAGGGAGAGAAGCTGAGCTTCGGCAATACAGCTGCTGGCGACAATTTGAGCTTCACCCTTGACAGTGCAGGGATGTATATTAAATCCGGGTATTCTCCCGCAACACAAATCACAGTTAACGGCCAGATTATTACCGATGGCAAAACTTCATCCCGGCTTCTTCTGGAGTTGGATAATGGTTCTGCTGCAGGGACAACGGATTCACAGAATACCGGTACAACGGACACCGGTACAACAAGTAGTCCTGACACTACTGTTACACAAGAGGGTACGACTACTCCATAAGTTGTCCGCGTATAGACTTTGGCTTTTGGGATATCCTAAGACTGATTTACAGTTCTTACGCCAAAGTGAGGTGTATTCTCTCATGACCGTTAGCTGGATCGTCACAGGGCTGGGCATTATCGTCAGTCTCCTGGGATACTATCTGACACCGAGTGCTTGGGGTTATGGAATTCTGGGCTTTGGGCTGGCACATATTGTGCTGGGGATTCTGGATATGTTCCGGGCTCCCTCTCGCAGCAGACAATAGCCCGTATTGTTATCTGTTTTTACAAGAATGGCTCCACTATGTGGGGCTGTTTTGTATGTCAGGTCATGCGTGTTTCCCATAATTAGACTTAAGAGTTCCTTTCTCATATAATAGGAAAAGAATATTTGTAAACAAAGGAAGTGGATTTATGAGTTCGGAAAGTTCATTTGATATCGTATCCAAGATGGATATGCAGGAGTTAACCAACGCCGTTCATCAGACGGAGAAGGAAATCGATAACCGCTTTGACTTCAAAAACAGCAAAAGCAGTCTGAAGCTGGAGAAGGATGCGCTTATCATCGCTTCAGAGGATGAATACAAACTGAATGCTGTTATTGATATTTTACAGTCAAAGATGGTCAAACGCGGAATTACACTCAAGAATCTGGATTTCGGCAAAATTGAGCCCGCCTCACTGGGAACGGTACGGCAGCGTCTAGGTCTCAAACAGGGGATTGATCAGGAGAATGCCAAAAAAATTAACATTCTGATCCGTGACTCCAAATTGAAGGTGAAGAGTCAGATTCAAGGGGACCAAATCCGTGTAACCGGCAAAAGCCGGGATGATCTGCAGCAGATTATCCAGCTCCTGCGAAAAGCCGATTTACCGCTGGATCTGCAGTTCAACAACTTAAAGTAAGATTTTCGTACCCCGCACTGCTTGCATTTTTCTTGCCTGCGGGGTGCTTTGTGTTTTTTTTGACACCTACATAGGGCTATAATATACTTGCCTAAGCCGATTTTAAGAAAATAGTGGATTATAGGATTCGTATGGATCAAGGGAGGAACTTCAGTGAATTTGCCTAACCGAATTACGCTTGCCCGTATTTGTCTCATCCCGATTATGATGTTTTTCCTGCTGGTGAATTTCAGCTTTTATCCGGAACCGATTCATTGGGGCTCATTCCAGCTCTCCATTAATCATCTGATCGCAGCAGTGATTTTTCTGCTTGCTGCCAGTACAGATGGTATAGACGGCTACATTGCCCGGAAATACAATATGGTTACCAATCTGGGCAAGCTGCTTGATCCCCTGGCGGACAAGCTCCTGGTCTCTGCTGTACTGATCTCCCTGGTGGAACTGGGCAGATGTGACTCTTGGATCGCTATCGTCATTATCAGCCGTGAGTTCGCTGTAACGGGCTTGCGTCAGGTAGCGCTGCTTGAAGGTAAAGTAGTTGCTGCCAGCAAATGGGGCAAGATCAAAACGGTTATTCAGATTGTTGCCATTTCACTTCTGCTGCTCAACAATTTTCCGTTTCAGTTTGTCAGCATTCCTGTGGATGATATTGCGATCTGGGCTGCGGCACTTGTTACCATCTACTCCGGTATTGACTACTTCGTGAAAAACAAAGATTTACTACAGCTACACAACGCTTAATTGAACTGAACAGAGTCATTCATTATTTACATTCAGGAGGAGAAGCCAGCGATGAAAGCGGAAATTATTGCCGTCGGAACAGAACTTTTGCTAGGACAGATTGTAAACAGCAATGCACAGTTTCTTTCAGTAGAGCTGGCCGCACTCGGAATCGATGTTTATTTTCAGACGGTAGTTGGGGATAACAGCAGCCGTCTGCAACAAGCTATAGAAATTGCCCGCAACCGTGCGGATATTATTCTGTTCACCGGCGGGATTGGCCCGACTGAAGATGATCTTACTAAAGACGCATTGGCAGCCTCCGTTGGACGCAGTCTGCATATAGATCAGCTTGCTATGGACCATGTTCAACGGTTTTTTGACGAACGCAAAATTGTTATGACCGAAAACAACCGGAAGCAGGCGCTGATTATCGATGGGACAACACCGCTCCCGAATGAAACGGGGCTGGCGGTGGGGCTTGCTTTTTCCGATGGAGGAAAGTTCTATATCGTGCTTCCCGGACCTCCGCGCGAGATGAAGCCTATGTTCATAGACCAGGCCAAACCTTGGCTGCAGCAGCATGTCCTGACCGATGAAATGCCGATATATTCCAAAATGCTGAAGTTTGCAGGTATCGGAGAGTCGCTCCTTGAAGATAAATTGATTGATCTCATCCGGGGCCAGAGCGATCCGACCATTGCTCCTTATGCCAAGGAGGGCGAGGTAACGGTTCGCATTTCCACCAAAGCCCCTTCGGAGCGGGAAGCCATGAAGAAGCTGGAGGTACTTGAAAAGACCATTCAGGAGATTCTGCCGGAGCATATGTATGCCAATATCAATGTACCGCTGGAGCAGCTGATTGTGGATTGGATGGCAGATGCCGGACTGACTTTGAGTGCGGCGGAGAGCTGTACTGGCGGTCTTCTGATGGAGAGTATCACCAATATTCCGGGCAGCGCGTCTATGTTTCTCGGAGGAATCGTATGCTACTCCAATGAGATGAAGAAGAAGCTGCTGAACGTGCCTGCAGCGATGCTGGAAGGCCCGGATGCCCCAGGTGCGGTTAGCAGGGAAGTGGCTGAGGTGCTCGCGGATCAGGTGAGAATGACTGCTGACAGTGACTTTGGATTGTCGGTTACCGGTGTAGCGGGTCCGGGGTATTCAGAGCGCAAGCCGGTAGGACTAGTATTTATCGGACTCGCTGAACGCGGCCGTCCTACGGAAGTATATGAACTTAATCTTAAAGGCACTCGCGAGAATATCCGTCTGCGGACAGTCAAGGCACTCTTGTACCGTCTCTGGCGCAGACTGGAGGAACGCAAGATAGCTACACCGCTTGAAGGCTCTGCCTTGCAATAGCCTTCCTGTCTGGTATATAATTGGGTATACGGAAGAACCGTGGCACTGAGAGATCCCTGCTGCGGTTTTTTGTTTTATTCATACGAAGTGATCCCGCAGCATGACCCTTGCGAGAAGGTGCTGTCCGATGTCCGGTGAAACCATAATCTGGCGCAGATCCAGATCCGGAAGGAGGCTTACATTAAAAGGAATTATTAGCCCTCGGGACAAAAAAAACGAATGTATGTTCGAAAAAAAGCTTGGCAAGACCTCCAAAACACGTTATTATATTATTATAAACAGTGAAGGAAGTGGTCTGATTGTCAGATCGTCGTGCAGCGCTTGATATGGCGCTTCGTCAAATAGAAAAACAATTCGGTAAAGGTTCGATCATGAAATTGGGAGAATCCACTCATATGAAAGTGGAAGTCGTACCTAGCGGATCTTTGGCACTTGATATTGCATTAGGTATAGGCGGACTTCCCAAGGGACGTATTATTGAAGTATATGGACCAGAGTCTTCCGGTAAGACAACTGTTGCCCTACATGCGATTGCGGAAGTGCAGAAGGCTGGCGGACAAGCTGCATTTATTGATGCCGAGCATGCGCTTGATCCTAAATACGCCAATGCACTTGGTGTAAATATCGATGAACTTCTGTTGTCCCAGCCGGATACCGGGGAGCAAGCGTTGGAAATTGCTGAAGCCCTGGTACGCAGTGGCGCGGTAGATATCATTGTAGTTGACTCTGTGGCAGCCTTGGTTCCAAAAGCAGAAATTGAAGGCGACATGGGGGATTCCCATGTAGGCTTGCAGGCCCGCCTGATGTCCCAGGCTCTACGGAAATTGTCGGGAGCCATCAATAAATCGAATACCATTGCTATCTTCATCAACCAGCTTCGTGAGAAGATCGGTGTAATGTTTGGTAACCCGGAAACGACACCTGGCGGACGGGCACTGAAATTCTACTCTTCGGTACGCCTGGATGTGCGTCGCGTTGAGAGTATTAAGATGGGTAATGATGTTGTGGGTAACCGCACCAAGATCAAAGTCGTAAAGAACAAGGTTGCACCTCCGTTCAAGCAGGCAGATGTGGATATTATGTACGGTGAAGGCATCTCTCGTGAAGGAAGCCTTGTGGATATCGGAACGGAAATGGACATTGTGAACAAGAGTGGTGCTTGGTACTCCTATGAAGGTGAACGTCTTGGACAAGGCCGTGAGAATTCCAAGCAATTTCTCAAGGAGCATCAGGACATTGCCTTGCTGATTGAGAATAAGATTCGTGAAGCGAGCAATTTATCAACGCTTGTGGCTGCGCCAAGTGAATCTGAGGTAGCTGCCGAGCAAGAAGAAGAAGAGAAACTTCTGCTTGAAATTGAATAACCTGATATTCAATCATTTGAAATTGAATACCCGGTAAGAGTTCGGGCGCCCTGTGAATGATCCATTGCAGGGCGCTTTTTCGCAAATGAATAAGACTTACATCAGCAATGAGGTGATAGGAAGCCAATGGTAATCCAATTAAATCCTGAACCTGAAGAGCAGGACGAGCAAATCTTAGCCGATTTCCCTGAGGATGAATTACTAGAAATTACGCGTGTAGAGCGTCTGAAGAAGTCAGACCACCGTTATATCATACATTTTGGTGCCTATCAGCTGGCCGTTCATGAAGATGTCATGATTAAATACCGGATGATTACGGGTAGCTCCTTCATGAAGACTGATCTGGAAGAGATCGTTGTAGCCGATGAGCGGCAGCGGGCTTATGTGGAGGGCCTGCGCTATTTGGAGCGCAAGCCTCGAACGTCTCAGGAAATGGCCCGCCGTTTACGGGAGAAGGAAATAGGGGAGACTATTATTGCCGAAGTTCTGTTGCGTCTGCAGCAGGAGCGTCTGCTCGATGATCCTTTATATGCCAAGCAATGGGCAGAGCAGCGTATAACGAATCAGCGTAAAGGCAAGCTCTGGATCCGCCAAGAACTGCGTGAGAAGGGCATAGAGAAGTCGCTGATTTCCGAGGCATTGGAGAATATCACTCCCGAACAGGAACTGGAAAGCGCTTTGCAGACGGGGCGTAAGAAATGGAACTTAATTCGCGGAGATGGGAATGACAAACGGAGGAAGACCGGGGCATTTCTCATGCGAAGAGGATTTTCCGGGGATATGGTGCGCCAGGTGCTGAATATTTTGCGTGAGGAAGAGGATTTTGAGGGGGAAGAAGAGGATATTTACTTCCCTGACTGATTGTCTTGACTTTAATGCAGTTATCGACTCTCTTGACAATGTCTTTTTATAAATAATAAAATATAACATGAATCGGCATAAATAAGATATCCTTTTTCCTTCCCAAAAAGCAGACTCTTATAATGCGGTTCGCGTACAACTCATATGAAATGTAATCGCCGGATAAGGCGGGCAGTGTGCATGTGCAGCATGTGCAGTATGGCAATCGGTGTATTACCGGTTTTTTGTATGGTGATGAACGGATTAGTTTAACAACTGCACAAATTCCCAAGCCTAGTTCTTGGAGGAACCAACGAGGAGGTGAACAGATGCAAACTGCGATCTGGGTCATAATCGTTCTCGTTGTAGCTGCATTATTCTTTGGATTCGGTTATTTTATTCGTAAATCCCTTGCAGAAGCTAAGATTTCCAGTGCTGAGAAAGAAGCCGTAGTCATCGTGGAGAACGCGAAGAAAGAGGCAGAAGCGCTGAAGAAGGAAACGGTACTTGAAGCTAAGGACGAAGTCCACAGAATCCGTACCGAAGCTGAGAAAGAAACTCGTGAACGTCGGAATGAAATCCAACGGCAAGAGAGACGTTTGCTGCAAAAGGAAGAATCGCTGGATAAAAAAATGGAATCGCTCGAACGAAAAGAAGAACAAGTAGCTAACAAAGAGAAACGAATTGACGAAACACAACAGCAAATTGACGTTATTTACAAGAATCAAGTCACTGAATTGGAACGCATCTCCAATCTGAGCATCGATGATGCCAGAAGTATCATTCTCAGTAATGTTGAGCAGGAAGTTCGCCACGAAACCGCTCAGATGATCAAGGAAATTGAACAGCAGGCCAAAGAAGAAGCGGATAAGAAAGCCCGTGAGATCATTACTTTGGCGATCCAACGCTGTGCAGCTGATCATGTAGCGGAAACAACCGTGTCTGTCGTAACATTGCCTAATGAAGAGATGAAGGGACGGATTATCGGACGCGAAGGCCGTAATATTCGTGCACTGGAAACTCTCACTGGTATTGATCTCATCATTGATGATACTCCTGAAGCGGTTATTCTGTCAGGCTTTGATCCGATTCGCCGCGAAGTGGCCCGTACGGCACTTGAGAAGCTTGTGGCTGATGGACGTATCCATCCGGCTCGGATTGAGGAAATGGTTGAGAAGTCCCGTAAGGAAGTGGATGAACGGATTCGCGAATATGGTGAACAAGCTACCTTCGAGGTTGGTGTTCACGGATTGCATCCTGATCTGATCAAAATCCTGGGCCGTCTGAAATTCCGTACGAGTTATGGTCAAAATGTACTCAAGCACTCCATGGAGGTTGCTTATTTGACTGGACTGATGGCCGGTGAGCTTGGGGAAGACATCGTGCTTGCAAAACGCGCCGGACTTCTGCATGATATCGGCAAAGCGCTGGATCATGAAGTGGAAGGTTCGCACGTGGAAATCGGCGTCGAACTGGCGAAGAAATACAAGGAACATCCAGTGGTTATCAACAGTATCGCATCTCACCACGGTGACTGCGAAGCTACATCGGTTATCGCTATGTTGGTTGGAGCAGCTGATGCTTTGTCAGCCGCACGCCCTGGCGCACGCCGCGAAACCCTGGAAACGTATATCAAGCGTCTGGAAAAACTGGAGGAGATCTCCGAATCCTTCGAGGGTGTGGAGAAATCCTACGCCATTCAAGCGGGCCGCGAGGTACGCGTAATGGTGCAGCCTGAGAAGATCGACGATGCTGAAGCTTTCCGTCTGGCACGCGACATTACGAAGATGATCGAGAGTGAACTGGATTATCCGGGGCATATCAAGGTTACGGTAATCCGCGAGACACGGGCAGTAGAATACGCCAAATAACCAAGGAAATCGGCCCCTCTGTGGGGCCTTTTTTCTTTCAGGAGGAGAATATCATTAAAGTTTTATTTATTGGAGACATTTGCGGGAATACAGGCAGAAAAGCGCTTCGCGAAATGCTGCCTTCCCTGAAGGATAAATATCAGCCGCATATCATTATCGTCAACGGTGAGAATGCCGCGGCCGGCCGGGGAATTACCTCAGCCATTGCTAATGAATTCTTTAATTGGGGAGTTCATGGGATTACGATGGGTAATCATACGTGGGATAACAAAGATATTTTTGAATTCATTGATGACGAGCCCCGGCTTATCCGTCCGGCTAATTTTCCTCCGGGGACACCTGGCCGCGGGTATACGGTGATTAAAGCGAATGGTAAACAGCTCGCGATTGTCAATCTGCAGGGACGTACGTTTTTGCCGGCTATTGATGATCCGTTTCGTATAGGTGAGGAGATTGTTGAAGAGCTTCGGCAAAAGCATAAATGCATTCTTGTCGACTTTCATGCTGAAGCAACATCCGAAAAAATCGCAATGGGTTATTTCATGGATGGACTGGCTTCTATTGTGGTTGGTACGCATACCCATGTACAGAGTAATGATGAAGTCATCCTGCCAGGAGGAACCGCATATTTAACGGATGCAGGTATGGTTGGTTCAAGAGAAGGGATATTGGGTATGGAAAAGGATGCAGTACTGTATAAATTTACTACTCAGCTTCCTGCAAGGTTTGTTGTGGATGAAGGCAAATGGATGTTGCATGGTTTGTTCGCCGACCTTGACGAAGCTACTGGTAAAGCCACTCGTGTGGAGAAAATCAGGCTGCGTGAAGGCGAATGGGTCATGAGTTAAACTGAATTACAATTAAATAGGGTTTACGGCAAAAATCGTAGGTTTTGGGTAAAGTGTGATTTTTATTATATCGAAAAACAGTATCTTTTGTCCTAATTTCTCCGGAATGGTCCGCAAAAAGAAGGAATTAATTCTTCTAGCGCGAATAACATCTACAGTAGTGGAAGAACACCATCATTTTCCCAGGGGAGGTACTTACTATGGATGTATTAAAAGTATCAGCTAAATCCAATCCTAATTCCGTCGCCGGCGCGTTAGCAGGTGTTCTTCGTGAACGTGGAACGGCCGAGCTGCAAGCGATTGGAGCCGGAGCACTGAACCAAGCCGTCAAAGCAGTTGCCATTGCCCGGGGATTTGTTGCACCAAGCGGTGTGGATCTAATCTGTATCCCGGCCTTTACGGACATAGTGATTGATGGAGAGGATCGGACCGCGATTAAATTGATTGTAGAGCCTAGATAATAAATAAACTTTTGAATGAACCTGTTTACCCCGGTAAGCAGGTTTTTTGCTGCATAGAATGAATTTATGGGTACCCAGTCGAAGGATGGATGATGGCAGCATATGCTTTGTAATAGATCTATAGCTATTGCGAAAGCGGGGTTCATACAGGATGGGGAACAGGAGAATGAAAGTAGCGGATTTTCACTGTGATGTGCTAAGTAAGCTTCAGGCTTCTCCGGATATCGACTTCACAAAGGACAGCCGGCTGGATGTAACGCTGGAGCGTTTGCTGGCGGGGGGGGTTAGTCTACAGGTTTTTGCTATTTATTTGTCTACTCAACGGGAAAAAGCAAGCTTTGAACGCATTCTGGGACAGATTGAATCGTTCCGCCTACAAGTGGCAGGCCCAGGGGGCCTTCAGTGGCTTCGCTGGAAGGAGGAAGTAGCAGTCCAGACCAATACACCCAATGGATGGGGGATGCTCTCTCTGGAAGGTGTAGACGGTCTGGAAGGGAATCTCTTCTATGCCCAGTTATGCTTTGAGCTCGGAGTACGTTGTCTGGGGCTAACCTGGAATTATGCCAACTGGGCGGCTGACGGTGTACTGGAGCTACGGAATGGCGGTTTTACGGAACAGGGGCGCAAGCTGATTGAATGGTGCAACCGGAGCGGCATGCTGCTGGATGTGTCGCATCTCGCGCCAGCCGGATTCTGGGAGCTTGCGGAGCGGAGTATACATCCCTTCATTGCGTCGCATTCCAATACTGCTGCCGTATGTGGACACCCGCGCAATTTGAGCGACGAGCAGATTCGGGCTCTGGTGGCTATGGATGGGCGAATCGGGTTGACCTTTGTCCCCTGGTTTGTCCGGGATGGAGGGGGCGCGAAGGCTGAGGATGTACTGCGTCATATTGAACATGTTTGTTCTCTCGAAGGCTCCACGAAGATAATGTTCGGATCGGATTTTGACGGGATTGACGCCTGGGTAGAGGGCCTTGAGCACCCGGGGAAATATGTCGAATTTGCTGATATGCTGCTGGCTCGTTATCCCGAGGATGAAGTTCGGGGGTGGTTGTACGGGAATGCCCTTACTTTTCTTGCCAATCATCTGCCGTCAAAAATCGTCCAAACTTGAGATGCAACATTAACGCCCGGGAAGTGGCGATTTCTTGACAATCCTGTTCCAATATCGCAAAATGTTGAAAAAAAATCGCTCATTGTGAACTCGATCTTTTTATTTTCAAAGAAATAGATGTATAATGTTCAGTGGCTTGTACAGATATTAGAGAAAATACAAGGAGTGACTTTACAATGAGCAAGACTGTACCCGTAGGTGTGTCGGCCCGACATATTCACCTTACGCAGGAGCACGTAGAAGCGTTATTTGGCCCAGGATATCAACTGACTGAGTTCAAACCGCTTTCCCAACCCGGACAATTTGCAGCAAATGAACAAGTAGCCGTGATCGGAACCAAAGGAAAATTTGACAAAGTCAGAATTCTTGGCCCTGTTCGTCCAGCATCGCAGTTGGAAGTTTCCCGTACAGACGCATTCAGCCTTGGCGTGAAAGCCCCTGTCCGCGAATCCGGCAATATTGAAGGAACACCAGGAATTACGATCAAAGGACCTGCCGGCGAAGTTGAGCTGGAAACAGGTGTAATCGTGGCAGCACGCCACATTCACTTCCATACTTCCGAAGCTGAAGCTTGGGGCATTGCCGACAAGCAAATGCTGAAGGTGCGTCTTGGCGGTGAACGTGGTCTGGTACTGGAGAACGTGCTAGCACGCGTATCCGACAACTTCAAACTTGATATGCATATCGACACCGACGAAGCCAACGCTGCAGGTGCCAACAACGGCGATACTGCTGAAATTGTAGAATAGTCTTAATCTTTTTATAAGAGTGAAGGCGGGGGAGCAATCCTCCGCTTTTTTTGCGTGCACGGAGGCAGGTGAAAGTGGACTTAAGAATAAGACACAAGGGGTTTGCAGGATTTCTTGGGTATCAGTCCTTATAGAGAATCTGCCGTAAACCGAATGAATCCAATGGCCTATGTATGTGTTCAAAGCTCAGTCAAACGTCCTGAGCAGCAGCAAACAGATCGGTTTCGTGTATGAAAAGATCGGATTTTTAAATGTTCAGTAACGCTGGCAGATGATAGTATCGATTTGAAGCTGTAACTTTATGGTAATTAAATGCAGCGCTCAGATCAAATGGATCTCGAAGGGAGCTGATATAGCAGGAGCTGGGTGTATAAAGTGTTCAGTATTCCATAGGATCAGTGTCAAAAGCGGCAGCAACAGGTTTGTTTTGGAAAGCGGTTACATTTCGAGGAGTGATCCAAAGGCTTTTAAAAAAATTGAAAGCGGGTGAATCACGAAAGATGAGAAATCGTGCGAGCAAACAGATGGCAATGCTTCTTCTATCGTGGATTATGATATGTTCCTCTTTATTTCCGGGACTTGTGTATGGAGCTGAGCAGGAGGATAACGCATCGGTGCAGTCTTCACAGCTGGAGCTGCGGTATGATTTTGGCACAGCATCGAGTCCGATTATGGATGGGTACACTGCTGTCAATGAAACTAAGCTGTATACCGGAGAGCTGGGGTATGGCTTAGACCAGGCCGTAGCCTCCAGAAACCGTTCGGGTGGAGACGAGCTCACGAATGATTTTGTGCTGGGTACGTCTTACTCATTTCAGGTAGATGTTCCAAATGGAGATTATGATGTGACTGTCTATTCAGGGGACTTGCTTGCGGGTACCAGTACCACCAAAACAACGTTTACCCTAGAAGGGGCTGTGGCAGGAACGATCGCCAGTAAACAGCAGGTCAATCAGGCAATCTACCATACCACAGTGCTCGACGGTCAACTGACCTTAGGGGTGTCCGGATCGGGAGCTGGCGGATATTTAAACGGTCTTGTCATTCAAAAAGCGATAGCTCTGCCCCCCTCGGCACCGGTTGGACTTGCGGTTACTGCTGCGGACGCATCCAGTGTTTCGCTTCAGTGGAATACCGTAACGGGTGCGGTCTATTACCAGATCTATCGAAGTGGTGGGGCAGACAGTAACGTTTTGCACTTGGGATCGGCGGCGGATACGAAGTATACAGACCAGCAAGTTGTTGAAGGAGGTCACTACTCCTATTATGTATCCGCTGTCAATGATGACGGTGTGGAGTCGGATCTAAGCAGTCCGGTCATTGTGGAGAGCACGAATGACACGCCGCCAGCCCCGCTGCCGGAAGGCAACGAATATGCACTTGATTTCGGGCCGGGTGCCGCAGCGGAAGGATATTTGAAGGTTGAGGCCGGAACTGCTTACTCCGAGGATGCAAAATATGGATTCACTGATACGTCCAAAGTAAGCGGTGCTGATAGAGGTACGGCTGATGCCTTAAGAACGGATTTTGTAGTTGTTAATGGGGCAGGGTTTAATATTGATTTGCCGAATGGTGACTACTCGGTATCGCTGATTGCCGGGGACAGTGGCGGGGATACAAACGTGGGTATCAATGTAGAAAGCATGCAGAAGGTACAGCTGACCAGCAAAAGTGCGGGAGAATATTTGGAAATGAGCTTCGATATTGCGCTGGTCGACGGACAGATGAATTTCGTGTTTAGCGGAACTAGACCTGTACTCAATGCGCTTGTGATCAAAAAACAACCTGAACGTACAGTCGGTATGAAACCTACCGTATACATTGCCGGAGATTCCACTGTACAGACCTATGATCCGTACTGGAAACCACAGGCGGGCTGGGGTCAGATGATCGGCAAGTTTTTTACCACAGCGGTTGAGTTCAATAATCATGCTATCGGGGGGCGCAGCTCGAAGTCCTTCATTGTGGAAGGCAGATTAGATGAGATCCTCCGGGAGATTAAACCGGGTGACTATTTCCTTGTACAGTTTGGACATAACGATGCCACGATCAGCGTACCTGAACGCTATGCTTCACCTGCAGATTACAAAAATTATCTGAAAACCTACATCCAAGGCACGAGACAACGCGGAGCGACGCCGATTCTGGTTACGCCAATGGGGCGCCGCGATTATAACGCAGGGACAAGTCAATTCAATGTGAGCTTCCCTGAATATGTCCAGGCGATGAAAGAAGTCGCTGCTGAGCTTAACGTTGGACTGGTAGATCTCAGCTCGCTAAGTGTGGCTTATTACAATTCCATTGGATTTGAAGCTACGCGGGCAGTATTTCTATATACCGACCCGGGCGTGTATTCAGCCTTTCCGGCGGGATCAAGCGATAATACCCATTTTCAGGAGTATGGGGCTATTCAAATGGCACGTCTGATTGCCGGAGGGATCGCTTCCTTGGATATCCCATTGTCTGGTGAGGTTCAGGAGATTGCTCCCCCTGCTGCGGTTCCAGAGAAGCCTACTGGCCTGGCGGCTGGAAGTGTCAGCAATGCAGGTGCCGTACTGAAATGGGATGCAGTAGAAGGGGCAGATATCTACAAAATCTACCGTAAGCCAGCTTCAGCCGATGACTCTGCTTATGCCATGATTGGCTCTGCCACAGTTCCATCTATTACGGTGGGAGGAATGGCTGAAGGCCAAAGTTACACGATAAGAGTAACAGCGGTTAACGGGCGTGGGGAATCCGAACCCTCCGATCCGCTGACACTAACTACGAAGCAGTCCCAGTACAGTTATGATTTTGGACCTGCGGGTTCACCGGTCGCTGCAGGTTACACTGAAGTGAACCGAAGTGTGCTGTATACTCCGGAGCTTGGTTATGGACTGACTTCAAGCGCCGGGATGAGTGACCGTGACCGTGGAGACGGCACGGATGCACTGCGCCGGGATTTCGTCATTTATTTTGGCGGATCTTATGAATTCAAAGTGGATATGCCGAATGGCTATTATTCTGTCAAGACTTACACGGGAGACTGGATAGGATCTACCAAAACGAATGTATCGATCGAAGGTAAAGATTATGGAACCATTTCTTCCGGTAAAGGGAGTATTGCTGAGAAGGAGTACAGTCAGATATCCATCAAAGATGGTCAGATGAATCTGGTGTTCAGCGGTACAACGGCTCATCTCAACGGGGTGGAGATCACGCCTCTGATGCTGGCACCCTCGAATCTTAAGCTGGATCAGCTGGATCTTCTCAATGATCCTGTAAGAGCAACACTCTCTTGGAAAGGCATCGACGGCGCCGCTAAATACCGGGTGTACCGGAAGGCTACAGTTGCAGAGAGTGCAGAGGTGCTGGGGGAAACTAATGGTTTGACCTATACAGACTTAACGGCTGACATTGGTATGGATTACGAGTATTCGGTGACTGCGGTCGATAGTACAGGGCTTGAGTCGGTGGCTTCGAGCCTTCTGCTGGTGTCTATGATTGATCCTTCCGTAGCCAAAGCTGCTATTCCGAGCGGACTGGAGCTGCAATCTATTCACAAAAATGATGTGAGCTTCAGCTGGAACGAAGATGCAGATGCTAAAATGTTCAATGTGTACCGCTCAAAGTCAGCCGGCGGCGAGTATGCCCTGATTGGCAAGACCAAGGTGGCTTCTTATACGGATAGTACAATTCTAAGTACGATTCCTTATTACTATAAAGTTGCCTCGGTCAATGCAGGCGGTATATCCGGGCTGTCCTCCATGCTGGAGACGCCGGTTGTGACTACACTTTTCCGCAGCATGGAAAACCTGGACCGGGCACCGGTTGCGGTCAAGACGAATGAAGGAATATATCTCAGCTGGCGGATGCTGGGGCTTGATCCCGATTCGATAGCTTTCAATGTGTACCGTGATGGAAAAAAAGTAAATGTAAAACCGCTGACTGGCAGTACGAATCTGTTGGACGCTATGGGAAAGGCGGACTCTAAATATACAATAAAAGCCGTATTGAATGGCGTAGAGCAATCCGCTACGGAATCATTCGGGGTATGGCAGCAGCAGTACCTGTCAGTGCCGCTTCAGAAGCCGGCAGATGATTATACGAAGGACGGCCAGCCTTATACCTACAATGCCGGAGACGCCAGTGTAGGGGATCTGGATGGTGACGGGAAATATGAGATTGTTATGCTATGGTCTCCTTCGATCAGCAAAGACAACTCTCAGGCAGGATACACAGGCATTGTCTATATGGATGCCTACAAAATGGACGGAACCCGTCTCTGGCGGATCACCCTAGGAAAGAATATCCGTGCAGGTGCCCATTATTCTCCGTTTATAGTCTACGATCTGGACAGCGACGGCCGGGCAGAGGTCATGCTCAAAACCGCAGATGGTACGGTCGATGGCCAAGGTACAGTGATTGGCGATGCTACGGCGGATTACCGCAACAGCAGCGGATACGTGCTGCTTGGCAATGAATATCTGACCGTATTCGATGGAATGACAGGCAGGGCAGTAGATACGGTCGAGTATGACCCTCCACGCGGCGATGTGAGTGCATGGGGCGACGCCTATGGCAACCGCGTGGATCGTTTTCTGGCGGCGGTAGCTTATCTCGATGGTGAGCACCCCAGTGTGATCTTCAGCCGAGGTTATTATACACGAACGGTGCTGGCTGCCTATGATTACAAGGATGGCAAGCTGAGCAAGGTGTGGCGGTTTGATTCCAATGACGAAGGAAATGGTGAATACACAGGCCAGGGCAACCACAACTTGTCTGTAGGGGATGTGGACCGGGACGGTAAGGATGAAATTACGTTCGGTGCTATGGCAATTGATGATGACGGGCTGCCGCTGTATAATACGAAGCTCGGTCATGGGGATGCTATTCACTTCGGGGATCTGGACCCGGCAAGACCGGGACTGGAGGTATTTGATGTACATGAGCATACAGATTCCAAGTACGGCATGGAAATGCGTGATGCGGCAACCGGCGAAGCGCTGTGGGGTATTTATACAGGTATTGATACGGGTCGTGGGATGTCAGCAGACATTGATCCGAATTACGTGGGAGAAGAGGTCTGGGCGGCAACTATTACCAATGGGCAGCAAATTCCGGTTACCGGAATATACAGCGCTAAGGGGGAATTGATAAGCACAACTCTGCCTACTTCAACTAACTTTGGGGTATGGTGGGATGGCGACCTTTCGCGGGAGCTGATGGATGACAACCGGGTGGATAAATGGGATTATGTGAAGCAGGCGACAGCTAATCTGCTGACAGCAGAGGGGGCGGCCTCAAACAACGGAACCAAAGCCAATCCCAGCCTGCAAGCAGACTTGTATGGTGACTGGCGTGAGGAAGTGATGTGGCGTTCCGCCGACAGTACCGAGCTGCGGATATACACCACTACGGATCTTACCGATACCCGTATTCGTACGCTCATGCAAGATCCGGTGTACCGTCTGGCCGTGGCTTGGCAAAACGTAGGCTATAATCAGCCGCCGCATCCAAGCTTTTATCTGGGAACAGGAATGGAGGCTCCTGCGGCACCGGCTATTCAGATCGTAGGGGGCCCGCAGAAGGCAACGGATGTACCCGGGAAGCCCGTACTTTCCAGCAACAACGGTTATGATACCGGACTTCAGGATGGCGACTACCAAGTCACAATGAACCTGTGGTGGGGCAATAACGGAACCAGCTATAAGCTGTATGAGAACGGTAAGCTGATTGACAGCAAGGCTTTTGCCGATAACACTCCAGAGGCACAGACCGCAGTGACCCAACTGACTGGAAAAGCAAACGGAACATACACCTACACTGCGGAGCTTACCAACTCCTGGGGAACAACGGTTTCCAGTCCGTTTGTGGTAACTGTGGAAGACGCGGCTCCCGCCGTTCCGGTGTTGTCGAACGATAACTCGGATGGTGACGGGAACTATAAGGTAACGATGAATCTGTGGTGGGGAATGAACGCGACAACTTACCGCCTCTATGAAAATGGTGTCCTGGTTGATACGCAGTCCTTAAGCGTTAATACGCCAAATGCCCAGTCGGCCGTGACCTCTATTGAGGGCCGCATAGCAGGCGTATATGAATATCGTGCGGAGCTGGTGAACAGCTCCGGGGCAAGTGAGAGTGCAATGATGAAGATTACGGTCAAATAGAAGGATCGTAGTAATGGCGGGTTATTCCGCAATCTGTATTTAAGGACCTCCAGCATTGATAGGATGCGGGGTCCTTTTTCAATGGGGATTTATGTAAAAAGGGAGTGTGTTAGTTGATGTACAAGAACGCACATTCTATAATATTGCAGGACCTGTAATTATACATTTTCTCATGAATAGTGTGATCACATTATTATATAAATTCCAGATATTAAGTACTAAATCAGCTCCGATCCCATAACCTGAGGGGGCGGGGTTATTTTATATGCGGATCTGTGGTATCATTATGTGTTATGACTTACAACTGCGCTATGTGGAGACGCAGGAATAAGCTAAATTCCGTTCGTTCATGATCTAAAAATATATGTATTGATAATTAAGGAGACAAAATGACTTTTAATGATTTGAATTTGATTCCCGCGATCCTCAAGGCTTTGAGCCAGGAAAATTATACATCCCCCACTCCAATCCAGGAGGAGTCCATTCCTGCGGCACTAGCTGGCAGAGACGTCCTCGGCTGTGCGCAGACCGGAACAGGCAAAACAGCCGCTTTCTCGTTGCCGATTATTCAACTGCTGAGCCAGCAGCCTTCCGTAACCGGAGGCAAACGCCGGATTCGTTCGCTGATTCTCACACCTACAAGAGAACTTGCCTTGCAAATCTCAGAAAATATCCAGGCCTACAGTAAATTTACCAGTATCCGTTCAACGGCTATTGTCGGTGGTGTATCACAGAAAGCCCAGGAGCGTGCATTAAGCCAAGGTGCAGATATCCTGATTGCAACACCAGGCCGTCTGATCGATCTGATCAATCAGAAGCATGTCGATCTGCAGTATGTACAGATTCTTGTACTGGACGAAGCGGACCGGATGCTCGATATGGGCTTCATTCATGATGTGAAGCGGATTATTGCCAAAATGCCTGCCAAAAAGCAAACGTTGTTCTTCTCGGCTACTATGCCGACGGAGATATCCAACTTGATCAAAACGCTGCTCGTGAACCCGGTGAAAATCGAAATTACCCCGGTTTCCTCCACTGTAGACAGAATTGAGCAATCAATCTATCTCCTGGAGAACGGCAATAAGCAGAATCAGTTAAACCGTCTGCTGCAGGACAAGTCGATTGTGTCTGCACTGGTCTTCACCCGCACCAAACGCGGAGCTGACCGAGTAACCCGTGATCTGACCCGAATCAATATTACCGCACAGGCAATTCACGGCAACAAGTCCCAGAATGACCGCCAGAATGCGCTGCGCAACTTCAAGAGCGGAGCTACACGCGTGCTTGTTGCTACGGATATTGCCGCCCGCGGGATTGACATTGATGAGCTGTCGCATGTTATCAACTTCAATCTGCCGAACATTCCGGAAACGTATGTTCACCGTATCGGCCGCACCGGGCGTGCAGGTATGAGCGGAATCGCTATCTCCCTATGCGAGGCTGAAGAAATCCCGTACCTTAAGGATATCCAGAAGCTGATCGGCAAGACAATTCCGGAAGTGAAGGACCATGCGTATCCGATGTCCAAAAGTGCTCAGGCGCTGCTGAATGAACGTCCGTCCAAAGCTCCGGCGAAGCCGGCTGCCAAGGCGAAGACTAATCCTGCGCGCAAGCCGAAGTCGGAGTGGTTCACGCAAGGCAACCGCCAGGGCAGTGCTAACGGTGGAAGCAAGAGCGGCACGGGCAGCAGACCAAATGGTGAGCCGGGCCGCAAGGCGGCAGGAGCAGGAGCAAGACCTGGGAGTGCTACAGCCAGTGGAGCCGGTTATAGCGGCAGACCGGGCGAGCAGAACCGCTCTGGTCAGAGCAGTAGACCTGCTGCCAGTCAGGCTGGCCGGTCAGGCAACAACTACAACAGCCGCCCGAGCAGCAGACCTGCTTCCCAAGCAGGCAGATCACAGTAAATTACGGCTCGCTTGATATAAATACATTTCAGCCTCTCCATACGGGAGGCTGTTTTTTTTGCGTGGTGCTGGGATTCCATGATGACAAACAAGAACCGCCAGGGTACAGTCAAAGACTGTCCTTGGCGGTTCTTGTGGTGTTGTATACTTATCCGTTAACGAACAGAGCAGGTGCTACCCGGCCAGATAAGCACCTAATTCCTCACGCAGCTCGGAGCTGATGGGGGTCATTGGCAGACGGAGTGTGTCTGAGGAGATTTCGCCATAGGCATTAAGCAGCCATTTGATCGGAGCCGGATTGGATTCCTTGAAGAGGAGCTTCATCAGCGGCACAAGTTGGTTAAATTCTGTTCGGGCTTCTTCAAGCTTGCCATTTCTGAACTGTTCGTAGATTCCGAGGTACTTCGCGGTATGGACGTTGGCCGAGGCCAGCATCCCACCGGCGGCTCCGCAGCCCAGCATCTCGAAGAAATGAAGATCATCGCCGCACAGCACGGGTTTCGAACCTAGTCGGGATAGCTCAGAGACGAGCAGTGGTGAACCGGAGCAGTCTTTTAAACCCACAACATTGTTCATTTCCAGGATCGTTCGTGCGGTATCGATGGTCATGCCGACTCCTGCGCGGCCTGGAATATCATAAGCCATGACAGGTATGCCTACTTCCGCAGCTTTGCGGAAATGCTCAATAATGCCTTGTTGGGAAGGGCGGCTGTAATAGGGTACAACCACCAGCACGGCGTCAGCACCAGCGTTCGCTGCCATCTCGGTCCGGGCAACAGTGGATGCCGTATCGTTGGTGCCTGTGCCAATAACCAATGGAATTGTGGTGGATTTTAATAGTTCCCGTGAAGTGTCCACGAGGGTCTGCAGCTCTTGTATGTTGACTGTCGGCGATTCTCCAGTGGTTCCATTGACGACCAGACCATGAATACTGTTCTTGATGATGTTGTTCACATAACGCTGATACGATTCCAGATCGATTTCTCCAGCCGTATTGAACGGGGTTACCACGGGAACATAGATTCCATAAATCTGTTCTTCTGTTAACATGAATATCGTCCTCCAAAATGTTTAAATCCTTTTATCTTACTGTAGCATGGAATATTCTATCGGCGTTAGCTATAATAAATGATGTAGGTTATCAATAATATTGATGTTGAGGTGACAGGATGGATTTAACATATATGCGGACCTTCCGTGAGGTCGCAAAGCGGCAAAGTTTCACCCGTGCGGCTGAAGAACTGGGTTATGCCCAGTCCAGTGTGACCACGCAGATACAGAAGATTGAGAAGGAATATGGGGTTCCGCTGATGGAACGCCACGGGCGGGTGCTGCGCCTGACTCCTCCTGGAGAAGAGCTGCTGAAGCTGTTTGTGGAGATTCTGGATTTATATGACCGCTCAAAGGAAACGATCGCCCAGCAGATTGGGGGAACCTTGACGATAGGGACGATTGATTCTCTGGCTGCTTTTTACCTGCCTCCCTTTTTGCAGCAGCTTCGGACGACGTTTCCAGGGCTAAGCATTCATCTGCAAACCGAGCAGGAGGCTAATCTGGTAGCCAAAATAAGAGATGGTGAGGTGGATATTGGCCTAATGCTCGACCGCAGTACTGCAGATACACAACTGGAGCGTATGATCATCAGGGATGAGCCGCTGGTGCTGGTGGCACCAAAAGATCACCCGCTGGCAGGGCTTGACCATGTGACGCTGCAGGATTTGAACAAATGTGAGCTGATTGTCTCAGAGGAGAGCTGTATCTACCGCAGTCTGTTCGAGAATCTGCTGCGTGAGCATGGGATTACTTTCCGGATCGGCTTTGAGCTGTCTAATCTGGAGGCGATTAAGCGCTGCGTCCGTAATGGGCTGGGCATCGCCCTGCTTCCTCGAATCGTAGCTGAAGAAGAGATAGAACGGGGCACGCTTGCAGAGCTTCCTTTTATACATCCGGAGATTCACTTCGACCTGCAACTGCTTATCCATCCGAAGAAGTGGAAATCGCTGCCGCTGCAATCCCTAATTCAGATGCTGCTGGCAGATGCGGAATCCAAGGCTGTTGCGCTGTGAAATTGGCCATGTAAACAGATAAAAGGTTGGTAAAGACTCACGGGTCTTTCCAACCTTTTTGTATTGTGCGCTGCATGCTAGTATTGGGATAGACTGAAACACTGTGATAATACCGAGTTTAGGGTTTCCTGGTCATATTGTTGCTTGCGTAAATTGCCTTCCAGAATCTTGTGAGCCCATGCCAAGGACTTATTATAGTGAGCAGACTCATGTACCCGTATTCTGAAGTAGCAAAAATCCAAGTGAGTCTGGTACTCCTCAGCGGTAGGTTCAATGTCGAGCTGGCGTAATTGAACTCTGCGAATGGCTTCTGATTGTACTTCTTGGACCTGTTTGTGGATATTCGATATCTGATTGGGATGTTGTCTGTACATGAGCAGCACCTCGGGAAGATTAACCACTTGCGTTACGGCAGCTAACCGATTCCATATTTCATAATCTTCAGCATGAAAATAATTCAGATACCTGATCCCATGGTCTACTAGTACGGATCTGCGGATCATTACTGATGGATGCACGAGCGTACAGTGAAATAACTGCCAGCATCTGATCTCCTCATGATTCAATGGTTTGTTGGTAGTAGAATCCAACCCCAATAAATAAACCTGGGAGCCGCAAACTCCGCAATCCCGATGGTCGTCCATGAAATTCACTTGGCGTTCAAAGCGGTGGGGCAGGGCGATATCATCACCATCCATGCGGGCAATATACTCACCTGTACATAATTCTATGCCTTGGTTTAAAGTCTCAATTAACCCGAGATTGCTTGAATGTGTGATCAGCCTAATTCTGCTGTCATCAAATTTCCTAATAATATCTAATGTTCCATCTGTAGATCCGTCATCCATAAGAAGTAATTCGAAATCTCTATACGTCTGAGTCAAAATACTGCAAATCGATTCTTCAATATAGGGGGCCATATTAAAAACTGGCATAAGAACGGATATTTTGGTCAATATCAACACCGCCAATCTCATGGTCTAAAATATATTATGTGAGATACCTGCCGCTTGATCTGCATATCTGTCCAATTTGCAGGATATAGGCAGGACAGTCCAAACCCTTTTCTCTTCCTGTAATTAAATATAGTAAATGCTGCGGGAGGGGATTAGATATGGATTTGAATCAGATCAAAGGGACTTACGATGTCATCTACAGTCTAGGGGCGAATTGTTTACCGGCAGACCAATTATCGCGGCATATGCTGAGGAAAATCGGAGGTGTTCTGGACTGGGTGGAGTCGCCTGCGCTATCCGGGGTAAGCCATCTTTTACGGAACCGGTTCGTGAATTATATGGAATTGCCTAATCTGGCGATTACGGGGGTTAATGAAAAGGCTGGATGCTACATTGTACGGGACGCTGCTTACTATATTTTCTCACATCATGACTTTCCGCTGGATCAGAATACTCCCGTTCAACTGTTGAGCTATCCGGAGCTAAGAGAGAAAGTTAACCGCCGTGTGCCACGTTTTCTGGAGTCACTTAAGAATGCTAACCGGATTCTATTTATTCGTACAGAAGGAACGATACATGAAACTGCGGAGCTGCTGGAGGTTCTACAATCATTAGTGCCTGGTGAATTCAACTTGCTCGTGATTAATCATGCTCCCGTAGACCGTGTGGTTGAAACCCCGTGGCCTTTTCATAATGTATGCGCTCTGCAAATCCCTAAAGTTCCTGATGAGTTTCACGATAATGATGAACTGTGGAAACATTTATTGGAGGGATTCTCTGTCCGTTAGCTAAGGATTTCCCGCAATATATTGACAATAAAAACGTGTATATGGTATATAAAAGGAAGTATTAGCACTCCTCGCGATGGAGTGCTAATCATCCGGAGACTATTATGAGGTTATTTTTGAAAGGAGATTTACTTATTCATGGCCAAAAAAGAGTTTAAAGCCGAGTCCAAAAGATTACTGGAAATGATGATTAACTCCATCTATACGCAACGCGAGATTTTTCTGCGGGAACTGATTTCGAATGCAAGCGATGCCATTGATAAAATCTATTACAAAGCACTGGCCGACGAAGGCCTGGTGTTCAATAAAGAAGATTATTACATTAAAGTGACTGCCGATAAGGAGAGCCGTACACTCACGATCTCCGATACAGGTATCGGGATGACCCAGGAAGAGCTGGAGAACAATCTGGGGATTATCGCGAACAGTGGATCGTTTGCTTTTAAGAAGGATAATGAAGCGAAGGACGGCCACAACATCATTGGGCAGTTCGGGGTTGGTTTCTATTCCGCTTTTATGGTGGCCGATGATGTTACTGTAGTCAGCAAGGCGCTGGGCAGCGAGCAGGCCTTCAAGTGGGAATCCCAGGGTGCTGACGGATATACGATTGAGCCTGCGGAGAAGGATAGCGTGGGTACCGAAATTACACTTAAGATCAAAGCGAACACTGAAGAAGACAACTACGATGAATTTCTGGAGGAATACCGCCTGAAATCGATCATCAAGAAATATTCCGACTTCATCCGCTTCCCGATCAAGATGGACATCACCGGCAGCAAGCCAAAGGAAGGCAGCGAAGGGGAGTTCGAAGAAACGAAGGAAGAGCAAACCGTCAATAGCATGGTGCCTATCTGGCGCAAGAACAAAAATGAGCTGACTGACGAGGATTACAATAACTTTTATACAGAGAAACGTTACGGCTTCGACAAGCCGCTTAAGCATATCCACATCAGTGCTGACGGCGCGGTGGTCTATAATGCGATCCTGTTCATTCCGGAGAACACACCGTTCGACTACTACACGAAGGAATATGAAAAAGGGCTGGAGCTCTACTCTAACGGCGTGCTGATCATGAACAAATGTGCAGATTTGCTGCCGGATTATTTCAGCTTCGTCAAAGGGATGGTCGATTCCGAGGATCTGTCGCTGAATATCTCCCGCGAAATGCTGCAGCATGACCGCCAGTTGACGCTGATTGCTAAGAACATCAAGAGCAAGATCAAGAGTCAGCTTCTGAGCCTGCTGAAGGATGAGAGAGAGCAATATGAGAAGTTCTATACTTCTTTTGGCAGACAGTTGAAGTTCGGGGTCTACAATGACTATGGCATGGAAAAAGAAACCCTCCAGGACCTGCTGATGTTCTACTCCTCCAAGGAGAAGAAACAGGTGACGCTGGCCGAATATGTGGAAAGAATGCCTGAAGACCAGAAGTATATTTACTATGCTTCCGGGGAATCGGTGGAACGGATCGAGAAACTGCCACAGACTGAAATGGTATCGGACAAGGGGTATGAAATTCTCTACTTTACCGACGATATCGATGAATTTGCGATCAAAATGATCATGTCCTATAAGGAAAAAGAATTCAAAAACGTATCCAGCGGCGACCTGGGCATTGAAGAGAATGCAGAGGACAAGCCATCGGAAGCGGAAGAGAATGAGAACAAGGAATTGTTCGAAGCGATGAAAGGCATTCTCTCCGGTAAAGTGAAGAACGTCAAAGCCTCCAAACGTCTGAAGTCCCATCCGGTCTGTCTCTCCACAGAAGGAGAGCTCACGATCGAAATGGAGAAAATCCTCAAAGCCATGCCGAACGGCCAGGAAGTACAGGCGGACAAGGTGCTGGAGATCAACATCCATCATGATGTCTTCAAATCCTTGAAAGCTGCCTCCGAAGGGGACAAGGAGAAGCTGGGCTTGTATACGAATCTGCTCTACAACCAGGCGCTGCTGATCGAAGGTCTGCAGGTGAATGATCCGGTACAGTTCACGAACGATATTTGCAAAATCATGGTCTAAGCAGCATCGTCATTTGACTGCAATAGACCCATAAGCATAACCCGCCTCCGGCGCTGTCCGGGGCGGGTTTTTGGCATGCGGGAGTTACTTCTGAAAGTTCTCAATAAATTTCTCGGCCAGGGATGACAAGTATTTGTCTTTCATCCAGACCGCAGCTACCCTTGTGTTCAGTGAATCGCTGCGGATTTCCTTGTGGACAAGGTTGCTGTTGTCGGCAAGAGTATAGGCGGATCTCGGGATGATCCCGACGCCAAGGCCGGCATTCGCCCAGAGCAGGGTTGTACGGGCATCGTCATTCATGCAGAAGACCTGGGGATCGAAGCCGTTCTCCAGACAGGTCTCACGGATCAATTGCTCGAACCGGCGGTAAATAATGAGCGGCTGGTGTTTAAGCTCACCGATCTCAATACTGGCTGCTGCGGGGTTCCAGTCATATTCAGGCGCCATCACGGCAATCATAGGTTCAGACGTGGTATAGACACATTCGAGGCCTGTGCTGCTGAATGGAGTACGGACAATTCCCACTTCGACAATGCCCTTGTTCAGCAGATCGAGAATGCGATAGGTATTGCCCTCGTGGATCTCGAATTTGACCCCGGAATAGTCGTGATGGAACTCCAGCAGCCGCTCCTGGAGCAGAGTCGCAGCAGAAGAAGAGACGGTCCCGATGGACAGGGTACCCGATACGCCTTTGACAAAATCCTTAAGTTCCCGGGTAGTGGAGTCGGTCAATTCAAGAATTTGCTGTGCCCGGTCCCGCAGGATGCTCCCGGCTTCAGTAAGCCGGATACTGCGCGGCCCGCGTTCTACCAGCTTAACTCCAAGTTCCTCCTCCAGCAGCTTGAGCTGTTGGCTGAGAGGCGGCTGGGCCATTTGCAGCTTCCTGGCGGCTGATGTGATTTGTCCTTCTTGGGCGATAGCCAGAAAATATTTCAGCTGGCGGATATCCATAAGGTAACCTCCGATGTGGTTGTTCTGGTATATAAATATCATATCGATTAGATACGAAACCAATATTATTAATATGTAAATAGGTGTGACATAATCATAACGGGTCTTATCTATTTTTCAAAGCTTTTACATACCACATAGGTTAGGTGAGGATTACTGTGTACAAAATTGCTTTATTCTTAAAACCTTATAAGAAAGAAGTGACGCTAGGGCCAATTTTCAAGCTGCTGGAAGCCATTCTTGAGCTCTTGCTGCCTACTATAGTTGCTCTGATTGTCAACAATGGGATCGGCCGCCACGACAGCGCTTATGTGTACCGGATGGGTGGTCTAATGGTGCTTATGTCACTACTCGGCTTCGGCTGTTCGTTGGTCTGCCAATATTATGCCGCCCGGGCTTCCCAAGGCTTCGGTACTTCACTGCGCAACAAGATGTTCAAGCATATTTCGGCGCTCTCCTATGCCGAGCTGGATACCTTCGGCACGCCTTCACTGATCAACCGGATTACGAATGACGTGAACCAGCTTCAGCTCGCTGTGGCGATGCTGATCCGTCTGGTTATCCGCGCTCCGTTCATCTGTATTGGAGCCATCATCATGTCCATGATTCTCGACTTCCGGCTCTCCTTGATACTGCTTGCGGCAACTCCGGTAATTGGCGTGATTCTGTATCTCATCATCACACGCAGCTCGCCGCTCTATCGTCAATATCAGCAGAAGCTGGATCATCTGGCACTGGTGCTTAGTGAGAATCTTTCCGGCATCCGGGTCATCCGCGCATTTGCCAAGAGTCGTAGTGAGAAACAGCGTTTCAATACCGCCTCGGAGGATCTGACATCGACGGCAATCCGTGTCGCACGCATTTCAGCGTGGCTTGGGCCTATGACCACACTGGTCGTGAACGCGGCGATTATTGCTATCCTGTGGGCAGGTGGTATTCACATAGATAGCGGACGGCTGTCTCAGGGCGAGATTATCGCTTTTATCAACTATGTAACCCAAATTCTGCTGGCGCTGATTGTGGTCTCGAATCTGGTCATTATTTTCACCAAAGCTTCCTCCTCGGCGAACCGAGTGAATGAAGTACTGGCTACCACAGCCTCCGTTACGGATGTAGGGAATCAGAATCTTTTACCTGCAGAGGGGCAGGCACCGGCAATTATTTTCGATCATGTGTCTTTTGGTTACAACACTACGGGTGAACTCGCGCTACAAGATATTTCGGTAACTATTAACCGTGGGGAAACCGTTGGACTGATTGGCAGTACAGGCTCCGGCAAGTCAACCTTCGTGAATCTGATCCCGCGTTTCTATGATGTGGTAGAGGGAGATATCCAGGTCAATGGAGTCAGTGTCAGAAAATATGGACTGGAGAAGCTGCGTAGCAAGATTGGGATCGTACCGCAGAAGGCCACGCTGTTCAGCGGCACCATTGCTGATAATATCCGCTGGGGCAAGCCGAATGCCTCACTCGAAGAACTGAGGACCGCTACTTCTATAGCCCAGGCTGAAGAGTTCATCCAGAAGCTTCCTGAAGGACTGGCTACGCCTGTCGCCCGAGGAGGATTAAATCTGTCCGGCGGGCAAAAACAGCGGCTGGCCATTGCCCGTGCAGTTATTATGCGTCCGCAGATCCTGATTCTGGATGATTCGGCAAGTGCACTTGATTTTGCCACGGATGCGGCGCTTCGCCGCGCACTGAAGGAGAACAGCGAAGAAACAACCGTGCTGCTGGTCTCCCAGCGGGTAAGCACTGTCCGACAGGCCGATCAGATTATTGTCTTCGACGAAGGACGAATCGCCGGAGTCGGCACACATGAGGCATTATTACAGAGCTGTGGAGTGTATCAGGAAATCTGCCAATCCCAGCTTTCAAGCGAGGAGGCGGGTATGCGATGAGCTCCGCAGCAACCTGGAAGAGAATGATTAACTACACCAAACAGCATAGGGGCATCGCCATTGCCGCAGTATGCTGCGCCTTATTGAGTGTAATCGCCAGCCTGATCGGCCCGCTGCTGATCGGACGGACTGTAGACTATATGGTTGGACCTGGACAAGTGGACTTTGACCAGATTCTGCGTCTTCTGCTGATTTTGGGTGCGGTTTATATGGTCGGCAGTTTTTTTGGCTGGCTGCTGACTTACTATACTAACCGGATAGCCTACCGGACGGTCTATGATATGCGGCGGGAGCTATTCGACAAGCTGAACGTATTGCCGCTGAGGTTTCATGATAACCAACCACAGGGGGACAGTATCAGCCGGTTCGTTAACGACATGGATGCTGTATCAGACGGATTACTGCAAGGCTTTTCTACACTGCTGACTGGAGTGGTCACAATTGCCGGAGCTATTGGACTGATGCTCTACATTAGTCCGGTGATGACACTTGTGGTACTGGTCTCGGCCCCGGCAACCTTTTATGTCGCACGTTTCATTACGACACGTTCCCAGAAGCTGTTCAGGGAGCAAGCTGCAATTCTAGGCGGACTGAATGGATATGTAGAAGAAATCGTAGGCGGTCAGAAGGTGGTGCAGGCATTCCGTTACGAAGACCGCAGCTTTGCCAGGTTCTCTGAACGGAATAATGAGCTGTACCATACCGGCATCAAATCGCAGTTCTACGGATCGTTGTCCAATCCAAGCACCCGTCTGGTGAATAATATTACGTTTTCTGTGATTGCGATGGTCGGGAGCGCACTGGTAATCGGGGGCCATTTCTCAGTTGGGGACCTGTCCAGCTTTCTGATCTATTCGAATCTGTTCGCCAAGCCGTTCAACGAAATAACCGGTGTGATCACCCAGCTGCAGTCGGCTACGGCTTCGGCGCAGCGGATCTTTGCCATTCTTGACCTGCCGCCGGAAACGCAGGATACCGCAGATGCCCAGATCATGAAGACAACCCAGAGTACGATAACCTTTGAGAAGGTAAGCTTTGCCTATACCCCTGAGCGTCCACTGATCAGGAACTTCAGTCTGGAGGTTAAACCTGGTACCCGGGTAGCTATCGTCGGACAGACCGGAGCCGGGAAAACAACACTGGTCAACTTACTGATGCGCTTCTATGACGTGGATAGCGGCAGCATCCGGATCGATGGAACGGATATCCGGTCGATCACCCGGGATAGCCTGCGCCGCAATTTCGGCATGGTTCTGCAGGATACCTGGCTGTACGGCGGATCCATCCGCGATAATATCGCTTACGGCAAGCCGGAGGCGCCGGAGGAAGAAGTGATTGCCGCCGCCAAGGCTGCGAACGCACACAGCTTCATTAAGCGGCTTCCGGAAGGCTATGCAACGAAGATTTCCGGTTCCGGGGATAATCTATCCCAGGGACAGAAGCAACTGCTCACTATCGCCCGCGTCATGCTAGCGGATCCTCCAATGCTGATACTGGATGAAGCCACCAGCAGTATCGACACACTGACGGAGGCGCGTATCCAGAAAGCTTTTCTCACGATGATCTCCGGACGTACCAGCTTCGTGATTGCCCACCGGTTGTCCACGATCCGTGAGGCGGATGTCATTCTCTACATGAAAGACGGCGATATCGTTGAGAGTGGCACGCATGAAGAACTGCTTCAACGGGGCGGTCATTACGCCCGGTTGTACAACAGCCAGTTTGCAGCGGTCTAGCAGGGGAGATATCGGATATAGACAATAAAAACAGCTGCAGCCTAGACTTGAGATAGAGGTCCAGAGCTGACAGCTGTTTTTGTACTTGTCTGTCCAGAAATGACTTCTTTGTTCACCGCCGCCAGCAGGGTGTAAATCATTAAGATTCATTCTGCCGCTTACGCATCATCCCCGGCGTACAGCCGTACGTATTCCGGAAGACACGGATGAAATAATTAGTCTCCATGCCCAATTGCAAGGCGATATCCTGAACCGGTGTATCGGCATTCTCCCGGATCAGTTGAACTGCACGTTCCAGACGGAGGTTCTGCAGGTATTTGTGCGGGGTGATTCCATACTCCTGCAAGAAAAGCCGCTGAAAATGCTGAACAGAGTAACCTACCGCAGCAGCGAGATTCGATACCAGCAGCGGTTCGGTAAAATGCTCATTGATCAGGCTGACGGCTTTCTGTAAGGCCTCATTTCGTACATTCTCCAGCTCCAGCCGCCCTGTGGGGCTTGTCTCTGAAGCAGTGCGGCGAAGCAGGAGAAGCAGCCGGTAGAGCGCCACAGAGAGCTCCTGCATCACATGTTCATCTTGTCGGCTTGCTTGGTCGTTCACCGTATGCCAGATACTGCCGACCTGTTCCCAGCATTCTTCAAAGTGCTCGGGGTGTAGCGGCGGGGCACCTGGCAGAATGCCGATTCCTGCGAGCAGGCTTTGCGTTAATTCTCCATGAAAGCCAATGAAGCCCACATGCCAGGGTGTAAGAGACAATGGATAATATTCATGACCCCTGTCAGGGGGATAGGCAAAAGCCATACCGGGTTCCAATATCGTCTCTTCTCCGGTCACAAGATCCCGGAACAGTCCTCTCCCGCTGCGGATCAGAAAGACTTGGTATACGGGAAAACCGCTTGGGCGAACATGATGATACTGAATATGACGGCCAACCGAATAAGGGTACAAGGGGAAACGATTCAGGTCGCGAGGCATTTCAATTAGAGAGAAGGGCAGAATGATGGTCACCTCATGTTCATTTTGTACTAGTAAAGCGAGCGTATATTCCTACTTCCAGAATGGGATTTTCCTTTATTATATACAGTATAAAGAATGATTCATGAAATGGACAGGGCTTTCTAACAGGATTTATCAGAGAATAATCCCATCCAGACATGAACATCACACCGAAAGGATGAACCCATCAATGAACATGAAATTACCTCCTGTCAGCAGCAAGATTCCAGTGATGCTGCATGGTGCCGACTATAATCCCGAACAATGGCTGAAATACCCTGAGGTGCTGCAAGAAGATATCCGCTTGATGAAGCTTGCCAAATGCAATGTAATGTCTGTGGGGATCTTTTCCTGGGTATCGCTGGAGCCGGAAGAAGGTGTATTCACCTTTGATTGGCTGGACAGCATCCTTAATACCTTTGCCGAAAACGGGATATATGCTTTCCTGGCAACCCCAAGCGGTGCGCGTCCGGCATGGATGTCGGAGAAATATCCTGAAGTACTGCGGGTAGAAGGCAACCGCGTTCGTAATTTGCACGGTGTAAGACATAACCATTGTTACACTTCACCCGTGTATCGTCAGAAAACAGCATTGCTGAACGGCAAGCTGGCTGAGCGTTATGCGAATCATCCGGCAGTTATTGGTTGGCATATCTCGAACGAATACGGCGGCGAATGCCACTGTGATCTGTGTCAGGCGAGCTTCCGGGAATGGCTGAAGGTGAAATACGATAACAGCCTGGATGAATTGAACCATGCCTGGTGGACTACCTTCTGGAGCCATACTTATACTTCCTGGGATCAAGTGGAGTCCCCTGCACCACACGGGGAGACGCAGGTTCATGGTCTTAACCTGGACTGGCGCCGTTTTGTCAGCGAATCTACTATTGATTTCTGTCAGCATGAGATAGATTCAGTGCGTGAGTATAACCCTGAGTTGCCGGTAACGACCAATATGCACAATATCGACGGTGTGGATTACCGTAAGCTCGCCAAGATACTCGATGTTGTATCCTGGGATTCTTACCCGTCCTGGGGATACTCGGATGACGATGACGACGCTCGCCTGGCAGCTTGGGCAGCGATGCACCATGATATGTACCGAACCTTCAAGCATAAGCCGTTCTTGCTGATGGAGAGCACACCTTCGCTGCTGAACTGGCAGAGTGTCAGCAAGCTGAAGCGTCCCGGTATGCATAAGCTGTCCTCCCTGCAGGCGATTGCCCATGGCTCTGATTCCGTACAATACTTCCAGTGGCGCAAAAGCCGTGGATCGAGCGAAAAATTCCATGGTGCCGTAATCGATCACAGTGGCCACGCCGAGACACGTGTTTTCCGCGATGTTGCCGAAGTGGGCCGTACACTCTCAGAGCTGCAAGCGGTAGTAGGTACGACAACACCAGTTCAGACGGCTATTATCTATGATTGGGACAACCGCTGGGCCATTAAGGATGCACAGGGTATCCGCAACTCGGGTCTGAAATATGAAGAAACAGTGCTTCAGCATTACCAGGCATTATGGGAGCTGGGTATTCCGGTGGATATTATCGGTTCGGAGGAGGATCTTTCCGCATACAAGCTGGTGATCGCTCCTATGCTGTACCTGATCAGTGAGGAGAATGGCAAGCGTATTGAGAAGTATGTCGAACAGGGAGGAAACTTTCTGGGGACATACTGGTCAGGTGTCGTTGGGGAGACAGATCTTTGCCACCTGGGCGGATTCCCGGGTCCGCTCCGCCGGACACTCGGCATCTGGGCGGAAGAGACAGAAGGCCTGCACAGCCGCGACCTGAATGGGCTGGTAATGAATTCCGGCAATGCGCTGTGTCTTGAAGGAGACTACGATGCGCATGAAATTGCTGAGCTGATCCACCTGGAAGGAGCTGAGGCGCTGGGTACGTACCGTACGGACTTCTACGCGGGCCAGCCTGCGCTGACGATGAACCGTCTGGGTAAAGGCCGGGCCTACCATCTGGCTACACGCGTAAAGGATGCCGGTTTCTATGTGGAGCTATATGCGGCAATTACCAAAAAGGCAGGGATTATCCGCACCTTGGATACCGATCTGCCAGCAGGTGTCACCGCTCAACTGCGGACCGATGGAGACATTGATTTTGTATTTGTGCAGAATTTCAGTGGCGTGGAGCAGTCCATTCAGCTGGATAGCAGAACATACACTGTACTTGAATCCGGCGAGCCTGCGCCTTCGGTGCTTACGCTTCCGGTTCATGGCCTGGCTATTCTCAAGCGGGCGCATTAATTCAGCAGGCATATAGATATCAAAAAGGCAGGACCCGGTATGACCAGGGCTCCTGCCTTTTTTTGCTGGAATCACGAGTTGTGACTTCCAGCCACTTAGAGGAAAGCTGCTTCGATTCCTGAGATAATCTTCAGATAATAGTCCGTATCATGAGGCACAAAATGGCTGATGTCCACGCTCTGCTGAACGGCTTCACGCTTACCGCATTCCGTTACGCGAAAACCCGAGACATCGAGTTGCTGCAGCTCACCCTGCCAGAACTTGCGGAAGGAGGCAAACTCTGCGATGACGATTCCGGCAACCTCTTCAGGCTGAAGCTGGAATTGCTCCAAGGGGAAATGATTGTCATACAGGAATACATTTGCCCTCTCATTATCGATCATCCCTTCCTTGATCATGGAATAGGGGATGATTCCGAGTGGAATGAGCTCGTCATAGGTAAGTTGCAGTCCCAGCTCTTCTTCCACCTCACGGATGCCGTCCATTGCCGTCTCACCAGCCAGTAAATGTCCAGCCGCGGTAATATCAAGCAAGCCAGGATAGTCCCGCTTGTTCTTGCTGCGCAACTGAAGATAGATATAGAATGAATCTGCACGCTGCTCTACGAACCAACAATGAAAAGTCTCATGCCAGAGCCCTAGCCGGTGTACATCATCGCGTGTGGCGGTGCCGGTCACCAGGCCCTGTGCATCATATGTAGTAAGAATTTCGTCTGACATTTGGATTCTCCTTATTGGCCCAGTTGCTAACAACACTATCACAAATAATAGGAGAATGCTCGGAAGTCATTGTACAGAAAGGTATAATATGGCTTAGGGGGGGAGAACATGCGCGTGGTGATAGGAAGGAAAGAATTCAATTCATTAACTGATGAAAGGCTCGGTTGGGCTTGCATGGAGTCGACCTTCAAGCTGATCCGAGGGAAATCACCTGAAGTGAAAGTTGCCGCAATCAACCAATTGGGTAAGGCGCAGACAGCACTTTGCATGTTCCGTATCATGTATGATCACTGCCACAAGTCATCAGCAGAGTTTTATGCTTGGAGCTCGTACCTGCTGAATCAGCAGGGAACTTGGAACGGAGTTCTGGAAGGTGTGCGTTTTTTTGCAGATGATGCCTTGTTTGAACTTCTTGAAGAGACACGGGAAAGGCTGGAGGCCAGAAACCTTAGTTTGGGTTTGGGATGGGAGGATGCAGGGCTGAACGATATCGAAACCGATCCGGAATTGCTGGAGATAGTCAACGGCCTGTATGAACGCTTTAAGCGGCTAAAACCGAATACCCATAACGTTATCGCTGAGTATATCCGTGCCCACCCTGATGAGTTCGTGGAATTCAGCAAGTAATTGGCGGAGTTTTGAGATGAAAGGCATAGTTAAGTGGGTTGACATATCGAGAAATGTCGATATAATGATGACATGAAACCAATTATCCCAATAGATGTATTTAAGGCACTTTCCAATGAAGCACGTCTTCAAATTCTAGAGTGGCTAAAAGATCCGACAGCTCATTTTGGACCCCAGGGAGGGGTTGATCTTATCGAAATTGGGGTATGCGTCAGTCAGATTACTGCTAAGCTGAATATGACCCAATCTACCACCTCTCAATATTTGTCTGTTCTGCAGCGGGCAGGGCTTGTACAGGCGACCCGGCTGGGAAAATGGACATATTACAAAAGAGATGAAGCAGCATTAACCCAAATAGCCACTTACATTCAGAAGGATCTCTAGGGAATAAAGACTGAATTCAAACATATGAATTCAGTCTTTATATATAACAACAAATCGATAATTCGTGATATATAAATCGATTATTTATAGATCTATAAATCGACATATCACGAATTGTATGATTACAAAAGGAGCTGTTCCATATGACCACCTCATCCAAACCTTCACCAAACGCCGTAACCCTCGTTATCGTGGCTCATCCACATTTGGAGACGTCCCGAATTAACAAACGATTAACAGCCGAAATTGAAAGAATGGGTAATGTTACTGTTCACCGGCTGTACGAGAGTAATCCTGACGAAAAAATCGATGTCCCACGCGAACAGGCGCTGTTACTTGCTCATGAACGAATCGTACTGCAATTCCCCTTTTATTGGTACAGCTCGCCTTCTTTGCTGAAAAAATGGATGGATGAAGTATTCGAGCATGGCTGGGCTCACGGCAGAGGGGGAGACAAGCTGAAGGGCAAGGAGCTTATGATTGCGATTTCTTCAGGAGGCGCTCAAGGCATGTACCAGGCCGGAGGTTTTCATAATTACTCCTATAGCGAGCTGCTGCGGCCGTTTCAGCAGACCGCCAACTTGACCGGAATGATCTACCGGCAGCCATTTGTGGTGAGCGGAATTCGCGAAGTAAGCGACGAACTGCTGGAGCAGTATGCCGCAGATTACGCCGTCTATGTGGATAGTCATTCCTCTCCCTCCGGCAGAAGAGCTTAACCGTCTCCGCGTACAACAAGGTAAGCTATGATCCTTTCCTGCATGGAGAGCAGCGCGGGAGGGAAAGCTTTGCACCGGGAAACGGGTTATCGAGGCCAATCACCGGAAATAGCAAAACAAGACTGTAGCGCCTTTTGTGAGGACGCCTCAGTCTTGTTGGAAAGTGATATGTTTAGCAGCAGCTGCTGGCAGAGTAAGCCGATGTCAAATCTAACTCCCCGCAGCCCAATTGTATGTGTATGTCTATTTATAATAAGCTTGCTAACCATAACCTTCAGGAAGAGAATGGCCAGGTATTATCTAGCCAACCATCCGCCATCCACATTCAGAATGTGGCCGTTCAGGTAGTCGGATGCAGCGGATGCCAGGAATACGGCAGGTCCTTTAACATCTTCGGCAGTTCCCCAGCGTCCCGCAGGAATGCGGTCAAGGATGGAATCGGAACGGTTCTGGTCGGCACGGATTGGAGCGGTATTCTCAGTAGCCATGTATCCTGGAGCGATTGCGTTGATATTCAGACCGGAGCCAGCCCATTCATTGGCAAAAGCTTTGGTCAGACCAGCTACGGCATGCTTGCTTGCAGTGTAGCCTGGTACATTGATGCCGCCCTGGTAAGAGAGCATGGAGCAGATGTTGATGATTTTACCATTTCCTCTTTCCAGGAAGTGACGGCCGGCGATTTGCGACAGCAAGAAGACAGTGTTCTGGTTGAGGTTGATTACATCGAACCAATCCTTTTCGCTGTGGTCCTTGGCCGGTGTACGGCGGATCATACCTGCACAGTTCACAAGAATATCAACCTTGCCTGTGAAGGCAACAGCTTCATCGAACATGCCCTGAAGCTTGGAGTGGTCGCTCAGGTCACAAGCGATGCTGAGTGCTTTTACGCCAAAGGCTTTAGCTGCAGCTACTGTTTCATCACTTGCATTGAGGGAAGCGGAGATAACGTCTGCGCCTGCTTCTGCAAAGGCAAGGGCAATCCCTTGTCCAAGACCTTGGGCAGCACCTGTTACGATTGCTGTTTTACCTGCCAAACTGAATAAAGATGACATATGATTATTCTCTCCTTTTATAAACATTAATGAGTATTTTGGTATTGCTTAATGCTGTATTTATACTATCCACATTCGATATGAATGCCTGCACTCCGGAATTGCCCTACGGTTTCTGCTGCAAGACCGCTGTCCGTCAGCAGCACATCAACTTCCTGCAGGGATGCGAACGTTCGCAGTGCGGTATGCCCGAACTTGTGATGATCGCAGACGGCAAATACCGTACGTGCTGTGGATACTAAGGCTTGTTTGAAATCGATGAAATCACCGGTGTAAATGGACAGTCCGTGTTCAATATGAACGGCTGTAGCCGACAGAAAGGCTTTTTCTATATTAAGCTTTTGGACGTAGGAGACCGCTTCGGGACCGGCCAGCATATTGCGGACCCGGTATCCTCCCGGAACGACGAGACGGATGTTATCTTTCTGAACCAGCTCACTGATGATGTATACATCATTGGTGATAACCGTCAGCGGAATGTTCTCCAGCCTCCGGGCAATTTCGAGCGTGGTGCTGCCGCCATCCAGCGCAATAATATCATCCTCTGCGATATGGGTCAGCGCGAGCTGTGCAATCTCCGTTTTTTCATCGGAATATTTATCTAGCGGGTTTCTCAAGGGCAGGATGCCGAACTGATCGCTCTGTGCCAGAACGGCTCCGCCGTGGACACGCATAATCAGTCCTTGCTCCTCCAGCTTGCTTAAGTCCTCGCGGATTGTTTTTCCCGTGACCTGGAGCTTGTCGCTCAGCTCGTTCACCGTTACATCCTTCTGGTTCAGCATAACTTCCATAATCATCTCATGTCGCCGTATCGGGTTCATCCGCCTGCCTCATCTTTCCGTAGTTGTTTTTGTTCTATTGTAATTCTTTCATACCTACGGGGTCCATATCATCATAACGTTTGTTGTCTCCGGCCATGCTCCAGATGAAGGTGTAGTTGTGCGTACCCACACCGCTGTGAATGGACCAGCTTGGAGAAATTACTGCCTGTTCATTGTGCATTACAATGTGACGGGTCTCTGTAGGCTCACCCATGAGGTGGAACACAATGGAATCATCCGGAAGATCGAAGTAGAAGTAAGCTTCCATCCGGCGCGGGTGAGTGTGGGATGGCATTGTATTCCACATGCTGCCCGGTTTCAATTGAGTCATCCCCATAACCAGCTGAGCACTTTGAACGCCGTTAGTATGGATGAAGCGGTGAATCGTACGTTCGTTAGAGTTCTCGAGACCCCCCATTGCACCAGATTCGGATTCAGCCAGCGTGGTTTTGGTAGTAGGGTAAGATTGATGTGCAGGTGCAGAGTTCAGGTAGAACTTCGCAGGTTTGGCGCTGTCGGCGCTTTTGAAAATAACATCTTTGGAGCCTTGTCCTACATACAGGCACTCTTTGTAATCTATTTCATATTCTGTTCCGTCTACAACAACTGAACCCTTGCCTCCGACATTGATAACACCCAGTTCACGGCGTTCCAGGAAGTAAGTTACTCCAAGCTCTTTCAGGTCAGTGGTGAGCACAACATCTTCTTTAACGGGATTAGCACCGCCGACGATCATGCGGTCTTCGTGGGTCAGGACAAGCTTCAGTTCATCCGGAGCAAAAATGACAGGAATGTGGAACTCCTTGCGCAAGCGCTCTGTGTCAAATTGCTTAACTTCATTAGGATGGGATGCGAAACGTCTTTCCATGAAATATTCAATCTCCTTCGCAAACATATTTTCGTTCGTATAGGTACAATTTAATCCATATAAGTTCATTTGGCAAGTGATAATCTTTTTTATTATGTTTATTTTAGTTCATTTATAGCGTTTAAAGCGTTGCCATATGAACTGAAAGCGTGCACAATAGTACTGAAATGAAGTTGGATCTTAAGTATGTAGTATATAAGAAATGGTGGAGGGTGAACGGAAGTGGGAGAACACAAATCTGCACCGGGTCCATATCAGGCTCGCCAAAATGAAATCATCTATACTATCGCTACCCAGGCTGAACGGCGTCCCTTACTGGATAGCGGGCTATGGTTCCATGATGATGTACGCAACAACTTTTATTATGCATCTTATCTTTTTGCTGCTGCTGTGGAATCATCTTTTGAGCTGCCTTTTGACCGGGAGGAGGCCAAACACAAAGCGGAGGCTGTGATGCTCGAAACCGTGCTCCTGCAAAACCGGCAGCCGGATACGCCGTTATACGGGCATTGGCCGCTGAATCTGCACCCGCTTCCGCGCGAGGCAGCACTGCATGAGCTGCCGGTGGAGATCATGGGCAGCCTGATGGTCTGGTTCTTCAAGCAATACGGGGGCAGACTGAATGCTGGACTGCGGATTGCTTTTCACACAGCAATCGGGCATATCTATCGCAGCGGCTTCTACTGTAAGCCAGTGATTCACTTTGGACATCATGAGGCCAAATATACAGCGGCCAAGCTGATCTTCGGCAAGCTGTTCGATGATGAAGAACTGCTGGCGGACGGGCGGCAGAGTCTGGAGAATACTCTGGTGTATATCAGAGAGAAGGGAATGCCGGAGTATGGCAGCCTGCCGTGGTTCTGGCACTGGGTGCAGGCGTTTACCTGTGCCTGGGCGCTGGAGGAAGACAGCAGAGTTAAGAGAACGCTTGGAGAAATGCTGGATTACCTGTGGAATGAACGGGGACAATTCTATCTGCAGGGTGCCTGGGTTGGCGCGCATTCCAGGGGCTGGCCGCATGATATTCCGGCCGACGGGAATGTGCTTCATGACTATGTGCAGTTTGGGAATTTCAAGCTGCCACAGGATATGCCCCGCACGGAGTATGCCGGGTTTCTCTTCTATGAAGCTCCGGCTAAGGTACGTGCAGCAGCACTGAACCGCCAGACTCCGGTGGAAGTCACCAAAGTGACGCAAAAAGTCATTCCCGAAGATCCTAACCCGCAGCCGCTGATTCACTCCTATGCGTATATTACCGAGAGCTTCGCCGCAGGAGGCTTATGGGAGCGGGTTGAGGAGTTCGACAACGAACAGCTCCGCTGGGCTTTTTCACTTCCGGTATCTGCTGAATCTGCAGCGAACCGGCTGTATTTCTTTCATCCCGGTCAAGGTTATCACACAGGAGACCCGCGCCATCAGAGCAGGTATATGGAGGTGCTGTACCACCGGAACACCATTCTATCATTGTTCCCGGTTCCAGAGGGGGAAGGGGATACAGTAGTCGGTGTGCTGCCCAAGGGCCAGTGGATGAAGCGGCATACTGCGTTGTTCGGCCAGGCGGGCGCTGTGTATTTTGCCGTATATCTGTCCCATGGTTACCAGCTGATTGAAAGGGAGACCTATCTCGAAGTGTCTGCACAGGGAATGCCGGGAGGCGTGGTTGTGGAAGCTATAAGTGTCAAGGAGGCTGCGGAGCGGGGGATCAGTGACCTTGCGTGCTTTGAAGCTGAATGGGCAGCATATGCACCATCTTTTGAGGTTGGGGCCACCTTGACCGTTCAATATGACAATAGTAATGGAGACCGGCTGCAATTAAGTGCAGGGGATCAAATCTTTACTCAAGCTCTGCTGAATGGCAGCCCAATCACATTGGAACATTATACCGTTAGCGGCAGCTAAATATGTTTTGTTAAAGAACCCGCAGGCAGATGATCCGCCTTCATGCGCGTGTTCTCCTTCGACAGATGTGGTTAAGGTTCAATCCAATGCGTGTCCATGATATAATAATTAAGAGCATTCATACAAAAATTGTGTTTATCCCTGTAATGACTTATTGGAGGAATAGCGTGGCAAAAGCGAAAGTGGCCAAACGGCCGACAAGAGATGAATTTGTGCTGGAGGAAATTGGCAATCAATTGACGGAAGCTATGCAGGAGGCCTCTGAAATCCTGTTGACCGTCTGGGGCAAAGAGGAGCAGGTGCGGGGAACGATCGTTGGCATGGATTCACGTACCGGCAAGGTGCATGTAAGCTTCAAAGAGGAGCTCATGAAGGTTCCTTTTATGGACATTATGGCCATAGATTATCCAAGAGATTAGTAGAGCGAACAGATAGAACTGCCGAAAGGTCGATGTATGATGTCAATCACCAAAACCAACGCCATGCGGATTCTCGATACCCGAAAAGTCGCTTACAGGATTCATGCGTATGACAATGAGGATGGCCAGATTCATGGAACAGCTGTGGCTGAGAAGATAGGTCTGCCGCCGGAAACTGTCTTTAAGACCCTTGTCGCGCATAGCGGAGTGAACCTCTATGTGTTTGTTATTCCGGTAGCGGAAGAGCTCGATCTCAAAAAAGCAGCGAAGGCGGCGGGCGAGAAGAAGATGGAGATGCTCCCGGTAAAAGATCTGCTGAAATGGACCGGATACGTGCGCGGTGGTTGTTCTCCCGTAGGCATGAAAAAGCTTTATCCTACCTTTATTGACGGCAGCGCCGCAACACTTGCAGCCATGGCCGTCAGCGGCGGCAAGATTGGCATGCAGATCGAATTGGTACCGGAGCAGCTGGCTGGGGTTGTCAACGCCAGATTTTGTGATGTGATCCAAGCATGAACGCATGATGTGAAAAAGCAGTGGGCCGGATGAATTCATTCCTCCGATCCACTGCTTTTTGCTGTTCAGGCTCCATTCCCTGCTACCAGATACGGGCGGCGAGGTAGCCTAAATATTCTTTTAGTGACGTTCCCGTATTATTCATTGCTCCGGGGGATGGTGAGAATTTGGCCAAATAAAGGCGTTCTTCCTGGCTGACGGTATAATCTGATGGATACGCCTGTGGCAAAAGTCCGCTATTCTTGAAGTGAATCATGGCCCGGGGCATGTGAAAAGCGGATGTAACCAGGATCGGGTGACTGAGTCCGTTGCTTTTCATAAGGAGCGCTGTGTTGGCGGCATTCTGCTCAGTATTCAGAGACTGGTTCTCTGTCAGAATATCACCCTCCGGGACACCGAGGCCAATCAGCTGACGTTTGGCGATATCCGCTTCATTGCCGCTGTCGGCAAATACCTGGCCGCCGGAGAACAGGACCGGCAGTCCGGTCTTTCGGTACAGCCGCGCCGCAGTCAGCAGCCGGTTCGCCGCTGAACCGAACATATTCCCATCCCCGTCAATGTCAGGCGTCCCTGAAGTAGCTCCACCGCCAAGTACGACGATTACATCACCTTGGATCCTCTCTGGCTGATTATACTGCCGTTCCAGGCCACCCATCAGCAGATCGCCGATTAGTGGAGTCATGGTGAGGTAGAGCAGGAAGGTAATGCCGAGCAGGACCAGAGCCGGTCGCCGGTTGCTCCGCCACAGCCAGATTGTCATACCCAGAAGCAGCAGGACGAAAAGACCTGGCGGAAGAATGAAGCTGTATAAGAATTTAATGAAATAGATCAACGGATTCACCTCGTTATGTAGAATTGCTGAATATATTGTACCATGAGCACAGGAGGCAGGCCCAGCGGCCTTGGTTCCACTCGGCATGATTCGCGAATGCATTCCATATTAGGCGGTTTCAATTCGTTCGTCGAATTGGTCCGTCTATTTAATTCTGCAAAGAGAGGGCTGGATTCTAAAAAAACTGCTATTTTATATGAAAAGGTTTCACTCCTGTCCCGGATCTGACGTGCTACAGTAAGGTGGGAGAACTCTATTTGTCAATGAGACAATGGCAAATCTTAAGTAATGTGACTGCAGTACACAAAGGCAAAGCAGGGTCTAATATGATAGCATTATAGGCAAAAAAACCTTTTCAACAGATAAAAACGGACTTGCGGAGGGATAGCGATGAACAGAAGCATCCGGGTACTGCTGGCAGATGATGAACCGGTTATTCTGCGCGGACTGAAGAAGCTGATATCCTGGGATACACTTGGTCTGGATATAGTAGGTGAAGCACGGGACGGGATCGAGTTGAAGGCGTTGATTGACTCCTGTACTCCTGATCTGGTGATCAGCGATATCAGCATGCCCGGATTCAGCGGTATTGATATTATACGGGATATTCATGAATCGGGCCGTCCAATCAAGGTTGTATTTATAAGCGCTTACCAGGAGTTTTCGTATGCCAGGCAGGCCATACAATATGGGGCGCTCGACTATATCGTCAAACCCGTGAACACAAGCCAACTAGAGCAGGTAGTAGGGAGAGCTGTGGCGGTAATCCGTCAGGAATCAGAAGAAGAGCGCAACAAGGAAAGGCTCAAATCCTATGAACGCAAAAATCATTCCATCACGATTGAGGGATTACTTGAGGGTTTAACCGATGGCAACAAAGGGGCAGTGTCAACATTAGCCAGTATGGGATATATAGCGATCACCCGTTATGCGAGCGTATGTGTGATAGAACCGGATGAATATGGCGGCCAGGCCTCCCGCTGGGAAGAGCGCGAACGCAAGCTTGTAGATTTTGCCCTGTCCAATATCATTAAAGAAACCGTGGATGCTGAAGGCAATAGCTATGTTTTCCGTAAAGGAGAGCGTTTCGCAGTTCTACTGCAGCACGAGCAGGAATCGGGGCCGGAGCAGGTCATGAAGGACCTCCATCACAAAATCAACAGTTTCCTGAAGCTACAGGTCTCGATTGGCGTAGGGCGGCCGGTGAACGGAATGGAAGAGGCGGATGAATCCTACCAAAGTGCTTTGAGAGCACTTAAATTCAGGTACTTTGCAGGACTCAACCAAGTGCTTGCAGATCGTACGCACTATCAGGAGACTACTGTAGCAATATCTGACTGGATTGCAGCTCAAGCTTCATTAATGGACGCGCTAAAATCAATGGACAAAGAACAGCTGCCCGTTCTGGCTGGCAGACTGCTGGAAACGATTCGGCTTCTGTCCGGTGACAGCAGGAATCAGGCAGTATCTCATGTGTACAATTCCATCATTCAACTGGAACAGGAGCTTGCCGGTTTTGGCGTAGATGCCGGGCTGGTGGACTCCGGAGATAAGCCACTGCTGGAAAAGCTGACGGATGCCCCGACGTTTGATGCTTTGAAACAGCAGTTTGAAGGCGTGCTGACGAGACTAACCGGCCTGTTGGCATCGAAGATGAATGGAAGAGAAATGCCACAGCTGCTGCAGGTGAAGGCTTTTGTCGAAGAGCATTATGCGGAGAATATTACATTGGACTCTATGGCGGCACTGGTCTATATGAATCCCTATTATTTCAGCAGTTTTTTCAAAAAGCATACGGGACAGAATTTTAAAAATTATGTCACTGAAGTCAGAATGGGGCACGCGCTGCGACTGCTGCTGCATAGTGATCTGATGGTCTATGAGATTGCGGAAAGTGTCGGCTATAATAATGCCCGGCATTTCAGTGATATGTTCAAGAAGCAATTCGGGAAGCTGCCCCAGGAGTACAAACAATCGCTTAAGAAGTAGTTACCAGGTTTCTATTCAGTGAAAAGGGGGGGAGCATGCTGATCTGGGGGAGAGGTTCCAAAAGTATTTTCGTCAAATTCTCTGCATCATTCCTGCTGGTTGGACTAATTCCCTTGCTGGCGCTCAGCTTCTTCTCGGTGAAGACCTTCTCCAGCTATGTAGAGAGGTATACCACCAGTAATCTGCAGCAGATGGTGCTGTATATGAGCTATAATCTGAACTCCGCGTTCAACCAGTACAATGAAATTTCCAAGCTGATGTATACCGGACGTAATGAAGCTTTCATCGACAGTTATAAGCAGGACCAGACCACTAATGTCAATGAACTGGAGCAGATCAACACCATTCCGATCGACTCTTTTCTGAAGACGGTGCTGTTTAGTGATCCGTATATTTCAAGCGCCGTCTTTGTCCGTCAGTCTGATGGCAAAATGTACGCCCAAGAGAAAGAAAACCGGTCACTGGATACTAATTCTTTTCCTGCAGCTGCACGACTGAAGACGATGGCTCTCAATCCGTCAACGGTGGCTATTTTCCCTACACATACCGACCCCTATTTCTTCCATTCCAGCCGCAAAGTATTTACAGTTGGACGCAGTCTGATTGATACATCGGGAAAAGTGACTTCACATCCCAAGGTAACTGGTACGTTATTCCTGGATATCGATACTTCGTTGTTTGAACAATTCTTCAGAGAGCTGAGCTTGGGTGACAAAGATGAGCTTTATCTTCTGGATGGTGAGGGCAATGTGTATTTCAGCAATCAGACCCTTCCGGTGGGAACTCTTGCAGAAGCTGTTCAAACGGATAGCGAGATGATCGTACTTAGTGAGGATATTCCATTCCTGAATGGTAAGGTGATTGCACGGATTCACCGCGGCAGCCTGTTCGAGCAACTGTTATCGGCCAGAGCCACAGTGTACATTGCTATTATCATTTGCGCTTTGGTCATGATTGTGATGGGGGCGTGGTTCTCCAGGCGTCTTGCGGCTCCGATCCGCGAGCTAATCAAACAGATGGCCATAGTGGAATCCGGCAACCTGGATACTCAGCTGTCAGTGCACACGAATGATGAAATGGGCAGGCTCGCCCACGGGTTCAACCGGATGGTGGAAAGGCTTCAGATCTATATCAATGAGGCATATGTGGCCCAGATCAAACAGAAACAGACGGAGCTGAATGCCCTGAAAAGCCAGATCCGGCCCCATTATTTGTATAATACTCTTGAAGTGATCCGGATGAACGCGGTGGATAAGGAGGCTGTGGAGGTCGCAGATATGATTCTAGCCCTATCCAACGAACTGAAATATGTGATCGATTATGGAGAAGACCGGGTGAGCATCCGCAGTGAGCTGGAGCATCTGCAGAATTATTTTTACATCATCTCGGTACGTTTTGAGAACCGGTACGAGCTTCAGCTGGATATTGACCCTGAGGTTCATATGGATTGGCCGATTCTGAAGCTCTCACTCCAGCCGATTGTAGAGAATGCTATTCAGCATGGGTTACGCCTGCAAGGAAAGGGTACGGTAGGGATTACCATGGAAAAAAAAGACCGCCTGCTAGCGATTACCATTTATGATGATGGTGTCGGTATGAGCCGGGAAGCGCTGGCGAGGGTTACCAAAACATTGGATGATTCCGTTGTACCCGGCAAAAATGTAGGTCTTAAAAATGTGCATGAGCGGTTACGTTCAACTTTTGGGGAGGAATACGGGCTGTCCATCAACAGCCGGGAGTATGTAGGAACCTCAGTAACGCTACTGTTCCCGATTCTAGACTGAACCTTAACCTGATAGTGGGTAAAGCGTCATTATCCAGCCTGATATCACACGGCTTGCAGGAGGTATATGCTTTAAATGCAGAAGATAAAATGGATACAGCACCGGGCCGGATTTCTGGTCGCTATACTCCTCTTGAGTGCATGCAGGAACAGCTATACAGGGGATTCAGATGGTAAGCAGGCGGAAGACAGAGTAGATCACGACAAGCAAGAAGTGCATTTCACCATCGCTTATGCAGCCGGGGACCCGGCAACCAAGCAGGCCATCGTGGCTACCATAGAAGCTTTCACTAGCGCACATCCAAATATCATTATTCAGGACAGCAGCGAGCTGTCCTCCAGCGCATACCTGGACTGGCTGAAGATGAAGGATGCCGTGGGCGAATTCCCGGACCTGGTGGAAATCCGGGATACTGAAGCTTTTGCCAGTGCCGGTAAAATTGTGGAGCTGCCTACCGACCTTCTGGAATTGTTCGATAGACTGCCGGAGGTAAACGGCAAGGTATGGAATGCGCCTCTGTTCGGCAATGCGCCTCAGGGCATCATTTACAGCAAACAGGCTTATGCCAATGCCGGAATCACCCGGCTCCCGCGAACCTATACTGAATTCCTTGAGATTCAGACTAAGTTGAAGGCTGATGGAATGACTCCGCTGGTTGTCGGAGGCAAGGATATTTTCCACATCGGATTCTGGGTGAACAAGTTTCTGATCGATGAAGTCTATGCTAAAGAACCAGATTGGAACGCCAAACGCACGAAGAGGCAGGTCAGCTTTGCTGATAAACAAGTGGTTCATGCCATGACAGATTTCAAAACACTGTTTCAATCGGATGTGAACGATGATTGGCTGACCACTGCTGATAATCAAACTGCCTCCATTCTTACATCCGGCAAGGCGGCCCAGCTCTTTTCTGGAACCTGGATGTTCTCGCAGATTGAAGAAGCTGACCCGGACTTTCAATATGGATTCTATGCAGTGCCTGACCGTGAAGGCAGACGAAACGTCGTGGGCCTGCCGTCGCCAGCCGGGTGGTCGCTGTCAGCGCAAGCTGCCAAAGATACAGAAAAGACAGAAGCGATCAAGGAGTTTATCCGCTTCTTCTTCTCCCAAGGACCTTACTCGAAATTCCTGGCCAGCATCAACGGACTTCCCTCCACCAAAGCAAAGATAAGCTATGAAACAGGAGAACAGATGCAAACCGCCCTGAGTCTGATGGCAGATCCGGACGTAACCAAGTCGCTAATGATTAACAACTGGTGGGGGGATAATCTGATTCCGCCGGATTTCCGCAACTGGTTCTACAAGCTGCTGGAGGAGATGGTTCTGAATGACGGGAATGTCGCCGAATATATGAAGCGTGCCGATCAGGAGTATGACAGACAGGTGCAGGATAATCAAATAACTGACTAATAGCTTAAACGGGGGACCTGCAGTCCTCCGTTTTTTTTGTTGCTTAGGATAAAAATCCTCTTAAATTTACCGCATATGGCACTTTAATAAGTTCATTCTAACTAAAGTTTATGGATGCTATTCTTGAAGCAAGGAAACGCTTTCGAACGATGATGCGCACATCGGGCCATACTATGCTGCTCCTTGAACAGGATTGAGACTGCAACACCATCGAACAGAATACGATTAGGGGGTTACTCTTCATATGCAGAAGAAAACAATGATGAAGCTTTCGGTTCTGCTGCTTGCAACCACGTCCATATTATCTGCTTGCGGAAGCAACAACAATAATAATGGCAGTGCCGGGAATAATGCGGCTGCCTCGGCGTCACCGGGTGCTGCTGCAACAGACGCTCCAAAAGAGGTGAGCTTCTCCATAGGTTATGCTGCGGGTGATCCTGCCACCAAACAGGCCATCGCGAATACCATAAAAGCATTCATGGAAGCTAATCCGAATGTGAAGATCAAAGATATTAGTGAAAATACCTCAGCAGCCTATCTCGATTGGCTGAAGACCAAGGATGCGGTCGGAGAATTCCCGGATCTCGTGGAAATGCGTGATACCCAGGTGTTTGCATCCGCCGGTAAAATAGTGGAGCTGCCAAGTGATCTGCTTGATCTCTTCAGTGATCCGCCTCAGGTTGAAGGCAAGGTATGGAATGCCCCGATGTCCGTCAATGTGCCTCAGGGAATTATTTACAGTAAGAAGGCTTATGCCGATGCCGGTATTACCGAGCTTCCCAAAACCTATGATGAATTCATCGCTATCCAGGAAAAGCTGAAAGCAACCGGGATTTCGCCGATTGTGGTCGGAGGAAAGGATATTTTTCATATGGGCTTCTGGGTGAACAAATTCCTGATTGATGATGTCTATTCCAAAGATCCGGATTGGAACTCCAAGCGAACCGCAAAGACCGTGAGTTTCACAGATCCTAATGTCGTTCAGGCTATGACTGATTTCAAAGACCTGTTCACCAACTATGTGGATAAAGGCTGGTTAAGTACAGGTGATAACCAGACCGCCTCGATTCTTGTATCCGGCAAAGCGGCTCAGCTGTTCTCAGGAACCTGGATGTTCTCGCAAATTAAGGAAGCCGATCCGAACTTTGAATTTGGCTTCTATGCCGTCCCTGACCGCGAAGGCAAAGTTAATGTTATCGGTCTGCCGTCTCCGGCTGGCTGGTCGCTCTCTTCCGAGGCCGCTAAAGATGCCGATAAAACACAGGCGATTAAAGAATTCATCCGGTTCTTCTTTGCACCAGAACAATATAAAACCTTCCTGGCCAGTGTCAATGCCATTCCATCCACCAAAGAAAAGGTGACATATGAAACCGGCGAGCAAATGCAAGTGGCACTGGACCTGATTGCTGATCCGAATGTAACCAAATCCCTGGCGATTAACAATTGGTGGGGCGAAAATCTGATTCCGCCGCAGTTCCGCAACTGGTATTACAAACTGCTGCAGGATATGGTGGGTAAGAACGCAGATGTAGCTGACTATATGAAGCAAGCAGATAAGGAATATGACGCTCAAGTCAAAGCCAACGCACAGTAAAATAGAAAACTGTCTGATGGAGGAGCGGCTGTACTTGAACGGCAGCCGGCTTCTCCTTAAGGAACAGCTCCGGGAGGGAGAGCAATCATGGCTACAGCAGTAGAAAGGGCAAACAAGCCGCTAACGGCAGCCATACCGAAGAAAAAGAAGAAATGGCAGTGTTACGCTTTGTTGTTTATCCTACCTTCTTTTTTAATCTATACCTTGTTTGTAATTGTTCCTACAGTAGGAAGCATCTATTTGAGCTTTACTTCCTGGGACGGCATCAGTGAGGATGTCCGGTACATTGGCTTCGCTAATTTTGTGGAGATTTGGCATAGTCCCCGGGTTCATAATGCATTGAAGAATACCATGGTTATGACGATAAGTCTGGTATTGTTGGAGAATATTGCTGCGATTGTTCTGGCTGTCCTTGTCGATAAGGTCCGTTGGTTCCGTAATTTGTTCAGAAGTGTGTTCTATTTTCCTACACTGCTCAGCGGCATCGTAATGGGTTTCGTCTGGGCTATGATTCTGAATTACAACTTTGGGGTTTTTAATCAAATTCTGGATTCGATCGGACTGGGAAGCTGGGTGGTGGACTGGCTAGGCAATCCGAAGTATGCCATGCTATCGATCATTTTGTCTACGGTATGGAAAGGCGCGGGCTATTATATGATCATCTATCTGGCGGGGCTGCAGGGTATTCCAGCTGAGCTGAACGAAGCGGCAAGCATCGATGGAGCGAGCGGATTTCAGCAATTCCGCCACATTACCTTTCCGCTGCTTGCCGGCTCGATGACCGTATGTCTGGTGCTCTCTATGATCAGCGCACTGAAGATTTTTGATCAGATTGCGGTCATGACGGATGGGGGCCCGGGCTTTGAGACCGAGACATTAACTTATATTATTTACAAGGTCGGCTTTGGTGAACTGCGGCAGGGTTTTGGTACGGCACTTGCCATGGTTCTGTTCCTGATCATCATGCTGATTACTGTCATTCAAGTGAAATTCCTCCGTAAACGGGAGGTGCAGATGTAATATGACACTTCAAGCTAAGAAAAGATGGGCCGAAATTGCCCTGCTTACATTAACCCTGGTGCTGGCAATCCTTTTCTTTTTCCCGATATTCTTCAATCTGATGTCGGCATTCAAGAGCAATGCGGAGATTATGAACGATGCCGTTGCATTTCCCACGGGGCTGTATCTGGACAGCTTCAAGTATCTGCTGACGGAGACGGATTTCCCCCGGGCGATTGTGAACAGCCTGATCCTGACGCTCGTATCGATTATAGCCCAGGTGCTGATTATCCCGATGGCCGGATATGCGATAGAACGCAGGGATTCCAGATGGACCAAGATGGTGTTTCTGTATTTCCTGGCAGGGATGATGATTCCTTTTCAGGCGTACATGATTCCTTTGTTTAAGGAATTGAGAACGTTGGGCTTGTACGGAAGTCTGGTCGGTCCGATTCTCGTCTACGTTGCTGGTGCAGTAGGCTTTGGCTGTCTGCTCTATACCAGTTTTGTCAAAGGAATACCGAAGGAGATTGAGGAGGCGGCTGAGATTGACGGCTGCAGCCGGTACGGCATCTTCTGGAAAATCGTCTTCCCGCTTCTGGGACCGGTTACGGCAAGTATGGTTGTACTGAACGGCCTTGGGATCTGGAATGACTTCCTGATGCCGATGCTGGTGTTGCCTTCCGGCGAGCCGAAGACGATGGTCGTAGAAATTTACCGTTACATCGGTGAATTCTCCTCGCGCTGGGATATGATCTTTGCCGGGACAGCTATGTCAGTGATACCGGTGCTCATCGTATTCGTCTCGCTTCAAAAGTACTTTGTCAAAGGGATAGCCTCAGGGGCAACTAAAGGATAAGCTTTGTAAAAATCAAAGGGTCAGGCAAGCCATGGTACAGTGGCTTGCCTGACCCCTAATTATTTTGAAGTTATCAAGACAGCAGGATTCTTTGACGAAGTGGTAAAGCTTCATGGTACATCCCCTGATTAAATATTACTGATCTGCGCACAGCAACAGTAGAAGAATGTGGGAATAACAAAAGCAGTCTGCCCGGATCTTAGGTTCGGGCAGACTGCCTTGTTGGATAGATAAGTAATGATATCGTACCGAAGATTGCAGATCACTTGGAAGCTTGCAACGATATGCAGCTAGAAAACCCGGTGCTTCCATCCGTTCAATTTTGCTATGGCTTCAATATAATAGTAATCTGCGTAAATCAGCGATACTTCGATGAAGGAATCCCCGCTGCCGGTACCTTTGGTAAGGATGGCTTCATGCTCAGGCTGATTCCAAGTGGCATAATTCTCGGTTAATGAGCGGAGGATACGTTCTGCTGCATCGGCGTAAAGGCTCTTTTCACCTAGCGGGACAATACCGGCGAGCTCCAGCAGGCCAGAAGCGGCAATAGCTGCAGCTGAACTGTCCCTGTACTTGCGCTCATCATTTCCGGTGCGGAAATCCCAGTAAGGGACCTGATCCTCTGGCAGCGCCGCGATGAAATAGTGGGCAATCCGCTTGGCGGTATGGAGGAAGCGCTCATCCCCGCTATGTCGGTACGTGTTGATGAATCCATAAAGACCCCATGAGGCGCCGCGGCTCCAGCAGGATTCGGGTGAATATCCCTGACCGCCAAAGTTCTCAATATACGCGCCGGTCTCGGCATCGAAAGAGAGGATATGCATCGTCGAACCGTCTTCCCGAATGCCGTATTTCATCGTCGTTTCCGCATGACTGACCGCAATATGCTTATAACGTGGATCCCCCGTAACCTTGCTGGCCCAGAATAAGAGTGAGATGTTCAGCATACAGTCGATGATGACCCAGCCGTATTTGTCCGCATTCCAGGCACGGATGAACTTACCGACGGGGTTATAGCGGGCGGCCAGGAAGTTGGCGGCCTCGATTCCTCTGCGCCGACCATCCTCATCGCCGGTCAACGTATGTTTGATGACGGCAGTAGGCAGGAACTGAAAGCCCACATCATGGTGAAATTCCTCAGTTGGCTTGACGAACCATTCCTCAAGAGTCTTGTCCCAGTGCCAGGCGGCTTCTTTATAAATGTTTTTCCCGGTCATATCATGCATGATCCAGAGAAGTCCCGGCCAAAATCCGGTAGTCCACCAGTCAGACCCGATATCGTCGTATATGCCGTCTTTACCTGCATAATGTGGACATTTGTCTCCGATTTGTTCTACCATTCGCGTAACCTTGGTGTCCAGTTTGTCCATAACTTCTTGCCAATAGGTTGTACTCATTGCGGATGCCTCCAATATATAGGATGTATCCTGAGTATATCGTGAAGGAGATTCAGGAAGTTGCGATTTTATATCTGGAAATATCGAAATTTTGTCATGATCCTCAAGAACATTTGGGTAATGTTTACCGCTTTAATTGCTTCTTCTGTACTTTAGGGGGGTAGTTCCAAGGACTCTTTTGAATAGCTGGTTAAAGTAGGAGGCATTCGGAAAACCGACCGATATACCAATTTGCTCCACCGGCATATCGGTAGTGGCGAGCAGACGGCAGGCCTGCTTAATCCGCCGGGCTGTAAGGTAATCCACTAGTCGTCCGCCTGTTTCCTGATGAAACACTCTGGAGACATAAGACTGGGACAAATGGGTCTCGGCAGCAAGCTGGGTGAGGTTTACCTCCTCCTGGTAATGCTCCTCGATCCAGTTCATAATCTGCTCAGAATAACGGAGCTTTCGCCGCTCCTCCGGTTGAATGAGGGAATTCTCGCCGGTTCCCAGAATGCTAAGCAGCTGAAGAAGCATCATCGTGATGTCTTCGGGGTCTTCCTCCATGGTGCTTTTGCGGCACAGGTTGTAATTCTTGTAGACCCATTCCACAGCTTCGGTGCTGGAGCTAAGATCAAAGCCGCAGCTGGTATTATTGCCCTGCCAAAGAGAGGAGAAGAGGGCCTTGCGTTTGGCAAAGCCCTGCAGCAGATTCTCAGCGGTATGCGGATCAATATAAAAAATCGTGCGCACAAAAGGACACTCTGGAGAGACCTCTGAGTAGATCCGGTGCAGCTGGTAGGGCTGGAAAAAGAACAACATTCCCGGGCGGATATCGTACATCTGCTGATTAACAACAACATTGCCCTGACCGTTATGGACAAACATGACTTCACAGCATTGATGCCAATGATAGTACCCTTTGTAATAATCGTCAGTGTATATCAGATAATCCCAGATCAGTGAATGGTGGTCAATAAAAACGACGGGTTCAAACAGCTGTTTCATAGCTCCTCCATCATGACAAAATATAAACATTTCATTACTAATCAGTATAACTTTTATCAGCTATAATCGCTACAATTAAAGGCAGGGATTTCGCATAAATTAAGATATGTGCTAGCTATTTATTAGGAGGGTGAAAGTTCATGGCTTCAACAATTGTTAATCCGGTTCTGACTGGCTTCCATCCCGATCCGTCTTTTCTGCGTGTCGGTGATGACTACTATATTGCCACTTCGACCTTCGAATGGTTTCCGGGTGTGGAGATCCACCATTCCCGGGATTTGGTGCACTGGCGCTCGTTAACCCGTGTCTTGACGGAAGCATCACAAGTGGATCTGCGTGGCAATGGAAGTTCCGGATCGATATGGGCTCCGGCACTTTCGTACGATAACGGAATCTATTATCTGCTATATACAGACGTGAAATCCCGCAAAAGTGTCTACAAGGATCTGCATAATTATCTGATCACTGCGACAGATATCACTGGACCCTGGAGTGAGCCGGTACGGTTGAACGGCAGTGGCTTTGATCCGTTTCTGTTCCATGACAAGGACGGCTCCAAATGGCTGCTCAATATGCGCTGGGATTTCCGCAAACAGCATAGCAATTTTTCCGGCATCATCATGCAGCAGTATGATCCGGAGAGCCGCAGTCTAACAGGGCCTGTTCACGAACTATTCAAAGGTACACCCGCAGGTGTAACGGAAGGTCCGCAGCTCTATCAAAGAAACGGCTATTACTATCTGCTTGTTGCCGAAGGCGGGACTGGCATCAATCATATGGTCACAATGGCCCGAAGCCGCAGCCGGACAGGTCCTTATGAGACCGATCCGGATTATCCGATCATGACTACTGCTCATGACCTGACCTTTGCGTTCCAGCAGGCGGGACACGGTTCTCTGGTAGAGACGCAGTCCGGTGAATGGTATATGGCTCATCTGTGCACCCGGCCGATCCCTGGGACCGGGACAATGAATCCGCTGGGCCGGGAGACGGCTATTCAGCATGTGGTCTGGACGGACGATGGCTGGCTGCGCCTGGCCCAAGGCGGTAAGCTGCCTTCGCTGATGGTTGAAGCGCCGGGGCTGCCGCTGCACCCGTATCCGGAACTACCGGAACGGGATGATTTCGATAATGAGTTGCTGGGGTATCCATACCAGAGTCTTCGGGTTCCTTTTGATTCTTCGTGGGTCAGCCTGACAGAGCGCCCGGGGTTTTTGCGGCTGAGGGGAAGAGAATCGCTTGCTTCGCTGCACGATCAGAGTCTGATAGGGCGTCCTATACAGCATTTTACCTGTACAGTGTCTACCTGTATGGAGTTCAAACCGGATACTTACATGCAAATGGCCGGGCTTGTCCTTTATTATGACGACAGTGATTACTACTATCTGCGGGTGACTGCTGACGAGATCAGGGGGATAAGTCTTGGAGTTGTAATGTGTAGAGCGGGTAAATATGACGAAATCTCCCCAATGCAGATATCGGTGAAGGATTGGGACCATTACTATCTTAAGGCGGTGATCAAAAATCGCGATATTGTATTCTACGCTTCACCGGACGGGGAAGCGTGGATTGCGATGTGCACACCACTTGATTTTGGCACATTGTCCGATGAATACGGTGGTAAGCTTGGTTTCACTGGCTCCTATGCTGCAATCTGTTGCCAGGATCTGGACCAGCAGGCGAAAGCAGCTTATTTTGATTATTTTGAGTATAGGGCTAACTAATTCAGCAGCTGAATAATAGTATTACTGAAAGCTCCCGTTTTCTGGATTTCATAAGAAAGAGTGGAGCTTTTTTTAAGCTGAATAAATATTTTTCAATGAAACCTAATTATATGTAGCGGCGGAGTATCAATTCAATCGAATAATATTGTACTTCAAAGATAATAGGAATAGGATCCCAGAAAAAATAATGATCCCTGCAGCCGTTAACCCTCCGATCAAAAAGATCATACGAAACAAAGGGTTCCCCTTTAGTTTCCTGCTGATATACTATATAGAAATGAACTTCTGGAACAGAGAGAATAGAGAGTAGGAGAATCCATACATGTCCAGCTTATTGGAGATTTTGCACAAGGAAGTTGTCCCGGCTGAAGGCTGTACAGAGCCGATTGCAGTAGCATATGCCGTTTCATTGGCGGCAGAGCTTCTGGAGGAAGACATCACGGCCATCCGGCTGCAGCTTAGCGGAAATATTATTAAGAACGCAATGGGCGTGGGCATTCCCGGTACAGGTCAGACCGGACTCCCGATCGCAGCAGCCCTCGGAGCGGTGGTGGGACGTTCCCACAAAGAGCTGGAAATTCTGTCCGGCCTAACTCCGGCCGAATTGAAGCTTGCTAATGAACTGTTGGAACGGGGGCTTCTTGAAGTAGAGCTGAAGGATACAACGGAGAAGTTATATATTGAGGCAAAGGTATTTTCGCAGAACCATATGTCTACCGCCATTATTGCCGGGGAGCACACTCATATCGATTACCTGGCACTGGATGGGGAGAAAATGACACCCCCCAAATCCAAAGCGGATTGCGGTATTCCTAGAAGAACGGGTCACGAAGCTTATACAGGTTCAATTGAAGGTATCTTTGAGTTTATCTGCACTGTCCCTTTCCAGGATATCCGTTTTCTTCTGGAAGGGGCCACAATGAACAAAGCTATCTCCGATGAAGGATTGCGCGGGAATTACGGCTTACAGGTGGGCAAGAAAATGAGCCAGCAATCGGCTGTGAACTTGTTCGGTAACGATGTGGCGAGCACCATCATCGCTGCGACGGCGGCAGCCTCTGATGCCAGAATGGACGGCAGCGCTATGCCGGTTATGACCACGGCTGGCAGCGGGAATCAGGGCATAGCCTGTACACTTCCGGTGATTGCCTTGGCGGAGCTGCTGGGCAAGGATGAGGACATGCTGGCCCGGGCGCTTGCGCTGAGCAATCTGGTTACAGTGCACATTAAGCATTACATCGGGCGGCTCTCACCGCTATGCGGTTCAGGGATTGCCGGTGGTGTAGGGGCGAACAGCGGGATTCTATATCTTATGGGCGGAACCCTTGCCCAGATTAAATATGGCATACAGAATACCATCGCCTCCTTGTCAGGAATGATCTGCGACGGGGCCAAATCAACCTGTGCGCTCAAAATATCCACCTCCACCAATGCGGCCATTCAGGCAGCCACGCTGGCTATGAATAACATTGGGCCTTCTACGAATGATGGTGTGATCTTTGAAGAGGTGGAAGACACCATCCGCAATATGGAGCGGCTGGTTCAGGAGGGGCTGGCCGACACCGATGCTACCATTTTAAGCATCATGCTCTCCAAAGGCGGAATGCTGTAGCCGTACTATTGGAAATCCTGTAACGTATAAATAAAACGAATATGTTCATAGATTTATACAAAACCGCCCGGTTCCTGTTTTAACAACGCAGGTGACCGGGCGGTTTATTTTAATACAATACTTCAATATTCTCTTCGGCAAGCCGTTTAAGCCAGGGGTTCGCAGGTCTGCGGTCAGTAATCAGCACATCAATGCTGTCAAGTGCAACCAGCCGTGTAAAGGCGGTTTTGTCAAACTTGGTATGATCGGCAAGCAGCACAACCTTCTCCGCCTGACGTAGCATGTATTTCTTCAACTCGCACTCCGGTTCGTTGGAATCGGTAATTCCTCGCTCCATATCAAGGCCCTTGCAGCTAATAATCGCGGTATCTACATTATAGCGCTGAATGGTATCATGGGCGACAGGCCCGACCAGTGACAGGGAACGGTGGCGCAGTGAACCACCGGAGGAAATAATATTCAGGCCGGAGTTCGCGAACTCATGCAGAATATTAATCGAATTCGTAATGACCGTCAGATTGTTTTTGTTGCCCAGCAGCTTCAGGAATTCAAAAGAGGTAGAGCTGGGGTCTACCATCAGAGTATCTCCATCATTAATCAAATCCAGCGCTTTTAGTGCAATATTTCGTTTGATATCCGTATTGAGCGCATTTCTTGTCACAAAAGGCAGGTCCTCATTCGTGTGCCTGTTCAGCATTGCACCGCCATAAGTCCGGCTGAGAATGCCGTCTTTCTCCAGCTTCTCAAGATCCCTCCGGATTGTTTCCTCAGTTACCTCGAACATCCGGCTGAGATCAGAGACGAGAACCCGTTTATCCTGATGTACAAGATCTATGATTTTCTTGCGTCTTTCGGCTGCCAGCATATATATCACCTTTCCAGAACTATATTATCTAACTATAGACCTGAATATCTGTGTTTTGCAAGGAAATAAACGAAACCCACAGGTGTATTATAGATGATTCTTTGTAAAACAGACACTAAACAAATAAAAACAACACAAAATATATATTATTTGTTGACAACAAAGATTTATGGAGATACGATGAGAATGTTAATGCTCTCTTTGTAAGCGATACCTTTTATAGAGGTGCCAGAGCCGGTCGGATATTGTGCCCAGAGACCAGCCTGTGGTACCAAAGCGGCATAGAGCTTGAGGCTTGCTAAGAAGAACATTAATCCTGGTAACACCGCAGTAACAAATTGCCTGGGAGGCTGGTCAATCAATGAGTACTCATGTCTATTATGTTCCGTCCACCAACATTATGGGAAAAGGCTGTCTGAAGGAAATCGGTCCTTACATTCAGGAATTGAACTTGAAGAAGGCACTAGTCGTCACCGACAAATTTCTGGTCAAGAGCGGTATCGCGGGCAAATTGCTGGCTGTATTGGATGAAACGGGAATTCAATATGCCCTATATGATGAAGTCAAACCTAATCCTACATGTAAAAATGTTCATGACGGTGTGGATTTTCTGAATTCGCAGGGCTGTGATTATTTGATCTCCATCGGCGGCGGCTCGCCGCAGGATACGGCCAAGGCGATTGGAATTATCGCCACCAATGGCGGGCATATCAAGGAATATGAAGGCGTGCATAAATCCAAGAATAAATCTCTGCCGATCGTAGCCGTCAATACAACCGCTGGCACCTCTGCTGAAGTTACGATCAATTACGTGATTACCGATGAAGAACGCAAAGTGAAGATGGTAATGGTCGACAAAAACAGCATCGCCACCATTTCAGTGAATGATCCCGAGCTGATGATCAACAAACCGGCCGCGCTTACCGCCGCAACCGGAATGGATGCGCTTACGCATGCCATAGAAGCGCTGGTTACACCTGGAGCTTATCCGGTTACTGATGCTACCGCACTGGCTGCGGTTGAACTGATCTTCGCCAATCTGGCCCGGACCGTGAAGAACGGACATGATATTGAAGCCAGGGAGCAAATGGTATACGCCATTTTCCTGGGTGGTCTGGCCTTTAATAATGCCGGGCTTGGCTACGTGCATGCGATGGCGCATCAGCTTGGCGGCGTATATGATCTGCCTCACGGTGTTTGCAATGCAATGCTGCTGCCTTTTGTAGAAGAAGAAAACGCCAAACATGTTCCTGAGAAATTCAGAAGTATTGCCAAAGCTATTGGACTGCAGATCGAAGGCAAAACAGATCAGGAATGTGCGGCATACGTTATTGAATCCATCAAGGAACTGTCCAAGGAAGTGGGCATTCCTTCCAAATTGTCAGAGCTTGGCGTAGATGAAGTCGATCTGGACCTGCTCGCCGAGAACTCAATGAAGGACGCCTGTGCCCCTGGTAATCCTTTCATTCCTACAAAAGAAGAAGTAATTGCCTTGTTCCGCAAAATCCTCTAGAACAACCTTTAAGTTAGGAGAGCTTCTATGAACAAACATATCGCCGTCGATATCGGCGCCTCCAGCGGCAGGCTTGTGCTTGGGACTCTCAGGGACGGCAAGCTGGCCCTGGAAGAGCTTCACCGCTTCAGTAATGGATTCACCGAGCGTGACGGCTCCTGCTTCTGGGATATTGATTATTTGTTCGACCAGATTATTACCGGTCTTCAAAAAGCCAAAGCACAAGGCATCACGGAGTGCACGCTAGGCATCGATACCTGGGCGGTGGATTATGTGCTCCTGGATGCGGATGGAAATCGCATCCAGGAGGTATATGCCTACAGGGATTCCCGTACCGAAGGTATTATGGGGGAAGTGGCTTCGCTCATTCCACCGGAGACAGTATATGCGAAGACGGGGATACAGCAGTTAGCTTTTAATACGTTATACCAGCTGTATGCTCATGACCGGAAAGAACTGGCCGAAGCAGAGCAAATTCTGCTGGTGCCGGATTATCTCTACTATAGATTAAGCGGGCAGAAGATCAATGAGGCTACCAATGCCTCGACAACTCAGATGCTGAATTTGCAGACTGGGGATTTCGATTCTGAACTCCTGTCACTTCTCCACCTGAGAAGAGAGCAGTTTGCCATACTGACAGCTCCAGGAGAGAGCCTCGGATTTATCCAGGAGCCGCTTGTAAGCCGGTATGATCTGCCCCGGTGCGAACTGATATGTGCAGCTACCCATGACACTGCTTCAGCAGTGCTTGGTGTTCCTGTGCAGAGGGGGCGCTCATCCGCATACATTAGCAGCGGCACCTGGTCCCTGCTTGGCGTGGAGCTAAGCCATCCGATCAATAATCCGCAAGCGATGGCCGCCAATTACACCAACGAATGGGGAGCCTTCGACACCTACCGGTTCCTTAAGAACATCATGGGGCTTTGGCTGATCCAGGAAGTACGGCGACTGGATGGAGAACGCTACAGCTTCGCCGAATTGGCCCAGCTAGCTGGTGAAGCCGAGGGCTTCCGCAGCCTAATCCCTTGCAACGATCCGCGGTTCCTTAATCCGGATAACATGATTGATGAGATTCGTGCCGCATGTGCGGAGAGTGGCCAGCCTGAGCCGAAGACGCCTGGACAGCTTGCCCGTTGTATATTCGACAGTCTGGCCTTGTCTTACCGTAGTTACCTACAGGAGCTTGAAGCCCTAACGGGAACGGAGGTAGAGGTGCTGCAAATTGTCGGAGGCGGTGCGAATAATGGACTGTTGTGCCAGCTGACTGCCGATATTACCGGCAGGGAAGTGCTGGCGGGGCCCATAGAGTCAACAGCACTGGGGAATCTCGCAGTTCAACTGATTCACGAGGGCAGTGTGGCCAATATCGTCGAAGCCAGAGAAATCATCGAGAATTCTTTTCCTATTGTATCGTATACTCCTCAACCGGTCCCTAAGCTGCAAGATCTACTAAGGCGCTGGGAGGCCCTTCACGCACCGTTTATCCATTAGTCAGTGTATGCCACAATATTTTTAGGAGGTTGCATCATGGATCAGAGCATCATCAACAGTTATAACGAAGCCAAAAAATTATACGCAGCCCATGGAATCCATGTGGACGAAGTTCTAGAAAAGCTGGCACAGATCAAAGTTTCACTGCACTGCTGGCAAGGGGATGATGTCAAAGGATTTCTTTTTAAAGACAAGGAACTGAGCGGGGGGATTGCTGTAACCGGCAGTTACCCTGGCCGTGCCGGAACACCGGATGAGCTGCGTAAGGATTTGGAAAAGGCCTTGTCGCTGATTCCGGGCAAACACAAGGTGAATCTGCATGCCATTTATGCCGATACGGATGAACAGGTGGATCTGGATGAGCTGGAACCGCGCCATTTTGCACCTTGGGTTGAGTGGGCAAAGGAACAGGGGCTGGGTCTGGACTTCAATCCAACCTGCTTCTCCCATCCCAAAGCGGCTGACGGCTTCACCTTAAGTCATGCCGACGAGGAAATCCGCAGCTTCTGGATCAGGCACTGTAAAGCTTCGCGCAAGATTTCTGAATATTTTGGCCGCGAGCTGGGACAGACCTGTGTGACGAACTTCTGGGTACCGGACGGTTACAAGGATGCTCCCGTAGACCGCCTGTCTCCGCGCGTACGGCTGAAGGAATCTCTCGATGAGGTGTTCAGTGAAGTGATTGATCCTAAGTTCAACATCGATGCGGTAGAGAGCAAGCTGTTTGGGATTGGTTCGGAGAGCTATGTGGTTGGATCTCATGAATTCTATATGGGCTATGGATTAACCCGGGGCAAGGCGATCTGCCTGGACGCCGGACATTTCCATCCGACAGAAGTGATATCCAATAAATTGTCTTCTATTCTGATGTTCAGCGAACAACTGCTGCTTCATGTCAGCCGCCCTGTCCGCTGGGACAGCGACCATGTTGTCACTATGGATGATGAGCTGCTTGAAATCGCACGCGAGCTCGTTCGCGGAGATTTGCTGGGCCGCACGAATATCGGGCTGGACTTCTTTGACGGCAGCATTAATCATATCGCCGCATGGGTGATTGGCACACGTAATACCATCAAGGCACTCCTGCGGGCCATGCTGGAGCCGGTGGCAGAGCTGAAGGCTGTGGAGTTGGCCGGAGATTATACTTCCCGTCTAGCCTTGGTTGAAGAATTTAAGTCTTATCCGTTCGGTGCGGTCTGGGATTATTACTGCGCTTCGCAGAATACACCTGTACGGGAGCAGTGGCTGGTTGAAGTGAAGAGCTACGAGCAGGAAGTGCTGTCCGCCAGATAATGTCTAAGGGGAACCTTAAGGGGTACAGCTAGCATCGCATACAAAGGAGAGATAACATATGAGTACATCCGTAATTGAATCCAAAGGTTATATTGCTTCTGTAGAAGCCCCGTTCATCCAGGAGATGTCGGAAATTACCCATCATATGTGGTCGCTAGGCTGGGATGAGCTGAACGGCGGCAACGTGAGTTACCTGCTGGATGAGGAAGAGGTAGCGAAATATATTAACATCCGAGAGTCTTTACGGACGATTAAGCTGACTTTTCCGGTACAGGAGCTGGCTGGAAAATATTTTATCGTCACTGGTTCGGGCAAATACTTCCGCAATGTGATCAAGGATCCGGAAGCGAATCTGGGCGTCCTTCGTGTCAATGATAATGGAGAGAGTGTTGAAGTACTGTGGGGTCTCCGTAACGGCGCAGTACCGACAAGTGAGCTTGCTTCGCATTTCATGAGCCATATTGAACGTTTAAAGGTCGATCCTGCACATCGCATTGTGCTGCATACTCATGCTACGAATGTCATCGCTATGACGTTCACCCATGATCTGGATGAGCTGAAATTCACCAAAACTCTATGGGAAATGTGCACTGAATGTCTGGTTGTCTTCCCGGATGGCGTTAGTGTCATTCCTTGGATCGTACCAGGCAGCAGTGAAATTGGCCGTGCTACCGCTGACAAAATGAAAGAGTACCGCGTGGTGATCTGGCCGCAGCACGGTATTTTTGTCACCGGCGCAACCATGGACGCTACCTTCGGACTCGTGGAAACGATCGAAAAAGCGGCAATTGTCTATAATCTGATTGGCGGCAGAGAAATCAAGCAGAAGATTACTGACCGGCAATTGGCCGATTTGGCCGCAGCATTCCGCGTAACGCCAAAAGCAGGAATATTGGAATTATAGAATTGCAACGAATCCAGAATCAGGGACATTATCTGAATCTTATCGCCGGACACAGCAGTGAACTGTTGTGTCCGGTTTTTTGGTATGCAGCACCAAAGGAGGGAGAATAGGAGTCCTGCAGCTCCTTCATTTGCTTTTACGAGTGACAACAGGCATAATATGCTTACTTAAAGTAATTATATTAATTAACGGAGGCTGAATATGAACACCGATAAATTGTTTGCCCCATTTCAGGCAGGAAGCTTGTCTCTTGCCAATCGTATCGTAATGGCACCTATGACCCGTGTGTATTCGCCAAATGGCGTCCCGGGAGAAGATGTTGCTGCATATTACCGCCGGCGTGCTGAAGGCGGAGTAGGTCTGATCATCACCGAAGGAACGGCGATTAATCATCCTTCAGCGGTCAGCCACCAGAATATTCCCAATATCCATGGTGAAGCCTCCCTTAAGGGATGGGCAAACGTAGTGAAAGAGGTTCATGCCGCTGGCGGCAAGATCGTACCGCAGCTCTGGCATGTCGGGATGGCCCGTACTATAGGCCAGCTTCCGAATGTAGATGCACTGCCGATAGGACCTTCCGGACTGGATCTGGCAGGCGAGCCGGTTACGGAGCCTATGACCCAGCAGGAAATAGACGGGATTGTCGCTGCCTTCGCCCAGGCTGCTGCCGATGCCAAAGCAGTAGGCTTTGACGGAATCGAGCTTCATGGTGCGCATGGCTATCTGATTGATCAGTTTTTCTGGGAAAAAACCAACAAGCGGACTGATGAGTATGGCGGCGACCTGGAAGCCCGGACGACCTTTGCGGTTCAAATCATTGATGCCTGCCGCCGTGCGGTTGGCCCGGACTTTCCAATTATTCTTCGTTTTTCGCAGTGGAAGAGCGGGGATTATTCCGCTAAGCTGGCTCAGACACCGGAAGAGCTTGCCCGATTCCTTACTCCGCTCAGCAATGCCGGGGTAGATATTTTCCACTGCTCGACACGCCGTTTCTGGTTACCTGAATTTGAAGGCTCCGAGCTGAATCTGGCGGGCTGGACGAAGAAAATCACCGGCAAACCAACCATTACTGTAGGTTCTGTAGGTTTGAACAGTGAGTTCGTAACCGCCGTAACCGAGAAGAATGAAGAAGACAATATTGAACGGTTGCTGGAGAAGCTGGATAAAGCTGAGTTCGATCTGGTCGCTGTCGGCAGAGCGCTTATCAGTGATCCAGCCTGGCCTGCTAAGGTGAAGAGCGGCAGAACAGAGGAGATTATTGCTTTTACTTCCGAATCGACAAAGACTCTGTATTAAAATGTACAAGATATTCTGAAAGTATAGCCGCCCTGATCAGGGCGGTTTTTGTTTTGGCCGTCCAATTACGAGAATGGATGATTTATGCTATAATTTTTACTTGAGTATTACCATTTCAGCCTTGCAGACGCTGCAGAGCTTCAAGAATAAAGGACGTGAAACCATGACAATGGAGAATAACTCACCGGACTTAAAATCCGGCAAGGGTGATTCGAAGGATTACTCGAAATATTTTGATTTTTCTGATGCCAAAGTCATCAGTGAAGAAGAAGGCAAAACCACCTACCGGATCAAGGGCCGCACCGTTCAGATCAATTCCAATCCGGATTACAAGGAAGGCAAACGCCGGGGTAAGCAGGATATTGAAGTCATTGACTTTGAGAATGCGGACACGAACCGGATTATGGAAGAGTTCAGAGAGATCAACCGCCACAAACAGCATTATTACTCCATAGCCACTTACGGCTGCCAGATGAATGAGCATGACACTGAGACGATGAAGGGGCTCCTGGAGCAAATGGGGTATCTTGGCACCGAGGACCGCAATATGGCAGATATCATTCTGCTGAACACCTGCGCCATCCGGGAGAATGCAGAAGATAAAGTATTCGGCGAGCTTGGACACCTGAAGAATCTGAAGCTGGAGAAACCCGGCCTGTTGCTTGGGGTCTGCGGGTGTATGTCCCAGGAGGAGGGTGTAGTCAACCGGATTATGTCCAAGCATGGATTTGTGGATATGATATTCGGTACCCATAACATCCACCGCCTGCCACATCTCGTTAAGGAAGCATATTTTAGCAAAGAGCTCGTCGTAGAGGTCTGGTCCAAGGAAGGCGACATCATTGAGAACCTGCCGAAGAAGCGGGAGGGCATGCGCGCCTGGGTGAACATCATGTATGGCTGCGACAAGTTCTGTACCTATTGTATTGTACCGTTCACGCGGGGCAAGGAGCGCAGCCGCCGTCCTGAAGATGTAATCGCTGAGATGCGGGAACTGGCACGTCAGGGCTTTAAGGAAGTTACGCTGCTGGGACAGAATGTGAATGCCTACGGCAAGGATTTTATAGATATGGACTATACATTCGGGGACCTGATGGACGATATGCGAAAAATAGACATCCCGCGTATCCGCTTCATGACATCGCATCCCCGCGATTTTGACGATAGATTAATTGAAGTGCTCGGTAAAGGCGGCAATCTGACGGAACATATCCATCTGCCGGTCCAATCGGGAAGTACAGCTGTGCTGAAGAAAATGAGCCGTAAATACAGCCGAGAAACGTATCTTGAGCTTGTACGGAAGATCAAAGCCAGCGTGCCTAATGCTGTGCTGACTACGGATATCATTGTTGGCTTCCCTGGTGAAACTGAGGAGCAGTTCGAGGATACCCTGTCACTGGTGCGCGAAGTGGGCTATGATATGGCATATACTTTCATTTATTCTCCGCGTGAAGGAACGCCAGCAGCTTCCATGGAGGATAATGTCCCGCAAGAGGTGAAGAGTGAACGCCTGCAGCGGCTCAATGATCTGATTAAGGAGCAGAGCAGGGTCAGCAATGACCGGATGCTTGGCGAGATCGTAGAGGTATTGGTGGAAGGCGAGAGCAAGAACAATTCCAATGTGCTGTCCGGCCGCAGCCGCGCCAACAAGCTGGTGCATTTTGAAGGGCCGAAGGATTTGATCGGAACCTTTGTTCAGGTTAGAATTACCGATACGAAGACATGGTACATCAAAGGGGATTGCGTAGCTGAAGCTGCGGCAATTCTATAATTATAAAGAAATGGGGCGATAGCAGTGAGCCAGGAAGAACCGCGTTTGAATGAATACGGCATGCAGACCTATAATACCCGTGACCTGATTGTACGTGAAGATATTATGGGAAAAGCCAAAGAGCTTGCCTCACTCATCTCCACGAGCGAAGAAGTAAAGCATTTTCAGCAGGCAGAGCAGAAGATCCAGAATCACGAACGGGTGCAAGGTCTGATCGCTACCATTAAGAAGAAGCAGAAAGAAATTGTGGCGTTCGAAAGCTTCAAGAATAAGGAAATGGTCGCCAAAATCGAACGTGAAATTGAAGTGCTGCAGGATGAGATCGACGGGATTCCAGTCGTGAATGAATTCCAGCAAAGCCAGAGCGATATCAACTATCTACTGCAGCTTGTGATTTCGGTGATCCGCGATACCGTTTCGGAGAAAATCAATGTAGAAGCGGGTACCGAAGCGCCTCCTTCGACCTGTGGTGATTAATTTCAAGAAGATCCACTTATTAAATATGCTGGGGCAAAGGATGATTCATTGTGAGCGAGAACGGGGAACAAACCTATAACGTCAAAAAATACCGCACGCCGGACGGGGTCCCGGCCGATATTGTCATGTTTACACTGACCAAGCGCGAGCGGAAGACCGTCACCAAGACGCTTCCGCTGCGTGAACTGAAGGTCATGCTCGTGAAACGCAAAAAATGGCCATGTGCAGGGATGTGGGCATTGCCGGGCGGATTTTGCCAGGAAGATGAATCCATCTACGATGCCGCGACCCGTGAACTGAAGGAAGAAACCGGTGTGGACGGCGGGCATTTGGAATATCTGGGCGTCTACAGCAAGCCCGGACGCGATCCGCGCGGATGGATTATCAGCCATGCTTTCTTTGCATTAGTGGAAGAATGGATGCTGGAACATAGACAAGCTTCTGATGATGCGGGAGAGGTTGGGCTGTTCACGCTGCAGGAGGCGCTTGAGGAGCTTGAGCTTGCTTTTGACCACCATGACATTATTAAAGATGCATATTTGCGGATTCAGCAGCAAATGCTGCAGACGACAATTGCCAGGCAGTTTCTGCCCCATCATTTCACTCTGAGTGAGCTGTATCAGGTGATCCAGACTGTAGTGCCTGAATTCAAGGAGCCCAATTTCATCCGCAAAATCACTTCAACCCGCAGCCGTCAGGGTATATTAAAGGAAGTACGGGATGAAGCCGGCAATCCGGTAAGCTCCAACCAGTATTCGCAGCGTCCGGCACAGCTCTATATGTTCACGGATCATGAGCCTTTGTTATCAATCTATACCTAGGGAGGGATAGCAGTAATGAGAGCTTTGATCGTAATTGACTTCACGAATGATTTTGTAGATGGCAGTCTGCCTGTGGGGCAGCCTGGTATTGATATCGCACCTCGGATCAGCGAGCTAACTCAGGCTTTCGTGGACAACGGGGATTATGTGGTGATGGCTGTGGATCTGCATGAAGAGAATGATCCTTATCATCCGGAGAGCAAGCTCTTTCCGCCACATAATCTGCGGGATACTAAGGGGCGGGAGCTGTACGGCAGTCTGAAAGATGTGTACGAACAGAACCAGGATTCAATCGATTGGATGGATAAAACACGTTACAGCGCCTTTTGCGGTACAGAACTGGAACTGAAGCTGCGTGAACGTGGGATTACAGAGCTGCACCTGATCGGAGTATGCACAGATATCTGTGTCCTGCATACGGCAGTGGATGCCTATAACAAGGGTTTCAGTATTGTCGTTCATAAGGATGCAGTGGCCAGCTTCAATCCGGAAGGCCATAACTGGGCGCTTGGACATTTCACCGGAAGCCTCGGAGCGACAGTAGTTGCAGCAGAATAACCAAATCGCACACCACTCACAGAGCACCAGAGAAAAGCTAGGAGATGAGGATTTTGAGGAGAGAACTTGCTCTACATACAGACAAATATCAAATCAATATGATGTACGCCCATTGGGTGAACGGAAGCCATAAGCGCAGAGCGGTGTTTGAAGCCTACTTCCGCAAGCTCCCCTTTGGTAATGGTTTTGCCGTATTCGCCGGGCTGGAGCGCATAACCCAGTATATCGCCGAGTTGCGCTTTACGGAGGATGATATCCGCTATCTGTCGGAGCAGGAAGAGAATTATGCCCCTGCTTTTCTTGAAGAGCTGCTGCAGTTCCATTTCCAAGGGAGCATTCATTCTATGAAAGAGGGTGCCCTGGTTTTCCCGGATGAGCCGCTTATTCGCGTCGAGGGTACGATTATGGAGGCGCAGCTGGTAGAAACGGCGATCCTGAACTTCATGAACTACCAGACACTGATTGCCACTAAGGCCTCGCGGATTAAGCAGGTGGCTCCAAAGGATACACTGCTGGAGTTCGGTACACGCCGGGCACAGGAAGCGGATGCAGCTGTCTGGGGTGCACGTGCAGCTTATGTGGGAGGCTTCCACGCAACCTCGAATATGCTGGCCGGCAAAAAGTTCGGCATCCCTACGAAGGGAACCCATGCCCACTCCTGGGTACAGAGCTTTGCCAGTGAGCAGGAGGCCTTCGATGCCTACGCCAAGGTAATGCCGGATGGTGTTACCCTACTGGTAGACACGTTCGATACGCTGCGCAGCGGTGTGCCGCATGCCATTAATACAGCCAAGATGCTGGAGGCGGCAGGCAAACGGATGAACGGTATCCGGCTGGACAGCGGTGACTTGGCGTATCTGTCTATCCAAGCTCGCAAAATGCTGGATGATGCGGGTCTGGATTATGTGAAAATTGTGGCCTCGAATGATCTGGACGAAAATACGATTATGAACTTGAAATCCCAGGGTGCGGCTATAGATACGTGGGGTGTCGGCACACAACTCATCACGGCTTCGGATCAGCCCTCCCTGGGCGGTGTATATAAGCTTGTTGAGATTGAATCACCTTCCGGTGAAATGGTTCCGACGATCAAGATTTCATCCAACCCGGAGAAAGTATCCACGCCAGGCAAAAAGGATGTTTTCCGGATCATTGGCCCCAAAGGAAAAGCTCTGGCTGACTATATCAGCTTCCCCGGGGAGAAAGAGCCGCAGAGTGGTGCCCGTCTGAAGCTGTTCAATCCGCTTCATCCTTATTTGCAGAAGTATGTGGAGAAATATAAAGCTTTGCCGATGCTGGAGCCGATCTTCGTAAACGGGTTCCAGGTCTATACGTTGCCAGATCTGGATGAAATCCGCCGCTATCATCAGGAACAGATTGATTTGTTCTGGCCGGAGTATCTGCGTAAGTTGAATCCCGAGGTATACCGCGTGAATCTCAGTGAGCAGGTATGGAAACGCAAGCAGCAACTGATAGCGGAGCATATGATGCCGGATCCGAATGATGAACTTAGCTGACAACTGGTAGTAAGTAAAAGACAGCGAGGCTGTTCCTGGAGTAGATCTTCTACTCAGGAGCAGCCTTTTTTTGGATACTGTCAAAATTCATAGGACAGGTCTCTGACCTGTGATAAATATCATGATTTATGTGATAAATTTAACATCTTAATTTTTAATTTTATTGCTAAATTAAGGGTGACATTGGTTCCACATTGGACTTGGGAAGTGCGGATTAACACACAATATTCACATTTAGACATTTTTATGGCAGATTACCTTCTATTAAAGTAACGCAGCACTGTCGTGTATAAAGAAATCGATTGAAATCCATAAATAAATGTGATTCCTGAGGCGTGGAAAATGCAAGATATGTCACTTCGCGACTGACAATTTCAAGTTACAATCGTTGAAAAAGTCATAAGGATGTTATTCTACTTGACACAAAGAAAGGGGTTATGTCGGTGGTACAATTACCAATCGTCAATGATCTCGGATTTTTCGAGATTCGTCTGGAGTCCATTGGAGGCTTAGGTGCGAACCTTGCGGGTAAGATGCTCGCTGAAGCAGGTGTAGTGGGGGCGGGCCTTAATGGCGTCAGTTTCTCTTCGTACGGCTCGGAGAAGAAGGGTTCTGCAGTTAAAGCGCATATCCGCTTCTGTGATCTGAACACACATATCCGCGATACCTCACCTGTGGAACGTCCGCATGTGGTGGGTGTGTTCCATGAAGCGCTGGCCAAGACAGTCAATGTGACTAGCGGGATTCTTGAAGAGAGCACCGTACTGGTGAATTCGGCCAAATCGCCGGAGGAACTGAAAGAGCTGCTGAAGATGAAAGCCGGAACCATTGCCGTAATCGATGCAACAAGCATTGCACTGAAAGAGAAGAATCGGGTAAATATGGCGATGTTAGGCGCGTTGTTCCGGCTGTGTCCATTTCTGGATACCGCAACGATGAAGGACGTGATTCAGAAGTCTCTAGGCAAAAAATACCCTCAGGCTGTCGAGTCTGCCATTACAACGTTTGACCGCGGCTATAATGAAGTGAAGTTTATGCGATTTGAGCTGGCAGCAGGGGATACGATGCCTGAATATGTCCGTTCCGATATCGGCGTTCTGGGATATGATACGCAGCCGATCGGCGGCTCGATAATTAATCCAGGCAGCACATTCCTGAAGAACCTCAGCATCTCACGTTCCGGCATGATCCCTGCGTATGAGAACGAATCCTGCATTCATTGCGCTCAGTGCGATACAGTATGTCCGGACCAGTGTTTTGTATGGGAAGAACGGATCGACCGCAAGGGCCGTTCGCAAATGTTCCTGACGGGCATTGATTATCAATATTGCAAGGGTTGCTTGAAATGTATAGACGCCTGCCCGACCTCAGCGTTATCAAGCCAGCGTGAGAAGGAAGGCTATGCTGACAGCCACACGGTACACCACACATTTGATCTGATTACACAGCTTTAATTCTTGAAGAAAGGTGGAATGAATAATGGCTATAGATTATGAAAAAGAAGTAGGCTCCGCCAAAGTGGAGCAGAAATTCCTATATGAATCCGGTAACGAAATGGCTGCATATGCCGCCCATCAGATCAATTATCATGTCATGGGCTATTTCCCGATTTCACCTTCCACAGAAGTAGCCCAGTTCCTGGACACGATGAAAGCCAGCGGTCAGCATGACATCATGCTTGTACCTTCAGATGGTGAACATAGCTCCGCAGGGATCTGTTACGGCGCATCTACTGCAGGCGGACGAGTATTCAACGCCACCAGTGCCCAAGGATATATGTTTATGCTGGAGCAATTGCCTGTACAAGCAGGTACCCGTATGCCAATGGTAATGAACCTGATCTGCCGCTCGATCTCCGGTCCGCTTAATATTCACGGGGACCACTCCGATTTATATTTTGCCCTGAACACCGGATGGCCGATTCTGATGTGCCGTGATCCTCAGTCTGTCTATGATATGAATCTGATGGCGTTGAAGCTGGCTGAACACGCCAAGGTCCGTCTTCCGGTAATGGTTGCTTCAGATGGTTATTTCACTTCTCACCAGAAGCGGCGTGTACAAGCTTTTGCCCATCGGGAGGATGTTCATAAGTTTGTAGGCGAACAGCCGCCTACTGGCTTTACAGACACCTTAGACCGTAACAATCCTGTTACGGTAGGCCCTTACATGAACGAACCGGATTATATCAATAACCGTTACCAGCAATCTGTTGCCATGTACAATGCCGGTGAAGTATTCGAAGAGATTGCCCAGGAATTCGCAGAACTGACTGGACGCCACTATCCGATGATCGAGCAGTACCGGATGGAGGATGCCGATGTTGCCGTGTTCCTGATGAACTCTGCTTCGGAGATTATCAAAGATGTTGTCGACCAGCTTCGTCTGCAAGGGATCAAAGCCGGAGCGATCTCCCCTAACATGATCCGCCCCTTCCCGCAGAAGCAAATCGCTGAAGCATTGAAGAATGTGAAGGCTATTACGGTTGGAGACCGTGCAGATTCTGTAGGTGGACACGGCGGTAACATGGTCAATGAAATTAAGGCAGCCCTATTCACATATGGCAACACTACCACTAAGGTAATCAGCCGCATCTATGGATTAGGCGGTAAGGATTTCTACGCTGAAGACGGGCATCATTTCTTCCAGCTGGCAATGGATGCTGTAGCTGCCGATCGTGTGGAAATTCCTTTTGACTACTATGGCCACAATCCAGGTTCACCGGACCAAGCACCGAAGCGCTTGCTGAAGCCGATGAACTTTGAATCCCTCAAGACAGGTCTAATCACTGTGAAGCAGAACGAAGAGACTGGCAAGCTTAGCGTGAAGGTACCGCCAATCCGCAGCCTGATGAAGAAACCAAGACGTTTGTCACCGGGTCATGGTGCCTGTCCGGGCTGTGGGATTTTCTCCGGTCTGGAGCTATTCTTCAAAGGAATTGAAGGAGACATTGTAGCCCTGTATCACACAGGGTGTGCGATGGTTACAACTACCGGCTATCCATATTCCGCCCATAAGTCGACCTTCATCCACAACCTGTTCCAGAACGGTGCAGCTACGTTGTCCGGTGTCGTGGAAATGTTCTGGGAACGCAAACGCCGCGGAGAACTAGATGGATTGGGACTTCAGGAGGACTTCACCTTTGTCATGGTAACTGGTGACGGGGGCATGGATATCGGTATGGGTCCAGCTATTGGTGCTGCCTTACGCGGCCATAAGATGATTATTGTAGAGTATGACAACGAAGGATATATGAATACTGGCGCCCAGCAGTCGTATTCCACACCGCTCGGCCATCGTACTTCAACTTCAAGCATCGGCAAGACACAGCAGGGTAAAGTTACGCAGCATAAGGATACCGCTCAGATCATGGCGGCCACTAACATCCCTTATGTATTTACTGGTTGTGAGGCATATCCGCAGGATCTGCTCAAAAAAGCAGCCAAAGCCCAGTGGTATGCACAGAATGAAGGGCTGGTCTACGGCAAGATTCTTATTGCATGCCCGCTGAACTGGATGAGTGAAGATAAAGATGGAACTAATATTGTGTCACTGGCCGTGGAATCCTGTTTCTTCCCGCTCTACGAAGTAGAACAGGGCACGACAACGATAACGTACAATCCAGAGGAAAAGGACAAACGTGTGGAAGTCGCTGCATGGCTGAAGACGATGGGCAAAACCAGACATCTGCTGAAGCCTGAGAACGAGCCTGCTCTGCGGAGCTTCGAAGGTGAAGTACAACGCCGCTGGAATCGTCTCAAAGCCAAACACGAGCACCCGGATTTGTAGGACTTATAACATCTGTGCCGATAATACCCATAATAAATGCACAAGCCTGGCAGAATTTATCTGCTGGGCTTTTTTTTGGATCATGGTTGTGTATTAAGTGGAGAACGTAGAACGTCACAAGGCCGGAATTCCGTTTAATCAAAAAAGTAGCATACATCAGAATAACTATTTAATAAAACACTTTTATAAAGTATTATAATAAGTGGGGTGAAGAAAAATGAAGAATATCGGAGGCAACGCTCTGGTTATTAAAGAAGTGAATATCAACCTGGTGCGGGGAGTGCTGAAAGAACATAAACAGGTTACCAAACGGCAGATTGCCGAGGAAACTGGGCTAAGCATCGTTACAGTCAGTACAGTACTGGAGTTTCTGATCCGGCATTCGGAAGTTAAGGCGGCAGGGCAAATTTCGTCCAGTGGAGGCAGGCCTGCCCAGCAGTACATATACAATGATGAGCATGTTCTGGCACTTATCATGTTCCCGTTTGAAGAGCTTGGAGGCATCAGTATCAGGTGTACTGTAGTTACACTCATCGGGCGCTGTCTGTATCAGGTGAACAGGCAGGTATCTAGAGTAGATCTAGCCTGCTTTGAAGCTATTATAGATGAATTGTTAGTGCTCTATCCGGCTATAGAGGCCATAGGCTTTGGATTACCCGGTGCAGAAGCGGATGGCAGGCTGGTGGTCTCTGATTATGAAGCTCTGCGCGGTATAGCTGTTGCAGAGTATTTCAGGCAGCACTATCATAAGCGGGTTATGATCGAAAACGATGTGAATGCTGCGGCTATCGGTCACTTCAGCAGGTTTGAGATGAAATCGGAGGGTTCAGCTGTCTATTTGTACTTTCCTGACCGATTTCCACCAGGAGCTGGGATGATTATTAATGGCCGGCTATATAAAGGAAGAAGCGGATTTGCCGGGGAAGTGGCCAATATTCCTCTGGGCATTTCATGGGACAGCTGTGAGTGGCAGTCTACGCCGGCGAAGCTGACGGATGCCGTGTCCAAGCTGGCTGTTGCGGTCAGCAGCGTGCTAAATCCTGATACAATCGTACTATATGGAAGTTTTTTGAAGGAGGGACATCTGAGTCTCATAACGGAACAATGTGCAGCACTACTGCCGTCAGGGATGGTTCCTTGTGTAGTGCTCAGTACGGATTTTGCCGGGGATTATTTAGAAGGAATGATCGTTTCAACACTTGCAACTCTGGAGACAGGGCTGCGATTGACCAAATCTGAAGCATAGGCGGTTGACATCCATGGCTACAATTTTTCTGATTATTATTTATTTGGCTTTTATTAGTCTTGGCTTGCCGGATTCGATGATTGGTGCAGCCTGGCCGATGATGCGTCCCGACTTTGGGGCACCGGTGGATGCTGCGGGACTGCTATCCATGATCGTTGTCGCAGGTACAATCGTCTCCAGCCTGGCTAGTGGCGTAGTGCTGCAGAAGCTCGGTACGGGGAAGGTGACTTTTATCAGCGTTGCTGTGACGGCACTCGCTTTGCTCGGCTTTACTTATTCCCCTTCGATCATTTGGCTGGCAGTATTGTGCTTTCCACTAGGACTCGGTGCCGGCTCCATTGATACCGGGCTGAACAATTATGTGGCTACCCACTACAAGGCCCATCACATGAGCTGGCTTCATTGCTTTTGGGGTGTAGGCGCTATGCTGGGTCCAATTATTATGTCGCGTTACATTGCAGCTGGTGATTCTTGGCGGCATGGTTTTTTGACGGTCAGCCTGATTCAGTTCGTGCTGGTGATTCTGCTGTTCATTGCACTTCCCCTCTGGAAAAGGGCCGAACCTGCAGATCAGGCCCAGGCTATAGAATCTCAGCAGGAGATCATCTCACCGCAGATTCCTGTGGCAGGTGTGCTGCGCATCAAGGGTGTGAAGCTGGCGCTGATTACCTTTCTTTTTTACTGTGGGGTAGAAGCGACGCTTGGGCTCTGGGGCAGCAGCTTTCTGGTCAATGAGAAGGGATTATCGGCGGCAACCGCTGCAGGTTGGGTGTCTCTTTATTACGGAGGAATTACGGTGGGGAGACTTGTCACAGGATTTGTCACCTTCAGGTTCAATAACCGCCAGCTCATTCGTACGGGTATTCTGATTTCGCTGCTTGGTGCGCTGCTTCTGTTACTGCCTTTGCCGGCTGTGTATTCCTTATTTGGATTTATTCTTGTGGGTCTTGGTTCAGCCCCGATCTTTCCATGTATGCTACATGAGACACCCGCCCGCTTCGGGAAGGAGCAGTCCCAGAGAATTATGGGTTACCAAATGGCAATGGCGTATACGGGAGGTGCATTTTTACCGCCTTTATTAGGATGGATTGCCGCCCGCAGCTCGTTTGTGATTCTTCCGTTTATGCTTGTGGGATATATTGTTATAATGCTTATTAGCTCAGAGAAGATCAACGCTGTAATGAACAAGCGGAAAGATGAGGTGTCCATGTGATGAGAGCAGTGGATTGGCAGAGTGGAGAGTGGAGCAATCAACCAGTCACCGCCAAGGTTCAGGATGGAGCATTCGTTGTGGAAGCAGCAGAAGGCAGTGATTACTGGGAAAAAACAATGTACGGCTTCCAGCATGACAACGGACATGCACTCCTGGCTCCTTGGGAGGATAGTGATGCGGTAGAGGTCAGCTTTTCACTGCAGGGGTTTACAGAGCTGTACGACCAGGCGGGGATCATGCTGTGGCTTAACTCCACGGTATGGATCAAAGCAGGTATTGAGCTGAATGACGGTGTGCCGCATATTGGTGCGGTTGTGACTGACGGATATTCCGACTGGTCGTTGTCGCCTGTACCGGAATGGACCGGTGAGGTGATCACGATGCGGGCTTCACGGATGAATGATGCGGTTGTGATCAGGGCCAGAACAGAGAAACACCCTTGGCGTACCATCCGGGTGGCGCGTTTTCCCTATGAAGCTGGTAAAAAGGCAGGTCCATTTATCTGCGCCCCTACCCGTTCCGGACTCAAGGTATCATTCTCGCGCTGGGTGAATACAGCACCCGATACGGATATACACGCAGATCCTCCTGTGGAGTGAAGTTGCTTCGGTCCGTTCGCCTTAGATTCGACAGCTGTCAAGGATCACCTGACTAATTGGGATCATTTCGTTTTGCCGAGCGTTTAACTGCAGGCCGGTGTGAGCATCCGTGGAACGGAAGCTATACCGGCCTTTTCTTATAAAGTGAATGGGAATCACCGTTGAACTTCTCTCCTACGAACGTTTATAAATCTCCCGCATGACATGTCTTAACTCGGGGACAATCAGCCGCTCCATAGCGAGCTTGATCGCACCGGTAGAACCGGGCATGGAAAAGACTGCCGTGTTACCGATAGTGCCGGCAATGGCCCGGCTGAGGATAGCTGCGGAGCCAATGTCTTCGGTGAAGCTAAGCAGCCTGAAGATCTCACCGAAGCCCGGAAGTGTTTTGTCCAATAATGAAGCCACAGCTTCATAAGTGGTGTCCCGCGGAGAGATTCCCGTACCCCCAGTCAAGAGCACGGCTTCGATGCCCGAGTGAACGGAGCTTTTATAGACCAGTTCACGGATATCTTCATAATCGTCCTTGACGATCGTACTGCCGGTAACTACATATCCTGATGCTTCGAGCATACTTCTAATCAGTGCGCCTCCGGTATCGGTTTCCGGTGTGCGGGTGTCAGAGACCGTAATAACATAACAGGACACACTTTGGGGCGCTTCGCGCCGGTGTTCATCAACGGATGACAGGCAGACCAACTCCTATTTGATCGATTTATTCCCATGATAGGGGATTGCCTTGACAAAGACAAGCTAGCGGAGCAGGCCCACAAGTAAATCCTATACTTCAGCTGTTATCTTGCACCGAAAAGGTACTTGTAGTACACTCGCTACCAGAACCGAATTTTGTCAGGGAGAGATGAAACATGGAACAGGCTATGCCAGTTTATATATTGTCAGGATTTCTAGGGAGCGGCAAAACAACATTGCTGCAACGCCTATTGGACCATTGGAAAAGCCAGGGCCTCAAACCGGCCGTAGTCATGAACGAGCTGGGCGAGGTGAATCTGGACGGTCTGCTGGTAGAGCAGTCGGTGCCTATGGCGGAAATGCTCGGCGGGTGTATCTGCTGTTCCATCCGGGGTGACCTTAGTACAGAGCTTGCTACACTGATTAAAAAAGAATCACCGGATGTTGTTGTCATTGAAGCAACTGGGGCAGCCAATCCGCTTGAGATCGTAGACGCAGTTACTGAAACCTCGTTGTATCAATTGGTGGAACTGAAAGGTCTGATTACCGTTGTTGATGCAGCGCATCTGATTGAACTGTACCGCTCCCAGCAGGGTGCGACCTACCGGCTGATGCAGGAGCAAATCCGCTGTGCTTCAGTCCTGATACTGAACAAGACTGACCGGGTGACGAAGGAGGAAGCGGAAGAAATCACTGTAATTCTGCGGAAATGGAACGCTTATGCGGAAATACTGCCTGCTGTACGCTGCGAGCTTGAGCCTGAAGCGTTACTGGAAGGTATGGGAGGCGTTCATACCGAGGCTCGCTATGAAGTTGACGATGAGCTTCTGCAGGAGTCGGAGAGTCAAGTTGAACTTGCGGGGGGGAATCCGGAATTGGAGGGTGTAACGCATTCGTCTCATGACCATGTGATGGCTTACACACATTACTTCAAACGTCCTGTGAACAGCGAGGAATTCGAGCAGTTTGTCAAAGAGCTCCCACGGGATGTCTACCGTGCAAAAGGGATTGTTACATTCAGCGATACTTCCAGCCGCTTTCTCTTCCAGTATGCCTATAGAGAGGCGGATTTCATGAAAATCACACCTCAGGGTGAAGTGCCGGATGTGGCGGTATTCATCGGAGAGCACTTTTCTTCCAGTGAGCTACGGACCCGTCTTCTCCAACTGGAGAAGCGAATTATGACTAGACCTGCGGCTGTTAAAAGAAGTCTCTAAAAGGACTTCTTCCGGTAGAAGAATGGTTCGTTGGAGTTCCTGCAGGTTAATACATAGGCATACCCTATTAAAATTGCAGGAGGTAAAAGGCTATGACCCGAATTCAATATCAGGAGTGCATCGATGCTTGTATTCAAACCATGAATGCCTGTAACTATAGCTACGTCTCAAGCCTAAAAGAATACGATCTTGCCTCATTACGTGAAAGTATGATTCTGGACCGGGAGTGTGCTGATATTTGTTCTTTTGCCGTCCAGGCCATGACCCGTCAAAGTCCTTTCGCAGCAGAAATTCTCCGCCTGTGCGCAGAAATCTGTGAAAAATGTGCAGCAGAGAGCAGCAAACATCTACATACCCATTGTCAGGCATGTATTGATTCCTGCCGAGCCACTGCGATAGCCTGCCGGTTGATTAGTGACGCAGTAGAGGTATATGCTTAAATCGATTTCAAATTATTTATATATTTTATTCTAGCTGAGATTATCCAAGGTTCCAGTTAGATATTCCAAGACCAGAGGCTCCCGCAGTCCATACTGTGGAGTTCTGGTTTTTTTGCTGTAATGATGAAGCATTCTATCAGGTTAAAAAGGAAATTGAAGCAGACCCGGCGAATTGAGTATGATTGAGTATGAAGTACAAGGCTGCTTGTGATGATAGAATAATACCAAAGCAGAAAGGGGAACGGGAGGAAAGATGAAGGATACACACATACCGGAGAGTGAACAATCCAAAGAGCTATTTGCTTATTTCGGACTGGCTGTCTACTACTGCCAGGCACTGGAGCAGCAGTTGACCAACCTGCTGCTTTTAACGAAGCTGTCTCAGGGAAAAACGCCTACAGAAGCAGATCTTGCGGAACTGTATCAGCGCAAGCTCAGCAATTCACTCGGCCAGCTCATCAAAGAAATCCAGCATCACTTCCCTTTTTCGGAAGAGGAAACCAACCAGCTTCAGGAAGTCTGGAAGCAGCGTAATCATATTGTTCACGACTACTTCAAAGAACGGATTCAAGAGACCTTCACGCCTGCGGGCAGAGCACATATGATCCGTGAACTGAAGCGTTTCAAGAATAAAGCCCGCAGGCTTGAGATCAAATTGCAGGGCTATTGCTCTGAAATGTATAGCAAACTGGGTCTTGAAGAAGAAGAAAACCTGATCTAAATATTATGTACTATTGAAAGTAGGACGTCAGACCCTGTAGCCCATTGCTCTCCGCCACTCCGGGATTGAACCGGATTGACGAGGCGCGCGTGCACTTTGCTAGCGCATCTAAAGCGGCTGTGATCGCTGGGATCATCTCTTGGCTTAAGGCCGTATCCGGCTCCCACCACCAGTGCAAAATGTTCAGTATACCGTTTTTCTTGTCCATCACCGGTTCAAACCGCGCAATGAAACGGTCTCCGTACAGCAGAGGCAGTACATAGTAACCGTATTCCCGTTCAGCAATAGGCTTGTATACTTCCCAACGGTAAGTGAATCCGAATAATTGCCTGATCAGCTCTCTGTCCCAGAGCAGATTGTCTAGGGGAGCCAGTGCAGCTGCAAATTCAACGCTGGTTTCGTTCTTAATAGGGGTATCATAGCCATTAGCTAATATCTCTTCTAACACGTAGGCATCAATAGTTCGCATGTATAAAGGAAGCTTGAGACCATCGACGCGAACCTCGCGGAGGGAATCCCTGTGGAGCAGCCGTTCTATCGCGGCAGTCCGTTCTTTGCTCTTCAAGCCTGCAATTCCCAGCCAGCCGTCACCGGATTTATTCCATTGCAGACCGATGCTGCCTATTCTCCGAAGCACATACCAGTCGAAATGCTGCTCAGCCGTCAAGTTGGGGTCCCTGGTGCCGAGCAGATGCTCAGGCAGCAAGTTTGCCGTGAAATCATAATAGCGGCGAGTGTGTACGCGGTGATGAACGGATATTTCACCCCAGAAATACATACTTTCCATAGCTGCACGGGATAGCCGCGCCGGAGCCCAGGCCCAATCTATCTTGTCCTTACTCTCCAGATCCAGTGAGGAGAGGGGACCACGCCGTACCAGTTCTTCCCGTACATGCGCCACCATAGTTTTCAATGTCTCATTTCCCTGATAGCGTTCCGCAGCCATATCTCTGCGGCGCTGAAAGTACGGCCAGTCTTCTGTGCAGTAGATCGACATATTCTTGTCCCAGCCATCGATTAGCAGCCTGTCCTTATATAACAGCTCTGAGGCTAGTTCCGGAACGAAACCGGGGATCCGTGCCTGCAGCACCAGCTCATGATTATGGCCAGCTATACTCAGCGGATCATATTGTATGCAGCCGACATGGCGGATGAAGTCGTAAATAGCATCTTTACCGCGTGCCGAACCGCCCGAGACGAGCCGTTGATGATGAAGCAGGAACTGCCTTGCCTGCCTTTTGCTGAGCGAATAAGTGATCAACGTTTCCACCCCAATCTTATATATTATTTCCATTATACGGAACGAATGTTCCTAACACAAGGTTACAAAAGCCCCTGATGCCTACTTAGGCATCAGGGGCTATTTTGTTACGGTTCTCCCGTCCGAGAGAGCATTCCCGTACTTTTTATACTTGTTTTAGGGATGGCTGCAAGACAGCGCCGAACTGTTGATCCAAAGCAGGGGCTGATATCTCCGAGCTTTCGCCTGCACCTGCACCCAGCTGCAGCTGATACATGCGGAAGTATCTTCCGCCGAGGGCCATTAATTCATCATGACTGCCGCGTTCCACAATCTCTCCCCGGTGCAGAACCAGAATCTGATCGGCACTGCGGATGGTGGAGAGGCGATGCGCGATGATGAAGGTGGTGCGTCCCTTTTTGAGAACCTCAAGCGCTTGCTGGATCAGACTCTCTGTTTCCGTATCGATATTGGAAGTAGCCTCATCCAGAATCAGAATCGCCGGATCAAAAGACAATGCTCTGGCGAACGAAATTAGCTGGCGCTGTCCTGCTGACAATGTGCTGCCTTTCTCGACTACCGGCTCATCGAAGCCTTGCGGCAAATGGGCAAGCAGTTTGTCTGCACCTACTTCTCGCAGTGCACGTTCCACGCGTTCGCGGGAGATCCGCTCATCCCCGAGGCTAACGTTTGAAGCGATGGTGCCTGTGAAGAGATAAGGATCCTGCAACACGATCCCCATGTGGCTTCGCAGCCACTGCTTCGGTATGCCTTTAACCTCTTCACCATCAATCGTGATAGTGCCGCGTTGCGGATCGTAAAAGCGGAACAGCAAGTTGATAATCGAGCTTTTGCCGGAACCGGTATGGCCTACGAGGGCGACGGTTTCGCCAGGACGTGCCTCAAAGGAGATATTCTTAAGGACGAAGTCTTTTTTATAGGCAAAAGAGACATCCTTAAATACTACATTTCCTTTGTAACGCGGCATGGTTCCATCCGTTACCGGTTCACCCGTTTCGTCCATCAGCGTAAACACCCGTCCCGCAGATACCATGGAGCTGTCAAGGTTGGCTAGCTGGTTAACCATCCCGGTAATCGGCTGAAACATCCGTCCCAATACGTCAACGAATGCATACAGTACACCAAGTGACACAAAGGTAGAACCGCCCAGACTGCCAAATCCGAAGTACCAAAGTACGAGTACAAAGGAGAGGCTCCGCAGCGAATTCACCAGATTGTGGGACGTAAAGGCGTTCAAATTCAGCATTTTGTTCTGATATTTCAAGTAATCGTCGTTGAGATTCTCGAACTCTTGCGTACTCTGCTTCTGGCGGCGGAAAATACGGATAATCGACATCCCCTGAATCGATTCATTGATGATAGCATTAATTTCACTAAGACGGGAACGGATAATGGTATTGTATTTGGTAGCAACCTTGCGGTACAGAATGATCCAGAGAACCACAATCGGCACGATGAACAAGCTCACCAGGCCAAGCCGGATATCCAGCAGGAACAGGGCAACGTACACGCCCAGAATGTTGATAATTCCAGTACTGAAGTTAGATAATACGGCGATGAACAAATCTTTTACCGCTTCTGTATCATTCGTCACCCGGGATACGACTTTGCCTGCAGGCAGGTTGTCAAAAAAGTAGACCGGCAAACGCTGGATATGCGCATACACATCGGTCCGCAGCTTGCGGATGACCTGGTTGGCCGAGGATTGCAGCCAGTACGTTTTACCGAATTCGGCAAAGATAGAGATCACCAGGAACAGGGCGTACAAGCCTACAAGCTCGTAGATCCCAGGAAGTTCGGGTTTGTAAAAGGAAAACAGTTCGTCAGCCGACAGCTTCACAGCTGGGTAGACTGCTTCAGAGTCTCCATGCTTGATATGCAGTGAACCGTCACGGTAGGTTCGCTCACCTTCAGGCTGCGCTACCGGCTCATTGATGAAATAGAAGGATCTGCCTTCCTGAAGCAGGCGCACCTCCTGGCCTTTGGCTTCACCCGGAGCAAAACGGTCACCGCGTTTGTAGTAGGTATTGTTATATTCAGCTGCTTCCTCGGACGAGGTAGTCTGGAAGTAAGGCTTCTCGATGCCCAGCATGTGATTATCGATCATGCTCTTGGCGATAAAAGGGCCTGCGAGCTCGGCCGCTACTCCGATGGTAAGCAGCAATAGTGCTGCGATAAACGTCTTTTTGGCAGTTAAAGCATACTGCAGCAGGCGTTTGCCTGTACTCTGTGTCAACGGTGACACCTCCTAAATGTTATTATTCATTGGTCAGGTTGTTCTCTACCTGCTGACGATCGAATTGCTCACGGTACCAGCCGTTCATCTCCAGCAGCTCCTGATGGGTTCCGCGCTCGGTAATCTGTCCATTGTCCAGCACGACAATCAAGTCGGCATGCTCAATAGCGGACAGGCGGTGGGTCGAGATTAATGTAGTTTTGCCGGACCGTTCCTCACGGATGTTCTCAATAATCTTGGCCTCAGTCCTTGCGTCAACAGCGGACAGTGCATCATCCAGAATAAGGATATCAGGATTGGCTATAAAAGCTCTGGAGATTGATACACGCTGCTTCTGGCCTCCGGAGAGGGAGACGCCGCGTTCACCTACCAAGGTATCAAGACCGTCGGACAAAGTACCCAGATCGTTCTGGAATGCTGCTGCTGTGATCGCATCCATAATACGCTCATCACTGGCTCCGTGGTGACCGAACTGGATGTTCTCGCGCACGGATTTGGAGAATAAAATCTGCTCCTGAGGTACATATCCCATCCAGCTGTGAAGCTGATCGAGTGCGATCTGCCCAATAGGCACATCCGAGATCAGGATCTCCCCTTGACCCGTCGGATATTCGTGCAGCAGCTGTTTGAGTAAGGTTGATTTACCACTGCCGGTACGGCCGACTACGCCGAGTGTCTGGCCTTGGGTGAGAGAGAAGCTAACCCCGCTCAGATTATCGACCGTTGAGGTTGGATAACGGAAGGTTACGTTCTTTAATTCAATAGTGGACGGCTCAGTGACAGGAACCGGATGGGCAATATCCTGAACATCAGGTTTTGAATTCAACGTCTCGTCGATCCGTTCCAGTGATGCACCGCCCCGCTGCATGATGTTGATCAACTCACCGATAGCGAACATCGGCCAGACGATCATCCCGAGATACATATTGAAGGAGACCAGATCGCCCAAGGTAATTTGATTGCGGAAAACAAGATAAATCCCATAAGTAAGAGCGATAATGTAGCTGAGCCCGACGCACAGCCGGATGGTTGGCTCGAAGAAGGAATCAACCCGCGCTACAGCCATATTCTTGCGGTAGACATCATCCGTAATGTCGCTAAAACGTTTCTCGTCATGCCGTTCCTGCACATAAGCGCGGATGACACGAATACCGGATACCGATTCCAGTACCTGATCGTTCATGTCGCCGAACGCGTCCTGCGCCAGGCTATAGCGGTCATGAATGGCTTTGCCATAGAAGATCATGGCGATCGCGATGAGCGGCAGCGGCAGTACGGCCGCAAGGGTCAGCTTCCAACTCACCAGGAAACCCATGGCGAGCAGTACGACAGAGAGGAAGATGGTTGAATCGACGAGTGTAAGCATCCCGAATCCAACAGTTGCCGAGACGGCACGGATATCGTTGGTAGCCCGGGCCATCAGGTCACCTGTACGGTTACGCTCAAAGAACGAAGGGGTCATAGTCATCAGATGGTTCATGAAGCGGGAGCGCAATAACCGCTCTACCAGGTTGGACCCTCCGAATAGCTTATGCATCCATATGTAGGTGATCCAATAGATAATCAGCAGCATGAGAATAATCATGCCAATGTACTTCATGAGCGAACTTGCGGTGATCGACCCGCTGACAATGTCATCGATGGCGTTGCCTAGCAGACGGGGAGGCAGAAGCTCCAGAACACCGGCGACAATCAGTAAAATAAGTCCAATAGCATAGCGCTTTTTTTCGCGGCGGAAAAACCAGCCGAGATTGCGGAGAACGGAGAACAAGGGAAATCCCTTCCTTTCGTGTTGAAATGATTGTCGGCTTTAGTTAACGTCAAGAAAGTTGTGATTAATGAAAGTGGCAACTCTGACCAACATGCAAAAAGGCATACCATCCGGTAACGGATGATATGCCTGAAATTTACATCAGCTATCATGTCCACGGTGCTGTATTGCAGCACGGAGACATGGAAGAGACTTGCCTAACCTGATCTTATACGTTACGCGTAACACGTATGAATCTCAGGAGGTTTCCACTGCTAGGGCTGCTTCGGTATTCAGTTGTGTATGTGTGCCGACAATAGTTAGGAAATATACAGGTACAAGGTTAAACACCGCGCTCACCCCTTTCATTAATTTTGGTAATAACTTGAAGACGCTTCGTTATGTTCCGAGTTTATCACCCGGCCGGAAGAATTGTCAAATGTAATTTTGAATAAATTTCGAATAAGCTGTAGAATGATATCCTCGTATATGATTTGGAATATAGCTATAATTTCAGTATGATAAGAATATTCAGGAGGTGCTTATACAGATGAAGATGGTAATCAGCAAAGACGCCGCCGCCTGGTTCAAGCGGGAACTTTCCCTGCAAGACGGGGCTTATATCCGTTTATTTCCACGTTATAGCTCTGGAGGAGGATTGCACCCGGGCTTTTCGTTGGGGATTGCGAATGAGCCTCCGGGCCGTCCTTCTATAGAGACGGATCAGTCGGGAATTGTTTTTTATATGGAAGAGCAGGATCTTTGGTATATGGAGGGTTATGGCCTATCCATTGTCTATTCTGAAGCCGAGGATGACATTGAGTACAGGTATGAGCCTGAGGCGGCAGCCGGAGTTCTTGAGCGGTGAAGCATTGCGGTTATTAATATGGCCAAGAAGCCCTTGCCATAAGGCAGGGCTTTTTGTATGGCAGCCATAGCGGGATGGTCCGCTGCAGGACTGATGGAGTTTAAGGTGAACTGTGGTAGGTTTCTTCCTCCATGGCAAATTCAAAATCATCAATATCAAACACCTGAACAGGAACACCGTTTTCAATGATGCGCTGAATCAGCTCGAATTGATCGGTAAGAATCGGCACTTTCTCCCGCTGTGAGGTCAGCAGCAGCTCCGTTTCAATCGGGTCGAACGTTTCTCCATACGTTGCGTTATCGACACTGTTGATAATAGTGATTTGTGTGTGGTTGCCCATCAGGATGCCGGAGCTTTTAGCCCAGGGGATGTTCAGGCAGCGGTTGATTTTTTTGGAATTCAGCGGCTGCTCGAAATAAGCAATAAGTTCGCGGATTTTGAGCTTCACATGCTCGTCATCTTCTGCATGGCTCATCAGAGGTTCGTCACTGTCCCGCAGTTCGTATAATTCCATCACTGTAGTGTAAGGCACTATATATTCTACGGGGCTCCTTGGAATGAGAAGCTGGCCGTAAATCGCCATCATGACGGCTTCGGTCACAAATTGTCTGGACATCGTTATCCTCCTGAAGTTCGGGTACTGCTAAATAGAGTTGAACGCGTACCTATGGACTTAAAATTATAAAAACACTGTGGAGCGCAAATGTCAACAGTGCCCAATCAACACGGTAAAGAGAAAGGACGTTAGTTCCTGTGAAGCAATGGAAATCTTATTATACATTTGTACGGCCCTACATGAAATGGATCGTCCTTACCCTGTTCATCGGGATGATCAAGTTCAGTATTCCGCTTACCTTGCCGCTCATCCTGAAATATGTAGTTGATGACCTGCTGAACAATCCTGTACTTTCTGTCGCGGAGCGGGTATCCAAGCTAATGACAGTGCTCGGAGGCTCACTTGTGCTATTCATTATTATAAGGGGGCCAGTGGAGTATTACCGCCAGTATTTTGCCCAACTGATTACCAGCAGAGTGTTATTTGATATGCGCAATAGACTCTATGGTCATCTGCAGCGTCTCTCTCTTCGCTATTATCAGAATACTAAGGTCGGCGAAGCGATCTCTAGATTCATCAATGACGTCGAGCAGAGTAAGAACCTTGTTGAAGTGGGTATGATGAATGTCTGGCTGGATATGTTCACGCTGGTGTTCGCCCTTGCTTTTATGTTTTATCTGAATCCGGTGCTGGCACTCGTGTCGATTGCGATACTGCCACTGTATGGCATCGCGGTGAATACACTTTACAAGCGGCTCAAGCTCCTGACCAAGGATCGTTCCCAGGCGCTTGCAGCGATACAAGGATATTTGCATGAACGGATTCAGGGGATTGCAATCATCCGCAGCTTCACCATGGAGCGGGTGGACAAGAAGCAGTTCGAAGATATCAACGGCAAATTTTTGGAAAAAGCGATGGCCCAGACGCGCTGGAATGCTGTGACCTTCGCTATTATCAATACCCTGACGGATATCGCACCGCTATTAGTTATCGGTTACGGGGGGTATCAGGTCATTCACGGGAATTTGTCACTCGGGACCTTCGTGGCATTCTTCGGCTATCTGGACCGGATGTATGCCCCGTTGCGGCGTCTGATCAACTCCTCAACCGTGCTTACCCAAGCATCTGCATCGCTGGAGCGGGTGATGGAACTTCTGGATGAGCCGTATGATATTGTCGACGAACCAGGGGCCAAGCCGCTTGTGGCGCCGTCTGGAGCCATAGAGTTCCGAAAGGTATGGTTCAAATACAACGATGAGCATGACTGGGTATTGAAAAATATCGAACTTCGCATCGATCCTGGGCAGACAGTGGCTTTTGTCGGCATGAGCGGGGGAGGGAAATCCTCATTAATCAGCCTCATCCCGCGTTTCTATGATATAACGGAAGGCAGCCTGTGCATGGACGGACAGGATGTCAGGGGTCTGACGCAGGAGAGCTTGCGGCGGACTGTCGGTATGGTGCTGCAGGACAACTTCCTCTTTAGCGGGTCAGTACGGGATAACATCCTCTTCGGTAATCCGCTGGCAGGGGAGCAGGAGATTGTCGCGGCTGCTCAGGCTGCCAATGCTCATGATTTCATTATGCAGCTGCCGGAAGGGTATGACACGGAGGTGGGAGAACGTGGAGTGAAGCTGTCCGGTGGACAGAAGCAGCGCGTCGCCATCGCACGTGTATTCCTAAAAGATCCCAAGGTGCTGATTCTTGACGAGGCCACCTCGGCGCTCGATTTGGAATCCGAGCATCTGATCCAGCAGGCGCTGCAATCACTGGCTTCGGAGCGTACCACATTAATTGTAGCTCACAGACTGTCTACAATTACCCACGCAGATCAGATTGTCGTACTCGAGAATGGGGAAATTACGGAACGCGGGACCCATGAGCGACTTATGGCGCTCGATGGAAGTTATGCCCGGCTGTTCAATGTGCAGCGGCTGGATGCTTGAGGAATTAGACAAGCTGGAACAGGGTTTAGCGATAACGAGTAACTAAAAAGACTGCAGGCGCTTTTAAGCGAACCTGCAGTCTTTCTTTATTTCCGTAGCCGCGTTAACCTCTTCCGATCAGCAGCGACAAAATCCCGGCAGCGATCAGAGGCCCCACGGGAACGCCTTTGAATAAAGCTACCCCAAGTACAGTGCCGATTAAGAGGCCAGCAACAATCATAGGCTGACTGCCCATCAGCAGAGCGCCCCGGCCGCCAAGGTAGGCTACCAGCATACCGACACCGATCGCTGCAAGTGACTTCCAGTGCAGAAAGGAGTGCCAAATGGTGTCCAGTGAGATTTTACCGCTGGCCAGCGGAGTCATTACACCGATCGTCAGGATGATAATCCCGACTGTGAGACCGTACTTTTCAAGCCAGGGAAAAGTCTGTTGCAGTCCAAGCACCCGCAGCAGCAACAAAACAACCATGGCGATCGTGATCGGTGAATTTTTACTGATAATGCCCAGTGCAGCAAAACCGAGCAATAGTAAAGAGGTAATATCCATAGCAGGCACACTCCTTTTTTCTAATATGCCCAATGTATTAATCATTTGGATCGGATTATGCATATTGGATGTGTCGGAATTTATTCGGCCAAACGTTTGGCGACGATATGATCCGCGATCAGTTGTCCGTGCCCGCGCCCGGTTTCGATAAATACCTCATTGGCATTCCGTCCGGAAGCTATGACTCCTGCGACATAGAGTCCGGGTACATTACTCTCCATGGTAGAAGGATTAAAGGCCGGTTTATCCTGGGTGTCATCCATTCTTACTCCAGCGGATGAGAGTAACGTTCTGCTGGGTCTAAATCCGGTTAAGGCGAGCACAAAATCATTATCCAGTTCGGTCACTTTACCGCTGTGGCTAGTGATGAATACGGACCCCGGTGTAATTTCAGTTACCCGTGACTCGGTATGGACAACAATCTTCTCTTTCAGAACCATACTTTCGAAAATAGGGCGAACCCATGGCTTGATATTCTCAGAGATACTGGCTCCCCGGTACACCATATCCACCTCGGCCCCAACGCGGACCAGCTCCAGTGCAGCATCAACAGCAGAATTGCTGCCTCCGATTACAGTTACCTTCATCCCTGTATAGGGATGGGCTTCGCCAAAATAATGGGTGACCTTGGGAAGCTCCTCTCCAGGAATTCCAATCAGGTTCGGTTGATCGAAATACCCTGTTGAGATTACGACATTGGCAGCATTACGGGTTAGCGTTTCTCCACGCTTATTACGGGTATGTACTGCGAAGGTCCCGTCGTCTAAAGGCTGAACAGACAAGGCTTCCTCGTAAGCGGCTATATCCAGTCCATGTTGTTCAGCGGCACGGCGGTAGTAGACCAAGGCTTCGTGACGGAAGGGTTTGTCATTGGGTGAGGTAAAAGGCACATTCCCGATTTCCAGCAGCGCGGTTGTGCTGAAAAATTGCATATTGGTCGGATAGAGATAGATGGAGTGGACAATAAAATTCTTTTCGATGATCAGGCTGGACAATCCATGGCGCTGACATTCAATAGCCGCGGATAACCCGCAAGGACCTGCCCCGATAATGATGACATCTTTCATTAAGCTTCAAACCTCCCGGAGAATTACTTGCTTATACCATAAATCGTACCCTATATTATATATTTTCGCCATTCATCCCGCAAAATCAGTTGTTTACTCTTGCTCCATTCCATAGAAAAGCATATAATTAGATATATATCTAAATTAATTGCATTCAGCAGTTGCTGATCATATGCACAGGAGAGTGGCCCCATTGCAGCTTGATAAAATTGTGAATTACCACAAAGCCTTATCAGACCCTACACGTTTACGGATTCTTCTGCTGCTGTCCAAGGGGGAGGTTCACGGGCAGGCCTTGGCAGAGAAGCTGAATCTGTCACAGCCTACGGTTACACATCATGCCGCCAAACTACGGGAAGCAGCGCTCATAAATGAGCGGAGAGACAAGAACACCGTTTATTTCATGCTGAATCCTGAATTCATTCAGGCCGGTTCGGAGGCATCGTTGAAGTTTATTTTTGCAAAAGGGGTGGAAGATATGGAGAAAGAGTCACCTGATGTTAATCTGAAGGATTCGGTGCTGCGGAATTTCTTCGCCAAAGACGGACGTTTGCGGCAGATCCCTGCCCAGTACAAAAAGAAATTGATCGCTCTGCAGTATATCGTCGAAAAATTGGAACCTGGTGTTGTCTATACGGAGAAAGAGATCAACGAGTTCATTAAACCCTTTCATGAAGATTACGCAACCATCCGACGCGAGTTCGTTATGCATCAATTCATGTACCGGCAGAATGATCACTATGAGCTAAACCCGCCAGAGTTATGGACGCATTGGGAAAATGTCAAATAATGATCTAAAGATTGGGGAATTTCTGTGACGAAAGTCAGGCAAGCTGATTAAATGTCTGAATAACGAATAAAATGGAATTGTAAGCGTTATCTGACATATACTTCGAAAGGAGACTTTCAGTATGATTTTCAAGCGCGCCAAAAAGAATACATCCACTGTCCCTATCACTGTTACCTTGCCGCAGATCAAACAGGCTGTAAGGCAATTTGAAGAAGATATGCCCGCTCCTATTAACCGTACGGCTTTGCTGTTAAAGGATAAAAGCATTGACCTAAGCCGGCTCAGACGTTATTTAGGCGGTGTACCCGAGCAAAAGTTCTATATGTCCCGGGAGACCTTTGAGATTTTTGAGGAAGCTGACAAGCTTGTGCCTTACTATCTGGATCTGGTCCAAGCGGCTGTAGATAATTATATTAACGATACCGGAAAACTCCCGCTGGTTGAGGATGCCTGGCTGCCAGAGGTGCATTACCGGCTGCTTGCCAGTGAACGGTATCTAAAAGAAACTCCGCCTTTTCCTTTATATATTACCGAAGAGGAATTGATGCTTACACATCGGCCGGAGCATTTTGAATAACAGGATAGTAGTCCGTAGACTGTTCAGATGAAGGAGTGTAAGATCTCTTTTACCAGAATGGTCTTTTCTTGCCGAGTTTCCCCATAGTACAATGGATTTCTGAAGGGTTACGGAATGAAATTCAAGACATAAGGGGAACTTGGAATGAGAGAAGTACAAGCTTTGCTGTTTGATCTGGACAATACACTAATGGATCGCGATCGTACTTTCCGCAGCTTCAGCCGCAAGTTCGTGCAGGATTTGCTGGCTCATTTGGAGCCGGAAGAAGCGGGGCGGGTCGTGGAGGATATTATTGTCAGAGATGCGGACGGATACCGGGACAAAGATGGTTTTTTCGCCGAGCTCAGCCGTGTTCTGCCTTGGGAGAAAGTTGTAACGGCTGCGGAGATACGTGACTATTATGACGAGACCTATATTACTCACGGAGCGCCTATGAAGCATGCTGTAGAGATTCTGGAATATTGCCGGGAGCAAGGGTATGTTATGGGGCTGGTTACAAACGGCAAAAAGGATATCCAGTATGGCAAAATCGATTTGCTTCAGATACGCGGTTACTTCGAGCAGATTGTTATTTCCGGAGAGGTTGGGATCAGCAAGCCTGATCCGGGTATCTACCGGCTCGCACTTGAGCGGCTGGGCACAACCGCAGATGAAACCTTGTTTATCGGCGATCATCCGGTGAATGATATTTGGGGAGCAGCCAAAGCAGGTATGGAAACTATATGGCTTAAGCGAAATCATCCGTGGGATGAACAACTGGATGCCCATCCCTGGAAGACCATTCATGAGCTGGATGAACTGAAGTCTATTTTATAGCCGCATAAGATTACGGGGTTGACAAAATAATGCAGCGCCGTATATCATTACACCATATTAGTTCGGAAGGAGACGATGTTATATGACAGTTTATACGGTTACTTCGTTATCGGTTAATACTGCTCAGGATACGTGTCTTCCGGGAACAGAGGCTGCAGAGTAAGGATTGCAGCTTCGCAGGCCAACTCTATGATGCCTTATAGAGCCGCCGGGAACCGTATCGGTTCCGGCGGCTTTTTTGCGTGTGTATGTGCAGGGATTGATATTACTGCAACTACCGCGTGCGGAAATTCCTGGTCTGTCCTGTTATAGGGAAGAGACCGTTATTTTTCGCATGTGAAAAGACGCCGCCGGAATGTGGATTCCGGCGGCTTTTTGTGTAAGGGGAAGTACGTAAACAGAGCAGAAAATGTCAGACAGAATGCATAAATGAATTCCATTACAAAAAATTCAGGAGGCCATAATGATAATAGAACAATACGGCTGGAACGAGAACTGGCAAAGCAAGTGGGATGAAAAGGTATTAGAATATGGAGGAAAAGAGTACGTGCCGGGAAGAATTGTCGGCGATTTCGGCAGCAAGTACAGGGTAATGGCGGAAACCGGAGAGACCTGGAGCGAGCTTTCAGGGAAACTCAGACATTCGCTGTCTGACTCCGGGGAATATCCGGCGATCGGCGACTGGGTAGTTCTGGCGATGCAGGATGGCGGAGAGCATGCCGTGCTACATGGGGTTCTGCCGCGTCAAAGTGTCATCTCCCGGAAAGTGGCAGGTAATACCCTGGACGAACAGATTGTAGCATCCAACGTAGACACGCTGTTCCTTGTCAGCGCACTAAATGATGATTTTAATGTCCGGCGCATGGAGAGGTATCTGATCATGGCCTGGAACAGTGGTGCTAATCCGGTCATTTTGTTGACCAAAGCCGATCTCTGCCTGGATGCGGAGAGTAAAATTGCCGAGATGGAACAGGCGGCGCCCGGTGTAGCTATACATGCGGTTAGTGCGTTACTTGGAGACGGGCGAGAAGAGCTGCTGCCCTATATCAGTTTCGGGAAGACAGTTGCTCTTACCGGCTCCTCCGGCTGCGGCAAATCGACGATGGTCAACTGGCTCAGCGGCCGTAACCTACAGCTTACTCAGGACGTGCGCGAAGGGGACAGCAGGGGACGGCATACAACTACTCATCGGGAAATGTTCGTCCTGCCGGATGGGGGAATCATTGTGGATACTCCCGGGATGCGTGAGCTGCAGCTATGGGAGGATGAAGGTGGTCTTGATCTCGCCTTCGGTGATATCAGCAGACTGGCTGCCGAATGCCGCTTTAGTGATTGCAGGCATGAATATGAAGAAGGCTGCGCGGTACTAGAGGCTATGGCAAACGGGGAGCTGAATGAGAAACGGCTCATGAATTACCGCAAAACACAGCGTGAACTGCAGTATCAGAGCAGCAAAGAGGTGAAGCAAAAGCGAAAAACTGCTGCAGCTGCAACGAAGGCTGGAGGTTCCCGTACCCGGAGTTCAGACTGGCGCCGCGAGCTGGACGAATATTGAGAGGAATATCTGGAATGTCCGATTAGAACACAAGGGACCCATACAGCCGTTGAACGGCTGTATGGGTCCCTTGATTACTGTCCGGCGAAGATGGCTTATGATACTCCGCCTAACTATATATAAATAAAAGTCCGGATGATGTAAAAGGGGAGATGTCTCTCAACTTAGAATGATGCAGCTGCAGTTTTAGCCAATTGCAGGCCGTCTGCAATGATTTGTGCAGATTGCTGCGGGTTCTGGTTGTGTCCTTCGATGATAACCTGAGTAGTTTCCTTGAAGCCCCAGAAGTTCAGCATACCAGCTACATAATTCACAGCCATTTCAGCAGTAGCAGCTGGACCTTCAGAATAAACACCGCCTCTGGCATTCAGAATGACTGCCTTTTTGTCAGTCACAAGTCCAACGGGACCTTCTGCAGTGTATTTAAAGGTTGTACCAGCCTGGCTCAAGTAATCAATGTAAGTATGCAGTACAGCAGGAACGGTCAAGTTCCACAGCGGGAAAGCAAAGACTACTTTATCTGCAGCCATGAATTGATCAAGATATTTTTTTACTACAGCAGCGCCTGCAGCTTCTTCGGGAGTAGCTTCGTAGCCCTGGGCAGCTTTGTACATCCCTGTAATCAAGGTATTATCATAGTATGGAAGTTGTTCAGCGAACAAATCCAGCTCGGTAATTGAATCGTTAGGATGAGTTTCCTTGTAGCTTGCCAGAAACGCGTTATACAGTTGAACACTTACTGCTTGGTCTGCAGGACGGTTGTTTGCTTTGATAAAAAGTACATTTGACATTATGATTTCTCCTTAAATATCGTTTATTTATTAACTAACGTTAATATAGCATTTAATTATTTGTTTGTAAATATCCGTCGATTAAAATTTTTTTTGTTCGACATTAAGACTCTATTCTTTGCATCGCTACCATATCTCCAGGCCGTTTGAATCGTTTGGGCTATCTAGACTCAATATATAGTAATTGCGTCATTCGCTTGGTTTTTTTGCGTTTTGGAGGACAGGTTTAAGGAAACAGAGACCCGGTTATATAGGTGTTACAGGGTGCAGGAAATGATTTCCTCTCTGCTATAGCTGTAAAGGAATCCAAACCAAAGGAGCGATTGACATGTCCATTGACCGTTTTATTATAAAAAAACTGGACAGCTGTCACGAAGAGCATACCCGGCGCAACCTAGTGAAGCTGTTCAAGCTGCGGATTCAGAAAGCTGAAAAACAAGAGAAGACATCCATTCACCGGATCAGTTAGCTTCATGTCTCCCATGAAAAATTGTGCCCGATATATATATAGCAGAGCGAATTCCTTGGATAGGAATTCGCTCTTTTTCTATGCTTTTTTTCCAGTGTCCTTATGTATAGGCGGGTATTCCGTAAACAAAAAAAATCCCTCTATTAATAGAGGGACAAGGCCAATGAATCATTTTCACTGTAACTGTGCAATATAGCTTCAGAACCTTTAATTTCGATACTAATCAGAGAATTCAAACATTTCTGCAGGGCGCTTTTGCCCTTTTGAATTTTGAGTTCAAGCGTGCTGTTAAGCAGTCGAAGTACTTTTTGAGTGGGTTGTTTGTTTTCTGTAGTGAAGTATACAGGTACAAGCTTGTTCTGAAATGTGATGAGCATTCTCATTGAAATCACCTCGCTACAAGTATTTCATGATATTGACTATACCCTTGCTTTCTTAATTTTACCTTAAAATTAGCTTATGATAACATAAAGATTACAAGTTTTATAGCTGAAGCCTTATCCGGGAAGGATACATTGATGTGAATATCCATGATAGGTTACATTTAGCGCATTTTCTGTTCCCTGAAACATCTTGTAATGCGAGAGTACGGGAGGTGCTGCAAAAGGGGGCTTTAGCGGACCGTATATGCCGTCTGGAGTTTCGTGAAGGGGAATATGTACAGGATTTATGCTTGCTGGCCAACAAAGATGAAACACTGATACTCTATCTAAAAGATCCCGATGCTTTCAGCTGTGAACTCAAAACACCGGAAGAGATTAAGCGCGCTTGTTATTATCTGATGAACTGCTTTCAGCAGACAGAGGATTTGGATACGAAAATGCCTGCTCTGATGATATCAAAACACAAGTATGAGAAGCTTCAAAAGAATGCGGATACGTTCACATTATACTTTTTATCTGAACGACTGGCTGCCGAAACGGGTGATGTAGAACAAGCCTCCTTGCTGGCTAAGGCAATGAAACATTCTAACGCTGCTGCTGAGCTGAGGTTATGTAAACGTACCAAATGCAACTGGACTTTTGAGCGGGCCTCCTATCTGGAGGATGCTGCCGGCGGTTGGCTGATCCGGATCAGTTCCAGAAGCTCGGAAGACTGGATGAATGCTGCCCCGCTCACAAGACCACAGCTTTGCTCTATATTACATAAGTGGTTAGTCTGTCCATCTCCATTGTCTACTCCATAATGACAGTTGTATAAGGTGGAACTGTGAGGATCCCCTGATTCAAGCGGGCTGTGCCAGGAATTACTTGTATAATTTTATTATAAGTGTGTTCGCCGGTTCCCGGACGGATAGGAATAGATACTGCTTCACCAGTCAGGTTATGGGCAACCAAGACTTGCTGTGCAGAAGTGATCCGCTCGAAAGACATTACGCCCGCTTGACCAGAAGGATAGTCACGAATGTCCCCATTCCGCAGCGCTGGCAGTTCACCTCGAACTGAAATAAGCTGACGATATCGTTCCAGCAGGGAATCACTGCTATTCAGTTGACTTTCAACATTGACATCTGACCCGGCATCGTTATTGCTATCAAGCTCCCATGTAGTCTGTCCACCGGATGGTTGGCCTGCTGTCCAGCGCATGGGTTCGCGGATCCCCTCGTCTGGTTTGACACCAAGCATTCCAATTTCCTCACCATAGTAAATAAAAGGGTTTCCGGGCAGGGTCAACAGCATGGACGCGGCCATTTTGGCATGCTGGGGCTGGTCCTGCAGTTGACTCATTACTCTGTTCTGATCATGGTTGGTCAGAAAGATAGCGTCTGTAAAAGCACCTTCAGAAAGTTGGGAATACAGCTTATAGGTCCGTTCAAGTGTAAAAGCAATGCCGCTGTCTTTCTCTGTTGCGGCAGAGTTCACCAGGGCTTCGGCCAATCCGAAATTGAACCCGGAATCGAAAGCATGATCCAGATAAGCTCCGACGGAAACAGCAGAATTCTCCCAAACTTCACCCACGATATAAGCCTTAGGATTAACCTCATTCATGGACTGACGGAACTCTTGCCACCAGGCTACGTTTTTTGCTGTTGTGGCTGCACTTTTATCGGATAGCAGATCCTCGTAGATGTGTTTCGCGGCATCCAGACGGAAACCGTCGATCCCAAGCTTTAGCCAATACTTTCCGATACTCTCCATCTCAGTCCGAACCTGCGGATTATCGAAATTCAGATCCGGCATCCCATCCCAGAATGTGCCCATGTAATGGCTGCCTAAAAGTTCATGCCACGGATTACCGCTCCCCGCTGCACTTGTTCCGCTTATAGGCCGGTGTTGATCTTCTGCCCATATGTACCAGTTACGGTATTTTCCATCCGGATTTTTAGCCGAGTCTACGAACCATGGATGCTCTTTGGAAGTATGATTGACCACCAGATCCATGATGACCTTGATTCCACGCTTATGCGCTTCAGTGATTAGAGTCTGCATATCTTCTATAGTTCCATAATCAGGGTTAATGCTGCGGTAATCAGTGACATCATAGCCGTGGTAGCTGGGTGAGGGGTTTACAGGCATCAGCCAGATGCCCCCTATTCCCAGATCGTCCTTGGTTGAAGGATCACCATCATTGAGGTAGTCGAGCTTCTCCGTAATACCCTTCAGATCACCAATCCCGTCACCATCCGAGTCATAGAACGAACGGACAAAAATTTCATAAAAAACCGTGGACGGCTGTTCATCAACCGCTACGGATGAGGAGATAGATGAATGGGATGGAGAATGCGATGCAGCAGATTCAGAGCCGATAGAAGCTGACGGTCCGGTGACAGCTGTACTCGTGGGGGAGGTGATGTTGGCTTCAGAGGCGTTGCCTCCTGAACATCCTGCAAGCAGAACAGCAGAGAGCCCGGCAAGGGCAACGGCAGACAGAAAATGCTTCCTATGGGTTGTTTTGAATAAATGAGTCATTAATGATTCCCCTTCCAAACGGATTACTAATCCAAGTATGTATTTTGGTAAGCGCTTTACAAATATAATAGTAGATAAAATGTTTTTGGTAAAACGTTTGCACAATGTGTGAACGATTAAATAACCACTAATAATACGGAATATCAGGCTATAGATCGTAATATCTACGGTTATCTCGGTATTCTTTCATTTTTCTGAGCTTATTAACAGATTTTGCTGAGAAAATGAAAAGACTACATCAAAACCACTATGAAGAACAGTCAAATAACGCTTGATTAGAGTGCAAACGATATACTTCATGTCAGTTAACCATTCTTTAGGCAGATGCATATGCTTAATCAAGGGCGAAGACCCTGAAAGAAAGGGGAATGAAGGATGAATATCAGGAAACAAATTTCATTGTCGCTCATGATCATCCCGCTATGTTTTTCTCTGCTCGCCGGGTGTGAACGAGACTCGGCTGAGGTGAAAGTTAAAGTCGGTGAAGTTACCCGTTCGGTTTTTTATGCGCCTGAATATGTGGCATTGTCGCAGAATTTCTTTAAAGACGAAGGACTGGCGGTTGAACTGCAGACCATTCCAGGCGGAGATAAAACGATGACAGCTTTGCTATCGGGGGCGATTGATGTGGCGCTCGTAGGATCTGAAACCTCAATCTATGTTTATCAGCAAGGAGCGGATGATCCTGTCATCAATTTTGCACAGCTTACACAGAGGGACGGCACATTCCTGTTCGCACGTAAAGCGGATTCGGATTTCCAATGGGACAAATTGAAGGGGAGTACATTTCTGGGCCAGAGAAAAGGCGGGATGCCGCAAATGGCAGGTGCATTTACCCTGCTGCAGAAGGGGATCGATTCGGGAAAGGACCTCACACTGATCCAAAATATTGATTTTGCCAATATTGCGGGTGCTTTTGCCTCAGGAACGGGGGATTATGTGCAGCTTTTTGAACCAACGGCTTCCATATTTGAGCGTGAGAAGCGCGGAGAGGTCGTTGCTTCTTTTGGAATGGAGAGCGGATATCTGCCCTATACGGTTTTTATGTCCAAACAAAGCTATATCAGCAAAAACGGCGATACCGTGCAAAAATATACAAATGCCATCCAGCGGGCACAGCTTTGGGTGAAGGCGCACAGCCCTGAGGAAATTGCTGATGCGATTATGCCTTACTTTGAAAAAACTGACAGGGATATTGTGATTTCTGCGGTCAAGCGCTACAAGGAACAGGATACGTATGCCGTAAATCCGGTCATCGACGATAAAGAATGGAATAATCTGCTGGATGTTATGGAGTATGCCGGAGAATTGAAGGAACGTGTTCCTGTAACCAAGATCGTCAATAACCATTTTGCTGAAAAAGCCGAAGCTAGTGTGAAGTAATTGAGCAAGCGGATGCTTACAAAACTTAAGCATGAGATCACAGAAGCAGATGCTTACAAAACTAAAGCTAATGCTTACGAAGCGAGTTTTGTACGAAGCGGATCACAGAAGCAGATGCTTACAAAACTAAAGTTAATGCTTACGAAGCGAGTTTTGTACGAAGGAGATCACAGAAGCAGATGCTTACAAAACTTTTAGGAGGGGTGATATGCTTCCCATTGTGCAGTTAAAGGAAGTGACGCATGCCTATTTGGGGGATCGTGAGGCGTCGCTTGCCATCGAAAATTTCAGTCTGAACGTGGAAGCAGGCGAGTTCGTCAGTCTGGTCGGACCCAGCGGCTGCGGCAAAACCACGCTCCTGTCGATCATCGCCGGACTGCTGCAGCCCTCGCGGGGAGCTGTATCTGTGAACGGACATGCGGTTAGCGGCCCTTCACCTGAGGTGGGGTATATGCTGCAGCAGGATTATCTTTTTCCGTGGCGGACTATTCTGGATAATGCCTTGTTGGGACTGGAGCTCACCGGAAGTTTGAACGAGCAATCCAGGAAGAAAACGATAGAATTGCTTGCTGAAATGGGCCTTGCCGGCAAAGAGCATACGTATCCGGTTCAGCTCTCAGGAGGGATGCGCCAGCGGGTGGCGCTGGTACGGACGCTTACTACAGACCCTGGGCTGCTGCTGCTGGATGAGCCCTTCTCTGCGCTGGATTATCAGATCAAGCTGCAGCTTGAGGATCTGGTCTCAGAAACTCTGCGCAGCCGCGGAACTACTGCTATTCTGGTTACTCATGATCTGTCTGAGGCGATTGCAGTCAGCAGCCGGGTGATCCTCCTGCAGCCGAATCCCGGCAAAATCCGCAAGATTTTTATTGTACCCGAAGCGATCAGGCGTACACCTCCTCTATATGCGCGGGACTTGCCGGGGTTTGCAGAGCTTTTTCATGAAGTGTGGAAGGAAATGGAACTTGCGGGGAGGGAAGGTCTATGAAATCGGTTGAACAAATAGAATTAGCTGCCTCCCGTCAGTTGTGGCTTGAAGAGAGTCATGCCCAATATCAAAAGAAAAAACGGCGATGGCGCGCCCGTGTAATAGGAGTCCGTGGAAGTCTGCTTGTCCTGTTCTTTGTGCTCTGGGAGGCTGGCGCCAGACTGGGCTGGCTGGATGAGCTGTTGTTCAGCTACCCCACCAAGGTCTTCCGGCAAATTTGGAGTGATATGATCAGTGGAAGTCTGTGGCCACATCTGGGTATGACCGTTGGTGAAACGGTGGTAGGCTTCGTACTTGGGACACTATTAGGCACTCTTCTTGCCATAATCATCTGGTGGTCGCCCTTTTTATCGGCAGTACTTGATCCATACATGGTCGTCTTTAACAGTATGCCTAAAGTGGCGCTGGGGCCGATATTTATCGTGATGTTCGGAGCGGGCTTTACGGCGATTGTGGTAACAACGTTGTCTATCACTGTAATTATTACAACACTTGTGGTGTACAACAGCTTTTGCAGCGTGGATCCGAATCTGGTGAAGGTGGCAAAGTCGTTTGGAGCCTCACGGGTGCAGGTGTTCAATAAGGTGATTCTGCCGGCTTCCTTCCCCACGGTTGTATCTACATTGAAAGTGAATGTTGGCATGTCCTGGGTGGGTGTGATTGTTGGCGAGTTTTTGGCGGCCAAATCCGGCCTTGGATATCTGATTATTTACGGATTTCAGGTGTTCAATTTCACGCTCGTGATGTCCAGTCTGCTGATTATTGCCGCTGTGGCTACAGCCATGTATCAGCTGGTAGTATATGTAGAGAAGCTGCTTTTGTCGAGACGATGAAAAACATGTCATATTGTGCAGCTCCGCAAAATCTTGTACCATGTCTATATCTTTACCTGAACATGATTGCCAACCTGTTAAGCTGGCGTGACCGGGTTATGCTTCTCATGAAGCCAGCCAGGAGCCGCCTGACTTACAAAGACCGCAAGGAGAGGTATTTACATGGGATTTCGAGTTATCAAAACAGCGGCTGCGACACTGCTGTCGATCCTGCTGGCAGCCGCTGTGGGCATCCCGAACGCGCAGAGTGCGGGTCTGCTGGCGATTCTGGGTGTGGAAACCACCCGCAAAAGGAGCCTCCGTACGATTACTGCGCGGTTTCTTGCCTCATTGGTCGGACTTTTCTTCGGCTGTATTTTATTTTATTTACTTGGGTTTCATTACTGGGTGCTAGGGATGTATGTCCTGGTAGGGTTCCCGATGATTGTAAAATCCGGTTATAAGGAGGGGATCGTTACCAGTTCCGTTATTGTGTTCCGTGTTTTTGGACAAGCTGAGCTGTCGGTACATGTTCTGCTACAACAGATCGAGCTCCTGTTTGTCGGCCTGGGCTCTGCCGGATTGATTAATTTGATCTATATGCCTCAGACCGGCAGTGTCATTGCTGCCATTCGTAAAGAGGTAGATAGTTATTTTTCGGTCATTTTTACACAGATGGCCCGAACCCTCCGTGACCCGGGATATCTATGGGACGGTAAGGAACTGATTGGAGCAAATGAAGCAGTGCAGCGGGGACTGACAGCGGCCTCCAGAGAAATGGAGAATCATGTGATTCATCCGGATGAAGCCTGGAATGTCTATTTTTATATGCGCAAGGAACAGCTTGAATCCATTCAGAACATGATGCAGCTACTCTCTCAAGTCTACCGTCAGCTGCCACACGGGGATATGGTTGCAGACCTGTTCGATCAACTCAGCAATGATGTGCTGGCTGAAGAATATACGGGCCGGACAGAAAAACTGCTGGCACTGCTGGAACAGGAATTTCAAAAAATGGATCTGCCTGAAACGCGGGATGAATTCGAGGTCCGTTCAGCGATTTTGCAATTATGCCGTGAGCTCTCCCTGTATCTGAATATTGCCAAAAGGTATAAGATGCCGGTCGATATCAAACCGGTGAAACGGCCTGTATCTAGCTAAATGAAACTAGGTAAGCCGTAGACAAATGATGTTACCGTCCTCTGAAGGGAAATTTTAGGTATTCATATTTTGGTGGGAAATAACGATAAGAGATATAGGAGCAAAACAGCGGTTGCTTATTTAGTGCTGCATTCACCATGCTCTAAAGCCAGGATATCCTATAATATCAAGCTGAATGGAGCGGCACAGATTTCAAATTACGCAGCTTATTCACATCTTGTGAATTCTGCACTGGCAGGTGAGAAAGATGAACAACAGCAACGAACAATATATCGGCAAACAGCTTATAGACAATCTTTTTAATCACAACGGTGTGTTTGTATTGCCCGCTATGACATTACTGAGCTCAGAGCATATCCGTCTGATTACCCAGCATCGGATCATTCTTCAGCCGCATGATGTGCTCCAGCTGGACAGTGAGGCTTTCTATCAGCTGGCGGTGGATGACTGTACAGAAGCTATGGAGAATATTTTTGAGCAGTTCCGTTATACCAAAAGCAAGCGGCTGCCAATGCTGGAACTAAGAAATGAAGTCATTCCTTTTATCCAGCAGGTCAGTGAGAAAAATGATTTTTACGGGATATTGGCTGCGCTGCAGACTAAAGATGACTATACATACAGACATAATGTTGCCGTAGGTATTCTGTCAACGCTTCTTGGCAGGTGGCTTAAGCTCAGCCCGGAAGAGCTGGGGATGCTGACTATTGCCGCAACTCTTCATGATATCGGAAAAGTTATGATTCCAGCCGAAATCCTAACCAAACCCGGTCCCCTGAATGACGAGGAACTGGCCATCATGAAAAAACATACTACACTCGGCTATGAGATGATCAGGGATACAGTGGGGACGTCGCATATGCAGGCACTCGTTGCACTGCAGCACCACGAAAGAATGGACGGCAGCGGCTATCCGTTCGGGGTGATGGGACACCGGATTACGGATTTCAGCAAGATAGTAGCCGTCACGGATATTTTTCATGCAATGACTTCAGACCGGTATTACCGTTCTGCCGCACCCTTATATGAAGTGCTTACGCAGATGGAGGATAACTCTTTCGGCAAGCTCGATCCCTATATTTGCAGTGTGTTTATCAATAAACTTATGCAATCCATGATAGGCAACGACGTGTTGTTGACAGACGGGCAGATTGGTAAAATCATCATGATTCTGGCGCATGATCCGCTTCGCCCGCTAGTCAATATCGGTGAGGAATTCATTGATCTCAGCAAGCACAGAACCCTTGGTATTGTTCGAGTCCTACCACAATCAAATGGATGATAAAGACCCCCGCAGAGCACATGCGGGGGTTTTTATGCGGATCGGGACTATCTGGGAGTCTGCCTATTTAAGATGGGGTGATTCATTTCTTGGGCAGGATTTCGATTATGTACTCATATCTAAGCAAATTCATCAATAAAATGTAGCAAGACCCAGCCGGGCAGCAGCTTGGAGGGCTTACCCAAATTTATTTATACTCTAACAATCAACAAATGCCCAGAACGTGCATACACTTGATAGTGAATGATTGTATGGAGGAGGTTCAAAGATGTCATTAAGCCATAAACGTCAAACAAGGGAGATCATTACGAAGGCAATTTGCGGCAAAGGTCGTAAGTTCTCTACAGCAACCCATACCGTGACTCCGCCACACCATCCGACGAGTATTCTGGGGGCTTGGATTATCAACCACCAGTACGAAGCGGTTGCCGCCGGGAACGGAATCGAAGTAATTGGTACTTACGATGTGAACATCTGGTATTCGTATGACAAAAATAAGCAGACCGAGGTAGCCAAGGAAACGGTCTCTTATGTGGAGCTTATTCCACTGTCATACCTGGATCCCAGACACCGCGCTTCCACAGTCGAGGTATCTGCGGAGGCAACGCAGGAACCCAACTGTGTGGAAGCAGGTGTGTCTCCTGGAGGAGGAAGTGTGACGCTGCGTGTGGAGCGGGAGTTCGAAGCGGAACTGGTGGCTGAGACCAAGGTTCGCGTGTTTGTGACCGATCAGAGCGATGATCCGGAAGACAAGGATTATGACTTTGAGGGTGAAAGCTTCGATTATGATGATCTGGACCCTGACGCCCTGGATGATGAACTGTAAGGAAGAGGATCGCCGCTGCCCACTGAATATCGGTGGGTTATGATCCATTATATGTTGTGGGGGTGGCGGCGAGAGGGCGGATGCCCTCCTTTTTTATTTTTATTTATCTCCATGCATAGGCTTGAAGAATCCAAGAGGAGGCTGAGTGATGAATGAGGGCGTTCAGGTCTTCCTGCAATTATCTGCTGCCCAGCGGGAAGACAGGCTTCGGCGCATCGGACTGGAAGCTTTGCTTACGCAAAACGGCAGTGCAGGATCTGGCGAGAATACATACGAAAATGTACCGGGAGCAAAATTGTACAGACAGTTCTATAAGGTCCGTGTATTTAATCTGACGATTCTGGAAATTCTGCCTCTGGGGACAGGGGCAGCGATGAAGCCGGCTTCATTGCCGGGGTTAAAGGTTACCATGTCGACCAGGGGTATGGAGATGGACGGCCATGAGGAAGGACCGGCGCGTGTTGTCCTACCAAATGGAGAATGGTCCAGGGAGTTAACGGGGGAGAGCGGCGGTGCAGTAGCGGGGACAGCTTCCGGCAGATCATCTGTCAGTTCTGCCTCCTCCGGCCAGCGACGCGGTGCGGCGGGGAAGATAAGAGATACAGCGATAAAGACATTGTACAGTCTCGGGCTGGACAGTGGAGAGCTGCTGCTGGAAGCCATGGGCTGCCGTCACTATAGGGTTCTCAAGGTTATTCCGCTTCCGGCGGCCCCTGGCGGGGAACTGCCGGAGCCTTACCGCGCAGCATCGCTGGCACTGAGGCGCGCACTGGCTCTGGAGCAGCCCGGCCGTCCAGGGCTGCTGCTGGGCATGGACCCGGAGTTCCTCCTGCTCCGGGAATTCACGGGCCGCGTCGTGCCGGCGTCGCGGTACCTGCCCACGGACGGCGTCGCCGGCTGCGACGCCGGGCCTCCGGGAACGCGGGGCACGTTCCCGGTCGCTGAGCTGCGCCCTGCGCCGCGCGGGGAACCGCGCGCGCTGCTGGCGCAGCTGATGTCCGCCGCGCGTACGGCGGACCGGCTCATCGCCGACCGCTCGCTGCGCTGGCGGGCGGGAGGCATGCCGCTGACGGGCTGGGCCCTCGGCGGCCACCTGCACTTCAGCGGCGTGACGCTGTGCGCGCCGCTCCTGCGGGCGCTCGACAACTATCTCGCGCTGCCGCTGATGCTTCTGGAGGACACCCGTGCAGCGGCACGGCGTCCCAGATACGGGGGGCTCGGCGATTTCCGGCTTCAGCCGCATGGCGGCTTTGAATACCGGACCCTGCCGAGCTTCCTGGTGTCCCCGGTCATCGCGAAGGGAGCGGTCTTCCTGGCTCACCTGATCGTGAGCCGCTATGAAGACCTGAGACTGCGCCCGCTCGACCGGGAAGACCTGCACGCCGCCTACTACAGCGGCGACAAACCCCCGCTGCGCGCCGCGTTCCCGCCGCTTGCAGCTCAGCTTCGCGCTTTGCCTGGCTATGCGCAGGCCGCTCGTTATATTGAGCCGCTGTTCAGCTGCATTGCTGCAGAACAGACCTGGGATGAGTCACGCGATATCCGTGAGCTTTGGTCCGGCCAAAAAACACCTGTGAACGCTCCAGGAGGAATGTCCGCAGGTGCCTGTCTAAATTAATAATTCATTATCCTGAATCCAGAATCTGAACTAAGCTTTCATCACATATATAACATCGTCCAGAAGCCGATATCCTGAAAACCCAGTTTGTGATAGATCAGACCAGCCTGAGGATTGTCGTAGAACAGGCAAGGCGTGATGCCTTCTGCCTTTATGTCTGTGCATAAGCGGGCCACCACCTGACTGGCCAATCCTTGTCCCCTGTATGCAGGATGGGTGGCAACAGCAACAATCATTGCTGACATGGAGCTTTCCGCTGAAGTGGAGGCCGTAGCAATTACCTGGCCATTCTGTTCGATATAATAGGTCCGGCCGGTTCCGGTCTCCAGTGTTTTTCGCAGGCTTCTACGCGAATCGTCCGTATTGCTCATGAATTCCTCAATTTGATCCGTAAGCGAACAGACAGCTTCCACATCGTCAACGGTAGCCTTTTTAATAACATGTGATGTTACTGTGGATGTATGTACTATGCTGTTCAGCTTGCGTAGCTCGGCAAACCTCATTTGTTTCTCTATCCGGAAGTTCAAATGCCCGGCAACTGCCGTAACCACCTTCGCAGAACCGGAGACCATCTCGAATTTCTTGCTCTCCTTCATCAGCGCCGCAAATCCTGCCGCATCAAAAGGGCCGTCCGCATAAGGCAGGAAACTGCCAAAAAACCTCAGCAATACGGCAATTAATTTGCCATCAGCTTCAGTGAACTCACCCCAGAGTTCCATGAAATCCTGTTCAAACCCGAAATTCTCCACATCCCCGATAATGTACAAATTTATTGCGGGATCCTTGCTTAACAGCGACATCAGCGCCCCACGGTCGGCCTCTTCCAGTCTACGGATCATTCTGTTTTCCTCCCTTGATCATCCTTTGGCATCCTTAACCCCTTACAAAGCCGAGTTGAGGTTTTACCAGATGGTTCCCGTCCATTTTTAGGATATAAGCTTATCAATTATAGTGATTTTACTGCATCAGCTCTCAAAAGCATACCATTTCAAAGCCTTGCTGCCCAAGGTCTACATTATAATCTCAGCATATTATAGTCTGCGGTGCAGATTTGCATTTCGGTATGGGGAACAGAGGCCATGGGTGCGGCGAACACGTACAGGGTGACTTTGACAGGCAAGTTTCTGCTATAATGGAGAACAGTATGAAGCAGGTATGGAGGTTGACGATGGCAAATTATACGCCGATGATACAGCAGTATTTAAAAGTAAAGGAAGGGGCTAAGGATGCTTTCCTTTTCTTCCGTCTGGGCGATTTCTATGAAATGTTCTTTGAAGATGCCATACTGGCTTCCAAAGAGCTAGAGATTACGTTAACGGGCCGCGAGGGTGGGGGCGAAGATCGTATTCCTATGTGTGGAGTGCCATATCATGCCGCCGAGGGTTACATCCAGCGCCTGATTGAAAAAGGTTACAAGGTCGCCATCTGTGAGCAACTGGATGATCCGGCTGTAACCAAGGGGATGGTTCGGCGCGATATTGTCCGCGTGGTGACCCCGGGTACGGTGATGGACGGCAAGATCATCTCCGACAAAAATAACAATTACCTCGTCTGCGTGACTGAGGAGGACGGGATGATGGCGCTGGCGGCTTGTGATTTGACCACAGGTGAGCTATATGTGACTTCCGTGCTCGCAGGTGATGAATGGCTGCGTGATGAGATTGGTATCTATGAGCCGGCAGAGATTATCGGGGATGCAGCGCTGCTGGATATGCTGCGGAGCGAGGCCTCGCTGCTGGCCAAACCAGTAGTATATACACCTTGGGAGAAAAGAGAAGAAGGGCTGGCCCGCCGCCAGTTCGGCGAAGCCGCTTGGGTGCGTCTGGAGAAAGAGCGCGGACAGTGCCTAGCGCTGCTGATCTCTTATCTTAACGAAACTCAGCGGCGGTCTCTGGGCCAGCTGAGCCAGATTTCGCCTTACGAGCCGGGCAATTATATGATTCTCGATCCGTTTACCCGGCGCAATCTGGAACTGACTGAAACGGTACGTGAGCGTTCCAAAAAAGGCTCGCTGCTCTGGCTGCTCGACCGGACTGAAACTTCGATGGGTGGCCGTCTGCTACGCCGAAGAATAGATAAACCGCTTCTGCAGCGTGCCCCGATTGAACGCCGGCTAGAGGCTGTCGATTATTTGTACAACCAGTTCATCGTGCGCGAGGATCTGCGCGGAGCGCTGAAAGAGATCTATGATCTGGAACGATTGGTTGGCCGGATCGCCTTTGGCAGCGCCAACGGCCGGGATATGAATGCCCTGAAGCTGTCGCTCGAACAGATTCCGTCACTGAAGCAAATGTGCCTGGATTCCGGATCGGCAACTTTGCGTGAGATTGGCGCCTCTATGGATGAATGCGCAGAACTGCGCGAGGATATTGACAGGGCGATTGTTGAAGAAGCTCCAGTCTCGGTGCGTGATGGGGGAATTATCCGTGCCGGCTACCATGAACGTCTAGATGAATTGAAGGAAGCGAGCAGCAGCGGCAAACGCTGGATTGCAGAGCTGGAGGCCAAAGAACGCCAGGCCACGGGTATTAAATCCCTGAAGATCGGCTACAACAAAATCTTCGGATACTATATTGAAATTACCCGTTCCAATCTTTCTTCCTTGCCGGAAGGGCGCTATGAACGCAAGCAGACACTGGCTAACGCCGAGCGTTTCGTTACACCGGAACTGAAAGAGAAAGAGGCATTAATTCTGGAAGCCCAGGACAAGATGACGGATCTGGAATACAGCTTATTCATAGAACTGCGTGACCGGATTAGCGCGCAAATTCCCCGTCTCCAGGCTCTTGCCGAAAAGGTGGCCGAAATCGATGTCTACCAGTGCCTGGCCGCAGTCAGTGCCGAGCACCGTTTTGTGAAGCCGAAGCTATCGGATGGATATGATCTGCGGCTGGAAGGCGGACGACATCCGGTGGTGGAGGCAGTGCTGAAGGATGCGGCTTTTATTGCTAACGGCAGCACACTCAGCAAGGATGAAGGCAATATCCTGCTGATCACCGGCCCGAACATGGCAGGCAAAAGCACCTATATGCGCCAGGTTGCCCTGATTTGCATCCTCGCCCAGATTGGCTGTTTTGTGCCCGCTGGCAGCGCTGAGGTGCCGCTTATTGACCGCATCTTTACGCGGATCGGAGCAGCGGATGACCTGATTGGCGGCCAGAGTACCTTTATGGTGGAGATGGCTGATATTCAGGTGATGACAGAAAAGGCAACAGCACGCAGCCTGATCATCATCGACGAGCTGGGCCGGGGCACTTCGACCAGTGAAGGTATGGCCATTGCCCAGGCCGTTATCGAATATGTTCATGATACCATTGCCTGCAAGGCCTTGGTCTCGACGCATTTTCATGAGCTTGCCCATCTGGAGCAGAGCCTCGCCGGGCTCCGCAACTACTCCATGGCAGTACAGGAAAGCGGCGATAAAGTGAATTTCCTGCGCAAGCTCGTGCCGGGGGCGGCGGACAGCAGCTACGGGATTTATTGTGCACGGTTGGCAGGACTCCCGGAAGGTATTATAGACCGCGCCTATGGTCTACTTCAGAGCATTGAACAGGCTGCTCCTCCGGGAACTGTTTCGTTGAATTATGGCACGGGCTACATTGAACATACCGTGCAGGAAAATCAGGTCATGCCTTTGCAGCCGAATGCTGGAGGAGGTCCATCCATTGCTGGACAACCTTATTCCTCAGCGCATAGTGGTAGTGTTCATTTTGACGACAGCTCTATCGTGACTACGAATGCTGCGGCTCAGCTAGAAACGGCCGTCTCACTTGCTTCTTCTGCAGCGGAGGAGGACAATGAAGTTGTGCAGCTCTCTATTTTCGGTGAAGAAGAGCCTCGCAAGAATCGTAAAGGCAGTGCAGGAGCACCAGTAGTGAAAGAGAATCCGCTTCTTAGAGAGCTAATCACCGCTGTTCAGGGTGCTGACCTAATGAATATGACACCGCTGCAGGCGATGGGGTTGCTGAACGAGTTGAAGATCAAAGCTAAAGAGCTGACCCTTTAATTAGCCATACAGCTTCTTAACAGATGTCCAATATTTATACTGAATTACATTCATATATAAGCCTAATCGTGAGGTGAAAAGAACATGGCCAGAATTCATGTGCTTGACGAGCACATCGCCAACCAGATTGCTGCAGGAGAGGTGGTGGAGCGGCCTGCTTCGGTAGTTAAGGAGCTTGTAGAGAACGCCATTGATGCCGGAAGCACCCGCATTGAAGTGTCGGTGGAGGAGGGTGGACTGCAGAGCATCCGGGTAAAGGATAACGGCTCTGGGATTGATCCCGAGGATTGCGAGACTGCCTTCTACCGCCATGCGACAAGCAAGATTCTGAACGGCAGGGATTTGTTTCAAATTACCAGCCTGGGATTCCGCGGAGAAGCCTTGCCCAGTATCGCTTCTGTGTCCAAGCTGTCCTTGCTTACTTCAAGCAATGAGGATGGAAGAGGCAGAGCGCTCGACATCGAAGGCGGGAAGCTGATCCGGAATGAGGACGAGCCCTCCGGTAGGGGGAGCGACCTTGCGGTAAAGGAATTATTTTACAATACTCCGGCGAGACTGAAATATATGAAAAGCGTTCAGACCGAGCTGGGTCATATTTCCGATGCAATGTACCGTATGGCACTGGCGCATCCGTCTATCTCTTTCACTCTTCATCATAACGGCAATCAGCTGCTGCATACGCTTGGCAACGGAGATCTGCTGCAGGTCATTGCCGCGGTATACGGCACCTCCGCCGCCAAGGCAATGCTGCCGGTTGCTGCGGAGGACCCTGACTATCGGCTCTCAGGTTATGTAAGCCGGCCGGAATGGACTCGTTCCAACCGCAATGCAGTCACTACAATAGTAGGCGGGCGGTACATCCGCAGCAATGGGCTGAATGCTGCCATTATGCGGGCATATCATACACTTCTGCCGATCAACCGTTATCCGCTCTTGGTGCTGCAGCTTGATATGCATCCTTCACTGGTGGACGTCAACGTGCATCCTGCCAAGCTGGAGGTCCGGTTCAGTAAAGAAGTGGAGCTATATACTTTTGTTGAACAGGAAATTCGCAAGGTATTGCTCGGTCAGAGCCTGATTCCCCGGCCCGGCAAAGAAATGATCGGTTCCAAGGGCAGCAGCTCATTTATTCAAGAGCAATTCGCTTTCCCCAAGGGAGCTGTTCCTCCGCCGCCGGAAGGTTCCGGCAGCCGGAACGTTCAGGACACGGTTGATCCGGGCAGCGGGTTTGCTGCTGCCTCTGGTGCAGTAGAATCTGCCCAAGGGCAGCAGAATGGGTTGCCCACCCGTAATGAAGGAACCCGGAGCGGATTCCAGTCGCAGGCTCCCGGAATCCTTGGGAATAACGGCAGTAATGCTCCACTATTCGACGGGACAGCTGAAGGAGGGACGGGACGCTTTAGCAACCCCTCAGCACCTGGTTTCCAGACACGGGAAACGACATCAGCTTATCGTGGTGGCAGCGCTCCTCCATCCGTTACGCGAACGAATGATGGAAATGGCGGGAGTTATCGCCAGTTTCCGGCTTCGAATGCCCCGCGGGCTCAGATGCCTACTGCGGAAGAGCTTTATGCTCCTCCTTCCAGTGAGGATGCTGGACTTCCGCAGTTTCCAGAGCTGAATTATATCGGTCAGCATCATGGGACTTATATTATTGCCCAGAATGACAGCGGTCTGTATCTGATTGATCAGCATGCTGCCCATGAACGGGTGAATTACGAATATTATTATGAGAAATTTGGACGACCTGAAGACGCTTCGCAAGAGTTGCTGCTGCCGATTACACTGGAGTTTACCCCCTCTGAGAGCCGGCAGCTCAGCGAGCGGCTGCACTGGTTTCAGCAGGCGGGAGTATATCTTGAACATTTTGGCGGTCAGACCTTTCTAGTCCGGTCCCTGCCATACTGGTTCCCGGAAGGGGATGAGAAGGCAGTTATTGAAGAAATGGCGGAGTGGGTGCTGAGCGAGCGGACCATTGATCTGGCGAAGCTGCGTGAGAAGTCATCGATTCTGTGCTCCTGCAAGGCTTCTATCAAAGCTAACCAGAAGCTGACGGAGCATGAAGTGGAGTCGCTGCTCTCCCGCCTGGCCGCTTGCCGTCAGCCGTATACCTGCCCGCATGGGCGGCCCATCGTGGTATCCTTCTCCTCGTATGATCTGGAGAAGCTGTTCAAACGCGTGATGTAAAAGAAAGTTCTGAATTTTGTTATAAGCAGGAAACGGAGGCAACATGATTATAACCACGGGCTTCGACCCGATCCCGGATATTGAAATGCGGGCCAAGAGCCTGGCAGAGCGAACCGGAACGATCTATGTTCAAAGAGGCAAATGGTCCATGGCCAAGCTGGTGCAGCGTTATGGGGACGGAGAAATTCTGGTAGTCCTGCAGGAGGCCGTCCGATTGATTACTCCCGACATGCCGCCGATGGAATTCCATCCAAGCATGGGTTTCGTCCGCGCCAAACGGATTATTCGGGGGGAGCATGATCCGATGCTGGAAGCCGCTGGAATGGTGCCGGGAGACAGTGTGCTGGATTGTACCGCAGGACTGGGCAGTGATTCCCTGCTGTTTGCAGTGTACGGCGGAGAAGAATCTGTGGTAACGGCTCTGGAGAGCTCCCTGCCGCTGAGTGCACTGCTTCTCGAAGGCATGAGCCATTATATTTCGGGCCAGGAAAAAGTGAATGCTGCGCTGCGCCGCGTGCGCGTTGTGCATAGTGATCATTTAGCTTACTTGCGTGAACAACCGGACAACAGTATAGATATTGTCTATTTTGACCCGATGTTCCGTGTGCCGCTGACGGATTCAGCGGCGATTTCCCCTCTGCGCCAATTCGCGAATGCAGCAGCATTATCCCCGGAGAGTGTCGCCGAGGCCGTCAGAGTCGCCCGCAAAACGGTACTTTTGAAGGAAAAAGCCTTAAGCGGGGAATTTTCCCGGCTTGGGTTTACAGAGCTGCTTCGGGCCAGCGCCAAAACTTCGTACGGGGTGATATCCATTGACAACTGAGACAAAACGCAGGGTTCTGGTGCTGCTTGGCCCGACGGCAGTCGGCAAAACCCGGCTGAGCCTCGAATTGGCAGAGGCCTATAATGCTGAGATTATCTCTGGCGATTCGATGCAGGTCTACCGGGGGATGGACATCGGAACAGCCAAAATCAACCCTGAGGAAATGATGGGAATCCCCCATCATCTGATCGATATTCACGATCCGCAGGATTCTTATTCTGCTGCTGAATTTCAGGAACAGGGCGGGCGGCTGATCGAAGAGATCAGCCAAAAGGGAAAACTACCTTTCATAGTAGGCGGAACGGGCTTATACATTGAGTCCCTCTGCTATGGATTCCGTTTCTCGGAGGCGGTAGCAGATGAAGCTTTCCGCAGCGAGCAGGACGCCTTTGCAGAGGCCAATGGAGCTGAGGCACTGCATGCCCGTCTGGCCGCGGTAGATCCGGTTAGCGCAGCCAGACTGCACCCTAATGACCGCCGCCGGATCATCCGCGCACTGGAAATTCATCATCAGACAAAGGTCACATTGTCCGCATCCCATGCGGACCAAAAAAAGGAATCTCCCTATGAACTATGCCTCATCGGTTTGACAATGGACCGGAAAATACTATATAAACGTATTGAAGACCGAATTGATCAGATGCTGGCAGACGGGCTCGTCGCTGAGGTGAATGGACTGTTGCAACACGGCTACAGCAGAAGCCTGGTGTCCATGCAGGGGTTGGGCTACAAGGAAATTGCCGCTTACCTCGAAGGCGAGATGACGTTAGCCGAAGCAGTGACACTTCTTAAACGCGATACCCGCCGTTTCGCCAAAAGACAGTTGTCATGGTTTCGCCACATGAAGGAGATTCAGTGGATCGACGTCGATGAGAGCCAAAACTTTTCAGAGAATTTTGCCAAAATACGTGCTATAATAGCAGGAAAGTTTCTCGAAGGTCTTGAATATACTTCTGAACAATCTAATTGAACCATTGGGGGTACGTCATATGAACAAGTCCATTAACATCCAAGATACGTTCTTGAACCAACTGCGCAAAGAGAATATCCCTGCTACAGTATATTTGACCAACGGCTTTCAAATCCGGGGAATCATCAAAGCCTTCGACAACTTCACCATTGTCATCGACAGTGACGGACGCCAGCAGATGGTGTACAAGCACGCGATTTCCACCTTCACACCGCAGCGCAGCGTATCGCTCATGCAGGACAATGGAAGCGAAGAATAAGATTTTACAGTCTTAAAGCGAAACCTTTTTGTTTATAAATCGTTTTTAATAGTGAGTGCGAGAGAGCAACCTGTGAAGGTTGTTCTTTTCATTCGTGCACTCCATTACAGGAAAGTTCCGAGAGGGAGTCAGGAGGCAACATGTCCAGAGACGAGATATCAAGGACGAACCGCAATAGAGACAGAGGAGTACAGTCTTCGAACTCAAGTTCGAATTCTAATTCAAAAGGCAAGCCCAAGAAAAAAAAGAAGTTTCTAACTAAGAAGCGTGTGCTGTGGACGCTGTTTTTTGCCACGGCGCTGGCGATTTTTTGCGCTTTAGGCGGTTACCTGTTCATTATGTTGAACGGGCAAAAGCTGCTGGATGCGAACCAGGATAAACTGTCGGTCAACGAGACTACGAAGATATATGACCGTAACGCGAACCTGATCGGTGAGCTTGCGCTGGAAAAAAGCGAACCTGTTGAGTATGATGCGATTCCGAAGCTGCTGGTCAATGCTTTTGTTGCGACCGAGGACAGACGTTTCTTTGAACACAGCGGTGTTGATTTATGGTCGATCGGCCGTGCGGCAGTGAAGGATATTGCGGCGCGCAGTATGGTCGAAGGCGGAAGCACAATCACTCAGCAGCTGGCGAAGAACATATTCCTAACCCGGGACAAAACCTTTTTCCGTAAGGCAACCGAGGTTTCCATCGCCGTAGCACTGGAGAACAAATTCACCAAAGAAGAGATTATCACTAAATATCTCAACCGCATCAACTTTGGCGGCACGATTTACGGGATCAAAGCGGCATCCATCCGTTATTTTGGCCAGAGTGATCTCAATAAACTCAAAGTATGGCAGATCGCCACTCTCGCTGCAATGCCGAAAGGGCCTTCCCGCTACAACCCTCTTCGCAATCCTGAGCTCTCGAAGGAGCGGCGCGGTGTAGTACTCCAGCTGATGTACGATCAGGGTTATATCACCAAGGCGCAGATGGATGAGGCTAAAGTGGTGGATTACAACTATAAGCCGCCGGAAAGCAAACAGCGTTATCAGGCTTTTATTGATTATGCTATTGATGAAGCGGAAGAAAAGTTCGGGTTGACTGAAGATGATCTGAATATCGGCGGATACAAAATCTATACGACCATGGACGCACATGCCCAGGAGACGGTAGAAAAGGCTTTTGCCGACAGTGATAACTTCGAGAAGAGCGTCGACGATGAGCTGGTACAGGGTTCAATGACGATTATTAACCAGGAGAATGGCAGCATTGTGGCCCTGCTTGGCGGTCGGAACTATGAGAAAAAAGGTTACAGCCGTGTAGACGGCAGCCGTCGTTCTCCAGGTTCGTCCTTCAAGCCGCTGGTAGCTTATGCACCTGCGTTGGAATCCGGAAAGTTCACGAATGATTCCGTGCTCAGCAATGAGAAGCAGTGCTTCGGCAAATACTGCCCGAACAATCTGCACGGCTATTCCAAGACGATCAGCATGTCAGAGGCCTTGACGAAGTCTGAGAATATTCCAGCCGTATGGCTGCTGAATGAAATCGGTGTGAATACCGGCTTTCAGTTCGCTAAGAGCCTGGGGATTCATCTGAAGGATGAAGATAAAAACCTCTCGTTGGCACTCGGAGGGATGAGTGAAGGTACGAATACACTGGAGATGGCTCAGGCATACAGTGCCTTTGCTAACGGCGGTGAACTGCGTGAGGCTTATTCGATTAAATCGATTACGAATAGTGATGGAGACACCGTCTATAAAGCAAATACCAAGCCTGAACGGGTAATGAGCGAGAATACAGCCTACCAAATGACCGAAATGATGCAGAAGGTTGTAGAAGACGGGACGGGTAAAAAAGCCAGAATCAACCGTCCGGTAGCCGGCAAAACCGGTACCACTCAAAGCGGATACGAAGGTATCAGCTCGAACCGCGATGTGTGGTTTGTCGGATACACTCCGGAATGGACCGCTGCCGTGTGGATGGGTTATGACAAACCAAGCAAAACCCATCTACTGAAGAACAGCAGCCCGCTCGCAGCAGCATTCTGGGGCAAGGTAATGGAGGAAGCACTGGAGGGCGTACCTAAAAAGTCGTTCCCGCAGCCTGAAGGCGTACAGGAGGCGCAACCATCAGCCTCACCGGAAACGGCGCTGCCTGTGGCCGGCCTGAATGCAGCCTATGATGCATCAACAATGACGGTGAACCTGAGCTGGGAGCCTGCAGCGGTAGAAGGAGTGGAGTACCGGATCTACCGGCGTGAAACGTCAGAAACGGAATTCAGCTCGCTGCTCAACACTGTCTCGACCAGTGTCGGAGATATCAGTGCAATGCCTGGATTGACTTATGAATATTATGTCACGGCATATTATCCTGAACTCGATGTGGAGAGCGAACCTTCTGCTACAGTCACCGTAGAGGTTCAAGACGAACCGCCAACACAGGAGCCGGAAGCGACACTTGATCCGAATCTTCCTACAGATGGAACGGGTAATGGTGGTAATAACGGAAATGGCCAGCAAAATGGCAATCCGAATGGGAACAACGGGAATGGCAACAACGGGAATGGCCACGGAAATGGGAATGGAACAGGTGCTGGAGATAACCAGGGTAATGGTAACCCTGGCGGTAGTAATAATGGTGGAGGAGCACCATCCGATTCACCCCAAACGTCGCCCACACCGGCACCGGCTGCTACAGCTCCTACCGATCCAGCTGTAACCAATGGAACAGGAAGCGGAAGTGGCGGTACAGAAGGCGGTGCAGTTCCCTCGGCCGATCCCGCTGCAGGAACAGTGAATGATGGCAGTGTTACACAGTAGATTTTCTATAATTCTATAATGAAATGGTTCAACTGCCCCGTCGGCTGAGAGTCTTCCCTTTTAAGAGGAGACTTCGGCTGACGGGGTTTTGCTATGACTTTAATAAACAGTGTCTGCCGGAATTTACAAGGGATGTTTTGAGTGTAACTTGCAAATGTGTTAAGCTGAATACACCATTTCTTGAGAGGGTCATTCATATGAAACGTAAATTCGGAGACCGGGCCAACTGGCGCCGGATTACGCGCCGCCATTTTGCCTGCCGCTATGTGGAAAGCCGGGAATTCAGCGGTTACATCACCCTGTATACGATCTATGGGCTGAAGGAACCATTGTGGAAGAGCTACGGCAGGCATACATACCGCATAGCAGACAAAGGGTACTCATGGCTGCAGTATTTTCCCAAAGACAGCCATTATATTGTGACGGCCATGTTCGACGACCGGCAAAACATAGTGCAGTGGTATATTGATACCTGCAAAGTGCAAGGAGTCACCGACCAGGGGGTGCCTTGGTTCGATGATCTATATTTGGATGTTGTGGTGCTGTGGAATGGAGAGGTGTTTCTGCTCGATGAAGATGAGCTGGAGGAAGCGCTGGAACGTGAGGACATTACAGACAGCGACTATAATTTGGCCTGGGCTACAGCGACCAGTATTCTTAACAGCATAGATGCTCATGCTTTTCCTTATTTCTCTCTCTCCTTGAAACATCGCGCCGAATTGTTCCATCACGGAGAATTCAGGAGGAAATAATAATGGAGTGGTATGTCTATCAAAGAGGTTCATCCCCGATCCGCAAAGTTTCCCGCAAAGGACAACGTTTCCGGCTGCGCCGGAATCTGTTAATCCTTTTGATTATTTGTGCAGTGGCCGGACTTCTATGGTGCGCGTCTGTGCTTGGACGGATTAATAGCGGAGTTACAACGAATCCGATGCAGGAAGCGGATGCGGGTATTATTCTCGGTATGTCTATGTGGGGAGATGAGCCGAGTCCCGGACTTAAGGAACGGCTTGACTATGGGCTGGGACTCTACCGGGAAGGCAAATTCACCCGATTTATCGTGTCCGGCGGACTGGACCAGGCAGACTATAAATATACCGAAGCCGAAGGCATGAAGAATTATCTGGTAGGCAAGGGTGTGCCTGAGACGGCTATTTTTATGGAGAACAAATCTACCAGTACTTATGAGAATCTCCAGTTCAGCCAAAGGGTGATGGAATCGGAAGGATTAAAGACAGCTATTATTATTACACATACATTTCATGGTCAGCGTGCATTTGAAATTGCCAAAGAGCTGAATTATACCCGCCCTGAACTGGGATTGACCGATTCAAAGGTCATGTCGATGTATAAATACAAAACACGCGAGATTCTGGCCTATACGAAATGGAAGATGCAGCAGCTTTTTTTGTGAAAGGGCAAAGCCCTGCGGACTTTAAGTAACGGTGTAGCCTAATTTGTCCGCAAGTTCCTGAAACTGCTAATAAGACCTCATGATCCGGAATAGACTTGAGATATGATATAGAAAAAGTCAGCCCTGGATAATGAGGTGAACAAGGTGAACGGACGCGTAGCTGCGGCAAGTGGACGGGAGGAAGGCAGACCGTCACGTCAAATCAATATTGTATTGCGGAATCAGGAAACATCAGCAGTAGCCCATACGGCTGCAGATAGTGCCGCGCAGATTGCTGTTCCCAAAAATAACGGACACAGTGAGTTGTTTCAGGAGCTTAGCCGGGAGCTGGACGCACTAGTAGGCCTGGATAATATCAAAGAGCTGGTGTTCGAGATATATGCACTGCTGCAGATCGCGCGTATGCGCAGTGAAGCAGGACTGGCCAGCGGGAGTCAGGCTTATCACATGGTATTCAAGGGCAACCCGGGAACGGGGAAGACTACAGTAGCCAGGATTGTTGCCAAGCTGTTTCAGCGGATGGGTGTTCTCAGCAAAGGTCATCTGATTGAAGTGGAACGCGCTGATCTTGTAGGTGAATATATCGGTCATACAGCCCAGAAGACAAGAGATCTGGTTAAAAAGGCTCTCGGAGGCATTCTTTTTATTGATGAAGCATACAGTCTTGCCCGTGGCGGAGATAAGGATTTTGGCAAAGAAGCAATCGATACCCTGGTGAAATCCATGGAAGATCACCGGAGTCAATTTGTATTAATCCTGGCCGGGTATTCCAGTGAGATTGATTATTTTTTAATGAGTAATCCCGGACTTCCCTCCAGATTTCCTATTCAGGTTGAATTTCCGGACTACACTATAGACCAATTGCTGCAGATTGCTGAACTGATGTCCAAAGAGCGCGATTATATTCTGATGCCCCAGGCCATACTCAAATTAAAGCAGCATCTGCTGCTGGAGAAGACGGAGAGTCTCCATGCCTTCAGCAATGCACGTTATGTACGCAATTCTATTGAAAAGGCGGTACGTGCCCAGGCGGTACGGCTGCTGAATCAATATGAGAGCAACAGCCCTGGGAAGCAGGAACTGATGACACTCCGCATCGAAGATTTCAAATTGTAGGGACAATATTCACCACGGATGATACACAACTGATGTGTACAACGACAAGGAGCATGACATTCATGGCAATCACCACCCACGATACAGAAACAGAAGTACAGGACCGGGCTATTTTGGTGAGTCTGGTTACGGACAAAATCAAGCGTACAGGCATTGACCCTGAGCTATCTCTGCAGGAACTGGTTCAGTTGGCGGAGACTGCCGGAGTTCAGGTGCTCGATGTGCTGCGCCAGAACAAAGAGACTCCCGATTCCAAATGGTTTATCGGCAAGGGTAAGGTAGAAGAGCTGCGGATGGCTGCGGACGGTCTCGGAGCTAACACAGCTATCTTTGACCAAGAGCTTTCCGGAGCACAGGTACGTAACCTTGAGGAGGCCCTGGACCTCAAAATCATTGACCGGACCCAATTGATTCTGGATATTTTTGCCGGCCGGGCCAAAACGCGTGAGGGCATCATTCAGGTAGAGCTGGCACAGCTCTCGTATTTGCTTCCGCGTTTATCCGGCCATGGTAAGAATCTGTCCAGGCTTGGCGGAGGAATTGGAACCAGGGGTCCAGGGGAAAGCAAGCTGGAGACGGACCGCCGTCATATCCGCGACCGGATCACAGAACTGAAACGTCAGCTGGACGAGGTCGTCAAGACTCGTGAATTACACCGTGAACGGCGCCGCAAAAGTGGTGCTGTCCAGGTTGCGCTGGTGGGTTATACCAATGCAGGGAAGTCTACACTCTTGAAGCAGCTTACAGATGCGGATGTTTACATCGAGAATCAGCTGTTCGCTACTCTCGACCCCACCTCGCGAGTACTGCAGCTGCCTGCAGGCAAAGATGTAGTCCTGACAGACACCGTAGGGTTCATTCAGAATTTGCCTCATGATTTGGTGGCATCCTTCCGTGCAACTCTTGAGGAAGTCAATGAAGCCAATCTGGTCCTACATGTGGTAGACGCGTCTTCACCTATGAGAGAAGAGCAGATGGATGTCGTTCAGTCTATTCTGCAGGATCTTGGTGCTGCCGGGAAACCGCAAATTGTTCTCTTTAACAAAAGTGATATTTGTCAGCCCGAACAACTGCAAATGCTGCCTACGGGTCCTGGCTATCTGAAGATCAGCGCCTTTAACCCGGAAGATCTGACGCGCATCACAGAAGTAATAGCCGATGAGCTGGCGGGTGATACGTTGACCTTCCGCATTCCCGGAGACCGTGGAGACCTTTCATCGCTTCTCTACCGTGTAGGAGAGGTTCTTGAACAAAGTTATGAAGAAAATGATGTATTGTATAACGTGCGTCTTAATAAAGAGGATTACGAAAAATGGAGCTACAAGCTGGCTGAGTATGTTGCTCAGGACTAGAGCAGGCTCATATTTTCCTGAATTCTTACAAGAAGAAGCGGTGGTTCTTCACCGTTTCTTCTTGCTGATCTGATTTTATGTTTGAAGGATGAACCATTGGTAGAAATAGACTGTGAACCTTATGTCATGAAAACAAGGATGAACGACATATTCCTGTCTCCTCATGGCAAGTAGATGTAATATAAGGAGAGAAATAGTGAAATGGCAGTATTTGCAGAGGATATAATTCAGGCGGCAGAAGCCGCTGAGCACGAGATTGAAAGTGCAGTGAGGTCACTAGATCAGATAGTGGATCATAATCAGTGGAAGGTGATTGAAGCTTTTCAGCGCCAGCAGGTGAGTGACTTTCATTTTGCGGGTTCTACCGGATATGCCTATAACGACCGGGGGAGAGAGGTACTGGATTTGGTCTATGCCGAAGTGTTCGGAGCTGAGGCGGCGTTAGTGCGTCCTCATTTCGCTTCAGGCACACATACCATCTCAACTGCACTTTTTGGTGTGCTGCGACCCGGAGATGAACTGCTGTACATTACAGGACGCCCCTATGATACATTGCACAAGGTAGTCGGCAAACCTGGAGACGGGACGGGTTCACTGGCGGATTTCGGAATCAGCTACCGCGAAACCGCATTAACAGCTGAAGGTGAAATCGATTGGGAAGAAGTGAAAATGGCTATCAATGAGAAGACCAAGGTCATTGGTATCCAGCGTTCGCGTGGTTATGACTGGCGTTCTTCATTCACAGTGGCTGAAATAGGCGAAATGGTGAAACTGGTCAAATCGCTCAAAACTGATGTGATTGTATTTGTAGATAACTGCTACGGCGAATTTACGGAAAAGCTCGAGCCGCCACAGGTGGGGGCTGATCTTGTAGCGGGTTCGCTCATTAAGAATCCCGGTGGCGGAATTGCCGAGACCGGCGGTTACATCTGCGGCCGTCAAGATCTTGTGGAGCTGGCAGCATACCGTTTGACTGCGCCGGGTATAGGCGGAGAAGTAGGGGCCATGCTGGGCACGACGCGCGGACTGTATCAGGGACTGTTTATGGCGCCTCATACGGTTGGTCAGGCTGTGAAAGGTAGTATCTTTGCTGCTGCCGTGTTTCAACGTTGCGGCTTTACTACCAAGCCAGCCTGGAATGAGCCGCGCACGGACCTGATCCAGGCGGTGGCGTTTGATGGCCCTGAACATTTGATTGCTTTCGTCCAGGGCATTCAGCGTGCTGCGGCTGTGGACAGCCATGTGGTTCCAGAGCCTTGGGATATGCCTGGGTATGAGCATCCTGTCATCATGGCGGCAGGTACCTTCATACAGGGTGGCAGCTTGGAGTTATCTGCTGACGCTCCCATTCGGGCTCCGTATATCGGATACATGCAAGGTGGATTAACGTATTCTCATGTGAAATATGGAGTTCTGATGGCGCTGCAGAGTATGAGAGATCGTAAATTACTGTAAATTTTTCTATAATTTAATTTACATATTCCTCCAAGTATTATATGCTTGACTCATTGTTCGGCAGAAATGCGCAATCCCTGCTTCAATTGAAGCAGGGATTCTCATTGAATACATAAGGAAGAAGGGGTATGGAATGGTAACCCAGCAACCTGGCTTTTTTTATGCAGGCGGATTGAGTGGACTGTTTTTTTTATTTTGGCTGGTTTGCGTTGGACTTGGAATTTATGCGTTTGTTCTGTTTGTGAAGCTGGCCCGTAGAGGTATTACGGCCCTGGACTTATACAACTATGCAAAGAACCGTGAAATCCGGGAACGTTATGAGTCGGTGCCTAAAGACGATCAGTTATAAGTTCTTCCTAATCAATTTATATTTCCTCAGTTTGTGACATGCGCAGTTCTATAGTATAGCTCATCCGCTTATGCTGATGAGTTTTTTTGTGTGGCACAGTAATCAGTCTTTTGCTTGTCAATTGATCTCTGTGATATACTTCGGAGGTCATGTTATGTTTTAGCTGACACTCACTTCACTTGATTTCTACAGGTTATATAAAATGTTGTGAGAATATCTTACACACCATTGACACGCCAAATAAGGAAATGTACAATGAGATGAGAAAAAGATCATTGGAAGGTTGGATGAGTCATGGGTGATGAAATCCGCAGAAATATGGCATTATTTCCTATAGGAATCGTAATGAAGCTAACCGATTTATCTGCAAGACAAATTCGTTATTATGAGCAGCACAGCCTGATCGTGCCCGCGCGCACATCCGGCAATCAGCGGTTGTTCTCATTCAATGATGTAGAACGCCTGTTGGAGATCAAGGCATTGATTGAGAAAGGGGTAAACATTGCCGGTATCAAGCAGGTGATGAACCCTGTATCGAAGGAATCGGAAGAGGCTACTGTCATTACCCCTGACACTGAGGTTAGACGTAGAGAATTATCTGATTCACAGCTGCACCGTTTATTGAAGCAGGAACTGGTTTCCGGTAAAAGACCGGGACAAGTATCTCTTATTCAAGGCGAGCTATCCCGGTTTTTTAATAAATAATACAAAGAGACGTGAAAGGGAGAGGGTAAAGTGAGCTTCTCAAAAGAAGATATCCTTCGTATCGCAAATGAGCAAAATGTCCGTTTCATCCGCCTGCAGTTTACCGACCTGCTCGGTACTATCAAGAATGTAGAAATTCCTGTTAGCCAGTTGGAAAAAGCCCTAGACAACAAAATGATGTTCGATGGTTCTTCCATTGAAGGTTATGTACGTATCGAGGAATCTGACATGTACCTCTTCCCAGACCTCAGCACCTGGGTTATCTTCCCTTGGTTTACTGAAAACCGGGTTGCACGTATGATTTGTGATGTGTACATGCCTGATGGAACACCTTTTGCCGGAGACCCGCGTGGTATTCTCAAACGTTGCCTTAAGGAAGCTGAAGAAATGGGCTTTACGGCGATGAATGTTGGACCGGAACCGGAGTTCTTCCTGTTCAGAACCGACGAGAAGGGCAATCCGACAACAGAATTAAACGATCAGGGTGGATATTTCGATTTGGCGCCGATGGATCTTGGGGAGAACTGCCGCCGCGAAATCGTATTGACGCTGGAAGAAATGGGTTTTGAAATTGAAGCTTCCCACCATGAAGTAGCTTACGGTCAGCATGAGATTGATTTCAAATATGCGGATGCCATTAAGGCTGCCGACCAAATTCAAACCTTTAAGCTCGTCGTAAAGACAATTGCACGTCAGCACGGCCTGCATGCTACTTTTATGCCTAAACCTCTTTTTGGTATGAATGGATCCGGAATGCATGCCCACCAGTCCCTGTTCAAGGGCAGTGAAAATATGTTCTACGATGAGAGTGACACTCTTGGACTAAGCAAAACTGCCCGTTATTACATGGCAGGTATCTTGAAGCATGCACGTGCTTTTGCAGCCATTACGAACCCGACAGTGAATTCTTACAAACGTCTTGTACCTGGTTATGAAGCACCTTGCTATGTAGCTTGGTCTGCCAGTAACCGTAGTCCAATGATCCGTATCCCGGCTTCCAGAGGACTTAGTACACGTATTGAAGTTCGTAACCCGGATCCTGCAGCTAACCCTTATCTGGCACTTGCTGTAATGTTAAAGGCAGGTCTTGACGGTATCAAGCGTCAGTTGGAGCTACCTGCTCCTATCGACCGCAACATTTATGTAATGTCTGAGGAAGAGCGTATTGAAGAAGGAATTCCTAGTCTTCCGTCAGACCTGAAGGAAGCGCTTAGCGAATTGATCCGTAGTCACGTTATCACTGAAGCCCTTGGTGAGCATGCACTGGCTCATTTCTACGAGCTGAAAGAGATCGAATGGGATATTTACCGTACACAGGTTCACGAATGGGAAAGAGACCAATACATGACGCTTTACTAGTATGTAGTTGCCCTTGACGCCTTTGGCGTTGAGGGCTTTTTTGCTGTGGAAAATGATTGTGATTTATCATAGTAGCCTGCTTCAGAATATGTTATGTATTGTATAGATCTGAACATCCCCACGCCAAGGCCCCACTGCGTGGAGTCTTTTTAAGGAGATACTCATGAAAATCCATGTGTTGGTTCAAAAGACAGGACTTACTGCTCCAACCATTCGCTATTATGAGAAGGAGGGAATTCTGGATCGCCGCTATGTGCATCGGGGAGTTAACAATTACCGGGATTATGAAGAAGATATAGTAGGGGAATTACTAATGGTCAAAATGCTTCAAGCAGCCGGATTCACATTAGCGGAGCTTAAGGAGCTGAACCAGGCTGTTGGGGGAGAAAGCTTGCGCGTGAACCGTAAAATAGCGTTCCTCCGACACAAAATGAAAGAAATCGAACGTAAAAGGAGAGAACTGGAGCAAGTACAGTCCCTCCTTGAAGATAGGTTGGCTACCAAAATTTCATTACTTGAGACTTTAAACAATAGAGGTGCGGAGTGAATAATACTTTTTCTTATTGGCGGCATTTGGTCAGTCACTGTGGAAAAAGTAAAGCCCCGATTGCCGGGGCCGTTCATTTGAAATCAGGATTTAGCATATTTAATGATTTCATCAGGAATCTCTGTTTCGCCTAGGATTGATTCGACTGCCTTCCAAGCTTCAGCGAACTGCTTACCAGTATAATTGGTGCGGCTGCTTCCCGGGTTTGAGAGTGACATATCAAAAACGATATACTCACCTTCCTCCTCAATCACCCTAAAGCTGACGGCACGGTCCTTTTTTTGAATTCGTATTTCTTCCAAAGTGCATTCTCCTTATCATCCAGTCTGGGAACAAACTAACTTAGTCTTATCAAATCTAGGGAAGAAAGGCAAGTCAAGTCATGAAATTGACATGCAAATCCAGGAAAAGCAACTTCCCATTAAAAATTATTAAAAATGAATAATACTGTTATTTTAATAAATTAAGCTCGCTAAAAAACGTTTACATATTGTTCCATGTGGCTGTATACTACCTATAGAATGAAATTTACACCCTTGCTCTGATTAATGGACACATAAGCGTGGTATTTAAGTAGGTAACTACTATTAGTTTTCTAGTGAACTACTTGCCTCAAGGAGTATTGCTGAATTTTGATTTTTACATAATGTGTTTGAAAACATGTGATTTATGAGAATAAGAATCAGGAGACAAGGAGGAGCTGTTTTGAAATCAACATATAAAGTTCTGACGAGTGATGCCGATTTGTTCGCGGCAGCTCTCGCTCAAGTTAAAGTATACGTCGTCCAATTGATTGAGGGCAAACCCCATGTCATTGCAGATTATGCCGGACCTGTGCAAAGATGGACGCCTGAAGATGTACTTGTAGCAGGGATGTGTTACAGCCGGGAAGGATTTGAGTTCAGGGTCCGTGTACCGAAGAAGCAAGAATAGTCTAATAGAATTAGGACGTTTGCGGACTTACATAATGGATTTTGGCGGGCGGCAAACACATTAATCCGGCGAATGTTATATCCATTAAGATTAAGGAAGTTTAAACAGACTGTATGAGCTGCTGAATAGCGGCTCTTTTGCTGTTGCTGTGGATTGTGTCGACAGAACGCGAAAGATATCTTACTATAACGGACGGTTAATGATGGATGAAGGATAATGGAAGCCTGTAGGATTACTGAGGCAGCAGGAAACTGGCGGAGCAGGTATCAATTCTTGCGGGGCTGAAGACTAATTAAGAGATGAACCCGGATATGAGCAAGTCTGTGGTATGGCACAATGCTCCCGGGTTTTGAAAGTTATAAGAAAGGTCGCCGGGAGGACATTAGCCGATTACTGCTTCTATATGTAGTTATACGCAGGTTTTACATGAAGTTGAAGGACGTTATTTGCTCAGCATAGACAATCAGCTGTTTATATTCAATTTCAGTAGCGAAGTTGGCGAATGGCCGTACAACGACATTATCCAAAACTACGAAATTGTAATTGAAAGTCTTTTCAGGATGTTCTGCACCTAAGTAGGAGATGTATTCATCAACAATGACATCATCCATCAATGATTTGAGATTAAATACATCCTCATTGCTGTTAGTCGTTGCTACATTACCTTGGATGCTGCCGAAGGCTGTAAGGATATTAACCTTGCGTTCCCCATGATTATTGTTGAGTAGAAGATTGGAGAGCTTACCTAATGCATCGACTTTAAAATCGACATGTGTTCTAATTTTGGATTGATTCAAACCAGACACTTCCTTTCAAGATTTAATTTGCCAATATACAGGTTTCGACATATTAACTCAGAATTCCTGTTAACGTGAGAAAAAAATGTTTGAACATGACAGGGGTGTCCCGAAAAAGCCGTGAAATGGCTGCTTGGGACGCCCCTTTGTTTTACAAATAGATGTAATGTTGACGCTTGTGTGGGTGCTCTTCGAACGGACTTTAGTTCCAATCACTGTTGGCTCCAAATTTTATTTATTCCCTAATGGTTACACGGGTTCCAACAGGCACTGTTGCTGCAAGGAATAACACATCTTCATTGTACATACGGATACAGCCATGGGATACCCTCTTACCGATGGAGGAAGGGTCATTGGTTCCGTGTATTCCGTAATGAGGCTTGGATAGGCCCATCCAAAAGGCTCCGAAAGGGCCGCCGGGGTTTTTCTGTTTGTTGATAATGGTATATTCTCCGACTGGAGAGACGGACAGTATCTTCCCGATCCCGACAGGAAACCCTCTAATTACAGTCTCATTGTCAAGTAAATAGAGCATTCGCTGGGAGAGATCGGTAATGATCCGATAATTGGGCATCTTGGTCAACGCTCCTTTTATCATCAGGATATGATCGGAGTGTAGGGAGAGTTCTGGTATATTTGTTTGATCAACCGAAGCGAACAAATGTTCTTGTAAGGATAGACAGGCATGTAGAACGGGAGAGAGCCATCCATTGTGATGAATGTATAAAGAAAATAAGGAAACAATAGATAACTAAAGAAAAAACTGCTCCGCTAGACTGCGGAACAGTTTCATTAAGAGGGGGCTAGTGAATATCGCGGAATAGGCCTATAACTCTGCCCAGGATCGTAACACGATTCAGACGAAGGGGCTCATAAGCCGGATTCTCCGGCTGCAGACGAATATGGTCTCGTTCCTTGTAGAAGGTCTTAACTGTTGCCTCATCTTCTTCGGTCATGGCTACAACGATATCTCCGTTATCTGCAGTCTGCTGCTGGCGGACGATTACATAGTCACCATTCATAATGCCAGCATCAACCATACTGTCACCTAGCACAGAAAGCATGAACACTTTATCATCACCTACATAATGAGCCGGCAACGGAAAGTAATCCTCAATATTCTCTGTTGCTGTAATCGGTACCCCGGCGGTAACCTTTCCAACGACTGGAATGCGTGTTACCGTCTGAACGAACTGATGAACATTCTCGGAATCCTCTTGTCCTAGCAATTCTATTGCCCGTGGCTTCGTAGGGTCACGGCGGATAAGACCTTTCTTCTCCAACCGGTCCAGGTGACCATGTACCGTGGAGCTGGAAGCCAGTCCTACAGCTTCGCCGATTTCCCGGACAGAAGGCGGATAACCCTTGCTGCGGACTTCGTTACGAATAAATTCCAGGATCGCCAGTTGACGACTCGAAATCTTTGACATCGGAATCAACCCCATATACTATGTTTGGGAAAATTATAACATAGAACTTCCGTTCGTACAAACATAAGTTCTAAAATGATAGAAAGAGTAGATGGGGGCTGAGAATAGTTATTTTGGGCAGAAAATGAGTAGTGAAATATAAGGGAACAATTGTTCGAAGAAATGTGTTGATCAAAACACATGTTCGTGTTATATTGATTTTGAAAGTAAGAACAAGTGTTTGGAGGTCGGTTAATATGTTAAAGTACAGTACTTACCGTAGTATTTACGACGAGGTTCATGAGGACCATACAGCCAGAACCCACTCTGCTTCTTCTGATAGACTAGATAATATTCTTTTGTCCTTAGTGACATCATGCCGAGGAATGTTCCATCAGGACACTCTGGTTAAGGTGGCCTTGATTTTTCTGTTAGTGATTTCGGGATTTACCGTGGTAGGTAATGTTTTTGCAGGATCGGTGTTGCCGGCCAAGCAGGAGAAGAGAGTTGTTGTTGAACGCGGGGACACACTTTGGAGTATTGCACTTAAGAATAAACCGGCTGATATGAAAACGGCTGTATATATAGAAGGAATTAAACGGTCAAGCGGTCTAGAGAATAGTAATATCAAGGCCGGAGATGTGCTGAGCTTACCTGTATATTAATATTAATGAAGTACCTATAGACAGATACCAGGAGCTTTCAGGGAGGAGACCTTGACAAGCTCTTTTTCTCATGGCAAAGTTAGAATGAATTTATAGGGAGGGGAACATATTGAACATTGACGAATTGGTCGCCCGTATCAATGAATTAGCACGCAAACAGAAGAGTGACGGCCTGACTGAGGAAGAACTCACCGAAAGAGCCAAGCTCCGGGAGATCTACCTGGGCAATATCCGCAGTAACTTCCGTGCGCAGCTCAATAACATTGAAATTGTGGACAAATAAGTACATGAACAAGGCAACAGGGCGAGAATAAATGAGGCTTTGTTCCTTTTCATAGATATAATTGGATGACTAGGGGGAACTAACATGGCCCGTTCTTGGGAAAGAATGGTTCAACGTAACACACAGCAAATTAATAAGCAACGCAAGAAGCAGGGGAAAGAATCTATCTATGCTTCAACGACTTCTGCCGCTGCAAAGAGCGGTGATATTTTTAGAGGCCGCAATATCGTGTTTCCTGTAGTGTTGGTAATGCTTGGCCTAATGTTTTGGGTAGTTGGCTCAATAGACGAAGCTAAGAACAGCGGCATTCTTGCCAACTGGCTGGGAGTTGTACTCTATTTTCTGCTCGCGGCATTGCTGTTTTTCCGACGTCCCTATTTGAAAGTTGAACGTGCCAGACTTTCTACTATTAAATACAACCGTGAACGTCATCTTCCTGCAGCGGATATTGAGAAGATTACCGTAACACGTGGCGCAGTTTCCATTAAGTACAAAGGCAAACGCACACAGTGGGTATTCTCCAGGCTGTTCAACCGTTATGACATTAATGCTATGGCCGAACGTTTGGAACAGTTCGCCAAACAAAATCATGTGGAATACGTGAGCGAATAGAAAGATACATCCAGTATAGGGAGAGGGAGAACTATAATGCCGATTTCCGCCGTACTCTTTGACCTTGATGACACATTGCTCTGGGATGAACGAAGTGTTGAAGAAGCCTTTCGATATGCCAGTGAAGCAGCAGGTGAATCCGTCGATCCTAAGGAGCTGGAAGCAGCTGTCCGCAGGGAAGCCAGGAATCTGTATGAATCATATGAAACGTTTCCGTTCACCAAGCTAATTGGAATTAATCCATTTGAAGCGCTATGGGGGAATTTTACAGCTGGGAAGCAGCATGAATTCCGCCAGATGGAGCAGCTTGCTCCTGTCTACCGCAAAGAGTCCTGGCGCCGTGGACTAGCTGCACTGGGAGTGGAGGATGAGGCACTTGCGGCAAAGCTGGCAGCTACATTTGCTGCAGAACGCCGCAACCGGCCTTATATCTATGATGAGACTCTGCATGTACTGGATGAACTCAAAGGTAAGGTGAAATTGCTGCTTTTGACGAATGGGTGCCCTGCATTGCAGCAGGAGAAGCTGGATAGTGTGCCTGAGCTGATTCCTTATTTTGACCACATTGTTATTTCGGGGAACTTCGGTAAAGGCAAGCCGGACAAAGAGATCTTCACCCATGCGATGGAGCTTCTCGATATTTCTCCTGAGGACGGAATTATGGTTGGTGATAAGCTGACTACAGATATTCTTGGCGGGCTCAGTGCTGGTCTGACTACCGTATGGATTAACCGCACCGGCAAAGAAACTGATCCTGATATTACACCTGATTATCAGATTGAACATCTCAGTGAGCTTCTTCCACTCGTGAAATCTTTATAGGCCTCTTCCAAGAGCCGTTATCCTGACTAAGTCGGGATGCGGCTTTTTTTGTGCAAGAAAATTTGTTTAAATATGCAATTTGATATGATCAATGTCACAAAATGAGGCAGGAAAAACAGCTTGATTACTGATTATCTGAGTATTATGTGTATAATAGTAAAGAAATGCTTCACAGTATGTCAGTATCATATTATCCTAACTTGATTCGGGGGAACTCCAAATGATCAATCAAAGGAAGCTGGCAGCGTGTTTATCGGTAATCATTGCAGCAACTCTTTCGGGCTGTTCTGAAGGTGCAAAGTCGGAGTCTAATATGCATTCTGCGGCAAATATGTCTATGGAGCCCATAAAAGTAGAGTTGAATTGGAATCCACAGCAGGTTACGGCAGGACAGAAGGTAACTTTTGAAGCACATGTCACTCAAGATGGCGAACCGGTGGATGATGCAAAAGAGGTGCTTTTTGAAATCGTAAATAACAGTAATAAGGAGCAGACTTTGGAGCTGACTGGTGAATCCGCAGGGGAAGGTACATATAGGGCTGAAGGTGTATTAAAGAGCGAGGGCGATTATACAGTGACATCCCATGTGAGTGCGCGGACACAGCATTCCATGCCCAGCAAAAAACTTGTTGTACAGCCATAGTATGATCAAAATCATTAATAGCGGGAGTTGCCGCAACCATTACAGATAATGCAGAGTGGAAAGGAAGGCTTTTCGAATTCCGTATATTCTGCTAAACTTACTCTAATGTTTTACTGGGGGGATAGAAAGTGGCTAAATTCACACTTGCTGAAAGCTTACAAAAGCGCATACTGATTCTTGACGGAGCAATGGGTACGATGATTCAACAGGTGCCGCTTACCGGTGCTGATTTTGGCGGAGAAGAACTTGATGGCTGTAATGAAATGCTGGTGCTTACCCGGCCAGAGGTTATACAGGATATTCATGAGAAATACCTGGAAGCCGGAGCAGATTTAATTGAGACAAATACTTTTGGTGCGACTTCGGTCGTGCTTGCCGAATATGATATCCCACAGAAGGCTCGCGAGATCAATCTCGAAGCTGCCAGACTGGCCCGTAATGCCGTGGATAAATATGATACAGCTGACCATCCGCGCTATGTGATTGGGGCTATGGGACCAACAACAAAAACCCTTTCCGTGACGGGTGGAGTTACATTCCATGATCTTGTGAAGAGCTATGAGGAGCAGGCGGTTGCATTGATCGACGGAAAAGTGGATGCACTGCTGCTTGAAACTTCTCAGGACACACTTAATGTCAAAGCTGGTAGCATCGCTATCCGTAATGCTTTTGACCAGACAGGTATAACCCTGCCTGTTATGATCTCCGGGACAATTGAACCGATGGGGACTACACTTGCCGGACAGAATATTGAAGCCTTTTACATTTCGCTGGAGCATTTGAAACCCATCTCCATTGGGCTCAATTGTGCAACCGGACCAGAGTTTATGCGTGATCATATCCGTTCACTCTCGGCAATCTCCTCAGCAGCAGTAAGCTGCTATCCGAATGCGGGACTGCCTGATGAAAATGGTAATTATCATGAGTCTCCGGATTCGCTTGCCCGCAAGCTTGCTGGTTTTGCTGAAAAAGGCTGGCTAAATATTGCCGGAGGCTGTTGCGGAACAACACCGGATCATATCCGGGCGATGGCTGAGGCGCTTGCAGAATATCCGCCACGTGGACTGGATGGAGTTCACCCTCCGGCACTTTCCGGAATTGAGCCTGTATATATTGAGAGCGATAACCGCCCATATATGGTAGGTGAACGCACGAATGTTCTGGGCTCACGGAAGTTCAAACGGTTGATTGTGGAAGGTAAATATGAAGAGGCTTCCGAGATTGCCCGGGCCCAGGTCAAAAGCGGTGCGCAGGTGATTGATGTCTGTGTCCAGGACCCGGACCGTGATGAGAGTGAGGATATCAAGAAGTTTTTGGAGCTGGTGGTCAAAAAGGTAAAGGTTCCGTTAATGATTGATACCACCGATCCCAAGGTAATTGATCTGGCATTGCAGTATTGTCAGGGTAAAGCAATTATTAACTCCATTAACCTTGAAGATGGTGAAGAAAAATTCGAGCTGGTTACTCCGTTGATTCATAAATATGGCGCTGCCATTGTTGTGGGTACAATAGATGAAACGGGACAAGCTATTAAAGCTACAGATAAGCTGGAAGTTGCGAAACGCTCATACGATTTGCTGGTTAATAAGTATGGTCTGGCGCCGGAAGATCTGATTTTTGATACACTGGTATTTCCTGTAGGAACAGGAGATGAACAGTATATTGGTTCTGCTAAGGAGACAATTGATGGCATTCGGCTAATTAAAGAAGCCCTTCCTGAAGTGCATACGATTCTAGGCATCAGCAATGTTTCGTTTGGTCTGCCTGAAGCGGGGCGCGAGGTGCTTAACTCTGTATTTCTTTATGAATGCACCAAGGCCGGACTGGACTATGCCATTGTGAATACGGAAAAGGTAGAGCGTTATGCATCCATTTCTGAAGAAGAACGTAATCTGGCCGAGCAGTTGATCTATAATACCAATGATGATACACTGTCTGCCTTCGTTGCTGCTTTTCGCGGTAAGAAGGTGGAGAAGAAAGAGAAAATCTCCAACCTCTCGTTGGAGGAACGCTTGGCTTCCTATGTAGTGGAAGGGACCAAGGAAGGCCTGATTCCCGATCTGAACGAAGCGCTGACCCAGTCAGGACCGCTCGAGATCATTAACGGACCGCTCATGGCTGGAATGTCAGAAGTCGGAAGACTGTTCAACAACAATGAGCTGATTGTCGCAGAAGTGTTGCAAAGCGCTGAAGTGATGAAGGCTTCTGTCAGCCACTTGGAGCAATTCATGCAGAAGGATGAGACTTCTGTGAAGGGCAAGATCATGCTGGCTACAGTCAAAGGTGATGTACACGACATCGGAAAAAATCTGGTGGAGATCATCCTCTCTAATAATGGTTATCAGATTATCAATCTGGGTATAAAAGTACCACCGGAGAATATTATTGAAGCGTTCCGGCGGGAAAAGGCAGATGCGATTGGCCTGTCCGGCCTGCTCGTGAAGTCGGCGCAGCAAATGGTGCTGACAGCTCAGGATCTGCGCACAGCAGGTATCGATGTGCCGATCATGGTTGGCGGAGCTGCATTGACGCGCAAGTTCACTAAGACGCGCATCCGCCCGGAATACGACGGTCTGGTGCTCTATGCCAAAGATGCAATGGATGGTCTCGATATTGCCAACCGGTTAATGAATCCGGATGAACGTTTGAAAATTGAAGAGGAAGTGCGCCTTGAAGCAGAGACAGCGGTAGCTGTAGCTCCTCAGCAGGAGATGCCGGTGCTGACAAGGGCAGTCCGTTCCAAGATTTCGGCTGACGCGCCAGTATTTACACCGCCTGATCTGGAGCGGCATGTGTTGCGTAATTATCCTTTGGGACATATTATCCCCTATGTAAATATGCAGATGCTGCTGGGCCATCATCTTGGACTGAAGGGATCAGTGGAAGCTCAGCTTGCTGCTGGTGACCCGCGTACAGTCGAACTCAAAGAAACAGTAGATGAAATTCTCCATAAAGCTATGCTGGAGGGTACCATAACTCCTCATGCCATGTATCAGTTTTTCCCTGCTCAAGGAAGAGGTAATGACGTACTGATCTACGACCCTCAGGATACGACCAGGGTTCTTCATACCTTCACTTTCCCTCGCCAGAGTGTGGAGCCTTATCTGTGTCTGGCAGACTTCCTCAAATCTGTTGACAGCGGAGTTATGGATTATGTCGGTTTCCTGGTGGTTACGGCAGGACATGGTGTCCGTGAAATGTCTGCAGAACTGAGGGATAAAGGCGATTACCTTCGCTCGCACGCTCTACAGGCGGTGGCTCTGGAGGTTGCTGAGGGATTAGCGGAGCGTGTGCATCATATGATGCGGGATACATGGGGATTCCCGGACCCAGCCGATATGACCATGAAGCAAAGACATGGAGCACGATACCAGGGAATCCGCGTATCTTTTGGATATCCCGCTTGTCCGGATCTTGAGGATCAAGGACCTTTGTTCAAGCTTATGTCACCTGAGGATATTGGCGTCGAGCTGACTGAAGGGTTTATGATGGAACCAGAGGCTTCAGTATCAGCAATGGTATTCGCACACCCTGAAGCTCAGTATTTTAATGTGGAGAAGCAATAAGCTCCTTTTCCCATACACTCAATCTACAGGTACTGCACCCTATTAGAGCGGAACCTCCCGTAACCGGGAGGTTTTTTGTTGGAGCTGTACGATTATCGGAAAGATGATTTTTTGTTCCAAAAAGGGTAGAATTTGATGAGTTCCAAAGAATATAGAGAGGAGGAGCATGAGTGGAAATATACTTTTTGGGTACGAATGCGGGAGTGCCCACTCTGCAGCGGAATGTAACGTCGGTTGCACTCCGGCTGATGGAAGAACGGCGAAGCTTTTGGATGTTCGACTGTGGAGAAGGTACTCAGCACCAGATTCTCCGTTCACCGCTTCGGCTGGGGAAGCTTGAGAAGCTATTTATTACCCATCTACATGGTGATCACTTGTTTGGTTTGCCGGGCCTGCTGTCCAGCCGAGGTTATCAAGGTGGCACAGGACCGCTTACTGTATATGGCCCGCCGGGTCTGAAAGCTTATCTGGATGTCTCCTTATCCGTCAGTCAATCCCGAATTCCATATTCCATTGAGATTGTTGAACATAGCGGAGGACTTCTCTTCGAGGACGACAGCTTCAAGGTTGAAGCTGGCCTGCTGGAACACCGGATCGATAGTTATGGATACCGGGTGACAGAGAAAGACAGTCCGGGCAATCTGAATACAGAATTATTGCAAAGCTATGGCCTGAAACCAGGTCCGCTCTATGGCATATTGAAAAAGGGGCAGGATGTAACGACTGAGGAAGGCATTCTGATCCGTGCTTCGGAAGTAGTGAATGCACCGAAAAGAGGCCGTATAATAACCGTGCTGGGAGATACCAGACCCTGTGATGGAGTACTGCCACTTTCCCTGGGTGCAGATCTGATTATTCATGAGGCCACTTTTGGTCATGATCTGAAGGATATGGCTCATCAGTACCATCATAGTACCGCCGTCCAGGCTGCTGAGCTGGCCTGTGAAGCTGGTGCGCGGGAGCTGCTCCTGACTCACTTCAGTTCTCGCTACACTTCACAAGAAGAGCTGCTGCCGCTTCTTATGGAAGCGCAGGCAATATTCCCTCAGACACTGCTGGCTGAAGAGTTCTGTACCTTTCCTGTATATCGCAGATCGCCGGGAAATCCTTGAGGAAATGATCCGGGAAAGTGAATTATTTTCCGGGAAAGCGCAGGAAATGACAGTTTTGTGCCAAAAAAAGACCGGCGTGGCGGGTGTTCGCTAGCGTTCGACGAGGTCTGTTGAATGAAAAGAATTAACAGGCTGAAAAGATAACGAAGAAACTAAGAATTTGACGAAAAAACAGCAAGCTTTACACCAAAATGCCCATGAAATCAGCTTATTTCCCGATGGAGAACAACTGGAAATTTTGTATATGCAATAGCTGAATAAAAGAATAATGTGATTAAATATTTACACTATGAACTAAAGGCGAAATGGAGGCATCTATGAACTCTATTGGAGGATTGTTGATCGACTTGGACGGAACGTTGTACCACGGAGGACAGATGATTCCTGGTGCAGATCTGCTCATCGCCGGACTTCGTAAGGCGGGAATTCCCTATTTGTTTGTAACGAACAATTCTTCCCGGACTCCCGCCGGTGTAGCGGCTCATTTGCGTGGAATGGGGATTGAAGCAGAGCCACAAGAAGTATGCACTTCCTCCTTAGCGGCAGCCCGCTATATCGCTGGGGAATCACCGGGGGCAACAGTGGCGATACTTGGGGAAGAGGGGTTAATCGAAGCCTGCCGCGAAGCAGGGCTTGTCCTTGTGACCGAAGCGCCGGATTATGTTGTACAAGGCATTGACCGGTCTTTTACATATGATTCCCTTGCGCAAGCTTCCCGCTGGATTCGTGAAGGGGCAAAATTCGTGCTCACTAACCCCGATCTGATGCTTCCTTCGGATGACGGTGTTATGCCTGGAGCTGGTACGCTGGGCGCCGCAATTGAAGCGGCAAGCGGATTTTCTCCTGTTGTCATTGGCAAACCTGAAGCGCACCTCATAACCTATGCAACATCGCTGCTTGGAATTGACCCGGGTGAGGCTGTTGTGGTTGGGGACAACATGCGAACCGATATTTCCGCAGGTGTGCGTGCAGGGTGCAAGACTATTCTGGTGCTGACGGGGCTTACAACTAGGGACAATCTGGAGGACTATCAACGCTTAACCGGAGTGACACCGGATGAAATTTATACTGATTTAGCTGAACTTATGCTTGCACTCGGTGTATAATGTCAAAGGTATGCTTTTACCTACCTACGAAGGGAAGATGTAATTATGCCGGAACTGCCGGAAATGGAGAATTACAGAAAGCTGCTTAGCCAGCATCTTATAAATGTTCCAATTACGGGCGTAACCGTAAACCGTGAAAAAACTATTAATATGGATACTGAAGCATTCACCCAGGCGCTGCTTGGAGCCCGCATAGTATTTGTGGAGCGGCGAGCCAAACACATCCTGTTCCATCTTCATGATGGCCGCAGGCTGCTGCTGCATTTGATGCTTGGAGGGCTTTTGTTCTACGGGACTGAGGAAGAGCGTCCTGACCGTACAACACAGGTGGAGCTTGCTTTTGGAGAACACATTCTGTATTTCATGGGACTCCGGCTTGGATATCTGCACCTTCTGTCCGTTAAGGAGAGCGAAGCGGCAATGGGCAAGCTGGGGCCGGAGCTGCTGGACCGGCGCATGACGCCGGAGCGGTTCGCGGGACTTCTGAAAGGCCGCAGGGGGTCGCTGAAGAGTCTGATGGTCAACCAGCAGGTTATGGCCGGGGTTGGCAATTGCTATGCTGATGAAATAGCTTTTGAGGCAAAGCTCCTTCCAACCACGCTGGTGCAGAATCTTACACCGGAAGCGGTGGGAAGGCTGTACGACAGTGTACGTAAGGTACTGACAGAAGCTACTGAGATCGGCGGTTATATGGAAATGCCTTTTATGTCCGGGGACACGGTTACTGGTTCCTATAATGATCACTGCAAAGTGTATGACCGTGAAGGCGAACCTTGCTTACGCGGCGGGGGGAATATTGTCAAAATAGAGCTGTCCGGACGCAAAGTGTTCTATTGCCCGGATTGCCAGCATGCCGAATAGGCCCAAAATCGGGGCACATGTCAGCACTCGCGGCGGATTCGGGCGTGCAGCCAGGTTTGCCTGGGAGAGCGGTGCTGGGTGTTTTCAATATTTTCCGAAGAATCCACGCAGTCTGCAGCTAAAGCAGATGGACTTGCGTGATGCGGAGAGCTGTGCCGCCTTTTGCAAGGATAAGGGGATGGAATCGATCGCGCATACTCCTTATCCAGTCAATCTGGCGGCAAATTCAGCATCCCGGAAGATGATGGTGGACTCTCTTCTGAATGATCTGGGGATTGCTGAAGCTTGCGGTTCGCTGGGTATTGTGGTCCATTTTGGACATTTTGCCGGCATCGAGCCATTACAAGGTTATCAAAATATTATACAATGTATAAATGACACACTGGTTAACTGGGACGGGCAGGCCAAGCTGCTGATTGAGAATCAGGCTGGTAATCATGGCAAGGAAGGCATAACGCTGGAAGAACTGGTCAAGATCCGTGAACTGAGCCGTTACCCGGACAAAATCGGATTTTGTCTGGACACCTGTCATGCATTTGCCGCCGGGATCTGGAATCCGAAATCTACTGAAGACTTCATCGTTAAGGGCACGACCCTTGGCTACTGGAAGTATCTTGTGGCAGTTCATCTGAACGATTCATTATATGCTTTTGGTTCGCAGAGGGACAGGCATGCAAATATCGGCAAAGGCTGTATAGGTGAAGCTGGCTTGCGCAGTCTGTTGATTACCGAACCATTTCAACGGGTGGCCATTGCCCTTGAGACCGGGAAGGGACCGGACGGGACTCACCGCCAAGAAATGGCTATCGTACGCAGATGGTATGAAGAGGAGGTGCAGCAATGATCAATTTATTCATGGACGACTGCCGCAGACGGCCTGAGGGCTTTACACTGGCACGTTCCACGGAAGAATGTCTGCTGCTGCTCCGGGAATGTGAAGTTCGTATCTTATCGCTTGATTTTGATATGGGGCCAGATGACTTCAGCGGCAGCGAAGTAGCTAGAAGAATCGTGCTGGAAAAGCTTTTCCCCCGCGAAATATATCTGCATACCTCCAGTCTGCAAGGACGCCGGGAAATGTATGAAATTTTGTATCCAGCTCTACCTGATGGTGTTAGACTTCATAATGGCCCGCTGAATCCGTCCAGACTTCTGGAGATAACCTCCGGGACGGTGAGCCGATGAAAGAGATGAACCAACAAGAATTGCTAAATGCACTGGAACGCGGGAGCGAACCTTTGGTGATATTTTTATATACACCGCTATGCGGAACCTGTAAAGCCGCCCGCCGTATGCTGGAGGTAACTGAGCATCTACTGCCGGAAGAACTATTGATCGCAACGGGTAATGTAAATGTGCTGCCGAGGTTGGTGAACATGTACCAGATTTCCAGTGTGCCTGCACTACTGGTTGCCCCGGCTGACCGCAGTAAGGTTCCGGCTGTTTATTATTCAATGGGCTCAGTGGAACGGATGCTGGACTACATAAGGAGTGTGACCTCATAATGATATCTTTACAACATCTGTCCCTGCGCAGGGAGCATAGCCTGATTCTGGATGATGTATCACTTGAAATGAAACAAGGCGAAAACTGGGTAATTCTTGGCCGCAACGGCTCAGGCAAAACCACACTGCTGGAAATGATGACTGGCTATCTGTTTCCAAGCAAAGGTACGGTTGAGGTGTTAGGCTATAAGTACGGCCAGTGTGATCTGCGCGAGGTGCGCAAGGAAATTGGCTATATCGGACCCTCTTTGATGGAGAAGCTGTCGCTGACTGATCCCGTATGGGAGGTAGTCGCTACAGGAGCCTATGCTTACCTTCGTTTCTATCAGGAAATTCCTCGTACGGTGCATGACCAGGCGATCCGGATGCTGGAGGATATGAATCTCGGTGAGATGGCCTATCATCCGTTTGGAACCTTGTCCCAAGGGGAACGTAAGAAGGCAATGCTGGCACGCTGCCTGATGGCAGAGCCCAAACTCCTGATTCTGGATGAGCCCTGTGCCGGACTAGATCTATACGAGCGTGAGAAAATGCTTGCCGAGATCGATAAGCTGAGGCAGCGTGACGTATCCGTTGTATATGTTACCCATCATGTTGAGGAAATTGTACCGCTCTTTACACATGTAGCGTTAATCCGTGGCGGCAAGCTGGCTGGTTCTGGCCCCAAAGAAGAAGTGTTAACAAAAGAAATGATCTTGGCCACTTACGATATTCCTGCTGATATAGAATGGGATAGCGGTCGTCCCTGGATAAAAATAAGACCTGGAGGCACAACCCTTTGAACGATTTTATAGAATTAACCCCCCAGCATACTCATGCTCCGGAGGAAAAGGTACATTCGCGGTATATTTGCACCGCTAATCACGGCTTTGCTCCATATGCTCAAGAAGAGCTGCGCCGCTTGTTCGGCTCGGTGAAAAGCACACTGCTGCTGCCGGGTGAAATATTCCTGGCCACGCTGGAAGCGGAGCCCGAAGAGGTATCCCGCAGATTGGCCGCTAGTCTGCCGATCTTTCTCCGGCATATTCAGCCTGTTGAATTCCAAGACCAGGGCGACATGTCTGCGCTGGAACGGCTGGCTGTCTACCTGGGACGACGAAGTGAGCTTGAAGGGTTGAAGGTGTCCCTGCATGTCCGTAAGGGCAGTAACTCCTTCTGGCCGGACAGCCCTGGGGAATTGCGTGAATGGCTCCAGGAACGGCTGCAGGATCTGGGTGCGGAGTTCACCGTACAAGAACCTGATTGGGTCATTTCGGTGTATGCCGATGGTGAAGCGCTGTATGCCGGTGTATCCCGGCCTGAGGACAACCTGTCGAGCTGGAATGGCGGTATGATCCGTTTCCGTAAAGAGGACGGGCAGATTTCAAGGGCAAAGTTCAAACTAATGGAAGCAGAAAGGGAGTTCTCCATTCCGTTCCAGAGCTTCCGGAATGCCGTGGATATTGGCGCATCTCCAGGCGGATGGACATCGTTTTTGCTGGAACGGGGACTTAAGGTGACTGCGATTGACCCGGCGCTGATGCATGAGTCGCTCCGTAAGAATCCGTCACTTAAGATCCTGCGCAAAAATGCCGGGGAAGTAAAATTCTCGGATAATGAGTTTGATCTGCTGGTCTGCGATATGAGCTGGAGTCCGAAGCTGATGGCCAAGCTGGTCACGGGTCTGCTGCACAGCTTGTCACCTGGTGGAACGGCTATTGTCACGGTGAAGCTGATGCATAAGAAGCCGCTGGCGGTAATTAAAGAAATTATCGCTATGTTCGAAAGCGAGCGGATGCAGATTCAGCGCTCCAAACAGCTGTTCCACAACCGTGATGAAATTACACTTTATATGATTAAGTATTAAGAACTGAATGGATTGTACAGAGGGAAAGCATCCCGTTACCAGTATAGCCGGCAATATGCCGCTGTATATGAGGATAACGGAGGCTTTCCTTTTTTATTGTGGATCATAAAGGATTGAAATGGAGGAAATTACGGTGATCTTTGAAACAAAACTCAAGGGTGGAGCAATACTCGGGAATCGATATAGAATCGCTGGAAATCTAGGAACAGGGGGGATGAGTCATGTATATCTGGCTGAAGACCTGCGTCTGCCGGGAAAACGCTGGGCGGTGAAGGAGAGTATCGACCAAGAAGGTTCCTATGGAGATATTCAGGCAGAAGCTGAACTTCTGATTTCTTTGAGTCACCCTTTGCTGCCAGGTGTTGTTGATTTCTTCCCGCCAGACCGGGAGGGCCATTGTTATTTGGTTATGGATTACATAGAGGGTATCACTTTAAGCGAATATCTTGCGCAACATCCTGGACCGCTGCCAGTGAAAAGCATCCTCCGTTATGCGCAACAGCTGCTTAAGGTATTGGATTATTTGCATGGGCATCATCCGCCGATTGTTCACAGGGATATGAAGCCTGGGAATATTATGCTGACTGGCCGGGATGAGCTGATGCTGATTGATTTTGGCATTGCGCGTAAGTTTAGAAAAGACGGAAGTGAAGACACCGAGAAGCTAGGTACGGTTGGTTTTGCTGCTCCTGAACAGTATGGCGGAGGACAAAGCGAGCCTGCCTCCGATCTGTATGGATTGGGAGCGTTGCTGTTGTATATGGCATCAGGTGGGCAATTCAGCCGTTGGCAGTCAGGGCTGGAGGAAAAGCTGCGTTCCCACCTGCCTGACCCATTGATTCCGGTGATCCGTCGGCTGCTGCGCCAGCATCCTGAAGAAAGATACCCTAACGCGCAAGCGGTGTTAAGTGTTCTGGAACCGATTGAAAGTGAAACGGAACATGCTGATAACCGCAAATATCTGCGCACCCAATTAGACTTAGACCGTTCAAGCCAGCATACGGTTGTGGTTGCATTTCTTGGTGTTGCTCCGGGACTGGGCACAACGCACACCTCAATAGCGGCCAGTGTTTGCCTGCGGCGGTTTGGTACAGTTGCTTGGGTAGATTTCAACCCCGCTTCACGGATCTATGACCGAATCTGTGGTCTGCTGGGGGAACCGGAATCAGAAGTTGAATCTGGTAGAATAGGGACGCCTGTTAACTGGAAAGGGGTACATTACTATAAGAGGACATCAGAAGGTGAAATCAGTTACATGACGAATGAATCTTACAATTTTGTGATTATGGATCTGGGAACAGGGGGGTATGAGGAGGCTATAGAGCAATTTAAGGCAAGTGATATTCCAGTGCTCATAGCTTCTGGAGCAGATTGGCGGATGGAGGATACCTTGCATTGGCTGGTACGCACTGACCTTGCACCCATGCCGAACTGGAGAATCTGTCTTCCGCTTTCTACTCCGTCTGCAGCTGATCTACTGGGCTCTGCCTTGGGCGGAGTCAAAGTGCACAGCTTACCTTATCAGCCTGATCCTTTTCATGCAAAGGGAAAGCTCTCTGAAGCACTTGAACGTCTGCTAAAAGAATATGATAGGAGAAAGATTTTTACGAAAAATCGTAGATTATTTCAGAAAAAATAGCGAAAATATTTGTATTTGTCTTCCCGTACTGCTGTTTTAAGCTAATCTTCTGTATCAGTGCGGCGCTTACTTGTGCTAAAATGAATCGTTGTATATTTTGTTAGAACTGAATTCCGCCTCATTTTTAAATATAGATAGGAGCATATGGAGAATATATGAGTTTACTTACAGTAGAAGACGTTTCGCACAACTTCGGAGGCCGGGAGCTGTTCAAGGACGTATCTTTTCGCTTGCTTCCCGGTGAACATGTGGGCTTGGTAGGAGCGAATGGCGTCGGTAAATCTACGCTAATGAATATTTTGACGGGCAAATTGCTTAAAGACAGCGGGAAAGTCGAGTGGACCCCAAAAGTCCGTTATGGCTATCTCGACCAGCATACCATTCTTACTGCGGGCAAAACTGTGCGCGATGTGCTGAAGGATGCTTTTCTGCCGCTCCTTGAACTGGAGAATGAAATGATGGCTATTACCGAGAAAATGGGTGAGGCAACCTCTGAGGAGCTGGAACTGCTGCTGGAGCAGATGGGAGAAATTCAGGAACAACTGGATATCGGTGATTTCTATCTGATTGATGTAAAAGTAGAAGAAATGGCTAATGGACTCGGTCTAGCCGCAATCGGTCTGGATCGCGACGTAACGTCACTCAGCGGTGGACAGCGTACCAAGGTTCTGCTGGCGAAGCTCCTGCTCGAGAAACCGAATGTACTGTTAATTGATGAGCCTACCAACTACCTGGATGTGGAGCATATTGACTGGCTGACGAACTATCTGAAGCAGTATCCATACGCGTTCATTCTGATATCTCATGATACCGATTTTATGAATAAAGTCGTGGATGTCATCTATCATCTGGAATTTGCCAAATTGACCCGCTATACGGCCAACTATGAGCGGTTCCTGGATATGGCCGACATGAACAAGAATCAGCATATCGATGCATATGAGAAGCAGCAGGAGTTCATCAAGAAACAAGAGGATTTCATCCAGCGCAACAAAGCGCGGGCTTCCACTTCAGGCCGGGCGAAGAGCCGTGAGAAGCAGCTTGGCCGGCTGGAGCGGATTGAACGTCCGGATGAAGCTGCCAAACCTTCATTCTCGTTCAAGGAGAGCCGTGCCAGCGGGAAGACGGTGTTTGAAGGGATTGACTTCGAGATCGGTTATGATCGTCCGCTGCTGCCTAAGCTCAATATGATGATTGAGCGTGGAGAGAAAATTGCTATTGTTGGCTGCAATGGGGTAGGTAAATCAACACTGCTGAAGTCAATCCTGGGCGTTATCCCTACTTACAGCGGCAAAACATACCTCGGAGATTTCTTGAATGCTGCATACTTCCAGCAGGAGGTGAAGGCTGCGAATCTAACACCGATTGATGATGTGTGGAATGAATTCTCCAGTCTCACCCAGAATGAAGTGCGTGGACATCTAGCCCGTTGTGGATTGAAAAATGAACATATCACCCGTCCGCTGAGTATGCTAAGCGGGGGCGAACAGGCCAAAGTGCGTCTGTGCAAGCTGATGATGCGCGAAAGTAACTGGATTTTGTTCGATGAACCTACGAATCACTTGGATGTAGTTGCCAAGGCTGAGCTGAAGCGGGCATTGCAGGAATACAAAGGTACGATTCTGCTCGTCTCCCATGAGCCTGATTTCTATGAGGATTGGGTCACCAAAATTTGGGACGTTGAGCAATGGTCAGCACAAACGGTCTAATATAAACAGAAGTCGGAGAAGAGCAGCCTGTGCTCTTAACCGGCTTTTAAATATATGGGGGTGTCTTGGAATGAACCACATGGAAAAAGATGAAGCACTAGCTGACCGGGAACGCGGGCGGAACGGCCGGTATTCGCGCCAGGTAAGATTCACCCCTTTTGGTGCAGAAGGACAGGCTGGCCTTGCCCGTTCCTGTGTGCTGATTATTGGAGTGGGTGCGCTTGGAACAGGGATTGCCGAGACTTTAGCCCGCTGCGGAGTCGGACGAATCATACTGGCTGACCGTGATTATGTGGAATGGAGTAATCTTCAGCGCCAGCAGCTCTTTACGGAAGAAGATGCCTTACAGCGGGTGCCCAAGGCAGCAGCGGCCAAGGCGAGGCTTGAACGGATTAACTCGGACATCGAGATTGAAGCCCAGGTGATGGATGTGCGGGCTGAAGAGCTGGAGAGTCTGCTTGCCGGTGTAGATCTAATCATGGATGGAACCGATAATTTCGACACCCGGCTGATTATCAATGATATGGCTCAGAAGCACGGCATTCCTTGGATTTATGGGGCTTGTGTCGGCAGCTATGGAATAACTTACACGATTCTGCCGGGTGAAACGCCCTGCCTGAACTGTCTGCTGGGGGCTGTCCCCCTTGGCGGAGATACCTGCGACACGGCGGGGATTCTTCCGCAGGCTGTGCAGCTAGTTACCGCAAATGCGACCTCAGAAGCACTGAAGCTGCTTGGCGGGCGCCGTGAACATCTCAGAGGCAAACTTCTGTCCTTTGATGTATGGCGCAATGAGCATCAGGAGATCGGAGTGATGGCTGCCAAAAAAGACAGCTGTCTTTCCTGTGGCAGTCATCCTGTTTACCCTTATCTGACAGCTGCTAATACAGAGCGAAGTGATGTGCTGTGCGGCAGGGATACGGTGCAAATCCGGCCAGCGGCCCGCCGGGAGCTGAATTTGCAGGAAACGGCTGCAAGGCTCGCTAAGCTCGAAAGCGGCAGGGTCGAGAGCAATGCTTATTTGGTTTCCTATACGGAAGAACCGTACCGGATGGTTGTTTTTGCCGATGGACGGGCTTTGATTCATGGAACCAATGAAGTAGCGGTTGCACGCAGTTTTTATCACCGTTTTTTCGGATAAAGAGGATATAAAAAAGCCATTCCATGGAATGGCTTTTTTGCTTTGAGGGAAATCTAAGCCTATACTGCAGCGGCTATGCCGTCGCAAGGCTGATTTGATGCGGGGGATAAAAGTGAATGAGACCATTGCTTGGTTTGTGTCCGGGCAGTCCGCAGATGCCCTTGAGGGCCAGGAAACAGGAGACGGCAAGGGAGAACACCGGAATCTGGTGCAGGCGGTGCGTGACCTCGGGTTAAATACAGCAATAAGCGAAGATCTCGAGAATCTTCGCTTATTGCTGACCAGAGTGGAGCCCGTATTGCTGATTGCTGAGTTGGATCATGCCGCAGAATGGGCGGGGTGGAGGTTGATATCGGATCTGAGGGACCAAGGGAAAAAAATTCCGGTGATGGTGATTTCGGGCGGAACGTATGGGGAGGCGGCGGCGGAAGCTTTTGGAGCGGGTGGTAGTGAATATATGGTGAAGCCTGTACATATCGGTGAATTCAAATGCAGAGTGGAAAATATTATAAGGCTTACTGGCTCCCGCCGCGACCGTTCATCCCTGCTGAAGGTGGATGGCTTGACACTTGATCCTACCCGCAGAGTGGTCCGCCGGGATGGAATGGAACTAAAAATGACGCCCAAAGAGTTTGATCTGCTCTATTATCTGGCTGAGAATGTGGGGGAGGTTTGTCCCCGTGGTGACATCCTCCAGCAGGTCTGGGGTTATCATTTTCATGCAGATACCAATGTGGTTGATGTCTATATCAGACATATCCGGCTCAAAGTGGACAAAGGCCATAAGAATAAACTGATTCATACGGTACGTGGTACCGGATATGTAATGAGGGCGCCGGAAGGCGCGCCACATGCTGATACCATACTCTGAACAAAGCCAACCGCTTTTTTGTCAATAGAGCCGCCGTAAAGCCTGAAAGAGATTCGTATAGAGCTGTTACAGAACGCGGCGCGCTTTCAGGTAGGTTCTTTTCCAGTTGCCGGAATTGAGATTAGAGATCGTTACACCGGGTGAGCCGTAAGTGTGAAGGATTTTGCCATTTCCCATATAGACAGCCACGTGCGTTACATTTGAACCGTTAGCTCTGCTGCCGCTGGAGAAGAATACCAAATCGCCTGCTTTCAAATTCGCTTTGGATACGGCTCTTCCTACTTTGGATTGAGCTACAGAGGTACGGGGCAGATTCACGCCGTATTTGGCGAAAATATATTTGGTGAAGGATGAGCAGTCAAAAGTTCTGGTAGATGAAGTGGATGCTCCGAATTCATAACGTACACCCATATATTTTTTGCCTAAATTTACGATATTTTGACCCGTTGAGGAAGACACGGATGCTGCAGCAACAGGTGCTGTACCTACTCCGGTTGCCATTAGAGTACTCAGTCCAATCGTTGTGCACATGCCTACTACAATTGCTTGTTTAACCCATTGATGTTTCTTCATGTTGTATTTCCTCCCATATAATATATAAATGTCTATCTTGTTGCCTGTTCGTAGTATAGCAGGTTATGAATCGCCTATTTTTTGGTTAGGGGACTTCAAAGCCTTGCGGGGATTGGGTTGAAAGCGGTTTATTAAAATCTCATTAAAAGTTACAAAATATTAATATTTTGAAGAGTCCACAACACAAAAAAGACGGAAAATCCCTTTGGCAGCAAGGGATTCCCGTCTTTTCCTTTTTGAATCAAAGGTTACAACGATGTCTCTTAATTTGTATGTATGACCTCAATCTTTGCTTTGAATAATGAGCAGTAGTCCGCTGTCTATAGATACAGTTCCGCTCTTATCCGATAATACGTTGCTTACTCCAAGGGATTGTCCCAGTTTTAGAGTGGCATTTGTTAAAGGATATTGAAAGCCCTCCAGCGTGATGCCGGTTACCTCAGGGGTCAGGGGCAGCAGGGAGACATAAGTATAGCCTCTATCCAGAATCTCGGTTTTGGAACCGGTCAATGTAATATAATTATGCGTGTCCATTACTGAACAACATACCTTGCGCTGCAGTGCTCTGGTCATCATTTGAATACTGGCAAGGGTATGATCAATGCGCGTGCCTGTTACCCCGAACAGCAGGATCGATTCCGGCTGGGTATCCAGTGCCAAATCAAGCGCCATTTCACTGTCGGTTAAGTCCTTGTCTATAGGATCGCAGGTTATGGTTCTTTTGCTTCCCGTTTGGATAAGTTTCAGGTCATCAGATGTCACGGAATCGAAATCCCCAACTGAAATGTCAGGAACGATCCCGTGTGAAACCAGGAATAAGGCTCCCCGATCTGCTCCAATTATGAAATCCTCTTCATCTAATAGTGACAAATAATGCGCCGACAGATCTCCACCGGCAAAAATAACAACCCGTTTGACTGGCATAGAGTACCTCCTGAATGGTGACTGTGTAGTTAGTTTTTCCAGACCCAGTATAATGCAGAACGAAAAGTTGTACAAATGATGCTCTCACGATAAAATAAATAGTGTACAAACTATTGTACTATATTAGAAGTAAAGAAATGTGCTGGAGGTGAGAAGGATCGTTAAGGTTCTGTTTGTATGTCTGGGCAATATTTGCCGCTCGCCAATGGCTGAGGCTGTTCTTCGACACAAAATCCTGGAGCGGGGGCTGCAAGAACAGATTGTAGTCGATTCTGCAGGTACAGGAGATTGGCATATTGGAAAAGGACCGCATGAAGGAACTCGGAATATTCTTGATGCCCATGGGATCAGTTACGAGAATATGAAAGCGCGGCTTGTAAGCAGTGATGATTTCGATGATTTTGATTATATCCTCTGCATGGATCAGTCCAATGGTGATAATGTTCGTAAAATTCCCGGTGGAGATAAGGCGAAGCTCCTGTTCTTCATGGACCTGTTGCCTGAGCAAGAACTAAGGGAAGTGCCAGACCCTTATTTTACTGGAAACTTCGGGCAGGTGTATCAGTTGATCAACGCTGGGTGTGATGTGCTTCTGGCTCAGATAATTAAGGAAAAACTCTAACGGAATGTTCGTTGAAAGTAGGGCTTATTCGGTTGCCTTTGTTAAAAAGAAAGGACAGGCACCGGTCTGCCTATCCTTTTGTGAAAGCGTCATCACGGGCAAAAGATACATATGTTCTTAAGATGTTCACTTTTTTGTCTTTCAAACCTGTTTTATTGGTTAAAGAAATAGAGAAGCGATTCTGGAAGCTCTTTCTGCCAGAAGCCCCAAAGATGGCGGCCGTCTTTTTCCCGGTAGGAAACGGTTGCTCCACGTGACTCCAGCAGAGACTTGGTATCCCGGTTCATCTGCACGAAATCATAGACGCCGGTATCGGTCTTATACTCGGTTTCCTGTAGCCCGACCACCATGTTGATATCGAGCCAGGATAGATCTTCTTCCTGTGCAAGGATTTCACGTGTCTGCGGATAGTAAGCACCGGAAAGACTCAATACGCGGCTGAACAAAGCGGGATAGGCCAGTGCGAGATGCAGCGAAACGCTGCCGCCCAGCGAATCACCGGCGATGATTCGTTCTTCCGGTGTGCGTCGGACCGGATAATTATGTTCAATAAAGGGTATAATTTCTTCGGCAAAGCATGAGAGGTACTGCTTAAACCGGTTGCCGAAAGGGGCGTATTCCTCTGTCCGGACGGCTACATTCACTTCTACTCCTACAATAATGAAGGGCTCAATCTCCTGCTCCAGGATCAGTTGTCCGGCAAGGGTCGCAATGCGGCCAAAATTGAAGAACTCTTCTCCATCCTGGCAGTAGACTACTGGATAGCTGAGCACCTCATTATAGCCTGGGGGGAGATAGATGCGCAGCTTGCGCTCTTCATTAAGATGCTCGCTCCATAAGGTTTGTTTCACAATTGTACGTTTCAGAAAAACAGGCTCACTCATAGCTGAATCGTCACCTTTCCTGTCGAATTTTGCATTAGTCTCTGGGTTGCGCTAAAATTACCCAAGCAGTGAATGTGTTAAATATCATTTACTTGCCGAATAATCGTCACTCTGTTATAGGATAATTTAGATCCTGTTATACATACAAAATTTATGAAAACATAAATTTTATGCGTATTTCTTTGACGAAACAGATAAAACAGGTGTATAATAATTCTATAACAGAGGACACTGATATTCAAATTTTTTTATTGAGGTGAAGATGATGACTAAAGTTCCTTACGAAGTGTATACAGAGGATGTGGAGGCCCTTTCGGTGCTTTCCCCCGATGGAGAAGTTATCAATAAGGATAAGATGCCTAAGCTGACCGATGATCAGCTGAAAGAAATCATGTACCGTATGGTATTTACCCGGACTTGGGATGACCGTGCAGTCAACCTTGGCCGTCAGGGCCGTCTTGGTTTCTATGCGCCGGTGTCCGGCCAGGAAGCTACCATGATCGGCAGTGAATTCGCCCTTCAGAAAGAAGATTTTGTATGCCCGGGTTACCGTGATATTCCACAGCTGGTGTGGCACGGACTTCCATTATACCAGGCTTTCCTATATTCTCGCGGACATCAGCATGGTGGACAGATTCCTGAGGGTGTAAACGTACTGATGCCACAGATCATCATCGGTGCACAAATTCTGCATGCCACTGGTATTGCAATGGGCTTCAAACTCAAAAAACAGCAGAATGTAGCAATTACCTATACAGGTGACGGCGGATCTTCCGAAGGCGACTTCTACGAAGGTATGAACTTTGCCGGACGTTTCAAATTGCCGGTTATCTTCTTCGTACAGAATAACGGTTATGCAATCACCACTCCGTTTGCCAAACAAACGGCAGCCAAATCAATCGCCCACAAAGCGGTTGCTGCAGGTATTCCCGGCATCAAGATTGACGGCATGGACATCTTTGCAGTTATTTCTGCAGTACAGGACGCTGCTGAACGTGCCCGCAAAGGTGAAGGCGCAACGCTGATTGAAGCTGTAACTTACCGTTTCCGTCCGCACTCTCTGTCTGATGACGCCAGCAAATACCGTTCCAAGGAAGAAGAAGGCCAGTGGAATGAGAAGGATCCGATTGCCCGTCTTGCCAAGTACTTGGAGAAGAAGGGACTCTGGACCGAAGAAGACACGCTGCGTGTGAGAGAAGAAGCGAAGGCTACTGTGAACGAACAGATCAAGAAAGCTGAGCAAACCGAAAAAATGACCGTTCCCGGCTTGATCGACAGTATGTTTGAGGTAACTCCGAAACATCTGGAAGAACAAAAAGCCGATTTTGAATAAGGGGGATATCAGGCAATGGCACAAATGAATATGAAAGAAGCAATCCGTGACGCAATGCGCGTTGAACTGAACCGTGACCCGGGCGTTTTGATCTTCGGGGAAGATGTTGGTAATGTAGGGGGCGTTTTCCGTGTAACGGAAGGCCTTCAGAAGGAATTTGGCGAGGATCGCGTATTTGATACTCCACTGGCTGAATCCGCAATTGGCGGTTTGGCATTTGGTCTGGGCGTGCAAGGTTTTCGTCCAATCGCGGAGATCCAGTTCGTCGGTTTTATCTTTGAAGCACTTGATCAAATCGTCGTTCAGGCAGCACGCCTGCGCTGGCGTTCCGGGGGCAGATTTAATGCTCCTGTCGTATTCCGCACTCCATTTGGCGGCGGCGTAAAAGCAGCCGAACTTCATACAGACTCACTGGAAGGTCTTATTGCCCAGAGCCCTGGGATTAAAGTTGTTATTCCTTCCAACCCATACGATGCTAAGGGATTGTTAATCGCCTCAATCCGTGATAATGACCCTGTCTTCTTCATGGAGCACTTGAATCTCTATCACGCATTCCGTGCCGAAGTGCCGGAAGGTGAGTACACCGTGGAGCTGGGCAAAGCTAATGTTGTCCGTGAAGGCTCTGACGTCTCGATCATTACTTACGGTCTGATGGTACATACAGCTACCAAAGCGGCCGATCAGCTTGAGAAAGACGGCATCAAAGCCGAAATTATCGATCTGCGTACGGTCAGCCCGATTGACATCGACACTATTGTTGCTTCTGTGAAGAAAACAAACCGCGCAATTGTGGTTCAGGAAGCTCAGAAGAGCTCCGGTGTTGCAGCAGAGGTAATCGCACAAATTAATGAAAAAGCTATTCTTCATCTGGAAGCTCCTGTGCTTCGCGTTGCAGGTCCTGATACTATCTATCCGTTCGCGCAAATCGAGGATTCTTGGATTCCAACCCCTGCACGTGTAATCGCTGCTGTTAAGAAAGTAATGGAATTCTAAAAATACATCTACCTGCCGTCCTTATATAAGGGCGGCCACCCGTTTCTGCATGATCTATATACAAATTAGCAGTTTTAGAAGTCATGCTCCATATAACTTTTAGGAGGTAATCAAGGTGGCAAAATTTGAGTACCGGTTCCCAGAGCTGGGCGAAGGTTTGCATGAAGGTGAAATTATCAAAATGCATATCAAAGCCGGCGATAAAGTGACCGATGACGATATCGTAATGGAAGTACAGAATGACAAGGCGGTAGTCGAAGTGCCTTGTCCAGTTAACGGCACAGTGCTTGAAGTCTTCACTAAAGATGGCCAAGTCTGCCATGTAGGTGAAGTTGTAGCAATTATTGATGCAGAAGGTGATGTGCCTGAACAGGAAGGCGGTCATGCCGAAGCGCAATCCACTCAAGAAGCGGATGCTGCCAAAGGGGGAGCAGATACAACTTCTTCTCCGGCAGCTACCAGCCCTGCAACTGGCGGAGCTTCCAACTTTGAGTACAAGTTCCCGGAACTGGGTGAAGGTCTTCACGAAGGCGAAATTATTAAAATGCATATCAAAGTCGGTGACAAAATCACAGACGATGATATTATCATGGAAGTTCAAAATGATAAAGCTGTCGTGGAAGTTCCTTCCCCTGTCAATGGTACTGTCCTTGAAGTGTTTACTAAAGACGGCCAGGTCTGCCGTGTAGGTGAAGTAGTGGCAATTATTGCTGCAGAAGGCGATGTTCCTCATCAGGAAGGCGGTCATACCGAAGCTTCAGCTGCACAGGCAACTCCTGCTGCAGCACCGGTTGCAGCAGCTGCTCCAGCTCCTAACCGGGATGTTCTGGCTACACCAAGTGTCCGCAAGTCTGCCCGTGAGCAAGGCGTTGATCTCGCAAAGGTGAATGGCACCGGCAAGAACGGCAAAATCACCCATGAAGATGTGGAAGCCTTCCTGAAAGGCGGATCCGCAGCACCTGCGGCAGCACCAGCAGCGGCGGCACCGGCTGCAGCTTCAACTACAACTGCTCCAGCCGCAGCACCAGCAGCTAAGACTTCAGCTGCTCCAGCCGCAGCTTCCGGCAATGTTAGTCTCGAAGAAGAACGTGTACCGTTCAAGGGTATCCGCAAAGCCATTGCCAATGCTATGGTTAAATCGGCATACACCGCTCCGCATGTTACTATCATGGACGAAGTCGATGTTACCGAGCTGGTAGCCTTCCGTGCCCGTATGAAACCTGTTGCCGAGAAGAAAGGCGTGAAGGTTACTTACCTTCCGTTTATCGTCAAAGCCCTTGTGGCAGCATCCCGTCAATTCCCTGCGCTTAACGCTATGATTGACGAATCAACCAATGAAATTGTCTACAAGAAATACTACAACATCGGTATCGCAACGGACACAGACAATGGTCTGATCGTGCCGGTAATCAAGGATGCAGACCGTAAGAGCATCTGGATGATTGCGAGTGCCATTACCGATCTGGCTGTACGCGGCCGTGACGGCAAACTGGCTCCGAACGAAATGAAAGGCAGCACTATTTCCATCAGTAACATCGGCTCCGCTGGCGGTATGTTCTTCACTCCGATCATCAACTTCCCTGAAGTGGCGATCTTGGGTACCGGACGTATTACCGAGAAACCGGTCGTTAAGAACGGTGAAATTGTTGCAGCTCCTGTAATGGCCCTGTCCCTGAGCTTTGACCACCGCATCATCGATGGTGCAACAGCACAGAACTTTATGAATTACATTAAGACCCTGCTTGCAAATCCTGATATGTTAGTTATGGAGGTGTAATAAATGGTAGTCGGAGACGCTTCAATCGAAATCGACACATTGGTTATTGGTGCAGGTCCCGGCGGGTATGTGGCGGCAATTCGTGCCGCCCAGCTCGGCCAAAAGGTCCTGATCGTGGATAAATCGGAACTCGGCGGCGTATGTTTGAACCGCGGATGTATTCCATCCAAAGCATTGATCTCGGCAGCACATCAATTCGAAGCTGCACAGCATGGTGAAGTTTTCGGAGTTACCGCTGAGAATGTCAAAGTAGACTGGTCTAAGACACAGGAATTCAAAAACGGTGTCGTTAAAAGAATGACCACAGGTGTAACCAGCCTGATGAAAGGCAACAAAATCGAGGTATTCAGCGGTGAAGCCATGTTCATCAGCACGAACGAAGCCCGTTTGTTCAACGAGCATGAGTCCCCGCGCTACAAGTTCAACAACTGCATTATTGCAACGGGTTCGCGCCCGATTGAACTGAAGCCGTTCCCGTTCGGCGGACGCATTCTGTCTTCGACAGAAGCGCTTGATCTTCCGGAAATTCCTAAGAGCATGATCGTAATCGGCGGCGGATACATTGGAGCAGAGCTTGGCCAAATGTACTCCAAATTCGGTACCAAGGTAACAATCATTGAAGGTCTGGACACTGTTCTGCCTGGTTTTGATAAGGATATGACTCGTCTGGTTGCCAAGAATATGGCTAAGACAGGTATCGAGATCGTAACCAATGCCAAAGCTGAAAGTGCAGTTCAGAACGACAAGGAAGTTACCGTGAAATACTCCGTAGGCGGAGAGTCCAAAGAAGTAACTGCAGATTATCTGCTGGTAACTGTTGGACGTCGTCCAAACACCGATGGCGAACTGGGACTGGATCTGATTGGCGTTGAGCTTGACGAACGCGGACTGATTAAGGTCGACCACCAGGGCCGTACGAATATCCCTAACATCTATGCTATCGGCGATATCGTTCCAGGCCTGGCACTGGCACACAAAGCTTCCTACGAAGGCAAGATCGCCGCTGAGGCCATCTCCGGTCACAAATCGGTTGTGGACTACAAAGTCATTCCAGCAGTTGTGTTCACTGATCCTGAATGCTCCAGCGTAGGTCTGACTGAGAAAGAAGCTAAAGACAAAGGCTTCAAAGTAAAAGCCGGCAAATTCCCGTTCGCAGGTAATGGCCGTGCGGTTTCCTTGAATGCTCCGGAAGGCTTTATCAAGATTGTCGCTAACAGCGAGAATAACCTTGTACTCGGCGCACAAATCGTTGGTATTGAAGCCTCCAACCTGATTGCAGAACTGGGATTGGCGATTGAAATGGGCGCAACGCTCGAAGACATCGCACTTACCATCCACGCGCACCCAACCCTTGGCGAAATCGTTATGGAAGCCGCTGAACTGGTTGAAGGACACCCGATTCACGTTGTGAAATAATAACTTAACATTGCTTTGCAAGCATACCCATAAGGATGTCTTCAAAAGCCTGAAATAGGGCTGATGAGACATCCTTATTTTGTTTCTGGGTACACCTTGGAGTGGATTGTGATAAAATTTAGGAAAAGCTTCATACTTGGTTGTGAGCGGTTTGCAACCTATGAAGAGGAGGACGTTATCGTGAATACCATGTCGTATGAGAAAGCCCGGCAGTATGCAAAATATCGGCTGCCATATTCCATTGAAGCCGCCAAGTTTGTCATTGGGGAGGCAGGAGTAAGCGGAGGTGCAGTTGCAGATATCGGAGCAGGCACAGGGCTGCTCACACAGCATTTTGCCGGTCAGGTTGCACAGGTATATGCAGTGGAGCCTGAGGATGAAATGCGGCGGCTGGCCAGGGAATTGATCGGCGGGCATGAGACTAACGTAGAGTACATAGCTGGTACGGCGGAGCAGACCTTTTTACCGGATCAGTCGGTGGATTTGATAGTTGCAGCCAACAGCTACCACCGCTTCCAGCCGGAAGCAGCCCTTAAAGAATTCGAAAGAATCCTGAGGCCGGGCGGCTGGCTGGCGGTCTTTTCCTATGCTGATGAATTTAATTTCCTTCGGGATAATATGAATGTTGGCAGAACCATAGAAGAATATTCTAAAAGGCTAAAGGAGACCAGGCATAGCCGGCCGCTGCAGTATTTCTATGGCGGTACTGAGCCGATTAAATATTTGTTTCCGCAGGAGCTGCATGAGCGTTGGGAGGAATATTGGGGTGCTGCAGCCTCAGGGATGGAAGCGCCGGATAAACATGAGGAATGGTTCCGTGATTTCCATACGGCGCATATGGAGCGTTTTGGGGGCCTGCAGAAGGACGGTGAGATTACTGTGAAATACAGCACTGAAGTCTGGCTGGGCCAACCGGATTATCGTTAATGAGTTTAACCTCCCACTATTTACATGTAGAGGGAAAACTATGTCCCATAGCAGTTCATGCGGTATGGAAAACAGCATTTTTCCTTCTTAACAAGTTACAAGGATGGTAAGGTCATGGTAAACTGATAGAAGAAAAATTGTGGAGAGGGGTGCTGGTTAATTGCGTAAATATTTGGAGTTACTTCAGGATATATTGGATCACGGCGCCTCCAAAAGCGACCGGACAGGAACGGGCACAATATCTGTGTTTGGCCGTCAGCTCCGGTTCGATCTGGCAGAAGGATTTCCGCTGGTGACGACCAAGCGTATCCATCTGAAGTCGGTAGTGCATGAGCTGCTGTGGTTTCTGAAGGGGGATACCAATACTTCCTATTTGAAAGAGCATGGAGTCTCTATCTGGGATGAATGGGCTGACGAGAATGGTGAGCTTGGACCCGTATACGGTTCTCAGTGGCGTGCTTGGGAGACTGCAGATGGACGCCATATTGATCAGATATCCGCGGTTATCGAATCGATTAAGAATAACCCTGATTCCCGCCGTCATATTGTCAGTGCTTGGAATGTGGGGGAGATTGAGCAGATGAAGCTGCCACCTTGCCATTTTGTGTTTCAGTTCTTCGTGGCGAACGGCAAGCTATCCTGTATGCTCACTATGCGTTCTGTGGATACCTTCCTGGGCCTGCCCTTCAACATTGCCAGTTATGCGCTGCTGACACATATGGTTGCCCAGCAGACAGGGCTTGAGGTTGGGGAGTTCATCTGGTCCGGAGGCGATGTGCACATTTATACAAATCATATGGAACAGGTAGCCACCCAGCTGGCCAGAGAGCCATTTCCACTTCCGAAGCTGGTGATCAAAAGAAAACCGGATAGTATTTTTGATTATACGTTCGAAGATTTCGAATTTGCTGATTACGTCTATCATCCGGGGATCAAAGCACCTGTAGCTATATAATGCCTGAACAGGGAACATAGTAAGAGTAGGGGGGGATCCATGTGAGCATTAGCATGATTTGGGCCATGGCCGCTAACCATGTGATCGGCAAGGATAATGATATGCCTTGGCATCTGCCGCGGGACTTTGATTATTTCAAGTCACAGACGCTTGGAAAGAGAATGCTGATGGGACGCAAAACCTGGGATTCCCTTGGCGGTAAGCCGTTAAAAGGCAGAACAAGCATTGTTCTCACACGGGACCGCAGCTTTGCTCCTGCAGGGGCTGAGGTTGTGCATTCACTGCAGGAAGCTGTAGCTGAAGGACAAAAGGACGATGAGTTAATGGTTATTGGCGGTGCAGAAATATACAAGATGATGCTTCCCTTTGCTGACAAGCTAATGGTAACCCGGATTGAACAGGAGATGGAAGGGGATACGGAATTTCCGGAAGTGGACTGGAGCCAGTGGAGAGAGATCTCCAGTATTCAGGGAATTCGGGATGAAAAAAATCCGTATGATTACCGTTTCTTTGTTTATGAGCGTTCGGTTTAATGAAAAAGCGTTTTCTCTGACACAACATGTGAAATAGTACAAATAATCAGCAGATTAGTCCATTACAGTGTGAAAGTATTGGATGCTACTATAATTATTAAAATTACAAATGCTAAAGGTTAAAGTATTATAGAATGTGCAGGTACTTCATTGCGCTGAAAACATAGGGATGACGCAATATGTTACAATGTACTATACATCAACACCAAGAGATCGGATGGGGGAATCGTAAATATGTCTACACCTACTGGATTTATGGAGTATAAGCGCCAGCTCCCAGGTGATCGTGATCCTGAGCAGCGCGTAAAGGACTGGGAAGAGTTCCATCATCATTTATCCGAGGACGAGCTTCGGACACAGGGCGCACGTTGTATGGATTGCGGAACTCCTTATTGCCATACGGGCATTGATATGAGCGGCGGGACATCAGGATGTCCGGTTCACAATCTTATACCAGAATGGAACAACCTGGTGTACCGTGGATTATGGAAGGAAGCGCTGGAGCGGCTGCACAAGACGAATAATTTTCCCGAATTCACCGGAAGTATTTGCCCTGCTCCTTGCGAAGGCTCCTGTACTGTCGGACTGATCGGACAACCGGTTACCATCAAGACCATTGAGCTGGCGATTATTGATAAAGGCTTTGAGGAAGGCTGGGTTGTGCCGAATCCTCCAGAGAAGCGCACAGGCAAAACCGTTGCCATCGTAGGCTCAGGACCAGCTGGTCTCGCCGCTGCGGCGCAGCTGAACAAAGCCGGGCATACGGTTACAGTGTTTGAGCGCAGTGACCGTATTGGAGGATTACTGACCTACGGCATTCCAACAATGAAACTCGACAAACGAGTGGTTCAGCGCCGCGTGGATCTGCTTGCTGCTGAAGGTGTGAAATTTGTGGTTAGCACTGAGATCGGCAAGGATATTCCTGCACAGCAGCTGGTTGATGAATTTGACGCAGTCGTATTGTGCGGCGGTGCAACCAAAGCCCGCCGTTTCAATGTCGAAGGCAGTGAACTCAAGGGTGTTATGTATGCGATGGATTATCTGAACGGAACGATCAAGAGCTACCTAAATTCCAATCTGGAAGATGGAAACTTTGTATCTGCTGAAGGCAAAGATGTAATCGTGCTTGGGGGCGGTGACACCGGTTCTGACTGTGTAGCTACATCCTTGCGTCATGGCTGCAGCAGCATCACCCAGTTCGGCACACATGACAAAGCTCCGCTAGAACGTGATCCGATCGCTAATCCTTGGCCGCAGTTCCCGAATGTCTATACTCTGGATTATGCCCAGCAGGAAGCCAAAGCATTATTCGGTGATGATCCGCGCGAGTTCTCCATCATGACAACCAAATTCGTTGGTGACGAGGATGGAAATCTGAAGGAGCTGCATACTGTTCAAATCCGCCGGATGGTGGATGAGACCGGCCGTAAGATCTATCAGCCCGTTCCAGGAACAGAAGCTGTATACCCGGCACAGCTCGCACTGATTGCTATTGGATTCGACGGACCGGAGCAGGATATCATTGAGGAACTGAAGCTGGACACGGATCGCCGCAGCAATGTGAAGGCCCGTTATGGCAAGTTCAACACAAATGTGGATAAGGTGTTCGCTGCCGGGGATATGCGGCGTGGACAAAGCCTTGTGGTATGGGCAATCAATGAAGGGCGCGAAGCCGCTCGTGAAGTAGATAAATATTTAATGGGCTCGACTGTCCTGGTGTAAGTCGGACAACACAGCCGAACAAAAGCCGTCTCTTCCGCATCATGCGGGAGGGACGGCTTTTTAAATGTTTATTCTTATATTTCCTTCAACGGACGGAAGTTTAAGCCTCTAACTTGAACCGTTCGACCTTCTGCTGAAGGTCGGTTGCCATCTTGGATAGCTCCGTGGAGGAGGCGGCGATCTCATCCATGGAGGCCAGCTGCTGCTCCGTAGCCGCTGTAACATTCTGAAAAGCATCGGATGTTGAACGTGCAATATTGGAGATTTCCTGTACAGAGGCTGCAACCTCTTCCGCACCGGCAGACATCTGTTCAGTGATGGCAGAAATATCATGAATTTGTCCATTGATTTTGGCTGTTGACTGTTCAATGCTGAGGAATGCTTCTTTTGCTTCAGCGGTGACTTTAATGCCAAGCTCAACATCAGCAGCGACGGTATGATGGATGGCTTCGTAAGTAAGGTCAATAAGCTCGGTCATCTGCTCAATGGTTTCCTGGATGTTGCCCGCGGTAACTTTGGACTGGTCTGCCAGCTTCCGTACTTCTGAAGCCACTACTGCGAATCCACGGCCGTGTTCGCCTGCACGGGCTGCTTCAATGCCAGCGTTCAGCGAGAGCAGATTGGTCTGGATGGCTATCGTTGAGATGGCGCTGCTCATCGCTGAAACTTGACTGTTCAATCCATTTAGCTGTCCGATCAGTTCAGAGGATTGATGGGTAGAATGACGAATGGCATCCATTTGTATGGTCATCTGTTCGATTGTGCGGCTGCCTGTGGATACGTCGGCTTCGGTGTCGGCCGAGGAATCCACAATGGAAGCTGCAGCCTCAGCTATTTTTTGAATGCCTGAAGACATTTCTTCCATGGCCCGGGCAGTTTCAGCCATTGCTGCGGTTTGCGTCTCGGCACCGGCAGATGAATCCTGTACTAGTTCAGCAACATAACTGGTTGCTTTGGAATTCTCTTCGGTCGTGGCGGTTAGCTGCTGGCTGGACGAGGCGAGCAGGCCCGAAGTATCAGAGATATCGACAACGATACTACGAAGTGAGTCAACCATTAGATTATAGTTCTGGGCCAGCTGTCCGATCTCATCGGAACGGTTAATCTGGATCTGTTCATTCAGATAACCCTCACTTACCCGGCGTGCAGAGCGGTTAAGGCTGAGAATTGGGCGGGTAATGGCCCGGATAATGAAATACATCATGCCCAAAGCGATAAGCAGTGCGGCTCCCAGAACCATGAGTCCATTGTATAAAATGGGCATCGAAGCGTCGGAGAATTCCTGAGTGGAGAGCACACCGACAATTTTGAACCCGGTTGTTTTGTCAGTAGTATAGTATCCATGCATCAGTAGTCCTGTATCCGGACTGGTGTACTGTAAAAGGCCGCTGTCTTTGTCTAGCAGCTTGATAATGTCAGGAGCTACGTCTTCGCCAGCCGCTTTGACGGGATGGGAGACAAATTTATGATTGCCGTCGACTATGTAAATATAGCCGTTTTTGCCAAGCGTGATCTTGTTAACCATTTCGCTCAAATGTTTAAGGTTAAGAGAACTCGTGACTGCACCGTTGCCATCTTTAAGTGATTCTGAGATATATAGGTTGTAATTCCCTGTGGTCGCAGATATAAATGGGTTAATAATTGTAATCTTACCAGCATTCTTCATAGCAGCCTTATACCAATCTCTGGTTCGCGGGTCATAATCCTTTTTGCCGCCGTTAGGAGACTTCATCCAGGCACCATTGTTATTGCCGAGAATAAGGATTTCAAGCTCAGGATGCTCTTTCATGAATAAATCCATCAGCGCGCGGGCCTCAGGTTTTTGGATATCGATATCACTGGAGATGAATTGCTGGCTGAGCTGTTGCACATTACGTGCAGCGGCATTTACAGTTTCATTAATGGTTCCTTGCAGGATTTCTACACTATCCCGGGTTGAATCCTGTATTTTAAGTTCCAATTGCTTCTTGGAACTCGAATACGAAAAGTAGCTTACAAGCAGAATGGGGATGACTAACATTAGGGTGAACATTAACATGAGACGTTTCTGCAATGATCTGGATGATAATTTTTGAATAAGCTGTTGGACCGGTTTCATATTGGTGGCTCCCTCGTGGATACGCAAAATGATCTATGGATCTCTGCGATACCGTTCTTTGACTAACTCTAATGTATTTCGGTTGTTTGGCACATTTATTTCATATCTAATCCAATTTATGAGAAATATTTAATTTACACTTTTCATTCTTTGGTGTTTCAGCTCTGTTTTACTGGAGAAAAGCTTTAAAACTGAATATACTGACTTGACGTTGTTGGTAAAATCAGATAGATTAAAAACATTCTTCATATCGAAAAGCATTGACCGAGGATCTATGTTTCCAGGATCGTTAGAACAGAGAAGGGATTCACCGGCTGAAAGGTCCCTCAAAGAACGAGCGAAGCATATCCTGCCTTGGTAGCTGCAGCATCTTATGCTGCCGGAATCGGCCGTTATCCGCATTGAGGACTGTCAGGTGTATGCACCTGCGGTTGAATTAGGGTGGTATCACGACACATTCGTCCCTGACGGATGTGTCTTTTTTGCGTTGACCATAAGGAAAATGAAATTCACTTATACACATAAGAGAGGCTGATTAGTATGCGCCACAGCAATTTGTTAGCAACAACTCTTCGTGAAGCACCGGCGGAAGCAGAGACCATCAACCACCAGCTGCTGCTGCGTGCAGGATACATCCGTCAGCTGGCGGCTGGAATTTATACTTATCTCCCTCTGGGACGACGGGTATTACGTAAGATTGAGAATATTGTGAGGGAGGAAATGGACGCTGCCGGTGTGCAGGAAATACTGATGCCTTCCATGCAGCCCGCCGAGCTCTGGAAAGAATCGGAACGTTATGAGGTGTATGGTAAGGAACTGATGAAGCTGAGGGACAGGCACGAACGTGAATTTGTACTGGGACCGACACATGAAGAGGTAATTACATCTCTTATACGGGGGGAGATCAGTTCGTACCGGAGACTTCCGGTCACGCTCTATCAGATCCAGACCAAATTCCGCGATGAGCGCCGTCCCCGTGCGGGATTAATGCGTGGCCGGGAATTTCTGATGAAAGATGCATACTCTTTTGATACAGACTGGGATGGGCTGGATGTCACATATGCAAAGATGTATAAAGCGTATCAGCGGATTTTTGAGCGTTGCGGACTTACTTTCAAGGCCGTGCAAGCAGATGCCGGGGCTATCGGTGGCGAAGGTGAAACCCATGAATTCATGGCTTTGTCAGATATAGGCGAGGATACGATTGCTGTATGCTCTTCCTGTGATTATTCCGCTAATCTGGAGCAGGCCGAAGTATATACAGGAGATGGGGAGGTTCACCGTAAAATTGACATTCTTCCTGCAGCGGTAAAATTTCATACTCCTGGGATTCGCACCATTGATCAACTGGAACAGGAACTTCAAATTGCACCTGAGCAGGTAATAAAGACGCTTATTTATCAAGGCGGGGACAAAACCTTTGCCGTGCTTGTTCGCGGGGATCATGAGGTGAATGAGATTAAGGTAAGGAATTATATGGGAGTTAGCGACATTGCCCTGGCCGATGTTGAAACGGTTCAAGCGGCCGCAGGAGTAGAGAATGGGTATGTTGGGCCGGTAGGACTCCCGCTAACCGTGCTGGCCGACAGGGCAGTAGCTGCAATGACATTTGGGATTACTGGAGCCGGGGAAAAGGACTACCACCTAAGTGGAGTAGTGCCTGGCCGGGATTTCGAGCTTTCACATGTTGGGGATTTCCGCACAGCTAAGGAAGGGGAACGCTGCCCTGTTTGCGGCAATGGCGTCATTCATCTACAGCAGGGGATAGAGATTGGGCATATCTTCAAGCTGGGGACAAAATACAGTGAGAAGCTGGGGGCATCATTCCTGGATGCAACCGGCAGAAGTAAACCTGTGATTATGGGCTGCTACGGTATCGGAATCTCGCGTCTGCTGGCTGCGGTGGCTGAACAGCATTACGACGAGCAGGGGCTGATCTGGCCCGTGGCGCTGGCACCTTACAAGGTACACATCCTACAGTTATCTTTTAAAGACGAGGTGCAGAGGGCTGTTGCAGAAGTGCTGTATGAACAGCTTACACAGCTTGGTATTGAGACCTTGCTGGATGACCGGGATGAACGGGCGGGTGTGAAATTTAAAGACTCCAGCCTGATAGGCATACCTGTAGCCATTATTGTCGGCAAGGCAGCGGGAGAGAACAAAGTGGAGTACATGGACCGGAGATCGAACAGTAAAGAGCTGATGGACATTACAGAAGCTGTATCCCGTATTGTTCCCTGGCAGATCGGATAACCAGACAAAGTTTCCTGGAATACGTTAAAAAGCGGCAGACTTAATGGTATAATAAACTACTGGACGTATTTTGGAAGAATGAGGCTAAGGAGCGAATCTTTTTGAAGACACTTATTATTGCGGAGAAACCGGATATGGGGCGGAATATCGCCGCCGCAATAGAACCGAAGGCCAAAAACTACCGTTCTTATCTAGAAGGTGAGCAGTATATCATTACTTGGGCTATCGGTCATCTGATCGGCCTGGCCGAACCGGAAGCGTATGACTCAAAGTACAAAAAGTGGAATATCAATGACCTGCCGATTATCCCGGAGGAGTTCAAGCTGGTGCCGAATGCGCGTACTCTCGATCAGCTGAGGGTGATTGGGGAGCTGGCTAAGCGCAGCAATCTGCTGGTGAATTCCTGCGATGCCGGGCGCGAGGGGCAGCATATCTTTTCACTGATTCAGCGGCATTTGAAACTGGCACAGCCCGTGAAGCGTCTATGGATCTCTGATCTGACCCCGGAAACGATCCGCAAAGGTTTTCAGGAGCTGAAGGACGGATCGGAATACGAGAACCTGACTAAGGCTGCAAAGGCACGCAGTGAAGCGGACTGGCTGATTGGAATGAACGGCTCGCGTGCTTTTACCACTAAACATAATGTACTGCTGTCGGTAGGCCGGGTACAGACCCCTGTGCTTGCGTTGATTTATGACCGGCAAAAGACAATTGAAGCTTTTGCCTCGCTGAAATTTTTTGAAGTCGAGGGGCATTTTGCCCAGCATGAGATGAATTACAAAGGTATGTGGCAGGGTGAACGGATGACGGATGGAGCCAAGGCGGAAGCACTTGCCGCCAAGGTGAAAGGCAAACCGGCACGGATTGCCTCCTACGAGGTGAAAGAAACAAAGGAATATCCGAACAAACTGTATGACTTGACGCTGTTGCAGCGGGAAGCTAATGGTAAATATGCGTTTTCCGCCAAAAAGACGCTTGATCTCGCCCAGGCGCTCTACGAAAAGCATAAAGTAATCTCCTATCCGCGTACGAATTCCAACTATGTGACCGAGCAGAATATTCCGGAAATGCATAAGACGCTGTCTGCGCTCCAGGGAACGGCCTATGACGAATGGGTCAAAGGTGCGAACCGGAACCTGGTGCATAAGGGCAACAAATTCATCTGTAACCCGTCCAAGGTAGAGGATCACCATGCCATTCTGCCAACGAACCGCAAGGCTTCCGGATTAAGTGCCGATGAAGCCAAGCTCTATGATCTGATTGTCCGCCGATTTCTCTCGCAGTTCTATCCGGCTGCGGAGTATAAGGTGCATACGGTGATCACCGAGGTGGAAGGTGAAAACTTCAAGACAACAGTCAAGGAGCTGCTGAGTCTGGGCTGGAAGGTCATCTACGGGGATCAGAAGAAGGACAAGTCCAAACCGGCTAAAGGCAAAGGCAAGGAAGACGAGGAGGAGGAGGAAATCGAGGTAAGTGAGCCATTCTCGATAGATCCCAATGCTGAGGTTCATTGCAGTGATGCCATTGTGAAAGAGAAGGACACCCAGCCGCCCAAGCATTATACCGAAGGCACGCTGCTGAAAGCGATGGAAAGTGCGGGCAAGCAGATTGAAGATGAAGAGCTCCGCGATGCAATGAAAGATTCAGGGCTTGGCACACCAGCTACCCGGGCAGCAACCATCGAACGGCTGAAAAATGTAGGGTATGTGGAAATGCAGGGTAAAAAAATTGCCATTACCCAAAAAGGCCGCACCGCGATTGAATTAATCCGTGGAGCGGGTGTTGAACTGCTGACTTCCCCGGAAATGACGGGTCAGTGGGAGCGCCGACTGAATGAAATTGCCCGGGGAACCGCTGCGGACAGTCAATTCATGGCGAATGTGAAGCGTTTTGCTTCCATGATCGTGGATAAGGTCCGTGTGCAGTCCCGGGCGGACAGAACCTCCTTCGAAGGGGAGACGCCTTCACTTGGCGGTGGAACCAAAAGCCGTAGCACTGCAGGCTCCCGGACAACAGCCAACAAGGCATCAACACCAAGGAAACGTAGTGGGGAAGAGGGAAGTGCAACTGCAGCAGTGAAGTCTTCCCGCAGCAAGCAGACTGTAGCAGATAGCAGTACGGATAACGGTCCCAAGGTCATCGGATCTTGCCCTCGTCCGGGCTGCGGCGGTATGATTTTTATGGGCCGCAAAGGCTACGGCTGCTCCCATTACAAGGAAGGCTGCAAGTTCGTAATCTGGAAAGAAACCTATGGCCGGTCGCTTACGGATTCTCAGGTGAAGGCGCTGATCGAGAAGGGACACACCGGCAAGCTTAAGCTCACAGCGGAGGACGGCTCATCGCTGGAGGGCAAGCTGGTTCTAAAGAACAATGATACAGGCCAGCTCGAAGTAGAGTAAGCTCATCAACTGCCGACCACCCGAAGCTCGCTTGTCTCATCTATAAGCATTACCAAAGAGGATGCGCTCCAGTTGCCAGGGTCCCTGGCCGGATCGCATCCTCTTCTAGTTATTTATGAAATTATTGGGCAGAGGACAGGGCGGAATCAATAGCGGCAGTCAGCCCCTCATAGGAGGAGTCAGGCAGCAGCTCTCCATTAACCATAAACTTCGGCGTACCGTTCACACCATAAGAGCCGGCGATTTTGAAGTCTTCTTTTACATCGTACATATAAGTCTGGTTCTTGAGATCCTGCTCGAACTCGCTATAGTTAAGGCCTTCGATGTTCTTTTTGACGAAGCCTAGAATGAATTTTTGGGTAGCCCATATTTTGCTCTCATCACCCTGGTTCGCGTATAGCTTATGCACATACTCCCAGAACATCTCATTGCTCTGCTTGTAGATGGCTTCACCGGCACTGGCGGCAAGATAGGAGTCACGGTCGAGAAAAGCAAAATTCATGAAAAAGAACTGTACTTTGCCGGTATCCACATATTCCTTGATGAACGTATCCAGATAAGCGGCGGTCCACTTTTTACAGGCAGGACATTTGAAATCAGCGAATTCGATGACCTTCACTGTGGCTTTTTCGCTTCCCAGATGCGGCTGCTTTTCGTATTTGAGCCCGTCCACAACGATGGTTCCTTTGACATCTGTGTAGTTCGGGAGTTTGTCGAGTTCGGCTGTTTCGCCGGATTCGCCTCTTGTAGTGACAAAGACAAGAACACCGATCAGCAGAATGACAACGATCCCGAGCAGCATGGGCAATAATCGTCTGGTAGTCGCTGTGTTGTCAGGGTTTGTTCTTTTATTCATTATTAACCTCCTGCGTGGGATGAAAATCTACTCAAACAGTATAATCATCCTGCTGCAGGCTGCATATGTCATTTGTAACAAGGGCTCTCCCGGGACTTCAGCCGTGGCTCTTATACTGTACTGCAGACCGGATAACCGGAGGCACTTCACTAATGGAGGAGATTGTAAGAACGGACTGCTGCATCTCGCGCTGCAGCTCAATGAGATTGTATAGCCATTCATTCTGTTGCTTTAGATAGATGCTGTTGATACCCGCTGTAACAGCCGGAAGCACATCCGTGCGCAGAGAGTTGCCGATCATCCATGTGTTTTTGCGGTCAAAGCTGTGCGTACTCAGTATATTCTCCAGCGACTCGACATTTTTATGCTGGCGGATGTAGATCCTGTCATCAAAATAAGCGTCTAGCTTCATCTGCTCTATTTTGCGCTGCTGGATGGTATCATCGCCTCCGGTGTATAGGTAGAGGGCATGACCGTCTTGCTTCAAGGTGTCCAGGGTTTCAACCATTCCCGGGTAAGCCTCGACCTCCTGATCATACACGCTCATCCCGAGTTTCATCAGCTGCTGTTCATGATAAGGGTCAGCTGGGCGGCTGTATTTGATGCAAAAGAAACGGTAGGTTGCAATGAGGGACTTCGGAAAATTATCGCTGGCGAGGCCGCTTGTGCTTACAGTTTGCACATCAATTTCTACTTGTTTGCTGCGGAATTCAGCGGTAGTCGCGCCGTATTCACCGAACCACTCTGACATCAGCTCGAAATATTGCCCCAGAATGAGGTCGAAGTATTTGTTGCAATGCACCAGGGTATCATCAAGATCAAAAATCACTTGCTGTGTCAAATATTTCATAACGTTCACTCCTAAAAGTTTTGAGAGCAGTTGCTCCTTGATCGGCTTCGTTCAAAACTTGCTTCGGAAGCATAGTCTAAGTTTTGAGAGCAGTTGCTCCTTATCTGTATCTCTTCCTGTACTGTATACCTATTATAATCGGATATATGACTCCAGAAACATCTGAAGCTCCGAAGCGCCGTCCGGCCTAATACTGTATCGTTCCGTGCCTTCACCCCGAAGATGCACTCGGAGCAAGCCTGCCACACGCAGAATGAGCAGGTGATGCATCAGCATTTCCCGGGATTGGTTAAGTTCGGACTGCATTTCCCATAAAGACTTAGGCTCGTGGGCAATGAAGCGCAGCATTCGCAGCCGGGTCGGGTCCGAGAGGGCTTTGGTCAAGCGGAGCAGTACAGTTGGCGGCTCATCTTCACTGTCCAGAGGTACATCGACAGGATACTGGACCAGCATCATTGTTTTGTAGAAGCAATAGGTATTGATCGGCCGGTTATGGATGGTGGGAAGCAGCACGATGGTTTCCAGCTCTGGGATGTCCTCCATAACCATTCCGCCGGAAGCATATTCAATCAGCGCCACGATATCCATTTTACTCTCCAGCATTTTTTTCTCGGCGGCGTCTTCGATCATCAGCGGCAGAATCTTTTGCTCCGTATGGCGGAAATACTGCTCGTACCATAGACGCAGGAGCGGGGTGTACCCATATTTTATCCTTGCACATTCTTCAAGATTGAATGCCTGGAAAAAAGGCGATGTGCGCTCGAAGCATTCTTCCAGCGTGCAGGCTTCAAGATCGTCGAGGAATTGCGTCACCTTGGAAGCCGGGCCTCTGCTGTATGCCCATGCGTATAGAACATCATAATCCTCAAAAGGCCACTCTGCGGCCTGACGCAAAGCGGAAATTTGCAGTGGGGCTATGCGGCTGTCTACATCACGGATCCAGTCAGGTCCGATATCAAGATTGGAAATCCATTTTTTAGTCACATATAACATAAAACTGTCCAGCAGTTCATATACCGGCGAAACATCAATTTCTAATTTATAGTTCATGAAGCTTGCACCCCCAGGAAATCGGTCACTTCTATTATTATCTCTTGTTTTGAAGAAGGTTGTCCACTATAATGTTCCGTGTTTGCCAGGGCGGTGTCACTACCACAATCATAGAATTATATAGGAGGATTCATCTGTGTCAGACGTTCATTCAATATCTGTGAATCAGAGCAGCAAGCTCAATTACATCATTCTGATTACTGTTATCATTGCGGCTGGACTCAGCCAAGGCTTGTTGCTGCCGGTTTTATCCATTCTGCTGGAGCAAAAAGGGGTTTCATCCTCACTCAACGGATTGAACGCCGCTGCACTATACGTAGGTTCCTTCGCCATGACATTGGTAGCGGAACGGATTCTCAGCGCCATCGGATTCAAAAAGTTGATCGCAGCAGGCGTCAGTCTGGTCCTGGTGTCCCTCATTTGTTTTCCGCTACTGCCAGGTGTCAAGGCATGGTTTTTGCTGCGTCTGCTGGTGGGCATCGGAGATTCGGCGATCAATTATGCTGCCCAGCTCTGGGTGCTGTTAATGACGCCTGCTGCACACCGTGGACGAAATCTATCCCTTTATGGTATGTCTTACGGCCTGGGGTTCAGTCTGGGGCCGCTTGGCATAAGTCTGCTCCGTTTCGGGCAGGCGGCACCCTTTGCAGCGATTGCGCTCTTATTCCTGTGCGTACTAATCCTGGTGGCGCTGAAGCTTCCGGACTCTCATCCGGACAAAGTAGAGCACGGTGAAGGACAGGCCCGGCGGTTCGCCCGTAGCTACAGTCTGGCGTGGTATGCGCTGATCCCTGCTCTTTTATACGGATATATGGAAGCCAGCCTGAACAGTAACTTTCCGGTCTACGGATTACGAATCGGCTTCAGTACCAATCAGATTGCAGCGCTTCTTCCCTTTGCGGGGATTGGCGGATTGTTGCTTCAAATGCCTTTAGGCATATGGAGTGACCGTCACGGGCGGAAAAAAATACTGATTTTCTCAGGTGTGGGAGGGGGCTTGGCGTTCGCGCTACTGCCGCTTACAGGAGACCATTTCCTGTGGACACTGGCTGTGTTTATGATAGCAGGCGGACTTGTAGGCTCTTTTTTCTCACTCGGACTCAGCTATGCTGCTGATATCCTCCCGCGCAATTTACTGCCTGCCGCCAATGTAGTCTCTTCTTTTCATTATAGCTTCGGCAGTATTATTGGTCCGGGTATTGGCGGTTTGCTGCTGCAATTTGGCTGGGGCGGAGGCGTTTTTGTGCTCCTGGGTGCTTTATATATGGTGTTCGGCCTGGCAGGGTTATTATTCTCGCCACGGAAGCCGATTTGAGGTAAGATAAGAACGAGTGCTCGCATGGAATTTGATCCCGCTTTCAGAGTACACTATAGAGTAGAGTAGAGATGAAGACAGGGAGAGGCTGAACTATGATTACAGTTGAACATTTGGCCAAAGCAGTAGGGGATGACAAGGTTCCGGTACTGCAGGATATTGGCTTTCAATTAGAAGCAGGTGAATTTGTGGTTCTGCTGGGAGCCAGCGGAAGCGGCAAATCAACACTTCTGCGGTGCCTGGCGCTAAAGGAGAAATGGGACAGGGGAAACTTCAGGGTAGATGGAACGGATATTAAGAAAAGCCCCTTCGCCGGCAAACGCAAAATCAGCCGTGAGTGGGCTTATCTGGAACAGAATGCTGAGCTTAATCCGAACCGCACGGCTCTTAAGAATGTATTGATTGGACAGTCCTCACAGACACCGCTGTGGCGGATGGTTACAGGTATGGTGCGTTCAGATGATTATATGGGTGCAATGGACGAGCTGGATTTATTGGGCTTGCTCGACAAGGCGAAGATGAAGACCAGCCAGCTTAGCGGCGGGGAACGTCAGCGTGTGGCGATTGCCCGGGCACTGGTACATGGTGCAAAGGTTATTCTGGCAGATGAGCCGGTGACCGGTCTGGATCCCAAAACAGCGGAGAATGTGCTGGAGACGCTGCGCAAGCTGTGCAAGGAAACAGGACTTACCGTGATAACAGTAATCCCGATTGAGCTGGCGGAGCGGTATGCTACACGACTCTGGGTTCTGGAAGATGGAAGAATTAAATATGATGTCAAGGGCCGCCGGCTAACCTCTCAGGAGCGTGCCCATTTATAGCGGAATGAACCACGTAACCGGGAAAGAGTGATGAAGTTGAGTAGGCATATTATAAAGCGTCTGGCGGCGTTATCACTGTCACTGTCTTTATCTGTGATGTCAGGCTGCACTTTCATCAGTGATCCTGTTTCGCGGATGAAGGCACCGCAGCTGTCGGCTGACAAGGCGTCCTTGATGACAGCGATTAATTCGCTGAAGCCTGCCGGTTCCACGCTGATTCGTCCGGCGAATGACGATGATAGTTCTATTTTTACGGACGATCTCGACAAGGACGGTATCATGGAGACGCTGGTGTTCTATCTGACCAAGAACGAAACGGTACAGATTCACGGGATGATATTGGAGAAGCAGGATGAGGGCTGGGTGAAAGAGCTTGTGTTTGACGGAGATGGGATGGAGCTCGACTCTGTCGACATTCTGGATGTAACCGGCGACGGCAAATTGGATATCATAGCAGGATATTCGCGCGGTGAAGAAAAGGGCATGGTGGTATACCGTTATGGGGGCGGAGCTCTGGAGGAAGTACTGACACAGCCCTATACCAAATACTTACTGGATGATCTGAACGAAGATGGGATTGAAGACATCACGGTTGTGAATTTTAAGCGCAATGAATTTGCCACGATTACTACCTATCAGTACAGCGACGGATTCAAGGTTCTGGATGAGCTCGATGATCTGGACCCATATTTCAATAGTTATTACAATATTGTCTCAGGTAAAGTAGCTGAGCATAAAGAAGGTATTATTCTGGATGCGGCAGTGGATTCCCGCTCTGCATACTCAACCATGGTTGTTATGGAGAACAACAAGCTGCGGGTGGTCGTTCCGGGAGACGCACGCACGTTCAAGGAACGAAAGATTGTCAGTGAAGACATCAATGGTGACGGCATTTTGGAGATCGGCCTTCTTGAGCCGCCTAAGGGCTGGGAGTATTTCGACCCGCAGACCATCCCTTATTTTAATTCCTATTATAAATGGGATGGGAAGAACGGCCTTACGTTCTCCGACCAGCTGTATCAGGACCCTTCGGACCGCTTCACCATTAACATTTTACCGAAATGGTATGGGAAGGTGACGGTTGACACCAAGTCTGTTCAGGATAAATTTCTAAGATTTATTCTGCTGGATACCGGAGAGACGGTCGCTGAGGTTTCTTTCTTTACTCCTGCGGAATGGGAACGGGAGAAAAACGGCGGCTGGGAGCTGTTAGGAAGCGATCTGGACAAAATTATTGTTTACCGGGGAGAATTGGAACAGAGTACAAGCGGAGGAGACAACAATACAATCACCTCGCCTATTGAAAGGAAGGGAATCGATGAGTAAGGTATTAATCCTGGAGGATGAAGAATCCATCCGGAGTTTTATCGTGATCAATCTGAAGCGTAACGGGTTTGAGGTGCTGGAGGCAGCAGATGGTAACGAGGCGCTGCATAAGCTGACAACTGTGCCGGATATTGATATTGCCTTGCTGGATGTCATGGTGCCAGGCATCGACGGCTTTGAGGTGTGCAGAAGGATCAGGGAAACCAATGAGCGGCTTGGGATTATTTTTTTGACGGCTAAGGTACAGGAACAGGATAAAGTCTATGCCCTCTCGGTAGGAGCAGATGACCATGTCAGCAAACCGTTTAGTCCCACAGAGCTGATTGCCCGTATCCAGTCGCTGCTGCGCCGGGTTAATGTCCACCGTGAGCAATCCGCCAAGGTCTCCTTTCATTCCGGGCCGTTTACACTTGATCTGATCTCCAAGCAGTTCAAGCGCAGTGGAGAGGCCATCGAGCTGACACCGACGGAGTTTTCACTGGTTCAGTATTTTCTGGAGATGGAGAATACCCCGCTCAGCCGGGATTCGCTGCTCGATCATGTCTGGGGCAAGGAATATATGGGAGATCCCAAGATTGTTGATGTGAACATTCGCCGTCTGCGCCAGAAGATTGAGAATAATCCTTCGGAGCCGGAATATCTTCAGACCGTGTGGGGCCACGGTTATAAGTGGAAAGGCCAAGGACAATGATCAAGAAGGGGATGCGCAGACAGATTGTATTGCACTATATCTTTGTCGTCTTTGTGGCGCTTCTCCTCGTTGAGGTTATATTCCTGCTGGCCATCCGGACCTATTACTATGACAGTGTATACAGTAAAATCACCCTGCATATCGGGATGGCGGAGGATTTCCAGAAATATGAGATTTCCGGAGAGCATTCGCCTAACCAGCTGCAAAAGCTGCTTGATTTCTTTCAGATGGACTATACCGAGCTGCAGGTGCTGACACTGGATGGGAATATGCTGATCAGCTCCACTGGATTTCAGCCTGACCGCACGATTACGACGAGTGATGTGCCGGAGGCAGTGGGTGGAAGCTTCGGCCGCTGGGTTGGACGCCAGCCCGGAACGAACGAGAGTGTAATGGCGGTGTCCAAGATGGTGCATATTAACGGCCGCGAAACCTATGTGATCCGTTATGTTACCTCTATGGAGAGAATTGACAGTGATCTGCTGAACCTAACGCTGGTATCCATTGGAATTGGTGTGGCGGTTATGGCAATCGTGGTTTTGTTCAGCTTCGGTCTGGCGAATTCGATTGTGAAGCCGCTGAAGAATATTACTGCGGTCTCAGCCCAGATGGCCAAAGGAAAGTTCACGACGCGGATCAAAGGCGATTACAAATATGAAATTGGCGATTTGGCCTCAACACTGAATTATATGGCGGATGAAATTATCCGCAGCAATCAGATTAAGGATGATTTCATCTCCTCCATTTCGCATGAGCTGCGAACCCCGCTTACAAGCATTAAGGGCTGGAGCGAAACGCTTATTTCAGGTGGATATGATCCCGAGGAAACCAAGCTGGGCATGGGTATCATCTCCAAAGAAAGTGACCGGTTGATCGGGCTTGTGGAAGAGATTCTCGATTTCTCCAAGCTGCAGCAGAATGAGATGAAGCTGTCCATGGGCCGTGTAGATATCAAAGTGCTGCTTCAGGAGACGATTCTGAATATTTGGGCCAAAGCAGAAAAGAAACGGATTCATCTGTTGTTGGAATGTGAAGAGACATTTTATATCAGAGCGGATGCTAACCGGTTGAAGCAGGTATTCTTGAACTTGGTCGATAACGCTGTGAAGTTTTCTCCTGAAGATTCGAGCATAGTTTTGTCTGCACACCGTCTGAGCTCCAGTGAACTGGCAGTTGTGGTTCGTGACAGCGGTATAGGGATCAGTGAGGCACATCTTGGCAGAGTACGCGACCGGTTCTTCCAGGTAGATGCATTGAATGGCGGTACAGGTCTGGGCCTTGCCATTTCGCAGCAAATTGTGGAGCTTCATGGCGGCAAGCTGGAAATGGACAGTGAACTTGGCAAGGGAACGCAGGTAACTGTAATTTTGCCAATGGCGGAAGATCAGCCTTCCACGGGTTCACCAGCCATTGAACTGCTATGAATTAAATAGGGTAATAACAAAAGGGATGCGGCAACTGCAGGTGACAGTTGCCGCATCCCTTTTAATAATTATTATAAGGCTTAAACGAAAGTAGGCTCTTTAAAAGTAAAGTAAACCGTTTCAATGGTTATGTCTAACGGGGATGAACTTGCATAAGAATTAAGATGGAAGTCCTTCGGCACGCAGACGGCCTGTTTTTTCGTATACCTCCTGCAAAAGACGGGAAGGCTGGGTTTTGATGACCGGTTTGGCCGCCACAATCTCATTCGGTCCAACAACCACAATGTTGTCGGGGCTGCCTTTAATCACTGCACCATCTTTAATTACCGCGCCTTCACCAATAATGGCATTCTCAATCCATACGCTTCGACCGATTTTCACACCCGGCATAATAACGCTCTGTTTAACCAGGCTTAGCTTGCCGATTTCAACCCCACCAAAAACAACCGACCGATTCAAACTGCCTTCCAGCAGACAGGTCTCGTTCACCAGACTTTCAGTGGCTGGCATCTGAAGGCGTGGTTTATGTGGAGCTGCTTTTGTTCGGCGGGCACGGCTGTACATCGGCCAATGGGAATTATCGAGTTTGAAGCCGTTATCTTCATGAAGCAGGTCCATATGAGCTTCCCACAAGCTGTCAACTGTACCCACATCTCTCCAGTAACCTTTGAAACGGTAAGCGAACAGATCATCATTGCCATCAAGCATCATTGGAATGACATCCTTGCCAAAATCATGACTGGAGGCCGGATTAGCTGCATCAAGAAGCAAATGTTCTTTCAGGTATTTCCACTCGAATAAGTAGATCCCCATCGAAGCAAGGTTACTCTGTGGAACCTTTGGTTTTTCCGCAAACTCGGAGATCTTAAGATCCTCATTTACGTTCAGTACTCCGAATCTGCTGGCCTCATCCCATGGAACCTCCATGACTGAAATGGTGGCTTTTGCTGATTTTTCGACATGATAATCCAGCATTTTCTTGTAATTCATATGGTAAATATGATCTGCCGACAGAATTAAGACATGCTCCGGACTGTGGCTGTCAATAAAATCAATATTTTTATAAATAGCATCAGCTGTTCCTGTGTAGCTGTCTCTGCCTTCAACGCCGGAAGGAAGCAGCTTTACACCTTTGTTAGACTGGGTATGGAGCCCCCATGGCTCACCCGCTCCGATATGATTGTGCAAGGAATTAGCTTCATATTGTGTCAGTACCCCAATAGTATCAATATCAGAATTCACACAATTGCTGAGGGGAAAGTCAATGATTCTATACTGTCCGCCGAAAGGGACTGCAGGCTTAGCCATGGTGGTAGTCAAGGGAGCCAGTCTGCGGCCTTCCCCGCCTGCCAGAAGCATGGCGATACATTCTTTTTTACTCATTTGTTATCCCTCCCATTTTTTTGTCAATGCTTGTAATATACACGCAGAGCAAGCACTTGAAACGCATAGGTGAAATATATTGCCGTACTTCTGCAAAAATTACATAAATAATTTTCTTGATACAAAATATAGTGAACTTCTGGCCTAAATCATTTTCAAAACAGGTACATTCGGGTAATGTTAAAGGTGCATCCTATTCTTAGAAGGTGGTGATGATTTGGCCAATAATTCAGCAACAGTTAACCTCCCGTCATCCGATGATATTTATTTGTTCCATGAGGGCACGAATTATCGCAGCTATTCGATGCTGGGCGCGCACATTGCCGCTGAAGAAGGAATACCGGGCGTACGCTTTACCGTGTGGGCTCCTCATGCGACATATGTAGGATTGGCTGGTAATCATAACGGCTGGGATGGAACCGAAGACGTGGACTCGTTATTTAAGATACCCGATTCAGGATTTTGGAGTCGTTTTTTTCCGGAGATGAAAGCGGGAACTTTTTACAAATACAGGATTGTCGCTTCAGACGGGTCAAGCTTCCTCAAAGCAGACCCCTATGCCTTCCAAGCAGAAGTGCGTCCAGCTACAGCATCCATTGTTGCAGAATTGGGTGGGTACTCCTGGGGAGACGCTGCTTGGCGGCGGCGGAGTAAGGCGCCTTATCAGACACCGCTGAATATTTACGAAATGCATTTTGGAACCTGGCGCCAGAAGGAAGACGGTGAGCTGTACACATATCGCGAGATGAGCGAGCTGTTAATTCCTTATTTGGTGGAAATGAATTATACCCATGTAGAGTTCATGCCTCTGGCTGAACATCCATATGATCTGTCCTGGGGATATCAGGGCACAGGATATTTTGCTGCGACCAGCCGTTATGGGGAACCGCAGGATCTGATGTTTCTCATTGACCAGCTGCATCAGGCAGGAATTGGTGTACTGCTGGACTGGGTTCCTGCTCATTTTGCCAAAGATGCCCACGGCCTTAGAATGTTCGACGGGTCACCGCTGTTTGAATATGCTGATCCGATGCTGGCAGAGAAGCCAGGTTGGGGCACACTTTCTTTTGATTTCAGCAAACCTGAAATTTCATCTTTTCTGATATCGAATGCTTTGTTCTGGTTCGAGATGTACCATATTGACGGGATGCGTGTTGATGCAGTCACCAGTATGCTCAGACTTGATTTCGAAAAGAAAAATCATGAGTATCGCAGAAATGAAAACGGCGGACTGGAGAATCTGGATGCCATCCGGTTTATTCAACAGCTCAACAAGACCATATTCCAGTATTATCCGAAAGCATTGATGATGGCAGAGGAGTCCAGCGCCTGGCCGGGGGTTACCGCTCCGGTGCATGAGGGAGGTCTGGGCTTCAACTACAAATGGAACATGGGCTGGATGAATGACACACTGGGCTACATAGAACATGATTTCGGGGCGAGACCCTATTATCATAATTTGTTGACCTTTCCCATCTGTTATGCCTATGCCGAGAATTATACGCTCCCTCTGTCCCACGACGAGGTGGTGCATGGCAAGAAGTCTCTGCTGGATAAAATGCCAGGAACGTATGAGCAGAAATTCGCAGGTCTTCGCCTGCTCCTGGGTTACCACATCAGTCATCCGGGTAAAAAACTGCTGTTCATGGGTGGAGAATTCGGCCAATTCATCGAATGGAAGGATCAGGATCAGCTCGACTGGTTGCTGCTGGATTATGACAGCCACCGCCGCATGCTGGCCTTCACGGCTGCACTTAATAAGCTCTATGTTACCGAGAGGGCACTATGGGAGCTGGATCATGACATGGAAGGGTATCAATGGATTGATGCCGACGACAGCAGCCAGAGCATTGTTTCCTATATTCGCCGTGGTAAAAAGCCGGTTGATACCTTGCTGATTATTATCAACTTTCAACCGGTGGAGCGGCAATTGTACCGGATTGGAGTTCCGCGTCCTGGTACGTATGAAGAGCTGTTCAGCTCGGAGAATACGGAATTCGGGGGAAGCGGTGTGCACAATGGTCCGATGAAAAGCACCAAACACGAATGGCACAATCAGGTGAACAGCATCGAATTAACCATTCCTCCGCTCAGTTTCCTGGTACTCAAGAAAGCAGGCAGGAAATCAATAAAATAATAGGGTTCGCAGCTCATACACAAAAGGGGGATATCGAAATATGAAGGTTTTATTCGCTGCAGCCGAAGCGCATCCGTTTATCAAAACGGGAGGGCTGGCCGATGTCATAGGAGCGTTGCCCAAAGCACTGAAGAGTGCGGGAGTGGATGTCCGTGTGATTTTGCCTAAATACCGGGGGATTCCGGAGAAATTTGTTTCACAAATGGAACATGTGGCTGAATTGAGCGTACCGATCGGCTGGCGCAATCAATATTGTGGTATTGAACGGTTGATATATGATGGCATTCCAATATATTTTGTGGATAACGAATATTATTTTGGGCGGGACGGCATTTACGGCTATATGGATGATGGTGAACGTTTTGCCTACTTTAACCGCGCAGTTCTGGAGTGCCTTGAAATCATTGATTTTCAGCCGGATGTGCTGCATTGTCATGACTGGCATGCTGCTGTGATTCCGATGCTGCTCCAGGGTCATTACCGCCACAATCCGTTCTACAAGGATATTCGTACAGTGTTTACCATTCATAATCTGCTATATCAAGGGGTATTCCCTTATTCGGTGCTTGGTGAATTACTGGGTCTTGATGATAGCTACTTCCTCGGGGTTGAGTATTACGGGAACGTGAATTATATGAAAGCAGGGATTGTCTACAGCGATCATATCACTACGGTCAGTCCGACTTATTCTGAAGAAATCCGCACTGCGTATTATGGATATGGACTGGATGGACTGCTCAACTCACGGGCAGACAGCCTCAGCGGAATCGTCAACGGCATTGACACCAAGATCTATAATCCGGCCAGTGATCCGCAAATATACACCCGGTATCGTTCCAATCTAGCCAAAAAAGCCGAAAATAAGCTCGCCTTGCAGCAGGAGCTGGGACTTCCGGTAGCGCCCTATATTCCGATGGTTGCGATGGTTACCCGCTTGGTCGACTCCAAAGGTCTGGATCTCCTAACCCGGGTAATGGATGAGCTGCTCTATTATGATGATATCCAGTTCGTACTGCTGGGTACAGGGGATGAAGTCTATGAACGCTGGTTCCGTGAAGCACAGTGGCGTTATCCGACCAAGCTGTCCTCACAAATCCTGTTCAATGATGCATTGTCCCGCAAAATCTATGCGGCAAGCGACCTGTTCCTCATGCCTTCCAAGTTCGAGCCTTGCGGAATCGGCCAATTGCTGGCCCTGCGATATGGAAGTATTCCAGTAGTCCGCGAGACAGGCGGGTTGAACGACACGGTACATGCATACAATGAAGACACGGGAGAAGGCAACGGATTCACCTTCAAAGATTACAACGCTCATGACATGATGTACACCATCCGCCGGGCGGTATCGTTCTATCAGAAACCGGAGCACTGGAAAAAAGTGACGAAAAACGCTTTTGCCGGTGACTATAGCTGGAATGTATCGGCTCAGCAGTATATTGATATTTATAACCGTATTCTGGAGTAGATCAGAAGCAACTTATAGTAAAAAGGACGTTTTGCAGATCTTATTGATCTTTGCAAAACGTCCTTTGTTTGTTACGGGAAGGGTTTCGGTGACGATTCTAAATAATTAACTCAAGTTCCGGCTGAGAATCCGGTATCCGTATGGATCGAGCGAGATATGCATCATCCCATCTTCCGGGGCGACCGGCTCGCCGGTGAGCGCATCCTGCCAGTCGTCGGTTTCCATAGGATGGCTAAGAACACGGGATTCCGGAGAATTATTCATCCATACGGTAAAATGAATGACATCATCCGAGCGTTCATAGACGATACAGGAGTCATTCTCACACGCCTGCAAAATGCGGAAACGGCCTTCACGCAGCGCCTTGTTCGTTTTACGAAGGGTAATCATCATCCGGTAAAAGTCATACAGTTCACGGTCCTGCTTATTTGGATCCCATTCCATGCATTTACGGCAGTCCGGGTCCTCGTTACCGGTAAGGCCGATTTCGTCGCCATAATAGATGCAGGGAGTACCCATAAAAGTAAAAAGAAATACAACAGCCAGCTTAAGTCTCCGCTTGTCTTCGTTTAATACGGTCAAGAGCCGGGGAGTATCATGGCTGCCGAGCAGGTTGAAGACTACTTCATTCGTCTGCTGCGGATAACGCATTAACAGGGCCCCTATCCTGTGACCAAAAGTAATACCATCCATCCCCCCATTGAAGAACTCCAGTACCGTACCCGAAAATGGATAATTCATAACGGAATCAAACTGGTCGCCAAGCAGCCAGGTTAGCGAGTCGCTCCATACTTCGCCCACAATATAAGCTTCCGGGTTGGCTGCTTTAACGACCTTACGGAAATCGCGCCAGAAATGGTGATCCACTTCATTGGCCACATCCAGCCGCCAGCCATCCACCTTTATTTCCTTGATCCAATATTCAGCCACTTCGAGTAGATAGGTCTTCACTTCGTGATTGGCGGTATTAAATTTCGGCATGTTGCCAAAAAAACCGAAAGTGTCATACGTGGGAATACCGTCGACAGTTTCGGCCGGGAAGGAGTTCAGGTGGAACCAATCTTTGTATACCGAATACTCCCCCTTCTCCAGAACATCCTGAAACGGCGGGAACTTGTCACTGCAGTGGTTGAAGACAGCATCTAACATGACGCGGATACCCCTTTGGTGACATTCCTCAACTACGGTTTTGAGCAGCTCATTATCGCCGAAATGGGGATCAACCTTCTTATAATCGACGATGTCATATTTGTGGTTGGAGGGGGAGACGAAGAGGGGGGTGAAGTAGACCGCATTGATCCCGAGCTCCTGCAGATCATCTAGATGATCCAGCACCCCTTGCAGATCTCCACCAAAAAAATTATTCAGTTTCGGCGTTCCGCCCCATGATTCTGTACCCTCTGGATCATTCGAAGGATCACCGTTGGCGAACCGTTCCGTCATAATCTGGTAGAACACCGCATCTTTGGCCCATTTTGGAACCTGAAACAGATCGATTTGGTGTATGTAGGGGAACTCATAGAAGTGATTGGGCGGTTGCGGGCATTCCGAGCGGACCCCATTGTCAAGCAAATATACATTTTCGCTGCCTTTACTCACACGGAAAGTGTAGCTGAGACGTTTATATTTAGGCCGTACCGCCGCTTCCCAGTAATCGAACATATCGTCCGAGGCCGCTTTTTCCATCATGATATCGTAAGAAGTAGCTTTCCAGTTGTATTTGTCCCCGGTAAGCGCGACTACACAGTCCACATCATCACGCTTGGTGCGAACACGCAGATGTATAGTCTTTGCATCGTAGGCATAAGCCCACTTGTCGCGGGGAACATGGTACATAGCCTCAACCAGCATGATTGCACCTCCTAAAAGTTTTATGGAGCCTAATGCTTTGTGAGCATAACATTGATCTAACGAATAGAATTTGCTTAACTAGCATAAGTTTAAGGTCGTAGGCTATGAAGTTAATACCACCCGCAGAGTCTGCATGAACCATTCCGGTTATTCCGGGAGCAATTGGAGATAGTACATAGTATATACTTCTTTTAACAGCATGTGCAAAATGGCGGGAAGACCAAGCGCTGCTGCTCTTTTTTTTCTGTACAATTTACAAGCATTGTCACAAATTTGTCTTTGCATATTCATGCGTAGTGATTTATAATAAATCGGTCAATGGGACAGCTAAGAGAAAACTTAAAGAGAATAGGGGAGATACAGAGTATGAATAAATGGGGCAAACTTTCACTCGGAATGCTGCTGGTAGCAGGTCTGATGACCGGCTGCGGCAACAATAACAAAGACAATAATGCAACTACTGGCAATAGTGCGAATGCAGGTAATAGTGCTGCTGCCAAGACACTTACCCTAGGAACCAGTGCGGACTTTCCTCCATATGAATTCCATAAAGTAGTGGATGGCAAAGATACCATCGTTGGTTTTGATATCGAGATCGCTAAGGATATTGCGGCTGATATGGGTGCGGAGCTGGTAATCAAGGATCTGTCCTTCGATTCCCTCCTTAATGAACTGTCCAGCGGCAGAATAGACATGGTTATCTCCGGACTCAGTCCAACCCCTGAGCGTGCCAAGGCAGTAGGGCTGTCTGATATTTATTATAAAGCAGAGCAGGCAGTGGTTGTGCGGGATACCGACAAAGACAAATTCGCGACCATGGATTCCCTGAAAGGCATCAAGCTGGGGGTACAGACCGGATCCATCCAGGAAGACATCGCCAAAGGCATTGAAGGCGCACAACTGACTTCCTTGAGTAAAATTTCCGAAATCGTGCTGCAGCTGCAATCTAACCGTGTGGATGCATCCATTATGGAAGGGCCTGTTGCTGAAGCTTTCGTGAAGAATGTTAAAGGCCTGGCCATTACTGCCGCCAAACCAGTGGTTGAAGATGATGGTTATGTTATTGGCGTTAAAAAAGGAAACGACGAGCTTCTGAAACAAATTAACACCACACTGACCCGGTTGAAATCTGAAGGCAAGATTGACAAGTATGTTGCTGCTGCCAGCGACCTTGCCGTGAAATAATGTTTTGGGCTGTTTTAGAAGGGTAACATTAGCCGCCCCTGCAGGTTTCTGCGGGGGAAGGTTTAATAATTAGAGTGGAGATGAAAATGGCGGTGATCCGCTGTTTTCTATTTTTTTGCAGACAGGAGGTTATGCCAAAAATGAATGTATTCGATATGGCTTATGAGTACCGCAATTTTTTTCTTTCCGGTTTGAAGTACACACTGCTGCTGGCTGTGCTGGGGGTATTCTTCGGTTTTGTGCTTGGTATTGTAGTTTCCTTGTTACGTATGTCCAAATGGTGGATCCTGCGTTTCATTGCGACAGCATGGGTCGAATTCTTGCGTGGTACACCAATGCTGGTTCAGCTGTTTTTGATCCATTACGGGCTACCAGAGTTTGGCATTGAGTTTTCGCCGATACAATCCGGAGCCATAACATTGACCATTAACAGCTCCGCTTATCTGGCTGAGATTTTCCGTGCCGGCATACAGGGAGTAGACCGTGGACAAGTTGAAGCGGCCCGTTCGCTCGGGATGCGGCAAGGGATGACGATGCGGTATATTGTCTTGCCCCAGGCCATCAAGAATGTGCTGCCTGCAATCGGCAATGAGTTCATCACGATTATTAAGGAATCTTCCATTGTTTCAATGATAGGGGTCGCCGATCTGCTGTTTGAAGCGAGATCCGTTACGACTATAAGCTATGAAGGACTGAGTCCTTTGCTGGTAATTGCTGCGATGTACTTTATTCTGACATTTACGTTGTCTAAGATCCTTGGTTTATTGGAAAGGAGGTTAAGAACAGGTGATCACCGTTAAGAACCTGCAAAAAAGCTTCGGCAAGCTGGAAATCCTGAAGGGCATTGACCTGCAGATTCAAAAAGGGGAGGTCGTCGTCGTTATCGGCCCTAGCGGATCGGGCAAAAGCACCTTTTTACGCTGTCTGAATCTGCTGGAGCAGCCTACAGGCGGAGAAATCACCTTTGAAGGTGAATCGATTACGGATAAGAAACATGATATCAATGTGACCCGGGAAAAAATGGGTATGGTCTTTCAGCAGTTTAACCTGTTTCCGCACAAAACCGTGCTGCAGAATATTATGCTGGCTCCCGTAAAAGTGAGAAAGCAATCCGCTTCAGAAGCGGAAAAAATTGCTACTGAACTGCTGCGCACTGTGGGTCTTGCAGACAAACGCGATGCTTACCCGTCCCAGCTATCCGGTGGACAAAAGCAGCGGATTGCCATCGCGCGGGCACTCGCCATGCAGCCGCATGTGATGCTGTTCGACGAGCCGACCTCGGCACTTGATCCTGAGATGGTCGGTGAGGTTCTGGAAGTCATGAAGAAGCTGGCTGAAGATGGCATGACCATGGTAATCGTTACCCATGAAATGGGTTTTGCCCGCGAAGTAGGTGACCGTATCTTGTTCATGGACGGCGGAGTGATTGTGGAAGAAGGCGAGCCGTCACAAGTATTCGGCAATCCGCAGCATGACCGGACGAAGGATTTCCTGAGTAAAGTCCTATAGTACAGCACCACACGGCCCCGGAACTCTATCCGGCGGCCGTTTATTTTTGGTTCGCGGCGGAATGGGTGATATAGTATACATAAATGGCCAATCAACTTGAAAAGGAGTACATACAGATGAGAGATGATCTTTGCCGGATTGGCATTATTGATATTGGTTCTAACTCCATTCGCCTCGTGATCTATGATACGACGCAGGAAGGAGGCTACAAAATCATCAAAGAGTGCAAGTACTCCGCGCGTCTGAGTGAAAAAATCACTAAGGACGGCAGGCTGGAGCGCAAGGACATGGATACCATTGTGCCTGTCCTCCACCAATTCAAGGAGATTTGCAGCGCTTTTGAAGTCGATAAAATCCGTGCCGGCGCCACTGCAGCTATTCGCAACGCGGCAAATTCTGAAGAAATTATCTCCTACCTTTCGGAGGCAACGGGGATTCAAATTGAAGTAGTCAGCGGACATCAGGAGGCTTATTTCGGATTTTTGGGTGTTATTAATGCCTTTGATGTTCAGGATGGCTTTGTCATTGACATCGGAGGCGGAAGCACGGAGATCACCCTATTCCGGGAACGTCGTTATCAGCATAGTATTTCTTTTCCGTTTGGAGCGGTCAATACCAATCTGATGTTTAGCCATAATGGCAATTGGAACGGAGAGCAGGTACGTAAACTTCAGGCCTATGTAACCGGGAGATTGGTGGAACATGACTGGTTGAACAGCGGTCCGGGTCTTCCGCTGTATGGACTTGGAGGAACCCTGCGTTCTCTGGGGAAGCTGGACCAGAAGATGCAGGATTATTCTCTTCCGAATTCCCACGGCTATACGTTGTCCAGTGAGACCATAGATCAATTTATGGAGACGCTGCCCTCCATTCCATATGAGAAGCGTAAGGATTTGGACGGACTGTCCAAGAGCCGGGGGGATATTATCGTCTCGGGGCTGATTATTTTCCACACGGTTTTCCATTATATTGGTGCCAGCCAGGCATTGATCAGTGGAGAAGGACTTCGTGAAGGGATGCTGCATGACCTGCTCGAACCGGAGCAGCCTGTGCGTGAGAGTGCGCTGGAATTCAGTCTCAATACGATCATTCGTTTTGATATCCGAACATCGAAACGGCATCTGGATCACATCTACAAGCTGGCTCTAAGCCTCTTTGACGCTTTTAGTGCAGAAGGGGAACGGGATGAGCAACGGATGCTGATCTACGTCTCAATCATGCTGCATCGGACGGGTTCCAATATCAACTATTATCAATCCAAGCGGCATACACGTTACTGGCTGATGAACTCTCCGATCCGCGGATTAACGCACCGTCAATTGATTCTGGGAGCCTTGATAGCTTCCTACAGCACAAAAAGCCGGAAGCAGAAATTGTCCCTGATCCACAAGGACATTTTGCTGGCTTCCGACGAGGAGTGGATTCATAAGCTTGGCGCACTCGTCCAGTTAAGCATTGCACTGGATAGTACTGAGATTGGTATTGTAAGCGGACTAGAAGCCCGCCTCCACGGCAATACGCTTGATCTGGAACTGCAGGGAGCGGGCGAGCTTCTGATCGGATTAGAGGACATTGAGAATGCCCTCAAAACGTTCAGGAATGTTTGGGGATTGAAGGTAAAACTCGGCTTCCCTTCCAACGCGTAACATCCATAGCGGCGAACTGGCTCCGGAAAGGGGCCTTTTTGTCGTCTGCACGCTCGTAATACCCATTCGGCTGCAGGAAACTGGACTTTACATTATCCTTAAGCGTCAGATCTAGGATCTTGACAATTTGTTTACGGATTTGGTTGTCTTTTACCGGACACATCAGCTCAATACGCCGGGTTAGATTGCGTGTCATCCAATCAGCACTAGACAAGTAGACCTCAGGGCTGCCACCGTTCTCGAAGTAATAGATCCGGGAATGTTCCAGGAAACGGTCCACGATGCTGCGTACCGTAATGCGTTCGCTAAGGCCTTCAATCCCTGGACGCAGGCAGCATACCCCGCGCACAATCAGATCAATCGGTACACCAGCCTGGGCTGCGCTGTACAGATTATCAATAACCTCTTGATTGGAGAGGGAATTCATTTTGGCAATGATCCGGGATGGCCGTCCGGCGGCGGCATGCTCAGCTTCGCGCAGAATCAGTTTTTGCAGCGAAAGGCTCATATTGGTCGGTGCGACGATGAAGGAATTCCAGTCATAATTGGCGGAATAACCTGTCATCTGGTTGAAAAGCTCGGAAGCATCCAGACCGATCTCGTTGTTGGCAGTGAACAAACTGAGGTCTGTGTAAGCTTTAGCTGTGCTGTCATTATAGTTCCCTGTTCCGACATGAACATAACGGCGCAGTTCCAGCCCTTCCTGGCGGACAATCAGCGTAATCTTGGCATGGGTCTTGAGTCCAACCAGCCCGTATACCACATGGCAGCCCGATTGCTCAAGCTTGCGCGCCCAGGCGATATTGCGCTCTTCGTCGAAACGTGCCTTCAGCTCTACAACTACAGTGACCTGTTTACCCGACTCCGCGGCATTGGCCAGTGCTGTTATGAGTGGAGAGTTACCGCTGACGCGGTACAACGTCATTTTGATGGCCATGACCTGCTCGTCCTCTGAAGCCTGAATAATAAAATCGGTCATGGCATCAAAGGATTCATAAGGGTGATACACTAATACATCGCGTTCCCGGAGCACCTCAAAGAAATCCTCGTTCTCATCGAATTCAGCAGGATAGAGCGGTTCGATAGGAGCATCATGCAGATAGCTGAATCCCTTTAGGCTGCCGGCAAAGCCGCGCAGGAATCCTAGGTCCAGCGGGCCTTCAACCTCAAACACGAAATCTTCAAGCTCGAATTCAGCCTGCAGCTGCTCCAGTGCATAAGGGTGAATCCCTTTTTGAACCTCCAGACGGGCGGGGACACCTCTCCGACGTTTGCGAAGCTCTTTTTCTATCTCTTCCAGCAGGTCTTCCGCACCTTCTTCATCAATGGTGAGGTCAGAATTACGTGTTAAGCGGAATTCACTAACAGCCACGGGATCATAACCGCTGAACAAAGTCTGGATATGATGACGGATAACATCTTCAATAAATACAAACTGCCGTTTCTTGCTGTTGGAACGGTGGGGAAGGGGAATACATCTTGGCAGATTGGAAGGAATCTGCAGAATTGCAAAGTAAGGGTCCTCTTCCAGACTATCCTTCCGCGTCAGCACAACCGCAAGATAGATGAACTGGCTGTGAACGAGAGGGAATGGGCGGCTCTGGTCAACAGCCATTGGCGTCAGTACGGGGAAAATAATATCCCGGTAATATTGTTCAATCGAGAGCTCCTGAGCCTGTGTCAGGTCCTCGTAATTTACAAACACGATACCTTCCTTATGCAGACTGCGGGAGATATCCCGGAATGTCCTGTATTGGTCGGCAACGATCTTAGTAACCCGTTTGATAAGACGCTTATAAAGGCCGGAAGGGGTGTAACCGGTAAAATCTTTTTTGGTATAGCCTGCCCGGATCTGATCTTGAATCCCCGCAACTCGGACACTGATGAATTCATCCAGATTACTGGAGACAATCGCCAAGAACTTGGCCCGCTCCATTAGAGGGTTATCTGCATCCTGTGCTTCCTGAAGTACGCGCCGGTTAAATTCGATCCAGCTTAAATCACGGTTCAGATAGGCTGTAGCCGGGCTGGTATGGATGTTTTTTTTCTCTTCTGTATTCACGTTCATAGACCCTCCAAGTGCTTCAATGTCTTTATCTTCTCTCATTCTACTATTTGCCAAAGAGAGAAATGTTAAATCTGTGTAAAATTTATGCGAAAATGTTCAGGAGATGCAACAAAACAATGAATTTTGGGATGCTTTTATTAAATTAATATTAATTTTAAATCAAATGATAACGCTTCAAAATTCCATTTCTGTAAAAGTGGTAACAATTTCATAAGCATTGGTTACAAAATTGTGATATATTAATATCTGTTAGTTTTACAAACACCAGGGCATAAGCAAACATACATACGTCCGGAGTTATTTTGAAGCAGCGTGAACGGGATTTCCCGGATCTGACTGCGCCACTAATGAAGGAGGAACTCATGAAGATCAAATTCAGAGCCGTTGCAGCTCTCGCTGCAGCCTTAAGTATCAGCACACTGATTCAAGCCGCACCCGTCCAGGCAGACAGTATACATATCGCAGGTAATACTACTACCTATTATACTCTATCTAATCATTACGGTATAAGCATGGATAAGATAATGGAGGCTAACCCCAATATTTCAGCGGGTAATATTTACCCTGGCCTCAGGCTATCGATCCCCGGCATTCTCAAAGCACAGAATGTTGCAGTTGCTGAACCCATAACTAAAGAATCCACAGGGACTTCACTTTTAAGTGTGGAGCCGCAGACGAATACTGTTCAAGCTTGGGGCAAAGTCTACAGCTACGGTAAAGTACTTCAGGTAAAAGCAACGGCATATTCTTCTGCAATCAGCGAGAATGGCAAATGGGGTGCCGTTGACTACTTTGGCAATCCGCTGAAGCTGGGCACGATCGCTGTGGATCCAAGCGTGATCCCGCTGGGAACCAAAGTCTTAGTAACCGGATATTCTCATCCTGGGTTACCTAAACAGGCATTTCTTGCCACTGCAACCGACATGGGAAGCGCGATCAAAGGGAATCGGATAGATATCTTTATCCCGGGCAGTCAAAGCTTTGTCGCAGATTTCGGTTTCCAATATGTGCAGCTCTATATGATTGAATAGATCTAAGACTCAGAAGGAAACGAACCATGCCGAATCAGGCAGGCTTCGTTTCTTTTTTTTGTATTATATTTAAAGATCTAACTTTTCTTTGCTGATCTGAAGCATCTGAGGGAGAGTGACAAAAGTATACCCCCGCTTGTGCATGATGTTAATGACTTCGGGGAGAGCCTGAATCGTTCCCTGTAAATTGCTGCCACGACCCCCGCCGCCATGCTGCAGTACGATAGCTCCCTTACCCGCATGGGTGATGATATTGTTCCGTACCTGTGTTTTCGAAAGTCCCTTCCAGTCCAGAGAGTCTACATTCCAGTTCACAAGCTTGTATCCGTGGGCTTTGGCCCATTTCAGCTGCTGTTCACTGATGTCTCCATAAGGTGGACGAATTAGCCGCGGCTTATAGCCCGCAAGCGTATTGATAATATTTTCCGTGCGGATAATCTGTGTGCGAAATGCGTTTATACTGATTTTGCCAAACTCTGGATGGTTATAGGAATGATTGCCGACGGCATGGCCTTCCCTGATCATCCGAGCTACAAGTTCAGGGTGCTTCTCAGCCCGGCTGCCTACGATAAAAAAAGTGGCGTGGACATGATATCTTCGCAGCATGTCAAGCACTTGGGGTGTAAAGCGCGGGTCAGGCACATCATCGAATGTAAGTGCGATCTGTTTACGCCGCGGACCTTGGGTTTTAATAGTCTCAGGGTATTTGCGGAGCAGTTGGCTGAGGGTAAGTGTTTTCCCCCGTTTTTGTAACTGTGACGATGTACGCGAAGAGCCTGCGGGGATTGCTAGATCTTCCTTCGGCTCTGCTACTGCTCTCTGACCGCTATCCGGTTGCTGTAACAAGCGGGGATCCTCGGAAAAGGCTGCTGTAGGCCCTCCGGAGGAAACGGGGCTGAGCAGGCTGAAGCAGACAATGACTGACAGGAGCAGCTTCCGGCTCATGTGCAGGCTTTTCATCAGGGCATGCCTCCTTTTGTAGATACTGGAACTACATAGAATACTCAGAGAATAATTCTGCTTGTCTTGTTATCCCCTTCCATAGACTGAATTATGCTGGGTTTACATGCTTGTGATTATGATTTATCGGTGTGGAAAATACGTGTATACTGAATTGGACGGGAGAACAACCCGACTATTGAATTCGTGAACAACAGAAAGGAAGGAATAGAAATGCCGGAATTATTTGCTCCTTACGAGCTAAAGGCTTTGTACTTGAAGAATCGAATCGTAATGCCTCCAATGTGCCAATATGCTGTAGTCAAGCAGGATGGAATCCCAAATGAATGGCATTTCGTTCACTATGTGAGCCGCGCTATCGGGGGGACCGGATTCATTATTGTGGAAATGACGGGGATCCATCCGGATGGAAGGATTACGAATCAAGATACAGGAATTTGGAGTGATGATCATATTGATGCTTACCGGAGGCTAACTGAGGCAGTACATGCTCAAGGTGCCAAAATAGCCGTTCAGTTAGGCCATGCAGGCCGCAAAGCGGTGGATGCCGAGCCTCCTGTGGCTCCTTCAGCCATCCCGTTTGATTCCAACTCCAAAACGCCACAGGCGCTCTCTAAAGAAGGAATCGCTGAATTGATAGCAGCCTACCGTGAAGGGGCAAGGCGGGCGGTGGAAGCCGGATTTGATACGGTTGAGCTACATGGAGCTCATGGTTACCTGATTCACCAGTTTCACTCTCCGCTTTCTAATACCAGAGATGATGAATACGGTGCAGACCCCATGCTGTTCGGAGAACAAGTGACCCGTGCAGTTCGGGAGGTACTTCCTGCTGAAATGCCGCTCCTTATGCGAGTATCTGCCAAGGAATACGTAGATGGCGGTTATGACGAAGCCTACGCTCTTGAATTCTGCCGGCGCTATAAGGCAGCTGGAGTGGATATGTTCCATGTTTCATCTGGCGGTGAAGGGCCAATCGGTTCGAATGGTGGCCCTAATGCCGGACCGGCTTACCAGGTTGATCTGGCTGAGTACATCCGCAGTGAACTCCAGATTCCTGTGATTGCGGTAGGACGCCTCGAATCCTATGAAGAAGCGCAGTCCATAGTTTCTGAAGAAAAGGCGGAACTTGTTGCAATAGGCAGAGGAATGTTAAGTGACCCGTATTGGGCGCTGCACGCAGAGGAAGCCCTTGGCGGTGTGGATAAGGCTAATGTGCCTAAGCCATATGAACGCGGGATTTGGAAACGGAAATAGACACCGGCGAATGTGAACTATATCACAGATTTTAAGTTCCTTCTAAGGCATGGTTAATAAGATTAAATTTGAAGGAGCTTGATAACTTGGCGACTGTGATTAGTAACGAACGACTGACGGATGGCGTGTATCACCTTCGGGTGGGAGGGGATCTCGGGGGGACAATGGGGCAATTCTACATGTTGCGGGCATGGGGAGCCTATCCTTTGCTGTCCAGACCGCTAAGCATACATCAAGTGAACGACGATGGTGTGGATTTTCTGTATCATGTATTGGGTGAGGGGACGAAGATACTGGCTGGACTGAACCCTGGAGATCCTATTGAACTCGAAGGGCCTTTTGGTACCGGATTTCCGTCAGTTGAAGGAAAGGTTGCATTAGTAGGCGGTGGCATTGGGATAGCACCTCTTTTATACTGTGCACAGGAGCTTCCTGGCAGCGATATTTATCTGGGCTTTAGCCGTGAGGCATTCCGGACGGAGGCATTTCGTCCACTGGCTGCCGAGTTGACAGTCAATGTGGGAGGCCTGGTGCTCGACAGCGTCGATTTTACCAGCTATGACCATATATTTGTCTGTGGGCCGCATCCGATGCTCAAAGCTGCGCAACTGAAAGGCATAGCCGCTGAAACGGCAGGCCGGAGACCTAATGTTTACTTATCCCTTGAGAACCGTATGGCTTGTGGAATCGGGGCCTGCCTCGTATGCAGCGTTTCCTGCCGTGATGGTCAGCGCAAGGCTTGTGCGGACGGACCGGTATTTCTCGCGGAAGAGGTGATCTTCCATGATTAATCTGACTGCCAATATCGCAGGTGTCCACTTTAAGAACCCGATCATTATGGCTTCCGGGACTTTCGGTTTCGGCCGAGAATACGGCAAGCTCTATGATGTATCGCTCCTCGGGGGGATCTCCGGCAAGGGACTTACACTACACGCCAAGGCGGGTAATCCCGGTGTGCGTGTGTTTGAGACCGCCTCGGGTATGCTGAACAGCGTCGGACTCGAGAATCCAGGCGTTGAAGCGTTTCTCACCAAAGAGCTTCCTTATTGGGAGACGCTCGAAACTGCTCGTTTGGTGAACCTGGGAGGCAACACACTGCATGACTATGTGCTGGGTGCGGAACTGATTCAGCGTGATGCAGATGTACGCAGCGCAGCCGGCAAACCAGCGGTGGATATGATTGAGCTGAATATTTCCTGCCCTAACGTTAAGGAAGGCGGCATTGCTTTTGGTGTTAAGACACCTGCTGCACAGGAGGTAGTCCGTGCCGTCAGAGCTGCAACCAAGCTCCCGCTTGCTGTGAAATTGTCCCCGAACGCTGAGGATATCGCAGGAATGGCTGAAATGTGCCAGGAAGAAGGCGCAGATGCCATTTCACTAATTAATACGATCTCTGGAATGAAGATTGATGTCCGCCGCCGCCGTAGCGTATTCAATAATTTGTATGCCGGATTATCCGGTCCTGCCATCAAACCAGTCGCACTGAGAATGGTGCACCAGGTAGCGAAGAGGGTATCCATTCCGGTGATCGGTATGGGCGGAATTACCTCGGCAACAGACATTATCGAATTCATTATGGCCGGGGCAACGGTTATTCAGGTCGGAACGTATAACTTCATGAATTTGCGCGCAGGCAGCACGCTTGTCGAAGAATTGCAGCAGTTTATGATGGAGGAAAACATTTCGTCACTGGATGAAATCCGCGGTATTATATAGATGATTTCATGTTTAAAGGGCAAAGTCTTCTCTTTCTGAGATATCCTCGAGTACAATGGTTAATATAATTGGAAAGGGGAGAAATTCATGTCTTCTCCAGAGCTGTACCCAGGTGATATTGAACTGTCTGCTACTGAGGTTGGCCGTGATTTGCTGCTGCTGATTACCGGTGGTATCCGTCACATCGGCGCAGCCAGTACCGCCTATGTAGAGGAAGGGGATATTAAGGTAACCACTTCAGCAGTTCCTCATCACAAAGAACACACGATCAGTGAGTTGATTGCAATGCGGGTTGCGGCTGCTCTTAATCGGACGGTTACTGTAGTTATGGGCATTCACTACGACCATTTGAGCCAGGAGGGCATAGCCCAAGTTGTAGAAATCGTAAATTTCAAAGTGGATCAATATTTATTTGGGCAAAATTTGAAACGATAAGGGCACTTCCTGCGTAAATGATAACAAATGAGCACATCACTTTTATTTTGGAGGAATGAACCATGTCTATATTTAAAAGATTGCGTGATTTAACGATGTCCAATGTGAATGCGATTATCGACAAAGCGGAAGACCCGGTTAAAATGACGGACCAATACATTCGTGACATGACGGAAGATTTGGAAGACGCAGAAAAAGCTGTCGCGGCCCAGATTGCCATTGAGAAAAAATTCAAGCAGCTCTATGAAGAACAGGAAGCGCTCGTGAACAAACGTAATCAACAGGCGCATGCTGCCGCTCAGGCAGGCAATGCAGACCTGGCGCGCCGTGCCCTGGAAGAGAAGAAGGCAGCAGAAGCCAAGCTTGTGGAATATAAGACTAGCTTCGATCAGAACAAGGCGTCTGCGGACAATCTGCGCGGTAAGCTGGAGGAAATGCGTAAACAGCTGACCCAGATGAAGAACAAACGCGAGACCCTGGTTGCACGTTATAATGCAGCCAAGGCGCAGACTGAAATCAACAAAGCCATGAGCGGTTTCAGCTCTGATTCGGCTTCAGCTGGTCTCAAACGCATGGAAGACAAAATGCTGCAGGCAGAAGCCCAGGCAGAAGCCAGCAACGAAATGAGCGCCGGCAACAAATCGCTGGATGATGAATTCGAAAAACTCGGCAAGGATCAGGCCGTTGAAGATGAATTGGCTGCACTGATGAAGCAATACGACAAACAACAATAACATATTGGCATTAGCCCTACTTCTGGGCTGTTGTCCACAGGCGAAGGGGAGACAGTTAGAACGTTTCTCCTTCGCCTTCTCTATGCTGCCTGTATGGGCAGGCAAACTGATCATCGGAGGCTAAACAATGGATTTCCATATTCTGGTGTCCATGGTGGTATGGACGGTGAGCGGCTCGGTGCTGCTATCTGTGCTAATGTACGTGGATTCGCTCTTTACCCGTTACAACGATTTGGAAGAGATTCGTGCAGGCAACTTGGCGGTAACCATGAGATTCGTGCTTAAGCTGCTGGCACAAGGTTATATTCTGTCGTCTTCCATTGCTTCATCGAACAGTTTGGGTGATGCACTTATCGTCTCCATAGTCTCCTTTGTACTATTATTCTTCTTGGAAAAAACAGTACGAATACTCCTGTACCGCTGGGCGAAGCTCGATCTGGACCATGGTACTCTGCTCGGCAAAATAGGCTACGGTGTATTGGCAGGCTCGCTGCATATGACTGGTGCTTTGATAATAGCGGCCTTTATAAAGAGCTGAGGTCTTAGATCGTTCAAGATTATGCGTTTGTACAAAACCTTTAAAAGGAATGATTCGTTTGAGTATCTGGAAACGTATTGGCAATATCTTCTCCAAACCTGAGGCGCCGTCTGTACCCAAGAGTATGTTGAACCTCTCAGCTGGAGATATTTGTGAGGTATCCCTGGTGACCTATGAGGTCACAGGGCGTACGCAAACCAGCGGCCGCAATGCTGTGGTGCTCACCTTGCGGGACGGCAGCCGTATTGCTTATCTGCATATTGAAGAACGCGAGCAGCTGCAGTACGCATTATATCAGCCGATTGACGGGCGGCTGGATGATCCTGCTGAGGTGCCTGCAACCTTGGAGCTGGACGATTACACATTTTATCTGGAAGAGGAATATGAGGGATATGCGGCAGTGACAGGCCAGACTCCTTATATGAACGGCGGGCAGCAGCATGTCTGGCAGTACCAGTCTGATGAATCGCGGCTTCTCCGCGTTGAATGGCAGAATGGACGGTTCATGTTATACGAAGGCGAGAAAGTGATCCCGGCAGATGTTAAGGTCATTCGTGCCTAAAACCAACACCAAGCGTATTGTCTAATCCAGCTTGTCTAAACGTATCCTGACAAGAAGCCTCCGCTTACAGCGGGGGCTTCTGTTTATTGCGAAGAGAGATGAACAAATATCGCTTTACGGGCTGTCGTGTTAAAATAGGTTTGAATTAAAGCGGCTCAGCCCGAGTAATGACAATACGGGACAGAAGAGGATGGTGCATATGAACAACAGAGAAGAAACAGCGCATTCTAAATTTCATCGTAAAGCCCTTCAGGTGAAGGATGCACAGTCACGGATTATTGAATATGCGAAGGTGCTTGATATGGAAGAGGTGCCTTTACATCAAAGTCCAGGACGTTATCTGGCTGAATCTGTCAATGCGCCGCATCCGTTTCCGGCTTTTAACCGTTCGGGAATGGACGGGTATGCGCTTATCGCAGCCGATACGGAGGAGATAGAGGAAGGAAATCTGGTCTGGCTGGACATCGTGGATAACATTCCTTGCGGTGCAGTGCCTGCTGTCGATATACGGCGGGGGACGGCTGCCCGGATTATGACAGGAGCACAAGTGCCGAATGGTGCAGATACGGTTGTGATGATTGAAGCTACAGAGAGCAGGGAAGTTGGTGGTCTCCTCCAGGTAGGAATCCGCAAGCCGCAGAAGGCAGGCCGGAATGTTACACCCCGGGGTTTTGAACTCAAGGAAGGGGAGTTAGTACTTCCAGCCGGACGGGTGATCACTGCTGGAGATATCGCGGTTTTGGCCGCTTTTGGAATCCCTTTTGTGAAGGTGATCCGTAGACCCAAGGTAGGCATATTTGCAACCGGAACCGAACTTCTGGAAGTACATGAACCGCTCGTGGCAGGCAAAATACGGAACAGTAATTCGTCTATGCTGGAAGCACTGGTGCGGGAGAGCGGCGGAGAACCGGTAATGCTTGGTGCGATAGTAGATGATATTGAACTGGCACGAAGCAAGGTGCAGATGGCACTCGAGAATTACGATCTAGTGATTACCACGGGCGGGGTATCCGTTGGAGACTATGACATCATGGGGGATCTAGTCCGCGAGAACAGTGGAGATATGCTGTTCAACAAGGTGACCATGCGTCCAGGAAGTGTGACAACAGCTGCCGTACGTGGAGGAACACTTTTGCTGGCATTGTCCGGTAATCCCGGAGCCTGTTTTGTTGGATTTCATTTGTTCGCCCGGCCAGTGATCATACAAATGCAGGGAGCAATTCAGCCATTCCTGCCGGAATGGACAGCAGTACTTGGAGCGGAATATTCCAAAGTAAATAACTACACCCGGTTTGTCCGATCCCGGCTGGAGATCCATGAGGGCCGGCTGTATGCCTATCCGGCTAACATTGATGAATCGTCTGTGATGGTAACTATCAAGGACAGTGACTGTCTAATTGTGATTCCGCCGGAAGAACGGGGGCTGACTGCCGGAGACTCGGTGAAATTGCTTAAGCTGCCCGGGGAAATTCGGGGTTGAGAAGGCAGGGCCGGATCATTAAAAGTGGGAGGCAACTGAATGAGGCGTCGTAGACGGCAACCGCTAAAGAGCTTAAAGAATGTAAGCAGCGGGCCAGCAGTGTTCCAGATCGTAGGCTACAAAAATAGCGGAAAAACTTCCCTGATCTGTGACTTGATCCCGCTCTTGCAGCAGAGAGGTTGTAGTGTGGCGGTCATCAAGCATGACGGGCATGACTTTAATATGGATCATGAAGGAACGGATACCTGGAAGCATCGGCAGGCCGGGGCTTCAGCGGTTGCTATCACAAGCAAGGGAAGGACTTCGGTCATTCGGGAACGGGGAAGCAGTCTGGCTGAACTAATCGATACTTTTGTAGAATACGATTTTGTGCTGGTGGAGGGATTCAAGCAGGAGCGATATCCCAAAATCGTATTGATTCATAGAGAAGAGGATATATTTCTGCTAGACGGGACGAGCCATATTATGGCGATGGCGGTTTGGGAATCTATTCAAGATCATCCATCTCTGCTGCTTCACAATCCGGATATTCAGCGATTCGACATTAACAACCGTACAGGATTAGCCCAGTTTTTGTGGCAACAACGAGATTATTTTCAAAATTTCAACATATGAAAAATTCACAATAGAAAACACAAAGTGCAACAACTACCACACTTGTTACATCCCCAAAACCCGTCACAAAGAACAGCGGCCAGTCCCTTCAGTTGAAGGAGTACATGGCCGCTGTTTTGTTGTCAGGAACTGCTTGAACTGAAGTACAATGATCTGGTAGCCAGCTACAATGAAGACCAATGCTCAGGACGCACAAGTGCGTCAGGAAGTTTAGTTGAAGCATCACCCTTCGCAGCATTAAGCTGAGACTGGGTCAGAAAGAGGGTACCTGTTAGATCAGCACCACACAGGTTCGCGTCGCGAAAGTCGGCGCCTATCAAATCGGCTCCTCTAAGATCTGCCCCGCTAAGATCAGCTGCAATCAGATAAGCACCACGAAGGCTGACACAGCGCAGATCGGTTTTTTTGAGCTTGGCTCCAATCAGGTCGGCGCCCCGACCGTAGTTTTTGGGCCGTTTGGGGACACTCATTAGTTGACGTCTTGCCGCATCGCGTGCGAGCTCGCTTGTCCGCAGCAGAAGCTCGTTAATCTCTGCACGGTGAGCATTCACGTCTACTTGCAGCAGTGCTTCTGCAGGCAACAGAGTCAACTGTTCAGTCTGCTCAAGTGCAGCATGAAGCTGGCTGTGGATCGGCTGGGCGGCCGGAAGCTCAATCGCTTGGGCTAAATAATACATCAGCTCATGAAGATGACGCATGACGGGGAAGACTTCGAACATTTGAGCTGCTGATTCCGGAGCCGCCCGCCAGTCCCGGCTGGCAAAGGTGAGATGGGAAACCTTTGGACCAGCACCAAAGCACTCATATACCGTACACCCTTTGAATCCGTTAGCTCTCAAAGCGGTATGAATCCCGCAGCGAAAGTCATTCCGAAGATTGGGACAAGGCTGCCCCGCATTTTTGTCAATAGCAAAGTCTGAAGATGCAGAAAAGGGCAGGGCGGCACAGCAAAGACCAAAGCAATTTTCGCAGTTGGACTGTAAATCAATATGGCTTTGATTAGGTGCAGCAGATAATGATTCCTGTTGGTGAAACATTTGAGACAATGAAATGAACTCCCTTCATGAATAGGTATTCAGCTCTCCAGACGCCGCTCAATCGCTTGAGACATCGTTTTGTCTGTAAGATGGGCATAGACTTCGGTTGTTTCCGTTGAGGCATGCCCAAGCTGTTCCTTTGTTTTGTAAATATCATTTTGCAGATAATAGTCTGTGGCAAAGGAGTGACGCAGCTTATGCACAGTCAGATATGGCTTGCCGAACCGTTTGGCGTATTTGATGATCATCTCCTGGATTGCCCGTTTGGTCATCCGTTTTCCTTCATGACTTCCGTTCGGCAAAGCAATGAATAATGCCTTCTCTTTCTTGGGGGTTTTATAACGGGACTGGCGCAGGGTAAGATAGAGTGATAGTTCATCCTTGGCCTGTTCCCGGAAGTAGACCGGTGTCTTAAATGTCTCGTCATTATGGCCCTTGCGGTAGACATACAGCAGCTTATTATTCACATCCAGATCATCCACATTTAGGTTAACTACTTCCGAAACACGAAGGCCCGAGTTAAGAATGAGGCTGGCAATGCAGGCATCACGCTCACGGTTGAGCTGGAACGAATAATAGGCTTGTTTATTGGCTTCAACATCACGGCCGTACCCTTCATATATGTACCCTACGAATTCCAGCAGTTCTTCGTCCTCTAGAATTTTGCCTTTCAGCTTGGCGGCGGTATCTTTCGGTTTATGAATACGCTTGATTTCTACCTTGGCCATTACATTACGTTTGAGCAAAGGATAGAAATTTTCGTCCTCGGCAATCTGGCTTAAATAATGGAAAAGAGAACGAAGGGCAGACAGCTTGCGGGAGACCGTAACTTTGGAATTGGTTCCCTCTGCACGCGTAGTAAGATGCAGCCGGTAACCGACAACACTGTCCATATGCAACGTCTCCAGATCCAGCAGAGTGATCTCTGACAGGCTGGCAGCCTGCGTTAGGCCTTCTGCACGAAGCCAGCCAAAGAACGATTCATAATCACGGATATACTCCAGCAGGGTAGAGGGGGAGAGGTCTGGACGTTTGTAATCAATGAATTGCTGCACAAACCAGGGCATGTGGAGCACTTTTTGGTCAAGATGTGTTCGGTCAGTGTTTTTTTGAATGCTCAAAGCCTGTTCACCTGCCTTAAGGTTGCTATTATTCAGCGGATATGTCTTTTTGGTTTCTTCCTATTTTATCATGTTTCGCAGCATTTGGCCGGATTTCACATCTGGGGATACAGGGTTCGCCTTGCTCCAGTTGTAACAAAGTTATAGAATGTGTAATAAAAGTGAATCTCAGAGGTGACATCATGGAACTTGGAATCGAACTGGTTCCCAAAGAGCAGCGCCACACGATCAGCAGTCTGATGCAGTATTATCTATATGACTTTACCCGTTATCTGGAGCTTGATGTAGACCGTGATGGGACTTTCCCATCCTATCCCGGACTTGAGGCTTACTGGAATAGCGGAAATAATAAATTCGCCTATTTATTCACGGTGGACGATAAAATTGCCGGATTTGCGCTCGTGGACAGGCTTCTCCGCAGTTCGGAGGGACAATTTTACATGACAGAGTTTTTTGTAATGCAAAGGTACCGCCGCAGCGGGGTAGGTACTTGGGCAGCACATAGGTTATTCGATATGTTCCCCGGCGACTGGAAGGTATCACAGATTCGCGCCAATACACCCGCCCGCAATTTCTGGCACCGGGTCATTGGTTCGTATACAGGCGGTGAATTCAAAGAACGCTTCAATCCGAAGCAGGGGAACCCTAGTCAATATTTCAGCACATTAAGTATTAATCGGGTTAATAAATAATTTAGAGCAGGAACAAACCTGAAGTGACCAGATTAAGGTTAGGGCTTTTCAGGTTTTGTTTCGTCTATCCCATTTGGAGATACAGGAGTAACCCATACTTTATACACTAGGCCTTCGTTGGTATAGTCATAATTGGTGTACACCAGAAATTGAGGGTCTGAAATGGTATTCCGCCAAATTTTTTCATACACAAGAACATGGGCCAGCATCCAATTTGTTGTTATATAACCATGGTAAAGATATCCGATCTCGTTGTAAGGACCACTCATTATCCATTCATGGGCTTCATGATAGCTGTGGACATTCATAGTGTCTGTGTACCAGACTATATTTGAGGGTACTTTCCTATGACGTGAGTGGGGGAGACTGGATATATTGGGAAGCGGCTTGCTTATAAATTCCACATAAGATTCATCCGCATTGTCGTCATCCTTCAAGAGGGACCCTCCTTACCGTTATTTTCCTTATTGTAGCAAAAAAGCCGTCTTAAAGTTAGGGGAATCGCGGAATTCAGATTGATTAGATCACAAAGTTAACATAACTAAAAATACGTTAACAATAAGAGGACTGTGATCACCAAAGCAGGCACGATACTTTTCGGTATCTATTATCCTTATTTCAACATATGAAAAATTCACAATAGAAAATCAAAACCACCACTCTTCCCACCAAACAATTCATGAATAACACAACTACGACGTTCCCGTGATCCTAAAACACAGAAAAAGGGTAGGGGCTTGGCTTCCATGCTGCTTCTCTAACTTCACAACAATCTACGGGTAATCTCAAAAGCCATTTCCACTGCTTGTACAGCTTGCTTCAAAGAAATCCTGGACGCTGATCCGTCATGAAAGCTTTGAAGTGCGTAGCGCAGACTTTTCTCATAGGGATTGGCTTGTTCTAGTACAATCTTTTGTTTACCATTAACCCCATATTCATAAAGTTTGGCATCTACTTGGCCATCTGGATGATCAATTTCATGAAACTCAAGCTTGGCCTGTTCAAAATAGGCTGCATAGCCCACAGTGAACGGATAAGAACCAGGCATCTGTGAGGAGACCATGATCTCAGCAGATACCTCTGGTGTATCAAAAACCGCATGAACCAGTGCCTGCCCGTCTTGTCCACTGTCGCTACCCCAAACTGAGGTGAGACGAGGGTTATTCAAGAGCCAGCTTACCATATCCAACTCGTGAATCATTAGATGGGTAGCAATTTTACCAAGGCCAAGGTCGCCCCATAACGGCGCGGTTTCTCTTTTTAAGGATACATGAAGCAGCTTTCCATATTTCTCGCTCTGTTTTGCCTCGAACAAATAGGAATAGGCAGGATCAAATTTGATAAATTGATTGACCATAATGCGTTTACCATAGACTTTCTCTGCTTTCTGCATAGCTCCAGCATCTTCAGTGCTCAGACAAACCGGAGTTTCACAAAACACATGTTTTCCAGCCTTTAGCCCCTGGATCGCATATTTGCTGTGTAAGTCAGAAGGAAGACAAATATCAATCACATCCAGCGTGGCATCCGATAGTATTTTATCGATGGAGGTTGTTATCTCAACCCCTAGCTCTTGCTTCAGTTGGTTAAGCTTGCTTTCATTCCGGCCAAAGATAACCACCCGGTTGACGCCCTCCATTTTTGCTAGAAGACTTGCATGATAAGCTCCAAAACCTGTGCCCAGTATGCCAATATTCATTTACAGCAGCTCCTCTCTCTGATACATTCAGCATACTCCTATATTGTTGACAACAGAGTGGCGAGAATGGTGTGACAACGGCAAATATTGTACTTTATTAACGTGTTAGGAGGCTGGACATGAGGCTGCATCGCTTGATTGCAATCCTTTTACTGATGGAATCCAGGGGTAAAATGAAGGCGAAGGAGTTATCAGAAGCGCTTGAAACCTCCGTTCGCTCGATATACAGGGACATTGATATCTTGGCAGAATCGGGAATCCCCATAATTACAACCCCCGGGCCGGGTGGCGGGATTTCTCTGATGGAAGGTTATACCGTTAATCTTCAGAAGCTGCACGGGGAAGAGGTGATTAACCTCTATTTGACGGGAAGGGGAATTCCTTTTGACGCATTGACTGTATCCGGACTGAAGCTTAAGAATGCCTTGCTGAAGCTGGAAAATACGTTGCCTGATGCCTATCAGGAGGATATTTCTAAAGCCAAGAACCGGTTTTATTACGATAACACTCCATGGTGGCAAGAACGGGCTGAGATTCCATGTCTGGAACAACTTCGATCTGCGGTCTGGAAATGCAGCAGTATTCAGATTCAATACCGTAAGGTAAATGGGCATTTGACCTGCCGTAATGTACAGCCCTATGGACTGATTGTGAAGCAAGGAGAGTGGTACTTGGCTGCTTACTGCGAGTCGGCGGGTGCAATTCGTACATTCAAGTGCGAGCGGATCACTACAGTTGAAGACATTGGAGGTAAATACACGATTCCTGCTGATTTCATACTGGAGGACTACTGGCTGAGCAAGAAAGAGGCGTTCAAGCAAAACTGCAAGCAAGAGGAGTACTATCCTGTAGTTGTGAGAACCAGGAAGGGACAGCAGCAGCGGATGAACGAGTTTGAAATTGTCGACACAAAGGAAATAGATGAACATATGGACTTCACCCTGAATCTGTACAGTTATGAATCTGCATGCAGACAGGTGATGAAGCTGCTGAATGAAGCAGAAATTATGAATCCCCCGGTAATCAGAAAATATATTAAGGAGCAGCTAGAGTTATTACAGACGGTTTATATCTAAAAACTGAAAGACAATCAAAATTAGTTACATAATATTAGTTATGTTAACAATATGTTTATTTATTTACTTCCAGCCAATCAGAGTTGGAAACTTATAGAGAATTTATTTTTCATAAACCAAGGGCAGTCTAGGACTTTGTTATCTAGTTCTAGGCTGCCCTTTTTAGTATTGGAGCGGGTCTGTTACTTGTTATTGCGGAAAGGCGTCTGGTGGAATTAAGCGCTTTGCGAGCTGATTTCGGCATTCTTGCGCTCTCTTGCATTCAATCTTTTGTGTGCGGTAATGAGGAAGGGGAGCCCCAGTGCTGTGCTTAAGGCCAGTGGAACAAATACTGCAGGGCCATTCGTGGCACCAAATTGGTCAAGCAGAAGACCACCCAGGATAGGGGCCATTACGTTTCCCAGATTATTGAAGCCAATTGTACCGAAATAGGTGCCTTTCCATTCAGGTTTGGCAATCCGGTCGATCAGCATATCCATCATGGTAAAGAGTAGAACCTCGCCAATCGTGAACAATACCACGCTGAACATTAAGAGCGCTACTCCGCTGGCAAACCCGAACAGGAGCATGCTCAGCGCTACACACAGATTCCCCAGAATTAAAGGAATAAGCGGCGGGAATTTACTGGTTGTACGGACGATCGGGTATTGAACTACCAATACGGTGATTGCGTTAAGCGACAGCATGTAAGAAAAGATCTTGCTGCCGTTCGAGAAATGAGTATCAACCGCCAGATACTGGGCCAGCGTGGAACTGAAATGCCCATACCCCAGTACACAAAAAATGGTTCCCACTAGCACCGGCAGGAATACCCGATCCCGGGTGGTGACGGACAGCGCTTCACGCAGCTGTGGAGCGCGTGCTTCTGAACGGACGGGCAGACTGGCCCGATGGACCGAGAATTGCATAAACAGTACAATCCCGTAAGCAACATAGACAATTCCTGCTATCACAAAAGGGAAGGTTGACTTGGCAGACCCCAGCTGCAAACCGATAATCGGGCCGAATACAACGCCCAGATTGATCGCTGCATACCGAAGATTGAATACCAACAGTTTTTGATCCGGAGCTGTGATATCCGAGAGCAGCGCACGAGAGGTTGGTTCAAATACGGCACGGCACAGACCATTCAGCGTATTCACCAGGAAGAAAACCCAGATAACCTGAGCGGATGAGAAACCAAAAAAGACAAAGGCCCAGCCGAATACTGAGACTAACATGACGATTTTGCGCCCAAAGATATCCGATATGTAGCCGCCATAGAAGCTGATCAACACACCGGCTAAAGAGCTGACAGCCACCGTTATACCGGTCTGCGAATGCGATGCACCGAGAACCTGGGTTAAGTAGATCGATAAGAATGGGATACTCATCGAGGTCACGAGGCGCCCGAACATCGTGCCGATAATAATAGTCCATGCCAGAGGATGGATGTGGCGCAAATGTTGTTTCATGTGAACGTGGATCTCCTATTCTAATTGCGGAATTTGATCAAGCCACAAATGACGTTGACTATAATCTTATGTATAATTGTATAGATAAAAGGGGGAAATAAAAGTGTAAGCTTTACACCCTCTCTTTCACCTTTAAAGGAGAAATTATTATGGACAGCAACGTTGTACATTTCCTGCGGCTGGCCTCAACCTTGAATACACCCTTCAAACTTCAAGAACCCATACCAGTAACAATAGAACTGCTTGCTTCAGAACTGTGCTGTACTGAACGCAATGTGAAATTCATCCTGCGCAAGCTGGAAGAGAAGGGGTATATTCAGTGGCAGCCAGGAAGGGGGCGGGGGCATAAGTCCGGACTGGCTTTTATACGAAGTGTGGAAGAGATATTGGAGGAGCACCTTCAGGAGCTGATTGGGAAGGGTAAAATCAAACAGGGTATTGAGCTGATTGGTCAACCCGAGGTTCACGGTGCTCTTCAGGAGCGACTGCTATCGTTATTAAATAAGCAAATGGGCTACCGCAGCGAGGCGGAATCCATCACAGGGCTTGATATTCTGCGCATTACCCGTAACCGGCGCATGGAAAAGCTGGAACCGGCTTCGGTCAATAAAGCCTTCGAATCGTATCTGATCGAACAGATCTGCAGTACGCTCGTAACCTATGATGCGAAGACAAACAGCTTCTTACCTGGACTTGCCCATATGTGGGAGAGCAACCGGGAGCATACCAGCTATATTTTTTATCTGCGTAAAGGTGTGCGTTTTCACCATGGAAGACTCCTGACCTCTAGAGATGTGAAAGAAACGCTGCAGCGGCTGACAGATCTGCAAAGTCCGGTTTTGTGGCATTACCGAGATATTGAAAAGATAGAGCTTCAAGGGGATCACCGTATTCGCATCGATCTGGCAAGGCCTAATCTGTTCTTTCTTCATCTGTTCAGCTGTGTGCATATGTCTATTCTTCCTTATGATGTGGATTTCACGCTTGAACCGGTAGGAACTGGACCTTACCGACTGCTGGATTACAATGAAAATGTGCTGGTTCTGGCAGCTTTTGATGATTATTATGCCATTCGTCCACTACTAGACCGGGTTGAAATCTGGTATGTACCGAATCTAGGCTATAGTGACCGTTCGTATCAATTACCGGATGCAGAGCTGGATGAGGTGGAGCCGGAGGGATGTGCCAAGCACAGTATTGATTATCCGGCTCTGGGCTGCAGATATATTATGATGAACTTTCGTAAGGAAGGAAGACAGCATCACCCATTATTTCGACAGGTGTTGAAGATGCTGTACCACCCGGAAGCGCTGATAAGTGAATTGGGAGAATACCGCATCACACCAGCAGATAGCTTTCTGCCCTGGAGAAGCCGCCTTAAAGTTTGGAATGAGCCTAGCCTTGAGGAAGCGGAGGAACTGTTGCGCTCCAGCGGTTACGAGGGAGAAGAGATCGCACTTGCCTTTGCAAGTAGAAGAACAGAAGAGTGTGAAGAAGCAGAATGGCTGCAGCAACGCGGGGCAAGAATCGGCATGAACATACGGCTGGCTCCTTATACGGATTTTAAGATAGAAGAGATTCAGCAACAGGCAGACCTGCTATTGTCAGAGGAGGTATTGGAAGACGACTGGCAATGGGGGATGATGAACTATTTCGTTAATCCGTCCAATCACTTTACATCCATGCTTATGCCACAGCAGCTAGAGGAGATTGCCGAGCAGCTAAAAGGATTTGCCGGAATGCCGGATGAAGGCAGAAGTCTTCTGCTGGAACGAACAGAGGGATTTATTCGTGAGAATTGCTGGATACTATACGGTTGCCATGTGAACAAAAGAGCACAGCTTAATCAGAACCTCTTTGGGCTGCATACCGGATCCTTTGGTTTTCTTGACATCTCCAGGTTATGGATCAAAACAGGGTTTGCAGACAGAGTGGAAGGAGCTGGCTTGCCAGCTACCGCTAATCTGTCCACAACCGGGAATAGGCAGAATCCAGATGCTTGACGGTTAGATGCATGAAGCGATGTTTATCTATGTGTCAGTATTCGATGGGACCCAATGCGGATGAAGCTAAGAGTGATAGAACCAGGCTTCAAAGGGTTAAATACTTACATGGACCCACTGCAATGGCTAATCGGAGCCTCTTTTGACGGGGCCGCCACGATACAGACAGTATAGAACCGAAGGAGGCATACATCGTTATGGCGGAAACCAGAGAAACACTTGAAAGTCTGATCAAAAAAGGCAATAAATCCTCAGGCTCGGCAGCAATCGGCAATACTTGTATTGCAGTGATCAAGGGCATCGCATTTGCCCTAACCGGCAGCGGTTCGATGTTCGCCACCATGATGCATTCGATCGCGGATGCAGTGAATCAGATGTTTGTATTTACAGGGAGTGTGCTCGCCGAGAAAAAACCAACGCGACGCTTTCCGGATGGCTTCGGCCGTGTAATTAATTTGTTCTGCATGGTGGCAGTGATTGTCGTGACCATTATGGCTTATGAAACTCTACTGGAGGGCTTTCATTTGTTAAAGCATCCTGCGGCCGACACCAAAGGTTATTGGATCAATGTAGTCGTACTGCTTCTCTCTATCGCTGCAGACGGATTTGTCTGGGTGAAGGCGATGAATGAAGTACTGCACGAATCCAGAGTTGAAGCGAAAGGGATGAAGAAGTTCATAGCATCCATCAAAAATGTAAAAAGAGCCGCACCGCCAACCCGTCTCGTGTTTTATGAAGATCTGGTGGCGACAAGCGGCGGAGCACTGGCAATGATTGCCGTTCTGGTGACCGCCTTTACCAACTTCAAAATGCTTGACGGCGTGTCCAGTATTTTGATTGCTTTTATGATGATCGGGGTGGCCTTCCGCGTAGGATATGACAATATGGTTGGACTGATCGGTGTGGCTGCACCTCCAGAGATCGAAGACCGGGTGGCCCGTATCATCTTCGACGATCCGCAAGTCACAGATATTTACCAGATGCGTATTCTGCAGGAGGGACGTTACTATCATGTGGAGGGGTTAATTGAACTGAAGAAGGGAATGACCCTTGCCGATGCAGATGATATCAAATTTAAGGTTAAGGACAAGCTGATGGCCGATCCGCATATTTCAGATGTGACACTTGGAATTCTGGAGGATAACGGAGTCCGCAATTGGGAGCCGCAGCAAGAATTGCAGGATCTCACTTAACTGTGACAACAAAGGGGAGTACCGTACAAAACGGTGCTCCCTTAACTATGAGTGCTATACACAGCCTGCATTAAGCGGGGCTAAGCGGTTAAATCGCCTGCTTACCGTCACACTTTTTGCAGACATCCAGTTTGCTGCCGTCCGCACTTTTACCGATATAGAGCAGTTTAATCCGTGTGCTTCCACAGATTGGACAAGTTCCTCTGCTGCGGGACGGCACCCGCCAGAGTGCTTTGCCGCGTTTATTCTTGGACATCAGGTTTCCCACCTTCACTCGTAATACCCTATCCTATGCCTGTCCTGGCAAGACTAGTACTTTCACATTGACATACCAGTTATTACTCTGTTCCTCCTCGTAGATAAAAATCTCCTCAACGGACAGATTGAAATAATTGACGTCCATTTTGTTGAGGAAGTTGTTGAGCGCACCGCATATTTAAATGGTTAGTCATTTTGGTCAAAGAGCAGCTCTTATTGGTCTTAAAAAACAGCGTATAACATAAATTATACGCTGTTTTGGATGAGATCGATTATAAATGGGAAATAAGGCACTTGTACGTCTCAAAATCGATAAGAAGATATACATAAAATAATATATATGTTTATAAATAACAATTTCTTGCATCTACAGAGTTTCTTCAAAATTTTACAAAATCAAGTTCTGCTTCACCATGCTATAATAATTCAAAAAACAAGTAGGTGGACTCTTTTGACATTTAGCAAATCCAGACGAAGCTGGAGATCGGACAAACTGTCCGGGCTGGGCTCCTCGATTTTTGCGGAAGTAGCAGTATGGAAAGAGGAGGCAGCAAGATCCGGACTAGATGTGATCGATCTTGGAATCGGCAGTCCCGATCAGGCGCCTGATTTAAAAATACGTCAGGTTCTAAGTGAAGCAGCGCTAAGGGAGGATAGCTATTCTTATCCATCATCCAGGGGAAGTGAAGCATTCCGCAGGCAGGCAGCAGCTTGGATGGAAGCACGGTTTGGTGTAACGGTGAATCCGGAGGATGAAATCGTGTCTCTCATGGGCTCACAGGATGGATTGGCACATTTGGCGCTGGCTGTCTGCAATCCGGGAGAACTGGCGATCATACCTGATCCGGGGTATCCTATTTATTCCGGTTCACTCGCGATAGCCGGTGTGACAGCCTGGACACTGCCGCTGCTGGAGAAGAACGCCTTCATTCCTGATTTGGACAGCATTCCGGATGAGGTGTGGCATAAGGCTGTTTTTATTCTGCTCAGCTTTCCCGGCAATCCGATAGCTGCTACGGTGGATCTTGCGTATATGGAGAAATTGATCCAACTGGCACGCAAATGGAATGTTCTGGTCATACATGACTTGGCCTATTCGGAAATGGGTTTTGATGGATATAAGCCTGTTAGCATTTTGCAGGTGCCGGGTGCACACGATACTTCGGTTGAATTCCATTCCTTCTCAAAAAGCTTCAACATGGCTGGCTGCCGGATTGGCTTCATGACCGGTAACCGCGAGGCAGTTGGGGCGCTTAGAGAACTTAAGAGCAATGTGGATTATGGTGTATTCGATCCTATCCAGGAAGCAGCGGTAGCTGCGCTCGAGCTAGCGATGAAAGCCGGGGAGAATGAGGGAGTTGCACCATTGTATGAACGGCGCCGGGACGTATTAATTACAGCATTGGCTCAGGAGGGCTGGGTGGTACCGAAGCCTAAAGCAACTATGTTCGTCTGGGCGCCACTGCCTGCTGAGTACCTGATAACCAGTCATGCAGGAGCTTCACGTGAATTTGCCCGTAATCTTCTTCTGCAAACAGGTGTAGCTGTCATACCTGGTGATGCCTTTGGAGCACAGGGGGAAGGTTTTGTCAGAATTGCCCTTGTAGAAGAGGAGGGGCGGCTTCTGGAAGCTGCCAGCAGAATAGGGGAGTTTTTGCGAGCGAACAGTTAACTTTGAGGAGTCATTACTGCCAATCTTTTGGCAATGTTACTGCAATGATGTTGAATGGAGAAGGGATCATCGCTATTCCGTTGACGATGGCGATTTTGCCGAAATAGGGTAGGGTTGATTTGGCCATCCCCTTATAGGTTCAAACAGACACGTTTAAATAGAATGTTACCATATATATTATTATGTAAACTATAATTCTCCATTTACTTATTTTAGTAAGTTATCATTGTTCCGAGCGTTAATGATCAAACGTATGCGACACCAAACAACCTGTTATGAATGGAGTATCCTATTACTCCGCTTCAAACACACTTTATGCAAAAGATAATGCTACCGGCCATATTCGTTGGATTTATAAATCTGGGGAGTATCCGAACGCCCCATAGAGATTGGCGGGCAAGCCCTCCTGATGAACGGTAAAAATCTATTTTGCTAATGAGAGCGGGGGCGACACGGCCTACCACCCCATTCTCCACAATATATGAAGGCTTCTGAAATTGGCTGGCAGGCCCTATTGGCGAAATGGCATTCTTTCGAAAAGTTCCCCAAATGTTGATACCGGAGTGTTATCGGAGGGAGCATGCTTAGTAAATTAACTTTTGCATAAAATTATAGGGTAGAGAAGAAAGATTCCACTGATTTGCAAGACCTAGTTGGTAAAAAGTTAATATCACGCCATATAAGTTAACATAATAAAAAATATGTTAACAATAAAATTCAATTCTGTGTTATTGGGGTAATTAAGGTACAAATACAGTCAGCATGGGAGGTACATTATGGGATTTAACCTTGGAGGTTTAGGAAATATAGGCGATGTGATCAATAAAGTGAAAGAGGGGGGCATTGGCGACCTGCTGCAGAATCTTCCGCTGGATCAGCTACCGCTTAATCAGATCTTAGAAAAACTGCCGCTGGACCAGCTGCTATCCAGTCCGTTCCTGGAGAAATTCACTCCCTTCGAGTCTATTAAGGATTTTCTACAAAGTGGGGGATTCAGTGCTTCCACAACAGAAGACCTGAAGTCATTGCCTCAGGATCAGCTCAATGAGCATGTTAGGAAGACCACATCCTTCGGATCGCTCAAGGAAATGCTGGTAAAAGCAGCAGAGTTCTATGCACAGCGCAAATAATAGGTGGGATATAGACAGTAAAATATATAGTTTCATCAAAAAACAGGCCTGCCTGGAGAATATCCATGGCAGGCCTGTTTGCTGTTATATTAGACGAAGAAAGTGCTTAACTGCGAAGCCAACTGATAGCCAGCAGCAATGCTCCTTTTTTAGCGTTGGTCTCAGCCAAGGCATTCAACATTACAAAGTCATGAATAATTCCCTGGAAACGGACCGCGGTTACGGAGACACCTGCTTCACGCAGTTTATTAGCGTAGGCTTCGCCTTCATCACGGAGAACATCGGCTTCGCCCGTTATAATCAGTGCTTCTGGCAGTCCGCTTAGCTGCTCCAGGCTCGCCCGAAGCGGTGAAGCGGTGATCTGGGCACGTTCTTCTTCACTGGTAGTATATTGGTCCCAGAACCATTTCATCCCGGTCCGTTGCAGGAAATAGCCCTCAGCAAAGAGATGATAGGATTCGGTATCAAAAGAAGCATCTGTTACAGGGTAGAACAAAAGCTGCTTGGATATCGCTGGGCCGCCCCGTTCTTTGGCCATCAGAGTGATGGCAGCTGTCATATTTCCACCGACACTATCGCCTGCAACGGTTAATTTATTGGAATCAAGACCATATTCCGATCCATGATCGGCAATCCATGTCAGTACCGTATAAATCTCTTCAATGGCCGTGGGGTATTTGGCTTCCGGAGAGAGACTGTATTCAGGGAATACGACTGCTGCTCCTGCACCGGTCGACAATTCCCGTATAAGCCGGTCATGGGTATGGCTGTTGCCGAAGACCCAACCCGCACCATGAATATACAGAATGACTGGCAGTGTTTCACGCGAAGTGTTCACCGGGCGGAGAATCCGCACCCGAACTTCACCGCTAGGGCCGCCGGGCACAGTAAGATCCTGAAGATCTGCTTCCGGTTTGTAAATTTCACTGGATTGTACGGTGTTCACCGTTTCGCGTCCTTTTTCAGGTCCCAGATCAGGCAGAAATGGAGGTTCGGAATTGTCATCAGCAAATTTCCGTGCTGCAGCTTCGAGAATGATTTTATTATCTTTTGGCATGGTCAATCGTCTCCTTCTATCCCATTTTGGGCAGTCTTCTTTCCATAACCAAGTTTTCCTTCACTGAAACAGCGGGCGTTGCTGCAAGCAGGCGATGTCATATTTATTAAATGAAAAGCGAACGGTTTGGTATGTTGAAAGTGTATAGTCATTGAATGGAGGGGGAGTACAAATGGAGAATTATCCTATTACAGAGGAAAGGGCTAGGCAGATATTTAAAGAACACTCTTCCTATATCTATGGAATCGCCCTAATGATCACTAAACATCGCGTGTTGGCAGATGATATAACGCAGGAAACCTTTCTTCGTGCTTTTGCCAAATTTGATCTCTATGACGGCTCTAAACCATTAAGACCATGGCTGTATAGGATAACCCTCAATACGGCACGAAACATGCTGCGTAAAAAAAGCTGGAAGCAGCTTTTTACCGGAATTCCAGCAATGGATGTAGAGGATTCAGCAGAATATATGGCGATACAGAGCGAAAACAAACAATTGCTATGGCTTGCGGTAAGTCGGTTGAGCTTAAAACAGCGTGAGGTGGTTACGCTTCATTATTATGTGGGCATGCCCCTGCCGGAAACGGCTTTTACTTTAGGCATTCCGCTGGGAACTTGTAAATCACGTCTGCACGCGGCACTGAAAAAGCTAAGGCAGTACTATGAAAAAGAACTAGAGCTTCAGACACTGAAGGAGGGGTTAAAATGAAGATTCCTAACCGTCCGGAGTCTGCCGGGAATGAGATTTTGGGTGCTGAATTACAGCGTGAAGGAAAACAGCTAAAAGTAAAGTACAAGCCATCCTTTGGATTTGAGGAAGTGTGGTCGAAATATGCGCAAGCTGGCAATCCTGCATGTGTCAACCGTAGATTTTATTCCAGATGGCTGAAATGGGGAGCTAGTATTACAGTTTCACTGATCGTAGCTTCAGGCGTGATAATAGGTATAGGAGCATTTTCACCACAAGTGGCCGAAGCTTTGCGTAATATACCATTCTTTGATTATCTGTATGACAAAGGGGGAGACACTGGTGATTTGAAACGAATAGAAGAGAAAAATCTAACTACATCTACGAATGTTTCAGCAAGGGATAAAGGTATAGACTTTAATGTAGTGAATGTTTTTTATGATGGGATTCAAGTAGTGTTGAATTATGAAGTTAGCTACCCTGAATCCACTCCCCAATTAACTGAAAAAGAAGCTGCAGTATACTACAATCTTAGTTTTTCAGGAATTCAGCCAGATTCGATCTCCACACATGATTTCACGATCACCGGTGAGCACACTTTTGTAGGGACGACCCGAATGAATATTGGGGAAAAGGATATGCCAGCTGAGCTGCAGCTTAACATGACTGTGGATTGTATCGGTATCACAAAGGGGAAGTGGGATGTCTCCATCCCTCTAAGCAAGCAAAAAAGTGAGGAGCTGACGAAAATCGTCTATCCTAAAGGCTTGGAATTCAACTATAAAAATACCAAGTTCTCCGTCGATAAACTGGTATTCGGACCCGTAACCACTCAAGTGGTGATTGGAAATGTTATTCCCTATTATCAGTTTGATTTGGTGATGGAGGATGACATTGGTAACTTATATAAGAACTATGGAGCAAGTGGAGCTACCCAAGATTATTATTATTTTAATTTGCCACCGCTTAGTGAGTTGAATCCCAATCCCAAATATATAACATTAACATTAACTGAGCATACAGGCGAAAATGATAGCATACAGACTGATGTTTATACGCAACTGGGTGAAGAGTACCCGGTAGTATTGCAAGGAGATCTAGGCGGCAAGTTGAGTATCACTGGGATTGAGTATGACGAGAAAGAGACGGTTGTGTATTATGAAGCGAATAAGGATCTGAATAGGAATACCCGGATCTCCCTTAAGGACAAGCAGGGAGTAATGATATTTGCACAAGGTCAACCAGTTCGGACTAACAGAGAGAAGCTGACTTTCAAGCTGAGGTTTCCTCCTATGAAGAAAAATAATGTGGCCGCCGTTGTTGCGTACCCCATTACTACTTCCGATAAAATACAAATGTTCAAATTTGAGATTCCCTTGGAATGGGCTAAGTAGCAACTTATTTGAAATTGCTTTTTTATGGATGAGGTGATCCTATTGATAAACGTTTCAGTCGAATGGCATCGTTGACTTTGAACCTTTTGATTCGTGCAGCCTGTACTGCAAATCTAGCCGGTGATCCGTCAACCCCAATTACTTCAGGGGGAATCCAGCCATTCAGTGGAACAGTCCGAGGAAATGTTGGAGTGAACAACAGAGCCGATGAAAGAGAAGGAGTCATCTGAAGCTACGTTTACGGTACCAGCCCCGCAATCAACAATAGCTTTGGTACCTGCGGAACAACCCCCGCTGCCTATAGTCAGTACTTCAACAACTTCGTTACTTTGCCAGAGAGATTATGTAAGTTTGTATAATAAACAACAGGCCGCAGCGACCTTGGTGACAAGGACGGATGCGGCCTGTTTGTTATGTTGGAAGGTATGCTAAACACTTATCACGGATGATTAAAGTGCTTTTTGCTTAACTTCTTCTTGATCTCCGGACAGTGGTTCCAGATGTGTATTTCTGTAGCCCGTTCTGGTATAGACAATCAGGAAGAAGAGGGCAGTAATCACCAGCGGATAACCAATCGCCCACCCGGTAAAAGGAAAGACAGCCGCAGTTGCGGCAAATGAAATCCAACTGATAACTACACCCGTCCGGTTGCCTTTCAGGAGACGGATTCCCGCTGCGCAGCCCCCGATATACGTCAATATGAAGGTGGCATTAGGAAACTGAATCAATGTCGTAATCGATAGCAGGCCACTGCCGTAGAGAAATAGAACAGTGGCAAAGCATAACAGCAGGAAACCAATGGCCCCGGTTGGTGTCTGGAACCTCTTTGACAAACCACCCATCCATTTAGGTGCATAACCATGCCGGGACAACGCATACGCTACGCGTGAAGCGGCTCCGGTATACGCGATAATAGTCGCTGTGCAGATGAAGAGTCCGGTCAGACCGGCGATGAATCCACCCCAGGAGCCAAGCGGCTGGCTGATAATCCAGACGAGCGAAGAGTCCGCTCCCCCCCGTAGATAGCTCTGGGTACCGACAGTGGCGAGTGCGGACAGGAAGTACAGTACTCCTACTATAATAGCAGCTATAGTGACGCCTTTAACCGCAGCACGCTCTGGATCCTTGAATTCCTCAGACAGATGCGATACGGCTTCCCAACCGATAAAGCACCAGAACAATATGGCTGCCGCCTGGCCGACGCTCATCCAGCCATGCGGAGCGAAAGGTGTGAAGTGGACACGTTCTATCCGGGGAAGTGCGGCAGCAAATGAAAATACTAAAACGGAGACGATGGCAATCACCACGGCGATCTGTACTTTCCCGGCTACTTGCATTCCAATCCAGTTCGTAATCAGTCCAATCCCCAGCATGGCTGCTGCCATAGCGATTCTGGCATTGTCTCCCCAGCCCATAGCTGCTGACATATATCCGGCTCCGGTTAAGGCAGCGACAGGTCCTCCTATCGGGACTGACATCAGGAAGAACCAGCCAACCAGTGCGCCCGCCTTTGGGCCAAAAGCCAGAGTGACAAAGTGAGAGACTCCCCCCGCATTCGGGAATTTGGCGGATAGCAGACCCATGGACAGGGCTAAGGGAAGGATCAATAACGTCATAAATCCCCAAGCGAGCAGAGATGCAGGCCCAGCCATTTCCGCAGCAAGGCCAGGTACAATAAGAACTCCTGAACCCAGCACGGCTCCAATGTAAAGAGCGATGGCCTGCGGCATTCCAATATTGCGTTGCAAAGTTTCTTTCATAATGATCATGGCCCGCTTTCCTTGTATTTATGTATAGAGTATCAGATAATAGATCCATTGGAAAAACGGAATTATTAGATAACATCCATTCGAAAAACCGATGGATACAGTTCAAAGCTGAAGGAGGTGGTCTCCGTGGAATCACGTCATCTGTTTACATTTCTTATCGTAGTCGAAACCGGGAGCTTTACGCGTGCCGCCCAGAAGCTGGATTATGCGCAGTCCAGCATTACTGCTCAGATCCAGGCGCTGGAAACAGAGCTGGGCCAGCCGCTGTTTGATCGTATCAGTAAAAAGATTATGCTCACGGATGCAGGACGCCGCCTGCTCCCCTATGCCCAGGAGATCTCCCGGATGCATACGATGGCTGAGGTGGCGCTGCGTTCGGAGACCGAGCTGACCGGAGCCCTCCGGATCGGCGCCCCTGAATCTTTGGCTGCTTTTCGGCTGCCGGGCATTATTAAAGAATTCCGCGGAAGATATCCACAGGTGCAGATCACACTGAAACCTGGCGCCTGCTGGGAACTCACTGAATTTGTCCGCTCCGGGGAATTGGATCTGGTGTTTTTACTGCAGCCCGAGAAGGAGTACAAGGATATCCATATCGAGACGCTTATTCAGGAGACTATGACGCTGGTTGCCCCCCTTGGCCATCCGCTCCTGGATCTGGATGAGGTGCTGCCGCTTCATCTGAAAGATGTAACTATTCTGCACACTGAAACCGGATGTACCTACCGCACCTTGTTCGAACGTCATTTGAATAGCCATGGCGTGTTCCCCGATCCGAAGCTGGAATTCTGGAGCATTGAAGCGATTAAGCAATGTGTGATGGCCGGGCTCGGCATTTCTTTTTTACCTCTGATTACGGTTCAAAATGAGCTGGCTGAAGGCAAGCTGGCACGTCTTCATTGGAATGACGAATCTCAGCGGGTAGCTACCCAAACTGCTTACCACAACAAAAAGTGGAAGTCACCGGCTCTTGCGGAATTCCTGTCCATTGTAAATAATCATGCAGCCGGATGGAGAACCGGAGCAGCTGATCCTGATAAATCACACTTATTATCTACATCATTTCGTGATGCCAATCCATGGTAGAATCGATTGCTAAGAACACGGGAGGGAACCGAGACATGAACTACTCAGAGCCTGACTATGAGGAAGAGCTGGATGCTTTTGTAATCTGGATGAAGGATGCCGGATTTACCCCATATACACAGAAGTCCTATCTTGCCGATGTGCGTGAGTTTTTGGCCAGTCTTAACGGCAAAAGTCTGGAGACTGTCAAGAAGCTTCATATCGTATCCTATCTAACCTCGGTCCGTGAACGGGGAGTCAGTGATACAACACGTAACCGCAAGCATGCATCCGTTAACTGCCTGTTCAAGGCGATGATGGAGCTTGAGCTGCTGAGTGCGAATCCTGCTGCGGGCATCAAGAAATCCAAAACCGAAAAAAACCGCGAACCTGTCTATCTGGAGGAGCATGAACTGCAGCGGTTTTTGTCTGCCGTTACAGGGAAATACAAAAGCCGTAACCTGGCGGTTTTTCTGCTTATGTCTTATATGGGACTGCGGGTAGGTGAGGTTCATACCCTGAATCAAAGTGACTATAATGCAGAACGCCTTACACTTAGAGTATTCGGAAAGGGACGCAAATGGCGTAATATTCCTGTGCCTGGAGAACTGGCCCCTTATTTGGAGCAAGCCCTTGCTGATCGGCTTGAACCTTGGCGCAGTAAAGAGGATGCTATGTTCATTTCGCAAAAAGGGCGCAGACTCTCGATTCGCGGGATTCAGGGCATTGCTGCGGATACCTTTGGACGTTTCCAGAATGAAATCCCTGCGGCCCACCGCAGACCTTACTCCAGCCACAAGCTGCGCCACTCCTTCGCCACTATGCTGCTGCGTAAAGGGGCTGATTTGCGGACGGTTCAGGAGCTACTGGGCCACTCATCTATTCAGACTACCACGGTATATACACATATCACGAACCGGGAGAAGGAAGAAGCGATGTCCAGACTGCAGATCAGCATGCCGCAATCATAGCGGTGCTGCTAAAGACAAGGACCTATTTCATTGGCAGATATGACTATTCATGTTATATTTACGGGTATCAGAAACTCCGTCCTTTCAATATTGGGGGTTATTCTCCATGACCGGAAGGACGGTTTCTTTTGTTTTCCGCAAAAAAAGACTATCTCCCCCTGTCGGAAGGAGGAAATAGTCCGGAATTAGAGCGTGCAGCTTATAGTTCCAGCTTTGAGATTTCACTTTTCAGCTTCTCACCGGATTTCTGGAAAAGGGCTTTCTCATCTTCACTAAGCGGCAGATCGAGTACTTCACGTACACCGGAGCGGTCAACCACACATGGGGCACCCAGGAATACATCCGAGACTCCATTATAGTTGTTCAGCAATGTGGAGACGTTCAACACAGCACCTTCGTTGTGCAGAATGGCGACGACGATCCGATCCAGCGCCAGTGCGATCGCATACGAGGTTGAGCCCTTGGCATCTATGATCTCATATGCGGCATTTTTTGTGTCTTCAAAAATATCCTGTCGTTCGGCTTCGTCAAACCCGAGATCAATCCCGGCAACGTTAGCCAGACTCCATACGGGCAACTCGGAATCCCCATGCTCACCGATGATTTGTCCGTGAATGCTGCGCGGGTCGATTTCTTTATGAAGGCCAATCAGGTACCGGAATCTTGCACTGTCGAGCACTGTACCGGAGCCGATGACTCGTCTGCGGTCAAAACCACTGATCTTCAGGGTGGCGTAAGCCAGGATATCCACTGGATTCGTTGCGATCAGCAGAATGGCATGCTGGTTGTATTTTGTGATTTTCTGGATAATATCTTTGAAAATCGAGATATTTTTGCGCAGGAGATCAATCCGCGTTTCACCTGGCTTTTGGGAGGCGCCAGCAGTCACGATAATGATATCTGCTTCACGGCAATCTTCATAAGTTCCTGCCCAGAGCTTCACGCCACCGACAAAAGGCATGCCGTGATTCATATCCAGCGCCTCACCAAGGGCTTTCTGATGATTAACGTCAATAAGAACCAATTCCTGCATGCGTCTGCGCAGCAACAATGTGTAGGCCGTTGTGGTACCAACAGCACCAGTGCCGATCACTACGACACGATTTGGTTTGAATGGGGGGGCCATTGCTACATCTCCTCCTGAAGTTTTGAATTTTTTGTGTCCAATCTTATCCATCATAAGCGCTAAGGTTAGTGTTTTCAAGCGGTCTGCTTTTAATCCATTACCCGAAAAAGGGCAAACTAACATGAATATTGGAATAACGGAGACAGTAAGAGTTAGTATTTCCACGTTTTTTGTATTTATCGGTGTTATCTGGGCTTTAGCTTGTCCGTTTCTTTATAGCAAGACCTATGTATATAGAAGACAGGGGAGAATGAACGAATGGATTTATTCCGTAAGAAACCTTTGAGCGCTCCGGTGACCGCCGAAGGAGACAGGCTCAGCAAGACATTAGGCGCTCTGGATTTAACCTTACTTGGGGTGGGAGCAATTATTGGTACAGGTATATTTGTAATGACCGGAGTGGCAGCAGCGGAACACGCTGGGCCCGCTCTAGTGCTATCTTTTGTGCTGGCAGGTATTGCCTGTGTACTGTCGGCTTTATGTTATTCGGAGTTTGCATCCACGATTCCGGTATCCGGCAGTGCCTATGCCTACAGCTATGTGGCTTTTGGTGAACTCTTAGCCTGGATTCTGGGTTGGGATTTGGTGCTCGAGTATGGCGTTGCAGCGGCAGCGGTGGGCAGCGGATGGTCCGGATATTTCCAGGGTCTCCTTGACGGCTTTGGCCTGCATTTGCCCACTGCGCTCTCCGGGGCTTATAATGCGGACAAAGGAACCTTTATCAACTTACCTGCAATTATTATTATTTTGCTGATCTCCTTCCTGCTGACCAGGGGGGTGAAGGAAACCGCCCGTTTTAATGCGATAATGGTCGTAATTAAGCTGTCGGTAGTTATTTTATTTATTGTTACCGGCGTTTTCTATGTGAAACCAGATAATTGGACTCCCTTTATGCCCTATGGATTCCATGGAGTAGTCAATGGTGCTGCCACCGTATTTTTTGCCTATATCGGCTTCGATGCCTTATCTACAGCTGCAGAAGAAGTAAAACGTCCACAGCGGGATCTGCCGATCGGGATCATCTCTTCTCTGGCGATCTGTACAGTGCTCTATATCGTAGTATCGCTCGTACTTACCGGGATCGTTCCTTACCAAAGCCTGAATGTCAGTGATCCGGTATCCTTTGCGCTCCGTTTTGTGAACCAGGATATGATTGCCGGGCTGATCTCAGTGGGGGCTATTGCCGGAATGACTACGGTTCTGCTTGTGCTGTTGTATGGCCAGACCCGCCTGATGTTCGCGATTTCTCGGGACGGACTGCTGCCACAGACCTTGTCCAGGATCAGTCCTAAGACGCACACCCCTGTACGCAGCACATGGATGGTGGGTGGTATTATTGCTGTGGTCACTGGTTTTGTCCCGCTGGACCGATTGGCTAACCTAACCAGCATTGGCACACTTTTCGCCTTTCTTGTTGTTTCACTGGGTGTTATCGCACTCCGGTATACTCATCCGACTCTGAAAAGAGGATTTAAAGTCCCATGGGTTCCTCTTGTCCCTTTGCTTAGTGCGGCAGCCTGCGGATATTTGATGTATAATTTAGGCAGAGATACCTGGGCCGGGTTCCTGATATGGCTGGTCATTGGATTAATGATCTATGCATTATACGGTTACAAGAGAAGTGCGCTGAATCATAACAAATAATAAATGAAGGAAGAGGAGAGAGCATTGTCATTTAAGATTACAGGTTTCAAGGCTCTAAGAGCTGTAATTACGGTGCTCCTGGCCTTGCTTATACTGTCTGCCTGCTCTTCTCCTTCTCCGGAGCCTTCCCAGCCCCCGCAGCCGACGGAAGCGCCGGAAGAGGGGCAGACCATTACCTTAATTACACCAGATGCCCAAAACATCGACAACGAAAGCAGTCCAAAATATCAGATCCAGACCCGTCTGACAGATTTCAGGCTGCTGAATGATACGATTGGACTAGCCTGGGGCGTAACCAAAAATGAGCTGCGGATGTACATGACGATGGATAACGGCAAGACCTGGAGCAACATCTCGCCCTCTTCGAATGTCCAGTTTTTGTCCAACCCTGTCTATGGCAGGGACATATTCTTCACAGATCCCAGCAATGGATGGATCATCCGTAGCGCGTCAGGGCATTCGGAAACAGTGGTACTCCGCACAACAGATGGAGGAAGCAGCTGGAAAATATCCTCTTTTCCTGATGCCAATGCGATAACTTCAATCTACTTTAATTCCCCTGAACACGGATGGTTGATGACCTCCTGGGATGCCAAAGCCACCAAAGAGAGCAAAGCGCTGTATGCTACCGAAGATGGGGGAGCGACATGGAACCTGGTTATGCAGAACGAGCAATATAATCCTAACTTGCCAAATAATACAATCCCTATATCAGGGGTGATCACTGGGATGGTGTTCAAAGATTTTGAACATGGATTTGTAAGTTTGCAGACTGGTGCGCTTCCCAAAATCTATATAACCAAAGACGGTGCGGCAACATGGATACAGGGTCCGGAATTCCTCGTTAATGAAGAGTTACGCGGCTGTGACCGGGTAATAACAGGGGAGCCTGTTTTTTTTGACAAGGCCAGCCTGAATGGGTGGATGTCTGTAGGTTGCCAAACGGACAAAGAAGGCAGCATTACCTACAATGGTTATTTCACTGCCAACGGGGGCGGGAACTGGAAATTTGTGACCTTTGGACTGGGTGCGCAAAAGGGCGTCAACCGTCATATTCCTCCTGCCTTTTTGAATTCTCAGCTCGGCTGGACTCTGAAGAAGGATGTGCTGTATAAGACAACGAATCAGGGCAAAATCTGGACGGCACTTCCTGCCAGCGGTGTGCTGCAATCGAAGCTAGCCGAATATCCGGAGATTGTGAAGCTGCAGTTCGTGTCTTCTGAGGTGGGATGGCTGCTGATAGAGAAAAAAGAAGACCGCAAATCTATCCTCCTGCAGACTACGAATGGAGGGTTAAGCTGGCGGGTAATGTAAATTCATATCATGAATACGAGAGTGTCTATCAAACCAATTGTGGCTTGATCAGGCACTTTTTTTATTGCATGGATTTCAATTATGAAAAAATAAAGCATCAAAAATCTTATTTAAAATTTTCTTTAAAAATGTGAAAAAAATCACATGACAAACAAAGAATACTGTGATATATTTAACACATAGAGAACAAGTTCATTTTTTCACAAACTTTCATCCCGAATAGGAGAGATTAAAATGAAAACTTTCGAAACGGATTATGTAACCAGAAACCTTCTGCAACTGTGCTACAACTGTGATGATGCTCACCTTTGTGAAACCGAAGAACAATGCAGAGCTTGCTGGGCAGACAGCGGAATGCTTCCTGAAGAAACAGATGAAACTAAGCAATTATTGGATCTCGTACACGCGTAATCGAGGCTGCCGGATCAACGTTAATGAAGACCACTTTTAAGCTCTGGGAAGATAGAGCGGAGTGGTCTTTTTGACATATTTGTAACTACAGATCACACGAAATAATGTTTTTGTAATGCTTTATGGAATAGCTGGGGCATATACATGTACAGAAGCGCCTGCATCCGAGCAAGAGCAGGACAACATGGGGAATAAGGGGGATTAAGTCATGGGAATGGGCCCGGATCCATCTTGGATGTTTGATCTTACGGGGACGGTAATACCGATCTTTCTTGCTGTAGTGATTGGCATTGTCGCTGTTTCTGCAGGCAGGGGGCTGTTTGTGTGGAGCCGCAACAACAGCTCGCCCCTATTGACCATCCCCGCCCGTATCGTCAGCAAACGCAGTGAAGTCCGGCAGCAGCAGCTACAGGATGACACCAATAACAGCCGCACGAGTACTATCTACTATTTAACCTATGAGCTGGAGAATGGAGCGCGGATGGAATTCAAAGTAGACGGCAACGAATATGGTATGAGTGCGGAGGGTGACAGGGGAATTCTGACTTATCAAGGTACAAGGTACCAAGGATTTCAGCGGCAGCCCCGATACTCCACAGCGGAATAGAGCATTGTACTCAACATATTGGCGCAGAGCAGAACTTCCCCTTGTTTCCGATTTGAGGAACAAGGGGATATTTGTATTATGAGAAATCTGATTACATAGGGGAGTGGATTGAATATGAAATATCTTAACAGAACAGTCATAGTAACCGGTGCAGGTCATGGGATTGGAAAAGCTATCGCCAAGGCCTATGCAGCCGAAGGTGCAAATGTAGTGATTGCTGAGCTGGATGATTACACTGGGCGTAAGGTAGAGAAGGAGATTCGTCAAGCAGGCGATTCAGCCGTATTTTTCGCCTGCGATGTCAGCAAGGAAGAACAAATCATCGCAATGACAGCTTTTACTGTCCAATCCTACGGAACAGTGGATATATTGATCAATAATGCAGGTATTGCGAACCCGCATACACAGCCATTATACGAATTATCTGCAGAGAACTGGGATCTGGTGATGAACACCAATGCCCGCAGTGTATTTATCGCTTCCCGTGAAGCTGCGAAGATCATGAGGATGAATCCTGAAGGAGGGGCGATAGTCAATCTTTCTTCGACGCGGGCACTGATGTCCGAGCCCAATACTGAAGCATATACAGCTTCAAAAGGTGCTATCTCTGCGCTGACGCATGCTATGGCGATCACACTTGGAGGAGATGGAATCACGGTTAACTGCATCTGTCCGGGCTGGATTGAAACAGGCGATTACGAAGAGCTGAGAGAAATTGATCATCTTCAGCATCCATCCGGAAGAGTAGGCCGGCCAGAGGATATCGCCAGGGCCTGCCTGTATCTGACTTCAGCCGATAATCATTTTGTCACAGGCGCTCAGCTGGTGATTGACGGTGGCATGACACGAAAAATGATCTACGAGCCATAATTAGAATATTCAGAAAAATGGACGGGCGGTAATCGGTGCTAACTGTCACCTCTTGGGCGAATGCACATACAATACAGCGAGCAGTTGAGAAAGTGTAGGCTAAGGAGGAGAAAGTGTGGCCGTAATTAAAGCAAACTCGGAGGATGTAAAAGTGCTTGCACGGTTGATGCGGGCAGAAGCCGAGGGGGATGGCGAGTCGGGCATGCTGATGGTTGGCAATGTAGGTGTCAACCGGATACTGGGTAACTGTCTTGATTTCAAAAACATCCGCAATGTTAACGACATGGTCTTCCAAAGCCCTGGCGGCTTCGAAGCACCACAGAAGGGATATTTTTACCAGCGTGCCAGGGAATCCGATATCCGCCTCGCCAAACGTGCCATCGCAGGAGAACGAACCAGGCCGGCGTCAAATGCGCTCTGGTTCTTCCGACCCGTAGGTGACTGTCCTGCGACCTGGTACAATCAGCAGAATACCGGTCGTTACAAAGCACATTGCTTCTTCACCCCCACCAGTGAGGATTGTCCTGCAGTATATTAGAGCGTTCGGGTTCAGCGGATGCGGAGCCAACCGGAAGTCCGGTGCTTCGCTTCCGCAGCTCAGAAGCAGTTCTAATTCTCTCAGAACGAGCTACAACTTACTTTAGACTGGCCGAATCAGCCTGCACACCAACAATAATTAGGAGGTTTTTTAGAGATGATCGTTCAACCTTACCGCCCTGTGACGTATACCATTGGCAGCAACCCTTCAGGTGCAATGAGCAACATGGACAATATGAACAATGTCAGCAATATGAACAACATGAACAACATGAATCATATGAACGTCATGCACAGCATGAGCCCAATGGGAATGGGGAATATGGGAGCTATGGGCACAATGGGCAGTATGGGTACTATGGGAACCATGGGAAGCATGGGTTCAATGGGTACCATGAGTGGAACACCTCCACAAGTTACAAGCGGCAGCCCAATGACTCCAGGCGGCGGCGTAGTATCTACTACTGCTCCAGTATTCGAGCAATCATACATCGAAAACATTTTCCGGCTGAATCTCGGTAAAGTCGGCACCTTTTACTTCACATACGAGAATAACAAGGATTGGAACGCCAAGATATATACAGGGGTTCTGGAGGCTGCAGGCCGTGATCACATCATTATCAGCGACAAGACCACCGGTCAACGCACTGTGCTCCTGATGGTGAATTTCGATTATGCGACCTTCGAAGAACCTCTTGTTTATCAGTATCCTGGCACAATCGGCAATCCGCCGACCACACGCAATTGTCGTTAAGGGAACGTTACGCAGAGCCATAATTAACATGGAAACGGCAAAGCCTTTACGAGGGCGGTGCCGTTTCTTGATATTTTGAGAGTAGTGCTGCATTGACCAAACAGGGAAATAAAAGTAGAAATAGAAGCTGGCGGTACTAAGGTTGACGGAAAGATATTTAGGATTTAACCTAAGATTGAATAAGTATATATTCTTTCAGGGTTTACTATTATTAATACAGAATTATCAAAGATCATATTTTTACACTTGTTCACACCTGTTTTTATACGCAAAGTAATATTATAATAATGTGTATATTTATATTCGTGATTCCAGTCAGGAGATGAACGCATTGGGAAATTGATTGAGAAAGGAATTGTTGCTGTAGCAGCAGACATTTTGAACAAACGAAGGAGGTGGGCCTATCCGCCTGAATCGTGGAGACGGTGGATAGGAGTATAAATTGAGCGACCCTTTACCCGGTATATTACATGTAGGTCTTATTATTTTGTTGGTGCTGTTTAATGGCTTTTTTGTTTCGGTTGAATATGCGATGGTGAAAGTACGAAGCGGACGCATTGATTCCCTGATGGAGGAAGGCAGCAAACAAGCAGTGGCAGCAAGTAATATCGTACACAATCTGGATGGTTATCTGTCCGCCTGTCAGCTCGGCATCACTCTTGCTTCTCTGGCACTTGGTTGGCTGGGTGAACCGGCAATCGCCATGATTGTGGGACCCCTTGTAACAAGCCTTGGATTTGGCGAAACTTCAGTATATGTGATTTCGCTGATTATTGCTTTTATGTTCATCACAGTTCTGCATATTGTGCTCGGTGAACTTGCTCCCAAGACAATTGCAGTGAACAAAGCTGAAGCGGTACTTCTGCTAACTGCTGGTGCAATGAATGTTTTCTTCCGGATCATGTATCCTTTTATCTGGATCGTCAAAGGTCTGGCCAGCAGTCTGCTGCGGATATTCCGCTTATCGCCTGCGTCAGAGCTGGCAACAGCGCATACGGAGGAAGAAATCCGCATCATTATGCAGGAGAGCAACAAGAGCGGACTAATCGATAATACGGAAATGACCCTGGTGGATAACATCTTTGAGTTTGCTGATACGATGGCACGCGAAATCATGATTCCGCGCACGGAAATGATCTGTCTGAACAATAATCTGACGGTTGAAGAAAATATGGAAATTGCCTTTGACGGGATGCGTACACGGTATCCGGTCTGCGACGGGGATAAGGATCACATCCTTGGATTTATTCACATCAAGGATCTGATCCGGGACAATGCACCCAAATACAATGAATTGATTCGTCCCATTCTTACCGTACCGGAATCGATTCAGATTAGTGCACTTCTCAAAGTCATGCAGCGTGCGAAGACGCAAATCGCGATTCTGATTGATGAATACGGCGGTACCTCCGGTATGGTTACACTTGAAGATATTATGGAGGAGATTGTCGGTGAAATTCAGGATGAATTCGACGAGGAGCGCCCGGGGGTAGAGAAGCTGGGAGATCATGAATTCTCCATTGACGGCTTGATGCTGATTGAGGAGATCAACGACCGGCTCGGGTTGAACATGGAAACGGATGACTATGATACGATTGGCGGCTGGTTGTATTCCAAGCTAGAAGTCAATCCGCCGCAAAAGGGGCAGACCGTTGAATTTGACAATCATCTATTTGTGGTAGAAGAAACAGACAACAAACGAATATCCCGTATCAAGGTAATGAAGATCGAGTTTCTGGCTGAAGAGGCAGGAGCTTGAGGATAACCTAACTCTTGTTCCAAGGCATGGCGTGAAGCAAACGCTGTGTCTTTTTTTATACATAAAATCCCATAAAGCATAGAGATTTTTGTCGATTCGAGTCGTTTCGCACAGGGTAAAAAGAGTGTAACTGACAGGATTACATTCTTTTTAAAATAAGAAAGGAGAGTGGCCGATGACGAATCACTCATTTTACAGCGAGCTGCTGGCCCTCTTTTCTATTGTAATAGCATGGCTATCCAGCTTCATAGCAGTGGAGCTTACTGAAAGAATGGTACGTAAAAAAAGAAGTGTGTTCTATGTCCTATTGAGCGCCAGCAGTCTTGGAATTGGGGTATGGAGTATGCACTATATTAGCATGAGTGCAGTTAAGCCCGGGAACAGCATGTCTTATGATCTGCTTCTGCTGTTATTTTCACTGGCCGTGCCTATAGCGGCGTCTTTTGTGCTTCTAATGATATTCAATAATCCCCGTACGCGCAGGAGCAAGTCAAATCTCGCCTTGGGCGGCTGTTTATTCAGCAGCGGTATCCTGATCATGCATTACAGCGGGATGATGGCTATGCAATATTCAGCGGCTTTTGAACAGAGCATGTTATCAATATTCGGTTCTTTAATACTCTCGCTTGCCATTCCTGTGGTTGCAGCCTCCTATAACTTCAGGTGGATAGAGCAGCGGTATAATATGTTTTCTGCAGCCAAAACCAAGCTTATTCTGCTCCTCACTGCAGTAATGTCGGGAACGAATTATATAGCTATGGCTGGAGCTTCTTATGTCAACACAGAACCCTCTATGTACACTGGCAGAACTCCCCTTCTGAATGATTCGATGCTGGGAATGATCCTAGCCGGTACGTTTCTGCTGGTTGTCATTGTTGTGCTAATTCTTATGTATAAAGATAGGAAACAGGTGATATTTACTTCACAGTTTAATGAGCAGCGCTACTCTGCCTTATTTGAGTTCAGCCCAGATATGGTGATATGCATCGACCCATTAGGCAAAAAGGTGATCAGTGCTAATCCTTCGTTAAGGCGGACAACGGGTTACGGCCAAGAGGAGTTGAGCGACTATAAGAATGTGTTATTCAGTACCCGGGATGCACAAGCGCTCAAATCAGTCATAAAGCGTGCTGCAGCCGGGCAGTCCGGGAAGCTTGAAGTAAACGTAAAAACTAAAAACGGAAGCAAGTTGATCTGCAGTGTTACTGTCTTTCCTTTAATGAGCGAAAAAGAGAACTTCATCTATATTATTGCAGAAGACATCACAGCGCTAGCTGAACAACAGAAAGAGCTTCTAATCGCCAAAAATGCCGCTGAAAGCGCTGCGCGGATGAAAACTGAATTCCTGGCTACGATGAGTCATGAAATCCGTACACCCCTTAACGGCATTATTGGCATTAACCAGCTGCTCGCCGAGGAAATTACAGTTCCTGAGCAACTGGACTTATTAAAACTTCAATATACGAGTAGTCATGCCCTGTTGAATGTGATGAACGATGTTCTGGATATATCCCGCCTGGAAGCAGAAAACATACTGCTGGTAAAAACGGATTTCAATCTTCCTGTATTGATGCGGGAGTGTGTGAACCTTTTCAAGGTTGCTGCCACCCAAAAAGAATTGGCAATGTCACTTCAGCTGGACCCCGCCGTTCCGGAATTGTTCATAGGCGACAGCGCGCGCATCCGGCAGATTTTGGTTAATCTAATCGGCAATGCAGTCAAGTTTACTCATCATGGGGGGATAACAGTATCCGTAGCTCCATACAGCGCTCTGGGTGCGTCTATGGTTCTTGAATTCACGGTGAAGGATACAGGGATTGGGATCACGCCGGATAAGTATAAAATGTTGTTTCAGCCATTCTCCCAGGCAGATGCTTCCCATACCCGCAAATATCCCGGCACAGGTCTCGGGCTGGCGATCTGCAAGAAACTCGTAGAACTTATGGAGGGAAGCATTTGGTCGGAAAATGCCACAGGCGGGGGGAGTGTTTTTAGCTTCAGAATCCCTCTGCAGCGGATGGAACCTATTCCTCAACAGGAGGTTTGCCAATAAGAGAGTTTTAATTATATAATTTTAAAGGAAATACCTTCATCACAACAGTCCCGACGGGACAGAAAGGAACTCTCATTTGAACAAATCAAATAAAAACAATGTCATGCTTCCCCAATTAAGCAAAGCGGAGAAACGCAGGGCACAACAGGAACAGGACAAGCAGAAAACGAGAATCCTGATTATTAGCACAGTGGCCATTGTAGTGATTATTTTCACCGTGCTTATTCTTTTGGCATCGAAGGACTCTTCTTCCAATGCAGGTTCAGGCGAAGCGGTTCAATTCAATTACAGTGAGCTTCCAAGACTGGGCAAAGCGGATGCACCGGTTAAAATCGTCGAATTCGGTGATTTCAAATGCCCGGCGTGTGCCAATTTTGCAGGTGTCATCAAGCCACAGCTGGCCCAGGAATATGTGAATCAGAATAAAGCAGCTATTTACTTCGTAAATATGGCCTTTATCGGTCCGGATTCTGAAACGGCCTCTCTGGCAGCCCTCTCGGTATACCATCAGAATAGTGATGCTTTCTGGAAGTATTACGATGCAATTTATGCGAATCAAGGGGATGAAAATGCTGAATGGGCTACACAGGATTTTCTGGTGAATCTGGCAGAGAAGGAAAAGCTGCCCATTGATTTAGATCTGTTGCGCAAGGATATCAAGGAACGGACCTATGAAAGTGAACTGCAAAAGGATATTACTCTTGCCAAGGATACCGGAGTCACCTCCACACCTACTGTATTTATTAATGGATACAAAGTAGAGGAGCCATTCAATATGGAAGCCATAGATGCACAGATGAAGTCTGCTTCCGAAGCAGTGAGCGCCGAGTGATGAAGTTCTCTACGTTCTGCAGGCGCCACTGTCTCTATCTGGCCTGGTTCGTGTCCGTTATTGCGGTAGCGGGAAGCTTGTATCTTAGCGAGGTCCTAAAGTACGAGCCATGTAAGCTGTGCTGGTTCCAGCGTATATTTATGTACCCGCAGCTCATCCTGCTGGGCATTGCCACATACCGGAATGACAAAAAGATAATTCCTTATGTGCTTCCTTTAAGTCTAATTGGGGGTAGCATAAGTGTTTATCATTATGCCGAGCAGAAGATTCCTGCACTCAGCAAGGTGCTCCCATGTACGATTGGCGTACCCTGTAATAAAGATTATCTTAATTTTTTCGGGTTCATTACGATCCCTTTGCTTGCCCTGATCGCATTTGCTCTAATCACGATTTTGCTCTGGACCGGGCGTAAAGAGGACACCGTAGACTAGACAGAGCCACAGCAGAATATAGAGGGCAATCATTCCTGAAATTTCTGACACAAATATAGATAAAAATCATGAAAAAACCCGGTATGAAGGGATATTCGCAGAGAATGAAAGATCGCTATATCCCTCATCTTTGTTTTGCGTAAATTGGATGTTTTTTCATTCTTTTTTCATTTTTTTCACCGCTTTACGGAAGAGGCATTGTAGACTATCATTAGACCTTGTGAGAAGTTGAATATGCGCTGAATTTTCTGTAAGGAAAAACGGGGGAACCAACATTGGCCAAGCGCCAAAGGGGTGAATCGGGAACGGTCCGCAAGGGCTATAACCGTAGGGCTACCACAGCCCGAATCCGCCAGCTAACCTCGTAAGCAACGGTGGGATAATGACGATGCGTAAGCATGCGGATCATTTCCGTATGCTTATTTTTGTGCCTGCATTTATGAAATCCACCAATGAAAACAGCGCACGGTATTACCGTTTCAACGTAAGCAAAGAGAGGAACTGTTACTACAATGGTAAGCAAGGTAAAACGACTATTGATCGGGCGTCCGATGAAGTCGAACGAACTCGATCATGAAAAGTTATCCAAGGTGAAAGCACTGGCTGTCCTGTCTTCTGATGCGCTCTCGTCTGTAGCCTACGGAACGGAACAAATCCTGATTGTGCTGGTAGCCGCAGGCTTCACAGCTATCTGGTACTCATTGCCAATTGCATTAGCCGTATTGGGCTTGCTGGCTATTTTGATTTTATCCTATCGCCAGACTATTTTTGCTTATCCGCAAGGCGGAGGCGCGTATATCGTTGCCAAGAGCAACCTCGGGGTTCCTACTGGACTCTTAGCAGGCGGATCGCTTCTGGTCGACTATATTTTGACCGTTGCGGTTAGTGCGTCGGCAGGGACGGATGCGATCACATCCGCTTTTCCTAATCTTCATAATCATAGTGTTCTAATCGCCGTAACCGTTATTCTGCTCTTGACCCTTGTCAACCTACGAGGCGTTACGGAATCTGCATCGTTCATTGCTATTCCTGTGTATCTGTTCGTAGTATCGATCTTCGTGTTGATCATTGCGGGAATATTCAAATATGCAACCGGCGGAGCCCATGCCAATGTTCCAGAAATCGGGGCTGCTGTATCGAATGTCAGTTTGTTTTTACTGCTTAAAGCCTTCAGCTCCGGCTGTTCGGCCCTTACAGGAGTAGAGGCGGTATCGAACGCAATTCCAAACTTCAAGGCACCTGCTGAGAGAAATGCGGCCAAAACCTTGATGATGATGGGAATTATCCTTGGAAGTATGTTTACAGGAATCACGCTGCTCGCCTACTGGTACGGAATTACACCGGATACCAAAGCTACAGTTGTATCCCAAATTGCTGAATCTACTTTTGGACGCGGTGGTTTGTACTTCTTCATTCAAGGGATTACTGCTGTAATTCTCTTCCTTGCAGCCAATACGGCTTACTCAGCTTTCCCGCTGCTGGCGTTTATGTTTGCCAAAGATAAATATCTGCCCCATGCCTTTATGGTCCGAGGCGACCGTTTGGGCTTCTCTAACGGCATTATCTTCTTGGGTGTATTATCAGCCCTGCTTGTCGCTGCTTTTCATGGAAATACAGAAAGTCTGATTCCTTTGTATGCAGTGGGTGTATTCATTCCTTTTACCCTGTCCCAGCTTGGTATGATGGTGCACTGGTATAAATCCAAACCTAAAGGCTGGCAAAATAAATTTGCTGTGAATACGGTGGGGATGCTTACTACCCTGACCATTACTCTGATCTTTATCATCACGAAGTTCTCGAGTGTATGGATGGCCTTTATCTTCCTGCCGGTTGTAATGTTCGTGTTCCACCGGATTCACCGCCATTATCTCAATACAGCAGATCAGCTGCGTATTTGTCCGGAAACGGATAAACCTTGTATCAAAGGAAGCACCGTAGTTGTTCCTGTCGCAGGTGTAACCCGTGCAGTTCTGCATTCCATCAGCTATGCCAAGTCCTTAACGGATAATGTGGTAGCCGTGTATGTTGGATTTGATGAAGAAGAAATTAACAAAATGGAACAGAAGTGGGAGGAATGGAATCCGGGAGTGCGCTTAATTGTACTACGTTCCCGGTATCGCAGCATTCTTCGTCCGCTTGTCAAGTTCATTGATACAGTGGAGTGGAAGACCGCTTCTACCGACCATATCACGGTACTCATTCCGCAGTTTATTACGAAGCATTGGTGGCAGGCGATCCTGCATAACCAGACCAGCTTGTTCATCCGCTCTTATCTGATGAATCAAAAAGATATCATCGTAGCGACAGTGCCTTATCATTTGCATAAATAAATAGATGTATTACATTAACAGGGCTGTTTCCGGATACTTCGGGAGCGGCTCTTTTGTATTGGCTATGTTAAACCTTATTGTTGATATTTGATTATTACGAACAAACGTTCTATAATAAAGGTAATATCATTTTTCGGAGATGATTTACCTATGGATTTAAAGGAACTGAAGAAGCTTGCCGATACTTTGGACGATAGCAGCAAGCGGGAGCTTATCTATTTCTTGCAGTCCCAAACCAAGGGCATGTTGGCTCCTGTAAGAGCAATTGATGAGATACAAGAGCAGAAGCACAAAGATGGGCTTGTTTGCCCGCATTGCAAAAGCCATTCCGTTGTTCGGTTCGGCAAGTACCTAGTAAAAACACGTGCTGGAGAGGTCAAACGTCAGCGTTACCGTTGTAAGTCCTGTCGCCAAACGTTCAATGACCTTACGAACACCCCTTTGCAACGAACGAGGCGACCTCATATGTGGGTTCGTTTTATTGAATGCATGATTGAGGGCTTTTCTCTTAGAAAATGTGCAAAGCAGTTAACCGATGAAGTCACACATGTCACCTTGTTTTACTGGCGACATAAGATTCTCGCCGCTCTTAAGCAAATACCAACTGAAGCGTTCCAAGGTATCGTCGAAATGGACGAAACCTATTTTCTATTCTCTGAAAAAGGCAAGCAGAATATCGTTGGACGTAAGCCTCGAAAACGTGGCGGCAAATCCAAATATCGTGGCATAAGCAACGACCAGGTTTGTGTCCTTGTAGCCCGTGACCGTCAAAAGATGACCTACTCTGGCGTTCTTGGACGTGGGCGTATTAAGACAACGAAGTTGGATGAAGCGATTGGCGAACATCTATCCGACTCAAATGTTCTTTGTACCGATTCGTGGAGAGCGTTCAGTTCGTACGCAAATACTAAAGGCTTAGCTCATTACCGTTTCAAGTCCGATGGTAAACAGCGTGTGAAGGGCGTGTACCATATCCAAAACGTAAATAGCTATCACAGTCGCTTAAAGAAATGGATGGACCGATTTAATGGTGTTGCAACGAAATATTTGCATAATTATCTGGCGTGGTTTCGATATATAGACAGCAAGGAATATGAGAATACCTCATCGAATAAGAAAAATATGCTGGTCAAATCATGCCTATTTACGGTGACAGAAACGAACAACAAACTTCGACTGTCGGCTTTATCTTGCTGAATAAACTGACGATGCTTGTGAAATTTATAATAACAAAAGGTGTGTGTGAAATGATAAAAGGAATATATGAGGCACATTTACCAGTAAGAAATTTAGAAGTTTCGATAGAATTTTATAAGAAATTGGGTTTGGGTTTTGCTTGGCGAGATGATGACACTGCTTTCTTTTGGATAGAAGAGGGAAAAAGTTGGTTGGGTTTATGGCAAGGAGATGAGTATAAGACCCCTTACCATCCTTCATTACGACATATTGCTTTTCGAGTATCATATGAAGATTTGAAAAAGTCTTTAAAATGGTTAGAATCAATTCAAGTTGAAGCTGTACCATTTGGCAGAAGAACATCTATTGAGCCATTTATTCGTCCGAATCAAGGTAACGCTTCCGTTTATTTTAATGACCCAGACGGTAATAGTTTAGAATTAATATGTTATGTTCCAGTTTCAGATGACTTAAAACATATTACTGATAAGTTGTCTTTTGAGGAATGGGAAAAACTTATGGATAGTCATGTAAAATAAAATTGAACCACCTTCTCTAAGGAAGGTGGTTCAATTTTAACCCAAAATCAACATTGAAATTTAACATAGCCTTTGTATTAAGAAGAAAAGGTGAAAGTGAATTTTATATTAATATGGTATTATTATGCCTATCCGAAATAATAGAAGGGGAGATGCAAATGGCCATTTATTTCATAAGACATGGAATTGATGATGAAGGATTTCGTGGAGGGTGGAGTCAAAGAGGACTCGTTGTTGAGGGATATCGGCAATCGGAGAAGCTGGGGCTTTACCTTAAGGAAAACCAATCGTCCTTTAATATACATCGTATCCTAAGCAGCGATTTGCAACGGGCATTAGATACAGCAAATGAGATCTCCAGAGCACTAGGATTTCGAGTTGAAAGCAGCGAAGATTGGAGAGAAACGAACAATGGGGTTATTGCAGGCATGCCCAATGAAATTGTGGATGAACGATACCCTAATCTGTACTTCTCGGGTTTACGGATGGATGAACGTTATCCTGGCGGAGAAAGTCCCATTGAATTTTTTACACGTATAAAAGAAACATTTACCCTACTATGTGAAGAACAAGTGCGAAACCATCCTGTTGAAAATGTAATCGTTGTTACGCATGGTGGAGTCATTAATATAATCTATCATATTTTGAGAGGATTGGAATGGACTAACAAGACCCGAAAAGCATTTTCGGCTTCTTACACAAGTATACATAAAATAGAGTATTGTGAAGGAGAGTGGAGAATTTCACTGGAAAACCTTACACAGCATCTGTGAAGATAAACAGTTGCGTGTAAAAACTAAATATTTATGTTGACATAGATAATGAGAATCAATATCATTTAATGGAGTGAGACGTAACAGACAATTCTTTGACCAGATCGGATATTACATATAGGATTCTATTGATGTATAGGAGTGAAGAGGATGCCGGAACGTTTGAACACAGAGCAGTTAAGTATTGGATATGCGGAGGCATTGATTGTCAAAGGACTGAACCTGTCTCTTCCAACAGGGAAAATCACAGCCCTGGTAGGGGCGAACGGTTCCGGGAAATCTACCATTCTCAAGACAATGGCGCGTATCATGAAGCCTAAGAGCGGCAGTGTGATGCTGGACGGTAAGTCGATCCATAATCTGTCGACCAAAGAAGTAGCCCGGCAGCTGGCGATCCTGCCGCAGAACCCCACTGCACCGGATGGACTTACTGTATCAGAACTGGTAAGTTATGGCCGCTATCCGCATCAAAAGGGCTTTGGTACGCTTACTCCGGAAGATCATAGTATTATTGCAAATGCGATCTCAGTGACGGGTATGGAAGAGTTCCACGACCGTCCCATTGACCGTCTATCCGGAGGGCAACGTCAGCGGGCCTGGATTGCGATGGCACTGGCCCAGCAGACGGATATTCTGTTTCTGGATGAACCGACAACTTTTCTGGATATGGCACACCAGCTGGAGGTTCTCCATCTGCTGCAGAAGCTGAATCAGGAAAAAGGCCGTACCATTATTATGGTAGTGCATGATTTGAATCATGCTTCCCGTTATGCTCAGCATATGGTAGCGATCAAATCCGGACATGTGATCAGTGAAGGCCCTCCGGCTGAAGTAATGACACCTGATGTGCTGCGGGAAGTATTTGGTATTGAAGCGGATATTGTACGTGATCCGCGGACCGGTGTGCCTCTCTGTCTGCCTTATGAACTGGCGGCATTCAGTGCAGTTGGGGTGTAATAGGTTATAAATGTGAAATGTGACTCATAATGATAATATATGCAGTTGGCAACAGGCTCCCGTCATTGACAAGGGAGCCTGTTCGTTGTTAAAGTTGTGGTTGCCCTAGTTAACGATTATACAGTGAATCAAGGAATATTATTTTTATGGAGTCGAAGGAGCACTGAACATGAATATCAGCAAAATATATGAGGATCTGCAGCAGCTGGTTCCGACTGGAGTGGTCAAGCGCGGGGAGGCGCTGCAAGGTTATGTATTTACGCGTATCGGCGGGCAGGCCGACATTCTTACGATACCTGCGACATATGAGGAACTTCAGTCCATTGTTACATATGCCCGTGTAAACGACATTCCATTGACCGTTCTGGGGAACGGCTCGAATGTCATTATCCGTGACGGAGGGATTCGCGGGATTGTCCTGCAGACTGCAGACTTAACCGATATGGGAATAAGGGATAATTTGCTTTACGCCCAGTGTGGTGCAAAGATTATCGATGTTTCCCGATTTGCTTTGGAGAAAAGTCTTGCAGGACTTGAGTTCGCCTGCGGAATTCCGGGAACTGTAGGTGGAGCGCTGTATATGAATGCTGGCGCATACGGCGGAGAGGTCAAAGATGTGCTGCATAGTGCACTTGCTATCAGTAAAGCAGGGCGGCTAGTGACTCTTCAAGGGGATGAGCTGGAATGGGGATACCGTAAAAGTGTCTTCGCCAGTGGCGAATTCATTGTATTGGAGGCCCGGTTTGCTTTGCAACCAGGTGATCCTGCGAATATCAAAGCGGTCATGGACGATTTGACCTGCCAACGCGAATCCAAGCAGCCATTGGAGTATCCCTCCTGCGGAAGCGTCTTTAAGCGTCCCCCCGGGAGATTTGCCGGGCAGTTGATTCAGGAGAGCGGGCTTCAGGGAACAAGAATCGGCGGAGCTGAAGTTTCACTTAAGCATGCGGGATTCATTGTTAATACCAATCAAGCAACGGCCAAGGATTATATAGGGTTGATTCACCATGTTCAGTCTACAGTCAAGGATAAGTTCGGAGTAGAGTTAGAGACAGAGGTAGAGATTATCGGAGAAGAATAATTAACATATCACAGGACGCAGTCAATTGGATGCGTCCTGTTTTGTTATTTTATAGTGGGCAGTATTCAGCTTTTGGAGATGGAATATTTGGCTCTGTCCGTCCGAAGTTCAACCCGCTCGTCATTAACTTCATCCAGTTGAAGCCCGCTGACAGCAATCTCGTAATTCAACTGGGGCAGGGGGACAAGCTCGCCGTCCCGGTTAATAGTGTTGCCAGTGCCTCGCAGAATCAGAGCACTATCCAGATATTCATCAATGACATCTTCGGCATCCCGATAATCCACGGTTTCCAGATTGAAGTGGACGGTGTCCAGATCCTTCATCTCTTGCTTGTCAATAACCAGAGTTTCGCCCCCTTGGGCGGTCAGCCAATCCATTAATTTCTGTACACTTTGATCCATCAGTTGATCCCATCCTTATCAAGGAGATTATAGAAGTTAAGTTACCCTTTTCTTCGAAATTGAATCCATGCTTCTGTGAATGCATTAGACAGGTGAAGGTGAAAGATGAATTAAGTGAATTAAAGATTAATGAAGTTAACAAAAACTCATTCAGACCTGCAGCTGATTGTAATTTCCTTTTCGAGTGTAAACTACTATCAGGCACTTCTATTTTATACTTAAACTACATTGGCCAAGGAAGGTGAACCTATTGTGGAGTGCACTGTTATGGGGAGCTATTTCCGGCTCTGCGGTCCTGCTTGGAGCATTGCTGGCTTTATATCTGCCGATTCCGAAAAAGCTGATTGGATTCATTATGGCATTTGGTACTGGGGTACTCATTGGTGCAGCGGCGTATGAGCTTCTGGATGATTCCGCCGCTGAAGGTGGACTGAATCCTACCATTATCGGATTCTTGGCCGGTGCAGTTGTGTTCACACTGTTTGACTGGTATATCTCGCGCAAGGGCGGCGCGGGCCGCAAACGTTCCGGCAGAGACAGCAGCAGTAAGAAGGTGCAGGGCAGCGGAATGGCTATTTTTGCAGGAACTGTGCTAGATGCTATTCCAGAATCAATAATGATTGGTGCCAGTCTAATCTCCGGCCAAGGGGTAAGCATGCTGCTGGTAGCTGCCATCTTCATCAGTAATATTCCTGAAGGGCTGTCCAGTACTTCAGGACTTAAGCAGGACAACTACAGCAAAGGGAAGATCGTCTTGCTGTGGCTCAGCGTCTTATTGATGTCTTCAGTGGCATCGGGTGCGGGATATCTGTTCATGGATCATGCCAGCGGTTCTACGACCGCGCTGATAGCCTCTTTTGCCGGAGGAGGAATTATCTCTATGGTGTCCTCCAGTATGATGCCGGAAGCATATGAGGAAGGCGGGCCGCTGACCGGACTTGTTGCCGCAATGGGCATGCTCTGTTCTCTGATTTTGGATAATCTGTGAGGGTTGTCAACCGACCGCCATACATGGTATAGTTCAATTCGCTAGTATTATCATAAAGAAGAATTCTGGGCCTTGAGCCACAGGAGAGGTTCGCGAACTCCCTCTATAAAAAACTAAGCCGTTTTGGCATAACTTATCCCGTATCAAGGGTTCAGGAAAAGTGTAGGCAGCCGCCTGTGCTTCTTTTGCTGTTATGCTGTGCGCAAAAAAGACAGCGCCTGTCAGTCAGTATGCATATCCGTCAGATTAGACTGGAGGCGTATCTTCTTAGTAGAGCCAAGTTTTCGAAACTCGTTCTTCTTTCCAGTTCCGGATAACACCGGAGGAAAAGAGAGGGGTTTTTTGTCATGTCAGAAGGCAGAGTAAAAGAGGAAATGCAGGAGGTCACCCTGCTGGGCAATCAAGGTACAACTTATAAATTCGGCTATGATCCGGACATTCTGGAGGTATTTGATAACAAACACCCCGGCCGCGATTATTTTGTCAAATTCAATTGTCCGGAGTTTACAAGCCTGTGTCCCGTGACCGGTCAGCCGGATTTCGGCGCCATGTACATCTCATACATTCCGGAGCAAAAAATGGTCGAGTCCAAGTCACTGAAGCTCTATCTGTTCAGCTTCCGTAATCATGGTGATTTTCATGAAGACTGTGTAAATATTATTATGAATGATCTGATCTCCCTGATGGAGCCACGATATATTGAAGTATGGGGCAAATTCACCCCGCGCGGGGGCATTTCCATCGATCCTTACTGCAACTGGGGACGTCCAGGAACCAAATATGAAGCGATGGCCGAGCACCGGCTGATCAATCATGACCTGTATCCGGAGAAAGTGGACAACCGTTAATCCGTAGCTAGTGAGAGGAGACCATAACTGATGAACAAAAAAGCATTAGTCGTATTCAGCGGCGGCCAGGACAGCACAACCTGTCTGGTGTGGGCATTGCAGCAGTTCGAAGAGGTTCAAGTGGTGACCTTCAATTATAATCAGCGCCACGCTGCCGAGATTGAAGTCGCTAAGGAAATAGCCGGGAAATTCAATGTGAAGCAGCATATTCTTGATTTGGGCTTGCTGAATCAGCTTGCACCTAACGCACTGACCCGGGATGATATAGAAATTGCCGCCGGAGAAGGAGAGGAACTGCCAAGTACGTTCGTGGATGGGCGAAATCTTCTGTTCCTTTCTTTTGCAGCAATTCTTGCCAAACAGCTTGGGTATGCCAACATCATTACCGGGGTATGCCAGACTGACTTCAGCGGATATCCGGATTGCCGGGATGTATTCGTGAAATCACTGAACGTGACTCTTAATCTATCCATGGATTACGAGTTCGTCATTCACACACCGCTGATGTGGCTGGACAAAAAAGAAACATGGAAGCTGGCCGACGAGCTCGGTTTCTTTGAATATATCCGCGAACACACGTTGACCTGCTATAACGGAATTATTGGCAGCGGGTGCGGCACCTGTCCGGCTTGTCTGCTGCGACAGCGGGGACTCACGCAGTATGAAGCGGAACGAAACGAGGTTGTTTCCTGATGATGGGCGAGGTATCTGTATGCAAAATATTTACTTTTGACTCGGCTCATCAATTGGTGGGACATAAGGGGAAGTGCAGCAATCTGCACGGGCATACCTATAAGCTGGAGGTTGTGTTGAAAGGCAAGCCGCTTGTAGGAGAAGGCCAATCTGACGAAGGGTTTGTAATTGATTTCAGCGACATCAAGGCAACGGTAAAGGAAAGTCTGGTGGACCATCTGGATCACGCTTTTCTGGCTATGGGAAATGAGCCTGTATTGGAGACACTGGTAAGCACAGGTTCGAAGGTGGCACTACTGTCTTTCCGGACAACAGTCGAGAATATGTCGGCTTACATTGCTTATCAACTCAAGCGGGCTTCACTTCCGCTATACTCCGTCAAGCTGTGGGAGACACCAACTTCCTGGGCAGAAGTGCTGGCAGCGGATATCCCTGATGAAGGGCCGTCCTACCGCCTGTATGGGGGCTGTGATTGTGAGTAAGCTACCGGTAATTGAGATGTTTGGTCCAACGATCCAGGGTGAAGGGGCGGTCATTGGTGTCAAAACCATGTTCGTCCGCACCTATGGCTGCGACTATCGCTGCAACTGGTGTGATTCTGCTTTTACCTGGGACGGTACAGCCAAGGATAAAGTGAAGATGCTCTCGCCTGAGGAGATAATGGACGAGCTGACTTCGCTCGCCGGTAACAATTTTGATTGTGTGACCATCTCCGGGGGCAACCCTGCGCTGATCGGTGAGGGACTGGGTACCCTTATTAATCTGCTTCATGAACGCGGTATTCAGTCAGCCATCGAAACACAAGGAAGCAGATGGCAGGAATGGTTCTACGAGGTGGATGTGCTTACCATCAGCCCCAAACCGCCAAGCTCAGGAATGAAGACCGATTGGGACATGCTTGACAGTATTATGGACAAGATGAAGATACAAGGCAAGTCTGCCCATAGTCTGAAGGTTGTTGTATTTAATGATGAAGATTACCAATATGCGAAAAGCATCCACGGCCGCTATCCGGAGGTGCCACTCTACCTGCAGCCTGGTAATGAGGATGTTACGGAAGAGGGAGACATCTCGGCCCGTCTGCTGGGACGGCTGGAATGGCTGTTCAATCTGGTTATTGCCGATCCGGAGATGAATAGAGCGCGGGTGCTGCCGCAGTTGCATGCCCTGATTTGGCATAATAAACGGGGCAAATAATCCGGTTACGTATGAACCGGAATACTTAGCCGGACCTCTGCACAGTGGAGGTCCGGTATTTGTCTTGTTCGCAGCTTATAACTGCTGTCACATAAATGAAGCCTATACTTCAGCTCATCTGGTATAATCTTTTGGTAGATCAAGGTACTCCGTTAAATTTATTCGATAAGGAGAGATTATTCCAATGGCAAACGATTCGACAGCGTTAATGATTATCGACGTTCAAGAGGCTATGTTTTCTTATCCGGACATGAAGCTGCATGAGGAGGAGGGCGTGACAGCCAGAATCGTCTCCCTGCTGCATAAAGCCCGTTCGGCTGGCGTTCCAGTTGTGTTTATTCAGCATACGGAAGATCAAGAATACACCAAAGGCACCCCCACATGGGAGATCAGCCGTCATGTCACCCCCCGGGAAGGAGAAATCATTGTCGAGAAGCCTACCTGGGATGCTTTTCACCGGACAAATCTGAATGACAAGCTTCAAGAACTAGGTATCACTCATCTGGTGATCTGCGGCATGCAAAGTGAGTTCTGTGTGGACACGACCTGCAGACGAGCTTACAGCCTAGGTTACAACAGTGTGTTGGTTGAGGATGCGCATAGTACTTTTGACAATGAAAGTTTACGCGGTAGCGAGATCGTGAACTATCATAATTCGCTTCTAGGCGGAAGGTTTGTAAGGCTGCGGAAGGAGCAAGAGGTGGAATTCTAATAGACACAACTGCTGCTTCATGGATAAACCGCAAGGTTCTGGGGGTATAACATAGTATGGCTTGAAGTAGTAACGGCCTGCTGGTTCATATCTCTACTACCGAAGGAGTGGTTGCATAATGAAAGCAGTAACTTACCAAGGCAAGAGAAAAGTTGAAGTCAAAGAAGTCGCTGACGCAAAGCTTGAGAAAAAAGATGATATTATTGTTCGTATAACTTCCACAGCCGTTTGCGGTTCGGATCTTCATATCTATAATGGAGAAATCCCCGGAATGCATGATGACTATATTATTGGGCATGAACCGATGGGAATTGTCGAGGACGTGGGTCCTGATGTGACCAAGGTGAAAAAGGGCGACCGTGTCATTGTACCTTTCAACGTAGCCTGTGGCCAGTGCTTTTTCTGTCAGCATGAAATGGAGAGTCAATGTGATCATGCCAATGATGCCAAAGATACAGGCGGTTTTCTGGGGTATTCTGATTCCTATGGTGGATTTGCCGGTGGTCAGGCGGAGCTCCTGCGTGTGCCTTATGGCAATTTTGGCCCATTTGTCGTGCCGGAGGATGCTGAGATGGAGGATGAAAAACTCATGTTTCTCTCGGACATTGTGCCGACAGCCTGGTGGGGTGTTGAGAACGCAGGAGTCAAGCCCGGAGATACGGTCATTGTTCTGGGTTGCGGGCCGGTTGGGCTGTTGACGCAAAAATTCGCCTGGATGAAAGGGGCTTCCCGGGTAATTGCCGTAGATCATGTGCCGTATCGTCTCCAACATGCAAAGCAGACTAATAATGTAGAGATTTTTAATTTTGAGAAAGTGAAGGATATCGAAGCCCATTTAAAGGAAATTACGCGCGGTGGAGCGGATATAGTCATTGATTGTGTCGGTCTGGATGCCAAAAAAACGGTAGTGGAAAAAGTGGAGACCACGTTAATGCTTCAAGGGGGTTCGCTCGGAGCGTTCAGGATTGCAGCAGATGTGGTACGCAAATTCGGAACGATCCAGTTGATCGGCGTGTATGGGCTTAACTATAATATGTTCCCGCTGGGACATCTGTTTGAACGCAATATCACGCTTAAGATGGGACAGGCACCGGTGATTCACTACATGCCGGCTTTATATAAAATGATAAAAGAAAATGTGTTTGATCCTACGGATATTATTACTCACCGGCTGCCGATCAGCCAAGCTGAACATGCGTATAAGATCTTCAATGACAAAGAAGAGGATTGTATCAAGGTTGTGCTTAAACCGTAGTATGAAACGTAAGCATTCAACTAATAAGCTTCATTCATACAAGCATGGACTTCTTCCCGGTAGGTGGAGTTCATGCTTTTCATTTGATTATTTATTGTGAAAAAGGCTGCATTTTTTTTCATTCTGCGATAAATTAACATAGTGAGTTTTATCTAACCTGAAAGGAAGCTATTTGTGAATTCAAAAAAGCCGCCCGTTCCTGTCCCTTTTCTGATGCTGATTGGAATTGTGGCCGTCTCATTTTCTTCTATCTTCATCAAATGGTCGGATGCCCCAGCGTCCATTCAAGGCATGTACCGGCTGCTCTTTACCTCGCTTTTGATGCTGCCTTTTGCCCGGCCATACAGCGGAGCAGCTTTTGCCTTGCGCCGTAAGGACTGGCTACTGCTGGGAGCGTCAGGCTTAATGCTTGCACTGCATTTTTTACTCTGGATGGGTTCGCTAAAGTATACTTCTGTGGCCAGTTCAACTATGATTATGGCGCTGGAACCAGTATTTATAATGCTGGGAGCTTACATACTGTATAAGGAAAGAAGCACTTCAGCCGCTATAATGGGTCTGGCCCTCGCCATATTTGGTGTGGTCTTTATCGGCTGGGGGGATATTGGTCTCTCAGCAGACAATCTCAAAGGAGATCTCCTGTCCATCGGAGGAACTGTTGCGGTTGCCGGTCATTTACTGATTGGACAGAAGCTTGTAGCCCGTATGCCGTCTTATCTTTACAGCCTGATCGTATTTATTTCGGCGGCAGCAGTATTTGGCTTATATAATCTGCTCTCTGGCATTTCATTTATTAATTATCCTCCGCGGGAGTGGGGCATATTTGTTCTGCTGGCTGTAGTTCCAACCGTCTTCGGGCATATCCTTTTCAATTGGCTACTGCAGTATACTTCAGCAACTACAGTGTCTATGAACATTCTGGGTGAACCCGTGGGAGCAAGCATATTGGCCTTCCTGCTTCTGGGGGAACAGCTGACAATGCTCCAATGGGCAGGAGGAGTACTGGTTATGGGTGGACTCGCTGTATATTTATATTCAGGGCGCAAAAAAGCGGCGAAGATCAAGGAATCCCTTCCTAGCGCATCCTAAGGGATTATCATAAGAGAGTATTAAAAGAGATAAAGGGGTTACTATTACATGAATGAACATGAACAATTCGCAAACATTAATAATCCGGATAGTCTGAGCACAAGCCCTTCCAGTGAAGAACTGTGGAACGAGGATACCTATTCAGCCTGGACCGCCCGCTTTGGCAATCCTGCAGATGCAGCGGCGAAGCTCAAAAAAGATCCTGCTGCCAGACTCTACCCCTTGCTAGGCTACCTCGGTGAAGTTCGGGGCAAGAAAGTGTTAAATCTTATGGGTTCTAACGGCATGAAAGCCGTAGCACTCGGGCTCCTGGGAGCAAAGGTGAGCGTGGCGGATTTCTCGGAAGCCAATGCCCGCTATGCTGCCGAACTGGCCGAAGCTGCGGGAATTCAGCTTTCTTACATTGTATCGGATGTGCTGAAGCTGCCGGAAGAACTATTGGATAGTTCATATGACATCGTCTTTGCTGAAATGGGGATTGTCCATTACTTTACGGATTTGGCTCCGTTTATGGCTACGGTATACCGGCTGCTGACACCCGGTGGCCGGTTCGTGCTCCGTGATTTTCATCCCATTACGACGAAGCTGATCTCCTCGAAGGGCTCAACCGCCAAGGTTCGTAAGCATAAGGTGAGCGGGGATTATTTTGACACCACATTGGAAGAAAAGAAAGTCTCCTACTCCAAGTATCTGCCTTCATCCGGAGTGCCGCTAGGAGAAGAGAAACATAGTGTCGTATACTGGCGGCGCTGGACACTGGGTGAAATAGTGACAGCAGCAGCCAGAAGCGGACTGATAATCCGGGAATTAGCTGAAGAGCCTAATTTATCTTCTGAAGTCTTTGATGCAGGAATTCCCAAGACCTTCGCCCTGGTGGCGGAAAAAATGTAGTATCTCCATCAAACGAACCGGTATAGCCCTTGACGCTGTAAGCAGTGTCGTCAAAGGGCTGTACTTTTTTTGAATTATTCTTCTCCTTTAACACCTGCTGCCAAATCTGCAAATGCAAGCTGCAAGGGGGTTAGAGTATAATCTCTTCGCCATGCCAGCGCAAATTCCCCATGTTCGGGCTGTATACCTGGCAGAGGTATGCAGCGTAAGCTCCCGGCAGCGAGTTCAGCCGCAATCATATTCTTGGAACAAAGCCCGACGCCGCCCCCGCTACGAATGATTCCCTTCATTGCTTCAGGTGAATTCAGTACTACATGTCCCCATACCTTTACTGTGTTCAGCTCTGCCCATTGGTCTGTAATGCCTTGTAGGAAAGAACCTGCCTCATATTGAATCCATGGCTCCAGAACAACCTGTTCAGGTGATATATTCTTGATGTCTGTAAAAGGATGACCTGGCGCAAAAACCAAAACAGCTTCATTACGGGCAACTGTTCGAGTTGTAAAGGAATTGTCCTGCCCGCCATAATTATGCAGAACAGCTAACTGGATTTCTCTACCCCGCAGACGCTCGCGGAGAACAGCATCCGGTTGCACGGATAACGAAATATCCATTCCAGAATGCTGGCGGATGAATTGCGAAACCAAATTTGGCAGAAGATAAGTACCAGGAACATAACTTGCTTCAAGTTCCAGATGACCGGAAGAGAGTGAGGAGTATTGTTTGATACTTCGTTCAGCTTCAGCCGTGAGTGCTACAATCCGGGAGGCATACTGATACAGCGTCCGTCCGGCATCGGTAAGGAGCACCCGTCCACTGCGATATTGAAAAAGAGGGGTCCCCAGCTCGCTTTCCAGGCTTTTCATATGAAACGAAACGGTGGGCTGTTTTAAGCCCATTTCAGCTGCCACATCGGTTACTTTTTTGTATTTCTCAATCAGGACTACAATTTGTAGCTTAACAATATTCATTATGTACCTCCGCAAAAATAGGGATTCATTAATTAACTTTACTCATTGTATAGATTATATCTATATTATTATAGAAATTCTATTATGTTTTTTATCCTCCGCTTTACATACTTAATACTTTTCCCTGACGAACGGGCTCTAGAATAGGAAGAGTCAGATGTGACACGGACACAGTCTGATGCTTCCAAAAGTGAGTTTTGTATGAAGCAAATACCAATAACAGATACTCACAAAACATAGTGGATGCTGAACCTGTGAATGATAAGCAGAAGCTATACAAAACACTCAGGAGGAGACAAACAAATGCAATTCAGAAAAACGTGGGTCATGGCTTTGGCATTAACAAGTGTAGTAGCACTTTCGGCATGCGGCAACAATAACGGTGGAAACAATGCAGCAACCAATAACGGAGGGAACGCAGCTGCCACTAACGCACCTACAGAAACGAGCAGCGGCGCTGATTTAAGCGGTTCTATCCTGGCATCAGGCTCCACAGCCTTACAACCGCTGGTAGAGCAGGTAGCTGAGAAATTCATGGAGACTAACGCAGGTGTAGATATTCAAGTACAGGGTGGAGGAAGCGGGACCGGCCTTACCCAGGTAGCAGAGAAGCAAGTGGATATCGGTAACTCCGATGTATTCGCAGAAGAGAAGCTGAAGGATGCCGATGCTGAAAAAGCAAAAGCGCTCGTTGACCATCAGGTAGCGGTTGTAGCGATTGCTGCAGTTTCTCATCCGGATGCAGGTGTAGATACTTTGACCAAGCAGCAGCTTGTTGATATTTTCACAGGTAAAGTAACGAACTGGAAAGAAGTTGGCGGTGCGGATCAGAAAATCCAGATCATTAACCGTCCAAGCAGCTCCGGTACACGTGCTACTTTTGAAAACTTCGCACTAGGAACCAAAACAGAAGATCTTCAAGGTTCGATCCAGGAAGATTCTTCCGGTACCGTTAAGAAGATTATCGGCGAAACACCAGGAGCGATTGGTTACCTGGCATTGTCTTACCTCGATGATTCAGTGAAGACGCTGAAGTATGATGGAGTTGAGCCATCCGTTGATAACGTGGTTGCAGGTAAATATCCAGTATGGGCTTACGAGCATATGTACACTAACGGCGAACCTAATGCAACGGTAAAAGCCTTCCTCGACTACATCATGACTGACGAAGTTCAGACCGGCGATGTAGTAGAACTGGGATACATTCCAGCTTCGCAAATGCAGGTTTCCCGTGATGTAGCAGGTAAAGTAACTACTAAGTAATTCACAACCACACAATCAAGTGAATCATCCATTAGAACTTCAAGTGATTAGAGGCGGATTTCTTCTGCCTCTCTTTTCACTTTAGAAAGAGGGAGCATCTTGAGGGCAAAACCGAAGAAAGCAAAGATTGAAAAACATCATATAGAAGATTTTATTGGAAAGGCTTATATGTCCTTTTGCGTACTGCTATTGATAGTCATCATAATATCGATGGTATATTTTGTGGCGTCCAAGGGTATATCCACCTTCACCAGTGGAGATGTAAAAGTATCTGAATTTCTGTTCGGGACCAAATGGTCACCTGAGGCAGACACGCCTTCATATGGAGCTTTTCCATTTATCGCCGGTTCCTTTCTGGTTACGCTGATTGCTGCACTGATTGCAAGCCCGCTCAGTATCTGTGCTGCACTGTTCATGACTGAGATTGTTCCGGGATGGGGCAAAAAACTGCTGCAGCCGGTAATTGAGCTGTTGTCCGGAATTCCATCTGTCGTGTACGGCTTTGTCGGACTGAGTGTCATCGTTCCTTTTCTGCGTAATACGTTCCCTGGTCAGGGCATCGGGGTTGCTGCAGGCGCGCTTGTCCTGTCGGTCATGATCCTGCCGACCATTACAAGCGTGGCTGCAGACGCGCTGGCTTCATTGCCGCAAAATCTGAAAGAATCCTCTTTTGCGCTCGGTGCCACGCGGTGGCAGACCATTGCCCGTGTGATTCTCCCCACTACGTTCCCTGCGATTATGACAGGGGTGGTGCTCGGTATGGCTCGTGCATTCGGGGAAGCGCTGGCCGTGCAAATGGTTATCGGGAATGCTCCTTTCGTGCCGCGGTCGCTCTTTGAATCCGCTTCGACCCTAACTAGTGTTATCACACTTAGCATGGGCAACACGACGATGGGTTCCCCGCAAAATAACGCGCTGTGGAGTATGGCGCTGGTTCTTATGCTGATGACATTTGTCTTTGTCCTCCTCGTAAGAATGCTCGAAAGGAGAAATAAAATTTGAAGCCGAGAACTGCAGACAAAATTGCCACAGCGCTGATCGTATTTTTCGCATTACTTATTGTAGCCATCCTGATAGGACTATTGGGATACATTCTGATTCGCGGCCTTAACCACATCAGCTGGGATTTCCTGACCTCTGCTCCGCAGAAGATCCGCGCAGGCGGAGGGGTTGGACCACAACTCTTCAACTCTATCTACCTGCTGGTCTTGACCCTAATCATTACTGTACCGCTAGGCCTTGGTGCTGGAATCTTCATGGCGGAATATGCCCGCCCAGGCAAGCTGACTAACTTTATCCGTCTGATTGTGGAGGTATTGTCTTCTTTTCCTTCGATCGTTGTCGGATTGTTCGGTCTGCTACTGATCGTGAACACCTTTAATCTAGGGTTCTCCCTGGTCTCCGGTGCACTGGCCCTTACGTTCTTCAATCTGCCGCTGATGGTGCGGATTACTGAACAGGCCTTCCGCACAGTGCCTAAGCAGCAGAAGGAGGCAGGCTTTGCCCTGGGGCTGTCCAAATGGAAAATTGTCACTACTGTGCTGCTCCCAGTCGCATTGCCGACCATAATCACAGGAACGATTCTGTCAGCGGGACGTGTGTTTGGGGAAGCGGCTGCGCTGATGTTCACGGCAGGCATGAGCAGTCCCCGCCTGGATTTCTCTAACTGGAATCCGGCTAGCCCGACTTCGCCGCTCAATCCGTTCCGGCCGGCAGAGACGCTGGCAGTGCATATCTGGAAGGTCAACAGTGAAGGCTTGGCCCCGGATGCCATTCAGATCGCTGCTGGAGCTTCGGCAGTGCTTGTGATTACGGTACTCATCTTTAATCTGGCTGCGCGTTACTTTGGCCGTCTGATCTACCGCAAGCTTACTGCTTCTAAAAGAATGAGCTAACTGCAAGTATACGATGGATTAATAGGAGGAATATGAGATGGGTATTGCGGAACCAGTAGTGCGTGAATCGTTCCAAACCGAGGATTTGAGCATATTTTACGGCACATATGAAGCAGTGAAAGGGATAAGCCTCCCTTTTGCCCAGAATACAGTTACAGCGCTGATCGGCCCTTCGGGCTGCGGTAAATCGACATTTCTCCGTTCACTCAACCGGATGAACGATGAAATCTCCGGTTCCACGACGAAGGGAAGTATCTGGATTGATGGTGTGGATATCAATGCCCCTGGTACAGATGTGATCAAGCTTCGTCAAAAAATCGGCATGGTCTGGCAAAAGCCGAATCCATTTTACAAGTCGATTTATGAAAACATCGCGTTTGGTCCAAAATATCACGGAATCAAGGGTAAAGCGGCTCTCGATGAAATTGTGGAAAGCAGTCTGCGGCGCGCTGCACTATGGGACGAAGTTAAGGACCGCCTGAAGGATTCAGCACTTGCTTTATCCGGTGGACAGCAACAGCGTCTATGTATTGCAAGAGCCTTATCGGTAAATCCGCAGATTCTTCTTCTGGATGAGCCTGCATCGGCTTTGGACCCGGTATCTACCGGTAAAGTCGAAGAGCTGATCAAGGAACTGAAAGAAGATCTGAGAATTGTTATTGTCACACACAATATGCAGCAAGCTGCGCGGATCTCGGATTATACAGCCTATTTCTATCTTGGTTCACTTGTAGAGTACGACAGAACCGAGAAGGTTTTCAGCAATCCCGACAATCAAATGACCCAGGAATATATTATGGGCCGCTTCGGCTGATTCAACGTATATGTAAAAACAGGTATAACCCTTCATGAGAAGGAGTTGTACCTGTTTTTTTGTGTATTTGAAATAAACATCAACAACATGTAAAATCTACTGAACATGATTATGAACGAATCCAATTCCGCATCTGCCAGCAGTATTATCGTAATTCATTCTGTTCACTAGATCCTGAAATGTTGAATCACATTAATCAATGGAAGGATGTATAAGTATGGACAAGAAAGCCAAAAAAGTATTGCAGACAACCTTTTGGTCTTCGGGGGGTTGGAAGAACGTTCCAGCTATTTATACTGGTGAAGACTTTGAATATGCCAGAAGCCAAGGAGTAATGTTTGATCCGTTTACAATAACACATGACGAGTGTGTGCGGCGCATTCGAGAGCTTCATGATAGCACCGTCACCAAAGAACGGGTAGCGACAGCTTTTGTACATAGTCTTTCGCAGCGGAAAGTTCATTTACGGAGTGCTTTGTCTAGTTGGGCGCTGACGTCCGGGTTGGAACAGCATTCCTATGAGCAGCACCCGTTGGAAAGAGCCAGTTATAGTTATTGTGGCGATTGTAACACGGTTAAAATTATGTCTGACAAGAATTATGTTAATGCAGACCTGAATGTGCTTAACTTTGAAAGGGTCAAATGGGGCGGAGTCCGTCTTAACCAGCTTTTGTATTGCTGGCTGGATCTTGAACTGCTGAGTAGAGAAGAAGAACTCAGTGTTAGCAGAGAAGATTTGGAAATCCTCAAACGCATGATTGAAGCCATGGAAGAGTGTGATCCTGGCGATACGGCACGCAAACTGGAGAAGCGCTGGAAAGACCTGCTCCCGTCAAGTAAATACGAACGAGATGTGATTATGGAGATTTGGGGTTTTGCGGGAATATTGGTGCCGCAGGAAGAGCCCCGGCTGGGGCGCGGTGGAAATAGTGATTTTATCTCTGTTGCCAACTGGCGGGGAGAGGATAGGATCTCCTGGGAGAAGCTGGAGTTTTATTTTGGTACCATGCTATAAATCCAAAGAGAGCAAGCTGTGTATCGTCTCGATTAAAACACTTGAAAAACTAATCACATTAGTTTATATTATAACTAATAACATTAGTTTTGGAGGGGATCTTATGAGAACGACTCAAGTAGGCCAATTGCTACAGCTGACCTGGATGCCCGGATTTTTCCCCGTTAACTGTTATCTGGTAGAGGAAGAGGATGGACTAACATTAATAGATGCAGCCTTGCCATTCAGTGTGAAGGGTATTATGGCCATAGCTACAAGTCTGAATAAACCGGTGAACCGTATTGTTCTGACACATGCCCATGGTGACCACGTCGGAGCATTGGATGAACTGAAGAAGCAGCTTCCGGCAGCGGTGGTGTATATTTCCGAAAGGGATTCTGCCTTGCTTAGAGGTGACCGGTCCTTGAGGGCTGATGAGCTGCAGACGCCAATTAAAGGCAGTGTTCCGACCAGAATCACCACCGTACCGGATATACTGCTGCAGGAGGGCGATACTGTAGGCTCGTTAACAGCCATTGCGACTCCGGGTCATACACCGGGTTCAATGTCTTTTCTGGATCAGCGTAACGGATTCCTTGTGGTTGGAGATGCTTATCAGACCTTCCGCAGAACAGCTGTGTCGGGGACGGTTGTACCGTTGTTTCCTTTCCCCGCCATGGCCACCTGGAATAGAGACAAGGCACTGGAAAGTGCGATTAAGCTATATAAGCTTTCACCCAAGCTGCTTGCAGCGGGACACGGAAATCTGCTGAAGGCACCGGGTGAACAAATGGAATTGGCCATTCAGCAAGCCGAAAGACTTCAGAAGGAGGCAGGGAACTGAAATGTCACCAAGAGCCGGATTAGATACACATACATTAATACTGGAAGCTGCAGGAATTGCCGATGAGCAAGGAATAGAAGGGGTAACCCTGGCTGCACTCGCAGCCAGGCTGGGCGTTCGTTCACCGTCGTTGTATAATCACATTAACGGGCTTCAGGGACTGCGTTCGTTGCTTGCAGTACATGGTCTTGAATTGTTATTTACAGCCATGTCTGCAGCGGTTGATGGACTCAGGGGAGATTCAGCTGTACATGCCATGGGACAGGCTTATGTAGACTTTGCCAGACAGCGTCCCGGATTGTATGAGACAACACTGCGGGCGCCGGAGGAAGGAAATCCGGAGCTGGAGAAGGCGAGCGAGCAGGTACTGTCCTTAATTATTGGAGTGTTGTCCGGCTATGAGCTGGGTACAGAAGGGGAATTGCATGCGGTCCGGGGCCTGCGCAGCTTGCTGCACGGATTCGCGGCCTTGGAGAACAAAGGAGGATTTGGCATGCCTCTGGATACTAACGTCAGCCTAAGCCTGCTGATTAGCACTTTTATTGCAGGGATCCACAGTATGAGATTAGACAAGTAGATGAGTGCTCTAGCAGCAACATTAGGAATTCCGGGAGGTAATATTGGTGAGCAGTCTAGAAGAACAAGGAACAGTCTTGACTTATGAGGAAATGAAAGAGGTTATTGCCAAGCTGGGTATCCTGCCGTTGGCATCACTCATCCCGGAACATCCATCCGTGACCGGATTAACCAAAGCTGAGAAGTGGCATACGGATACGGAGCTGGATCCCTGGTCCTGGCGTGCCCGCTTCCCTGGTGAGGGTGTGGCTGCATACGGAAAGTTCATTCGAAAAAAAGCAGTTTTAGTCACCAGTGAATGGTTCCCAGCTTACGTAGCGGCTACGGGTAGCCCGCGTTCCCTGGAGGAACGTTATGATAGCGGACTGTGCAGCAGGGAAGCATTAACTTTGCTTCAGATCATCCGTGACAATCAGGGGATTGAGACACGTGAACTCCGCACACTGGCGGAAATGAAAGCAAAGGAGAAGAAAACTGCATTTGACAATGCCGTTACAGAATTGCAAGGCACATTGGACATTGTTATTTCCGGGGTTAAGGAACGCCATAATTCGCTTGGTGAGAAAAATGGCTGGAACAGCACTTCTTTTGAAACAGTAAGCCACTGGATGACAGATAATAAGATACCCTTATTTAAAGGTACGAGGGAAGAAGCGGCAACATGGCTGCATGTGCGTATGGAAGGGAACTGGCATCCCGGCGCTATTAAATGGTTAGAAAAAGTGTTGTCCTGGTAATAGAAACGGCTGACACTTTCCATAAGCGGAAGGTGTCAGCCGTAAGCGCTTTCTATCAATCGTATATAATAAATCAGCCTCTTACAGCATAGGGGCAAGGTAAGCAATCAGGAAATACAGAAACCCAAACAATAGCATAACATAAGCTGTGTACTTGATGGCATTGGAAGCTACGATGCTCGGGTCGACGGGGGCCTTGACATCCGTGCGATCCACTTCAATGGTTTCCAGGTCGTGGGATAATGATTCTTTCATCGGGACAACCTCCTTGGAAATAGAATCCTTAACTGTATTGTGGCATAATTGTGAACTAAATTCAACAATTTTGTGAATAAAGTTTGAACAAAATTTCAAATTTAGACTATTCATCTCCTTAATACTAGCTGAACAGGCAAAAAAAGACCCTGAAGCTCTCTTTTTCAAGAGAAACTTCAGGGTCTTTAATAATATGAATGGATTTGTCAAGATCTGTTAGTTAACTTAAGCCCAGTTACCGTTGCGGAAGATAGGTTCGGATACTCCATCATCTGTGATCCCATCGATATTCATGTCCGCGGATCCCATCATGAAATCTACATGCGTCAGGCTCTGGTTCATCCCGTGCGCTGCTAGTTCATCTTTGGTCATCGTAGTCCCTTGCTCCAAAGTGAAGGCGTAAGCGGCTCCTATTGCCAGGTGGCAGGACGCATTTTCATCATAGAGAGTAGTGTAGTAGAGAATGCCGCTTTCCGAGATAGGCGAGTGATATGGTACCAGGGCGACTTCACCAAAAAATGCTGAACCCTCATCCATTGCGAGGAGCGAGGCGAGCGCTTCTTGACCTTCCTCGGCAGTAAAGTCTGTGACTTTGCCGTTTTCAAGGGTTAAGGTGAACCGGTCAATAATCTTGCCGCTGTAGCTCAGCGGTTTGGTGCTGCTGACCTTGCCGTTAGCCCCGGTCTTAAGCGGAGCGGTGAATACCTCTTCCGTTGGAATATTAGCCAGAAAAGGAACTCCGCGTCCGTTCACAGCCCCCGCCTGGCACCAGATATGTCCTTCAGGCAGTTCTAAAGTTAGATCAGTGCCTGGGGCGGTGTAGTGCAGCTTGCGATATCTCTTCGCATTCAGGACATCACAGCGTTGTTTCAGGCCGTCCAGATGGAGGCTCCAGGCTTCCACCGGATTCTCCTGGTCTGCTCTGACCGCTTTGAAGATCGCATCCCACAGCAGTTCAACCTGCTGTTCACGCGGAGCGTCCGGGAATACTTTGGCCGCCCAGACAGCAGAAGGGTATGCCACCAGGCTCCAGCTCACATGGTTACCCATCAGCATTTCCCGGTAAGGCACCATGGCTTGACCTGCGGTGCGCTGATTATCGGCAATTCGCACAGGATCTATTCCGTTCAGTAAATCCGGATTCGTCGAAATAATCGACAGGAAGGCCGCTCCGTTACGTGCCAGATCTTCCAGCTCATCTGCTTGCCATTTTGGCGGCTCCAGGAAGCTTTCGGAGGGAGCCAGCTCATAACGTGTCCGGGTGACAAGCTCATCCGTATAATTTACTTTGACCAGCTTTGCTCCGGCTTCGTAAGCTTGACGCACAACGAGGCGCACCAATTCAGCGGAGGCAATGTCAGCGTTGACCACCAGCGTCTGACCTGGTTGAATGTTAATTCCTATTTTTACTGTCAGCAGTGCGTAATTTTTCAGCTTTTGCTTGAAACTCAGCATAGTTACCGCTCCCCTCAATCTCTCTCTTTCGTTAGAACGCCCAGTTTCCCTTAAGGAATACAGGCTCCTTGGTACCCTCAGCGGTAATACCGTAAATGTCCATCTCTGGAGAGCCGATCATGAAATCAACATGGGTAACACTTGTATTCAAACCGCGTTCAATCAGTTCTTCCTGATTCATATCTTTGCCGCCTTCGAGACAGAAGGCATAGGCTGTGCCGATGGCCAAATGGTTAGAGGCATTCTCATCAAACAATGTATTGAAATACAGGATGTTGGATTCGGATATTGGTGATTTATGCGGGACAAGAGCAACTTCACCTAGATATTTCGCGCCTTCATCCAGACTGATGAGATATTCCAGTGCTTCCTGGCCTTGTTCAGCCTTAACGCTTACGATCCGGCCTTGTTCAAAAGTTATAGAGAAGCCATCGATGATGTTCCCGCCGTAGCTAAGCGGTTTGGTACTTCTGACGGTTCCGTTAACACCGGTTTTGAGCGGGGCTGTGAATACTTCTTCCGTTGGCATATTGGCAACAAAAGAATGACCTTTGGCATTGATGCTGTCTCCTTGAGCCCAAAGATGGCCTTCAGGCAGCTCGATGCTAAGGTCTGTGCCGGGTGCTATGTAATGCAGGCTTTTGTATTTCTTGGCATTCAGGACATTGGCTTTTTGTTCAAGTGTATCCAAGTGCTCCTGCCAGGCAGCTACAGGATCTTCACGATCCAGTCGAACGGTGTGGAAAATTGCATCCCAAAGCTTGCTGATGCGTTCTTCTGCGGGAACCTCCGGGAATACTTTATCTGCCCATGGCTGTGAAGGAATGGCAACAATACTCCAGCTGACTTTATCGGACATTTGCATTTCACGATATTTGGTCAGCGCAGCTCCACGGGTCTTCTGGAAGTTCGCGATACGCTCAGGATCGATGCCTTTGAGTGCGTCTGGATCCTCTGCGATGACATGAAGAAAGGCCGCGCCATTCTCAGCGAATTCGGTCATTTCTCCGGCAAACCAGGTAGGAGCCTTCGTGAACACTTCCGGCGCTGCATGCTCGAACTGCTGGCGGGTAATGAATTCGTCACTCCAGTTGACTTTTACCTGGCTTGCTCCGATGGCATATGCTTTGGCTGTAATCATACGGACGAATTCTGCAGCCGAGATAGGCGCACTCACGACCAGGATTTGTCCAGGTTGAACATTCACACCAATTTGAACCGCCAAATCCGCATATTTATTAAGCTGAGTTTCCAGTTGGCCCATTGCTAATTTCCTCCAATTTCGATTGTATTTAGTCTTTAGTATTAAATTATTAACCGCCGGATGAAAAAAGTCAATCGGCTTACATTAGGTAGGGAAAAGCTCTCATCTCATGATATACTAAGGGAAAGTTAGGTTATGATGAAGGGAAGAAAAGAACATGAATGTGGAAATTATAAAAGCAGAAATGAAACGCGAGGAAGACCGAAGTTTCGTAGGCAGAACGGTCTTCACACTTGAGAATCACAGTTCCCCATATGAGATCACATTTTTCAGCAAACGCGGTACGGAATGGGATTACAGTCTGAGCTTTGCCGGTGAGCCTGGAAGTGAAGAACAATTCCTGGAAACCGATGCCCTGCTTGAAAGTGATGACGATGTCTATAATCTGCTGCTGGATGCAGCACTGGATACCCAGGAGCTTCCGGAAGAGGCAGAAGAAGAGTAAAAGAAAAATGCGACCTTTCAAGGCATGAGCTTGCCGGGAAAGGTCGCATTTTTCTGTAGATATAGGGTTATAGCCGTGCCGCTTGTATCAGCCTAATGTAATATTACCTTCGGGATAGCGGTATAGGTCTTTACTTCCCTTTGGTTTGAGCGCATAAGCCAACGTCAGCGGGCCTGTCCGGCCGACGAACATCAGGATAATTACTGCCAGCTTGCCAATTGTTGTGAGCTCAGGTGTGAGTCCCATGGTAATGCCAGAAGTTCCAAAAGCGGAGACAGCTTCAAACAGTACCGTCAAGAAATCAGCACTCTCGGTAACCGACAGGAGCATCGTAGCGGATACAACGAGTATAAGCGAGAGTAGGGACATGGTAATGGCCCGATATACATTCTCTTTGGAGATTCGAAGGCGGAACATGACAATTTCATCCTTACCCCGGATCTTGGCGTAAGCTGTACTGACGAGTAGGGCGAAGGTAGTGATTTTGATCCCCCCGCCGGTAGAGCCTGGGGCCGCACCAATGAACATCAGAAGGATCATAAGGAACTGGGTAGATTCAAGCAATAACGGAATCTCGATGGTTGTGACACCGCCTGAACGAGGTGTGATCGCCTGAAGGAAGGACGCCATAATTTTTCCTCCGGGATGCAGAGGCTTTAAGGTGTTGTTCAGCTCCAGCCAGAAAAAGACCATAGCTCCGCCCAGAATTAAAATGACGGAAGTTGAAAGGACGACTTTGGAGTGAAGGGTCAATCGTCTACGATGGGGATAATCAACTACATCAGACAGGACAATAAAGCCAACTCCGCCCAAGAATATCAACACCATAGAGGTCATGTTTACAATCGGGTCTTCGGCATAACGTGTTAATCCACTGAATGGCCCGTGAATATCGCCAAAAAGATCAAAACCTGCATTGTTGAAGATAGATATGCTGTGGAATATCCCATAATAAATTGCTTTACCGAAATTCATGTCCGAATTAAATCTGATGGTAAAAAGGATGGCTCCACAAAGTTGGATGATAAGCGAATATAGCAGTACTCTCTGGATCAGACGCACAATACCCTGGATTGAATTCTGGTTCATGGATTCCTGCAGCAGCAGCCGTTCTTTCAATGAAATCCGCTTGTTGAGCACAAGAGTTATAAGTGTAGCCATGGTAACAAAACCCAGTCCGCCACATTGAAATAATACCAGAAGCACGATTTGTCCGAATACGGTAAGCTCTGTTCCTGTGTCGATAACAGCAAGGCCTGTAACACAGGTTGCTGAGGTCGTCATAAACAATGCATCAATTAAGGAAATTCTCTCCCCGGTGGAAGCCGCCGGGAGACATAGAAATATCGTCCCGATTGAGATCAGCAGCATGAATCCAAGAGATAATATTTTGGGTGGTGTCAGTTTTTGATGTCTGAAAGTTTTCATATCCTGTGCTCATTCTCCTGACGTCTGAGTAAAAGTTGACAAGATTATACCATATCTTCATTTCAATCCTCAAAAAGGGGAGGGATATGACAGAATTTATCGAAATGGTTAAGTAGTCCAAATATATAAGAAGTTTTATAGAGGAGGCATACTGGCTGTGACAAGTCCGATTCTGAATCAGATTGGCGCTGTTTTCATTCCTGTTAGTGATATTGAAAGGTCGAAGAACTGGTATTGCAGTTTATTGGGGCTTCCACTAGATGGTGAAGTGCTGTTCGGTCATTTGTATGTGATTCCAATGCAGGGGCCCGGTATTGTGCTGGACAGCAGAATCTTCACAACAGAAGCCGTACTGAAGGTTCCTACATTCCACCTGAACACAGAGGATATAGATGCAGCCTATGATTATGTCAAGGAATCCGGAGCAGAGCTGTTGACCGACATTGAGCATGACCACTGGTTTAGTTTCAAAGATCCTGATGGGAATATGCTAATGATATGCCGATGTTAAGGGAAGATGCAGATTAGTTAACTATATTAAATAACGCAGATAATTAATATCATTAAGTATCGTTAAGCCTAAAAGATGCCAATCGATTCTTTTGGCTATTACTGCACGAACAAAGGCGCTCCAAGTTGGAGCGCCTTTTGCAATGTTTAATGTAATTAATTATTCCGGCTGTACGTCCTGATATTCAGATCCGGTCTGTCCGATTTCAATCTCAACCTTGCGTATCCGGTGACGGTTCATTTCGAGAACGGTTAGTTTTACATGTTCATGAGTCACGCTTTTACCAACAGCAGGTTCCTCCAGATGGCTGTATAGCCATCCTCCGATAGTAGTGACCTCATCGTCATGCAGATCCAGACCAGTCAGTTCCTTAATTTCCTGGACAGAGACGTTACCGTCAAACAGGTAGTGGGATTCACTGAGCTTCTCGATATTGCGGCGTTCGTCAGCGTCGAATTCATCACGGATCTCACCGACAATCTCTTCGAGAATATCCTCAATCGTAATCAGACCGGAGGTACCACCGTATTCATCAAGCAGCAGGGCGATATGCACACGCTCTTTTTGCATGCGGGTCAGCAGTGTTTTCACTGGAGTAACTTCAGATACGGTGAGCAGCGGCAGAATCAGGCTTTTGAAATCGAATTCCGGATTGTTATCGTATTGTAAGTAAAGCTGTTTCGTATTGATCATCCCGATGATGTTGTCTTTACTACCGTCAGCCACGGGAAATCGGGTGTATTGCTCCTTACGGATGATTTCCAAATTCTCTTTCAGGGAATGGTTGGTGAACAGGCAAACCATGTCTGTCCGAGGTACCATGATCTCTTTGGCCAGCATTTCGTCGAAGGTGAAGATACGGTTTACATAGCCATATTCAGCTTTGTTGATTTTACCGCTCTCATAACTTTCTGAGAGAATCAGACGAATCTCATCTTCGCTATGCGCATCTCCATGCTCGCTTGCCGGCTTCATCCCGAACATGCGGACAAGCAGGTTGGCAGAACCATTCATCAGCCAAATCAGAGGGTACAATATTTTGTAGAACCAAATAATCAGCGGTGAGGTAATCTGACCGATTTTCTCCGGAATATTGATAGCGGCTGTCTTCGGAGCAAGCTCACCGACTACGACATGCAGGAATGTGGCAATAATGAATGCCAATGCAAAAGCAATGGGCTCACTCACACTGTGGCTGATATGGCCAAGGTCGAACAATGGAAGCAAAAGCTGCTCAAATGCAGGCTCTGCCAAAGCCCCGATCCCCAGTGCTGTAATCGTGATGCCCAGCTGGCAAGCAGACAAATATCCGTCCAGATTAGCTGCAACCCTTTGAACCGCCAAGGCATTCTTCTTGCCCTCCAGCACCATCTGGCTAATCTGACTGCCTCTCAGCCGTACCAATGCAAACTCCGTCGCTACAAAAAATGCGGTTAAAATGATCAAAATTGCCACAAGCGTCAAACTAAGTCCTATACCCATATAATCTTTACCATCCCTCTCGTTGTTAAAATAGGTTATACTCATATTATGAGTTCATATGAACTCATTGTACGAACTTTTCAATATAAAATCAAATGGCGAAGGGGTGCCATATATGGAAGCTTTTACACTCAGCCGGATAGAAATGTCTGAATTATTGCTGTCGCTGAACGGAGCTACAGAACGTAAACCGTTACATATTTTACAGGCTGCCTGGTCAAAATTTCATCATGAAGCAGTGGAAAATGGCTCGTCGCTCCCGGCTTTTCTGTCTACAGAGATTCCTCCCATTCTACAAAAGCTGATCAAAGGCGGGAAAGTGAAGGGGTTGTCACTTGGAGAAATCGCTACACTGGGCCACTTGATTGAGTATTCTACACTTTCAGCCACTTCTATGCAGAACTGGGTGAAACGTGATTTCAAAGAATACCTGGGCTCGCCCCGGGAGGGTAAGAAATATTCCGTTAACCAGGCAGCGCTTCTATTTATGATCGATGATCTGAAGGCAGCGCTTGATTTCGAGAGTATCCGCCAGCTGTTCCGGATGCTTTTCCTGGCACCTGAACGGGACGATGACGATCTGGTTGAACCAGCACAGCTGTATCATGCCTATGCGGAGCTTTTTGAGGAGATTAAGAGTAGTCCTGTGTTGCCGGACCAGGGAATCGCTGATCTCAACGCTCAACAGACTTACTCCTCTAAGGCAGACAGGGTGCTTAAGGCCTCGCTCGAAAATATGATGCAACGGTTGAACCATTTGACCAGGTCCCAGCGGCATGCCGTACGGAATATGCTAATGATTGCCGCTATCTCCGTCCAAACCTGCTATTTCCAGGCATTGGCCAGACAATACTGCAACGCAGCGTTATTCCTTGATTTTTGAACCCGGCAAATTTAGAATGTGTAAGTGATACAAGCAATAAATACCAGGTTGATTAGTCGGACTTAGGGAAGAGGTGCATAATGTTAAATAATATGTCGCTGCTGCAAAATCCAAAGCAAAGAAAACTGCTCTTCAGTGCCGGTCTCAGCTGGATGTTTGACGCAATGGATGTGGGAATGATATCTTTTGTCGTTGCGGCGCTTGCCAAGGAATGGGGCCTCGGACCGGAAAAGATCGGATATTTGACGAGCATCAATTCTATAGGTATGGCAGTAGGCGCAGCCGCTGCAGGTATTCTTGCTGACCGTTTCGGTCGTAAGTCGGTTCTACTGTGGACCCTCCTTATTTTCTCGCTGGCCAGTGGGTTATCTGCTTTTGCCGCCGGGTATGCCATGCTGTGCGTACTGCGTTTTATCGCCGGATTTGGGCTTGGCGGAGAGCTTCCTGTCGCCTCAACACTGGTCTCCGAAAGCATGCCAGCGAAGGAAAGAGGACGGGCGGTAGTTCTGCTGGAGAGCTTCTGGGCGGTCGGGTGGATCGTCTCGGCGTTAATCGCTTATTTCGTAATTCCGGATTATGGCTGGAGAATAGCTTTTGCCATTGGTGCGGTACCGGCCCTCTATGCGCTGTACTTGCGGCGTGCGATTGATGATTCCCCCCGATTTGCGGAGATTCAGAAGAAAGCACCTGTGCCTCTACGGAGCCGGATAGCCACCGTCTGGTCCGGTGAATATCGTCGTTCAACGATCATGCTCTGGATTTTGTGGTTCACGGTTGTTTTTTCCTATTACGGCATGTTTCTGTGGCTGCCTACGGTCATGGTGATCAAAGGCTTCAGTCTTGTCAGAAGCTTTGAATATGTGCTGATTATGACGCTGGCGCAATTGCCGGGATATTTCACCGCAGCTTATTTCATTGAGAAATTCGGCCGCAAATTTGTGCTTGTGATCTATCTTCTGCTCACTGCGGTCAGTGCTGCGTGGTTCGGAAATTCTGATACCGAGGGCATGCTGATGGCTGCCGGGATCTGCCTGTCGTTCTTCAATCTGGGGGCATGGGGCGGGATGTACGCCTATACACCGGAGCTGTACCCGACAGCCATCCGCTCAACAGGTGCAGGACTTGCGACTTCCTTTGGCCGCATCGGCGGGATTATAGCACCTACGCTAGTGGGCGTTATGGTCGGTAATGGAGTAGGGATCGGTTCGATATTCCTGATCTTTTTTGGGACTATTATTATTGGTGCTTTAGCTGTACTGTTCCTGGGCAAAGAGACCAAAGGGCTAGAACTCAGTTAATCCCAAATCTTCAGTATCAGGCTTGATGTTCATCCGTTAAGAATGCTAATATTAATAGTAAGATGTAGACAGCGTTACTTCATACCAGAAGTACACAAACGGTTCCTTCACTTCTGTGAACAGGACCGTTTTTTCGTAAGACCCGTATGGGGGTGGAGACTTGAGAAGAGACGGAAATGAGCCGCATTTTACAGAGCTGGTGTGGGAGAGCACGGAGCAGAATTTGCCGATCCCCCCTCGTTCTTCAGCAGAGGCCGGGGTCCCCAAGGCTCCAGCAGTCATACCGAAGAAAAAAGCGCCTGAAGAATCGACCATTCAGCTGCAGTTATGGGATATGGAAGAAACTCAGGAGCCGGTAACTACGACAGAGAGCCAGTTTGTCATCCGGGCCAGGGAACTGGTGGATCATAGGGAAGCAGCGGCGCTGTTTGTTCCTTTCAAAAGCTACTGGCCGACCTATGGTCATATGACCGGAGCACAGAGCCGATGGTATTTCTTTTGGCGTGATGAGGTCAGACAGGGCAGGTACCCTAAGACGGATCTGTCTTATATTTTTCTGCATGTCTATGAGCTGATTAATGGTGTGGGCTGGGACGAGCCCCAGGAGGGATACCGGCAGCTGAATCGGTTATGGGAAGCTTATCGGGAACAATATAAAAGACTTGATCAATACCTGGGCGGATGGATTGCGGATTTCTCATTCGTGCATCATCTGGAGGTTCCGTTGACGGGCATTGTCGCCCGTTCGCGGGGACTTGCCGGTGATCTGGCTGAGCTTGAACTGGTGCGCTGTTTGACTTCTGCACCGGAGCAGCTGACTTTTGAAGTGCTGACTGTCATGTCCGATTACGATATCAGCAAATCCAAATTCTATGCGGGAGAAGGAAAGGCGGCTGCAGAACGTTATATCCCGCAGGTGGTTGCCCTGATTGATGCCTATGTGACCCGCAAGCATGGCTCCAATCTGATCGGAATGTTTCCTCCGGGTCCGGCAGTAGTTCGTGAGCGTTACCTGTTCCGTAGCGCAGTGTATGACATCTCATTGTACGGCTATTCTGTTCTTGTGCCTGTGGTGCGGATTAGTAAATCTCCTCCACTGCGCAGTCTGATTACACGCCTGTTCCGGCTCACGGAGAATAAGCTGCGGGCACTGCTGGGTTATCGGGGCAGATTGAAGGATGTTAAGGTTGATGCCGATATGGAAGACTTGGTCAGCCGGTTTCTGCAGCGTGAATTCAAGAAGGCGGAACAGAAGGAAAAGGGCCCGGCGGTTATCATTGATCCCCGGAAGCTGGAGCAGCTTCAAAGCGATTCCGATATTGTGCGGACACTGCTTACGATAGAGGAGAGCGGGCAAGCCCAGGATCAGCTTACTGAGCTTAACGAGGATGTAGCAGGAGATGCGGGGATTCATGTGTTTGAAGAGACTGTTTCAATGGCAGAGCCGCTGCCAGATCCCGGCAATGATGATTCCGCGATCATGCATCAGTTCGCTGCTGCGCTGACTCCGCTTGAATTCGCCGTCGTCCGTGCTCTGGCAGAAGGCAAAGGAATGAATGCGGTGCACCATTTGGCTGCGGCCGGTGGAACGATGACTGAGCTGCTGTTCGATGGAATCAATGAGACTGCGATGGAACTTCTGGGCGATCTGCTGATCGATGAAGAAGAGCTGAACGAGGAATTGGTGCCGTTACTGCAATATTTGGGTGGGGTGAATGATTGATGAGTGTACTGAAGATACCAAAGCGGATGACCACTGCGCTGATAAATTCACTGACAGCGGGTGTTGTTCCGCGTATTGGTCTTGAGCATATCGCGGTGGGACGCCGTCCCGAGGTCGAGGCCATTCTCCGGGATATGGAGAATATTGCTGAAGGCGGTGCCGCCTTCAAATTGATAACCGGCAAATTCGGCAGCGGCAAAAGCTTCCTGCTTCAGATTATCCGCAACTACGCCATGGACCGGGACTTTGTAGTTGCGGATGCTGACCTGTCCCCTGAAAGGCGCCTTGTGGGTACCAAAGGGCAAGGCCTAGCTACATACAGGGAGCTGATGAGCCATCTGTCTACGCGCACACGCCCCGACGGCGGAGCGCTGGAGATGATTCTCCAGAAGTGGATCATAACCCTGCAGCAAGCGATTATGCAGGAGAAGGGCTATAGTCCGGATGCTCCTCAGCTTGGTGAAGAGGTGGAACAAAGAATCTATACTGTGGCTTCAGAAATGCGGGGTCTGGTGCACGGTTTTGATTTTGCGAAGGTGTTAGCTGCCTACTGGAACGGTCACAAGTTAGCCGATGATGAGCTGAAGCAGGATTCCTTGCGCTGGCTCCGCGGCGAGTTCGCCACCCGTACCGAAGCACGCAAGGCGCTGGGCGTCGGTGTAATTATCGATGATGACAACTGGTACGATTATATGAAGCTATGGGCGGAATTCACGGGTGCCATCGGGTATCAGGGGCTGCTGCTGTTCATTGATGAAGGTGTGAACTTATACAAGATCACGAACAGTATTTCACGCCAGAGCAATTATGAGAAGTTGCTGACCATGTTCAACGATACCATGCAGGGCAAGGCAGAGCGGCTGGGAATCTTTATTGGGGGGACACCGCAATTCGTTGAAGACGGACGCCGCGGGCTGTTCAGTTACGAAGCCCTGCGGTCAAGACTTGTTGCCGGACGATATGGCGGTACGGGTCTTAATAATTTTACCGGGCCGATTATTGCACTGGATATGCTCTCCCACGAGGAAATTCTGGTGCTGCTGCAGAAGCTACGGGATATTCATGCCCTTCATTACAGTTATGAGGCCAGGCTGACGCAGGAGCAACTGGTGCATTTCATGGAAGAAGCCGTAGGCCGCCTCGGAGCGGATGAGCTGCTTACCGCGCGCGAGGTGGTGCGCGATTTCATGGACCTGCTGCATACGCTGCACCAGCATCCGGAAATATCATTCGAGAAGCTTGTTGGCGAGCGGACACCTAAGACTGCCGACACGGAGCCGAATGAACTGGACGGTTTCCTGGCGGAGTTTGACTTATGAGCAGCAATCCGTTTTACAGGCTGGCTCCATTTATTAAGGAGTTCATCTATAAGAACCGCTGGGAGACACTGCGTGAGGCTCAGGTGGATGCATGCCGTGTGCTGTTCGATACACCGCATCATCTGCTGATTGCCTCGGGTACGGCTTCCGGTAAGACGGAAGCCGCTTTTTTTCCGGCGCTTACCCAGTTGTATGAAATGCCTTCGGCTTCTGTGGGGATTCTCTACATAGCACCGCTTAAGGCGCTGATCAATGACCAGTTCACCCGGTTGAATGACTTACTCCGCGAAGGGAATATACCGGTCTGGCACTGGCATGGGGATGTACCGCAGGCAGACAAGACGAAGCTGATGCAGAATCCCTCAGGGGTGCTACAGATCACTCCAGAGTCCCTGGAAGGTCTCCTGATGAACCGTCCTAATGCCATTCCGGCATTATTCCATGATCTTCGCTTCATTATAGTCGATGAAGTGCATGCCTTCATGGGAGCGGATCGCGGCATTCAGGTACTCAGCCAGCTCGCGCGCATCAACAGGATGGCTGGCTGCCACCCGCGGCGGATTGGACTTTCTGCTACACTAAGCGATTACGCTTCTGTAACGGAATGGCTGGCGGCGGGTACCCGCGAAAGTGTAGAAGTCTCGGCACCGCAGGGGGGGCGTAAGCTTCGCCTTAGTGTCGAGCACTTCTCATTTCCTGATGCGCGGGACGAAGTGCAGGCCGAGCATCTGGAGCGGGCGCGCCAGGCCTATTATGGTTTCATTTATGACCATACGCATCTGAAGAAAGCGCTCATCTTCACCAATAGCCGGACGGATGCCGAGGAGGCGATCCTGGAGATGCGGAGGCTCGCCGCGAAGCGCGGCGAGCGCGACGTGTTCCATGTGCATCACGGAAGCATATCCGCGATGCTGCGCGAGGAGACGGAGGCAGCACTCCGTCAGAGGACTGGCCCGGCGGTGGCAGCGGCCACGCTGACGCTGGAGCTGGGCATTGACCTGGGCGAGCTGGAGCGCGTACTGCAGCTTGGCGCACCCTATAGCTGCGCGAGCTTCGTGCAGCGGCTGGGACGTTCAGGGCGGCGGGGAGATGCCGCCTCGGAGATGATCTTCGTCACGCCGGAGGAAGAAGACGAGGAGGCTCAGCTTCCCGCACGGATGCCATGGACGCTGCTGCGGGCCATCGCCGTCATAGAGCTCTATGTGCGCGAGAAATGGGTTGAACCGCTGGTCGTACGGCAGCTTCCGGTAGGGCTGCTCTACCATCAGACGATGAGCATCCTGAAGAGCATGGGTGAAGCGGAGCCAGAGGATCTTAAGGCTGCTGTACTTAGTCTTCCTTCATTCAGCAGTATAGAGCCTGCAGATTATGATGCATTCATGGAATATATGATCGGAATGGGCCATATTGAATCCATGGATGAAGGCAACCTGCTGATCGGACTGGCAGGGGAGAAGATCGTTAATAACTTCCGGTTCTATGCCGTATTCAAAGACGATGAGGAACATGTGGTATATAACGGCACTGAGGAGATCGGTTCCATTACAACAGTGCCGCCGCCAGGCTATTGTTTCACCCTTGCAGGCAAGCTCTGGAAGGTGGAAGAGGTAGACAACCGCCATAAGGCCGTGTATGTCAAAGGCTCGCGCGGCAAAGTGGATACCTTATGGTTAGGTGCAGGAGGAGATGTACACACCCGCATTATGACCAAAATCCGTGAGGTACTGGGATCAACGGCACTATATCCTTACCTGGCCCCAAGTGCGGCTGCACGACTTGAACGTGCACGCCGTCTAGCGAAGGAAAGCGGTCTTCTTAAGCATTCCGTGCTTCCTGCCGGCGGCGATTCCATGTTCATCCTGCCTTGGGCAGGGAGCCGTCAGTTCCGGACTCTGGAACGGCTGTTGAAGAATAATCTCAAGGGACCGCTTGGATTGCGTTCCGTGACCCCCATGGAGCCCTATTATATGGTCGTTGCCGGGAAGGCAGATGCAGAAATGCTGGAACAGGAGATTATCACCGAAGCCACAGCCGCATCCAATCCGATCGCTCTCCTCGGGCCGGATGAAGCACCATACCTTGGCAAATATGATGAATTCATTCCGCATGACCTGCTGCGCAAAGCTTTTTCCCTCGACGGCCTGGATGTCCCGGGATTGGTAGAGGTGCTGAAGCAATGGGGGAGAACAGAGTGAAAACGATGTGTATGCAGTGAAATTGACCTATCCAAGCTTGTCTCAAGGATGGGCCGTTAATTCATATATTGAGATCCCCAATACTCCTGCTTTCTTGCGCAGGAGTATTTTTTTGGCATCCCTAGAAAAAACAAACCTTATTTCTGTAGTTCCCACCTTGTTGGAAGCGCTTAAGCAGAAGATAATTAACCTATCACGAACACAGGGGGCATTGATTCATGGTCAACAGAAAAATGAAGACAACATTCACCGTCGCATTAACTGCAGCAATGGCTTTAAGCGTTGCAGCATGCGGCAACTCAAACGACAACAGTAAGAACAACGCAGCGTCAAGTGCAGCACCTGACAGCACCAACAGCACTAACAGCGGTACAGCAGCGAACACGACGAAGAGTGACAAGAAGGTAACCATTACCTTCCAGAATATTTATCCCGATCCAACCACTCCGTCCTACAAAATGGTCCATGAGCTGACTGACCAGTATATGAAGGAACATCCAAACGTCACCATTGAACTGGATACACTGAATACCGACCAGCAAAAAGTCAAGCTCAAAACCCAAGCAGCTTCCAAAGAGGTACCGGACATTACCATCGTGAACCCGGCCGCACAAATGAAGCCTTTTGTAGATGCAGGATTGTTCGCACCACTGAACGATATGCTGGATCAGAACGGGCTCAAAGACACGTATCAAACGGGTCTGCTGGACTACTACAGTTTTAATGGCAATATATACGCCTTACCAGATGGCAATAACATCGAAGTGGTCTATTACAACAAAGACTTGTTCGCACAGGCTGGTATTGCTAATACCCCAACAACCTTTGAGGAAATGCTTAAGGACGTGAAGATTCTCAAAGACAAAGGTATTACGCCACTGGCTATCGGTGAAAAAGATTCCTGGACAGGTTCCTTCCTGTTCATGAACATCCTGCTCCGCACTAACGGCGGCCCTGGCTTCCTGCAGGATGTAATGGATGGCAAGAAAACCTTTGAAGATCCTGCTTTCGTAGAAGCTGTAGACGCATTCCAACAGCTGGTTCAAGCAGGTGCGTTCCCTGACGGTGCAACTTCCATTGACGCTAATGCAGGCGGTAACATCTTCAAATCCGGTAAAGCCGCTATGTGGGTGATCGGATCTTGGGAAACAGGCGCAGTTGATGCTTCTTCCGTGGCAGGTAAAGTAGGAGCGTTCCAATTCCCTACGGTTAACGGCAAAGGCGACCCTAACGAATTCATGCTTGCACCAGGCAGCGCATTCGCAGTATCTGCCAACAGCGAACACCTGCAGGAAACAAAAGACTTCCTCAACTTCTTCGCCAGCAATCTGCCTAAGAAACAATTTGAACTGAAAAATGCTGTAGGTCTTGGTCAAAAAGTAGACGGCGACTTGAAAGCAGCCGGTTACTCCGATCTGGCAATCACCATAGCCGGTCTGTTCAACCAAGTTAAGGGCGGCGACCTCTCGTTCGACAACACGATGAATCCGGCTACTTCACAGGTGCACCTCAGCAGTATCCAGAACCTGTTCGTACAGAAAATGGATTCCGCTGCAGTAGCCAAAGAACATCAAACCGCATTCGAAGCTAATAAATAAGCAGTTACCATCGTTCACTCTCGGTGCGAAGTAAGCTGAATCCGGCTTCTTCGCACCGATATTTATCCATGAAACAAAACATCTGATATAGACAAAGAATCTGCTTGTTTAGGAGGCGGGAAAGATGAAAGTACTGAAAGTGCCAGCACGCACAATAGCCGTCTTCGTGTTGCCGTGTCTGTTCTTGTACGTGTGCCTTGTGTTTATTCCCATACTGGTTTCACTGTATACAGGTTTATTGAAGTGGGACGGACTCTCGTCTGCCACATTTGTCGGATTCGGCAATTTCAAAGATATGTTTTGGAATGACCCGGTGTTCTGGCCATCTGTAAGAAGAACCTTGCTCTATGCTGTAGCTTCCATGCTGGAAATTCCACTGTGTCTGGGAATGGCTATTTTGCTTAACCGTTATGTCAGAAGAGGCAACACATTGGTTTCGATCTATTTTACACCAGTTATTCTTTCTGTCGTAATTATTGGACAACTGTGGAAAACGATCTATAACCCGGCCTCCATGGGCGGTATGCTCAACGGTGTTCTGATCTCTCTGGGACTGGACAGCTGGACACACAATTGGCTGACCGAGCCCAAAATTGCCATGTTCGCCCTTTATCTCGTATCCCTATGGCAGTTCTTCGGCTATCATCTGCTGATTCAGTACACAGGGGTACAGAATATTCCGGATGAACTTTATGAAGCGGCCAAAATTGACGGGGCGGATGGCTTTAAAGCGGATCGCTATATCACACTTCCGTTGATCGTCCCGATCTTTAAAATATCGATTGTACTGGCGTTTATCGGTTCCCTGCAGGCCTTCGATCTGGTTATGGTAATGACCGCCGGCGGTCCGGCTCATGCAACCGATGTCATCTCTACACATATGTACAATAGCTCATTTATGTCTTTGAAGTATGGCTACGGCAGTGCGATTGCCAGTTTCCTGGTTGTAGTCTGTCTGGTCTTTACCGGATTCATTAATGCGATATTCAACAGACTTGAACGTAAATTCAATTAGAAAAGGAGTGCGCGATCATGCAAAAATTCAAAAAAGGAATCGTGTATCTTCTTTTCGCAATTCCTGTAGTGACCCAGTTATATCCACTGCTCTGGCTAGTACTCTATTCACTGAAGACCAATGAAGAAATTATGGATGGCAGCTTTTTCTCCTTCCCCAAAACCTTTCAATGGCATAACTACAGTGAAGCCTATACTTCAGGCAGTTATCTGAAATACTTATCCAACAGTGTGTTCGTTACCGGCATTACAATGATCTGTGTTATTGTTCTTGCCTCCATGGTAGCTTATGCCATCTCGCGTTTCCGCTGGAAATACGGAAATATCGTCATGACGATCTTCCTAATGGGTATGATGATTCCGATGCAGGCTACGCTGCTGCCGCTGATGATTATTTTCAAGAACATTCACGTTCTGAATACTCATTTGTCGCTGATTCTGCCGTACGTTGCGTTCTCAACACCAATTGCAGTCTTCATCCTGTCCGGGTTTATGAGAGATATTCCCCACGAAATTGAGGAATCGGCATTTATTGATGGAGCAAGCGTATACCGGATTTTCCGCAGCATTATTCTTCCGGTGTCCATCCCGCCGGTGATGACCGTATGTATCCTGACCTTCATCAACATCTGGAACGAATACATCCTGGCAGCAACCTTTATCTCTTCCGAAAAGCTAAAAACATTACCATTCGGGGTATATACTTTTGTAAGCCAGTATTCCGTTAATTACGGTGACATCGGGGCATTCCTGGTCATGGGCGCGCTGCCGGTTATCCTGATCTACTTCTTCCTGTCCAACAAAATTACCAAAGGAATGGTAGCGGGTGCTGTCAAAGGCTAATCGTCGTTGCAAAAAAAATTGGTAAAGATTTATAATAGGAAACGGCAGAACAGGGTGTTGAAAGGAGAGAGTCCTATGAAAAGCGGCTTTCATTCCATCCATCATCGGTTGTTCTTGCTGTTTCTTTTTTGCATGTCCAGTATTCTGCTTATTGTCAGCCTGCTCTACTATAACCGGACTACGGTACAGTTGCATGAGAAGATTAGTGATTTGTCGCAAAAGAACGTCTCCCAGACGGCAGGGTTGTTCACCTTGCTCTACAAAGGATATGACTCTCTGTCCAAATCACTCAGCAATAACTTCGAGATGATTCGATTGATTAATGAAACAACGGATGAACCAGCAGTGGCTTACATCAATGAGCAGACCGTCACCAACATTATCGGTTCAATATTTTATTCACGGGATGATCTGGTGGGCATCCATGTCATCACGGACAAAGGAAAAATCTATAATTACGGCAACTATATGAATGTCGTAGACCCCAAATATCAAAGTCAGGACTGGTACAAACAGCTTCAATCCTCTTCAGGCAAAATGGTCTGGCTCGGTGTGTATCAGCATTCGTTAATTGACCAGGTGGAGGACAGCCCGGTGTTTGCTTTTGGCCGGCAAATCTATGATCTGAATGAGCACAAACCAATTGGCATTGTTCTCTATGAGACGAATCCACAGCCTGTTCTTGACGCTTTGGAGAACCTTAAGCTGGGTGTGCACAGCCAGGTGTATTTGATGTCAGAGGATGGGCGGTTTGTGACCTCAGCAACAGATCCGGCTCCGGTAAGGGAGACTTTGCCTTCCTTGCAGAACTTCCAGCATGAGAGTGTGCGGCAGGAATCTGGGCGTCTGGTGGTGGCTTCCCGGCTTTCTTTTTCCGGATGGTGGGTGATGACTATTACCCCGGATAAGGATCTCAATGTGGAACTGAAAGAGATGAAGCGCTATTTGCTCATTGTCATCTCGATTCTGATCTTCGTGTCGACGTTAATCGCTTCTATCGTGTCACAGACGATCTCCTCACCGCTGAAAAAGCTGATCCGCGAGATGAGGCAGGTGGAGGTCGGCAACTTCCGGGGGATGGTCAATGTGTCGTCCTACCAGGAGATTAATATTCTCGTTGCCTCCTTTAACCGGATGGTCCGGCGGATTGAGGAACTGATTGAACGCGTGAAACTGTCCTCTGTGAGTGAGAAAAATGCTGAGCTGCATGCGCTGCAGTCCCAGGTCAATCCGCATTTTCTCTACAACACACTGGATATGATCTACTGGATGCTGGATGAGGAGGGGAATGAGCAGCTCGGCGAGCTGGTGCTTTCCCTCTCATCAATGTTCCGGTACAGCAGTCAGTGGGAGGATGCAGCAGAGGTTACGCTGCGCGAAGAGCTGGAGCAGATTGGCCATTATCTGATGATTATTTCCATCCGCCTGGAAGGAAGGCTGCAGATTGTGATGGATATTGACGAGCGCTGGCTGAACATCCGTCTTCCGAAGATGACCGTTCAACCCGTGATTGAAAACGCAGTTAAGCATGGACTGGAGTCTCTGGGCCGCCAGGGTATTCTGAAGGTGTACACACGCGAAGAGGATTCCATCCTGCAATTGATTGTGGAGGACAACGGCGACGGAATGACAGCAGGGCAGCTGGAACGCCTACTACAATCCCTGAACGGGAATAGTCCCAAGGAAGGCAGTAAAGGCGGGATTGGACTACAGAATCTGCACCGGCGCTTGCAGCATATGTTCGGAGAAGAATACGGGCTGCACATTCAGAGCTTTCCCGGAGAAGGAACCCAGGTTGCTATTGTGCTGCCGATTAGGTTGGAAGGAGATAACTTAACGTGAATATTCTTGTAGCTGATGATGAAAGGGTCATCCGCGAAGGCATCATACGCACCATCGGACAGATCAGTCCGGATCATCAGGTGTTTGTGGCGGCTAAGGCGGAAGAAGCGGTCAAGATTATGGAAGAGCAGCGGATTCACATCGTTCTGACGGATATTTTGATGCCAGGAATGAGCGGGCTTGAATTCATGAAGATCTCCAAGCGCAGATATCCCTACGTGAAATGGGTAGTGATCTCGGCCCATAGTGAATTCTCCTATGCGCAGGAGGCAGTACGTCTCGGGGCGAGGGATTATCTGCTTAAACCCATTGGCAAGAGCAAGTTGCTGGAGATCATCACGAATCTCACTCTTGAAATTGAGCAGGACAACGATATTTCCCGGCAGGGAGAGAGGCTGAAAGCGAGCCTGCGGTTTCTGCGGGAAGGCGTCTTTCAGCGTCTGGCCTCAGGGCTTGATATCGGTAATCTGGACATAGAGCCTTTTATTGAGGATTATAAACATTTCTATATGGTGATGGTGCAGCTGGATTCTGCGGACAGAAGCATACGGCTGGAGCATTTTATTGTGGAGAACGTACTATCAGAGCTTATTGAGCTGCATGGGCGGGGTTTTGTTGTCAGCTATGACCGCCAGAGTCTGCTTGGACTCATTACCTTGCGGGAGGACGCCGAGATTCAGCAGTTTCTGGAGGAGGTCAAAGACCATCTCACCCATTATTTAAAAATCCCCTTTCAAATGATCCACTCCGGTCTCAGCTATGACTTCAGTACAGTCCCGCAGGTCGTCAAACGGATGAGGGAAGCTTCGGCTCTTCAGGCCCTGGAGCTTGAGCCGATGAAGGGGAGCGGTGAAAAAGCGGTAGATGTGGCGCTGCACTATATCAAGGAGCATTTCAATGAAGACCTGTCTCTCGAAAAAATGGCTTCGGTAGTATTCCTGAATCCGGCATATTTCAGTCAACTGTTCAAGCAAAAAACCGGGCAGGGCTACAAAGACTATGTGACTTCGCTGCGGCTGGAGCAATCCAAGCTGCTGCTGCTTAATCCCAGACTAAAACTGGCTGAGATCGCCGAGCATGTGGGGTATCAGGACATGAAGCATTTCACTCAGATGTTCCGCAAAAGGTACCAGTTAACCCCTACCGAGTATCGCCAACAGCAGAATATCAATATTCTGATGAGTAAAGGAACGCCGCTGTCATAAAGAACACACTGATAATCCAACTAAAAAAGGAAGCGGATGCCGGTTTCGAAACCGGTGTCTGCTTCCTTTTTGACTGCATGTCATGCTGCTGTGTAAGGTGGTTTAGATGTTGTTGAAGCTGTTAAAAGCATTATATCCGCCATCATAGTCGTTCAAGAAAATAACTGCAATAATGACAATGGCAATAATAACGGCATAAATAATCGTGCCAACAATTCCGCAGACCAGCCCTGCAATAGCCATGCCTTTACCTTGTTCGTTACGTGTGCGGATCTCTTTGAAAGAAATCGCGGAGAGAATAATCGCAATAATCCCGAATATCAGACCAATATAAGGAGATACAATGGATAAGATTCCGAGCACCAGGGCGGCAACGGATTTGCCGTTTGTCTTGGCAGGCGCGGGTGGCTGCGTGTAATATTCCTGATTTCCAAATTGCGGGGGTTGATAACTCATGTGATAGCTCCTTTTATGTGTTTTGTGAATAATAGCTCCAGTGTATTATATAATATTTTCCAACTGGAGATGTGCGCATTCCACTATTTATTTATATCGGTTGAACTATGTAGTTTATTCAATTTCCAGCAGAGAGACATTTTTCAGCAGGTTTATGCGCAGTTTTCCCAGAATCCTGTCGTACTGGATCATATGAATTCACCTCCTGTCCGTTAGAGGATCCAGAATCGGCCATTTCTTCAATATTACTATATAATCCTCCAATTGACCTTAATAATTTTGATGAATAGGATCGGTCTATGCCAACATGAAAAGACTGCACGTTCGTCCAGGGATGGCGGAGTGCAGTCTTAATCTTTAGCTACGTTTCATTTTTGGTAACACCATTTAAGCTTGCTACGTAATCGGCAGCTTTATTGTTGCTAACCATTTGAGGTTCCTCAGTGAGATGATCGTGATTTTGCTGATTGTTCTTCTTATCCGCACGATTATTGGCGCGGTCGTGTTTGGGATCGGCACTGTTTTTGGGCATAACGTTCACCTCCATCTCTTTGAACTTAGTATGAGACGGTGTTTTGTATTTTATCCCAGCATCTTTCCGGCAGGCTGCCATAATAATTATGCCCATGGACATTCTTTTTTCATTGGATATATAGGAAATACTTGCATATATGTAATTATCATGGTAAATTATAAATATAAGTTTGGGATTCATTTTGGGCCCAATAGTTAATTTAATTAGCTGTAAATGTAAGGCGAGAAGGAGCATTTCCCCCAATGCTCCTTTTTGTTATGTCCAGTTGTTCGTATGGAGATTTCTTTTCGATTAATGTTTCTTTAAGAAATCAGAGGTACACTTAGTGTGATACGAGCCATAAGGTAGGATAAGGAGAGATAGCATGCACCAATTATTGAACGCTATAACCGATGCCGCTCTGAATCTTGTAAGTACGCTTGGAATCTGGGGAATCTGGATTGGGATGGTGCTGGAGAGCGCCTGCATTCCCATTCCAAGTGAGGTGATTATGCTAAGCGGCGGGCTTCTGATTGCCAGAGGAACGTTGTCCTTTCCAGAGGTCGTGACCGCGGGAGTACTCGGCAATCTCGTTGGATCTGTTGCGGCATTTTATGTGGGGGCTCATGGTGGCAGAAGATTGCTGGAGAAGTATGGTAAGTATATACTCTTCAATTCCCGCCATCTGGAGCAGTCTCAGCGCTGGTTTGACCGTTATGGAGAGAGTACGGTGTTCTTCACAAGGATGATGCCGTTTATCCGGACCTTCATTTCTTTGCCTGCCGGAATTGCCGGGATGAAGCCCGGGAAATTTATTTTATTCACTGCACTGGGTTCCTTGCCATGGAATATCGTGCTGGTGTATCTGGGATATCGCCTTGGTGACAATTGGACAATCGTCGAGCAATATATGCGGCCTGTGAGTTATACCCTTTGCGGTGCTGTTGTTGTACTGATCATCCTGTGGCTGGTGCGGAGAAGCAAAGAACGTACTTCTTAGCGGTTATACACACATTCTAATCCTCCCGCAGCATTATGCGGTATTCACTGGGCGACATGCCGCAGTATTTGCGGAACTGTCTGGAGAAATACAATGCATCGTTGAAGCCGACGGATGAAGCCACTTGGTCAATGGTGAGAGTACCTGATAGTAGACTTTTGGCTTTGTCCATCCGCATCTTCAGTAAATATTGCTTGGGGGAGAGGCCTGTTTTCTGTTTGAAAGCCTTGGACAGATGCGCACGGTGATAGCCGAGTGTTGCCGCCATATGATCTATGCTGATTTGTTGATGGAATTGCAGAGAGATCCAGCGGATGGCCTGATCGATCTGCCGGTCGATGATTTCCGGCATTTCCATGGGTCTGGCAGGCAGCATGGACAGGTTATCCTGCCCGAAATGGTGAAGCAGAAGCCGAGTCCATCCGGATGCTTCCAGACTTTCCAGACGCGGATAAGCAGACTGCCGGAAGGAGAGACGGATCCGTTCGTACAGGCTGTGCAGCTCCCGGATGTTCTCGGATTGCAGCAGCGGGCGGTCCCTTGTAATGCCGATATCGGATAACAGTCCGGATACCCCTGTACCTTGAAGCGCCACCCAGGCATAATGCCAAGGGTTAAGATCATCCGCCTGATAGCTGAAGAGAGAGCCTGGAAAGATCACGAAAGTGTCGCCGCTCCTGCACTGCTGAGACGCAGCGCTGCTCTGGAAGCAGCCCTCACCCTCCAGAACCGTATGGATCAGATAATAATCATGGACGGAAGGTCCGATTTTATGACCGGGATAGGGCTGGCCTTCACCGCTGAACAGAACAGCCAGGTCCTGCTCCTCAGGAAGCAGATTGAAGCCGGCGGTAAAGGAATAATGCTCAGGAATCATGGATGATCCACCTTTATATCAAGAGTGTGACACACTATTGTCAGGCTACAACAGGTTTGTTCTAAATGCAACAAGTGTCCATAACTCTCTTAAGTCTGAGCAATCAGGCTTTTTTTGTTGTGGGCTTAGCAGTGGGTGATTAATAGCTTAGAGTGAAACCTAGACATGAGAAGCAAAATATTGAATATATTTGATCCGCAAGGATTTCTTCCTGGTACACAACTTTCTGCTGCTGTTAGTGCCCTATTACATAATTATGGGCTATAGCAATCTGGATGCCTATACGATGTTCACACTGCCTTTTTATCTCATTGGAGATGTGACAGGGCAGATAAGTGAACCGGTTGAATACGTTAACGTAGATCCGGCTGCGCAGTCCCTGTAGGGAGTGGCGCAGCCGGTTTTGTTTTTATAAGGCACGCATAGCTTTTTCACATGGTATTACCTGCCCTGATCCATTTGATCTACATAATCCTTGGCATCCTTCAGCGATAAATTTCTCGCTTCACGGAGGACCTTGATCGCCTGGATCTTCTTGCCTTCAGCCAGCAGCAGATACAGCCTTCTCTCCAGATCCGGAGCAAATTCCATGTTCTGCACATGCAGAGGTGTTGGTGTATCCATCCTTGGCTTGACCAAGCCTCCGTCCATTCCTGAGCGGCTATGGATCCGCTCTAGCTGTGATTGCAAGTCGTTAACCCGTCTGCTGAGGGTCATTACCCTTAGCATTAATAAGCTCGAGAGAGCAAGTGAAGCGATCGGAATCCAATCTGTATTTTGCAAGGAAAGAGCCTCCCTATAGGTCATTGGTATATACTCTATTACTCAATACCCGTCGAGCTCAGTAATGAACACACTTGAAGGTTCTAATGAAGAATGTCATATCCCTTCAGTATATATCATGATATTTTGATCAAAAGTTTCTGGAATGTAGCAGAGGGGGGTTGGATATGATTACTCCACACACACTTGAAGAATACTATGTTAGAATTGGCAGGCTGAAACAGAGATATTTGCAGGAGCGTTTTGAGGCGGATCTGCCCACATTTGCCTCCCACGAAGAGGCTGCTGGCTGGTTCCGCAATTTGTTTGCAGATAACTTCATCTTCGTGGAAGAGATGGATGCGCCCCATTCCGGGAAATACTACCTCTATGACATTATTCATGACAGGGAGATTTGGGAACGCCGGCAGTTAGATTTAAGAGAGAAGGGCACAGCCAACGGGCTTGGTATGCTTCTCTGCACTCAGAGAGTGGATATTTATGAGGATGGCTCCGTGCAGCTGGGATTTTGATTATATTTTAACGAGTTATGCAGGTCAGTAATCAGAAATGATTATTGGCCTGTTTCATTTGACTGTTAGAAAGATGAAGGATATGCTTATCTTATAATTAGAAACCTAACTATTTTGCGTTAAAGGAGTTTAGCCCATGACTGAACAACACTCGAACACGCCATTTTCGGATTTGATCCGGGAGATTGGCTTGAAAAAGAAAAGACAGGCAGATGAAAGATTAGCGGAGCTGGGCATGAATGCACAGCAGGGGCAGATGATCGGTTATATTGCGGAGAATCAGGAAAAAGGTCTGATCCAAAAGGATCTGGCGGAGCATTTCAATCGCAAGGAGGCCAGCATCACCAGCATGCTTCAAGGCCTGGAGAAAAAAGGATACATTAAACGGGTGATTCCAAAAGAAAATGAGCGGCAGAAAAATATCTATCTTTTGGAGAAAGCAACAGCTCTGGTCGAGGAGTTCAATGAGATTTTTGCGGAAGTGGAAAAAAGCATCACTGACAATCTTACTACGGAAGAGGCAGAAACACTGATGAAATTATTATTAAAGGTGAATTCGAGCCTGTAGGCTGCTTGACATGAAATGCATTTCACAATTTACAGTAAAGGGGACCCTATAAATATACATGAGGAGAACCTGCTATGAACATCAAGTTAATTGCGGTAGATATGGATGGAACTTTTTTAGATGATTCCAAGAACTATAACCGGAAATGGTTCAAACGGCTGTACGCTGTAATGAAGGCAAAAGGCGTTCATTTCGTGGTGGCCAGCGGGAACCAGTATTATAAGCTAAAAACTATTTTTGAAGAGATTCAGGATGAACTTGCTTATGTCGCGGAGAATGGCGCCTATGTTATTGATGGAACAGAAGTATTATTCACCGGCAGAATCGCACCGGATAAGGTAAACCTGATCGTAGACAAGCTGAGTCAATATGAGGAGATTTCTGCAGTTATGTGCGGAGTGGATGGGGCTTATGTGCTCGAAAGTGAAAGTGATGAATTTTATGAGCTCATGTGCCGTTATTATCCGAGACTGCAGAAGGTTAACGCACTCAAGCAAGTAAATGACCAGATTTTCAAATTTGCATTAATAACTCCTGACTTGACCGCTGGTGGGGTTGACAAATACCTGCCGCTGCTTATGGAAGAGCTGAAGGGTATAGTTGACCCTGTGACCAGTGGTCATCAGTGTATTGATCTGATCATCCCTGGTTGCCACAAGGCATCCGGGCTTGAACGTCTGATGGAGCGATATAGTGTCCGGCCTGATGAATGCGCGGCTTTTGGAGACAGCAATAATGATATCGAAATGCTGAAGTTGTGCAAATACAGTTACGCTATGGATAACGCATCGCCGGAAGTAAAAGCTGTAGTTAATTATCACACGGTGAGCAATAATGAACATGGTGTGCTGCATGAGATTTCATTACTTCTGGGAGAACCATCTTTGCTGGAAAATATAGAGGACGGGAAAATAAGATCCGAAATATTAAGATAACAGGCTTCCCGCACATGTTTATCGTACACACTAATTAGGACATAACCAACTAACCAAAACCAGCAGGGTTCAGGACTCTGTTGGTTTTGGTTTATTTTATTATGTTTGTATTGTTTTTTTTATTTGTGCTATTGTTTATAACAGAATGAATGAGAGATTAAAGGTTATTATTCAGATATTATACATAGGAGTGATAGGATGCTTACGAAGATCAGCCTGGAAGGCGAATGGAAGCTGCAATTGGATGAGGCGAAAAAAGGACTGGTAATGCCTTTTGTAGATGTCATTGCTCTTCCGGGCACAACGTCTCACGCCCTAAAGGGACCTAAGAACGAGCAAATACTTGTAGACGCTCTCACAGATGAGTACTTGTTCGAAGGATATGCCTGGTATTCAAAAGAATTTGATATTCCGGAGGCACTTTCCGGGAAAACCTGCATTCTGCATCTGGAAAGAACCAGACTTACCACTGTTTGGCTGGATGGTATAGAGATCGGCAACCGTGACAGCCTGAACACCCCTCATGTATATGACCTCGGACAGCTTCGTTCCGGTAATCATACACTAACTATCCGTGTTGATAATACGGATTATCCGACTAAAGGCGGACATTTAACTTCGAAGGATACCCAGACCAACTGGAATGGGATTACGGGACGCATTGAGTTGCAATTTTACAGTGAATCTTATTTGAGCGGCATTCGTCTTGATCCGGATGTGTCAGGGCGATCAGTTCGCATCACAGCCACTCTTGAAGGCGCGGATGCAGGCATGATCGCTGTTTCGGCCTTTAGTTTTAATAGTGAGACTGAACAGAACATAACCGGACAAGAGTACAAAATCTCACGCGGAGAGTTTTCAGTCAGCTATGGCCTCGGACCGGATGCACTTCTCTGGAGTGAAGCCGAACCCAACCTGTATAAGATAAGTATTACACTCAGAGGTACGGGAGAAGGGGATTCCGATCAGCATGAGCTGACTTTTGGACTTAGGGATTTCAAGACAGACGGCGACAAATTTACGATCAACGGACAAAAGACCTTTCTCCGCGGCAAGCACGACGGTCTGATTTTCCCATTAACCGGATATGCGCCAACGGATCTGGAGGAATGGCTCCGAATACTTGGCATCTCGAAGTCCTATGGTATTAACCATTACCGTTTCCATACCTGCTGCCCGCCGGAGGCGGCCTTTGCCGCTGCGGACATGCTCGGTATCTATATGGAGCCAGAGCTGCCATTCTGGGGAACGATTACAGAAGAAACGGATGAGGGCCATAATCAAGCCGAACAAGACTATCTGATCAGCGAAGGATATGCCATTCTACGGGCTTTTGGCAACCATCCATCCTTCGTAATGATGTCGCTTGGCAACGAACTGTGGGGCAGCCGAACCAAGATTGATTCCTTTCTGAAAGACTATAAGGCTTTCGATGATAGACATCTCTATACACAGGGCTCCAATAACCATCAGTTTGTTCCGGAAGTCCTGGAGCATGAGGATTTCTTCTGTGGTGTGCGTTTCTCCAAAGACCGGCTGTTTAGAGGCTCTTACGCGATGTGTGATGCCCCTCTGGGACATGTTCAGACCGATGAACCTGGTACCATGAAAGATTACGATGAGCAATTCGTACCTCCCGCTTTAGGGAATGGGAATGATCCTGCAGTAGCAACTGGGGATACCATACAAATTCAGTATGGCACTGAAGCTAAGACCGTACAGGCCGGAGATGCATCTGGTGAATGGATTCCACGAATTCCGGTAGTCTCCCATGAGATTGGACAGTATGCGACTTATCCGGATTATGCAGAAATCAGTAAATATACAGGTTCACTCAAAGCCAAGAATTTTGAAATATTCCGCGACCGGCTGGATGATAAGGGATTGGGTCATCTCGCTGAGAAATATTTTGAATGTTCTGGGCAGTTGGCAGTAGCTTGCTACAAAGAAGAGCTGGAGGCAGCGTTCCGTACCCGAAAACTTGCCGGATTTCAGCTTCTGGATCTGCAGGATTTCAGTGGTCAGGGGACTGCGCTGGTAGGCATTCTTGATGCCTTCATGGATTCCAAGGGGCTCATTTCCGCAGAGGAATGGCGTACGTTCTGCAGTGATGCGGTTCTGTTGGCGAGATTTGAGAAGTATAACTATGTCTCCGGAGAACGTTTCGATGCGCATGTTGAGTTGTCCTGGTACCGGAACGGGTCGCCGGACACCCTTGAACTGCAGTGGGAGTTGAATGCTGATGGAGGAACACTGGCAAAAGGTAGTTCTGAAGCAGTAATACCGGCTGGGTCCAATTATATCGATATCTGTGATATATCCATCGCTCTTCCTGAGGTCGTGCAAATGACCAAAGCCGTTCTTTCTTTGTGGATACCAGGTACGGATATCCGCAAGAGCTACGATGTGTGGATTTATCCGCAAAATACTGGCGGGGTGCTGGACGATGTGCATTTCTTCCAGGAACTATCGCCGGAAGCGATCAACTTGCTGGAGCAAGGCCAGAATGTGCTGCTTATGCCTAAGCCGGAGTCTCTCCAGAACGCTGTTGAAGGTTTTTACTGTACAGAATTCTGGTGTTATCCTATGTTCCGTTCCATCTCCGAGAGCATGAACAAGCCCGTACCAGTAGGTACAATGGGTCTGCTGATCGACAATAACCACCCTGTGTTTCGCGATTTCCCGTGCGAAGAATATTCTACGTACCCTTGGTGGAACATCATTCAGAATTCAAAGTCCATCATCCTGGATGGAACCGATCGGTCGTGGAGTCCCATTGTGCAGACCATTGACAACTTTGAGCGCAACCACAAGCTGGGCTTCTTGCTGGAATGCAGCGTGGGGGCAGGTAATCTTCTGATATGTGCGCTTGATGCGGACAAAGCAAGCGTCACTCCTGAAGGCAGACAGTTCTTATCCAGCTTGACCCATTACATGAAATCCGCAGATTTCAAGCCGCAGTACCGTGCGGACGTTGCTGAGCTTCAGGAGTTACTTCAATAAGAAAAGCTAACAGAGGTGTCCTAAAGCCAAGCATTTGGCTGATTGGGACACCTTGTTTTTTTGAACAGGGATCCATGTGATTGCTTGGTGTGCGCTTTCTTAAACGTTCCAGAGGGTTTGGGAACCATTACTATTCTAGAATGAAACAGCCACGAGGCTATTTACATTGAGTTAAGGGTACTGGAGGAAATATCTTCTTGTCTACTTTTCCATAGATTATTGATAAGGTGGAGGAAGTATGGATAAGAGGTGATGTAGATCATGATTAGAAAACACTGTTTGTTCTGTGATGAGATGGTCCCTGTTCAACAGGATGGCGAATATGACAAATATACAGGATGCTCCTGTTCGCCGGGCGGGTTCTATAGCTTATTAAGAGACAGCTATGAAGCGATTACCTCACTCCCGCACCCAAGGAAACGCGATTTGCTTCATATTGTATCGGCTTATATCCGGGAGCAGACCGATTGTGGCGTGAAGGTCGTCCTAGCTGAGAATGATGTGGAATCCATTACAAATTTACCGGAAATCCCTGTGACCCTTGAAGATAAGGGGACCCGGTTCTTGCAATATTTGTACAGACACTCCGAGGGCCCGGGAGAACCGGTCATCATTCAGCCGCTCTCCAGCAGTTATAACCTGACGTATTCTCCCAACTTGCAAGAGCTGGTATATATCATTGATAAACTCATCGGCGAGCAGCTGATCATAAGGGAAGGCATGACTTTTAAGCTTACCGATAAGGGATGGAGTGAGACTGCGGCAAAGGCTGGCGGCAAAAAAATAAAACCATGCTTCGTACTCATTCCGGACGATGAGGATCAGCGTACAGAATGGCTGGAAATGCTGTTGCCTAAAATCGAGCAGTTCGGTTATTTACCTCGCTTGCTTGCACATGACAAAACGCAGAATCAGGATCACAATTCTCTTGAGTTCATCGGAGACAGCAGACTGATTATCGCTGACTTGACCGGTCATTCGCCAGAGGTGTATTTTACAGCAGGATATGCACTTGGTCTGAACATTCCGGTGATATGGACCGTTCACAGCAGTGAGGCGGATATACTTCGGGTTCAAATTAAAGACATTCGTCCAATCGTCTACGATACCGTGGAAGAACTGGCCGTTATCCTGCAGCAGAGGCTTAGCTATGGGCGGATAGATGATTTCAGAATATAGGCCGATAAACGCAAGCCGACATACTTAACAGACGTCTCAGTACTAATAAGATGTCTGATTTTTTGAGGGGAGACCGGATCATACGATCCGGTTTCTTTTCTGTGTAACCAAAAACACTAATCACCGTATTAGGGTTATGATTAAGATGCCCATAATAAATTCGAGCAGAGGTAATAAAGCGTATGAATGAGAAGACTACGGATCAGGGTGAGACGATGTACAGGGTGGCTGAGCAGAAGGCAGCTCAGTATTTTGCATCCCTTTATATGCAGGTTAAGGACAAATCATATATCCCTGCTGTGACCAAAGATATTCAGTTGTGGAGACGGAGACATGTTCATAAAAATTCATGGCTGTCTTTTTTTACACGGTGGAAGAAAAGTGCTGTTTCCCGGGATTATGAACAATATATCGAATGGCTGAATCATACCGGGCAATTAGATGACTACTTGGATCGCAGTATCTCCTATATTTATATGAGAGACTTGGGGAAAACACTGGACGATCCCCGCACGCAGGCACGAATTCAGCAGGTAATTACAGACACGAAGCATCACTTGATTCCTTCCAATACATCCGGGCGGCAGAACCGAGCAGAATCCATTAGTGTCGCCGGATTTTTCCGGTGGGCCCAGAAGGAGGGCATAGCATCGACGGCCATTTGGCTGATAGAGAAGCTTAAGAATGTCGCCACTCATATCCCGAAGGAAATGGATGCCGATCAAGCCGAACGCAAACTCATCAAAATCATAGTCGGAGTCGTCCTGCATGTGATAGAAGAAATGGATGACAATACAGCATCTGCAGAACGGTCCCGGAGACTGGATGAAGCGATCCGGATCGGCTACTCCTACGGTTTGACGTATCCTTTTATTGACGATCTTCTGGATTCTAAGGTTTTAACAGCTCCCGAGAAAGAACAATATTCCGGTATGATCCGGACTGCGCTGCTAACAGGGGTAGTGCCGGAGCTTAGCGAGTGGCCCGGAAAGAACATGGAGATTATCCAATATGTCCATGCAGAGCTGCGGAATGCGTTCGAATATATGAAGATCCTTCAGAAACCGGAGACGGAGACGACCTTTTTCGGGCAGTCGTATGTTTTTTTTAATGCCCAGGACATTGACCGAAATAAGGAACTTACTAATGCGAATTACACCAATGAAGAACTTTATATTCCTATTATTTTAAAATCCTCTTCCTCCAGGTTAATTGTCCGTTCCGTGATCAGCGCACCCGTGGACGAAGGTTTTGATGAGCGGACCTTTTATTACGGAATCTATAATCAGCTGGCTGACGACTTTGCAGATATGTTTGATGATATGGAGGAGGGAGCGGTAACCCCCTATACCTACTATTTGAAATATCGTAAAGTCCGTTCGGATCTGATCAATCCCTATGAATTATACTGGACGGTGATCTCCCATCTGATTCATAATGTATATCACTCTGATCCCAAGACCCTTGAGGTCATTCTGGATCGTGCCATCAACGGACTCAAACGCTATAAAGCACGCATAGGGACTGAACGGTATAACGAGATCATGGAGATCTTTGCATCCGGGAACCCGGAATTTAACCGGCTTATTCAACAAATGGTACGAAAAGCAGATCATGTTGATTTCTTCGACAAGTTGCTTCGGGACCGGATGAACACCCAACTTAAAAATGAACGTAAGGAAAAGGAAGAATTTCAGCGGACCGTTCACACCGCCCGGGACCATATCAATCATCTGCTGGAGATTCCCATACCGGATGGTATTCCTCTCATGAAAGAATCATTGATTGAGGCTGCGAATTATAGCCTGACCGGGGACGGGAAGCGGATACGGCCTATTTTGACCTGGGTCCTGGGTGTCGAGGGATATGGACTTCAGTCCGCTGCAATCGAGCCGCTTCTCCGGTCATTGGAATTCATGCATACCGCATCCTTAATATTCGATGATCTGCCTTCTCAGGATAATGCACCTACCCGCAGAGGAAGGCCAACCTTGCATGAGGTGCATAATAGCGCCACAGCTGAATTAACGGGACTTTATCTGATTCAGAAAGCCATTCAAGAGCAAGCTTCGCTGAAGGCTTTCGATCCTAAAACCGTGCTGGCTTTGATGCAATATTCGGCTGAAAAAGCAGAGGACATGTGCATGGGGCAGGTAATGGATTTGCACTCCAAAGGCAAGGCATTGACGCTGGAGCAACTGAACATGATGTGCTTTTACAAAACCGGATTAGCGTTTGAAGCCTGTTTGGTGATGCCTGCCATTCTTGCTCAGGTGCAGCCTGCGGAAATTGCAGCGTTGAAGAAATTCGCTTATCATGCTGGTATTGCTTTTCAGATCAAAGATGATCTGCTGGATGAGGAAGGGGATCATCAACTGCTTGGCAAGAATACCCGTATGGATGCGGACAATAATAATTCGACCTTTGTATCTATTCTTGGTCCGGAAGCGGCTAGAATCGAGATGTGGGATCACTATTGCCACGCAGTAGAAGCGTTGAATGCGATCTCCCGGCAAGCCGCTTTTCTAAAGCACTTATTAGACTATATTATTAACCGGGACCGCTAAATTTACGGAAGTACTGGGGGAGACCATGAATAAAACTGAACGGCAGCTCGCCATCACACTTGAACTGCAGAGGAGCAAGGTGCTTCGAGCGGAAGACTTGGCTGATCAATTCGAGACGAGTGTGCGGACGATATACCGTGACATTCAAGCATTGAGTGAGGCGGGGGTTCCGATTATCGGCGCTCCCGGGCAGGGGTACTCCCTGATGGACGGGTATTTCCTGCCGCCAGTCGGCTTCACTGCCGAGGAGGCTGTGGCCTTGATTATGGGGACGGACTTCATTGAACAGAGGCTGGACGCTTATTACGGCAGTGTAGCGAAGGCGGTACGGCGCAAAATTGAGGCCGTCCTTCCCGAGCCGGTACGCTCTGAATCCAACCGGGTACGTGAAACGATGCGGCTTCTTCACACCAAAGAACCGGTAACCGGCCATAAGGAAAAAGACTATCTCGGAGATGTAAGGCGTGCCGTTCTGGAACGACGCAAATTGAGCTTTACCTATCTGAAATCTTTGCCCGGATCCGACGGGAACCGGAAAAGCATGCGGAAGGTTGCCCCGTATGGACTGGTGTTCATTCAAGGGAATTGGATTCTGATCGCACACTGCGACCTGCGGCAGGAAATCCGCCATTTCCGTTTGTCGCGGATGACAGAGCTCGACGTGCTCGATGAGTCGTTCACGGTGCCAACCGGATTTGACCTGAGCCGCTACCGCCAACCAGATGACCGTAATATTCGGGTACAGATACGGGTGAATCCTGAGAAGGCGGACAAAATCGCAGAAACCGGCAGCTTTTATATGGAAACGATGGAGGAGCGGAAGGATAGCCTATTATTTACCTTTCGCGTCCGGCACACGGAAGAATTGCTTCCGTATGTCCTTAGCTGGGGCGGGGACGTAGAGGTGCTCGAACCGGAGTCATTCCGCCATAGGATCCGGGAAGAGGCCGATAAAATTCTTAAACGCTACTGACAAGCAAAGTGACCATACGCATAACCCTTTGGCCGCAACCGTGTATATTTATAGTATGAATAGATGAACTTTGAAAATTTCAAAATGTGATTGTAATCCTCCTTTTTGTTTAGCCTCCAAGCTAGAATGAAGTTGTTGATAAACATTATCATTCAGGAGGTTAAGCATATGAACACAGAATACAAGATTGCGAAAGATACTTATTGGGTCGGTAAAATTGATAACCGGGAGGTACCTTTTCATCGGCTGATCCTGGCGAAAGGAACTACCTATAACTCCTACCTGCTGAAAACCGGCAAACCTACGATCATCGACACTGTAGATATGGAGTTTGGACGTGAATATGCGGAGCGGTTAAGCCAATTCATTGATCCCATGGATATTGAATATATCGTAATTAATCATACAGAACCTGACCATTCCGGAGGACTGGCTGCGCTCTCCTCACGGGCACTCAATGCCACGATTGTCTGCACAGCGATCGCTGTGCCGGAGCTGCAGGAAATGTACAAGCTTCACAGCCGGAATTTCCTGGTTGTAAAGGACGGAGATACACTGGATATCGGCGGAAAAACCTTGCTGTTCAAGGAGACTCCGTACCTTCATACGGCTGAGACTATGATCACATATTGTGTGGAAGATAAAATCCTCTTTCCTTGCGACATTTTCAGCACCCATGTTGCTGTGAATAAGCTGTTCAGCGATGAGGCCGGATACGACATCACGGATGACTTCAAAGGCTACTACAGTGCAATTATTCACCCGCACCGGAGATACGTCAGAACGCTAATGACTGCTGTTCAGGACCTTGATATTGAGATGATCGCACCTTCTCACGGATATCTGATCCGGGAAGACATCCGCAAATATATTGATCTCTATGATGTACTCAGCCGTGAGACTACTGAAGGCAAAAAGGCTGTTATTGTCTATACCACACTTAAGAATAATACCAAAAGAATGGCGAATATCATGAAGGATTGCCTGAATGCAAACCAGATTGAGACTGAAGTGTGGGATGCCGACAAGAGTAGTGCGGAAGATATTCTGAACAGTATCGCCTCTGCAGATGCCGTGTTTATAGGAAGCTCTACCAGATATGCTGATATGATCGGCAACCTGGAGCCTATCCTGCAAGAGATGAAGAATATGGATCTGGAAGGCAAACTGGCGGCTGCCTTTGGCTCCTACGGTTGGAGCGGGGAAGCGATAGAAGTGATCCAGGATTATCTGAACGCCACGAATATGACTGTACAGAGTACTTCGGAAGTCATTAAATCCACAGGGATGATCCACATTGAATTCCCGATACGTGTCCGTTTCTCGCCTAAGGCGCCGGAAAAGGTTCAACAAATCAAAAATGCTGCGGAATTTGTCTCTGATCTTCTGCTCAGTTCTTATTAAGGGGGCAGAACATGAATAAACATTATCTTATTATTGGCAGTGGAGTAGCGGCTGTTCATGCCGCCAAGGCGATACGCGATCAGGATCCTGATACGGAGATTTCAATTCTGGGTGAGGAGGGGCATTTGCCCTACAACCGGATTAAGCTGACCAAAGGATTGTTCACCGATTTGCACAGTGAAAAGGTACTGATCAAGAAGGAAAAGTGGTATAAGGATAACCGAATCGCTGTGCAAACCTCAACCCGGGTAACGAATATTCATACAGACCGGCAACAAGTTGAGACAGCTGACGGCAGAATGATCACTTACCACAAGCTGCTGCTCTGTATGGGGGCGAGAAACCGGGCACTTCCAGTGGAGGGTGCAGGGCTGAAGAATGTCCATACCATCCGGGATCTGGAAGATGCTGATTCCCTGAAAGCGAGTCTTGAGAGCGGCAATCGTATCGTAACCATCGGCGGTGGTGTACAAGGTCTGGAGACGGCATGGGCCTTACACGAAGCTGGTTATGAAGTGACTGTTATCGAAGCGGCTCCGCGGTTAATGGCTCGTCAACTGGATGAAACCTCTTCAAAAATGCTGAAGGAAACCCTTGAACAAGCCGGTGTGAAGGTTATTCTGCATACCGGTGTGACCTCGATAACAGGTGTGGAATCCGTAACAGGGGTTACACTTGACGATAATTCTGTAATTTCCTGTGATCATGTCGTTTATTCGATAGGTATTGTGCCGAATACAACGCTTGTGAAGGACACCCCGATTGATACCCGTTCCGGTATTGTCGTGAATGCACATATGGAGACTAGTGCTCCCCATGTATATGCTGCAGGAGACATTGCTGAAATGAACGGACATGTGGAAGGTTTGTGGGGAGGAGCTATGGAGCAGGGGCGCATTGCCGGTAATAATATGGCGGCTAATGAACCTGTTGCTTACCGCAAAGCAGTTCCGGTCACTTACTTTAATGCATTTGGAATCTCGCTGTTTTCGATTGGACAGACAGATGAGGCGCTGTGTGACCAGAGTATATCAGCAGTAGAGAACGGGGTATATACCCAGATATTTGTGAAAGAAAACACAATGATCGGCGCTGTTTCCTGGGAGGGGGCTGCGGCCTCGCTGGTCTATAAATCCGCTATTGAGTCAGGCTGCAGCCTGGAAGGCATCAATCTTTCCAGCAGTATTTCAGTAATTATGGAGGAAGTTAAGAGTAGATTACAAAGCTAACCTGAGTAGATCAAAGAGGAGATGACCCTGATGAAAAAGTATGTATGTGAGCCTTGTGGTTATATTTATGATCCTGCAATTGGTGATCCTGACGAGGATGTAGAACCGGGCACCGCTTTTGAAGATTTGCCTGAGGATTGGGTCTGCCCGGTCTGCGGCGAAGATACCAGCCATTTTTCACCTATATCTTAGAGAATTCTGCAAAGGAGAGACCCGATATGCCGGAACATTCCTGCCAGAATGCCGCTGAGCCCTGCACCCGCAAAGTACCCATCTTCGCTTCCCTTTCCGGCGCGGACCTCTCCCGGATCAGTGCGATGATTATCCACCGGAAGTACTCCAAGGGACAGTCTCTGATTCTGGAAGAACAGCCGACGGATACCCTGTATATTATTCAGCAAGGACAAGTGAAACTGTCCAAAATGACTCCGCAGGGAAAGGAGCAAATCCTGCACATTTTGACAGCCGGTGATTTTTTTGGCGAACTCAGCATCTTTAACAGCGATGAGCTCAGTAACTTTAGCGCATATGCATTGAAAGATACCAGTATCTGCATGCTGACCAAAACAGATATGGAGCTGCTGATCATGGATAATCCCGATATTGCCTTCAAACTGCTTAAGACGGTAACTAAAAGACTGGCGCATACCGAGAATCTGGCGCAAAGCCTGGCTACCAAGGATCCGGAAATCCGGATTGCCTATATGATTCTGGAGCTTAGTGATGTCTATGGTAAAATGCGGGGCGATAAGATTCATATCGATCTCCCGCTTTCACGGGAAGAACTGGCGAATTACGTAGGCGTTACACGGGAAACCATTAGTCGGAAATTTGCAATCTTTGAAGACCTGGGTCTGATTGAGCTGATCGGCAACAAGCAGATGATCATCCGCAACCGGCCCTCCTTGGAGAAATATATGGACTGACAATTGAAGACAAAAAAAAGAGTGTGCCGGAATTTGGATTCTGGCGCACTCTTTTTTACAATGTGGACTAGGCTTGTTCTAATTGCATAGCCGGACCAAAAAACTCATAGTGGATCTGTTCCTCTTTCATCCCTATCGCCAGCAGTTCACGGATCATGGCTTCCATGAAAGGAACCGGTCCGCATACATAGGCATCACCTGCTGGATCCACATACGATGCTAATGCTTCACGAGTGATTTGGCCGTCCGGGCCGCTTGAATAAAAGGTTTTATATTTGATATTGCTCATGTTCAGCGCATGCTTCTCAACATCATTACCAAAAGCGGCTAGTGATTCATTTCGTGCCGCATGCAGGAACACAGTAGGGCGGTCCGGCGATGACACGGCTACCGTTTCGAGCATGCTCATCATTGGCGTGATACCGACACCACCGGAGATAAAAGCCACCGGTGTGGTTTTGGAAGTATCCAGCAGGAATTCTCCGGCAGGTGCACTTACTTCCACGGTATCTCCTTCGCTTACCTGTGTATGAAGGTAGACAGAGACTACTCCATTCGGATCATTGTCAGCTTCCCGTTTCACGGAGATGCGGAACTCGTCAGGATTGGATGCTTGAGACAGGCTATACTGGCGGATCATAGTATACTGTTCACCCGGGATTAGTACCCGCACTGAAATGTATTGTCCTGGTTTGAACGCCGGTACACCCGAGCCATCAGCAGGCTTGAGATAGAAGGAGGCTATGCTGGAGCTTTCCTGTACTTTTCGGACCACAGTAAACGGTTTGAAGAAATTCCAGCCATTCTCTTGCTCGCGCGCTTCCTTGTACATGTTCGCTTCAACACCAATGAAGGCGGCTTCGATTACGCCATAAGCTTCTTCCCAAGCCTTCATGATATCATCGGTTGCTGCGTCCCCAAGCACTTCCTTGATGGCTTTCAGCAGAAATTCACCGACAATCGGGTACTGCTCCGGTTTAATACCAAGACTCACATGTTTATTGGCAATCTGGACGACTGCAGGCAAAATATTCTCCAGGTTGTCAATGTGAACTGCAGCAGCATACACTGCATTCGCAAGGGCAGTCTGTTGCCGGCCTTGTGCCTGATTGGCATGGTTAAATACATTCAAAAGCTCAGGATGGGCCGCAAAGAGATTCCGGTAGAATACCGTAGTTATTGCAGTACCGTGTTCCGCAAGGACAGGGGCTGTGGATTTGACAATTTCTCGTGTTTGTGTGGATAAAATGACCGTTCACTCCTCTCAATTTTACAAATTTAATATATACTCTTTTACATTTAAAAGATATATTTAAAATACCACTTTAACAAAACGGACACTTTTTCTATCTTATTTTGTATCAAAGATCACATAATTTATCCAGGCTGCGAAATTATCGTGAAGGTTCCTCAAGCAGCAACCTTTCCTCGTCTCTGCTGTGAATAGCATTCACCACCACAAGCGCATGGAAATGCTGAAGCACTTCTGTTGTGAGGCCGTCTTCGTCAAGCATGGTTTTGATATCTGTGATCATGATTCGGAGGAGCTCATGATCACGAGTCAGCCTGGTTACTACATTCTGCAAACCGGGGTTATTCGCCGCCATCTCCGGGTAGAACCCTTCTTCTTCCGCCTCCGCATGACTCAGTATCCTGGTCTCCCAGTACTCCACAAGGTGATCGGCCGCTTGTCGTGCAACCTCGAATTCTTGTATCTCCAGCAGTTTCTCGACTTCTTCAGTTTTGTCTATTGCACCCGATAGTCCGCCTTGATGTATGGCATGATGGGCGTGCAGTTGACGTAAAGAGGGTCCTACCATTTGTTTATCCTCCCCAAAATTTTTTCTCAGTATAACATAGAAGGCAGCATTGAAATTTCCGGTTAGGACATCCCCTGAACAAAAAGAGGGAATTCCCTGACAGCAGTTAGCAGCGCACACCTTTCTAAAACACTTAGAAGGCTCTCCTGATTCAAGAGGGGGGCTTTTCACTTTTTGCTGAATCAAGGGATTTCCCGAGGGACTATAGGACATTCCCTAATGGGAACTCCGGTCCGGGACATCCATAATGGAGGTATTCGAATGAATAGTGAGTCGGACTCTTCCATGTCCTTCATTCTGCAAAGGAGTGTTTGTAAGCGATGAAGAAAAAGTATGGCTTGAACTTTTTTAAGCCGGTTGAAAGTTATTCTGGAAAGTGGTCCATTCTGGAGGAAAAGAACAGGGATTGGGAAGATATGTACCGCCAGCGCTGGTCTCATGATAAAGTGGTCCGCACAACGCATGGAGTGAATTGTACAGGCTCCTGCAGCTGGAAGGTATTCGTGAAGAATGGAATTATTACTTGGGAGAATCAACAGATTGACTATCCGTCCTGCGGACCGGATATGCCAGAGTTCGAACCCCGCGGCTGTCCCAGAGGAGCAACCTTTTCCTGGTATGAATATAGTCCACTTCGGGTGAAATACCCCTATATGAGAGGGAAGCTGTGGCGCCTCTGGAAGGCTGCAGTGCAGGAGCATGACAATCCCGTAGATGCTTGGGCAAGTATCGTAGAAGACCCGGAGAAAGCGGATCTCTATAAAAAAGCCCGAGGCAAAGGGGGGCTGACCCGGGTTGCGTGGGATGACGCGCTTCGTCTGATCTCGGCACAGTTAATCTATACCATACGAAAGTATGGGCCAGACCGGATTGCCGGGTTCACTCCGATTCCGGCTATGTCTATGGTCAGCTATGCTTCGGGTGCACGGTTCCTCTCCCTCATTGGAGGGCAAATGCTCAGCTTTTACGATTGGTACGCTGATCTGCCCCCGGCTTCTCCGCAAATATGGGGCGAGCAGACGGATGTTCCAGAATCCTCAGATTGGTACAATGCCGGCTATTTGATCATGTGGGGCTCGAATGTACCGCTAACCCGGACCCCGGATGCCCACTTCATGACTGAAGTACGATATAAAGGAACCAAAGTGGTGTCCGTTGCACCGGATTTGGCAGAGAACGTCAAATTCGCTGACAACTGGCTTGCACCTAATCCGGGTACCGATGCTGCCTTAGCTCAGGCAATGACCCATGTGATTCTGAAGGAATTTTATTATGAACGCCAAGAAGCGATGTTTATGGACTATGCCAAACAATATACGGACATGCCTTTCATCATTCTCCTGGATCCCCATGAGCAGAGCTTGAAGGGCGGTCGTTTCCTCCGTGCGAGCGATCTCGGTGATTCCTCTCCGCATGCGGAATGGAAACCAGTGATCTATGACTCTGTCTCAGAGGAGCTTGTGGTTCCGAACGGGACGATGGGGCAGCGCTGGGAGACGGATAAGAAGTGGAATCTCATTCTTGAACGGGAAGACGGAACGAAGATTGTTCCTGCACTTTCTGTTGAAGAACACGGCGGGCAGTGGGAAGAGATTGTATTCCCTTATTTCGATCAAGCGGGGAACGGTACATTCACACGGACGATTCCTGCTATGAAAATACGTCTTGCTGATGGAACGGAACGATATGGTACAACGGTATATGATCTGATGATGAGTCAATACGGGATCGGCAGAATTGAGAGTCCTTGGAACGCCAAGGACTATAACGATAGCGCCTCCCATTACACTCCTGCATGGCAGGAGAACATCACAGGTGTGAAATCCAGTGTTGTGGTTCAGATTGCCCGTGAATTCGCCCAGAACGCCATTGATACCGGCGGACGCTCCATGATTATCATGGGAGCAGGGATTAATCATTGGTTCAATAGTGACACCATCTACCGCTCCATCCTGAACCTTGTAATTCTTACCGCATCCCAGGGGGTAAACGGGGGCGGCTGGGCGCACTATGTTGGTCAAGAGAAATGCCGCCCGATCGAAGGATGGTCGACTATCGCTTTTGCGAAGGATTGGCAGGGCCCGTCCCGGCAGCAGAATGCTACGTCGTTTTTCTACTTCGCAACAGAACAATGGCGTTACGAAGAGAGTGGTACCGATTCGCTTAAGTCACCGACAGCAGGAGAGGTAGCCTACCAGCACCCCGCCGATTACAATGTGCTTGCGGCAAGGCTGGGCTGGCTGCCTTCCTTCCCGCAGTTTAACAAGAACAGCCTCATGTTCGCAGAAGAAGCCGCTCAGCAGGGCAAAAAAACCAATGCTGAGATCATCGCCCATACGCTGGAGGAGATCAAATCAAGAACGACCCGTTTTGCTCTAGAAGATCCGGGTGCACCCGAGAATTTCCCGCGAAGCTTATTCATATGGCGTTCTAATCTGATATCCAGCTCCGCGAAGGGCCAGGAATACTTTATGAAGCATCTGCTCGGTGCATCAGATGGACTGCTTGCCACGCCGAATGAAGAGCAGAAACCCGAAGAAATCGTCTGGCGGGAGGATGTAGAAGGCAAGCTGGATCTGATGGTCGCGCTGGATTTTCGTATGACCACAACCCCGTTGTATGCAGATGTCGTTCTTCCGGCGGCTACCTGGTATGAGAAGACGGATTTATCCTCAACAGATATGCATCCGTTCGTTCATCCATTTAATCCTGCGGTCAATCCGCTGTGGGAATCCCGTTCAGATTGGGATATTTACCGCCAGCTCTCGGAAGTCTTCTCGGAAATGGCGAAGTCAGAGTTGCCGGGTGTCTACAAAGATCTAGTCGCTACACCGCTTGCCCATGATTCGATCAGTGAGATTTCTCAGCCGATGGGCTTGGTCAAAGACTGGGCCAAAGGTGAAGTGGAAGCTGTTCCGGGCAAAACGATGCCAAATCTGATTATTGTGGAACGAGATTATACCAAGATTCATGATAAATACATCTCACTTGGACCTAATCTGGTCTCCGGCAAAGCAGGCGCACACGGCATCAGCTTCTCCGTGGCTGATGAATATGAAGAGCTGAAACGTCTGAACGGGGTCTTTTATGATGATTCGATCAAAGATGGTTTGCCCAAAATTCAAACTGCCCGTCAGGTAGCAGATACGATTCTTCATCTGTCTTCTGCAACCAATGGCCGGGTATCCCAGAAAGCCTACGAACAGGCAGAGAAGGATTCTGGCGTTGTGTTAAGAGATATCTCAGCGGACCGGGCTGCGGAGAAAATCACATTCCATAGCATCACCGCACAGCCCCGGGAAGTGATTCCTACACCGGTATTCAGCGGTTCCAACAAACAAGGGCGCAGGTATTCGCCGTTCACTACCAATATTGAACGTCTGGTCCCGTTCCGGACCCTGACAGGCAGACAGCACTTCTATATTGATCATGAAATCTTTCAACAGTTTGGTGAAGCATTGCCTATCTACAAACCGACCTTGCCGCCGATGGTATTCGGACCGCGGGACAGGGAAGTAAAAGGCGGGCAGGATGCGCTTGTCCTTCGGTATTTAACACCACACGGCAAGTGGAATATTCACTCCACATATCAGGACAACCAGCACATGCTGACTCTTTTCCGTGGCGGGCCTACGGTGTGGATTAACAACGAGGACGCAGAACAGCACGATATTGCTGATAATGATTGGCTGGAGGTCTACAACCGGAATGGCGTGGTCACTGCCCGTGCTGTCGTCAGCCACCGTATGCCTAGAGGCACCATGTTCATGTATCACGCACAAGACAAGCATATTCAAGTACCCGGCTCCGAGATTACCGATACGCGTGGCGGCAGTCATAATGCTCCCACCCGAATTCATCTTAAGCCCACCCAGATGGTTGGGGGTTACGCACAGCTCAGCTATGGATTTAACTACTACGGCCCAATCGGCAACCAGCGTGATGTATACGTAGCCGTGCGAAAAATGAAGGAGGTCAACTGGCTTGAAGATTAAAGCGCAAGTAGCAATGGTGATGAATCTGGATAAGTGCATAGGCTGTCATACCTGCAGCGTGACCTGCAAAACGACCTGGACCAACCGCAAAGGTGCGGAATATATGTGGTTTAACAACGTGGAGACCAAACCGGGTATCGGTTATCCGAAACGCTGGGAAGATCAGGAACTCTACAAAGGGGGCTGGCAGCTCCGCAAAGGCAAGCTTGAGCTGAAATCCGGCAACAAGTTGTCCAAGATCGCGCTCGGGAAGATTTTTTATAACCCGGACATGCCAGAGATGAAGGATTATTATGAACCCTGGACATACAATTATGAGCATCTTACGGACGCGGGGGAACAAAAGCATTCACCTGTGGCACGTGCGCATTCGGCAGTAACAGGCGAGAAGATGGACCTGGAGTGGGGTCCGAACTGGGAGGATGATCTGGCCGGCGCACACGTAACCGGACCGCTTGATCCGAATATCCAGAAGATTGAAGAGGAGATCAAGTTCAACTTTGAACAATCGTTCATGATCTATCTGCCACGGTTGTGTGAACACTGCCTTAATCCCAGCTGTGTCGCCTCTTGTCCTTCAGGAGCGATGTATAAAAGGGAAGAGGATGGCATTGTTCTCGTAGATCAGGAGGCCTGCCGGGGCTGGAGATACTGCATGACGGGCTGTCCATATAAGAAGGTATATTTCAACTGGCAGACCAACAAAGCGGAAAAATGTACGTTTTGCTTCCCGCGTGTGGAAGCTGGATTGCCGACGGTATGCTCTGAGACCTGTACTGGTCGTATCCGTTATCTAGGCGTTCTGCTCTACGACGCGGACAAGGTGCTGGAGGCTGCTTCCACACCGGATGAGAAAGATCTGTACAAAGCCCAATGTGATTTATTTATGAATCCGCATGATCCTGAAGTCATCGCCCAAGCCAGAAAAGACGGGATCTCTGAGGATTGGCTGGAAGCCGCCCAGAATTCACCGGTATATAAGCTTGCCATTGAACATAAGCTGGCGTTCCCGCTGCACCCGGAATACCGGACGCTGCCGATGGTATGGTATGTCCCGCCACTCAGCCCGATAATGAATTATTTTGAAGGGAAGGATTCTCTGAAGAATCCGGATATGATTTTCCCGGCGATCGAGGAAATGCGGACACCCATCCAGTATCTGGCCAATATGCTGACCGCAGGCGACACTCAGACGGTAAAAGAAGCTCTCCAGCGGATGGCTATGATGCGCTCGTATATGCGTGCTAAATCAGCCAATCAACCCTTCGATGCAAGCCGGCTTGAGCGGGTAGGATTGACAGCACAGCAGACTGAACAGATGTACCGCTTGTTGGCTATCGCCAAATATGAGGACCGCTTTGTAATTCCGACATCCCATAAGGAACAAACTATGAATCCATATCGTGCCCAAGGCTCTGCTGGGTATGGCAACCGGATGGGTGACATGGGTTCCTTCGGGTCATCAGGATCGGGATGTGATGGATGCGGTCCGTCAAATACTGCCGGTTCGGAGTCGAAGACGGCCAAGGAATTATACGAAGAGAACTTCTACGGAGGGATCTGGCGTGATTGATTTAACGAAGCTGTATACATTCAAGCACTCCTTCGGGTACTTTGCATTGCAGCTAATGTATCCAGAAAGTCAGGATTTTCAACAGTCTTTCCCGGAAGAGGTGTTCGAAGAGGGACATCCGGCTTACCACCATCTGCATATGTACGGGACGCTCATGCAGCAATACAGTTTGGATGAGATACAGGAACAATATGCAGCAACCTTTGATTTTCAGCGGGATTGTGCACTGTATATGACCTATTTTAAATTTGAGGATGCCAAGGAACGTGGTCAAATCCTCGCCAAACTAAAAATGCTGTATGAAATGTATGGGCTTGAAATGCCTGAAGGTGAATTGCCGGACTACTTGCCGCTCATGTGTGAATTTCTTTATGCAGCCGAATGGCTTAACGATTCACGGACACCCGAGAATTTCCGGATGCTGATTGGGGTTCTGGAGGATGGCACATATCACTTGCTTCAGGCGCTGGACAAGAATCAAAGCCCGTATTTCCACCTGGTGAAGGGTCTTCGGGAAACACTCAAAGCTTGCATCGAACAGGAGGCAGTCAGTCAATGAATATGTTCGATCAATTCTTATGGGTCATTATTCCATACATTTGCCTAGTCGTTTTTGTTGTTGGGCATATCTACCGCTACCGGAGAGACCAGTTCAACTGGACGGCCAAATCCAGTGAATTTATCGAGAAGAAACAACTGAAATATGGAAGTATTCTCTTTCATCTTGGAATTATTCCTGTTATCTTCGGACACATTGGCGGTCTCGTTGTTCCAAAATCATGGATGGAGGCTGTGGGTGTAAATGAGCATACGTATCATATCGGGGCAGTATATATCGGTGGGATTTTTGGAATCGTCACTCTGGCCGGTATGCTGATTCTTACCTCACGGCGATTTACACTTAAGAACGTCCGGCGGCTAAGCAGCGCTTCTGATTTGATTGTTAATTCTCTGCTCTTGTTCATTGTATTTATGGGCATGTACTCTACACTTGTTACCAACGCGGTGCAGCCTGAATTTGATTACCGTGAGACCATTTCCGTATGGTTCCGTGGCTTGTTTATGTTCAGACCCGATCCTGCGTTAATGACAACTGTGCCGCTATCCTTTAAAATTCACGTCCTGTCAGGTTTCGCGATCTTCGCATTCTGGCCCTTTACCCGGCTTGTTCATGTATGGAGTGTTCCGTTGAATTATGTAGGCAGAAGTTATATTCTATACAGAAGACATAAATCGAATTAAAGGAAAGTAAGTGTGCACTTCTTTCCCTGTTCAAATAGGAGAGAACACGATGAAAAACAAGGTTGATTATCAGCTGGAGCTTGACCTGATCCGTGAAGCTTTAGGGTATGATTTCATGTCATTGGCACTTGCAGACCCTGCAGAATATGATTATGTCATCCGATGGAAATACGCCTCCGGCAATCTGAATTCCCGTTATAAAGGGATTGTTCTTCAGTCGGGAAGAGGAGTAGCGGGCATCGTATTCAAAACCGGAAAGCCGTTCTTACTCTCTTCAGTAAAAGAACAGGTTCGGCAAGAAATGCTGTTTAATTATCCGATTGTTAAATCAGAGAATCTGCAGAGTATAGGGGCAGTACCCCTGTGGAACGATGCCCGTGTAGCCGGTGTGCTTCTTGGTGGTTTCCGGGGGATTCAGCAGGTTAATGAAACCATGCTGAGGGATCTGGAGAGTATGGCTCGTAAGGGGATTGGAGACTTGAACGGGAAGGAATTGTTGCTGAGTTGATGCTGCCAACCGGGATGGATTCACTAAATATTCTGATGCTGAAGCTGTTTGAGAACAGCAGGGAAGCTATCTTCTTTTTTGACAGGGAAGGGAAGACACTGGCCATGAATCCTGCAGCCTCCAGTATTGTGGACAGCGACTTTCTAGACCAGCTAGAGCAAGGGAATTCCCTTGCTCTCTGCAGTACATGCAGGGGGTATACCAGTGACCATGAGCTCCGTACCTGTTCCAACTGCTTTTTTCATACAACTGAATCCGAGGATTTCACCTCCTACCAGGTTTACCTTGAGACGAAATACAAAGGGATTGTACCCTACACAGCAAGCTTTCATACGATAGATCCCGAGAATGGGATCCGGGTGTTAATGCTCCGGGATCTAACCAGACAGTTCAAGACCCAGGAGAATTTTTATCAGAATAAAATGATGAAGCATGTGATTGAAGCACAAGAGAATGAGCGAAAGCGGATTTCCCGTGAACTGCATGACAGCGTTGCCCAGGAGCTTATGAGCGCTGTAGTGGATTTGCGGGTGCTTAAGTACATGACCACAGATGACAACATACTTAAGAAGGTCAAGCAGACCGAAGTCTCTATGACGCGGCTCCTGAATGATATCCGCAATCTCTCTGTGGAGCTTCGTCCGGCTGCGCTCGATGATTTCGGGCTGGAAGCAGCCTTCCGTTCCCACTTTAAGCGGCTGGAGCAAATCTACGGACTTATCATAGAATTTGATTCCGATCTCTCCGAGAACCGCTATGACAGTGAAATAGAAACGGTGATGTACCGGGTCTGCCAGGAAGCTGTGCTCAATGCTCTAAAGTATGCACAGGTAGACATGGTCCAAGTAAAACTTACCGAGCGTGACGGAATGCTGAAGCTCACAATCGAAGATGAAGGTATCGGCTTTAACTTAGGGGATGAACCAAACGGTACCGGACTGGGATTATACGGTATGCAGGAGCGTGCAGAATTAGTAGGAGGCAGCTTCAGCATAAGGACGGAGGCAGGAAAGGGAACTACAATTATTATTCAAGTTCCTGCCGGAGATGGAAGTGGAAAGGAATGATCACCGGATGAAGATCGTTATCGCAGACGACCATGCCATTGTGCGCAGCGGTTTTGCCATGATTCTTAATTTCCAGGATGACATCGAAGTCATTGGTGCTGCTGCCGACGGGATAGAAGCCTATGCCATGGTAGCGAAATGCAGGCCGGATATCCTGATCATGGATCTTAGCATGCCGCCCGGAGAGAGCGGACTGATCGCTACAGGCAAGATCAAGGAGGATTACCCCGATACCAAAATATTAATTCTGACCATGCATGATGATGAAGAATATCTGTTCCATGTCCTGAAGAACGGAGCGTCAGGTTATGTGCTGAAAAGTGCGCCGGATGAGGAGCTATTACTGGCTATTCGCACTATTCATCAGGGAGGAACCTATATTCATCCCAAATTGGCTACCTCCCTGGTCCGTGAATTCATCAAAAAGGATAAAACTGCCGCTTCAGAAGACCTGTTTGAACTGTTGTCCAAGCGGGAGCTTGAGATTTTGCCGCTGATCGCTAAAGGCTATGGCAATAAAGAGATCGCAGAAAGGCTGTTTATCTCCGTGAAGACGGTGGAGGCCCATAAATCAAAAATCATGGAAAAATTAAACCTGAAGAGCCGGCCGGAACTGGTGGAATATGCCTTGAAAAAAAAGCTGCTGGATTTCTAAGTTTCGATTGGAGGTATTTATGCCGAATTCTACCGGTATGCACTCTACTTCACCTGCTATGCGTATTCTAGAGAACGAACACCGCTATTTATCCTATCTGATGGGAGAATGGCACGCGATTGTTCTTTCTTTTGAACAAGACGATCTGATCAGTGAAGAGGAAGCTCGTCACAGAATCGGGGAGCTGCGGAGATTGATTCTGGAGTTTCAGATTCCGCTTGCCAAGCATACACATAAAGAGGAAGAACACTTTTTCCCGCTGCTCGGCCGGTATATAGGTTTTGAACAAGGGCCGCTGGTTGGAATTCAGGAAGAGCATGTGGAAATCGACGGTTATTTGGGACATTTCCTTCACCATACGGCAGTTGACATGGAACCGCTGTCGCTGTCAAAGATGATGTCCGCCGTGAAAGATGCTGCAGAGGCTTTTGAAATATTAACCGTGCATTTTGTCAAAGAAGAAGCTGTGATTTTTCCAATGGCCGAGACTCAGCTGAACGAACCGGACCACAGGCGGCTTTTTTCAAAAATGAACACACTAATCACATAAAATCTCCATACGGCTTTATTGTCCTCCTAAGGATGATAGAGCTTTTTTATATTTCAGGGAATCCCCTCTCAGGGACAGGGTACTCCCCTATATCAGTAGCCGAGTAAGGGCAGATACAATAAGGACAGGAAGTGAATATATACAATCAGCAGATAAGAATAATGGCGGAAAAGGTGAATGACATGATTAAAAAAATGCAGTTGCCGTTACAAACCCTGAATTTGATCGTTGGCTTTATGGTATGGGTAATTATTTCATCACTAATGCCTTTTATTTCCGAGGATATTTCTATTCCATCGGGAAAACTGGCCATGGTCACGGCGATTCCCGTAGTGCTTGGTTCGATCCTGCGTATACCGCTCGGCTACTATGCCAATATTTTTGGAGCCCGTATCATTTTTCTGATCAGCTTTATCCTTCTTCTCTTTCCAGTCTTCTATATTAGCAATGCCACCACATATATGGACCTGATCGTTGGCGGTACGTTTTTAGGGATTGGAGGCGCTGTTTTTTCCGTAGGAGTTACCTCGTTGCCCAAGTATTTCCCCAAAGAAAAACACGGGTTTGTTAACGGGATCTACGGGGTTGGGAATTTGGGTACGGCCCTAACCACATTTACTGCTCCGATCGTCGCTGCCCATTATGGCTGGGCGACTGCTGTGAAGCTGTATCTGATCCTTCTGCTGGTCTTTATTGCGCTTAATTTCTTTTTCGGAGACCGTCATGAGCCTAAGGTAAGAACGCCTATTATTGATCAGATTAAAGGTGTAGCCGCTAATGAGAAGCTCTGGTTGTTCTCGTTGTTCTATTTCATTACGTTCGGGTCGTTTGTCGCCTTTACAATCTATCTTCCTAACTTTCTGGTATCCAATTTTGGACTGGAAAAGGTGGATGCAGGCATGCGAACCGCGGGCTTTATTGCTGTTGCCACCTTCTTCCGGCCGGTTGGCGGCTGGCTGGCTGACAAATTCCAGCCTTTATTTCTGCTCATCGGGACGTTCAGTATTTATACTATTGCTGCGATCCTCTTAGCATTTCTGCCCTCTATTGGACTGTACACGGTGGGGTGCCTGGCCATTGCGTTCAGTGCAGGGATAGGAAATGGAGTTATCTTCAAGTTAGTCCCGCTTTATTTCAATAAACAGGCGGGGATTGCCAACGGGATTGTCTCCATGATGGGTGGACTGGGCGGGTTTTTCCCGCCGATTATGCTCTCGATTATTTTTTCAATCACAGGCCAATATTCGATAGGGTTCATGCTGCTGTCCCAAGTGGCCTTGGCGAGTCTTGTTCTTGTGATTTGGCTCTATTACAACGATCGCCTGGCACTTACTTCCGAAGTGTTCAAATCTACGGCCCAGGGAATTCTCGTAACGGATGCTTCGGGTGTGATCAAGAGTGTCAACCCTGCATTTACGAAGCTTACTGGCTTTACAGAAGCGGAGGTGCTGGGCAAATTGCCAAACGTGCTGAAGTCAGGAAGGCAGCCGGAAGGTTTTTACCGCAGCATGTGGAGCGAAATCCGGGCAAAAGGGTTTTGGCAGGGTGAAATTTGGAACAAAAGAAAGAATGGAGAGGAGTATCTCCAGCTGCTGAATATTAGTGCCGTCAAGGATGAGACCGGGGCAGATATTCGTTATGTCGGTACATTCAGCGATATTACGCACAAATAAGTGGGAGATTACTAGAAATGGGAGGAGGGCGTATGAGAACGACACCCATCATTGATCAACTAAAACGTCCGATCCGGGATTTGAGGATTTCGGTAACTGACCGTTGTAATTTTCGCTGTACCTACTGCATGCCGAAGGAAATATTCGGTGACGATTACGCCTTCATGCCCGCCCGCGAACTGCTGTCTTTTGAAGAGATTATTCGTTTGAGTAAACTCTTTATATCTTTGGGAGTTGGCAAAATCCGACTGACCGGGGGAGAACCGCTACTGCGGAAGGATCTTCATGAGCTTGTATCAGGCATCCGGGATTTGAATGGTGTAGAGGACATCGGATTGACCACTAACGGTATTTTCCTGGGGCAGCATGCAAAAAAGCTGTACGATGCGGGATTGCGGCGATTAAATATTAGCCTGGATGCGCTGGATCCCGTGATTTTCGGAAAAATGAACGGAAGAGGCACGAAACCTTCTCTTATTCTGAGAAATATTGATCAAGCCCGTGAAATGGGCTATGAGATCAAAATCAACATGGTGGTTCAAAAAGGTGTAAATGAATCAGAGATCCTGCCGATGGCTGCCTATTTCAAGGAACGTAACATTACGCTGCGCTTCATTGAATTTATGGATGTAGGAAATGACAATGGCTGGAGTCTGGCTAAAGTTGTTACCAAAAAGGACATTCTCCAATACCTTCAAAACGATTATAAGTTAGAGGCTTCGGAGCAAGAGAGCTATGGAGAGGTAGCACAACGTTACCGTTATCAAGACTGTAAGACTGAGGTGGGATTTATCACTTCGGTGTCTGAATCCTTTTGTTCGTCCTGTACGAGGGCAAGGTTATCTTCTGACGGTAAATTCTATACTTGTCTGTTTGCATCAAAGGGTACGGACCTGCGGACATTGCTTCGCACCGGAGCTGACGACCGTACGCTGCTCCGTGTGATTAAAGAGGTATGGGAGCTGCGCGGAGACAGGTATTCCGATGAGCGCCAGGAACAAACTGCAGGGAGCCGGAACAAGATAAGTATGTCGTATATTGGTGGCTGACGGGTTGGAATACACAAGATGGTATGAATTAATAAAGGTAGGAGACGATGGTCACCCATGAACGGAGCGGAACTGCTGATTCAGTTATTGCTTGACAAGAAGGTCGACACGATTTTTGGATATCCGGGGGGAGCCGTACTTCCTCTATACGACGCTTTGTTTGATTGTAATACCTTACATCATGTCTTAGTAAGACATGAACAGGCGGCCGTTCATGCCGCCGATGGTTATGCGCGGTCCACGGGGCGTCCCGGACTTGCACTTGTCACAAGCGGACCTGGTGCAACTAACGCCATTACCGGAATTGCGACAGCGTTTATGGATTCTATTCCAATGATTATCCTTACGGGTCAGGTGGCTACCGAATTAATTGGTCTGGATAGTTTTCAGGAAGTGGATATTTACGGAATGACGATGCCTATTACGAAACATAATTATATGGTTAGGGATATAGGCGATCTACAGAGGATTGTACATGAAGCCTTTTATTTGGCCACAACAGGCCGTCCCGGTCCTGTGCTGATCGATCTGCCGAAGAATGTGATGACGTCCACAGTAGAGGACAACCATTACAGTGAAATATCGCCAGCACCCTTACATATCCGCGGTTATCAGCCATATTCAGTGATCCCTGCCGATAGCTTACAGCTTGCAGCAGAGCAGTTCAATCATGCAGAACGCCCATTAGTTCTAGTTGGAGGCGGCTGTATGACAGATGAGACACCTTCATGGCTAAGAAAGTTTGTGGAGAGATTTCGGCTTCCTGTTGCGAGTACGCTAATGGGACTCGGCGCCCTGCCTTCCGATCATCCACAGCATCTGGGCATGGTGGGGATGCATGGAACTGTAGCTGCCAATCGTGCATTACAGGCAGCCGATTTGGTACTATGTCTCGGGGTTCGCTTCAGTGATCGTGTGACAGGAAACCGCAAGTCATTCTCTCCCGGCTCTTTTAAAATACAAGTTGATATTGATTCCTCTGAACTCAATAAGAACATCAATGTTGACCTTGCCATAACAGGACTCATATCGGAAATGCTTGCCGGATTGATGGAAGAAATACATAGGAGTGACCACTCCCTTTGGGAGAAACAGATTCAGCAGTGGATACAGCGATCCTCTAAATCTTCTCCCCAACCAGTAGCGAAATTGACTCCACAGGAAGTAATTAAATGTATTGATGCAGCTACAGACGGCAATGCCATCGTATCAACCGATGTAGGCCAACATCAAATCTGGACAGCCAGACACTACAACTTTACCGAACCGCGCTCTTTTCTAACCTCCGGTGGACTTGGAACCATGGGCTATGGATTGCCGGCAGCCATCGGTGCAGCAGTGGCCTATCCCGACAGGGAAGTCATCTGTATTACAGGGGATGGAAGCTTCCAGATGAATATACAGGAGATCATGACTGCTGTGGATCTGGGCATTAATCTGAAGGTCGCCATTCTTAAGAATGGATACCTTGGGATGGTCCGGCAGTGGCAGCAGCTTTTTCTAGGGCGAAGGTACTCTTCGGTGCACATCAGTTCACCTGACTTTGCTCTAATGGCCCAATCTTTTGGTGCGCACGGATTTCGGGCGCAGACCCTGGAGGAAGCAGAGTGCATTATTGAAGAGGCATTGCACACAAAGGGAGTCGTAATCATGGAATTTGATATTACCGAAGAATCCAATGTATATCCTATCGTCCCTCCGGGGGCCGGGAATCACGACATGATCGAAGAGTAGCACTATCAATATACAAAGAAGCGGGTTCCGTTATCGGAGACCCGCTTCTTTGCTTTCCAAGAGATTTATTGTAATTAGTGTTCAAAGAAAATAAAGTATTCGACTGGATTCATTGATTTAACGGGGTTTTTGTTTTGAAGGATCGTCAGCTTTTGAAAAATAAATTTTAAACTGATCCATTAATAAAAGCAGTGACGAACCAAGACTTGATAATAAAGTCTTAGACTGCCGCTGTTTCGTTTAACTAACGTTTCCCGTTAGATTAACGTCAAAACTTATGAATTATATATCTCTCTATTTAGATTAACAACATCTTGATGTGAGTATCCGCCTGCAGTTGTAGTAGAAAATCTTGCTATTGCCTGATCTCTTAAAAACGGGGCTTTTTCCTTATTCGCCCTCGTTAATGCTTCGGTTAATTCCTCTTTCGTTAGTTCCGTGCAGTAGCCAGGGTTTCCGGGCTGTTGTCTCCACGAATCATTTAAAGAGCCACCATCTACGGCATCAAAGCCTAGCACATTTACTACGTCCATAATTACTTCTTTATGGGATTGAACGTTACCAGCCACCGCCATTGCAATGCGACCACTAGTACCTTCAGGAGTTCCATTATTTTTTAATGTATACGCTAATTGATTGTTGAACGCTTTAATGATAGGTCTACCTAATTGGTTTGAAACCCAAAGACTTTCAACCATTCCGTTCTCAATTTCTTCAATTTTATTATCCCTAAAAGGATAATAATTTGATGTGTCTACAACAATAACTTCTTCTCCAATTTTGTCTATAGTATCACGGATGCTTGGTATTACATGAGAAGGAAGAGATATTATAAGAACATCAATATTTGTAATTACATCTTCCAAACTCGCAGGTGTTCCAGCAAACTCTTTTCCTTCTAAATGTTCAACTCCACGAGTTTCTGCAATTTTTACGTTATGCCCATTCTCAACTAATTTATTAGAAATACTTGCCCCTATTGCTCCTGCACCTATAATTCCAAATCTCATTTTTATTCCTCCTATTTGTATTAAAGTTGATTTTTTGAGTATTTTGTCTACATGCACTAATATATATACGTTACTCGCTTTTTTGAAGAGGGCAATAATAAGTGACATAGTACTATTTTTTGTACCTAACAGCAGAATGAGGTGGAATTGGTGTCTAAAATCAACAAAGAAGGATTTAATGAAGAATGTAAGACGGACCATAGGGAAATATATGGAATTGCTTATACCCAAAATCTGCTTTCAGGACGTTGGAAGTATATGATTCTTTGGTTTCTAAAATTCAAGCCACACCGATACAACGAAATTAAAACTCTTTTATGGGGTATTTCACAAGGGTCTCTAACAAAGCAACTTCGGGAATTGGAGGCAGATGGCTTAATTAACCGTAAGGTTTACCCTGAGGTGCCTCCGCGTGTTGAGTACTCACTGACGTCAAAAGGAGAACAATTGATTCCAATTATTGATTTAATGGAGGAATTCGGAAATAAGTTTGGAGAAAAATCAGATTAATTAGACGGGGTATTTCTAAACTATCCTGCTCCTCAGCTTAATGAAGCATTGTCAGTCTAATACTTTATTTTCACCGAACAATTAGAAATAGAAGATAATCACCGATATGTACAGCATAATGGAAAAGACAATTTCCAGCATTCCGGTTCGTTTGGCTGTGATTTTTGTTCTGGGAAGGCTTGCCGCGCGCGCAAGCAGAAGGAGCAGGGGGCAGGTTAATGAAGGGAAGAGGAACACACCAATAAGTATAAATAGACTATGATACACTACCGATGCGTAATAATACTTTGGATTGTTTTTCTCACGAATAATCGTTTTTACGTACAAGGCAGTCCCTACAAAATATAGTAACGCCAAGATAAACAATTCGGTAGCTGTTTCCCAGCTTGTACCTCCGCCAACATAAAATACGGGAAACACCATCAGACAGAACAGCAGAATCCCTGAGATATCGTTGAGCAGCGCACGTTCATTTTTGGTTCTGGCATAATACAGATTTACAGCAAAAAGTGGTAGGGCCAGCAGGGCGAACCAGAGAAGCTTAGGCTTGGCAGCGGTCAGATAGATAACAAAAGGGAGGAGCAGCAGACCATATACTTTAAGAGGCTTGAGAACCCTGTCAAACCGTCGCGTTTTGACTCCTTGCAAAAGTTGAAAGATGAATAAATAAATGAACAGCCAGCACAAGAACAATGGAATATGAAGGAATAGGGCCTGTGAGGCCGCCATTCCGAACAAAAAAGGGAGTACCAGCATGGCCCAAGCGCCATGTTGATTAGGAATATATTTTTTCAACAATAATTACCTCCAGTGCGATACCATATTTCCCGGACACTTTAAATATACGATCTTTCGAAGCACCCTCTAGTGATTCCAGACACACGTTGCAGATTATCCAGTTCTATCCCTACATATAAAAATAAAGCTTGCATCCCTTTGACTATTAATGATATTTTAAAATAAAAGCCACACAAAACAACGTAAAAGCACAAAAGAACAACTTGGGCATCACAGGGATGAGATCCCGGAATTCAGGAGGCTTAACATGATTACACGTCGACTTTCCTTTCATCCGAATGGGACTTTTAAAATTGTGCAGTTTACGGATATCCATCTCCAGGATGGAATCGAGCCGGAGCGTGATGCCCGGACGCTGGAACTTATGAAGCGTATTCTGGAAACCGAGCAGCCGGATCTGGTCGTGTTCACTGGCGATCTGATCTACAGCGCAGATACGGTAGACCCCAAGGCTACATTCCGCCGGGTAATTGAGGTAGCGGCACAGGCGGGAACGCCGTTTGCCGTGATCTATGGTAACCATGATACGGAGAAGGGGGTTACAAGGGCAGAGCTTCAGGCGATTTTATCAGAATATGAGTTATGTATGGCTGAAGCGGGACCGGAAGAAATACAAGGTACAGGCAATTATGTGCTATCCCTCTATAGCCATGCGGAAGAACGGGAGTCTGCGGTACTATATTTCGTGGATTCGGGTGAATATGCTCCTGCAGCTATCGGCGGGTATGCCTGGATTCATCCTGATCAAGTCGGCTGGTATTCACAGGAATCTGCTAAGATCCGGGAGAGAAATGGCAAAGTGCTGCCTGCGCTGGCATTTATGCATATTCCGATTCCAGAATACAATGAGGTATGGCAATCGGGAAGTGTAGCCGGGAATAAGGGAGAAATGGTCTGCTGCTCCAAAGTAAACAGTGGCTGGTTCGCGGCCATGCTGGAAGCAGGAGATGTGATGGCAACCTTCGCCGGACACGATCATGACAATGATTACATAGGCGTACTGCACGGAATAACGCTTGCCTATGGCCGGGTGACCGGGCATAACACATACGGGGCCCTGCAGCGCGGAGCAAGGGTGATTCGACTCCAGGAAGGGGAACGGCGGTTCGAGACATGGATCAGGTTGGAGGATGGCGGTGTAGTTTGACCTAAGCATGGACAGAGACAACAGGAGGGTATACGAAATGAAGGTAGATTTCCATCTCCATCTGGAAGAAGGGCCGTATTCACCAAGGTGGCTGCAGCGTACGCTGGAGAGTCTGACCACGATGAAGGGCAGCTCTGAAAAGACACATACACTGTCCTGGATGCAGGATAGCTTCGGTCTGCTTGAACAGCGCATCGCGGGCGGAGCCTTTACCACCGAGTGGCTGGACCTGTATCTGGAGCAAGCTAAGAAGCGAGGGATGCACACCGTCGGCATCGTCGATCATCTGTACCGGTTCACGAAGTATAAAGCCTATTATGAAAAGCATATGATCCTGGATGATACCTGGATAGGCCGGTTGCAGCGAGAGTGGCTGGATCAGGTGTGTATGGCGGATTCGGACGATTTTGTAAGATGCATTCAGCTCCAAAAGGACAAGTGGCGGCGTGAGGGAATAGAGCTGCGTCTTGGTATCGAAGCGGACTATTTTCCCGGCTGTGAGCTGGAGCTAAGCGGGATTTTGGCAGAACAGCCTTATGACTATGTGATCGGTTCTGTGCATTTTGTAGATGGCTGGGGTTTTGACAATCCGGCGACGCAAAAGTACTTTGAACAATTCGATCTGGAAGCTCTGTACGCCCGGTTCTTCGAGATTGTCGGATATGCGGTCACTTCACGTTTGTTCGATATTGTTGCCCACCTCGATAACCTCAAGGCCTTTAACTACCGCCCGGATGAAGAGCTGCTACTGCCTATGTATGAGCAGATTGCTGATCTGCTGATTGCACATGATACTGCCACAGAGATCAACGCTGGAATGGTGTACCGTTATCCGATTAAGGAGATGTGCCCAAGCCCCGCTTTCCTGGCGGTATTGGCGGACAAAGGCGTACTTCTCACGACCTCTACCGATGCGCATTTCCCAGAAGATCTCGGCGGTTATACGGATCTGCAGCTGGAACTGTTGAAGCAGGCGGGCATGAGGGAGATAGTAACTTTCCACAACCGGCAACGGAGCACGCATAAGCTGGAATGAATAATGAATAGCGAGTCTTTCTTTTTGAAGAAAGGCTCGTTTTGTTATAATAGGTAAGGATACATAAGTTCGGTATGAGGGGTTGCTAAGATGATGAGCCATATGAAAGAGAATATCGTCGAATATTGTCTGCGGAAAAAGGGGGCGACTAGGGAATATCCCTTTGGGCCTGAACCCTTGGTGATCAAAGTTAAAGGTAAAATGTTCGCTCTTATCTTTGAGAATTTAGAGAAGCATACCATTATCAACCTGAAATGTGATCCTGTCATTGCGGATAATCTGAGAGAGCAGCATGAAAACGTTCGTCCAGGTTACCATATGAACAAAAAACACTGGAATTCCATAACCCTCGATGGCTCCGTGCCAGAGCCTGATCTATTGGCAATGATCGACCACTCTTATCTTTTAGTTGTTAAAACCCTTTCAAAAAGTCTCCAACAATCGATACTGGATACTTAATCTCCTACGCTTGCGTTTGCTCTGACTTCCGGCGACGCAGGCTCATGATAACCAAGGACAGAGCAACACCCGTGAGGATCAACCCTAGTACACGGAATCCCCCGAAGCTGAACTTTCCGCCCATGACGATCCCTACCAACAATGAGGAGAGAATCGTTCCAAGGTATCTGGATGTATTAAACAACCCTGATGCTACTCCGATTATTTCTTTCGGTGAGCTTTTGAACATGGCTGCTTGCATACCAACATTATTTAACCCGTTACTTATGCCGAAAGCAGCTAAAGCCAGACATACACTGATAACCGGCGAATGTTGATTCAATGACACGATCCCAACAGATCCCAATGTCATGAATATGGCGGACACCAAGAGTGCCGGGGCTGCTCCTGAGTGATCGATCCAACGCCCTGCCAATGGGGAAACGACTAGCGAGCATAATCCTAAAGTTAACATCAGAATCCCTGTATGGAATTCGCTGACATGACGTACGATTTGCAAATAGGAAGGAAGCCCGAAAAACACCGAATAATACAATACGTTCACGAGCATGAATTCGATATTGACCCAAGTCATCGCAGGATAATGGGCAAATGTACGCAAAGGAATAAACGGTGAAGTCGTATGCAATTCATGCCGGATGAAGGCCCAAATTAACATGAGACCTATCACTATTTCAGTGATAGTTAGCCATGAGATGTGACCGGATGATTTGGCCGACAGTAATCCAACGAGCAGTGCTACCAGACCTGTTGTGAAAAGCAGGATGCCTGACACATCAATCACATGGGCCCATTTCCGAAAAGACGTGTTGCTTGCGATGGCTGCTTGCGAATCGTCCTTAGGAATCGTCTTCCAGGACATTATAAAGCTAACCACTACAATTGGAATATTGACGAAAAAGATAGCATGCCAATCCCACCAGTGAATGAACACCCCGCCAATAAAGGGCCCAATAGCTGCTGCTCCGGATAGGAATATGGACAAAACAGAAAGTGCGGTAGCTTGCTTCTCTGTGATATGAACTCGTACAATGGCCATTCCAACGGCAACCATCATGCTTGTTCCAACGGATTGCAAAATTCGAAACACGATAAGCCACCCAAAGCTTGGGGATAGCGCAGCTAAGAATGAGGCAGCGAAGGATACGCATAGCCCGGTAAGGAATATTTTTCTACGGCCGAATAAATCACTGGCCTTACCCATGACAGGTTGAGCGACAGCACTCGCTATGTAGAATGAAAAGATAACCCAAGAAACCTTTGTGAAATCTAGCTGAAACACATTTTGCAGCCTTGGAATCGCCACCGAGACCATCGAAGAGTTTAGTGGATTCAAGAGAATCCCCAGTCCCACGGATATCATTAACCACCAGCTACGCGAATTCATTGTGAGTACCTCCCCAAATTGTTATAATCATATCCTACTTGACATCATGTATTTACTCCAACGCATTCTATGTTATGATTTCATTGACTTAAGGGAATGAATGGAGGTTGGCCAATGGAACTTCTTCAATTGCAGTATTTTGTTGCTGTAGCCCGGTTGGAACATGTTACTGAAGCTGCACGAAGTCTGCATGTTACACAATCCTCTCTGAGCAAAACGATTGCCCGCCTGGAGGAGGATTTGGGTGTTCCCTTATTTGACCGGACCGGAAGAAGACTGCGGTTGAATGATTTCGGAAGCAGATTCCTCCGTCGTGCTGAAAGGGCTTTGTTTGAATTAGAACAAGGCAAGCAGGAGATTAAGGATCTTGCCAATCTGGAACATAGCACCCTGGAATTGGCGGTGACCGCCGCAAGCATGTTGCCAAGTATCCTTCGGGAGTTTCGGAAAAAGATGCCTTCTGTTCTTTTTCATGTACAAATGCTTGCCACGCAGGAAATGGTTACACTTCTTCTTAGTGGAGCTATCGATGTATGCTTGTCTTCACCTCCGATACAAGGGGATGATATAGAATGTCAAATCGTATGCATTGACCCGATCGTTGTCGCTGTTCCTAAGGGGCATCATCTGGCAAATCGAAAAAGGATATCCTTGATAGAGCTAAAGGACGAATGGTTTGTCGGTGTAAGGAGAGGTTACGGCACTCGCGATTTAGTGGACACTGTTTGCGAATCAGCTGGATTTATACCCCAATATGTATATGAGGGCGATGAACCTGCAAGGTTAAGCGCTCTTGTGGAAGCGGGAATTGGCATAGCTTTCATACCTAGCAGTGCACGGAACTCACGGGAACACATCCATTATATCCAAGTGGATAATCACGATTTGGTAAGGGAAATCGCTCTATTATGGCACAAAGGTCGGTATATTTCGCAGGCTGCTCTGGAATTCCGTGAAGTGGTTGTGGAGTATTTTGGCGCGATGTCTGAACAATATTATTTCAACTAAGGAACGGTGGATCAGATGAGGCTTACCCTGTATACTGATTTTTCTTTGCGCATCCTCATGTATCTCGGGACAAAAGAACGAAGCGGGCTGTCGACGATACAAGAGATTTCAGATGCTTATCATATTTCGAAAAATCATTTGATGAAGGTTTCCCACGAGCTCGGTCAAGCGGGATATATAGAAACGGTAAGAGGCAGAGGAGGCGGAGTACGGCTGGCACAGTCGCCTGAGCTCATTAACATCGGTGAAGTGGTACGACGGATGGAAGACGATTTCCATCTGGTGGAATGCTTCAATCCTGCTGGTAATCATTGTCCAATCGCTCCAGCATGCGGATTAAAGGGCGTGCTTGGCAGAGCGCTCAATGCCTATTTGCAGGTGCTTAGTGAATACACCTTGCAAGACCTGCTGCTGAATAAGCATGACCTGCAGGATATCTTTCAGCGGGAAAGAACGGCATTAAGCCTTCAATCTTAATTGGCCATTTAAGGACTCCTCATAATTCGCTCTATTAATATTCTGTGAAATTAGTGACAGCATCTGTCGAATAATGATTGTATTTCATAGATATATGTGAGATTCTGTAAATATCTCTATGTCTATGAAAGAGATCACACAGCTAGAATGTTGTAACACAACACAGAAGAGGGGTCAAAACTATGAGGATTAAGCAATCATCATCAAAAGTGGCTATGTATTTGGCAATTCTATTATTTTGTATGACGGTCATGCCGCAGCCTTCAATTACCTTGGCAGCGCCGTCCATACAGGCAGAAGATGCACCCGTTCAGCCATGGCCATCCAGTTTCACTGCTTACACGGACAGCAGTGGGAAGATAATCAATGACCCAGCCAACGAGCCGGGAATAAGTCCGGACGATGTTGATTTTATGAGCGGATTATCTAAAGGCGCGGGTGATCTTCCTTCGTTCTATGTAGCAGGTGACGGATCGAATCTGTTTTTTCGCATGAGACTATTAGGGGACCCGCGGGATGACAAAGGAGGATATCTCTCTTCCGTCTGGCTGGTGAAGGTTTCCGATGGGACTGCGACCAAAGCCGTCATTGGGCTTAATGGTAAATCCCCTCATGAGGATTATATATATATATCCAATAACAACGGTTCTGTAGTACATGCTGTGAATAAGACTGACAATAGCGGGAAGAATGTACCCGGCACCCGGGTGACCGAGGATTCAAACGGTGATTATTTTCTCGATATCCAGATTCCTGTAGCTAGCTTAACAGCTATTGATTCAAGTATCACATCAGCATCTATTCTGAAGTTTGCATTCGCTACCTCCAAGGCGGCCAATCTGGCTGTTATCAATAAGGATGGACAGGAAGAAGCTTACGGCGACTACGCTAAGCTGTCTCCCTTCGGAATTTACCGGCCTAATATAGCGATTGCACCGGCCCTTCAGGATGCATACACAACTTTCCCTGCATCTGTAACCGGCACCACTGCCAATGTGGCAAATGGACAGACAGTGACTCTGACTATTGCACCTACTTCCGGCAATGGGGCAGCAGTTACCAAAACAACGACGATCACCAATAATGCCTGGTCCATATCAGGTATTACAGGTATCGCTACTGGATTCTCCTATCTGGTCACAGCGAGTGTGGTGAACGAGAAGGGGTATACGGCTACCGCATCTCAGCTTACTGGAATCGGTGCCTCCAAAGTGACGATTACAGGAAATCCTAGTTACTCCACATACCAGTTTCCGACCAGCTTTGCAGGGACCTTTGTCCGTTCTGCAACTGGTAACAGAAATGTACTACTCTCCATATACCGATTGTCGGGTCCTAATTTAGCGACTGAGACACTATTGACTTCAACTATGAGACTCGGTGTAACTGGAAATCCGGGAATATGGTCAATAGCTTCTATAAGTTATATAAATGGAAGTCAACCTACACCAGGATCAACTTACAAGATCGTTGCCGTAGATGAAGATAATGCCAATGCCAAAGCGGTACAGGTGATTAAATTCCTCCAGAGCAACATCACGATCAGTTCACCGGCGAATAATACCCGTTCAGATGTTACTACACCCAATGTTATAGGAACAGCGAACCCCGATGAAACGGTCAAACTGTACATCGACAATGTGCTCTCCAGGCAGACTATTGCTGATTCAGGCGGCAACTGGACGATCAGCATCGATAAGCCGCTTACAGCCACACCGGTTAACAACTATCATACGTTCAAAGCTGTGGCTTCAGACGGAAGCACTGAGGTGGCCAGCAATATTGTCAATTACGGAGTCAGTGCGCTGGATGTCAGCATCGAGAACGGCTCACATCCATACATTTATCTGACGACAACTGAACCGGTCTTCCGGGGCAGATCAACGGACACCGCTGTGGATGTCGTAATAACTGATGATAGTGATGCGTCCCAATCCTATACTTGGTCCAATGTGCCAGTTACTTCCGGCAAATGGTCTGTGAGAACGCCTTCTACATTTATGTTGATAAGCGGAAAGAACTATACCGTTACAGTGTCAGCAGACAACAATAATTCAGTCACGGCTACTATGCATGCGCTAGTGAAGACCAGCACTACTATTTCGGTCATCAGCCCGGTAGCAGCCTCACATATGAATGTCCGTGATTCCATTACAGGCATTTCTGAACCTAATGCAGAAGTCAGCTTGAATCTGGATCAGGCAACCATTGTGAATGTGACGGCAAATAATATCGGTGATTGGAGCTATACACCTTCTTCCGATTGGACAAAAGACAACCATACCGCTGAAGCGACTACATCGGATGAAGCTGGGAATACGGCATCTGCTGCCACATCCTTCATGATTGGTAGTACCAGTATCGCTTCAGTGACTAATGTGAGTTACAGCGCACCCTACGGGACAACCATTGACGACGCTAAAAGTGCACTTGGGTCAAGCGTTACAGTGGATCTGGAGGACGGGGGAACGGCTACGGTTCCAATCACTTGGAGCGGAGATTCTGTTCCTGCTTATGACGGTTCAGTTGCCGGCTCTTATGTTTTTGCAGGAACCTTCAATTCATTGCCGGAGGGTGTGAATAATAACAATTCTATTAACGCAAGCGGGACAGTACATGTGTTGCCTCCCGGCACTACAAATATCGTGTCAGCTGAAGACGTCAGCGTGAATGTGCCATACTCCACTACAAAGGAGAAAGCCAAAGAAGCATTAGGCACCATAGTTGAGGTTACGTTGGATGGCGGCAGCAAGGCAGCGGTTCCGGTTGCGTGGGACGATGAATCTGTTCCTGTGTACGATGGCAACTACGCTGCAGCATATAGCTTTACAGGTACTTTGGGTCCTTTGCCAAAAGGATTGGACAATACTGCTTCTGTTAAGGCAATGGGGATCGTGAACGTTGCTGATATTAATGAGAATCAATTGAAAGAAGCTGTACGAAGCCTATGGATACGCTACAGTGTTGGCGACATCTGGGAAAGCGTAACACTGCCTGTATTCCTGCTCAAGGACGGTAAATATAATACTGATATTACATGGACTTCTAACAAGCCGGATGTAATATCCATTGAAAATGCTCCTGCTGATTGGGGGAGTGCAGAGGGGAGAGAATTCAAGGCGGTCGTTAACCGCCAGGCAGAAGACGTAAGTGTTATTCTGACGGCCAACGTTGCAAAAGGCGCAATGCATGTGTCCCGCAGTTTTCTGCTGATCGTCAAGAGTACAAATGTTGCAGAAACAAAAACGACAAGTCCACGTAATGACAGCAACATCAAAGTAAATGATAAAGAAATCCCGATTCTGATTAACCGCACCACCTTGTCGGACGGCAGCCGTATTGACAAACTGATTGTATCTTCCACTTCTATGGATAAACTGTTGCTCGCCATCGGACCCGGAGCAGATCTGGAGATGCAGTTTAATGATAAACCGAATGGGGATACCTCTGAGCGTTCCGATGAAATCACCATGGAGATTCCAGTAGATGCTCTGGACAAGCTCAATAATCAGGCAGTTCAACTTACAACCCCGGAAGGATCTGTCCGGCTCCCGGCAGCTTCCGTCGCTCAAGCAAAGAGCTCCGGCATCGATCTCTTTTTCCGGATTGTTCCGGTTCGGGCAGAGACGACACGCCAGACGATCTTTAACGATACTCTGCAGAATCCCCTGGTAAGAGCGGAGGCTGGAAGTAAAGACATTCGAATGCTCGATATTCCACGCGAAATTGAAACTAATTATTCGGGATTCGCTACTGAAGTAACACTGCCTTTGACCTATCTTTCGATACCAAGCGATCCCACACAACGCCAGCTGTATCTTGACTCCTTACGCGTCTTTATCCAGCACTCGGATGGTTCGGAAGCCATTGTCAGAGGAACGGGCCCGAACTCCATTCCCGGTGAGATTATTACTAGTAATGGTGCAGCTACAGGGTTGAAATTTACGATTGATAAATTCAGTACCTTTAGTTTCTTTCAGGTCACTGATCCTGTGCCAACACCGGTTCCGACAGCTGCTCCGACAGCCGCTCCGACAGCCGTTCCGACAGCTGCTCCAACAGCGGATCCATCTTCGGGTTCACCAATGGGTTCATCAACCCCTGTGTTCCCTGAGAAGGTAAAAGTAACCACGGGTACCGTCAGTCTTATAGATCATCAGCTGGAGCTGAAGCTGGATCAGCCCCTTGCAGCGGGAACTCTATCGACTGAAGGGTTAACCGTAACGATTGCCGGCAAACCTGTCCAGGTTCAGAATGCAGAGATTACCGCCGATAAGCGGCTGGTTCTGACACTCGGTGAACCCATTCAGGCAGGAATGCTCATTCGTATTGAATACAAGGCTCCATCAAGCGCCAGCACAGTACAGTCTAAAAGTCTTGAATCCTTCACACTGGAGATCCTGAACAGTATGATTCATAACAAGTACATCAACGGATACCCGGATGGTACCTTCAAGCCAGGCCACTCCATTACACGGGCTGAAATGGCCGCTATATTGACACGCTTGCTTGGAACAACCCAGGAGAAGATAACCGTCAAGCCTTACCCTGATGTGAAGACCACTCACTGGGCATCATCAGGAATTCAACTTATGAAGGATACGGGGATAATGAAAGGTTATCCGGATGGACTCTTCCACCCCGAGAAGTCTATCAGCCGGGGAGAGATGGCTGCGGTCATTCTGGCCTTCAAGGGTAAAACTGCGAGCAGCGAATTACCGTTGACCTATAGCGACACGGCCGGTCATTGGGCTAAATATGCCGCTGAAGAACTGAAGACAGAAGGGATCATGATTGGGGGCACGGACGGCAAGTTCCATCCGCAAGATAATCTGACTCGGGCAGAAGCGGTGGTTGCCATGAACAAGGTATTGAAGCGCGGAGGACTCACAGGTGATTTCGATCCTACCTGGCCCGATACTTCGAAGAGCGACTGGAGTTATGCGCAAATAGAGGAAGCATCCCATTCCCATGAATCCACTCGTGTTAATGACATGGAAGAACGTTGGATACGTTTCATTAATAATTAAAAGAATATACAATAAGCCCCCAGGCTGTTGCCCGGGGGCTTATTGTATGCCAAAAACAAATAATTCCTATGAAGAAAACGAATTAATATTGACACATAAGTGTTTGTCTTCTCTATCGACGCAGCTCACATGATATGTTATCATGATAAACTGATAACGTGTTACCGAACTAAAGCACATGTTACAATGTGTTATCTACTAGGGGGATTAGAGAGATGAAGAGAAAAGGAATATTCGTTCTATTGGTAGTTATGGCTATTGCTGTGATAGCAGGCTGCTCCAGTTCTGGAGGCAATGATGGTAAGCTGGTGATCGGTATTGATGATAAGTTTGCCCCTATGGGCTTTAGAGATGACAATAATGAAATTGTCGGTTTTGATATTGACTATGCGAAAGCGGCAGCTGAGAAAATGGGCAAAGAAGTGACCTTCCAGCCGATTGACTGGTCAGCCAAGGAATCGGAGCTGAACAGCGGACGTATTGATATGATCTGGAACGGGTACACCATTACGGACGAGCGCAAGGAGAAAGTGTTATTCACCAAACCTTATTTGGAGAACAGTCAAGTTGTTGTTGTGCTTGCAGATTCGCCGCTGTTGAAGCTGGCAGATCTGGCCGGAAAAAAAGTGGGACTACAAAGTCTTTCGTCAGCTGCTGATGCCCTGGATGCCAGCCCGATTAAGGCAGAACTTAAAGAGGTATCCGAATTTACGGATAATGTGTTAGCTTTGACGGATCTGAAGTCGGGACGTCTGGATGGTGTCGTCATAGATGAAGTGGTGGCAAGATATTATATGTCCAAGGAGCCAGACACTTACAAACTGTTGGATGAATCGTTAGCTCCTGAGCAATACGGTGTAGGGATTAAGAAAGGCAATGAAGCCCTGCTGACTGAGCTGCAGAAGGCTCTGGATGAACTGAGCAGTGACGGAACGGCTGCTGAAATTTCAACAAAGTGGTTTGGTGAGAACAAAGTACTTAACTAGATTGTTTCCTTTAGGAGTCAGGTGAAAACATGGATATTGACTATATTATTAAGATTTCCGGACCGATGCTGGAGGGTGCGCGGACGACCGTATTGCTATTCCTGATAGTGATATTACTGTCCATTCCGCTCGGGATGCTGGTCACACTGATGGCCAAAAGTGCCATCAAGCCGCTGGCCTGGATTGCACAAAGCTATATTTACGTCATGCGCGGAACTCCACTTTTGCTGCAGCTGCTGTTCTTCTGCTTCGGCCTGCCGCAGATTCCCGTCATTGGACAGTATCTGGTGATGGACCGTTTTGTTGCAGCCTGCCTGGGTTTTATTCTTAATTATGGTGCTTATTTTGCCGAAATCTTCCGCGGTGGGATGCTCTCGATTGATAAAGGTCAACATGAAGCAGCCAAGGTTCTCGGACTCAGCAAATGGCAGACCCTCCGTAAGGTGATTCTGGCCCAAATGTTCCGGGTGGCACTGCCTGCGGTAGCGAATGAATCGATCACTCTGGTGAAGGACACTGCTCTGCTGTATGCCGTAGCCGTACCTGAACTGTTGAATTTCGCGAAGACGGCGGTGAACCGTGATTTTACGGTGACTCCTTTTGTAGTGGCCGGCGTAATTTATTTATTGATGACACTGGTGCTTACGCTATTCTTCAAGGCACTGGAGAAACGTTTCAAATTTGAGTAGAAGGACTGTTTGGCTATGAGTAGGATGATTGAAGTACAGCAATTGCAGAAATCTTTCGGCAGTCTCGATGTGCTAAAAAAGATTACATTTGACGTTAACCCTGGCGAAGTCGTTGCGGTGATCGGACCTTCTGGCTCCGGCAAAAGCACCATGCTGCGCAGTCTTGTGCATCTTGAGGAGGTTACCGGTGGAAGCATCTTTATCCACGGCAAGCCGCTCGTTGAGGATGGGAAATACGCCAGTGGTGCCGACATTAGAGAAATCACCTCGACCATGGGCATGGTATTTCAGCACTTTAATCTGTTCCCGCATCTGACTGTCAGGGGCAACCTGGAGCTTGCACCTAGAACGCTGAAGCGTGAGAGTATTGAGGCGATAACTTCCAAAAGTATGGAGCTGCTCTCCAAGGTAGGTCTTGCTGACAAAGCAGACGTATATCCCTCCATGCTGTCAGGCGGACAGAAGCAGCGGGTGGCTATCGCCAGAGCACTGATGCTGAATCCGGACATTCTCCTGTTTGACGAGCCGACGTCGGCGCTTGATCCCGAACTGACCGGTGAGGTGCTGCGTGTCATCCGTCAGCTTGCGGAGGAGAATATGACGATGATTATCGTCACCCATGAGATGAACTTTGCCCGCGATGTGGCGGACCGTGTATTCTTCATGGACAATGGGGAAATTGCCGAATCGGGAACTCCAGAGGAGATTTTTGGCAATCCGCAACTAGAGCGGACCCGGACCTTTCTGAATCAGGATTAGATGAAATGGAATTAGAAGAGTGCACAGCGGAAGCTGTGCGCTTTTTTTTGTTCGGTGAAGGTTCTTATGGTTTTGACAGCAGGCTTAGGAAATGAGAAAATAATGTTTTATCCATGGAGAATTAATAAAGCACATTTGGAGGCATATTAATGAATCAGCGTTTTCGTATTACCCGATCCATGCAAGAAAACAATGGGGAGCACAGCATCTCCTTGGAAGAGTGTAAACAATACTTTGCATCCATCTCTGACTTTTCGTACTCGCAGGTTCTTACGATTCAAGGAGCAGATAGCACGATGTCTATCGACGGAGATTTTTTTATGTGGAAATCTGGAGGTATGGAGATTCCTTTCCGCCTTTATATGGGAGATTTATATGTAGCGGTATCCAATGAAGCTATTGTTCCCAAAATGATTGAAATTGCAACGGATCTGCGGGCGGATATAGTGGAGGGGTGAACCTAGAATCAATCAGTGAAGTATAGTGCATAACAAGAAGGCATACGCTCAAGTGGCGGATGCCTTTTCGTTGTTTCCTGGAGATTAAATATGGGAGACAATTATTTAAAGATTCAGTCCTCTTTAGGGGAATCAGCAGTTAAATACTCACAGTTAAAACCTGTAAAAACCGCATGGGAATCAGGGGTATCTCCAACCGCATACAATCCGATCAGTACACCTGTAAATCCTCCTGCTACTTCTGAAGAAAGGTATCTGGTTTGCGCAGCTCCAAGGAAAGTTTCTGTACCCTTGATCTGAACATAAAAGCGATAGTGAGTTGGCGTAGATTTGATAATCAATGTAGCCTGATTAGTTTGCTCCAGAACCAATGCTTTTTCAATGGATTTAATGTCTCCGATATTTAGGCGTTCAATGACTTCGTATCCCTGTTGTTGTCCACGCAGTGCCAGATCATAATGGTGGTTTTCGTCCATATACACAGTAATGCCGGCTTCGCCGCTGGTAAGGCTGACTTCGCATGTAATTACCGCATTGAAGTCCTTTTGACGGATGCCTATGAAGGTTGGGGATGCCGGCAAATCCAGCGATACTCCGGTTCCCTGCAGCTTAATCTTATCGGCTTCTAACTGATAATGCTCCTTAGCCGGATGACGCAGATAAACCCAGTCCAGGTTCCAATCTGTGTTCTCGAAGTTAAAGACCTTTTTCTCCTGTTGGCTGACTGTGTCCGCGATCCGATCCGTCTCGAAACTTAACAGAGTAGTACCTTGGTGACCCGCCGTAAACCATCCGTCTTCGCCAAAGGTGATCGGGGTCAGGAATACTTCACGTCCCAAGTGGTGATAAGTAAGATATTGACCGGTCTGACGGAAACCCAGATGCAAGAGCCACCAATTCCCTTCGTGGTCCTGAATCAGATCACCGTGGCCAACGCCTTGGAGCTCATAACCCCCTAAGTTCCGATTGGTCAAAACAGGATTATTGGCATAAGCTTCGAACGGGCCGGAAGGTGAATCACCCCGCGCATAAGTAACCATGTGGCCATATTCGGTCCCGCCTTCAGCTGCCATCAGATAATATCTTCCGTTTATTTTGTATAGATGAGGGCTTTCCAGATAGCGGCCGCCCGAACCTTGCCAGACAGAACGGCTTGGTGACAGTTTGCGTCCGGATTCAATTTCAATTTTGCATTGGACAATCCCGGGGATACCATAATCGTCAGTTCCATTGCTCATGAAATATGATTTACCGTCTTCAAAATATAAATCCGGATCGATGCCCCCTTGATCGACATTAATCGGTTCAGACCATTCCCCGTAAATATCATCCGTCCAGACATAGAAGTTCTGATGAGTAGTGTCATTGGTGGTGGTCATGTAGAACCGGCCGTGGTTGTATCGCAGAGTGGGGGCAAAGACCCCTCCAGAGCTACCCACACTGTCCAATTGAATCTGGCTCTTCCGGGTTAGACAATGACCGATTTGGGTCCAATTAATCAGGTCCTGACTTTCGAAAATCGGAACGCCGGGGAAATACTGAAACGAACTGCATACCAGATAATAGGTACTATCTACTTTGCATACGCTGGGGTCAGGATAAAAGCCTTTGATAACCGGATTGTTGTATCTCATAAGATCCACCTCATAATAAATTCATATATATATGATTTCAATCAATTGATTGCTATAAGAATTAAACACTATTGATCAATTACTTTCAATAGAAGTAGGTTTAGGGTTTGTAGTATATTTAATGAAATAATATATATGTGATTTCAGTAGATATTCGTCAGGAGAAGATGTCCATGCTAAAAGCGAACGGGGAACCGAAATATATTGCATTATATGAAGCGCTGGCTAGTGAAGTCAGGTGGAGAATTATGGATTTGATTGCCGGCAGTGAAATGAATGTCAAAGACATCGCGTCAAAGCTGGAACTGAGCCCTTCCATCGTCACCATGCACATTCGCAAACTCGAGCAGGCCGAATTAATCGGGAGCCGCAGGGTTCGGATAGACGGAGGAACGCATAAAATGTGTTTCCTCAAGCAAAAAAGCATCGAGATCGAGCTGCCCTCCGCCAACCGAACTTCGAGGATCAGAGAACAGACGATTTCAGTCGGTCATTATACCGCTTTTGATGTTCATCCTACCTGCGGGCTTGGCACCCATGAGAAAGAAATCGGAGTCTGGGACGATCCGCGCTATTTTCTCGATCCCGAGCGGGTTCAGGCTGCCATTCTGTGGTTTGGAAAAGGCTACGTAGAATATAAAACGCCTAACTACTTGCTTCCTGAGCAAACCCCAGAGGCTATCGAAATTTCCATGGAGATTGCTTCTGAAGCCCCAGGTCTGCGAGATCATTGGCCATCGGATATCCGGTTCACTTTTAACGGTGTAGCACTTGGAATATGGACAAGCCCGGCAGACTTCGGAAGAGCCGCGCGTGGCATCTATACACCAAAGTGGTGGCATCGAAATGTGAACCAATACGGATTATTGAAGACGATTCGCATTGATGCTTCAGGTACGTATATAGATGGAGAGTGGATGTCGGATGTGACTATTGTTGATATCAAGTTAAAAGAACAATTCTGGACACTTCGTTTTGCGGTTGAAGAGGATTCCGTAAATGTAGGGGGATTGACGCTCTATGGAGCGGGATTCGGCAATCATGACCAGGATATTGTGATTCGTGTATACCTTAGCGAGTGATGGCTGATAATGAACAAATTCATTAATTCCATTCATTAATGAACAAATCGGATGGTTTTAACAATAGGCAAGCCCTTTAATTTCTTTATAATAATAGACGCGAATACCTAAAGAGGGTAAATCTATAATAGAGCCTAAAACCATCAATCTATCCATTGAAAGAAGGAATCCATCATGAAAAATGAACAGCTCAGCAATAGTACTATTTTTCCGTTAGGGGAGAAGGTGAAAACAAACTTTACAGGTGACGCCTATCTGCAAATGGTGTTTACAGATCCAGCACCACTAAATACCGCGATCGGAAATGTAACCTTTGCTCCGGGGGGCCGTAACAACTGGCATGCTCATCAGGTTGGACAAGTCCTGTTAGTCACCGGCGGCAATGGCTGGTATCAGGAAGAAGGCCAACCCGCCCGTGCACTCACAACAGGTGATGTAGTCAATATTCCGCCTCACGTGAAGCATTGGCATGGTGCCACAAAGGACAGCTGGTTTGTTCACCTGGCCATGACCCCAGGACCCACGGATTGGTTTGAACCGGTCGATGATGAATGGTATGAGAAACTGTAGGAATGTACGTAACGGAATTGGAGGTTTGATCTGTGGAATATGTCAAATTTGGCAATACTGGTATGGACGTCTCGCGGATATGTCTGGGTTGTATGAGTTTTGGAGATGTGCTGCCAGGAGGGCATCAATGGGTGCTTAATGAGGAAAACAGTCGTCCAATCATCCAAAAAGCTCTGGACCTCGGAATCAATTTTTTTGATACAGCGAATGTCTATGCAAACGGAACCAGTGAAGAGATTATAGGACGGGCATTGAAGGATTATGCCGACCGGGATGAAATTGTGCTTGCCACTAAGGTCTGGGGACGTATGCATCAAGGACCAAACGGTGGGGGGCTTTCCCGAAAGGCCATTATGAGCGAAATCGACAAAAGCTTGAAGCGGCTAGGGACTGATTATGTAGATCTATATATCATCCACCGCTGGGACTACAATACGCCAATCGAAGAAACCATGGAAACGCTACACGATGTTGTGAAGTCCGGAAAAGCCCGATATATCGGTGCTTCTGCCATGTACGCTTGGCAATTTCAAAAGGCTTTGCATGTAGCAGAGAAGCATGGCTGGACGCGTTTTGTATCCATGCAGAATCATCTTAATCTGATCTACCGTGAAGAGGAAAGGGAGATGATGCCGCTCTGTAAAGATCACAAAATTGCGGTGACTCCTTATAGTCCACTTGCATCAGGAAGACTGATCCGTAATGGTTCAGAAAGCACACACCGATCGGATACCGATCTGATTCAAAAAGCAAAATACGATTCTACAGCAGAAGCAGACCGGTTGATCGTTCAGCGTGTAGCGTCACTTGCAGACAAGCTTGGCGTTCCCCGTATTCATATTGCGCTTGCCTGGCTGCTGCAGAAGGAATCTGTAGCTGCTCCTATTATAGGCGCAACGAAGCTATCTCAACTCGAAGATGCAGTAGGTGCTCTGTCGGTGAAATTAACACCTGAAGAAATTTCATTCCTTGAAGAACTATATATTCCGCATCCAATAGTCGGTGCTCAGTAATACAGCGACATGCTTCCTTATCAGAACATGAATGAACTCAGCCCGGGAATGCCATCCTAAGGATGTAGTATACATCTCAGTTTCCCGAGGAGGATTCTTGTATGGCTCACCAGATGAGAAGAAAAGAAGCAGCCTGGAAGTCACGAAAGCAAGATCAGCACCCCCATGGTAAAATCAAATCGCTTAAGACCTTGTCCAGCGAATATGATGAGAAGCATACTGCGTTTTAAGAATAAGAAAGACTGTCGGACTAATATGCCGGCAGTCTTTCTTCATTGAATCTGCTCAGAACTCGCTCCTTGTAAAATGGTGGTCACACTTCCATTTAACCCAGGGGCGATTTTTTTATAAGAATTGCAATGACTAGATTATGCTATACCTATGACTTGAAAATGAAGGTATGGCAAAGTGGAATTATACTACAATGTGAAGTGAACAGAGGATTGGCATCTGTATTAATAACTGACAGGAGTGCGGATTCATGAAATATACCAATCCCGTAATACCGGGTTTTCATCCTGACCCGAGTATTTGCCGTGTTGGCAGCGATTACTATTTAGTCACAAGTTCGTTTGAATATTTTCCCGGTGTTCCTATCTTTCACAGTAAAGACCTGGTTCATTGGCGGCAGATCGGTCATTGTCTCACCACAGAGCATCAACTTCCCCTAACGGGTGCATGGAGTTCAGGTGGAATCTACGCACCGACACTCCGTTACCACAACGGCTGGTTTTATATGGTGACTACCAATGTCAGCGGGGGCGGGAGTTTTTTTGTCAAGGCTCAGAACCCTGAAGGCCCCTGGTCGGAGCCTGTGAAAGTTGCCCAGGGCGGCATTGATCCTTCTCTATTGTTCGACGATGACGGCCGTGTATATCTCCAGTCTCCAACTACTGGCGCTGAAGGAGATGGCATCTATCAATGTGAGATCGATATGGAGACCGGCGACAGACTGTCAGAGAGCCGCTTGATTTGGAAAGGTACTGGTGGTGCTCATCCTGAAGGGCCTCATTTATACAAAATCCATGGGCAATATTATTTGATGATCGCCGAAGGGGGAACCGAATATGGCCATATGGAGACGATTGCAAGAAGTGATCATCCTTATGGCCCCTTTGAACCTTGCCCTAACAATCCGATTTTAACGAATAGAAGTATGGCAAACGGTATATATGCAACGGGCCATGCCGATTTAATTGAAGCTCATGACGGTTCATGGTGGGCGGTGTGCCTAGGAATAAGAACGGTATCCTACCCTATGGGACATCACCTGGGAAGAGAGGTTTTTCTGGCACCCGTGAGCTGGACATCTGATGGTTGGCCTATCGTAGGCAATGGCACCCATATCGAGCCTGTGATGGATGCTCCGAAGCTGCCCCAAGTGTTATGGCCGGAAAAACCGCCCAGAGACGACTTTGAAGATACCCAGCTGGATATGAGATGGACATTCTTGCGTAACCCTGTGGAGGGCAGCTGGTCTTTGACGCAGCGACCGGGTTATCTTGTCTTGCTTGGACAAGCGGCAACCTTAAATGAGGCCCTGGCTCCTGCTTTTGTAGGTCGCCGCCTGTGTCACTTTTCCTGTACAGTGGTGGCTAAGCTCGAATTCGATCCTCAGCACGACGGAGAAGAAGCGGGGTTAACGATGTACATGGACGAAAAGCATCATTACGATCTGGCTGTAAAATTCATTCAGGGCCGCAAGCAGCTGATCTTCCGCCGGACAGTCGGCTCCATGCAGATGGTGGAGCAGCGTGAATGTCCTGAAGGAGCCATTGAGCTGCAGTTTCAAGCGCAACCCGAAAGATTCGTGGCATCGTTCCGTTCTTCACAGTCTGGCACCATAGAAATGGGATGGGGAGAAACACATCTTCTCTCTACCGAAGTCGCTGGCGGTTTTGTTGGTGTAATGGCAGCTATGTATGCTACATCGGATGCGGAGAATCCCACCCCTGCGCTATATGACTGGTTTCACTATGAGCCAATCGAATAGGTTCTGTGGATTGTAAGTTCCTTCTGCCTGAGCAAGCCTTAATGTTCAGAGAATACCGGATGCTGCTGTGATTCTTGCATCTTACGAAATGCTTTTGGAGTCATGCCGTAGCTTTTTTTGAATTGGCGTGTGAGGTAATTGCTATCGTTAAAACCGCACTCGTAAGAAATATCCGTAATGGAACGATTGGTTTGCTTAAGTAGTGTGCAGGCCCGTTCCAAACGGAGCCGGTGCAGATAAGCAATGGGTGTGGTCCGGTAATACGACTGGAAGATCCGGTTTAAATGTCTGACGGAAATATCCGCTTTGGATGCAATCTCCTCCAGTGCTACTTGATCCAGGTAATGATCCTCGATGTAAGAGATTGCACTGGCCAGATGCATCAGACTGTTGGCTACGCCCTTCTCCTGATGATCGTATTGCCTGGACAGGTACACCACAAGCTCCATGAACCGGGAAGCAAGCATGGTCTGATAACCTTGTTGCTTCGCTTCATATTCTTTGATCATAACTGATACCAGCGCTGTAACATATTCAAGGCTTGCAATGGACATGTTCAATTTGCTTTTGTACGTATTGATGCTGCGATAGAAAGGTTCCAGAATGAAAAGTGCCTGATAACCATCTAGGGAGCGCAGATCCTGTCCGGCAGACTTCAACATATCCGGCTTGTACATTACATTACAAATTTTGAATTCGTGCGGGGCTTTGTAGGCATGATGGGTCCCGCCGTTCAAGACAAATACATTGCCTTTCTTGATAAAAGATTCCTCATTGTTAACGATATGTGTAGCATGACCATTCAATACGATGACCAGCTCAGAGAAATCCACATGTTTATGAAGGGACATTTCTTCATCATGTCCTCCGTACTGAATGAAAAATGGAAACTGCTCATCGGTTGTGAACCAGTTAAGATAGACATCACTCAAATGAAAGCACCCGCTCCGTTATTAATCATGTCTATATTATGCTATTTTGTGACTTGATAATCAAGGTTTTCACATGGATCAGAAGTTAAAATAAAGACGAAAACAGGCACGATTAACTTACCTAAAGGGGGATAATATCACCATGATTCAAAAATTGCCCAAGACATGCGGAATAGCACTTTTAGCAAGTGCGCTCCTTCTATCGGCAGGCTGCAGCAGCACAAAAAATAATTCTGCTAACACCGCAAATGACAGCAACAGCAGCAGCGATACCGCTCCGGTAACATTTTCATTCTTTGGAGCTGATGCCAATCCGAACTGGAATAAAATGCAGGATGATGTAGGTAAAGAGATTACTGCGAAGACCGGAGTTACCCTGGATGCCGAATTTGATGTGGGCAGCGGCGGTGGAGACAAGATCTCATTAATGGCTGCCAGCGGAGATTACCCGGACATGATTTACGCCAAAGGAGAGCTCGGCAAACTGGTGGATGCAGGAGCAATTATCGATCTGACTGATCTTATCGACAAGTATGCACCAAATATTAAAAAGGTCATGAGTAAAGATATGAACCGGATGAAATACAGTAAAGACGACCAGGCCATATACTCGATTCCAACTAACACAGGTGTGGATCAGCAGTATTTTGATGTCACGAGCGGATTTGAAGTTCAGCTCCGTGTGCTCAAAGAGTTAGGTTATCCGGAGATCAAAACGGTTCAAGACTTTGAAAGCGTACTCAAGAAGTATGTGTCCAAACATCCGACAACCGATGGACAACCTACCATTCCTCTTTTGTTAAATGCAGATGGCTGGAAGAGTATGATTACCGTAACCAATCAAGCCGCAGCGACTACCGGAGGTGCAGGTGATGGTGAGTACTACGTGGTACCGGAAACGTATGAAACCATGCTGCATTACAAACGTCCGGAAGAAAAGGATTACTTCCGCTGGCTGAATCACATGTATAACGAAGGACTGCTGGATAAAGATTCTTTTGTGCAAAAGGATGATCAGTATAAATCCAAAATCTCCAGCGGACGCGTACTCGGTCTCACTTCTGTGGAATGGGAATATTCAGATGCAGAAAACGCACTGAAATCAGCTGGTAAAGATGAATACACATATGGTCATTTTCCAGTGACATTAGGTGAGCAGTATAAAGATAATACCCTTCAGGCCATTGGGGTGGACGGTTATGGTATCAGTATCACTACTGCCTGCAAAGACCCTGTCCGTGCCATCAAATTCATAGACTGGTTGTCCTCTGAGGAAGGACAGGTGTTACGAAATTGGGGGATTGAAGGCAAACAATATACAATAGAAAACGGAGTGCGTGTGATTCCGGAAGAGATCCGCAATCAGAAAGTGAATGATGCCGCTAATTTCGGGAAACAGACAGGCATCGATATGTATTCAGCCTTTGGTGTCCGTTACGGAGACGGCGTCAAAGATTCAACAGGCAACTACTATACGACCAACTTCCCGGAACAGATCATTGCCAGCTACTCGGATGCTGAGAAGGAAGCTTTAGCGGCTTATAAAGCAACCACGTGGAAGGATCTGTTCCCGGCCGAAAATGAATTTCCTGTCAAAGAATGGGGGGCACTGTATAATATGCAGGTTCCGACAGATGGGGATTATCAGGTCATTTACCAAAAAACACAGGACATTGTCCACAAACGTATTCCGGAAGCCATTCTCGCAACACCAGCAGACTTTGACAAAATATATGATGCATTCATTCAAGAATTGAACAAAGTTGGAGCAGAGAAAATGGAGAAGGAATATACAGAGCTGGTTAAAGCAAGAGTATCACTCTTTACCGGCAAGGATATAAAATAATAGTTAAACGTATAAAGGTCCTTACCTACTTGAGGTAAGGGCCTTTATGTCTGTATTCAGGATAAGAATGCTTTGACGGATAGATTTCATTGGCGTATGATAAACGTATCAAATAAATTTGATTTGACGAGGTCTAACTATGAATACAGAGCAATCGCAATTGTTTAGTAATTACGAACAAAAGTTTAAGGCACTGGCTGATCAGAAGCGATTAGCGATTTTGTATGAAATCAAAAAACAATCTGAAGTGTGTGTATGTGAGCTGGAAGGGATCATAGATCTTCCCCAATCCAAGTTGTCTTATCACCTTAAGTTATTGCTGGATGCAGATTTACTTAAGTGTCGTAAGGAAGGTCGCTGTAACTATTACAGTATCAATGAGAAGGCGATCAAATATCTTTTGCCGGATGATGTTTGTTGTATCTTTTACCCTCCCACAGTATAAAAGGGGGTTAAATTATTCTATCCATCAAAATATTTTGATGAGATTCTGATGAAGCAAAGGAAGGTATTTAGAGATGGTGTTGCTAAATTCTGATTATATAAATTACGTTATCGATAACCATTTAACTCAAGAAATTTTTAAGGGACGGTTTGGGCTTGAAAAAGAGAATGCGCGTGTCGATAAACATGGGAATCTTGCATTAACACCTCACCCCAAAGCATTTGGCTCCAAAACGGATAATCCCTATATCCAAACCGATTTTTCGGAAAGCCAGGTGGAGATGATCACTCCCGCATTTCATTCTGTTGAAGAGACCTATTTGTTCCTGGAGGCGCTGCAAGATATCGTAACGCAAGAATTGACTGGTGAATATTTGTGGACCAGCAGTAATCCCCCCGCTTTGCCTCCGGAAGAGGATATTCCTATTGCCCAGATGAATGATCCTTTAGAAGATGCGTACAGAAATAAGTTAGCGGGCAAGTATGGGAGAAAGAAACAGTTGCTCAGCGGAATCCACTATAATTTTTCGTTCGATGAGGGTTTTCTGCAAAAGCTCTATGAAGCTGTACCAAGTAAAACCGGATTTAAGCAATTCAAGGACGATTTATATTTCAAGGTAGCACGGAATATTCTGAAATATCGCTGGTTACTGATTTATTTGACCGGTGCCAGTCCTGTTTTTAATAAAACCTATGTAGATCGATGTGTATCCTTAAGCGATCAGTTGGATGACGAAAGCCATTTCTTTCCCAATATGAGTTCACTGCGCAATAGTATTTGCGGATATCGAAATGAAAAACCTATATATGTATCTTTTAATTCAATGGATGAGTATGTCCGGGATTTGAGAGAATTGGTCATTTCGAAGGAATTACTCAGTGTCAAAGAATTTTATAGTCCTATTCGTATGAAGCCGGCTAAGGGTGATCATCCCATGCAATCGCTTCTGGAAGACGGTGTAGCTTATATAGAATTACGTATGTTCGATTTAAACCCGCTTTATAAGAACGGGATCAGTCTGCAGACTATGAAATTCATCCATTTATTTCTTATCTATGTGATGCTGAAGCACGATGAACCCTTCACTAAACAACAACAGCAGCAAGCAGATATGAATGTGGATACCCTTATGTTCAAAGGACTTCAAGGGGAACTGCTGGATGACGGCAGTGGGGTAAGCATGAAAGAAAAGGCCATAGCTATCCTTGATGAAATGCAAGCAATGATAAAAGCACTCCAACCCGACGACTCGTCGTGGATTCATATACTTAATTATCATAGAGACATCCTGCACAATTCCGACCACAGTTACGCATCCATCGTCAAATCAGAAATACAATCTTCTTCTTATCTGACTTATCACTTAAATAAAGCGAAGCAATATGCACAAGAAAGTTGTGCGGCAGGATACCAGTTCGTTGGCTATGAAGATTTGGAATTGTCGACACAGCTATTACTAAAAGCAGCGGTTAAGCGCGGAATTAGCTTTGAGCTCATTGATCGTGATGAGAATTTTGTTGTCCTTAAGAAGGGGGATCATCTGGAATATGTGAAGCAGGCAACGAAAACATCCTTAGATTCATACAGTACAGTACTAATCATGGAGAATAAGATCGTTACCAAGAAGGTGCTGAAACAGCATGGAATTCGGGTTCCTGCTGGTGCAGCTTATGGCAGTCAACAGGATGCCTTGCTGGATTATGAAGTTCATCGGGATAGAGCAATCGTAGTAAAACCGAAATCGACGAATTTTGGCTTGGGCATCACTATATTCACCAATAGCTATACTATAGAAGATTATAAGCAAGCTATTGATATGGCCTTTGCTCATGACCGGACGATCCTAGTTGAGGAATTTGTAGCAGGACAAGAATATCGTTTCCTGGTTATGGGAGATGAAGTAGTAGGGATACTGCACCGTGTACCTGCCAATATAGTAGGGGATGGGGTGCATACAATCGAAGAACGGATTCAGCAAAAAAACAAAGATCCGTTGAGGGGGAAAGGGTATAGAACCCCGCTAGAACGGATTCAATTAGGCGAACCGGAAAGGTTGTTTTTGAAAAACCAGTCCATGAGCGCATTAGATATCCCAAGATTAGGTGAAGTAATCTACTTAAGAGAAAACTCCAATATCAGCACGGGAGGGGACAGTATCGATTGTACAGATGACATTCCAGAAAGTTATAAACAGATAGCTGTGCGGGCTGCTAAAGCTGCTGGAGCTACATTTTGTGGAGTCGACATGATGATTAATCATATTAACGAAGAGGCAAGCGAGGAGAATTATAGTATTATCGAAATTAACTTTAATCCGGCCATTCATATTCATTGTTATCCATATCAAGGTATAAATCGAAGAGCAGATGATAAGATCCTTGATTTATTATTCGGACCGCCCATGGAAACATGAGGAGATCCGGTGGGGAAGACACTTAGAGCGGGAGAGTACTGATCTGGTAAAAAAACAGTCCGCCCTCAATCACAGAGGGGGCGGACTGCTTTGGTTTGACCAATAAATCTCCTTATAAGCTGCTTATTACGATATTACGCAGCTTGCGGGTAATCGGCAGCGTGCCGGCATCTTTTTTCTGAATCATAAAAAGCACGGTCAGACCATCTAGAGGACTATTGCAGAAATATGCCCCAAGCCACCCATCCCAGCCATATTCGCCTTGGCCGCCGATTACTCCGGCTTTCCCGGTGTCGGTCATGATGCGCATCTGGTTACCGTAGCTGTGGCCTTGCAAGGAATGCCAAGTATCGAACCCTTTTTGCTGCCAATCGCTTAATCGTGCTGAAGTCATATATTGAACGGTTCTAGGCTTGAGCAATTGAACTCCCTTATAGCTGCCCTGATTCATAAGCATCGTCGTAAATTTAGCGGCATCGTCAATCGTAGAGACAAGTCCCGCTCCGCCCGACTCGAATGCCGGTTCCCGGTCCATGTGGTGGAAGATACCGAGATGACTGTCCATGTACGCCTTCAATCCGCCTTCACCATCATCCTGATAGACTTTGGCAAGACGAACTCTTTGTTCTTCTGACAGCCAGAAACCGGTATCTTTCATTCCCAGCGGCTCAAATATCTCCTTGTTCAGAAATTGCCCATAACGTATGCCGCTAACCGTCTCCACAATCGCACCAAGGACGTCCGCCGACGTTCCGTATTGCCAGAATGATCCCGGCTCGAACGATAGGGGTCCTTGACCCAGGCGGTTGGCAAATTCCATTGTGCTCATTGGATCTTCACCGTATAGACGGCTGCCTAGATCCTGGAACAAAGCATCTGTGTACTGTCCCGCTTTATCGGTTCCGCCGTATACCAGTCCAGAGGTCATATTCAGCAAGTCGTGAATGTTGACTTCCCGGGTAACAGGCTTCAGTTCACCATTGTTCTCGACCTGTTGGTTTTTGAAACCCGGAATATACTGGCTGACAGGATCAAATAAATCGATATCCCCACGCTCCAGCAGCATCATGATGGAAGTGGCGGTAACCGGCTTTGTCATCGAGTATAGGCGGAAGATTGAATTTCTTGATATAGCGCGACCTGTCTCAAGGTCGGCCATACCGTCCTCATGATAAAAAACCTCGTTGCCATTCTTGATCACCATGAAGTTAGCACCGGCGATTTCCTTGTTGTCGATACTTTTTTTAAGCGTTTTCTTCAGTTGGTTGATAATGTTTAGGTCCAGCATGTCTTTTATGACTCCCTCTCCCAAAATTATTCGCTACAGAGAATTTTAAACGCTTTTGGAGCGGCTGTATAGTATACTTATAGGCTCCTCTCTAAAAGCACCCCGACTTGTTTTGCCATTTCGTGCGGTGGATGGGGCATCCCATTCCTGATCCACCATTCAATGACTCCAACGTACGCAGTTCCTGCATACTGCAACATAACATCATCACTCAAATCCGCATTCTTATCGCTTTCCCTGTCAATCTCACCTTGGAATCCTTTCATAAATGAAGCCAAGAGCCGTGTCCGGAAAGAAGAGGGGGTGCCTTTACTTGCTAACATCGTAGAAAAAAACAAATAATTTTTCTCGAAATATTCAAAATAAGGTACAAGCGCATCGACCCAATTCATCTCACATGCCCATTTATCCATCTCACCTAACTCATTAATATGTATTTCTATGAGCTTATCCAATAAATCGAATTTGTCCTGATAATGAAGATATATGGTTCCACGGTTGACATTCGCACGGTCTGCAAGCTCCTGAATGGTAATGTCGTCAAAGTTCTTCTCAGTCATGAGTTCAATGACAGCCTTTTTTAAGGCTTCCTGGGTTTTAATTTTTCTGCGATCCACTTTGCCCGTCAATATTTACACCAAACTTTCTTAGATAATGAATATTATTGATTAATGTGTTGATAAATCAACATAATACGTCTTTTTGATCCTTGAACATAGGATTCTTACCTATATAATAATTGACAGGAGTTGATTAAACAAATTTAGTTTACTATTTCCGGTTGGGAATATCGTAACTGTATGTTGGAGTTTCACTAAGAAGTTAACCGTGTAAGTCTTAAGGTGAACTCATAAGTAGGATTATCTGTTTTCGGATTTGTTCAACTGCCATGTTTATTCAATAAACCAATTCGCAGGAGGTTTTACAATGATTACTGTTAACGCACGTGCTACATTCAGCCAGGAAGGCCCCTTCCGGCTGACCACGATAGAGCGCAGAGAGCTACAGCCACATGATATTCTGATTGAGATTAAGTTCGCAGGGATTTGCCATTCTGACATTCATACAGCACGGGGCGAGTGGGGGCCAGTAGAATATCCTCTTGTTCCAGGGCATGAGATCGCAGGGATTGTTACACAGGTAGGTTCAGAGGTTACAAAATATGCTATTGGCGACCGTGTTGGGGTTGGCTGTATGGTTGATTCCTGCCGGGAATGTGATAACTGCCATAAAGGGGAAGAGCAGTACTGCCTCAATGGAATGACAGGAACCTATGGGGCTGTCGATAGGTATGGGCAATTTACACAAGGAGGTTATTCCACACATATTGTAGTTACTGAAGATTTTGTAGTTCGAATTCCTGACGGTATTGAGCTGGATGCCGCAGCACCATTGTTGTGTGCAGGGATCACGACATACTCGCCACTGCGCCATTGGGGAGCTGGTCCTGGCAAAAAGATAGCTGTTGTAGGACTTGGAGGGCTTGGACACCTGGCCGTAAAAATAGCGCATGCCATGGGGGCAGAAGTAACGGTTCTATCTCAATCATTGAAGAAGAAGGATGATGGTCTGAAGCTTGGGGCGGATTATTATTATGCCACAAGTGACCCGGGAACATTTGCAGAGTTGGCTGGTTCGTTCGACCTGATTGTGAATACCGTGAGTGCGGGTATTGATATTGGTTCCTATCTTTCGTTATTAGCGCTGGATGGTACTCTTGTCAATGTAGGCGCTCCAGCGGAGCCATTGCCAGTTAACGTATTCTCACTTATCGGCCACCGCCGTTCGTTTGCCGGATCTATGATTGGTGGCATTCGGGAAACCCAGGAAATGTTGAATTTTTGTGCGGAACACCATATCGCTCCTGAAATTGAGATTATTTCTGCCGACCAAATTGATGAAGCTTGGGAGCGCGTGTTAGCCTCAGATGTCCGGTATCGATTTGTGATCGACATCAGCACGATGGAGAAAGAATAATCACGGGTATTGAATACTAACAAAGAAAGAATCTGCTACAGAAATAGCAGATTCTTTCTTTGTTAATGATTATATTTGGAAATGTATTAGGATTTACTTACACTCACATCATCGATGATCGCTTTGCGGAGGTATGCCTCGATAGTACCGTTAGTAAGCTTTGACAGTTGAATAAGACTGTTATGGGACATTTTAGCCCATGCCTTGATGTCTTCAAAGAATCCTTGATCAGAGGCCGTTACTTTTAAAATTTGCCCGACCTGTAGCTGGTCGATATTTTTTTTCACTTGAATGATCGGCCCTGGACAGCAGAGTCCACAGGCGTCAATGACTGCATCAGCATTCAAATTGTCCGTAGCAGTCAATTTATCATTTGAAGCCGTATTTTTGTTTTGCGGAACATATTTGCTGATCTGATATGTTTTGTAGCCACCTGTCAAATTCTTCACCTTGAACCCTTTTTGGGTTAAGATCCGGGATGCCGTATAGCCTCTCAAGCCAACCTGGCAATAGACCCATATTTCCTTAGCGGGATCCAGTTCATCCAGGCGATTACGCAGTTCATCGACAGGAAGGTTAATCGAACCTTCGATATGCCCATTCGCATGCTCCAATTCGCTTCGTACGTCCACAAGTATTGTGGAGTCCAAATTCCGGCTGGCTAAATCCCCAGGTACAAATACTTCACTCATTCCGTTAATTACATTCTCTGCCGTGTATCCGGCCATGTTAACCGGATCTTTAGCCGAGGAATATGGAGGAGCATATGAGAGTTCCAGTTCAGTTAAATCCGCAACTGTGCCCTTAAAACGGATCACCGTGGCAATATCATCAATGCGTTTGTCTACTCCGTCAAAGCCTACAGCTTGCGCACCCAAAACTCTGCCATCCATATTAAAAAGAAGTTTTATGGATATTGGAGTGGCTCCAGGATAATAGGAAGCATGGGAGTTAGGATGTACATAGATAACACGATACTGGATACCAAGTCGCTGCAGGGTTTTCTCATTATTGCCGGTAGATGCACCAGTCAAGCCGAAGACTTTAATAATGGATGTACCTTGAGTCCCTTTGTATGTGGTACCTAATCCACTGACATTGTCTGCAGCAATACGACCTTGTTTATTGGCAGGTCCTGCCAAGGGGACGGCTGACTTATGTCCGTTAACGAAATCCACGATTTCTACAGCATCACCTACCGCGTAGATATCTTTAATATTCGTTTCCATTCTCTCGTTAACCAGGATATGCCCTTTAGGTCCGAATTCCAGACCGCTATCTTTCAGGAACGATGTATCCGGCGTAACTCCGATGGCCAGCAGGACAATTTCACTTTGTAGAACCTTACCGCTTGCAAGGTGGACCTGAATCTGCTCGTCAGTCTCCTCAAAGCTCTGCACCATGTCGGAAAAAATTAGATTTACTCCATGATCCACGAGTTCTTTGGATAATACGGCTGACATTTCGGAATCGAAGGGAGCCAATAGTTGAGGGCCTGCCTCAATCAGTGTTACTTCCAGCCCGGCTTCCTTCAGGTTTTCCGCCATTTCCACTCCAATAAATCCACCGCCAATTACTACCGCTGAACGTGTACCTTCTTCACTCACCTTATTTTTGATTTTGTCTGTATCCGGAATGTTTCGTAGTGTGTGAATTTTGGAACTCTCTATTCCAGGCAGAGAAGGGCGGATTGGCTTTGCACCTGGAGATAGAATCAGAGCATCATAGTTCTCCTCATAGGAGCCTAGTTCCTTACTTTGCACAACTACTTTTTTGCCAATCGGGTCAATGGAGATCACTTCACTCTGGATTCGAACATCAATATTGAAGCGTTTATGCATGGCCTCAGGCGTTTGTACCAGTAATTTGGAACGATCTTGTATGGAACCCCCAATATAATAGGGAAGACCGCAGTTAGCAAAAGAAATATAAGGGTCACGCTCAAACATCACTATATGTGCATCTTCATCCAATCTGCGCAGACGGGCTGCCGCTGAGGCGCCTCCTGCAACTCCACCTACGATTAATACTTTTTTATTCATGACTATTCCCCCTTTAATATTTGTAGCAGAAGTTTGATTCTTTCGTCTTTAACGGAATAAATAATCTCAAGGCCGTTTCTTTCAGTCTCCACAATACCTAAAGATCTAAGCTTCTGGAGGTGTTGGGAAACTGTAGATTGTGGAAGCTCCAAACATTCTTGCATATAAGTCACGTTACAACTTCCTTTATCAATGATTCCTTTTACAATACATAATCTAACCGGATGGGCTAGTGCCTTCAATAATTCAGCTGCCTGTGCATAGGTTTCAAATTGTTTGTCCATTGACTGTGAAATCACCTCGATCCACTAAAACGTTATATCGTAATATTAAGATATAGAGATATAAATTGCAATCCCTTCATTGTGTCGAAAATATGACGGGCTGTGTGCATAGGTCGAAGTAGTAGGTTATCTAATCATTTACTTCATTAATGAGCAAAATTATTCGTGTTTCTAGTTTGCATTATCCATATTAATAAAAAATCAGGTGCTTACACACACTATTGACAAACGGGTTCAACACAATTATGATTTATCCATGCCAATACCCATGGGGGTATACGTATTATATGTTTTTAGCATCCAGATAAAATACTTCAAGGAGGTTCTGAAATTGCAAATGATTAAAACAGATCAATCACTGGATTGCAAAGGACTGGCATGTCCGATGCCTATCGTAAAAACTAAGAAAGCGATGGACCAGCTTGAAGCAGGTCAGGTCATCGAGGTTCAAGCTACCGATAAAGGCTCTCTAGCTGATATTAAGGGATGGGCAAAGAATACCGGTCATCAATATTTGGGAACCATTGAAGAGGATAACGTCCTCAAACATTATCTTCGCAAAGCCAGCCAGGATGAGATTAAGGAGCAAAAAAAATATATGCATGTGATCTCTAATGAGGAGCTTGAGAAAAAACTGGCGAGTGATGAGAAGGTGATGGTTCTAGATGTTCGTGAACCAGCTGAATATGCATTTAGTCGAATTCCAAATGCGTTCTCCATTCCTCTTGGTGAACTGGAGAATCGTTGGAATGAACTCAATCGGGAAGATTCTATCTATGTTATTTGCCGGACGGGAGCGCGTAGTGATCTGGCGTGCCAGCTGTTAGCTTCAAAAGACTTCAAAGACGTTCATAATGTTGAACCTGGCATGTCCGGGTGGACAGGATTAACGGAAAATAACTAATACAATAACTATAACTAAAACATTAAATGGAGGAATTAACGTAATGAGTACAAAAGTAGCTATTATCGCAAGTAACGGTGGTTTGTTCGATGCCTATAAAGTGTTCAATATTGCCACAGCTTCTGCCGCAACCGATGCCGAAGTGGCAATCTTCTTCACCTTCGAGGGATTGAATTTGATTCACAAACAGGCTCATCACCAGCTGCCATTACCGGCCGGACGCGAGCATTTTGCCGAAGGATTCAAAAATGCCAACGTTCCATCCATTCCTGAGCTGGTTGAAATGGCACAGGAGATGGGCGTCAAAATCATTGCCTGCCAGATGACTATGGATGTAATGAATTTGCAAAAAGAAGATTTTATCGAAGGAATCGAAGTCGGAGGCGCAGTAACATTCTTGGATTTCGCTAAGGATGCCAATGTCTCTTTAACATTTTAATCAAAGGAGGAACCGATACATGGAAGCTACAAATGCACTGAGTATAATGACAGCCAGGGAACTTACAAGATTGGTTCTGGCCAAGGAAGAGCTGTTCATCCTGGACGTTCGTAATGAAAGTGACTTTAATGACTGGAAAATTGAAGGAGATATGATTGAGGTCATCAATATTCCATATTTCGAACTGCTGGATGGTGTGGATCCTGCACTTGATCAAATTCCAAATGGCAAAAAGGTCCTTGTCGTATGTGCCAAGGAGGGTTCATCCAAATTCGTGGCTGAGCAGATTGTCCAGGCGGGAAGAACTAATGTGTACTATCTGGAAGGCGGAATGAAATCATGGAGTGAGCATCTGGAGCCTGTTAAGATCAGTGATTTGAAGGGTGGGGGATCCCTCTACCAGTTTGTTCGAATCGGTAAAGGCTGCTTGTCTTATATGGTTGTATCAAACGGTGAAGCGGCCGTAGTGGATACACTCCGGATGACAGAAGTCTTCGAGGAATTTGCGAAAAGCCAAGGGGCGACGATCAAGCATACCTTAGACACTCACCTCCATGCCGATCATATCTCAGGCGGCCGGAAATTGGCGGAAAAGACTGGAGGGACCTATTGGTTGCCACCTAAAGATGCTGACGAGGTTACTTTTTCGTATGATAAATTGGAAGAAGGACAGGATATTACTGTTGGAAATACAACAATTCGGATCGAGCCGGTATATTCACCAGGTCACACAATCGGCAGTACCTCACTTATCGTAGACGAACAATTCCTGTTGACCGGTGACATCTTGTTTATTGAATCGATCGGACGTCCTGATTTGGCCGGCAAAGCAGAAGACTGGGTCGGCGACCTTCGTGAGACACTCTATAACCGCTACAGAAGACTATCCCAGGACTTAACCGTTCTTCCGGCTCATTTCGGAAAAGTATCCGAGCTTGGGGATGGAGGGAAAGTTATGTCGAAGTTGTCGGAACTTTATGGTAAAAATCCAGGTCTGAATATTCAAGAAGAAGCAACATTCCGGCGCACTGTAACGGAAAACCTGCCACCTCAACCGAATGCATACCAAGAAATCCGTCAAACGAATATGGGGAAAATGACACCAAGTGAAGAAGAGCAGCAAGAGATGGAAATCGGTCCAAACCGCTGTGCCGTTCACGATAAATAAGAGGAGGATATAAGAAAATGCAAGTAGATCTTGTGGTCGACACGAAAGGATTAGCTTGTCCAATGCCGATCGTAAAAGCAAAAAAAGCCCTGGACGGTCTTACCACTAATCAAATCATGGAAGTGCAATCAACAGACAAAGGTTCTATCAATGACTTTCAGGCATGGGTCAAACAAACCAAACATGAGCTTATTAAATATGAAGAAGAAAATGGCATCTATAAATTCTTTGTAAAGAAGATTTAAGAAATAAGCGGACACGCATGAGCGTGTTCGCTTATTTCAAGCCATCATAAACAATTCGTACACCAAGAGAGCTATAGCTCTCCTCTTTATAATGACCTTTGGGGCATGACTTGATACTGCAGGCAGCATTACTGTCGGCATGCAATCTATCGTTGCATACTGGGCAGTTATCTTTAAAAAGAGATTTCAACACACTAAACATGCTTAATCACTCATTTCACATTAATTTACTTGGTATTATTATACCCGCATATTTCTGATCCGTATACATTTTTGTTGTTTTTTTTATCATCATCTAAAGGAAGGGGAAAGCCGATGGATATACTGCTTTTTATCGTAATGGCATTGCTTGGTCTGGTCGGTTCTTTCTTTTCCGGTTTGCTTGGGATTGGTGGAGCGATTATTAATTATCCGCTGCTTTTATATGTACCCTCTCTGCTTGGGGTAGCACAATTCTCCGCCCATGAAGTGTCGTCGATTAGCATGTTCCAGGTATTTTTCGCTTCGCTTGCAGGAGTCATTGCTTTTCGGCGTAAAAAAAATAATGGGGCTGTTGTTCACAAGGGTCTAGTTGTATATATGGGGAGCAGCATTCTCGTGGGCAGCCTGGCTGGAGGATACATCTCGGGGCTTCTTAATGGAGAAGTTATCAATTTGATTTACGGAATCCTTGCAGTACTAGCGGTTATCCTCATGCTTATCCCGAGAAAAGGAAGCGAAGAACAGTCGGAGCATCTAACATTCAATAAATTCATTGCTATGGGCGCGGCTTTTTTGGTAGGTATCGTCTCAGGAATCGTAGGAGCAGGGGGCGCATTTATTCTAATACCTATTATGCTTACTGTTCTCAAAATACCCACTCGTACAACCATTGCCTCCTCGCTTGCTATTGTCTTTATATCAGCAATAGGCGGGTTAATCGGTAAAATCTCGGCTGGGGGTATTCCTCTGGAGCCTACAATCTATACGGTTATCGGGAGTCTACTCGGAGCACCTCTTGGATCCAGGATTAGCTCCAAAATGAATGTTAATGTGTTACGGTATGGATTAGTCGTCTTAATTGCCCTCACGGCAGTAAAGATCTGGTCAACCATTCTATAATCATTCTCGAAATCCTTCAAGCGAGTTGTTTAAAAAAATTTTTGTGCTATAATACCTATAGGGGTATATGTATACTATGTATATTTGATGAAAGGTGATGATCATAGATGGAATATCATTATCCGGATGAAATGAAAACACGCTTACGCAGAATCGAAGGTCAAATTCGGGGTGTCCTTCGAATGATGGAAGAAGGAAAGGCATGCAAAGAGGTTGTGGCTCAATTATCTGCTGTGCGCAATGCATCTGATAAAGCTATTGCCCAGATTGTCGCGGAGAACCTGCATCAATGTATTGTAGCTGAACAAGCTGAGGGCAACCCAAATACCGAGAAAATGGTCAAGGAAGCCATCGCGCTTCTTGTGAAAAGCCACTAACTGAGAGTTAATGAATTAATACTAAATAGAATAAAGGAGAGATTAGCATGGCATTTAAAATTACAAAAGAAATTTCACCACAGAAGGTAGCCGCACAGCTCAAAAAAGGGGATTCAATGATCATGCTGGATGTTCGCGAACCTGTAGAATGGGCTGAGGGACACATCGCCGGTGCCAAACATATTCCACTTGGCGTGCTTTTGGAACGGCTACATGAACTCGATCCTGCCCAAGAAACCATTGTTATGTGTCGAAGCGGAAACCGTAGCGGCTTGGCATGTGAACTGCTGACTGAAAGAGGTTTTAATGTTATTAACATGACAGGTGGACTTAATAACTGGACGGATGAATGGGTGCGTTGACTAACTTACAAGTGGATTTGCAGTAGCTGGAGCAATAATTATCAGCTGCTGCAGCCCTTAGGAAAGGACAGAGCAAGATGATCATATTATTGTGCTTTTTGACTGGAGCCATCGCTTTAAGGTTCTTGTACCAGATATGGCCCGTTCGTTCCCTTTCCTATATTGATCCTAATAATTGGGTCCAAGAAAAGGAAAGGTTAAATTTGAAAATGCTCGATGTCAGGGATGCTTCAGATTATTTGGAAGAACATATTTCCGGCTCGATAAATATATCTTTAGGACGCCTTCCTTACGTATGGCAACACGATCTGGTTCCTGACGATAGCGTACTGATTTTGTCCAACAATTGGTACCAAAGCAATAAAGCAGCAAGAATACTCCGTAAGCATGGTTTCCGTTGTCTGTTTGTAATCGAAGGTGATGAGTGGCCTGCAAAAATATGTTTTCGTAAAATAACCCAAGAAGGAGGAAGACATTGTGGACACAGGTTCAATCATTAACATTGCAGTAATTGTATTGTTGCTCTGGTTTGTTTATTCCCGTATAAGACCCGCAAAAGGATTAAAGGCGCTGAACGCTGAAGAATTTCAACATGTGATGGAGGGCAGCGAGAAAAGGATGCTCATAGATGTACGGGAGCCGGGAGAGTATAAGACCGGTTATATTAACGGCGCTAAGAACATCCCTTTATCCCAGCTATCTGGCCGCTTAAGGGAAGTACCTAAGGATCAAGCTGTTTTTCTATATTGTCGAAGTGGAATGCGAAGCAAGAATGCGGCAAGAATTCTGCTGAAAAACGGTTATACAGGACTTGTTCATCTGCAAGGAGGCTTGAGCGCCTGGAGTGGTAAATTGAAGCGCTAATAAGGGATTCATCCATTTAAAATAGTATGAATAGAAAATGACATCATACACAATACTATCTGAAAATGGTTATTAAGGTGGGGAAATAGGTTGGATATCGCCTGGATATGGAAATCTGCTTTTCTGGTTGTCGTCGGGATAATACTTTTAAGAATTGCCGGGAGAAAATCAATAGCACAAATGAGTGTAGCTACGACTGTAATTATAATCTCAATCGGTACTACGATAGTTCAACCTATCGCCAATCATGAATTATGGAAGGCTGTTGGTTCAGCTGCAGTGTTTATTGTGTCCTTATTAATTATTGAATATTTACAATTGAAAATAAACTGGCTCGAAAAGGTGCTTAGCGGAAAATCAAAGATCGTGATTGAAAATGGACAAATCAATATTAATACTCTACATTCTGTCCGAATGACAGTTGATCAACTTGAAATCAGGCTCAGAGAGAAAGGGATTTCGAGCTTTAAAGATGTCAAAACCGCCACACTTGAACCAAACGGCCAATTAGGATACGAACTGATGAGGCATGCCAGACCAGTAACTATCGGGGAACTGGAACGTATGCTGGGCTTGAAGTCAGGCGACAAAATAGAAGAGGGGACTCTTTTCAAAGAAGTGAGTCAAAACCGCCATGAGAGTGGGATTGACCCCACCCTGCAGTAGTCATGTCTTTACTTCTCAACTTCTAACAAAACAGCCAATTTCGCACCTTTGCTTTTTCTATACATACACTGGAAAAAAGCATAGGAGATGATATTGGTGCTTGATATTCAAAGTCCACCGATTCTTTATGCCCATTATTCTTACATTGGAGATCCATTAGTTTTTGCCTCTGGTGTTGCTGAAGCTTACAAATTTCTGAAGTGAATATGCGCTGATATTTCAGACTTTATATCAAGAAAAAGAACCGCCCCTCATAAATTAGTTGAGGGGCGGTTCTTTTCGGAGCAGGCGAAGAACATGACTTGCCGGCTCTGACGGCGTCCTGGCCGAAAGCTGGGTCTATAAAGCCAGCAGGTTATGCAGCAGCAAAAATTATGGAATTCACCTGCTCTTACTGTTAATATAAAACTTGTGTCAAAAAAAATGAAAAGAAGGTTCTTGCAGTGAATCAACATTCGATCCGCAGACTGCTGGATACTTGGTTTGATTTCAAGTTTCGGCTTCTCGCAGGCGGCATAGCAGTAGGCATACTATCAGGTACGGTGGTTGTAATGTTTCGTTATGTATTGGAGGAAGCGCTCAAGCAGTCTTTGGTCTTTTATCAGTATCAGAGAAATCACTTATGGGTTGTACCCGGATGGCTGGCGATTCTGATTCTGTCCGGATGGTGTACTGGTATGCTTGTAAAGAAACAGCCTGGTATTTCGGGAAGCGGCATCCCTCAGGTGAAAGCCGTGTTGCAGAACCGACTGCAACTCAACTGGTGGAAAGCGGTAACCTCTAAGTTTTTCGGGGGAGCAGTAAGTATTGGAGCCGGATTATCCCTGGGAAGAGAAGGTCCTTCGATTCAAATCGGCGCTCTGGTTGCTGAAGGCTTCAGCCGGATATTCCATAAATCGAAGACGGAGACACACATCCTAATCACATGCGGTGCAAGTGCGGGGCTTTCGGCCGCCTTCAATGCGCCAATCGCGGGCGTTATTTTCGCCTTGGAAGAAGTACACATGAATTTTTCTCCACTCATTATGATCTCTGCTTTAACCTCGTCACTGGTCGCCGATTTTATTTCAAAGGAGTTCTTTGGACTAACCCCCGTATTTAACTTTTCCGGGATCGGAACGCTGCCGCTGGCCGATTACTATCATCTGGTCCTGTTGGGATTGCTGGTCGGTGTATCTGGTATTTTCTTTAATAAAGGCTTATATTTTTTTCAGGATCTGTATCAAAAGATAACCTGGATTCCTTCACAGGCCCGTCCGGTCATTCCGTTCGTTCTAGCGGGAATCCTGGGATTGACACTCCCATCGGTCTTGGGCGGAGGCAATGACTTAGTCAATGATTTAGTGTCAGATCCTTATTCTTTAACCTTTTTACTGCTTCTTCTTGCTGTGAAATTCCTATTTACCATGCTCAGTTACGGATCTTCCGCACCCGGAGGGATATTTCTGCCGATGCTTGTCATTGGAGGATTGATTGGCACCCTTTACTGTAAATTTGCAAATGGTTTACTGGGAGGAGTTCATCTTGATGAAGCTTATTTTCTTATAGCCGCCATGGCCGGATTTCTGACTGCAAGCCTGAAGGCTCCCATTACTGGCATCATCCTGATTACTGAGATGACAGGTTCCTTTACGAACCTGCTGCCTATAGGCATCGTATGCCTGGCAGCTTACATGACTGCTGAGTTTTTTCATTCCTTGCCAGTCTATGAAGTACTACTTGAAAGATTTCTGCACGGGAAAAGCGCTTTTGACAAGACGGATTCGAGTAAAGTCATTCTCGAGATTCCGGTCCATCAAGGATCTCTATTAGATGGAATAGGCATTGGAGAATTCCAATGGCCTGCACATTGTCTGATCGTATCCGTTAAAAGGGGAGCTGAAGAAATTATACCTACCGGGAGTGTGGTTATACGTGCGGGAGACTCGCTTATAATTTTGACAAATGACAGCCAGTCAACGCTAGTTTTGGAGGCGGTAAGAAAAGTCGCACATATCAGTTCATTTGCTTAGCTTTAGTAATGTAGGAAAGAGCAGCCATAAAAAGGCTGCTCTTTTTTTGCTTTATTGATCTTTTTCCAGTTGATTAATCAGCTCTTTCATCTCGGCGATTTCTCTCTTCTGGGACTCAATAATCCCATCCGCGATTTTCCTTACCCGGGGGTCGGAGATATTCGCTCGTTCACTTGTCAGAATGGCAATGGAATGGTGAGGAATCATGGCTTTCATCCACGCCACGTCACCTACTGTAGTCTGGCTTCGAACGAGCCACAGCGAAAGTCCAAAGACAACGATATTTATGGTAAGAATTAGGGCATTCACGATCCGCTTCGTATACATTTTCCACATAAAGAGAAGCATGACTATGGCCATGGCGGAGCCCATGATCAATGCCATATATAGCCGGGTTTGGCTAAAATATATATGATCGATTTGAAATACATTCAAATACATTAGCCAGTACATGAGAAGTGTGGATATTATAATCATCATTCCGAATCGCACATACATTTTCATGGATATCGCTCCTTTATGGGGTTATCTTATAAACTCTTGCTTCGTAAGGTTCAAGCATAAATGAAGGCTCCAGACGAACATTCTTAGTTTCATAGTTGGAGATAAGAAGCTCTGCATCGGTCTTGCCTAGTTCATAGGGCCAAGTAAACTCAGCTTGCTCGTCGGAGAAATTCAGGAGAATGAGCATTTGTTCCTCATCCAGAGTTCGCGTGTAAGCATAGATGTCCGGATCTATCGGCTGAAGAAGCTGATATTCGCCGTAGAGCAGCACCTTGCTCTTTTTACGCAACTCGATCATTTTTTTGTAATAGTGGAAGATAGAATCCTTGTTCTTTCTATCACGGTCCACGTTAATGTCTGGATAATTGGTGTTCAACCTGATCCAAGGCACCCCAGTGGTAAATCCCGCATTTTCGGATTCGTCCCACTGTAAGGGCGTTCTGGCATTGTCCCGGCTCTTATTCCAGATGGCTTTCATAATCTCGTTGTCGGAGAGACCCTTCATTTTGGCCTGCTCGTAATAGTTGAGTGTCTCGACATCCCTATAATCCCCGATGGAAGGAAAGTGAGCATTGGTCATGCCGATTTCCTCACCTTGAAAAATGTAGGGTGTTCCTTCCAGCGTAAGCATGAAAGTAGCAAGCATTTTAGCAGATTCTATGCGGTATTTCGCATCATTACCGAACCGCGAGACCGGTCTGGGCTGGTCATGGTTGCCTAAATAATTAGCGTTCCAGCCTTTTCCGTGAAGTGTGGTCTGCCAGCGGCTCATGATCTTTTTTAATTCAGGTACTGTCCAAGAACGTGACTGCCATTTGCCGGTACCCGGCGCTGCTGCATCCAAGGACATGTGTTCGAATTGAAACACCATATTTAACTCGTGCCGTCCATCCCCGACGTATTCCAACGCTTGTTCGGGACCGAGTCCAGATGTTTCTCCGACGGTCATAATGTTATAATCCATAAGCACTTCCTCGTTAAGTCTCTTGAGCATTACATGGACTTTCTCAAGGTTAGAGAAGAGCTGATAAGCTTGTACCACTGTTAAATGCTGGGGATTCTCCGCGTCGGGTAATCCTCTGGTTTTGACAATATGGGCGATGGCGTCAAACCGGAATCCGTCTACACCTTTCTCAAGCCACCACCGGATCATCTGGTAGAGCGACTCTACCATTTCGGAATTCCGCCAATTCAAGTCAGGCTGATGCTTGGAATAGAGATGCATATAGTATTCTTCTGTCGTCTGGTCATACTCCCACACTGAACCGCTGAAATACGATTCCCAGTTGTTAGGGAACAGGCCGTTTTTGCCTTCCCGCCAAAAATAGTAATCCCGTTTCGGATTATCCTTGGAGCTTCGTGATTCTTTGAACCAGGGATGCTGATCGGATGTATGGTTGAGGACCATATCCATCATGATTTTAAGCCCTCTCGCATGTGATTCTCTAAGCAGTTCGTCAAAATCGGCCATCGTCCCGAAATCCGGGTTGATTGCATAAAAATCGCTGATATCATATCCGTTATCTGCTCCCGGGGATTCGTAGATAGGGCAGAGCCATAAGACATCCACACCGAGTTCTTTCAGGTAATCCAGCTTGGAGATGATGCCCCGAAGGTCACCTTTGCCGTCTCCGTTCGAATCCATAAAACTTGCCGGATAGATTTCGTAGACAACACATTCTTTCCACCATTTCCCCGTCAATCCTGTATCGGTCATGTTATCTCTCCTTAATGAACCAGCATGTCGATCATTATCCATTGCCTCCCTGAAAAGAAGGGTATTGTGTCATACCTCCGTCTGCAACAAGAGTAATCCCTGTAACATAGCTGGATTCATCGGACGCCAGCCATGCCGCTACGGCCGCTATCTCTTCCGGCTTGCCGATATAACCGAGCGGTACCAGCTTTTCAACCGCCGCCCTGGATGCCGGATCTGCAAATTTGACCGCATTAATCGGCGTTTCAATCGCTCCTGGTGCAATATTATTGATTCTGATTCCTCTAGGCGCGAACTCCAAGGCCAGCGTTTCCGTCATTAGCTTAATCCCGCCTTTGCTGGTCGCATAGTGAACAAAATGGGGCCATGGAATTTGCTCATGAACACTGGAGATATTGATGATTCGTCCTTTAATGTCATGATCCAGCATGTACCGGATGGATTCCCTGCAGCCCAAAAAAGCACCCGTCAGGTTCACATCAAGCACTCTTCTCCAATTGTCCAGCGTCATGTCCTCCGAAGGAACTTCGTTTTCTATTCCTGCATTATTGATCATCACATCAACCGCCCCGAAGGACTCGTGAGCCAGACGAATGAGCTCTTGTATATCCGCTTCCTTGGAAACATCGCCTTTCAGACTGACGGCACGGCCACCGTGTTCTGTAATTTCCTGAATGATTGGGTCCACATGTTCCTCATTACTGTAGTAGTTAATGACAACATTGGCTTTCTCCCGCCCAAACCTTTGGGCCATCTCCCGTCCCAGACCGGTGGATGCTCCGGTAATGACGACAGTACGGCCTTTCAATTCCTTGTACATGTTAGCCTCCTTGCCGAGCTTCGGATTTTGTTGATTTGTTGATAAGGGTAACACCTGTATAATAAATAGTAAGCTTGCCAACTAATTTTTAAACATTATAATTAAAAGGAAACAAGATATATGCCTGCTTATACATAAGGCTGGGCATCCATTTTATTAGTGAGGAGCTGTCGGCGATGTCAAAACATCCCTCAGAAAAATTAGCGGTTATTTTTTACCGGTTGAATCGAAACTATCAATATCTTATGGCGCTTCGTCTAAAACCATACAACATCACGCCAGAGCAGTGGAATGTGCTGAAACATCTTCAAGAGCAGGATGGCCTGACCCAAAAGGACCTAACCTACATGGCGGATAAAGATAAAACGACGGTTACCCGGATGATCGAAAGTCTGGTGGAGAGGGGGACGGTTACCAAAGAGGTGAATTCGGAAGACCGCCGTTCTTATCGGATTTTTCTTACTGAAGAGGGAAAAGAGCTTATTCGTCAAGTTCAGCCGATTCCAGATCGTGTGAACTGGGAGGTATGCAGCGGATTATCTGATGAGCAGATTCTTCAGTTAAAGGAGACGTTGGACGTTTTGCAGGAACAGATACTAACTGAAATTGAGCACTACAGCCTTCAAAGGGGAAATATTACACATGCATTTAACTAATCGAAAAGGGTATCATTGGCTGGTTGTCTTCACGGTATGTATAGGTGCCTTTATGGCAGCCCTTGATGCAAGCATAATCAATCTGGCATTACCAACACTTGTACGGCAATTTGATATTAGCATGTCTGATGCCGAATGGATTAGTCTGGTTTACTTACTAACGCTTGCATCGCTGGTTATCCCATTTGGAAGATTGGCGGATATGTATGGCCGCCGCTGGATGTATGCCGCTGGCTTTGGGGTATTTCTATTCAGTTCTTTATTGTGCGGTTTATCGTCTAGTTTGATAATGCTGCTACTATCCAGAGTGTTACAAGCAATTGGAGCAGCTATGTTACAAGCTAACAGTGTCTCCATTATTACTGCTTCCACCCCACAGAAGCATCGTGGGAAGGCTATTGGTATTCAGGCGAGTGCACAGGGGATTGGACTTAGCCTGGGTCCGGTAATCGGTGGAGCCTTTCTTTCGATAGGGGACTGGCGCTGGTTATTCTTTATTAATATTCCAATAGGTATCATAGGAACAATCATGGCTGTATTTTTACTTCCGAAAGATATACTGGGCAAGAACCGAGATCCCTTTGATTATTGGGGGAGCTTATTTCTCATTCCTGCCCTAGTCTTGATCGTGTATGTTTTGAATAAGGGAGAGAATACGGGATGGACCTCACCGATTATTACATTATGTTTGTTCGCAGGTTTACTTGCATTAACTTCGTTTATCAGAGAAGAGCGCCGCTCCAATTCTCCTTTACTTGATTTGAATTTGTTTAAGAACAGTATCTTTTTGACTGGTAATGCGGCAAGCTTTCTTTCTTTTACGGCGATGTATGGAGTGTTGCTTCTCAGTCCTTTTTTAATTGAAAGCGAATTTCACACGTCTATTACCATGACTGGATTTTATTTATCATTTGTACCGGTCGGTATGACTGTTTTCACTCCTGTTTCCGGTTATTTATCTGATCGGTTTGGTATTCGCTTTCCGGCAATTATGGGGATGAGTGCAGTTTTTGGAGGATGTATTTTACTGGCTTGTATTCAGAATGAGAATGATATTCCGCTTCTTCTTTCTGGTCTATTATTAGTTGGCATAGGGATGGGGATCTTCACGCCTCCCAATAACAGTCATATTATGGGGAGTGTTCCCAAAGAGCGGCTAGGGGTGGCAGGTGCAACGTTGAATATGAGCAGGACGATTGGCATGGGTATGGGGGTTACTCTTAGTGGCATGCTATATCAAATGTCGCTTAGATTACTGCCGGCTACTGGGAGATCATCCGCTATTGCAGCATATAGAATTTCTTTTGTGCTTATTGGGTTACTAAGTGCTGCAGCACTTTTTATAGCTCTTTTCCAGAAGAAATCAGGGCATAAGTACAGCGAGGAGTTTATAGAGTACTATATTTAGCAAAGCTGATCCTATGATGGGTTATATAAGCTTAACCTCTTTTTTAAATCTTCTAAAAGTTCATTGGGCATTTCCCTAACCTTAACATCAGCACCCAGAAAAAGTAGCCAATTCGTTATTTCAGCCAACTCTCCAGGCTTGTTCACATGAACAAAAGTCTTTATCGTGCCTGTGGTTTGGTAAGGGTTGGTGTAGGATAATGATATTTTTAAAGGATGGTATTTTTTGAACTGGGCAATCGCTTTTGGACCAAGATCAAGGACAAGGTTGATTGCTTCTTCCTGCTTACTTAGCTTTTCAATAATTTTTTTCTTGCTTGTTCTATTTTTCACCGGATAGGGTATGACATGGGTAAGCTGGTCTACCGGAAAAATCCGCTTCTTTTCTTCATTTAAGTCAAAGCCTTCAATCAGCCAAAGGTTCTTTTCACGATATAGGTGCATGAGATATATGGGATAAGACTGGATTACCTTCTCTTCTTCGATGGAAATCAATAAATAGCTATCTACAAGAAGAAGTTGGATCAGTTTTTCCAGCATCGGATGGGGAAGGTCGGACAGGTCAAGCAGATCAGGATTGTTTGGGTTGGTTCCTTCAAAGAGCAAGGTCTGATTCAAAAGAAAAAGGTCTTCCTGCTGGTTTTCTGAGATGAGACCCAGTAATTTTTCCGTTAAGGACTGACGACTCTTAAGGTAGGGGAGCTGCCCATTTCTTGTTGCCATGAAGGCAATAAAAAGAGCTTTGACTTCATTATCAGTAAACCGGACAACGGGAAGAACGGAGTTGCGCATGACAGAATACCCCCCGTCCCTTCCAACTTCAGCGACCAGCGGCATTCCCATGGCTTCTATTTCTCTGATATCTCTAATAGCTGTCGAACGTGAGATGTTAAACTCCTGCATCAGTTCAGTAATGGTAAAGTGGGCGCGATTGTTGATATACCGCATGATGATATTAATCCGTTCAACTTTTTTCATGGGAGCTCCTAAACAGTATCATTTTTTGACATGATTTAAGGCTATCATATAATTATCAAGTGAAGAAGACAAATCATTTGATAAATCCACATAAAAAGGATGGTTAAGACAATGGAGACGTATACCCTTGAAGAAAAAGAAAGCTTTACTGTTATAGGTTTAGGAACTGAACTCAAAAGTGATTACACAGATTATGCTGGCATTAACAAGGAGAAAGCAGACTTTTGGCTGGCCGTCAGTCAAGATGGAAGGCTTGACACTTTAAAAGCGATGGCCACTAACGACTACGTATTTGCCGTAAACGAAGCGGTGAATAGTAAGATGATGCATTATGCTGGCGTTATGACCGATGCAGCGGCACCAGAAGAAGCCAGAGTGATCCAATTTCCTAAGGGAGATTATCTGGTTGTCAAAGGGGAAGGAACGACGGCAGATGAATTGAATAACAAGCTTGCCGGTGTTGCCTTTGGACAAGTTCTGCCGGAAGCAAAAAACTTTGCGTATGTAGGCGGACCTAATACAACAGTAGAGATGGGGCAGCGAAATGGCCTCATTGTTGGTGAACTGTGGATTCCTGTGGTAAGGAAATAATAATCGGAGCATAAGAGGAGGTTTGGAAATGTCACATATCGTTGATTTTACAAATGTGTCTACGTCAGGCTTGGAGTCTTCACCTGTAGCAGAAGCGCTAGCTGGTCTACGTGCGAATGAAGCCCGTTACTTCATGAACAAATATAAACATGAATTTGAGGTTCTGCCTGCCAGTGAAAGCCAGGATACTCTTGATTATGTGAACCGGGTATTAAAAGAAGAACGTGATCTTGTTTTTGCAGCCAAACCTCTAGAAACGTCGCGCTTTCAAGTGGAGAATATCCGGTTTGCCTACGTCTTTTATGAAGATGGTCTGGCGATCAATGTCATGTATACAGTAGATGACCCTAAGAAACGGGCTGTAGGTTTTAAACTCTCTGAGGGGATGGAGATTCCACAGGAGTTAGAAGGGAAGTTTAAGTTTGCCAGACAGAAGTCTAAACTTGCGGGTACCATCCGGGGTTCGTTTTTTGTCATTAAAGGAGAATACGAATAATCCGATCTGACGGCCTGGACAAGTAGAACCGGTGGCTGTGGGTATAATCATCGTTTGGTTTGTGAATTTCTTGCATAAGCATCGGCCTATAATGGAAAACTTCTGGAGTGTGCACTTTGAATTCCAAGGAGGTTAACAAGATGACAACTCAGGACCCGGAAGAGCTTCTTAAGAAAAAACACGAGATGGATGAGCAAAAAAGACAGTTTACCAATTTTGCCAAGGCCGCTTCCGGTCATGTTGAATTAGAAGCAGGTCAAGAATTCAGTAATGACCGAGTGCCTGATGATCAAAACCGTATGAAATCTGTGGAGAACCGACGCGATTGATCTTAAGAAAGTGATAAAAAATATGCCGATCCTTTTCTGGATCGGCTTTTTGCGTATTATTCAGCATTAACCCCTATGACTGTGATAAATCAGTATGGATCAATTATATATTAGTATTAATCATTGGATTGAAGGACACGCTGCTTTATAATTTCATTGTATTATCAAAGATAGATAAATCCAACTCAATTGAGGGGCTGCAGGCGATGATCGAACTGAAGGGCAAACATGTCGTTCTTCACGATGGTGATTTGAAACGCAGAGAAGAAGCAAACCGGCGGTATTTAATGAAATTGACGAATGATAATCTCCTGTTTAACTATAAAGTAGAAGCAGGCAGATACCATGGCAGAGATATTCCACATGATGCACATGGGGGATGGGAGACGCCTGTCTGTCAGATCCGGGGGCATTTTCTTGGACATTGGCTGTCTGCCGCAGCTATGCGGTTTCATGAGACTGGAGATTTGGAACTCAAACTTAAAGCGGATATCATATTAGACGAGCTTGCCGAATGCCAGAAAGATAATGGCGGACAATGGGCTGGGCCTATCCCAGAGAAATATTTACATTGGATCGCAAAAGGAAAAGGGATCTGGGCTCCACAGTATAATATCCATAAGTTATTTATGGGACTTGTTGATATGAACCAATTCACCGGAAGTCAAAAGGCACTCGATGTGGCAGATCGATTTGCAGACTGGTTCGTCACATGGAGTAGCACCTTCACAAGAGAGAAATTCGATGACATTCTGGACATGGAGACAGGCGGTATGCTTGAAGCTTGGGCGGACCTGCTCCATATTACCGGGAATGATAAATACACTACCTTGCTGGAACGTTATTACCGCAGCAGACTTTTTCACCCGTTACTTGAAAACAAAGACCCTCTGACCAACATGCATGCCAACACAACCATTCCTGAAGTACTCGGTTGTGCTAGAGCTTACGAAGTAACAGGTGAACAGAGGTGGCTGGACATTGTCACTGCCTACTGGAAATGTGCGGTTACAGAGAGAGGAACGCTGGCAACTGGCGGGAATACTGCGGGTGAAGTGTGGATGCCCAAAATGAAGATTAAGGCACGCCTCGGTGATAAGAATCAGGAGCACTGTACGGTATATAATATGATTCGTCTGGCAGAGTTTCTCTTCCGGCATACATCAGATCCGGCCTATGCGCAGTATATCGAATATAATCTGTACAACGGTATTATGGCTCAAGCTTATTATCAGGAGTATTCTCTGACCGGCAATAAGCACGGTAATCCCGAATCAGGGCTATTAACTTATTTCCTGCCGATGAAGGCTGGCCTCAGGAAGGATTGGAGTTCGGAGACTGATAGCTTCTTCTGCTGCCACGGAACAATGGTACAAGCTAATGCAGCATTAAACAGAGGTATTTATTATCAGGATCAGAATGATCTCTTTGTATGCCAGTATTTTCACTCTGAGCTGACAACTGAGATCAACGAAGAGAATGTCCGAATTTATCAATCTCAAGATCATATGAGTGGAAGCATGCTGAACTCTTCGAACACTGCAGGACAGCAGGAATTGAATGAGATCACAGCTCTTCACGAGAATCTGCCTAATTATAAAAAGTATGATTTCGAAGTCCATACCACCTCTTCGAATGAGTTCGCAATCCATTTCCGTATTCCAGACTGGATCATGTCGGAAGCCGTCATCTATGTGAACGATGAGTTACATGGGAAATCTGCAGATCACCATACATTCTATAGCATATCACGGAATTGGAGATCCGGTGATCGGATCAGTATGATATTGCCTATCGGCATCAGGTTCATTCCTCTGCCGGACGACGAACAGACAGGAGCATTTCGCTTTGGTCCTGAAGTACTGGCTGGTATTTGTGAGAATGAAAGGATTCTCTTTACACAAAAAGATGATGTTGCGTCTGAATTGATACTGGAAAATGAACGGGAGTGGGGCAGCTGGCGCTATTTCTTCAAGACAGTACATCAGGATCCGGGAATTCAGCTGAGAAGAATTCGCGATATCGGTTATGAACCCTATCAAGTTTACTTCCCGATAAAAAAAGCTTAGGCACCTATCGGCGAGGTAGATAACGTGGTTAACTAAAAATGATTATTGCGGACAAAAAAGTAAAGGGTGGTTATCTAGTGGAATATCATGTTGCAATTCAAGGAAGCGATCAGGTGCCGGGTACGGAGGCACAACCTTTCCGTACTGTTTCACGCGCTGCGGCTATAGCGGAGCCGGGAGATATCATTACCGTGCATGCCGGTGTCTATAGGGAATGGGTCAACCCGGCCAATGGAGGAACAAAGGAACAGAGGATTGTATACCAGTCTGCCGGCGATGGAGAAGTGGTTATCACGGGTGCTGAGCCTGTAGCTGACTGGAAAGCCGAAGGGAACGGTGTCTGGAGGGCGGAAGTGCCAAACAGTCTGTTTGTCATCCGCAACCCCTATCAGACTAAATTGCAAGGTGATTGGTTGTTTGAGGGTGCATTCGAGCCGCATCTGGGGGATGTTTATCTGGACGGAAAATCCCTATATGAATGTGATAGCGTTACCAAATTGCACAATCCCCAGGTTTGGCCACAGGCCAAATATGCGGAGGACTCTTTGATGCAATGGTACGCGGAAGTAAGTTCAACGACCACCACCATATGGGCGAACTTCGGAGGCAAAGACCCCCGCCAAGAGAATGTGGAAATCAATGTGCGCCCTTATTGCTTCTGGCCTGAGAAGACCGGCCTCAACTATATTACCGTCAGGGGCTTTACTCTACGGCAGGCATCCCCCCAGTGGGCCCCGCCAACGGCTTTGCAAGAAGGACTTATAGGTCCCCATTGGAGTAAAGGCTGGATTATTGAGAATAATCGGGTCAGCGAGTCCAAATGTACAGGTATCAGCTTAGGCAAAGAGAGAACTACCAGTCAGAACGAATACTCGGACATTCGTAGTAAAGGCGGAACGCAACGGGAGCAGGAGGTTATTTTCGGTGCATTGCGCAAGAATTGGCATAAGGATCATATCGGAAGCCATATTGTCCGCAACAACATAATTCATGATTGTGAACAGGCTGGAATTGTTGGACATTTAGGTGCTGTTTTTAGCCGGATCAACCAGAACCGCATTTATAATATTCATCACAAGCGCATCTTCCACGGCGCAGAAGTGGGGGGAATCAAACTCCATGCCGCACTGGATACCCAGATTAGCGGAAATGTCATCTATAGCTCCTACCGGGCGCTTTGGCTGGATTGGCAGGCGCAAGGCACCCGCATCAGCCGGAATATCTTTTATGACAATCTGTCCGAGGATCTCTTTGTGGAGGTCTGCCACGGCCCTTATATGGTGGATCATAACCTGTTCCTGTCTCCTATGAACTTCCGCAATATGGCCCAAGGCGGTGCGTTTGTGCACAATCTGTTTACTGGCAGATTCGTGGTGCGCTCCGAGCTTACCCGCTATACCCCCTACCATATGCCTCATGAGACAGCGGTTGCAGGGTACAGCAACATCACGGGCGGCGACGACCGGTATTACAATAACATATTTATAGGTGATGATGATCCGAACAAAGAGCCGCTGCCTATGACCTTTTTCGAGCATCTTCCGCTCACACCAAGGGAAGATATGGATTACGGCGGTGCAGCGGTGATGGACGGTGTACCAGATAACTCCCGCTGTTATCTTCATCCTGCAGGACTGGGCGGCTACAACGATTACCCGAGTATTCGTGAAAAGCGGTGGTGGGAATATTCAAAGGAAGAAATTGCGGCCTTAAAGGAATCCGGTAAGCCATTTCAGCCCGATCAGATCGCACTCCCCGTTACGATACAGGGTAATCTGTATTTGAAAAGCGCGGTGCCGAGTAGCCATGAGACAAATGCTAAGGTTTATGTCCAGGGTGGGATCGAGATCGAAATCGATCCGGCTAAATGCAGGATACAAGTGCATGTCCATAGCCCAGAAATACTACGTGCTGCAGCCCCTACGGTAGTTACAACTGATCTTCTCGGCAGAAGCCATCACGCTGAGATGTACTATGAGGAGCCGGATGGATCTTCTTACCGTTTCGACCACGACTTCTTTCATAAGCTACGCCCAGAAAAAAATGTAACACCCGGACCCTTTGAAATATTTGACAACAGTCCGGTGGAGATTGTTCTGTAAACAGCAGTGCATGAGAGGTCATTCAGGCTGAGTATAACGAAAATATCACTCAGCATACTTCTAATGTGAAGATGGTACCTTTGGATATGACGAGATTGATCGAGTTATTTCGAGCAAAGAAGCAAAGTTGCAGTACAGACAGCCGAATTAATTCCATTAAGTTGAATATTATTAGAAATGAGCTGACATCCCGTTATGTACCGGTTATCAGCTTGTTTCTATTTTGAGTAAGCCAAACAGAATAGCGTTTTACTTGAAAAACCCTGCCGTCTATGGTGCACTAGATGGCAAGGACGAGTCTTAGCTTATAAGCTACTTAGCATCAATTGAAATAATGAGGCATGACGCTGTTCGTCATGCATGGCGTGCATAAAATGCATATTAATCGGGTGATTAGTTGCTCTATAGGCAATTTCTTGATAGAACGCTGCCGTTTCTAATTCATCGTGAATTGCGGTTCTGACGCCTTCTTGGAATGTCACAGGCATCTTACCGGCAGGTATTTGCGGTTGTTGTCCCCCCAGGTGGTTTAGAATCATGGTAAACCAATGATAATGCTTGAATTCATCCCTCTGGATACGTAAAATTGTCTGCCGGTACTGTTCATTCGGTGCTAATTCAGCTAACCTTTGATAATATCGATAGGCATGAACCTCACCAACAATTGCTTTAGAGATATCAGGGATAAGAAATGTATCGGTAAATGCCATTCCTCCTTGCATACCCATTTGCCCCATTTGTCCGCCCATAGCCCTCAATCCGTCTGCATAACCCATTTGATACACTAACATCTCCTCCATAAATTTACATATACCTTACCTTATGCTGTGCCATCGTCATTTGAGCCTAGATCCATTAAATTCTCCTGATGCGCTGTAGCGGAAGTAGTGAGTGGGTATCTGTACCTGTAATGGAAAACTGACATGTTGATATCCTTTATTTTGTTTAGCCGAAGGTATCTAGGGTAAGGATATGAGGAAAAGAAACATTTATCACGAAAATATGGAGGTTGAATAGTCATGTTCCATTATACGGTTGAAACCTCAAAGACCCCTGAAGAGGCGATAGCGGAACTTACTGAACATTTGAAAGAGGATAAATTTGGCGTCCTTTGGGAGCTTGATATGAAGAGCAAGCTTCATGAAAAAGGAGTTGAATTAGATATGGCATACCATATTCTTGAAGTATGTAATCCGAATGAAGCGAAACGGGTATTATCCGAAAACATACTGGTCGGTTATTTTCTCCCATGCAAGATTGCCGTCTATGAAGAGAATGGGAAAACTAAGATCGGGATGCCAAAACCTACGTCGCTCATTAGTATGATTCCAACCGATAAATTGATGGCTATTGCTTCAGATATTGAGAACCGGCTTGTTGCTTGTATCGACAAGAGTCGATAACTTAAGGGATTAGAGTCCTAAGTAATGTAATAGATGGCTAGAGGAAGTATGTATGTAAAAGATTTTTTCCAAGTCTTTGCAAAGATATGCGACGATTGTGCTACAGAATGTGCAAAGTTCCAAGACGCACTCTGCCAGGCATGTGCTGAGTATTGCCGCAAATGTGCAGATGAATGCCGTAAAATGGCTTCGTAAATCTGGATTCTAAACCTAAAAGGAATCAATAAACAAGCTGACATACCGCTCTGAAACGGTTGTCAGCTTGTTTGTATGAGCAGGTAACTGTGATTCCTGAATTTTTTGTAGCTTCATCAAAAACGTACAGTTTCAACATTTTAACTACATAACTTCCTTTTATAATAAAGACAAATGGTAGAAATCTTACTAAAAAGGAGGAAGAAATATGGCTTGGTCTTGGGTACGTATGTTGGTGGTTCCGTTGAGTTTGGGGTCTATGGTGCTTGGGAAAAACGAAAAAAAGAATTCCTGTTCTAAGATGGCAGAATCCGACTGGAATCTCCATTCCGATTACTTTGAATTAATGGTTCTAAATGAACGTCTGAAAAAAGAGCTTGATGACTTAACTGTATAATGAATGACGTTTGAAAGTACTCATATGTTATGATGTGGGGAAATACGACACATAGAGGTTTTGAAATGGCAGCTCCAGACAAAAGTATCGTCTTTAACAAGTTGACGCAAAAATACGGATGTTCCTTCTCTGCTATCAAGGGAAAGCAAATTATGTTTCAATGAGTGGATCAATTGTTTACGGATAACAACGGTGAAAAAACAGTGGAAGATGATTACCGAATCGATTATCTCAAGCATCATTTGATTCAAATCGCTGAGGCAATTCAAGATGGCGTTGAACTGATGGGGTATACGACTTGGAATTGAATTGATCTTGTTAGCGCAACAACCGCCCAACTGAAAAAAAGATATTAGATGGAACATTGCAGTACTTGGAGGTGGATTAGTTATTTATGCAAATTTTAGTATTAGGTGCAACCGGACGTGTTGGCAGTCATATCGTGGCCAATGCGCTTAAGGATCAACACCATGTAACTGTACTGGTTCGTAATCCGGAAAAATGCCAGACTCATAATAAAAATTTAACAATCATTCAAGGTAATGTATTGAATCGAGAGGATATTATGCGTGCTATCCATGGAGCTGATGTCGTTATTAGTGCACTGAACACAGATGGGACCAATACGCTATCCGCAAGTATGCCGTTGATCATTGATGCAATGCGTGAAGAAGGAATAAAACGAATCATTACTTTAGGAACAGCTGGTATTCTGCAAAGTAGACAATCTCCGAGTGTTCTAAGATATCAATCCAGTGAATCCAGGCGTAAATCCACCCATGCTGCAGGAGAACATCATCGAGTATATTTGATGCTTCAAGATTCAATACTGGAATGGACGATAGTGTGTCCCACATATTTACCAGATGGAGTACACGTAGGTGTATACCGTGTAGAGCGTGATTTTCTACCTGAAGGTGGCACTGAAATATCCGTAAGGGATACAGCAGAATTCACGTACAATCAAGTTAAAGATGACTCTTATATCAAGTCTCGGGTAGGAATTTCTTACTAATTATTGAGAATTACCTGCAGATAAGGGAAAGAAGATATACCTAAGAAAAAATGAAAGATTTTGTTTATTGCAGCACCTGTAGGACGCAAAGGTAAAAATAGACGTTTAACACAACGTTCTATAGAAAAACTTGTTGAGAAATATGCAAAAGTCTTTGGAAAGCCGGCTTTGACGGTTCATTCTTTGAGGCATTCATTTGCCACACGTTATCATATTGAGAATATTGACATAAAGTTACCTGTCCTCAATGGTGCAACTGTCGCCAACCGGTCCAACTTCCTGCAGTCTTATCGCTTGCAGACTCTTTGCAATTGCCTTTAGCCGGTTTTAACCGCGTTTTTCTGGTATCTCTAATCGAAAACAATTCTTTGACTCCGTAGGAACTCCTGAAGCAGAATATGATTGAGGCTAAACCAGGGATGTGGACCGGTTCCTATACGTCAGGCAGCGTAACTTCTTTATTCTTCTGGTTTCCCAGTGAGCCTGCGCTTGATTTGGAGATGTTTCGTCTCCTCCCAGGGAAAGGCATTTACAGTCGGCCGTTCTCTCCTTGCCATTTAACCACTCACTGGAAGAGGCAATTTAATCAGGTAAACCAGCTATGGTAAAATAGAGGTTATTAAGAGACCTATCCAAGAAGCAGTAAATGTAAATAGAAGGGGCAAAATAGTAAGGAGGTAAGGGCACTAATGCCTTTACCTCCATTTCATCTTTTGTCAAAATACAATGCGTCTGATAAAACGATTGCCCAAATTGTTGCTGAGAACCTGCCTGAATGACCCAGCACCTTGCGTGTTTTGGAGCAAAGGCTATGAGGGCGCGTCGTAAGGAAGCTGTCGAGGTTATCCTTCAGGCTACTGTATGATCTGAATATATAACTGTTTTAGAATTGTTCTTAAGCATCAACAAATGCTATCATGAATTGGAGTGGTAATTAATAGTGTACATGCTTTTTAATTATATAGTATCTATAAAGTAATAAATAGAACCGGGGGCTGTTATTACTAATATGAAAACATATTATTGTGACCTTGAGGTTACGTTGGACATTATCGGAGGGAAGTGGAAGGGGCTTGTTTTGTATTATTTGATTAAAGGTCCAAAGCGCACGAGCGAGTTAAAGAGACAGATACCAGGTATTACTCAAAAAATGCTTATTCAAACGCTTCGAGACCTGGAAACGAGTGGACTGATACATAGAAAAGTGTATAATCAAGTCCCCCCGAAAGTCGAATATTCAACTACTGAACTTGGTCAATCTCTTGAATCTATTTTGAAAGCTCTTTGCAACTGGGGTGGAAAATATGCAGAGGAAACATTCGCACAGGATGAGTTCGAAATTTTGCACACGGATTAAAAATAGTATAAAACGAAAACCCCAGGGATATCATGCTTGGGGTTTTCGTTTATATAAACGGCTATAGAAGAGATTTAGCCCAACATCCTTACAATTGTTTCATTTTAGTTACTATATAACAAAAAAGTACGTACTTCTTTTTTAGATATGTTTGATACATAATGTCACTTGTAAGGTGGAATTACATCTTACACAAGTAAAATCGCTGCGTTGTTATAGTTTGGTTACTATAGCGGTACTAATATAGGCCATACGGCCTCAAGAGGGAGAGGACAGAAATTATGGGGAAATTCAATGGTAAGGTCGTGGTCGTCACGGGAGGGACAAGCGGTATCGGACTTGCAACGGCACAGCGTTTCGTGGAGGAAGGCGCGCATGTTTTCATAACTGGACGCAGACAAAACGAGCTGGACACAGCGGTGAAATTGATTGGGGAACGGGTCACTGGCGTTCAAGGTGACATATCAAATCTAAACGATCTAGACAAACTATTTGAAACGGTGAGACAGGAGAAAGGGCATCTGGACATTCTTTTCGCTAATGCCGGACTTGGCAGCTTCCTGCCCTTGGGCCATATTACAGAAGAGCAATACCAGATTACATTCGATGTAAACGTAAAGGGTACTCTGTTCACCATCCAGAAGGCTCTGCCGCTGTTTCCGGACCAGACTGGTTCCATCATTCTTACGGGTTCAACGGCATCTACGATCGGCGATGCAGGGTTTAGCGTGTACGGAGGAACCAAAGCGGCGCTCCGCCAGATGGCGAGAAACTGGATTACGGACTTAAAGGGGACCGGAATACGAATTAATGTACTGAGCCCAGGAATGATCCATACGCCGGCTTACGACGATTTGTTTGGAGAGGCGTTGGATCAAGTCCTTGAATCCGCTAAGGATACCGTTCCAATGAGCCGCCTTGGTAAAGCTGAGGAGATCGCCAGTGCAGTGATGTTCCTTGCCTCGGAGGAAAGCAGCTATGTCAACGGCATCGAACTATTCGTAGATGGTGGATTGGCACAAATCTAAGCATTCGTTAAAGGCCGCTTAATCAGCGGCCTTTTTATTTGAAGTTGTTTTTTTGTGACCAAAATAGGGGATTTATCGGTAATGGGATCAAGTTCTTGTCCCACAAGGGACGATGGTCTTGTCCAGCTTCTGATGACTCAACACACGCAAGAGACTAAATCACAACATATATACATATGTACAAAATACGGGTTTTGTGAATAAGTGGTATATAAATTAGTTTCCTTTTCTGATTCATGATTAATTGTCTATACTTCTCTAGCTGTTCAGCTAAATATTTTGAAAGCTGTTTTGCCTGATTGCTCACATTTTCCTTTGAACTGTATCCCACAACTCCGAGTATATTTAAAAGCAATTCTATATTTAGTTTTTGTGCTTATGAGGATCTTATCCCAATCCGTATGTTTCTTGCCATGCTGTAAAATATCGTCGGCATATTTTAGACAGTCATAATAAATAATAGACTAAATCAATATGACTATCGTTCTTTAATTTCCAATATAACCTTATTTACCCTTTTTCCTTGCTACTAGAACATATTGTAAGCAGCTCATATCCATATCGTCCTTCATCTCGCGGCACACCACTACTTCCAGTATCAGAACTATAAAAACGTTCAGTCTTTAAAATTGTTTTACACCAGTTAACAGGGAGGGGCTTCCCCTCCCCAAAAAAACATCAATATCTATTAACAAACACCTGAGAAGCTACTTTTTGCTCTCTTACACAAACTTCTTGATGCTACCTACCTAGCGTATTTATCATTAAAATAACACAGTTCGCTGATCTATATACTATATATGCGACCGATCATGAGAGCGGTACCGTAACATATATTCATCAAGAAGACACCCTCTATCGGCTGCAATTTTGCAGTTCCAGCTTTGAATCTTTATTGCGATATCACAACTTGTTTATGAAGCAGGTACAGCGGCGAATTGAATTAAGCAGCGATTCGCAAAATCGGTGGAAGCGCTTGAAACAGAGTTCATAAGTTATGATTCTCAAGTCATGGAAAACGACGGTTTTTTTGGCCAATCCCCCATTCTCCACTGAAATTCATGCTCGCCAAGTCCAAGATCTGCTGTTCGGCAAGATAATATGGGCTTTTCTCCCTTTTGGCATTACTACCCCTGCAGTTGTGGACCTAAAGACCACCATTCTCTAGTAATCGAGATGATTTACGGCTCCTGATCAAGTCAAGATATCCCATTTTGCATGGATATCCAATGTAATTCGAATCGATAGACCCATCGCTCCTGGGCTATGCCTTTGTTATACTTCCAAGTGAGGTTTCAAACAATCTATAATCTAGAATCAGGAATATAATCGTAGCATACTTCATTTCGCACTTTAATTTAAAACCCACACAGAGGAGCTCAAAGACATGAACTTTTTCAAAAAACTGTTTGGCGGCAATGAAATGGGCAAATCGGAAGACGGTACCACAATTTATGGCTATGACGCTCCGGATGAGCGGCAGGTTACACCTCCCTCCAAAATTTTGTACATGGAAGATTTAAACGAACATTTTAATAGAGTCTTTCCAAACCGAGAAACCGGCGTGTTCCATGAACTGATTTCAGACATCGTACATATTGACGTGAATATTATGGAAGCTACACATGATGAGCCATACAGAGTGCTGTACACCAATGGAATGAGCGATCTGCCGATGACACTCCCACAGGAAATTCGTAAAGAGTACAAGCATCTTGAACGCGCGGAGCTGATGATGTTTTTGCCGGCGGACTGGCCGCTTACGCAGAAGGATTTTGAATCGGAGGAGAACTACTGGCCAATCCGGCTGATGAAGATGCTTGCCCGATTCCCGCATATGTATCAGTCGTGGCTTGGATACGGCCATACTATCCCCAACACTGGGGATTACGAGCCATATGCGCCTAACACTGAGCTGTCCGGAGTGATCCTGTTTGCTCTGCCGGAAGAGGTTAGCACAGTCCATACGAAAGATGGCAATCAGGTTCAGGTTTATTTCCTGGTTCCGCTATACCAGGAGGAAATGGAGTTCAAACTGGAGTCCGGAATGGATGAACTGGTTGCCAAGCTGTCCGAGCTTCCAGATGATTTCCTCGTTCTGAATCGGAATAGACGCAACGCTTGTAAATAACTGCCCGGATTAACGGGTTTGAAACAGCTTTAAAAGGCTGAGCCTAAGTAAAGGATATGACTTTGGGCTCAGCCTTTTTATTAGAATGTAAATCCCACGTGTAGCCCCAGTGCATTAGAGCAGTCACTACGCCAAAATTGGACTTCCGGCAATGCTCTGTTCATAAGAAACAGCCCCTTTTCGATTCTCGTTAAAAATATTCGACTACCCTAGCCCACTAACTCTTAAGATCAGCTTTTCTACGTGCTTGGCTTAGTTTTAGATGATTATCAAATCGGCTATAGTACCATGTTCTTGTCCACTGACAGTAAGCTCATTTGCTGATAATTAGATAGTGACTGCTGCAGCTCCACAGCAATCAATGAAAACTGAAGTTCATTGTTTTTAAAGCTATGATTTTTTTATTTTGGTTACTGATAGTAAGATTGAGATTCACCGCTACTACATGTCAACCTTGGAATGCCGCAGTTAGAACTGCTAGATCTAATCTGCGGCGAAGTTAGTTTATCTATAATGTTAAAGTTTACAGCGATAACAATAGTCTTCAGATTTCACAAGTGAAGGCAAAACTTCCGCTCTCCAGTTTGTGCTGCTCACCATTTGGCATAACAAGTGTGCATTCAGTAGATACGGGTACATGAACATGAATAGCAAATCTGTTTTCTTCAATACTCCACTCAGATGATGCATATCCATAAGGTGTCTGGATGCTTCCTTTTGCTGACGTAATTCCGCCTCCTAAGACTGGTGCAATCCGGAAGGTCTTGTACCCCCCGCTGGTTGGCTCAAGGCCAACCATTCGTCTGTATAACCAGTCTCCCACTGCACCGTTAGCATAATGATTGAAGGAGACCATCCCTCCACCGGATCCTTCATCTGATTTGTTTCCGCTTAGATCACCTATATTCACTGTTCCATCCGGGCGGAGTGCATCCCAGCGTTCCCAGATGGTTGTTCCTCCAGCTTTGACCTCATACAGCCAAGACGGACATCCCTCCTGAAGCAGCAGCTCGTATGCTTTATCAGGATATCCATTGTCTGATAGAGCAAACAATAGATAAGGGGTTCCTGTAAAGCCAGTGGTCAGCTTGTTGCCTGCCTCACGAACAAGCCGGACAAGATTTTCCGCCATAACGGCTGTCTCTTTACCTTCTGTCATATTGAAATGAAGTGGAAGGACGTAGGCGGTCTGAAATTCTTTTTTTAAATTACCTTTACTATCAGTAAAGATTTTGCGATAAGCTTCAATAATTCTAGATCTTAGTTTCCGGTAATAAACGGCATCCTCTTCATAGCCAAGCAAGTCAGCAATTTGGGCAGCCAAACCGCAAGAGTTGGCAAAATAAGCTGTCCCGACCCACTTACCTTTCTTTAGCCACTGCCTGGCTGTCTCGTCAGGTGCGCACCAGTCTCCAAAATGAAACGGGAAACGCCAGACGTGACGGCTGTTAGGTGTAACCGAAAAAAGTTCAGACCACCACTTAGCCGCTTTTAAAAATTTCTTAATCGTTGGATATTGCCGCTCCAAAAGCTGCTTGTCGCCGCGGGCAAGGTATTCTGCCCAAGGTACAAGAATGCAGCTGTCTCCCCAAGCAGATGTAGCCATTCTTGGCCAGTGGTCGCCTGCGCGGGGGACAACCATAGGAAGGCCTCCACCTGGTGCCTGCTCCGCCCGCATATCTGCCAGCCATTTGTCCAGAAACCGGCTTAAATCAAAATTGTAACAGGCAGTCCGAGCAAATACGGCAATATCACCGGTCCACCCCTGACGTTCATCACGCTGCGGGCAGTCTGTAGGAATATCAACAAAGTTAGATTTGCCTCCCCAACGAATATTGCTGTGTAATTGATTAATTAATTCATTAGAGCATTCGAATTCACTTATTTCTTCAAAATCGGAATGAAGCACCAGCGCTGATAATTCCAAATCTTCGGCATGGATACCTCTTACACCTACATAACGGAATCCCATATAGGTTAGGCGTGGAGAGTACGTTTGTGGACCATCTTTGCAAATATAGGTTGCTGTCGCTTTCGCGGTACGTAGCGATTTAACGAATAACTCCCCATCAACAAGAACCTCTGCATGACGAAAGATAACCTCTTGATGATTTTTGCCAAGCAGTTTTGCCGAAATGACTCCGGCAAAATTCTGACCGAAATCATAGATCATTTCACCGCTCGGTGAAAGAGTACAGGAAATCGGCTTCAGTACTTCCTGAACACGGACCGGATCTCCATACTGTGCCGACAAAAGAGGATTCTTGCGTGGAGCTGACAAGGTTGTCTGTTTCCATTCAATCCGTTCCAAGTCTACAGTGGCATCATAAGTCTCTCCGTCATACCATTCGGCCATGCGGTAGTTACCCTCTTCTGAGACTTGCCAGGATTCATCTGTAACCACTTCATCATAGGATCCGTCGGTATACTCAATATGCAATTCGCATAGAAACGCTTGCCGGTCGGCATTGATCTTGTTCTTCCGGACGTAATTGAAGGATCCGGCTGCCCAACCACCTGCTACGACAGCGATTAACCTATTATCAGTCCCGAGTGAGCCGCTAACGTCATACGTTTGATATTGTATTTGATGATCATAAGAAGTGAAGCCTGGAGCAAAGTAGTCCCTCCCCACCTTGCTGCCATTCAACATCAGTTCATAGACACCTAGTGCTGTAGCATTAATCCATGCACGACGCACAGGCTTGCTTATTGTGAACGCACGCTTGAAGGTCATTGGAACTGGTGAAACCTTTTTTGGAAAATCATAACCTCCATCTGTAATCCATTTCCCCTGCCAAAGAACTCCCAACCGTCCAGTTTCAAAAGATGTCTCAGCATCAGCGGTTTGTCCGCTTGTACCTGTTGCAGTGACATGAACACTATACGTAGTAAAGGGCTTCAGTTCTCCGCTATAAACATTATTTATTTGATCTGTGGTTTCATATTTCCAGTCCCCAATTGTTATCACTGCGCTTAACAGGCTTTCACCCTTCACATCGGAATCGAGCGCAAATGAAATATTTGGACTTCTATCCGTGATACAGCCTTGTTCCATATTTTCTATTTTTAATTTGTTTATTTTAAGCATTGTTTTGTTCCTCCCTGCGGTCTTTCATTGCTTTCTGTTTAAGTCCCAGCCCCTTCTCCACATTTAAGAAGATCAGCAAGCCAATTAAGATAATACTGGTAATGGTTTCAAATCCCACAAAAGCAAAGGTGATCATGTCCTGAACAGATTCTGACTGGGTACTAACTAAATCACCTGCTTGATTATAAAAGGGGGCTGCATAACCCGCAAAAGATAACATGCCGTTGAAGATACCTGTACATAAGCCACCCATCGTTACGGCAATAGTGGTATAAACAGACATCGCAATTCCATCACAACGATACCCGGTTTTCCATTCCATATGGTCTAGTGTGTCTGCGAATAGTGCCATAAAAATATAGGCGCTTGGCAGAAAGCCTAAATTCTTAATGAATTGCCCTGCCAGAACGATTGGCATGTTGGCCGGATATACCCAGCAAACGGCACTACCTATGCCAACCAGAACAAAACCTATAAGGGTTACATTCCTTTTTCCAAACTTTTTGGCTAACGGCCATACAGCAAAAATCCCAATGCCAAGCGGAACTCCGCCTACAACAGAAATTAACGTCTGTGTAACACCATCACTATAGGTCCCTAGCACATAGTTGCAATAATAGACCAGGCTCAGATTTTTCAGACAGACACCAAAGGTATAGATTAAGAAGTAACTCAGAATAATTAACATATACCGGTCCGAAACAATAGCCTTCAGCTGCGTACGAAAGGGTAACTTGGACTCGCCATCCTCAATATTTCCGCCTGTACTCTCAGCCGTCACGCGTTCCTTCGTAAAAAAATATTCAATTAGAGTAAGTGGTAAGACTGCTATGGAAATAACGCACATCACGAGGATCCAACGGCTTTTATCAACCCCGATAAGCGGCAGAATAGTCATTGGAAAAATTAAGGCTACAATTATTCCACTCATCATAATCGTTGAAACCTGACTGAATACAGACAATTTCCCGCGCTGTATACCATCACGGGTAGAAAGAGGCACCATTAAATTATGGCCCACATTATAAGTCGTGAAAGCAATTGAATAATACAAATTGTAGGATAGGACAATCCAGATCACCTGTATTTTTGTATCTGCTTGTGGCACAAGAAATAGCAGTATACCAGAAACCAGCATTAGCGGTGCAGATAATAACAGCCAAGGCCGTGCTTTTCCCTGTCTTGTTCTTGTACGGTCAATAATATATCCCATAACAAAATTTGCTATGGCGTCAAGGATCTTTGAAACGATCGGAAATGCAACAAGGAACACTCCACCGCCGACGGAGGTCAAACCAAGTACATCTGTGTAATAAACATTCAGATAAGCCGCCAGAACAGCATTCAACAACAACGCTCCGGAAGGACCAATCAGATAACCGAGCCAGCGTTCTTTCGCAGTAGTATCCGCTGAGGTTACACGGGAATTCATAGCCTTCGATTGAAAAACCGCTTTCATACGATTCATTTGTTTTCACTCCTTATTGTTCACCCGGAAGAGGAAGCGGCTTGTCCTTTTTTAAAAGGGTCTTCAGCCCTTTGATAAGGTTCCCGTTAGCCAGTTCTGCAAAACCGATCGCAGTTTGGTATGTGAATTTCCCTCCTGATGACATGCACATGGAGCGGATTGAATTGTAAGGCATCATTTTTACGACAAAATGAGAATTTTTCATTCGGGTATCGCGTTCCAGTGAATCCGGCATAGCTTGCGCTTTTTTATAATCCTTTTGTATGACATGCATAACTCCGGTATACAGGATGCGCCCCATCAAAGTCCTCTTAAACTCAGCCAGAGTAGATTCGATTGTTAATTTAGACTTTGATACTGCTACTGGGAGAGGATATCCGACCAGCTTCTCAAAGGCAGCAGGGATACTGAGCGGCGGCTTATTGTAAGCATCCATAATATCAGCCGAATAGGGAATTACGGCTTCCTTCTCACCGGTTATTGTTATAGATGCGTTTAAACGAATATCCACTGCCGAGGCGGCCACAGCAATTTCATAAGTACCATTCTCCAAAACCCACCGCTGCTCTTTAACGTTCCAGTAAGATAAATCAGATTGGTTAAACTTCAGCTCAATCGTTTTGGTCTCTCCTTCTGTCAAGAATACTTTAGAGAAGGCACGGAGCTCTTTATCTGCTTTAAACACCTTGCTTCGATTATTTTCCACGTAAAGCTGTATGACCTCGGAGCCGCTGCGCCCACCGATATTTGTCACATCCGTCTTCACTGTGATCGTTTCACCGCTCTGGCTAAAGGATAAATTGCTGTATTGAAATGATGTATATGACAATCCGTATCCGAAAGGGAACCGCAGTGTGGTACCGGCCTTATCGTAGAAGCGGTATCCAACATAAATACTTTCATAGTAATTTGAGATAGAACTGCGGTTATAATCAGCGTAACAGCTTGTACTGCTGTTATGCATAGGCCAGCTTTCTGCAAGCTTCCCTGAAGGTGTAACTTCCCCATACAGTAAGGCCGCTGCAGCTTCTCCTCCATACATCCCCGGCAAATACATATTTAGCATGGAAGAAAGCTTATCGAAGAAAGGCAGTTCTACAGGTGCGCCGGCGAATAAGACTAGTATTACTTTTTTTCTTGTAGCGATAAGAGCGTTTAATAACTCTGTCTGGTTATCTCCCATCTTCATATGCTCCCGGTCGAATCCTTCACTCTCCTCAAAGTCGGAAAGGCCCCCGAAGAACAGAATGGTGTCTGCTTGCTTCGCGGCATCCAGCGCCGCTTGCTCCAACGCAGTGTCCCTTTCCGTATAAAAGCAGCGAAATCCCTTTTCATATATGTAAGAAACTCCGCGTTCATCAAACGCGTTCATAGGGGTAATGACCTTGGGCGGATTGATCAGTGACGAACCAGCTCCCTGATAACGCATTTTTTCGAACATCTCACCGACAACAAGCAGGTTTTCCTTTCCGCTTAACGGCAGAGTGCCGTCATTTTTAAGTAGCACTGCACTGTCTTTGGCGATCTCACAGGATAGCTGTGCATGAGACTCTGGATTATAACCCTCGCCTTTGGGCTTCTTGGGAGTACATTGTTCAACAAGGCCCAGCATTCTTTCAACTGCTTGATCCAGCTTATGCATAGGTAATTTTCCGGTTTTGGCTGCTTCAATGACTGTTTTTCGGTTATGCCACACGCCACCAGGCATGTCGAGGTCGCAACCCGCCAGCACACCTTCTACGCGGTCACAGGTAGCCCCCCAGTCTGTCAATACAACGCCTTCAAAGCCCCACTCATCTCTCAATATAGAAGAAAGTAATTTCTTGTTTTGAGAAGCAAATACTCCATTCAACTGATTATATGAACACATCACAGTATACGGACTCGCCTCTTTAACAACGCTTTCAAATGCACGAAGATATATTTCTCTAAGTGCACGCTCATCAACGATACTGTTACCTACAAAACGGAAATTCTCATTTGAATTGGCTGCAAAATGCTTTACACTGCAGCCTACTCCCCTACTTTGAACCCCCTGTACAAATGCCGTGCCAAACTTACCTGAAACAAACGGATCTTCGGAATAATACTCAAAGTTTCGTCCACATAACGGACTGCGCTTGATATTAACTCCCGGTGCAAGCAACACATCCACTTCCTCGGCATTACATTCTTCAGCAATGGCTTCACCCATTCTCTTTGCATACTCCGGGTTCCAAGAAGAGGCAACCGTAACTGAGGTCGGAAACGCAGTAGAGTGAGCATTGTCGGAGACAGCGAATCCACCGCCTGCACTCCTAACCTTTCGAAGCCCATGGGGACCATCAGTTAAAAAAAGTTTCGGTATACCTAATCGAGGTATTCCATTTGTATTCCAGGAATCAATACCTTCGAGGAGCGCCGCTTTTTCTTCAATTGTCAACAGATTAAGAAGCTTTTTCTTACTTTTCATTGTTTCCTCCTTGCAGTAATTATTGTCCCAGTCTACGACATTTTCATGAGAACGTATTGTACATCTATGAACTGGATTGCAAATTTCGAGCATTTTCTTTAACAATAAAAAAGCAATCGAATACCCACATCTATTCCGGGTACTGATTGCTTTAATGTGCTTATTATTTGAGGCGGCTACGTACCATTTTTAAAAGTATTCCTGTATTTTAAAGGAGTCTTTCCTGTATACTTTTTAAATTGATTTTGAAAATAGCTTTGTGAGGAGAAGCAAAGATAATTACTAATCTCACTCAAAGGTTTATCAGAAAAAGCCAGCAGCTTTTTAGCTTCCTCCATTTTTATCTTATGGATATAACTGCTTAAACTAATACCCATATCCTCGTTGAACCTCCTGGATATATAGGACGCACTAACACCCAAGTCAGAAGCAATCTTACTAACTAATATAATGGAGTTTATATTTTTTTTAATACTTTGAATACATTCGATAGTAATGAGTGAAGCATTTTTAGGAATTTCGTTCATCGCCACTCTCTCGGCAAAATCAAAAATCATTTGTTGCCGCAAGAATGAAAGAGTGTCAAGCCGGGACAAGCTTTCTGACTGTTGAATATAAGTATCGCTGAGATGATATGCCGTTTCAATATCCAGGCCACCTTCTATAGCCGCCCGGGTAACCAAAGTGACGCTGGCAATAAAAATATTTTTCTCCTGACGCAGCGCATCCTTTGCAACAAGGCCGCCTTTGCCACGTACAGAATTTTCAAATAAAGCCTTAAGCCTTTCCACATCTCCAGTACGCACAAATTCAATGATTTGTTGCTCGAGAGTATAGGTATTATGGAAGGTAAGTTCCGTCTCTGTTTCATACAAGTTTTTTGACATCTTGTTCTTAATGTCTGCTTCAAAGCTGTTGAAATGGTTACCGGTCATCAGTAGCTTCTCAACAGTTATTCTCTTCCTTGTAAGAGCAAAGTTAAAAATGCATAGCGAATTCAAAAAGCCTTCAAAAGAGATTAAGGGTATTTTAGTAATAAATTCAGAGAATGCTGTGCTGTGTTGATAAGAAATTGTAGAATGAATCCTAATCTTGGAAAGATGATTTTTTGTTAAAGGCGTGTAGTAGCCCGGCCCCAATATAAACTCTCCCGCTGAACCAACATTAGTAATCTTCCCGTAGAATAGAAAGTCTTCTGAAACATAGTAACTCACAGCATGCTCATCTTGGGCCAAAATAGGGAGTGCTTTGCTCACAGGGTCTAAATATGTCGGAACATCGGGCAGCACCCGTACAAGTTGCTGGTCTATATAATATCTTATTGGTAAGCCAGTAATATTATAGAAAGAATCCATTAGAAAATGAATATCTTTTATAAGCATGGTGTTCACCCCTGTATCACTAGTATGCGTTCTTAGTTAATTACGTTATGCTTGCTTACAAAGAAAAAGCTTGCCCTCTAGGAACAAGCTTTTTAACCAAGAACGCTCTATTCTCCTGCAATATCTAATTCAGATACAATTTTTTTATATGCTCGTCCATCATCCTTGCCTTGAATAGGGTTCCATACTTGAGCAAAGAACGGTTCACGCTTAGCACGTTCTTTGTAATTCCAGCTTTCACGTTCACATTGAGGGCAGAAATGTCCTCCCTCAAGAACAAGTTTGGGACTGGCACTAAAGGTATGGCCGAATGCACATTTGAAATCAAGCTTATTCGTCCAATTTCCCGTCGCCATCTCTGTAGACAGGCATTCACCACCGCGGAATGTTGCAGCCTCTTTCATATCTTCAATATTTAATTGTGAGGCAGGCTTATTCTCATCATAACCATGGTCAAGCTTGATAACTTTGTTCCAATCGGTGAATTTCTTCATCTCGGATAGTTTTCCCGGAATCGACTCCCAATTTTTCTTACTGCCCCAATAAGCATCGATTTTCTCAATATCATTATCCTCTATAAAACGCAGTGTCCCACGTTCTTTCACAGCTTGTTTTTTCATTGTACGCTTAATCATAGCCCCCATTAATTTTTGCCCTCTCGGGAGCTTCGTGATGACTTTTGCTACTGGAACAAGTGCGCCAAGATTATCGAGATAGCTCTGATAGAAGTACTCCATCGTATCCTGTCGAAAGTGGAAATAATTCTCCAGCTTGTCAGAATCCAGATAGTATTGTCCATGAAAATTCCTGGTAGCATACCATTTAGGGTCGATGACATGATCAAGATTGGTAATGCCAAGCTTGCCGTACAGCACTTGGTACATCTCAAGTGTACTCACCCGGCAGCTTTCTCCTCCGCCAATGTTATAGATATGCTGCCAAAATGCTTTATCAAGCTCTCCGTCGATATCCTGGATACACAGGTTACGCATTAATCGTCCTGAATCCCGGTCAGATACGTACTCAAGTACATTTTCCAGACAATTATGGAACATAATCGGGTCTTGAATCTTACTCATCGCCGGGCCCATAATACCCGTTTGGCGGAGACTCACCCAATAGCTTAGTCCAGATTCAATGACCATACGCTCGGCAGCGATTTTAGAAACGGCATAGTAATCATATACACTTGGCTTAAGAGGATCACCCACACGTCCCCAATGGATTGGCGGCATACGGTCACCGGTTTCTGCTATTGTACCGATATTTACAAAGCGCGTGACATCAGCACGACCACTTTTCTTAATGGAGTCAATGATGTTTTTCGCTGAACCATAGTTAATCTGCATGGCCCGATCGGGAAACTCATCAGCCGCAGGAGAAACAAAAGCAGCGATATGAAGGATAATGTCGGCATCCTTCACACATTCATCCACCAGGTTGCGATCCAACAAATTGCCATAGACTATTTTCACACCGTTCAGCCTTTCATAGGGCTGGAGCTTCTCACGGCTGTTAGGATTGTCTAAATCAAAGAGCAGCAGTTCGCATTTCGCCAGATCGTTTATAAGCAGCTTTAACGTCTCTCCACCCATATTGCCTGCTGCACCCGTAATCATGATTCGTTTTTTCTTCATTATTGTTCACCTGCATCATAAGTTTATTGACAAGTCATTCGCCTACCTTCATACTACGGACACGGTGTCTATTTAACAACCATCAGTTGTTTTATGCTTTGATGGAATCTAGACATCTGAGAGCAAAGTGTCTAATTATCTAGAAATTTTATTTTTTGGAGATGAAATGATCATGAATCAACGTGAACGGTTAACCAAACTACTGCTGAAACAGAGCTTGATCCGCTTACTCAAAGAGAAAAATATAAGCCAAATTAGTGTTAAGGAATTGTGCACCTCAGCAGGCATCAATCGCTCCACGTTCTACTTACATTATGCCAATGCTTATGACCTGCTTGAAAATGTTGAACAGGAGATTATTAATAATACAAGTGCCTATCTGGATAAAATTGAAGCTGGAGACAGCGGTATTACTTATATTCAGACTTTTTTAGAGTACATTAAAAAGGATGAGGAGCTATTCACTGTCATGCTCCTCACCTCCAATGAAAACGTGTTATTTCCCAAACGCCTTCTGAATGAAATACTCAAGAATATTGATAGTCAGCTTCAACTCAACATACCTGAACGATTGAAACGGTATACTTATTCTTACCTGGTCAATGGAAGCCTAGCGATCATACAAGAATGGATACAAGAAGGATTTGTCATCTCCAGTAATGAACTGGCAGAGCTCATCTTCTCTTTGGCCGACCATTCCTTAGTGGCGATTACATCATCAGAAGAGAAATAAGTATCTATAGGTCAACAAAAAAAACTGATCTTCAACAAGATTAGCCCTAGGCTTCTTACTTATCTATCTTTTTGCATGTCCCGACCGATCACTTCTGGATTGCTATATTTTCAGATATATAGGTTGAATGATATGGCTTCAATATATGTTCATAAATCTCTTTATTTACAAATAAGATCCTCCACTTGCGTCGATGACCTGTCCAGTGATCCAACTGCTATCTGGAGAAGCGAGGAACGCAGCGATATCTGCGATATCCTTCGGTTCACCCCATCGTCCGAAAATTGAGAAGTTGGCACCGAACTCCCGACTTTCCTCATTCTGCAGCATATCAGCATTCATATCGGTGGCTACAAATCCAGGAGCAATCGCGTTAATTGTAATACCCCGCGGGCCAAGCTGATTGGCAAGTGAAAGTGTCAGGACGTTAATAGCGGATTTCGACATGCTATAGGCCGGGATAGCTGGCAAAGAAATGGGGGTTACGGCTGAAGAAATCTGAATGATACGCCCTTCGCTTCGTAAATGAGGCAGTGCCTGCTGGATCATGAAGAACGGCGCTTTTACATTCAGCATCATCAGCGAATCAAAGTCTTCCTCCTTCGTATCTTCAATGGCAGAGGTGAGTCCCATCCCCGCATTGTTGACTAGAATATCAATACTGAACATGCCGAACCGTGCAATGAGCTCCTGTTCAACAGTAGCGTAAAGGCTTCGGACTCCATTAAGTGTTCCAAGGTCAGAGCAAGCGGAAAATGCTGAGCCTCCGTTGCGATTAATTTCCTCCACAACCTCTATAGCAGCCCTCTGGTTGGTTGCGTAATGCACTACGACCGTTGCACCTTCTTGTCCAAGTCGCTGTGCAATTGCCCGGCCGATTCCTCTACTTCCTCCAGTTACAATAGCCACTTTGTTATGCATTTTACTCATGTTATCCAACTCCTGACGATTTATTTTGTTTTTGCATTTCAGTTGTACCATACCCGGACTTTCTCAATGTTGCTCGCTCATTCGCCAATACTCGGCTTGTGCGATCTTGCTATTTCATTCCCATTTGCTTACAGAATCCTGATATTAAGGGTATACTTAGGCTAGAGGTGATGCCGGTTGGATGATGTAGTTCAGGAGGGTTCACTACTAACGGAAGAACTTGACAATAACGCAAATTACGAGCATCCATTTTTTTACGGGGTTCGCACGACTGGTATTTTCTGCAGACCTTCTTGCAAGTCAAGACCTCCTAAAAAAGAGAATGTCCGAATTTTCTTCGATGCGTCGCAGGCACTAGCGGAAAATTTCCGACCTTGCAAACGATGCAAACCATGCGGACAACGACTTCCTGACGAAGAATGGGTCGACCAGATCACCTGGTATATCGACAGGCACTTTGCCGATACGATCACGCTGGAACTTTTGGCTGAACAGTGCCATGGGAGTCCCTATCATTTGCAGAGGACTTTCAAGCGGATAAAGCATATGACGCCTATGGAATATATTCAGAGAAAAAGAATAGAAACAGCTCAAAAGTACATGCTGGAAACGAACAAGTCGTTCGCGGATATTTCAAAATATGTCGGATTTTCCAGTGTTTCATATTTTACAACTCTCTTTAAGAGATTGACGACGCGAACGCCGGCTGAATTCAGAGCATACTATGCGGATAAGCTGAGCCCTGAGGATCTATCTTATGAGCAATCCCTTTAACACCAGAAGCCTAGCTTCGCTTAACCATCACCTGCTCCGGTCCATCTAATATTATTTTGTCGCAACCTAATCTTTATAAAATAAAAATTCCAAATCAAAAACGGCTGCCTTTAAAGGCAGCCGTACGTTAGATTATTTACGAACAGAGACAATGAACTTCTCCAGTGAGCTTGTGCCGGTAATACTCTGATTGCAAGCCTGGCCGTCTAGACATACGTATTGGCCAATGGAAGAATACTGATCGGGCAAAGCACCTGCAGGCTTGGTCTTGACGGTTATGAACGCAAGCTCCTGATGCCGGTTGCAGAACATGCAATACCCTTTCTTGTGCGTTGGCATGATTCTTCCTTCAATGCCGATGAATTGTCCCTCGAATGGATAGACCATAAATAGTTTGTTCGTAGCAATGTCAACCCAGCTCAGATATGTGACATATCTAAAATCAATGGATTGCAGATCAGGTACCTTCAGCTTCTTATTCTTCGGAAAAAGCTTCTGGATCTGCTTCAGTGTAATCGGTGGAAAAGGTTCCAGATAGGGTTCCAATGCAATAAGATAACTCTGGAATTCATGTGCTGTCTCCAAACCGGATACTTGCTCCAGCATGTGTTCCTGCTCTGTTGACAGAGAAAGAAACGCATCAATGATATTCACAGCGGTGCGATATCTTACTGTTTTTAGGACGCTCTGATCCGCGACGGATCGGAGTGTTTTTTGAAGAAATTCGGATTGTTTCTTAATGACGTTATATTGATGGTTTCTAATAAATGGTGTATTCATAGCTCTGCAGCCCCTTATTTTTAATGGAAAAACCATAAGGTGCAAAGCCCGTTATTAGAAACGATAAAGTCAAGTATGGGCGATCGGATCCATTCTCTCGCCCTCACACAAAGTATCGCCCCTAAATTAGGCTTTGCATGAGGACTTCCTAGCTAATGAGCAATTAGGTTTTGCCATCAGTATAACCCCCTATCAGATGAACAAAAGTTCTTTCGAAAAAAGTATAGCAGGGAATTCTGAATGGTGCAATTCATCCGAAGGACACCATTTAAGATGATCCGTACACAGCATCAGACTTCATCCATTGCATTCCGGATGTCATATTCGCTGATATCTATTTCCATTTCTATACCCAGAGCCATTCTAGCCAGCTGCCTTCCTACATAAGGACCCATCGTCAATCCGGATGCGCCAAGTCCATTAGCTGCAAGTAGACCTTCCCAGCCGGGGACTGTCCCGATGACAGGGAGAAATCCTGGTGTAAAAGGGCGGAAACCTACTCTTGTCTCCAGAAAAGTACTATTCACTAAACCAGGCGCCAGGTCTAACCCTTTATTCAGAATCTCCTGAATTCCACCGGCAGTTATTCTTGTATCGTAGCCTGCGACTTCATTTTCGTGGGTTGAACCGATAACAATCCTTTGTTGACCCATAGACAGCAAATACTGATCATTTGGCGGAATAACTACAGGCCAGTGATCTGTATCTTGATGATCTGGAATCTCTAAATGAACGATTTGAGCTTTTTGATAACGGACTTTAAAATTGATGCCTAACGGCTGCAAAAGCGGATGGGCCCACGCTCCGGCGCACACGATGATAACATCAGCATTGTAGGTTTGTGTACCCACAACTACGCCTGTTACACGATGTGCGCTGTATTGCAGCTTGGCATCCCCATGCATAAAGACGGCACCGTTTCGCTGTGCAGACTGATTGAGCGCATCGCGCAAAGCACGTCCGTCAACCCGGGCAGCGCCGCTGATATGAACGGAAGAATAACCCTCTTCCAGTACCGGAAAAAGCTCGCGTGTTCGTGCTGCATTAAGCTGTATAATATCTCCGATCTCAGGTGCATCCACCTTTCGCAGATTAGCCCTTTCCTCCATTTGTTTGATTTTCATCACGTCCTGATGAACACTAAGAGCTCCAACGCGGGCATAACCGGTATCTGTCTCACCTTCGTCCCGAAGCTGTGTGATCAACTCCGGGTAGTAACCGGCACCTGCTTTGGCGAGTCGATACCAAGCCTGATTACGCCGCTGCGACAGCCAAGGACAGATAATGCCGGCGGCAGCATCGGTTGCTTGTCCCTTATCCTTGTGGTCGACAACAAGGATATCCGCTCCCATTTTAGCTAAATGATAGGCCGTTGACGCCCCAAGGATTCCTGAGCCGATGATGATAACTTTCTTCATAAGTCCCTTTTCTTCCCTTCCTTAAACAAACTCATAGCTCAATAATCTTCGTAGCGATATTGCCGCAGAATTCCCGGTCATGCTCTACGAACAGAATGGTGGGTTCATACTCCAGCAGCAGCTCTTCGATCTGCATCCGTGAAATGACATCGACGAAATTTAGCGGCTCATCCCAAATATGCAGGTGAACCTGCTCACTCAGACTTTTGGCGATCAGCACCTTCTTTTTTTGACCGCCGCTAAAAGTAGAAATGTCCTTCTCAAATTGTACTCTAGAGAAATCAAGCTTTCTTAGGATGGATTTGAAAAGACTCTCATCTATCCCGTTATCCCGGGCGAAATCCGTTAGATTGCCTTGTAGATGCGAGGTGTCTTGGGATACGTAGGAGATTTTGAGCTGACGATCCTTAGTAAAGCTGCCTGTGTATTGTATATCCTCGCCGCAAATCAGTTTGAGGATGCTGGATTTACCGGAGCCATTTTTTCCCGTAAGCGCGATGCGATCCCCTTGCTCAATTGTGAAAGTCACATCTGAACAGACCTGTTTCTCGCCATAGGAAATAGCGACCTGTTCTAGTTCTGTAAGAATGTTTTTATGATATGGAAGCTGTGAAATCTCCAGGTTATCGGCGCTCTCGATATTTTTCAGCAGCCTGGACTTTTGTTCAATTGCTGTTTGCTGTCTTTGTTCAATAGATTTGGAACGTTTCATCATTTTTGCAGCCTTGTGGCCAATGTAGCCCTTATCCACCTTGGAGCCGGAGTTTCGGGTCCCATTTTTGGACTTTTCCACTTCGTGTGACCAGTTCCCTGTCCGTTTGGAAGAATCCGCGAGACGCGTAATATCTTTTCTGAGCTTCTCATTCTGTGCCAGTTCAAAGTTATCCAGGTGTCTTTTATTCTCCCACCAACTCGAGAAATTTCCTTTTTGAATTTCAATGTTGGTCTTGTTGATAGACAGAATATGATCTACACAATTGTCCAGAAAGGACCTGTCGTGAGACACCAGAATATAGCCGCTTTTGGTATTGAGATAATCACTGACCAGTCTCCTGGCCTGCATATCTAGATGATTGGTAGGTTCATCGATGAGTAGAAAGCTGTTTTCCTTAATAAACAAAGCGGCCAGCAGCACTTTCGTCTGCTCACCATTGGACAATGAGGCAAAAGGACGGTATAGAACGTCTTCATCTACCTTAAGCAAAGAAAGCTCCCGCATAAACTGCCAATGGATATAATCCGGAAAGATTTCACTCACGACATCCAGCGTATGCTCTTCCTTGTTCGGGACAGGGTAAGGGAAGTATTCAAAAGCAACATTCGCAGAAATAGTTCCGCTGTGTTCATATTTACCGAGCAGCAACTGTAGAAAGGTGGTCTTCCCTCTGCCGTTCCTCCCCGTAAATCCCAGCTTCCAATCAGTGTCGATCTGAAAATTCACGTTCTCAAATATGTTATCGTAGCTGCCTTCATAGGCAAACGTAAGGTTGGTAATATTAATAAGTGACATCTAGTGATCCTCCTGTATAAAAAAATAAAAGCTACAAGAAAGTTAATTTCTTGCAGCTCAAATAGATACAGAACATCATACCCGCAGCAGGGCAGATTAAGGATCCATCGTTTGAGTGAAAGGAAATGTAACTTTCTTGCGTATAAAGAAATAAAACATGCGAAAACCATCGCACTACATAAGCTGAACCTTAGATTCAGATATATAACTGTTTTATTATTTTATAGATCCGCAAGAAAATCCTACATTTTCCTCTTCAGCTCCGTTCTTTAATTTACAGGCATCTTACCATAATCATTTCTGATTTTCAACTCGCCAATTATGATTGATATCACGGATGAAGGGGAACGGGAAGCCCATAAATACGACGAAGTGATGCGGCATTTGATAGTCCATGAGATTCACCATAGCGGTCAAATGTCTATATGGTCAAGGGAAATCGGAAGAAAGCCGGTTAAAGCTAACTTGATTGGCAGAGGGTTATTCGATACTTGAATTCTTTTCACATAGAAAAAGTACAACAAAAAGACCCGCTCCAGGCGGGCCATCCGTAAAGCGGTAAGTGGAATGCTCTTGAAAAAAGCATGCTGCTCATTAATGGTTACAATCCTTGATTAAGTTCAATTAAGGTACCGGCAGGGTCACGAAGGTAGGCAACGCGGTGGCCCCATTCCGGCGTGTCGTGAGGTTCTTTTACAAATTCAACATGCTTGCTGCGCAATTGATCGTAAACAGCATCCACATTATCTACCTTGAAAATGAGAGCCGCCCGGTCAGGGTTGCTGAATTCCTTGCGTTCACGCAAGACTTGAATGGGTTCATTCCCCATCAGTGGCTCCAGAGCCAGATTGATATCTCCTGTATAAAACTCTGCATAAGGAGTCTCCTCACTACCGTGGAGGACTTTCAGACCCATAATGTCCCGGTAAAATATAAAACATTCACGCACATCTGGCACCAGCAGACGAAAATGTGAAAGTTTCAAGCGAATCCCTCCTGTCTGAGACTTGAGATTTGTATGCTTCTTATCATAACATGCAGATCAGCATATGCTTTCTTATGAATTGCTGTTATTCAGATTGATCTGTTTGTCGGTTTGATAAAAAAGCTATCTGTCAATACTTTACCGCTTCTGCCGCCTCCGGGTCAAAGTCTGCCACTATCAGCATATCCATATGCCTTGCATGGCGGAGCAAATAATGTACAAAGCTTTCCTTGAATAAGCTGCGCCACAGCGGCCTGCGGGAGTGTCCGATAATCAGCTGAGTGGTCTGTACCTCATTCATTCTGCTGAGCAGCTGCTGATGCACAACAGCACTGCTGCCCGCCAAAGCCACTTCCATGTTCCCGCCCAGCCGTTCCGTCAAATGCCGCAGGGACTCCAGCCGCTTTTGTTCTTCGGGGGTATGGTGTCCTCCGCAGTGAACATAGCGCACATACCATTCTGCCTTGAGTCTGTGTGCAATACGGAAGCCCCGGCGGATTAGACGCTCTGCACGTGGGCCGAGATCGACACACACAAAGATGACCTCACGGCGGCTCCACGGGCCTCGCAGGGACGGCTCCCGGTCCCACGCCTCCAGCCGTTCATCAACATCATCCGCAATTTCACGAAGAGCCAGCTCGCGCAGAGCAATCAGATTCCCAATCTTAAAAAAAGACTCCAGGGCTTGGTTCACCTTCTCGGTTGCATAAATTTTCCCTTCCCGCATTCGCTCCTGCAGCATTTGTGGTGTAACGTCAATGAGTTCAACCTCACCGGCCATTTTCAAAACTGCATCAGGGACCGTTTCCCGGACACGAACTCCAGTCAGTTGTGCCACTGCGTCATTCAGGCTTTCCAGATGCTGAACGTTCACGGTTGTGATTACGGAAATGCCGTTATCGAGCAGCCGCATAACATCCTCATAGCGTTTTTTGGTCAGACTTCCGGGGACATTGGTATGTGCCAATTCATCCACCAGCACAACCTCCGGGTGACGGGCAATAATGCTGTCTGTGTCCATCTCCTCCAGTTGTGAGGACTGATACTGAATGCGGGCCCGCGGAATAAGGGGCAATCCCCCGATTTGCCGTTGGGTCTCCTTCCTTCCATGTGTCTCCAGTAGACCTATGACTACATCAATGCCTTTGGTCAGCAACAGATTTCCCTCTTGCAGCATTTTATAGGTTTTCCCAACCCCAGGCGCCGCACCAATATAGACCTTGAACGTTCCACGATGAATACGCTCAATCTTCTGTTCCATCTCCTGACTGGTTAACCGGTGAAAAGGTTCCTCCTTCCCGTTGGAGCCGGGCTTGATTGGCAATATCCGTTCCCCTTCCTGCTCTGCCCTGTCAGCCATCAGGAATACATCGATGTTCCGTGATTTACGTAGGACCCGATTGGCGATGGAGCCCTGCCACTTTTCCTGCCAGCGGCTTTTCTTGGAGTGCCCCATGACGATCCGCGTGACGTTATTACGGATGGCATAACGTACCAATATTGCTGGGAGCAGCCGCAGACTTGGAAGAGACAGCTCTTCGAAGCGGGCATCGATCCGCTGGGCCAGCTTCGTGATCGCACGTTTGAAGCTCTGCTGATCCTTAGTTAACTGATGTTTTGGAAGCACAAAGGTTACCACCATAAGCTCACCGTTCAGCCGCTTGGCGATTTGCTGTCCTCTTCTGACATACAGCGAACCATTCCAATGATATTGTGTCGAGACGAGAATCCGTTCAGTGGCGCCGGAAGGACCAATTAGTCCTTGCTCCTCCCGGTGTCTTTCCAGTGAATCATTGACCCCCTCGGCGACCAGACGGAGTGAGAGCTCACGGAGGACGCCAAGATTTCCGCGCCGGGTCAGCGCTGGAGGCGTCTCTCCGCCAAGAACCCCTTCTTCAATACGTTTTAATATGGTTTCGGGGGACACGTCGATCAGGCGCACCTCATCCGCCAGCTCCAGAGTATTGAGCGGAACCGTTTCCTCCGCGCAAATACCCGTTTTCTGCTGAATAATTTCGGCCATTCCAGCCAGCTCATATACGTTAATGGTTGTAATTACACTAATGCCGTGATCCATCAAATGACGGATATCATCCAGCCGTGTCTCGAAACGGGCTCCTTCCCGATTACGGTGGGCCAAGCTGTCCACCAGAAGCACCTCAGGATTGCGCTGAAGCAGAACATCGACAGGAAGATCCTTCTGCTCCTTGCCGTCTTTCATCCAGTGAAGGCTGGGGACGCGCTCAAGATTCACCAGTTGCTGTACAGTCTCCGCCCGTTGCATCGTCGAGACAGCACTGATCACCACATCGATCCCTTGCTGCTGCAAAAGCTTGCCTTCCTCCAGCATGTGATAGGTCTTGCCTGAACCACTTACGGAGCCGATGATGATCTTGAGACGGCCCCGGCGAAGGCGGTAAATGGAATACAGAATTTCTTCCGGAGATTTACGTTTGTACGGGGACATCCGGTGGCCTCCTTATAGGAATATAAATTACCCTGTCCGTGAGGGACACGAACAGGGTAACCGCCTGATTACTGAGCAGACAATTCAGATAAAGCCATATTCAGCTTCAGCACATTCACCCGTTCTTCGCCGAACAATCCAAGAGCGCGGCCCTCCGTATGCGCTTGGATTAATTGTTCAAGCTTATCCGAAGAAATACCGGTCAGACTGCTGATTCTGGGAACCTGCACGATAGCCGAGGCGGGGGAAATATCCGGATCGAGGCCTGAGCCGGAGTTCGTAACCAGATCGATAGGCAGTTGATTCACTGGAACCTGCGGATTGTCCAGCTTCCACTGGGCGATAAAGTCGCTGGTGCGCTTCAGCATATCCTTGTTGGATGGGCCATAATTATTCGAGCCCGAAGCCTCCGCTTTGTAATCGATGCTAGACACACGTCCGTGGAACAGCGCAGGATTGGTGAAGTTCTGGCCAATCAGTTCGGAGCCAATCACCTGGCCCGCACTGTTCTTCAGCTGGCTGCCGTTCGCCTGTGAAGGCATTAACACCTGGGCTATAGCTGTGGAAGCCAGCGGGTACACAACTCCGCAAAGCATAATAAAAATAGCGCTGAGTCTTACTATACTGAGTATATAAGAACTAGTGTTCTTCATTTATGATCCGTCCTCTCTGTCTTAATAACCGTATATAGCTTATATCCAAATACTAACGATCATATCAATGAGCTTAATGCCCAGAAAAGGAACCAGTACGCCTCCGAATCCATAGATAAATATATTCCGGCGGAGCAGCTTAACAGAGCTCATCGGCTTATAGGATACCCCTCTCATGGCAAGGGGGATCAGGAGCGGAATAATAATCGCATTAAAGATCAGTGCCGAGATAATAGCGGAGCTTGGCGATCCCAGCCCCATTACGTTCAGCACCTCCATTTCCGGAATCGCGAGCGTGAACATCGCAGGGATGATTGCAAAATATTTGGCGATGTCATTCGCAATACTGAAGGTAGTCAGGGCACCTCGGGTCATCAGCAGCTGCTTGCCGATGGCAACGACCTCTATAATCTTGGACGGGTCTGAGTCCAAATCAACCATATTCGCCGCTTCCTTGGCAGCTGAGGTTCCGCTGTTCATGGCAAGCCCCACATCGGCCTGGGCCAGAGCAGGAGCATCGTTCGTTCCGTCACCCGTCATAGCGACCAGCTTGCCTTCCTGCTGTTCACGGCGAATGACTTCAATCTTATTCTCCGGTGTGCTTTCAGCGATAAAACCGTCCACTCCGGCTTCAGCAGCAATTGTTGCAGCGGTTAGAGGATTATCTCCGGTGCACATAATCGTTTTGATACCCATTTTGCGCAGCTCATCAAATCGTTCCTTCATTCCGGGCTTCACGGTGTCTTTCAGATAAATAAGTCCGAATATCCGGTCGTCAACGGCAACGGCAAGCGGTGTTCCGCCTTTACCGGCTATATCATTCGATCTTTTGTCCAGATTACCGGGAATCTGCCCGCCTTGGGAAGAGACCCAGCGCTTCATGGAATCAACAGCCCCTTTACGGACCTTGCGTCCATCCTTCAGATCCAGTCCGCTCATCCGCGTTTCGGCACGGAACTCAATGATTTCTGCCTCTTCTGCCAGTCCGGTCTGATAAGGATGACCCTGTATTTTGATCAGTTCAATCACGGAACGGCCTTCCGGTGTCTCGTCCTTCAGTGAACTGATTGCTGCCCACCCCGCAAGTTCCGCTTCATTCTCATTCCCTACGGGAACAAATTCGCTGGCCATACGGTTCCCGAAGGTGATGGTGCCTGTCTTATCGAGAATCATCGTATTGATGTCTCCGGCTGCTTCAACCGCTTTGCCTGACATCGCCAGCACGTTGAACTGGGTAACCCGGTCCATGCCTGCGATTCCGATTGCAGACAGTAGACCGCCGATGGTAGTAGGGATCAGACAGACCAGCAGCGCGATCAGGACAGGGATCTCCAAATCGACATTCAGATAGGCGGCAATCGGCCGCAATGTGACTACGACGATCAGAAAAATAATTGTTAAGCTGATTAACAGCGTGTTCAGTGCTATTTCATTCGGAGTTTTCTGACGTTGGGCACCTTCGACAAGGGAGATCATACGGTCCAGAAACGATTCACCGGGATCACTGGTAATCCGAACCTTGATCTGATCACTTACTACTCTTGTGCCGCCTGTGACAGAGTTGAAGTCTCCTCCAGCCTCCTTGATGACTGGAGCTGATTCCCCAGTAATCGCAGATTCGTCCACGGAAGCAAGGCCTTCAATGACTTCGCCGTCGCCGGGAATGAGTTCTCCTTGGCTGATGACCACGATATCTCCTTTACGCAGATCAGAAGAAGAGACGATCTTGACAGCACCGCCCACCAGCTTGTTCGCGGAAATATCCTGTTTCGTTTTCTTCAAGGTATCCGCCTGAGCCTTGCCCCGCCCTTCAGCCAGTGCTTCAGCGAAATTAGCGAACAATACAGTTACTAGTAAAATCAAAAAGACTGTAATATTGAAACCTATGGAGTCTTCGGTATGGAAATAGCCGGGGGCCAACACCATCATCAGTACGATAATTGTGCCGATTTCTACAACGAACATCACCGGATTTTTCACCAAGGTCAACGGATTCAACTTCATGAAGCTGTCCTTGACCGCACTTTGCAGGATAGGGCCGGTTAGCAGTTTCTTTTTAGGTATGGTACTCATCTTGTTCTCCCTCTCTTAACGTAAGGTCAAATATTCTGCAACCGGACCGAGAACCACCACCGGCAGAAAGGTCAGTGCACCGATAATCAGCACTGTACCGATTAGAATTCCTGTAAATAGGACATTGTCGGTGCGGAACGTGCCGATCGTCTCCGGAACGGGCTTCTTACGGATCATGGAGCCGGCCACTGCCAGCATGGCGATAATGGATACATATCTTCCAAGCAGCATGACAATCCCTGTAAGTACATTCCAGAAGGTAGTGTTATCGGCCAGACCTTCGAAACCCGAACCGTTGTTGGCCGCAGAAGAGGTGAATTCATAGAGCACCTGCGTCATTCCATGGAAGCCCGGATTCGAGATGCTCCCTTTACCCAGCTCGGTCAAGAAGGCGGCAGCGGTAGGTGCCAGAATAATCAGCGGATGAATGAGTATTGCGATTGCGATCAGTTTCATTTCCCTCGCTTCAATTTTCCGGCCAAGAAACTCCGGTGTCCGGCCAACCATCAACCCGCACAGGAACACTCCCAGGATCGCATACATCAGCATGTTGACTAGACCTACACCCTTGCCTCCGAACACATTATTCAGCATCATGAGGGTCAGCGGAGTTATGCTGCCAAGCGGAGTGAGGGTATCATGCATATTATTAACGGTACCGGTAGTTGCCGCCGTTGTTACGGTTGTGAACAAAGAAGACTGTGCGATCCCAAACCGGACCTCCTTCCCCTCCATACTACCCTGGGAGGCGTCGATACCCATCGCATTGATTGCCGGATTTCCAGCCGTTTCCGCGTAAAAGTTGAGGCCCAGCAGCAATACGAACAAGGTCATCATCGCGCTGAAGACAAACCAGCCCTGACGTTTGTTTTTGGCAAATAATCCGTACATATAAGGCAGGGATGCGGGCAGAGTCCACATCGAGAGGATTTCAATAACATTCGTCAGGGGGGACGGGTTCTCAAATGGATGGGCCGAGTTGGCTCCAAAAAATCCGCCGCCGTTCGTACCCAGGTGCTTGATTGATTCAAGTGAGGCAACCGGGCCAATAGCAATTTGTTGCGAACCACCCTCTAGCGTTGTTACATGAAGAGATGGCTGTAATGTCTGCGGAACCTGCAGGGCCACCAATACCAATGTCACCAGCAGAGCCAGCGGGAGAAAGATACGGATGATGGCTTTCACGAAATCTTCGAAGAAATTCCCGACCGTATCTCTTCCGGTAATACCTCTTACGAAAGCGACTGCCACGGAAAATCCGCTCGCAGCTGAAGTGAACATCATCATTGTAATCACAGCCATTTGCGAGAAATAGGTTAGACCGGTCTCCCCGCTATAATGCTGCAGATTGGTATTCGTCATGAAGCTGATGACAGTATTGAACGTGAGTGATTGCTCCATCCCTCCGGTTCCATTCGGATTCATCGGTAGTGCGCCTTGCAGACGAAGGAACAAGTAGCTGAAGGCTACCAGTACAATGTTTGTCCCCAGGAAGCTGATAGCATAACCCTTCCAACTCATTCCCTCACGGTTCTTCAGTCCGCTCCATTTGAATATCCCGCGTTCGAACCCGCCAAATAGACGGTCTGTACGATTCGGCTCATTTGAGAATACATGATATAAATAAGTTCCTGCCGGTTTTACCAGCAGCAGCAGTATGACAATGACTACGGCAATTTGCACAATACCCACGAAGGCCCCTCCTTAAGTTGACACTCTCTCTTATAGCATCATTGAATGAATTTTTAGAATTTCTCTGGATGAATCAGGGCGTATACCAAATACAGAAACAGCAGCAAGGCAGCTGCAATAACGATAGTCATTGTTCCGTCCCCCTTGCATCATCAGTCATATGTCCACACCACTGAGCAAAGGTGTAGAGGAGTACGAATAGCACCGCCAGAGCTGCTACCATATACACATCCATCATTTTCTTTGCCACTCCTCTCTCTCTATCATCTTTTATTTTCTCTCCCTTATTACTTCAATCCAGCGTAACATTTCTGCCATTAGTTAAGGATTAGAGATTCTATAAGCGAATTAAGATTGTATTAAGATTTAGGAGGCTCCTTATCATCCTCGTTCTCCTCACTGAACAGGCTTTGCCAATAGTAATGGTCATAGAATTTTTTCACAATAAAAAGAAACATGGCTATGATGGAGATAAGACCCGCATTTTTCAAAAATTCATTCATACATAACTCCTTCTCTCTTCGGCTGTTCACTACCCTTCCAGCGTATCACTATCGTCATTTATTCAGGATTAGGGATTGCTGGAGCGGATAAAGATCACGTTAAGGTTAAGAGGGAAAACAGGATCATTCTCCGGGCAAAAAAAAGCGGAAGACCAAGGCTGTAAGTATAAGCCTTGGTCTTCCGCTTTTTACACATATTCGGCTAAATGGCTTTGTTGTCATCGCCAACCTGAAGCATCCGGTATCCGACGCCAATATGCGTTTGAATGAATTTGGGCTGAGAGGGAGTTCTCTCGATCTTTTTCCTTAAGGTGGCCATAAAAACACGCAGGGCAGGAATGTCGTACGTATGGCTGCCCCAGATTTCATGAAGAATGTAATTATGAGTCAGCACTTTGCCCACATTTTTGGCGAGCAGGCACAGCAGCTTGTATTCAATAGGGGTCAGATGAATTTCTTCATCATCTAGCCATACACAACCTGCCGCATAATCGATTTTGAGGCCCTCATTCGTAAAAACAGAGGCATCCTTCAACAGCTTGTCACTGTCATACCGGATGCGCCGCAGACTCACCCTGAGCCGGGCCAGCAGTTCCTCCACGCTGAACGGTTTGGTCAAATAATCATCCGCACCTGCATCCAGAGCATCGATTTTGTCCCGGTCCTCGCTGCGGGCGCTTACCACAATAATGGGGAGATTGGACCAGGAACGTACTTTTCGGATAATCTCCACCCCATCCATATCCGGTAAACCCAGATCCAGAATCATAAGATCAGGCTGCCCCGATACTGCTTCAAGTATTGAGGCTGCTCCAGTTTCAGCCGTATGGTATTTGTAGCCTTGGGTCTCCAGTGTGGTGGTAATCAGCTTCCGGATCGGTTTGTCGTCTTCAACTACAAGAATCAATGGTTTATTCATGAACGTTCACCTCCTCTGCCTGCAGGGTAAAGCGAAATATGGTGCCTTGCGGGAAATTATCATGCACGGCAAACATGCCGCCATGGGCATGGATAATGGATTTGCACAATGACAGCCCGAGGCCCAGTCCGCGGCGCCCGTCTCCACGGATATTATCAGCCGTATAGAACATGTCGAACACTCTAGTCTTCGCTTCATCGGATATGCCGGGACCATCATCGGCCACCTCAACCATGACCATTTGTTTATCTCTTTTGACCGAAATGGTGATATGAGAACCGGTTCCCGTATACTTAATTGCATTGTCTAGCAGGTTGATCAGCACTTGTATAATCAGCCTGGAATCCATTCTGGCCATAATTAGCCCATCACTCTGAACGGTACGGATGATGTGTTCACTGCTTTTCCGATTCAGGTGAAGCAGCGCTTCAGCAATGACTTCCTCCATAAGCTCTGCCTGAACGTTCAGATTCAGACTTCCATTTTCTATACGGCTAATCGACAGCAGGTTCTCTACGAGATTAATCAGCCACATGGAATCGTCATAAATATCTGTATACAACCCCGTTTTCTGTTCCTCACTCAACAGACTGGAATTCCCAATGAGAATACCGGCATTCCCTGAAATACTGGTGAGCGGTGTACGCAGATCATGAGAAATGGCCCGGAGCAGGTTAGTCCGGAGCTGTTCCTGCTGAATCTGGATGGAGATTTCCTTTTGTTTTTCATTCAATTGCTCTTTCTCCAGCGCCAGTGCACATTCTCCCAGCATGGCAATCACCAGGCTCTTGTCAAATACCTCGAGCGGATCTTCATTCTCCATTACAATGGCGGCTACGGCAAACACGCAGTCTCCCCCGCGAACCGCATGATACAGGCAGCCCGCAGCTGAAAAAGTATCCGTGGTGGCTCCGGCACGCTTGTTGTTTTTGTAGACCCAGTCAGCTACTGAACGCTCACTGTTACTTGTGTAAATGTGTGGATCGGCAGTTGAATCCTCTTTGGGGAAAATCATCGGTTCCGCCAGGGAACCAGGCAATACGGAATAGAAAATAACCGTTCTGTCCAATAGCTTAACCATTTGCTGCGCGGTTTCATTGATAATGGCAGCCGGATCTTTGGCTTGTTGCAGCTTGCGGCTGGTTTCCAGCAGGACCTCGGTACGAAAGGCTTTTTGAGCGGATTGCCGGGCCTGCTCCTTAACCCGCATAGTCAGAGTACTGGTTATAAAAGAAGCCGACAGCATCACCAGAAAGGTAATCGGATATCCCGAATCGTACGCCCGCAGGGAAAAGTAAGGCTCGGTGAAGAAATAGTTGAACACAATCACACTGAATACCGAAGTTGCCGCGCTGTACAGCCTTCCTTCAGTAATCATTGCACTCAGCAGAACACCCAGTATATACATTGTGATGATATTCGCTTCCCGAAAACCAAGCGCTTTGAACCACAGACCAATCAAGGTGCAGATCAGGAGTATCCCAAAGGTTATAAAGGTGTCGGCCAGTGACAGCTGCGGCGAAATCGTATATTGCGGAAACCTTTTGTAGAGGGAAGGCTGGGTGTCTGGAATGATATAAATATCAATATTCGGCAAGACGGCATCCAGTTTGTCCATGACATTTGTGTTGCCGAACCAGCTCTTTTTATGGTGTGAGCGGCCCAGAATGATTTTGGAGACCCGGCTTGTTTTGGCATATTCTGCGATCTGTACTGAAATATCCTCACCGTAAGTTGTCGCAATCTGAGCGCCGAGCTGTTCCGCCAACCGCAGATTCGCTCTCAGCTCGGTCTTATTCTTTTGCGTGAGTCCCTTCGTGTCCGGTGTTTCCACGAACAGCGCTGTGAATTTTCCGTGGAACGCCTCGGCCATTCTGGCGGCAATACGGATTACCTTTTTATTAGACGCTGCCGAAGACAGGCATACGAGAACATGCTCATTGGAGTAATGCTCATGATTAGACTCCTGTGCACTGATCTGGAGCGCAATCCGGTTCAACTGGTTCGATGTATAGCGCAGGGCAATCTCGCGGAGCGCATTCAGCTTATCCGGGCTAAATCCGCTAGAATCTTCATCTTGAGGGGGTTCATTAGAGATTTTCCCTCTATTCAGACGTTCGATCAGATCATCAGGTTCTATATCAACCAGCTCCACTTGATCGGCACTTTCAAATATTCGGTCTGGAATACGCTCTGGTACGGTGTGGCCGGTGACGGAAGCCACTATATCATACAGGCTTTCTATATGCTGAACATTAACGGTAGTGTAGACATCAATTCCCGCACGCAGTAATTCTTCCATATCCTGATACCTTTTTTTGTGCCGGCTTCCCGCAGGATTGGAATGTGCCAGCTCATCCAGCAGGATGAGCTCCGGTTGTCTTTGGATCGCCCGGTCCAGATCAAATTCCTGAAAGACAGTTCCTTCCCGGGATATTTGGATAGTTGGAATCCGTTCCAGTCCATCCAGTAGCGCCTCAGTTTCCGGCCTGTCCCGGTTCTCAATAATTCCGGCAACCACATCTATGCCGTCTTTTTGCTCTTCACGGGCAGCATTCAGCATGGCACAGGTTTTGCCGGCTCCTGCCGCATAGCTAAAATATATTTTTAACTTTCCCCGTACTGCCATTTCATGCCCTCTTTCTGTCTATCCGCAGCTTCAATATCTGAAAAAAACGTTATTACGTAAGTATAGCATGAGGCAAATCAGCATAACATTACGGTTTTGGAGCAGGCATTAAGATTGCATTAAGATTCTCTTGTGAACCCTGGGAATTCACAACTCTCCGGATAAACCCCCACAGAATTATCCATACTACACGGTATCTAATTATGGAGGGTTCAATATGAAAATGACAGGCGATCGGCTGTGGATTGCAGCGCTGGGTGGTGTATATGAAATCGGCAAAAACATGTATCTTCTTCAATACGCTGAAGACATTATCGTTATTGATTGCGGGTCGAAATTCCCGGATGAGACTCTACTTGGCATCGACCTTATCATCCCCGATATTACCTATCTACTCAGTAATCTGGATAAAGTCAGAGCATTGGTGGTTACTCATGGACATGAAGATCATATCGGGGGAATCCCTTATTTCCTCAAACAACTGAATATCCCGGTGTATGCTTCCCGTCTGACACTCGGCTTAATTGAGACAAAACTGAAGGAGCATGGGCTCCTGCGCCAGACTGAGCTGCATTGCATTGATACGGAGTCCACGCTGAATTTTGGTTCCATCACCACAACCTTCTTCCGGACAAACCACAGTATTCCGGATTGCCTTGGTATTGTCTTCGATACACCAGAAGGAACGGTGGTTCATACCGGCGACTTCAAGTTCGATATGACCCCTGTCAACAAGCAGTATCCCGATATACATAAAATGGCGGCTATTGGAGAAAAGGGGGTTAAATTTCTTTTATCGGAGAGTACGAATGCAGAACGGCCTGGATTCACTCCTTCAGAAAGGCTGGTAGGAGCGCATTTGGAGGAAGCCTTTCATAACGCGGAGAATAGAATTTTCATCTCTACCTTTGCTTCCAACGTGCACCGTTTGCAACAGATTGTAGACGCAGCCGAGCATACCGGACGCAAGCTTGCCCTGCTGGGCAGAAGTATGGTCAATGTGGTAGGGGTGGCTCAAGAATTGGGGTATTTGAACATCCCTGAAGGCATGCTGATCGAAACGGCCGACGCAGGCAAAATGGAACGTGATAAGATTGCTGTATTATGTACCGGCAGTCAAGGTGAACCTATGGCAGCATTATCCCGGCTCGCGAATTCCAGCCACAGGCAGCTTGAGATTAGCGCCGGGGATACTGTCCTTCTCGCAGCAAGCCCGATTCCGGGCAATGAGCGTAACGTGTCCAGGATCGTTGACAACTTGTATATGCTGGGTGCACGGGTAATCTACGGATCACGCAGTGAGCTTCATGTTTCGGGGCATGGCAGCCAGGAGGAACTGAAACTGATGCTGACCTTGATGAAACCTGAATATTTCATTCCGATTCACGGGGAATACCGGATGCTTCATCATCACAGCCTACTGGCTGAGGCCGTTGGGGTAAAGAGCGAAAATATCTTTATTGTGAAAAACGGGGATATTGTCGAATCTAGTGGTGGTGATGTCCGTCAAACAGGACGGATCACCGCTGGACAAATTTTCGTGGATGGACTGGGAATCGGCGACATTGGCAATGTAGTGCTGCGCGACCGCAGACAGCTGTCTGCCGACGGAATTCTGATTACAGTCATTACGTTAAGTCAAAATGACGGACGGATTCTGAATGAACCAGATACCATCTCTAGAGGTTTTGTATATGTACGCAACTCTGATACCCTGATGGAAGAGATCAATCAGCTCATAACAGCTACTTTGAAGAAGATGAATGATGCTGACCTTGGACAGTGGAACATCATCAAGGAGACCATAAGAGGCGCATTGAGTAAATTCCTATATGATCGAACAAAACGCAGACCCATGATTCTGCCTATTATCATTGAAGTCTAGAAATTAAAAATATCCGCAGACGATGGACTATTTGTCCCTTCTGCGGTTTTTTTATTAGTAAGAATGTATTAATGATGTCGCTGTTTCTACATATTTGCAGCTTGGCCCATACGAATACGTTTACAATTCGATCGTATGCTATACAGTATTACTTCTTTGAAATCATTATGAGGAGGAAAATGAATGTCGTTTGGTTTCAGGAAATTTGGTTTGCTGTTCGTTGCTTTGGTATTACTGGCAGGTGCCTATGCGTATCCGGGCCAAAAGATGAACGCTCAAAGTGCAGAGGGCTATTATCAAACTTCCGGTAGCCGGATTGTGGATTCCGCAGGCAACCCTGCAGTGTTCAACGGACTCAATTGGTTTGGCTTCGAAACCTCAAATTATTCTCCACATGGCTTGTGGTCACGTTCCATGGACGATGTACTCGACCAAATCAAGGCAAAAGGCTATAACTTGATCCGCCTCCCCTACTGTAACCAAATGTTTGATGCTGGTTCTGCTGTCAACAGTATCGATTATGCCAAAAATCCAGACCTAGTGGGTCTAAAGCCGATTCAAGTCATGGATAAGCTGATTGAAAAAGCGGGAACCCGCGGCATTCGCATCTTCCTGGACCGCCACCGCCCGGATTCAGGAGGACAATCGGCGCTGTGGTACACTGCAGCCTATCCCGAAACCCGCTGGATCAGTGACTGGATCATGCTGGCTGAGCGTTACGCGAATAACCCCACGGTCATTGGGGCAGATCTGCACAATGAGCCGCACGGCACGGCAAGCTGGGGCACCGGGAATCTTGCTACCGACTGGCAGCTTGCCAGTGAGCGCGCAGGAAATGCAATTCTTAACGCGAATCCGAACTGGCTGATCATAGTCGAAGGCATCGAAACCAACGTTCAGGGTAACTCTACAAGCTACTGGTGGGGCGGCAACCTGACAGGTGTGCGGAATCATCCAGTTGTGCTTACCTTGCCGAACCGGGTAGTCTATTCTCCACATGATTACGGGCCGGGCGTAGCTTCACAGCCTTGGTTCAGCGCTGCCAGCTTCCCGGATAACTTGCCTAAGCTATGGGATGATACCTGGGGATATATCAGCAAGGAACAAATAGCTCCAATTCTTACAGGCGAATTTGGCGGGCGCAGTGTAGATACCCTCACCGTAGAAGGAAAATGGCAAAATGCGCTCGTAAGCTACATCGGGAAGAATAATCTCTACTGGACCTACTGGAGTCTTAATCCTAACAGCGGAGATACCGGGGGACTATTACAGGATGACTGGACCTCATGGAATGAGCCCAAGCAAACCATGCTGAACCCTATCATGAAGCCGGTTACCTTTCCTACTGTGCCTGGCGGTCCAGGAGAGGAACCGCTTCCGGGTGACCTGCAAGCCACATCACTTTATCGTGTGGGTGAAACAGGGACTGCTGTTAACTCAATCAGGGCGAGCCTACAGCTGAGGAATGAGTCAAGCACCTCTATTCCCCTAAACGAACTATCGGTACGTTACTGGTATACAAGTGATGGAAGTACCCCACAAACCCTGGAGTTTGATTATGCGGCAATTGGAAAAGAAAAGCTGATTACGACGATCGTTCCTCTCATGCAGCCATTGACCGGTGCAGACACCTATGCGGAGATCAGTTTTACAGCTAGCGCAGGCTCTCTTGCAGCATCCGGCACAACCGGTGACATTCAATTCCGCATTCATAAAAATGATTGGTCGAATTACAATCAGGCGGGGGATTACTCATTCGCACCAGCCCTGACCAGCTATACAGCAAATAATCATATTACAGTCTATCATAAAGGAAAGCTGATTTATGGGATTGAACCTTAAAGACCTTAAAATGCAGACTTATATATTGTGAAATCATAACCGAATGAAAATACGGCAAGGTGTCCGTATACATCAATGAACGGACACCTTGTTTAAGTGCACGCCACCCGGTTAGGTGGTGTTCAGCTGTATTAAATTCTATTCCATGAAAGACCCATAATCAGTAATTTTCATCTTCACATCAAAGGTAACTGGAATCCGGCAAAATGCTTCATCCCAATGGTCTTTCAGCTTTTTCCACACCTGAGGTTTCTCAATACTGAGCCGATTCCCGAATCCGGCAACCTCTACTTTGTATTCCGACTGCATTTTTTGCATTAGTGACTGAATCATAGAATTCAGCCTCTCTTCAAAAATCCGCTGAACATTTTCAAGATAATCCTTATTAGTGGAAACCTTTCCCTTCCCCCATTTTTCAATTAATCTTCCTTCGGATTCTATGCTCACGTGAAATGCTGGCTGTTGTTCCTTGTTCAGCTTTACGGACACTTTAGAGTCTGCTGATTTGATCTCATAGGTTATAGGTTTATGGTCCTGATTATATGCCTTGATCGTCCCTCCCTCGACTTCCCCCTTAATCCATGCGATGCTCTCCACATCCTGCTGGTTCAGACTCCCGATCCACTTGCCGGTGTCCCCCTTAATAATCCCTCCTCCCGAAAACTCCAAATCCCTGTCCGCTTCTGCAATATTCTGTAATACAAAACTTTGCTTGGCATACATTAGAGCATCTAATTCGGATATAATGACACCTTTCATGATTTTACTGGTTCGAAAACGGTTACCAACCATTTGTTTGAGGTGAAAAGCGGGTATGTCATCTGCGAATTTCGATACGAGAGTGTCTGCAGCCCGTCCTTCACTTAAATAAATTAGGGTGCTAGGCCGAATATCATTATCCCTAAGCATAAAATCCATTAAATCCTCTATCTTCTGCTGTTGTAACAGCTCCTTGGAAATAATAAAGACTTTCAGATGATGCCCTATCAGCGGGCGGTCCAGACGAGTAGCGAACTGTCGCAAGATCTCCAATACAGAGTCTCCAGTCTCCGACATATTAACATATTTCGGGCTGTCGGAACTTGATTTGTTAGATTTACCCGAAGAGCCATTTGACTTTTTCGGGGCGATTTCAACCGTGACTGTGATGGTATTCTGTTTATAGTAGCCTCCACCCTTTTCCTCCAGACTCTGTTCTGCTGAACTTAGTTTACCGGTATCCAACGCGATGGCAGTATACAGACTCAAATCTTCAATTTCTTTGCTGCTCCAGCACCCGGCTTGTGTTAGCAGAAGAACGCATGCCAGGAACGTGAGCAGGTATCTGGACTTATACATTCTGCTTCAGCCCTTTCCTTCTGATTATCCAAACGACTGACAGTAAACAAGGAATCAATATAAACATTACGATTCCCATAATACCGATAGCATCACCAAGCGCAAAAACATCGTTAATCCGGACAGGAATCATGGTTGTAAGAAAAATGAGCGGCATCAATCCGAAAATAATCGGAGCAAGCTTAACATTGAATATCTGGGAGATTCCAAGCGAAGCATTGAAGAAAAAGCTGCAGAAATTGCAGAACATTTGCATCATCCAGATCACAAGCAGCGGAAATTCCATGCGTTCAAAGAAGAACCCTGAAACTTCAAAGCTGCGGATTAAGTCAATGGTTGGCCAGGTACTTGTGACTACGGAATCTATCGACAACCCGCCTATAGACATAACAACAGTCAACAGGTATAGTGCCAGGGGAACCGAGATTCCGCTTATCATAGCTTTGACGGCTTGCTTCGGGTGCTGCATATATGCAACCAACGTCATTACAACCTCGCCGCCTGTAAACACCAAAATCGTGGATTTCAAGCCTTTGATTACCGGGAGTACACCGTCGCCCAGCAGCGGACGCAGATGATTGATGTCAAAAAGTTTTACACTTAAGAAATAACATAACAGAAGTACAAAAAGGCTGACTGGAAAAAGAATCTGGTATACTCTGGCAATCGCATTAATTCCACCAAACACCAGATATCCGCCCACCCAGATAAACGGGATCACAATTGCCCAAATGGGAGTGCCTTCAAGTAAGAAAAACAAGGTGATCTCGGCAAATACGCGAATCTCAAAGCCTGCGATAATGACAAAGTAAATAATAAGAAGGATAGACAGACAACTCCCCGGGATCCTCCCTGCGATTTGTCTGGAATATTGGTATATGGTCTTGCCGGGAAATTGCTGACTGAGCTTAACCATCAACAAGATGACCAGCATGACAATTCCTCCGCCCAGCAGAACAGAAATCCATGCATCCGGTGTTTTAACGGTCTCTAGAACAGACCTCGGCAAGGTCAATATTCCCGCACCCAGAACCGTGTTCGTCAAGAATATAGCAGCCTGTGTAGCGGTGATTTTCTGATCAGAACGTTTAAACACCTGTATTCCTCCATTCTGGGTTCAGGTTAAGAGCGTCGTTTTTTCTTTTGCGGCTTCATCATTTCAGGTCTTCGCTTCATTAAAGACATGGGTGCACGGATGTAGAGATCCTTCCAATCGCTTAACCGGATTGGTGAAAAAGGAGTTACGTAAGGCACTCCAAAGCTCGTAAGCTTAGTTAGATGAATGAGGATTAGCATGATAAACAGGATCGTACCGTACATCCCCAACATAGCTGCAAACAGCATGCCAACGAACCGCAAAATACGTAATGTAATCCCTGCGCTGTACATGGGGATAGAGAAAGACGATATGGCTGTGACCGCTACTACGATAACCAGAAATGGGCTTACAATTCCCGCCTGTACCGCGGCATCGCCAATTACTAGACCCCCCACGATACCCATTGCCGGTCCGATCGGTTTAGGTAGCCGTATCCCTGCTTCACGAAGGATCTCAATAGATATTTCGAGAATGAGCACCTCGATAAGAGACGGGAATGGAACGCCTTGCCGGGTCTCAATAATACTGATGACTAGCTCCGTTGGGATTAGTCCAGGATGGAATGAGATAAAGGAAATGTAGAGTGCCGGTGCCAGCAGGGCCATAAATGCTGAGAAGAATCTGAGCATACGGAGCAGTGTTCCCGGGAGCCAGCGCTCATAATAATCCTCTGGGGATTGCAGAAGCATACTGAAGGTCACAGGAACAATAAGAGCAAACGGGGTACCATCCAGCAAAATCCCTATTCTTCCCTCCAGTAAAGAAGTTATGACCCGATCGGGACGTTCCGTATTCTGCGTCTGCTGAAACGGACTTAAATAGTTATCCTCGATTAATTGTTCCACATATCCGGATTCGGCCAGGAAGTCCATATTGATCTTTGAGACCCTATTTGTTACCTCTTCCAGCAAATCAGGATTGACAATATCCTTGATGTAAGCGATGACTAACTTTCGTTTGACTTGGCTTCCAACCTCATAAAGCTTCATCTCCAGATTTTTATTCAAGCCTTGACGCCGGAGAATGGAGGTATTCTCACTCAGCACCTCGGAAAAGGCGATTCTGGGCCCCCGGAGGAGTCCTTCTGACGTCGGTTCAGTAATTGCCCGGATCGAACCATGAGGTATCCCGACTAGAATCCCAGCGTCAATCCCGTCTATGATCAGAGCAGTGTAACCAAAGAGAATGAATTCCTGCAGCTTCTCCAATTCATTCACTTCATTAATTTCCGATAGTGGAAGCAGACGTTCTTTAAGAGCAGATAGAGTGACCGGTCTCTGAGGGACATGCGGTACCCCGTGATTCTCCATAGTGCCAGACATCAACGGCTCCAGTACCTGCTTGTTGATCATTGCTTCATCCTGCATGCCTTCAACAAAGACAAGTGCTGCCTTTAGGTCATACCCGCCTACCAGGAACTCCCGAAAATGAACATCACTGTTCATACCTATACGATCCTTAATCGAAGCCAGATCGGTGCTGTAATCTCCACTGAGTATGCTGCCCGGAGGCTTATTGCCTTTGGTCAGTGTGGATGAATGTCCCTGGTTGAGTTGAGGACCTCTTCCGCTGCCTACGAATGCGTACAGTTTTCTGTATACAAAATAGATTCCCAGTGGACAAATCAGTGTAATTGCAGCTTGCACAAAAACAGCCCAGCCAGGAATGAAGGAAATAATACTCGACCACATTCAGCTCATTCCCTTAATTATAATTTTTAGGCACAGTCCTATTTAAGCGTGTAGTCTTTTAAGTGTGCCAAATAACAGTAAAATTTAGTCATAAACAAATAACCCTCATTCTCCTTGGAGAAATGAGGGTTATGTTTGCTTGAATTAGGATGGCTGAGATGGTAGTAAATTGGAGGGATTTTATCTTAGGAGTGTAGGGAAACCTCTTTGTACCAAGCTTTTAGATTTGAACTGAAGTCCTTGTGTTTCTTGATGTAAGCCCCTATGTGTTCTTCCTTGACCGAGTTCAACCCCATCCCAAAATGATCATAGAGCTCTTGGATGATGAATTCATAGATCTGATCTGTCTGCTTACCCTGTTCAAGCAACTCTAAGAGATGCAAGGTGATGCAATCATATTCATCTGAAGGTGCTCTACTTCCAATGAATCCAACAGGGTCCCAGGAGTTCACAAGCATCCTAGCTTGCGGAAATAGTTCGGTGTGCTTCTGCTTTAATATCCTCATTTCAGAGGGTGAACAATGTTCCAACATGAGTCTCACCTACCTTTTATTCTATACCTGTATGATAAACCGCAAGATCTAATCGCACTATGAAAAGGAACATACTCCAGGGTAAACTGACCAGTCTTAGCTTTCGCAAAGGAATATCTGTGTCTTCCTATAAGGGAAGTAGCACCGTGAAGGTGCTGCCTTCACCAGGAATACTGTCCACATGGATGGAGCCAGCATGTGCTTCCACAATCCACTTGGCAATTGACAAGCCGATTCCATAGCCGCCAAGCTCACGGGTTCTTGACTTATCCACCCGGTAGAATCGTTCGAATAGGCGGGACAGGTCACGGGCATCAATTCCGATTCCATTATCTTTTACTTCAATACCAAGCATATGGGCTCGTCCTTCAGTACGGAACAGCCTAAGCTCCACCTTACCACCTTCCGGTGTATACTTAATCGCATTATCCAGCAGAATGACGAATAACTGAGATAGTCTCTCTTTATCGGCATTGATCATTATTTCTTCTCCGGCACTGAAGTGGAGCATTATTCTTCTTTCGCTGGCAAGAGCTTCTAAAGATCGCACAATCTGGCCGGCACATTCGGTAACATTATAGGATGATTTCTGTACCACAGCTGCATCGGAGTCAGAGCGTGCCAAGGTGAGCAGTCCGTCGGATAACCGGATCATTCTTTTGGCTTCATCCCTCATGTTCTCTAGTACTTTACGGGCGAATGGCTGATCATCGCCTACTCCCTCCATCTCCAGTGCATCGATCGAGGACAGCATTACGCTAAGCGGTGTTCTCAACTCATGGGACGCATCCCCGACGAATTCCTGTTGTCTGGCAAAAGACCGCCTTACCGGAATCATTGCTTTTTTGGACATCGAATAACTGAGAAATATCGCCAATCCGAAGAATAGTATTGCAACTGCAAACAGAATTACAATTAGCCACTGAAACAGCCGAAGCTGTGCGGAGGTGTCTTTGACGGCGTAGAGAATACCTGCTGCTTTTCCCTCATGGAATATTGTTTTGCCAGCAACGAGAAGTTCTCCTGATCCTTGGTGATTGGCTGTATCTGCTTCCGAATAACGGATAGTGCGATAGATGGTCTCTTTTGAATCAGGAATCAAGCCTTCCAAATCCCCACTCAATTCACTGAAGCTCCGAGAATACGGAAGATTCGCAGTGATGAGTTTCCCCTCAAGGTCTGCCAGAATACCGGTAATTTCACCGGATTCATTGGGGTTCTTCCTTAACCAATCCTCTGGACTGTTCCCGTTCCTGTTCAAACCGTGCACACCATATTCATGCATCGAATTCACCCGGTCATTCAGCCAAGATTCCAGCTGCTGTTTTTGCTGATTGATTAACAGATAGTGTAACAGTCCATAAAGGGTCACAATAAATAAAATCAGAAAGGTAATCAGCACGGCGCTGTACTGAATGGTGAGCTTTCGCTGCGTCTGTTTGAGAAGATCTGTAGATCCTCGTGGTCTATTTATCAATTTTATACCCGACCCCCCTTATGCTCTGGATCCAGTTGTCTCCTGTAATACCGGAAAGTTTCTTGCGTAATAGCTTCACTGTCGCATCGATGGTTTTGGGTCCGACATCAGCGTCAAGCCCCCAGATCCGGTCAAAAATAACATCACGGGTCAGCACAATACCTATATTCTGCGCGAGCAGATCCAGTAGTTGGAATTCACGCGGCGTTAGCTGAATCTCAGTGTTGCCGAGCCGTACACTCTGGGCATTCCGGTTAAGGCGGATATCCCCGATTCGTATCTCTTGCTCCAGAATAGGCGCGAAATTCCGCCGCTGTAGCGCCCGTATGCGTGCAAGCAGCTCTTCAATTTCGAAAGGCTTGATTAAATAATCGTCAGCCCCGGCATCAAGACCTGTTATTTTATCGAGCAGACTGTCTTTGGCCGTTAGCATCAGCATAGCACCCATATAACCTTCACTTCTTAACCGGCGGCAGATACTCACTCCATCCCCGCCCGGCATCATCCAGTCCAGAATCAACAGATCATAGACCATTCCTGAAGCGTAAATGTATGCATCTTCTCCGGTGGTTACCCATTCCACATCACATTCAGCTTTTTTCTTAAGCATATGGGCAATCAGTTCACCCAGACGCAGATCGTCTTCAGCCAGCAATATTCTCATCTGTCTTTTCTCCTCTTATCGATGTGCTGATTAAATCATAGCATTTGATGATGAAATTAAAATGAAATTTACCGTCTGTTACTTTCACCATATTTTCACCAACTTGAATTAATCTGTGAATACATTACAACAAGGAAATGAGGTAAATCACAATGAAAAAGCAAAACTTGATTAAATGGTTAATTGGAGTGACAGGCGCTGTCCTGTTTACCGGCTTTATTGGGTATATCAATCATTCAGAAGCCGCACAAAGTGATTCCTCTCTTGCCATATCTTCAGGCTATGAACAAGCTCAGGAACCAAACAGGGATTCTACAGCGGATGGACCAAGACAGCGGCGCGGGGATTTCGGATCCGGATTTTCGGGCAGCACAGGTTCAGAGGATAGCCGGGGCGAAGGAAGAATACGAACTCAGGCATCATAAAGGGGGAAGCAGCATGAGCCATTTCAAAGCAATGAATACTAGCTTTCATACACACGGGCTGACTGCAGATATAGATGAACAAGCGGAACGCTGGTTTCATTTCGTTGAAATGGAGCTCAGCCGGTTCAACCTGGATAGCGGCCTAATGCGGCTGAACCAATCACCGGGAAAGCCAGTAACAGTCTCGCCGCTCCTGTTCGAAGTTCTGAACGAAGCGGATAAATATTATACAGAGACTGGAGGTTTGTTCAACCCCTTTATGGGTAACATTCTGGCTTCGGCGGGCTACCGGGTAAGCTTTGAGCAGATAAGCAGTAGTAAGTTGACTGAGGAAGAAAGTACATTGTCTGAAGCTGAACCTGGGATTAGTTCCATACCCAGTTCTATAATGCGGCTTAACCGCAATCCGGATACAGTTCTTCTCTCTCCCGGCTATTCCGTTGATCTGGGGGGAATTGCCAAAGGCTGGAGTGCGGAGAAGTTCTCCCTAAAGCTGCAGCAACAAGGTATTGAGAGCGGAGTGATCGACGCCGGCGGTGATGTGATCCTGTGGGGAGATGCTATACGGATCATTGACGTAGCCTCACCCTTCATTCCAGGGGATGACCTTGCAGCTATTCGCATAAGAACAGGGGCGGGTATTGCCACAAGCAGCAGCATAAAGCGAAGCTGGATCCATGCAGACGGGAGCACACGGCATCATATTATGGATCCGCGTACATTGCAGTCCAGCGCTTCGGATCTGGTCCAGGTCACAGCAATCTGCCCAACGCTTGTACAAGCAGAGGTGTACGCCAAATGCTTGCTTATTCTGGGCACGGAACAAGGTATCCCTTGGCTGGAGAAGAATTATCCCGATTGTGCGGCTATTGCCGTCAAGGCAGACGGGACGGTAATTCCGATAGGAGTAATCGAATGTATTCTAGCCAAACAACAAGGAGGCGGTGTCCATGCAACAGTGGCTAAATAGTCTTGCGGAGCACCTATCGGTGTGGACTACAGTAAGAGCTGCCGGTTTCACTTCCTATCTGCTTCTGTTCTTAGCCGTTACTGCAGGTCTGCTACAAGGCGAGCCGTGGGTGAAAGGCCAGCGGCGCGTGCAGCTGAATCTTATCCATCAGTGGACAGGCTGGTTCGGCCTGCTATTCGGTCTTGTACATGGACTAGTGCTTACTTATGATCAAAATGTAGGATATTCGCTCTTTGAACTTGCCATTCCTTTCGCATCCCATCATGAACCGCTGTGGACCGGACTTGGAACCCTTTCCTTCTATATGCTCCTATTGATCCTAATCAGCTCAGATATGATTCGTACCATTGGAAAAAAACTATGGCGGGCTATTCACTTTTTGGCTTTACCGATGTTCGTTATGGCTCTTCTTCACGGAATCATGCTTGGGTCCGATACCAGAGAACCCGGAATTCAGGTTATGTATATGCTGACAGGATTGACGATAGCCGGATTGGTAGTCCGACGAATCTATGTTGGCCGGCAAATTCAGGCGAAACGCTTGGTCTCAGTAGCAAGAAGATTATCGTAAATGAAACGAAGCAGGAACACTTTGCGGAAACAACAAGGATGCAGATTGTCCTCATGACCATGGCTCGCGCTATTGGCATGAAGGCAGCTGCATCTTTTGCTGTTGTCCACAATGGTTAATGGATTAAATCTTTGATGTACCAGGCATCACAGGCATAATGTTCGGAGCCGGCAAGCGGGGCGTCTAATAGCAAGAACCCTTGTTTGATGTAAAATTTATTAGCGGCTTGCATGCTTTGCAGAGTTTCCAGATAACACTGCTTGTAATGGAGAGAAGCAAAATCCAGTGCTATCCTCAATAATTCTGTAGCGATACCACTTCCGCGAATGCTTGAAGATAAGTACATCTTCTGAAGCTCACATACCTGATCTGACCCATCGAAGGAAGCTATTCCGCAACCACCCAGCACTTTCCCGTCTTCTTCCACGATCCAGTAAGCCCGGTCAGGCTCATTATTATAGTAATGATACAAATCATGCATACTCTCATCAGCCCACGCCAATCCTTCACGGTTCCCGCCGAACTCGATCAGGCATTCTCTGATGATCTGTTCAATTGAAGCATTATCTTTAAATTCAATATTTCGGATGATCATTGCTTTGGTTAGCCTCCATGTCTTAAGTTAAATATAGGTTTAATTCTAACATAACATAAAACCATCATTGATTCAGGTAGTCGGATCTTAAGATTTCCAGGTGTAAACATGATAGGATAGGTAAATGATGACTATAGTTAGGAGAGACAATGATGAACAAACTTGTATTCTTCCTGGGACCGGCGGGTGCCGGCAAAACAACCTTGGCCAAAGCAGTCGCATCTCGCCGTAAAGCTGCTATCCTGGATATGGATATTCTCCTCAGGCCTGCTGCAGATGTGATCATGAGCATGCATGGTCTGGACCCCGATGACCGGGATTCCACAGAGTATAAAAGATTATGCCGCGATCTAGGCTACCGGATCACCATGGATGCCGCGCTGGATAATATGGGACTGGAATGTGACGTATTTGTAGTAGGTCCATTTACCAAGGAAGTCCAAGACCCTGGATGGATCGGAAGTGAGCTGGCCCGGATCGGCCGCAACCTGGAAGAAATTGAAGTAAGAGTGGTTCTGGTAAGTCTGGGTAACTACGAATTATACCGGGAACGGATTGAAGGCAGGCACTCTCCCCTGGATGATTGGAAGTTCCGGAACTGGGAGACTTTTAGCACTTCACTTGAGAGCCGAACGGTTGCCTGGCCTCTTCAGGCGGAGAACATCCTGCGGATTGATAATTCGAGTTCGGATGTTCAAGCGGCTGCTGTAATTGTAGAAAGGTTTATTTACGGCTAGTTAAAAAGGAATTGCAGTACCTACCCCTCCAGCCCATGAAGCTGCTTGAACTCCTCTGGCCGCATGCCCGTGACCCGTTTGAAGACGGCACAGAAATAGCTGGTATTCTCAAACCCCGCCTCCTCGGCAATCTCATAAATCTTTTTCTCCCTGCCGCTGAACATAAGCTGTTTGCTGCGGTTGATCCTCTGTTTATTAATGTAAGTCACAGGCCGTTCATGCAGTGTCCGCTGAAACAAACGGCATAGATATTGAGGTGAGATCGACACTACCTCCGCTAATTCCTTAAGCGGCAGGGTCCGGTGCAGATTCAGTTCGATATGCTGCAGTACCGGCTTGATGCGTTCCAGTTCATCCTGACCGCCTGCCGGTGCCGACAGCTGCGCCTTGAGATCAAGCATTAATGCATACATCAGCTTGGAACGCTCCATATTAACATCAAGACTGTTGGCATGTGACAGCTCAAGCATTTTTTGCAGGGGATTCAGTAATGAGAGATCATTCAGCCTTCCAGGTCCCGATTCCCGGATTCCGGCATACGTCAGAAGTCGTCCCGCTTCTCTTCCATTAAAAGAAACCCAGGACAGCTTCCATTCAGCACTAATTGGTGCATAGGCATGGGCAACATGCGGAAACAGAAAGAAAACGTCCCCCGGTTCTACAATGTAACGCCGATCCTTTAGAAACAATTCACCTTTGCCTTCAAGGACCTGATGCATCTGATAGTCCGGGAACCCCGTGGGTCGCTCCAATTCCGGTTGATGCTCCCAGAACCCGATAGTTGTGGCATACAGCGGCAGTGCCTCTATTTCATCTGTTTCGCAAAAGATCAATGTGCTCTCCATGTTAGTTCTCCTGTTTCATATTGTGTTATGCAAGCGAATATTCTTCTATATATCTTGAAGTATTGGCATTTTATAATATGAATATAATAATATAAGGAGATGTTAATGTGCGCAACAAATTTACCTATGAACCCCCTGCAAATGGATACCCGGAATGGAATAACAACCCGGAGATTTTTCAGCTGAACCGCTTGGATGCGCATGCCTCCATGATCTCATATCCAAGTATCCCCGAAGCACTCAAGGGTGACAAGACCGCTTCGCCTAATTATCATCTGCTGAACGGAAATTGGAAGTTTGCATTTGCAGAGACGCCAGAGCAGCGGATCAAGGACTTTTATGCCGCAGATTATGACAGCAGCAGCTGGGCCGAAATCCCCGTCCCTTCCCATTGGCAATTTCAGGGTTATGACTACCCTCAATATACGAATGTCCGTTATCCATGGGCGGTATCCGAACCAGACTTGAAGCCTCCTTTTGCCCCAACCAAATACAATCCTGTAGGTTCCTATATCAGTACCTTTACAGTGCCTGAAGATTGGGCTGGCCAGCCAGTGTATATCAGTTTTCAGGGCGTAGAGTCTGCATTTTATGTGTGGGTCAATGGTGAACTTGTAGGTTATGGTGAAGATACCTTTACCCCTTCCGAATATGATATTACAGCTTATCTGCAAGATGGAGACAATACGCTGGCGGTTGAAGTGTACCGTTGGTGTGATGCCAGCTGGCTGGAGGATCAGGACTTTTGGCGGCTCAGCGGGATTTTTCGTGATGTCTACCTATATACGGCTCCTCCTGTGCATATTGCCGACTTCTTCGTGCACACCGACTTGGATGAGAATTACGCCAATGCTGAACTCAACGTTGATGTGAAGCTGGAGAACTATTTTAATACGGCAGCAGGCGCCTTTACGGTTGAAATGCAGCTGTATAACGGTGATGGCAAGAACGTATGGACCTCCCCGGTAACTACTGGCGCTTCCTTTGGAGAGGGTGGATTGCAGCAGCTTAAGCTTGGAGCCGAAGTTATCGGACCGGATAAATGGAGCGCCGAAAAGCCGAATCTGTATACTCTTGTCCTCTCATTGAAGAATGAACAGGGTGAATTGCAGGAAGCGGTCAGCACTAAGGTTGGCTTCCGTACCTTCGAAATTAAAGACGGACTGATGAAGATTAACGGCAAACGCATTGTCTTCAAAGGCACGAACCGTCATGAGTTCTCCTGTGAGACCGGACGTGCGCTTGGTAAAGAAGATATGATCCGTGATATCGAGCTGATGAAGTCTCATAATATCAATGCCGTGCGGACCTCTCATTATCCGAACCAGTCTATCTGGTATGAGCTGTGTGATGAATACGGACTCTACGTAATCGATGAGACCAATCTGGAGACACACGGTTCCTGGCAATATGGCCAAAAAGAGCTGAATGAGTACAACGTTCCTGCCAGCAGACCGGAATGGCGCGCCAATGTGCTGGACCGCTGTAATTCCATGATGCAAAGAGACAAGAACCATCCATCTGTTATCATCTGGTCGCTCGGTAATGAGTCGTTCGGAGGCGATAACTTTATCGCTATGCATGACTATCTTCGTGAAGCTGATCCGAGCCGGGTCGTTCATTATGAAGGCATCTTCCATTACCGGCCATCTGATGCGGCAAGCGATATTGAATCCACTATGTACATTAAGCCGCGTGATGTTGTCGAGTATGCTAAGAATGATCCGAAAAAACCTTATATCCTCTGCGAATACAGCCATGCTATGGGTAATTCATGCGGAGGTCTGCATTTATACACAGAGCTGTTCGATCAGTACGATATTATCCAGGGCGGCTTCATCTGGGACTGGGTCGATCAGGCGATCCGCACCACAACTGCCGACGGTATTTCTTATCTGGCGTATGGTGGAGATTTCGGCGAAACGCCGCATGACGGTAATTTCAGCGGTAACGGGTTGCTGTTCGCTGACCGATCCGTTACACCTAAACTGCTTGAAGTTAAGAAATGCTATCAGAATGTGAAAATAACCGCTGCGGACCTGGCTCAAGGCCGTTTTGAGATCCGCAACAACTACCTGTTTACAAACATCGCAGAGTTTGAGTTGAAATGGACAGTAGCCTTAGATGGTGTTGTTGTGCAGGAAGGTGTTGCACAGGTCTCTGCTGAACCAGGAGAAACGGCCGAATGTGTCCTTCCTTACGATCAGAGCACTTTGGTAAATGGACAAGAAGCAGTATTGACGCTGTCCTTCACGCAGCCTGCAGCGACCGCATGGTCTGAAGTTAACCATGAGATCGCCTGGGAACAATTTGTATTGTCTCCGCGTGTCGCAGTAAGCCCATCAGTGAATGCTGCCACTGGAAGTGCATTAAGTATCACAGAACAAGCGGATGTTCTTACCGTCCAGGGAGAAAGCTTTGCGCTGGCATTCCATAAGGCAAATGGCGACCTGTTCTCCTATACTTCGTCCGGGAAGGAACGCTTGCTTGCCCCGGTAAGACCTAATTTCTGGAGAGCGGTAACTGACAATGATCTGGGGAATGGACTCGATAAGCGTTGTGCAGTGTGGAGAGAGGTGTCCTACAACAGAACACTTACCGGGTTCTCCTACTCTGCCGGAGACAACCTTTGCATTGTGACAGTGAACTACCTGCTTGGCACTGAGCCTGCCTCCACTCTACTGCTGCAATACAAGATTACGCCAGACGGAAAGGTCGAGATTTCACAGGAGCTGAATCCAGGAAGCGATAAGCTGCCTGAAATCCCTGAATTCGGATTGCTATTTGAACTGGACAAGGAACTGGATACAATCTCCTGGTACGGTAAAGGTCCTCATGAGAACTATTGGGACCGCCAGACAAGCGCCAAGCTGGGACGTTATTCCGGCAAGGTAAGCGAACAGTTCGTGAATTACCTCAAACCGCAGGAGTGCGGCAACAAAACCGGAGTTCGCTTTGCTTCCCTAACGGAAAGTTCAACCGGCAACGGGCTTCACTTGGAGAGCAGCTTGCCGATGGAGATCAATGTGCTCCCTTGGACACCGGAAGAGCTCGAAGCGAGTGATCATGGCTACAAATTGGCGCCTTCCACCAAAAGTGTGCTGAGAGTTAATTACAAACAAATGGGTGTCGGCGGAGATGACAGCTGGGGAGCTCCAACACATGATGAGTTCACCCTGCCATCCAACCGTCCTTACAGCTTCCGCTTCACGTTATCTGTTCTTTAATCGTTCCTTTTTAAATGTTAGAAATTAGAAAAGGCGCATTTCCCTTCTTGAAGAGGGGAAACGCGCCTTTTTGATATCCTGAGAACACTTGGGCGGATATTCCATAAGATACGGTATACATGATCTAAACCAATTCTACTGGTACCAGTAATTACGAAGCTGGCGCCAGACAGTGATGCTACTCATTCTAAGGAGGAAATTCCATGCAATATGATTGGCGACCCTACTATCCCGCTGAGGGCAATCCGAATGCCAGTCACCAACCCATGTCAATGTACATGGCGGTGTCTTCTGAATGCCTGAGCAGACCGCAAGTGGATCTGATGAGTCTCATGAGGTCGCTCTGGGAGCAGCATGTAACGTGGACTGTGATTGCAATCCGCAGCCTTGTATATGGCTTACCTGACACAGATGAGACTTTGGCACGTCTCCTAAGGAATCCTTCAGACATGGGTGATGCCCTTAAGCCCTTTTACGGTGCGGCTGCAGGTGATGCTTACGCGCAGCTAATCAAAGAACATCTAGTCATTGCTGCCGACCTGGTAAAAGCCGCAAAAGCTGGAGATGAGACGGCTGCTGCAGCTGCCGAGAAGAAATGGGTTGCTAATGGCGATCAGATTGTCGAATTTCTCAGCCGCATTAATCCTTATTTCCCCAAAGAGGAATTCAGGCAAATGTTCTATCAGCATCTTGCATTAACCAAGGCGGAAGCTGTCAGTCTGCTCCAAAAGGATTATAAACAAAGTGTGCAGCTGTATGACTCCATTCAAAAGGGAGCGCTGGCCATGGCCGATATGATTACGAATGCGATCGTCAGCCAGTTCCCGCAAAGCTTCAGATGACATGCTTCACCCGGCGAACAGTAGCTTCATCCTAAGTATTGTCCAGCTTCCTTGAAGCTTCCAATCATCCCGGCGCCAACTGCCGCGCATAAGGCTGCTCCCACAGCAGCTTCCTCCGAAGCTGAACTTAGCGTAAGGGGCAGTCCGAACCGCTCTTCCACTTTCGTGCACAGAGCCGGATTTGCGCGCAGGGCGTTGCCGGAACCAATAAGTCCAGTCCAATGATTCTCCGGACTCATTTTCATAATGCGATCATAAAATGCATACAGCTCGTCAACCATACCCTGGAGAAATGCTTGGATCAGCAGACCTGGAGTGAAGTTGTCCAGCGTAATCCCTTCTATACTTCCCCGCGCATCAGGTTTCGACCTCGTGCCCATAAACTGCGGGTTGACTGACAGGCCGTGACCGGGCGTGTGACCGTCTCGAAGCAATATATCCATAAATGCGTACATATCTTCATGAGATTCTCCCGTGTATGCTTCTATCAGTTGACGAATGAACTTCTCCAGTAGCGCATAGGATTTGCCGCCGCTCAGCGCGGCTCCGACCATTAGCACACCACCACCCGGATAAGGCCGTGCTTCCAGCCCCTCAACCGGGATGCCAGAGTGATTCAGCATTACGGAGAACTGGCTTCCGGTCCCGATGTTCAGCAGCAGCGATTCTTCCGGAAACGGTACACTGCCAAGGAAGCTTGCCTGATTGTCCCCCAAAGATGTGAATACCGGAACCCCTTCGAGGGTTAAGCCAAGAAGTGTTCCGGATGGAGCTACCTTCGGCAACAGTTCAGTACTTATACCTGATCGTGTGATGGCCTCCTTATCGAAATCCCCCTCCGTGATGCTATAGCATCCCAGCCCGGCAGCTTGGGTGGAATCAATAAGTGGCAATGTTCTCCCGGCAAGTCTCATAGCGGCATAATCGGCAATGGTACAAAAGCTGACGGTTTCCGGCGGAACAAGACTGTGCTGCAGGTTATAGAAATGAGTTACCAGCCCATAGCCGGGAAAAACCGCGTATCCGGTATTTTCACCCAGTTTTTGTGCAAAGGTATAATCCTTATCGTAAGGCTGACCTCCTCTGCCATCCTGCCACGTATACAGTGGGGTCAGATGTTTCCCCGAAGCATCTGTATACAAGATACCGTGCATTTGTCCGGTCAGTCCGATACCTTGTATCCCTGGCTGCCATTCGAGTAGTTTGCTAAGTATGCCATGAACTATATTAAGAATGATTGAAGGATCTTGAAGACGCTCCCATTCTTGCTGGCTGACATTCAATTGTGCTGCATTCTTTTCAGTAATGGAGTGCAGGGTACGGCGTTGTTCCAGATCATAGACCATACCCGTAATGGAAGTCGTTCCTATATCGATTCCGATGATTCTCAAGTGCTTCCTCCTCTCAAAACTTAGCCCATACATGAATTATAGCTTGTTCCGTTTTGGTCGCCAGTTCTAAATCAAGCCATTCTTTGCGTCCGCACAGACTTACACTTTCTTTGAGAGGGCAATTGGCTGAGTGATGATTATTCTGCTGATGGCATATCCAATCAGTCCTCCGAGCACGTTCAGAATAAGATCATCCACATCAAAGCTCCCCATGGCTAAAAGAATCTGGGTGCCTTCCAGTGCCGCGCTCCATGCGAAAGAGTATATGAAAGCAGTGAACAAGCCTCCTCTTCCAATTAACCTTACGATTATTCCTTGCGGAATAAAAAGTGCAATATTCCCGAACAGATTTATGAAATCATTGGGATTCGAGAGCCGTTCCAGATTACGGTTAATGGAGACAAAGGGTGTAAAGTTGGCAAACGCCAGGCGGTTCTGAATCATCCCGGGAACCTCCAACACATTATGCAGCTGATACCAGAGTGCTCGGATGTCTACAGGCCCATATTTGAACAAAATTATTTTGACCAGCAGGTACAAATATACAGCATATCCTAAGATAATAAGCTTCCTGTTCCATTTCTTCATGATGTCACCCACTTACTCAGTTGCACAGTGACTATTACCCCATCCATGTTGTTGCCGGATATTTCATAAGGATGCCCTGCCGGCAATTGAACACTGTCAAGCTCTAAACCCGGTACATATAGAATCAGATACTTTCGATTGTCGACCATAACCTGCAGACGCTTCCGTTTCTTCAAGTCAGCAAGATATTCCTCCAGGACCTGGTGCTTCTCCTTCATCAGCAGACTGTGCGGCAAACCGACATAACGGAAATGCCAGGCCTCGTATTGAATTCCGGTGATATTCGTCTTATCGGCAGGATACCTCAGTATAAATCCATAATGCCACGCATTAGCCTGTAGCCACTCCCCCTCCGGAGAATGGGCAATCTCACCTTGCGAGGAGCCGATGTCCAGCGATAAGCCTGTGTTATGCTCACTGTGACCTGCGGGAAGCGCGTAATCCGCTCCTTTTTCACGATAGAGCTTGCGTTGTTCCGCTTGATCCCGGTACCCGCTGCTGATGCGGAAATGCTCCACTCCGTCCTTGGCAGCCGCTTCGGTCAATTTCGAGAACCTTTCGGTTACACTGCGTGACATTTCAATGGATGGATCCAGCAGTTCAAAGCCTTGGGTTAACTCATCATGCTGTGAAAGTGCAACGATATCCTTAGATACCCCTTTCTTATGTACAGAATAATCTTTGTTGACCAAAATGAGATTCCCCTGGTGAATTTGTTCTTTGTCTATCTTTATAGTGATGTAGTCTTCTGCAGATGCAGATAGAGCAGCCGGGTGCTCCTGAATGGAGGGTTCTTTTGCCAGCAGTCCTTCCTTTAGACAAAACCTGAATGCGATGACCAGCAAAACAATGAACAAAAAAAGCCACTTTTTCAATGCAAGCATCTCCCTTTACCGTATGTTTCACCAGAATATAGGAAAAAGCTTAAATACAAAGTGGCCTAAAAATTAAATTTTTCTTAAATTACAGCTTGGATTCATATCAGGGCTTAAGCGGTAAGGTCACTTTGAAAATCGTAGAGGTTACACTACTCTCTGCGGAGATGGTGCCACCATGGCGCTCAACGATATTTTTGGCGATAAAAAGCCCTAGTCCCGTACTCTTCGTATCCGATGTGCGTACCTGGTCCCCGGTATAGAACATATCAAACAGAAATGGCAGCTCTTCCGGTGAAATGAAATGTCCGTAATTCATGACCTCAACAACCGCATGGCTGTCTTCCACTTTACAATGGATATCCACATATTGACCATCCCTGCCGTAACGTGCGGCATTGGTCAGAAGATTCTCAAAGACACGGGCCAGCAGTTCTCCTTCCGCCGGTATCATCAGTTGCGGTACGATATGGAGCCTTGCAACCAGCTTGTTCTTCTCGAACAGCGGATACAGCTCTTCATTAAGCTGGAACAGCAGCTCGCTGAGATCGATGGGTTTCTTCTCCACCGTAAGCATTCCGTAGTTCATTCGGGTAATCTCGAATAGCTCTTCAATCAGCTTCTCCAGACGCTGTGATTTGGTATACGCAATCCGGGTGTAATGCCTTGCCTGCTCCGCAGACAAATCGGTAGTATTCAAGATATAGTCCAGGTAGCCCAGCACCGAAGTCAGCGGCGTACGGATATCATGCGCCAGATTCAGTACCAGCTGATCCTTACTGCTCTCAGCAAAATCCCCCCTTGCGACAGCCCCTTGCAGCTGCTCACTAGCCCGGTTAATATCATCAGCAATTGCCTGGAACTCGTCATGGGAGGCAATGTCCACGCGGGCACTGAATTCTCCGTTGGCGAGACTGTGAATGCCTGAGGATATTTGTTCAAAATAGGTAGCATAACGTTTGGTCAGCAGGAAGAAAAACAGGATCGCGAGCGGCACAAACAGAATTAAAAAAAAGTTAACATCCCCGACCCGGTTCATGAAGACCCGCACGCGTACAATATCATCTTCTGCCAGGACCTGTTCATGATAGTACATCTGGAGCCCTTTATAGACCAGATAGGTGAAAAAACCGGAGATCAGCATACTGAGTCCGAACAGCATCAGCATACTTGTACGGAAACTGCGTTGTGGTCTAGCCATTGAACGTATACCCTACTCCCCACACGGTTTTGATGAATTTCTTAGGGTCCTCACCCAGCTTCTTCCGGAGGGTGCGGATATGGACCATCACCGTATTCCCGCTGTCGTAGTATGACTCGCCCCATACCTGCTCGAAAAGATTCTCTGCACTGAATACCTTGTTCGGATGGCTGGCAAGCAGGTACAAAATATCGAATTCCTTCGGGGTCAGCTCCGCCGTCTGCCCATAGATTGAAACTGTGCGTTTATCCGGATCAATGATCAATCCTCCCACCTGCAGGATGGACGTAATGTCTGTATCCGGCTGATTCAGCTGCATGGCCCGGCGAAGCTGGGCATTGACCCGCGCCACCAGTTCCATGGGGTTGAAGGGTTTGGTCATGTAGTCGTCGGCACCAAGAACCAGCCCCGTGATCTTATCCAAATCCGAAGCCTTAGCACTCAAAAAAATGATCGGCATGCGGTGCTGCTCACGAATCTGCCGGGTAACCTCATGACCATCAAGCCCGGGCATCATGATATCCAGTATGGCCAGATCGACAGGCTGTGTTTGCACGGTCTGGATAGCTGCAAGCCCGTTCAGAGCTTTGACCGTAAGATAGCCCTCCTTCTCCAGGTTCATGGCTATCAGATCAGCGATCTCCGCCTCATCATCCGCTATTAAGATTGTAATCGGCTTCATTGGTTACAGCCTCCTGTTTCAGATTCCACTATTATACTGGAAACTGCTTTTGGGGTCACTCTTTCGGTCCATCCACTTCCACACACAAACAAATCGCTCTTTATAGAATGGGGGGTTATCCCGCCATTATAAAGAGCGATTCGTTATGTCAGGGGACCTTCATCCTTACCGGAGATCCTTAATTCTTAGGTTCGAGCTTAACAGTCCGGATGGACTCGTCAGCTTATAGGAAGGGTAGTTCTCTTCTGCTTGCAGCGTCATAGTGGAATCAAACAATGATTCCTGCTGGCGGTCACACACGAAGACGAAGGGCTCGTTCTGTATAACGATGTCCGTATCGTTAGGTCTGTCTACAATCTGGATCACAAGAACTCCATTGCAGCCGCAATCCTCGGTATCGTAGAACAGCTTAAGATATCCCGGCTTACCACCCAAATTTTCTTCAAGGCGTCCGCTTGTCACTTGGTCTAGTAGAATCTGCATCTCACCGTTCTCTCCCTTGCATCAGTAAAGTTCAACACTGTAATCTGTGCAAAGTATAGTCCGTTTGAGGCTCTAAGTCCAGTGATTGGGGTCACTTCAATTATGACACTCCGGCAAATTGGCATAAGCAGCATTAACCGATCCGAGAGCGTACACCCTTCTCCAGCCGCAGTAGCTGATCTCTTACCGCCACGGATTCACCAATAATAATAAGTGCCGGATTGCTGATCTTCAGTGCGGTAGCGAGCTTATCTATATTTCCCAGTGTTCCTGTGATGACCCGTTCATGGACAGTCGTTCCATTCTCGATCAGGGCAGCCGGAGTCGCTGGACTCTTCCCGTACTTAAGTAACTGCTGCCGGATGTCACTTAGCGTACTGACACCCATATAAATAACGAGCGTATCTACACTATGGACAAGACCCTCCCAGTGTGCAGCTGAAGTCTGATCGTGGCAGCGGCTTCCAGTCACAATTGCAAAAGACGCAGCCAGCCCGCGGTGTGTCAGCGGAATGCCGGCAGAGGCGGCGGCGCCGATAGCCGAGGAGATACCGGGAATGACTTCATAATCGATGCCGGCTGCAGCAACAGCCAATGCTTCCTCTCCGCCTCTCCCGAAGACATAGGGGTCTCCTCCCTTTAACCGGACAACATGATTACCTGCAGAAGCGTATTTAATAATTAGATTCTCGATAGCTTCCTGTGGCATGGAATGATGTCCGGGCGCTTTGCCGACATAGATCCGCAGTGCCTCTGGTTTGCCGTAACTAAGAATTTCATCGTTCACCAGCCGGTCATAGAGAATTACATCAGCGGTTTGAATTCTGCGCATGGCTTTGACTGTAAGAAGTTCTGGGTCACCGGGACCCGCTCCTACAATAGACACGCTTCCCTGGATCATAGGCTTCCCTCCAGAGTTAAATAGATGGAACCGGTTCTCCTGTCCACTTCGACCTCATAAGTGACTACGTGACCATGATCCGGCGCCTGTACATCCCCGCTGTGCAGATCAATGCGCCAATCATGCATCGGACAGTGCACCTTAGAACCACAGACCATTCCTTCCGACAAGACTCCGCCTTTATGTGGACATTTATTCTCTAGAGCAAGCACTTCGCCATCTGAGAGGCGGAATAGTGCGATTTCTTTGTCACCCATTCTGACGATCCGGGAGCCCTTCACATCAATATCCGTCACCTTGCCCACCAGCATTTTGGTCATTGTCATATGGCTTCCCCCTTCAGTACCGTCTTCGTCTCAGACAGTTGCTCGAAATTTTTACGCAGCTCCGGTTCATTTACGATTTGCTTCCAAGGATCGGTTGTAAGACTGAGCGCATGCTGGATTCTCTCCTGAAGGGCCAGACGATCCTCCTGTAACTCCAGTGCAGCCTTGATACTGTCCAGGCCCACCCGTTCAACCCACTGTGCGGTCCTTTCGTTCCATCCGGCATTCTCGCGGTAATATTGAAGGAAAGCGCTGGCCCACTCCATAACCTCATCATCCGTTTTGACCACACAGAGCAGGTCAGTTGCCCGTACATGTACGCCGCCATTGCCTCCAACATGCAGTTCCCATCCGCCATCAATCGCGACTACGCCAAAATCCTTAATCGTAGCTTCCGCGCAATTGCGGGGACAACCGGATACAGCAAGCTTAACCTTACCTGGGGTGTTGAGCCGTTCGAATGCTTTCTCAAGCTTGATCCCCATCCCCATGGCATCCTGGGTTCCGAACCGGCAGAAGGTGGAGCCCACGCAGGTTTTAACCGTACGCAAGGTCTTGCCGTAGGCGTGACCTGAAGGCATATCCAGCTCTTCCCACATCTTGGGCAGATCTTCTTTTTTGACTCCGAGCAGATCCAATCTTTGACCACCGGTAAACTTCACCAGAGGAACATCAAATTTAGCAGCAACCTCTGCGATCTTCATGAGTTCAGCTGGTGAGGTTACCCCGCCGTAGATTCGGGGAACCACAGAATAGGTTCCATCTTTCTGGATATTGGCGTGATAACGTTCGTTGGTAATGCGTGATTCCTTCTCATCCACATATTCTTCCGGCCACAGCATTCCCAGATAATAGTTCAATGAAGGCCGGCATTTGGGGCAGCCCTCTTCATTGTTCCATTCCAGGACATTCATGACTTCCTTGACGGTCTTCAGCTCCATGCGCTTGATCTCCGCGACAATCTCGTCACGCCCCAAGGTGGTACAGCCGCATATTCCTTCTTTAATTGTCACGACATGATCTCCAGCATATAATTGCAGAAGTCCTTCTACCAGAGGTTTGCAGCCGCCGCAGGATGCAGAGGCTTTGGTGCAGGCCTTGATCTGGCCGACACTCGTGCAGCCGCCAGTTTGAATCGCTTCCGCGATGGCTCCTTTGGAAACTCCATTGCAGCCGCAAATAATTTCATCATCGGCCATCCCCTCAAGCCGGTTGCCTTTGGGAGAAGCCAGCGCGTCGGAGGATATGCCGAGCAGCAGCTCTTTTTCTTTCCCTTTAATATTCTCTCCGTTCTTAATCATGGAGAAGAGCTGTGCACCGTCACCGGTGTCACCGAACAAAACCGCGCCGACCAGCTTGTCATCCTCAATCACCAGCTTCTTATAGACCCCGTCTATCTCGTCCTGATATCGAAGCGCCCGGGTACCGGGCCGCTCAATGAACTGTCCTGCCGAGAATACATCGACACCCGATACCTTGAGTTTGGTTGAAGTTACAGATCCGGAATAACCTTCCGTTGCGACCCGTGCCAGTCTTTTGGCAAGAACCGCACCTTGTTCATACAGCGGAGCTACAAGTCCATAAGCAATCCCTCTATGCTCTGCACATTCACCCACAGCGTAGATTCCAGGAACATTGGTCTCCATAAAATCATTGACGATAATGCCCCGGTTAATCGCTATGCCGCTTTTCTGCGCCAGCTCAACATTCGGTTTGATGCCTACTGCCATAACGATCAGATCCGCCTCAGCAACTTCCCCGTCTGCGAATAGCAGACTTTTGACTCTCTTTTTGCCGAGAATCGCTTCGGATTGTTTGCTCAGCAGGAACTTCATCCCCTGCTCTTCCAGCTCCTTACGGAGCATGATGGATGCCGGTTCATCTAACTGGCGCTCCATAATATAGGGATGAATGTGCACAACGGATACTTCCATTCCCAGATGCAGCAAGCCTCTGGCCGCTTCCAATCCCAGCAGCCCTCCGCCGATAACCACTGCTTTACGGTACACTTGTGAGGTTTCCTGCATAATCTGACAATCCTTAATGTCGCGGAAAGCAATTACGCCTTCCTTATCAGCTCCCGGCAGCGGCAGCATGAACGGATTGGAGCCTGTAGCCAGAATCAGTTCATCATACGGCAGCACCACCCCTTGATCCGAGTATACTTTGCGCTGCACAGTATCGATATTTGTAATGGTATGACCCATGTATAGACGGATCCCGTGGCTGTGATACCACTCCAGATCATTGATTACGATTTCTCCCATGCTGCTCCCGCCTGCCAGAACAGAGGACAGCATAATCCGGTTGTAATTCGGATGCGGTTCGGAGCCGAAGATGGTAATCTCGTAAGCCTCCGGGGATAACTTCAATAAATGTTCGATGGCCCGTACCCCCGCCATTCCGTTACCCACCAATATGAGTTTTTTGCGAATATCTGACATCTGTCTCTCTCCTCTCCATGTGAGCAACAGAAAAAGCCCGCTTCACTCCGCACGGAAACATACATCTTCCGTTTGCGAAAAAGTGAAAGCAGGCGCCATTGCCGCTTCAAGCGAATACACCATTGTATTCGTAGACTTGATGAATTTGTTAAAACGACTATACTACAGGAACTCCAATTACGTCAATATTGTTAACACATAAATTTTTGATTTTTAAATTTATCGACAAAGCAACCTCTTCTGTGTTATATAATATTACATCATCTATCTTTCGTGCACGCTGCTGCTGGTTGATCACAACCGGTGACTACGATATAAAAGGAGCGTCAAACTATGCATTCCCTGTTGATTATTCAGAATAACAAGACAGAGAACGTCAGAGAAGAGCGTTCATCAACAGGCCCGGATACCCTGCTTCGTTCATGCGGCTATGTAATCTCAGCGGCAGCTTCGCCAGAAGAGGCCATGCGGATGATCAGAGATGCGGATGCCTCTATCCTTGATCTTCCGATTACGGAGATCCAGACCTGGAGAACCTCGCTGATGAAGTGCAAAACCGCTCCAATTCTATGGTGGTGCACTTCATCCACCTCAACCTTATCGGTCGCTGCCTGTGAAGACGACATTATGGTGGACGGAATCTTATCCCCTTCCATGCAGCCGCAGGAAATTCATTGGATTCTTCATTTCAGCGCCAGACAATGCTTTGAGCGCCAGCAATGGCTGAAGGAGCGGGAGCAGCTTCTATCGCGGATTGAAGAACGCAAATGGATTGATATGGCTAAAGGAATCCTCTCCAAAGCCAAAAACATCAGTGAATCCGAAGCCTATGATCTTCTTCGTAAGCAGGCTATGAACGAACGCAAGCGGATGGTTGATGTAGCCACTTCTATCGTCAAAGTGTATCAGCTGCTGCAGGATCAAACTTAAGGAGAATCCATATGATTAATATTCTAAAAGAAGTCGCCCGGGGTAAACGGGGAGCCCGTGACTTAACGTATGAAGAAGCGGAAGCCGCAGCTGAATCGATACTGAATCTGACGGCTTCTCCGGTCCAGATCGGCGCCTTTCTGATTGCCGAGCGCATCAAACTGGAAAGCTTCGAAGAGCTGGAGGCCTTTGTATCGGTCTGCCGCAAACATGCCCACCGTGAACCGGTTCTACAGGGACTGGATTGTGCAGGTCCATATGACGGCCGGAAAAAATCGTTCGCCGCCACCTTTCCGACCTCTTTTGTCCTAGCGGCAGCCGGCCTTCCTGTCACACTTCACGGATCAGCTTCCTTACCGCCAAAATGGGGAATTACCCTGCAGGATATTATTCAGGAAACCGGGATTGAGATTAGTGCACTCAGCAAAGCTGAAATGATTGAGTCCGCCGGCAAGAGCGGTGTGCTGTTCGTCGATTCGGAAAAGTGGTGTCCGCCTCTAGCGGACATTCGCAATCTCCGTGAGGATATTGGTATGCGTACCATCTTCAATACGGTAGAAAAGCTGATTGACTATTCCTGTTCGCCTTACATTGTATATGGTATTTATCACAACACTGTGTTTGACCGTATATCCAGAATGATTATCAAGCTTGGTTATCGAAAAGGCTTGGTTGTGCAAGGTGCCGAAGGGTCAGAAGATCTATACATCGACCGCCCCAACCGCGTATATTCCATTTCCGGCGGTACCGCCCAATTGGATATTATTGATCCGGAATCGCTTGGCCTGGAGACTCCTGTGCCGGAAATGGACTGGACCCCGCGTCAGCAGCTGTTGATGGCGGAAGCTGTACTTCAAGGCGAAGGCCACCTGGCCTTTTATAATCAAGTGCTGTTAAATGGTGCAGCACGGCTCCATCTGGCCGAGAAGGTTAATTCGATTGAAGAAGGTGTGTATACCTGCAAGCATCTGCTGGATAACGGGGATGCCTGGGAAGCCTATCAGCAATGGAAACACTCGCTCCTGGGCAGCAAAGCCCCTTCCGGATACGGACTGTCCATCTAAGATTATAAAAAGCGCGCATCCGTGGCATTGCGGATACGCGCTTTTTGTTCAATTATGGACATTGTAAGGGTTATGGATTCTCACTTCAGATTCAAGGCCTGCTGCGGCTTGCCGGACGAAGGTTCACTCTCAGGTGATCGCGCCCCACCTAATTTGAACACCAGAATCCCCCCAACGATGACCAGCACCCCAATCAGTTTATTGATGGTAAATGGTACCTTTTCCAGACCCAGCCAACCCAGTGAATCCCACAGAAGCGCAAAACCAAGCTGTGAAGTAAGCACGATCGAAATTGCATAAGTGGGTCCGAGCAGCCGGGTAGCCTGCACCAGACAGATGACCACGCCAACACCAATCATGCCGCTGAACCAGTACCAGGGCTGCATATGCTGCAGTGTGAACATGTCGGCGCCTTCCATAATCACTCCCATCAGAAGTGAAGCGATAAATCCCATTCCCAGCACCAAGGTTGTAGTCGTCCAGGAACCCGTATGCTCATTAACTTTAGTGTTAAAAATATTCTGCAGACTCACCAGCGAACCGGCAATTAACGCCAGTAAAATTCCTATTAACATTTCTTACTCACTCCATTTCACGTGTGTACGATATTTGCTCCAGATGACTCAGCTCTGTTCATAAATGTTGCGGCTCGCAAGTTTGATAAGTCCTGCCCTATCTTTTACTAGAATGTGACCGTTACTCCGTTCAATCAGACCCTCCAGGCTAAGCTTCTGAATGATACGGTTCAGATGCCTGTAGCTCGTGCCAATAAAATTGGCGGTATCTGTAAGGTTGATCGTATTCAGCTGCCCAGTAAAGTTGGGGTCAGATTCATCGAATGAGATCGACAGCAAGTAGCTGGCCAGCCGCACCTCCACCGGATGCATCAGATTGAGGCTCAGGAAATTAGATTTGCGGTAGAACTTTTGGGTGATAATCTCCAGTAAGAACTGCAGCAGCGGCGGATGATCCTTACCGTATCTATTCAACCAGCGGTACTCTATACCAAGCATATACACAGGAGATACAGCCTCCACCGTGTTGAGCCGTTCCGTGTTTTGAATATATTCCACATCACCGATCAGCTCCAGCGGGGTTTTGAAAGAGATGATCAGTGTTTTCCCTTCAGGCGTTGTGGTATAGATTTTGAGCTTTCCCTTGACCAGAATATATAAATATTCGGAAGGATCTCCTTTGGAGCAGATATGCTCCCCTTGTTCGAAGCTGTACAGGTGCATGTGTTCTTTCAGCGGTTCATTAAGTATAGACTCCAGATCATGTGCTGCAATGTATCCCTGAACCTGCTCCGAATCCAGAATTTCTTTCATGGTCTGCACCCGTCCTTAGAATTTCAATATGACCACACCGACAATCATCATACCAATCCCGATAAATTGCGGAAGCCGCATCTTTTGCTTCATGACGCCAAACCACCCTTTAATATCAATCACAAAGGTCAGGCAGAGCTGGGCAATAAGCAGGGCAGAGATCGTCAGCGTAACGCCAATACCTTGAATTGCAGTAACTTCACTGAAAATAATAAAAGCGGCCAGCGCACCACCCAGCAAATATAAAGGTTTGACCTGCTTGAATCCCTGTTTCTTCGCATCGCGTACGAACAGCAGGATCATTAGCGCCATCAGGAATCCGATGAACTGCGTTATCGTTGCGGCCTGCCATGTGCCGATATCCTGACTAATCCTCGCGTTAGCTACTCCTTGTAAGGTTATACAAGCCCCAGCGATAAATGCAAAAATAATCCCTTTCATAACTTCTCTCCTCTATGTTTATCTCTGTCTTCATTAAAAGTCATAATCCCCATTTACGGTAGGACATATGTCCTGAACAGATATTTCTGTTTAACCGTATCGCATTCTATAGACAAAACAAAGCCCGTCTCAGGCCTAAAAAGGCTTAAAACGGGCATACACATTGCAATAGTATTAGTCCAGTAGCTTCATCTCATGTAGCTGATCAAAAATGATCCGGCTGACAGCCGAGACCCGCTCCCGGTCTTCATAGACAAGCCAGTTAAGCTCGGCAATCTCCGAGGCCGGTGACAATTCTCCAGTGTAATCGGCGGTAAAACAGGTCATCTTCACCTGTATACCCTCTGTTTTGCCATGTGCCGGTGCTTCAAAAATGCCAAACCGTATAGCAGTATCCGGAAGAATTTCTACTGACAACTCCTCCCTCACTTCCCGGATCAGCGTCTCTGCATCCGTCTCACCGGGTTCTCTTTTTCCACCGGGAAAATAATAGGTATCTTTACCATGGGAACGTGCCCCCAGCACACGCCCTTCCCGGATCAGAATCCAGGCAACCTTATCGATTATTTCACGCATAACGACATCAGCCTCCTGAGCATTTCCCCGCCGTTCAGCTTACGGGCAAAAAATCATTTTTGATATGCATATACTCTTGTGCTTCATCCCAAGGTACTGAATAAGACTGCCCTTTGGAACAAAAAATTGATGAAGAAGGATAGGCCGGATCAGCATCCTTATTATAGTTTTTGAGGGCGACTACCGTTTCTGTCTGGTGGCAAGGCTGGTACTCGGAGACTTTTAGCGATAAAGCCCCTTTTCCTTGGGTCATAGAAGCAAGTCGCACTGCGTAATTCATAAAAGTAGCTACGGGAACCTTGCCGGTAACCACTGCTTTGCTTTCGGTTATCTCCGGTGGATCAAATGTACCGCTGGCCTGCTGTATATCCGTCATTACTTTACCTAGATAATCTGAGTCTATCCTGATTTTGAAGTCGTAGACAGGTTCCAGCAGGATATTCTCTGCTTGTTCAAGCCCCTGACGCAAGGCCCGCAGCGCCGCTTCCCGAAAATCTCCGCCATGAGTATGCTTGTTATGCGCTCTTCCGCTAAGAAGCGTCATCCGCAGATCGGTGAGCGGAGAACCTGTAAGCAGGCCATGGTGTCCGCTCTCCAGCAGAACTTGTCCGATCTGATGCTGATAACCCACCGCAAGCTCATCGGGATGGCATGCATTAATGAAATGTAGCCCGCTGCCCCGTTCTCCCGGCTCCAGCTTCAGCAGAACCTCTGCATAGTGCTTCAATGGCTCAAAATGTCCGCAGCCATACACTGCCGCAGCAATCGTCTCCTTGTACAGAATCTCTGGCGGGCCAAAAGCTACCGGGATCATGAACCGTTCCCGCATCATCTGCTCCAGAATCTCCAGCTGAATCTGGCCCATCACCTGGATATGGAGCTTCTGCAATGTCACATCCCAGCTCACATTCAGTGACGGGTCCTCTGCCCCCAGCAGTTGAAAGGCATTCAGAACCTCCTTCAAATGAACGGGAGGCTCGAACAAGACCTTGGACTTTAGCGTGGGAACCAGTTCGCTGTCTCTTCTGTCCTGCAAAGCTCCCACACCATCGCCCGGCTTCGCCTTCGACAGACCGATCACAGCAAACAACTCTCCTGCTGCAGCCCAATCCACGGAAGTATGTTTCACACCATTTACTTTACGGATTCCGGTAATCCGTTCAGGATCAGCCTCATCCTCAGGCCTGCAAACCAGCTCATCTCTTACTTTGAGCATACCCTGCAGCGCTTTGATATAGGTAATGCGGGTCCCTTTGTCATCATGGCGGATCTTGTATACTCTTCCGGCAAAAGGAAGGCTAGCATCATAATCGGAATAGGTCAGGTACTCCAGCTTATCCAGAAAAGAATCGATTCCGAGATCCAGCAATGCTGATCCCTGCATGCACGGAAATAACTTACCCTCACGGACCATGGACCTCACCGCTGCCTGCCAATCCGATTCACTCATGGACCCCTCAAAATAAGCATCCAGAATATGCTCATCACGTTCAGCAAGGCTCACCTTCAGCTCCTCGGGCAATACTGTACCTACCCATTCCGGGAGAAGAATTGCGCCATCACTAAGCTGGGTGAGTATTTCTTCGTACACACGCTGTGGATCTGCACCCCTACGGTCCGTTTTGTTGATAAAAAAGAAGGTTGGAACCCCGTGACTGCGCAGCAGATGCCATACCGTTTCTGTATGGCCTTCCACACCTTCAACAGCGCTGACAATCACCACGGCATAGTCCAGCACCTGCAGCGTACGTTCCATCTCTGGTGAGAAATCGACATGTCCGGGAGTATCCAGCAGAAAGTACCGCGTATCTCCGCGCACAAATTCAGCCTGATCGGCAAATACAGTTATTCCGCGTGCCTTTTCAATCTCATGGGTATCCAGAAACGTATCTTTATGATCTACTCTACCCCGGCTGCGAATGGCCTGGGTATGATAGAGCAGCTGCTCGGCAAATGTCGTTTTGCCAGCATCGACATGTGCGAGCAGTCCGATGGTTAAATTCTTCATATTGTAAGGCTATACACCTCCACGGATATGCGGTGCAACTTCAGTATTGTAAAAAGCGCTTAGCCGTTCCATTTCAACTGTGCTGAAGGATGGAACTTCTGAGGCAGCCAGATTGTCAGAGACCTGGGCTTCATTCTTGAAGCCTGGAATCACGCAGCTGACCGCTGGATGATCGAGAATCCAGCGCATGGCCGCTCTGGCCATACTGCCGCGTCCTTCCACAATCCAGTCAAGTTCCCGCGCGAGCTCCACACCTTTTGCAAACGGAAGTCCGGCGAAGGTTTCCCCCACATTGAACTGCTCTCCGTTGGCATTGAAATTCCGGTGGTCATTGGCAGCGAAAGTGCTGTTCTCCTTAAATTTGCCGGTCAACAGTCCACTGGCCAGCGGCAGCCGCACAAGGATTCCCGCTCCTGCAGCTTCCGCCCGGGGCAGCAGTGCAAGTGCCGGCTGTTGACGGAACAGATTGAAGATGATCTGGAGTGCTTCTACACCCGGATACTCCAGACTAAGCAGTCCTTCTTCAATGGTCTCAACACTGACTCCATAATGACGGATTTTCCCGTCTCTCTTCAGCTTGTCCAGCACTTTGAACACGCTTCCGTCACGCAGGATCTCAATGGGCGGACAATGGATCTGATATAGATCTATAGCCTCCCGGTTCAGACGGCGAAGACTCTGCTCGCAGTAATCGCTTACCTTACGCTCCGAATATGTCTCCGGATCATGGATGTCACCCGCACGGCAAAATTTAGTCGCGATATGGATCTCATCCTCTTTGCCTTTGGTTGCCTTCGCGAGCAGCTCCTCGGCATGGCCGGAGCCATACACATCTGCAGTATCAAAGAAGTTAACGCCCTGTTCCATCGCCAGCTTAAGCCCTTTCAACCCGTCTTCATCCCGGCTCACGCCCCAATCGCCGCCGATCGCCCATGTGCCGAAGCTGACCTCGCTTATTGATAATCCTGTATTGCCAAGTTTGCGGTAGTTCATAGAATTAGCCTCCCGTTCTGAGATATATTCCTGTTCTATTATGATCGGTTTGCAGAGCTTGGTCCAGTCTCAGGAGTGAGAACATCATCAAATGGTCATCTTTTATTGCGAATCGGTTGAGTTAAGAACTACTCTTTGTTAAGGATGTATACCACCGTCTTCACTTCACTGTCCGAGAGGGCCGAATAAGTGAAGGTCATTACATTCCCTTCGCGTTTTTTCAGTGTCAACATTTTGGTCAACACATAAGGGTCAGAGCCGTCTGCTGTGTCCCAATCCTTGCGATCCTCAGAACGGATTAATTCCGCACTGAGATTCGTATATTCTCCAGAAAGTGTATGGATTGCAAACAGCCCGGTATGTTTCAAATCACGAACAAGCAGCACATCTTTAGCCGCGTATTCGACGGTGAAGTCTCCCGTTATTCCGCTTCCCTGCTCCAGTTCAAACAGCTTACCGAGACTGCCATCGGCATTAATATACTGAACGTTCTTGCCGTCAGTCATGTACAGCTGTTCCGACGGGAGCCCTGTAGAATGGGGGTAAGAGGGAATAATGGTATGATAGTTCATTTGCTTCACTATTTTACCGTTCTGGATGAGTGCCTGATAGCTATTACTGAAATCATTGAACATTGCGTAGTGCTTGTCGATCAGAAGCAGCAGATCGTTGCCCTTCCCTGCATTCTTGATCTGAAGCCAGTGGGTATAGGGGGATTCACCCAGTTGAAAAGTACCGATGGACTCTGGCTTGCTGTCTGTGGAAGATCTAAAGAAGATTTCCCCACTCTTCTGGGATACCCAGTAGGCCCTGCCCTTAATGGATGTAGAAGTGAATCTCGGTTCATCTACGAGCATGATGTTGCCCGTGCTCTTATCTGTCCAGGTTTTGCCGCCCATAGCACTTACAGCTGATACCAAGTGAACGTATAACTTGCCATTGAGAATATTCGGTGCCTTCGCAAGCAATAAAGGCGTGCTATTCGTAGTCGCTGTTTTTGAATTTGCCTTCATGGTCACTTCACGGCCTGGACGTATCAGTACGACTGCTCTTGTCTTCTGATTCCAGGACAACGCATAGCCCATAGACTCAGCCAGTTCCTTCAGTGGAACCCATGTTGCCCCCTTTACTATCATTTGACTGCTGCCCATTGTGGTGCTTTTGTCATTTAATAAAATTCCGCTTTCCCTGGCTGCATGTACTGTACCGGTGCTCAAGGCAAAAAACAAGGCTGCCGTTAAGTAGCCCATTGACTGCTTCCATTTCCTCATTCGCAAAGTCTCCTTTATCATAATTCTTACAAATTGGACGCACTTCGTTGGATAAAGTTTCAAAATCATGTCTTTAGGTCCTGATTTTACTACATGAGATCCGCTCTGCTATGATAATTCTGGAGGCGACTGAAATGACACTTGAATTCATGACTTTCGAAGAGTGGGATGATACACTGTGGGCAGCGATCGAGCCGATCTACTGTGAGGCTTTTCCGCACGGGGCCAAGCCGGTGAAGATCCTGCATGCCATGCTAGACAAGAAAATCGCCTGGCTGCATGCCGTTTACCTGGACGGGGAAATCGCCGGGATGGCGGTTACAGGTCTTACCGGTCCAGCCGCCGAACGGATGCTAATCATCGACTATTTGGCCATAGATACCCGATTACGCAGCCAAGGTCTAGGAAGACGGTTTCTGGAGATCATCCGCGATTGGGCAGTCCAAGAGCATCACATTCAGGCAGTTCTAATCGAAGTAGAAGCTGGCGATACAGAAGAAGATGCGGCACGGGTCCATTTCTGGGAGCACTGCGGGTTTATTCCAACGTCGTACGTACATCAGTACATCTGGATTCCCGAGCCTTACCGGGCTATGGTGCTGCCGTTAAGCCAGGATTTTGTCATTACAGATGAGGGTCAAACCCTATTCCGCCATATTACTAAATTTCATACGAAATCTTTTCGTAACAGCGACAAGTAGAACAACCTTGAGGAGGACGAAGTATGCTGTTTGAACTTATCAAATTTCCTGAAGTCGTGCCGAGTATGGGCCAACTTGTCGCTGTCCAGGCGTTAAAAGGAACCGGGGAAGGAGCAGTCTCTTTGCTTGCGCTGGATCGGAATAGTGATCTCTGGCAATTTGACTTACACACAGGACAAGCAAGAATGCTGCTGCATGTCGATATACCCGATTTGATATTGGAGGAACCTGTTCAGATTGTAATTTCAGCAGACGAATGCTTCGCTGCGATTTCGGGTAGATTCAGCCAGCACGCAGCGTTGTATGATCTCCAAGATTCCAAACAGATCATGTCATTGTCTCGGGACAATTATCATTATGATGTATGTACCTTCCCGCTTGCTTTTGCTGAACATGAGGGCAGGACACTGTTGATTCACGGTACAGAATGGAACCGGCTGGATTTGCTCGATGTTCGTTCGGGTGAGAATCTGTCTACACGTCAGTCAACAGTTTCCTTAGCTGAAGGTGGAGAACAGCTCACGAAACAAGTCCTCGATTATTTTCACGGTAAAATCTATGTCTCCCCTCAAGGAAAATGGATCGTCGATACGCGGTGGCACTGGCAGCCTGTCGCATCCATACGCTCCTGGAGTCTTCCAGCCTGGATCTCGAACTGCTGGGAGTCAGAGGATGGAGATACCTTACGGGTGCTCGGAGACTACATGGAAGATTGGGATCAACCGGCAGCCTGGCTCGATTCTTCAACCTTAGCTGTATGGGGTCAACTGGCAATTGATTTATTCGATGAAGAGGACACGAAAGATTACGGTGAAAACCCTTATTCTCATTTTCTGACTATATTTGATCTGCAAACCGGGGAACGTAAGAAACTGTTCATTCCAGTACCTGAATACCGGACAAAACCCTTGATCGATGGGAAACATTATTATCCCCGCGGACATATTGCTGCAGTGAACGGCAAGATTGTAATGTGGGGACCGAAAAATGGCTTATCCATCTTTAATCCTGATACGGGTGAAATGGAGTATACCGACAAAACTTTATGCCCCTATTTCTATCATCCTTATGCAGAGGTTTTTCTTGAGATAGATACATCCGGCCGTATTGTTGGCAAGCGGTTTATCTAAGTTGAGGTTATACAACAAAAGCCTCCCAGAGACCTGAGAGGCTTTGCTATCTCACTGAACAGAGAGATAAAATCTTATTCGTAGGGATGACGTTCAGTTCTATAACCGGTGATTATTATACTACAGTCTTCCTTTTGCAAACTCATAGAATCCAAGTGCATGTTCCCAGTCCGGGAACCCGGCTTGGGCCATTTTGTCGCTGCCGCCACCTTTTCCCTGGAATTCTCCGAGATTGGCTTTGAAGAAGGTGCCACAAGACAAATCCGTATTGCCGCAGGAAGCCAGCACTACCTTATTCTCCGCAGCCGTCAGCAGCAGCACGGGAAGTTCTGTATGAGCAGTCAGCTTCATGGCCAGACTCTGCAAATCCTTAAGGGATTTATCCTCAAAGACTTGAGCGGCTACCCTTGCTTCGGACTCAAGTCCAGACAAGAGCTCTTTGGCCAAATAATGATCATTCTGTTCCTTAAGTGTACTCAGTTCGGCTTGCAGTTGATTCTGCTCGGCTTCCCATTTCCCGATCCGGTCCATAATTTCATCTTTGCCTGTATTGAACTTCGCAGAAAGCGCGCCAAGGATACGCTGGTTATCGTTAGCTTCGTCGAGTGCACGCCCGCCGCATTTGAAAGTGATCCGGATGTTCCCCTTCTGCTTCTCCGCTCTTACCAGCTTGATCATCCCAATTGCTCCTGTAGCAGATACATGAGTCCCGCCGCAGGCGTTATGCTCCACTCCCTCAATCTCTACAATGCGGATGTTCTCTGTAACCTTGGGCAGCTTCACCAGCGGCAGGTTAGCCATTTCTTCAGCGGTGACAAAATAGCTTACGATTCGGTGGTCAAGCACAACCTGACGGTTGACTTCCTGCTCTGCAGCAGACAGCTGATCCGGGGTTAGCTCCTGAAGCTCAATGTCGATGGTTGCGTAATCATTCCCCAGGTGAAAACTCAACGTATTTGCTTCAAACCGTTCAAGGAATACCGCCGACAACAGATGCTGGCCGCTGTGTTGCTGCATATGGTCAAATCTGCGGTTCCAGTCTAGCTGACAGCTCACTTGGTTTCCTTCGGGTAGACGATCCACCTTGTGCAAGACCTCGTCTTCTTCTAGAATGACGTCCTGTACGAGGATTCCGTCTATGGTTCCTGTGTCGCAAGGCTGCCCCCCTCCATGAGGATAGAAAGCCGTCTCTTCCAAAATCAGATAATGCCCGTCCTCACGATCTACCACTTTACTAACAGAGGTCTGCCATTCCTTCAAATAGGCCGAATCATAATATAGCTTCTTAGTCATATCAGTGTTCCTTTCTGAATCGTCTTTTGTGCATCAGTGCATCGTATCCCATATTTGTTTCCCGATCAAGATCAGAGTAACCGTGATGAACAGGGGGCGAATATAGCTGGATCCCTTGCGGATAGCTATTCTTGAACCCACTAGAGCACCGATCACGATCGGAATGCCCAGCAGCAGGCCATAATACAAGCTTACTGAGCCAAATGCGGCAAACGTCAGCAGACTTGCGATATTACTGGCAAAATTCAGTACCTTCGCGTTGCCTGCGGCCGTTACGAATTCAAATCCCAGCATGAGAAAGGCGAAGATCAGGAACGAGCCGGCACCCGGACCAAAGAATCCGTCATAAAATCCAATGACAAGCGCAACACCCATGCCTATTATTAACGATCTTTTGCTGTCTTGGGAGTAGGTGGAGACGTCACCCCATGACTTTTTGAACAAAGTATAGACCGTAATGACAACCAGCATCACGATCACAAGCGGCTTCAGAAATTCTGAAGGTACTTGCCGGACGGTCAATGAGCCAGCCACCGCGCCAACAAGTGAGAACGGAATTAGAAACTTGACCATTCCAAAATTGATCTTCCCGGAACGGACAAAAGACGCGGTACTGGTGAATGAGCACATGGTCCCGGCTAATTTATTACTGCCCAGCAGCAGCGGGAGCGGAATGCCGGCAGCGAGCAGCGCTGGAATGGAGATCAGACCTCCGCCTCCCACTACAGAATCAATCACACCCGCCAAAAAACCGCAAATCACCAAAATCAAAATCATTGCTATACTGCCATGTTCCATAATGCAAAAAAGCCTCCTGCCAGTATGTAAGTGTCATACAAACAAATTTCAGCATACACAATTTCGCGGGCTTGTACCATAGAATTCTTTGAATACTTTATATATATCAGTCTGTACATCCCATACACGAAAAAAAGTGACAGGAACCTTCCCTGCCACTCTTGTCCAATCCGTGTTTGCAAATGCTCATTTATACGTATTCTGTTCGTTTTTCTTATACGTGGTTTTGTCATCCCGCAGCGCTTCCTTGCGGATATCGCTTTTCTTCTGTTCCATTTGCTGGGCTTCCTGGCTGGTCACCGCCACCTGATCCAGCTCCTCTACGGTGTTGATCAGATTCTTATCCGGTTTGGTGTGATTATCCATTGTATTGCCTCCTGAAAAGTAGTTGTAGGGTGATGGGTCGCATCAGTTTATTGTGGCAAGATATGGGGCGGATTATGCGCTGTTGCTGGATTAATGATGAACATGTGCGCACAAAAAAACCGGATAAGCAGATTCATGATCTGCTTGTCCGGCTCATGCGTACAATAATTCTATTCTTCCGAATCTACGTTGTGGTAGACCTGCTGTACATCATCCAGTTCCTCCAAAGCATCAATCAGCTTCTCAAACTGTGCTTCGGCATCCTCTGGAAGAGCTACATAGTTCTGGGGGAGCATCGTCAGCTCTGCAACAGTGAAATCGGTAATTCCCGCACCGCGGAATACTTCTTGAACTGCATGGAACTGGTCAGGCTCGGCATAGACGATGACAGCATCGTCTTCTTCCAGCACATCACGCACATCCAGATCCGCTTCAATCAGCAGCTCCATCACTTCGTCGGCTGTTTTACCTTCTAGACCAATGACAGCTGTAGGCTCAAACATATAGGTTACCGAACCGCTGACACCCATATTGCCGCCGTTTTTACTGAATGCAGAACGCACCAGAGGAGCAGTACGATTGACGTTGTTCGTCAATGCGTCAATGATGATCATCGAACCGCTTGGTCCAAAACCTTCGTATCGAAGTTCTACGTAGTTCTCATCACCGCTGCCTTTGGCTTTGTCGAGTGCCCGGTCGATAATGGCCTTAGGTACATTGTACGTTTTGGCACGCTCCAGCACGACTTTTAGTGCCCGGTTCGATTCAGGATCAGGTTCACCCTTCTTCGCGGCTACATAAATTTCTACACCAAACTTGGCGTATACCTTACTTGTATTGGCATCCTTGGATGCCTTCTTTTCTTTAATATTATTCCATTTACGACCCATATTGTTCCCGCTCACTTTCCAACATTAATTATAAACAGTCCAATATATTATACCTCTGCTCTGTGTATCCCGTAAAGGGCAGTCCCGGTGTACGCTAAAAATCCAGCAAAGCCAGTAACCTCTCCTGTCCGACTGCCTGGATCAGTACAGGGATTCGGGGACCGGTCTCCTGACCCAGCACCAGCTGATAGATTAGGGTGAACAACCGTTTTTGACGGTTTTTCATTACTTTTTTATCCTCGTCATAACAAATCGCGTATATCTCTGTCATCATCTGCTCATCCTCCATCCCTCCGGTTCTAATCAGCCCGCAAAAGGCTTCCAGCCACTGTTGTTCATGAGTCTCCAAAGTTTCATACAGGGCAATATCACGGCTGCCATTTACGGTAACCAGCTTTTGCGGCATCCAGTGTTTGATCCAATATTCCGCCCGCTCCGCTATTTGCAGAAGCCCGTTCACATCTACTTCCTCCCCGTTATGTGTCATCATCTCATGCAGCAAATTTTGATCGAAATGAATCAGAGGCAGCAGTCCTGCAATAGGGCCGAAGCTAGGTGTATTCAGGTCCAGCGGATGAATCAGCGATAGTTCTACCGCCGAATGAATATCATCAGTGAGCGTATGGGAACTGTAAGCCTTCCGATAACGTTCAAATTCCGTATAATTGCGCAGCACATCTTCATCCATCCCGATATGAAACTCAGCATTGGGCTGGTATTTGGCAAACAGAAACAGAATATTCTCCGGTAAATAGACCTTCAGCAGATCATCTGGGGTGTAGTTGTTCCCGGACGAGCTGGACATTTTGGCAAAACTGCCTTTGATTCGAATAAATTCGTAAGGCTCATACATTGGCGGTGGATTCCCGTATATCCGCTCGGAGATCACGGAGGCTACATTGTAGCTGCCAGTTTCTGATGAATGATCACGGCCTCCAGGCTCGAACAGTACTTGCTCCACATTCCAGCGCATCGGCCAGTCGATTTTCCATTGCAGCTTGATATTATCCGCCTTAGCAACAGACACAATACCGTGATGACCGCATGTACAGCTATAAGTTAGGTGCTCTTTCTCTTCATCAAAAGAATGTACACTAGTCGAGTCCCTGCCACAATCCCCGCAATACACACTCACAGGATAAAATGCGGCTCTCTCTGCTTCGCTGGCTTCCCCTGTTTTGAAGGACATCAGGATGTCATAGATCTCTCCCCTACTCTGAAGTGCATGAAGAATTCCGGGTGCATACCGGCCGGATTGATACTCTTTACTCTGATAGATGAATTCGGGTCTGATCCCAAAAGCGCTCAGCGCCTGTTCAAATTCCTGTTCGTAATGCTCCGCATAGGAGTTGTGGCATCCGTATGGACAAGGAACTTGCGTGTAGGGCCTGCCAATATACTGCCCGAAGCTTGGATCGACATGAACCGGAACTTTGCGGAAACGGTCAAAGTCATCCCACGAAAAAATAAACCGCACTTTTTTGCCTGCTTTTTCAAGTGCTTTACTTACAAAATAAGTGGTCACAATCTCCCGGAAATTCCCGATATGGATGTGACCTGATGGACTGATCCCTGATGCGCATACAAATGTCTGCTGCTCCGGGTGGCTTTCGATTAACCGTTTTGCTATTTTTTCGGACCAATGCATGGATAATCACCTCAACAATTATTGTGTAAACGCAAAAAAGCTCTCATCCGCAAGATTGTCATCTTGAGGACGAGAGCTGTAATCAGCGCCGTGGTACCACCTCTGTTCGCGAACATGTCTCCATGCACGCCTCTTCAGGTACGGCCATTACGCTTATACCCTATCTCTGTAACGGGAGAACCCGTCATAGCATCCTTGGGCATGTTGCCCAATTCCGTATGAAGCTCGGAGACTTTTTTCGTTAGGCACACCGCTGCTCCGTTTCACCATTCCGAAGCTCTCTGTGAACTATGCCGCCTAACTACTCTTCTCGTCATTGCTGAAGTGATATGTAATTTTTCAATATAATTCACTATAACAAAACTAGTACGGTATGTCATTATTCAATCTGACTGAGAATATTTGCTACTCCATCAAACCCACACTTCATTCGCCGTTTCAATAATCAGCCTAACCTTATCCCACTGCTCTTCCTCGGTCAGCATATTCCCTTCCTCAGAGGAGGCGAATCCGCATTGGGCGCTGAGGCACAGCTGGTCAATCGGGACAATCTGTGCGGCTTCTTCGATACGTGCCATGATCTGCTCTTTGTTCTCCAGACCGCCGTGTTTCGTAGTTACCAGGCCAAGCACAACCTGCTGCCCTTGAATGAAACGGAGCGGATTGAAGTCACCGGAACGTTCATTGTCGTATTCCAGGAAAAAGGCATCTACTTCAGCCTGTCCAAACAACGTCTCAGCTACGGGCTCATACCCGCCGGCGGCAAACCAGGTAGAGCGGAGATTCCCCCGGCAGACATGCAGTGCAATCGTCATATCCTGCGGCCGCCCGGCTATGCTGTCATTGATCAGCCTTACGTAATCCTTGGCGAGCTGATCGGGATCAATACCGCGGCTGCGCAAGTGCGCCCTGTGTCTACCGCTGCACAGCGTCCCCCAAGTTGTATCGTCCAATTGCAGATAACGGCAGCCTGCTTCATAGAATGCCTGGATGGCATCCTGATAGACTTGGATGATATCACGGAACAACGTCTCACGATCCGGGTAGATCTCATTGCCGTTGTAATCCTGTACGAAGTGAAACAATGCCGGAGAAGGAATGGTCATTTTGGTAAGGGTATCGCCAGCCATCTGCTGCAGCTCCATGAATTCTTCAACCATGGGATGATCCCCGAAGGCGATTTTGTCTACGATCCGGAAGCTTTCAGCACGTTGAACAGTTTCTTTGGCGCCTTTTCCCTGATCCAGACTGATCTTCTGTGTACCCGTGATCCCAAGAAAGAAATCGAGATGCCACCAGGATCGGCGGAATTCCCCGTCAGTAACGGCTTTTAGTCCCAAAGCCTTTTCCTGTTCCAACAGTTTGAATATTTCCCTATTCTCGACTTCATGAAGCTGCCCGTCTGTGATTGCTCCATGCAAACGTTGATTGCGTGCGGATTTCAGTTCCTCTGTGCGGAGGAAGCTGCCGACGATATCGTAGCGAAAGGGTGGAGTATTTCGTGTGGTGCCGGTAACTGGACTGATCATACGTCCCTCCTGCGTTTAGAGTAAGAAAGATTTAAGGTCGAAGTAATTACGGGATACCAGATCATTCAAAATATCAATGTATGCGGACATCATCTCACCTGGCTTGCGGTCCTTATGGGCGATCCAGCCGACGGTGAATACCTCAGGACTGTCAAAAGGAATCGTTACCAGCCCCTCGCCATTCAGCTCGGTATCCATTATTCCCGTACCCACCGTGTAGGAATCACTGCCCAGCAGAAGATGGGTCAGCGTCGCACGGTCGGTAACCTGGATATTTTTCTCAATCTGTGTGAAGCTGAGCATCTCTTCGGAAAAATGCAGCGAGTTGTTCTCCCCCTGCTCAAAGGTAATGTACGGAAAAGGAAGAATATCTTCCAGCTGGATCATTTCCTTAGCGGCGAGGATATGCCCTGCCCTCACATATACATGAGGGTTCGTGTTGAACAGCGGGGTGAACTTCAGGTTCCCGTCACTGAACAGCTTGTTCATCACCTTATAGTTACTCTCATTGATATAGAGAATGCCCAGATCACTGCGGAGAGTCCTGACGTCCTCAATGATCTCATAGGTCTGCGTCTCTCTCAGACTAAAGTTATATTCAGGCACCTTGCTCTCTGTCATCAGCTTTACAAAAGCATCCACTACAAAAGGGTAATGCTGGGTGGATACGGAAAAGTAGATTGGACTGCGTTTCTTGCCGGTATACCGGTTCTCCATAAATTCAGTCTGTTCAATAATCTGCCGGGCATATCCGAGAAACTCCACACCTTCGGCTGAAATGCTAATACCCCGGTTATTCCGCTCAAAGATGGTAATCCCCAGCTCATTCTCCAGCTCTTTAATGGCATTGGAGAGGCTTGGCTGAGAGACAAAAAGTCTTTTGGCCGCTTCATTCATCGAGCCGCTGTTCGCAATCTCAATGGCATAGCGGAGTTGCTGCAATGTCAAACCTGTACCTCCTTTTAGCAAGGACTTTTTTGCTGATGCATCACTATCCGGTTACATCAGATGCCGTCCCTCGGAAGGAACGGCACCTGGGTTTCTGCTTATAGTAGCATAGAATCACTGTTCCATCCATGCCTGATGCCAGAAGTGCTTGCAGTTTGTTATTGGCTCCGCTTCTTGCCTGCATCAATCTTGGATGGGTCGAGGCCTTCCCAGATGTTCTTGATATCCGCCTGTTCGGGATGTTCAAACACTAGAAATGCGGTGGGCAGATAACGCTCTCCATATTGGGAGGAGGGTTTGTTGATAATTTCATTATCTTTCACCAGAACAGTCGATGATCCTCCGTCCAGGTTGGCTGCGATCACCGCTCCATGCTTCAGCATAATCTGCTGCACATCATAGAGATTCGCACCAATACTGTAACCTGGCTGTCTGCCGTCTATCACTACGAACAGCAGCGCACCGTCAGCACGCTGGCCCATCGCCGTTCTGGGAGCAATCCCCCAGCCTTCGGCTGCATTCTTGATCAACCCTTTACCGTTCACAATAATCCGCGGCTGAAAAGATACCGCCTCCTGCACCCCCATCTTGCTAAGCTCCTCGAGAGTATAGTTCCCGGCGATCATTTTGCCCTGCTTGTCCAAGCCTACGATCTGTGTGGAGTTTTTGCCTCCGAGACCGTTATAGAAAAGCTTGCCCTGCGAAATAACCAGGCCGATTGGCTTAAATCCGTTTCCCTTCCAGTTGGGGTCTGCGAACCCTCCGCCGTTCACGCCGGCAATGGCTCCCGTACGGGCGACCATACTGGTTACTTTTTCACCTGAGCCTATCGTATCAGGTACGCCTAAGCGGACCTTCGTTGGATCATTTACCGTCATCACATACCCGGTATAACCACTGCCGGATACCTTATCGATTTCAACCAGCGGTTTATCTTGTTCTTCGGCTGTAGGTTCCTTAATCACGTGGGTGTCCTTCTCGTCCCCCATATGCTGAAACCGCAGATTGTATTCTGTGACCCGTTCCTTCAATTCATCTTCGCCTATAATATATTTCGCCATATAGCGGTGCTGTGTAGTGATTAGCGTATCTGCTATCAAATAGCGGGTGTTCCGGGCAGAAGGTGCAAAATACAGCCAGGCACCGCCGGCTATCAGCAGGATTATGAAGAATAGAAAAAGTCTGGAGAGCGTGCGGAAAAAGCTTTTTTTCTTGCGTTTACGAACGGGCTTCTTCTTGCGGACGGTGTTGCGCTGAGGTAAAGATGATGAAGAGTTCACTTCTTGATTTCCTCCCTGGTACTGCCTGATAATGGAAATGGGCATCGGCTCATCTACCCCATCATAGACGATATTACCAGATTAAAGGTTTCAGTTTGTTAAATTGTTGGAACATTATATAGAAGGATAGGTGATCCGGGTAATTTCTAACCTCTCATATTCACAACTACTGATCTTCGGTGGAGCAATAGCTATGATATGACTTTATTTTATTGAGTATCTAAACGCCACTGGATGATGCACAACCTATCTTAAATCTTTGTTATGCAAAAGAGCTGCCTCGGGGCAGCTCAATTTTGTATGTTCCCATTTATTCGGTTATATCTCTCTAGCGATTACGTCCATTGCCACTACCGCTGCTTCTGTTGCTGCTGGAAGGTCCGCCATCACCGTGATCGGTGGAACGGTTGCTGTATGGATTCACCGGCACGCCATACAGAGCCATATACCGGTTGCGCCGCGAGGCCAAAACAATGCTAAAGACAAACACTAAGAGAAATAAAGCCATTATTACATATCCTTCAGATTTGGTAAGAGGATAAGTTACCGTATCTGATACTGAAGCTGAGGTACTATGTGTAGACTGGAAGCTCAAAGGCTCCGAATGGACAGGTTCAGAGCTTGTGACTGCCGGAGTCGTGGCATTCAGGGCATTATCTGCCCGGGTCAGAAAAAAGCTGTAAAAAGCATTAACCGTGGCGGTTGCGCCAGCAGCATAATTCTTCTGGGCGAATAACGGTTCAAGCTTCGCACTCAGAATATCGCTGACTATGTCATTGGTCAGTATGCCGTCGATACCTTTGCCCTGCAGCACATAATAGTTGTCGCCACTGACATCCAGCACAAGCATGACATCATCCGGTCCGGCCCCCATGGATGCGAACTTAGCATATGTGTAATCCTCCAGGCTCTTATCTCCCAAATTCTTAACGGTTACGACATATACTCCGCTATGGGTTGTGAGCTGATAACGATTGCCGGATTGATTCAGATCATCTCTGGTAACCTGTGTGAACACTCCGGCGTTATCGCCCACAAAATTAGTGGTTCCTAAGGGTTCAGGGTTATAGGTTTTGTATGCACCTGCCCCATAATCATCCAAGGTGTGATCTGGAACAGCAGTCTGGGCAAAGCTGAAGGTTGGAAGCAGCATTACACTGAACAGCATCGCAAGACATATGGTTTTAATAGTTATTCGATTCATACGTACCCCCCGGCTAGTCATAGATTTTATCTTCTATTTCGGTTCTGCACGGAATGGGACAATGTTTCTTTATACTGGCATGGATCAGAAATTAAAATTATCCGGATTAGATCCAAACCTCTTGTTCTGATTCAAGCCATTAATGCGTTCAACCTCAGCTGCTGTTAATTCAAAATCGAACACATCGGCATTCTCGATAATCCGGTGTTCTTTGATCGATTTGGGTATGCTCACAATGCCGTTCTGCAGATCCCAGCGGATCATCACCTGTGCGAGAGATTTGTTATGACGGGCAGCAATATCGGCCAGCACCTCGTTATCCAGCAGATGACCTTGAGCGAGGGGTGCCCATGCTTCAATCTGTATACCCTGCGCTTTGCAATAGTCACGGAGCTCTACCTGTGTAAGCAGTGGATGCAGTTCGACCTGATTGACCATCGGCTTCACTTGGGCAGCCTCCTGCAAATCCTCCAGGTGATGGATCTGGAAGTTAGAGACTCCTATGGCACGGACCTTACCATCTGCATACAGCTTCTCGAGCGCTCTCCAGGTATCTTTGTATTTCTCTTTAACCGGCCAATGAACGAGATACAAATCCACGAAGTCCAAGCCTAATTTACTGATGCTTTTGTCAAATGCCGCCAACGTAGATTCATAACCCTGATCGGAATTCCAGACCTTGGTCGTAACGAACAGATCCTCGCGATTTACTCCAGATTCATGGATGGCCTGTCCCACACCTTCTTCATTAGCATATAAGGCTGCAGTATCGATGCTCCGATAACCCGCTTGGATTGCTGCTTTAACGGAGTCGATGACCTCTTGACCCTCTTGCACCTTGTATACTCCCAAGCCAAGCCAAGGCATCTTTACGCCATTAGCCAAAGTTGTAGTTGATTGCAGATTCTTCATGAGTGAATTCAATCCTTTCTACGAGCTCTGTAATATAAGAATCAGAATAATGAAGCCGGAATCAGCTTGCGTCCGCCCTTTATGAGCGTGGATTCCAGCATTTCTCCCTTTTCACCGCCAAAATACAGCTGCCAGTACACCCCGAACCGGACACTTACATCGTTCTTTACCAGCTCCGGCGGAGTAACGATCAACCACTGGAATCTCAGGGCTTTGGAAATTTCAAATACGGGGTCAAGCACGTTGTTAGAGACCATTTCACCAAATGGATTATCATATAAAAAGACCGTCCAGCCTTTGTTCTCGCGGTTGACCCGTTTATGGGTCATGATCATCATCGCCACCAGCAGCTGAACCGATTGGCGTTGCCCGCCGCTGCCGACCGCCTCATCCAATGCTCCGCGGTTAATAACCTCCCAGTCGGAGTAATGATAATCCTCGGGTGCTGCATACAGGAAATAGTTCTCAGTCACAGGCTTGTACACCTGCAAGACAGGGAAGCGGTTCTGCATGGCGGCGTACACAATTTTTCCGTCACTGATCAGATCCTTAACTGCCGCTGCCGGAACCTGCTCAATCTTCGGGAATTTCTCCAGCAGGCTACTGATGCAGCGGTTGAAGTAATCGCTGACCAGCGGTTCGATATCTTCGGTGGTCTTCGGTACATTAATGTTCTTATAATTCAAACGTACCAGCGGGAAGGAATGACCGTTCTCATTGTGGACAATCATCCGTCGTTCCATCCGCTTCAGGATGTCTACAATTTGCACTACCCGCTTGGCAGCACGGCCGACCCACATTTTGCGGGAGAGCTCCATGCCTTCTTTATCACCGCGGATGCTTTCGATCTGGTCCTGTGAGCTCTGTAGCATCGAGTCCAGCACTTGAAGCGCAATAGTGAAATCCTCCCAGTGAACGGTGTTTAAGCGTTCCTGGATTTTGGTCTCCAGCTCAGCATTCCAGCCGCTTTTGGCAAGTGTGCCGCTGAGGGCGTTCTTCTCTTCCTTAACCCGCCGCGAAATTTCGTTCCGTACAGTACGGCTCTCCCTGCTGCGGAGCAGCCATGCACTTACTGCCCGCTCGCAGTCCTCTCTTGTGCTGAGCTGAACCTCTTCTGGAACGTCCCTCAGCTGCAGCCTTCCTTCTACGTGGGTCTCCATGATTTTACTTTGACTGGCAAGCGTCTGAAGCCACTGATCCAAGGACGTCAGCTTCAGCTTACAGCTGTTAATCGCGTATTCATTGTCCCGGGACCGCCCCCTAATCTCTTCATCCTTCTGATCGAGCGAATCATTCCAGTGCTCTACTGCCCGCTCATGCTTCTCCTTTATCGACTTCTCTGCTTTGTTTAACTGCTTCTGCAGATGATCCAGCTCGGTCTGGCAGCGGATGAAAGAATCATGTACATCCTGGTAGTCCTCATCCAGTATTTTCGTTTCGCTCTTCTGCCTCGTCCGCGCTGACATGATCGAATCCGGGGTATCTCCTGGTTCCTGCACACTGCGCCAATTACTGTCAAGCTGTTGGACTGCGGCTTCAAGCTCAACCAGTTGTCCGGCTGCAGATTTGATCTGTGCAGACCTCGTACGGATCTCCAGCTCATTGCGGCTAAGGGATTGCTGGAGGCTTTCAAGTGTGCTTAAGGTCTCTAGCAGCTTGTCCTGAATCGAAGCATCACGTGGTAAGTCTGGTTGTTCTTCTTGATTACCGCCGGTTGTGGCCGCCTGAAGCCCTTCAGGAAAGATCAGCTCAGGGAACCAGGTTTGCAGTCTCGGAAATAATGAGTATCGGGTATCTCCGATCCATTTTTCCCGCTCCAGAGAGTTGCTGTTAAGTTCCGCCTTTAACTGCGCAAGCTGGTGTTCCTTGCCTGTGATCTCTTTATTCAAATCACCTTTGCGGTCGAGCGCCTCCTGCTTGTCCTTATAATCCTGTTCCTGCTTCTTGGTCCGTTCATTCCACTCGCGAAGTGCTGCCGCCTTGTCTTCCTGCTCGGATTTGCCGGCTTCACATTCAGCTGTTTCTCTCACAATCAACGCTATGGCTGCTTCGTTATCACTGATTTCTGTATTCAACGCGCTTACTGCTGTACGAAGCTCGTGCTGCGAACTATTAAGTGCTGTCAGCTTGTCCTTCAGAGTAACAGAATGCTCCCCTTGGAATAACCGTTCAAATTCCTGCCTTGCGGATTTCAGCTTGGCCAGATACCCTTCCGCATCCTGCAGTTCGACTTCCTGCTCCTTCAGCCGGGCAGATATCCCCTGCTTCCATTCCAGAAAACGGTCCGGCTGCAGCACCATTTGCGAACCTTGCCCGTCCAGTATAAGGTAGGGCTGGACCGCAGGCTGCGCCATCTGTTCGCGGATGAAGATCGGAACCGGTGATTTTACCAGCAGATCCTTCACCATATCAGGCTGCAGCTTGGCCGCCTCGCGTTCAGTAAGGATAAGGCCATAAGGCAGCAATGGATTTCGTTCCAGCTCTTCCTCGCGAATCAGATAAGGCTGATCGTTCAGGAAGGCACTGCCCGGCATCGAGCTAATCTTCAGCGAATCAAGCCTGTCCTTAACCGTCAGCAAATCGCTGTTCGGCAGCCAGTAGGCCTCATGCTGAAGTTCAACATCCAGCAGCTGATGATAGTAATCTCTTCTGAGCCGTTTGGTCTGTACCTCTGCTTCGTCCAGTCTGCGGATGAATCGCTCCTGTACAGCAGCTTTCGCTTCGAATAAGCCAGTAGCTCCAAACGTGTTATGCTCCTCATATAATTCCAGCAGCACCACGAGCTGCGACCAAAGCTGTGACTCTTTGTTCAGCTGTATATCCAACTGTTCTTTAAGCCCGCTTTCATGCTGTTCATGGCTAAGTAGCTTCTCGCTTAGCTGAGTATGCCTTTTATGCAGATTGAAGCGGTCTTCTTCAGCAGATTTGCGCCGTTCATTCAGCTCGCTGATATTCTCTGCGAAACTTCTCGCATATCCGATAGCCCGCTGTAGCGAGGCAGCAGGTGAATGAGCAGCTTCTTGACCATGGCGGGAAGCGAACACTCCCAGCGCTTCCGTGTATTGGCGGATGGAGGCGGTCAGCTCGTTAATCCGGCTGTCCAGGCCACCCAGCTCCAGTAAATAGCTTTCCCGTTCTTTACGAAGCCCTGTTTCTTCGGTTGTCAACGATTGCTGGCGGCCGCTGAACACGTTGATCTGCTCTTGCCACAGTTTTGAGACAGCCGTCCACTGCTGGCGAAGATTCTCCTTCGCAGCTTGTACCACCTCCTGGCGCTCCTTCATTTCCAGAGAGCCTTCGATGGCTTCAATCTCCTTCTGCCATTGCTCCATCTGACGGAGGTGAACTTTGCGTCTGGCCAGATAATGAGCTACTTCAAGAGTCTTTTCCTCTGCTTTGGACTCTTCCAGCCGCTGACGGGCACGGGCCTGGTTATCCCCGATCTTTTTGAATTCCTCCTGCTTCCGTTCCGCTTCCTCTTTGCTGCGCAGGTACATCAGGTTATCTCCCGCGAAGCGCAGTTGTCGGGCCTCCTGGTGCAGCTGCACCAGCTCGTCTGCTTTTTTGCGTCGTTCCTCTTCGGCTGTTCTCAGTTCGTCATGGATAACCGTGTACATTTGCCGTCCCAGCAGTTCCGTTTCACGGTAGCCCCGGTCCGCTTCTACTCCCTGCTTCACCAGTTCAAGCAGCGGTGCTGCCAGTGTGGTGAATTCGGCAAAAGCCTTCTCCCGCTGCTCCAGCATCGGAAGTCTTTGTGCAACAATTGCTGCATCCATGAACATCTTTTGCAGAGAACCTTCCTGTTCGGGCAGCCCTTCGTTCAGGCTGGTGCCGATTTCGGGAATGATGAGCTTTTCGAACAGGTTCTGGTTCGTAAAGGCATCGTTTTTCTGGAAATAGCCTTTGATACCACCCTCTTCACCGTTAATCCGTCGCATATTGCGCCACTCACCGATATGGATATCCCGTTCTGCCAGGAAATTGTAATACCTTTTCAGATCTGAGCTGTGACTTCCGAAGGAAGCTATTTCGCCTCGGCGGTCGCGTACGAACTGCTGTATACTATCGAAGCTAACAGGCCCCCCGGCATTGGCATCATATAGAGGCAAAGTGGACAGCGTAAGCTCTGCATGCTCTTCATAATCCAGCAGTGCATAGAGCAGATAGTCGACTTTGATCTCCAGTTGATCCGCAGAGCTGTGGGCTGTCATTGCAATGCCCGTAGTCATATATTCATTACGATCACTGTTGTCCAGCCGCCACTCAATGGCCACGTGGAAGGTGTAGGGCTTGAGCTGTTTTTTGTGATTATGGAAAAATGCCTCGACCTGGTTCTCATTGTCCTTGCCCCAGGCCGCCTTAGGGATCAGCAACTGAAAAATCGACTGCAACAGGACACCTTTGCCGCCGCCGTTCATCAGGGTAATCAGCGTGTTAGCCGGGCCTTCGTCGTTGCTGAGGTCCAGGATCATATCGTCATACTTTTTGAGCATCTTCTCATATTTAAGTCCGGCAATCCGGATCCGTTCAATGCGCGGCATGCGATTCCCCCTCCTTCTCCGTCAAGGTGCGCCCGACAAGTGCTTTTAATTCTTTATAACGGTCCACATCATGATACAGGTAACGCATTCTTTCATATAACTCTTCTCGCGGGAAGATCCGCTTCTCATTCTCCGAGATGAATACCAGATGTTCCTCCTCCAGCAGCTTCATCCCCTCATGAATCAGACCCATCCGTGAACCGGCCCCTCGGGTTAGGGAATCGCCCTCCTCCTGGCTTTTGGTCTGCATATAGAGGCTTGTCCAGACCTTGTACATCGCCTGAATATCCAGTCGCCATTGCTTGCTGAAGCTACTGTCAGCGTCCATTTCCACCCATGCCTGAAATAGGGATGAGATCTGGTCGGAAATTTGAATATAAGACATGCTGTCCTGTCCCGGTTTGAAGTGGTGCTCATCCTGATCCATCTCGGCCAGAAACACCAGAATGATAATGTTTATGATATGTAAATGGGTTTTACGCTCAATCCTTGAATATTTATTCCGTAATTGTGTGAAGTTACTGGCAAAACCCGATCCGAGCGGATTAACCAGCAGATGCAGGCGGTGTCCGGAATTCATAATCCGGCAGCCTCCTTCTTTGGCCATGTACTGCAGTGCATCATAGGCTCCCGTGTCCTGAAGACATTCGGCGGCTGCGGGATCATCCAGTGAGATCACCTTCCGGCGAAGCAGGTCAAAAAAGAGCCGTGAGGCCTGCTGCAATTGTTCGAGTGAATAGCTCATGCGGGTTCATCTCACCTCTCGATTATAGTAATAGTATAAGGACTCATTTCCAGGCCGGGCCAGGAGACAAGTTGCGTATGTGTGTTCTGTATTGTTGTGCGTAGCACTGTGCCGCGCAGTACCTCCAGATCAGGGTTAGAATCCAGCAGCCGCTGGATGAGCTCCTGACATTCATCTGACGCTCCGCCCTTACTGTCCGGATCCAGGTCCTGCACTGTAATTTCAGCATGGAAGAACTGCACCCACAGATCGACGGCATCAGGTGTCGAGGACCATTGGCGCTGTTGCTCTTCTGTGAAAGCTTCTGCAGAAAAAGTAAAGCTTCCTTGATCCGCCAGTTTTTGTAAAATAGGACCCCATAGTTCTGCAACCTCAGGCCATGGAATAGACCTCGGTGTATATGGAATACTTTCCTCTTCTCCAGCTTCATCTGGATCGTCTAATTCATCTACGGGCAGGAACCCGACCTCCTGTTCTTCCCATGCCCAGGCCAGCGGGTAGATAAAGTCCTGATTAGGCGCGAACAATCCGCTAACCAGCATCTCCAGGCTGTCCGCATCCGGCAAACCTTCGGCTTTAACCCATTCCTCCCAGACATTGGTACGAAAATTAAAGCCTCCCGCTCCCCAGAAGAGCTCGGGGAAATTCAACCGGAGATTCGTCTCTGCCTCAAAAATGCTTAGCACCACTTCAGCAAGCTCATCGTGTACCCGTCTGGATAACTCCACTCTTTCCGACAGCTGGCGGAGCTCATTGAAGTCGATAACATCCTTCTCATCATTAGCCAGACGGGCTAGTGAACGGTGGATATTATCAAAGTGCTTGCGCTCCTCGTCAAACTGCAGGTGGATTTCCTCCAGCCTCTGATGCCGCAGCACACCGTATTCACTGAACATATGCTTCGGATTACGACGCAGCGCATTTCGGTATTCCTGCTGCTGCTGTGTCATCTTCCGTACCCGCGAGATCAGTTCACTCACATCCTGCAACGCGCGGGTCACCCGTCCATGCTTGATGTGCATCTGAATTTCCAGCAGCTTGATGCTGATCTGAAATTCTTCGATAATCTCATGGCTCATGAAGATCAGCTCCATGGCGTATTCCGACAGCCGGTAGACGGTTTTGCCGCTCTCCTCCCAGCTGGTGCGGGTAGCATCCTCATCGACAGTAAAGTACTTGTATTTCTGTACTTCCATCTTCTGGGACAGATCATCATAATAGTAGGCTTCAAAATCGCCACCGCTCCCGCTCCACAGCAGACCATCCACTAGCCGACCTACAGATTCGGCAGTACCAAGCTTGACTATATTGAACCGCTCCAGTGAACTCCAGGCCAGCTCCACGATATCCTCCCTGGCTCTAAGTTCACTGGATTCCAGTTCCAGATAATAGACCTGCAGCAGCACACTGAGCGCTATCATTTCCTTATACGGCTGCAGCTCGCCAAGATTCATGCCCGCCCCCAAGGTCCACAAGGGATTGAGACGTTTATTCCGTTCTCCAAAATCACTCCAGTTCATGCTTCACTCCAACCTCGCCATCACTTCGTAGTTTAGGACTTCCTGGGGAATTCTTATAAAATAACATAAACCCATATCTGCCCCATAGAGGGTGGAATATGGGCTATATAGATAGAACATGAACTCTGCGGGATTAATCTCTGATCTCTTACAGATAAGTTCCTGCTACCGGGGAATGTATGTTTCTATTATATCAATGATCTAGAATTCTGGCTATTTGCAAAAATAATAATGAAGAGAACATACAACAAAACGCATGCCGATGTCGGCATGCGCTATTAAGGCTGATAAGATTCTATTCTTCCGGAGATGTTTCCACATATTTTTTGAAATTATCTAGAATCGCTTGCCAACCGGCTCGCTGCATTTCGGCGGGATTGCTATCTTCCGCATCGAACACTGTGATGATTTTTGTGTTGTGATCTTGGTGTGAGAAGTTGATTACCACTTTTCTACCGTCGGCAATCGTATAGGATATACTCTCGTTAAGGTTCACCTGGTCGTACACTCCGGTAAAATCAAATCCAAAGCTGCCGTCCTTGGCTTCCATTCTAGAGAGAAATTTACCACCGGCCTTCAGGTCATTCTCTGCGTATGGCGTATGCCAGTCTTCGGAAGCGTTATTCCATTGCGTGATATGCTTCGGCTCTGTCCAATAGGTCCACACTTTTTCAATAGGAGCATTAACTACTGTGTCCACTGTTACCGTTACCGGCTTACCTGTCTCCACTATATAACCCCCTCAATGGCTGATTTGTTCTGCATACTTCACATGCAGCAAGTAATGCAGATTGGCTTGCACCGCAGGCCACTCGTCATCAATGATACTGTACAGCATGCTATTCACTATAGGGCCTTCCATGGTGATCCGGTGTTTACGCAGAACGCCCTCTTTTACCGCACCAATACGTTCGATGGCTTTTTGTGACCTCAGATTGTCCCCCGCGATCGTGAAGTTCACACGAATCAAACCCAGGGATTCAAAACAATACTGCAGTAACAATGATTTGGATTCCGTATTTACAGCAGTCCGCCAGAACTGGGGTGCAATCCAGGTGCAGCCAATTTCCGCATTGCGGTGATTGTGATCTATATGCATAATTCGCGATGTCCCGGCGACTCTGCCTGTGGATTGTTCAATCATAACAAAAGGGAGCTCCGTCCCCTTCGCCTGATTGGCCAGCGCCGTGTCAATTAAACTTTCCGCTTGTGCGTCTGATGTGATTTTGCGCCAGGTATACTCCCAAATTTGCGGATGGCTCATAATAGCGATCAGATCCGCCTTATGCGCGGATTCCATAGGAACCATTCTAATACTAGTGCCGCTAAGTTCTCTGATATTATTGGAAATCACGAAGTTGCCTCCTATAGACGTATTCTCCCAGACTTCCCGCAGAAGGGAATCTTCATATCATTATAAATTACATCCATCAACCCTGTCTGCCACATTCATATAAAAAAAGAGCCCCGTTTGTGTAAAACGGAGCTGCTTCCGGCTGTCATTTTGCCGATATTTTAATGAAGATACATCTATTCTCTTGTGTCATTCTCACAGATCATTTGCCGGACAAGCTCGGAGACGCTCATGACTCCGATATCACCTGCCGCACGTTTTCTTACAGATACAGTAGCGGAGTTCTGCTCCTGCTCACCAATCACAAGCATATAAGGTACTTTCTCCAGCTGGGCTTCGCGGATTCTGTAGCCCAACTTTTCATTCCGCAGATCAAGCTCGGCGCGGATTCCGGCATCCTGCAGTTCTTTTTTCACCTTGAAGGCATAATCGGTAAAGTGTTCAGAGACTGGTAAGAGCTTCACTTGTACAGGGGACAGCCACAGTGGAAAAGCTCCGCTGAAATGCTCTGTAATAATCCCCATGAACCGGTCAATTGAGCCATATATGGCACGGTGGATGACAACCGGACGGTGTTTCTCACCATCTTCACCGATATAATTCAGATCGAACTTCTCGGGCATCTGTAGATCCAGTTGAATGGTTCCGCATTGCCAGCTTCTCTTAAGCGCATCCTGAATATGAAAGTCGATCTTCGGCCCGTAAAAAGCCCCGTCTCCCGCATTTATCCGGTACTCGATCCCGCGTCTATCCAGTACTCTTTGCAGCGATGCTTCCGCCTGATCCCAAAATGCCTCCGAACCCATATAGTCTTCCGGCCGTGTAGACAGCTCCACCCTGTATTCGAAGCCGAATACTTTGTAGATATAGTCGATCAGTTCCAAAACGCCGCCGATTTCTTCTTCAATCTGTTCAGGAAGCACAAACAGGTGGGCATCATCCTGGCAAAAGGTCCGGACCCGCATCATCCCGTTCAGCGCTCCTGAGAATTCATGACGGTGAACCTGACCAAACTCCGCGATACGTATCGGCAGTTCCCGGTAGGAATGCAGGCTATTTTTGAACATCAGCATATGCCCTGGACAATTCATCGGCTTCAGCGCATATTTCGTTTCGTCCACCTGAGTAAAGTACATGTTGTCCTTGTAATGATCCCAATGGCCCGACTGCTCCCACATCCGGTTGTTCATCATCAGGGGCGTACGAACCTCATCATACCCCCGCTCACGCTGCAGTGCCCGGGAGAAGTCCTCAAGTTCTGTGCGGAGAATCATGCCTTTAGGCAGGTAAAAGGGCATACCCGGCGCTTCTTCGGAAAACATGAATAATCCAAGCTCCTTACCCAGCTTGCGGTGATCCCGTTTCTTCGCTTCCTCCAGCATGTGCAGATGCTCATCCAGCTGAGCCTTCTTGTAAAAAGCCGTACCATAAATGCGCTGCAGCATTTGATTATCCGAATTACCGCGCCAATAGGCTCCCGCTACACTCATCAGCTTATAGGCTTTGATCTGGCCTGTAGAAGCCACATGCGGACCTCTGCATAAATCTATGAACTCACCCTGCTCATACAGGCTGATCACTTCGTCCTCCGGCAGACTATGAATCAGTTCCACTTTTAACGGCTGATCCATCGCTTCAAAAAGTGCGACTGCTTCACTGCGGCTGACAACCCGCCGGACAATCGGCAGATTATCCCGAATAATGTTCTGCATTTCCTTCTCAATTGCGGCGAAGTCATCTATTGAAACCGGTTGATCCGCATCAAAATCATAGTAGAAACCATCCTCGACAACCGGACCAATGCCCAGTCTAACCTTCGGTGCGCCATATATTCGTTGGATAGCCTGAGCCATGAGATGTGCTGCACTATGACGCAGGATAGACAATCCTTCTGAACTTTCCGGCATGACGATTTCAACGAGACAGTCGTATTCAACCGGTTGATGGAAGTCAACGGGTGTGCCGTCGATTTTGCCGGCTACTGCTTGTTTCTTCAGGCTAGAGCTGATTGATTCCGCTATTCGTGCAATTGTGGTGTTGCGTGCGTACCTCCTAATTGTTCCATCCGGCAGCGTTACATTGATCTCCATGATTGTGGCCTCCATTTCTTCAGGTTTATTGGTGTTATAGAACGCAAAAAAACGCATCTCTCCCGGAAAGGGACGAGTGCGTTCTGGCTCGTGGTTCCACCCTAATTTGATCTGCAATGTTCGACCCCCGGCTGTTCGGCGGAAGAATCATATACAAGATCCTCATTGGTATCCGTTATCGGGGATAAGTCGGTGACATTTACAGCTTCCCTAACAGCAGGGTAGGTTCAGTGCCACGGCTGCAAAGGGGTAACATCCTGCCGGTCCCTGTAAGAAGCTCTCACCGTTCACTTCTTTCTCTGGCCAGTCCTAGTAGGATATCCTGTCTTTGGTCATTGCCTTGGATATGGTGTTGCTGGTTACATAATACTCAAGTCGTTTACGAAATGTCAACCACTCTTATTTCACAGTAATAACATTTATATAATTGCGCGAGATAATATCACCTATATCTTTCACATCGTAAGCAATATCATCCGCTCCAGCATTTTGAAGCTCCGCTTCCGAACCATAGCCGATCATGACACCCATGGAGGCTACGCCGCATGCTTTGGCACCGATAATATCATGTTCGCGGTCTCCAATCATCAGCGCGGTTTCCGGAAGAATGTGATTCTCGTCCAGAACATACTGAATAACCTCTTTCTTCTTAGATCGGGTACCGTCCAGATTACTTCCAGCCACATGCCGGAAATATTTGTTCAGGCCATAATGCCGGATGATCTCTTCCGCAAATACCGTGGGTTTTGAAGTAGCTACGTATAGATTGAAGCCTTTGTCCTGCAGTTCCTCCAGTAGTTCCGGGATGCCATCAATCACCGCATTCTCGTACATTCCCAGTGTGCGGTACCGTTCACGGTAGAATTCAACAGCTTTGGCCGCCATCTCGGCGGAGAATCCCTGTATTTCTATAAAAGAATCATATAAGGGCGGGCCGATATATGGCAGGAGCAGATCGGGATGCTCCACGGTAATATCGAATTTGCCCAGGGCGTATTCTACGCTTTTGGTGATCCCTTCTTTGGGGTCGGTTAAGGTGCCATCCAGATCAAATAAAATATTTTCGAGTCTCTCCATAACTTACGTCTTGCCCCTTCCGTATTCATTTGCTGCCTGCATGATGTCACAACTCTTACAATCATACCTTTGATTCTCCATACTTTCCACACACTTATCTACTACTATGATTATGACAGTTAATTAATTTATTGGAGGAACCAACATGAACATGACGCATTATATGTTCCTGCTCGCGGATAATCAGCCATGGAATCTGATTCTTTTTATGGCAATCCCGGTCATCTTTGCAGAGACGATCACCGTGACTGAATTTATTATTTTGTTCACCAAAAAACTGAGCGGGCCCCTCAGGACGTTTAATCGGGTATGCAGTATTCTGGCCGGGCTATATTTTACAGGAGTATTCCTGTACTTGTTCCCTACTGCTTTTGTACCGATTACCGCAAACGGGGAATGGCATACATGGGTTGACGTAGTGGCGGTAAGCTTTTACTTAAGCGGAGTCATCTTCCTTCTGCCCCTGGCGCTGCTGGACCTTGGACTGATTGCCCGCAAACAAAGTGAGGAAAACAAGATGAAGCTGCATTTCATCCTGATCAGTGGATTTCTTGTGGTAGCGCATATCGCGATGATCTTCGGGATGGTTAATCCTGAGATTATGGGCGGGATGGCTGGAATGAGCCATTAAGTTGGACTTGGAAAATAGAGAAGAACGCGTGTGGGTGCGCGTTCTTTTTTGTGCTATGGGAATGATCGGAATGATGTACTTCAGTTTGGCCTTTTTAGATAGGCTCTTTCCCTCAGTGAATTCAAATGCTATTCATCACTTACGCAGGGGAAACCTGACCTCGCAGCGGGTGCCAACGCCTACTTTACTGGTGATGCCAATCGAACCGCCAAGAAGCTCGACCAGTTTCTTCACGATGGAAAGGCCAAGCCCAGTGCCTCCATACTGTCTTGAGCGGGACTTTTCGACCCTATAAAAGCGGTCAAAGATATACGGAAGCTCATCTTCAGGGATGCCCATACCTGTATCCTCTACGATGAAGTGCACGACATCAGATGTATACTTGAGCTGAATATTAATCTTACCCTCATCGGTATAGCGCACGGCATTTTCCAGCAGATTCATCACGATTTGCTCCATCCGTTTGCGGTCTCCATGCAAATTGGCAGCTTGTCCACTATGCAATACTGTAATACTCAGGCCTTTTTCTTTGGCGGCCAAATCCAGCTTGCGGGCTGCCTGATCCACAACCAGCTTCAAGTCTACCATCTCAAGGTTAAGCGGAATTTGGCCCTCCTCCATCTTGGCCAACTCAAACAGATCATCTACAAGATGCTGGATGCGGTGTGCCTCCTGATCAATAATGTCTAGATACTGTTTTTTTTCCTCTTCAGTCTCATAGAGTTCACCCTTCACTACCTTGGCATAACCTTGTAGATAGGTGATTGGCGTCCGCAGCTCGTGCGAGATATTCGCCAGAAACTCCTGACGAGTGTCCCGATACCGCTGCAGGTCTATAGCCAGATCGTTAATCGCCGCAGCCAGGAACCCTATCTCGTCAACGCTCCTGATCGCCAGCCTGGTCTCCAGCTCTCCTGCCGCAATTTTGCGGGTTGCTTTCTGCATCTGTACAAGCGGACGAGACAGCACCCGGGCAATGAACCAGGTAATCCCCAGCGCCAGCACCAAAGCCCCCATTCCCGACAAGAGCAGAATATCCCGCACCGAAGCCAAAGATTGCTCCATACTTGCCGTCGATGACATGAGATAGAGTGCAGAACTTATCGTCCTGCCCGTCTTAATGGGTTGCCCCGTCACGAAATACCGGTGTCCCGCAGGATCTTTGTATTGAAAGCTCACACTTTTGCCGGCAAATATCCGCGCCAGATCTGCCGTATGAATAAATGAACGATCCGCCGAGTCATGCACGCCAGAATGAAGATTGATGCTGCTATCCCGGGAAATGTTAAATATACTCACATTAGAAAATTCGGCAAAGGTCCGCATCATTTGTTCGCTGGTAGTGTCCTGGGATTCAGCCATGATGGTGAAATGCGAAGCCAATTCATTGGTTTCGGTCTGCATTTCTTTATAGAAAAAGCTGCTGAACATCCGGTCGATGGCGATCCCCAGAAACAGCAAAACAATCACAAACACCGACATGATCACAAGCCCCAATTTAAAACCGATGATGTTATTCTTCATTCCGTGTCGCCGGGAATTTGAAATTTGTAACCTAGCCCCCATACCGTTTGCACCGGATTATAGGACAGCCCCGCCTTTTGCAGCTTCTCCCGGATGTTCTTGATATGGGTGTCGATCACGCGCGTCTCTCCGCCATAATCATTGCCCCACAATCGTTCAACCAGTTCATCCCTGGTGAATACCCGCTGGCCGCTCCGCGCAAGCATCGTCAACAGATCGAATTCCTTCATAGTAAAATCAATACTTTGCCCTTCAATAAATACTTCTCGTGCTTCAGGAGAGATTCGCAGGCCCGGAAAATTCAACTGCTCTTCCTGGGGCTTGACTGCCTTGGTTAATGAAGAACGCCGGAGCAAAGAGTGAATCCGCGCCAGCAATTCTTCCGGTTCAAAGGGTTTGGTTAGATAGTCATCTGCACCGATGCCCAGCCCCTGCACTTTGTCTTTGGTTTCTGAGCGGGCTGTAAGCATCAGTATAGGAAGCTGAGTATGCTCCCTCACTGCACGGCACACTTGCCAGCCATCCATATCAGGCATCATTACATCCAGGAGCAGCAGATCGAAGCTGTGCTGTTCTACCATACGTAGCGCTTCATGTCCGGTCGCTGCTTCTTGTGTCGCAAAACCTTCTTTTTGTAAATAAATACGCAGTAAATTCCGCATGTTCCACTCGTCATCTACAATCAGAATTTGTGTTTTCATAGGTTACCTCACCAATTCCTCCAGGCTGCCGAATAAGTCTTGTGCCGATTTCATTCTGGATTCGTTACCAACCACACTATAGTAATTCTTATCTGCCACAGCTTTAAGCAGCCCGGCATATTGCCTGATATCTTCGGGGGTAGCTGACAAAATTTCATTCCGTTCCTGCTGCAATTCTTCTGCAGTAATCTGTTCGAAATAATACCTGTCTGCCCGCCGCCCCTGTCCACTGGGACTAAGCGGCTGTTCAAACATCGCCAGGGTGCCAATAATCGCCTTGGTCATCTCTTCTTCATCTGCTTCAAAGCTTCCGGCAAATTGGTATGCCTGATCGTAGACCTCCAGCGTCTCCTGCAAATTCGGATCACGATAGGAGGTGAAGATAAGCACACCATCTCTCCGCAGGATCAGATTCCCGCCATAAGCTCCGCCTTTTACCCGGATTGTATTCCACAGGTAGGTGAGACTAAGGATCTTTTTGAGAACCTGCATCTTGCCTGAATATACAAAACCAAGCTTAGTAAAATCATATCCCTTCACTACATACTGCACCTGGCTTGCTGACATAAAACCCTCGTTATTGGCATGATCCTCCGCCTTCAGCATAAGGTTGGATTTCATATACCCGTCCTGAAGTTTCAGTTGCGGCAATTGAGCAGCGAACTGCTCATAGACATCTGCTGTTCCCGTAACCGAAAGGATTAAATTCTGCTTATTGAACAAGGCCGCACAAATGTCTTTCAGGGTGTCAGCTAAGTGTTCGGCCTGTTTATCAATAGTGTTAGCTAGTCCTCGGATAAAACGGTAATAGGCTACACCGTCAAGCTGTTCCTCGTACGCTCCCATATCGGAGAAATAGGATAGCAATCGGCTGGCTGCGATGTCATTGCCTTTCTGGTTCAGGAACGATTCCATCCGTGAAGCTTCGCGGCGGACGATTTCCTGCAGCTTGGTGTAGTTATCCAGATTGCTGCTATAGAGCATCTCATGGAGAAGCTTAAGCGCATCACTTATGTTGCTCTCTAATACTTTTATACGCGCGCTGAATTTGGGCTGATAGCTGGCTTCAGAATCTGGTTTGGCACCAAACACCTCATTCTGAAATCGAATTCCTCCGGTTTTGATCCCAATCTCACTCGTAAGCTCTTCAATACTATATGCCGCAGTCTCCAATTGCCCAAGCGCCCTCCCCAGCAGCACCAGATATTGAATCTGTTCCGCCGCAAGAACCCTGGTGTCCCAATAAAACTTAATGTAGGCAATTTTGTTCGTAGGTACCTCATGATGAATCAGCTTGATCCCTTCCAGAGTGTACTCATGCGTAGCCACCTGGGATGGAGCGTTACGGTCAATGTCCTGTAGGGACAGCTTCGGGAGCTTCTGCAGATTCTCAGCCGTGTCCGGGAGGCTCTGGCGGGCTAGCAGGTTTTGAGTGCTTTGAACAAGCTGGCTGAGCTGTACCGGGGACAATGATGCTTTATATTCAGCAAGCTGCGCTTTGTTTAAAGCTTCATTCTCGGCCGCAATGGCAGCAGAAGGCTGTAATATTACTACACTGCAGTGGTTACTATTCAGCAAATAGGTTTCGATCAGCTTCTCAAAATAACGGTCCGCACATTTTTCCCGGATGGCAGTGAACGCTTTTTCATATTCCAGATGTGCAGCCGGCGCCCCTCCATACAGCCACGATTTCATTAGCTCAATATTATAGGTCAGCCCTTTGGGATACTGGGTAAAGTCCGCTTCGCGCAGTTCGAATTCCTTGCTGTTGACCGCTGCGAGCACAAGTTTCTCATCCAGACCGTCAGCTACAAGACGGCTTAACACCGTTCTGATCAGGTCAAGGAAAGCCTCTTTGGATGAGGGGTTGGAATGGGTCAGTGTAATGCCCAGCATCGGCTGGACCATACTGTCGGAATAGAAAGCAAACGCGTCTTTGCCCAGTCCGCTTTCGAGCAATGCTTGTTTTAGCGGAGCTGCGTTGCTGTCCATCAGTATGTTTTTTAGAATAGCAAAGGCCAGATTCAGTTCCCGGTCCAGGGAAGTTCCTATCACATAATTCATGCTCAAATAGGTTTTATCTTCAGCGGTTTCTGATTCCAGAATGGGATATTCCGAAGTGAGTTCCGTCATTCCGGTCGGCTGCTGCAGAGGAATTGCGGTATCGAGATCATTACGAGTGTAATGGCTGAGATATTCCTGATGGATGAACTGCAGTCTCTCTTCGATGTTCACGTCTCCATATAGATAAAAATAGCTGTTGGACGGGTGATAATAATGACTGTGAGTCGCAAGGAACTGTTCATAGGTCAACGCAGGGATATTCTGCGGATCTCCCCCGGAGGAATGGCGGTAGATCGTATCGGGGTACAGCGATTTTTTGATCCGGTCAATCAGAACCGTAACCGGCGAGGAATAAGATCCTTTCATCTCATTGTAGACGACGCCTTTATAGATCAGCTCATCCTGTTCTTGCTGGAGTTCGTAATGCCATCCCTCCTGCTCAAAAATCTCCTGCTGCCTGTAAATATTCGGCTTAAATACACTATCCAGATAGACTTCCATCAAGTTGGAGAAATCCTTGTTATTCCGGCTCGCCACCGGATACATAGTTTTGTCTGCAAACGTAAATGCGTTCAAGAATGTCTTCATTGAGCCCTTGAGCAGCTCGACAAACGGTTCCTTGACCGGGTATTTGTCAGATCCGCACAAGACCGAATGCTCCAGAATATGAAACACGCCTGTGCTGTCCTCCGGCGGAGTCCGAAAGCTCACACTGAAAACTTTATTGTCATCCTGATTCTGCACAAAAAGCAGCTTGGCACCGCTTGGCTGATGCTCCATTGTAAATACGGAGGATTCGATTTCCCGGATAAATTCCTCACGTACGACTTGAAATCCTGAATAAATACTACCTGTCTTCAAGTTGCTCACAGATTTCACTCCTCTATTTAGGGCTAACCTCACTCCATGAGCTTATCATATTCCGGGTTTCCTGTTCCATCCGTAGAAGACTTGCAGTATGAATTTGCGAATTACTGGCAGGTTATGTTCCGGTGTTGGCGCCGCTCTCCCACGAATGTAAATAGAAGTGTACTGAATAAATATGTAGGAAGAATGTAGAATTGCAATAATTAAAAATATATTAATAGCGTAATGAAAATCTAATTGAACAAAGAAGGCTGCGCCGCCATTCATTAAGCGGTGCAGCCTTCTTATACATCGGATTTTACAATTAGAAGTCAGTGCGAATTACACGTTTACCAGGCTACACGGATAATCAGGCCTTTGGGATCGCCTACCTCCAGATAAGCTGCTTGACCGTTGACATCATCATAAGGGAAGCCGTAAGCCAGGCCGCTGATGCTGTGGTCATGCCAGAACTTTGCATAATAGTTGGCTGGAGCTGCGTTGTAATAGTTCGCTACATTATTCCAGTTGCTGGTTGTATAGACATGGCGGTTGATGGCAGCCGCAGTAGCAGCATCGGTGAGCGCACCGTCACAGCGGAGAATATCCTGGGTGTTATAACTCGAATAGCCGGCAAAATAATTGGCATTAGCCCCGCCTGGAGCAAAAGATCCGTGAATCGGAGCTACGATGCGGTATGGTGCCTGATCGGTAGCCAGTGATTTGAAGGCGGTTGGCACTTCGTTCTGATATTTCGTGAATATTCCTGCACGGGTTTCCGATTCCAATTCACCTACAGTCCGGTCGTATGAGCCGGACAAGCTCACCAGACGGTGCTGGATCGGGAATCCGAATGCGTCAACGCGGGTAGTATTGCCGTGATATCCGGTGGCGTCGACTGTGAATTCAATAAAATCAAAATAGATATTACGGTTCGGATCCGTTGCATTATTGATATCCGGTCCGGCAAAGCCGTCGTTATAGGTTTTGATGTACAGTGGTGTTCCTACACTGAGGAACATCCGCCCGGAGGTGATTTTGGGCATGTTCACCCATGAGGCTTGGCTGACCGTGTGATAAATATTCGCATAATTCACGCCGTTTTTGGTCAAATGGCCAGACGCGTCGTTCAGAGCCGCTGAGATAGGCACCAGATTTCCATTCAAATCCAGATAACTCCATTGTCCGTTAGCCGGATTGATGCCGATAACCCCCCAGTAGACTTGACTGTCAGAGTATGCTCCCCCTGTTCCGTTCATTACCTTAAAGGATAGCGATCCGCTTGGTGCTGTGGGAATGGAGGATGCGGCAATGGAATAGATCGAACCGGAGGAATTGGATGGCGGTGTTGTAGGTGTGGTTCCGGCATTGAAAGTGAACCAGCCAGTGTCATAAGCAGGAGTTCCGTTGTTATATGTGAAGAAATAGGTGATTGCTGTCCCGCTTGATACACCCGTTACGGTTTGTTCATAGCGGGCTTTGCTGCTGCTGTACGTCATGCGAAGATTAATCTGGGTTCCACCATTAAGCTTGTAATGCACGTCCGTCCAGCTAGTGCTTACAGCAGATTTGAACCAGATCGTTGCTGTGGTTCCAGACAAGTCGACACCTTGCGTGTAATCGGCGGCCTCGGCTTTGGAGCCGAACAGCGGGAAGCAGGAGATCAGCATCAGAAGCGCGAGCACGGACATGAGCCATTTTTTTCTCATCGCAATCATCCTCCATTATATGGAATAAGTTCAATCACGCACCATAAATGTATGCGTTTACAATGCTGATTATAGTATTCTTATTGCTCATTTAGTAGGAGCAGAATTTCGGATTTGGTCTCCATATTTTGGGTGAAACGTTTTGATAATCAATGGATCTGCCACATTTGCTGCAAAAAAAGAAAAAACCTTATGTCTCCTGAATGCAGGAGGTATAAGGCTTTTGAAAAACACTATTAGCTTTACCAATGCTTTGCAATGAAAGTATCGCGTCCAGATTGCTCGCGGTCCTCTTTATAGTGCTTTGGATTCTTTTTGTGATAGTCCTGATGGTATTCTTCTGCCCGGTAAAAGACGGGTGCTGGCAGTATTTCCGTTACGACCGGACCTTCGAACCTGCCGCTTGCTGCTACCTGTTCCCGGGAAGCCAGTGCAGCCAGACGCTGCTCTTCATTATAATAAAATACCGCTGTCCGGTATTGGGGACCTCTATCCTGAAACTGTCCACCATCATCGGTCGGATCGATTTGCGGCCAGAACAGCTCCAGCAGCTTCTCGTACGGGAACAACGCCGGGTCATAAGTAATCTGCACAACCTCATAATGGCCTGTCGTTCCGGTTTTGACCTGTTCATAAGTCGGATTCTCTACGGATCCCCCGGCGTAGCCTGAGATAATCCCATGAATTCCGGGGAGCTCCTCAAAAGGTGTTACCATGCACCAGAAGCAGCCTCCGGCAAACATTGCCTGTTCCATAACCTGTATCCCTCTCCCTGTCTATCATCTGCCATGCTAGAAACGCATGTAATGAAGATAAGGCTAAACGTGCTTAATGTCAATTTGAGGACACAGGTGAACAGAGCCTGGATTCGGATGATTGATAAATACCGGCAATAACCTTCAGCGCTTTGATTCCCTCGTTACCGTCAATCCAGAATTTGCGGCCTTCACTGATGTGTCTGTAGAAGTCATGGATTAACCGTTTATGACTGTTTCCCCAGTAAGACTTTCCTTCGGCTGCCGTAGACGTGGGTTCACATAACAGCGTCTCCTGGCCATCCTTCCAGAGATATAGACAGTCTCTGCGAAGAAGCAGCGTACCCAGCTCAAAAACAACTTCCATTTCAACCGGAGAATTCACGGAATATGCATTCGTTCCATAAAAAATTCCGCGTATATTATCCTTGAAAAGGATGCAGGCATGTGCGGTATCTTCCACTTCAATGACTTCATTCAGCACATCCGTAGTCACACTTCCCTTAATAGAAGTGATTTCGCCGCCGAACCATTGCAGGAGATCGAGCGTATGAATCGTCTGGTTAATCAGGACTCCTCCACCTTCGGTAGACCATTTCCCGCGCCAGCTACTCTGCGTATAATAATCTTCACTCCGGCTCCAGGTCACGATCCCCTTCATGCAGAGCAGCTGGCCGAGAATACGGGAGTCTATAATCTCTTTGATTCGTATGGAAGCTTCATTATAACGATTCTGAAATACAATACCCAACTGTCCCTTGCTTACAGCTGCAGCTTCCTGCATTCTCCGGGCGGACGGCACATCCATGGCCATTGGCTTCTCCGTCAGGACATGATGGCCTGCCTGAAGGAACTCCACTGCCATTGAGGCATGCAGATGATGCGGTGTGCATATGTGAATGATGCTGATGTCTGTTCTCCCAATAAGCTGCTTATAGTCTGTTACCGCTTCACAGCCATAGTCCAGAGCGGCTTGTGCCGCATGTTCAGGATCGGAATCGGCGACGGCAATTAGCCGTGCCCCATCCAACGATAGAATAGCCTTGGCATGCAAGGGGGCAATCGCGCCGCAGCCGATGATCGCTGCACCAATTGTACTCATCCCGGTCCACCTTCCGTTATGCTATGTCTTAAATTCTACTAACTTAGTATGTTACCTGAGAATATCCGGTGTAAGGTTCAGCGCTTGAGATTGGGCTATGAGGCACAGTTCCGCAGCTTTGAACACATGAGCCTGTGTCATCGCCAGCTCTGAACGCTGCAGACAGTCCAGGATAAGCTCACCGAAGAAGGGAAAACCAATTTTGCCGGCTACTTGCTCATAATGTTCGCCCTGTCCGTCTACCCAGAATACATGATCCGGTGTATTTGAGCGGGCAATATCTGTGTATTTGCGAAGCTCCAGGTAACCTTCGGTTCCCATAATGATCATACGCCCGTCTCCCCATGTGCCGAGTCCCTTCGGGGTGAACCAGTCCACACGAAAATATTGGGTTGCACCATTATCACCAACCAGTGATGCATCCCCGAAATCTTCAAGCTCCGGATGGGCAGCATTGTTGTAATTGGCCACCTTGCTGTGCAGTACCTTGGCGTCACGGCAACCCGCATAATAGAGAAATTGTTCGATCTGGTGACTGCCGATATCACAGAGAATCCCCCCATATTTCTCGCGTTGGAAGAACCAGTCGGGACGGCTTGGCGCATTCAGACGGTGAGGCCCCATCCCAATCACCTGTAACACGCGGCCTATCGCACCCTGTCTGATCAAATGGCCAGCGTACACTGCACTTTCTACATGCAGCCGTTCACTGAAATAGCACATGTATTTACGTTTCGTTTTCTCCGCCTGTACCCGCGCCGCCTCCAGCTGTTCCATAGCTGTAAAAGGTGCCTTGTCCGTAAAATAGTCCTTCCCGTGAGCCATTACACGCAAACCCAGTGGTCCTCTTTCAGAAGGCACAGCGGCAGCGGCTACCAGGCGGACCTCCGGGTCTTCCAGTACTTCTTCGGCAGATCTGGCCACCCGGACTCCCGGATATGCGGCCGTGAACGCTTTGATCTTTATCGGATCCTGATCATATACCCATTTCAATTCCGCTCCAGCCTCCACCAGCCCGTTGCACATTCCATAAATGTGTCCGTGGTCCAGCGCGATTGCAGCAATTAAGAATTCGCCTTGTCCCACCACAGGTTTAGCCTCATGTCTGGGAGCATAATTCATTCCGTCATTACGACTCATACATTTTCCCTCCAGATCTAATTACAGCAAGGTATGAAGATATTTCAAGCTGATCTCCAGGCTCTCGAACGGATTGCGGCGGCAGACATCCTGTTCAACCACATACCACTCTACTCCTGTCTCGCGGCAGGCTTCGATGATTGCTCGATAATCCATATTGCCTTGGCCGATTTCAGCAAATTCTGCTTTTCTTGCGACCACTGCCATATCTTTCAGATGCACAACCCGCATTCGGCCCTTCATCTTGTGAATCCAATCCACCGGACTGCCACCCCCAGCCTGAACCCAGTAGAGATCCAATTCAAAATCGAACGTCTCCGGGTCTGACTCCTGCCGAAGAACTTCAAGTCCCGTCATGCCATCCAGTTGCTCGAACTCAAAATCATGATTATGATACACAAATTGCAGCCCGTGCTTCTGCTTCAAGACTTTTGCAATTTGGGAAGCTTTCTTGGCAAATGTACGATAACCTTCCTGACTAGTCTGGTACTCGCCCGGAAGTGCTCCAAGACCGATGTATGGACAGTTCCAGAGCTTGTGCTCCGCCGCCAGCGCGTCAAGGTCGTTCACCAGCCTGTCCCAGGGAACGTGTGTGGCACAGATCGCCAGTCCCGCTTCTTCTGCATATCGCTTAACCAGCTGCGGATCAATTGGCCCAATACCCGAAACCTGCACTGCCTGATAACCAATATCCTTTACCTTTAGAAAGCTGTCCCGCAACCCTTCGGCAGTCTGTGTGAACTCCCTCAGGGTATACATTTGCGCGGCAATGGTTGAAGTCTTCATAGATTGCTACACTCCTTGTATGGTTGTAATCGGACGGTTGATATCGCTTTAACCGAAGATATCTAGTGTGTTCCCGACACATTCAGCGTCTTTAGCCCAGTCGTATCCTTTTGGAAGGTAGAATTCTGCACTTTATCCATCAGCTTCTCATGGAACAAATCACCGTCAATGGGAAGCTCCACCCAGTTATCTGTCCATGCGGACAGATACATCGCATTCGACAGTGTCAGGCCATGGATGCCTTCTTCCCCTGGTGCAAGCAAGGGTTCATCGTGCAGGATGGCGTTCGTGAAGTTGCGCAGGATGCCTTTATGCTGCTCACCATCCCCTTTTTCCACGGGAATCTCGCATTTCCAGCACTCTGGTGCTCCGAAGCCGCCCTTGTATTCAGCGTTAAAAACTGGCTCAGGCGTGCGCAACCGCCAGAAGGTCAGGGTGCCGTCTTCAATGACGATCTTCCCGTTGTCTCCGGTGATTTCAAAGCGGTTTGTACCCGGAGCTTCTCCGGTCGTGGTAATAAAAAGCCCGGTGGCTCCATTCGCATACTCGGCATAAGCAGTCACATCATCCTCGACCTCAATCTTCCGGTATTTCCCAAAATGGCAAAACGCCCGGATGCGCACAGGCATCATTCCTGTGGTCCACTGCCAGAGGTCTAACTGATGCGGGTCCTGATTCAGCAGCACTCCGCCTCCCTCTCCGGCCCAGGTAGCGCGCCAGCCGCCGGAATCATAGTAGTTCTGTGATCTGTACCAGTTCGTAATAATCCAGTTCGTACGACGGATCTCGCCAAGTTCACCAGCCTGAATCAGCTCACGGAGCTTCTGGTAGAGCGGGTTGGTCCGCTGATTGTACATAATGCCGAACTTGCGGTCTGACTTAGCAGCTATGTCGTTCATTTCCTGAACGGCTTTGGTGTATACACCGGCAGGCTTTTCAATTAGAACGTGCAGTCCGTAACCCATCGCTTCTATCGCGAGCGGCGGGTGGTCATAATGCGGTGTAGCGATTAACACAGCATCTATGACGCCTGATTGAAACATATCTGTTGCTGTGCTGAAATGCTTCACCTTCTCCGGCAACTGTTCCGAAGCCCATTCCAGGCGTTCAGGACTGATATCGCATACGGCAGTCAACTCAGCCCCCTTCACTTCTTCCAGCAGGCTAAGGGCGTGGGCCCGGCCCATATTTCCGATGCCTATGATTCCATAACGTACCTTTGTCATCTCTTGGATCACATCCTGATTTCAGTTTATGTTATGAGAATAACCTTAATCATCAGGTGTGAACATGACTGGAATTAAGGAGTATTTGTATATAATTAAGATGTATTAGTTAAATGAAAGCGGTATACTAAAGTTATCCCTCTATTAAGGAGTGGCCCTATGGATCGATTAGGAAATATGACAGGACGACTGCTTCAGAATTTGAACGTTACTGTCACTCATGCCCAGCTCAGTACCAGGTACCCGGGCTGGAACCGCACGAACGAGACGCCTTCTTTCAACCGGCTTTATTTTATTGACAGCGGGGAAGGTAAAGTGATTATTAATGGTGTTGCTTATTATCCAAGACCAGGGCAATTAATGATAATGCCTGCCGGTTCCATTCAGACCACAGAAACTTCGCCAGACCACCCATATGCCCGGTACTATTGCCATTTCGATGCCCACATCGGGGAGTGGCCGCTGTTTCATTCCGCTAATAAGCTGTATATCAGCGATGCTGCCGATCCCGATGCTGTTCGGGAAGTTTTTACCGAGATGATCACTCACTTTCAAGATGACAGCTTTCTCTCCACAATCCGTGTGCAAGCGGCACTGCTTAATCTTATGGCGTTGTGCATGGAGGCCGGCGGCTACTCGGATTTCCTGAATGAGCTGCTGCATACCAGTGACCAGGGCAAACTCGCGCATGTGCTGGAATACATTGACCGGCGTCTGAAACATCCGCTTGAGATCGAAGAACTGGCAGATCAAGTGCATCTGCATCCCAATTATTTTATTCCTTATTTCAAAAAGTTCATGGGCGTCACCCCGATGCACTATGTACAGCTCAAACGGATGGAGCTCGCCAAAAAACAGCTGTCCTATACCGGCTTCAGCATCTCTGATATCGCCGAACAGGTTGGAATGGAGCTGGCCCACTTCTCTAAGTATTTCAAAAAAACAACCGGGGTCTCCCCCTCGGCCTACAGGAGCAGCACCCGATAAATACCTGGCCACTGTTTCACTTTAAGATTAATGAATGTATATACAAATGACACGGAAAGCGGATAGATCTTTGAAGTCATGTGCAAGAAGTTATGCTGCAAAAGAATTCATCCTGGGCTGCGCGATAGCGCTGTACCCTGCAGAGAGGAAGTGCCATTCATGGCTCGATTAGCACTGCAGCCTGCGCTTGCAGGCAAGATTGCTGTTATTACTGGAGGAGCGGGTGTCTTGTGTGCTGTCATGGCACATGAATTAGGGCGCCAGGGCGCCAAGGTAGCTATACTGAACCGCACGGTGGAAAAGGGAAACTCGCTTGCTGCCGAGATTAATGAAGCAGGAGGACAAGCCTATTCAGTAGCTTGTGATGTAACGGATGAAAGCAGCGTTAGCCTTGCTGCAGCTGAGGTTCTGAAGCATTGGGGGCCATGCGATCTTTTAATTAATGGGGCTGGGGGAAATCAGCCGTCCGCCATTACAACGAAGGAAATACTGGCAGATGGAGATCTGGAGAATCCGGAGATCACCTCCTTCTTCGATCTATCTGCATCCGGCTTCCGTCAGGTCATGGACCTCAATCTGATTGGCACACTTATACCTACCCAACTATTTGCCAGGCAAATGCTTGGGCGTTCAGGTGCAACCGTGATTAACATCTCTTCCATGAGTGCCGCGTCGCCAATGACCAAAGTACCTGCATACAGTGCTGCGAAGGCTGGGATTAACAACTTCACCCAATGGCTGGCTGTCCATCTGGCAGAGTCCGGGATTCGGGTTAATGCCATTGCACCAGGCTTCTTCCTCACGAAGCAGAATGAGAAGCTCCTGCTCCGTGATGACGGAGGACTGACCGAACGATCAGACAAGATCATCTCTCAGACTCCGATGCGCCGCTTCGGGAAGCCGGAGGACCTTCTCGGTACCTTGCTCTGGTTGGCGGACGAAGAGATGTCGGGTTTTGTTACGGGAATTACAGTACCGGTAGACGGCGGATTCATGGCCTATTCAGGGGTATAGAAAGCTTGAGTTCTGTACAGAACAATACAGCAATCCATAAGAAATGCGGCTGAAGTGATTTGTTACAATGAACATGTCAGAACCAAACCTTATCCCTGGAAAGGATGTTGTTCACATGGCTAATTTTACAGCTTATCTGATGTCAGAGGATGCTAAAGCTCAAGCGGAGTTCTACATTCAGGCGCTTGGCGGCAAAATGAATTCCATTACCAGACACGGAGACTTGCCAAACGCAAGTGAGGATTTGAAGGACAAAGTGATTAACCTTAGCTTTATGGCTGCCGGGGTCCACTTTATGATGTCCGATTCAGTCTTAGAACCGGTTAGTTATGGCAATACGGTCAATTTGAACCTGGAATTCGCGGAAGAAGCTGAAGCCCGTCAAGCCTTTGACAATCTTGCGGAGGGCGGCGTGGTTAAGGAAGCATTGAACCCAGCATTCTGGGGAGCACTCTTCGGACATGTTCAGGATAAGTTTGGCATTCTTTGGATGATCACTACAGTGCCTAAGCAGGAACAACAGTGACCTATCCTTTATAAAGACGCCGCTATCTTCTATTAAAGCGGCGTCTTTTCACTGTGCGGACCTACGTCTCCTATAAGCCACTCCAAAAGCCTTCACAAGCACATCCCCCAGCACCGACAGCAGAACTGATCCAATAAGTCGAGCCAGAAAGTGGCTTTTTCCTATTTGGAAAAATTTTTATAAAATCCCTCCTTTCCTCCAGACCCATCAGGTAGGCAGGTGCTCCTACAACGGTATTTCTGCCGTTGTTTTCGGGCTAAGCAGCCTAAGGCGCTTCAACAACAGCATTTCTACCGTTGTTTTCGGGCGATCCAGGCTAAAGCGCTCCAACAACGGTATTTCTGCCGTTGTTTTCGGGATAAGCAGCTTAAGGCGCTCCTACAACGGCATTTGTGCCGTTTTTTTCGATTTCAAACAGGCTTGGGCGGACAATAGCCACGTTACCGAATAAACTCGGTAGCGGCGCCTATTGCACGTTGTATTTAGCTAATCAAGCTCAGAGCCAGCTACAGTAATGCTGAAACTGAGGAGTAGATATCCCTCATAAGTCTATTCGTTTTTGCGGACTGGACGCAGTGTAATTACACCAGCCGATGGCACATCCAGCGCGTGTACCCCGCTGCTCCAGTTCAGCTGGTAATCTGCAGTCACTGTTCCGTGACAATCACGGACACTGATATCCAGTGGACCCGAGTCACGGTCCAGCTCCAGCACCAACCGGGTGAGCAGCGTACCATTGACGATAATCACCAGCCCTGGTAAATCCCCGGTTACGGAAATAACAGTATCAAGGTAAGCCGCAAATACCCACTTCTGGGTGGTGCGGGCTATCACCAGCGGATACAACAGCTCAGGATGCTGCGGCTCCAGGCGGCCATCCAGCAATACCTCCCTGTGTTCTCGCCAGAAGGATAACCAGAACGCCAGCATGGTGACATGGTCCTCCGGCAGACGTTCGATTCTGACTGAAATCTGCGGGACAGCAAACAGCACATTGATAAACTGAAGTGCTGCCGATGCTGAAGACTCCTGCGTATTCCACATCAACATGTCAGAATGCGCTGCAGTGGTTCCGCATATCAACCGGATATCGATTGTCTTGATCCGGTTCTGAAGCGCGTCATTCGGACAATCCCCTGCCCGGAACATATTCCCGTATTTGCGCAACAGCGGTCCAATGTAGTTCTGGCGGAATTCGATCAGAATATCCGGTTTCAGCTGCCGCAGACGGGAGATGATTCCACTCATAAGCTTATCTACCGCTTCCGGCACCGAACTGGTGTCATGCCCATACTTAGGTGACTTATCCTCTGAGGTATAGAAACTGTCGATGAAATCCAGTTTAAACCCGTCCAGATCCCACTCCAGAACCGCCTGCTCATAGATTCCGGTCAAATATTCCCGCACTTCCGGGTAACGGGGATCGGCAACCCCGGCTCCAAACGCATCATTCACATACAGCAATTTATTCTCAAACCTCGCCCAGGCCTGACTATGCTTCCCGATGAATGGAACCGCGTACCATAGCATGAATTTCATCCCATACTTATGAATCCGGGCTACATGCGCCTTCAGATCAGGGATTTTTTCTGTACTCTCCCTCCAGTCTCCGCAGTAGGCATAACCTCTGGTTGCATCTGAGGTCTGCCAACCGTCATCCACGATAACCGTCTTGCAGCCCACTGCAGCTGCTGCCCGGCACTCGGCTTCCACTGCATCAGGTGTTAGCTGTTGATGAAAGCTGTACCATGTCGAATACATCGGTTCCCTGGCCGCTTCCGGCACGGGTGAAGGGTCACATCCGGGTAGTCCGGCCCACCATTCTGTCACCCCCTTCAATGCTTCATAATATGGATGACTGCGGGAATCCAGCCTCAGGGTGATCTCAAGATGGTCCACTGGCGGGCTAGATTCTGCAAAGAGTGTCACGGAACAATGAAAGCAGGATGTTTCTTCATGCAGACCTGTATGCAGAACCACAGGGTTCAGAACATCCGAACAGGCAAAGGTAAGAACATTATTCCCCCGGTTCCCATAGAGACTAATGACCGGCGCAGAGGAAGTAGACCTTGAGGGGAAGCCCTGCCACCAATCAGGGATCAGTCCGCGGCTCCGCTCTACCGATGGATGCCAGAGACCTTGCACATCCACTGCTGCGCAGCTCCATTTCAGGGATAATTCAGGGGGAACCTCCGGATTTAAGGCATCCATAACAAGACGGACATAATGAACTCCTGTCTCAGAGACTTCTTCACTAGCAGTAAAGAGCGAGACGGTAAAAGCGCCTGTCTTACCCTCCAGCCTCATTTCACAGCCATTGCTTAGTATGATCTTCAATAGCTTCAAAGCTCCTTTGTAGCCGGTTGGGACCGCCTGAATGATTACAGGTTACATCCGGCACGGAATCGAAATCTGTATACACGCCCCGATCCCTGGCCGGCTGGCGATGGTTACACCGTAGCTGCTGCCATGATGCAGCTTGATCCGGGAATCCACATTACGTATGCCATAGCCAATGCGGGGGCCTTCGGGGTCCATAATCTGCCGGATGATCTCCGAATTCATGCCAACGCCATTATCAATCACCTTGAACACAATCTCCGTATCCCTTTTCTCTGCGATAAGCCGGATACCTAGAGTCGTTCCGAACCAAGCATGCTCGAGCGCATTTTCAATCAGCGGCTGGAGTATCAACTTGACCGTGGCATACTCCAGAACTTCCGGGTCGATGTCATAATATACACTAAGCCGTTCACCGTATTTGATACACTGGATTGCCACATAAGCTTTAGCATGTCCTATTTCATTACCCACGGTGGTCAGGATTTCTCCGCGGTTCAGACTAAGCCTGTAGAATTTCGCCAGCTCTTGGACCATAATATGCAGTTTATCGATATCGCCGAATTGCGCGAGACGATTGATGGAGGAGAGAGTATTGTAGAGGAAATGGGGATTGATCTGCGCCTGCAGCGACTCCAGCTCTGCTTCCTTTTTCTGCAGATCGGCAACGTAATTTTTGTGGATCAGTTCTTCCATATTGCTGCCCATCCGATTGAAAGCGGTAGCGATTTGAGCCAGCTCGTCATTGCCTTTGAAGCGGATTCTTTTGTGGAAATCCCCGTCATGAAAAGCATTGAGCGATCCCACGATCTTCTGAATCCTCCGTGAAAAGTAACCGGATACCCAAATCCCCAGCACTGCCAGAATGAAGGCGCTGACCAGACAGACCAGCAGGGTCATCCGGCGGACTTCATTCGCGCTCTGATCGAACAAGCTATCCGGAATGTAGGCTTGCAGCTGCCAGCCCAGACCGTGCAGGGATTCACTAAGAACAAGCCGTCCGGGACCGGACTGGATGCTCCCCCCTTCCGGATCTTCCGGCGAGGACTTCAGCACGATTCTTCCGCTGTCGTCAAGCACGACAAGCGTGCTGTATTCACCGATTTTACGATAATCCACCGAGTCCAGCAGATCCTTAATCTGCACCGTCACCCGGACGAGTCCGATCTTCTTGCCGCGCTGTACATCGTCCAGACGCTGCAGCAGCGAGATATTGTTGTCCTCCTTATCGCGGAGTATCTGCTGCCAGTGGCTGAGACCCGGGAGGGTGCCTGGGAATTCCAGCATGCGGTACCAATCCGCATCTTGTATCCGCTGCAGATGATAGATCTCGTAGCGTTTGGTTGAGAGCAGTGGATTCTGCCCTCCATCCTTATAGAACACCTCAGGCAGTGATTCGTTCTGAAGATACAGGGACAGGCCAATGTTGCTGGCTGTATAATTCAGCAGATTTTCGAGCGCCGGCATGAGGGTCTTCGTCATAGTCTCATAGCTGTACCAGCCCTGATCATAGCGGCGCAGTGCATTTTGCAGACTGTAATTGTAGTAGAGACTGTTCGAGATCCGTTCGAGATCATCTGTGCGGTAACGGATATTATCGCGCATTTGCCTCAGGGTACCTTGAAGATTCTCCCGTGTTTTTTCACGTAGGGAATTCACAGAATGGGTGTAAGCGAACAAGCCAACCGTCAATACGGCAATCAGCAGGCAGAGTACATAAGGCAGAATGAGCTTGTATCCAAAAGGAATATTCCCCATGCGCCGCATGTCACAGATGTCTCCTGTAATCGCCAGGGCTCACACCATAAAATTCCTTGAACTGCTTGCTGAAATGGGAAAGATTTTTATAACCCACTCTGTTTGCGGCTTCATAGACCTTCAGTTTTGGATCACCAAGCAATACCTTGACCCGCTCCAGCCTCCGCTGCCCCACATAATCGGAGAAATACACTCCGGTCTCTTCATAGAAGATCTGACCTAGATGGTTAGGCGAAAAAGAAAAGTAATTGGCTGCATCCCGTAGCATGACATTATGCTCCAGATGCTCTTCAATGTACGCCTGAATCTCCTCTACAAGCTTGCGTTTCTTCCCCTGGCGTTTGCGCTGCAGGCGCTCGGATAACTCGAACATCCGGCGGCGGAGCCAGGATTTCATATCCTCAATGGTCTCAAGGTCATATAAAATATTGAGATGCTTGCGTTCCAGCCCCAGCAGCTCATAAAAATCCTCATTGATCGTATGCAGATATGCATCCAGCTTGGAGATAATGTGCAGAAAAAGCTGGTAAATCTCCAGCTTGGTCTCCATATTGCCCACCCATACGAACAGCTCTTCGTTGCAGTCATCCACATCGACCAGACGATAAGAGGACATCGCCGCAAATAAAGCTTGCAGGATGCTGTCTAGGTCCTTAGCGGAGGCCGAGATCGGCCCTCTGGCATCGGAATGGAGAATCAGCTTGCCTTTGCCCAGGAACAACTTCAGTCCTAGCGCATTCCTTGCCTGCTGGAAAGAATCACGCAGCTCACACAGATGGCTAACGGTAGGACCCACACCGATGGTTATCGTCAGCGGTGTTCCGTCCGCCGCCTGTTGGGTCAGCCTGCGGAGTCTTTCGTGGCCCACACCTTCCTCCAGAATCAGCGCATAATGGAACCGTTCCGTTCTGCACGCTTGTATCTGTTCTTCGGAACAATACCGCTCGATTGACAGCTCTAGCCTGTTCTCTATCTCTGCCTTGGCCCCGTCACTGTAGCCGTTCAGCTTCCAGGACATATCATCGGGTTCGAGCAGCGCCGCGTACAGTCTCACTCCACTCCAGTTGATCCCCACTCGGTGAAGGAGAGACAATATCTTTTCTTCATCCGGGGTTCCGTCAATCAGCTGTATGAACAATTCCCTTCGCAGAAGTGGCTCAGATTCGGAGAAATACCGCTCCAAATAGTTGTGCTCCTGCTCGCGGTCCAGACTTTCCCGGACCTCTTCAAGTGATCTGCGCAGATCTTCATCATCCACAGGCTTCAACACATAACCGGACGCGCTCATGGATATAGCCTGCTTGGCATATTGAAAATCCTCATAGCCGCTGACAAATATAATCTTCAGCTTCGGGTTCAGCTCAAGGGCTCTGCGGGCAAGCTCCATTCCTGACATGATCGGCATTCTGATATCGGTGACCATAATATCCACAGTCTGCGACTCCAGCACCTCCAAGGCTTCAAAGCCGCTGCATGCGGCAGCACACACCTCCATGCCAAGACCTTCCCAGTTCATGAAGCGCTGCAGTCCCTCCAGATCCAGCAGCTCATCGTCGACCAGCAGCACCTTGTACATCCCATATCACCCTCACAATCAGAATTCAATCTGCACCCAGGCGACCTGTGCTTGCGGATAATACCATATAATTGTAAAAAGGGGGTACACTTGGATTCAGTATACCCCACGGCTTAGGATGGCTCTAGTGTTATTTCATCTTGCTCAGATTGTCCTGCCATTTCCCGGTTTGGAATTTCAGAAGCTTCTCATAGCCTGCTTTCTTCGCATCCTCATTCGCTTTATTTAAGAGGCTGATGACTTCGTCATCGCTTTTTGCATACAGGGTTTTGGCAAAAACCTCCTGGTAAATATCATTTACCGCCGTGGCAATGGTTCCTTCTTCCGAGTCCGGCAGCGGATCCAGATTCACGAACTCCGTAAAGTTCTTGGAGGTCTTCCAGGTCACCTTCTGCTGGGCCAGTGTAGTCCAATTCTGCTTGTCGGGCGGAAGCTGCGCATCCATCTTGGCTTTGGTCTGGTCAATAAAGGTCGTGTTGCCAACCCAGTTGAAACGGCCGATTCTTTCCTTGTCCTTGTCTCCCTGCGGAGTATTCAGACCTGCCTCGTTCAGAATAGGAACGCCGTCTGCATCATACTCATCCCAGTAGAGTCCCTGCCGGCCGAAGTTCAGAATCCGCTGTCCTTCTTCGCTGGTTACCCAGTCAAGATAAGAGAAGATCGCTTCCGGGTCTTTGGCATTCTTCGTGATGACCAGCACGTTCCAGCCTAGTGAATTGTAATTGTTTGGTGTGATTTTGGCTGCATCCAGGCCCGCTTTGTGAATTGGCCAGATGATATCATATCCGGCATCGGGGTCCGTCGTTCTGAGCGCGGTATCTGCTCCCCGTCCAGGATTCACCACATCACCATCCACATAGACAGCTACGCGGCCGGTTTTGAGCTTCTCGGATATCTGGTCACCCGTCTGGGTGAACAGGTCTTGAGTGATCAGCTTTTCACGGAAAAGCTTGCTGGCGTACTGCATATTCTCGATAAATACCTGATCCTCAAAAATCGATTCCAGCGTATTGCCTACCGGATTCGCTTTGGGCAGATACGGTTTATTTTCAGCAAATCCACCATACATCGTATCGATTCCACGGCCCTTGGCTCCTACCTCAAGCGGCACCACATCGGGATATTTCTCCTTCACCTGCTTCAGGTAAGCGTACAGATCATCGTAGGTTTCCAGTTTTGGTGAACCCAGTTCCTTATATATTTTGCGGTTAATGATCCACCCGCCGTTGCCGTTCGGGCTTGACGTATACCAGTTAGGGAACTGGTAGAGCTTGCCGTCTTCCGAGCGCAGCATGTTCAGTGTGGCTTCACCGGCGTTCTTTTTCAGATTAGGGTAACGGTCCAGATAATCGTCAAAGGGTACCAGCAGCCCGGGCTGACGAAGCCGCTCCACATTTGCACCCCGGTCCATCATAATGACATCAGGCAGACTGCCTGAGGCAATCATTGTGCTGAACTTGGTCTCGGCAGCGCCGCTGGACTGAACCGGAGTCATTTGGACCTTCAGGGTATCAGCAATCCATTTGGTTGTGGAATCCCTGCCCCACTGTTCCGTGGTATCCCAATCGTAATTACTGTAATACGTAAAGGAGACAGGTTTGACCGTGCTTCCGACACCTGCAGCTGTTGCTTCGGGAATTGCACTTGCCGCTGTTGTCTCTGTTGCCGCAGGTGCTTTGGTAGGATCGGCGGATGGCGCCGCAGTATTGTTCCCCCCTCCACAACCGGCAATCATAAGCACCGAACATAATGCAACACTCAGCAGCGGAAAACTCTTCTTGGACTTCAAATGAGCAACCCCTCTCTAATGTTCATTCTTTACTCTTTAAGCGAGCCGATTAATACACCTTTCACGAAATATTTTTGTAAAAAAGGGTAGACCATAATGATCGGCAGTGTAGCAACCATGGTCGTTGCCATGATCAGCGATTTACTGGTGACCGACTGTACGAGCGCTAGACGGTCCTGCGCTGCTGCACTGCTGCCTATAGCTTTCTGAAGCTGATCCGTCACAATATTGGAATTCAGGATCTGCTTCAGCAGGGTCTGAATCGGGATCAGATCTGGATTGTTAATATAAATGCTGGCCGAGAACCAGTCATTCCAGTGGTACACGGCTGTAAACAAGGACAGGGTTGCCACGACAGGACCAGAGATGGGAATAATGATGCGGATCAGTACACCGATATGGTTGCAGCCGTCAATCCGCGCCGATTCAACCAGTCCCGCCGGCAGCCCCAAAAAGAAAGTCCGGAATATAATCATGTTATAAACACTGATCATCCCTGGAATAACCAGTACCCAGAAGGTATCCATCATGCCAAATTCGCGCAGCAGGAGAAAGGTTGGAATCAGTCCACCGCTGAAGTACATCGTTATGATGCAGAATACCATATATACTTTGCGGCCCATCAGTTCATTCCGGGAGAGGCCATAGGCCAATATGGCGGTGAACATGACCGATAAGGTGGTGCCTACGATGGTGCGCATGATGGAGATCAGAAATGCATGGCCGATGCGGCTATCCCGGAACACGACCTCGTAATTATCCAGCGTAGGACTTCGCGGCCAGAACGTTATTCCGCCAAGTGCCGTGTCCGACCCCATATTGAAGGAGATCACAAGTGAATTCCAGAAAGGGTACAGGGTGATGAAACCCAGCAGCAGAAGCAGTGCATAGATAATGACTTGAAGGATTTTGTCTCCCGCCGACAGCTTCATCATAACCTGCTCCCCGCCTTCCTTCTCCGAATTTGTTGTAATTCACTTGTGCTCACCATAGACTTGAACCCATTTTTCTCGCTGCCTTGTTCGCTAGGGCAAGAAGTCCGATACTTACGATCGCCTTGAATAGTCCCGCTGCCGCCGCATAAGAGAAACGGTTGTTCAAAATCCCCATGCGGTAGACATACGTATCAATCACGTCGGATACATCACGCAGGATCGGATTGGTAGCTAAGATCAGGATATCTTCGAATCCGGCATTCAAAATGTTGCCCACAGCCAGAATGAGGAAGATAATGATGACCGGCCGGATGCAGGGTAACGTAATCAGCTGGATCTGCTTGAATCTTCCTGCACCATCAATGGAAGCGGCTTCATAGAGATGCGGATCAATTCCGGAAATTGCCGCCAGATAGACGATAGCCGCGAACCCCATCTCCTTCCAGATGCCTGTTCCCACCAGAATCCCCCAGAAATACTCTGGCACCGACAGGAAGCTGATGGGCTCCGTGGTAAGATGGAGATTCATAAGCAGCATGTTAACGCTTCCATTATCGGTCGAAAGCATCGAGCCTACGAACCCGCCTACGATTACCCAGGATAGAAAATGCGGCAGATAGCTGACGGTCTGGATGATCCGCTTGAACAGCATGCGCCGGACCTCATTAAGCATCAGCGCCAGCAGGATCGGAGCCGGAAACCCGATACACAGCTTCAGCAGGCTAATTACTATCGTGTTACGCATTACCGTCCAGAAGTCGGGCGAATTGAAGAAGGCCTCAAAATGCTTCAGCCCTACCCATGGACTATGAAAAAAACCGCCGAACAGCTGATAATCCTGGAACGCCATCAATACCCCATACATGGGCAGATAGCTGAAGACGAAGATAAACAGCATTGCGGGTACAACCATCAGCTGAATATCCCACTGCCTGATCCACCTGCTCCACCAGGATACTGGCTTTCCTTTCGCCCTGGTAATGACCTTTCGTTCGATTTCCACGTTAGTCATCCTTCCTGTTTCTGTGCTCTACACCTTAATCTTATTCAGATCAGGAAGGAGGCACCAGTACCGTGGCCAACGAAATGTGTGGTTCAGCAATGATGATTATTTACAGCTTAATTGCCTTTACATCATCAAAATAGATCGTCCCGCTGCCCTGGGTTCCACTACCCTGAGCTACATAGAAGGCGAACTCTTTAATCGAGCCCAAATCAATAACTCCATTGCCACCAGTAGACCAACCGGGCCTTGCAAAGTCCGTAAAGGGAATCGTTACAAGCCTTGGAGCCGTGCCTTCAATCTTGATACTGGCTTCCCAGACCTCTCCGTTCGTCTCATGAAATTGCACAGCCAACTGGCGGTTCGAGCCATCCGGCTGCAGCCAGAAGCTGATCGCCTCCATACCAGGCCATTCCTTACCCATGCTGCGATAGACACCTGCGTAACCGGGATTGCCGACGGTATAGTCCAGCTTGAGCCCGTAGGTACCACCGTTCAGCTGATACGTATCCAGTGTTACGGTTGCGGCATTGCCGGAGACATTGCGCTGCCATTTGGAACGCAGGCTTGTATTCGAACCACCGTAGGATTCGAAATCATCGATTACATAGAAGTCTACCGGAGGCGGAATAAACGGGCCGTTTCCGGTTTCTCCGTTCTTTAACGCCCGTGGATCGTTATAGAGCGCCTGAATGCCGCTAATCGAATTTTTGTCGGTTAAATATTGGGACCAGGTCATGAAGTACACATATTTTGGCTGTTTATCCCGCAGCATCTGCATATCCGGTAGCTCGCCATTTTCTCCGATGGCAATAGGCCGTCCTCCGCTGAGCTTCAGTAGTTTGTTGTAATAGGTGTCACGGTAATCGTTGTTATAGATGTCCATAGCCAGCACATCCACAGCATCGTGACCGGGATAATAGGGGGTTGAGTCATACGCCCAGGAGCTCTCCGCATTCGGGCTCCACACCCAGATCAGATTATTCAGACCATGCAGATTCGTTAAGCGGTCGTACATATTGTGCCATAGCTGCCTGAACAGCTCAGGTCTTGCGCCCCACCAGAAAAATTCAGCATTCATCTCGTGATACGGCCGCCACAATACCGGAATACCTTCATCCTGCAGCTGCTTCAGATATCCTGCGATCTCATCTACCTGGGCGGCCCACTGATTGTACAGCACAGTGCCCGGAGTGACGATCTCTGTCATTTGGGTTTCTGTCACATCACCCGTCACACTCTCCCAGCCGGAGGTGGCGGGGTCCATGGGCCGGGTCTGGTGATAGGTGAGAGTCACAATGGTTCCGGCGTGGCCTTGACGAATCGCCTCGTCAATCATGGATTGGCGCACTTCGCCCATATCTTCCCCGGTATAATAGGCAAAATCCGAGCCCCATAATGCCGGATAATAACCCGTCAGCTCTGCCGCCTTGTCATACCATTTTGCAGGCTCTTCGTAATAATTGTGTTGGCCCGTAAAGATAGCATTCCCCATCGTAGCATAGAGGCTGTCGAGAAGCGCAGACGCAGCCTCAGATGCATTTGGGTTCACCGGAAACATCCGGGTAGTCGTCAACTGAAGAGTACTTGCAGCGGAAATAGCCGTCCCTTCACTAACTGCTTTAACTTCAATATCATATACACTCTCCGGGGATAAGCCTTCCAGCTTGTAAGCATACATGGATTGTCCGGAAACATAAGGAATTGTCAGGCTGCTCCAGCTGGTGTCAGAGGTTTTTTTATAGAGCAGCTTATACTCTCTCACGCCAAAGGGTCCTGTGGATGATGCCCACTCCAGCTCTGCAGATACCCCGTCTATTGTTCCCGCCTTGAAACCCGCAGGTGCAGTTGGGCTAAGGTCAGTCGGAATTACTGGCATCTTGCCGATAAATACCTGATCCAGATACATATCCCCTCCGCTCCAATTACCAGCCCGGAGCTGCAGGCCAGCCCATCCGTTGCCGGTCTGAATCTGCTGCTCCGAACGGGACCAGGCTGCTGTGGCGTTAGTATAGAGCGGATAAGAATTTACAGAGAACCCTTGATAGACATCCATGGTTACTGTGAAGGTTCCCGGCGGTATCGTATTGAATTTGCTCCAAAAAGAAACCAGATAGGAAGCACTATTGTTCGAGAGTATAATAGGCGTTTTGACAGTAGAGGAATTCATCAGCTTCATCGCATACATTCCTGAATAGGGATCATAAGTTGTCGTTTGTACGGTCCCTGTTCTAATCCAAGGCAGAAGATACCCCGTCTCCAATCCTCCGTTAGGTACCTGATTATATCCCGGTGTAGCCTCCAGTCCCATCACGGCATCAGAGGTGTTGCCCGCTATATCCTTGGCCCTCAGCATAATCGCATACACTGAAAAAGGATCCAGATTATTGAGGGTATACGTGTACTGTGTAACGGATTGCTGATGAGGGATAACCGCGGTATTCCAGTCAGCAGCATCTGTTCTTTTGTAAAAAATCTGGTAGGAATCCACTCCCATATCATCCGTGGACCCCGCCCAGGTTAGCTTCAGTGCTTTGGAGTCATGCTGTGCCTGCCATGCACCAGGAGTTGTGGGGCGTTCGATATCCACATTCTCCCGAATGATACCGTCGTCGATATAATAGTCTTTGCTCGTGGCGTTCCAGAAGGACAAGCGGATATACTGCACACCTGGCCCCGGCGTATACAGGAGCTGCCGGTATTCCCATTCTGTCGAGCCTGAGAAATGAAGCTGCTCCTTCGATTGCTTCGTGCCAAAAATGTCCATATCAATCGTCGCGTTAGTGACACCTGCTGCGGCAAACTTAACCCATAATCCGACCCGGTAGGTTTTACCCTGCTGTACTGCAACTGACGCTGATGCCCCTCCTGTACTTCGCTTGACCCAAAGGCTATTTGAGCCTCCATGCTTCTCGGCGGTTGTCACCACCGGACTTCCCCACTTCTCCCAGAGCGTATCTCCCGCTTCAAACCCGGGATTACCCAGCAGATTCTCGCCAGCCCCCCGCACTGTAGCACTAGGGACGAAAATTAATGCAACTATCAGAACTACGGCCAGCCAACCATGGAACCATTTCCCCCTCATACGTGGTACCACTTCAATCAGGCCCCCACTCACTTATAGCCGGTGGAATTACGACAAGGACGTCGTCCGGCACCTCCAATGTAAGCGTTTTCCATAAAGCTCAACAAGGTACAGCAGCAACGAAAACTATGCTGCAGCAACGATGTCCGGCTTTTGTGCCGAATTATATTTTGTCCATAAGGGGTGTACGATAAGCTCCATTGCCGCAGGATACGCTGAGCACCTGTTTTCCCGCAGCATCAAGAGTGATTCCTTTCCAGCGGACCGCCCCCAGTTCTGTCTGATTCCAAGCCTCCCAGTGACCTCCGCCATCCCGGCTGCAGACCACTTGAGACTCCGTACCATTCATGACCATGGGTTCACAGGCAAGGATTAACAGATCCTCTCCACCGTCTCCACTCCCCACAGTTAGTGCAGATACATTAAAAGCCTGGTCCGCCTCAGCAGGATATAGCTTGCTCCAGGACTGCCCTGCATTGGTAGTAAGCCATAGTCCTTCTGTAATGAAACCGGCATATATCGAATCTGGGTCACTTGGAGAATAGGCTACAGTGTTCAATACCGACACCGGACCTCTCCGCTGAAATGGAAGACCTTTCCCGATCGATTCCCAGGTGTCTCCACCATCCTGTGATTCCCAGATTCCCTCTGTCCATTCACCAACCAGTATCCGGCCCTTTTGTATGGGGCTTGCTGCCAGCAGCTGATTAGCCCCGCAGGCATTTTTGACCTGATAGACCACTACAGACAGCAGGTCGGCTTCAACCCAGTTCTTCAGATGAGGTAATTCTGTCATGTATACGGGAGGACGAAAAGCAGTCTGCTCCCAGGTCACCCCGCCATCCTTGGAACAATAGATTCCGGCTCCCGATGCAATCGGGCCATCGATATAGGCATAACAGGTGCCCGTCTCCACACCGTCCTCCCGCAAAGCCTGCACAAACAGACCCTGTCCCAGCGTGAGCACAGCTGAAGCGGTCGCTCCATTGTCCCGGCTTAATGCAATGCATGCAGTACGCCCATGACCGACAAGTCCGTAGAGATAGTGCTGAGAAGATGTTCGCAGGATTACAGCTGCCGTACTTCCCGAATAACCGGGAATGCCAGGGAGATTCCAAAAGTTTCTGCCTCCATCTACAGTGATCTTGGGCGGGTGGTCAGCCATCGTAACACAGAACTTGCCCGGCTCATGCGGATCGGCGGTAACAGCTTCCATACATGTCGTCTCCAGGCCCTGAAAGTGAGCTGCCTGCCAAGTTCTTCCTCTATCTGCGCTGACGGCAACTCCATACCAGTTGGTCAGATAGAGACGGCCTTCGCAGAAGTAGTCGACAATGATTTTGGAGATCGCCCAGCCTGTCGCCTCTGCCCGCGAACCGCTGTCGAAGTGATCCATATATACAGGGAACCCGCTCAAATCCTGATCCTTATACTGACGGAGGAGCTGCCACTCTTCAGTATCGCCACTGTCCAGACCGGATACATACAACGGAATCGGCGGAACCGTCTTCATATGAGGCCGGACATCCGGGGCCGTATACCACAGGTGCGGATGATGGTTGTCCTGTACAACCGTTCCGTATCTCTGCCTGCCCTGGAGCAGCCCTGTCATGTCAGACTGCCATGTCCCGCCGCCATCGTGGCTCTGCAGGATGCCATTCCATATGCAAGCAGCACGCACCCGCTTGGTGTCACGGCTGTCGAAGGCAAGCTCGGCAAAGCTTGGGCCTTCATGCAGAAGCACCCAAGACTTGCCTTGGTCACTGCTGGCATAGAGCTTACCAGTCTTGCCGCGGGGCAGGTCCTGAAGCAGTCCCAACACTCCGCCCTCCCCTGTCTCCACATAATCCATATTAAGATCTTCATCACTTATGGTTCCTGCATACAGTAATCCAGGTATACCTGGATGGAATACGACACACCCGAACCGTTCCTCCGGCAGCGGAGATGGCTTCCAGGTCTCCCCTTCATCCCGGCTGATCCATAAGCCGCCAGTATAACCACCAGCAATCACAACTTCTGGGTGATAAGGATCTACCGCGATGATTTCACCGTACATCCGGGTAGGACCATTACCGTAAAAGCCCATATCTGTACAAACCTCTCTCCAGGTGTGCCCGCCATCGCCTGATTTGTGAACCGAGCCGTAAAATTGATGGCTGCGAACTTCCCCCGAGCAGCGGAACAATACCTCAGGATGATGCGGACTAATAGCAAAGCTTTGCACCTGGTGGTGATACGCCTTCGAGAGTCCGCCATTTCGGGCTTCCCAGCGGAAGCCGCCGTCGGTGCTGGCGAAGACGCCCGCCACATCGCAACGGGCGTATAGCACTCCGCTTCTAGATGGATGCTGAATCAGCCCTGTAATATAACCGCCCCCGCCCAGTTCAGCCGGTGACCAGATATGCTGTGTTACGAATGGAATCTCTTCCACATCCCATCCTCCTTTCTTACCTGCAACTTAAGCTTACCTTCGAACCATATTTCCGTGCATCCCCGTGAGCAATGAAATCTGCTGCTGAGCAAGGAATATGTGTAGTAATTCCGTTCAAACCCAAAAAGACCCACAAGAAGGGCACTTTTTCTAAGTGTCCCTTCTTATGGGTCTCCATTAAAATTAGAGGTTAGACCGTACGGGTCATTGGTCCAGCCATGTGCGCATCATGGATAACAAATGAGCACTGTTGACCGGTTTGGTGATGTAATCGGAGCAGCCTGCTTCGATGCATAGCTCCCGGTCTCCCTTCATGGCTTTTGCCGTGAGTGCAAGAATCGGAAGGTTCTGGAATTCCGCCTTTTGCCGGATCGCCCGGGTTGTTTCATAACCATCCATTCCTGGCATCATGATATCCATGAGCACGATTTCGATATCCGGAGTCTGTTCCAGGAGATTGATCGCATCCTGGCCGTTCTCCGCAGGAATGACTTTCATATGGTGACGCTCCAAGATCGAGGTAAGGGCAAAAATGTTCCGGATATCATCATCTACAACAAGCACTTTCTTATACTCAATCATTTCATCCGAATGATATAGTTTTACCAGCTTGTCCTTTAAGCCGGACGGCAGGTCCTCGGCCTTGAGGTGCAGGAAGAGGGTAGTTTCGTCAATCAATTGGACATTTGACTTAACCTCCTTGAGAACCGCCATTTTAACGAGCTCATCCCACTCGTTTTCCTCCTCCGCCGTCAACTTCTTGCTCAGACGGGCTACTACGGGTACCCTTTTGTTTTTGGCGTTCTTATACATGTCCCGGATGAGCCTAATGAGATTCATATCCGGCAGGCTATTATCCAGGATTACACAATCGAAATCTTTGGTATTCATCTGGTTCAAAGCTTTGCGCCCTGTGTCTACTGCCGTGAGCTTCAGATCCTGATTGCTTAAAAGTTCAATGATTTGCTTGCGCTCTTGCTCATCATGGACGACCAACAACAGGTTACGCCCTTTTTTGTCAGCAAATTGGTTCAATCGATCCAGTGCATTCTCAAGCTCTTCGTTATTCACCGGTTTCCGGAAATAATCGTGAACCCCCTTCTGCAGCAGAAGCACCTCATCCTCGTCAACAGTCATGACACAAATCGGAATATGCCGCACATCGATATCGTTCTTCAGCTGCTCGAGCACCAACCAACCGTTGCTATCCCCACCCAGATGCAGATCCAGCGTGATAGCGATCGGATGGTACTTATGAACAAGTTCCAGGGCATCATAGCCGCTGGCCGTAATGACACCTTTGAGCCCTCGTTTATGGAGAAGGTCGAGAATAATCTCATTGAACTTTTGATCATCCTCAATAATCAGGAATACACGATCACCCGGCTCGATATTATCCCGGTCGTCAATCAATGCGTCTTCTTCGGGTGTGGCCATGCTGCTTCTGCGTTTTGGAGGGGTGATATCAATCACTTCCGGAACATGTGCCTTCCGGGTCTCCGGCTCTGTGAATTCCGCTTCTGTTGGAAGGTACAGGTTAAATACACTTCCCTTGCCCACTTCACTGTACAGGGTGATTTCTCCCCCAAGCATCTCGGCAATTTCACGTGATATGGCAAGCCCCAAACCGGTTCCGCCATATTCCCGGTTCGTGCTGCCGTCCGCCTGTTGGAAGGCTTCGAATATGATCTGTTGTTTTTCATGAGGGATGCCGATCCCCGTGTCGCTTACGGAGAAGCAAATGACCGTTTTGGCACGATTCAGCGACTCATTGTCCGGGTGCCAGCCTTCGCTTGCTTTGCGGATCTGAAGCATGATCTGACCTTGTTCCGTGAACTTAAAGGCATTGGATAGTAAATTTTTCAGGATTTGCTGAAGTCGTTTGAAGTCCGTTTCAACACTTGCCGGTACACCGGCTTCAAGCTGGATTCGATATTCGAGCTTCTTAGCATCGACCATATGGCGGAAAGTACGGTCTAGACCATCTGTGAGTTCAGCCAAAGAAACCACACTGAAATCAGGTGTAATCGTGCCAGATTCGACTTTCGACAGATCCAGGATATCATTAATAAGGTTAAGTAATTCGAATCCCGAGTCTTGAATAGTCTTTGCGAACTTCACTTGGATATCGTTAAGATTGGCCTCCGGATTCTCGGCAAGCTGTTCAGCCAATAGCAGCAAGGAATTGAGAGGAGTACGAAGTTCGTGCGACATATTGGCCAAGAATTCGGACTTATACTTGGATGTGAGAGCAAGCTGTTCCGCTTTCTCCTCCAGGTATCGTTTGGCCACCTCAACTTCATGGTTCTTGCTCTCCACTTCCGCCTTCTGCAGTACGAGCAGCTTCGCTTTATCCTCGAGTTCATCATTCGTATTCCGCAGCTCCATCTGCTGCTTCTGGAGCTCCTCGGTGAGAGACTGCGATTGAATCAGCAGCTCTTCCGTACGTTGGTTCGCTTGCATCGTGTTAATTACAATTCCAATAGACTCGGTAAGCTGATCCAGGAATGCAATATCTATATCACTGTATGGCCGGAAGGTTGCCAGTTCAAGAATCGCAAGTACCTGATCTTCAAAGATAATCGGCAGCAAAATAATGTTGAGCGGTGTAGCTTCTCCTAGAGCGGAGGATATCACAACGTAGTCACCTGGAACATTGGTAAGCAGAATCCGCTGTTTCTCAATGAGACATTGACCTACCAATCCTTGCCCGGCCCGGAATTCGTTCGCTAAATGTTTGCGGCTCTGGTAAGCATAGCTGGCAAACAGCTTCAGCACCGGTTCGCCGCCAGACGGTTCATTGATATAGAAAACACCGTGCTGCATGGAGACAAGCGGAGCCAGTTCGGACAGAATCATACGGCTTACCGCATACAAATCTCTTTGTCCTTGCAGCAGTCGTGAGAATTTGGCGAGATTGGTTTTGAGCCAGTCCTGCTCCGTATTGATTCGGGTCGTCTCCTTCAGATTCCGGATCATTTCGTTAATGTTGTCTTTAAGCGTCGCGACTTCTCCGGATGCAGATACGTCAATAGCACGCGACAGATCGCCATTCGTTACCGCTGTTGCGACGTTAGTGATGGCACGTACCTGAGTGGTCAGTGTACTCGCCATATAGTTAACGTTGTCGGTCAGATCGCGCCAGGTACCGGCTGCTCCAGGGACATTCGCTTGTCCGCCCAGCTTCCCTTCTGCACCTACTTCACGCGCCACAGTAGTAACCTGATCTGCAAAGGTAGCCAGAGTATCGATCATATTATTGATGGTATCCGTCAGTTCGGCGATTTCGCCTTTTGCTTCTACGGTCAGCTTCTGCTTCAGGTTACCGTTCGCAACCGCAGTTACGACCTTAGCAATTCCGCGCACCTGATCCGTAAGGTTGGTCGCCATAATATTAACGTTATCTGTGAGGTCTTTCCAGATCCCTCCGACACCTCGCACCTGGGCTTGTCCGCCCAGCTTCCCGTCTGTACCTACTTCTCGCGCCACCCGCGTTACTTCGGAGGCGAAGGAATTCAGTTGATCCACCATCGTGTTGATCGTGTTCTTCAGTTCCAACAGTTCGCCTTTTACGTCTACAGTGATTTTCTTGGACAGGTCTCCGTTCGCTACTGCTGTTGTAACCCCAGCAATGTTACGCATCTGGATGGTCAGGTTACTGGCCATGTAGTTGACCGTATCCGTCAAGTCTTTCCACGTGCCGGATACATCTTTGACTTCAGCCTGGGCGCCCAGTTTTCCATCAGTACCTACCTCACGCGCTACCCTGGTAACCTCGGAAGCAAAGGTGGAGAGCTGATCCACCATGGTATTGATCGTATTCTTGAGCTCCAGAATCTCACCCTTTACGTCTACAGTGATTTTCTTAGACAGATCGCCCTTAGCTACCGCCGTCGTGACGTCTGCAATGTTCCGCACCTGGTCCGTCAGATTCCGGGCCATGTTATTAACGCCTTCCGTCAAGTCTTTCCAGGTCCCGCCGACTCCTTTAACCTGAGCTTGACCGCCCAATTTCCCGTCCGTACCCACCTCACGTGCCACCCGCGTAACCTCTGAGGAGAACATCGAAAGCTGGTCCACCATCGTATTGATTGTATTTTTGAGCTCCAGAATTTCTCCTTGCACATCTGCCGTGATCTTCTTAGACAGATCACCGTTCGCCACCGCAGTGGTCACGACCGCGATGTTGCGCACCTGGTTGGTCAAGTTGGAAGCCATATAGTTAACACTCTCGGTCAAATCCCGCCAGGTTCCCGCAACGCCTTTAACTTGGGCTTGTCCGCCCAGCATGCCTTCGGTACCTACTTCCCGCGCCACCCGCGTAACCTCTGAAGCAAAGGTTGAGAGTTGCTCTACCATTGTGTTAATGGTGTTCTTAAGCTCCAGTATCTCGCCTGTCGCATTCACCGTAATCTGTTTGGACAGGTCGCCTTTTGCCACCGCTGTGGTCACTTCAGCAATATTGCGCACCTGATCAGTCAACGTGCCGGCCATAAAGTTAACGCTGTCTGTCAAGTCCTTCCACGTGCCTGATACCCCTTTAACATCTGCTTGACCGCCCAGAATTCCTTCTGTGGAAACCTCCCGCGCTACACGGGTAACCTCGGAGGCAAAGTTGCTGAGCTGATCCACCATGATGTTGATCGTGCTTTTTAATTGGAGGATCTCGCCTTTAGCATCTACGGTAATCGTCTTCGATAAGTCCCCCTTAGCAACAGCGGTCGTCACCTCTGCGATGTTACGCACCTGGTTAGTAAGGTTAGAAGCCATGTAGTTAACACTTTCAGTCAAATCGCGCCAGGTTCCGGATACGCCTTTTACATCCGCCTGCCCGCCGAGTATCCCTTCCGTACCGACTTCGCGCGCCATCCGGGTAACCTCGGAAGCAAAGGTCGACAATTGATCCACCATCGTGTTGATTGTATTCTTGAGTTCCAGGATTTCTCCTTGAACATCCGCTGTAATTTTCTTCGATAGATCGCCATTTGCAACCGCAGTGGTTACAACAGCAATATTACGCACTTGGTTGGTCAGGTTGGAGGCCATGTAGTTAACACTTTCGGTCAAATCCCGCCAAGTCCCCGATACATCCTTAACGTCTGCCTGCCCACCTAGTTTGCCTTCTGTACCCACCTCGCGCGCCACACGGGTCACCTCGGAAGAGAACATCGAGAGCTGGTCCACCATGGTGTTGATCGTATTTTTGAGCTCAAGGATTTCCCCCCGTGCATTTACCGTAATTTGCTTCGACAGATCCCCGTTGGCCACGGCAGTAGTTACAGCCGCGATGTTACGCACTTGATCCGTAAGATTTGTGGCCATGTAATTTACACTATCTGTAAGATCCTTCCATGTTCCAGATACACCTTTGACGTCTGCCTGTCCGCCTAAGATCCCCTCCGTACCCACCTCGCGCGCCACACGGGTAACCTCCGAAGCAAAGGTACTGAGCTGGTTCACCATCATATTAATATTACTTGCCGTTCTCTGGAACTCACCGGTGAGCGGTCTTCCTTCGATTTCCAGTTCCACCTTTTGGGACAGATCGCCTTTGGCCACTGCGTTAATTACCCGAACCATCTCGCTTGTAGGTTGAATCAGATCAATGACCAGTCCGTTGAGCGAATCCGTGATCGTCTCCCATGATCCGCCCAGATTTTTCTGTACAAACCTTTTCGACAGATTGCCTTCTTTACCGACAACCTTGGCTACAGTCTGTACTTCATATACCAGTCCTTCCTGAATGTCCATGATCTCATTAAACGTATCCGCTACCTTACCCGCAATACCTGTGCGGTCATAGGGCATTCTATAGGAAAAGTTGCCTTTTTTCATTGCCATCAAGGCATTGAGCAGTTCACCGGCATCTATTTGATCATCGTTTTTTTCACTAAATTGATTTTGATCCTTCATATTCTCAACCCTGCCCCTTTTGCATCATATATTTTAGAATAACCTGCTTGATATCATTCAACCGAATGGGCTTGGTGATAAAATCGTCCATACCCGAGGACAAGCACCACCGCATCGTTTCCTTGGAAATGTCCGCTGTCATGCCAATGGTCACAGGATGCTTATTCATAACATTCGTAATCATTTCCTTTTCAGTCCCGGAATCTACATTCATTGGTATTCGCGTGTCAAGGAAAAGCAGATCGTAAGCCATTTGCCCGGCAGCTTCCTGCAGCTCTGTGCTGTTCTCTGCCAAATCGGCGGTGAAGCCGAGTGTCCGCAGCATTTGTATCATGAGCCTCCCGCTTACGTGATCTCCCTCTGCGACTAATATACGAATCGGTGCTGCAGGATCACAGATAATCATAATATCCTTTTCCTCCGGCTTTTGAAACGGATCGTCCGATGCAGGAGCGGCAGGATATGGGCTCAGACATGGCTTGACAACAATTGTGAAAATGAATGTTGCCCCGGGATCGTTCGAGGGTTCTACCCAAATCGTGCCGCCCATGAGCTCGACCAGAGCTTTACTAATGGATAATCCGAGCCCTGTACCGCCGAACTTGCGTGTGGTTGAGGCATCGAGCTGGGAGAATGGCTGGAACATTTCGTTTATCTTATCCTGAGGGATACCGATCCCGGTATCTTTGATCATAAATTCAAGCGTAAGCGAATTCTCCGTCTCCGCTAGCTTGTTAACCATTATGTATACACTGCCTTCAGGCGTAAATTTCACGGCATTGCCTACAAGATTATTCAATACCTGACGCAGGCGGTTCATATCGCCTTTGATACAGGACGGCAACATAGGATCAACCATCACTGCCATTTCCAGATGCCGTTCTCTAGTCTGGGCCGTAAACAAATCAATAGTCTCATTCAAGCATTGCTGAAGGGAGAACGGTTCCTCCTCCAGTTCCATCTTTCCCGATTCGATTTTGGAAAAATCAAGAATATGGTTGATTACAGATAGCAGTGCATTGCCGCTTTTGTGGATAATTCCTGCCATCTCCGTGTATTCTTCAGGTAAATCGGAGGCAAGAAGCAGATCAGACATACCAATGATTCCATTTAGAGGTGTCCGGATTTCATGACTCATCATGGCCAGAAATTCCGATTTCACTCGGGAGGCAATTTCAGCCGATTCCTTGGCCTTACTGAGCGCTTGATTGGTTTTCTCCATTTGTCTCGTTTGTTTCTTCAACATTTCGCTTTGAATCTGAAGGGTTTGGTTGGCTTCGTACATATTGACGTAACCCTCAATTTTGGATTTGAAGATTTGCGGGACAAAGGGTTTCGTCATATAATCCATTGCACCGGCGGAATACCCTGCGAAAATATGCTCCATAGTATTGCTGGTGGCAGTCAGGAAGATGATCGGCACGTATTTGGTTTTTTCCCGGGTACGGATGATTCTGGCTGTCTCAAAACCGTCCATTTCCGGCATTTGCACATCCATTACAATCACCGCAAACTCCTCTTCCAATAAACAGCGCAGAGCTTCCATCCCGGAATACGCCCGAACCAGACGATAAGGCTCATCGCTAAGAACTGCTTCAATGGCAATCAGATTTTCCGGGTGATCATCTACGAGCAGGATATTGATTGGAAAATCCATGACGCCCCTCACCTTTCAACTTGTTACATGTTGACGTTTATATTTCAAAAACATAGCTTATATACCCAAATCTTCAAATGATGAAACTTCTGTTTATCAATGGTCTTCCTTATATCAAGATTCCTCCATGCGCCACTGCCATAAGATTTGACCATACACGCTGCATTAAGCGCATCAACCTCCTTGTGGTCTTTCGAATTTACCATGAACATGGATATTCTTCTTTTCAAAATATAAAACCGCCCATTTAAGGGCGGCGTTTGACTTATAGGGTACTGGAGGCTTGTTTTATTAAATGGGTGAGCATGACGTCATCCACTTGCTGGCCGCTGCGGAACTTGATCGTCTTCCGTTCTGGAGGGCCTTCGAACATTCCTTCAGGGAGTTCCAGTTCGGTCGCATTGAAGATCGTGAAGCTTACAGCGTCCTTCGAATTCGAGATCACTGCTGCATATTTTTTGTTTTTTAGAAAATGAGGTTTGTTGTATTGTATACGCTCTTGAACGTCTGGAATAGCGTTGTGGACGATTTGGCGCAATTCCTTGCACAGCTGAACTTGCCAAAGCTCTTTGACTTTCTCAATAAAATCGGTAACTTCTTGGCTCATTTGTACTTCCCCTCTCGTATCTTGTTTTATTCTACGGCGCAATCGGAAGCGCGCGTCAAGAGTAATTCTCGTTCCTTTTCGTTGTGACTTGGCATGACGCCAGCCTCAGAATCAGTTGTTAATTAGACGATCCTCATGAATCTCATCGTGAATCTCCTCCTTAAGTGATTTCCCTTTATATAAGCAACGAACGAGAGACAACGAAATCGACCAGACAAGAAAATTTTTCTAAATTCTTTTTTCAACACGTGGCAATGGTTTTCCTCTTCGCCCAAGGTTCAAAATTAAAATTCTTTCATATAAAGTATTAAAATTGCAAATAAAAAAGAAGGGCTAGATTTATCAGCCCTTCCTCATGAAACCAGTTTTTGCGCTAGGATGTGTTATCCTAGTTGCTCTGGAGTACCGAACTTTCCTACTGTTCAACCAGCACGCCATCCTGTAAAAGATACACCCGGTTACACCACTCCAGCATCCGCTCGTCATGAGTCACCATGACAGCCGCTTTGCCTTCGCTTGTCACCTCATCCGCAATCATACGGACCACCTCGTGCCCGCGGCTGAAATCCAGGCTTGCCGTCGGCTCGTCGGCAAACAGAATGGCCGGCTTGTTCATCCAGGCTCTGGCTATCGCCACGCGCTGCTTCTCCCCGCCGGAGAGCTGCCCGGGATAATGATTCCGGCGCTCCCAGATTTCCAGCCGCTTCAGCAGATAGGCCGAACGTTCTTTAGCTTCCTTGCTGCTCAGCTTTGCAAGTTTAGCCACATACAACAGCTGTTCTTCCACTTTCAGGTAGGGCAGCAACTGGGCACTTTGGAACATAAAACCGACCTTTTGCAATCGAAGCTCGGTTAGCTCTCTTTTATCCTTGTTGCCCAGCGGTTCACCATCAATGAAGATTTCACCGCTAGTCGGAGTCAGAAGCGCACCGGCTGCGGAGAGAAAAGTGCTTTTACCAGAACCGGAGGGCCCTAGCACTGCCACAAATTCGCCTTCGTTCACCGTAAAATCAAGATGATTCAATACAGTCATAGCTCTATCACCGTCGCCGTACGTCTGCGTCACTTGCTTCATCATTAACTTAGCAGCACTCATGCTCCAGTCCTCCCTATCGCTTCTAAGGCGTCTACTTTTGCCACTCTGGCTACCGAGATCAGCGAGCCTAACAGTGACATCCCGACGAACAGTACACAGGTCAAGAGGATCGTCTTGCCTTCCAATTGGAACGGCATCGTATCCGGCAGGCCCATATTCATACCAAAGGTCAGCAACAGGCTTACTGCAAGACTGGCTACCGAGAGTATCAACACCTGACCGACCACACTCCAGGCCAAGTAGGACATCTTAGTACCCATCGCTTTCAGAATGCCGAACTGGCTGGTCTTCTGGATCGTAATCACATAGAAGAATACAGCAAGTACAAATGCTGCAATGACGAACAGGAACACGATCATCATCAGCAGTGAGTTCTGTTCGGCAGAGTATCCAGGAATGCTGGCGATTGCCTGTTTTTGCGTAATAACCTCGACATTGTCCAGTTTGTCCGTGATCTGAGAAGCTTGACTAGAGGTTGCCTGTAGCGCTATGACATTATAAGGAACAGAGTCTGCATCTATGCCGCTCTGGCCCGAGCCCTGTCTTATAGCATTCCAGTCCAGATTGTTAATGTAGACAACTGGAGTATGGCTGTAAGAGCTGTCTTTTACAAAACCTGCTACCTTGAAGGTCAGCCCGGAGGCCTGATCTTTGATTGAACTGCCGATCGTAACCCCTGAATCTGCAAGCTTCGAATCTGCAAGCACTTTGCCCTGTGTTTCATTGGTAATGCCGGACCCTTGAACCGCCTTGGGTGCCAGCATACCATCCATATCAACTGCAAAAAAGGTAATGTCCGCTTTTATATCCGCCTCTGCAGCAGTAATTGTGCTCATCTGCACCGCTAGTGGAGAAGCATTCTGCTCTCCGGCAACCGAACGTGCGGCAGCAAGCTCGCCTTCACCCAATTGGGAACGTCTGAAGGTATGATCGGCGTCCTTTTGTACCACAAAGTAATTGGCGGACATGTTCTCTACAGCGGATATATTAGCATAAGCCAATCCCCGCGCAAGCCCGGTCACGAACAGGACCAGAAATGAGACCAGGAGCATAATGACCATTATGAGACTGTAGCGTGCTTTGGAGTGCCTCATCTCCCTTAATGCCAAAAACATGTAACCACTCCTTCTAATCTGTATAGACACAGTCTAGAAGATGAAAATGAACGGAGTATGAATAGAGAATTACAAAAGCGGCAGTACAACTGTAAAAACAGTTCCTTTTCCAAGCTGGCTCTCCGCTTCAATGGTACCGCCGTGGACTTCGATTATTTTCCGCGCAATGGATAATCCAAGACCGGTGCTGTTGCTCCCCCGGGTACGCGCCCGGTCTACTTTATAGAAGCGGTCAAATATCATCGGCAGCTGATCCTCAGGAATGCCTAAGCCATTATCCGCAACAGATAGGACACAGCTGTGATGTGAGATTTCCGCCGAGATCGTGATAGATCCGCCAACTTGGGTATATTTTATCGCGTTAGACAACAGATTCATCCATACCTGGTATAGCAGATTGGAATCGCCCTGAAGATTGATATCCGGCACATGCAGCCGCACCGCAAGCTCCTTCTCCGTCAGTTGCCACTCCATAATCTGCACAACCTGGCGCAGCTGTGCCCGCAGATCTATGCTTTTCTTCTCCAGCGTATATCCGTCATAATCCAGTGAAGACAAGGTGAGCAGCTGTTTACTGAGCATAGACAGCCTACGGCTCTCCTCATCAATGATGGACAGATACTCTAACCGCTGCTGGTCGGGGAGAGTGCCATCTTTAAGAGCATGGGCGAAGCCCTGGATAGAAGTCAGCGGAGATTCGATCTCATGCGATACGTTGGCGACAAATTCCTGTCGTGCCTGATTCGTCCGCTCCAGCTCCCGGCTCATGACCATGAAGTGGGATGCCAGCTGACCAATCTCATCGCGCCGTGCCGTATAGAGCTTAATATCATATCTGCCCTTGGAGATTTTTTTGGTAGCCTCCGTGAGCCGGGTGATGGGCCTTACCACATGAAAAACAGAGATCAGAACAAACCATAGACTGAAAAGAATCGTTACTGCAATGAGCACGGCAAAAAAAATCCGCAGCTCACCGAACTGTACCTCGGCATCCGGACGCATAAACAGCGCATAGGGCTGGCCGTGAACATATATGGGAACACCTATCGAATTGCTGAGCTGATTATCAAAAAATCCGGTAACGAACAACTGACTGGGAAAGTCAGACACCCCATGATAGATGCCTCCGGCCAGCACTTTTTGCAAATCATCTTCCTTCAGATCATTTTTGCGGAAAGGCAGCCCATAGAATCGTTCATCCCCCTGTTCGCCCCGTAGATACATCTTGTATCCCAGGGAAGCGGTGCTGAGCAGATATTCCTCCACGGCATCCGGATGATCTTCAATAAAAGACTGCAGGCCAATAGCCATTTTGGTAAGCTTGGCGTCATTCTGCGGTTTTACTTTGACCTGATAATAGGCGTTGGATATGAGAAATCCCAGCACGCTGCTGATCACAATTACCGAACAGAATAATATACTCATTCTTATATACAGCGATTTCATGGATTCACCATTTCTACTTTGTAGCCGATACCACGGACCGTTCGGATGGAAAAGTCATTTTTGTATCCGCTGAACCGGTCACGCAGGCGTTTGATATGCACATCCACCGTCCGCTCATCCCCTTCATAATCCGCCCCCCACACCAGCTCAATCAGCTCGCTGCGCGAAAACAGCCGGCCGGGATATTGCGCAAGCTGGGCAAGCAGTTCAAACTCCTTCACCGGCAGCAAAAGCACATCATTTCCGTCGCTGATCTCGTAATTCTTACGGTCAATTACCAGAGAATTCAGCCGGATCTTGTCGCTTGCAGCCACCGAGTAACGGCGAAACAGGGCTTTGATCCGGAACAAAAGCTCTTCCGGTTCAAACGGCTTGGTCACATAGTCATCGGTTCCGCGCATGTACCCCTGCTCCTTGTCGCTAAGCTGTTGGCGTGCGGTAAGCAAGATCACCGGAATATCATAAGTCTCCCGGATGTACTCACACAGCTCAAGCCCGTCCATATATGGCATCATTACATCCACTACTGCCAGATCTACAGTATTGACCTTCATCAGGCCCATTGCCTCGCGTCCGTCAGCAGCTTCCTGCACTTGGTACCCTTCTCTTGTCAGGACATGCCGCAGCAATGTGCGGATATTCACATCATCATCAGCCACTAATATTCTCTTCATCACTATCACTCCCCGGGTATCCCATCATGCTGTCATCATAGTAGCAACATTAAGGAATTAAGACAACTTCAACGAGGGCAGGACTATAATCACACATTATCCAGATTCAAAAACAGCTTAATGCTCTCCTTTAGTGAAGCGGCAGGCCGGCCCATCAGTTGCTCCAGATCCTTTGAGGTAGATATGGTGTTGATACTGCTTAGAAAATGGTAAATCCAGTGCTGTACAGACACATCTTCGGTGTGAGCTACTGGCTTGCCTGCAAGTTCAGTAAGTACCTCTGCCAGATCAGCGAAAGACCATGTGCGCGGCGCAGCCAGCTCATACACCCGATGCTCATGTCCAGTTCCGGCAAGAACCTTTGCCGTTGCCAGTGCAAGGTCACCCCGCGTTACAGCATTGAACCTCCAATCACCTGGCCGGGTCTGCAGAATACCAGTGCGGATCGCCTCATTCAGTCCGAGCACTCCTACAAAATCAATGTACAACCCGTTGCGTAAAATTGTGTACTCCATCCCCGAATCCAATATCGCCTGTTCAGTGAGCGCATGAATATTGCCTGAATATATATTATTTGCCTGCGGAAAAGCAAAACTGGTATAGACAATATGCGCAACTCCGGCTGTCCTAGCCGCATCAATTACACGCCTGTGCCCAGTCAGACGGACTGCATCATCTGTGTTCGAGCTGGAGATCAACAGCAGCTTGGACACTCCAGCCAAAGCGGTTTGCAGTGTTTCCGGCCGATCGTAATCGGTGCATCGGACTTCTACCCCACGATCCGCAAAGTGTGCGGCTGCATCCAAATTCCGTGCTCCTGCAATGATTTCACAGGCTGAGAGATGGGTTAGCAGATTCTCTATAATCTGACTGCCTAGTTGGCCAGTAGCTCCAGTAATCAGTGTTGTCATCTTCATTCCTCCTCTAAAATGCATAATGTATATCACGATAATAGTTAAGCCCTTAACTAAATGAGTGAAGCATGAAACGGAAGGACATCCTGTGAGTCGTATAGTTACAGCCTACCAGGTACTCGATTTCATCGTTCATATAGCTTAGCGTCTTGCTGGATATACACTTTTATGACCGGTTCAGCTTTTGCAGCAGCATTGTTAGCTGTCGAAGTTCTTCTCCATTTAGCCGGCTCATCCTTCCAGCAACGGCCTCGCGATTGCCGGGAAGCTGCTCCGTCAATAGGACCCGGCCGGCAGCGGTTAGTGAAATCACTGATTTTCGTCCATCCTGGGCGTGCTCAGTCCTCGCGATATAGCCATCCCGCTTCAGCGGGGTCAGCAGCAGGCTGATATTGGCCTTGGAAACTCCGATTTTGCCGGCAAGTACCGAAGGAAGCATCGTTCCACCTTGCTTGGCAATCTCCACGAGCACACGAATTCTTGCACCATTTAATCCCTTGGACTGCCAGTACTTCTCAGAGACAGCCACCATATTGGCGGTCGCCTCAACCAATGTGAAAAAGGCTTCATTCGGCAATGGCAGGTTCAGCACGTATTCCTGCAGATCATCTTGCTGAAGCTCATCTTGCTGTAAGTTCCCCTCTTGTAGATCTTTCATACTTTCTGTTCAGCTCCACTTAGTTAATAACTTAACTACTTCTGTTCAAAAATAACGTAAGCTGCTGTAAATGTCAAAACAAAATAAACCCCCGTGCCTCAAAATAGGAGAGGCATGGGGGTTTATCTTTTTATATCAGAACAGGATTTCCGTGAATCGGCTCTTCAATGTAACGTTTGCTGCCTTCCAGCCTTACCTCAAGTTTGATCAGCTCGGAGCGGCTGGCCAAGCGTATTGGAGGCCCCCAAGTTCCGTACCCGGAGGAGACAACCACATGCAGCTTATCCTTGCGCAGATAACCCCAGTCCAGTTCAAACAACCGTCTGGTAATCCAATGGTTCGGAGCAATTTGACCCCGGTGCGTATGTCCCGACAACAGCACATCCACACCTGCCTTGGCAGCAATATCAAATCCGGTGGGCTGATGATCCATCATAATCACCGGGCGGGTCAGATCAAGTCCTTCCAATAAAGATTCCACGCTTTTACGGCCTCCGGCTTCCATAGTCTCGGCCGTTTTGTCCTTGCGCCCCACAATATACAGGCCGGCGGTGTCCACTACTTCGTCCTGGAGGACTTTGATACCGATGCTGTCCATCAGCTCTGTGTATTGCTTAATGGAGCCTCCATAATATTCATGATTGCCCAGTACAGCGTATACGCCATGGCGTGCTTTGAGCTTTCTGATCTCTTCACTCATCCCGTTGCGGATAAACGGCTCAATACTGTCATCCAGTACATCCCCTGCAAGCAGAATCAAGTCGGGTTGCATCCGGTTAATCTCAGCTACCATACGGCGCAAATGGCGGTTGCCGACAATGTTGCCCAGATGAAGATCTGATGCGACCGCTATGGTCAGCGGTACACTGGTTCCAGTTGACTTGTCAATCTGAATCGGGTGATTACGCACAACTGTACTCCAGGCATTGCGCGAACCCCAGATTAGGAAGATGGCCAGCAGCAGAACAAGTGTAGTCCCCGCCTCCGAAGTGAAGGACGTACGCTCGACCCCCATGAGACCAAGCGCCCAATAGAACAAATCCGTAAGCGGAAGTACAATAATGGCAAATTCCATGCAGGCCAGATAATAGGAGCCTATGACTTTGAACAGCCGGGCAACCGGCTTCACAGCCTTCGGCCAAGGAACCATTCCGATCATATAAGCAAAGGCAATAAGCAGGAAAAGAGGCCAATATATACCTGCATATATTCCCGGCACCCAACTTTTCAGCAAATACCATAAATGGAGACCAATGTAGAAATTCACAAGTCCCAGCACAAGCAGCATGACCAGACCTGACGCAAGCATACGCATTATTTTCATCATTCCACTCCCTTGACTTGCAGTTTATCTGAATCTCTATTTCAAATGATAACACAAAGCATTCGTGTAGTATAAACTCTGCTCACGCATTGGAATAAGGCCCAAAAATAAGTAAATGCCCTGCAGTATTTTCTCTAATCAGAACGAACTTACAAAAGGACCTCTAAAAGAGTAAACTAGTAAAAAACGTAAAAAAGCATTGACTGCTGCCAATGCTTTGGCCGAAAGAAGGGGCAGTATGAGTAAAATGTCAGTAAATAGACCGAACCGTCCTATGTTTATCCGCAAAAGTTCAGGTGCTGGCTGGAGTCTCAATCCCAATCACCCGATCACCTGGAGTGTATTGCTCGGTATATTGATCATTATTGTATATACAATATTTACGCATTGAAGATTGTGCGAAAAGCGCCAAGCACTCTCTCATTCGGAGAATGATCGAGCACGGCAAATACGATCTGGTTAAACAGGCTTTGATAGCCCTCATCCAACAGCACCTGTCTGAACCACTCCGCAACTTCGCTCGGATTATTACGGAAAACTCCGCACCCGTATGCACCGAGCACAATAGTCTTGTGCCCATTATTAGCGGCAACAGCCAGAATGTAGCGAATGCGCTCCAGCATCACGGTTGGGATCATTCCAATCTCCTGAGGCTCCCGCTCTCGGACTACTCCCGCATTTACTGCTGGTGCGGTAATAAAAGATACCACATACGGTTCATCCAGCAGCTGATCCTGGCTGTCACGGATGACAGGTACCTTAGGTGAATGAATCATATAATGCGAGTATAGACAGGTTTTACGGCCTCGGTTGTATTGATACATCTCATTTTTCGCGGCGATGGACAGATAAAGTGCAGAAGCTCGGGCCAAGCTTTCTTCTTGGGCTTGGCTTCCTCCCAGGAAGCCCCCACCCGGGTTCTTCGCTGATGCAAAGTTCAGACATACCGTCTGCTCCCCGCCCTCTTTGACAACTAATCGGTAAGCGGCTTCCAAAGTGGATTCACTCGTGACAGACAGCTTCGCGGTATGCATCGCATCTTTCTTCATATGCTCCGTAACAGCTGCGTTCAGCTGAGGCAGCTCGTCCGGTGCATACAACATGGTATCCGTGATGGATGCTCTCACACTTTCAGCTATGTCGATATGCCGTCCCATCCGGTTAACGTAATTCCCCTTCTCCAAATTATCCAGTGTTTCTTGCGCAATTGCCGCTCTTTTATTCCTCGGATTTAAGTTATTCATCTTATATCTTCACTCCTTAACCCGGGTTATACGGGGGTAGTTATTCCAGTAACAGGTCGTCCCGAAGCTGCGTCAACACTTCTCCAAGCCAATTAGTGCCTCTCCAAGTATCTCTGTTTCGGATTCTTGGGTCGTCTTCAGCCAACCCCACACCCCAAATGCGGTCCGTCGGACTGGCTTCCACTAGTGTCGTTCCCTTAGTATTCAGCAAAAGCTCCAGCAGCTCTTCATTCTGCAGAAATTTCTCGCGGTTTCCCTGGTAGACAATCTCTTTGCAGTGAGCATTCCACTCCGTTTCCTTAAAGCCGCTCACTTTACGTCCCAGTTCTTTTTGCTCCCTGGGTGTTCTTGCCCGCAGAATCTGTCTGGCCGTTTCTTCATCCTTGAACAAAAGAGCTTTGCCATACATCATGTATTGCTCTGCACAGTTGAAGCTATTCTCTTCTACAGTGAAATTGCAGGGATACCACTGCGAAAACGGTGATCCACTGCGGTAAAAGTAAGTAAAAGTCTCCATTTGTAATTCTCCATTCTATAATTTAACTCATTCTTAATTATGCATCCCGGTCTACTTTGTACCGGTACAGCTTTGAAGGCCGATGGCCGGCATCTTTGGTGAACTCTTCGGTTTCAGTTACACGATCGGCAATTTTACGGCGGAAGGCGGGGGCCAAGAGCTCTCTGCCGAGTATAATTTCGTAGACCCGCTGAAGTTCGGACAATGTAAATAAGGGTGGCATCAGATTGAAAATAATATCGGTGTATTCCACCTTGCCCCGAAGCCGTTCAATGGCATACTGGATCATCTTCAGATGATCGAATGCTAGCCCGTGATTCTCTATAATCTCCCGCCGCACACGCCGGACATGACCTTGCACAGTCTCGGAAACAGAAAGAACACCGGATAATACAATATCCTCTTTCTGTAGGGTGATGCGAATCTGCTCATCCTGTTGATAACCACCTTCAAGCTCTTTGCGGCTGGACTTCAGCACATCATAGGCAATCTCGAACCAACCAGCGTCATCCGCATCATCCCCAGCCTGAACATCAAGCGCAGTCCGGTCAACAAGTGCCATATACGAGCTGCTGATCACGCGTAAGCGCGGATCTCGGTTCACATCACCCCATGTGTAGAGCTGCTCCATGTAGACATTGTCTATATTGGTCTCACTATGCAGCTCCCGGCGGGCAGCATCCTCAAGGCTCTCGTCAACAGAGACGAATCCTCCCGGTAGCGCCCATTGACCCAGAAACGGGTGCTCACCGCGCTGAATCAGCAGCAGCTGAAGTGATTTCTCGGAGAGCTTGCGGTAGTTATCCTGCGCCTGCTCCATTACGGTAAAGATCAGCATATCCACCGTAACAGATGGACGCTCATACATCCCCGCATCATAACCCTGCAAAAATTGTTCCTCGGTTAAGCCATTTCGGTCAGTTAACGGTTTGTTGGACATGTATATACTCCTTTGATTTATATTAGGAACTATCTTAGATTTTTAGTTATTATCTATGTGTTATTATCACATTGTTATTATATATCCAATTCCACTAGTAGAGTCAAGTATTTGTTTTATCAAAAGTGGATGACGAACGATTGAGATATGCATACAAAAGGCGTAACCCCCATCGTGGTTACGCCTCTTCACAGTTTCTGATTTTCAGTTATTATGTCGGATTTATCGCAAATAAGGAATGAATATTCCCTTCAGGATCGGCAAAGAAACCAGTGGTATGCCCCCAAGACTTGACTTGCGGCGGCATGATGTCAATGGCTCCTTTCGAAATGAATTCATCGTACAAAGTATATACTTCCTCTGGCGAATCACATTGAAAGTTAAGCTCAGCGGCTTGTCCGCTTCGTTGTTCTCTGAAGGAAAAATGATCGTTGGTATTCTCCGCCATAAGTGATTTGGAACAAATGGCTAATCGCACTCCTGAATTGCTAAATTCTACGTAATGCTCCTCTTCTACAACAATCGTGAACCCCAGGACTTCATGATAAAACCTTGCTAAACGGGCAACATCATCAGCGAGTAACGTAAGACCTTCCAAATTCACTTTTTTCATTAGTATAGCCCACCTCCAATTTGAGTTAAGCATACTACAGATCCGTTACAAATTCTGGAACAATTTTTCTGTTGAAAATGGATCTTCAGCTTCAGAGACCTGTTCGTCCTTTACACGGGTTCTATATGTACCAGAACATTGGAGACCTGATGCAGATTTTTCAGCTGATCCTCTATTTCCTCGGTGATATCATGGCTCTGGATAACGTTTAAGCTGGAGTTCACAAGCACTGTAGTATCCACCAGCACATTATTCCCATGTATTCTGGCTTTGATATCCTTAATAGATTCTACCCCATCAATCTTAGCAACCGTCTGTTTCATTAACTCAAGCTCACTGGCATCAAAGCCGTCGGTAAGATCATGAGTTGCCTTGCGGAAGATATCCCAGGCCGTCTTACAGATCAATCCCCCGACAATTGTAGCGGTCAGCGGATCCAGCCAAGGCAGACCGAATTGCGAACCGACAATCCCGATAAAAGCGCCAATACTTACAAGAGCATCCGAACGGTTATCCTGGGCAACGGCCTGCATCGCGTTACTGTTCAGACTGCGGGCCAGTCTTATGTTATACATATAAACTGCGAACATCACTATAGCACAACCAGCTGCCGTCCACGCGGCTACAAGATCCGGTGTTTCCAGTGCGGGCTGAATAAATTTGTGCACACCTTGATACAGAACTTGAAGCCCTACAGCGATCATAATAAATGAAGCGACCAGCGCTGCCACGGTTTCCGCTCTGAAATGACCGTAGCTGTGATTGGAGTCCGGCGGTCTCCTGGAAATCTTGAGTCCGGCCAGAATAGCCAGTGAGGCAATAATATCCGTGCTGTTGTTCAAGCCGTCGGCAAGAAGTGCCTGAGAGTTTGAAAATGTACCGATTAACAGCTTGATGGCAGACAGCAGAATGTAGGCAAACAGACTTAGCCAGGCCCCTTTTTCACTTTGTTTGATGTCACTGTAGTTTTCCAAGCAAAGAACCTCCAAAGAATAGTATCGTTCTATCCTACACGCTAACAACCGGGTGGGTCTAGAGAAACAGTGTTGCAAGAACCCGTAAGTGTTCCCCCAGCTAAATAGAGTTGCCAGACCGGAAGTGTTTTGCCGCATGTAACATTGTTTGCCCTCGTTCAACTTCAGATTTTTCCCATTCATTTCTTCACTTACCAACCAGGCATCTGTAACTTTTTTCTATTTGTCCAGTCTAAGGATAATAAGGCTCTTTTCCTGATAGAAATGGAGTCTATTCCGAGTACAAAAGGAGCGCAAAAAATGAACAGACTAAAGCTCAAACAAATGACTTTAGTTCTCGCTGGCATGGGAATAACATTGCCCCTGTATGCCGGAGAACTGTTGCCCGCTGCTTCTGCCGAGAAGGCAGAAGTCAGTATTGGAAATTCTTTTTACACCAAAGTTACAGCACCTGTCCTTAAGCCGTTATGGTCTATCACCACGGCCACTGTGCCGAACGATATTCCGTCTCCGTCCGTTACTGCTGTCGCAGAGAACGGCAAGGTTTTTGCGCTTCAGCAGAATAAAAAGTTAGTTGCGCTGAATGCAGCTACAGGCAAAAAACTTTGGGAATATGGGATCGCCCTTGCACCAATGTTCACCTACAGTAAAGGAACGATATATGGACTGACGCAAACCGGTTCGCTGTATGCTGTAACTGAGTCAGGTCGAAAAGTCTGGACGACTTCTTTATCTTTGCCTAATGCATCCAGTATTCAACAACTGGGAGCCACTATTTATGTAACTGAGGGACGACAGCTAGCTGCGGTGGAGGCGTCCACCGGTAGGCTTAAATGGAAAATTGCGGAGAACAGCAGTTATGAAGGATATACAGATCTTAACGAAGAGGACGGAGTACTGATCCGCCTTTATACCAGCGCTGGAGTCTTAACCTTTCCGTCGATCATAGCTTATGACTCCCAGACGGGTAAGAAACTATGGGAGCAGTACCGGCAGAGCATGCCGCTGGCTATTCGCGATGGATTATTGTATTCCGTCAAGTCACTGGAGATGCTGGATGAAGACCCTGTGAACCGTAAGGTTCTGGTGTCTATTTTCAACCTGAAGAGCGGGCAGATCAAAGGTGAACGTAATTACCGCTGGACAGACAATAATACCCCTCCAGACGGGGGATTCCGTTCTGGAGGGGCGTATGGTACAGCATTTCTGGACGGCGACAACCTGTATGTTATGCAGGGCCGGAAGGTCGCCCGGTATAACTTCTGGAATTATACTGAGAATGGGAAACCCCTCAAGCAATGGGATCAACCCTTATCCGGCAGTATATTTCCTCTCTACAAGGTAATTCAGGACCGGCTAATGTATTACAATTATAGCGATCAGACCCTGATTGCCATGAAGCTTGCAAATGGACAGGTGATCAACATGAAGCAAGGCGAGAATCCTTCCGTACAAATGGATATCTTCGGCCAGGCCATGTACATTGGACAATCTGACGGATTATTTCATGCCTATGATATCATCAGCCAGAAGCCTCTGTTCACCGTCAGAACTTCTTCCCGTGAATTCCAGCCTTCGCTAAAAACAGGGAACATTCTTATTGTCCGGAGCGGGGGCACCATGACGGGTATACAGCTGCCTGCCGGGATTCAGTAGAAACTGCATTTCTTATTCAGCCGGAGCTACAAAGGTGCGTCCTGCGAATTCAGCATCCAGCATGTAGAAGGCGTTGCTGTCGGTTTCAATCCGCTTCAGCTTGGCGATGATATTACTGAACAACGACTCTTCTTCTACCTGCTCATCGATGAACCATTTCAGGAAATAGATTGTGGCATGTTCACGCGCATCGAGTGCAAGATCAGCAAGATGGTAGAATCTTGAGGTGTTCTGCTGCTCATGGGCGAATGCATGTTCAAAGGCATCCAGCATGGATGTATACTCATTTTTGGGCTCTGGAAGGGCAGCAAGTGTGGCCCGGAAATCACGGTCATTCAGGAATTTGTAGATTTTCATCGCATGGAACCGTTCTTCTTCTGCCTGGATCAGGAAAAAATTTGCGAAGCCATCGAGACTTTCACCGGAACAATACGCAGCCATCGCCAGGTAGACATGTGCGGAATAAAACTCAAAATTCATCTGTTCATTGAGCGCTTTTACCAATTCTTCTTTCATGATCAAGTTCACCTCTTCATATAAATTTGTCTGTCTTGCAGCCATTTCTATGTAGCATCTCTCAATCCCATCTTAACACCTGCACTTGTGATCCAGCAAACATTAAGGAGGAACAGCTTCCAATGACCCATTTCAATGAACACAGCAAGACAACGGTTCGAAGCTATAGAATGATTACTTTGGTTATGGCCATGACTTGCCTCCTCATCAGCAGCGGCTGCAGCGGAAAAGCTGGTTCTGGTCTAGCAGCAGAGCCTCAGGAAGTCCCTTCTACCGCTTCCCCTTCTTCTGTTAATCCACCTTCCCGGCAGACGGAGACCGTCTCACCCTCGGCTAATCAGTCTCCTCTACCGGTGACTTCGGCTTCACCTGAGCCTGCTGTCTCTGAAGGTATCAGGCCCGCAGACGACATCGAACAGCAGATAGCTACTTTGCCGCTAGAAGACAAAATCGGCCAAATGCTACTCGTAGGAATTGACGGTACTGAAGTAAGCGCACAGACGCAGAACATGATCACTACAGATAAGGTTGGCGGCATCATCCTGTATGCGGATAATATTGACAACCTAAAGGGACTGGTCAGCCTCACCAATGGGCTGAAGCGAAGTAATGCTGGAAACCCCGCACCGCTGTTTGTCAGTGTCGATCAGGAAGGCGGCAAGGTCAGCCGCTTGCCGGATGAATATGCCAAGATCCCTGCGAATGGAGCCGTTGGCGTAAGTGGTAATGCGGAAGCTGCGGAAACCATGGGCAAGCTTCTGGCCAGAGAGGTCCAGGGTGCAGGCTTCAATATGAACTTTGCTCCGGTACTGGATATCAACAGCAATCCTAACAATCCGGTGATCGGAGACCGCTCCTTCGGTAGCACCTCCGCGAAGGTTATCAAGCTTGGCATTGCTGAAATGAAGGGGATCGAGAGTGAAGGTGTGGTCCCTGTCGTTAAGCATTTCCCCGGACATGGAGATACATCGGTCGATTCCCATTTGGAGCTACCGGTAGTGAAGAAAACAGAAGCCCAGCTGGCAAAGCTCGAATGGCTGCCCTTCCAGGCCGCGATTAAGGAGCAGACCGATGCGGTAATGGTGGCCCACATCCTGTATCCGAAGCTGGACCCTGACCGGCCTGCTTCCTTATCCAAAGTCATCGTCGGACAATTGCTCCGGGAGCAGATGGGCTTCAAGGGCGTGGTCATCACGGATGACCTGACTATGGGTGCTATCTTGAAGAATTACAGCCTGGCTACGGCTGCTGTGAATACAGTACTCGCGGGCAGTGACATTCTGCTTATCGCTCACGAATACAGCAATGAACAGACGGCGCGAAAAGCCCTGCTGGCTGCTGTGAGGAGCGGTAAGATTTCGGAAGCCAGGATTGATGAGAGCGTCTATCGGATTCTTGCACTGAAGCAGAAATACAAGCTAACGGACGAGCTAATTCCTATCCCTAAGCTTACCGAGCTTAACAAAGACATTAAAATATGGCGACAAAAAATCTCTTTATAACAACAAAAGAAGTAATCCTTCCACTGTTGTGGATAGATTACTTCTTTTTGCATGAAATATTGTCTTTCTTACTGAAGCACTACGGTGTCACCCGGTTTCAGCCCGGTCAGCACTTCTACCATATCTGTGGTTTCCAGTCCGGTAGTAATTTGTTGCCGCTCTGTTTTTCCGTTTCCTTTATCCACCATAACGTAAGAAAGATCTCCTTCATGGATGATAGCAATGTTTGATACCGCGGTAACATTATCTTTGCGTAAGGTTTCTATCTCGCCAGTTAAGCTGAGACCGCCAATTAATAGCTCATTCGGTTCAAGTGAAATGACCACTTCGAACTGCGGGGTTTGGTTGGTCGTTGTATCCTTGGCCGATACAGTCGTCGCGAATTTGGATACCTTTGTTACTACTCCTGACAGCTTCACATCCTTGGAAGCTGTCATTTTGACTTTTACTTTCATACCTGGCTTAATGCTGAATATATCCTGTTCACCCACCAGAGCGATAAATTCCAATTTGCTGAGGTCCACAATTTTGCCGATGTACTGATTGTCGGTTACCAATTGTGGAATTTCACTGGAATTGTCGAACAAGAAAATCCCCGAGGCTGGGGCGCGGTAGCTCGCTGCTTGAATTTTCTTCTTTTTATCCGCAATTTCACGTGCTTGAATCTCCGCATTGACCTGATTCAAATCATCGCTGATTCTTGAAGTCTCTTGTGTCGCAAGAGTCTTTAAGCGCTCAGCTTCAGTAGCACCTACAACGGCTGTCTCCTCATTCTGCTGGTTGATAAAGGCATTCAATTCGGCTTCCAGCTTTGCTTTGCGGATCGTTGCTTCCTGGGTGGCAATGTCATTCTTGAGCGCCTCCGTATCCAGCGTGTACATCACAGAGCCTTTTTTTACTTGTCCGCCGTTTTCTACTTTCCAGTCTGTTACTTTGGAAGCAAAAGGAGCATAGACCAGGGTTTCATGCTGATATTTTGAAGTGCCTTTAACCTGTATAGATTTTGTCATCGTTTCTTTGGTTACCGGGAAGGTAATAGCCTGCATCGGTTCTTCAGGCGCAGCCTGCTCTTTGGGTTTATTCATTTGGTTATAGATAAAATAACCTGCGACAGATAGTATCACCACTAGGATACTCCACTTTATGATCCTCTTCATTCCTGTAACTTCCTTTCAGCTTATAAATGGCTAGTCCCGTTTAATCGCAGTGAGCGCATTGGTTCTTGCTGCACTGATTGCAGGATATATCCCTGACAACACTCCTGTGATTACTGCAAAAACAATGCCAAGGGGTATTGTAGTCAATGGAATAGAAACGATAAGGCTTTCCCCAGTACCCAGTGTCATTTCTCCTGAACTACTGACCAGCTTATTAATCCCTTCCACAATCAAATATGAAAAGCCGATTCCGAGTACTCCACCCATAAAGCCCAGCAACGCGGACTCCATAATGAACATCGTGCGAATTTGCCGCATGTTGGAGCCCAGCACCTTCATAATCCCAATCTGGCGGCGCCGCTGGTGTGTAGACATCGTCATGGCTACTATGATAGAGATGGAAGCAATGATCAGGATAAATCCGCCGACTCCTAAAGCCACCATTTTAAACATAGCAAATTGTGACTTCAGTTGTTCCAGTTGATACAGATTGTTGCTTGTATTTAAAGTTAGTTTCTTAATCAGTGTCTCTACCTGCGGTAAATTCTTCTGGTTATCTACCCGAATAAGTGCTTGGTTGTAAGTTTCACCCGATCCGGCATTTTCCGTCTTCATGTTGAATTCTTCCTTAAGTCTGTCAAAGGTTTCTTGGGATACGTAAATCTTCTTATCATACATAGCTTGATCCGCGCTCATCCCATCCGCTTTTTTCAATATGCCGACGACTTGAAGCTGGGAACTGAGATAGGTTTTTGGAGTATTGTTGTCAAAATTACTGTAACGAAACTGAACCTGCTGCTGGTACAGATCAGAAGGCATTCTGGATAGTTCGTCGTACTTCTGCATCACTTCAGGGTCGTAGGCATTAGTGTTCATCTGTTCGAACAGCTTTTTTTGAGTTTCGATGTCCATTAACCCGATAGTAGCTCCATAGTTAAGCACTAAGCTGCCTACTTGTTTACTGGGTACCCCTTTTTGAAAAGAAAAATCATATTTGGTCAGCAGGGTAAGATCAGTTACAACCAAATTGAAATTGGATATTTTATTGTCAGCGGTTATGATCTCAAAATATCCTGCATCTTGAAACGGCGCTGCAGCCGCGACATGTCTGAGTCCCCTGATAATATCCAGCTTCTGTTCAGTCAGCTTGCCGACATTCGAATTCGCCCCTGTTTTGACCGCACCTTCACCGCCGCCTTGGGAGACTCCTTCATTCGGTGTCACGGTAATCTCATCCATTCTAAATTGGGCAGTGACTTCGCGGCTAACATAGCCTTGCACAGAGTCGCCAAGACTCAAGGCCACGACAATAGCCGAACAGCCGATAGAGAGCCCTAGCATACAAAGCCCCGTAACTACCTTTCTCCGTTTAATCTGGCCCCACGCCAAACGCGTTACATCAAGAATTCGCACGGTCCGGCTCCTCCTCTAAAGGTTCTGATTCAGCGGAACCATCTCTCTCAGTAATCATGTGTCCGTCACGAAGTGTAAAAATACGCTGCATATGCGCTGCCACCTCAGGCTCGTGCGTAACTACAATGAACGTAGTTTTTATTTTTTTGTTTAAATCTAACAATATACTTATGATCTCTTCTTCTGTTTTGGTATCCAGATTACCAGTAGGCTCATCCGCAAAAATAATAGACGGTTCCGTAATCAGCGAACGGGCAATACTGACCCGCTGCTGCTGGCCTCCGGAGAGCTGGGTGGGAAATAACTCGGATTTATCAGGGATACCCACTGCTTCTAACAAAGCAAGTGATTTTTTTCTGCGGACCGACGGAGAGACCGATTGGAAGACAAGAGGAAGCTCCACATTCTCCCGTACCGTCAGGCTGGTGATCAACTCATACGCCTGAAAAATAAAACCGATATTTTTGCGCCGGAATACTGCCAGCTTGTTCTCCCCCATCTTCACGATATCCTTGTCGGCAATGTAAATATGTCCTTCTGTCGGCTTCATCAGACCCGCCATTAAATTCAGCATAGTAGATTTACCGGAACCTGAGCTGCCCAGCAGGGCAACCATATCACCAGGTTTCACCTCGAAATTGATGTTATGGAGCACAGGTGTTACTTCACTGCCGCTTTTAAACGTATGTGATACATTCTCCACTCGCAACATAAGCTGCTCCTTTTTATTCTTTGATATCAGTGCTTGTCTTTAGCTCGGTGGTTGCTGGTCTTTCTATCTTCAGAACGTAGGCCTGGTTGGCCAGCTCGATCCGCTCACCTTGGAATTCATCATACAGTTTGATGGAGTATGTTCCGCCAGTCAGTTTTTTGTACATTTCACTGCTGAAGGTCAAAGAAAACTTGTTATTTTCCCCTTCCATCAAATCCGTTCCAATCGTAATGCTTTTCTCTTGCGTCTGTCCGTATGGATCCGTCATTTTAAGTACAAGCTTGTGATTGAATGCTCCCACATCATAGCTGATATCACGCAGCAGGCTGTAATTCATGTTGATATTAATCGTGTCGCTGCCGCGTACATTGCTGCCTTCTGAATTAAGAACGGACAATGTATAAGGATATAAGGTAACCTTGGATAAATTGTTAACCGGTGTTATGTACTGCGGACTCAGTTCCAAGGCAGAGACATTAATGAAACCTGTTGATTCCTGTCCAGGCTCAGTCAAGTTGTTCCCGGTGATGCCGGGTCCAATATATAGGGTTACATCCGAGGCATCTACTGCTTTTGGGAGCTTTGCCCAGAATGTTACCAGTTGCTTGCCGCCAGGTGTTGCCGCCGTGTCAGGCTGGATTGGTGTGGCCTCATATAGTTGACCGTCTTCGGATTTAAAATAAGCCTGAAGGCGGGCCATTTTACTTTGTCTCTTTTCTTCGCTGCTCATGAACAGTTCAGTGTAGACAATGTTAGAGTTAACACCTTGGTAGATGACCGTTTTGCTCTCCTGTACTTTGGCATTTTTACCTTTTCCGGCAATGGTATAGCTGCCACCTCTGTCAACCTTGTATACGGCATCTGTTACACTGCTCGTGTTCAACGACAGAAAGGGCACAGTCTCTTCTTTCACGACGGAATACAGATTGACTCTCGTTGACTGGAACTCCGTAGTATAAGGGATTTTGCTAAATACATTAACCACCACACTTTGCCCTGGAGCAATAGAGGAACCTTCTTTCTCTATGAATAATTCCGTTGATGCCGTCAAGTCGTTATTATCCAATTTGAGAGCACCTTTAAGTTCTGGCAGTGTAAGATTTACTGACTGCGTATTGGTAATGTTCAACTTGGCGATCAGAATGTCGTCATCTTTCCATGGATAACGCTGCAGGGACAGCAAGCTATAGCCGAATGTACCTGATGGATTGGTGATGGTGTAATTCATATTTTTTTGAGCATCCGTACGTAGTGTGTACGGAATGGAAAAATAAGCGACAGGAATGGTCAGCTTAGCCGTCGCGCCTGGCGATACTGTAGGGCCAGAATTCGCACCTGAGCCCCCCGAAGTCCCTTGATTGACTTGAGCTCCAGTACTGGCCGCATCGCTGCTGCTGACTGCTTCAATCATTTGCAGTTTCAGTGTGTTCTGCTCCACTTCAAGTGGAATCTGGGCTGTAAGTTGTACTACCTTTTCCTCCATGGGCTTCAGCTTGACCCCGCTCACACCGCTAGAGCTGATAGGGAAGGTTGTCCCTTTTGCGGATCGAACCGAGAGGTCATAAGAAGGTAGAACCACCGCTTGTTTGCCGGCATTTTTAATCCGGAACTGGAACGTCCATATCCCTGTAGCATCTTCAGCATAGACATTTGCTGCAGTTAACTGAAATTCGATAGTATTGCTGTTGATGCCGACCTTTTTGATAGCCCCTTTGCCTACGTTCAGGTCAGGGGTTGCAGCCGCAGGAAGCTTGGACGAAAATTTAGCGAGATCAAGTTTAAGCGTCTCATCCCTCTGAACATATTGTATCTTCATGTTGTCGGTCTTTAGGTACGGCGGAATCTCGGTTAGGTAATAAATGGTTTTCTTTTCCTGGGGCTGAATCTTATAACCTGCCTGCGAATTGTCGAGTGCCAGCTCGAAGGCTGTTCCTCCTGCAGACATTAGGTATGCGGAATAACCTGGGTCCGAGAGTACCTTATTCCCCACATTGCTGAAGTTAACCCCAACCTTTGCGAATACCTTGCCTCCATATTTATAGAGCTGTAGGGATTCCGAAGCAGCAGTGACTGGAATGTTGTTAATGTTGAGTTGCTGTTTTTGGCCGATGGCTGCACTCGATGAGTAATTAGAAGGAATACTGAGGGTTCCCGCATGTCTCAGGTAACCTTTGCTTTTGGGGTCCCACACATACATTGTAACTTTAAGTCCGTTAAGTGAATTTATTTTGCCAATGTTAACATAGTAGGTTACCCGTTCGGTTTGTCTGGATACGACTTTGTTCTTAGCCGAATCGGCGGTCACCGGATTGCCTGGAATGACAGAGCCTCCAGAAGTAACTACTCTCGAAAAATAATGACTCAGACTTGCATTGCTACCCCCTGCGTTGGAGTAATTCAGCGTATACGTTAGAATATTCCCTCCCGCCTGAGACCAGAGAGTCACATCTTCTAACGTAGCTTTGACATTCGCCTCCAGCTGGATGGAGCCCAGATTCTTGGGGACGGCGCTTATTGTAGATACTGCAGATCCATGCAAACCGCCGTTATTTACCGGCGCAGAGGCGGCTGATGCAGGATTAGCAGACAGTTGTCCAATAGCGAATGTGCTTAACAGTAACGCGATATATGTAGTTCTAAGCTTTCTCATTGATTTCCTCCCATGTACATTTGCTAGGAATAATTATAGTGGTTGAGAATCAGGTAAATGTATCCAATTTGTAACCATAGATTTCAATCTGTAACTTTCACATGAAAATAGAAACCGTATGTTAAGTCGCAGTTGATCCAAATGCAAGCCTATATTGGTTGGGGGGCATTCCCTCAAACTGTCTGAATACTTTAATAAAATAGCTCGATTGGGCAAAGCCAGCCTGCCGCGCGATTTGTGAAACGGAGAACTCAGTAGATACAAGCAGCAGTTTCGCTCTGGCCAAACGGCATTCTGTCAAATAGCGGTTCGGGGTCTTACCCATGACTGTACGGAACAGACGCAGAAAATGATAGCTGCTGTAACCCGACAACCGGGCCATGGTCTCCAGTGTCCAGGTCCCCGCACACTCCCTGTGAATGAGATTCGCTGTGTTGCGGATGGAATGCCTAATCTCCAAAGAAACTGCGCCATTCTGCGGTTCGGAGTTTTGCAATAGTGTAATCAAGATTTCATATAACAGCGCCGACAGCTTCGGTTCGTAACGGGTCTCGTAGGAAGTGCCAAGCCGGTACATCTCCTCAAATAAACTTTCCAGCCCCGCTTCCGGATCAAAGGTGAAGAAGTAACCCCTCGACTGATCGGCCTCCTCCAGTAATGGCAGCGGCATACCGGTTCCAAAGTGTACCCAACGTACATCCCAGGGCTGGCTCAGATCAGAACCGTACTGTTGATAGGCGCCTCTGGGGAAAAGAAAACCTTTGCCTCTCTCCATCGGAATCCGTTCCCCCTCATGAAATACATAACCTTCCCCGGCAAAGATCAAATGAAGATTATAGCTGTCCAGGAATCCTTCCGCTCTTCTTTCTGTATGCTGGGGAAATTCGGTGTAGTGGCCCAAAAACTCTGGATAACATACATATTTGGTGTAAGCCGGTGTTGGCAGATAACATTGATTTCTCATTCGTTCATTAGCTCCCCTCAGTGCTCTTGTGTAATCTCGCAATATCGTCATATAAAAGCAATATTTTGTTATATAATGTTCATTTCACTTGATAATACAATAGATATGTAAATGAAATAAAGCATATTTTTCATAATATCAGTGAGTCTCTGCCTCTGATATTGCTGCTTTTGCTTGGAAGAAGATCACCCAAAAGCGGCCCCATTTCGGGGACACAACGATGAAGTGTTCTCTATCCTTTGGAGGTTATGATGAGAAAGCCCTTAACAAATGATCAGTTTGAGCTTGGCGTATGCTACTATCCTGAACACTGGCCGGAGGAACTCTGGGCAGATGATTACCGCCGTATGGTTGAAACCGGATTCACAATTGTCCGGATGGCTGAATTCGCTTGGAACCTTTTTGAACCTGAAGAAGGTGTCTTCCAATTTGATCTGTTCGACAGAGCAATCGATCTGGCTCATAGCTATGGCCTTAAGGTAATTCTGGGTACGCCAACGGCTACACCCCCCGCCTGGCTTACCGAACGTTACCCTGAGGTGCTGAATGTTACTTATGACGGAGTGACGCTACAGCACGGCATGCGCCGTCATTACAATTACAGCAGTCCCCAATACCGGGAGCTCTGCGCCAGAATCACCAGACAGCTCGCCCAGCATTATGGCAGCCATCCGGGTGTGGTTGGCTGGCAAATTGACAATGAACTGAATTGTGAAATTAATGTATTCTATTCGGAGAGTGATCACCAGGCCTTCAGAGAATGGGTACAGGCCAAATATGTAACGCTGGAGAAGCTGAATGAGGCTTGGGGAACTGTTTTCTGGAATCAAACCTATAACAGCTGGTCACAGGTTTTCCTGCCGCGCCCTACCCCTTCAACCATGCAGCCTAATCCGCATCAGGCGCTGGATGAGAAGCGGTTCATTTCAGATAACACCATTTCTTTTGCCAAAATCCAAGCTGATATTATACGGGAACTAGCCCCTTCCCAATGGGTAACCACCAATGGATTGTTCGGACATCTGGACAGCCATGAGCTGAATGATCAGCTTCTTGATTTCTTCAGCTATGATTCCTACCCGCAGTTCGCAAGTATCAGTACGGATCCTGCAGAAGCAGAACCGCTGCTGGACCGGAGCTGGAGCCAATCATTGACTGCGGTCCGCTCGATCAGCCCCAACTTTTGCATCATGGAGCAGCAATCCGGCCCTGGCGGCTGGGTTAACCGGATGGATATGCCTTCACCCAAACCTGGTCAAATGAGGCTCTGGACGTATCAGTCCATTGCCCATGGAGCAGACAAGCTGCTCTACTTCCGTTGGCGGACAGCCACGGTGGGCAATGAAATTTATTGGCACGGCATCAATGACTATCATAACCAGCCAAACCGCAGGGTCAGGGAGGCAGAACAGATTGGCCGGGAGCTGGCTGCAGCTGGTAAACATATTGTGGGTACCCGCTCTAAAGCGGATATCGCCATTCTGCGTGACTACGACAATGAATGGGATGGAGAATACGATGTTTGGCATGGACCTTTTACGTGGCAGAGCAACAAGGAATGGTTCAAAGCACTGCAGAAACGGCAAATCCCGAACGATATCATCTACATGCGCAGCAAAACCACCATTGACGACCTGATTCCATATCATGTTCTGGTCTATCCGCATCCGGCCATTATGAGCGATGAGACAGCAGAACTGCTGGATCAATATGTGCAGCAAGGCGGAACGCTGATTTTTGGCTGCCGGACCGGCTACAAGGATACCCGCGGACAATGTTATATGCGGCCTTTTCCAGGTGCTGCGAAGGACCTCTGCGGCATCAGCGTTGAAGAATTCACCATGGTCAAAGGCACCCGTCTTCCTACCTCCATCCGCTGGGGTAACGATTCCGGGGTACTTACCGGGGCAGATGCATTCAACGATATTCTTCATGTCGAAGAGGACACAGTCGAGGTGGTCGGCACCTATGTAACCGATTATTATGCCGGCAAACCGGCAGTCACCAGAAACAAACGCGGCAAAGGAGAGGTGTGGTATTACGGAGCTGTTTTTAACGCGGAAGCAACCCTCCAGATCATAGACAGACTTTCGCTTCACTCCCCTGTAGCGGAATGGCTGGAGCTTCCTTCGGAAGTAGAGCTGCAAATCCGCAAAAGTGAAAATAACAGTTATGCGTTTCTGCTGAACTTCAGTGAAGAACCTGCAACGATTCAGCTCAAAGAACAGAGAATGGATCTGTTGACTGGTGATGTCATCAACGGCCCATACAGCCTTGAAGGCTTCGGAGTACTAGTGCTCTACTAAAGTTGGCGAAAGACTCTTCCATACCGCAGTTATCTGCAGAGGAGGAGTCTTTTTAGTAATTAGAGTTCTCTCTGTAACTGGATATCTTCTTATTTCACTGATCAACCTACGGTTGTTATTCTCATAAAACAGTAAAGAGACCGTTCCGAAGAACCGTCCCTCATAAATCATAAGTTAGTAATTACTTCACCAGACTATTCAGATAAGCATCTGCTTCTTCAAAAGTCGGATAATGGACAGCAAACTTTCCGAATAATCTGTTCATCTGCATCTTCCACACCTTGGAGTTCGCAACATATACCCATCCACCCACTCCATGCGCGACGGCTATCTCACCTGTTGGCGCAAGCATGGAAGCAACCTCAGGGGTGAGAATGGATTGGGACTCCGTTACATCAGTGACTCCAGTGAAGCCTGGTTTCAGTTGCTTCATGGCTGCTTCAAAATCAGATATATAAGCTGGCACATCCGTTTCCGTAAGACCAAATGATTTTACAACCACTTGATTCTTGGCTACATTAACTTCCATTGTGTAAGGCATATTATTTCCTCCTGTATCCGTTCGACCCTCTATTTATCCCAGATCCTTGTGACAAAATCTCCAATATTCCCGATCGCTTCCTGCCCTTCCGGAAGTAGAGCGGACATCATCTGGAACACGCTCCACAGGTTCTCCCATATTTCCAGTTGCACCTCACCTCCGGCAGAACGTACACGCTCTGCGAGCCGTTCGGCATCATTCAGCAGCACTTCCTGATCCCCGACCTGTATCAACAATGGTGGCAGCCCACCCAGTTGAAGCCTTAGTGGCGAGAGCAGATCAGGCATATCCCCCTCATATCCTCCAAGATAATCCTGCAAGATTCTATGATTTCCCTCCCTGCTTCCCGTAGGATCCAGTTCTGCTCTGCTGTCATAGGATTCCCCGTCCAGGTGGACAAGATCGCCGTGTGGGGAGAGAAGAAATGCGGCGGCAGGCAATCCCTCACCTGTATCACGTAACGTAATCAGGGTCATTATTACGAGAGTGGCACCTATAGAATCCCCGCCCAGTATGATGTCTTCCGGCAGGAGACCCTGCCGCAGCAGCCAGAAGTAAGCAGTTAGACAATCTTCATTGGCTGCAGGATATACATGCTCGGGTGCAAGACGATATTCTAACGTAAACACCTTCACACCGCTGGCGGAAGCAATTCTTGCAGACAGATCACGGTAGATCTCACAATTCCCGGAGATGAATCCTCCTCCATGAACGTAGAGTATAGCCTTCTTCCTGTCCTCTGCGGCATAGTCTTCCATAACATTAAGCCATTCTCCTGCTACACCGTCCGAATCAATTCTTTCGAAGGATATTCCATGAAGCGGTGGCAACCGTGAGGCGGATTCGGCCATTTCCTGACGGATTTGAACTGCTGTTTTTCCAATAATTTGATTATTTTGTTTCAAATATTGCTTCATGGCTTGAATCATTTCCTTAGAGCTCTGCATCCTTCATTCCTCCCGGCATTGGCCTGATACCTGTATTGTAAACCCTGTATCAGGGTACAGAGTCAAGCAGGATCAGAAGCGCAAAACCTATGAACGCCTCCCGAATTTTTATGTATCCATTCTAAGAATTTGCAGGGTTTCCTTCACACCGGGATGATGTTCCGCAGATTCAAGGTTTAATTTCAGATTCTGCAGAAGCAGTCTGGTACCCTCACGTTTGGCAATTTCCAGATCCACAGCAATCATCTTCCGCTCAATGGCCATAATGAAATCTGTAATGCCTATACTTCCTTCCTCCGACTTAGCCAGTGCTTTTTTGATTTCACGCAGCGTGAATCCGCAATTCTTGGCATTCTGTATAAAAATGATCCGGGTGAGTGCCTCCTCTGTATACTTGCGATAACCCGAGACCGTCCGCTGCGGCTGGGGAAGCAAGCCGTGCTTCTCATAGTACCGGAGCGTTTCAATATTGACTTTCGCTGCCTTTGCCAGTTCTCCACGTAAATAGGTAACCATGGACTCTCTCTTCCTCCCGTTGCTGTTTCTGAAACGGCTATAACTTCAGCTTTTCCTTCAGCTTTAGTACTTCTGCTTCCGAAGGTTCAGTCTCCCCATATCTGGCCTGATTATAGAACTGGAGAAGCTGATCGGAAGTGGCGTCAGCAGTAATTGTTGAATGTCTATGCTGGCTTTTCTGGCTCACACTCCACTTTTCAACATCTTTCAGAGTCTCCTGAGGGGTAAGATAGCTCCTCTGCAAGTAACCTTGAGCACGTTTGTTCTTCAGCCAGTGGCGGTATAGCCAGCGGGTCTGCTCACGCCCTCCGTTCAAACCTTCCCAGCGGTCCCGCCTGGAAGCAGAAGTTGTACGGTTCCGCCAGTACTCTCTTACGCCTTGAACCGTCTTCTCCCAGGTGAAAATACTTTTTTCTTCATCTTGATATGCGGTATTGGTCGATGGTGATTCTCTGCGGAGTAAGGCTAACACAGAGTCGATGAGTCTTCGCCACACTCCACTTGTATTGCGGTATAACCATCGTAGGCCCAAATACAATATTATGATCAACACCGCTGCTCCAATGGCATAAAAAGCAACATTCAGAATTATCGCCAGCAGTCCAGGCTCATGAGTATCGCCTGGGGGCATATCAGGCATTACAGGTGGCGGAGCATCCAGCTCCGGCGCCGGCTCATCGGAGTCGGAGAACAGCCGGCTCACCCAGCCGAAGAAGACCTTCACGGCACGCCAAATTAATAGTCCCAATACTCTGCCTGCCCCCGCTGCAAGTAGCGCCGCCACTGCAATGAACAAAAGAACAAACAAGCGGTTATGCCGGCGAATCCCTCCCGGAAGAGGAGAACCGGCTCCTGTGAATGAGCTGTAATGCAAGTGACTAGTGTTAGAATCCAAGAGGGCCAGAATTAGACAGAGACTGCCGCTCCAGGTCAATTCTGTAACACTTGGCTGAAGCAGTGGAATACGATCGAAAGCAATTACAGCTACAAAATATACTGCAAGCCCAGCTATATATATGCTAATCCTGTTGCTACGGCTCCCGGCAGTTATGCCAAGATAGGCTGATATCATAGCACCTGCATATAATGGGATTTCTTCTAATGAAAATGATCCTGATAAGATTCCAGCCAGCACACCAAGCAGAAGTGCTGCCAAGAGCTGCTTCCACTTCCGGTCGCAGAACTGATGAAGCGTCCCTCCCGCCATGGATATGAGCGGCAGGGTATAGATCCATGGCAGCAACGCAGAACCGGACTGCAAATACTTCTGTAACACGATCCATACAGGGAGGAACAGCAGCCATTCTACAATACATGTCAGGTAGAGCTGCAATGTATATTTCAAGTGTTTTGGAGCTTGCAGCCTCATACAATCTCCCTCCCTTCCACAGGAATTTGCAGCCACTCTACACCATTCCCGGATAGTCTTAGCTGTTCGGCTGCCTGCTGAAGTTCAGGACCGAGGTGACAGGAAATAATGAGGTAATCTGAGTCGGTGTTTCCTTTCTCCGCTTCCTGCTCCAGCAATCTGCTCATTGGCATTGTCCGATCCAGCTGCAGCCTTGCCAGTAATCCTAGAATGTCATCCAGCCGTCCCATAGGTTCAGCATCTACCGGATCATTCGCACCGCCTCCATCCAGCCTTCCGTTACTGAGGAAGCCGGTTTCGATACCATGTCCAATGGCATAATCTGCTACCGTAGCGACATAACGAATGCCAAGCTCAATCCGCTCCACATCCGTGACGGTTCTCCACATGGAATCGCTGATCTCCATGTTTAGGCAGATCACAAGCCTTGAAGCAGCCGTAAATTCCTTTTGGTGAACCTGCATCCGGCCGGTACGGGCTGTGGCTTTCCAGTTCAATGACCCCAGCGAATCGCCAGGATTGTATTCACGTGTGCCTGCTGTAAGAAATGGGTCCTGAACAATCCAACGCTTGACAGGGAGCTCACCCAGCCAGCTGTGTACAGGAAGAGGCAGCTCGTACAAGTCCACCAACATAGGAAAAACCATAAGTTCAAGCTGTAAGGGGAAGGTTTGGGTGCTGCGGCTAAGTCCGAACAAATCCCCAGTGATCATGGTAGCCGTATCCAGACGGAACAGCCCGCGCTGTAGACAGCGGACCTTGTGTGTACGTTTGATATGGCGGAAAGCCCGTAGGTAGAATAGGCTCAAATGGTTCTGATAGATTTCACCACTGCTGATGCCCAGATTCTCCTGACTTCCGAATTCGAGCCCCCGGGCGATGCTGGACTCCAGACGAAGCCAGGGCAGCGGCAGCAGCTTGCCATTGCTGATCTCTTCCACCATCTCGACTGTTTCTCCCTCAAACACCGCATCAGAAGAGAAATAACGGGTATAATTCACCTTCTTCAGAGCATTTCGCTGATAAACCGCGGAGATGAACAGCATCAGCAGTAGCGTGCTGATGATAAACCAGGGCAGTGTCATGATTTAGTCCACCCTTCCACCTCTGGCGGCCGTTAAAGGCTCAGCGGGAACCTCAACCTCACGTAGTACTTGCTGCACAAGCTCTGCCGCCTGTCCTTCACGGGAACCGGGGCCGCGCTGCATCAGCAGACGGTGGGCAAGCACAGGTATCGCTACTGCCTTGATGTCATCGGGCAGTACATAATCCCTTTCCCGGAGGAGTGCGTACCCCTGGGCAGCACGAAGCAGCGCGAAGCTCGCACGGGGGCTTGCGCCTAGTCTGACTGCAGGAGCTTTGCGAGTCGCTTCAATAATGCTAATCATATAACCCAGAAGATCATCACTGACTGTAACATCTGCGGCAAGCCTCTGCAGTTCTTGAATATCACGTCCGGTAGCTACAGCTACTGTATCCTGCAAAGGATTATTCCCGCGGAATCTTTGAAGAATATGAACTCCCTCTTCATAGGTTGGATAACCTGTGGTGACCCTCATCAGGAACCGGTCCAGTTGTGCTTCCGGCAGCGGGAAGGTTCCCTGGCTGTCCACTGGATTCTGTGTAGCAATGACAAGAAAAGGCGCTTCCAGCTCATGAGTCAGACCATCAATGGTAATCTGCCGTTCCTCCATGCATTCCAGCAGGCTGGATTGGGTCCGAGGAGTTGCACGGTTAATCTCATCCGCTAAGAGAATGCTGGCGAAGACGGGACCAGGACGGAACTGAAACTCGCCTGTTTTCTGATTATAATAATTGATTCCGCTAAGATCCGAAGGCAGCAGATCTGGAGTGAACTGGATGCGCTTGAAGGAGCAGTCCAGCGAGCGTGCCAATGTTTTGGCGAGTAATGTTTTACCCGTACCCGGCACATCCTCCAGTAGTACATGTCCGTTCGCCAGCAGGGCGGTCAAGAGCAGATCTACCCCTTCATCTTTGCCGACAATAACTTTAGCCAGATTGACTCTTATTGCTTGTATTAGTGCGTTCGCTTCCTGAAGCATCATGAAGAATAACACCATCCGTTCCATATTTAGGTATGTGTTAAAGCTTAATCATACCAGAAAGCGCATCCAATTTATAATAGATAAGTCGCTGCGGTTATTTGACAGCCGGACTGATCTTGGAACGGATGACTGCAACGATGTAGTAATAGACTGGGATGCACTCGACGAATAGCCACAGGTAGATGGTCAGATTAGCGTTGAAATCTCTATAGTATATTATTGTATTATTAATGGAATACAAATAAGCTATGATCATGGAACAACCCATTAACAGAGGAACCATATACTTCCGCCCTTTTTGATGGGTCAGGTACATAGCGCATTTGGCAGATATATACATCAAAAATGATCCGTGAATGAACATTGAAGCCGACCAGATCCCAATGAGGATAGGGTCCATATTCCCGAGAATATTGTGATGCGAGGAACTGCGGATCATATCCAGAAAAGGATATTGCAGCTCACTGCCCAAGTGCGGGCCAAAATTCAGCATGGTCAGCACCCATGCAGATAATATGATGAATAGGAGGCATATCCCGGTTACAGCCAGGTTTTTTAGCATCTTGATCCCGATTTTAAACTCCGGTGCCACGAAGAGAAATACGACCCATTCCGCTAACCATGACATTGTTGAAATAGAATCATTGATGGCAAGGCCGGGATCATGATAATGCAGGAAGGCCGGTAACATCGAGAAATCCGCATATGGAATAAATAAATAGACGGATAAAAGAATAGCAGCGAAAAAAATCAAAAAAATTCCATCCGCCATACAGATAATTGTAGACAATCCTAGAGTCGCACAGTACATGATTACGAGTCCTATGACGGTTATTATGAAAATCGGCGAGGTTCCCCTCATATAATTAGAGCCAAAAAACAGGACAAAGTTCTCAATATCTAAAGCAGTATAATAAATACACCAGCATAACAGCATCAGCACCATCAGCCTGTGTACCCATTTCCCCATAATCTCATTGCCAAATTCAATCCATCCCTGGTCTTTTCTCAGGCAGCCTACCTGCATAGTAAAGAACAGAATGATCAGGCTCAGAAATCCGCCGCCGATGAGCGCAATCCATCCTTGATAACCAGAAGTATCCACGAGTACAGGAATCAGGAAAATAGTGGTCTGGGAACTCAGATAAACCAGGCTGAATCTGAACAACTGCCATTTCGATGTGTGCATAAAATCTCCTTTGACTATTCTTTATTTTCCCGAACCAACATCCTGAATCTGAAAGGTTACTTGTACCTTAATTTGTGCCTCATGCGCATAATAATCTGCCCAGTGTTCCCTGAGCTTTTTCCATAGGTCCGGATAATTCCATTCCAGCTGCATGCCCAATTGCAGTACATCCGTTCCCGCCTCCTGTGTAGCACGGATAGAATCGGAAACCTCTTTCATTACCCTATCCTGAATCTTCTCCAGCATAACGTAGCTAAGTAAGATCGCCTTCCGGCCTTGTGAGTCTTTGAAGTTAGTGATGCTTATTTTCCCCTTCAGCTTTACATAGAAAACCGGTTCTCCATCTATTAATTTGGAGCTTATCGATGATTTGTTGCTTAAGAACAGTGCGGTTGCTCGACCCGGATCGTCTCCATCCCAGCTAACCGTATACTCGGGCAGAGCTAGTTGTCCCGCCAAGTTTCCCGCTGCCCAGGCAAGTGCCCTGCCCTCCCTAAATTGCAAAGTAGCCCGCATCTTGCCATCCTGAAACAGCGCAACTCCCTGAATGCCTGCCCAATGTAAAGATTCGCCCTTGTCCGATTGGCCACTCTTATGTCCAAATGAGAGATAATTCATGGCATAGCCCATATTCGAGGACTCTGCCAGCAAGCAGTCTCTAATTGTAGTTGCATACAGAAGGTTCTCCTCCGAAAAATTCATCAGCACCTGGTCGGGCAACTGCTCAAATATAGCCGATAGCTGGGCTACTTCCTTCGCTTTGCCTGGAGCCGTCATCATATATGTTCCAAGCGGGATTTCAGGCTGACGCTTGAACCATTGCAGAGCCTCCTCTATCCCCTGACTGGCGTATTCCTTCCCCAGCACAACCACCTTGATATGAGAGATTTCCAGCCTGCGGGACAAGTCTTTTTGAATTAAAATAACAGCATCCGTAATGTTTGCAGCCGTCTTAGTTACCATAGAATAGGATTTGCCGTCTCCGCCCCCCGATTGTGTGCTGGAGAGCAGACGGTTGGGCAAAGGCGAGCTGATCGAAACTTCAACCGTTCCCGGTTCTTTTCCCACATCAATATAGAGACCAAATATAAAGATGAGTTCATCCAGTTCAATTTTGGATCCGCAGCCAGCCAGATTCAGGAGCAGTACAACGCTCAGAACCAGCTTAAAGAGCTTCATTTTCATTTCTGCCTCTTTTCATTTTTAGTGTTCGTGAACGAAGTGCTTCTTTTCGTCATAAAAGGAGAAGGCACACGAAGCAATGTGTCCTTCCAATCCTGGAAGACAAGTGGGGCAATCGGCTGCAGGTAAGGAGTGCCGAAAGATCTAAGATTCGCCAGATGTGCGTAAATTACAAATGCTGCGACAAATACGCCAAGCAGCCCCATCGTTCCGCCGAGAATCAGCAGCACAAAGCGGAGTAGTCGAAATGTTAAACCCAGCTCAAGATGGGGAATAATATAAGATGCGATGCCTGTAATAGAAACAACGATAACCATGGGAGCCGATACAATCCCAGCCTGGACAGCAGCCTGTCCGATTACAATCCCGCCAATAATGGATACAGTTTGTCCTACAGGCTTGGGGATCCGGGTGCCGGCCTCTCTAAGCGCTTCGAACGTAAGCTCCATAATCAAGGCCTCCGTCAAGGCGGAGAACGGAATATTCTCCCTCGCAGCAGCAATGGTAATCAGCAGATCTGAGGGGATGATCTGACTGTGAAAAGTTGTGATAGCCACGTATAAGGACGGCAGCAGGATAGATATCATGGAGAAAAAGAATCGGACCAATCGAATCCAGCTTCCTGCATAGAAGTTCTGATAATAGTCTTCAGAGGATTGCAGCAAAGAAAAAAAGGTTACCGGTGTCAGTAAAGCTGAAGGTGTCCCGTCCTGCAGCAAGCCCAACCGTCCTTCCATTAGAGAAGCCGCAACCGAGTCCGGACGCTCTGTATACTGAAATAAAGGAAAGGGTGAATACTGGCCCTTCTCTATTTGCTCTGCTACATTGCTTATGCCAAGCGCAGAGTCCACTGTGATGTCCCTCAGCTTTTTCGTGAACTCATCCACAATTTCCGGCTTGCACAGCCCTTCAATGTAGACCAGATACACATCTGTTTTCGTATACCTGCCGATAGAGAAATGCAGGGTCTTCAAATCTGCATGTTTGATCTTATGTCGTAGCAAAGACAGGTTCGTCTGCACATCCTCGATAAAGGCCTCCTGAGGCCCTATAACCACCAGCTCATTCTGCGATTCGGAGACCGCTCTTTTCTGATAATGCGTAATCTCAAAATAATAAACATAAGGAAGACCCTCAATCGAGAGCACTGCTTTGCCGCCTACGATGAGCTCTACCGCACGATCCAACTTATAAGCTCTGATATAAGGAATGGCAAAAGCAGAACCGTGATCCAGCCGTTCCAAAAATCGTGCCCAATCCGGCTCGGCATTCGCCTCCGCCTTAAGTGGTGTGGAGACAAATTCCTGCAGGCTGAGCGTATCTACAATAGAAGGAATATAGATCAGCATACAGGCATGTCCGTATATATTAATGGATTGATATACTGCATCACTGCAGTCCGTAAGCTGCTCTTTAATAGCCTCCAGCATACTTTTCTCTGCCACCTGTAATACCTCCTTGAGATTCCGCTGGGAATTGAATGTAGTATGCCAATAAATTGGAATACTATACTAAAAAAACAGAGCAGCAACTCTCCAAAATGTCCGGAGAATCGCTGCTCTGTTGTCTTTTTAGGAATTACCGTATTCAGCTGAACCCTACTACCGGATGCGGAATGTACGGTTCTTCCAACCGCTTCACCTCAGCCGGTGTCAGCCGGATCGAGACCGCTGCTGCAGCATCCTCTAAATGCTCCATCTTCGTGGCTCCTACAATCGGTGCCGTCACCGGCTTCTTCTGCAATACCCACGCGAGTGCTACCTGGGCCCGCGGAATTCCGCGTTCTTCTGCGATTTCCTTGACTTTTAGCGCGACAGTACGATCCGCTTCTTCGGTTCTGGAGTACAAGTACTTACCGAATTCATCGGATGCTGACCGGGTGCTGGTCTCCTCCCATTCACGGGTGAGACGTCCTCTGGCAAGCGGACTCCAGGGAATTACACCGATGCCTTCCGCTTCACAAAGCGGCAGCATCTCCCGTTCCTCTTCACGGTAGAGCAAATTCACATAATTCTGCATGGATACGAACCGGGTCCAACCATGGCGTTCAGCGACATGTAGCGCCTTCAGGAATTGCCAGGAATACATAGAGGAAGCTCCGATGTAACGGGCCTTACCCGCCTTAACCACATCATGCAGGGCCTCCATGGTTTCCTCGATCGGCGTGGCCGGGTCCCACCGGTGGATTTGGTACAGATCTACATAATCCGTTCCCAGCCGCTTCAGGCTATGGTCAATTTCACTCATAATTGCTTTACGGGATAGTCCCCCACCGTTAGGTCCCGGACGCATGGTTCCATGTACCTTGGTTGCAAGTACAATCTCGTCACGTGCAGCGAAATCTTTTAGCGCTCTGCCGACAATCTCCTCACTGGTTCCATCGGAATACACATTAGCTGTGTCAAAGAAGTTAATGCCGAGATCCAGCGCCTTTTGAATAAAGGGTCTGCTCATCTCCTCATTTAGCGTCCAGGAATGATTTCCCCGTTCCGGAATTCCGTAACTCATACATCCCAGACAAATTCTTGAGACCTCAAGTCCGGTAGAACCAAGCTTCACATATTCCATAATTGACAGCAGCCTCCCTATTAGAAAATATATAAATCCCAATCCACTATAGTATACCGCTGTCAACGGCAATAGAAAAACGAGGTCCGATCGTATATCTCAGTCAGAGCGACGTTGTAAGCCCAGACTTTCACCTATTTATTGGTGGCACCAATATTGGTACCACTTGGTGTACCGGAACCAATCAGATCGCTGCCGGCGGCCAGCTTCAGGAAATTCCCAAGGCTGAAGGAGCCATCTGTATTCCGGACGACGGAAGGAGTCAGACTTAAGAAATCAGTGCTGCTGGCCACAAGACCCTTAGCATTGGTACTGGCGCTGCTCTTCCACCAGACATTGGTGCTGGAAACATCGGTCCCACTTGTTTTATCGCTGGAGGTTCCGGCAAAGCTTAGGTTATTCGTAAATATATGAGTACCAGCATCAAAAGCGAAGTTGCTCGCCCCATTGCTCCAGGAAGTATTATTAGTTAATTGAATCGAACCTGGATTGCTGTTATAAGTAAAACCGTGTTTCTTATTCTGGAAGGCAACATTGTTCGTTACAATATGGTTGACCGCGATAGAATCTCCACCCAGCTTAAAGCCGTTACCATCACTGCTCGTGGTTGTGTTGCCATCCGAAGTTTGGCCATTTTTGTACGCGATACTGTTCTTGATCGTTACAATGCCAATAGGACCGGTATCTGATTTGGTATATAGATCCCACCCATCATCCGTATTCCAGGCAGAGATGCATTTATCGAATACGTTGCCGGGTCCGAGGGTCAGTTTGGCGGCGAAACCGTCCGCATCTTCACCGTTATCCGGGTCGAAATTATCATGAGAATAGACACCGATGATCTGGTTGTAACTTGGCCAATCGCTCATGCTGGATGCTGTAGAGGCGTAGCGGCTGATTTGCAGCCCGGAGTCCCGGTTATGGTGAGTCTCGACATTCTCAATAAGATTATAGTTCCCTCCGATGAAAATCCCATTATCACCGGCTCCTTTGACCTCCAGACCTTTTACAGACCAATAATGGCCGAAGATTTGCAGCCCGCGCTCAGTGGAAGCAAAGCTTTCACCGGAGAAATCAAGCACAGGCTTTTCACTTCCATATGCAGCAATATTCTTGCGAGAGCCGGATGTACCGCTATTATCCCGCTCAATGGTTACCGGTGATGAGAAGGAATACGTGCCGCCCCGCAAATAGATGGTTCCGCCTGCAGCAATTTTGGTCACTGCCGATCCAAGAGTGGTCGGGCTGCCTATGGTTCCCGGGTTGCTGGCTGTACCATCTGGTGCTACATACAGTGCACCCGAAACCGGGGTTGCTGTTGGAGTGACCGTTGGAGTTGCGGTAGGCGCTACTGTTGCTGTTGGTGAAGGCGTTGATGTAGGTATTGGTGTTTTTGTAGGGGCCGCTGTCGGACTAGCTGTCGGCACTGCAGTTGCTGTAGCAGTTGGGGCAGCTGTCGGAATTGCATTGGTACCGCTTACAATAACGTTATCGAACTTGGCAGCAGTCTTGTATGCAATTAATCCAATTCCTCCAGATGTCAAAATGTTATCGTGTGCATTTAATTGCAGCACATTATTCACATACATATTAAGCGAGTCTCCGCTCATTTCAAGCTTCACAGAATACACTGTTCCTGTTGTGATAGCATAATCAGTCTTCGCTGCTAGTGTAGTGCTTGCACCACCCGATTTTTTGCGGATTTCGAGTGTGCCGCCGTTCGAGTTGGATATGGAAGCAGCATAATAGTTATTTCCATCCGTATAACGCCCGCATACATAAGTACGGTTACTGCCGTTAAAATTATCGACCTTAACATCAGCCTGGACGCTATAGTCGCTCCATGTACTGCTGCCTGCGGAGGTGCGCCCTTCAGAGCTGCTGGACTGATAATATACATGAGAGCTGCCATCCTGTACCACAGACCACGTGCCTGTAGTATTATTCCAATTGCCGGCATTGCCAGACTCAAAATCATCACTGAAGATGCTTGCTGCCTGTGCGGAAGGGATGCCCCATTGCAAACCGCCAAAAGCCAGTACTGCAGAAAGCCCAATCCATGCGGTAAAGGCAAATCTCTTTTTTATTTTCACGTTAACATTTACCTCCAGAGTATTTTGTATTTTCAGAGCCTGTTGCAGCTGTTGCATTCTTACATTCCCATTGCTTCCTTACGAACCACAGATGTATTGTCGATCGCACTCCTCCTTGACCGATGACATGCAGATTGCTGCAAAATTCTTTTTTTTGCAGAAGTCAACCTACTATCCACTATAAGTAAATATTTGTAATTGTACAGAGATTTTTTTAGGCATAATATTACAAATATGTGAATTAACATGCCTTTCAGGCAAAAAAAGAACCGTCTGAACAATTTGTTAGACGGATCTTATTGATGTGTTATCCCAATACCACTGGGCTCAGCTTTGGACAAATGGCTTCAGCTTCTGCAGAAGATTCTGCAGCTGTTCGGAACACTGCCCATACATCTTCTTCGCCTGTTCATTGTTAGTAGACAAGCTGAACAACTCCAAATCCGCCTCACACTTCTTAAGCAGTGCATAGAGCTGTGGTTTTTCCTGAGTCTTAGGAACCTCTACACCGTCCGCGTACAAGTCCACGGTAAGTTCTCCATACGAATCCACCTGTCCCAGAAATACATTTTCCGGGGTCAGGTTAAGCTTTTCCAACTGACCTTGTAGCCAGCCGCGTGTCAATCCTAGAGTATCCAGCGGTTCATCCATAATAACCCCATCCATAATTACGGCTTGAGTCGCCTGCTCCGGGGCTACCTTTACCCCAAGATGCTTGGGTGTAAGAGGCTGGTTCTCACGGGTAAGCAGAACGTTTATCGCCCCATCCGACTCCATAATGGCAAATTCTACGTCGGCAACCTTGAAGACATCTTTTTTCCGCAGCTCCTCCAATAATTCGTCGGTCGACAGCCTTTCTTTTTTCATATTCTCCTCAAGGATTTTACCGTCCTTGATGAGCACAGTCGATTTGAAATCAATGAAATCTCTGGCCTTTTTGCTCTTGATCTGCAGATATTCAATTCCCAGTGAGAAAGCAACCCAGACCATCAGTGCTATAATCCCCAAATGCCAAGTCTTGTCGGTATCCAACGAGATATACGCAGCAATACTGCCCACAGTAATCCCTGTGATATATTCGAAGAACGAGAGCTGAGATACCTGCCTTTTACCAAGCAGCTTCGTCAAAAAGAAGAGCATGACCACAGCAAAAAAAGTGCGCCATACAACCTCAAACCATTCCGGCATTTTTTGTAGCCTCCCATTAACCTGTATTCATATCATTAACATTCATTATTTGTCATACGGTGCGGGAATAACCATAAAATATTTTCTAATCGTACGGGAGAGTATACATTCCAGCACCTCGGCAAATAATATTTCGCGAACCGCACCGCCATCCAAAGGAGGAATAATGAAATGACTGTAGCCTCACAAGTTAAAACCTGTGTCTCCTCTTTGAAGAGTGCCCAGGCCAGCCTGGAACAATTCGCCATGGAAACTCAGAATAAAGAAGCTAAGACCCTGTTCACCAATGCAGCTCAACAGACGCAGCAGATTGTAGATCAGGTAGAATCACGCGTGACTGAACTGGAGAATGAGGAACCTCAATATAAAGGTTTTTAGTTCCTTCTACAGAACTTTACCAAAGAGGCTGACTCAGCAGAGAATATCTGCAGTCAGCCTCTTCATCATTTATTTAGTCTTTCGCCATTCACATCCCACGTATTTCCGTCAGCCTCCCAAGACTTGACCGCATCCACAATCAAAGAGACGAACCCGAGCTTACCTTCCTGATATAACCAAATGGATATTTGTGACTTTCGGCGATAAATACTTAGCCTGAAACAGCAAAAAAACGCTTTGGACAGAAATATGCTCCTGCTCAAAGCGTCAAATTCCCCTTTTATTCCTAGTAAAAAACTGGATTCTTCAGCTATTGTCGCTGCATGTTCATTTCACTACTACGCATAAAGCTGGACAGGTCTACTTTCTTTCCCGTCCGGGAACTCTCCAGTGCTCCGAACACCATGGCCATGCTGTAGCAGTTGTCACGGCAGTCCGTCTCAGCCGGGCGGCCTTCTGCCAGAGCCAGGAACATCTCCTCAAGACATCCCTGATGGAAGGTTTCCTTCATCTCGACAGCTATACCTTCTACGCGTTCATAATCACGAATAAATTTACCATCCGCAACACTTTCCTGAACCTTCTCGGCGTAGGGCATTCCTTCGCCGTCCCAGACGGCAGTTCCTTTGTCACCCTGAACCCGCCATGAGGCTTCCCATGAAGTTGGGGCGCCTTCAGCGCACCAGGAGCCCTGATAACTGAAGACCGAGCCGTCCGACATTTCAAAGATACATACTGCGGAAGCATTCCCAGCATACCAGGACCCGGGAGGATTGAATTCCTGACAGTACACCGTAACGGGGTCTGCACCGCTGATGTAACGGGCCTGATCAAAGGTGTGTATCGCCATATCGAGAAGAAGCGGGCTTTCCATGATATCCCGGAACCCTCCAAAATGCGGTGCCAGAAAAAAACTCGCTCCGATATAGCCAATCCGGCCGATATTGCCCCCTTCTATCAGTTGGCGAAGGGAGCGTATACGGGGATCATACCGCCGGTTCTGCATGACGGCATGGCTGCGTCCGGACCGTTCTGCTAAATCCACAATGGCGTTACACTGCTCCATCGTCTCAGCCAGCGGCTTCTCGCTGAACACATCGCATTGACGTTCAAGCGCTGTGCTGGCAACCGAATAATGGCTGCCGGGAACGGTTACATCAAAGACGAGATTGGCATCAGTAATATCTATGGCTTCAGCAATATCGGTGAATACCGGACAATTAAGTCCATGCTTTTTGGCCATATCTGCTGCTGCTTCGAGCCGTATATCCACAAGTGCGACAATACTTACATCAGAACGCTTCATAGCATAACTAATCCATTCATTAGCCATTCCTCCGCAGCCGGCGACGGCTACACGGTATATTGCAGTCATATATGCTTCCCCGCTTTCTGCTATTAGACCGGATTAGGGATGAAGCTCCCACCGCGGCAATGTTTCAAATAATTCAGCGCATGGACCTGACCGGTCATTTCCAGCTCATCCCGGTATACGGGATCATGCCACCCTTCAATGTCGATGGTGCCCTTGTAACCAGCCTGCCGCAGAATGGTGATTACATCCGTCCAATTGGTGTCACCGAAACCCGGAGTCCGGTGCCATACATAAGGCTTGGGACCATGAATGCCATACTCTTTGACGACATCCCAAGCGATTGTTGCGTCTTTGCCATGTACATGGAATATTTTGTCCGTCCATTTACGCAGTTGTGGAATCGGATCGATCAGCGCAACCATTTGATGGCAGGGCTCCCACTCCAGACCGAGGTTGTCTGCCGGAACGGCGTTGAACATTTTCTCCCAGGCTATAGGATTGTGGGCAATATTCCAATCCCCCGACTGCCAGTTTCCATCCATGGAGCAATTCTCAAAAGCTATCCGCAGTCCTTTGTCAGCAGCTCGTTTTGATAGTTCACCGAATACTTCTGCAAATTTCGGTATCGATTCGTCAATTGTCTGCCCGGTCAGTCTGCCTGTGAATCCGGAGACCATATCTGTACCGAATAAATGGGCATGATCAATCAGACGTTCCCAGCTCGCCAGGGTGTCGGCATTGCCGCCCGTTCCCGTCAACGGATTCCCGAAGATTCCCACAGAGGAAATGACAAAATGATGTTCAGCGGCCAGTTCACGAACCCGTGCTGCGGTCTCCACCAGATCTGTTTCACCTGTAGTCTGCCAGAACGTCAGGCTGAAGGATTCAAAACCATGCTTAACGATTTGGGGAATCACACGGACGGCATCCGGCGCCCCGACAAGTGTTCCGATTCTAATGTCTTCGTGCATCTTGTATACCACTCCAATATTGGTTTATAGTAAGTTCAGCAATCCAAGTATATAGCGCATTTGTAGCGAAATCTCTTCTTATCTTGTGCATAAATAGCTGAATATTGTGGGAGTTGATGTGATTGTGACCTATCCAAAGGAACTGAAGGAATATCCTCAGCTTGAAGAAAAAACCTACCCGTTCCGCTTGTTTTTCAATCAATGCCTGGATGCCAAGACTGAGCAGAACATTCTTTTTTTACACTGGCATGAGCATTTCGAGATCATTGTGATGCAGCAAGGCAGAGCCATCTTTCATATTGACAGCAAACCTTATGAAGCCGGGCCGGGTGATGTGATTCTAGTGCCTTCCGGGGGTCTCCATGTCGGTTACAGCTTGATCAGCGGAGATATTGCTTTTGTGTCCATAGTGTTCCATGGTTCCTTGTTCAAGGACCGGAATCAGGATTCGCAGCATGAACTATATGTAGCCCCTTATTTGAATAACTTGTATCATCTCCCTGTCAAGCCTGTAGAACAGAACCCTGTATGCAGCAGCTATTACCCTTTGCTTAACGCGATCATTCAAGAGGTTCAGGAGGAGGGACCGGCATTTCAATTGGTGGTCAAAAATCAGCTGCATCTGTTCTTAATCTTGCTCTCGCGGACTTTTCCGCCCCTGCAACTATCAGAACGGTATCACAGGGAACGCCACTCCATTAACCAGGAACGCTTCAAACCCCTGCTTGAATATCTGGAACAGCATTATGACGACAAAATAACCATTGAGTCTGCAGCCAGATTCGTGAATCTCAATCCATACCATTTCTGTAAAACCTTCAAAAAGCTGACCGGACGCACCTTTATCGATTATGTGAACCTCTGCCGGGTAGAAGAAGCGGAACGGTTACTACTGGAAACGGACTTCACGGTAACGGAAATCGCCGGCAAAGTCGGCTGCGATAATCCTAACTATTTTACGAAACTGTACAAACAGTATAAGGGGATTACACCCTCAGGCGCGAGAAAGTAGGGTTAGCTAATCTCACCAAAGTCTTGTTCATGTGATATCGGCTCTTGTTCCTATATCCGGGTGGCTCTAACGCTTCACTTCATGTAAAAAAACACCGTTCATGATCTGTGAACGGTGTTTTACTGGTACTATCAACTCTATTAATCGAGTGTATAAGGTGCAAGTCCTTGAGGAAGAGGTGCCGGACGAACACAAGTGCTCTCCATCTTATAGAAACACTGCGAATCAGAGGAATCATGAAAAGCCCACATGGCTTCCAGTACATGATAAGCTAATTCGCCGCTGGCACGGTGAGGGCGTCCGCTGCGGATAGCATAGGCCATATCTGCAGGACCGATCCCGCGGGTATTCTGATCGTAGCCTGGAAGAAGCGGCTGTTCTTGCCAGTCACTTTCACCCGTCTTGCGGTATCTGACTTTACCTCCGAACGTGTTCGGATCAGGTACCTGCAATGTTCCTTCTGTGCCGTAGATCTCTATCGGCGGTAATTCACTGCCGCCAAACACATCAAAACTGGTGATCAGCGTAGCGATCGCACCGCTGCTGAATTGCAGCGTTCCGGCAACATGAGTTGGAATGTCGACCGGAATCTTTTGTCCGGCCTTTTTCTCGCTCGTTATGGTACGTTCCTCCATCGCCTTTCCAGTCATGCCGGCTACCATGCGGATAGGCCCAAGGAGCTGCACGAGGGCGGTTAAATAATACGGACCCATATCGAACATAGGCCCACCTCCCGCAGCATAGTAGAATTCCGGATCGGGATGCCAATGCTCATGCCCTCTGCCTAACATGAATGATGTCGCCGCAACCGGGCGGCCAATGACACCTTCCTCAATCAGCATTAGTGCTGTCTGAATCCCGGCTCCCAGGAAGGTTTCCGGGGCGCTGCCAACCAGCAGACCTTTGGCATCAGCCACTTCCAGCACCTTGCGCCCTTCCTCTCTTGTAACCGTGAGCGGCTTCTCGACATAGACATGCTTGCCGGCTTCTAGCGCCCGCAGACTGATATCAGCATGTGCCGCAGGGATGGTTAAGTTGATTATAATCTCAATTTCAGGATCTTCCAGAAGTTGGTCAACCGTATACACGAGAGGAATTCCGTACTTAGCTGCCTGCTCTGCTGCTCTGTCCCGGTCCATGTCCGCACAGGCTGCAAGATCCAGAATCTCGAACTTCTGGCAATTCTCCATATAGATGCTGCTTATCTTGCCGCAACCGATGATGCCAACCTTTACTTTATCCATGTCCTGTTCGCTCCCGCCCTATAATTGGCTGTCCGCCATGCCGCTGTATTCGGCACCTTCCGTTTGTCCGGCACTCCCTGCTGCTTCTGCTTTGCCATCTCCCGCCCATAGCAGTCCTCTACGCATCAATTCTTGTACAGGAGGAAGCTCTACAATATCCGCGTGGTGGCCGAGCGAATTGTAATATACACGCCCCTGACCCCAGCGTTTGGTCCAGACTACCGGCATATCAACTGCTTTGTTCGCTGCGTGCGGCCCTTGCACAACCGGGAATCTTGTTGTCGCAAGCACTTCCACGGCCGGATCAATATGCAGATAATATTGCTCGGATGTGACTTCGAAATCCTCAATACCTGCCGTCAGCGGACTGGAGCTTTGACTGATCTCCACCTTATACTGGACTCCATCATTGCCTGGGTGGGCAACCCATTGACCACCTGTCATGAACTGCCAATCTACATTGGTCCGGAAAGAGTCGCACATTCCACCATGACAGCCCGCCAGCCCAGTCCCATTCTGTACGGCTGCCGATACGTTGTTGACCAGATCCTGTGAGATTTCCCCCATCGTCCAGACCGGTACGATCAGATCCAGCCCCAGCAGCTTCTCCTTATCAGCGAATGCTTCCAATGTATTTGCAACTTCTACCTCATACTGCGCTTCACGAAGAATATACGCAAAAACTCCGGCAACCTGCTCCGGCTCATGTCCATCCCAACCGCCCCATACGATTAGTGCTTTTTTCATCATTGTCACTCCTTCTCCACAACCATAGATTTAAGTATCCTTACATTTCGGACAGTTCTACCCATCGCCGTTCCTGCACCGAACGCTCCACTGCTTCCAGTACCGCCTGGCATTTCACCCCATCATGAAAATTCGGCACAGGCTGTCGGCCTTCGGCTACCGCTGAAGACAACTCCAGAAATTCGTGAATAAATGTATGTTCAAAACCAATGGTATGACCCGGCGGCCACCAGGCCTCCGCATAATCATGAGCCGGATCGGTGGCGAGAATCCGCCGGAATCCTTGCACATCCTCCTCGTCAGAGGTCAGATACACTTCCAGTTCATTCATCCGTTCAAAATCAAATTTCACACTTCCGAGACTGCCGTTGATCTCAAAGGAATTGGTAGAGCGGTGTCCAGCAGCAAAGCGTGTAGCCTCAAAGCTGCCTATGGCACCGTTTGCAAAACGCGCCAGGAACAACGTAGCATCATCTACAGTAACAGGACCTCTTGGGGCACCCGCACTTGCTTTGGCACTAAGACCTGTCATTTCTGCCGCCAATGGCCGTTCCTTGATAAAGGTCTCGCTCATTCCGATAACCTCTTTCAAATCCCCAACCAGATAATGAGCAAGATCGATCAGATGGGCCCCGAGATCGCCATGCGAACCCGAACCAGCAATCTCCTTTTGCAGCCTCCATACCAGCGGGAATTCGGGATCCAGAATCCAGTCTTGCAGAAACCATGCGCGGAAATGATAAATTTGGCCCAGCCGTCCGCTTTCTACCAGCCGTTTGGCCAGCCGCACAGCCGGTGAAAACCGGTAATTGAAGCCCACCATATGCATAACGCCGGCTGCCTCAGCCGCCTTCAGCATTTCACGGGAATCCGCAAGCGTCAGTGCCAGAGGCTTCTCGCAAAAGATATGCTTGCCTGCTTTCGCAGCAGCCAGCGCAATCTCTTTGTGAGCATCACTGGGGGCGTTGATATCGATCCAATCAATATCGTCACGGCTAACAAGTTCTCTCCAATCCGTTACAGTCTCTTGCCAGCCTAGCTGCTCAGCAGCTTCCTTCAGTGCCCCGGCATTCCGTCCGCATAGTACAGACATCTCCGGCTTTAGAGCCTTGGGGAAGAACATCGGCAGACTGCGGTAGGCGTTGCTGTGGGCCTTGCCCATAAACTTGTATCCAATCATTCCGATGCGAAGCTGTTTCATTGAATCCCTCCTGATCTTAATGATGAATCACGAACAACAAGCTTGGTTGGAAGCTTCACGCGGATCATGCTATTCCCGAGATCCACGCCTCCGCTCTCCTGAAGTTCAAGTACTTTAGCTGCAGCAATTTCCCCCAGCTGATAAAAAGGGACCCGGACGCTGCTGAGGGCCGGGGATGTGAGCTCGGCGGCATCCGAATCGTCATATCCGACGATCGCAGGCATCCGGTCTATGGTAACCCCTAATTCCCGCAGGCCTTGCTGTAGTCCAATGGCCATCCGATCATTAGCTACTGCCACTGCATCGATATGCTCAAGCTGAGCCCATATGGCCTTCGCGGCAGCCATTCCGCTTCTTCTGCTGAAATTCCCTTCGAACATAAGCGAGGGGTCCGCCTGAATCCCCTCCTGCTGCAGCGCCCGTAAATACCCTTCCAGCCGGTCACGGCTGTTTGAATATGCCTGAGGACCATTTAGGAAACCTATACGTGTGAAGCCTTGCTGCAGCAGATGCTTCACCGCAAGCTGGCAGCCTTCGACGTGGTCGGCATCCACCTCATGGAAGGATTCGCCTTCATAATGCTGGTTAATCAGGCAGTAGGGATGCCCCTCCTTCTTCAGCTGCCGGAGTGCTTCCAGCTCTCCAGCCTCCTCTTTGGCACCCAGCACTATGCAGGCATCTACCTTGCGCATCCGGAAAAGCCCACAATAATCCAGCGGCTCATCGGCATCACGGAAGATCATCAGCAGATCATAGCCCTCTTCTCTTGCCCGGCTCCCGATTCCGCTTAGAATTTCGGAGAAGTAGTAAGCGGAGAACAGCCGGGCTTTGGGCAGATAAGGCATGACTACACCCAGATTCCCGCTGCGCCTGCGGGCAAAGCTGCGGGCAAGTGAGCTTGGCGTATAGCCCAATTCACGTGCTGCTGCAATCACACGTTCCTTGGTCTTCTCCTTCAGCGGACCGACATTGTTCAGCACACGGGAGACCGTCGCTTCTGAAACACCGGCACGCTCGGCAACCTCTTTGCGGCTTGCTATAGCAATCATCCTTTCATGAAGTCTATCCAAATGTACACGCGTACATTTTCTCACAGAGCACGGTTGGCGTCAATCACCAAATCCGTAATTCGATTAGTCGGTTTATTGTAACCAGGACTGAACATGTTTCAAGAACCGCTTGGTCGCCGGAGAAGCATACTTCAGTGAATGCACGGCGATACCCAGTGAACGGAAGCTGCGCTCTTCAAGCTCCAGCATAGCTACGTTATGATTTTGGCGCTGAATGACAAGCTCCGGCAGTATGCTGATACCCAGTCCGTTTTCAACCATAGCTATAATGGCGTAATCATCTCCGGCCGAGAATTTGATATTTGGCTTAATTGCCGCCTTGTCCAGCACACGTCTGACATCATAGTCCGAACCTGCCTTCGGAATAATGAAATCCTCATAAGCGATCTGTGCAAGCGGCATATAGGGTGCCCCGCTCAGGGGGTGATCCTTGGGAAGAATCGCCAGCATTCTGTCCTGCTGGAGTGGAATAACCTCGAATCTCTCCCGGGTAGGTAGCGAGATGAATCCGCAGTCGACCATTCCAGCTTCAATCCACTGCTCAATTTCCAGATAACCGCCTTCCATCAGCTTAAATTCGATATAGGGGTACTCTTTGCGGAACTGCTTGATCATTCCCGGCAGCCAGTGTACAGAAACACTTGTAAAGGTACCAATAGTAATCGTTCCTGTCTCGAGTCCATGAATGTCAGCAACCTGCTGCTTCAACTGCTCGTTCCACTTGATCATTTCACGGATTGGCTGCATCACCTGCTCACCGTTGACTGTCAGTTTCACCCCGGAACGGTTTCTGACGAGCAGAGCGAAACCAAATTCCATCTCCAGGCTGGAGATCGTATGACTGATGCCGGACTGGGTGAAGCCCATCACCTCTGCGGCCCGGGTCAGGCTGCCCAGCTCCACAACCTTAAGGAATACTTCATACTTGCTAATACTCAACTGGTTGTCACCTCCGGGTATACATTAGTAATTCTCATGTATTGTATGATAAACATTCAGTTAACTTATGCAATCCACCATATTATACTATAGTGGCTTGCTACATGAAATGATGAAGGATGATGATTGAATGAAGCCGCTCAAGGCTGAGCTGATGCTCTTTATAGTAACCATGTTCTGGGGCTCCTCCTATATGTTCATGAAGATGGGACTAGGGTCGCTCGGGGAATTCAATCTGATTGCTTTACGTTTTGGACTTGCTTTTATTCTGGCAGCGATCCTATTTCACAAACGGTTCAAAGCCATAGATGCAACAACGCTGAAGTATGGTGCACTGCTAGGATTTCTGCTTCTTGGTGTGTTTACCTGTATCACCTTTGGTTTGAAGACTACGACCACTTCTAATGCCGGTTTTCTTGTCGCATTGACTGTTATTTTTGTGCCGATGATTGATGTGCTCGTATTCAGGAAAAAAATCGCTCCTCCCCAAATCTTTGGAGCTATTCTGGCGATTACCGGAATCGGACTCCTCACCTTGAATTCTTCTCTACACATGCGACCTGGCGATGTTCTCTGTATTCTATCCGCTGTATTCTACGCTGTGCAGATTCTGGTAACAGGTAAAGCGGTTAAGACCTGCGACAGTCTGAATATTGGTATTCTGCAACTTGGTTTCGCCGGAGGTTTCGCACTGATCTTGTCATTCTTATTCGAGACGCCTGCTCTACCCTCTTCTCTATCCGGTTGGATTGCGATCCTGGCACTTGGCATCTTTTGCAGCGCCTGTGGATTTATACTTCAACCTGTAGCCCAGAAATACACGACACCTACCCGTACGGGATTGATCTTCTCGATGGAGCCCGTATTCGCTGCTCTATTCGGTTATTGGTTCGCCGGAGAACAGCTGTCGATGCAAGGTTACACCGGTGCGGCGCTTGTGCTACTGGGGATCATCGCCTCAGAATTGCTTAGTAAAGCACACTTCGCTCCTTCTACCTACAAGCTGCACAGGAAACGGCGGGCCAATCTATAATAAGTTCAGTCTGAATCAACAACAGCACTTAACAGCAAAAAGCCGCTCAGCAACAAGCTGCAGCGGCTTTTTGTACTAACTTAACACTAATCTGAACAATTTTGCTTAGTGTCCCATCATCATTGCAGGATCAACAGCTTCAGCTTCCGGCGAAGCCGGGGCAGCGCCAACTTTCGGCTTGCGGAGAATCAGGCTGATTACTACACCTGCCACAGCAATGCAGGCTGAGAAGAAGAACACATCATTGAATCCGAGTACCATGGCGGATAGAGGATTTGCGCCTGCGGCCATTTTACCCATATGAACTGTAATTTGACTGGTCAGGTAACCGGTCATTCCAGCCACGGCAAAGGATACCACAACTTGCTGGGCAGCGGCGGTAAGCGGCGTTACCCGGTTCACCCATTCACGCGGTGCCGAGTTCAGCACATGTGTGTTGACCGGCATCATCGACAGACCCATGCCAAGACCCATCATCGCCAGGCAAGACATAATAAACGGCAGGCTAGTATCTACAGTCACACCCGATAGCATAAAGAGTGCGGTTGAAATAATACTTAGACCGATAAACACCAATGGACGTGCACCAATCTTGTCAAACAGACGTCCACCCAGCGGCATACCGATCCCGGAAGCAAGAGCTTGCGGAAGCAGGATCAAACCGGTTTCCAGCGGTGTAAAATTACGAATCTGCTGCAGATATAGCGGTACGAACAGCATGGAGCCGAACAATGCAGCCTGTGTCACCCAGCTGAGAATAATCCCCCGGGTGAAGTCGGATGAGCGGAATACACGCAGTTCCAGCAGCGGATGCTTATGAAGCAGCTCTACGATAACAAACAACACCAGTGCAACACCACCCACAGACAAACCTACAATCGCACCTGTAGAGGACCAGCTTTCGGCGCCGCCCTGGTTCACACCGTAAGCTAGCATGGAGAAGGCTACCGGAGCCAGAATAATTCCCAGAATGTCGAGATGGGCTTTGCCCTTCTTTTCTGTTTTGGGCAAATATTTAATCCCGAGAATGATTCCAACGATGCCAATTGGCAAGTTGATCAGAAAGATCCAGTGCCAGCTCACATATTCCACCAGCCATCCAGACAATATAGGACCAAGCGCTGGAGCCAGCAGCATCGGAATACCTAGCAGACCCATGATAGATCCTCTTCGTTCCGGTGGAGCCAGTCTGAAGACCATCGCCATCCCGATTGGGGCAACCATACCCCCGCCCAGACCTTGAATGACACGGAAAAGCACCAATTGACTTGAAGTTTGCGCTAATGAACATAGCATAGATCCCAGCACGAACATGGCGACCGTTGACACAAATACCTGCTTCGAACCGAACCGGTCCGTCATATAACCGGCAAGCGGGATGACTGCAGCCAGGGCAAGAGTATATCCTGTTATTGCCCATTGTACGGTTTTGAGATCAGTACTGAAATATTCCACCAGCTTGGGTACAGCTACATTGACTACTGTACCGTCAAGGATAACCATGATCATCCCTACGATAATGGCCAGCAGCGGCGGCAGTATGGCTCTTAGTGAGAAAGGCTGCTCAGCAGAAGCAACTTTCGCATTCATTGAATTCGGCATTCATTTTCCACTCATTTCTCTATTTGTATAGTATTAATGAAAAAAACGTTCGAATAACGCGTCGATCTGCTCCTCAAGGGGCGGAGGATTAAAGACCGGCATGAAATCCGTATTGTCCCCAGGCAGGCTCGCAACCATAATAACTGGAAAGACCACTGCTCCGTATATCTGAAGCTGCATCATCATCAGCTTATTTTTGTCCTCTTCTCCGGTGATTTCCTGAATCGCCTGCAAAATCTTTTCCAGCCGCATCATTTTACAATAACGGGAATATTCATCCAGGGAACTCATGATATGATGTCTCTGATCAAGCATTTGTCTGGCCAATCCAGGATAGCGCTTGAGTTCTTCAATGTATCGTGTAAAAAACAGCTTAAGACGTTCCCTTGGGGGCAAAGTATCATCCTCCAGAACTTCAAAGGCGCCATCAAATGTAGCAAGCAGCATTCTTACCGCATCAGCCAGCAGTTTCTCCTTGGAGCCGTAATGATAATTAACAAGCGCCAGATTCGTCTCTGCTTTGGCGGCTATTTTACGCATGGTGGCACAACCAAACCCTTCTGCCCGGATCAGTTCCACTGTTGCTTCAAGTATCGTCTGCTTCGTATCCTTGTCTGAAGGTTCTGTTATGTTATGGGTTCTAGTCATAGGTGTGAGTATGTTCTCCTTCCCCGTCCACTTGTCTGATCAGTGTTTTAAACGGCGTTTAACAAGAGTTAATTTACTCCCTATATGGCCTTCTGTCAATAGTTTCTTGAAATAAAAAAAGGCGAACCTCCACCAACTAAGGGATGGGTCGCCTTCTTGCATATACGGGTTACTTCACTGTAAGAGCCGCAGCCGCATTTGCAGCCACCGGTGCCAAGGTCAGTGTTGTAATCTTTCCTGTTTTGTCTACAGTTAAAGTGAGCAATGCTTCTGACTTCGAGAAGAGCAGCACACTCCGGATTGTCATCACTCCATCAATCCACTGGCTCTCTGTAGTTTTTATGCCAAAATAATTACCAGATGGTGTCGCAACTGCCTCCCAGCTCCGCTGGATCACCGGCAAGAATGCTTGCTCTGCAACAGTACTGCTTAAGTAACGATCCTGAAGCTCCTGATACCTGCCTGCCGCCAGCAGACCGGTAACAGCTCCTGCAGCAACTTCTGGAGCATAAATTTCGACTTGCCCAGTGTTATCATCATAGGCGGCAATAAGCCCTATTGCATTAAAAAAAGACAAAGGAACAAAGATTCGTTTTTGTCTGACTTCAATCCGCTCCTGAAAGGGAACCTTGTCTTTCCCGTTAAGCAGCACTTCATCACCGCTGAGCTTGAAATCAACAGTCTCATTAATCCGCGCTAACTGAACCTGTCCGGTACTGCCTTTGTAAGTAGTATGGTATTTAAGCGCTTCAGCTGTCTCCCTTAGTGGAATCATGACGGCCGATCCGCTCTTGTATGCACTTGACTCTTCCAGTTGTAGAAGCTGTCCATTCAGAACGACTTTAATGGGGTCTGCGGCTTGTGCGCGCTGAGGCACGAATAGCCCTAACCCGCCTGCAAATAACAGAATACTGAGGGTTACGGCTGCGATTTTGTTCAACACATCGATTCCACCTCTCCTGTATTAGATTACATATCTTTGCAAGGCTAAGGAAGAGAACCTACATTAAACATTACCCTTTTGCTTAGATTTTATAACATTCATATGATCGATTGGAAGCATAAGTTTATTCCGCTTCTACTCTACATCGAAATTGAAATATTGTGCGGGAAAAGGCTCCTTGATCAGTGTAAAATGCCACCACTCTTTACTGTACGGTTTGAAACCCTGCTTTGCCATCGCATCCTTGAGGATTTTACGGTTAGCATGCTGCACTGTGCTGATAAGTGAAGTATTGTAATACGATATTTCTCCAAAAAAATCATACGGACTGCCCATATCCACTATAGTGCCTGTCTTGGCATAGGCTAGTGTCAAATCAACCGTGCTGCCACGAGAGTGCCCGGATTTATCAGCGATAAAGCCCAGCTTGAAGAGATTTCGCTTGTCCAGCTTAGGATAATACTGCTGCTTCATTTTAATGTCAGAGGCATCCTTTGACCAGAATACAAAATCATCCACTGCTTTTTGCGGGCGGTAAGCATCATAGATTCTTAAGAGATAGCCTTTCCGGGCCAGATCTTCGCTGACTGCCTTTAACGCTTTAGCCCCCACTCTTGAAAAGATGGCCAGCGGTGCCTTGTATCCCTCAACACGAGATCCTGTGAAATTATTCTCACTATAATAACGTATTTCATATTGCGCGGTAGGAATAACTTCATCCAGATAGACGAACCCCTCAGGCAGGTTGTTTAGCTTTTGCCCTTGAATCTTTCGGTTGGCATCAGTACCCGCACTCTGTCCCGGTTCTGCAGTTACGATATTCCTAGCGGAAGCAAGGTCTCCATGAAACAGAAACGCACCCTCCACACTGACTGCGAGCATAAGAGAGAGAATCAGAATTTTCGTATTGCTTTTGAATACTTCCTTGACGGTTCTCATAGCCCGCTCCCCTCAGCCAGATTAATATACATTATATTTCCATGTATTATATTTTATTCTATTCCCCTCTGTCCATGAAAAGTTACAAATGCCAAAAGACACACCTGAATAACAGATGTGTCTCCTAACAACGATTTCACAGCTCTATGTGATTAATGCATCGAAACCTGTGTTTTATGCTGTACGATGACTCTCTTGAGGAAGAATGCAATCAACAGACCGATAATCGCCATGGACATTCCGAACACGAAGGCATTCTGTACACCTTGTGTAAAGGCTGGCAAAATATTGGCCGGATCGGCAGGATTGCTGGCAGCTTCAATATAGCTTTTGGTCCCTGCAGTCATGATGCTAACTGCGAGTGCCGTACCAATTGCACCAGCTACCTGTTGCAAGGTATTCATGATAGCTGTCCCATCCGGATACAGTTCCATAGGCAATTGGTTGATACCATTGGTCTGGGCAGGCATGAACACCATGGACACCCCTATCATTAGCGCGCTATGCAGCACGATAACGAACACCACGGTCGAAGTGGCGGTGATGCTGGAGAAAAACCACAACGATACTGCGACAATAACCAAACCAGGAATGACCAGCCATTTCGGACCGTATTTGTCAAACAGCCGTCCCATAATCGGCGACATCAGACCGTTGATCAGACCGCCTGGCAACAACAGCAACCCGGCTTTGAAAGCCGAATATCCTTGTCCCTGCTGGAGGTACATCGGAAGAATCAGCATGGAGGACAGAATCACCATCATACAGATGAAGACCATCAGCAGACCTACGACAAACATCGGGAATTTGAATGCCCGGAGATTGATCATCGGCTGCTTCATCGTAAGTTGACGGATTACAAACAGAACAAGTGCAGCCACACCAATCGCGATAGCAATAATGACTTTCGGACTTCCCCAACCCTCAGCTTCCCCGGCGCTGCTGAATCCGAATACCACTCCGCCAAACCCTACAGATGAGAGTACAATGGATAGGATATCAATCTTCGGCTTGGTTACCTCGGTAACGTTCTGCATGAACAGAATACCGCTAATTAGCGCTATAACCAGAAAAGGTAATGACAGCCAAAAAATCCAGTTCCAGCTCAGACTTTCAATCAGCAGACCTGCAATCGTAGGCCCTATAGCCGGAGCGACCATGATAACAAGTCCGATGAGTCCCATCGCTGCACCTCTTTTTTCAGCGGGGATAACGACCAGAATGGTGTTGAACATCAGCGGCAAGAGCAGTGCAGTTCCCATCGCCTGAACAACACGGGCTGTAAGCAAAAATTCAAAATTCGGCGACATTGCGGCCAGGAAAGTTCCCAGGATCGAAAAACACAATGCGGCGACGAACAATTGTCTGGTAGAGAACCATTGCAGCAGCAACCCGGATATCGGTACGAGAATACCCAGTGTCAACAGATAAGCTGTAGTCAGCCATTGTGCCGTCGTAGGGGTAATGTCCAGAACTTTCATCAGGTCGCTTAACGCAACATTAAGGGCGGTCTCACTGAACATGCCAATAAATCCTGCAAGCAGCAAGGAGACTAGAATCGGCAAGGTCTTAAATTTTGTTACTTCGGTTTGATTCTTTCCAGTTTTGGTGGCTTCCACTCTATAATCCTCCTGATAATAAAAGATTGTTCTCTCTATCTGTTTACTTTCTTCTTGCCTAGCTAAGCAATACGGGAACCAATTTGGCGGCGGCAAGTAGCGGCCCTGTACTATGACAGGTCAAGGTCTGCAGCAGCGCGCCCTCAAACAACGAGACCACCACTGAAGCCTTATCTGCTGCGAGCTGAGCATCTACTCCCTCTTCAAGCAAACGCTGCAGAATAACGTCCTGCCAATCCTCGAATACAGACTGGCACGCAGTTCTCAGCTCCTCGCTGATGCAGGATGTTTCCACAGCTACCCAGAAGCTGAAGGGCACCATGCCTTTGTAATCAGACTCTTCCGCATCCTTGATCATCTGACGAATGAACTCCTGAACAGCCTTTGTAACCGAAGTTTCCTTCTCCACATATTGCTTCAGCTGTCTTACAACATACTCACTGGTTTTGTTGATACAGGTTAAAGCCAGTTCCTCTTTGCCATGCGGGAAATAATAATACAGCGATCCCTTGGGCGAGTCACTGTCCTTGATAATCTGACTCAAACCCGTAGCATGATAGCCTTGTGTGAAAAATAGTCGTGAAGCAGTATCCACAATCGCTTCACGTGCATTGGGCTTGTTGGACAAGCGGGACACTTCCTTTACTTTTATAACAATCGGTCTACATAATAAGACCACAAATCGGTATGAAATGTCAACATTTAATTATTAAAATTTTATTTTCTAAACTTTAATTGCTGCATGAGATTTAATACGTTATAATTTCATTAATCCCATGCGAAAGGTGTGAATTAAATGAAAGGAAATGCTATAACAAAAGGTATCCCACGCCCTCTTGTCCAAACCAATCAGACGTTTATTGTATTGTCGGTATTGGTAAGCTGGATTACAGCCCAGCCCTGGATTCTCGCACTTCCGCTTGCCGCTGGATTATCCGGATTGATCTTCAGATATAACCCGGTCCTCAAGCTGGCTTCCCGGTTCCTGAGTAAGGAACGTTCCGCTTATGTGCTTGAGGACCCGGATCAACAGCAATTCAACCAAGGTATTGCTGTCTTCTTCCTTAGCGCCGGGCTGCTCAGCTTCCTTATTGGCTGGACGGCTGCCGCCTACATCTTCACAGCCATGGTCGCAGTGGCTGCCACTGTGGCTATCCTTGGTTTCTGCATTGGCTGCTTCATCCATTATCAATGGAGAATGTACACCTACAGACGCAAGCAAGGAAACATTCAGTAAACACTAGATTCACTCCAGAATGTAATCAGATAATAGCTTTTCAACGGAGGAAGCAAAGCTTTGGCCTGCCCCCCAATCCAATTTCATGACTATTCCTTTCGAGGCCCCTGCCGCGATGAGCCGTACATTCGTTACTCCCTGCAGATTATCGAATATAATGACCAGCGCGGCCTGATTGCCTGAACGGAAGAAATATCGCTCATAGATCATCGTTCCAATCGAATAACCATCGCCCAACTCATTATGCTCTTCATACAACAGCTCTGAACTAACGGGCATTCCCTCTTTCACCATAATCAGAACTTCCTCAGGCTGCAGACTAACATTAAAGCTGTACCCATCTGCCAACACAACCTCCTCCTTCCATGATCCGCTGAAAGGGTTCTAGTAGCCCCTAGTCCCTCTGCTCTTCCCCGGCGACATCCCAGCGGTGCCGGTACTTTTCCAGACGCGGGTGAAGATTACCGGGAGCAGCAGACAGAATCAGCCTCAGCTTAACGATCCACTCCTCAAAAGAAGAATACGAAGCAAATTGGTTAGCCGTTTCAGGTGTCAAATAGAGAAAATAAGGCGAAGGATATATCTCACTGATATGCCGTAGCGCTGTGTCCAGCGGAGTATACTTCTTCCGCTTGCCTTCCAGACTCTCCACGGTAATGTTGGAGCGGCCTTGTTCTCTTTTCCATTCATGCAGGCGGTCTTCCCGTTTATAAAAGGACTTTACCGGCTCCTTGCTCATCCGTCTTACCGTTTCTTCATGCAGCGGATACAGTACCAGCTTGCTGAACTTACGTTCAGATGCGGTGCGGGCAGCCTGCTCCAGCTCCTGATCCGTAATATGTTCAAAGGAATCATAGAACACCAGGGTTCCTTTACGTTCTGCAGCCGGCGGCTCATAGCCAAAAGGTACGTTCTGTATCTCTCTTTTCATCACAGGCCTCCTGCTAATCGTATTTTGACTACAGCATAGCATGCTACAGCAACAGATACATCATTCAGAGATTCACTCGTCAGCTTCCCCTATTTCTTCACCTATCAGCCTCCGGTAAGCATATGCCGCAGCACCCAGCGTGCCTGCCCGGCCGCCCAGCTCTGCCTGAACAATGCTGCATCGGCTGCCGGACAGCTTCAGGGCGTGCTCTTTCACGGTCTCTCGGACGCTGCACAGCAGCCGGTCCCCGGCCGCAGACATCCCGCCACCGATAACAATCACTTCCGGATTCAGCAGATTAATTACGTTGGATAGTCCATAGCCTAGCAATACGCCGGTCTCATGCATGACTTCCACCGCTACAGCATCATCCAGATCATAAGCTTCCGATATCATAAGCGCCGTTATCTTTTCAAGGTCACCGCATATCCAGGTTTGAATAATACTTTGTCTGCCTTGTACCAGCTTTTCTTTGAAGGTGTTCACCATGCCCGTTGCCGATACATATCTTCCAAGACAGCCAGAGCTTCCGCAGCGGCAGGGACGGCCCTGCCTGAACATATTCATATGTCCGATCTCCCCTGCACTGAATGAGGTCCCGTACACCACCTTACCCCCGCTTACAATTCCCGAACCGAGTCCCGTTCCGAGAGTAAGCAGAACTACATTCTTATACCTTCTAGCTGCTCCATACTGCCATTCACCATACAGATTTACCCTGACATCATTATCGATAAATACAGGAAAATCATAAAACGGTCTCATCTCATTGACGATATGTACGTGTTCCCATCCTGGAAAATTGGGAGAAAACAGGGACAACCCTTCTTCAGGATCAAGCAGCCCGGGAATCCCCATACCCATGCAGGCAATATGCTGAATTCCAATTCCCTTCTCCTCGGTCAGCATCTGTACAGCCAGCCGAATACGCGTGAGCACATGTGCCGGTCCTTTTGCAGCTTCAGTGGGTATGGATATTTCTCCAACTGCCGTGAATCCGTCATCAAATAGGGCTGCTTTAATATTAGTTCCGCCTAGATCCACACCGATAGCATACATTTTCAATTCCCCACTCCTCCGGATAAATATCAATGTGTTCATTATGAGGAATCTCGCCTTATGTGAAAAGAGATTTATATAACATCTTATATTACTTTTGGAACTTCCGGTGGGCGTCTTAGCGGCAAAAGAAAAAACAGACCGGCGATTAACGCGCGAGTCTGTCTTTCATCCTTTCCGTGAGGGACCTGCCTTATGAGCCGGCTCCTTTATACTTTTTGACCCCATAATTCCAGGACACAATTCCGATCCCCAGGAACACAGCCCCTACCACCGGAGTCAACAGCGCCATACTCTGCATCTCCTCACGGTGCAGGAACAGCGCCGCCGGATATACGCCGACAAAAGCAAACGGGATAATCCAAGTCAGCAGTACCTGAATCGCACGGTTATAGATCGTAACCGGATAACGGCCATAAGTCTGAATATTGTACATCAGCGGCAGAATACCGGTGGGAGCATCCGAATAGAACGACAGTGAGGTCAAAGTCGTGTATATGCCGGTGTAAATCGCAACCGCACTAAGCGTCAGTACAATAATCATAGGTATCGTCCACCATTCAAAGGGCAGACCCAGATTACTGCCGCTGATCGCCATGATGATTAGACCGATGAAAGAGCCAACCAGTGCCGGAGGGTCCACATTCTCCAGGAAAATCTGGAACAGGTTATGCGCCGGACGGGTCAGAATGCGATCCATTTCCCCTTTTACGATATAGCGCTCACTGAAGCCCCACATATTCACAAAACAGCTGAAGACTCCAAAAGGCACCATAAAGAAGCCGTATACGAACACTACTTCATTCTGGCTCCAACCACCCAGACTATTGGTATGCATAAAGATGACCAGAATGAAAATAAAGTTGGTCGCTTGAAACAGCAGGTCTGACACCACTTCCACCCAAAAATCGGCGCGGTAGGTCAGACGTGTCTTCATATAGTTTTTGATGTATTCCACTAATAAATCCAAGTAATACAACTTCACTCACCCTCCCTGCACGAACAGCCGCTGACGCGACGCGTGGTATAGCCAGACAATTGGAATCAGTAGTACCACGAACCAGATCACCTGGATCCCCAGCACATTCCAAATGCCCACCCCTTGAACCCGCCCAGTAAATACAGAACCCGGCAGGTAAGTAATGGCTTGAAAGGGTAAAACTTTAAGGATAGAGGACAGCCAGTCCGGGAACAGGGTGATTGGAACGATCAAGCCGGAGAATAGGTCAACCACGACACGCTTCATCCGCATCATGCCCTCATTATTCTCGACGAAGAACGCCGATAGACCCGTTATAATATTGATCTGTGAACTGATTAGGAAGCTGAAAAAGAGCATGACCAGAAAACCAACCCAAGCCGAAGGCTCTGTTGGTAAGTGCACCGGGAAGAGCAGGATGGCAATCACCATACCCGGGATCATCAGCATCATAAAGCGGAACATGCCTTCGCCAAGTCCCTGCATCATTTTGACCAGCACGTAGTTATAAGGCCGGATGAACTGGATTGCGATACTTCCATCCCTGATATCGGTAGAAATCTCCCGGTCCAGGTTGTTAAAATAAAAGGCCCTCGCCATCCAGGAAACCGCAACATACGTCGTCATCTGTGCACCAGTAAACCCGCCCAGGGATTCCCCATCCCCATAGATAGCTCTCCAGGTGAAATAGTTCACTCCAATATTGAGTGTATAGATCAGAATACCTGAATAATAATTGACACGGTAAGCGAGCATGGTTAAAAACCTGATGCGTATAAAATCAAAATAAGCACCCAGCAGCAATCTCCATCCCTTTTCCTCGGGACCGCCAGCGGAAGAGCCTCCGGCAGAAGAAGTGGCTGCTGCAGCTTTAAGCTGTTCAGACATGGATGACCTCTTTCTCATCCTTCAGCGCAAGAATCTTCTCTTCCGGTTTCTCGGCCGAACCTGATTGATAAATGCTGCGGACAATATCATCCGTATTGGTTTCAATGATTTTGATATCCGTAATATCTGCTTGACCCACAACTCGTCCAAGTACATCCGAAACGTTCAACTCCAGCGGAATCCATACCTTGGCACCCAGATCATTCTCAGATGACCAGGTCACCGGCATATCCTCTGTCCACTGCTTAAGCTGCTCAAGTTTTGTTGCAACTCCGAACTGGAACTGAACCTCACGGCCTGTACCCCAGCGCTGTTTCAGCTCTTCCAGCCCGCCGTCATAAATGATTCGTCCATCGTCCAGCATAATCACCCGTGAACAAAGCGCTTCAATATCTTGAAGATCATGCGTGGTGAGCAGAATCGTTGTTCCATGTTCACGGTTCATATCCTTCAAGAACTGGCGGATTTCCGACTTTACCACGATATCCAGTCCGATTGTAGGCTCATCCAGGAACAGAATTGACGGATTATGGAGGAGTGCTGCAACCAGCTCACACCGCATCCGCTGCCCCAGACTAAGTTTGCGGACCGGACGGCTCAGCAGATCCTGCAGTTCCAGCCGCTCCACCAGCTCATCCAGCCTTTTCTTAAAATCGAGCTCAGGTACACGATATACCTTGCGGAGTAACTGGAAGGATTCAATCACACCAATATCCCACCACAGCTGGCTGCGCTGTCCGAACACAACACCGATATTACGCACAAATTTCTCCCGTTCCTCATAAGGGATAAACCCTCCAACAGAAAGGCTACCCGAGGTTGGCACAAGAATGCCGGTGAGCATTTTGATCGTCGTGGATTTCCCTGCACCATTCTCGCCAATATAGCCGCAGATCTCGCCCTGGGGAATGGAGAAGGAAATGTCCTTTACAGCTGTAACTTCGGAATATTCCCGCTTAAACAAATCAGCGAAGGCCCCTTTGAGGCCCTCGCGGTTTTTTTGGACTTTGAAGGTTTTGCGTAAGTCCTGCACTTGAATTGCATTCATATTGTACCTCACTAAGTTAAGGATTAGGTTCAGTACCCCATTATAACATTTCTGAATTATTTGGCTACTCGTCCATCAAAAAAATCAGCGTTCGGTACCGCCTCCAGATGGCCGGAACGGGCCACTTTCGTGCGCAGATATTTTTCATTAAATACAGATACGTCGCCCCATAGAGGAACTCTCTTCCCGGTATTCATCCCGGCTGCCTTAAGAGCTTCCATCTTCTTCGGATTGTTCGTAATCAGGGTAACCGGTTTGCTGCGCAGATGCTGCAGGACGCTGATCGCATCTCTGTAGTCTCTGGAATCATCGGCAAAGCCCAGCTCCAGATTGGCTTCTACAGTATCATATCCTTCTTCCTGGAGAATATATGCCATAGCCTTGCTGAACAAACCAATCCCTCTTCCTTCATGATTAGCCAGGTAGAATAAGGCGCCAGAACCGTGCTGCGCGATCATCTTCATCGACGTGCGGAGCTGGAAACCGCAATCGCAGCGTTTGCTGCCAAAGATATCCCCCGTATGGCAGATGCTGTGCATCCGGATCAATGCTTCATCCGAATCTTCAAAGTCTCCATACACCAGCACGCTCGACTGTTGCCCTTCGGCAAGATTCATGGAGGACAACCGGGAGATCAGCAGTTCCGTTGCTTCTTTACTGTCGCCGCCCTGCAGTTCTTCATCCGTAGCTTTCAGCCAGCTGTACCATTTGAAGGTAACGGTCTCCCCGTCCAGATTCACCGGCAGTGTAATGGGGCCAACGAGTATATTAGTAGAATCATCCATGGTTATCCGTTTGATTTTATTCTGTAGTATAGATAAGATATCTGGTTTGATCATGATTGCACCGTCCTAAGCTCATAGTCTAAATTTTAATATTATAAATTAATTCCAACCCTTTAAGTCAAGTAACTATTTGTAAGTTAGTTTATCATTGTAATATAACTTCGTCAAGTTATAATATATATATAAATATTAATAATTACTTATAGTAAGTTTATGATATAATGAATGCGAGGTGAACATTATGGATAATTTCGAAATGTGTCCACGCTTTGAAAAAGCGGTAGATATGCTTAGCAAACGCTGGGTTGCGCTAATAGTATTCGTTCTAATGAAAGGTCCCCGCCGATTTGGTGAAATTGAGAGCTGTCTCTCCAACCTGAGCGGCAAAGTACTATCCGACCGCTTGAAAGAAATGGAGAACGAGGGCATCATTCAGCGTACAGTCTATCCCGAAATGCCGGTACGGATTGAATACTCGCTGACCAGTAAAGGAACGGCACTGGCTCCGATCCTTGGTGAAATTGGCAACTGGTCTACCGATTGGATCGAGATCGGTGCAAACAAGTGATGTCCGGTCTGCAGCCTAAATAGCGCCTTGACGGTTCCATCCCAGGAATCCATCAAGGCGCTATTTGTTGTATCAGTAGTGAAAGTACAGGTTACAAATCCTTGTGCTGAAACCGCAGCAGTCCTATCGCAAACACCACAACCGTATACAGAACGGCATACACCACAAATGAATCCGAAGGAACGGAATTCAAGTCTAATAGTGGAAAGGAGCTTGTATTCATATTAACCATCCCTCCCAAATCCTTCAGGCTGAAAAGCTCTGCTGTCATTTTTTGTTGCAGTCCGTCTGCAGGCATGAGAAGAGACATGATCCCCGTGAGATTATGCAGTGTATGGATCGCTTCTTCTTTCAAGCCTAGCGAACTGCTCAATTTATCGATCATCCCTCCAAGCCAGCCTGCTCCATAGAGCATGGTCATGAAAACCCCGTTGCCAAGTGCCGAGAATAAACCCGACCCAAGCATGGATAAGCTGATTAGCAACGGTACTAGAGAAGCAAAGAGTAGAAAAGCCTTTATAAGCGCATCGTCGTCTCTTGGGATAGAAGCATGTGCACCTGCTATCAGCAGAATCGCTGCAAACAAAAGAAAAGCATAGAGAATTCCTAAGGTGACATACCCAAGCCAGCGCCCCAGATACCATTTCCACCGCGGCAATGGGCGAGGGAGTAATGCTTGCATGATCCCCTGTTCCGCTTCTCCTGAAATGGAGGAGAAAGAACTAAAAATAGCCAGAAAGGCAATCACAAAAGCCCCGAAGAAAAACCCCATGGTCAAAATAAAAGTGCCTGTCGTAAAGCTTTCAATCAGACTTCTCCCATTCATAATGCTGGTTGCTCTTCCAGATTCGCTGCTCCCGACAATAGCTGCAACGAACCAGAACGCGATCAGAAAGATAATAGTCATAACCAGAGTCATGAGCATCACTTTTTTCCGCAGCAGTTCTTTCCAGGTCATTCCCAGTATGGTCATCATTCCTGCTCCCCCCTATGGCTGAGCCCGGATACAGCATCCAGGAACCATTCTTCCAGTCGTTCTTTTTTACGCGAAACCTCATATAAGGTCATACCCTGTTCAATCATCAGTGAATTTAACCAACCCACTTGTTCTTCACTCTCAACTTCCGCCATCAGCCACACAGTGCTTCCTTCGATGGTATCCTGATTCCCGTCCACCACTGCCTGACTGATCTGCAAACCCGTATGATCCTTCAACCATGACAGCAAAAAAGGCGAAAAGCCGCCCACTTTAAAATGCCAGCTTGTTCGCTTGCTTACTACTTCTGAGACTTTGCCGTGCCGCAGGATCTCGCCGTTATTCAGCAGCGCCATCCGGTCGCACAGCACCTCAACATCCTCAAGTAGGTGAGAGTTGAGAAAAATGGTGATACCCCGCTGCTTTAGCCTTTCCAGTATAGATCTCACTTCCATTCTGCCGATTGGATCAAGAGCCGATGACGGCTCATCCAAAAAAACAAGTTCCGGATCATTCACAAGTGCGCAGGCTAGCCCCAACCTCTGCTGCATTCCCTTGGAGTAATACTTCACTCGGTCACGGCCCCGCAGTCCTAATCCTACCTCCTTCAGCAGCTCTGGTATTCTGCGGTCTGCTACAGACTTTTCGATATTGCATAATCGGGCATGGAGTCTAACTACCTCTTCTCCACTCAACCATTCCTGGTACCGGTAAAGTTCCGGCAGATAACCTATCTTCGACTTGGCTGCAAGAGTTCCAATCGGATGTCCGAAAAGAGCGGCACTTCCACTGGTCGGACGAATTAAGCCTGCCAGCATTTTAACAAAGGTGCTTTTACCGGCACCGTTGGGACCGAGGAAGCCGAAGGCTTCCCCTTTCTCAACAGTAATAGTTACATCTCTGCAGCCGCGTCCGTTACTGTATTCTTTGGTCAGTAATTGCGCTTGAATTGCGGGTAGATTCATTGCGTGATCAACTCCTGGAGCTGCTTCATGAATTTCTCTTTGTCCTGATAGAGTGAACCACCGGAAAAGTCGAATAGCTGCCCATTATTCACCCATGTAGCACTATAAGTAGGCCCATCTCCATAATTCATAGTTTCCATGATAATCTTTATACCGTTCACTTCAATCTGCTCGGAAGGATTCCCTTTGATCACAGGCATAGGCAGGTCTCCGGCCAGAATACTGCTCTGCTGCAGACTGGACTTCAGTTCATCCGGGAGAAGCGGGAAATCAATGACAGCCCGCACAGCCTCTTCCACGTTAATTGAAGGATCTACATTCACCACAGGTGTATTCATCTGTATCAGATTCGCCCAGTGATCATCCACAGAATAATCATAACTTACGGATTCTGGAACCGATAGTGTGAGCGGCTTGCCGTCAATGGATTCTGGCAACAGCTCTTTCGCCCCAAGACGTGTCAGCGCCTTATTTACCTCATCCACCTTCAGAGTTAGTGTAATTTGCTGTGAGGAGTTTATATATACGCTTGTAACCTTATCAAAAGCTCCACCGGTCACCGCAGGGTAGCCCAATTTATCCTGCAATGCATTCACTGGCACCATTCCGCTTAACTTACCGGATGAATAGCTGAATGAGCCGAATTTGTTAACAGCTTCATTCATATTTTCTTCTCCGCTGACCTGATAGAACAAATTCCGCAGATCATCTTCATTGACAGCCGTTACTTCCTGCATTCTAAATTGACCCAATATAGCGGCCATGGCCGTATTTCCTATAGGAGTGGCAAGTACGGCTGCAAATATGGCTACGCCCGCTGCAGCAGTTGCCCATTTCCGGCGGCGGTTCATGGTAAACCGTCGTGGCTTCCGGCTATTGGTTTTCACCTGTGCTCCCGTGATGTCCACTGGACTCACTAAAGGCTGAACCTCTTTCTTGCTATCACTTGATTCTGCTATGGATGCCGCATGATCTTCATCTATGCTAATCTCTTTGACATCCTGCCCCCATGATGCCCATACCGGATTCACTGGCTCTGCAGCAAGTTTATTTTGCAGCTTCGCCCAAGCTTCGTTCGTAATTTGTTTATCGGAATCATATTTCATAGGATTGGTCACTGGATGGTTCCTCCTAAAAGTTTGATGTTCATTAACTGCCTGGATTCGCTTCGTACACGAATCAATCGGTCTGAGGATATGAATTAACCGCCTGCTGTTTCAGCTTATGGGTTGCCCGGTTAAGCAGTGTTCCGACAACCGGAGGATTAATGCCAAGCTGCCCTGCAATCTCCGAATAGCTGTAACCCGAGTAGCGCAATAGCAGCGCCTGTCTGTCTCTCTCGGGCAGACCATCCAGCCAAGTCCGGACATCCTCCTGATCCAGCTTGCTGAGTACAGTCTCTTCACCGGAAGGTGGAGCTGCCTCGGCGCTGAACAACAGCTCATGCTTATCCTGGAGCCTACGCTCCCTCGCCTTTTTGTTCAAATAGTCATATCCGATCCGGGTAAGCACTCTATGAAGCCAAGCACCCAGCGCATTCGGATCATCCGGCGGGTTGCGGTATAGTCTGAGAAACACATCCTGGGCTAAATCGTCTGCTGCCGACTCATCCCGTACAAGCGCCGCCAACTTCCGCCGCACCACCGGATAGTGTTCATAAAATATAGTTCGAAACATTTCAGATTCCGGAAATTCCATTGTGTAAATCCTCCTTATCAGCTGCAGCTATAAGTAAGACGAACGTCAAAACGATTTTGTATCAGAGTTAAATGCAATTATTATAACTTTACTAATTTATTTTTCTCCCTGCACTGTCTGTAATGGCAGATTTCAGGGCCATCCGTTACGGATGACCCTTTTTTTTATTCTTGTATGATTCAATAGCGAAAAGGATTCTAGTAACCACGACATCAAAACCGAAACCCCATCCGGTAATCACTGCATCAGCTTGGTAACAGCGAATATTCGTTAAACCCGACATCCGGCGATAACATCGCAGGAGCATATGTTCATCGGAATCAAGGTCTGTAACGAAATGATTCGCCTTTGCTACTCATGCTCATGTGACGGAACGTAAGAAGAGAACCATCAGTGATAATGTTCGGATTCACTTTAAGAATATCCCCGATCCTGCAATTACTAAGAACCCGCATAACCATTGTGGTTATGCGGGTTCTTAGTTTGTATCCGATCATGGAAAAAATGACGATGAAGCTTGAAGGAATGCAAATGTTATTTTGAGACTACATTAGTGGCTTGATCTATCTGATCTTGATATTGACGTTTGAAATACCCTATTATTACAGGAGTTTCTTGATGTCATCCTTAATTTGCTCCGATTGCGGACCAAATACGATTTGCACCGCACCTTGGCCTAGTCTCATTACACCCGATGCTCCCAGCTGCTTCAGCGCAGCATCCTTGACAGCTTTCTCATCATTTACAATTAGCCGTAGCCGTGTAATACAAGCATCGATGTTGCGGATGTTGGATGGCCCGCCGATATTTTCAAGAATTTTAACGGCTCTGGAGGATGCGGAGATTTTTGCTCCACTCACATCAAATGGGGCAATTACTCTCCCCTCGCTAGGTTCTATAGCTAACCCCTTCCCCATATGACCACCTGCGAATGTTTCATCCGGCACATCGTATAATGGAATGGCCTGACCGCTTACCGGAGCGATAATTTCCAGTGTCAGTACTTCGGCCGGACACTTTTCTTTTTTCGATTTCCATGTAAACATGTATCTCTCTCCTCACGGTTGCTATTTATCTAAGGTTTGGAACAATCGCCACAAATGCATGGCAAGGAAGCCAATTTCTTCTTTGGGAACTTCTACACCCAGGGATTCCTGCATAACCTTGCCCATTTTTTGGGCCAGCTTGTATTCCTCTTTGTATTCTTTCTGAATATGCTTCACGAACGGATTATCAATGAGCGAACCCTGCAGAATCCGTTCAATCGAAAATCGCAGATGAATCATGAGCCGTATGTGGTTCATACTTCCATGAGAAAAGGTGAAGTTTCGTTCTCTGCGAATCATATCCAGCAACTCGCTGACGATATTTGAGGATTTTACCAACTGACCTACCGTTACATTGCTGACCGCCGAATATACGTGATACGTTAGAAACCCCACTTCATCTTCAGGGATCTGAACCTGGAACTCTGCACTGATTTTCTCCGCCGCTCTGTAAGCGATCTCAAATTCCTTGGGAAAAGACATTTTGGTCTCCTGTAGAAACGGATTGACAATGTCCATTCCATTCCTGAGACGGTAGACGGTGAACTGGATATGGCTGGGGAGCGCTAAATAGATCTTGTCATTCAGCTTGCCTGAAAATTCAAACGCAATATCCGCAATAATATCATCTGTTATTCTCATCACTTTTGGATCTATATCTTCAAGAAGAATCTGATATTGACTCCATTCCTCACGATCCTCCAACCTGAATAATTTCTCAATCCGCTTATCATTTGCTTCTATGATTCCTGAATCTTTAACAGCAAATCCGATCCCTTTGCCAATAATCACATATTCCTTGTTCTTACGGCCTCCTTGCACCATCACTACGTTATTGCCGATCACCCGCAGTACCTCAAACTGCTCATTATCTTTGACCAAGGTCCCCCTCCTTCCCATTTGTCCGATTTTTTTGCATCAAAAAGAGCCAAGAAAGACTCATTAAAATGAGGTCAATTCTTGGCTCATGCCCTTAAAGGTAACACGCCGATTGCATATAATGGATCATTTATAAAACCATAATAAGTCATACTTATTTTTCAGTCAATTAGTTTTTATAAAGTCAAGCGCGACCCTCTAACAGCCGGCACATTCGTGTCACCACATCCTGAATCACGACCGGCTTACTGAGAAAATCTGAAGCTCCTGCTGCCAGACATTTCTCACGGTCATCCTTCATCGTTTTGGCTGAGATTGCGATAACGGGAAGTTCAGGCAGCTGCAGTTCCTCACGGATGATCGAAAGGGTATCATACCCGTCCAGGTTCGGCATCATGATGTCCAAGAGTACAATATCTATGTCTGGCTGTTCTCTGACGATTTGCAGGCACTCGAATCCGGATTGAGTAGTTAGAATATTCATGTCATAGGGCTCCAGCCCTTTGTCCAGAGCATAGATGTTGCGGATGTCGTCATCTACAATCAGTACAGTCTTCTCACGAAGCTTGCTATAATCCTTGTCGAACTGCGTACGATCCTTCTTAACAGACTTCTCATGCTGCAGTTCACTCCATTCAGAAGCAGCTGCAGCCTGTGTACTCCAGACATCTGGAACCATGGAATCGAACCCGTCATCGATTTCACGGCAAGGGAGGTACAGTGTAAACGTGCTTCCCACACCCTCTTTACTGTCCAGTGTAATGGTTCCCCCTAACAGTCTGGCAAGCTGCTGAGAGATGGACAAGCCCAGGCCGGTACCACCATATTTACGGACGGTTGAGCCGTCAGCCTGGCGGAAAGCTTCGAAGATGCTCTCCCGGTTTGCATCCGATACACCAATTCCACTATCTTTTACGGTAAAGGCGATTGCTGGTTCACCTGTATGAAGGTGTGGCGGTGTGAAAGATTCCACACGGTGGATCACCACTTTTACAAATCCCTGTTCCGTAAACTTAAAAGCGTTGGAAAGAAGGTTCCTGAGGATTTGATGCAATCTCATTTCATCCGTAAAAAATAAATCAGGAGCATCATCCTGAAGTATGACCTGGAAATCAATATTCTTCTGCTCGGCGGTTTTGATAAAATAACCATTCAGTATGGATGGCAGCTCTGTAAGGTTAACGGCATCGCGTTCTACTGTCATCTTGCCTGCTTCTACTTTGGACAAATCCAGTATATCGTTGATCATCTCCAGCAAAGCGCTTCCAGAAGAATGAATAACAGCCGCATATCCCTGTTCTTCTTCTGTCAGGGTCTCGTTGCGGTTCTCGGTAAGCAGCTGTGAAAGAATAAGCATGCTGTTAAGCGGTGTACGCAGTTCGTGAGACATATTGGCTAAAAATTCAGATTTATAGCGGGAGCTTTGCTCCAATTGTTCATTATATTTCTCCAGTTGAACGGCTGCATTCTCGGCAACAGACTTCTGGTCCTCCAGTTCCCGGTTAATAATCAGCAATTCATGGGTTTGATTCTGCAGCTCTTCGGTCTGTACCTGCAGTTCCTCAGATTGTACCTGAAGCTCCTCGGATTGGATCTGTAATTCTTCGTTCAAGACTTGAGATTCCTTATATAAGTGCTGAATTTCCATACGTGTCAAAACAGAATTCAAGGTGACCCCCAACATGGTTAGCAGCTCGTCAAACAGCTTAAGTTGATAGGGGGCCCATTGAGTCAGCGAAGCGGCCTCCAGAACGGCTACAGTCTTGTTCTCGAAGATAACCGGAGCAATAACAGCAAATTTGGGTGCGGATCTTCCGAGTCCGGAATGAACACTTATATAATCCTCTGGCAAATCCTCAAGCAGAATCAGCTTTTTATCGATCGCACACTGGCCAATGAGCCCTTCACCCGCATGTATCTTCGTCTTTCCGATCTCCAGCTTCAGCTTCTCTGAGCCGGCATAGGAATACATTCGTTCATATAATTCATTCTCACCCAGCACATAAATGACACCATATTGCATTTCCAGCATAAAGGATAATCTATTCATAAATGTCCTGCATACGATAGACAAATCAGTAGTTTCTTGTAGAGCCATAGACATTAACGAAATCTGTCCACTACTCCAATGATCCCGCTGAACATTATCTAATAGCTCATTCGTTGCATTTCCCAGTTCATAGATCTCATCACGGGTCTTCACTCTGATCCGTTCGGACATGTTCCCCCCGCTTGCTATACTCTGGATCGCTTGAATGACGTGTTGCAGCGGATTCACAATACTTGCAGAGATCAGGTAAGTTACAAGAGCTGCCAATAGGGCAACCATAGTCCAAAGTGCATACATGGTTATCATTAGCTTATCGTTGCTGTCTTTCAAATTGGCAATTCGTTCGCTTGTAAGCTGTCGTTCGTTATCCCGGAAGTACTCCAGCTGTGAGCGTGTGGAATCAATGATCATTTTACCGCTGTCATTGCGAAAAAAGGCATTCACTGCCTCAGTCTGACCATTGCGTTTCAGATCAACTACGTAACGTCCCGCTGTTCCGATCCATTTATTAATATTCACTTGGATATCTTGCAGGATCAGCATTTGATCCGGGTTATTCTCAATCATTCTGCGTAATTTAGTATAATTAATCTCCCACTCTGCCGTCCCCTTATCAAAGGGAGGCAAATAACCGGGGTCGCCTGTAAGTGCATATCCTCTTTGACCAGTCTCCATGTCTAACATATTTTTTTCAATTTGATAGGTAAGCTCATGCACCTTCATATCATGGTCACTCAAAAAAACAGTTTCCTTCTCCAGGTCAGTGATCCTGCTGGATACAACGAGCAGAAACAGTCCCAGCATTAACAGGATCATAGCATAACCGAGAGCAATTTTTCCGCGGATCTTCAGGCTTATGCCTCGCTCATCAAGCAATGGTCCAACCTCCATCTGGCATTCCATATATATTCCAATTACTCAAGCTGATGTTTTATAATTGTAAATTCTGGCAATTCAGAATGCAAGGGGTCCATTTGCTGCAGGACGTTTTATAAATAACTTTCGCTGCGGGGCAGTCTGTCCTTCAATTGTCTCACATTAGCTTCCAGCTTCAGAATCACATCCTCCAGATCCATCGGATCAATTCCTCGAATAACTGGTGCTACCGCCGGTGCAGCTTCTACCTTCTGAACCTTGTCTTTCATTTCACGAAGCTCAATCTGCTGCTCCTGCCATTTATCCATCAGATCGGCTATAGTAGCATAAAAGCGCTCATAATCCTTAATTACGCTATCCAAAAAAGTGTCTACCTCTTCGGCATCATAGCCGCGTAGCTTCATACTGAATTCTTTCTCGTGTATGGTAAGTGCGTCAAGTGTAATGCCTAGCTGGCTGAACAGCTTTCTCTGCTTATCCAGTCTGCGTTTCATGTGTTCATCCATGTAAGTTACCTCCAAGTATATAGCGTTTCATCCAGCAGTAATCATTATAACAGGCTAACAGCAACCTGAAAATATCACTTAAGTTATAGACCCGCAGTTAATTGGCCTCTGATTGCTTCTGCTGACAATAGGGTAAGGAAAGAATACGGTTTAAGTATAAATATATTCACAGAAAGGAAGATCGACTATATGAGCCATCTATCCAAAGAACAGCTAGCCACATTAAAATCTTCTCTTGAGGAGCGGCAAAAGGAAATCGAGCAGCATTTTTCATTGAATGATGAAGAAAACAGCCTGCTTGGTGACTCACTCAGAATCTCTACCGGTGAACTCTCGTCTGCAGACAATCATCCGGCTGATACGGGAACTGAAACCTTCGAAAGAAGCCGTGATCTGGCCATCAATACTTCGCTTACAGAGGAACTATCCGATATTGAAGCTGCATTAGAGCGGATGAAAGACGGAACCTACGGGATTTGTATCATAAGCAATGAGGAGATTCCATATGAACGCCTTGAAGCCATTCCCTTTACACCCTATGCTGTAGAATATGTGCCGAGCCGTGAATCGTTGAATGACCGACCAGTAGAAGAAGAAGTAATGACACCCCCACCCGCTGGAGCAGGCCGGAACCGCCAGGAAGAGAGCGGCCGATTCGACGATGCAGGTGCTTGGGAAGCTGTAGAAGATTACGGTAGTGCAAGTTCTCCGGTTCCCCCTGCAGGTCAAAATGAAGAAGATGAAGTCTGATACTAGAAATTATCCGCAACGGCTTTATTCAGAATACCCAGGCAGCGGTCAAGATCCGTCTTGACCTGCTTCTTATACAATCTGGCTTTTTCCTCTCCGTCAGCTGTGAAATGATAAAGGACAATCTCCTGGAAATCTACCTTAGGATCATTCCCTTTCAACTGTTTGGTCCGGTATAGAATCCCCTGCTGTACCAGCTCATGCAATGCCCGGTAGATTTCGCTCTGGGGAGGGGAATAGCCATGCATTTTGAAATCTCTCCGTAAATCCTCTAACATTTGATACCCATAACCCTTATGCTGCTCAACCATTGTAATCAGATAAACCTTGATAAAAGCCCGCTGGGCGATCATAAACGCCATGGGACACCTCCTAATGGTGTGTTTCCTTATCTTTCCTGTGTAACTCTAGTATAAACACTATTTCCCTGCTTTCACAATTAGAAATTTTAATATAGTCGCACACCTTATTACCGATAATTATGGTATAAGTACCCGAATAAGTGCGCGTATAATCGCAGGTTCTAGAAAAGTGGATTTATGATTTTACTATTATGAATTTTTCATATGTTGAAATATCATAATTTCACTGCTGAAAAAGGTGGCCATCTAGCAGACGCAAAAAAGACTGCACCTCAGGTTATTCCTGAAATGCAGTCTTTTTTGGTTAAAGATATAGCTCTTATCCGCCCACAGACGGGACTTAATTACATTACATCCGGTTGCCGTTGTAGAGGTCCGGGTCAGTATTTGCATTCATCGAGCCACGGTTGCCCATTGTGTTACCAACTGTCGTATCATCTCTTATCACATCCGGATTCGTAGCCCCCCGGTCAGTAATAGGATCATTCAGGGTAGTATCACTATACCGGCTGTCATATCGGCTGGCATTCAATGAGCGGTTGCCTGTGAATACATTATGGATGTCGCGCCCGCGTCCATTATCATCCACCAGGACGAGAATTTTGCCGCTGTCCACGTAACTTTCATATTCTTTGGCTTCATCTTCAGGAATACCCAGTCCAATTAATCCGCCAACCAGACCGCCCGCTCCTGCGCCGATCGCCGCACCTGTGAGTGTAGCTACGATTGGGCCTGCCGCCAGAATCGGACCGATTCCCGGAATGGCCAACGCCCCTATCCCCGCAAGCAATCCGGTAATACCGCCGACTACTCCTCCTGTTGCAGCACCGGTTGCTACACCTTCCGGAGCCATGGTACCTGTATCATCCGATATATGTTTCAATTCATCCCGGTCACGAGTTATTACTGAGATTTCATCATTGCTTACACCCTGTCGTTGTAACCCTTCAATTGCTCTGGTCGCTTCTTGTTCCGCATCGAATACACCTACGATTTTGTCTGCCACTTGAAGCCCTCCTTCGTAATTGTCGTTCGCTACATTATTACCCGTTCGCATGCTTCCCAAACAGGTTGTAAGCTTTTTCATTGGAATGACAACGAGGATTATCGTTTATTTTGAAGGACGTGTACGGTTCGTAGGAACGGCCTGCAGAGGGTCATCCGGCCAATAATGTTTGGGGTAACGCCCCTTTAAATCTTTTTTGACTTCGAAATACGTGGTTTGCCAAAAACTGGCAAGGTCCGCCGTGACCTGGACCGGTCTCCTTGCAGGAGAAAGGAGATGCAGCAGCACCGCTACCTTGCCTCCCCCGATCCTAGGTGTATCTACCTGGCCGAACAACTCCTGAAGCCTTACTGCAAGAACGGGTACGCCTGGAGTACTGTAGTCCAACGGAATCCGGGAACCGCTGGGGACTGTTATATGCGTCGGTGCTTCTTTATCCAACAGCTGCCGGCTACTCCAATCCAGCATTCCTTCCAGCGCTTTGGCAACAGGCAACCGCTGCAGGTCACGGAGATTGCGCATACCCTGAAGATATGGCTGAAGCCATTCGTGAAGCGAGGACAGCAGGGCTTCTTCCGAAGCATCCGGGAAATCTGTCCGCAATCCATGCAGGAATACCATCCGCTGCCATAGCTGAACCGTTCCTTTATCCCATGGCAGCAGTTCGAGCCCTTTGTCGGCGATTACACGAAGCAAAACCTCTTCTGCCTCTTCTGTTGTAGGCCTTTCATGCGAGGTTTCCTTCAACATCAGTGCACCCAGCAGGGTTCGCCTGCGTGCCTGCACACTCCCGCTCCCGCTATCCCAATAGACTTCGCGCTCTTCTTGCAGACTCTCCTTGTGATGCTTCAGCAGCTCTGCTTCGGGCAGCTCGGCTGCCAGTATAATCCGGCTCTGGCCGGCGCGGTCATCTATGCCGGCCGCTACTATATAGGGCGAACGCGTGAGCGGCTGGCCTTCCCGCATAGCCGCCCCCCGTCCGCCCGAGAGCAGAAACGCGCCATCGCCGCGTTTCTGCCCGATGCGGTCAGGGTAGGCGAACGACAACAGCAGCCCGGTTAGGCTGATGTTGTCCGGCATCGCTCCCGGCGCGGCCTGCAGCTGCGCCAGGAAGCTCCGGCTCTCGCGCTGCACCGCGCGCAGAGCTGCCGGGTCTGCTCCGCCGCTGTCCGCAGCGGAGCGTTCGTACCTGAGCAGCGCCTCCACGCGCAGCGTGAGGTCGCTGTCCATTGCCGCGGGACCCCGCCAGAGGTCCCGCTCCTGGAGCAGCGCCGCCAGCCTGCAGGCGAGCGGCGCCGCTCCCAGCTCTGCCGCGCGCAGCAGCATATGCGCGACGCGGGGGTGCGCGCCCAGCGCGGCCATGCGGCGACCGTGCGGCGTAATGGCGCCGCCGGCGTCCAGCGCGCCGAGCTGGCGCAGCAGCGCGGTGCCCTGCGCATATAGCGCAGCCGGCGGCGCGTCCAGCCAGAGCAGCGCCGCCGGGTCAGGCGCGCCCCACAGCGCCAGCTCCAGAGCGAGCTGCGCCAGGTCGGTCTCCATAATCTCCGGCACATTATCGTCCGGAAGACGGGCATGTTCTTCCCGGCTCCATAGCCTGTAGCATACTCCAGGTGCTGTGCGTCCCGCACGGCCCCTTCGCTGGTCGGCCGAAGCCTTGGATACAGGGACCGTGGTCAGCCGGGGCATGCCCGTGCGGGGCGAGAACATCTGAGTTCGTCTCAGCCCCGTATCGATCACTGTCCGCACTCCTTCAAACGTCAGACTGGTTTCAGCAATCGAAGTAGCCAGTACTACTTTCCGTTCACCCGGTACGGAGGCTGCCACGGCGGCATCCTGCTGCACCTGTGAGAGCTGGCCATATAGTGGACGAAGCACGGTACCCGGAGGTAGATCTCCACCCTCCAATTCACGCTCCGTCCGCCGGATTTCCCGCTCACCTGGAAGAAAGACTAGCACATCTCCCGGTTGCTCAGCTAGCGCCCGGCGAACAGCAGCTGCGGCGGATTGCTCCAGCTGCTTGTCTCCAGAAGCTTGCAGATATATCGTTTCCACAGGAAATACACGGCCGGGGCAATCCACAACAGGCGCATCTCCTAGAAGAGCAGAGACCCTTCCACTGTCCAGTGTCGCAGACATAATCAGAATCCTCAGGTCCTCACGGAGTACAGCCTGCGCTTCAAGGGTTAACGCCAGTCCAAGATCTGCATGAAGACTGCGCTCATGGAATTCGTCAAAGATCACAAGCCCTACATCGCCAAGCGACGGATCACTTTGCAGCATTCGGGTTAATACACCTTCTGTGACAACAACAATACGCGTATCTTTGCCCACTTTAGTGTCACCCCGCATACGGTAACCTACCGTTTGTCCGACACTTTCCCCCATGGAGGAGGCTATATAGCTCGCCGCGGAGCGGGCGGCCAGCCTTCTGGGCTCCAGCATTAGTATCGTTTTGCCGTCCAGCCAAGCCTCGTTCAAAAAAGCCGGGGGCGTTCCAGTAGTCTTCCCAGCGCCTGGTTCGGCAATCAGAACGGCGGCGGGTGAAGTATTCAATATATTTCTCAGCTCAGGGAGTACCTGTGCAATGGGAAGCTGTCTCATCTTATCTCTCCATGTCCTCTTATTGTCCGGTATTTCTAATATGATGGGCGAAACCTTAATAAATTTCAAGCGCTCTGCATACAAAAAAAGAGTCACCCAGCCTTTTCGGGCCAGGTCACTCTACTCCTTATTCTTCCTTAGCAAGCTGCTCCTGAATCTTGTCTCCATACTCGGAGAACGCACTGCTGTTCTCGTATCCACGCTGACGCATAAGTTCCTGCAAGCGAAGCCGTTTCAGCGTAAGCTGGGATTTAAGCGCGTTCCGTTCGCCATCCGCAGCGCTTCCGCTGGAATGACATGACGCGAGCAGCTTCTCCAGGGTTACACATTCGCCGCGCAGCGTGACTTCTTCCGGGACCAAACCGGCGTTCTTCATGATTTTGAAGGACATCCGCAAATCTTCAGGTACCCCGGACAGATCCTCCAGCTGGAGTGGTTTGCCATGTCCCGGCAGATTCTCGAACGCTCCACTGCGCATAGCCTCCTGAATCTTTTGTTCCGCAAGCCAAGATAATATCGTCATGATTTACGGACCAAATATCCCCGTTCCCCGTATGGCGCCAGTTTCTCCAGCCATTTGCTCTCCAATTCAGGCAACAACTTGCGGTATTTAGAAAGCTCGGATACCTCTGCCACAAAATCCTCCTCAGGTTTGATCTGCTCCAGGATCTCAAAGACAAACGCCGAGTCTCCGTATTCCTTCCAGTCTGCCTGAAGTGCTTTGTTATCATGTTTTCCAATGTCCAGCATGAACTTATGCTTATTCCAGACTCCGTCCAGGTTAATGCTGCTGCCCACATAGGCCTTATCATTTAAGGTGTTAACAATGCGGTATACTCCCATCGGCCGGTGGGAATGAGTATAATTATAGGCCAATTCTTTACGTCTAGTCTTATCCATGTTTACCCTTCTCTCCTTCATCTATAGACTAACCCAGTAGCGGCTCCCATCAGGCTCACGGTCCAGCAGCCTATAATCGATCAGATACCGCCGGAGCGTCACATAATCCGCATATGCGTCCTTTAGAATGGTATTTACCTCATTCTCCGAATATTTGCGTCCTGTCTCAAAACGCTTAATCAGCTGGCGCAAAATGGCAGCTTTTCGTTTCTGTTTCTTGGGAAACTCCGTGATGGGGCCCTCCAGACCTTCTTTGAAATAGGTGTTCAGGATCTCTGCATTTTCGTCTTCTGTAATAGCAAATCGCTCATCAACCATAGCAGCGGAACGCGGGATGCTGACAAAAGGCGAAGCTGACCCAGGCTTTTCTTCGGTAAGCTCCATCACTGCTAGGAAGAGTTTTGCCTGCTTCACCTTTTCCCGCAGAGTAAACCGATGATTACGCACCGTAGATGTACTCCCTATGCCCAACTGCTTTGCGACTTCACCATCACTAAAACTTTGCCGGAAAGCACCAAGCAGCCCTTTCTGTAGTTCCGTCAGTCCGGTAAGCTTCTTGTCCAGACCCAGCAGCCACTTAAACATCCCCCCATGTGCATGTTCCACATGATATGCTGCATATTTCCAGGCTTCATAATATTGGCTGTCTTCCTTGTAGATTAACCCTTTCTCAAATTCCTCTCCACAAACCAGACATGTATAGAAACCCGAATGTTCCCGCATCTCAAAAATATAGCCCTGCTTCAGCTCATTAATGGAGGCATTCCAGAATTTCTCTGAAAGACTTACCGATTCATTGCCTGCAGCCAACTCAACCACCCAATCCCTCAATAATATATAGACATATTATCATTTTGTTTGTTATTTTACAATCATCTAATTACATTGTTTATAAAATGAACTAAACTATCTCCTTCAGAACACCTTAGGTTATCGGTGTTAAACTACGCACCAAAAGCCTTACCCTGGTTTTGTGAACCATCGGGTAAGGCTTTTAGGTAATTTCACTTGTTATACGTGTCTACTAAGTGTATCAGGACAGCAAAGATTCTGCGCCATCAATCACAATCTGTGCTCCAGTAATATGGATGGAATCGTCCGAGGCAAGAAAAGATACCAGATCCGCCACGTTCTCCGGTTTACCCGGTCCGTCAGCGAGAGGCTGCGCCCCTTCCGGGAACTCAATGGGAATAACAATAGCCTCTACATCCTCATTAAATTCCGTACTTTCATCAATATTGGTAGAGATGGCTCCCGGACAGATAACGTTAACACGGATTTTGAACTTCGCCAGCTCCAGAGCAGCCATCTTGGCAAAAGCAACCTGCCCGGCCTTGGTAGTACTATACGGTGACCAGCCAAAGCTGGCAAACCGGCTATTGCCATTGATGGAGCTGGTAATGATGATGCTGCCTTTACCTTTTTCCTTCAGATGAGGAATGGTGTATTTCAATGTAAGAAAAGTACCTGTCAAATTCACGTTCATCGTGCGCTCCCAATCGCCCAGACTCAGCTCCTCAATAGGCCCTACTGCTCCATTAATTCCCGCATTGGCAAAAACAATATCGACTCCGCCGAAACGTTCCACTGTTTTGCGTACTGCTTCTTCCATGCGAACCGCATCCGATGTATCCACATCTATAGCGAGGGCGCAGTCTTTGCGTTGTTTGTTCAGCTTCTGCTCCAATACAGATGTCCGTTCGTTCACCAGATCGAATAAGGCTACATTTGCGCCTTCACGGGCCATCTGAATAGCTGTCGCTCTCCCGATTCCAGAGCCCGCCCCTGTAATTATGGCTGTTTTACCTAGAAAACGCTGTTTTTTCACTATACTTGGGCTCATATGTACACTCCCTTTCTAATTCGTCCAGCTTAGTGGCTCTGTTTCAAGATTACCCAAACAGGCCTTGATTATAATCATTTTATGCAAAATTTGCACAAATTTGATGCAACGTGCACACTATACCTGCTAGATAACACTCCTTCCTTCCATGTCAGGAGCATTTCAACATTGCCAACTTACGGGTAACTCGCCCGCCATAATCAATAAAAAAGCCCCGCTGTCGCAGGGCTCTCCTCACTTCTTCAATTCTCCAGCTTACGGACATCCACCTTTACCGTCAGTGTTCCGCTGACTCCGCGGTAGACTCCTTTTACCGGAACGATATCCTTGTAATCACGTCCATGCCCCAGTTTAATATACCGCCAGTTCACTTCAACATTATTCGTAGGATCAAAACCGAGCCACCCGGTACCGGGGATATGCGTCTCCACCCAGGCATGCGAAGCTTGCTCGAAATCAGCATTGCCGCCCTGAAGGTCACCCACAAAATGATACCCGCTGACGTATCGTGAAGGAAGTCCGACACTGCGGCAGACAGCGATCATCAGATGAGCGTAATCCTGACACACACCGCGTTTTAGCTTTAAAGCTTTTTTAACGGTAGTGTTGACACTTGTCGCCTCAGGATCATAGGTAAATTGTTCATAAATCGTCGATGACAGCTTTTTGGTCCACTCGTACATGTCTTCCGCTTCATCAAAAGGATGCTGCGACGCAAATTCGACCAACTCTGGTGTAACCTCGGTATATCGGGTAGGTAAAATGAACTCCACGTACCGGTTCTGGAACTTATCATCATTTAGCAGCTTCACCTGATCCTCCAGCGGAATATGCGGAAGGTCTAATCCTTGCGCCTTATCCAGTGTAACCACAGTGGCCTTGGTATGAATCACCATCTCGGTATGTGGCTTATTCACTGAATAAGCATGCACACGATTGCCGAAAAAATCCTCATAAGTGAGCAAATTCGCTGGCGGAAACACTTCTACCTCATGGTGATAGCAGGACTGGCGGTAATTGGTCCGCGGGGTTAGGCGAATTTCATTGACACTGTCCGTAACCGGCTCCGGGTAACTGTATGTGGTCGTATGATTGATCTCGATTTTCATACAGAGACCCCCTCTCGGCGAAAAAAGGCACCTTCCATCGTTTTACCCAGCTTCTGGCAAGAGGTCATCAGCGATTGCAATACAACCTCTACGAGATCGCCCGACATCTCTTCCTTTTCCATAAAATCAAGCTCTGCCTTGATCTTCCCGGCCTGCCGGATCACCCGCTCGTGACCGGATCCCTTCTCGGAAGTATCCAGATCAAGCTTAGCCAAATGCTCCTCGAGCTTGTGGAATGAGAAGCGGATCGAACGTGGAAAATACGCATTTACGATTAAGAACTCCAAAATGCTCTCCGGGGACATCGCATCAGCATAATAACGCCGGAAGGCCTGATACCCGCTGACTGATTTGAGGACTGCCTGCAGCTGGGTATAGATACCGTTGATATCCTTAGACTTACAGGAGAACGTAACGGCTTGCAGAATTCGGGTCGTATTCTCTGCCCGCTCCAGGAAACGCCCACTTTCAATGAACCGCCACTCATTGGCTCGTAGCATAACGGATTGCTCAGCCCCAAGAAACATGGCAGCCCGTTCTTTGACATGCTGGTAGAATTGATGGGGTCCGACCATGATATCTGCCAAGGTTTGTTCACCGAGCCACAGGTTAAAACTGTTTGCAATATCCCACAACTCACTGGGAAGATGCTGCCTCAGCGTCCGAAGATTATTTCTCGCCTGATGTACGCAAGAGAATATTGAATTGGAATTTCCAAGGTCCAGTGTAATAAAGGACAATACATCCTGCTCGCAAAAGCTGTCAAATTGCTGCTGATATTCTTTTCTGACACCCAACGCATCAATCAGCCGTGACCATTTATGTCCCTCAGCCTGAAAGTCCTCTTCCTGTTGGATATGATAATGCACATCGATCAGCCTGGCATGATTCTCCGCCCGCTCCATATACCGGCCAATCCAGAACAAAGCTTCCGCATTGCGATTCAGCATCGTAGCCACTCCTTCATTTAACGTATGGATGCTGCATTTGTTAATTCTGAAGTCTTATGCTGTAGTGTCTAAGCCATTACCCAAGTGTCTTTTACTCCACCACCCTGGGAAGAATTCACCACCAGCGAGCCTTCCTTCATGGCTACTCGTGTCAGACCACCTGGAATCACATGCGGTTTGCGGTCGGCGCCCATGAGCACAAAAGCCCGCAAGTCAATATGACGGGGTTCCATACTGCCACCTGCAAGCACGGGAGCTCTAGACAGCGACATGATCGGCTGTGCGATATAACGAGCCGGATCGGCAAGAATTTTGAGTCGGAAATCGGAAAGCTCCTCCCTGGTCGCTTCACTGCCAATCAGCATCCCATATCCTCCAGACAAAGAGGTTTCCTTTACCACCATTTCATGTAGATTATCGAGCACATATTGTCGTTCCTGTAACCTTGATAACAGATAAGTAGGCACATTCCCAAGGATGGGTTCTTCGTTCAGATAATAGCGGATCATATCCGGTACGTATACATACATCGCTTTGTCATCTGCAACGCCGGTTCCCGGTGCATTGGCTATGGCTATATTCCCTGCCCGGTATGCATTCATCAGCCCAGCTACGCCCAGAAGTGAATTGGGCTGAAACGCCAGCGGATCTATGAAATCGTCATCCAATCTGCGGTACAGTACATCCACACGCCGGAGACCGTTCATTTCTTTTAAATACACCTTATGGTCCTGAGCAACCAAATCCCGACCTTCTACCAGGTGTATTCCCATTTGCTGAGCCAGAAAAGCGTGCTCGTAGTAAGCAGAATTGTATTCACCTGGTGTCAGCAGAGCTATGACCGGATTCTTCGTCCGAGACGGGGAAAGACTTCGCAGGACTGACAGAAACCGGTTCAAGCTATGGTCCACATCACGTATGAAGCTGGCAAAAGAGACTTCGGGAAACAGCTGGTTCATCAGGGATCTGCCTTTAAACAGGTAAGAGAATCCTGAGGGTGTCCGCAGATTGTCTTCAAGCACGTAATATTCTCCATCATGATGGCGGATCAGATCAATTCCCGAAGTAGTAATGTAAGCTCCGCCAGGTACCCGCATACCGGCCATCTCCGGGCGGAAGTAGCAGTTCGAGATGATCATACGCCGCGGCACGATACCGTCTTTGACAATGTATTGTTCATGATAGATATCATGAATAAAAAGATTTAACGCCGTAATACGCTGAACAATCCCAGCTTCCAGCCTTTCCCACTCCAGCTTGGGAATAATCCGAGGAATCATGTCAAAAGGAATTGTACGCTCCATAGGATGATCCTGTGCAGGATTATACAGTGTAAACGTAATTCCCTCTTCCATCATCCGACGCTGCATCAGTTTCTGCTTACCTTGCAGCTCTTCGGGGCTCATCCCGGAAAACATGCGGTTGACATGTTTGTAATGCGGCCGGACGCTCCGTTCATCGGCATACATTTCATCATAAAAATGTTGCAGTGGATACGGAGACAGCCCGGGCAGAGGATCAAGTTTGGACATGAGCCCGACTCCTTTCGGATCAATTTAATGTTACGTTTATTTACATTGATGCAAATTTCGCAAAAAAAATATGATGAAAATGTTATAAGATACTTTAATAATACGTAAATAATATTGTTCATGTCAATATATATAACGGCAAAATGGAGTTGTACTCCATTAAGCAACGGTGGAATCGCTTCCTTTCTCCTATAAGTGATGATCAGGGACAACCATATATAGAGTACATAGAATTGTATGCGCGAGAGTTGACATGCATTACTATTATGAATTTTTCATATGTTGAAATTTTGATACTTTATCTACAAAAAAAGAGCAGCTGTTGCTTCTATTAAAAGCACAGCCGCTCTTGTTGCCAAATCTCGTTCCATTGACTAAGGTTTAGTCCTGCTTTTCATTCAGTTCTTCATTGGCGATCATTCCAGCAAAGAGGGCATGTACAAACTGGGTAGAATCAAATGGCTGCAAATCCTCCATCTTCTCTCCCAGACCCACAAGCTTAACTGGCAAATTCATTTCTTGGCGGATTGCGACTACAATCCCGCCTTTGGCTGTTCCGTCCAGTTTGGTAAGCACCAGTCCGGTGACACCACTCTTTTCTCCAAAAAGCTTGGCTTGGGTCAATGCATTCTGTCCGGTAGTTGCATCCAGCACCATCAGCACCTCATGTGGGGCGCTTGGAATCTCCCGCTGGATCACACGGAAGATTTTGTTGAGCTCTTCCATAAGATTGCTTTTGTTCTGTAGTCTGCCTGCCGTGTCGCAGATCAGCACATCCACATTCCGCTGCTTGGCCGCCTGAACGGCATCGAACATAACCGCTGCCGGGTCCGAGCCTGCTTGCTGCTTTATGACATCCACTCCAGCACGCTGCCCCCATACTTCAAGCTGTTCTATTGCCCCTGCACGAAAGGTATCTCCAGCCGCAAGAAGTACTTTTTTACCTTCCTGCTTATAGCGATGTGCCAGCTTTCCGATGGTGGTCGTCTTCCCGACTCCATTAACGCCGACGAACAGAATGACAGTGATCCCGTCCGGGTTCTCCTTCAAGCTGTTATCATCATCACCACGCAGGAGTTCCATCAGTTTCCGGGACAGAATCGGCTGCAGCTCGGAAGCATCCTCAATCCGCTTCTGCTTCACTTCTGCTCTTAACTCCTCAACCAGCGTCATCACGGTGTTAACTCCGACATCGGCTCCAATCAGAATTTCTTCCAATTCCTCATAGAACTCTTCATCTATCTTTTTGCGGCGGATGATCAGGTCAGATACCTTCTCTACGAACCCTATACGGGTTTTCTCGAGACCGTCGCGGAACTGTTTTGTGACACTCTCCGTTTTACCGGAGATGCTTTCTTTTAATTTCCGAAAAAAGCTCATTATGTTCCTCCTCAATATTTGTAACGATTCCGTTAAGCAATCTCTGCTTCATCATCCTCCAGTTTAACCGAAACCAGCTTGGAGACGCCGCCCTCTTCCATCGTAACCCCATAGAGCACATCCGCTTCTTCCATAGTTCCTTTGCGGTGGGTGACTACAATAAATTGCGTCTGTTCCGAGAATTCACGCAGATACTGGGCAAAGCGTACTACGTTAGCTTCATCCAATGCAGCTTCAACCTCATCCAGAACGCAGAACGGAACCGGTTTAACCTGAAGGATGGCGAACAGCAGTGCCATGGCCGTCAATGCGCGCTCTCCTCCGGATAACAGCTGCAGGTTTTGCAGCTTTTTGCCTGGAGGCTGGGCTACAATATCAATCCCTGTATCCAGCATATTCTCAGGGTCCAGCAGCATTAGATCTGCTCTGCCTCCGCCGAAGAGCTTGGAGAATACGGTGCCGAATTCACGGCGGATGGCGTCAAAGGTCTGCTTGAAACGTTTGGACATCTCTTCTTCCATCTCATGAATCACGTGGTATAATGTGGTTTTGGCTTCCACCAGATCATCCTTCTGACCGCTGAGGAAGGTATAGCGTTCATGCACACGCTGATATTCCTCAATCGCCCCCAGGTTCACCTCGCCCAGCGCAGAAATGCTGCGTTTGAGTCGCTGAACCTCCATCTGGGCGGCAGGTACATCCTCAGGAATAGGGTACCGCTGCTTAGCCAGTTCGTAACTCAGCTCATAATCATCACTCAACTTGCGCAGAATATTGTCCAGCTCTACATCGAGCCGTCCCACCGCCACCTCGGTCGCACGCAGTTTGTCATCAACCGACTTCAAGGCCTGACGCTGATCCTTGGTTTCACCTTCCGCAAGCTCCAGCTTGCGTGTCAAAGCGGCACGGTCGGCACGAGCCAGATCCAACTTGCCTGCAGTATCTTCTTTTTTCAGCCGGTAATTGTTCAGGTCTTCCTTCTGTTTCACAGCTTCTCTCGTGTTTTCTTCCAGATCCTGTTCAATCGTGATCAGCAGGCTGCGGCTGTGACGCAGTTCTTTGTCCTGCGAACCCGCATCCTGTCTCATGCGCCGCAGCTGCTCTTCCAGCGAGAAAATCTCCTGGTCCAGCTTGCCCTCGGTCACCTTCATCCCGGTCAGCTTGCTTTGCAGCTCTTCTTTGGCCGATTCATTTGCTTTGCGCGCCGATTCCGCATTACGAATCGCCTCATGAGCCTCTTTCTCTTCCTTCTCTAACCGTTCAAGCTCGGACACCGCATGCTTCCGGCTCTCATCCAGTTCACGCACTTCGCTCTCAAAACCGCTGCGCTCTGCACCAGCTCCATCCACCTGCTCCTGTACATGGCGCAGTTCCTGCTCAAGCTGCTTCAAATCACCGGAGACACGCTGCTCTTCCAGCCGTTTCTCATCACCGCCATGACGAAGCTCTTCCAACTTCCGTGAAGCCGTCTCCTGTTCTTCCCGCAACCGGTTGATTCCCTGCTTCAACTTGGCAATTTGCCGCTCACTCTCTTCGATCTCACTAAAGAGCTGGTCAAGCTGACGTTTGCGGCTCAGCAGACTGTTATTCTTCTTATGCTGACTACCCCCAGTCATTGAACCACCCGCGTTGACCACATCGCCTTCCAAGGTTACCACCCGATAACGATATTGACACTTGGCGGCAATACGGTTAGCCTGCTCCAGACTCTCAGCGATAACCACATTCCCAAGCAGGCTGCCGACGATACTCGCGTATTTATCCTCGTATCCCACCAGTTCTGACCCGATTCCCACAAACCCTTCCGCGCCTTCAACCATTGCACGGTCACTTCCGCCAATCTGCCGGGAACGGATAACGTCCAGCGGCAGAAAAGTCGCACGTCCCAGCTGACGCTGCTTCAGGAAAGCAATTGCTTGCCGGGATACAGCTTCGTTATCCATAACTACATGCTGAAGCGAAGCACCCATAGCGGTTTCCACAGCCATTTCCAGCTTCTCGGGAACGGATATCAGCTCCGCGACCGCACCGTGTACACCACGAAGTTGTCCTTTGCGCGCACCCTTGAGCACCTCTTTTACCCCGAGCATGAATCCGTCAAAATCATCCTGCATTTCCTTCATGGTCTCATGCCGGGAAACCTGGGCTTCGCGTTTCTGCTCCCATTTGCGGAGTCCGCCCTGCGTCTCCTCCAGCAGCTTCTGGCGTTTGCTGGTCTGCTCGCTTTCAGTGATGTAAGCATTGCGGAGGGAGCCGATTTCATTGCCCAATCCCGCGATTCTATCCTTAAGTGCGCTCTGGGCGGCAATCAATTCTGCCAGCTTTGCCGTCCACTTACCGCTTTCTTCCTGACTGCGGCTCATTCTACGCTCCAGGCTTTCTTTTTGCTGGTCGGCATAGCGAATTTCATTCCGGGCCTGTGCCATCAGATTCATCAGTTCCAGCAGAGCACTCTTCAGCTTTTCTTCCTTGCTCTGGCTGATGCCTCCAGCAACGCCTTCCAGTCTGGACTCCTCGTCTGCCAGCTGCTTACGCAGCTCTTCGAGCGACAACCGGGATTGCTGGAGCTTATGCTCCAGCTCCGCAAGCTCGCGTTGACGGTCAGCGGAACGTTCGCCAACAGAACCCAGCGTAGCCATCAGCTGCTCCCGGTTACTCTCCAAATTGCGTCTGCGCTCTTTAAGCAGCTCCCCGTAGCCTTCGCTTTTCTCATTAGCTTCGCTATAGCGCAGCAGCTGTTCCTGCAGCTTCTCTACTTCCTCTTCCAATGTCCGCAGTTCTGCACGTCCACTTTCGAGCTTTGCGTCGTGGGCGGACACAACGGTTGACAACTGAAGCTGTTCATTACGGAGTACTTCCAGCCGGTCATTGCCTTCCTTCCACGCCGTATGTATCCCATCAATCTGGTGAACATACACAGCAATCTCCAATTGCTTGAGCTGCTCTCTCAGTTCCTTGTAACGGATTGCCTTTTCGGACTGATCCTTCAGCGGGCCTACCTGGTCTTCCAGCTCGCTGATCAGATCATGAATGCGCAACAGATTCTGCTCGGTTTCATCCAGCTTGCGGCCGGCATCCTTTTTGCGTGATTTATATTTAACAATCCCTGAGGCTTCTTCAAATATACCGCGGCGATCCTCGGAACGGGTGCTAAGGATCTCTTCAATCCGGCCTTGTCCAATAATCGAATAGGCCTCTCGCCCGATACCGGTATCCATGAAGAGTTCAGTAATATCCTTCAACCGGCAGGCCTGCTTGTTAATTAAGTATTCACTATCCCCGCTTCGGTGCACACGGCGTGTTACGGTTACCTCGCTGAAGTCCAGAGGCAGTGCATGATCCTCATTATCCAGAGTCAGTGATACTTCCCCGTAATTCACGGCTTTACGTGCATCACTTCCGGCAAAAATAATATCTTCCATCTTTCCACCGCGCAGTGATTTGGCGCTTTGTTCACCCAGCACCCAGCGGATGCCGTCGGATATATTACTTTTGCCGCTGCCGTTCGGGCCGACTACGGCTGTAATTCCGCGGACAAATTCCATTTCCGTTTTGTCGGCAAATGATTTAAAACCTGCTAATTCAATCCGTTTCAAAAACATACCCTGTTATTCACCTCTGCCCCATTATACCATAGCGCCTCACCGCCTAAAACAGCTCTTCACTACAAACCGTTTCTAGGCTGTATCTCTTTTTATTCCTTTTCTTACACTAGTCTGAATCTCGAAAAAGAGCAGCAAAAGTCTGACCTCCGCCTGTACGCCGGCTTTCAGACCATTGCTGCTCTCCTCCGCTGGACCCGCCACATTGTAAAGCTTGTCCTTGAAGTCAATAACAAAAAGTTCGAGAAATTCCAAAAAGCAAACTTTCACTACAGCACGTACACGGTACTACGCGCCATCTTCCTTCAACTGCAAAAGCGCTGCTGCTGCTGCCTGTTGCTCCGCTTCTTTCTTGGAGCGGCCACTGCCTCTGCCAAGTGATCGGCCGGCCATATAGACCTCAGAGACGAATTCCCGTTCATGTGCCGGTCCGCGTTCTTCAATAATCCGATATTCCAGCGTACCCATTCCGTGATGCTGAATCAGCTCCTGAAGCTCCGTCTTGAAATCGCTCATCTGCATTTGCAGCTTGCCATCCGTCTCCACCAGCGGAAACACATGATTATCCAGAAACCGCCGTGCTGTTTCCAGACCTTGGTCCAGATAAAGCGCTCCCACGAAGGATTCGAATACATCGGCCAGCAAGGCCGGGCGGGTTCTGCCGCCCGTAAGTTCTTCCCCTTTACCCAACAATACATAGCGTCCAAAGCCCAGACTTTCGGCGAATCTCACCAAAGAAGGCTCACATACAATTGCAGCCCGCAGCTTGGTTAACTCGCCTTCAGGTCGGTCCGGAAGCAAATTGTACAAATATTCAGACACCGTAAGCTCCAGAACGGCATCGCCCAGAAATTCCAGACGCTCGTTGTCCTGATGCTGATTGAACCGGTGTTCATTCACATAAGATGCATGGGTAAAGGCCTGCTTCAGAAGTGCAGCATCGTGAAATTGGATTTGAAGTTGGCTCTGTAACTGCTTCAGGTCTCCTTTCACTGCACTGTCTCCCTTACTGATTATATTTTTTGAGAATCACTGTTGCGTTATGTCCGCCGAATCCAAAGGAATTCGACATCACGATATTCAGATCCGCTTTGCGCGGAACATTCGGAACATAATCCAAATCGCATTCCGGGTCTGGATTGTCCAAATTAATAGTAGGTGCAATCATTCCTTTTTGCAGAGATAATCCGCAAATAATCGCTTCCACACCTCCGGCAGCACCAAGTAAATGGCCGGTCATGGATTTGGTGGAGCTAATTGCAACCTTATATGCATGCTCTCCAAGAGCTATCTTTACGGCAGATGTCTCCGACTTGTCACCTACAGGTGTAGAGGTTCCATGAGCATTGATGTAATCGATCTCTTCAGGGGCAATACCTGCATCGCGTATCGCCATCTTGATGCAGCGTGCAGCACCATCCGGATCAGGTTCCGTCATATGGTGGGCATCCGCACTAAGACCGTAGCCAATGACCTCGGCATAGATCTTGGCTCCGCGCTTCTCAGCATGCTCGAGTGATTCGAGAATTAATATTCCGGCTCCCTCTCCCATAACAAATCCATCGCGGTCTACATCAAACGGACGACTCGCCTTCTCAGGCTCATCGTTACGAGTCGACATCGCTCTCATTGCACAGAAGCCTGCCATACCCGTTGGACGAATAGTGGCTTCTGAACCGCCACAAATCATCGCATCCGCATCTCCGCGCTGAATCAGGCGGAAAGATTCACCAATGGAATGACTTCCTGTTGCACAAGCTGTTACTGTTGTAGTATTCGGTCCCTTGGCTCCCAGGCTAATCGACAATTGACCTGATCCCATGTTCGCAATCATCATCGGGATGAAGAACGGGCTGACCCGTTTTGGTCCCTTTTCCAGAAGAAGATTATGATTGTCTTCCCATGTGCCAAGTCCGCCAATACCGGACCCTACAGAGACGCCAATCCGCTCCGCATCGATATCTTCACCGATCACAAGCCCGCTATCCTTGAGTGCATCTTCACCTGCTGCTACTGCAAACTGGACGAAACGATCCATCTTGCGTGCTTCCTTACGGCCAAACCGCGCCTCCGGATCAAAGTCTTTAATGGATGCTGCTATTCTGGTTGTGTACTCGCTGACATCAAAAGCGTCCACTGTCGACACTCCGGATTTGCCATTCATCAAATTATCCCAGAACGTATCCAAATCCGTGCCAAGCGACGTCATCACGCCCATACCTGTTACAACTACTCTATGACTCAAACGCAATCACCCCATCTGTAGGCTGTATCTTCTTGTTATTAGAAACTATATAAACTTCAATCGCCGCAAGAACATTCCATGCGCGGTCCAGTTATTTTCCCCGTAAAGGTGCATATGGCATCCTTTGGTATTGACTTATTGCTGTAAAATGAGGAGAAGTCCCGCCCTCTGTAGGAACGGGACTCTCAATCATATGACTCTAGGTATGAGATTGTATGTACTTCACAACTTCACCCACGGTCGTAATCTTCTCTGCATCTTCATCAGAGATTTCCATATCGAATTCATCTTCCAATTCCATAACCAATTCTACTACATCAAGAGAATCAGCACCTAAATCATCTTTGAAAGACGCTTCTAATGTTACCTCAGCTTCATCGGCACCTAAGCGGTCGATGACAATGCGTTTTACACGCTCCAATACATCGGACATCCGGTTCACCTCCTCTTTTGGTATTATACGAGATATGAAGTCAAAATACCATAGAGCTCAAAAAACGCTTTCCGGCCGCCCCAATTCTCTTCCACTGTAGACTTTACAACTTTTGTGGCCTTACATGTACATTCCGCCATCCACATGGAGTGTCTGACCTGTCATGTAGGCTGCCCCTTCCGAGGCTAGAAATACAACCGTCATGGCAATGTCCTCCGGCCGCCCGAGACGTGCAAGGGGAATCCCCTTCTCGTATTCGCTGCGGACTTCATCGGACAACTGGTGTGTCATTTCGGTATCTATAAAACCCGGAGCAATACAGTTGACCGTAATTCCCCGTGAAGACAACTCGCGTGCTGCAGATTTAGTCATTCCAATAATACCTGCTTTGGCAGCCGAGTAGTTCAACTGTCCGGCATTTCCAATCACACCGATGACCGAAGAAATATTAATAATCCGGCCGTAACGCTGCTTCATCATGGGGCGGGTTGCTGATTTCAGACAGTTGAACACGCCTTTTAGATTCGTCTCAATAACCTGATCAAACTCTTCTTCCTTCATGCGCATGATCAGATTATCGCGGGTGATACCGGCATTATTGACCAGAATATCGATCTTCCCCCAGGTGTTTATAACCTCTTTCACCAGGTTATCTGCTTGCTGGCTGTTACCGACATCGCCCTTCAGCGCAATCCCTTCCGAGCCCAGTTCGACGATTCGCGCGACGGTCTCTTGTGCTGCCGCTTCATTACCGGAGTAATTCACAGCTACTTTCACACCATATTCCGCAAGTGCCAGTGCGATACTACGGCCAATGCCGCGAGATCCGCCAGTGACGAGAGCCGTCTGGCCTTTTAATGCTGAGAACATGCCATATTCCCCTTTCATCCATTCCACATCGTTTGACTATATCAGACTTTACCAGCCTGTCTGCGCACTTTCCAGACTATTGATATTAACAACTTTAACGGTTTTGTCAATCTTTCGGATTAAGCCTGCAAGCACACTGCCTGAGCCAATCTCCACAAAAGTATCCACTCCGGCTGCAATCAGCCATTCTACGCTATCCTGCCACAACACAGGAGAAAATACCTGCTGAACCAATAGTTTGCGGATCTCATCCGGTTCGGTCACGGCTGTTGCATTCACATTAACAACCACAGGAACAGATGGAGTATTAAAGGTCACCTTTTCAAGTTCAACAGCCAGGCGTTCAGCAGCTTCCTTCATCAGGGAAGAATGAAACGGTCCGCTTACTTCAAGAGGAATAGCCCGTTTCCCGCCAATTTCTTTGACACGCTTCACTACTTCATCAACACCAGCCTGAGAACCGGAGACAACAATTTGACCAGGGCAGTTGACGTTGGCCAGTTCCACAATCTTACCTGCTTCCGATATCTGGCGGCAGAGCACAGTCAAGGCTTCACGTTCCGCACCAAGCACAGCTGCCATGGCCCCTTGACCGCCGGGAACTGCTTCTTCCATAAAGCGTCCACGCAGACGCACCAGACTTACTGCATCTTCATAAGACAGCACTCCGGCCGCTACCAGAGCACTATACTCCCCAAGACTGTGTCCTGCAACATAGTCAGGTGTGACTCCTTGTTCCCGCAACGCCTCGAGATAAGCCACACTCGTTGTAACAAGTGCCGGCTGTGTTTTTGCAGTCTGCTTCAGATCACTGTCAGGGCCCTCAAAAATAAGGCGGCTAAGCGGAAATCCCAGCACTTCATCGCCCTTCTCGAACACCGCACGGCTATGCGGAAGAGCATCATATACATCCTTACCCATCCCTACGGCCTGTGCACCCTGGCCAGGAAAAACAAATGCTATTTTACCCATAACTCAATACTCCTTCACGTTGAACAATGAGGCAACCAGCCTGCTTACGACTGTTCTGCCATCACTTCCTTCTATTATTATAGAATCCGCGGCTTTACCAGATCAGGACAGAAGCGCCCCATGTAAGACCTCCACCGAAACCTACCATCAGCACAGTGTCGCCTTCCTTCATCCGGCCTTCTTCCGCTGCCTCTACGAGTGCGAGAGGAATCGATGCTGCAGAAGTGTTAGCGTATTTATCGACATTGATGACGCATTTCTCCGGCGGCAGATCCAAACGCTGCATCGCCGATTGGATAATGCGGATATTAGCCTGATGAGGTACAAACAGATCAATATCTTCTTTGGAGATACCTGCTTTGGTTAGTACACGCTCCGTCGCTGAACCCATGATCCGCACAGCAAATTTGAAGACCTCTCTGCCGTTCATGTAAATGAAATGTTTTTTATCTTCCACTGTTTGCTGTGATGCCGGGAGTCGTGAACCACCTGCTTCCATCTTCAGCAAACTTCCGCCGGAACCTTCAGCACCGAGATCAAAGGATTGGAACCCTCTTCCTTCAGGCACCTCCCCGAGAATAACAGCACCCGCACCGTCACCGAATAGAACACAGGTATTACGGTCTGTGTAATCGGTGATCCGTGACAAGGTATCTGCACCGATAATCAGTGCGTTATTGTACATCCCATTCTGGATAAATCCGGTTGCTGTAGCCAAGCTATATACGAATCCAGAACAAGCAGCAGACAAATCAAATGCCGCCGCCCCTTTTGCACCCAGTTTGTCCTGCAGGATGCAGGCCGTAGATGGAAATGCACTGTCCGGCGTTACCGTTGCGATAATAATCAGATCCAGATCTTCCGCTTTCATTCCCGCTGAATCCAGCGCTCTGAGCGCTGCTTCGTAGGCAAGATCGGAAGTCGCTTCATGCGGAGCGGCTATATGCCGTTCCCGGATACCTGTACGGCTGACAATCCATTCATCGTTGGTTTCGACGATCTTCTCCAGATCACTATTGGTTAATATTTTCTCAGGCACATATTTCCCAGTGCCAATAATCCCTACCGGACGTAATTGTTTCATGTCCTCACTCACTTCCCGCTAATTTCCTTGGATATACTGGATACCAAATCTGCTTGCAAAGCAATTCGTGCTTGTCTGACTGCATTCTTGACAGCGTTACCGTCAGATGAGCCATGTCCTTTCACTACCAACCCGCTAAGACCGAGCAACGGTGCTCCGCCATGCTCTTTATAATCCATTTTGCCTTTGAGGTTTCTAAGCTCTGGCATCAGTATGGCTGCTCCGAGCTTAGTCTTCAAGGACTTGCTGAACTGTTCCTTCAGCAGAGAGAACATCGCGCCAGCTGTACCTTCCAGTGTCTTCAATAGTATATTCCCTGCAAATCCGTCACATACGAGCACATCACAGTTGCCAGTGAGCACATCCCGGGCTTCCACATTGCCGACAAAATGGATCCCCTGCATTGCTTCCAGCAGCGGGTATGCTTCCTTTGTTAGTTCATTGCCTTTCCCAGGTTCGGTACCCACGTTCAGCAGGCCCACACGAGGTTTAGCTATGCCATGCACCTTACTGCGGTAAATACTGCCCATGAGAGCATATTGCACCAGATGTTGGGGCGTGGCATCCATATTGGCACCCAGATCGAGTGCCAGCACACCGACATCATCCAGAGTCGGAATCATGGGAGCCAGAGCAGGGCGTTCAATCCCCTGCATTCTCCCTACAACCAGTAACCCCGTAGTCATTAAAGCTCCTGTATTCCCTGACGAGATCATGGCGTCCGCTTCACCTTCGCGAACCATACGGCCTGCCACTACCATGGATGAATCCTTTTTACGGCGGACCGCCTTTACCGGTTCTTCATCAGAACCGATAACGTCCCCCGCGTGACGCACAGACACATTAGACGGTTTGTTCTTCAGCAGTGGTTCAAGTCTGGCCTCATCGCCGACAAGCACAATCTGCGTGTCACTCCACTCTGCTGCTGCGGATAATGCACCCTCAACATTACATTCAGGAGCATTGTCCCCACCCATCGCATCAATGGCGATCAGCACTGCGGTTTCCCCCTTCGCTGTATTCTTCAAATGCGGACCGGTATACCACGAAATGGCCCTGAAAAACCAATTCTTCACCGACATAGGTAAATACATCCACTTCCGCTTTGCCGTTCCGGCCCGCGAGTGAACGCACCTGCGCTTTGGCGATACATTTCTCATGGAGTCTAACCATTCGGATAAAACGAATATCAGCGGAAGCCGTCAGGGCAATCTCATCATTGATCACGGCAACCGCCAGTGAATTGGCTTGGGCGAACACATAGTGTCCACGCGCGATCCCGTTTCTGGAGAAGACATGCTCTTCACGAATTTCAAATATGGAAATCCCGCTCCGGTCCAGCTGCAGGTCTACAATATCACCGACCACTTCATCAGCAGGCAAAGAGCGCACCTGATCGTAGGAATGCTCGGCCATCTGCTTCATCCGCTCACGCAGCTCGGGAATCCCAAGCTCCATCCGGTCCAGGCGGATCGTCTGTATGCTCACTTTGAGCTGCCGGGTCAGTTCCCGGTCAGTTACAAATGGATTGCCGTCTATAATCTGCAGCAGCTTCTGCTGACGTTCTTTCTTGGACATCCGCTCTATGGCGGCTCACCTCCTGGCACATGCCAAGCGGAAACGGCTTCGGCGCCCATGAACAGGACGTCCCGTTTCAGCGAGAAATATAAGGACATTGAGTAACATGAAAAATTGGCTTCCTTATATTTTGAAAATAGCATCCGGCCTTGGATGGCCGCTGTTATCATAGCTATAAATCTTATGAAAAATTTAGAACCAGGTACTAATATGTAGTATAAAGCATGCCGCTACAAAAATAAAGCGCAGACTTACAAGCTTGCTTAAGAAGGCCTCATAACGCCGAGAACTTGAATGCGTGAAACATAGTATATAAAGCTTTTCACATGAAGCCTTTATAGATATTCCGAAGCAATCATGACAGCTTACCCCTCATAGAGATAGGATTCTTAGCAGTCGTGAAATCGAAGAACCTTTTATACGATTTAGTCTGTAAAAGCTTATCATTTCAAAAAAAATAGCACCTCACCAGCAGATGAAGTGCTACTTTTGTCGAGAGACTATTGTTTGATGATCTCTCTAGCTTTGTAAGTTCCGCAAACTTTGCATACGTGGTGAGCCAGTTTCAGCTCTCCGCATTGTTCACATTTCACCATGCCCGGCACAACCAGTTTGAAGTGGGTGCGGCGTTTGTCACGGCGTGTTTTGGACGTTCTCCGTTGAGGTACTGCCATTGTGTTACACCTCCTAATTCTGTTTTAACCCGTTATCACTCGGGATTTGTTCTTAGTCATCTTGCTTGGTAAAGAATCCTTTCAACCCAGCGAGTCTTGGATCGATCACTGTGTTGTCGCAACTGCAGGTGCCTTCGTTCAAATTTTGTCCGCATTTCTGACAAAGACCAAGACAGTCTGCCTTGCACAATACCGAATCCGGTAAGTGCAGTACGAAATTTTCCTCCACAAACGGGACAAGATCCACAATCTCATCCTCGATGTAAATGAGTTCATCATCTTCATCTTGGGGAAGAAGCGGCTGCTTAAGCCATTTGAAAGTCTCAGCAAAAGGAATGTTCAATTCACTGTTAACCTCTGTAAGGCAACGTGCACATAACATGTCCACATTCCCGTTCAATTTCCCCACCACGTTCACACAATCGGTGTCCGCGGGCAGCGCTTTAAGGTCCACTGAAAGTGGTGCAACAGCAAGTATATCCTTCCGCCCTTTGACAAGCTCGCTTACATCCAGTGTATCCTGAAAGTGCAGAGGCTCGTCGGCATTAGCCAATTTGCGAAAGTGAATCTTCATATTTCATCACTCCAAACAAACAAAATTTATTATACCTAGTATTACCGAACTTTGTCAACCATTTTCCCTTTATATTGTTTCGATGGACAGATCAAATTATGATATAACTAATCTAGAATCCTAATTATCAAGAATACGGGGTGAAATCATAGTGACTGCGGTCGGTATTATTGCAGAGTACAACCCTTTACATAACGGTCATGTCCACCACTTTGAGGAGGCCAAAAAACTGTCCGGTGCGGATCACTCCATTGTGATCATGAGCGGGCCATTCACCCAGCGCGGCGAACCGGCGACGGTGAGCAAGCGCGCCCGCACGGAGATGGCGCTCCATATGGGAGCCGACGTCGTGATTGAGCTGCCGGTGGCGTATGCCGTACAGCCGGCAGAGTGGTTCGCCTTCGGAGCGGTTGCTCTGCTGGAAGCGACCGGGGTCGTGGACAGCTTGTGCTTCGGCTCCGAAGCCGGCACTTTGAGCGTGCTGCTGCCGCTGGCCGAATTCCTGGCCAAAGAAAGCAGCGCGCTCAAGAGCGAGATCCGCAGCCGCATGGCACTCGGAGCGAGCTTCCCCGCCGCGTACAGTGCAGCTGCGGCGTCCGTCTGGGAAGCTTCTCTCCCCGGACAGGAGAGAAGCTTCGATGCCGCCGGGCTGTTGCGCCAGCCGAACAACAGCCTCGGCCTGCACTATCTGATCGCGCTGCAACGGCTCTGCAGCGCGATCAGGCCCCTGACTGTGCCGCGAACCGGCGCAGGGTTCCACGACCCGCTGCAGAGCGGGTCGAGAATTGCCAGTGCCACAGCGATACGCCAGGCGCTGTCAGAAGGCGAATCGCCAGAGGCATACATGCCAGATTATAGCATGTCCATCCTGGAAAGAGAGCATGCAGCCGGCAGAGGCCCGCTGAATCTGGAAAGCTTCAGCATTCAGCTCCGCCACCTGCTCTCCATACGGACAGCGCCCGAGCTGCAAATGCTGCAGGACATGAATGAAGGCCTGGAAAACCGGCTGCTGCGGATACTGCCTGCTCTTCCCCACTTCACTATGTCCGGTTTGCTGGAGGCACTGAAAAGCAAACGCTATACACATACCAGACTGCAGCGTCTGCTAATCCATGTCCTGCTGAACCACAGCAAGGAAGAAATGGCCCCTGCCCTCCTCGCTCAGGGACCCGGATACATTCGGGTCCTCGGTTTTCGGGAAAGTGGCCGCCAGTTGCTGAAACAGATGAAACACCGTGCTTCCTGGCCTGTAGTGACTAGTCCGGCCCATTTCTCTCATCCGCTGCTCGACAGAGATCTGCAAGCAGCGGCCGCTTATGCAGGAGCATTCAGCAACCCTTCGCGCACAGATTTTTACAGCGACTATCTGGAGTCCCCGGTCAGGATTTGACCGGCAGCTCCTGCATATATTTCAGTGCTTCGGCAAAGGTCGATACAGGTACAAGCTTCATGTCCGTACCGATCTTATCGGCCTTCGCCTTGGCTTCATCATAATTCTGAACCGGCACGAAAAAGATTTCCGCCCCTTTTCGGTCAGCAGCTACGATCTTATGTTTAACTCCTCCAATAGCCCCTACTTTTCCATCCGCATCAATGGTGCCTGTACCTGCAACCCGATGTCCCTTTGTCAGATCACCAGGAGTCAATTGGTTGTATATCTCCATGGTGAACATTAGTCCGGCAGAAGGCCCGCCTACATCTGTATCTACAAATTTGACCGTTGTGCCTTCAATCTCGGGTTTTACCTTCTGCACAGCTCCAATTACAACCCCAAGACCAGGTTTTACTGCTCCCGTCTGCTGATTCTTGACTTCTACAAGCTTGACCGTTTCCTTTACTTCCTTGCCTTCCCTTTGCAGTACAACCACTGCCGGATCACCAATTTTTCGGGTTGAAAGAAGTCTGGATAACGAGTCCGGATCAGGAATGGACTGTCCCTCTACACTGATAATTTTGTCGCCGGGTTTGAATTTTTGCTGATTGCCAGTCACAGGCACCGAGAATACGTACAGGTAGTCCACTACATCTTCATAAGGAATACCCGCAGCATGATAAGCCGCCTGGACTGCATAGGACTGTGAACTATTCATGTAATATACTTGCTCGGCCGCATACTCCTGCTCCGTTTTATCTCTCAGCCGGGTTTCTTTCAGGACCACCTCTGCATTGGAATTGAACACAGAGGCTACCAGTAGTGCTACATTGGCATAGCTGGCAGATACTGTGGTCATCATGAAGGTTCCCTTTTCATCCTTGTCAGCATTCTGAACCTGAATCATTGGCTCCACTTCAGAGGCGCTACCGGGTTGATAGACAATATAAGGCGTATTCATAAATACAGCAACATAAACAATCACCACAAATGTGAACAAGTAGACTGTGGCACGGAATCCTACCCGGCGTTTCAATGGCCTCACTGCTTTTCCCTTCTTTCCCTCAGCACTGGACTATACTCTTGGAATGATCTGTAAAGGCGGCTGGTTGAACCGAGGCATGACGGTTGTCTATTCTGCATAAATTGATAACAGTCTTAAGCCTATGTCCTAAGCTATGAAGAGGTGATGCTCAAAATGAGTCCTATGAAAATACAACGAATAACCTCAGGTGCCGCTCCATTTGCTGGCGGGGCAGCAGCCATACTGCTGGCTATTGCTATCGTATCTGCGCCGGAATCCTCATTCGCGGCCTCTCTGCAAGGCCTTAAGCTATGGTGGACCCTTGTTTTCCCGGCCCTTCTACCTTTCCTAATCCTCTCAGAGATGCTTACCGCATCCGGAATAATTCACGGCATAGGTGTATTGCTGGAACCTTTAATGAATCGAATATTCCGATTGCCCGGAGCGGGCGGCTGGACCCTTGCTCTGGGCATGACCGCAGGTTTCCCCGCCGGAGCTGGAGCAGTAATACATCTGCATAAACAGGGCCGTATTACGGACAAGGAGGCAGGAAGGTTAGCTTCTCTGGCCCACTATGCCAGCCCGGTGACTGTGCTGATCGTGGTAGGTGCAGCTTTTCTGCACAGTCCCGCGTCAGGATATGTACTACTGTCCATCCACTGGCTTGCCGGGCTATCAGCAGGCTGTACATCTGCTTTGTTTGCCAAACGTCCTAAGCTTCAATCAGCCATATCGCTGAAACAGCCACATCACAAAAGAGCTTCTCTGCTGATACGCATCAATCGTGCGGCTGCGGAAGCTCGTCTACAGGACGGACGCAGCTTCGGCAGACTGCTTGGTGAATCCATAAGTACCGCCGTCCAGAACCTCATGATTGTCGGCGGTTATATGATCATTTTTGCAGTAGTAATCCATATAGCGGCTTCAGTATTCCCCCAGATACCCCAGGCACTGGTTTCAAGTCTGCTTGAAATTCACCTAGGGGCAAATATGCTTACCACCGGAATCAAAGCAACCTCTCTTACAGTCTACAGTCATATGGACGCACTAGAAGCTGCCTGGTTATCGGCTGCCCTTGGCTGGAGCGGAATATGCGGACAGCTCCAGGCACTGACTTTGCTTAAGCAGGCAGGTGTAAGTTATCTTCCTTATGCTGCAAACCGATTGCTTCATGGCATGTATGCTTTTGTGTTCACGATTCTCCTATGGAAACCGTTGCTTAATCTGCAGACGATTGTACAGCCAGTAACGAGCGTACCGGATGAACATATGCCAGCAGTCATACTAAATCCTGTAGCATTCTGGAGCTCAATCCCGAAATTACTTGGTTTGCAGGTACTGATCCTGCTCTTATTATTAGCACTATCTGCAGCTGTATATGTTACGGCTTCACTCCGCCGTCCATCCGCTTGAATTTGAGATTCATGGCTTGCTCAACTTCGGGTGTCACGAAGTCGGACACATTCCCGCCGAAGTGTGCAATCTCCTTCACGACACTCGAACTTAAATAGGAATATTTCGGATTGGTCATCATAAAAATGGTTTCTGCGTCGGGGTCCAGATTATGATTGATCGAGGCATTCTGCAGCTCATATTCAAAATCGGTAACCGTTCGGATTCCGCGGACAATGACCTGGGCATCCTTCTGCCGGACATAATTGACCAGCAGATCACGGAAGCTGTCTACCTCCACATTAGGTATGTTTTGGGTGGCCTGCCGAAGCAGATCGGTACGCTCTTCCACAGTAAATAACGGATTTTTGCTTAAATTGTTAAGAACGGCAACAATCAGTCTGTCGAACTGTTTGGCTGCACGGTGAATAATATCCATGTGTCCCATCGTCACGGGATCAAAGGTTCCCGGATATATGGCCACACGTTCTTTTCTAATCTGCAGACTCATCATTACCCTCCTTGCCGCTCTCCTGAGTTTCTTGGGAGGCCGGCTCATACTTATAAATAGAGACTGTCGTCTCTCCGTATACAGCTTGCCGTATTCTCTGGAATCCCGGAATGTCCTCCGGATATTCATAGCCCGACTCATGCTCCAGCACGATAACGGCATCCGGGCGCAGCAGTCTCTTTTGTACCATAGCCAGCATTAGCTCATCCCCGTGCTTCAGCCTGTATGGAGGGTCCAGGAAGACCAGATCGAACGAACGACCCCGTTTCTCCAGTGCACTAAGCGCTCTCCCGGCTTCATTACGATAGACTTCTGCTTGTTCCTCCACCTTGGCCGCCTTCAGATTTGCGCGCACCGTATCGATACTCTTCTGTTCCATATCCACAAATACCGCCTGATCCATTCCTCTGCTCAAGGCCTCAATTCCGAGACCGCCCGTTCCGGCAAACAAATCCAGCGCGGCGCCACCCTCAAAATATGGACCAATCATACTGAACATTGCTTCCTTGACCTTGTCGGTTGTTGGCCGCGTTCCGCTTCCCGGAACACTCTTCAAAGGTCTTCCCTTTGCACTTCCCGATACAACTCTCACCGCTCATTCACCTGCTCTTATGTCTCTGTTAGTTATGCTGATTAGGGCATAAGTCCAAGCCTATAGTACCACAATTGTTTAATGAAATAAAAAGAATGTCTGTATATGTCTTCCTAAGACCGATAGAATTCCTCCGGCTTCTCATGTATAAGATTGGTCTTGCAGGGACATCATGTAATTATCGGCATTGCAAAATGTCGTAGACAACCGCGGAGCAGGCTTACGTTTCCCCATAAGCTCTTCGTCCGGTTTCTCCTCTCCCATGAAAGGGCGCTCCGAAAGGGGCGCCCGATTGTTATTTTAGGCCCCCCACTTTTGATACATAATTATTATCCGCAATACAAAAAAGCTGCCATCGTGGCAGCCTTTTACATAAAACCACACTTGAATCCATTTCTTCTTGTTCCGTTAATGACTTACTCAAAAAAAGCACCGAGCAAGGTGCTTTCTGAGCTCTTAATTACTTGTTTTTGGCGTACAACCAATTGTAATAGCTGGCATGTTTGATTTCATCCGTCATGATCTCAAAGATCCAGTCCCGGTACTGCGGGTTAATGTGCAAATACAGCTTGCGATACTTTTCAAACGCTTTAAGTTCACCCATCAGCGCCTTTTCAATCCCCTCCAGATAACTGGACGGCAATGGTTCTGTTCCTTCATCTGAAACCACAGGAGCCATTCCGGTCAGCTGGGTGTAAAGCGTCTTGAACATTTGCCGGTGTCTTCGCTCATCATCACGGATACCTGCAATAATCTCTTGTTCTTGCCGTGTAGGGGCCAATTTTATAAGATAGTCATAAAACAGCTCATCATTACGTTCTCCTTGAATCGATTGCTGAATGATTTGAAGAACCATTTCATCATTGCGGGTCAGAAGCCGGTTGGGCGTCTGGAAATTAGAAGCAAAATACGGTTGATAATTCACAGTGGCACCGCCTTTACTATAAATAGGAACACTTAATTACAGGATATTCACCTATAGCCTAAATGTTCCCCCGCGACGGATGTATACTCTAAGCAGTATTCTTAAATACTCACATCCTTCCAGACTCTTTCAGGAAAATAAAGTCTTTGCCACGCCGGGTCAATCTCACACCCTGTGTGTTGACGCCAAGCAGCCGGTTGCCGGCCCTTGAGAAGATAATATTCTCTACCAGCCGGTCATCAAAAATCTCCTCTATTCTTTCATTGAAATCTTCCTCACCCAGTTCCAGCGTCTCCTTATCCAGAGGAATACCCGATTCAATCAGCTTAAGTATGATATATACTCTTTCTTTCTCTTCCATCACTCCACCACTCTCATAGATAATTAAATTTGCACACAAAACTATACCCTCTTATTCTACACTACTCTTCTATATAATCACTGGCTTGTCCATCAACCCTGCGGCCGGAGACGCGACCCGGCATTCCTGCTCAGATACGCGTCTATATCCTGTATTAGATGAAACAGGCACTCAAAATAATAACCAGAAGGATATAAAGCACCAGAATCGCACCTGTGGAAGTAAACGGACTTCCAACAGGACCAACATTAGCACCACCTACATTAGCGCCATATCCGCAATCTGCACCCATGAGATTACCCCCTTCAATTTGATTACTACACAGTAGAATATGTACCCGCTTCCTATACAGTTTGGGCTAAACGATTTATTTTTAGGCCCTGGCTTGTATATTACCAAAAAGCATCCTGCCTTCTTAATGAAAAGGAATGACAGGATGCTGCTTATTAGTCCGAAACCAGAATCCCGTCGAAGTTCTCCGGTCCGACCCGGACAGTACCCAGAAGATTGGAGGAGACCAAACAATTGAGGCGTGTTGATTGCTTGGTCGACTGGCGTATGAGTAAGGCTCTAATATAAACAGGGGTCAATCCTTGGTTGAACCGTCCCTTTTGTTGAATGCAAGCTCAAAAAGTCCGGTTGCAGACAATCCTGCAAGTCCACCTGCCCAAAGGCGCAGAATCAGATTCATATCCGTAAACGGATAGGCAACAGCACCGACAAGCAGCCCAATCACCAGTCCAACGGCCGGCACCAGATTTCGCGGGAGGGTCACGGTTGTTTTGACCAATTGTACCAAAGCGAGGACAAAAACAGCCAAGACTGAAGCAAATGCCAGAACATTATTTAATGCCTCATTCACCACATTCATCACCCTTCCTTCTTCTCCGGCAAGAGGTCTGCCCGGTATAATATGGTGAGTGTTCTGTAGAAATCATAGCTGCCCTGGGAAGGGGTATCCAGCACTCCAGCACTTATTGCAGCGCTAACGGCTGATTTCGCCCACTCCGGAACATCCATGGCAAAATGTCCTTCTACAGCAGCCAGACGCTGCTGGAGTTCCTGCACCTTCGCTTCCAGAACATCCAGCCTTTGTCTATCTTCTGCTGACATCTCATCATCCTCCTTCATCTCATCATATGGAAACAGATTATTGGCCTTCATAATTTGAATAAGCTTAGAAGCATAATCGGGATCCGTGGCGTACCCTGACTCAGCGATCTCTCTTGCAGCGTCGGCGCCACCTAACCCAATTACCTTACTGTACAGATTCCGGTTCCAGTAAACCCCGTTCCGGATCAGCTCTGAATGGTCAGCAACGGATTCTCCCCAGTTATTATAGGCACGAAAAGCCGTAGTGACCTTCATGGCCTTGCCATCACGATATTCCGTAGTCTGCATTGAGATACTACCGGCTGGTCCAGTTCCTTTGATCCCGAACAAATTATTGGCTCTAACTGTTAATCTGCTACTGCCCCAGCCGGATTCAAGCGCAGCCTGAGCGATCGTTAAGGAAGCTGCAATACCACTTCGTCGCATATCAGCTATAGCAAAGGGGGCGATTGCAGCTATAAATTCTGTTCCGGTCATCCCATCACATCCTTTCTATATATAGAATGCTCGTTCTGTTAATATGCTTGTGCTGTCTCCTATAGATATGCGATTTTAGTAGATTTAAACACACAAAAAAACACCAGAGCATCAGCCCGAGCGTTCTATTTACGAAGATTATCCATCGGTTATACGGCACATCATATTTAGCTCATCGTCTCACATCGCATATAGACAGGATGTTCTTTCTTCATTTATCTGATCGCTTATAGCAAAATAATACTATGTTATCTGTATGATAATGCTTACATGAGAACGCTGTAGTATAATCTGCTCATCAACCATCACAAGGAGTGATCTCTGATGTCAGAACAATTCGAAATGTATGATGACCCGTTCAAGATGCTTATCCTTCTGGCTACCTTAATTTCCGAGAAGCAGGGTACTGAGCTCAAATATGAGCATGTCCCTTCGTATGAAAATGCTGTTTTTTCTATGGAGCATGAGAGATTCCTTTATAAAAAGGATCACACTGAAATTACATGGTTTGAATTCCTGGGCAGAGACATCGCTTCCTCCCGGGACTTGTCACGGTCTGAATACAACAAAATGTTCGTGGACTGCATGTCTTCCCTCTACAATCTGTAACCCGCTAAGCGATCCTACATAGTACCGCTTGATTTAGGAATCCCCTCCCTCATACCACTGAGGCTGAGGGGATTTCTGTTATCATTCTGAAAATATAATTCTTTTATTTCAAAAATAGCACTTTAGTAGATTGCCCAGATCCGAACAGTTCGATATAATAGCAAAAAAAAACAGCGGAGGTACATATGGACGACTCCAGCAGAAAAGAACCGTTCCGATACGTGATGAACCAGCCCATCGAATGCTGGCTGGAACTTCCCGCGGACAATTCCGGTCCAGGTGCCGGAAAATTGACAGAAGGGGTACTGCTTGACCTTAGCCGTTCCGGCTGCAAGGTGCGCACTTCGCTTAACCTCCGCTTTACCGCTGGTGATACGAGGCTGATCATTCATTTTCAGCTCGCGGATGACAAGCTGCAATTCGAAGGCAGCGTGCGTTGGGGATGGATGTTCGGACTGGGCCAGTTCCAGTATGGAATCCGTCTCGATTTACAGGAAGACGAAGAAGAGCAGCTGCTGCGCGAATTGGAGCTTTGGACCAACACCCGCAGAGCTCAAGGATTATAACAGGCTCGTCATGTTAGATGCCCTCCTTCAGGAGGACGTCTATTTGTGATGTGTGGTTCTGCCTTATGCCAGGACCAGAGGCTGCTGAAGACAAGGTCACCTATTCTTCAATCCTCTTCTTGATCAGCACAGTCATTACATAAATGAGAATGGCTCCAACAGCAGCCTCAAAGATCAGTGCCCACAGATTCGTTCCGATGTCAGGCAGACTTAGTCCAGTGTGTATGGCAGAAGCATCATAAATCTTAAACTGGAATGCTTTATCCAGTGCGTTCATGTAGCTTCCCCAGAACTTATTTTCGATAAAGCTTATTCCGTTATCGATCAAAGCAAACACGGCGATAGCGATCCAGATTGTCCCTTTTACCCGGAGGCTCATGGCTACGGTGATCGCAAACATTAAGAGGATTAACTCAAATCCGGAGGTCCAAAGAAGATTCAGTACGCTCCAAGGAGCCACATGCCAGAAATTCACCGGAAGAAAATCAGAGGAGTACACCAGAACATATAGACCCAGATGGATCGCTGCAATAAGAACCACCAGGAAGAGCAGAACCCAAATGAGCAACAGTGGCGAAAGAACGTTCTGAACAGTACCTACCGGTACAAGCTTTCTGGCATAAGACTTCAAGTAGCGAACATAGTTGAACACGACAAAAAGCAGCAGGATGCATCCAAAAATGCCGTAGATCATCATATGATATGAAAGTAGTTCAACACCCATGGAGCTGTTCGAAATCCATGTTCCGACCTGTGCCAAGAGCATAATAACAAATACTGCAAGAATCCGTTCCCGTCTGCGTTTCAAGTCGTATTTCATCAGCCTTAGCATTCTGCATACACCTCTCTGAATAGCTCATCAACACTTTTTCCGTGCTGAAGCCGGAGCTCCTCAACTTCACTATGGAGCACAAGCTTCCCCTCTTTGATAAAGATCACTTCGTCAAAGATCCGCTCAATATCCGTTACAAGATGTGTGGAGAGCAGAATTGTACTGTCTTCCTCATAGAACTCCATCAGCGCGTTAAGTATCTTTGTCCGGGCAACAGGGTCAACCCCGCCGATAGGCTCATCCAGAATATATAAGCTAGCCCGGCGTGAGAGCACCATAGTCAGCTGCAGGCGTTCACTCATTCCTTTGGACAAGGTGCGGACCTTGTCATTCCCCCTAAGCTTCATGAATTCAAGCATCTTCTTCGCTTTGCCTGGATCAAAGTCCGGATAAAAGTCCTGCTGAAACTTAAGCGCATCCCCCACATTCATCCAGGATTCGGTTAAGGGACGGTCTGGCATGAAAGAAACCAGCGATTTGCTCGCTTCTCCTACCGGAACACCAAGCACGGAGATCTTTCCTGAAGTCGGGTGGGCAAGCCCGGCAATAAGCTTCATCAGCGTAGTCTTGCCACTGCCGTTGCTGCCGAGCAGACCAACGATTTTACCCGCACCGATCCCCAGTGTGACATCATGCAGTGCGTGCTTGGAACCGTATTTTTTGGTCACATTTTCAACCTGAAGTATCCTGTCCACTGAAATAATCCCCCTATGATTTATTCCTTGAAGCAATATTTTCTGCTACAGCCGTCAGGATCTCTTCGCTCTGAAAGCCCAGCTCCTGCATGCCCCGAAAAAATCGTTCCAGCACATCCTGTGCCATCTCTTTTTTTATTGTGAGAATAGTTTGTTCATTACCTGTAACATATCTGCCCATCCCGCGCCGGGTTTCCACGATTTCTTCACGCTCCAGTTCCTGAAAGGTTCTTTGAACCGTATTCGGATTAATCTGCAGTTCTGCGGCCAATTCACGTACGGAGGGGATTTTATCTCCTGGTTTCAGCTTTCCGGTGACGATTTCCCCTTTCAGATAATTCATAATCTGGAGATAAATCGGCTGATTGTTGTCAAATTCTATGGTCATCAAGCAACGTCCCTTCGTCTGAACACCATAAACCCTGCCAAAAGAAACAATACGAAGTATACTGCCAGCACCAGGATAGAGAAGTGCAGAGTCATTCCCGGAATAGGGGCTCCTCCCCCTTCATAAGCCGCCAGATTCATATTAGGAAATAATACATATTTGTAGAACTCGCGGAAAATAACCAAATTGCTAATCGTAATAGCAAACATCGTGCTCCCTATGGTTACTCCAGTGGAAGTAGTCAGGATTCCAATCATAAAAGAGAGCGCAGTGTACATCACCAGATACACGCTGTTATAGAGCACAGAAGTGAGAACATCGCGAATACCAAAGCTGCTCCCCTCCATTCCAAACCACACACTGCCTGATGCATACACCGCAATGGTGGTCACGACGGTCAGGCTTAGGGCATACAGCAGCACGGTCACGTATTTCGAGGCCAGAATGGCAGTTCGGCTTCGCGCACGGATCAGCAGGAATTTGATGGTTCCCTGACTGTATTCCTTAGTGACCATACCCGCAGTCCCGATAATGACCAGAATACTCAGCACCTGGCCGATAGCATTCGGCATCATCATTTCCTTCGCAAATGCAGGCCCGGAGGCAAAAAGATCTGACGCAACCGAGTGCACAACGTACCCTACCAAAAAAGGCAATCCGATTAAAAGCGCGTAAGCTACGAAAAAGGTGCGTTTCTTGGATAATTTTAGCCACTCATTCAGTACCAGATTATTGAATTTACGCAATGCGGTTCCCTCCCGTCCATTTCAGGAATTCTTCTTCCAGACTCTGTTTGTTGTCTGTAATGCGGTAGACACCCACTCTTGATTCGCTGAGTGCAGCTACGAGCTCTGGCACTTCGTTATCTTTTATACTGACCACGAGTTCAGAATTCGCCTCGTCCGCCCGAATGAGCTGTACTCCCGATCGGGCTCCAATGACAGCAAGAGCAGCTTTCAGCTGATCTACCCGGATCGTAAGTGGGATCTCACCTCCGGCCTGCACTTCTTCTCCCAGGGGAGTTACAGCAATCAGCTGACCATTCTGAATGACAACCGCGCGGTGACAGATCTGTTCGATCTCTGCAAGCATATGGCTGGATATTAGAATCGATATCCCTTCCACCTCAGCTATTGTACGCATATATTCACGCATCTCACGGATTCCAGCAGGATCCAGCCCATTCGTAGGCTCATCAAGGATTAACAGCTTTGGCGCTTGCAGCAGAGCCTGGGCTATCCCAAGACGCTGGCGCATCCCCAGTGAATAGGCTTTTACCTTCTTGCCCATAGCTTCCTGCAGGCCGACTAGCTGTACCACTTCATCGATTCGGGCATTTGTGATGCCATCACTCATCCGCTGATATTGCTTCAGATTGTCATAACCTGTTAGATGGGGATAAAACTCCGGGTTCTCGATAATCGCGCCAATGTGGGCGATGGCCTTGTTGAAGTTATTACGGATACTGTGCCCGTCGACCAGCACATCGCCTTCCGACATACGGATTAGTCCGGTCATCATACGGATTGTGGTCGTTTTGCCGGCTCCGTTAGGTCCGAGCAGCCCCACAATTTCTCCCTTACGAATATCAAAAGACAGTTTATCGACAATCGCTTTCCCTTTGATAATCTTGCTGACACCATTCATTTGCAAGATAATCGGCGCGTTCCCAAAACCTGATGATTCAGCATGATATGCAATCTGACTCATGGCACCCTCCTGGATGAAATCAAATATTTCCGGTAAATTTTCGTTGTACCGGTGTGTTAGTTAAATAGTACACTGACTCATGTCATTTGTAAAGCCTAATTCTTCCAGACCGAATCTGTGGAACCAAGGCTGACGATGAATTCAAGAAGCTGGTATCTTGAATCATGTTACGGGTAATAACTATTTGGCTTGCGGAAGCTGTAGGGTCCCGCTATGATCAAAAGATCAGTTTTTTTAGGAAAGGAACCCGTACTTATGATTCTCTTCATTCACCGCAAAGATTTGCGGACTACCGATCTACCGGCCTTTGATGCCATCCATTCTGGTGGTGCAGCCAGCTTACATGTACTCATCCTTGATCCTTTTCTGCTGCGTAAAGAGCGGTATCTTGAACACAGCGGCCTGAACTTTCTCAAGCAAGTTGCAAGGCTACAGCAGGATTATATCCGTGCGGGAAAACAGCTTCATATTCTGTACGGCGAGCCTGACACAATCGTCAGGAAGCTTGTACAGACCCAGCCCATTCAGCAAATAATGGTTCATGCAGATTACACTCCTTATGCAGTGAAAAGAGACAAGCTGTTGAATGATACAGCATCCTCTCTTGGTATCCGTTATCAAGCTTACACAGACAACATGCTCTGTGACCTAGATGATTTCATGGAGTGGAGCGGGCGGGCAGAACCTTATAAGGTGTTCACTCCCTATTACCGCCGCTGGCGCACCTTCCTCGCAGAACGTTTCCGTCCTCCTTATTCCACAGACTTGAAGGAACTGCAAACGGTCAGCCTGGAACAAGGTATAACGGATACCTTCAGGATTCCGGATGAGATTGGCCTGCAGCTCAGGCTAGTATCCAGTCAGACCAAAGATCTGGATCCAAATCGAATGCTCGATCATTTTTTTAGTCAAAAACTGGCGGATTACACAGTGAATCGGGATCAATATGCGGAGGATGGCACGAGCCGGATCAGCCGGCATCTGAATACTGGAGCAATTTCAGCAAGGGCGATATACGTAAGGCTTACAGAGGAAGAACGGAGCGGAGAAGATTGGCTAAGACAGCTGGCCTGGCGGGATTTTTACCTGCTTCAGGCTCGTCTGGATACTGATTTTTTCAACTATGAGAATGTCTTTGATCTGACCAGCCTGGGTACCAAACATTTTGAAGCCTGGTCAAAAGGGAACACTGGTATTCCAGTCATCGATGCGGCTATGCACCAGTTGAACGAAACAGGCTGGATGCCGAACCGTCTGCGGATGATTACCGCGATGTTCCTCTCGAAGAATCTGGGCTGTCCGTTTATATACGGAGAACGGTACTTCCGGCTGAAGCTGAGCGATTATGATAACGTGCTGAACCGGGGCGGTTGGCTGTGGAGCTCTTCTCTCGGATTCGACGCCTCCCCTTACTTCAGGATTATGAATCCGGTAACCCAATCACAGACTCATAATCCAAGCGGAAGCTATATCCGTAACTGGCTGCCGGAGCTGTCAGAATTGTCTGACAAAGAAATCCATCTCCCCCGCCCCGGAGCGATTGTGGATCTGAAAAGCTCACGGGCACGGGCGATTGAAATCTATAAGGAAATTCTCCAAAGTAAAGGATAGATGCTTCAAATCCCCTCTTGTTCTTGCTTGAGAATTTCCAGAATAAGTGTTGTCCCTGCCGATAGCTGAATTAAGTCTTCTGCCAGCAGCTTCACTTGCTCCTGGAGCACATGCGCCTCATCTGTACCCTCCAGATACCGGGTGACAAAATGAAGAAAAACATCTACTTTTCTAAGCAGCATCAGAACTGGAATAGCCTTAATTTCTGCTTCCGTGAGATGGATATGGCGGCTGAAGCCCCGGCAAAAAGCTTGGACTGCGGCCCTTTCCTCCGCATGTCCAAGCAGCCCGGACAAAACAACCGCCGGCTCCATCGCCCGGACATCATAGGTACAGAATTCAAAATCCAGCAGCGCGGCTACTTGCCGGCGGCCGGTTGTCTCTACCAGAAGATTAGAAGCATTTAGGTCCCCGTGCACCAGCTGGTGCGGTAGTTCTTGCAATTCTGTCAGCGATCCAGCGATGTTGTCATAAGCTTCATATAGCATGTTCAGCTCTTGAGCAAGTTCTGCAAACGGCACAGCCGGCTTCAGACATAGCTCACGGATCGTATCTGCACTGCAAAGCGGATATGCCTGCCGGAGTTCATAATATGGCTTGTACACCGGAGAAAGGCCGGCATGAATGTCAGCCAGAGTGGAAGATAATACGCCTGCAGCCTCCCCGAAGGATTCTAAATATCCGCTATCCCCTTCTGACGGTGAATCCCCGTCAATATATTTGAACAGGCAGGCGAATTTGCCGTCTGCATCTTTCAACTGCACCACTGTCTCTCCAGCTGGGGTACAGACCGGTACAGGTATTTTAAAAGGTAAAGCGAGCTTTCCCAGCTTTTGCAGCAAGGCATGCTCAAATTCTATTTTTTCTCTGTCACGATGTGTATCATATATCCGCAAAATGCTCTTCCGGGCACCGCCGTTTACAATATAAGTCGTATTATTCCAGCCTCCGCTGCGCTTCTCCAAGGTTCCGGTCCACTGCGGCCAGATCTCGCTAACTATTGTTTCCACAAGGTGCGCCTCTCTTTCATGAATTTCAATCACCTATCAGTTCAAAAGCAATACTATATTTGTCATCCGTCTGTGTCAAATCCCTTTTCCCAACACTGAAAACGAATTTGAGGCCTGTATGCGTCTCTGTGTTTTTTCCGCTATAATAAATTTCATATTGATATGAGCAAAGGATGGGATATTTATGGACGCTACAGTTTCTAAGCGCTGGCTGCTGGCCAGGCTCTATGAGCCCGAGCAGACGATCGTGGACTGCCGTTTCACCCTCGGTAAACCGCAGGCCGGACGGGAGAGCTATGATCAGGAGCATATTCCGGGTGCTATTTATCTGGATCTGGAGCTGGATCTATCAAGCCCAGTAGGTGACCACGGTGGACGTCACCCTCTGCCCGATCCGGAGGTGCTTGCTGCACGTCTCTCCAAACTCGGAATCGGCAATGATACACGTATTGTCGCTTACGACGATGAGAGCGGTATGAATGCAGCACGGCTCTGGTGGCTGCTGCGCTACCTTGGGCATGAGCAGGTATTCATTCTGGAGGGCGGCTTCAGTTCATGGAAAGCTGAGAAATTCCCGGTCACAGATCATCAGCCGGTGCGGATACCAAGCAGCTTCACACCAAAGCTTCAACCGCAGATGCTGGCAAATGTCGATGAAGTTCGCAGTATTTCGGAGCAAACGGTTAAAGCAGGTGCGGGGGCTGGAATTAACGATTCTGCTGCAGGCTCGCCCGCTACTCTCTCCATCCTTATCGACTCCCGAGCGAATGACCGCTATCAAGGCAGAAATGAGACTCTGGATAAGAAAGCCGGTCATATTCCCGGAGCGGTCAACTACTTCTGGAAAGACACACAAAATGAGGATGGAAGCTTCAAGACCGCCGAACAGCTATCTGAACACTTCGCAGGATTAGATAGAGATCGTGAGATCATCGTCTACTGCGGCTCCGGCGTTACCGCCTGCCCGAATGTGCTGGCCCTTGAAAAGGCAGGGTTCAAGAACGTACGGCTGTATGCGGGGAGCTGGAGCGACTGGATTAGTTATGAGCAGAATCCCGTGGCTATTGGAGAGGAATGAACAATGGCATAAGCATGCAAAAGCCCGCGTCGGGTTCTCGCCCGACGCGGGCTTTTTGTACTGATTACCGCTACACTGGCGGTGCAACTTGATTTCAAAAAACACGGACTCCCTGTGCTTTTCCAGCGATTCGCGCTTATTACAATTGCTGCACAGACTCAAGTTGCGTATCTGCTGACTTCTACGGCCACATGCTCGAGCTTGGTTTTGCTTAACGAATGATAGGAGCAAAGGTTTGAATGATCTTTTTGTACTCAGCAGACGAATAAGGCACATCGCTCACCGTGAAGTTCAGCTTTTGGGAGGCTGCGGTGGAATTCGAAGCGACAGACGCTGCCTGTCTTTCCATATTACCGGCTGCCGAGGACGGCTGAGCCGATACGATTCCTGTGTTTGGTCAGCACATGCGCGCTCACAAAGTAATCCCTGTCTTCATATTCGTCATGGACGAACTCCCACAGCAGCGAAAACCTTAATTCAACTTTATACAACCGCATAATTTGCGGATGAACGTGGACAAATGCCCCCGGCAGGCACAAGCCTTGTTTTGCCATCTCCGGCAGATGCCCGTAAATCAGGTCAAAGTTTTCCCGGAGATTTCCTCCCGTCAGCTCCAGAGTCTTAAAAGCAGCCGGGCTGGTATAGCCGGTTGTTTTGATGTGCTGCAGCAGCAAAGTATCCGTTAAATGGACAATCACCCCTTCCGGTGCCAGAAGGCCCCACAAAGATTGAAAGATATTGATATGGATCCGTTCTAGCAGCCGATCCAGCTGAGCGCTGAATTCTGGCGTATGGGCAACCTTATTTTTCTTCCGGTAAAAAAAGGCGGAGATGAGCTGAGTCGTGAAGCATAAATTCATGACCACGTCAAAAGGAGGGTGCAACGGCGAGAAATCCACGTTTGGCAGCAATTCGTCAACCTTTGCTTTCAAGTCATCCGGCGATGACACTTCCGTTCCTACTCCGGTCAAATCAATGATTGCCCGTTCGTATTTTTCCGGGTGCGCCGACTTGGCCAGAAAACGGTCCAGCGCTTTTTCATCGATATCAACGATTGTGATCCGCTCAAATATAGACTCAATGTACGAAATGGGCACATCGTTTCCGTTCCCGGCCCCAAGCAGTAAAATATGCCCGCGCCCACAGCGGTTATGTTCCAGCGTTTGCTCCAGAACTTGCTGAATCTGATCCCGGTAACCCGCCCAGTGCTGCCAGTCATGCTGGGTCGAGTCATTTCGGAGGGTGTTGGCTTTGCGGAATCTGATGTAAGGCACTTTGACTTTTCTAGTAAATGGATTCATATCGGGATTCACCTTTTCTATCCAGAATGGAGCTTTAAGGAAATTATATCGTTTTTTCAGCCTTATCTCACCGGACTATGAGCAGGCCTCGAAATCCGTCGCCAGACTGAAGGTGTTCGATATCGGAACGGTCATTACTTATCACGGCGGTGTAAATACGGAACGAATTAAGGAACGTCTCACTGAAATTGCAGATGGATGAGGCTAAGTTCCGGTGGCTACTGGAAAAGAATAGTGATAAAGGTCCGCAGCGTATGCGGGCTTTTGTGCGTAGCACGATGTACAAAGGCTCAATGGATGCCCGCCATTAACATTGTTTCCAGTATAATTTCTGCAATCTTCAGTACTCAGTCAAATAATATAATTAATTGTTTGTCTATTCGTATAATATATGGTATAAATTGTAATAAGAAGAACAATATGCAAACTGGAGAGATTTTTATGAGGGATCGCAAAGAATTAAAGAGAATGGCTAAGGATGTACTCCGCACCTCGTATTGGAAGGCTTCTGTGGTAAGCTTAATTCTGGTTTTTCTCGGAGAAGGCTCGGGTATACCAAGCTTGAATCAAAGAATGGGTTCCTCATCGCACCGTGTTGATTTGTCCTAGCGGATTATCCCTATATGATTAAATGAGCAGCCTGTGTCTGATATCACGAAACTGCCTGATTCTGTTTGGTGACATGCAATGATCAGAAAGCTTGCCGCCCTCCTCCTTTAGCCTCTGCCTCAATCGTCGCCTTCATAATCTCCGCACCGCGGTGTACTCGCGCCTCAATCTCTGAAGCGAGCTGCGCCGGAAGAAAATCAGTAATCCAGATTAGTCTGGCGCTGTTGTCACCATGCGGGAAGACTTGAAACGATGCATGATGATGCGCAAGAGGCATACGGCCTTCAACAACCGCGTACGCCATTCGGCGTTCCTTGTGGTCCGTGGAGACGATATACTCACGTGTAATTCCGCCATTTGGCAGTATGAGTGTCCTTTCGTAACCGTCGAGCAAAGTGTTCTCGGTATAGATTGGAACTAGACGATAATGTACGGCTCCTACGTCACTGACGGCATCCCACACTTGCTCGGGTGAAGCATCAATAATAATCTCTTTGCGAATCGATGGCAAATGATCACGCTCCTTGTAATCATTTTAGGTATTGATACATTTAGAAGTCAATTAGAACAGAAGCCAAATTTAAAGAGAAGTATCTGTCAGCATCCAGGAGTATCTGGCAGCACTTTTGCGAACCCGTCCGCTGAAGGTTTCAGTTCCCGTCTTAGCGGTAATCTCCCTATCTGAGGACGACTGGTCCTCGTTGGGTACATTTGGACTTTCCTGTATAATGTTAAACATTACGTCGGATGTGATATTACACGTACGAGCCAACAAGTCAATATTGTCTATCCGACGTCTGAAACCGCAATACGGAAAGGATGAAGTAAATTGAGTTATACGGAAGTACTGGAGCGGAAAAGCGAAATTCTGAAGAAAACGGTGGAAAATTGGCTTTTGAAAGAAAATCGTGACGGATTGAACCGACAGGAGATCCATATTTATAGAAATACGCTCAAGGAACTTCATCAGAACCAACATGAATTAAATGGAGCACGGGACGAAGAAGTAATCAAACGTCAGGACTCCGAGTCCACGGAAAATAAATTGTAAAAGCCCTCGAACGGGCGGCGCAAATGCAGTGATCTCTGAAACCCAGGCGGTCAGCAGACTAGCTTCATGTTCCTCAATCCAAATCAAAAACCTCTAAACATCTCTAACTTCTGATTATAATGACGGATTATATTATCTTGATTACTTCACCTCGATCAATCCGCTCAACGAAGCAGGCTGGAGAGATTCTGAGTATGATAGCTACGTTCAAAATGCACATCTGACCAGCGATCCTACCACTAAAGCGCTAATGATGCAAAAAGCAGAACAGATTCTTTTAGATAAGGCGTTCATTATTCCTTTGTAATATAAATCTGAGTTATGGGTGCAAAAGACGATTATTCACGGAGTTTACATTAGTTTTGAGAAAAAGTTATTGATTCTTAATTAACCTCTTCTCTTTAACCGTAAATAAGTACCGATCATGGTGAGGTAACCGTGTTCGGTACTTTTTATTATAGTTGAAGTTAAAATAGGCTAAGTTCAACTCTACATTCCAGCGAGGTCACGCAGCATTGGCAGGCTTTAAACCCGTGTTCCAATGAACTCTTTCCATAAAGAGGTATTGAATGCGAGACATAACCCTTCCTTTTGGAAAAGAGAGATATCTCTTATCAGCCTCTGCAGGTTACATTCCATTCCTTTTTCAGTCATATCATTGATCACAGACATAGTCTTTTCTACTCATTGGCTTTGACATAGCAATATAGTGAATCCCATATCAGCTCTGGCTTTTCCTTCGACGCCTTCTCGAAATAGGTTCCCCATTCATACCAGCCGTCGTCACCTAAATCGGTCAGGTTTTCAATCGGAGGTGAGACACACAGCCAATCAATCTTGTTATACCCTTTATCAAAGCAAAGTTGGACAACTGCTGACACAACCTTCTTGGCAAGACCATTTCTTCTGTATTCAGGGTCTGTATGAATCCCCACAGCAATGCTATCACCTGCGCAACAATCGCTGATAGACCAACTGACAATTTTGTCATCCTTACGTATATAGCAGCCGCAGCCTGATTCCTCGAACCTCTCTTCGCTGCCCCAAGCCTCTGCCCAGTCGTAGATCCGATTTGCATTGCTGTAGTTTTTTTGCCTAAGCTCCTTAAGCTTAACGGTTTCAAGGACATAACCCTGCGGGAGGGAGAGATCCGCCATGATGTAATCTTTTCTAGTCAGAGTGTATTTATATCTTGTATACTCCCTAATCAATCGGTTGGGATGAACGGCTGGGATCTTCACTCTCCACTCATCACTATCGGGGGTTATGCTATCCCAAAAATCCAACATTCCGGAAATTCCCTTGTTATAATCCTCATGGGTGACACTACCAGCAATCAGTGTGGTCTCACTGGTCTTAATGAGCACTACATCCCGGTTTTCTGCTGAATTCACTATCACCTCACCAGACATTTCCCCGTCCAAAACTGAGAATACAGATAGCTCGTTTTGACTTTTCACCAGATGTCTTACCTTTCCATATTCCTCTTCTTTTAAAATAATCATTGTTCTATGATTAGTTCCCATTTATTACTAGGTAAAGTTTAGATAAAACTAAATTATTCGTATTTTCTAGAAGGTATAGCAGCTGGAGCAACCGGAACAATATGAACCTGTTAGAGAACAATACAGAGCTCTCAACTTTATCTGTAAGTAACTTCTATTTGTCACAATTGCTTTTAATAGAATATATTGGTAGATTGAATCCATGAACAAAATTGACTTAGTTATTCGATCTCGGTAAGTGGCGGAAGAGATACTGAATAATGATGATTGACTGATCATCTCAAATCGTGCTCAAAAGTAAGCTTATGTCTAACGAGGGGAGATCAAATTATATGAATATCGCCTACAAGATGATGAAAAAATTCAAAGACCGAGATACCCAGAATAAGCTGAAGATCTATCGGGACACAACAGAGCTCATCAGGCAGCGGAATTTGGAAGCATGGGACGATGAGCAGCTACAAGCGGAGTCCCTCCGGCTGCAAAAGGAAGCAAAAGCGGGCACGCCTTTAGATGAACTGCTTGTCGATGCGTATGCGTTAGTCTGCGAGGCGGCGAAAAGAAAACTCGGATTACAGCCTTACGAAGTCCAGATCATGGCTGGTATTGCTCTACATGAGAGATTTCTGATTGAGCAGCATACAGGTGAAGGAAAAACACTCTCAGCTGTTATGCCTGCATATCTAAATGCTCTGACTGGAAAAGGAATCCATGTGCTGACTTTTAACGATTATTTGGCCAAGCGTGATGCGGAGTGGATGGGCCCTATCTATTGTTTCCTCGGGTTAACGGTAAATTCGGTCCAAGCGGGCATGAAATTGTCCGAGAAACGGGAAGCATACTCCGCAAATATAACATATGTTACAGCTAAAGAGGCCGGATTCGATTATTTGCGCGATACAATCGCACTAAGCAAAGCCGATACCGTGCATCGTCCTTTTCACTACGTAATTGTCGATGAAGCGGATTCGCTGCTTCTCGACGAAGCTCGGGTGCCGCTAGTCATCAGTAGTGATTCGGCCTCTTTCTGGTCCGATGGCTTTCGTTTCGCAGAAGTGGCTCGGCAGCTCAAGCAAGCAGCGCACTACGAATTCGACGAATTCCAGCGGAACGTTTACTTAAATGAAGCAGGCGCTGCAAAAGCGGAGTCGCTGCTGGAATGCGGCAATTTGTACGATACACATAACATTCACCTGCTGACATCATTAAATTGTGCGCTGCATGCGGAATCGTTACTAAAAAAAGATGTCGATTACATCGTCCGGGATAACAAAATCGAGCTGATTGAAGAATATACCGGCCGCGTAGCAGAGAACCGGTATTTACCGGACGGGCTGCAAGCCGCTCTTACAGCCAAGGAAGGGTTGCACTCCATAGCCGGCGGGAAAATTCTCGGGACGATTACCCTTCAACACTTCATCAGTCTGTATCCGCAAATTTGCGGAATGACGGCTACCGCGTATGCTTCCGCAATGGAATTCAATGATATTTATGCGCTACAGGTCTTGCAAATCCCGCCGAACCGGCCAAACATTCGGATCGACCATCTACACCGGATTTATACCCATAAAGAAGCCAAGCTTAAGGCACTGGTACAAGAAATCTCATCTGTCCATAGTTCGGGACGTCCCATTCTTATTGGTACATCAAGCGTTGAGGAGTCTGCGTTGCTGACAGAGGAGCTAGCGGCTGCCGGTGTACCTTGCCATGTTTTGAATGCGAAAAACGATGCAGAAGAAGCCGCCATTATCGCCAAAGCGGGAGAAGTTGGCGCAGTAACAGTGTCTACAAATATGGCGGGACGCGGCGTGGACATACGGCTCGGCGGCGGCGACCCCTTGCAAGCAGAAGTAGTCGCCAAGCTGGGCGGGTTATACGTCATTGGCACCCATGTGAACGAGAGCGTGCGGATCGATGACCAGTTGCGCGGGCGTTCCGGCCGGCAAGGCGATCCGGGAGCTTCCGTTTTTTATATAAGCTTGGAGGACGAGTTGCTGCTTCGCTTCGGCATCCATAAAGCGGTTCGCGCTCAAAGGCAGGATGAGGCTCTTGAAGATCCGGTGCTCCGCAGCAAGATCACAAGTATTCAGCGTATTGTTATGAGCCAAAACTTCGATATCCACAAGGAACTGAACTGTTATTCGGATATGGTGGAAGATCAGAGGCGAATTCTATACGCAGAGCGGCTCCGAATATTGAAAGGCGAGCAGCCGTTGAGCCCTGCGGAGCAGCGGGTCCGGCTTTTCTATATCGACGAATTCTGGGCTGAACATCTGGCATACGTCTCTTATCTTCGCGAAGGCATTCACTTGGAGGGCCTTGCCAGCCGCAATCCGATCGACGAATTTCATGCGCATATCACCGAAGCCTACGAACAAATTCCTTCTAAAGTAAATTGTGCCTCAGAGAATATGCTTGAAATGCTCGGAGGTTCGAATGATCCGGCAGAATGGGAAAAGTTCGGTCTGAAGAGCCCTGCTTCCACCCGCACATATATTATTAGTGATCAATACCTCCAGAATAAGCGTAGCTCATGGACCGGATCAACCGTATTTGCTTATTGGCTTCGCACGATTATAAGGCCGGTATTCAAGCTGTCAAAATATTGATGCAGCGTCCAAGTTACAGGCCCTAGGCTTAGTAACACAAAAAATACATCGCCGGTGCATAAATCTCACTCGGCGATGTATTCAGAAACTGCGAACGATTAGAAATTAGCGTAGAAAAGTCCATCACGTTCACCGCGTATGTCGTTCCACAACGTGGAGAGGGTAACAATAACAGGCACACCCTGCCTTCTTAACTGTAGAATTGCCAGAATGCAAGCTGTCCCACCAGAATAATCATCATCACCACGGGAAGAATGACCAACCACTTGCCACGGGCAGATGAAGAAGAACGGTTATTCTTCCAAGATAGCAGCATTGCCGCCAAGAACAATACAGCCAGTCCAGTCAGACCATAGTTAACCATAATCTGTGGGTATACTTCGGCATAGGCACGCTCATTGTTGCTGAGCATTCGCAAGGCCAGAACCAGATTGTTAACCACAATGCCGGTTCCCGACAAGGTAAGTCCTACCACTAACTTGCTGTTGATGGCAGAAGGTACAGGGCGTGTTCTCCCTCTACGCTTATTCAAGACCACCTGCACCAGCCATACAAACGGGGCGATAATGAAGTAGGCGATGGCCAACACAGCCAGAGCGGCACTCAGGAGCAGCACCGGCAATGATTTATAGGCAGGTAGCGGCAAATAATCAGTGGTATAGACCGAGATCGCTTTTACCTTTCCATCATCAACCTTGGCATGTAGCATTGGCCAGGCATCTAGCGCCGAGTCTCCACTAACTTTCTCATAGAGGTATGGTTGAACCTGCTGATAGCTTCCGGTCATGCCTGCAAGAGACACCCGGATCTGATCTGCTCCCTGCGGCTCAATCTTCATCAGCGTGAGACAAGGGAATAGATTCATGAAGCCATGTTCAGTGCGGCGGGCTGCTACGAATTCGCCTTGAACTTCTGACGCATCCGGCAGATCGGCAGGAGCTGCCTGCTCACGCTGGCCCACTACTTCTTTGGTCAGACCATGGACAATATGGGATTCACTCGCCTGATTGGTCATAATTACGATCGCAAACCGGTCTTCAGGTACGATCTGCAGATTAGTGGCAAAAGCAATCGTATTCCCGCCATGTCCGAGCGTCCGGTGCAGTCCGGGATATTCCCAGAATCCATGCGCAATGCCCGGCATTCCTTCAGCTGAGGCATAACTCTGAGTGAGCATCATGCCTAGCGTCTCGGGCTTCTGGAACAGAGGGGAATGCTCGCCAGTTGCAGGCAGGAATGCCATCGCAAACTTAGCCAGATCTTCCGCAGTGCCATTATTACCGCCGTTGGGGTACATGGACATATAATTCCACGATCCCTGCTTAAAGGACCCTTCTCCTTCGAAGAAATAACCTTTAGCTTTATGTGCCAGCAGCTCCGGGCGGTCCTCTACGACGGAATATGCAATGGAATCCTTCATTCCCAGTGGATCAAAAATATGCTGCTGAACGTATTGATGATAAGGCTGACCACTGATTCTCTCCACTATATACGCAGCCAGTGAGTTGCCATAATTCGAATAGGCCACAACCTCACCAGGTTTATAAATCTGAGCCGGCTGGGCAAGCCGCAGGCCCTCTTCCAGCGACCGCACTTCCTCAGGGGATTGATAGGCCATATCGAACATATACTCTTCGAATCCGGCATTGTGGTTCATTAGGTTGAGCATCGTTATGGGATCATCATATTTCAGCTTGGTTAGGAAATGCTCCGGCAAATAGCTGCGGATATCTTCATTCAGATCAATTTTCCCTTGTTCCTCCAGCTGCATCACAGAAGTCCACACAGTAAGCTTGCTGATCGAACCCCACTCCATTACCGTATGCGGTGAGACAGGGATTTTCTGCTCCACGTCGGCATAGCCGTAACCCTTGGACAGTACCACCTTGCCATCCTTCACCATAACAACAGATGCTCCTACGGATTGTTTACCTATGTACTCTTTTACATAATTGTCTACAAAAGCTTCCAAACCGTCCAGCGGAATCCCGGAAGGGGTTGCTCCCCCTGCTCCCCCGCTTACCTTCGCCGCTGCAAATGTTGTGATACTTCCGGACAAAAGCAAAAGTATCAAGAACACAACTGTAAATCCTTTTCTTAACAATGAGACATCTCCTTCAACCCAATAAATTCCTGAAGCTCTCCTATTCTATCAAGAATCCGGACACATAACTGCATACTTTTGTAAATAGAAGCTAAGAAGAGCCCCCTATCTTATTTAAAAGCCACAGATTCTAGAATCCTATCCGTTTCAGCTTTTTCCTCATCCTTTATGTAGGTAACAATGAAACAGAGTGCATACTCATCTATTAGTGTGCTGTAAACCTCTTGTGTAGTTACAACAGCAGTTCCATAATCAACGGTCCCCTTCAACTTGTACATCTTTTTTCCACCAACTTTTACCTTGATGATATCTTCGAATTCATATGGGTACCCAGCTTTATTCATAAACCTTAGATAAGCCTTCAATTAGCTATGAGGAGAATCCGTTGTCGACGGGAGAAGAGCCAGAACTAAGATAGATCAGACAATTAGCTTAAGAGGAAATACATCGCCATAGGGTGAGAGTGCCATGAGCGATGTATTTTCTATGCCGGAGTCAACAAGTGGGGTGGAAATCCTTTGGTACAGAAGAAGCATGCTGTACTGCGGGTAGCATTCAGGCATAATCTTTTACAAAAGGATATAGGAAGAGTAGCACAAAGAACCTGTGCTGAATGCAGGTTCTTTGTGCTGGAAATTAAGCGGCTGTTAAGCGTTGAGATTCTGGGTGAGCCGTGTATAGATACACAAAAGCCGCCAAAAGATGGCGGCAACAAACTTGTTCAAAAAATATGCTTTTAAAGCTACACCCCACGCAGATAAGGTGTATAACATTTATGGAATAAGAATTGTACAATTGGGAAATAGCTCAGTCGGATTCGGACACATCGGCATCGGTGGCATTGTTGGTATCGGATAGAACGTCGGTGTCGGCGTTAATGTCGGAATTGGTGGTAGTGTCGGCTCCGGCGTCGGAGTTGGCGTCGGCTCCGGTGTTGACGTTGGTGTCGGCTCCGGCGTTGGTGTTAGCTCCGGTGTTGGCGTTAGCTCCGGTGTCGGCTCCGGCGTCGGAGTTGGCGTCGGCTCCGGTGTTGACGTTGGTGTCGGCTCCGGCGTTGGCGTTAACTCCGGTGTTGGCGTCGGATCAAAGGTTTGTGCTGGCAACGGTGTTGATGTTACAGTTGGTGCTACAGTTGGTGTTGGTGTCGGTGTTGGTGTCGGTGTCGGTGTTGGTGTCGGTGTTACTTTTGTCAGCGGCACATACTGTTGCTTGGCTTCATACGCCCCAGTAAGGAGCAGATCGCGTGTTGCATTAGCTTGACCACCAAACTTTCCATCTGTACCTGCAGACAACAATTTCAATGATATTGCCTGAGCGACATAACCTTGCGCCCAATCGGATACCGTTGTATCGGTTCCAGTTTTGGCTTTAGCTTCTTTGTCTTTACCCAAGATTCTAACCAGAAACGTTGCTAATTGTTCTTTGGTAACCTTGCCGGCCGGATCGTATACCCCTGCACCGTATCCATCTGTAATTCCGGCAGTTTTAATTGCTTCTATGTAAGGTAGTGCATAGCCATTAGCGGCGTCATCAGCTTTGACGTCCTTAAAACTGGATGTCTTCAGTGAAGTCTCGACGTTAAGACCCGTGATCAACGCGGCAACCTTGGCGAACTGGGCACGGTTCATTTCATCTTTTAACCCGAATGTCTTATCTGATATACCGTCGAAAATGCCAGCTGAAATCAATGCATCGAACTTAGCTTTCGTCGCAGCATCCAGATCCTTTAAATCGGTAAAATCGGCAGAGGTTTTTATCTCGGCCTGGGCAAGGCTAATCGAACCGTTTAAGCACAGGAATACAGCAATCGCAGTGCTCACAATTTTCCTTTTCATTTTTCCCACTACTCCTTCTTATGATTTAATAGACTCTTAGTTCATAGTTGCATAATATACCAGTAAAATATAAAAATAAAGAATTTTAATTTTTAACGATTTAGAAAAGTCAATACTTTTACATATAAAAGATAGATTGGTAAATAATTAATCTTAAAACTAACAGAAAGTGATGTCTCTTCCTCTTATTGGTTGCAATGAAATATCTGATGCATCAATTCGGCGAGGGATCATTTTTAAGTGATGGGTACCCGAGTGAATGACCGCTATCACAGCCAGACTTAGATACTCGGCAAAAAGGCCGGGGAGAAGAATGCTGAGAAAGCAGTTTTAAGGCATCCAAAACAGCCACATTCGCGGCAGCTAACACGTACTGGAGTTAAATGCTCTGTTGGTTCACAATTTACAATGACGCAGGGGATCAGTTTTGTTTACTGGATTTATCTGAAATGTGTGTATGACTCTACTATAAGGCCAATTAGCACTGTCATAAGTTTCACGAAGAAGTATCAGGATTGGGCACTTGATTCTGATTTGGAGAGTTGGTAGTGAGTTGATGAGGTCATGGAAAAGTCGATACTTCAACCCAAATCACTTACAGAAATAATTGATGGGTGGATTATTCTCGATTCTTCACAAATTAATAGTAAATGGACTGGATCAATCGTGGTTCAAATATAACCCGTCATGAAAGGTTCATAGATTTTTTCAATAAACTCGCGAAAAATATTTGATTGGTAAATTGATGTTAGGTTATATAAACTTATTAAAAATTCTAATAAGGCCGGTGTTACCCAATCCACGATCAGACAGGGAGTGTTTGTTAAAGTGTCCACCCTTCTTTCAGTTACTTCAGAAACTTTTAACCAGGCTGTAAAGTATGTACAGCAAATTTACGCCGATGTCCAACTCCGCGACCCGCATGAACTTGAGTTCCATCAAGCCGTCAAGGAATTTCTGGATTGTCTTGTACCCGTTCTAGCCCATCATCCCCAATATATGAATCATGGTATTCTGGAGCGGCTCGTTGAACCTGAACGCAGTATCTCCTTCCGTGTGCCATGGGTGGACGATTCCGGCAAAACCCAGGTCAACCGCGGCTTCCGCGTTCAGTTCAATAGCGCAATCGGCCCCTACAAAGGCGGACTCCGCTTCCATCCCTCAGTATACCTTGGTATTATCAAATTTTTGGGCTTCGAGCAAATTTTCAAAAATGCTTTGACCGGTCTGCCCATGGGCGGCGGCAAAGGAGGCAGCGATTTCGATCCCAAGGATAAGTCGGATCAAGAAATTATGCGGTTCACTCAAAGCTTCATGACTGAGTTATACCGCCACATTGGTCAAGATACGGATATTCCTGCCGGTGATATTGGTGTTGGCGCCCGCGAAATTGGTTATATGTTCGGGCAATATAAGCGGATTCACGGCGGGCATGCAGCCGGAATACTTACAGGAAAGGGAATTTCGTACGGCGGCAGCCTGGCTCGTAAGGAAGCTACTGGATACGGCTGTGTATACTTTGTACAGGAAATGCTATCAGCGCGGGGAACCAGTTTACGTAATAGCCGGGTTGTTGTATCTGGTTCAGGCAACGTCTCCATATATGCTATCGAGAAGGCTCAGCAGCTTGGAGCGTTGGTTATAGCTTGCAGTGACTCGGATGGTTACATCCATGATCCTCAGGGAATTAATTTGGCGACTGTTAAAAGACTAAAGGAAACCGAACGTCTGCGCATCAGCGAATACGTGAAAGAACATCCTCATGCCGAATACCAGGAAGGCTGTATCGGAATTTGGAACCTTCCCTGCGATATCGCTTTGCCATGTGCTACCCAAAACGAGCTCGACAAGGCATCTGCCCAAACGTTAATTCGTAACGGGGTCCAGGCGATCGGCGAAGGGGCGAATATGCCCACCACGATTGAAGCGGTTGAACTCTTCCTTGAGAATAATGTGCTGTTTGCTCCAGGCAAAGCGGCGAATGCGGGCGGGGTAGCAGTCTCCGGTCTGGAAATGAGCCAGAACAGCATGAGACTGGCTTGGAGCTTTGAAGAAGTAGATGAGAAGCTGCAGCAGATTATGAAAAATATTTACTGTAGTTCCATGCAGGCGGCAGAAGAATATGGCGTTGCTGGTAATCTGGTAGCCGGTTCCAATATTGCCGGTTTCCTGAAAGTTGCTGATTGTATGATTGCTCAGGGTATTGTATAAATTTTCGCATGCATAAGATTGATTCTGACAAAAAGACCCACAAGAATGAAGCCAGTTCATCGGCTTAGCCCCTTGTGGGTCTTTCATTTATATTGATAGTCCAATCAAATCTTTACAGAAGCTCCCGACGCAGTGTATCTGCCGATTTTCTGGAGAGGTAGCCCAGAGGAATATCGAATACCGTCTTTGCTCCCTTGCTTCCTTCACGGTTCATCCTATGGGCTGCCCGGGCGTAGGCCACCAGCACACTGGCCGTAAATTCGGGATTACTGCCAAGCTTCAACCCGAATTCCGCAATCTGTTTGCTTCCGCCGCCTGTTGACCCGCTGCGAATAACGAAACCGCCGTGCGGCATGCCTGAATGCCCGGATGCAAGTTCTTCTTCCGTAATAAAGGTGACGGATGTATCATAATCGGCAAAATAATTCGGCATTTCAACAATGAGCCGGGTAATTTCATCGCGGTCCGCTCCTTCTTCCGCCACGACAAAACATTCCCGGCAGTGTTTCTCGCGGGTGGACAACTGTGGTGTTTCTCCGGCCCGGATGCTGTCAATTACTTCTTGGACAGGTACGGTATATTGTACGCCTGCCTTCACTCCCGGAACACGGCGGATGGCATCCGAATGCCCTTGGCTGACCCCGGTGCCCCAGAATGTATACTCCTCACCTTCCGGAAGAACTGCCTGCATCAACAGACGGTTCATGGAGAAGAGCCCCGGGTCCCATCCCGTTGATATCACACTTACCTTCCCTCCTTCCAGCGAAGACTTATTAACCTCGTTGAAGAAATCGGGAATTTTGGCATGGGTATCAAAACTATCCACCGTATTAAACAATCCAGCAAGCTGCGGTGTCTGCTCCGGCAAATCCGTAGCCGATCCGCCGCATAGAATCATAACGTCGACTTTGCCTATATATTGATCGGCTGCGGAAATATGCTCTGTGAGCACACCCGTGATCTCAGCTAGTTGCTGTGGATCTCTGCGCGTGAATATGGCTGCAAGCTCCATATCCGGATTTTGTGCAATGGCCTGCTGAACCCCTCTACCCAAATTTCCATACCCGACAATCCCAACTTTGATTGTTGAATTCAATATAATCCTCCCTTTCCACTTGTTCCGGAAATATATTCTTCATAAATTATAAGTATATATACATTACACGAAATGTAAACATTATACCACAGACCTTCACTTCCTGATTGTTGAAGCCAAAGTTGTGATAAGCCAGCAAAATGACGTATAGAAGATTCTGCGGCTCTGAGATTGGTTCGTTTACTATTGTCTCTGGAAAAGGTAGGTTACTAGAATGTGAAGTTACATGCGGGGAGTTAGAGGACTGAACCAGCAGATTCATGATTCTCCTGTTACAGTCCTCTCATAACATTAATTAGCTTTCTCTGGTTTCTCTACTTCTACTCCATTGAGGATTAGATGCGGGTGAATCTCTGCTTTGAGTGAATCAGAGACGGCACAGTATTTCTCCTCAGCCATCAGGATGGCTTTCCAGAGACGGTAATCGGGGACGTTCCCATCGATATGAAAATACAGGTCAATCGCTGTAAATCCAGAAGGATTCGCTTCCTTGCGTGTTCCGTCTGCTTCAATTTCGAGGCGTGTGATTTCAGGCAGGAATCGATCCAGTATCATTGTGATATCGATACCCATACAGCCTCCCAAACCTGCCAGCAGCAATTCCATCGGAGTCATCCCTTCGCCGTTTCCGCCGTATTTGGGAGTTGCATCCATTCCTACGGAATAACCTGAAGGCCCTGTGGAATTAAACATCCGTTTACCCTTCCAAATGGTCGATACTTTCATAATATATACCTTCTTCCTTAAATTTCGCTGATCTGACGTAAGAATCTCCGCGTACGCTCCTCTTGGGGATCTTCAAAAAACCGCTGCGGAGCGGCTTCTTCGACAATTTTTCCATCTGCCATCAAAATGACTTTGGAGGCCACCTCACGGGCAAACTTCATCTCATGTGTTACGACCAGCATCGTCATGCCCTCCTGGGCAAGCTCGCGCATTACGCTCAACACCTCACCTACAAGCTCGGGATCAAGCGCAGAAGTAGGCTCATCGAATAACATCACCGCAGGTTCCATGGCCAGAGAACGAGCAATTGCCACTCTTTGCTGCTGCCCGCCGGAAAGTCGGGAAGGATAATATTCTTCACGATCCGCAAGTCCAACACGGTCCAGAAGCTTTCGGCCTATAGCTACCGCTTGATCCTTCGGCAGCTTCTTCACGGTAAGTAGACCTTCGATTACATTGCCGAGCGCTGTTTTATGCGGATATAGATTGAATTGCTGGAATACCATCCCGCTCTGCTTACGGATATTCCGGGTGGCCAGCTGGCGCGTACGTCTGGAGGCTGCGGCATCCACCACAATCCCGTTCACTTCAAAGCTCCCGCCCGAGATGTCCTCCAGACCATTTAAGCAGCGAAGCAATGTACTTTTCCCTGAACCGCTAGGTCCCAGGACGACGACAATATCTTGTGCGGCCACCTGTATATTGATGCTCTTCAGCACTTCATGATCCTGAAAATGCTTAGATAAGCCTATAGTCGTTATCATATTAATGTCATCTCCATGTTCAGTAAGCTCTGGCTAATCTCCGTTCAACCCTCTCCAGGATGAAGGCCAACCCTGTACTCATAATCCAATACATGATTCCGATTCCCAGATAAAAAGGCATATATTGATAATACTGCGCAATGAGCAGCTGTGCTTGACGCAGCAGTTCGCTGACTGTGATCACCGATACGAGTGAGGTCTCCTTCAGCATACCAATAAACGTATTGCCCATAGGAGGGATCGCAATACGCATGGCCTGAGGCAGCACAATTCTGCGCATAGCCTGCCATGGCGTCATTCCGGTTGAATACGCAGCCTCCAGTTGTCCCTGCGGAACAGATAGAATGGCCCCGCGAAACGTCTCGGACAAGTAAGCCCCGGCATTCACACTAAGCGCAATATAGGCTGCTGTCAGGGAACCCAGCGTAATTCCATAATCCACAAGCCCATAATAAATGATTACTATCTGTACCAGGAGCGGTGTACCGCGGATAATAGATACATAGAAACGGGCAATCCACCGAATCGGCGGATTCCCTTTGAGCCGTGCAATCGCCACCACTAGCCCGATGATCAAACCAAAGAACATGGAGACGATCGTCAAAATCAAGGTATATCCGGCGCCCTTCAGCAAGAAGGGCAGGTTGTCGAATACGAGTTGCATAGATACTACCCCCTTCCCGCCATAGGGCGCACGCTCCAACATTTATTTTGCAGGTGTCTCATTGAACCATTTCTGAAAAAGAGTATCGTAGGTGCCGTCTGCCTTCATATCTGCCAATGCTTTATTCATAGCATCCCGGAGTTCTGTGTTATCCTTACGGAGAGCTACACCCGCCATATCGGATTTGATAGCTTCGCCAACGGCTTTAATCTGAAAGCCATTCTCATCCACTACCGGCTTCAAGGCATACAGATTATTAATGGTAGCATCAATCCGGCCGGCATCCAGATCTTTCAATGAAGTAATGACATCATCATAGGTCTTGATCTCAAAATCCCCAACCTTTGGCAGCACTTCGGTACGCAGGTAGGTTTCATCGTTTGTTCCCAGTCCAACACCAATCTTCTTGCCTTTGAAGTCTTCCAGCTTCGTGATATCTGTATTCTTGGTATTGACGATGATCTTGACATTGTTCGTGATATAAGAATCCGTGAAATCAATTTGTGCCTTACGTTCATCTGTGATCGTAACCTGGCTAATGACGATGTCGAATTTCTTCGCTTGCAGACTTGGGATCAGCCCGGAGAAATCTTGAGTTGTGAATTCTGCTGTTACTCCAAGACGTTTGGCAATTTCCTTGGCGATATCAGGGTCAAAACCGTCTACTTCTTTCTTATCATTCAAAAAGGTATACGGCGGATAGGTTCCCATTGTACCAACCTTAATCACACCTGCTTTTTTAATTTGTTCCAGTTCATTTGCAGCCGTATTCCCCGAGTCGGATTTACCACCGCAAGCACTTAAAGCCAGACCAAACACCGCTAGAGCGGTTATTGTAACCACAGCAAATTTACGTTTTATCATTATTGTTTCTCTCCCTTTATCTATAGTTTTCCCAACAATCCGTAAAATTCAAAATTGGCCAATTCACTCGCTAATTGCTGTGCCGAGGCTTCTGCAACCTTAGAATGAATGTCTTCGGAGCCAAATAACCAGCGTGAGAGCAAACCGTCACACATACTCATCAACAGTGCAGCGCGAAGCTCAACGTCTATTCCCTCAGGCAGCATTTGCAGCTCAATTGCTCTTTCGATATTCCGGCGAAAAGCTTGCTCCATCGCATTTCGGGTAGCCGAAATACGTGTCCTTATGGTATGGTCGGCTCCATTTCCCATCAGGAGAATCTCCATCAGATGGCGGTTCTCTGCGGCGAAATTGAACAACCTGTGGAACAGTGCTTCTGAAGCTTTTACCATATCCGCTACATTTCCCGGATCTTGACGATAACCTTGGGATATCACTTGCAGCAGCTGCTCCTTGCCCGTGTCGATAATCTCTAGTGCAATAGCTTCCTTACTCTTGAAATGCCAGTAAAAGGTGCCTTGCGCTACACCAGCTTCTTGAACGATGTCAGATATTTTCGTCTGATGATATCCAAGTCTGGCAAACTTCTGCAGAGCTATCTGCATAAGTTGATTTCTACGATCTATGTTTCCATTGTTGTCATCTATAGGCAATCCCTGTCCCTCCTCCTGATTGATTCGTCAGTCAGTTGTCTTTTTTCAAATCCTATAGGATAACTGTGTTATTGTCAATAGATTCTTGATATTTCTTCCTATTGTCAGCTACACGACATTTTTTACGCATATATTGTGTTAATATACATATATCACATATGATTACTGTGAATTATTGTTCTATAGACTCTTCCGATAAGAGGTGACCTATTTATGGATTCCATTGAACCCTTGGATTTATTAGAGAAGCAGCAGATCAAGGAGGTCCTTCTTCGTGTCTTTCAAGAATACGGAACCCCAAAATCCTATAAGAAAAACGAATTCATTTTTTTGGAGAATGATCCCGCCAATGCAGTCTTTTATGTAGACACAGGCTTAGTGAAAATTTCACAGTCCTCTCAGGAAGGTCAAGGCATTACCCTCTTTCTACGTTATGCCGGTGAGATCTTCGGGAATGCGGAGCTGCTGGCGAACCTTCAACGCAAACGATATGCCAAGTGCCTGGTAGACTGTCAGATGATCACGTTAGACGGGCAGATATTTCTGGATTTAGCCAAGACCAACGCTGAGTTTGCGTACTCTTTAGCGGTTATCGGCGCCCATCGGCTATTGCAGACCCAAAACATGGTTGAGACGCTAATCAGTCGGCCTGTGGCATGGAGATTAGCCTGGTTAATATTCCAGATGGGCACTCGGAAAGATGAGCAGATCCATCTGCAACTGCAGCTCAGTCATGAAGAGATTTCTTATGTAATTGGCTGCAGCAGACAGACGGTCACCGAAACCTTGAATAAATGGCGTGAGAAAGCACTTATTGACTACAGCCATAAGAAAATTATCATAAATCATCCAAACCGCTTTTTCACAGATATTTAATGAGGCGCTTGGGTCAGGAAGGTGATCACATGATCGAAATCAACAATGTCAGCAAAGTATTCAAGCAGCGGAAAGGAGAACCTTACACGGTACTGGATCAGGTCTCCTTCCAAGTAGAACGCGGGCAATTTGTGTCCTTGGTAGGTCCTTCCGGCTGTGGGAAATCTACTTTATTAAACCTGATCGCCGGGTTTGAGACTTCCTATGAGGGTTCGATTACCTCCAACGGGCAGCGCATTACGTCACCGGGCTCGGACCGTGTTGTCGTCTTTCAAGAGCACGGGCTCTTTCCTTGGTTAACCGTACTCGACAATGTTGCCTTTGGATTAAAGCAGCGGGGCTTATCCAAAAAAGACCGTTATGAGCTGGCCTATGAGCAGATTAAAGCCGTGCATTTAAGTAAGTTCGTGGAACGTTATCCGCATGAGCTCTCCGGCGGGATGAAGCAACGGGTTGCGATTGCCAGAGCGCTGGTCATGGACCCGGAGATTTTATTAATGGATGAGCCCTTTGCCGCCTTAGATGAGCAGACCCGCTATATTCTGCAAAAGGATCTGGAGGAGATCTGGCAGAAAACGCAGAAAACCATTTTGTTTATCACTCACAATATTCGCGAAGCTATTCTTCTGTCTGAACGTGTGTTAGTCATGTCCACACAGCCCGGACGGATTAAACAGGAGTTCGCCGTCCGGGCCTCCCGCCCTCATGCGCTGGATGATCCTTTGATCCATTCTCTCGAAACAAAAATTCTGGCAGTTCTGACAGATGAACTGGATAAGGTTGTTCAAGGGGAGATAGATCATGAATACAGCATTTAGAAGGATTATTTTTCTGATTATTCTTGTTATTGCTTGGGAGCTAAGTTACCGGATTTTCGAATGGGGCTGGAAGTTCCCCTCTCCATTGCAGACCTATCAAGCCTTTTATGATGGATTTACGAAGGGGAATTTGCTGGAGGCTACCTTTTCTAGTCTGCGCCGCTTATTGATTTCGTTTGTTCTTGCCATTGGAATCGGTACGCTGCTGGGATTCTTATTCGCCCGTTTTCGTTATTTTGATGAAACCTTTGGGTTCCTGGTCGTTGCACTGCAGACAGTTCCCAGTATTGCCTGGCTGCCTTTCGCCATCATCTGGTTCGGACTTAACGATACCTCCGTTATTTTCATCACCACCATCGGCGCAACCTGGACCATGTCTATGGCCAGCCGAACCGGCATTCTGAATATCTCCACCATCCATTTAAGAGCGGCGCGGATGATGGGTACGGGCAGCGGGTTTAAGATGTTTTTTCAAGTGATGCTTCCCGCGGCTTTCCCTCATCTCATCACCGGAGTCCGCGTGGCTTGGGCATTTGCCTGGCGCGCACTTACTGCTGGTGAGCTTATTGCCAGAGGGCTGGGACTGGGCCAGACACTGCAGGACAGCCGCAGCATTGGCGATACCGCAACGATCCTGTGTGTTGTCATTATCATCGCCGTGATCGGCACCCTGTCGGATCATTTGTGCTTCAAAAGGCTGGAGGATCGTATTATGCTCCGCTACTGCTTAGATTCAGCCAAAGGATAAGTTGAAATCATCCACTCCAAGGTAAAGGGGCACAATCATGAGAAAATTATCGGTCGTCTTGTTACTAGTATTCACTCTGGTCGTATCAGCTTGCGGAAATAATGGCGGGAACGCTTCAACAACAGGTAATCTGACAGTTCATATTGGGCTTTTGAAAAATGTAACCCATGCTCCAGCCTTCATTGCCCTGAAGAACGGCTATTTCCATGATGCCTTCGGGGCCAATGTTAAGATTGAAGTCACGGCCTTTGACAACGGCTCTGACTTCTCTACCGCCATCGCAACCCACCAGATTGATCTGGGCTTTGTGGGTCCTGGGCCTGCCATCAACCAGTTTCTGAAGAGTGAGAACTTTCGGATCATTTCCGGTTCGAATAATGGAGGTGCGGTCTTCATTGCCCGCAAAGATGCCGGCATCCATTCCGTGAAGGACCTAGTGGGCAAAACCGTAGCTGTTCCCACCAAAGGCAGCACCAATGAAATCTCTTTGCGTTTACTTTTAGAACAGGAAGGTCTGAAGGTGTCGACGGATACATCCGGCGTACAGATTATCACCCGTGCTCCAGCAGACACGTTGGTCGCCATGCGTCAGAAAGAAGTCGATGCTACCTTAATTCCGGAGCCTTGGGGAATGCAGATGGTAGAGGAAGGCACTGGCGAGGTCTTGGTCGATTGGGACAAAATCCCGCCAAATGATGGCAACTACCCTTTAACCCTGTTAGTAGCCAGCGACAAATTTCTGCAATCGCATCGTGATCTAGCCAAACGAGCGATCCAGGCCAATTTGGACGGAATTGACTTTATTCAATCGCATCCTGCAGAAGCCTATGAAGCAATTAGCGCAGAGCTTAAAGAATTAAGTGGAAAAGGCATGGACGTCAAATTAATCAAAGGCGCCATAGAACATTTGAACCTAACCGATGAGGTTGATCCGGAGGTTATCGAGACCATGGCTAAGGTGTCTTTTGACGCAGGATACATCAAGGATATTACTGAGGATAAGCTCGACCTAAGCAAGTTTATCGATTTATCGTTATTAAATGAAGTGAAAAAGGACAGATAAGGAGATACAACTATATGCAAATACAAGATCAGAACAAACAAGAACCGAGCTTTCATGAGAACTTAAAGGTGATTATATTGGGCACAGGCACACCACGGGCATTCCAAGGTCGGGCCAAAGCAGGTGTGGTCGTTCTAGCCGGAGAGAATACCTTCTTGGTAGATTGCGGTGGTGCTACTGTAGATCAGCTCCTTAAAGCGGGTGTCATGCCGCAGCGGATTTCAGATATTCTCTTCACTCATCATCACAGCGATCATAACTCGGGATTCTTCGATGTATTCATCTCCAGCTGGCGCACCCATGTCAATGCCAATCAGGTATTTCAGGGCCGCTCAACGCCAATGAATGTTTATGGACCTACCAACACTAAGGAGATTATCGGCAAGATGCGCTTGGCCTTCGATTTCGATGTCAATCTGCGAATTAACTATAACCTCTCGGCTGACGAAGGGGCCAATATCAACTATTTTGAATGCAATGAAGGCATAATTTATGAGCAAAAGGGCATCAAGATTACAGCTTTTGAAGTCGATCATAAACCCGTCTATCCTGCGATTGCCTATAAGTTTGAGTATAATGGGAAGTCTGTGGTCATTTCAGGTGACACCATTCCCGTTGACAACATGGTTAAATACAGCCGGGGAGTTGATCTTCTAGTTCATGAATCCTATAACAAGAGATGGTTAGATGCCCTGATTGAGAAATTCCCGGATCAAGCAGCCTCCCTATCCAATCCCGCCAAATACCATTCCACTACACACGAAGTAGCTGAAATGGCCCAGCAGGCTGAGGTAAAGCATCTGGTGCTCACCCATCACATCCCCGCACCAGCAGAAACGGTAGAAGCAGAAGCAGAGTATAGTACAGGCATGCAGGAGATTTATAAAGGTCCCATCACCATGGGCCGTGATTTAATGGAGTTTGAATTGTGAGTATACTTGAACCAGTATATTCAAGATTCTATAGTTAATTTAAGGTCTGCTGTAAGGAGAGGTTCAATATCCTTATTGACAAAGTTGACTAATACATAAAGAAGAGCCCGCGCAGAATGCGGGCTCTTCTTTATGCTTTGAGTATAACAACCAACGGAAACAAGTTAACTCATTCTGATACATAATTATTTTGCCGATTTGGCCAAAAACTCATCGATCTGACGTTGTACTTCTGCAATAATCTTGTCTATTCCGGCAGCTTTTACCTGCTTTTGCAAGGTTGCCAAACCTTTGTCTACATCTTTCACTGTTCCATACTCCAGCGGAATGCCATATTGGAGCATTACATTGCCTACGTTAGCGACTTCCGTTTTGACCTTACTATTATCGAACGCAAAGGTTTCCAGAGGATAGTGGTACACCTCTCCTTCCCATTTGTTTGTCAGCGCGTTCGCTTCTTCCGGGAAGGAAGCATTGTCCCGGTTCAGCGGCGAGTTAAAGCCCCAATTGGAAAAACCAGTGAAGTTGGCGTTCTTTTCTGCATTCGTGTATTTGTCTTCTCCAACCGGATTGTAATGTACAGCAGGAATTCCGTTCATGATCAGATCATGCAGTTCCTTATCGTTCTGCAGCAGATCAACCATCATCAGCGCCCGTTCCGGGTTCTTCGAGGTCGAATGAATAGCGATCCCGTTCTGAGTAGAGACAGCCACAGATTTCTTCTTATCCGGTGTAATGTCTGCCAGTGCTAATTCATAAGGTGTTTTCTTCTCCCGCATATCAGTCATCAGAGCGCCAAGGGTGCCCAGATTGTGTGTAATAGAAGCCGTCTTCCCGGCCTTGAACTCCTGCTGGTGATCCAGCTTACTGTTCAATGCACTTTTTGACCAGGCATTGTTATCGGCCAGATCCTTATAATAGTAGATCAGGTCCTTGAATTCCGGCGTTTCGTATACATTGAATACTTTACCGGCAGGGTCGGTCAACTTGAAGCCAATTGGCAGATCAAAGTCGAGCATGTTCCATTCGTTCTGCTGCTTCAGCAGCACCCGGTCCAGATTATGCAGCTTCCAGTCCCCCGTCTCCGGCACGAATGGAGTAACGCCTTTCTCCTTCTCGGCGATCGTCTTGAGATAAGTTGCATACGCTTCCGGGCTGTTGATCTCCGGCAGGTTGTATTTCTTACGGAGGTCCTCCCGGTACAGAATCAGCTTCTCAACAGTTTCCCCGCGGTTCTGAGGCACCATATAGAGCTTGCCATTCACCTTTGCCTGACCCCAGCTCACCTCTGGCATTGCCTTCCAGGTTAACGGAGTGTACTTCTGCAGCATATCATCGGTCAGTTCCAGGAATCCGCCTTTGAGAGCCTGATCGTTATACCCTGCCCAGTTCGCCGCATAAATGAGGTCGAAATTCTCGTTGGCCGCAAGTTTGAGCGGATATTTCTGCGCCCAGTCCGACCAGTCCAGGAACTCGCCTTCTACCGTGGCATTGATCTTCTCCTTCAACTTCTTATTGATCTCCGCAAATACCGTATCATAATCGACTGGTTTCGGTCCCACGAAGATCATCTTCAGTGTGACTGGCTTGGATGTATCCACTGTGCCCGCATCCCCGGCAGGCTGAGTATTATCTCCCGCAGCCTGTGTTGCTGCAGCAGAAGCGGTAGGATCCGCCGCATTCCCTCCAGTGTTACCATTATTATTGCCTCCACACGCACTTAGAAGCGACAGAGTTAGAATACCTGACAGCAGTGTCAACCCTCTTAGTTTCTTCAAAAGATTAAGCCCCCTATCGATATATGTAATCGTTTACATTCATAGTATAAAGAAAAGTTACTCCTCATTGAATGCAGGCCGTCAACGATTATACATACTTTTGCAACGACTTCATCAATGCAGTATGTATATAACAGAACTACAGTGCCTGAAATAGGGGTTTTGAACAGAATGTGAATTCATTGTCTTAAATAGTCAAGATGCCCAAAGCTCTTCACTTCTCCCGTTTCCATGTCGATAAATTTAGAATACACTACTTGGAAAAGGTTGGAGGAGCATATGATTAGTAACCGCAGAACCGAGCCCTTTCGGTACACCCTTTTAGAACCTGTTGAATTCGATCTTCATATTCTTACCATCAATGGAACTCCGGTTCCTCCTAAGCCTGTAAATGCCGTACTGTATGACATCAGCCGTTCGGGATGCCGCCTGTCGATTCCTTTGAACGTCAATCCGGATGTTAATCAGGTACGTGTTGGTATGGAGATGAATCTTTCCTTAGAAACTATCTATATAGAAGGAACGTTGAAATGGAACAGGGAGCAGGAGGGCACCTTTCATTACGGTATTCAATTGGATATTCCCGAAGCTGATCGTGACCGTCTTCCAAGAATACTACGCACACTGGCCGGCGAAGGTAAAATATTGGTTCGTTAATAGGAACAAAAAAGGAGCATTCCTTCTGAGGGAATGCTCCTTTTTCCGGTTCCTATTTAAACGATACAGATTCCAATATCTTATCTGTTTCAGCCTTTGTCTTCTCATCTACGTACGTAAGAATGAGGTTAAATGCATACCCGTCAATAATGGTGCTGTAATATTCTTGTGTAACCAATGCCGCCCCAGTATTAATGGAAGCCTTCATCATATCCATATCTTTACCACCGACTTTGACTGTCTTGATCGCTTCGAATTCATACGGAAGTTTGCTGTCTTCCATCAATTTTTTTGAAGATTCAAGATAGTCCTTACCATCCTTAATGCCTTGGAGCATGCTGACCTTCTCGGCAACCGAGATAGCAGAAGCTCCGGTTTTACCGGAATCCAAAGGGAATTCAGAAGCCATCAGCAGGTTCAGCGTTTTGGTCTTCGCCAGATCAAGCATTTTACTCTTGGCTTTGTCCCCTCCGGCAACCACTTCCTGGCCTGCATCCATAAGCTTCATCATCTGGTCTGCGTCCTGATAAACCCATTCTTTAGGAAAGTTAAGGGATAACCCGAAAAAGTCATTAGTGTAAGTACCGCTTTCAGTCACACCCAAGCTAACCTCTTTGTTGTCTTTCCCGCCGCATGCTGTAATCATCATCAGCATTAACACCATAACCATAGATAATAAACCAACTTTTTTCTTCATAATACCCTCCTGATGTTTTCTCTCTTTGTGTACACCAGAAAAGTTTAACATGTAATGTCATCCTTTCCACCTATATAAAACTATAGGGAACACTAAAACAATAACATCCGTGTGGCTACGGAAACAGCTTCGGAGCTGGATTGGACCCCCAACTTATCAAAAATAATTTTTTTATGATGATTAACCGTACATTCTTTTATCTTTAATTTGTAGGCAATCGCTTTACCCGTCAGTCCTTGAGAGATCAGCTTGAGTACTTTCAGCTGACGTTCACTTAGTTGCGGAGGAAGATGGCCTGCGGTCTTGCTTGCAAGCTGGACCTGGTAACTGATGAGCATATCTGCCGGAATCAGCTTGGCAATCGCGATCAGTTCGCTTTTCATAGCTGCATTGATTGTTGATACATCGAGATAGCCAATAATTTCATTACTGACCATTAACGGAACCGAAAAACAGTGCCAATTCTTAAAAAAAGGACTTTCATGGTCTTCAGGCGGCAAATACACGGAACAGCCCTGTGCTATGGCCTCGGATATCGCATTAACACCACAACATTCTTCTGTAAAAAACATCCCCAGGTGAATAGGAGAACTGCTTACAACACTTTCCAGATTACGACTGTAATCCATCGCAAGGAGAACCCCCTCCTCATCCGTAAGCAGAAATAAATATGTACCGCTAAGATGATCTTTAATATTGAATATACAGTGCTGAAAAACATCAATTAAAAGTTGATTAGGAGCGTTAATACAGTTAAATTGCTGCGTGTTCGATGACAAACAGACCTCTTTTTCAAGCCGGCCAGGTGTATCGATGGTTGTGATCATTCCTACATTTCTCCTTCCACTTAAGATCACCCAGAAACTGGAGAATCCAATATACTTATCGGAATAAATGCAGGGGAAAATGAATTTTCGGCAAACCACGCTATATATTTCTGAATCTTTGAATATACGACTTTTGGCATGTTGTACTTAAAAAATACAATCATATCATCATCATTAAACGTTAATCTGCTAAAAAACAGGACTTTAAGTGCATATAGTAAGCTCATGTTATTACTGATCATCAGATAAACGTTACTATTATACTATTTTTTCATTTACTCTGTTCATGGACTGATTTATACAGATTGTTAAGCTTCAGAGCAGTACTACTGAATTCACTGCTCCTCTGGCGCAATGCACCAGGATTTCATACAACCGGGCTGATAGTTCACTATACTCCTGCTCCCGGTCATGCTGATAGGCAGAATATGGAGGACCGTCATTCCAGGAACCCATGCCCCCGAATACCCAAGCTTTGTAGACAGCATTCAGCAGAGTACGAGCCTGGTCGTTATAAATATCCGGTAAGGTAAAAGACAACTGCACAGCTGGACCGGTTCCGTTCAGTACTTGTCCTGCTGGCTCAAAGAAATGTTCCGTCCAGAAACTCTCACCGATCTCGCTAGCGAGGTCTCCAATCTGTCTTAGTACTGCTTCCAGCTTCCCTGATAAATCGGATAAAGGAAGGAATTCGCGATTGCCCTTCTGCCCATCGAGAAGTTTCTGCTCGGTATAGATAACTTTCCACTTGGTCTGCGAGCCATACTTATCCATCCGCCAATCAGCTTTCCATAACGATTCCCCTGATGTTCCAAGTGAGGTCACTCCGGTGGGTACCCCAGCGGCACTATAAGTACTACTGCTCCCAGAAACTTCTGAAGACATACCATTTAACATGAGCCGCCGGCATCCATTATTTCTCAGCTCAGCAAGCCACTCCGGCCAGGTTCTGCCCTTCCCGCCCGATTCTGCTATGAATTGTACTTCTATAGACTCCATATGCTCCATTTCTGCATTGGAAGCATCGGCCCCGCTAATCAAATATCCATTGCCCAGCGCTGTGATTAATAATAGCTGATGCAACTCCCCGTTCATATGTAATTCCCCCTTTTCTTGGCATAACCTGTGGTTGCAGTATCCAAATCTCCTATCTATATCCTCTCACTTCCTTGTTCCATTCATCAACCTAAGAATTCTTTTTTGCTGCAAAAACCTCTTTAGAATAAATAGAATTTAGCATTTAACGAAAACAGCGCGTACCCGTCTTATCCGGGTACGCGCTGTAATTTGACTGTTTTTACGTAAGCACACTCTCTAAATGACTGGGTTAGGCCTGTGAAGCTGCCCTGTCCGACATTCTCCATCGAAGTTTGTACACTTCAGGAAGCACAACTCCCAGAAGTACCAGGACAACCCCGGTCCACTGCAATCCGCTTACCTGCTCATGCAGTACGAATGAGGACAGCAATACGGCAACCGGCAGCTCGGCTGCACCAAGAATGCCAGCCATGCCGCCCCCGATATGAGGAACACCAATCGCAAATAATACCGGCGGAATAAACGCCCCGAACAAACCAAGTAAAAATCCAAACAGCAGCAGTTGTCCCCACAAAAGCCCGTTAAACAGAAAGTATGGCGGGAATATAATGAAGAGAAGAAGCAATCCGCCGGTAACCATCCATGCACTCCGGTATGCCGGATGTGCAGAGGGAACCGCTTTGCCGCTGAAAATAATGAACATGGAATAGCTCACAGCTGACAGCAGGCCAAGTGTAAGCCCCAGAGTGTTGAAATGTGCTGCACCCTGATCCATGATTCCTGCTGCAAGCAGTGTTCCGCCAAAGAGAAGCAGCAGCGTCAGCAGCGTCACCTTGTCAGGCCGCTGCCGCTTACTGACAGCCTGAATCAACACACTGATCCAAGTGAACTGGAATAGTAAAATAATGGCCAGCGAAGCCGGAATATAGCGCAATGACTGGTAATAGACTAAGCCCGTAACCACGGTTGGCGCACCCGCCATCATGAGCAGCAATCGCTGCTTCCAAGTAAGAGCTGGCGATTCCTGACGTGCGGCAGCAGGTGTGATACCTTGTCTACGTTGTTTGCGAGTCTGTCTAACCTTTGTATATAAAGCCAGCAGCCAGGCAAGGATGCAGCCGGTCAACAGCTGCGTTCCAACCACTTCACCAAGCTGGTACCCCTCTCCGTACGCCAATACGACGATCGTGGATAAAATGCCGTAGCTCATGGCACCCAATAATACCGATAACAAATATTTCAAATCCTTCATTCATTTATGCCTCCTGAATCTATTGAATCGGCCGCAATACGCAAATAAACCTAACTCCGGGGACGAGGACCGTGGAACACGATCCTTGCCATCGTAGTTAGGAAGAGTAGGCTTCCTGTAGAAACCCTCGCCCTGTTGATGCCCGTTAGGCTGCGAGGTTATACGAGAACAGTATGTAATTATACGTATGACGACTGTTCATATGTTACATGGCAAGTAAACTGCTGTCAACCTTTATTTCTTAAAATTTTAGGGTTCAACAATTCCTGACAAGAATCCTACCCTACCCTGCAGAGGAGGTGTGCATTCTGAATCGTTCTCGACCCGTCAAGCTGTTAGGACTCATCACCGGAATTACGCTCTCCAATATAGCTGTACTTTCCCCAGGACTGCTCGGTCTTCAAATTGTCGGCGGAAGTACGCTTGAGACTGCTTCAGGCGTTACCATGTTATTTATTAGTTTGCTTGTCGTGTTATATGGGAGTTATACCCTCCTCTTCAACACTCCGGCCGCTCCCTCTCTGCGTGCTTTAGTAACCCGGGAAGACTACCTCGCAGAGCTGAACCGCTACAAGAATGTGCAGGTGCTCAAAAAGGATGTCCTGCTTGCCCTGGAACAATTGGATAGAATCGACAAGAAGAAATCCACTTTGATGAATATACTGGGCGAGCGGTTTGAGCCTACGGAGTTAAGCTTCCGGAAGTTCCAATCCGTCATTATGGAGGTTGAAAAGCTCTTTTTCCTGAATCTGCGGGGAATTCTGAACAAACTCAGTGTATTCGATGCCTCTGATTTCACCTTGTTCACCAGAAGGCAAAAGCCGAAGGCCTTCACCGATACCCTGGTACAGAGAAAAACCGAGCTGTATAACGAATATTTTGCCCATATGACTGGCTATCTCGGGGCAAACGAGGAGATTCTGCTTAAGCTGGATCAACTGCTGCTGGAAATTTCTCTGCTGGATAGTACGGACTACAGCATAGTTGATGAAATACCTTGCATGAAAGAGCTTAACGCCTTGATCGGGCAAACCAAGCTCTATCAGAATTAGAAAGGAAGATGCACATGTCCGGAAAAGGCAAAAAAGGAATCATACTTGCAGGGATTGCAGCATGCGTATTTGCACTTGTCTATTTTGGAATCACGTTGACCGCTAATTTGGGTAAATCCGATAAGGAGATTTCGGCAGAAGACGCCGGTAAAAAGCTGAACAGACTATACAGCAATATTAATGTAACGATCGCAGATACAGTAAAAGGGCAAATCGATCTGGACCCTGCAGATATCGGTGAATCCTTGCCCGACATCTCCAAATTCCCGATTTCCGTTGAGAATACTACGGACAATTTCGTTGAAATATTCGCTTCCCCTGAGAAATCCGGGACGGGAAATAACGGCTGGCTGAATGAAGTAGCCACCGCCTTTAATGACGCAAAGATCATGATCGGCGGCAAACAGGCTTCTGTGAAGATCCGTAATATCGCCTCCGGTACCGCCGCAGACTTCATACGGTCCGGCAAGTATATTCCGGATGCTTTTACCCCATCCAATGAACTGTGGGGAGAAATGGTCAAAGCGAACGGTACACCTGCCGAGCTTATATCCAAGCGCATGGCCGGTAATGTCGCCGGTATCGTAACCAATAAGAAGAAATATGATGAACTGGTCGGCAAATACGGCTCTTTGAATGTCAAAACCATCACGGATGCTATCGCTGCGAATGAACTGTCGATGGGCTATACCGATCCGTTTGCCAGCTCCACCGGACTGAATTTCCTGGTGACCGCTCTCGGTACTTTTGACAGTTCAAATCTCCTTAGCGATCAAGCCGTGCAGGGCTTTGAACGGTTCCAGGCCAATGTACCTTTCATCGCTTCAACCACGCTGCAAATGCGGGATGCGGCCTCTACAGGGGTACTGGACGCTTTCGTTCTGGAATATCAAACCTATGTCAATGCGCCTGATCTGAAGAGCGGCTATGTCTTCACCCCGTTTGGAGTGCGTCATGACAGTCCACTCTACGCACTTGGGAATTTACCTGATGAGAAGCTGGACATCATTAAGAAATTTGCTGAATTCACAGAACAAGACAAATTTCAAAAGCTGGCTTCGGATAAAGGCTTCAATGGATTGAATGAATACGTCTCCGAACTCTCCCCTCCCCAGGGCAGCCTCCTCTCATCTGCGCAGAAGCTCTGGAAGGAGAAAAAGGATGGCAGTAAACCGGTTGCAGCTGTATTTGTGGCTGATGTGTCGGGAAGCATGGCTGGAGAACCGCTTAATCATCTGAAGGAGTCGCTCCTCAAAGGACAGAAATTTCTTGGTAAAGACAACAGTATCGGTCTTGTATCTTACTCCAGTGAAGTGACTATTAATCTGCCCATCGGCAAATATGACACCAATCAGCAGTCCATGTTCGTAGGTGCAATTAACAACCTGCAGGCTACCGGAGGCACTGCTACTTTTGACGGAATCATTGTGGCGATGAAAATGCTTCATGACCAAATTGCAGTGAATCCGGATATGAAGCCGCTGATCTTCGTACTAAGTGACGGTGAAACGAATGAAGGCCATTCACTGGATGAGATTAGAGGCTTAATTGAGACCTACAAGATTCCGGTCTATACCATTGGCTACAATGCGAACATCAAGGCATTAGAGAGCATCTCCAGCATAAATGAGGCAGCTAATATCAATGCGGATACAGACGATGTCGTATACAAAATAGGTAATCTGCTCAACGTGCAAATGTAGCTAAGGCTACCACCGTGCATGTTATCGGGGAAGCGAAGCTTCATAAAACTTGGCGTATGCTTTCGTAGCGAGTTTTATTGCGGTGATTAATCGGGGAAGCGAAGCTTCATAAAACTTTTAGGAGGTATGTTATGTCATTTACCATGGAAATTCCTAATACAGAAACGCTAAAAGCTGTTATTGAGGAACAGGTTAAGCCGGAGCCTGCTGAGATTACGCAGCTGAAGGAGCTGGCCGCAAGCAATGTGGCAAGTATTCTGGAGCTGGATATGGACTCTCTGGAAAAACGCAGATCCGTTCTCCAATCGATCGATACTTTCGGCATGAATACGATGCGCTCCTCTTCAGAGAAAAACTCTCTGCTTCAGGTGTCCGTTGGCAATCTATCCAAGACAGGTGATGAAGGCGGGCAAGTCGCCAAAGGATTAACGGAGCTTCATTTGCAGTTAAAGGATCTGGATCCCGGCGCTGTCGATTTTGCCAAAAACGGGATACTCGGCAAGTTCTTTAATCCGCTGCGTACGTATTTTGCCAAATACCAAAAAGCCGATGCTGTCATTTCTGATATTATTGTCTCCCTGGATAAAGGCAAATCCATTCTGAAGAATGACAACACAACCCTTGAGATCGAACAGCAGACCCTGCGGGAGCTCACCAAAAGGCTGCAGAAGGAAATCCAGCTTGGCATGCTGATGGACCAGGAAATCGAGCAGCAGATTGAAGCCGCCACGGTGCGAAGTGAGTCCGAAGACAAGATCCGCTTCATTACCGAAGAAGTCCTCTTTCCGCTCCGTCAGCGGGTCATGGATCTGCAGCAGATGCTGGTGGTGAATCAGCAAGGCATCATGGCCATCGAGGTTGTGATCAGAAATAACAAAGAACTGATCCGGGGCGTCGACAGGGCCAGAAATGTTACCGTATCTGCTCTCAAAATTTCAGTCACCGTAGCAAGCGCACTATATAATCAAAAAATTGTACTTAAAAAAATCGAACTGCTGAATCAAACGACAGACAATCTGATCAGCGGCACCTCAAAAATGCTAAAAGAGCAAGGTGCCGCCATCCAAAAACAATCGATGGAAACCGCGGTCTCCCCGGATACACTGAAACAGGCATTTACCGATGTCTTGTCCGCCCTGGACTCAATCAGCACCTACAAGCAGGAGGCACTGCCGAGGATGCGCGAGACCATCCATCAGTTCCGGGAGCTGGCCGACAATGGCGAGCAACAGATCCGGCGTCTAGAACGGGGCAATTCGCTAGGGTTATAGGTCACGATTCTATGTGAGAGTATGAAGGATATTTCTGATTTGCACATTTATGCAGGTCTTTTACCATGAAATATATGAATTGACTGATAAATAATGGTTCTTTCGCTTCATATATTTTCCTATAGCAATTCCGATATGTTATTAAGGTAATGTTATTATTCATACTATTTCACCTAAAGAGGAGTCGACAAATGAAAAAGTTCCAGAAGTTAACAAAAAGAATAGGGTCCATCCTGCTTGCAGGTGTACTGATCAGCACAGCCTTAGGGGTAGGAAAGCTGAATTCACAAGCATCGGCAGCAGCTGCTGAGAACGGGTATGTGTACTATAGTACGGAAGATGGAGCATTGTACCGTGTCCCTACTGCCGGGGGTAGTGCTCAAATGATCTCTGATTATTTCGAAGGATCCTATCTGGATGCAACCAGCCAGTATTTGTATTTTTATGATAATGAGGAAACAAGCAAGCTGCAGCGCTTGTCTCTGACCGAACCGGACGCACTGATCAGCAACTTTGCCGGCGGAAAGGATGTTATATTTTACCAGATCGAGGGTGATTACCTTTATTTCATGGATGATCATGGCGTGATCTACCGCTCGCTTGCTAATGCACCTGATGACACCCAGATCAAGCAAATTGCTAATAACGCAGACACAGAATTCCCTGGATTCTATGTTGAGGGTGGCCGCATTTACTACAATGTTCTGAAAAACGGAACCAACACCTGGGCTGCTTCAAAGTCCCGCGATGGTAGCGGAAATGTACAATATATAGGTCAAGGCGCCATTCCATCTTATTCCTTTATCCATTCGACTCCTACTACAGTATCTGTAATGGTAGATACCAAACCGGCAGAAAACTACTATTCACTTAACTCCATGGTTCTGTACACTCTTCCGATTACTGGAGGAAATCCCAAAGCAGCCAATGCCAAAAGCCCTCTGGATGTTAATGCAACCTTATCCGGCTTCTGGTCCAAAGATTATTATGTCTATAACAAAGGTGTTACCGTAGATGAAAATGATGATTATGTGTATTCCAAGGCCAAAAGCTTTGCTATAGATCATAACGGAAAATCGTTTCAGCTCAGTCAAAGCGCAGTTGTCAGCCTGGCCGATATGGGCGGAAATAAGCTGGCTTACGTAGGCAGCAACGGTAAAGGATACGTCAGTACGATCGCCAACGGTAAAGTAATCAGCACCAAAACGCTTGGGCTAAGTCAAGTGACAAATGTCTATAATGTGAAGAATGGTACAGCTGCCGGACAAACTGTATTTTTCACCAACAATGCGGCTTATGCTGTAAATGCGGATTTATCTTTATCCAAATTGAACGGCGTGACCTGGGATAACAGTTCAATCTATGACGATGTAACCGGTATTTTCTATTATAACGCTGATGATAATGATAGCCTCTATAAAATGAGTACCGACGGTAAAACAAAGCTGAAGCTCACTGATGGAGCTGTGAGTGAAATCTATACAATTACCACTAACTAAAAAAGCATGCTGGTACCTAACATCTGTCAGCCGGAGCTTCCTTTGAAGCTTCGGCTTTTTTTTCGCAGCAAGGACCCCCTTGTGGACGGGCCAAAAGGACAGATTACGGTCATTACATTCGTTACCTTGTCCTCTTGTCCAGATCCACACCGCAAGTAATTACGTTATACCAGGGTGCTCAAGCTTCTTCACAGCTAGCTTAACCTTCTTTCTCCGTGCAATCCATTTGTCCAGGTAATATGTAGCTCCGGCAAACACAGCCATAATCCCCGTGTAGGTAAAGAGCACTTTATACCAGCTGGTGCTTCCGATATTCCTTCCTTTTGACTTCCCTTTAACCGGGAAAGACGGCTTGTTCTCGCTTCCTCTTTGAGGTTTCACGAACTCCGATCTATTCCTATCCCCATGTTCATAGATTCCCTCTCCAGAAGCTGAGGAGACCGAGAACACTCCCTGCAGCATCTGCAGTCTGGAGAAGTAATTAGTCGTGTATACCTGATAGACCCCAAATGCAAGCACCATAATTGCCACGCCTGTCATTAGAACGCGGGATAATGAACGTGGCAGCTTGAGATTTAAAGGTTTCTGCAGCACTTTAATCACCCAATGCCAATGAAGTCCAATATGTACACCGATTAACCCAAGGCCCAGATACGCTACAGACATATGTGCTATTTTGAACCAGTTCTCATTTCCTAGCTGGAAGGTTGGAAGTACGACCCGAGAGATGACTAGACCGCTAACTAGAATGAGTGTCATCGATAACAACAGCGAAACGTTCAGTAAATAACTGAACCGTGTACGTACCGGAAGGGACCGGTCAAACAGCCTTAGGGTCACCTTCTGGACAAATCTCCAATTCAGTATAATGTGGGCCACGAACGCAAACCCGATCGCTATTCCAGCGATTTCATGAAAAGCAAGCCCGCCTAACACTCTTGTGTTATAGAGCAGTGCAAAGGTAATCCCCATTAATAGATCGAGAGTAAGTTTTACATATGATTTTTTATTCTTCATGATCTTCGTCTCCTTATCCTAATCTCTGAGCTTATGATAAGTGTGCTTGGTGAAAATTTGGTGAATATCGAAATATAGGCGGACAAAAAAACGGCCAGTGAGTGCCTGGCATCCCCAGAGGATGTCTGCATCACTGACCGCTATTAAATGTGTTACATAAAGTTTCTATAAAAATTACATATAAATATCTACAACTGTACCTTCTGTGCTGCGCAACCGGTCAAAATCAGCCCGTTTGATCCGTAGTCCGCCCAAGCGGTACCGATTCTCCAGCCGTTCTGCTGGAACTTCCTGTCCATTCACCTTAACATAGGCTAGTTGGCCTTGTGCACAATGGTACACAAACACGGCTGGCTTGCCATCGTAGTCGAAGTCGAATCGTGTGCCGTCCAGTTCATCCGGTAATACCGGATCGATGATCAGATCACCGCCGTCTTCGCGGATACCCAGCACATTCGAGATCAGTTGATTCATATAGATCCCCGGACCGCTGGAATAGATTCTCCAGCCGCCTTTTACCGGAACCGAACCGTCACGAAGCTCCGCAAAACGCTCCTGCGCTTCATACCGATTGGAGAATTTGCCGTCCGAGCTGCTGAAATAAGAATTGCTCTGCCGCAGCTCCGCATTTGGCACCGCATCACGAATGCCAATCGGGTTAATGACGGCCAATCCCTTCCATACCTGATCCCGTTTGCCGATCTTCGCCATTGCTTCAACAAAACGGATATGGGCATGCACATACTGCAGACCAATCTCGCGGCCAAAATTCGCCGCCTGCTCCGCACGTTTGAAGTGCAGACTGACACCACCGGCATATTGTGCCGGATGATTCATCAGACGCACGCCGTCCGGACAAAGGAATTGTTCCTGGATCAGCTTGTAGTGCTCCTCCATCTGCTCTGGAGTTAACAGCTCGCCAATCATGCTTCTGGTCATCGGTAGGAGCCGGTACTGGATGCCGGTCTCCTTATCTTCAGGATGCAGCAACAGCTTGGCATCGGCAGGATCTTCGAAGTAAAGGAAGCCCGGAATCACATCGGTTCCCAGCATATAGCGGTTGAAGTCACCTTGGATGCCTGTAGCTAGCTCCTTCAGTTCCCCGGCCCATGCGGCATCCGCGTCCTGCAGTACTCCCGATAATCCGAGCACCGTCTGATATGTCAATGCGACTGTCCAGCTGCTGACCATGTACTGCTTCAGCTGGGCATTGGCCGGTTGAAGGGTATCATCCCAGTCTCCGTCACCGTAAGAGGAGAGGAACGTATCATGCAGAAAATTCGCTTTGATATAGTCCAGTTCTTTGATCGCATGTTCCCGTAAGGAAGCTGTTTCTGATGTGAAGTCAAAATGGTGTCTGCGGGTGTACGGAAGCTGCACATCCAGAACATCGTAATCCCGGGTCGCCCGCAGATAATCGCCTAATACCTTCAGCGGCCAGACAATGATATCTCCGTGGCTCTCCTCCTGCTGGACTTGTGTATACTTGTCAAACATGAACCACTGCGGCCAGCTGCCGTCATCCTCATACTGATGAGTGAATACAGTAAGCAGGATTTCACGAACCTGTTCATACTTGTGGGTGGCCAGGAAATATTCCACCGGTCCCTGACAGACATCGCGGGTTCCCCATGCGGCTCCGCCGTACTGCTCCAGACCGTGAGGTACGGAATAATGAACCAGCATATTGTGGGTATACCACCAAGCCAGCGCATTCACCTTGAATAATTCTCCTTGTGTACCGCCCTGCTCCGTCAGCTTGAAACCATTCATGACTCCAGACAAAAATTCACGGTACCGTGCCGCCTCGGCTTCAACAGAAGTGGAGCTTATTGTACGCGCCTTGCCATCCAGCAGTCCTTGTATCGTCAAGGTCCAATCAGCACTTTCTTGCAGCTCCATCACTACAAGAGATGCACTGCCTTGAACATGCCCCTCTACCAGAATCGACTCGTCTCCCAGTTCGTATGCTGCGCCATCCAGTTGCATCCGGTAAGCTAATTCAGGGTATACCTGTGCGCTAGTCCCTGTCTGTGCTGCCCGGAAGGTTAGCGTACCATCCGAAGGGTCTTGGGACATTTCATATGGAACCTCATATTCCGCTACATTCATGGTGATCTGGTTCGTGATCAAGAACCGGTATGCCATGCCGTTAGCAGAATGCACATGCAATCTAACCTCCGGCTGATCCATCGTGGTGTAATTGGTGATTACCAGAGTATCCGATACCGTTTTATAATACCAGCGCACATAATTAAAGCCGATTTCGAACAGAGAAGGCATCGTTAGCAGATGATATTGTCCTTCCATGTAGACATATATCCGTTGTCCTGAAGTCTTGTAGACGTTCAAGGCGCTGCGGGCATTGGACATCATTTTATTGAAATTGGTGTTGCCTACGACCACCTGAGAATTGAAGATACCATACATATAGGAGGTTGTCGTCATCACCTCTGGGTTCATCCGCGCATTATCACCGCTCATAAGAATTTGTCCATGCGGACGCTCGACAAGAAGTTCCTTATCCTTGAGTACAACATGCTCATAGCCTTCCGTGAAAAAAGCCAGCAGCTTACCATCCTCACGCTCTTCTTGCAACTTGTGAGGGAACAGCACATCGAGCTCGGCACTAGTCAAAGAAAGAGTCTGCAGAGGTTCACCAATCTGAGGTTTGCCCGTTATCCGGTTCAGCAATTCCCCTTCAGCGGTGATGCTTCCCAAAGACTGTACCTCTTGCCAGGCTTCTTGAACCGACTCTGCATACTCCAGCTCCGTAATCGCAGCCGGATGATCCTCGCGAAACAATCCATAGAAGGTAAACCGCGTCTCCCCTTCCAGCTGGACCTTTGCAGACTGCAGGGCCGTGTAGGCAAATTCATACTGGTAAACCTCGTTTGCAAGCATGTCCCCTGACAATGCTTCTGGCTGATCCGTTTCCTTGTATGATAAGCCGAAAAATTGAAAACCATCGGTAGAATATCCAGCAGCACCTTCAAGCAGACCCTGCTGAAGATATGGGAACTTCCCGTCCTGCGGCTGATTCTGGCGGGAGCATACAACATATCCCTTATCTTTACTTTCAAAAACCGCATGATCGATGTATTGGGACAGATAAGCCTCATTGCTTGTAACTGCTCCAGGAGACGCTATACCCACATCTTGTGTATATATCACATCCACAAGAACTCCGCTGCCTTGGATGGAAATATCCCAGAACCAGACACCCGAACTTGTCATGGAGAAGACTACCTGATAACGGAGAGCCTCTTTCGCTCCCGTTCCTGCCTGCTCTACAGGAATATCGCCCTGCCATACTAAACGTTCGCCGTCTTTACGGAAACGGCTGGCTGATTTGACGCCAAGCAGCGGATAAGCCTGGATCCCTTTGGGGGTATGGAGCCTTACATACAGATTCCCAGGTGCACCATCCACAATGTTTGATAAAAGCTGATTAATCATCATTTTACCGCCCAGAGCCTGATACAAGTCACCGCTCTCCAGAAACGTAAAGGTTAAGTCACCCTTTTGAAGCGACAGCCTGGTTGTTGATGCAATTGTCATTTCGTTTCACTTCCTTATCTGCTGCGGTGAGAATACCGCTAATTAATAAATATTAGAGTAAACGGAACATGGCCGATTGAGTGTCACGACTGCTGGACCCGACATATACGGTGAACTGGCCGGGATCACTGGTGTAGGACAAATCACTATGGTGATAGCGAAGCTGGGATTCCTCAATGTGGAACACAACCTCTTTACTCTCTCCGGGTGACAGCTGAATCTGTCTGAAATCCTTAAGCTCTTTAACCGGACGCACAGTCTCACCGGACATATCTCGGATGTAGAGCTGAACGGTCTCGGTTCCGGCAAGGCTGCCAGTGTTCGTGACGGTTACTTTGGCTTCCAGCGGACGGTCTGCTGTCATCCGATCCGAAGACAGGGAGAACTCTGCATAGGCAAAGGAGGTATAGCTTAGACCAAAACCGAAAGGCAACAGCGGTTCATTGGGAATATCGATGTATTGAGAAATATAGCGGTTGTCAGTTGCTTCCTCCGGTTTCGGACGTCCGGTATTGTAAGCATTGTAATATACAGGAATCTGGCCCACAGAATGCGGGAAGGACATGGACAAACGTCCAGACGGATTCACCTTGCCATACAAAATATCCGCCAGTGCCGCACCGCCTTCACTCCCTGGGAACCATGCCTCCAGCACTGCATCGGCCACATCATAGACTCCATGGAGATCAAGCGGACGACCGTTAAAAAGCACAACAGCCAGCGGCTTTCCAAGCTTCTTCATCTCTCGGATCAGCTCAAGCTGAGCTTCCGGAAGACGGATATCACTGCGGCTGCCTCCTTCTCCGCTCATGTCTGAGGACTCGCCGAGCGCCAGTACAATAACTTCAGTTGCTGAAGCAGCGTTCAGCGCCTCAGCAAGGCCGCTTTCTGTAATTGTATCAATGCCGCAGCCCTCTGCGATTAATACATTTTCGGGATCACTGCTGATTTTCTGCATCGACTCTCCAAGCTTCACCGCAGTTTCCTTGGAACCGGTCCAGGACCACCAGCCGAGAATATCACCGCTTGCTGCAAACGGACCTATCAAGGCAATCCGCTGGTTAGCCCGGAGCGGAAGAACTCCTTCATTTTTGAGTAGTACACTCGACTTCTCAGCAAGTCTCCGGGAGACCTGCCGGTGCTCCGAACTAAACACGATTTGCCGTTCCAGCTCAGGATCAGCTCCGCGCATTGGATTCTCGAATAAGCCCAGCTTCTCTTTCAGCTCCAGAATCCGCAGCACGGCTTCGTCAATTATCGCTTCGTCAACAAGCCCATCTGCCACAAGCTCCGGCAAATGATTCACATAACTTGTGGTCATCATATCTATATCAACACCGCTGTGGATCGCCTTGAAAGCAGCCTCTTTCTCATCTTCTGCTGCTCCATGCGCAATAATCTCCTTAATCGCCGCCCAGTCAGAGATCAAGACCCCCTCAAATCCCCATTCGTCACGAAGCAGCCCGCGCATCAATTGGTGGTTGCCTGTAGCCGGAATACCATTCACAGTATTGAAGGAAGTCATCACCATTTCGGCGCCTGCGTCGATGGCCGCTTTATAAGCCGGCAGATAATATTCGCGCAGCTGACGCTCTGATAGATCTACAGTGTTATACTCACGGCCTCCTTCGGCCAGCCCATAGGCCGCAAAGTGCTTCACACATGCCGCAACACGGGTCATATCGTCCTTAAGATTATCTCCTTGGAAGCCTTGGACAAATGCCTTGGCAAATTCAGCATTCAAGTAAGTATCTTCACCCGTTGATTCCATCACCCGGCCCCAGCGGGCGTCACGAACCAAATCTACCATAGGGGCAAAAGTCACATGAAGTCCGGATACAGCCGCCTCACGCGCAGCAATCTCGGCACTTTGTTCAGCAAGATTGAGGTCCCAGGAACAGCCAATCGCCAGTGGAATCGGAAAAATCGTCTTGAAGCCATGAACGATATCCGCCATGAACAATAGCGGAATACCGAGTCTGCTTCCGGACAGGTGCTCTTTCTGAACCGCCATCATTTTCTCCGCACCTGCAATACCGAGAACCGAACCCGCAGCCCGTTTCGTATTGGCATCAATTCCGAGCTCTTCCATAGGACCGGTAATCTCAGAATCATCACCCGGTTCATCATAGAAAGGCGCTGCCAGCTGCAACAGTTGGGCTACCTTCTCTTCCAGGGTCATATGTTTCACATATTTGTTGTACAAATGTTCAGTCATAGCTGCTCCCCCAAAGAAACGAAACGTTTCTATTATATTTTTCCATATATAATATAGATTTTTTTTATTGAATCAATTTTATTTCCTAAACGTTTCAATTTAATTCGAAGATCCGCCGGAACCTCCCCAGGGCAGTCAGCTCCGGGGTTTGACCGATTTGCGTTCAACCAGCTCAATCTTGAGCTTATAGAAATCATTAACGGTGTCGCCGTTAAGCATTTGGAACAGCAGATGCCCCGCAAGCGATCCGGATTCATACATAGGCTGACGGATCGTTGTGAGAGGAGGCTGAATGTATTCGGACAGTTGGATATCATCAAAACCGATCACAGAAATATCATCAGGAACACTGATACCTCCCTCTTCAAGGGCCTTCAATCCTCCAACAGCCATTTCATCATTCGCATAAAAGACAGCTGTGGGCAGCTCTCCCTGCATCAGCATCATTTTGGTCGCCTTATATCCGCCCTCACGGATGAATCCCCCGTTCAGCTTCCATTTGGCCTTTTCCTCCAAACCTGCTTCCCGCATGGCCCGCAGAAATCCCTGGTAGCGCAGCGCATTATCATAGGAATTAGCCGGACCACTGATATAAGCAATATGCTCATGGCCTTTTTCGATCAAATAACGGGTAGCACTGTAGCCGCCCTGCTCTCCATCTACCACAACATTTATGAGTCCTTTGCCTGCAATCAGCCGGTCCATGACAATAATAGGAAATCTGTCACTTCCGGCAGCCTGCAAAATCTCATCAGTAATGTTATGTGCAAGCACAATGGCTCCATCCACCCGCTTCTCCAAAAGAAATCTTACCGCCGTGGAGTCCTTCCCGCCCATAGAACTGCATGCGATCAGGTCATAGGAATTGGACAAGGCCACATCCTGAATGCTCCGAATCAGCTCTGAATAATAAGGTCCGGATAAATCTGTCAATATCAGAGCTATGGTATTCGTACGGCTTCTCTTCAAATCCATGGCAAAGCCATTTTTCTGATAATTCAGCTGTTTTGCGGCTTCAAGCACCTTTTCCCTGGTTTTGGCGCTCACCTTGCTGTCGCCGCTCATAGCATAGGATGCTGTAGATAAGGCCACCCCTGCCAGCTTTGCCACATCTTTGATTGTTGCCATGTTTGTTCAACCCTTCCCGAGTCATGCCATATGCTTCTCTATATTATTTTATGCCGGAGATGGTATATCCTTCTATGATATGTTTTTGGAAGAAGATAAATATGATAATAATCGGCACAACCATGAAGGCCGCTCCGGCCATCTGCAATCCGAACTGTGTACCATATTGGCCTTTCAGCAGCGAGAGACCTACCGATAAGGTGTACAGCTTCTCATCATTGGCAATAATAAGCGGCCAGAGAAAGCTGTTCCAGGCGCCGATAAACGTCAGGATACCTTGTACTGCAAAAACCGGTTTCACAATCGGAACCATCAGTTGGAAAAAGATCCGGAGCTCCCCGGCTCCGTCCAATCTGGCTGCCTCCAGCAAGTCCATAGGAATCGTGGTCATGAACTGACGAAACAGGAAGATTGCGAACGCACCGACCAAACCAGGCAGAACTATTCCTGCCATCGTATTCACCAAATGCATCTGGTTAATGATCAGATAAGTTGGAATCATCGTAACCTGTCCAGGAATCATCATGGTGCCCAGAATAATATAGAAGAACTTGTTTTTACCCGGAAAATCAAATTTAGCAAAAGCATAACCGGCCATCGCGTTGAGAAACAGTCCTACAAAGGAGCACAGCACGATGATCAGTGTATTTTTCAAATAGATTAAAAAGTCCATCTTCACGAACAAATCCCGGTAGTTAGAGAACGTCGGGTGGTTCGGAATCAGTGTCGGGGGAATTACAGTGAATTCACTCTCCGGTTTAAAGGACGAGCCGATCATCCAGATGAATGGCACCATCATCAGCAGTCCGCCGATAATGAGCAGTGCGATCATCAATCCTTTTTCCATATGTTTCATTTTCAATGCCATGAAATTATACCTCCTCTTTAAGCAGCAGCGCTACAGCTGACACTTAATATTCCACTTCTTTCTTTTTGACCGCGAATTGAATGAGTGTTGCAATAATGATGATAATGAACAACACGAACGAGCCGGAAGCCGCATAACCGAACTTGCTGAGCTGGAAGCCGTTGTTATAGATGAAGAGTGCCATAGACATCGTGGCATTCAGCGGCCCGCCCTTGGTCATGACCAGCGGTTCTTCGAAGAATTGAATCCAGCCGATCAAGGTCGTAATGGTCACAAAGAAAGTAGCGAATCCAAGAAGAGGTACTGTGATGAAGCGCAGCTTCTTCCAGCCAGTCGCCCCGTCAATTTCAGCCGCTTCATAATAGGAACGGGGAATGCCCTGCAATGCTGCCAGGAAAATAATCATATTGAGACCTATGGATTTCCAGAACGCCAGCAGGATCAGAGATAATTTCGCAAGATTCGGGTCTTGAAGCCATTGCTGTGCCGGAAAGCCGAAGATAGACAGAATGTAGTTGAACAGCCCATAGCTGCCGTTATACAAATATCCCCACACCACCGCGACGGCTACAATGTTAGTAATCGACGGCATATAGTAGATGACGCGGAAGCTTTTGAACAGCCACCCTGTTCCATAATTAAGCAGCAGCGCCACCCCCATGGAGGCAATCACGACCATCGGTACACCGATAACTACATAGATCATTGTGTTGTACATCGATTTCAGGAAGACCGGGTCTTTGAAAATGTTAATGTAATTATCTAAGCCCACACTGCTGATATTGGAATAATCCGCAAGCCCCACCAAATCCATATCTGTAAAGCTGATGACCAGCGCTATGATAATTGGAATTATGGAGAATACAGTCAGCAGCAGGACAGCAGGTGCGATAAACATATATGGATATTTATTTTTGTTCCATTGCTTCACAAATGAACTCACAATCACTCACATCCTTTCGCTTTCTTGCACTACCTTTCCATACAATGAACGCACACACTGCCGAAACCCCTTCATTACGGAGAATCGGCAGTATGCCTGGAAAGAGTGTTGCTTATTTGTTGCCCAGAAGTTCATTTGCCTTTGCGTTAAGCTTGTCCAGTTCGGTCTGTGTATCCGCACCGCCAACCGTGATCTGTTCAAAGGAAGCCATAGCCGCTTGTGCAATCTCTTCATATTCTTTTACCGTTGGAGCAGGACGTGCATTCTTAAGCTGTTCACCAAAAGCGGCAATCATCGGATCTTTCAGCGCATCGTTATCCCAAGCGGCCTTCAGTGCAGGCATCGAGTTGGAAGTTTCATAATATTTCAGCTGTGCATCCTGTTCAGCCATGAATGCGATAAATTTAGCAGCTTCATCCGGATTTTTGCTGTAGTTGAAGATGGACAGATCAGCACCACCGATGGAAGAGGTGTTAGTTTTTTGAGCAGGAAGAGTGGTTACTGCCCATTTGCCGTCAATCTCCGGAGCTTTTTCCTTAACAGTCTGAATCATCCAAGGGCCACTGATGAACATCCCCATGGTACCATCTTTAAATGCAGCTACCGTATCCAGATCTGTTCCCTTAGGGGACAATCCTTCATCGTAGAAGCTCTTCAGAAATTTAATCGTGTCCACATATGCCGGCTGGTTGAACTGGGGCTGACGGTTGCTGTCAATCAGCTCGCTTCCGTTCTGCCAGGCGAAGATAGCCGTATAGATCGAATCCTTCGCTTCGATAGGTAACGCATAATGTCCAGCTCCACCTTTGGCAACCAGCTTCTTGCTGGCATCCTTCAATTCATCCCAAGTCTTGGGACCTTCCGGATAACCTACGTCACCTAGCAGATCAGTGCGGTAGAACATAGCGCGCGTCTCAACATAGAAAGGAACTGCTACCGTTTTGTCTTCATATTTTGTCGTTTGAACTGCACCGTCGAAGAAATTCTCCGCTTTCATGCTGGGATACTTTTCAATATAAGGCGCCATGTCCTTTAGTGCACCTGCTGCCGCAAACTCAGGAATCCAGGTTGTTCCCATTTGGATAACGTCAGGACCGTTTTTAGAGGCAACGGCAGTCAGCAGTTTATCATGTGCAGTATCCCAAGGAATCGCTTGCACATCCACTTTGACACCCGGATTCTTCTCTTCATACATTTTGGTAATCGGCGTTACAGTATCCGAAGTTCCCATGAACCATACTTTCAACGTTTTGTTATCACCAGCTGCTGAATCATTAGAATTCCCACAACCTGCTGCGACCAAAGAGAAACCCATTAATACAGTTGTAGCTACCAAACCAGTCTTTTTCATCATTACTTTCACCCCTGTTGTAGTGTTTGACAAATTTATATATTCATGAATAAAACCCTTACATCGAAACGTTTCGATTCACTTCGAAAAAAAATTCGAGTTTTTCTGTGAAACATAGTATAAATCGCAGACTCCTTAATGAATAATTACCCATAAAAAGAGATCTAAAACTACTTTTTCTACATTTTCCCTTGAAAACGAGATCTTTCCCTAAGTGTAAGGCTCATTAGTCGGATTCACAGATCGAATCGTTTCGATAAACCTATTATATGACTAGCTGTTAGCGATTTCAAGTAGGCCGTCTAAAAATGTCGAAAATAACATAAATGCCTTCGATTCATTTGCGCAGTTGAGAGGACCTTCCATCAGATAATAGCAAAAAGACCGCCATTTCTGGCGGCCCCTCCCGTTGCCTGTTGTGAAGAGTACACGCTACTTGCCGAGTTCGTCCGCGGTCGGACCGTAGACACCAGGTACCGGCTGATCAAGCAGACGCAAGTACATTCCGAGCTGTGCACGATGATGAATCATATGGCTCATCCCCATCGTACGGAATGCTATAGCCTTCGGCTGTACGGCCATGACCGTATCGCCGCGACGGAGTGTCCAGTTCGAGCCCAATGCCGCTTCATCGATTGTGTCCAGCGTCTGCTCGAGCTCCTGGATGTTCGCATTGAATTCGTCTAGCATCGCCTGCCTGCTCTCTAAGGCTACCCTGCGTGATGGTATGGTCCCCAGATCCAGTTCCGGATCGCGCAAAATGAACAGTTGCCAATTAATCAGGTTGACGACATGCGTTGCTAATTCCCCAAAAGTATAAGACTTCGCATGCGGTCTCCAACCCAGATGTTCGTCCGGTATGCTTTCCAACAACCTGCGCGTTCCCGCCCATTCTTGCATAACGTCCCCGACCAGCAATGATTTGTTCAACATCTCCTTGTTCCTCCTAATTGTTCAAATACTGTCAGTTCACTTAATTTTATAATAAAACCTCCCCATCGAAGCTATTAGATCTAGGTTTGCTTCTAAAGGGAGGTTTTGCTTAATTCATTTCATTATAACGTTCAACAGCCTTGCTCAGCAGATAATTGAAATTTTCAGGTGTTCCATCTGTAGTGTGGAGGAACTGACCGTTCAGATCAGAATCCGATACAGGCTCCTTCTTATTGATGCGCTCAATAATTTTCGAAGCGGCCGCTTTTGCCTCAGTGGCTGAGTCCACATAATTCCCTATACTGAAACTGTTAACCCCTTCTTTTTCAATCCGTTTCTTATCTTTTGAAAGGGTCATGAGCTCACTCAAATCCGCGGTCATCGTATCGTATTTGACTTTAAACTTCGTCATATCAAGCTTGAGCACATTGCCGGCGGTGATTCCCTGTTCATCCATTTCAATGGCCGTAGCCTCGGCGTCTATCATGAACTTCAAGGCACTATACCGGATCTGCTGGTCTGAATCCTTGAGTTTTTGCAGTTCAGCCAGACGCTGCTCGTTACCCAATTTCTGCAGAGCTGTGAAGAATGGTTTGGCGACTTTCTCATAAGCAAGATTGGCACTTACCAGCTTGGTATGCAGCTGCTTTCCTTGTGCGAATTCATCATCCACGTAACCCCTTGAATCATAGTAGGCTTTCATTTCATCCAGTACGGACAACAGCTCTTTGATGACTGGTGTCAGTTGGATTACTAAGGGGTCTGCGTTCGCAAAAGCAGGTTGGCTTGCGGTATAGCCGTTCGCTTGATCAATGACTACCCGTTCAGGTTCAGCAACGTCGAGCATGATGAAGCTGAAATTCTTCTCGATTACAGGCTGTGTATCCATTCCGAACTTCTCAAAATAATGAATTAGAACCTCATTGATTCTGCCTGTCATCAAGTTATTAAGCCTTACATATGCATTGTACTTCTCAATTTCCTTTTTCTCTCCGGAGGTAACACCAGCAGGCGCTTTATCCACTGAAGAGGTAATAGCAGAACAAGCGGATAACATTGTACCTAACATGATAATGGTAATAAAGAATGATAGCTTTCTCAAAATAGTGATTCCTCCGACTAGGTCATTTAATGTTCTCTTTCGGGTCTATACTCTTCTCTTAGCCGCATATCAATAAAGATTATGATACACATCTCTTCAATTTTAAAATTATTTTGTGAATAGGTCTTGAGTCTGGAGTAGCAAAATTGTCAAATTTTATTTATCGGCTCTCCGCTTGATCTGAACAGGTAAATTAAAAGGGGTGCCTTTCGGCACCCCTTAAGCTAAGTAAGATCTTTTTCTGTGTAACACGCAAATTTTCGCTAGGATATGAGGTCCTCGTCTGCAATAGTCCACATAATAAACCCCGCTAGAGTGTTTTGCCCAAGGCATCAAGCATTTCGTTCGTGCCTTGCTCGCGAATCTCTGGAGTATCTTGCCCGTCAAAAAACGCCCCCTGTTCGGTGAAAACCAGCTTGGTTCCTTCCTCGACCGGGATGAACTCAACCGTTGTAAGCGAAACGGAAAGGCGCTTATCGCCAGCATCCAATGAGTAAGTGTAGACAATCCGCTGTTCCGGAATGATCTCTTGGTAGTTAGCCTCGAAGGTGAAAACCGGTCCTTCTGGCGGCCCTCCTCTGCTATATTCCCGTCCTCCAACACGGAATTCAAAAATATCGGGCTTCGAAAACCACCTTGCTTTTAGAGCCGGGTCAGACCAAGCACCATAAACCTTTCCAAGCGATGAGGCATAGGTTCGTTCGACAACAAACGTAGCATGATTGACGAATCTTTCACTCATGGTTAATCCTCCTTTGATTTTGTTGCTTCATGTTCAGCATCAAGCAAATTTCCTAGAGTATCCAGTCTGTGCTCCCAGCTCATCCGACGCTCGATAACCCGCTTTTCATGGCTCATTTTCATTGTGTATAGGATACTTGTAAAGTCTTCCACCGTTAAGGGAGCCTTTACTTGAATGGACTTGGATACATATTGGAGTTGTTCTAGAAGTCTCTGCTGCAGCTTGATTTGGTCTTTGATCCGTGCTATTTGCAGGTCAACGATCTCAAGTGCACTGATCTGCCCGCCTTCCAGAAGACATTTCACTTCATCAAGGGATAGGCCAAGCTCCTTAAGGGATACAATCTGCTGCAGACGCGACAGGTCGGATTCGTTGTACAGTCGATGACCGGAGTCGGTCTGTCCGGACGGCGAAAACAAACCGATTTGATCGTAAAATCTAAGGGTACGAACGGTAAGTCCCGTTATTTTCGCAAGGTCTCCTACCTTCCAATACTGTCCCATAGTCACTCCTTCGTTAGCGCTAACGTACATTGATTATAAAAGATGACGTTACGTAAGGTGCAACAAAAATATTTTCAATGAAAGCTTATCCACACGGTTTATGACGATTCTAAAAAAGCCGCAAACCCACCCTTAGAGGGGTTCGCAGCTTCAGTAACCGGAACAACAAATAGGATCACATTCCCATGTGTTCTATAGTACCCAGTTTCCTTTGCGGAAGACAGGTTCAATGGTCCCATCGGCTAATTCGCCATCAATATCAAGCTCTGCAGAGCCTATCATGAAGTCAACATGCGTCAGGCTTACATTGGCTCCCCGCTCCAGCAGCTCCTCGCTGCTAAGTGAGGTTCCGCCTTCTATATTTACCGGATACGCACTGCCGAGTGCAAAGTGACAAGAAGCATTCTCGTCGATTCCAGTATTGTAGAAGACTCTATTCAGATTTGAAATAGGAGAATCATGTGGTACCAGTGCCACCTCTCCCAGATAAGAGGCGCCTTCATCCGTTTCCAGCAGGGAAGTCAGATGCTCCCGCCCGGATTCGGCATCATATGCAGTTACTTTACCGTCCGTAAAAGTGAGCTTGATACCATCTACTAGCCGTCCATTCAAATTAAGCGGCATCGTGCTGCTGACAGTACCGTTGACTCCTTTGCGGTGCGGCATGGTATAGATTTCTTCTGTCGGCATATTGGCTACAAAATAGACCCCGCCGGCATTTTCGCCGCCGCCGCCGCGCCAGAGATGTCTCTCTGGAAGCTCCACATGAAGATCCGTTCCAGGAGCGCGGTAATGCAGACTTTTGTAGCGTTTGGCATTCATCCGTTCCTGGGATTGCTTGAGGTCTGCAATATGTGCTCGCCACGCGGCTACCGGATCCTCGCTGCCCACACGGTTCATCTGGAATACCGCTTCCCACATGGCTTCCACACGCTGTTCCTCCGGTAGATCAGCAAACACTTTGTCCGCCCAAGCCCGTGTTGGCGCCTTGATCAGCGACCAGCTAATCCGGCTGTTGCGGGTATAGCTCTGATATTTCTTGCGTGCTATGGCTGCAGCTTTCACTGCCGTGGAAACTTTGGAGGAATCAATACCGCGGAATAATTCCGGATCAGGTACTTTGATATGTAATACAGCCCCACCTTCTTCCGCGAACCCTTCCAGCATATCTGCATGCCACTGCGGGTAATATCCAAAAGAATCATCTGCAGCCTTCTCATAACGAATACGTGTTACCTTTTCATCATCCCAATCCACAAGCACGTATTTGGCTCCTGCTTCATAGGCCTTGCCTACAATCAGACGAGTTAGCTCTGCCGTTTCCAGTGGCGAATGAATCATAAGTACTTGACCAGACTGCACATTTACTCCGACCTTGACAACCAGGTCAGCATACTTTTCCAGCATTACATCAAAATCCTTCATCGCTTCATTTCCTCCGTATCATGGATTGCTCTATTCAAATATATAAAGGAACACTTCCTTTATTTTAGCGCAAAATGCCGGAGGTGGCGATTTCTTTACTAAATACACGATTCAAGAATGGATTTATTTCTTATCTACTTGCAGCAGTGTAACTGTCTTGACAGCATACGTATGGGCGATTTTTTCTTCTTCGATAATATTCAGTTTAATCAGACTGGCGATTTTCGCCGAGTCCGCTTTGGAGAGCAATCGCCAGACCTCAGGATCAGATAACGTCCGGTATAGCTTGTCATCATCGTATTCCCTGCGGTTTTGCGTGACCAGCTTCACTCTGTAGCCTCCGATTTCATTGTCCGCCTGTCCCTGCTGCGCACAAAATGCCAGGATCTCTTGCCGAAGCTCGCCCAGTTCTTTCTCCATCTCCTTCTGCTTGGCCTTCAGTTTGTAATATTGCTGTACTTTCTTGTCCATCTTGCTTCACGCTCCTCTCCAGACATATGTATGCCGGATAGGCTCAATAAATAAGTGTCACTCCGCATTGCAGGGTTACCGGCACAACGCGGCGTCTAACATACGAAGGGTACTCATTGGTTTATTTCATGTTCAGATTTATTTCATGTACACACCACAACTACTATTCTATTTACGGCAGGTGGATCATGCTTCAATCCTATCTATTTCCAATTTCCTACGCATTCATGTCTTTTCCTGTGGCAGCGCTGCTGTTCACGCTCCCATTTCTTATGGTCCAATACAGACGCCATGGCTATATCAACAAGATTAGGGCACTTATTCTTTATTTGCTGCTGCTCTATTTGCTGAACGCCTTTTATCTGATTATGCTTCCCATGCCGTCGTCCAGGCATAATGCCTACCCTATCGGAAATATGATTCAGCATATACCGCTGCATTTCATTCAGGATATCATCCGCAATTCCAACATCAGCTCCGATGACCCTTTATCGTATTGGAAGATACTACGACAACCGGATTTCCTTCAGGCATTGTTCAATGTATTGTTGACGGTACCCTTTGGGATGTTCCTGGGTTATTATTTCCGCACACGCTGGGTCGTTTGCATTCTGCTTTCCTTTACGCTGTCACTGCTTTTTGAGATCACCCAGATCACGGCTCTCTTCGGATTTTTTGATCATCCCTACCGGATCTTTGATGTTGACGATCTATTGACCAATACGCTGGGCGGAATTGCCGGTTACCGGATTGCACTCTGGGTATCCGCACTGTTGCCACGAATCGAACAGCTCGATACACGGGTAGATTTATCTGCCAAAAGAGTCACCTATACCCGCAGAAGCATCGCCTCGGTATTAGACGCACCAATCTGGAGCATGGTATTGCTGCTGCTCTATTCCTTCCAGGTGCCATACGCTTATTGGATCACAACAGGTATATATTTTGTGGTGATACCTTGGTGTACCGGAGGGAGGACCTTTGGCAAATGGGTGGTCCGGATCCGCATCAGCAGCGAAGACGGCCGCAACCGGTTATGGGGATTAATCGTAAGATACCTGTTCCTGTATGGAATACTGGTGGGTATGAATATACATCTGCTTTCTCCCTCACGGCTCTCGAATTTGCCAGGTCCATGGATGGGAATCGTGTACGGCGCAGTCATGTTCATGAATCTCGCATTCTTTGTCCATCTTGTAATCCGTGTATTCAAGCGAAATCCGGTGCTGGTGTATGAACAACTTAGCCGGACCCGTAACAGAATTACCTGGCCCGACAAGGAGCACGCAGACTCCGGGAGTCCATTGTCAGATTCCGTCTGAACCTATAGGGGTCCCATACAGGACTCTCGTATCTTGTTCATGATTGTTATAATATAGGGGTTATAAGCTTTTATCCATATCATTCAAGGGAGATAGGATTATGGAAAATACGCAACAGAAACGTCAATTTCCAAGAAGCCTGCCGGAAGCGCAGGGGATCCCGTCAGCAGCAGTTTCTTCTTTTCTTAATGCGATGGAAGAGCAGCAATTAGGTCTTCATAGCTTCATGTTGCTGCGCCATGGTGCTGTAATAGCGGAAGGCTGGTGGTCGCCTTATCAACCCGAGCTGCAACATTCTTTATTTTCACTCAGCAAAAGCTTCACCTCAACCGCTATCGGACTGGCAGTGGCAGAAGGATTATTATCCCTGGAGGACCGGGTTGTGGCCTTCTTTCCCGAGGATGCTCCGGAGGACATCAGCCCCAATCTGGCACTGATGAATATTAGCCACCTGCTGATGATGGGTACGGGCCATACAGTAGATACCATGCCAACTATGATGAGCAGCGAAGACGTCAACTGGGTCAGAACATTCCTCCGGCTTCCGGTCGATAAGACACCTGGTACACATTTCCTGTACAACACTGGAGCTTCGTACATGCTCTCTGCCATTTTGCAAAAAGTAAGCGGTCTCACTTTACTGGAATACCTGGAACCCCGCTTGTTTGTTCCGCTGGGCATTCAACATCCGACTTGGGGCTCTTGTCCCCGGGGGGTCAATCTGGGCGGATTCGGGTTAAGTATCACTACCGAAGACATTGCCGCATTCGGACAATTGTATCTGCAGCAAGGGGTATTGAACAATACTCAGCTGCTGACCCAAGAATGGATTGCGGCCGCTACCTCCAAGCAAATCAGCAACGATGATGGTAGTCCGGGTGCAGCTTCCAGCGACTGGGCACAGGGTTATGGCTTTCAATTCTGGCGTTGCCGCCATGACGTATACCGCGGAGACGGAGCCTTTGGCCAATTCTGTATCGTAATGCCAGAACAGGATGCGGTAGTTGCCATAACAAGCGGCAGCAGTGATATGCAGCGTATTATGAACGGAGTATGGGAGCACCTTCTGCCTGCCATGACAAATGAACATGTAATTGTTGATAACGATCCTGCTGCAGCGGAGTTGAATGTACAGTTAGCCCAACTAAATATTCAGCCTCCAGAGATAGCCCCCTTTTCAAGCTTGGAAGAAACAGTGAACGGCAAAGTCTATACACTGGAAGCCAACTCGCTGCAGCTGGATGCACTGGCGGTTTCTTTTAGCGAATCAGCGGCTGAATTAACACTGCAAGGACCGTCGGGTGAACAAAAGGTTTCTTTGGGCCGCGGGGAATGGGTTGAAAGCACCGCCAGCATTCTGGATAATACTAGGAATCTAATCATGTCCAGCTTTACCTGGGTCACCGAGGATACGCTGCTGCTGACCCTCTTGTTCGTAGAAACTCCCTTCCGATTTACTGTAGAGATCACATTCCAAGAATCTTCCATTGTGGTTAAGCAGCAATATAATGTGTCTATGTCAGCTGAAGATCTGGAAACCGTAGTTACCGGCCATTTGTTGTAAATAATCATCTGGATTAACGACAAGGACCGTACACCCCTGATGTGGGATGTACGGCCCTTGTTTAGTTTTTACCCAACCTGCCCATTATTCCTGTATATCCTCAAACTCCACTACCACCGGGCAATGATCACTGCCCATTACGCTACACTCTATTCCCGCCATCCTCAGCTTCGGCGCTAATCGTGAAGAGGCCAGAAAGTAATCGATACGCCAACCCACATTCCGTTCTCTGATCTTCGGCATATAAGACCACCAGGTGTAGGCTCCCTCCTGATCCGGGTGCAGGTGTCTGAACGTATCAATGAATCCTGACTCCAGTAGTACTGTCATCTTCCCCCGCTCTTCATCGGTAAAACCTGAATTCCCGCGGTTGGCTTTGGCATTCTTCAAATCGATGTCCTGATGGGCTACGTTCAGGTCTCCGCATACCAGTACTGGCTTCAGCTTGTCCAGCTCCAGCAGATAGCTGCGGAAGCGATCCTCCCATTCCAGCCGGTAATCCAGTCTCGCCAGCTCACGTTGTGCATTTGGAGTATAGACATTTACGAGATAAAAGCCGGCGAATTCCAGTGTAATCAACCGGCCTTCGGGTTCAGAGTCCTCTTCCATTCCGTATCTTACAGAGAGTGGCTTGATTTTTGTGAATACCGCCGTTCCTGAATACCCTTTTTTCACTGCATAATTCCAGTATTGCTCATACTCTTCTCCCATATCCAGAAGAATCTGCCCCGCCTGAAGTTTAGTTTCCTGCACACAGAAAATATCTGCATCCGTTTCTTTGAAGTAATCCATGAAGCCTTTGCTAACACAGGCTCTTAGTCCATTCACATTCCAGGACACCAGCTTGATCATATGAATTCTCCTTACTATTAACAGTATTATTCTAAGTGTAACATATCATATTTGTGCGAATCTCCTATGTCATTTGTCAAAGCAATAATAGAGTAACCGAATATAATATTCTATCAAATGAAAAGGAGGTCGTTACCATGGCTATCTTGTTACCCATTCAATACTTTAATCTGGCTCCATCTGTAGGTAAATCATATTACGAGAATCTGTCAGGTGGCATTAACGCAGCTGTAACAGTAAACAACAATTCCGCATTCCCCGTGGATCTTGTCATCTACCGGGTCAACGCTCCAGTTGTCACTTATACCATTCCTGCACTGAACAGCCTTACACTTAGCGTGAGTGCTCTGCTCGTAGCCGCTCTTCTCAGCACGGCTGCCGGCGCTGTCTTTGGCACTATTGAAATTGCGACATCCGACTTCTAAAAAAACCCCAGAGTATCCCCCTCATACTCTCGCTCATGACCATCTCCTCTATATGAACAACCCCGGCCGCTTATCGGCTGGGGTTGTTTTTGCGCATCCATACTGTTCTTTAGAATTCGTTCTTGGGCATAGATCCTGTATAGACAGATTGCGGCCGAAAAATCCGGTTGTTCTCTGCCTGCTCCATAATATGAGCGGTCCAGCCAATAATTCTTCCAGCTGTAAAGGTTGGTGTGAAAATATCCGGAGAAAGCTCCAGCGCCTTCAAAATAGCTGCTGCATAAAACTCAACATTGGTGAACAATCTCCGGCCCGGCTTGTATTCTTGAAGTAAATGTATCGCCGTAGCTTCTACATGAAGTGCCAGATCAAAAGAAGGATCCTTGCCGATCATTTCCTGTGTCGCGATCTGAAGAGCTTCCGCACGCGGATCCTTGGTTTTATAGATCCGGTGCCCGAAACCCATGAGCTTGGTGCCACTATCCAGAGCATTCCGCAGCCACGGTTCCGCCCGCTCCTTGGTTCCGATATCCTCAAGCATCGATATCACCTCATATGGAGCACCGCCATGCAGCGGCCCTTTCATCGCTCCGATTGCACCGGCTACCGCAGCATTCATGTCCGATTCGGTAGAGAGCACAACGCGGGCAGCGAATGTTGAAGCGTTCATCCCGTGCTCCATGCATAGAATCAGGTATGCGCTAAGTGCCTTCACATGCGCCTCCGTTGGCTTTTCTCCAGTAAGCATATATAAGTAATTGGCAGCATGACCAAGTTCAGATAGCGGTTCCAGTGGTGTTAATCCATTCAGTGTACGATATCTGTAAGCAATAATAGTCGGCAGGATGGATGCCAACCTGACCGCCTGCCCAATTACCGGAGGCCAAGTGGAGTTTCCCTGCCCGCCAAGCGCAGCAACAGAGCTCTGCAGCACCAGCATCATAGGTACAGACGCAGGCATCAGTTCTATGATCTGGCGGAGATATTCAGGCAATTTACGGGATACGGCCATCTCGCTCTTTAGCAGTTCCAGCTCATCCGCAGAAGGAAGATGCCCGTTCCACAGCAAATAGGCCACTTCTTCGTATGTACGCGTGACTGCAAGCTCTTTTGCCCAATATCCCCGGTATACCAAATACCCCATTTCTCCATCTACCAGACCAATGTTGGTTTCTCCTGCCACAATGCCTTCTAATCCGGTGACTTTTGCCATTATGCTGCACTCCTTTTCCGATTCCATAAGTTAAACATCATATTAGGAGTATAAACGCCAAACCTTACATTGCATATTTATAGTTTTTTATGAATCCATAAAGATTTTTTATCATCATTCCTCTACATGCTGCTCCATTAACTGCTTAAGTTTGGCTTCAGTGTTGGAATCGCCTTCTGGCGTATAGATACTGCACCGCAAATCAGTACTGCCGTGTACTTGGAGCGAAGTGAGATGAAACAGCATTTTGCCCGCTTTGGCGTGACGGAATTCAAGCACTACGTCAGGTGCTGAGCTAACCCGGCTCTCTTCCCATAGCAGATTGAACTCCGTATGCTGCTGCTTCATCTCCGCAATGAAATCATCATACCAGCGATCCTCCACGTATTGGCCGTAATAGGCCCGGAATATGGATAAATACCCTCTGACGAACTGCTGCCAGTTCACGGCAAGGCGCTTGAATTCCTTCCGCACAAACAGTAGGGAGATCATATTCCTCTCCTCAGGCGGCAGTGTAGCAAAGTCGAGAAATACATGGGCTGCGGCTGCATTCCAACCAACGATCCCGCATCGGCGGTCAGAAATTATGGTTGGACAATTGGTTAATTCCTGCAGGATCTTCTGCAGTGAAGGACTGATCTCAGAGATATTCTCCTGCGGATAAAGGGCAGCGCCGGGACCGTTCTCCAGTGCCAGGGCAAATAAATAGCTACGCTCATCTTTGGTAAGCTGCAAAGCAGCAGCAATACAGTCCAATACAGAAGGCGAAACTTTGATGTCCCTGCCTTGCTCCAGCCAAGTGTACCAAGTGTTACTGACTCCTGCCAGCTGCGCAACCTCTTCCCTCCTCAGACCCGGAGTTCTTCTGCGCGTACCTTGAGGCAGCCCGGCCGATGCAGGGGATATCGCAGCCCGCCTTGCTTTTAAGAAGTCTGATAAAGCCTGAAGTCTGGTTTGAGTGGACATAAGTTAAGCGCCTCTTCCTGAATGAAGTTTAGAATAGCACTAATTATACTATGATAAACGACAACTTGTAATAGGATAAATTAAGTGGAAAAATAAACGTATAACAAAAACAGTTACATGCTTCGTCAGCAAGTTATACGGAGCCGATTCACATGGAGCTTATGCTATCAAAACATGTAGATGCTTACGAAGCCAGTTTTGCGGAGTCGATTCACATGGAGCTTATGCTATCAAAACTTTTAGGAGGATCATTCATTATGGAACGCGTAGTAATAACAGGCATGGGTTTGGTCTCGCCGCTTGGAAATACAGTAGAACAATTCTGGGGACGCCTGGTTGCAGGAGAATCAGGGATTTCTCCGATCACCACCTTTGATACCACACATTTCAAAGCAAAGATCGCTGGTGCTGTGCACGATTTCGATCCTGAGGGCAGGTTTGGACGTAAGGAGGCCCGGCGGATGGACCGGTTCAGCCAATTCGCCCTGGCTGCTGCCGAAGATGCTTGGGCAGATTCCGGACTTCAGTTAGACAAAATCGACCGCGAACGAATTGGGGTATACGTAGGCTCAGGAGTCGGAGGTATTCAGACCTTGATGGAGCAAGCCGATGTGCTGCGTTCCCGTGGTGCGGAAAGAGTCAGTCCGACGCTGATCCCTATGCTGATCTCCAATATGGCTGCAGCCCTGATCAGTATTAAGCTTGGGGCACTTGGCCCTACTCTCTCCCCTGTAACTGCCTGTTCCATCGGCAATACAGCTATAGGTGAAGCCTTCCGGATGATCCGTTTCGGCGGTGCCGATATCATCATTGCAGGAGGCACCGAAGCTGCAATTAACGAAATATCACTGGCCAGCTTCGGAAATGCGACTGCGTTGTCCACCCATAATGAGGACCCGCACAAAGCAAGCCGCCCATTTGATGCGAATCGTGACGGGTTTGTCATCGGAGAAGGGAGCGGGATTGTCATTCTGGAGTCCTTGTCTCATGCGCTGAAGAGAAATGCCGTCATTTACGGTGAAGTAACCGGTTACGGTGCCAGTTCCGATGCCTATCACATGGTGGCTACTCATCCCGAAGGTATAGGCGCCTATCAGGCGATGAAGCTGGCGATTAAGGAGGCCGGGATAGAGCCTGGGGATGTGGATGTGATCAGCGCTCATGCTACCAGCACTCTGGTGGGTGACCGTTCCGAAACGATGGCGATCAAAAAACTGTTCGGCGATCAAGCCTACCGTATTCCGGTCACAGCCAATAAATCAATGACAGGGCATGCCCTGGGCGGCGCCGGAGGTCTTGAGGCCATTGCACTCATCCAAAGCATCAGGAAGGGCATTATTCCGCCTACCATCAATCTGGAGGAGCCGGATGAAGTCTGTGACCTCGATTACGTACCTAATATCGCACGCCAAGCGGATCTGCATATCGGAATCTCTAATTCTTTTGGCTTCGGAGGACATAATGCAGTTATTGTGCTGCGGAAATACACAGAGTAACTAGGCACTCAACTTAAGGAATGTCTATAAGAATAAAAAGCCTCCAGCCCCCTACACAACAGGTGGGTCTGGAGGCATAATTACTGGTATAACTGCTGGTGCTTTTGTGGCAGGAATCACCAGAAGATTATTACTCTTGCTATATATTGGGTAGCGGGTTGGTGTAACGTTTAATTCTTATCGGTATCCGGCACATCATGGCTTCCCCAGAGTGTGACGCCAGCAGTTGAGACCACTGAAAACGTCATTACGTTTTTACCAGCCGCTTCATTCCACTCCTTCAGGAAAACTCCGCTGTAAGCCACTCCATCAATAGTCACCTCTGCATTATGATCTCCAGTCAACTTCCAGGTGCCTTCAACCGCCCCCGTGATCTTCCCGTCAGCTGTGAATTCAATGGATTCCGAGCTGACTATATCAGCAGTGATGTCTTTGCCGTGGTTGATGTATCCATAGCCGCCGCTGATCTCTTTGGTAGTGTACTTTCCAATCTTTTCTCCACTGTAACGGTGCGGAGCTACCACCGGCCATCCGTCTGTATTCATAAATATCTGATGTACACGGACCTCATGTTCCTCACCTCTTCCAGGAAAACGGGAATGGAAAATGAGGAAATACTGACCGCTCTTGGCATCGTAATAAGCTGAATTGTGTCCTGGAGACACATAACCACTACTTCCAGACTCCGCTTCATCTTCTGTATTTGTGAATTCGAAATTACCCATCAGCTTCACTCCATATGGAGAGTATGCCGGATCATCGAACAGTACGCCAGCTGTACCTTTCGCATCAATCATAGCCTTGCCTTCCGAGTCTTCAAAGGGACCATCCGGATTCTTGGAGCGGGCAACGCGGATATTATAGCCGCCGTTCGCATCCAAACCCCCATATGAGAGGAAAAGATAGTAATAATCGGTCTCCGGACTGTAGAGCATATAAGGCCCTTCAATCCGGGCATGATTGCCCCCTAGCAGCTTCTTGCCATAACCTTGATCAGGCAGCGGAAACCCGGTCGCGGGATCCAGCTCTAAAATGAAGATCCCCCCAGAATAGGAGCCATACACCATCCAAAGCTTGCCTTCCTTATCAAAAAACACATCCGGATCCACTACGTTAGGTTTCTCCGTTGCATCATAAATCTCACCGTCATCGCCGGTGCCTGCCATACCGGATTTAAGAATAATCCCTTTGTTTGTGTAGGGTCCCTCAATGTTGTCAGATACTGCGATTCCCATCGCCGACAGTGGAGAATCTCCTCTGCAGGCGTCATAGTACATATAAAATTTCCCGTTGGATAGCTGGATGACATCAGGTGCCCAGAGGGTATCCGACTGCGCCCAGCTGAGTGTCTCACTTAATTCTTCGGTTACATTAGGTATAAGTACATTGCCATCGGCAACGCCCGAAGACAACTGTGTCCAATTCATCAGATCCTTGGATTTGGCTGAAGCCAGGTGGGAACCAAAGACATAAAACGTATCATTCACTTTGATTACAGAGGGGTCATGAACAGAAACATTACTAAATTCAGGGTTGCTGTTACTACTGCTGCATGCCGACAATATAGACAACGATATTAAAGTGGTAAACATTCTTTTTTTCATCCTCTAGCCTCCTATGTATACCCTTACATTTTGCCGTCCGGAAATGAAATAGTCAATACTTTTATTTATATATATTAGTTATGTTTCACATTTACTTAAAGTATAATCTTTTATTCAGCACAAAAAAAGCGCCAAGCCCGTTAAGGAACTTGACGCCTCGTTACTATTATTAATAATCGCCGGCGTTCTCTACCAGCACCGGTTGAGGATATGCATTGCTAAGCACGCGCTGTCTCTTCTTCACCACTTCAGGCGGTTCTGCCGCAGGCGCCATGGGGTGCATGAGCCAAGACTTCACCAAATGGGAATCAGATACCTTGTACATTGGTGGTTCTTTCTCCATGTCGATCTGCATCGCATAAGTGCTGCGGAGTGCAAAAGCATCGCCCTTTGGCGGCTTGATCAGATCTGGAGGCGTTCCTGGAATCGCAGTAAGCAAAGATCCTTTGCTCTCGAGACTTGGCATGGAAGCCAGCAATCCCCAGGTATACGGGTGTCTCGGGTCATAGAAGATTTCTTCTGCTGTACCCATCTCAACAATTTGACCGGCATACATTACCGCAACACGGTCAGCCATTCTGGCTACAACTCCAAGATCATGTGTAATGAAGATAATTGCGGTATCAATCTTCTTCTGAAGGTCCTTCATCAGATCCAGAATTTGTGCCTGAATCGTTACATCGAGCGCGGTTGTCGGCTCATCGGCAATCAGTAGCTTAGGGTTAGCCGCAAGTGCCATTGCAATAACCACACGTTGGCGCATCCCGCCGCTGAACTCATGCGGATACTGCTGATAACGGCGTTCCGGTGAAGGAATACCCACCAGATTCAACAGTTCGATAGCGCGTTTGTACGCAGCATCCTTGGTGATTTTCTCATGCTTGAACAGCACTTCGGTAATTTGCTTGCCGACCTTCATCATCGGATTCAGCGAAGTCATCGGGTCCTGAAAAATCATTCCGATTTCTTTCCCGCGGATCTTCTGCATTTGCTTTTCCGTTTTACCGATTAGGTCCTGACCGTCGAACAAAATCTGTCCGCGCTTGTATTCACCCATCGGCTGGGGAACCAGCTTCATAACGGCCTGCGAAGTTACGCTCTTACCGGAACCGGATTCGCCCACGATCGCCAGTGTTTCCCCTTTATTCACATGAAAGCTAACTCCACGGATTGCTTGTACTTCGCCTCCGCGTGTTCTGAATGATATAGCCAGGTCTTTTACCTCTAAAAGGCGCTCCATCCTGTCACCCTCTCGTTTCTTTTCAAATTACGATAAAGATTCTCAATACGTAAAAAACACACAATAAGTATTATTTTATCTATTTACATGTGCTTACGTCAAGAATTTTCTGAAAATCGGCGATGCCGTAGCAAACGTCTTCATACTTGTGAAAACAGACATTTCTAAAATAGGAAATACCCAATTTATTAGAGCTGGCTTAATTCACGCTTACAAGAAATAAGCCTTTACAAAATATACACGAAACACAAGGGTATAGCAAAATTCTACATGGCTGTGCTAAGGCCGTTGCTGCTATTACCGGCAAGAAGACCGGTGTCTCCTGTGAGAACCGGCCTTCGCTTTTTCACACTTTCTCTTCAACTGTATCTACAAAGTCTTTCAAGGTTTCACGCAAATTATCAAAGGCCCAGCGTACATGATTCTCATCCTTGTATTGCCGGGAATAACACTCAATGACCATAATCAGATCAAGATACAGGTCGTACAACCTGATGCGGAGCTGCTCACCAGGAGTGTTAAAAGGTACGCCGTAGCCCTCCAGGAACGCAGGAGAATTCTCAAAATGGCGGAAGTAATATTCAAGCAGCACATCCCCCCAGAGCGCGCGTTCCCAGTCAATGATCGACACGATCACACCGTCTTTGACAAAAATATTGCCATTCCACAGATCCCAGTGAATCAGACGAGGTTCAGTTACCTCATCAAGTGCAGGCAGATACCTCTCCAACCCCTGCCTGATGTCCTCATAGGAAGACGGTAGCTTAGCTTCCAATCTTTCGCCATCATCCAGCACAGCATGAATCATGGTTGTAAAAGTCTCACGCCATGTTCTTCCCGCGGCTCCTGCAGATTCTCCAAAAAGCCCAAAATGTTCGCCAGTAATTTTATTAATCAGGTATTGATATCGGCCCAGCTCCCGTTCAATGGAGGCTTTACCTTTGTCCGTGAGACTCTCTTTGACCTCATCGTAGGGCGTTCCCTCAACCTTTTCCATGAAAAAATAAGGACTTCGAATCCGTTCACAGCTCTCATCGAATCCATACACAGCCGGCACCGGAATACCGCCTCTGGCCAGAACCAGGCGAAGCGCCTTCACTTCAGCACGCATGATGTCTTTTTCGTAGCTAAGCGTTGCTGTCTCCTCAGCAGGGGCGACCTTCAGAATCACGGATTTGCCGTCTGATAGTTCAAGATCATAAGCAGTATTGAAAAAACCTCCGGTCAACTCCTTGCTGCTGATCAAAGATATATCATTTCCAAATGTGCCCGTTACTAATGCTCTAAGCTGCTGATCATCTAATTTGACTTTTGTAAAGCTCTCCATTCATTTAGACCCACCACATATCGGCTAGAGGCTCCTCAATCAATACCTGGCGGAGATTGTCTACTGCTTTGGAGAATCCTTCTTCAATAGACATCAACCCGTCCTCGTGTTCAATGCTGACTACATAATCATAGCCAACTAATCGCAGTGCGCTGATGATATCCGCCCAGACCTTCACATCATGACCGTAGCCCACTGAACGGAACTGCCAGGCCCGGTCCAGCATATTCGTGTAGGACTGCATATCGGTCAAACCGTACATATTCACATTGACCGGATCGATCACGGTATCTTTGGCATGGAAATGATGAATTGCACCTTGGCGTCCCAGGATATGAATGGCCTGCACGGGATCAATACCCTGCCACCACATATGGCTCGGATCAAGGTTCGCGCCGATTACTTCGCCTGCAGCCTCCCGCAGACGGAGCAGTGTAGCCGGTGTGTGCACGGAGAAGCCCCCATGCAGCTCAAGGCCAATCTTCACATCGTGCTGTGCAGCAAACGCGCCCCATTCAGTCCAATAAGGGATGACCTTGTTCTCCCATTGCCAAGACAGAATCTCCTGATAATCATTCGGCCACGGAGCTACCGGCCAGTTGGGGTATTTGGCATGTTCATGGTCGCCCGGGCATCCAGAAAAGGTATTCACAACTGAAACACCCAGCTTCTGCGCCAGTTTCACAGAGTTCACGAAATCCTCGTGATCTTTGCGAGCGAGCTCTTTCTGGGGATGCAGCGGATTGCCGTGACAGCTCAGCGCACTGATCATCAGACCGCGTGACTCTACTGCATGCTTGAATTCCTGGAGCGCTGTCTCATTCTCCAGCAGCAGCTTGGGATCACAATGACTGTTACCCGGATTGCCTCCGGTACCGATCTCCACTGCCTTAAGTCCTTTGGAAGCTACATAATCCAGCGCGTCCTCCAGCTTGCGACCGCCGAAAAGCACCATAAATACACCAAGTTTCATTGCTCTGCCGCCTCTCATTAACGATTGTTAATCCTGTTTAGTACAAGTCAAAATCCTTCACGGTCTGATTAGTCTCAGCCGATTCAAATATCGCTTCTATTAGCTTCAATACACGCATTACCTCGGTATTTTTGACAATCGGCTCTGCCTTGCCCTCAATTACATCCGCAAAGTTGCTATAGAAGCTGGAGGACAGTTCCACTGCCTGCGGCAGCGCTTCAGTAATCGTCGCTCCTTCTGATGGAGGAGCCATGGTCTTGGTGAGACCGACACCGGCGCGGATCGGGGTAGGTTCCCGTCTCTCATTCTTCTGGTTACGGGTAACAATACGGCCCCTCAATGACCAATCTTCAATAATCCCTGTGCCTTCTGTACCTTTGACGTACCATCTTGGGAGTGTGATAAAATTGGTAGTCCCCACTTCGACGACAGCTTTGATACCATTCTCGAATTGCAGCAGGGCCTCGAAGCCATCATCCACTTCATTGCCCAGAATAAAGCTCAGGCTGCTGCTCACACTGGTTACTTTACTGTCAATCATGAACAACAGCTGATCCAGCAGATGAACCCCCCAGTCCAGCAGCATGCCGCCGCCCTGTGCCTTCACATGCCTCCAGTCACCCGGAATACCGTTGGCTCCGTGAACACGCGATTCAAGCTGGAACAGTGGACCGATCGTGTTACGCTCATACATTTCCTTGATGACCCGGAAGTCTTCATCCCATCTCCGGTTCTGATGTACCATCAGTACACGCCCGGCCGCCTCTGCCGCCTCCGTCATTTCTTTGAACTCATCTGACGACAGAGCGACCGGTTTCTCACAGATGACATGCTTACCTGCTTGGAACGCAGAGATAGCGATATCTTTATGCACATCGTTCGGCGTTGCAATCAGTATGGTATCAACCTTTGGATCTGCCAGTACATCCTCATAGCTAACGTAAGCGGTGTACCCTGCCGCTTCGGAGGCGCCTCGGCGCTCCTGCAGCAGGTCGAACGTTCCAGCCACCACCAGGCGGCCGTCCTCCTGAATCAATTGTGTGTGATAGCTGCCCATACCGCCATAACCAATGATGACAATGGTATGTTTCTGTAAACTCATGGTCTCCACTCCTGTTTCAATAGATGTTGCTTTTTCTAATTACTTGTCTGTGCTTCCGTCAAAATACACCGCACGACCTGTACGTGCCGATTCATAGACGGCTTCAAGAATTTGTGTAACGACAAAAGCCTGTTCCGGTTTAACTACCGGCTCCTTGTCTTCAATTACTGCTTCCAGCCACAGGCGGGCTTCCCGGTCCGCTTCACTCTCAGCAGAACCGCTGTAGAATGCCACACCACCCGAGGAGAGGTCCACTTTGGTCTCATACAGACGTCCGGCACGTTCTCCGTTCAGACGCAGACCATCCTTCATGTCCGCTCCGCCCTCTGTGCCAGCAAGCATGGTTTGGGCTTCACCGAATTCCGATACGTTCAGCGCCCAGCTGGATTCCAGGGAGATTGTAGCCCCATTCTCCATCGTAATGAAACCAAATGCAGAATCTTCTACTTTAAATTGTTCAGGGTCCCATGGACCGAAGGCATTGGCCGCATTTTTCTTCTGCCCCAGCTTGTGGAAAGTCGAGCCGACTACCATACGCGGTTTGTAATTATCCATCAGCCACAGGGTCAGGTCGAGCGCATGAGTCCCGATATCGATCAGCGGGCCTCCGCCTTGCTTTTCTTCATCCAGGAATACGCCCCATGTAGGTACTGCACGGCGACGCAGTGCAATGGCTTTGCCATAATAAATATCGCCCAGTTCTCCGCTCTCACAGAGTCCCTTCAGGTATTCACTGTCTGAACGGAAGCGGTTCTGATAAGCGATGGAGAGCTTTTTGCCGGTCCTGCGTGCAGCATCCAGCATTTCCTGAGCCTGGGCTGTCGTCTTAGCCATCGGTTTCTCACACATCACATGATTGCCGGCTTCAAGTGCTGCTACCGAGATCACGGAATGACTGTCATTAGGTGTACATACATGAACGATATCAAAACCGCCTTGGGCCAGAAGCTCACGGAAATCCGTGTAGACAGCTGCATCCTTCGTTCCGTAGGTTTTCGCCGCCTCCTGTGCACGTTCCTCTATGATGTCGCAAAAGGCCACCATTTCGGCATTCTCTTGACGGGACAGACTTGGCATATGTTTGCCGTTTGCGATACCTCCGCAACCGATAATAGCAATTTTGAGTTTGTTAGACATGAACTTTTCCTCCTTGATTGGCGTATGCTTTAATCCATTTTAAGCTGTCCGCTACACTTTCAAGCGGTGAACGGCTGCAATAATCCTGCTCTACAACTGCCCATTCTGCACCTGCTGCATCAGCGGCTTCCAGAATATCGGCCAAATTTACTTCCCCTTCGCCCAGAACTACTGTCTCTGCCGATCCGTCGTCTAGCTTCTTCATATCCTTCAGATGGATAATGGGCAGTCGTCCGGAATATTTGTGAATGTACTCTACCGGATCATATCCGCCGTAATATACCCAGCAGGTATCCATTTCCACCTTCAATACTTCTGCAGGAACTTCTTCGAAGATATAATCAAAAGCGGTCCGGCCGCCGATTTGCTCTGTGAATTCAAATTCATGATTATGATAAGAAAGAACGGCGCCGCGGGCGCTGCATTTCTCTCCGATAATCCGCAGATCTGCTGCAACCTTTTCCCAATTCCGCTGCTCTTCAGTCAAATAAGGGACAATCAGATTGGGGTTGCCGATAGCCAGATTGAAGCTGATCTCCTGCTCCGTATCATTCAGCATGGCATCATACGGACGGTGTGCTCCGAGTGCGGTAAGACCGGTTTCTTGAAGCAGCGCATTCACTTCCTCTGCCGTCCGTCCAAAGAAATGATAAAATTCCACACCGGCATATCCAAGCTCAGCCACCTTGCGGAGGGTTCCTTCAAAATCCTGTTCCAGTTCTTCTCTCAGCGTATACAGCTGCAAGCCGATCTTCAGCATGTTTGCCTCACTCCTCATGGTTTGGTTTGTACGTTCCTATCTATTCTGTTACTCCTAGTCCTTGGGTGCCAGATTACATGACTCACCTGAACAAAAGGGCTGCAAGCACCTGAATCTCCAATATCTGTCTCCCTTATCCCTTATGTTCCATTAGCGTATCTATGTAGCCTTCAGAGCCGCTATAAAGCCCCCTCCACCTTATTTATATGTTTTTTGCTCAGGTTCATAGTAATATGAAAGCGTATATAATAAAATGAAGAATATGATTAATACATGAACAATCTGCTTACTATTTATTTTCCCCACTTCATCATCAGGGAGGACCTATGACACATACAGCACCTTGCCACATCCTGTCTGCAGGATTCTCAGTACACCGTAAGCCATTCCATATGACTGGCGGTGACAGCGTTCAATATTATCTTCTGCGTCTGCAGACGGAAGGACGAAGCCGGACCCTGGTCGATGGTGTTCTCACCACTGTGGAGAGCGGTGATCTTATGCTGTTCGCACCAAGTGATCCTTATTATCTAAGCATCGACAAAGAAAGCTATCCCGTAGGGAAGCCCCGCATTGAAAGCGGTGATTATCATATTTTTTGCGGGGGGCCCTGGATTGAAGAATGGTGGACCCGCAAGAAGCGCCCGCTGGTTCTGCCCATGCCGCTAAGTGATTATTTCCTTGGCCTCTTCCGCCAAATCGTGCTGGAGCAGCGCCGGCTGTCCAACCCCTCACCGGAGATCTCTGCTTGTTATCTGCAGATTCTGTGCCTGGAAATCGACCGGTTGATGTCTGAACAGCCAGCGGTATCGCCTAAGGGCTATCTGGCTTACCGCATGAAGCAATATGTCGAGGAACATGCCGCTTATCCTTTCCGTCTTGAGGATGTGGCGGGACATGTGGATATTTCGGTCTCCCGTGCGGTTCATTTATTTAAAGAGGCTTTTGGCACCACAATCGTCAAGTATGTGAACGACGTCAGGCTGGATATGGCACGGGAACGGATCACCTTCAGCCCTATGCCGCTGGAGCATGTCTCCGAGACATGCGGCTTTGCCAATTATACTTACTTCCACCGTTTGTTCCGGGGACGCTTCGGGATGTCGCCCAAACAATATCGTACGTATAGCCGGCAGACAGAAATGGCTTCTTTACCGTAAAATAATTCTTCTGCGCCTTCTCCAGACATGCAAAAGGAGCGCCATCCTGAAAGATCCGCTCCTTGTGTTTGACCTTATTAAGTTTTTCCCGCTTGCTCGGGGTAACCCGGACATGCTGTGATATCGTGCCGTATTGATCGTTCTTCCTGCGGTTTCGTTCCGCGCACCAGGTACCGGAGCGTTCTGCTTGAAGCAGTGCCTTTTGTGTTTTTGTGCGTGCCATTTGCGCTTGCACTCCTTTATTGTTCTGAATGGTCAGCAGATGGGTGTCAGAACCTGCTGATATTTTTAATTTTAACATATTCATATGACAATTTCCCGGTAAAGTTGACTATAATCATCACGCCTGCCGCAGGCCGCTTGCACAAGCAGCTTTGGGTACAGTATCCTTGAAAGTGAAAACTAGGAAAAGCCGGTAACCACGGATGCGGAGGGGAATTCATGAAATACGATGTATTGTACGAAGGTGCTTTTGCCATGCTTAAGGTGCAGTTGAATCCGGGTGAAAGTGTCAAAGCGGAGATGGGAGCCATGGTCGCCATGTCCCCGAATGTGGAACTTAGAGGTACTGTTGACGGGGGGCTGATGAGGGGTCTCGGGAGAATGCTCAGCGGGGAGAAGTTTTTCTTCCAGGAGCTGACGGCGACAAGAGGGCAAAGTGAAGTCCTGCTCTCTCCAGGTTCCATTGGTGACATTCAGGCCATAGAGCTGGACGGGTCGTACAAGCTGTATGTACAAAAGGACGGCTTTCTCGCCGGTACCCATGGCATTCAGGTCAATACAAAAATGCAGAATCTGACACGAGGGCTATTCTCAGGAGAAGGATTCTTCATTATCGAGATCAGCGGCAGCGGAACCGTGTTCCTCTCATCGTTCGGAGCCATTCATGCCATTAATCTGGAACCCGGCGAGGAAATGATCATCGACAACGGGCATCTGGTGGCCTGGCCGGATTATATGGATTACAAGGTGGAAAAAGCAGCCTCCGGCTGGTTGAACAGCTTAACGAGTGGTGAAGCTCTGGTCTGCAGGTTCCGCGGTGAGGGCGTGGTGCTCGTGCAATCCCGTAATCCGGGCAGCTTCGGAACTTGGATTAAGTCTTTTGTGCCGTCCCGGCCTTGATCAATAGCAAAAACGGCATCTCAAAGCGTATGGTGTACGCTCTTGAAATGCCGTTTTTTTTGAGGTGCAAAAGCTCCAGCCTTGGCTAAATCCTGAACTTGTTAACCGTCCGCTCATAGCTGAACCAGACTTCTTAAACCGCCTGGCATTCCTTTTCTCCTTTACAGCCGCTCCGTTTGCATGTATGGTATGTGCCTTTGAAGTCCAGCCGGTGATCCGTAACCATGAAGCCATATTCCTGCTCCAGCCGCAGCTCCAGGTCATGGAGCCAATCGTCCTTGATCTCCTCCAGCCTGCCGCACACATTGCATATCAAGTGATGATGCATATGGGCATGATTATCATCGCGCAAATCATAACGTGCTGCCCCATCGCCAAAATTCATTTTTTCAACAATATGAAGTTCACATAGCAGTTCAAGTGTCCGGTACACCGTCGCTAGTCCAAGATGCGGATAACTGGCCTTCACCAGCATATATACTTCTTCAACACTTAAACGGTCCTTCTTATTATCAAGCAGAACTTGGACAATAGCCTCACGCTGAGGCGTCAATTTATAGTTTTGGGCAGCAAATTGCTGACTGATAGTAGCAATCGGGTTCACCTTAAGTCTCCCACCTTTCAGGAAGCGCAGATTGAGAATATAAATGCCCCTTTGAGTAAAGGGTCTGACATTATTATAACATTATGCATGGAAGTTACGCACAAACCATCAAAAAAAATCATTTCTCATGCCTCATAATAGAATTTGTACTCCACTTGTAAAGGGATGAAACGGATGAGTTATTATCAAAGGATTCAGCTGTCGCTGGATTATATTGAAGAACATCTGCAGGAAGAACTGCGGATTACCGAGATTGCCGGCAAAGCCTGTTTCTCGGCATTTCATTTCCAACGGATGTTCCTGGCGGTTTCCGGTTTTACTGTACACGAGTACATCCGTAAACGGAGACTTACCGAAGCTGCAAAGCACCTGCGCCACAGCAGTGAAAGTGTACTGCAAATATCCCTGGACTGCCAATATCAGTCCCAGGAGGCCTTCACAAGAGCTTTTCAAAGCTATACAGGTGTGACTCCAGGCAAGTACCGCAAATCTCTGGATATGATTACTGCATCCCAGCAAAAAATCAACTTTTTGGAGCTGCATAAAAATACCGAAGGAGATGTAGAGCAAATGGACAAACCAACCTTGATCCAGCTTGAACGCACACCTATCATCGGCTGCAGATACAAAACCAGCCTGAACGGAGATGGCCATTACGCGGATATTCCCGCATTTTACGATGATTTCGGACGACACGGGCGCTTTATGCCTATCACGGAAAAGGTCTCTCCTGGAATGTCTTACGGTATTTCTTGTGATTATCAGGACAATGGCGACTTCTCATTTATCGTAGGGGAGGCGGTATCAGAAACCGCACCATTACCGGATGAGAATTACCATCGGTTCATCCTGCCCGCAGGAAAGTATGCCATGTTCAAAGCTTATGGACCAGCATCGCTGACTCCAACAACCCGCAACTATATATATGGAACCTGGCTGCCAAATTCCGGCTATGAACGGCGGGAAGGTCCGGATTTTGAAATCACGGATGTGATGAACTCTTCGTTTCCCGATCATATGCGTATCACGATATATATTCCCGTAGATTAAGCATTCAAACCGTGTAGACTAACCTCCAATAGTGCTAAAAAATCAATTGCCTGCAACCTTTCCATATTCTGTGTCGTCTAAGAGTTGAAAAAGGCCAACGGCCTGAATTCTACAATCAAAGGCGGGCATTCATATGAACTTTAAAAAAACAGCTTTTGCAGCGGTCACCAGCTTATCCCTTCTTAGTTTTTCACTCGCCGGCCCCATCTTTGCCGCTGACAGCAGCTTCAAGGATATTGACAGCATAACCGGCAAAGACAAAATCAATTCCCTAAAGGACCAAGGTTTGATTAAAGGCATCTCAGACACCAAGTTCCTTCCAGGTTCCAAAGTATCCACAGCTCAAGGGATACAGTTCATCTCAGGAGGACTTCAGCTGAGCCTTGCGGCTATAGACTTCAATAAAGCACCGCTCGCCAGCAGCCTGTTCTCCAAGGTTAAGGACAATGCCTGGTACACGGAAGCTTTCATTAACGCGCACTACAACGGGATTGAAATTGCCGCCGATATCGACCCAGCGAAGCCAATGACCAAAGAACTTTTCACGAACCTGCTGATCCAAGGGGTAGAAAAAGCGGGCAATCTGCCAATGATCAATATCGTCCCTGTCGACATCACCGATGCAGATGCATTGAACCCTTCCTTCCAAGGCAGTATTCAGCGCTCGTTGAAATACAAGATCAACACCTTGGATACCGACGGCAAGTTTAATCCAAAAAGTGAAATCACACGCGCCGAAGCCGCTATTATGCTCTACAACGCTCTGGAATACCTGGAATCCAAAACAGACATCGCTCCCCAGAGTTAAGATCCATCCCGTGGTCAAGCAAAAAGGCAGTCCGGACTTTTCTCCGGACTGCCTTTTTGCGTTATGCATCTGATTAGATATCTTCACCGCTAAGCCGGTTTAGAAACTGTAGCGCCCGCGGATTTGTTGGATGCTCCAGCACCTGCGCCGGTGTCCCCTGCTCCAGGATTACGCCGTTATCCATCAATATAATCTGATCCGCCACATCCGCAGCGAATTTCATCTCATGGGTCACGATGACCATGGTCATCCCTTCAGCGGCAAGCTGCTTGATTACCTTCAATACTTCCCCTACCAGCTCGGGATCAAGCGCCGAAGTGGGTTCATCGAACAGCAGCACTTCAGGCTCCACGGCCATCGCCCGCGCAATGGCAACCCGCTGCTGCTGTCCGCCTGATAATTGATGCGGATAGGCGTCTACCTTGTCCGCAAGCCCAACCTTGGTCAGGAGTTCGATGCCCCGCTTGCGGGCCTCCTCCTTGGAACGTTTCTGGACTGTGACCTGACCCTCCATTACATTGCCCAGAGCGGTCATATGCGGGAACAAATTATAGGACTGAAAGACCATCCCGGTCCGCTGGCGGAGCGCCAGAACTGAACGTTGCGGGATTTTGACTCCGGCCGTGAAATTTAGCTTCAGATCACCCAGTGACAGGCTTCCCTGATCAGGTTGTTCTAACAGATTGAAGCAGCGCAGTAATGTTGTTTTTCCGGAACCGGAAGGACCTATAATTACGAGTACTTTACCATGTTCTACGGTAAGATCCACACCCTTCAGTACTTGGAGGGGACCGAATGATTTATGCAAGTCACGAATTTCAATCACGGTACTTCTCCTTATCTCGCCGAGAAGCGGTCGAGCCGTTTCTCCAGGTAATTTTGCAGAACGGACAGTACAGAACAAAACAGCAGATAGAACAAAGCCGCTTCGCAATACAACAACAGCGGTTCGTACGTAGTTGCTGTGATCTGCTGTGCTGTTTTGAAAATTTCGACATATGTGATCGTCGCGGCTAGCGAGGTATCCTTAACCAGACTTATAAAGGAATTGGACAATGGCGGAATCGATACCTGTGCCGCCTGAGGAAGGATGACTCTCCGCAGTGCCTGTCCCCTCGTCATTCCGACTGAGAATGCGGCTTCCCATTGGCCTTTATGTATCGACAGAATTGCAGCCCGCACAATCTCAGAGGAATAGGCGCCCACACTGAGCGTGAATCCTATTGTAGCTGCAATAAAAGGATCAAGTATGATGCCAACTACCGGCAAACCGTAGAAAATAATAAACAGCTGGACCAGAAGCGGTGTGCCGCGAATGATCCATACGTAAAAACGGGCGATCAGCTTCGGTATAGTCCATGGTGACAGACGGACAAGTGCGGTCAACACAGCAAGAAGCAGTCCCAATATAAAAGAGACAACAGCCAGCGGAATGGTAAAAGCCACCCCGGCTTTGAGCAGGGGCAGCATCGAATCAAGGAAAATTTGTATTTTGCGGTCATCCATAGATCAGACATCCTTCTCTAGACTCCGGGCGGCCTGAGCCGCCCTCGTCCATCCGTTATTATTTGGAAACGTCAGCGCCAAAATATTTCTCGGAAATCTTCAGATACGTACCGTCACTCTTCATAGCTGCCAGGGCTTCGCTCACCGCGGCTACGAGCTCATCATTGCCTTTCAGGAAAACAGCAGCACTCTGGGAACCCTCTGCAATCTCGTCAACGACCTTAATCTTCACATCCGGCTTCTGCTTCTTCAGATCCAGATAGGATAGTCCGTCATTCACGGTTGCATCAATACGTCCTGAGGTCAGCAGATCAATAGCCTGATTGAAGCCTTCAATTGGAACGATTTCAGCTCCGTTCTCACGAGCGATATCGGACAGGTTACTGGTCAGGGACTGGCCGGCTTTTTTGCCTTTCAGATCCGCGAAGGCTTTGATGTCTTCATTCTTCTCACCAACGATCAACACGGCTTTGGAGACAATATAAGGATCCGAGAAATCGTACTTCACCTTGCGCTCGTCGGTAATGGAAACTTCATTGAAAATAACGTCAAAGCGCTTGGCGTCCATCCCGGCAAAAATTCCGTCCCACTGGGTTTCGAAGAATTCCGCTTTCACTCCCAGCCGCTTAGCAACTTCTTCAGCGATCTCTACGTCAAAGCCAGTTAGTTTGCCGGAAGCATCATGGAAAGTAAATGGCGCATAGGTACCCTCTGTTCCAATACGCAGCTTGCCGCTGGCTTTGATGGCCTCCAGGCTGTTTTGTTCCGCAGATGCAGCTGCTCCTTCAGTGGGTGCTGCCGAGGACTCGGCTGCTGTGTTATTGCCTCCAGCATTATTGTTATTATTGCCGCAAGCAGCCACCAGCACCACTGTAAGCAGCAATAGGATAGTCAGACTAAGTTTTTTCATAAATAGATTAACCCCTCTCGTATCATTCTCTGTATGTACCGGCTGTTCACCGGCAAGTTGAATAGTAACACCGTCAAGTCAGTGGAGTCAATACCTTTTTCCGATAATAAACATCGGAATTATATTGTAAGCGTTATAACCCTACAATTCACTTTCTGAAGGCACTCATATAGGGATAGCTTGCCCAAAACTTATTAATCTCCCCAGAAGAATCAGAAACAAAAAAATCTCCGCAGCACCTGAATGCTGAACGGAGATTGTCAGATCTAATCCTGACTGTACTTCCAGAATTTAACCATGCATCATTTCTGGTTGCACTTTTGACTTTGAACCGTCTTTCCCACCTCTGCGCCCTCTCCGTAGGAGCAACCCCAATACAGCACCTCCGAGAGCAACAAAGATCATAATGTGAAAAGTATCGTCGAACCCTTTGGCCAGAACAGTCTGTGTAGCCAGCTTCAAAGCATCGGGCGAAGCTTGGGCCGCGTCCTTGCCGGCTGCACCTGCAGCCTTTTGCATTTCGGCGCCCCGTGCTGCCGCTCTTGAGGTCAAGATCGTTACAAGTGTAGATACAGCCAGTGAGTTGATTACCTGTTGCATGGAGTTAGTCAAAGAGGTAACCCGGTTAACCAAATGACTTGGGGCCTTGTTGAGCAGATGTGTATTCATAGGCATTACCATCATACCCATGCCTGCACCGCACATGATCAGCGGCAGAATCAAATCTCTGCTCTGCGTGGTGAGGTCCACATGAGAATACTGGAACAAAGCACCCGAGACAAGGCTAAGTCCGCAGACCACCAGCCAGCGAACTCCAATCTTGTCGAACAAAATCCCGGCAATGGGCATCATAAGGCCGGAAGCGATCGCCTGGGGCAGCAGGGTAAGACCGGTATCGAATGCCCCGAAGCCGCGGGCCTGCTGCAGAAACTGGGGGAGCAGGAACAACGCACCATACAAACCGAACTGTGCGATCCACTGTACAAATATACCTGTGCTGAAATCAAGCGAGCGCAGAATACGCAGCTCCAGCAGAGGTGTATCCGAACGGAGCTCAGCAATGACAAAAGCAATTAACGCTGCCGTACCCAGTAATAGGCCGATCAGTGTTTTGTCCGATGTCCAGCTATCCGCTCCCTGGCTTACCCCGTAAGAAAGAGAAGCAAATGCAAGCGGCCCAAGAATCATCCCAAGCTTATCCATACCCGGAACCTGGCTGCGTTCCGATTGCGGCAGCTTACGTGAACCGATGAGAAGACAGATGATTCCGATAGGAATATTAATCAGAAAGATCCAGCGCCAGGAATGATATTCCACCAGCCAGCCGGATAGGACCGGACCGATTGCCGGAGCGAACAGTACAGGAATGCCCATAATTCCCATGACTACGCCTACCTTACTCTTGGGAGCCAGCTTATAGACATAGGCCATGCCGACCGGGAGCACACATCCTCCTCCCAGACCTTGCAGGACCCGGAACGCTATCAACCACTCTGCACGGCTAGGTGTTGCACAGAGGATAGAACCGATAGTGAATACAATAACCGCAGTCAGAAAAACAGTCTTAGAACCGAATCGGTCAGACAACCACCCGGATAACGGGATTACTGAGGCCTGAGCCAGCATGTAGCCGGTCACAATCCATTGCAAAGTATTTAAATCTGTATTGAAATCCTTAACCAGAGTGGACAAAGCTACATTCATAGCAGTACTGTCGAGCACCACCATGAATACACCGGCAATAATAGCCAGCAGTGGAACCAGAATGCTTGACAGACGAAAATCGGCATCCGATTTCAGCGATTGCTCCATTCTCTATCTCCTCCTGAATTGAACTGCGAAGGGGAATTCATTGACCGCAACGCAGCATAATTTATATAATGTATATTGAAACGGACAATTGTCCGGTATCGCATTTTTTAGTCTACGGACAATTGTCCGCTCTGTCAATGTAGTTCTCACGTTTTCTGTAAATTTATGCTGAATTTCTGAAAGGAGTCTGCTATGAACCCGAGAGAACCCGCCAGCAGCCCGTCCTCAAATCCAACAGTTCAAACCAATCCATCATCCTCCCGGAACTATCAGGATCCATATGTACAGCGTATTCTTGAAGCCGCCCGAGAGCTTTTTAGAGATAATGGTCTCGAAGCAGTCAGCATGTACAGCATCGCCAAGCGGGCAGGAATGGGTCAGGGGTCGCTCTACCGCAGATTTACGGATAAAGGTGAAATTTGCTCTGCCCTGCTCTCCACCAATTCTGAACAATTTCTTGCAAGTCTGGAGCACGAGCTTCAAGTCCCGGCTGGATCAGACAGCTCCATTGAGGGGCTGCGGAGGAGTATCGAACAGGTCGTGGATTTCATAGACCAGCATGCCGAACTGCTCCAGATGATCAAGTCTGAGTTTACCGGCAAAAAACAGCTTACCCAGTTTGAGCATCCGATTTTCCAGCGGCTGAATGCTGTGATGGCCGAGCGGCTGCAGCGGCTCGCTGATGATGGCAAGCTGATAACCATTGATCCCCATTTTGCTGCAACTTCATTGATCGCAGTCCTCAGTCCTGATCTCTACCTCTATCAACAGAAGCTTCACGGGTCCGGCAAAAAAGAGATTACCGAGGGAATTCTGACCCTCTTCGTAACCGGGCTGCAGCGGTGCTGAGTACTATTTCTTTTGACAACATTCTGGAATATGCTATATTAGTTAGCAATTGCGAATATTATATTAACCTGCTATTTCACTAGGGGAGTCTATGACTGAGACGAAGCTTTAAGCTTCGGACCCTTGGAACCTGATCTGGATCATACCAGCGGAGGGAAGTGGAACAGAAACGATCTGCGGTACTGCTCCTTGCCTACTGCCGAACCTTTCAGACCCATTTGCCTCCTCTGGAGACGGATGGGTCTTTATTGTGTTTCCATCCCATTCAGATCGTTACAAATCCGGCTGCAAATGCGTGTACAAGAAAGGAGGCTTATACATACCAAGATGATATCTATCCGTAACCTGTCCTATTCCTACTCTGCTTCACCGCAGTCTACGGTATTCAGCGAACTCTCAATGAATGTCAGGCGGGGCGAATTCATTTCCATAGTCGGTGCCAGCGGCTGCGGGAAAAGCACCCTGTTCAAGATCATTGCCGGATTGCTTCAGCATACGGAAGGTGAATTGAAAATTCACGGAATGACGTCTAATGATCCTTCATCTAGACTAGGCCAGGTCGCTTATATGCCTCAGCAGGATCTGCTGCTGCCCTGGAGAACCGTGATGGACAACTGCCTGCTCCCCTGGGAGCTTAAGCGAAAAGGCAGCAAATCAGAAGCCATAAAGGAGATCCGTGAGATGCTAGACCGGTTTGGACTTAAAGGTAAAGAGCGGCTCTACCCGCAGGAGCTGTCCGGCGGGATGCGTCAGCGTGTAGCTATGCTGCGCACCCTTGCTGCCGGAAATGAGCTGATGCTGCTGGATGAGCCTTTTGGAGCCTTGGATGCCATTACCAAACGCGAGTTACACCGCTGGCTCCTGGAATTATGGGGCAGTCTGCAACAAACCGTTCTGTTCATTACCCACGATCTGGAGGAGGCACTGCTGCTCAGTGACCGGATCTATCTAATGAATGGAATTAGCGGCGGTGTACAGGAATTCAGGGTGGAAATGCCGCGTCCCAGACACTACCGTATGAATTATGAACCGCAATTTGTTGCTTTGCGGGAGGAATTAGAGCGGAGGCTGCATGAGACGCGCTAGTATCAGAACCCTTGTGAGTGATTATGTTCCTTTTGCCGTGCTAGTCCTCGTGACACTTACCGGCTGGGAGAGTGCTGCCCGGTTGAAGCTGATTCCGGCTTTCATTCTCCCTGCACCAACAGCCATATGGGCCGCGCTTGTGGAGCAGAGACTGCTGCTCTTCGGTCAGCATCTACCCGCTACTCTGGAGGAGGTTCTGCTTGGTTTTGTTCTGTCGGCCACCTGCGGGATGCTGCTGGGGACGGGTATGCACATGTTCACTCCACTTGAAAAAGCACTATACCCCTTGCTGGTGATCAGTCAGACCGTTCCACTGATTGCACTGTCGCCCATTTTTATTATGTGGTTTGGCTATACCATGTGGAGCAAGGTAGCGGTAGTATTCCTTACCGCCTTCTTCCCGGTAGTTATAGGTACCTTTGATGGTCTGCGCAAAAGTGGTGCTGTGTACAAAGAACTGCTGCTCACACTAGGTGCCACCCGCTGGCAGATTCTGCGTAAGATCCAGATTCCGCCTGCACTGCCCTCTTTGTTCTCCGGACTTAAGCTCTCTATGGTCTACTGCGTCATTGGTGCGACGATCGGGGAATGGCTGGGCGGAAGCCGGGGGCTCGGGTATTTCAGCCGGCGGATGGCGGGGAATCTGCAGAGTGCGGAAATGTTCGCCGCTGTATTTCTTTTATCCGCACTCGGAATCGTTCTATTTCTATTTATTGTGCTGCTCGAAAAAATTATTGTGCAGAAAAGAGGCATTCATCAATGAAACTAATGCATACTGAACAACCCTTTCGAAAAAGGTCCCTTCCTTTGCTTCCATTATTGCTGCTTCTATGCCTGGGAGTTGCGGTAGCCGGCTGCGGAAATAGCAGTACTAAGGAACCTGACAGTTCTGCAGCTGCAGATCATAGCGGGACCCCCCACAAGCTGACGATTATGCTCGACTGGTATCCGAATGCTGTCCACTCCTTCCTGTACGCTGCCCAGCAGAAGGGCTATTTTGCCGACGAAGGTCTTACTGTGGATATTCAGATGCCCGCAGACAGCAATGATGCTCTCAAGCTTGTAGCCGCAGGCAAAGTTGACCTGGCCCTAAGCTACCAGCCGCAGGTGCTGATGGCACGGGGTGAGCAGATTCCGGTGAAGTCCGTTGCTGCGATCGTCCGGCATCCGCTTAATCATCTGATGGTTCCTGCGGACAGCGGGATCAAGAGTCCTAAAGACCTGGCAGGCAAAACTGCCGGATACTCCTCTATCCCTCTCTATGAAGCAATGCTGAAAACAATGATCCAAAGCGATGGCGGGGATCCTGGCGCAGTAAACATAACTGATGTTGGCTTTGACCTGATTCCTGCCCTTTCTACCGGACGTGTAGATGGAATTATAGGAGGATTCATTAACCACGAGGAGCTGATTCTGGAACAGGAAGGCCATCCGGTTATTTCACTGGATCCAAAGGATTACGGTGTACCCGATTACTATGAGCTAGTCCTGGTTGCTAGTGACCTGGGTCTGCAGAATTCGGAAGGTTACATTCAGAAGTTCATCCATGCAGCACGTAAAGGACAACAATTCGTGGCAGACCACCCGCAAGAGGCGCTTGATCTTCTGCTGGCTCACGAAGATGCTACGGCTCCACTCGACAAAAGCATTGAGTCCAAAAGCCTGAATCTGTTGCTGCCCCTGATGGACGCCGGGAATGAGCCGTTTGGCTATCAGGACCCTGCATCGTGGGAAAAGGTACAGAACTGGCTGAGTGATAACGGTCTACTAAATGGTAAGGTGAAGACCGGAGAAGCTTTTATTAACTTGTGATGGGGAATTTAAGGAAGGATCACTCAAATATATTTTAGGAGGAATCATCATGTCTTTTTTATCCAAGGTGCGGGACAGCAATCCGCTAGTGCACAACATTACGAATATTGTGGTCGCGAACTTTAGCGCGAACGGGCTGCTTGCACTGGGGGCTTCCCCTTTTATGGCGGATGCACATGAAGAAGTCGCAGATATTGCCGCTATGTCGGGAGCTGTGGTGCTGAATATCGGCACCCTTAATGATTATGCCATTGATTCGATGCTGCTTGCCGGTAAGGCGGCTAATCTGCATAACGTGCCGGTCGTGCTAGACCCTGTGGGTGCCGGGGCTACCGCTTACCGTACCAGTGTTACCCATAAGCTGGTCAACCATATGCAGATTACCGCACTGCGCGGCAATGTCGCTGAAGTGGCCCATGTTGTAGGCGAGAGTTGGAGCATTAAAGGGGTGGATGCCGGAAGCGGAGATGGTGATGTGGCAGCACTTGCTGTAAAAGCTGCGCTGAAGCTTAAATGTGTGGTGATTATCACCGGTAAAGAGGATGTCATCACGAATGGCGTTACCACCTATGTAGTCAGTAACGGACATCCTGTTTTGACCAAGGTTACCGGCACCGGCTGCCTGCTCAGTGCAGTCGTTGGTGCATTCCTGGCAGCAAGTGGCGGAGCTTGGCTGGAAGCAGCGGTAGAAGCCCTGTCCTTCTATGGAGTTGCTGCCGAAATCGCAGCGGACCGGACGCGCCAGCAGGGAATTGGCAGCTTCCAGATCGAGTTCCTGAATCAATTGGCTCTCGTTACACCTGAAGTATACGCAGAGCGCTCCCGTGTACAGCAACTGGAACAACGATAACTGCTTAACCAAAGGAGAACCCGTAATGACAGAGTCTACAGGAAAAAAAGTATTCAAGGCATTAACCATTGCCGGTTCCGACTCCGGAGGCGGAGCTGGTATTCAGGCCGATCTGAAAACCTTTCAGGAGCTGGGGGTATACGGCATGTCCGCCCTTACCGCAGTAACTGCACAGAACACCTTAGGTGTACAAGGTGTATATCCTCTTGAAGTGGATGCCGTTGCTACCCAGCTTGATTCCATCGGAACCGATCTTAGACCGGATGCCGTCAAAACCGGCATGTTGTTCAGCAGCGGAATCATCCGTGTGGTAGCAGGCAAGGTCCGGCACTATGGCTGGGATCATCTGGTCGTTGATCCGGTCATGGTCGCCAAAGGCGGTTCCCCCCTGCTTCAGCAGGAAGCCGTGCAGGCTTTGATTACCCATCTGCTGCCATTGTCCTTGGCTGCAACACCGAATATCCCTGAAGCCGAAATCCTGACAGGAATGAGGATATCCGGCATGACTGACCGTGAAACAGCAGCCAGAATTATTCATGCCATGGGACCGCGATATGTGGTCCTTAAGGGCGGTCATGATGAAGATAATCACATGGTGACTGACCTTATCTATGATGGAGTGAAGTTCACTTATCTGGAAAGTCCGCGTATTGCAACGCACCATACCCATGGAACTGGCTGTACCTATTCAGCTGCCCTCACGTCCGGGCTAGCGCAAGGGCTTCCGTTCTCAGAGGCAATCCGTACGGCCAAGGATTTTATCCATGCAGCCATTGAAGACGGCTTGAATATAGGCTTGGGACACGGTCCGACGAATCACTTCGCCTACCAGAACAGACTGAGGGGGAAACGCTGATGCAGCGGATGGACAGTGAGCGGATGCGCAGAATGCTGAAGCTGTATTTCATTATGGGTAGTGTAAACTGCCGGAAAGATCCATTGGAAACACTCACTGAAGCGATTGACGGTGGGATAACCTTGTTCCAGTATCGGGAAAAAGGCAGCTCAGCTATCACAGGCCAAGCATATGTTGAGCTTGCCCGGCAGCTCCAGCGGTGCTGCCGGGAATACCAGGTACCCTTTATCGTGAACGATGATATTGAGCTGGCGATTGCCCTGGATGCGGACGGTGTTCATGTCGGGCAGGAGGATGCGCCGGCACGTTCTATCCGTGAGCGGCTGGGAGCACACAAAATCATCGGCGTCTCCGCCCACACCCTTGAAGAAGCTCAACAGGCCATTGCAGACGGAGCCGATTATCTGGGTGTCGGACCGGTCTATCCTACCTCATCCAAGGATGATGCTGAGGCGGTCCAGGGAACCGCTGTGATAGAGAAGCTGCGCCGAAGCGGACTTACCATTCCCCTGGTTGGAATCGGCGGTATTACTGCGGACAATGCAGTACCTGTAATGAAAGCCGGAGCCGATGGAATCGCCATAATCTCAGCGATCGCCGGAGCAGACAACATCAGCGTTGCAGCACGAAAGTTCCTGTAGGTAATTTAACAAAAAAGGCACAACAGCCCTTCTTCACTCGGCGTTGTGCTTTTTATATATCAACAAGAATCTTCAGTGCCATCTCCCCATTACAATAGTGTGGTAATACCTACCGTCAGAGAGCAGCTTATCGTTCTTCAGCAGGCCTTCCTCTTCAAATCCCAGCTTCTGATAGAGTGCGATTGCCTGGATGTTGGTTTCCAGCACTTTCAAAGTGATTTTGCGGATGCCACTGGCTTCCGCCCAGTTAATGGAGGCGGCCAGCAGCTGGCTGCCAATGCCAACGCCCCAATATTCCTTCAGCACACCTATCCCAAATTCCACTTGATGATTCAAACGCTTCAAGCTACTCCCCTCACATCTGGAGAATCCAGCCAGCCTGCCGTCTACCTCTGCCACTAAAAAAAGGTGCTTGGGGTTAGCAGCATCATCTTGGATAAGCTGTTCGAAGCCCGCTGCATCGATGAACGCCTCCCCTTGTTCCCTATCTAAATTCTCAGTCTCTCCATCGATTTGCAGCCGGAGTTGTGGCAGTAATCGGGCATCTGCGGGGTCTGCCTCCCGTATCGTGATGATTGTGCCTCCGCGTTCATATTGGCATAGTTCCTTTTTCATTATGTACTCTCCTTCCTGAGGGGTTTAGCTGCGCTACACCTTTCCATATTAAGCCTGCAAACAGTTTAGTCAATATTACTCGTTCTTGACTTTACTGTATTATTAGTTTACTTTATAAACAGTTTACAAGGATAACTTTTCTTCAAAGGGGGGTGCAGGATGGCTGATCGTGAGCAGACCATAGAAGTGTATCAATCGTTTTTTGCAGTAGCACGCCAGCTTAAGAAGCTGGCACATCAAAGCGCGGCGGACCTTGGTCTGACCGTCCATCAATTCGGCATCCTCAATTCCCTTCTACAGCATCCGGGTCAGACCCAGAAGGATGTCACAGAACGTATGATTTTTAACAAAAGCAGGGTTAGTCTGCACATTGATGCTCTGGCACTTAAAGGCTTGGTCACCCGTGCAGTATCGGAGTTGGACCGCAGAGAGACTAAGCTGTATCTCACCGCTGAAGGCGAAGCATTATGTCTGCGGTATAACGAGGAAGCCTGGTCCCATAAAGTACTCGGGGATGCCCTGGAGCAATTCAACGAGGATGAGCTGCGTCAGCTCATTCATATGAACAAGCAGCTGCTACTGCAACTGAATCCCTAAATCAAGAGAAGCTGGTGATGTAAATGTCCCGAGGTTTTGGACCGGGGGGCCCCCATGGCCGATTGAATTTCGATGATGACGCACGCAAAACTAATCTCAGCAAAGCTCTCCTGCTGCGTATCGCGAAATTTTTCATACCCTACTGGAAACAAACTCTACTCGTTATGGCTGTACTAATGGTAACCGCTGTGCTTGGACTCCTGCCTCCCCTGTTCATCCAGCAGATTATCGATCAGGCGCTTCCGGATAAAAATCTGCGGCTGCTCACTCTGCTCGTTTTTGCTTCACTCGGTACAACTATCGTGTCCGGCCTGCTGGGTGTACTGCAGAATTATTTGAATTCATTTATCTCACTGCACATTGTCTACGATATGAAAAATCAGATGTACCACCATCTGCAAAAAATGCCTCTGCAGTTCTACTCCGGGGTGCAGCAAGGTGAAGTCATTACGCGGATGACGAGTGACATCTCCGGTGTGCAGAGTGTGTTCAGCAGCACAGTAGTCAATTTTGCCAGCAATCTGTTCATTCTTGTCTCCACTGGAGTTACGCTGTTCATCATGAACTGGAAGCTGGCGCTGCTCGGCATGATTGTGATCCCATTATTCATCGTCCCAACCCGCAAGATGGGCAGTATTAGCTGGAAGCTGGCCAAGCAGACCCAGGAAAAAATCTCTGATCAGAATCAGATTATCCAGGAGACACTCAGCATTAGCGGGTATCTCCTTATGAAACTGTTCACCAAAGAATCTTCGGAATACGCGAAATTCCAGACCATCAACTCCGAAGCCACCCGCCTGCAAATCCGTCAATCTATGGCCGGACGCTGGTTCATGATGGTTCTGTCCACCTTCACCAGTATTGGACCCTTGCTGATTTACTTATATGGCGGCTATCTGTTCATTCAGGGAGATTTATCTGTAGGGGCAATCGTAGCCTTTGTAGCCTTGCTGGGGAGACTCTACGGTCCCGTGATGCAAATGACGAATCTCTATGTGGATATCAAACGATCTGCGGCGTTGTTTGAACGGATCTTTGACTATTTTGACATGAAACCTCAGATTATTGATAAGCCGGAGGCCAGGGCCTTAAGCGCAGTTGGCAAGGACGTCGGATTTCATGAGGTTTCTTTTGCCTACCAGGCGGATAAAATAGCGCTGCACGGAATTTCGTTCACTGCTGCTGCGGGAACCTTGACTGCACTCGTCGGTCCCAGCGGCGCCGGGAAAACAACCGTCACCAACCTTCTTCCGCGCCTCTATGATACAGATTCAGGATCGATCACGATCGGCGGCAGCGAGATCCGCGACTTCACGCTTGCTTCACTACGGTCACAGATTGGCCTCGTCACACAGGATACCTATCTGTTCAATGGAACGATTCGGGATAACCTGATGTATGCAGAAGACGGGGCCAGTGAAGCTGAGATGATCGCCGCGTGCCAGGCAGCCTATATCCACGATTTCATTATGAGTCTCCCGGAGGGATACGATACAGTTGTAGGCAACCGGGGCATCAAGCTGTCCGGAGGCGAGAAACAGCGGATTTCCATCGCCCGGGTGCTGCTTAAGAATCCGCCGATCATTATTATGGACGAAGCCACCTCCTCCTTGGACACAGCCTCCGAATATTATATCCAGCAAGCCATGCATTCCCTGCTTCAGGGCAAGACCAGCATCGTTATCGCCCACCGGCTCTCCACTATCATGGCGGCGGACCAAATTCTCGTGATGAAGGCCGGTGCGATCGTTGAGAAAGGGACACATAAGTCGCTGCTTGAGATTAACGGAGTCTACAGGGATTTATATGACAAACAGTTCGAACCCAAAGTGCTGGCTTAATGTAAATAAATGTATGACAAAAAATCCGCACAGTCCATCTAAGAAACGGGACTGTTGCGGATTATTTATAATGATGATGAAGGATGAGAGTGTTTCAGCGGTGTGAGCTTGCTCATCCATCCGTCGATCTGATCATAGGAACCCTCTTGGATGCGCCGGTTGTAAGTGTCCACAAAACCTCCATCCCCGGCAGTCTGTCCTGCCCAGTTATAGAACTCCGGGAACTTTGCCTGCGCCTTATCTATCCTCTCCAGGATCAGATAGACATCAAGCAATGCCTCTAAATTGCTTTCCGTAGGGTCAGTCTTGAAGTTCTGTTCCAGATGTGGCAGCTGATCCTCATAATATTGCAATGTTCTGTCCTTATCGGGAACATACTGGTTGCCCCTGAGTTCATATACTGCGAATAATGCAGGACCCAGCGGCACCTGACCGGAATAAGGACTGGCTAACAACTCCGGCTGTTCATCCTGATCCACATCCTCAAAGATCAGCAGCACATTATCATTTACCGTAACCTGAAACTCGCCATCAATCTCCTCAATTACTATCGTTGCTGACTCGGGTCGATTATCAGCCAGCTCGAATTGAAAGGTGGGCCGGCTGTTCTGCAGGAGTGCTTTTGCCCAAACCTCTTCCTTGCGATCACTAATCATTCCGCCCTCTGGTTTTAATGCGGCTTGCTGACTATCGAACACGATCTCGCGGTTCTTAGCGATCAAAAACTGTGTATAATCAAATTCGCCGTTATTCCAGTAGTAGACTTCATAGTTCTGAGCGTTCAGTTCAAAAGAATCCTTATGTACATAACCGGGATACTGATCCTCGATCCGTGGGAACGATTCTGGAGAGACTTCTGGAGAAGGAAGCGACGAAATAGCCGGTGTAGAAAGAGGTAATGTGGATGAGCACCCGGCTAGGGTCAGCATCAATAAAATGAGAGTAAGATTCACAAATCGCATATGAGATAGTCCTCCTCTATCACTCTAATTTTTATATAGAAGACGGGTTACCGCTCAGCGTTCCAAGAAGCTCTGTCAACTCTTTTTGCTCCAGATGCCTCCACTGCCCTCTCTCCAGTCCGCTTAAGGATATATTCATTATCCTGATCCGCTCCAGCCTTAGCACTCTGTACCCTAATTCCTTGCACATGCGGCGGATCTGCAGATTCAGCCCTTGGGTGAGTATAATCCGAAACTCGCATTCGCTAACACGGCTGGTCTCACATGATTTGGTCCGGGTGCCCAGGATATCTACGCCAGCGGACATTTTTTGCAAAAACTCATCGGTAACGGGTTTGTCTACGGTAACCACATATTCCTTCTCATGCCCGTTCTCCGAACGCATCATTTGGTTCACGATCGCACCGTCATTGGTCAGCAGGATCAGTCCCTCGGAATGTTTATCCAGCCTGCCGATGGCAAACACCCGCGAAGGATATCCCACAAAATCAATGATATTCCCCTCCACCTCACGCGAGGATGTGCAGGTGATGCCCACCGGTTTGTTAAGTGCAAGATAGACGGGGGCACCTTTCACCGTTGTTATCCGCTCTCCATCTACAGCTACAATGTCTCCCGGCTCAACCTCCGCACCTTTTGCACAAGGACGGCCATTAATCGTAATCCTTCCAGCCGCAATTAATCTGTCTGTTTCCCGTCTTGGATACACACCTGTCTCACTTATGTATTTATTGATTCTCATATTAGATTTCGCACTCCTGCAAGTTAAATAGAAAAAACATCTGATTTGAATCGAAGTAGCCATTCCAAATCAGATGCCCCTTGATGATCTATTGGCATCCGGCCGTTTTACTTGCCGCTCCCGGTTTGTTTTGCGTTGCTGCTCTTGGCTGCACCCGTACCTTTGCCGCCAGGTCCCCCGGAGGGTCCGCCTTTTGGTTTCACAGGTTTCGCCGTTTTGTTCCAGCGGGTCCAGCCTTTGCTGCCTGTTCCTCTGCCTGTGCCGCCGCCTTTACTTTTTGCCACAATATCACTCCGTCAGTAATCAGTTTTCGCCTTGCTTCCATCTATCTTACCATTACCATGCACCATATGTCAGGAAAATACGCAAACAGCCTGCCGGGGCAGATCCGGCAGGCTGTTACTACTCCAAATTATATAGAAATGCAGATTACTTTTTCGGTTGAATGTAGCCTTCTGCTTTGAGCAGTTCAGCGATTAATACCGCGCCTCCGGCTGCACCTCTTACCGTATTGTGGGACAGACTGACGAATTTGTAGTCGTACAATGAATCTTCGCGGAGACGGCCTGCAGAGATACCCATACCATTCTCGATATCACGGTCCAGCTGCGTCTGAGGACGATTTTCCTCTGTGAAATAGGTAATGAACTGTTTGGGCGCACTTGGAAGACCAAGTTCCTGCGGACGGCCTTGAAAGCTGTTCCAGCGTTCAAGAATCTCTTCCTTCGACGGCTTCTGTTCAAAGGAGGCGAACACTGCAGCCATATGACCGTCAGCAACAGGCACACGGATACATTGTGTCGTAATAACAGGCTGTTCGCTTTTCACAATACCTTCGTCTGTCACATTACCCCAGATCCGTAGAGGCTCCTGCTCACTCTTCTCTTCTTCACCACCGATATAGGGAATGACGTTGTCCACCATTTCCGGCCAGTCGGTAAAGGTTTTGCCTGCACCGGAGATCGCCTGATAGGTAGTCACCACCACCTTGGACGGCTTAAAATCATTAAGCGCATGCAGTGTAGGCATGTAGCTCTGAATCGAGCAGTTAGGCTTAACCGCGATGAATCCAGTCTCTGTGCCCAGACGTTTGCGCTGCTGAGCAATGACTTCCAGATGCTCAGGATTGATCTCAGGGATCACCATAGGAACGTCAGGCGTCCAGCGGTGAGCGGAGTTATTGGAAATTACAGGAGTTCCAGTACGCGCATATGCTTCTTCCAGCGCCTTAATCTCTTCTTTTTTCATATCGACGGCGCAGAAGATCAGATCAACATCTGCAGCTACTTCCTCCACCTTGGAGGCATCCTGAACCATGATGCTTTTGACCGCCTCAGGCATAGGAGTGGAGAGCTTCCATCTGTTCTTGACCGATTCTTCATAAGTTTTACCTGCCGAGTTCGCACTTGCGGCAATAGCCGTTACTTGAAACCAGGGATGATTCTCAAGCAATGCGATAAAACGCTGGCCTACCATTCCGGTACCCCCGACGATACCCGCTCTCAACTTACTTGACATAAGAATTTCATTTCCTTTCAAGCAGCGCCTTCGATAGGTGCTTTTTAATAACCGATTATAAATGATATATGCAGCTTACACAATATGTGATTGTAAAGAAGAGGCTTTTGGAAAAAATTATCGGTGTTATGAAGCGCCCAGGCGTTTCGCCAGTTCGCCAAGATCCTGCCCCTTAAGCGCCCCTTCCACAAGCGCAGGCAGTAGAGCCGGAGTACAGGCGAAACAAGGAGTGCCATCGCGTGACAACTGGCCAGCCAGCCGCTCATCATAGGAGGGCTTGCCTTCATCCGACAAGGCGAGCAGGGTCATTGTGCGGACTCCCGACTCGCGCAGATCGCGCATCCGGCGCACAAGCCCAGCTTGGTTCCCGTTCTCATACAGATCCGAGACGATAATAAACAGCGTTTTCTTCGGCTCTTCAATGAACTGCTCGCAATACTTTACCGACTTATGGATATCCGTTCCGCCGCCTAGCTGAATCCCGAACAGCATATCCACCGGATCATTCGCACATTCTTCCGTCAAATCCACTACCTCGGTATCAAAAACAACCACCCTGGTATTCAGCGCCGGAATACTGGCGAAGATTGACCCGATGACCGAAGCCCAGATAATAGAGCTGGCCATCGAACCGCTCTGGTCAATATCAACGATAACTGTCCATTCCTTGCTGCGTCTGGCCCGGTCAAAATAATAAAACCGCTCAGGAATAATGATTCGCCGCTCCTGGTCGTAGTGCTTCAGATTCCGCTGAATGGTCCGCTTCCAGTCAAGCCCACTTAGCGAAGGCAGTGGAGAATGCTGCCGCTTGTTCAGCGCCCCGGTAACAGCACGGCGGATATCGGTTTCAAGCAGCTTAACCAGATCATCAACCAGAGCTTGAACCAGCATTCTTGCGGTATCTTTTGTTTTTTCAGGAATTTTCCCCTTCAATGACAAAAGCGTGCCTACCAGCTGGATATCCGGCTTCACCGCAGCTAGCAGTTCCGGCTCGAACAGCAGCTGTTTCCAGCCCCGGCGCTCCATGGCATCGCTCTGGATGATCGATACGACATCCTCCGGGAAGTAGCTGCGCACATCACCAAGCCATTTCGAGAGATTCAGGGCGGCATGGCCGGTCCCTGCTCCTTTCCCCCGGCCGGCAGGAGAGTTACCGGAGCTGCTTCCTCCGTTTGTCTCATCATAGATAGCGGCAAGTGCTGAGTCCATAATCAGCTCCTCTTCAGTCAGGCTAAGCTGGCCGCCTTCGCCATAAGCTGCGAGTGATGCCTCGGCTTCCTGTCCCAAGATCAGACGCCAACGGGTAACTGTGCTCTCTTGCTTAATATCATTCGTCATCTAGAAATCCCCGAAGTCAAAATCATTCAAATCGTCCAGCATCTTGGCTTCATCCTCCTTCAGTTCTCCGGTAAGGATCTCTGCTGCCTGCTCCGTATCCACACCCCACAGTTCGCCAAGCAGCTCGGAGATCATCGTCTTCTCCCTTGGCGAGAAAGTGCTGAATGCCCGGCGCAGAAACACCAGCGCCCGCTTGAATTCATCATCTTCGAGCGCATTAATATATTCGTTCAACTGCTCCCAGAGGCTCATTCTTGACAGCAGTCCATACCGGTTACGCATGGACAGGCCTTCGAACCAGCCAGCCCCCAGATCGGCCGGGATGCCGGGAGACAAGCGGCGGGAGACTTCCGAAGCAACCTCCTCAGCAGTGATCGCCCCACGCTCCATTAGAATGGCACAGGCGAACCCGGAGAGTCTCGGGTTACGGTTATCCTGCTCCGACAGATGCAGCAATTCCTTCAGCCACAGCGGTTCATCAACCGTCTCACTGTGGTCCAGAGATATTCCGTTCAGTTCATTCATAGCCACAATCATCTGCCCGGCGGCCTCATCATTGCAGCCACTAGCATCGAGCAGGAACAGGCATCCCCGCCGGAATAGTTCTTCCAACAGTGGTCTTAGAGGCACGGTATCCACCTTACGGATGTCGCCAAAGCCGATAATGGTGGCCAGTTCACGGGCTGCTGCAGCAATACCAACTACATCGCGGCTGTCTGCAGCAAGACTCTGAAGTACACGGCTGGCTTCCTCCATCTGTGCCGTCAAACCGCATTCACAGGCGACTCGTATGAGCACCGAGGCTTCGGCGATAGACCGGCAAGCCTGCAGCTTCTCACGCAGTACATAGGCGGCAGCCACTTCGATCGTTTCTCCCAGCAGGGTCGATTCGACAACCTGAATCTCGACCTCCGGGGTCCACTGGATGATCCAGTATTCTGCCCAGGTGGCCGCATCCTGTCCACTGGGCCTATTCTTGGCAAAAGATATGCCAAGCAGCTGCAGTCTATGGAAGAGAACAGACCGGTTCAGATCCAGATACGCTGCTTCCTCACGAGTTACTCTGCGGTTCTCCCGCAGGTCTAACGATAGTTCACTGGCTACGGTAGATTTATACTTCTCCAGCTTATATCGCTTCAGCAGCCGGTTCAGATCGTCCTGAATGGGGGTCTGACTGACACCTTCAGCCAGTTGCCCGATGGCTGTCCCCACATCCACTCTAGCCAGGGCATCGGCAATGACAGATAATTCACCGTGGCCAAGAAGAGTCTGAGCAGCATCGCGCAAATCACGCAGGGTAGGCGCACTACCGCCGTGCAGCGCAGCCAGCGACTCGGCCAGGCGTACCGCCTCGATTACCTCAGCCGTGGAGCGGTGGGTCCCGCTGCTGCGCAAATAGCCCGCCAACGTGGACAAATAAAGATGCGCCAGCTCCTCCGGCCGCCCGGCCTCCATGGTCTCCCACATCATTTCAAAGTAATGTGGTGCTCCATTCCCTGCCCCGTAGCCAGACTTTGTCGAGAGCTTGTAATACGAATATGGCATCAGTGTCAGCTTGGTACTGCGTGAAGGCAGACCCGCCAGTTGCTTATCATCCAGGGGTTCTGACAGATCGGTAAGCGCAGAAGCATGATATGCTCCGCAAATGACCACGATCTTATCCGGCGCATGGCCCTCAGCGATTTTCTCCCGGATCTGCCGCCGCATATAGGCTTCGCGCAGCGCGTTATAAGCGTGCTCCTTCGGCTGCTCAAGCTGCTCCCGACCTTCCGACAGTAAGCGCATCTCGGCGGAGAATGAAAGAATCGCCGCACGATAAGCTCCGGTACTTGCGTTGTGTTCGTAATTACGCTCCCAGTACATATCATAATCATGTTCACCGGCCAGCCGAGCAATCCGGCTATACACCGACTCTTCTTCCTTAATCGCTTCCGTAGACGGCTCTCCCGTCTCATTCACTTCTGGCTTCACTTGCTGTACGGATAGACTTTCCCGTCTCATGGCATCCTGCAGACTCAGAATAACCGAGGAAGGAAGATCAATAAATGCTGCATCCGCCCCATGATCCCTGGCCCATTTCATCCCCTGATATTCAGGGGAATAGACCGCTAAAGGCCACAGTGCAGTCCGAACCGGCAGCTCTTCCGTGAAAGCCAATATAGCAACGGGAGGTTGGGTTGAACGATGCGTCAAATGGCGAATTTCATCCGTGGCATCACTTGGGCCTTCGATCAGCACCGCCGTTGGCTGAAGCTCATTCAGGTATTCCAGCAGATGCTTCGCGCCGCCCGGAGACAAGTGACGTACTCCGAAAATATTCACCCCGGCTTCAGCGGTCGCTTTCACTCGTTCAGCTCCTTACAGGCCTGGTAAAGTCCGCGCCATTCTGCTCCTTTTTTCTTCATCACATTATCCAGGTATTCTTTCCAGACCAGCTTATCCTTGTCATCGTCCTTGACCACTGCTCCTTGAAGTCCTGCAGCAAGGTCGCGTTCTGTCAGCTCACCATCACCGAAGCTGGCTGCAAGCGCCATACTGTTCGTCAGCAGGGAGATGGCCTCAGCCGTGGAGATCACCCCAGCCGGTGTTTTTACCTTCTCCTTCTTGTCCAGTGTCATGCCGCTGCGCAGCTCCCGGAAGATCGTAACCACCTTCAGCAGCGCCTCATCCGCAGGAACGGAAGCCCCAAGATTATAGGAGGATGCAATCTCAGCAACCCGCTTCTTCACAATCGACAACTCGGTTTCAATATCCGTCGGTGCAGGCAGCACGATAATATTGAAGCGCCGCTTCAGTGCAGCCGACATTTCGTTGACACCGCGGTCTCTTGTATTGGCAGTGGCTATAATGGAAAAGCCCTTGCGCGCACCCGTTTCCTTACCAAGCTCCGGCACGGAGATCGTCTTCTCCGAGAGAATGGAGATCAACGCATCCTGCACCTCCGAAGCACAGCGGGAGATCTCTTCGAACCGGGCAATCCCGCCATCCTCCATAGCCCGCATAATCGGGCTTTTGACCAGTGCTTCCGGGGTTGGGCCGTTAGCCAGCAGCATGGCATAATTCCATGAATAGCGAACATGCTCTTCACTGGTGCCGGCCGTGCCCTGTACAACAAGTCCAGAGTTGCCATAGATGGCCGCTGCCAGGTTCTCCGACAGCCAGGATTTTGCCGTTCCCGGCTCCCCGATCAGCAGCAGTGCGCGGTCGGTGACCAGGGTGGCTACGGCCATCTCAATCAGGCGCGTGTTGCCGATGTATTTAGGGGTAATCACCTTTTTGCCAGCCTTTCCGCCTGCGATAAAGGTCAGCACCGAGCGCGGTGACATCTGCCATCCGGCCGGAATATTACCTTTATCCTCCTTACGCAGCGCCTCCAGCTCTTCCTGATACAATACCTCTGCCGGCAGACGCATATAATCCTGAAGGTGTTCTTGTTCCGTTGACATGGATATCTCTCCTTTGATTAGACCGCTCATGATTATTCCTGGCTGCGAAGCTGATTGATCACATATTCCAGCTGCGCACGGCTTTCGTAGTACCTCAGATTCGGGAGAAGTGCTTCCAGACGGCTGATGAAGCTTACGGGAAACTTCAGCATTTGCTGGAATTGGGCATATTCAAATCTGTAGGGACTATAGCCCTTCTCATTTTCCATTGCCGATATCTGCAGCTCATTCAGTTCAGAATCCGGCATCCCAGAACGCGCCAGACCTGTAAAGATATTCGCCATAAAGTCATGATTCCGCTGCTTTTTCTGCTGGATGCTCTGATCGCTCAATTTATTCAGCAGATAGCTGCGGGATTCTTCATGATCCGGTCGGGCAAAAGCGCATACCAGCTCGGTCACATCCCGATGTATGAACAAATCCAACCAACGAGGGTCCCATGCGGCCTGGATTTTTTCGGGGGAGAGCATTCCCATCTCACGGTATGGACGCTCCCTCTGCGGGTCCCAGACTGCGTCATACCATATTTCCTCTACATTCATAACCTGCTGCATAATTGTATCCATAAGCAGCTTGTTACGCTGCGCAGAATCCTTGGTGACTACAGCTTTTAGCTTGTTTATCAGCGTGCCGCCAAATTGTCTGTAGAGCTCCTCAGGTGACATCAGCTGCTGGGCTGCGCGGAAAAAGTGCGGGAAATAGCGGGAATCAAGTTTTTCCAGCTGTCGCAGCTCCTCAAAAGCCGATTCCGAAGCGGCTCTCTGTTTATACCACGCGGCTTCATTAATTACAGTCGTAAAGCCCAGGGAAGCAAACCGTCTATATTCCTGGATTACATAGCTGTAGAGCTCATCCAACTGCGAATTCCGCTGTCCGGAAAGAACCGTCGCAAACGGCCGGATTCTGTTCCATACTTCCTCCGTATGCTTCTTATCCACATTCTCCTGCGGCGCTTCATGCAACTCTTTGTTATATAGTACTGACAGCTTTTCAAATAGTGTTGCTGAAGAACTGTGCACTATAGCATCTGCAGCTAGCTCCCGGTCTTTTTTGCCCGAAAAAGCTTCATACAGACGTTCCTCGCCTTGTGGTGAACCGCCTGCAGCCAGTGCTTTATACGCAGCTTCGCGGATCACTTTTTTCTTATCGGTACTCCACTCCAGCAGGGCTGGCAGGTAAGCTTCATGTGTGCCAAGGCATTCAATAGCAGCGGCCCGGATCTCGTCACTGCCGGTTTCAGCAGCATGAAAGATCTCTTCAAGCACTTCCGTTCCTCCCGCCTTGGCGATGGTCTTTAGCTTGCGGACTTCACTTTTACCGCCGGTGATATTCAGATTTTCGATCAGATAGCCGGTAATGTCAGGACCGTAGGCCGGGAGAATCTCCGACATACTATATTCGGCGATCTCGGAATAAGGATCATTGAGTGCCGCAATCGCGAGCGGAAGCAGACGAAGATCCTGAAACATCCCCTCCTTAAAAGCCTCAATTACAATCTCATATCTGCCGCTCCCGGTGGTAGTGAGCGCCTGCCGTACTGCGGCGAGCTTACGGTAAGGATATTTGGTCTCCAGCAAAAGATTACGGCTGCGAAGCTCACCAGGAGTGCCTTCTGGTGCAGTAACCCCTTGGGTATACAGCACCGATTCCAGCAGCAGCGTCAGCTCCTGCAGCCGGGTCGCGGCCTGCATTCCTTGCCCGTCCCCGGGCTCCAGCAGAGAGGCAATGCCTTCCCCGAGCCTTTTGAACACTGCAGCCCGCTCGCCAAGCTGCTGAAATTGCGGCAGCAGCCGTTTTAGGCGGAAATCACCTGCGGCCAGATCACTGCCGGCGATATATAATCTTCTGACCTCTTGGTGAAGCTCTTGCAATAATGCTGTACTCATGGGCTGTCCCCCTATAGGATATATAAGAACGTATATGATATTTATAGACAGTTAGTACAATAGCCGGGTAATCGACCCACCCTGGATCAGGGATAACGGCTGAGCTACCAGGCGTCCCTGATCCAGCAGATGCTCGAACATCACCAGCATGCAGCAATCCTTCAGAGCAGATGCAGGCAGGAACGGGAGCAGCTCAAGGGTGCCCTGAGGCAACGAAGGAATGTCTTCCAATACCAGCCCGGCTCCGGATTCATCCGTGATCACATACTGGCCGTTTTCGGTCACACCGAGGCTGGATGCATGAAGTAATACAACAGGGGTTTTATCACTTAAAGGGTTCTTCAATTGATTTTTGACCTTCTTGAGCGTCTCAGCATAAGAACGGCTAGCTTTTACCAAGACTTGTTCGAGATCTGCATCACTTACAGCTCTTGATGTCATTTCTTCATAACGCACTCTGACATTCATATCTCCCGGGTAAGTGTACAGCAGCGGAATACAGGCAAGCTCAAAAAAGCTGTCTTCCTCCCGCATCAGCTTGGCAGCTTTATAAGGACGGTAATTCACAGTCCGGTGAATCTCGCCGCTAGCGGTCTCCAGCCAGTAGCCTACATCTACCAACTCCTGCCGGGCAGCATCATCGTAACTATAGAACGCAAGCTGCATTAGCTCCACATTTTCCTTCACCAGCCCATACTCCTTAAGCTCCGATAGCTGCCATGCATGTCCCAGCCATTCATCAATCGAAGATTCATGATCGAGAGCCAGCTCCGGGTCCTCGGCTCTGGCTGTCAGATAGATCCGGCCTTTCTTGATAAAAGCATGCAGCCGCGTTAACTGCTCCATGGCATATGTATAACCCTCTTCTCTGTCCTCTCCCTTGCCCAGCAACAGAGCAAACCTGCGCAGCTGTGTCTGCGCTCCAGATAAATAATAATTACCAAGCTGCTTCACATGCTCTTGTATGGTTTTGAGTGTCTTGTTGTCGATGGAGGATAATCCGCCGCGGATCAGAGACAGCACAAGCTTTTCCAGCAGATCGAGTCCCTCGAGCTGTGCGTTTATTTTCTTCTTCAATGCAGACTTGTTGACCTTCTTTGGCTTACTCTCGGTACCCTCGGCCGTCTGCTTCGCCTTGTTCTCAACCCGTTTCTCCGCCTTCTCACGTTTGGAGGCAACATCCTCCGGCACAGGTGCTAGCGAGAAAGCCTGCCCATCCACATAAGCATAAAGGAGGCCCAAGGTGTGCTTGCAAGGGAACTGGCGGCTGGGACAGGTACAACGGAACACCGGACTTTCAGGGGTAATAAAATCCACAGAGCATTCGTAAGGGGTTTTACCGCTCCCGGCGCATTGACCAAAGAGCAACTCTCCATTCTCTGAAACATGCAGCTGTACGAAGCTCTTCTTGCGCACCAGACCCTGGCCATTCTTAATGGCAGCGGCATTGGGTGCGAGCGAATCTACATAGGATGATGTTAGTTCAGGCAAATTAGTTGTCCTCCCGACTGAATTAGGTGGCAGTTCAGCTGATATATTGTGTTATTTGCACACATGTACTTCATTACGTCATTACCCAGATTAAGGGATAAGATCACATGTTTGCATTTATCTTAGCAAAAATATCCACCGGTTCCAATCCGGGACACGCTCAGGCGGGAAAAACAGGAATAAAGTCATGTAAAGATAAGTTTATTGACAGCCCCTAATTAATTTCGCAAAAACAAAAAGATAACGCCCGAATGAAGCCCGGAAGCCATCTTATAATGTTCATCTGAAGCATTGCATTTCAAATGGCATTAAATACCCATATTAACCCGTAGCGTGTTGGGCAATATTAATTCTCGCAACAAAAAATTTCTTGTAGTAAACACAAAAAAAAATGGTCTGTAGCAATCTTGTCAATGTGCTCTGAACAACAAATGGATAATCGTAAAAAGCATTCCATGATAATCATGTATTTCCACAAGACTGGAAGGTGAACTTTGACACTAATGAAAAACAGATATCTCGTCTCTGCTGTTATTCTTCTGCTTGTTTCCTTACATTTCTCCGTTGAAAGGGCTGCTGCAAATCCCAGTGAACCCGATCGTGAGCTTGAAGCCGAGCTTGAAAACATTTATGCGGATAGAGCCAAAATCATCATTAATGGCAAAACGGGTCTCCTTAAGGAACATTACTTTATGGAACAGACCTTGAGTAAACATGCTCTCCAGCATGAACGCAATAGAACCGAATATATGAATACTTGGGCGGAGAAGCGGAATATTAAATTAATCCATGCCAACAACAACATTCGGATGATCCGCCGGAGCATCATTGGAGATACCGCCAAAGTATCTTTGGTACAATCACTTAAAATCACCTATGTATACAACAATAAAATTATCCCTGAGCAATACTTCGGCGTTGGGACGCGCCATTTTATGACCTTGAAGAAAAGTAACGGTCACTGGAGAATCACGCGCGAATGGTATTTGGACCCTCTGGATGAGAATCCCCGGAAGATCGCGGAAAAAGCTGAGCGGGCTGCTCCTTCTGTCACACCCAAATCAAATCAAAATGATGACAAGAACTTCAATCGCCTGCGGGCCGTCGCATATGCAAATAAATATGCCGGAGCTGCATGGGGGGCTGGAAATCAGCATCACTATAATAAAAAATATCTGGATTATACCAGTAAAGGCGGGGATTGTACGAACTTTGCCTCACAGGTTATCGGGGATTCTGAAGAAGGCGGAGGTTTGCCAATGAATGGAGCCTGGCGGTATTTCTATAAATCCGGCGGCACACAAACCTGGGTACAAACCGATTCCTTCAGCAGATTTCTCTTGAGGTCAGGATACGGGGAACTAATTGCCAAAGGCAATTATCAGCAGATTATGTCCCCGTCTAATAAATATCCCGGTGGGGCCATTTCAAAGCTTCAGCCTGGAGATCTGATTGGCTATATCCTGAAGCACGATGATACGGACCATTTCTCCGTGATAGTCGGATTTGATGATTCGGGCTATCCGCTTGTCAATTCTCACACCGCAGACCGGTATCGCGTTCCTTTTGATCTGGGCTGGGACGAAGATACCAAATACCAGCTTTTTCACATCAAAGGATGAACAATTCAGGCTTGTCAGCATAACACAGAATCAATGTCATAAATTAATCATATGATATTGGTGTTATGTTGGAGGTATTATGAAAGTTTCCCGTCTGTTAAGGCAATCTGCAATCAGAGCTTTTGCTTTGTTCATCGTGAAACTAATCGGACTGATCGGTCGTGTGATCTTGACAAGAATTGTTGGTGCAGAAGGAATTGGTCTGTATCAAATCGCCTACTCTTTTTACGGATTTGTGCTTATGTTCACAGGGGGATTGCCGACAACCTTGGCTATGGCAAGTGCAAAGAAACCTGCCCAAAGCTGGAGTCTACTTAAAATCATATCGCTGGGCGTTATTTTTTCTGGAGGAATTGTCAGTCTGGTGGTTTTTCGGCAGGCCACCGCTATCTCCGAAAGGCTAGGTAATCCCGGTCTGGAATTTTCAATTCGAAGTCTCGCTCCTGCACTGTTAGCTGTGCCGCTCTTGGGATTGGTGCGGGGATACTTGCAGGGTCACAAACAAATTGGGGTTATAGCGCTGTCCGAGATTATCGAGCAATCCTCCAGAATTTTCTTCTTACTATTGATTGTCTGGCATGTCTTGCCCCTTGGGATCAACCGCGCAATAGGTTCAGGGATTTACAGTACTTTCATAGGCGCATTGTTCGCCTTTTCTCTGCTCACTGTCTATATTTCTATAAATAAAGCAAGCTTTCATAACAACACCAGTTATTCAGTCCAGTCTCTTCCGATCTTCTGGTTCATTCAATCTTCACTTATGATCTCTGCCACAAGACTTATCATTCCCGCCTCTGAATTTATAGATGCTGTACTCATTCCCAATCGGCTGCTAGCAGCTGGCTATAGCACATCCGAAGCAACCTCTATATATGGAGTAATCTATGGAATGGCTGTCATTGTAGCCTATGCGCCCACCCTTCTGACTGGAGCCTTGTGCCACACCCTGACCGTGCAAATGGCGGCGGAGTGGCAGCAGGGAATGATGAAGAGATTTAATCATCTTTCCGCTACAGCCTTAAAAATATGCTGGTTATGGGGAATGGCAACAGCCCTATTTCTAAAGGGATATGCCCCTGAGCTATCATTATTTATCTTCAATACAGAAACAGCCGGACCTGCTATAAAATATTTAGCGGCGATCCCCCTATTGGTGGGTTTTCGCGAAATCTCCACCAGTATTTTGTGGTCACAGGATATCAGGAAGAGTCCATTTTACGGACTTCTTACAGGAATCACCTGCTCCATTATTGTCCAATATTTTCTGGTAGGAATCCCCGGTTTCGGTTATAAGGGTGCAGCCATTTCCATACTTTCACTGGAGGTAATTGCTTCTATATGGAACTTGCGGGCTTTACGGATTAAGCTAAATAAGCTCAGTAGATTGTTATTTGCCTTACTATGTGATCTCATGGTTCTATCTGTCACATTGTTCGGAGTCAGGCAATTATCGCAATCTTATCATGGAACAGCAGTGAGCTTATGGAGGTTTCTGTTTGCAGCTCTCTTGTATTTTCTGGTTTCGGGACTTTATATGTATCTTCGGTGCATGCGAAATAGAAAATAGATACAATTCAAAGCCTTGTTAACATACGCTCAGGCTTTACATCTCCGGTTTATTTAAACCAGCCCTTTTCCTTAAATCGGGTAATCGCTTCAATCCGGTTCCCTACGTCAAGCTTATCGAGTATTACAGATATGTAGTTGCGTACTGTTCCGGTTGTGATGTAGAGCTGGCTGGCGATCTCTTTCGTATTTTTGCCATCGGCAATGAGTCCGAGCACTTCCTTCTCCCGCTGGGTCAAGGGATTCGCTTCATTGCTGTAGGCCTCATCCATCAGTTCGGGAGCATAGAGCCTTTTGCCGGCCATTACACTGCGGATCGCGAGCGCAAGCTCTTCACTTGGACTGTCCTTCAGCAGATAAGCATCCACACCGGCTTTGACAGCACGTTCGAAATACCCCGCACGTGCAAAGGTGGTCAGAATCATTATTTTACAGACAGAATCCTTCAAGGCCTCCGCAGCCTCAAGACCGCTCATCGCCGGCATCTCAATATCCATGATACAAATATCCGGCTGGTGCAGCTGCACGAGCTTGACAGCCTCCTCACCGTTGCTTGCCCGGCCTACCACCTGCATATCTTCCTCAAGATCCAGCAGGGAAGCAAGTGCCCCCAGCAGCATGCGCTGATCTTCAGCAATTACTATTTTGATCATAGTTCTTTTACCTCCAGTTCCGGTTGCTTAAAGACATTCGGCACCTTAATGACGAGCGTCGTTCCTTGATCTTGCACTACATCCATACTTCCGTTCACGAATTCAAGCCGCTCCTTCATCCCCTGCAGCCCGTGTCCCTTATCGTACAGGTTGGTTCCTTCAATTCCCGTACCGTTATCCTTCACCCTAATCTGCAGGTCGGTCCGTGACGGTTCGATCAGCACCTGGCAAAGTGTTGCTTGGCTGTGCTTCACTACATTGGTAATAGCTTCCTTCAGACACATGCTTAGTACATTCTCTGTAATCAAGGAGGTATTCGTCAGCCTCGGACTGCCCTCCAAAGTGAATTCAATTTCTGCCGCCTGCAGCAATTGCCGGATACGTACCAGCTCATCCTCCAGACGGATTCCGCGCATTTGCGTAACCATTTCCCTGACTTCCTTGAGTGCACTTCTGGCAGTCTGGCGGACGTCATTAATCTCGTGTACCGCTTGCGCCGGATTTTTGTAAATCAATTTGCCGGCCAGATCACTTTTGAGGCCGATCAGCGACAGCTTCTGTCCAAGTGTATCGTGCAGATCCCGGGCGATCCGTTGCCGCTCCTCCATGATTACCAGTTCAGAAATGCGTTTGTTGGCATCCTCCAGCTGACCCTGCAGCTTATCCTGGTTGTTCCGGTTATGCGTTGTCGCGGGCAGAAGAACTACCGCGATCATACTCACCAATACAAACGGAATCTGTGAGATGAATACAGGGTTTCTAGTAATCAGCTCATAGTTGATAGCTACGATAGTGGTCAGCAGATGAATCGAATACAGAATAAAAAAACCGGCTCTTTTCTGAATATTCCCGATAAAAAAGGCAATAAACAAAGCAAAATACATATATCCGAACAGCAGAGTCATGGTAATTGAGACAACGATCTGCACACTGGTCCAGAAATAGACAACCCAGCCCTTCGATTTGAAGGAGAGGACATAGCAGGCGAAAAAGACCATAATCATAACGATTCCATAGACCCACTGGTTCTGATTCACCGAAGCGGAACGGAAGATGAAATAAAACGGGAGAATATAAAACACTACCCATACATATGGGCTGAGACCCGTACTTTTGTGAAAAATATGATGCCACTTCTGCATGTCAGCCATCCTTTTTGCCAGCAAGTTTGTACCCCCATTTTAGCATAAACCCAGCATCCTCCAACAATATGCAGCAAAAAAAGAGAAAGAGCAGCGCCTGATGTTCTCCGGCTGCTTCTTTCTCTGCTATATATTTTATTCGCCCTGGAATCCGGGTTTGATGACTTTCAGGCCATCTGTTCCCGGTTTCGGCTCTTTCATTCTCGCCTTGATCTCCCTGAAACCGACAAAACCTTTATTCTCTTCATCCCATAAGCGGAAATGGAGGGCCTTCAGGCTGGTTCCGATGGTAATCGTTGTTGCATGCTGCAGCGGTGTGGAGGCATTGTGTGCCAGCTCCAGATTATAGTTCGGCACCTTCGGACTTAGATGATGAACATGGTGAAATCCGATATTACCGGTAATCCATTGCAGCAGCTTAGGCAGTTTATAATAAGAGCTGCCTTCCACTGCGGCTGATACATAGCTCCACTCCTCTTCATGCTCGAAGTAGGAATCCTCAAATTGATGCTGTACATAGAACAGCCAAATGCCTAGAAAGCCGGATACGAATACAACAGGCAACTGTACCAGCAGAAAAGCCTGCCAGCCCATGGCCCAGATCAATGCAGCATAAAGTGCGGCAATAGAAACATTAGTTAAGTAAGTGTTCATCCGCTCCTTGCGTCTTGCACCCTTGGCATTGAAACGGTACTGAATCAGGAAGACAGCGATCGGCCCGACCACGAACATGATCAGCGGATTGCGGTAAATGCGGTAGTACAGGCGCTTCAATGGCTTCGCAGCAATATACTCCTCTACCGTCATAATCCAGATATCGCCGATTCCCCGTTTATCGAGGTTACTGCTCCCGGCATGATGGATAGAATGGCTATGCTTCCACTGGCGATAGGGTACAAGCGTCAGTACGCCCGTAATCGTGCCGATGATATCATTGGCTTTGCGGTTTTTGAAGAACGAGCCATGGCAGCAGTCATGGAAAATAATAAAGGTGCGGATCACGAATCCCGCAGCTGGGACCGCGAACAAAAGCGTGAGTCCGTAGGATACAGACAGGCTGAAATAGGCTGCCATCCATAAAAGTACCAGCGGAACGAGTGTATTGATCAATTGTCTGATGCTCGCACTCTGATTAGTTTTTTCAAAAGGGGCCATGCTTTTTTTCAGGCTGGAGAGCTGTGATGTCTGGTTTGTAGTCATCTTGTTCATTTCCTCCTCGGATGTGCCCGGTCACGGATACATTCATCTATCTTAATTATAGAGAAGTATGTGTCATCTGCGGAAGACATAAACATCAATGATACAGTATGACAAATGTCATACTTATGACAGGGAGACAGGCTGAACACCTCGTTTATCCCTGGGAGAAAGCTCCTTCCATGTATCCGGACAGCATCAAGCCAACCACCAATACAACAAAAAACCGCAGCAAAGGTCTTCAAGACCAGCTCCTGCGGTTTTGTTAGGCAAACTTAACATCAGAGATAAGGCAAAGCCTAATTAGCCTGCCGGGAATTCAATTCACGGTATTCCGTAGGTGTTTTTCCGGTGGCTTTCTTGAATACCTGCGTAAAGTAACGCGGATCCTGATAGCCGACAAGCGGTGCAACCTGATAGACCTTAACATTGCTGTTCTGCAAAATATATTTGGCTTTCTCCATCCGGCAGTGGGTTACGTATTCCAGGAAGGTATAGCCCGAGATTTGTTTGAACAGGGTGCAAAAGTGGCTGATGCTCAGATCTGCGACCTCCGATACCTCTTCTATGCTGAGATCCTTATGGTAATTTGCCTCAATATACCGTTTGGACTTCTCCACGATGCTCCGGCCATCCTCACGGGTGGCAGATTTATGGCTCTCCAGCATCCACTCGCGAAATTCCATCTTCAGTGCCGCAATCATAGCTGAAAGTGTACCTAGACCGTGTAGCCTGCTGAGCAATCCTTCTAAGGACCAGTCAGTATGCATATTGAGATGTTCAAACTGTCGGTACAGCACCACAATCATCTCAATAATCAGCCTCTCCGCAAGCTCCTGCGGCAATCCCTGTGCTTCAATGAAACTGGACAATTCATCGAATAAGGACAGCATCCGCTCAAGATCTACGGTGCGGATACTTTCAATCAGGGCAAGCTCCAGCTCTTTCGGATATTTCACTTCCCGGCTTCCGCCAGGTAAGGAATCCTCATCGAGGAATACACCTGCCTGACCTGAATAAAACCGCTGGTACAGAGCTTTGCAAGCAAGCGGGTACACGGTGCTCAATTGATTAAGCCCGTGTGTGATGCGGCTGATCCCCACTGAACATTCCAGCTTGGAATATCTTTTGATCCCTTCGATCAACTGTTCGCCAAGTTCTTTTCTGCCGGTAGTAAGATTTCCTGGAAAAAGCAGGATCCATTCACCGTTATAGAACGGGAACACAGACAACACACCATTTTCCAGCGACCACTCTTCCAGAATGTTCCTTACCGCGAACAGCCAAAGGCGCTTCTCCTCCACACTCCACTCGGCGATCAGAGCGGCATAATGATCCAGCCGGACCACCGCCATGAAATAGTCGCTCTCCAGCTCACTGTTCTCCAGCCATTTGAGATGCTGAAGCGGACGCGGATTACCAAGCGTGAACTCGGCAAACATCCGCTCACGGGCCAGCATCGACAGAGTCTGTACCGAGAGCATCAGCTGTTCATTCTCCTTCTGATGGTCGAGTCTTGCTCTGGCCCGTGTGAGCATCTCGGTTAATTCCTCATGATCAATTGGTTTCAGCAAATAATCAAATGCCCCCTGCCGCAGTGCTTCCCGTGCATACTCAAACTCCCCGTACCCGCTGATAAAGATAAAGATCAGCTTACCACTGCGCGGCAGCACCTCCTTCATCAGTGCAATACCATCAAGAACTGGCATGCGGATGTCGCTGATGATAATGTCAGGTTCCGTCTCCTCGATCATATGCAGCGCCACTTCCCCATTCCGCGCTTCCCCCACAATAGTAAGGCCAAGTTCTTCCCACGGTATGGCAACCTTCAAGCTTCGCAGAATGACCGGTTCATCATCCACCAGCAGCACTTTATAATTCACCTGTGTTACCCCCATCTAAAGACCCCCCCAGGCTTATTGAATGGCCGAGCTCCGAATCAATTTCCAGTATTGTTCCGATGAGGCCTGCAGCTGCTTTAATGCCTCATTGCCCTGCAGACCGCCATCAATCATCTCTTCTATGACACTCAGGAATGTTTTCTTGACCTCAGGGGAAAGGAGATTATCATACGGCACAAAGCTCTGCTGATTTTTCTCCATCATCTCCATGACTTGTGCAAATACCGGCCCTGTCTTATTCGGATCAATGATAATCCGCATGGACGGGATTCTTAAGCCTTCGTATACAATCCGTCTCTGTATCTCTTGTGTATAGAATGCTTGCATCAGCGCAAGCGCCGCTTCCCGTTTGGCTCCGCTCAGGCTCGAAGACAATCCGATTCCGATGGTGTACCCGCCCGCAATAGAGGCTTCCTCATCACTTCCTAGAGCCGGGAACGGAATAACCCCTACCTCGTTCTGGAAACCCTCAGATGCCTTCTCTCCAGTGAACAGGTTAATATCCCAGTTGCCGTTCAAATACATGGCAGCTTGCCCGTTTGTAAACAGGCCGACTGCATTTTCCGGTGATGTATCATTAGAGAGCGGACTAAATGCCTCTTCGTGGATCCACTCACCCAAATGCCGGAAAGCTTGTTTGTAATAGCTGTTCTCAAAGCTGGCTCCATCCTTGCCGGTGACCAGCTTCTGGATCAGATCCGGACCGGCATAGCGGTCCATTAAATAATGGGCAAATATTCCCGCAGGCCAGCGGTCTTCATTGCCGAGCGCAAAGGGAATGTAGCCGGCCTGCTTCAGTTGGCGGATCGCCTCATCCAGTTCAGCCAGCGTCTCAGGCACCTTAATACCGAGCTTGTTGAAGATCGTCCGGTTATAGTACAGCGGCTCCGCATTGCCTTCAATCGGCAGACCGTAAATATGATTATTATTGAACGTCCAGAGGTGCAGATCCTTGAACTGATCCTTCAAACCGTTCTCCTCGGCAAAGTCCGTCAAATCCATCAAACGGTTGGAGCGGACATAAGGTTCAATCTCGGCCCCTCCGAATAACACGAACATATCCGGCGGCGTACCGGTAACCATTTCACTCTTCAGCTTTTGCTCCCGGTGTATGGTCTGGTCCAGTCCCTCGAAATTCACTTTGACATTAGGATGCTCCTGCTGATACTCCTCCACAACCTCTTCAAAAATAGCCAGTAATGGCCGGTCATGCTCCTTAATCCAAAAATGGCGGAAGGTGAGTGTAATTTTCTCCTGGGCATTGTCCTCAATAGGTTCCCTTCTGCCTTGCATAATAAAGAAGACCGCCCCCGACATCAGGCCAATATAAAGAATGATCCATCCCCGTTTCATCAGCCATCTTTGGATCGTCTGCTTCCTGGTCATTCCGTCAGCCCCCGTCATGGCAGAATTCTCGGAATGCGGATACATATCGTTGACCCGAAACCTGGGGAGGAACAGACTACAATGCCATAAGGATTGCCGAACCTGATCTTCAGGCGCTCATGCACATTTTTAAGCCCGACCCCGCTGTCGCTGTATTTTTTCGGATTGATGCGTTCCTTATTCCACAGACTCATCATCGTAGCAAGATCAAAGCCCGGGCCATTATCCTTGACAATAATAATCAGATCCCTTCCCATCTCCTCCGCAGAGATTGTAATCACTCCATGCTCCTCCATCTGTTCAATGGCATGGTATAAGGCATTCTCGACAATGGGCTGAACTATGAGCTTTTGAGTCATCAGATACTTAAGGGAATCCGGCAGCTCCAGCGCATAAGAGAACTTGTCTTCAAAACGGAATTTCTGGATATCCAGATAATGGCGGACATGCTCAAACTCCATCTGCAGCGGAATCAGTTCCTGATTCTGACTGATGCTGATCCTCAGCAGCTTACCAAGCGAGATCACCATTTTACTGATATCCCGGTTGCCTGCCAGTATAGCCATGGAATTGATGGATTCCAGTGAATTATAGATGAAATGCGGGTTAATCTGTGCCATCAGCGCCTGCATCTCCGCTTCCTTCTTACGGCCCTGCTCCGTCTGCACCTGCTCGATCAGTTCTACGATCTGCGAGCTCATCCGGTTAAAACCGTCAATCAGCGAATCGCTCTCATCGTCGGCACGAGGGGGAATGGTAATGGGTGTAAAAATCCCCTGCTTCACCCGTTTCATACCGTTCACTGCACTGTTGATGCTGCGCACAAGCCTGCGCACAAAATAATGGTCAAATAAAAAAGCAGATATCAGCGAGACCGCACCCAGTATGAGCGCAATATTGCGGATGGAGACTGACTCTGATGATATCAGATTCATCGGTGTAATCGCTGCCAAATACCAGTCTGCATTATGTGAAGGGAGGAAAGTAATCAGTGATTTCTCCCCCTGATAATTGTCGATGTAATAATCCTCATCCTGAGAATAGTTATCCTGTAAAAAAGGAAAATCCGTTCGTTGTCCGATATGCTCTCCGGATTTGGTAAAGACGATGTTCCCCTGCTTGTTCACCAGCAGAATATCCCCTTTTTTCAGTGTGGCGGCTTCCCAGAAGATTTGATCCAGCAAATCCGGCTTCACATACACCACCAGATAGCCGATATCTTCCAGCGAATAATAATCCTTAATAATTCTGGCCTGCACCAGCACAGGGTGACCCGAAGCTTCCGAACCGTTCTCCCCTGGACCAGACCAGACAGGGCGCCCCTCTGCGCCCTCCATTGCCCCATACCAGACTTGCTTCCGCATGTCAGCGAAGGACATCGGAGCGTTGTATTGATACAATAAGCGGTCTTTGCCATACAAACTAAAGGATGTAATCATAGGATGATTGATCAGCAGATTATTGATCTCCTGCTTACGGTCATACGTCAGCACAAAATCCGGCTGCTTCAGTGACTGCTGAATCGCCGGCTGTGTAATGGCCGAATTGGTTATGGATGAGATTTCACTGAGCGCAAACTTCAGCTTGCGGTCGGTTTCCAGAAGGGAGATCCAGTAGAAATTGCTGGATTTCTTCTCCATGGCATTGGAAAAATTAACGTAGGTCACACTTCCCATCACAATGACGGGGATGAACACGAGAAGAATAATAGCGAACAATATTTTGCGGCGGAGCTTCATAAATCCTTCCCTTCCTCCTGCTGTCCTATGTCCTTATTATTCTTCACGGCAATCCTTAATTCCTCTTAGCTCTTGATCGCACCCGACGTAAGTCCGGCAATGACCCAGCGGCTGAAGAGCAGGAATACAACGAGCAGCGGTAGTGTTGCGGTGAATGTTGCAGACATAATCATTCCATAATCCAGGCCGTCACGCGTGGTGAACAGCTGCTGCAATGCAATCTGAATGGTGAAATTCTCTTTGTTCTTCAGCACGACGAGCGGCCAGAAGAAATCATTCCATACGGTCATGAAATTTAGAATACCAAGCGTAGCCATAGCTGGTGTAATGACAGGAATTGCAATGTTCCAGAAGATACGGAAATGACCTCCGCCGTCGATCCGACCGGCTTCAATCAGCTCCGTATGTACAGCTGTGGAAATGTACTGGCGCATCCAGAAGATCCCGAAGGCATTAACCATCGCTGGTACAATCAGCGCTTTGAAACTGTCGATCCAGTGCAGTTTGGCCATAATGACATAGGTTGGCAATACTCCGAGCTGCTGCGGCACGAACAGGGTGGCAATGACGAAGTAGAATAGTACATTTTTGAACGGAAACTCATATTTGGCAAACGCATAACCGGCCAGTGTGCAGAAGAATACGACCGAAACCGTCACCATTGATGATACAAACAGGGAGTTGCCCAGTGCCTGGAAGAAATCCGATTTATCCAGTACACGCTTGAAGTTGTCAATGAACTGATCCCCGATGGTCAAGAGCGGCGGCACATGGAATACAGCACCTTTGTCATTGGTACCTACCACAAACATCCAGTAAAACGGGAAGATGGACACCAGGGCCCCGAGAATTAGCAGAACATAGAACCAGAACTTACCGAAAAGGCCGAGATCGTCCGGATTTTTTTTGAACATACGCAGTGTGCTCACGCTTTTTTCCCTCCTGTATCTCCGCCCATGCGGCTTGAGACCAGCATATTAAGCAAGGAGAAAATAATCGTGACGAGGAACAGCAGAACTGCCGTAGCCGCCGCCGTACCAAAGAATCCATTACGGAAAGCTTCACTGTAGAGATAGGTCACCATCGTAATTCCTTCCTGTCTAGTCGATCCGGTTCCGGATTGGCCCAGGAATACATATGGCTCTGTAAAGAGCTGCAATGCTCCAATCGTTGAGAGCAGGGTAACAAAAATTATGAACGGACGCAGCAGCGGCAGGGTAATGAAGGTAAGCTGCTGTCTTCTGCTCGCTCCATCAATGCGGGCCGCTTCATACAGATCCATTGGAATACTCTGCAAGCCAGATAGGAAAATAATGGCATTGTAGCCCGTCCAGCGCCACATGACCATTGAAGAAATGGCGATTTTAACACCCCACCAGCCAGAGTTGAAGGCCATGCTGTCCAGACCGAGTCCATTCAGCATCCAGTTGATCATACCGTTATTACCGAACAACGTACTGAATACGAGAGTAACGGCAACAATCGAAGTGATGTTCGGCATGAAATAGAGGATACGGAACGTTTTCTTGAAACGGGTCATCCCCGAATGCAGGAGTACTGCCAGCAGCAGCGCAAGAATAATCTGCGGTACAGTTCCCATAAGGCCCATAATGAGCGTGTTGGTGAAAGAGATCCAGAAAGTAGGGTCGCTCGTCACCAGATCATAGTTTTTCATACCGACGAATTTCATGGGACCCAGTGCATCCCACTTAAAAAAGGATAAATAAATTGTGAAGAATATCGGGTACAGTCCAAATATCGAGAACAGAATAAAGAAAGGAGAAATAAAGGTATATGCAGTAATGCGGCTCCGTCTTTGTTCAGTTAAAAAAGGGCGTTTGCTCTCGGCATGTGGACTCGCGAGTACGGGCTCAGCCATGTCACACCTCCAGGGAATATAACGTTTTTAAATCCGGATTCAAGGAGGATACTGCTCCCCCATGAATCCGGACGATCATAACAACTTAATTGAACTAATTAACCGCGTTCTGCCAGAGTCTTCGCCTGTTTTACGGCTTCATCCCACTCTTTGGCCGGATCGGCTTTCTTCTCCAGTACATTCTTCAGTGCGTTCTTGAAGAACGTATCCGTCTGGTCATGCAGAGGACCGTAGTAGACAGGTTTTACACGGTTTGCTGATTTACCGAATTCAACCGCAGTCTGCTGGCCGCCGAAGAATTCATCCTTGAAGTCCTTAAAGGCAGGATCTTCATACAGTGCAGGAATGGAAGGCATCAGACCTTTAGTCTTGAACGATTCGAGCTGGTTGTCTTTATTAACAAGCCATTGGATGAAGTCATAAGCTTCCTTAGGATGCTTGCCTTCCTTCGGCAGGGTGATGAATGATCCGCCCCAGTTGCCGGCACCTTCTGGAAGCTGAGCAATTTTCCATTTACCGGAGGAATCCGGTGCATTGCTCTTAATATTACCGGCCATCCATGCAGGTCCCATAACTACTGCAAAGGAACCGTCGTTCATGCCTTGGCCCCACTCAGGAGACCACAGCATTACATTGCTGATCCATCCTTCCTGAATACCCTTAACTGTGAAATCATATGCCTTCTTAACCTGCGGATTCGTGTCACCGATGAATTTGCCATCAGCTTTGCTGAAGTAAATTTCGTCAGCCGACTGGTCGCGCAGAGCGTTATAAGTCAGATCCGTCAGATCCACAAACGGCTTGCCGGTCTTGTCTTTGAACGCTTTGGCTACTGTAGCAAATTTATCCCAGGTATCGATGGCAGCACCGAAGCCGTCTGGATCATCCGGTAGACCGGCATCTTTAGCCAAGTCGGTACGGTAGTATACAACAGTAGGTCCGATATCTGTTGGAAGACCCAATTGGAAGCTGCCATCCTTGGAAGAGGCTTGTTTCCATTTCCAGTCCAGATAATTGGCTTGAATATCCTTCGCGCCATAATCGTTCAGGTTGTAGAATTTATCCTGGGCCCCCAGGAAACGTTCCATGAAACCGATTTCAAGTTGGAAAATATCCGGTGCTCCCGAACCTGCTGACAATGCAGTCGTCAGGTTGTTGTGGTGAGCGGTCTGGTCACCGGTGTTCTGAACCTTAATGGTAACATTCGGATGTTCCTTGGTATACTGGTTCCCCAACTCTTCATAGTTGACGTTACCGAGTGTCCAGAAAGAGAGCTCAATTTTTTCAGCAGGATCTGCTGCCTTTTCTGTTGCTGGAGCATTAGTACTTGCCGCATTGTTACCTGAATTATCTTTTTTACCGTCGTTCCCGGCGTTATTGTTTCCTCCGCATCCTGCCAGTGAACCGACGAGCAGAACGGCGGCAAGTGACACTGCCAGGTGATTTGCTTTTCTCATTCCTCTGTACCCCTTTCAAAGGTTTCTCTTACTATATTTAGTGTACAGTAGGCGATCTTTTTTTTTGAGGAGGCAAACTTCTGATTTATGGTGGAAATACTTACGATAGATGTGACCCACATTTGAGTTCCTTCTGGATTTATCTGCTGCCCGCAGGTATACTATTTTTGAATTCCATTATCAGCAATCGCAGCATCGTTATATTGTATAAAAGGAGAGTACCATCATGCCTATTAACCGCCCTTTGCTGACCGACAGCGATCTCCAGGAAGCCGTTGACCGCAAACTGCCGGTAAGAGTCTTCGAGGATGACCATCTGGTGAATACCGGAGCCACCGTTGTACGCTTTACTGATTCGGATGTCGTGATTCAATCCAGAGTCAGCGACTTAACCTATTATTCCCGCAGCAGCTGCCAATTCTATGAGGTTAGACCTTAGCTTCTTTAACCAATCCACATTAGAAGGTACGCAAAAAGCCGGATAAACGACCTTAGTCGATTTATCCGGCTTCTATCTTATTATCATTATAGATATACTGAAGTATTGTAATTATTTCTTCATTCCGTTCTGCGCCTTCAGCTTCTCGCTCAGAATTTCCTTGAAGCTCAATGTGTGGTCATCGGATCTTTGCGGCTTGGGATCAGCAACGGGCTGAGGTCTGAAATAGTGAGGATTATAAGCCATAAGATTATGTACTGCCATACTCATTTAAGTCAACCTCCTTATATAGGTTCGTCCATATTTGCGCATCTGTGCACTATCTTATCCCTTAATTAACCCGTAACTTCCAATCCTAAACAGTTTTATTGCACATTGAGGAAAAAAATAAAAACCTCCAAATCCGCGCTGCGGAATGGAGGTCTTCTACGTTTCATTATAAAAGGTTCATTATCCAGTCATATCCGTCACTTCAAAACGGTCCAAGAGACTTCATTCAGATGCTCAAGCTCGCCTTGCTCAAGACGGAAGCTCATCGCTCCGATATTCTCCCGGGCATGCCGGACCTTGGATGCGCCTGGGATAGCAACCACCGTGTCGCCGTTGAAATACATCAGCCAGTTAAGAGCAATTTGGCCAGGAGTCACGTCGTACTTCCCTGCCAGTTCCTTCAGACTCTCGATTAATGGCTTACTGCGGGCCAGTCCTTTGTCACCAAGTCCGGACTGCATTCTCCGCATACGGGAAACAGCCTGTATCTGCGCAGGGTCCTCGTGGAAACGTCCGGTCAAGATGCCCTGCTGCAACGGAGAGTAAGCAATAATCGAAATTCCAAGCTCTTTCGCAGCCGCCATCGTTCCGTTCTGGTCAATTCTCCGGTCCAGCAGATTGTATTTCACCTGGTTGGAGACAAGATTCAAGCCATATTGGCGGAGAAGCCTGTGGGCTTCCGTCATCTGCTTGGCCGAATAGTTGCTCACTCCGATGTTACGGATCTTGCCGGCTTGAACAAGCCCTGCCATCGCTTTCATCTCACTGGCAATCGAAGAAAGGGAGAATGGCTGATGAATCTGGTACAAATCAATATCCCGGCCGCCGAGGCAACGGATCCGTTCATCAATCGTGGAGGTAATGGAATTAGCGGTACGGAAAAGCGGCCACCATTTGGTTGCAATCAGAGGTGCAGCATGGGGGCTCCCCTCCCTTTTTAGCTGATCCAGCACATGGGCTAGTGCTTCCTCCGATTTACCGCCGCCATAGATCTCAGCAGTGTCAACCCAGTTCATGCCCCCTTCCAGACTCACCCGGACAATATCCAGAATATCCGCATCCTCCAGATTACTCCAATACTTCCCGACAATGCCTTTACCCCGGCTGAACTGCCAGCATCCCAGTCCAAGCGGCGACACCATTAATGTGGATTGTCCCAAGGGACGTAAGCCGGCTGTTGCCAATCCTGATTCCATGAATCATCCTTCTCCCATAAATAGAGTACGTTCAGTTATGCAGGCAGAAAACAGGAAATCCCTGTGCGGAGCTGCAGATATTCTCAGCTTAAATCTTAAGCCATAGACTGTCAATTCACCCTGCTGCACGAAAAATAACAATCTGAAATAAAGGTCAATATGGTATAATTACCCTGCTCTGCAATCAGCTATAGGAATGAAGTTCGGATACACCAATATAACGGAGGGAATTCATGTTTAAAATTTTCGGTTTCTTACTGCTGTACCGCCTGGTGGGCAACCCTTTTCTGGCACTTCTCATTTTGTTCGTTATCCTGTATTTTCTGGACCGCCGATATGTCGGTATTTTCCCCAGCATCACCAAGCCGTTCCGCCGGAGCCGGCAAATGTCCAGACTGCGGACAACCATTTCACTCAATCCGAATGACGTGTCCGCCAAATTCGATTTGGCAAGACTACTGATTGAACGCAAGCGTTACAGTGAAGCCAAGGAATTGCTTGTACAAATCGCTGACCGCTATGAGCAATCTGCGGAGTATTGGGTGGAGCTGGGCTATGCGAATTTGAAGCTGGGACTGCTGCCTGAAGGCGAAGCACAGATGCTGCAAGGTCTGGAGATCAACCGCAAAGCCCAATACGGACAGCCTTATCTCCGTCTCGCTGAAACCTTCCGAAATATCGATCATGACAAAGCCTTGCATTATGTAACCCAGTTTCAGGAGATACAATCTTCTTCCAGTGAAGCCTATTATCTTGCCGGTTCGATGTATAAGGCACTGGGCAGAACTGACGATGCCAAACGTGCTTTTGCCGAATCGACAGCCATTTACCGCTCACTGCCCAAATACAAAAAACGCCAGGAACGCGGGTGGGCGCTTCGCAGCTATTTTGCAAAGATTCGCTAATTCAGCCGCTACATACATCCGCTAGACCAAAAACCTCCTGCCAGCACAAGTAATGTGCGGCGGAGGTTTTTTGGGATTAAGGACAATCCATTCAGCTGGTATTGATCGTTATATAAATATCCAGTTTTACATGTCTAGTGTTCTTGGTTTGTCATCCGAAGCAGATCCGCTGAACGGCCACCAGTTGGCCCGGCCGAACATTCTTACCATCACTGGTACGAAGAATGGCAGGAATACCAGGGCGTACAAGGCAAGACCCGACAGGACTACAGTAGCAATCTGCATCATCGACAGTACGCCGGACGGATACATCGAAGCGAAAGTTCCGCCCAGAATGACAACCGCGGACAAGATTACTGTACCCATGTTACGCATGGCGTGCAGGATGGCTTCCCGCACATCCCATGTCTTGTTCTCATTGAACCGGGCCATGAGGAAGATGCTGTAATCCACACCCAGCGCAATCAGCATTACAAAACTGAAGAATGGTGTCGTCCAGGTAATCCCGGAGTAGTTCAGCAAATGTACGAAAATCGCCTCAGTCACCCCGAGTGCTGTGAAGTAGGTGATCACTAGTGAAAGGATCAGGTATAGCGGCATAATAACCGAACGCAACAGCAGTACCAGTATGATGAAGATACCGCCTAACATTAGGATAACTGTCCGCGTATAATCCTCATTGGATATTTTCTGCAGATCGCTATAGGTGCTAGTTACACCGCTGATGGCCGTTTCGGCATTTTCCAGCTTTGTACCTTTGACGGCGCGGTCTACAGCTGCCTGAATATCACCCATACTGTCGATGGCTTTTGCGCTGTATGGATTAGCTGTAAATACCACATCCATGGTCATCACCTTGCGGTCAGATGACAGATAATTATCAAATACCTGCCCCATACCCTCAGCCTTAAGCGCCTCTTCCGGTACCAGGAATCCACTCAGTTCATCATCTTTGGCATCCTGAATCTGCTTCAGATAATCCTGAGCCGAATCCAGTCCGCCTGTAATCTGCTTCAGGCCCTTCGCACTGTCGCTCAGACCATCTGTCAATTGGCCAATTTGTCCTGTAAGCTGGCCGAAACCGTCCGCCAGCTGTTGCTGGCCGCCCTGTAGCTGATTCAGGCCGCTTGTAATAGAAGGTATCTTATCTACAATCTGTCCTTGTCCGGCAGCCGCCTGATTCAACCCTGATTGAAGCTGGCCGATACCCGCCACGAGCTTGTCGAGCCCCTGCGCAAGCGCAGTCTGTCCGGCTGCCGCTTTGGCATATCCTGTATTGGCCTGATCCAGGCCTGATGCAGCTCCTTTTAACTGTCCGGATATCTGGCTTAATCCAGCTGCTAGCTGGGCCGCTCCTGCCCCACTCTGCGTTACTGTGCCTTTGATTGTCTGATAGTTCACATCCTGCAAGAGATCGGGATGAGTAGCTTCCAGACCGGTGAAAGACGCATCCAAGCCGCCGAGCGCAGCCGCCACACCTTGAAGCTGGGTCTGGAGCTGACCAAGTCCGCCGTCTAGCGCCGTCAGTCCTGCTCCAATTTTCTTGTAACCCTCCAGCAGTGATGCATTGGCATCTGCTAACTTCTTGGCGCTGGCTGCCGCCTGTGCCAGTCCGGTTTTGATCTCTCCGGCGCCTGCGGAGCCGCTCTGAATGCCGCTTTGAATGCGTGACAGCCCATCACCCAGAGCATCGATACCTTTTTTCAGCTCAGTTGTACCTTCTGTCAGCTTCGCGCTGCCTGATACGGCTTCGTTCAGCTTCGGCTCATTGTCACTGAGCTGTTTGCTTGCTTCCTCAAGGCCCGATTGAATCTTGGTCAGTCCTTCATTGCTCTGACTGAGACCATCGGATAGGGTTGCCACTTGAGTTGGAATCAGGAAGTCATTGATCTGCTCGCCGGTCGGACGCGACATACTGCGTACTGATTTGACCCCTTCCACCTTTTCCAGCTCACGGCTGATCTTCTCCGCGAGTCCAATATATTCCGAGGTATCCATACGGTCGTCATTTTTGATGACGATCTTGCCTGGCATGGATTCACCCGGGCCGAAGCTCTCAGAGATGATGTTAAAGCCTTTGACTGAAGCATAGTTGGAACCAATTTCATCCATGCTGTTAAAGGACAGCTTACCCGTGTAAGTCAACAGGAAAGGCACTACGATCGCCGCTACGATCAGCAAAGCTGCCCAAGGTCTTTTGAGGGAAAAGGAACCTGCTGCCCCCCAAATCCGGCTCTCACTGTGCTCTAGCTTACTGCTTGAAGGCCAGAATAGTGTCTTACCCAATACTGCCATGAAGAAAGGAACGACTGTTACGAGTGCCAGCATCATCACAGCGATTCCTACGGCTACTGCTACCGCAGAACGGTAGAGACCGAACTTGGACAGCCCGATCGCCAGAAATCCTACGAATACGGCAAGGCCGGAGTAGAATACAGTCCCACCCGCTTTACGGTATGTAGTGATAATGGCACTTTTAGTATCCTCAGCAGCAGCCAGTTCTTCTTTGAAGCGGCTGATCAGTAAGATACAGTAATCCGTCCCGATCCCGAACATGACGGCAACCATAAAAATCTGCGTAAAGGTCGATAAAGGAAAATCGAAGCGGTCCACCAGGAATGCTACTACGGACTGCGAGACAATATAACTGAGCCCTACGGTCAGAAGCGGCACAAAGGGGGCAACAAACGACCGGAAGACCACAAACAGAATCAGCAAAATAAAGATGACCGTAATGTATTCCGATTTTTTGAGTCCGGCTTCCGAACTGGCAATGGTATCCTCCGTAATTAGTCCTTCACTCGTTAAGTAGTGATCGGCACTGACACCGCTAAGCAATGCATCCACCTGATCCGGCAATTGCTTAACCGCTTCCTCCCCGCCGCTTACCATCAGCGCAACCATTAGGGTTTTGCCGTCTTTGGCAATCAGGGTGTCCTTCAGTTCAGACTGCGAAAACGGGTCGGTGATCGAGTTGATCTTCAGCGTATCTTTTTGAGCAGCAAGCTTCTCAACGCCCTGCTTAATGCTCTCAGTATCTTCTGCGGAAAGACCGGCTGGTTTGTTGAAGACTAGCGCCACTTGATGCAGCGTCTCTCCGCCTTTGGTATCGGCCACTTCCTTCATAATCTCTGAAGCTCTAGTCGAGGTATAGCCGTCCGGAACGGATATCTGCCCCTTCTCACGAACGAGATCTGACATGCCCGGTGCAGTTAAAAATAATAGTACGGCTACCGCGAGCCATACGACTATAATGGCCCATCTTGCTCTAAGTATTGTCTTCAATTGTCTTTCCCTCCTGTTTCCTGCATCAAAAATGCCAGTTTCTCAAACATCGTGATAAATTTCTCGATATCCTGTTCCTCAAAATGCGAGAAATAAGGAGAAATCACCTCATGAACCTGCTTTTCAGCCGTACAATAGGTTTCACTTCCTACAGGTGTCAGCGTCAAATAGACTTGACGGCGATCATTCTCATCACGGGTCCGTTCAATAAATCCGGCTTCAACCAGCCGATTGATGATTGCAGTAATGGAGCTCTTCCCCACAGCTACTGCTTCTGCCAAAAAAGTGGATGTGCACAGGGCCTGGCTTTTGATCAGCCGCATAATTAGAAACTGGTCATTGGTTAATCCCTCTGCCATACTATCCCTGATCTGCGAGTTGATCTGCCGGGTCACTGCCATATATGCATCCACATAGCGGTTAATCCATTGTTCTTCAAGGTTCAATATTCCAACCTCCTATCTTTGATAATAGTTCGTGTGTAGAATAGTTTCACAGTGAAACTATATAATTTGCAGACTAAAAAGTCAATCTGCTTACAGAATATTTTCATACGGCCAAGTCAATATCACATACTCATTCCTGCAAAAGATATATCTCACACAAAAAAGCCACCCCGCCATAAATATGCGAAGTGGCTCATGCCCATGCTGCCTATGTGATAATTACGAATGCATCTGGCTGTTTACTCTTCATCCTCTTCTACTTCCACTTCATACACACAGCGGAACATCTCAATACCCGCAGGATTCTCACCAAGACTGTACACCATGAAGCCCAAGTTCCTGTAAAAATCTGCGGCAATCTCATCCTCTGTCTCAGCCAGAAGATACCGCGGATTGCGGGCTGCCAACAGTTCGAGAATGATCCCCCGCGCATAGCCTTTTCCCCGGTTCTCCGGGAGTACGGCAATATGACGGATGTCCAGCGAACCATCTTCAGTTTCCTCAAATCCTACCAATCCTACAAGCAATCCTTCCTCTTCCCACCCATAGAGCTGCAATGCAGCCTTGCTGCTATATTCCACCGTGGTGCGCCAGAGCGCATCCGGTTCATCAATCACGGCATAAGCCAGCAGTTCCTTCACTTCCTCTGTATCGGTACGCTGCTTCAAATCTGTCAGCATGTAATTCATTCTCCTCTCCATCTATTTTCTTCTAAAATACACAATGCGCAGCAAGAGGTATCCGAGTAATACTCCCGCCAGGTTAAGGATCACATCATCAATGTCAAAGCTACCGGCGCGAAGCAGCATCTGCATGATCTCCAGGAGCAGTATTCCTGCTGCCGACACTAGAAGCAGCCGAAAGACAGCATACAGATTCCTCTTCAGCAAGGGCAACAGAAAACCAAATGGTGCAAAGACAATGACATTGCCCAGTAAATTGATTATTCTGCCTGACAAAGAAACTCCGTTATCGAGATTTAGATATAATTCAATGGTACGAAGCGGCTGCACGTTATACCGGAACGGCCCTTCTGAATGAACAGTTCGTCCAAACCCCAGGAACATCCAGTACACAAGGGCGGAGCAGTATGCTACTAACAGGATCATAATCAATGCCCGGCCTATACCTCTAGTCTGCGGAGGCCTATGTTTTCTTTTGACTCTTTGGCCGGAACTGCCATGTTTACTTCTGCTATAAGACCTTCTTGAGCTCAATGATTTCAATGCTCCCGTCCGCTTTACCGATGATTGCCATATCGGCGATACCAATGAACAGTCCATGTTCCACTACCCCGGTAATATTCTGAAGAGACTCTGCGAGTGCAGTAGCTGAAGTAATGGACCCGAAGCAGCAATCTGCAATATAGTTTCCGTTGTCCGTCTTGTACAGAACATCCCCGCTGCGCCGAAGCTCTGGTGTACAGCCCAGCTTGGCCAGCTCGGCTACAGTCCACTCCCAGGCAAAAGCAACAATCTCTACTGGCAACGGGAATTTGCCTAGGGTATCAACAGCTTTGCTCTCGTCAGCCACCACTATCATCTGTGTACTATTGCGGGCCACGATCTTCTCACGAAGCAGCGCACCGCCGCCGCCTTTTATAAGCTCCAGATCATGATTCAGCTCATCCGCTCCATCAATGGTCAGATCAAGACCGTCGATATCACCGAAACCGACCAGGGGGATACCGAGCTCACGGGCCTGTTTCTCCGAAGCAACCGAAGTGGCAACAGCAGTAATCTGCAATCCCTCCTTCACCCGTTCACCCAGCTTGCGGATGGCCCAGTAAGCAGTAGAACCAGTTCCCAGTCCAACCTTCATTCCGTCCTTCACATACTCCACTGCTTTCTCTGCCGCGAGTTGCTTCACATTGATAGTCATTTTCTAATACCCCCATGTATCCGTTATAATAGTCCTTGAGAAGTAAGCAAATTATCATCGCCAGGAGGCTTCCAGCATGCGAACCGAACATCAGATCCAATCCAAAATTAATGAATTGACCCTGCAAAAAAGATCCATGGAATCCCGCCTGGCACCACTGCCGGCCGGTAGCCCGCAGCGAGAAACGCTGAACGCCCAGTTAAGCCGGCTTGAGGATATGATCCTGATGCTGGAGTGGGTACTGGATGCACCGACCGGCAAGTATCACGCTTAAAGTTAATTAAGACAAGACTTTGCCGTAACAAAGGCTGTCAGGATCACCAATATAGGGTCCAAACAAATCAATCGGCCGGTAGCCGTGCTTCTCATACAGCGCAATAGCTTCCGGCTGCTTGATGCCTGTCTCCAGCCGGATCTCTCTGCAGCCCACCGCTGCCGCCTTCTGCTCCAAATCCAGCAGCATACGGTTTGCAATTCCTTGTTTGCGGGTATCCGGGTCTACATAGAAACGTTTTAGTTCCATCATTGAAGAATCAGCAGCAAGCGGGCGCAGACCTCCGCAGCCTACCGGCTGATTCCCGGCATAGGCCACTACAAACGTCATCTCCCTCACCTTGGGATCAGAGAAATCCACAACATAGATCGTCTCATGCGGATATCTGGATTTCAATTCATCATCCAGCCGTTTAATCAGTTTCTGCAAATCTCTATTCTCTGGATCAACCACAACAAATTCCACTCCGATATTCAGTGACATTCCCGGTCCCTCACTCTCATCTGTATATTATCCAACTATTATATAGTTTTAGTATGGGTTTTCTTATCACCTTGTACAGGTATCAATGACCACATGGCTAATGACGATCCGCAACTGCGGTCTCCTCTTTTACGGCTGATTCCAAACGGAAGATCAGTTCTTTCTCCCCTTTGTTCACGGCCTTGTCCGTAAATGATGCAGGTAGAATCTGCTCGCCCCGCAGCGCAGACTGCCGGATACTGCCCAGCATCCAGTTCTGTGCGTCAGAGAGTGCCATTTCCCCGCTTCCGGCTGGAACACGGCAAAGGGCGATCGTCTTATCAACCTCTCCGCTAGCAAGCCGCCCCTCTTCGTCCGAATGTACGGTGAATTGAAACAAAGGAACGGCTTCCGGACGCTCTTCATTCATTGAAAAGGATTGATAATAGACGGAATACATCAAGCTGCTGATACGTCCCGTAGACTCTCCAGCCTCCTGTTGGGCAATTAGCCTGCTGTTCTGAAAGGCCATGACGCCGGCAGCAAATAACAGAAAGATAACAACCCCTGCATATACCATAATCATATCTGACACCTGCCATTTCAGCGTTATGAACAATACCGTTTCTATATTATCACGTGATGAACGTGTCAGGGAATGGGCACGGCCTGCTGAATTTACATTTCAGCCTGGAATTCTATAAAGTTATTTTGAAATATTCATCTTAACAGTTGAATCTTCCAGCAGCATGATTCATAATGAAGTGGTGCAAAACGTTTGTCAATCCATATCAACCAAGGGAGGATACCACGAAATGAAATTTTTCTTGGATACCGGAAATATTGAAGAAATCAAACGTATTACCCGCCTCGGATTAGTGGATGGCGTAACGACGAATCCGTCGCTTATCGCCAAAGAAGGCAGACTGTTCAAAGATGTAATCAAAGAAATCGTTGCGATCGTCCCAGGCCCTGTCAGTGCTGAGGTCATCGGTCTGAAAGCTGAAGAAATGCTGAAGGAAGCTTATGAAATCGCTGAATGGGCACCGAATGTTGTGATCAAGCTGCCAATGACCGAAGATGGTCTGGAAGCATGTTATGAACTAACCAAAAAAGGTATAAAAACCAACGTAACCCTCATCTTCTCGGCAGCTCAGGGCCTGATGGCAGCCAAAGCCGGGGCTACCTATATCAGCCCGTTTGTTGGACGTCTGGATGATATCGGTGTAGATGGCATGAAGCTGATCTCGGATTTGAAGACGATCCTGACCAATTACGGACTCCAATCGGAGATCATCGCTGCGAGTATCCGTAACATTGCGCATGTGGAGCAGGCTGCCATTGCAGGTGCACATATTGCAACCATTCCTGGTTCCCTCCTGCCTTCACTCTGGAAGCATCCGCTCACTGATAGCGGCATCGAGCGTTTCCTGAAGGACTGGGAGAAGGTTCCGCAGCTCTAAGCACTGTTTAACGATAAATTACCAGCCTATTTCCGCTAATGCGGGGATAGGCTTTTTTGTTGTTCATTGACAATTTTAATTGTCTTAAATATAATTGTCATAACAAGTATATTGGAAAGGACGACTATTCATGTCCCATTCTTCACATCAAGATTTTCTCGGATTTTTGCTGGGCTCTACGCACCGGAGAATCTCCAATCTATTCGCCCGTGTCCTTAAGCCCTATGACATCACCCCTGAGCAGTGGTCTATCCTGCTGATGATCTGTGACCATGAAGGCATCAATCAGAAAGAGGTTGCCGCTGCGGCTGCCAAAGACCAGCCGACGACTGCCCGCATTGTGGAGCTTTTGCAGAAGAAAGGTTTCATCCACAAGACCATGAGCCCCACCGACCGGCGTGCCTTCTTACTCTATGCAACAGAGACAGGCAAGTCATTGATAGAGCACACGGTTACTCTGGAGCAACAGACCATTGCAACAGCTGTTAATGGACTAAGCCGGCAACAGCTTGAAGATCTCCGCTCCATGCTGGAATTGATCTACAACAACACCGGAAATACACTTCAAGAATAGGAGACACCCGTTTTGAATCATACATCTGAACGTTTATGGACCCCGTCATTTATTATTCTTACGATCTGCAATTTAATGCTGTTCATGGGCCTGCAGATGACCCTCTCCACTCTCCCTGCCTATGCAGAAGAAACACTTCACGCTTCATCTGTTCAAGTCAGTCTTGTGACCAGTCTCTTCGCACTGAGTGCCATCGCTTCACGCCTCCTCTCTGCGAAGGCTATGGAGAAAGGCGGCCGCAATCTGCTGATCTTCCTTGGGCTTGCTATATCCCTTGCTGCGGTTATCGGTTACTACTGGGCAGGAAGCATTCTTGCTCTCTTGCTTATGCGGATGCTGTTCGGGGTAGGATTCGGCATGGCCAGCACCGCCTTCCCGACGATGGCCTCTGATGTAATTCCGATCCGGCGGATGGGTGAAGGCATGGGGTACTTCGGCCTGTCTACGAGTCTCGCCATGTCAGCCGGTCCCCTTCTCGGGCTGAGCCTACTTCAGGGGCCCGGCTTCAGCTCGCTGCTGATCTGTACAATCGCCGTATTGGCGCTGATTGTGCCGCTTGGCTACCGTCTGACCGCTAATTTGCCGGCACATCACAAGGAGCCCGCAAATACTCCGGTGACACAACTCAAAGGTGGAGCCTTCCGCAGACTATTCGTTCCCTGTGTGCTTAACTTTCTGCTCTCTGTCTCTTACGGGGGGCTTCTGGGATTTCTGGCTCTCTTCGGTAATGAAATTCATCTTGAACATATCGCTTACTTCTTCATGTTCAATGCTGTCGCTATTGTAGTGGTAAGACCTCTATCCGGCAAAATCTACGACCGTTATGGTCCTCCCGCTCTGCTCATTCCAGGCAGTCTCTTCATTATTGCAGGATTGCTGCTGCTCTCTTTCGCCACATCAACAGCCGCACTGTTTCCGGCCGCGATATGTTATGGTATCGGATTCGGATCCATGCAGCCTGCACTGCAGACCTGGATGATCCAGTCTGTAGAGCCCCGGCAGCGCGGGATGGCTAACGGGATGTTCTTTAACTCACTGGATCTGGGTGTAGCTATCGGCTCGCTGATTCTCGGTTCGATTGCACTTTATACCAGCTATGCTGTCATGTACCGTTATTCAACCCTTGCCCCGCTTTTATTGTTGTTGATCTATTTGGTTATTTTGCTTACTTCGCGGTATCAACGCCGTAGCTTTGCCCAGGAACCTTCCATAAATCATCCAGTAGGCAAATAAATTCCGCCTAAGATGTTACGGCTACGGATAAGACCCATTGATATCCCTTTAAATTAAATCTAACGCACAGCAAAGACCGCCTTCCAATATCCTTATGAAGGCGGTCTTTACGTATTGAAATCTTCGGTTCTTATCTCTGTGAAGCCCCGGCAGTCACGGACTCACGAACTTCAGCAGGCAGGAAATGATTGGGCTGGCCCAGACTGTAGATATGGAGCAGATGCATAGCCCGGGTGCATGCGGTATAGAACAGCTTGCGTTCACTTTCGCGGCCATATTTAGCTTCAGAGCCGTCGTAAATGATAACGGCATCGAATTCAACCCCCTTGGCCAGATAGGCGGGGAGAACCAGCGTTCCTTTTTGAAAATTGGGCGTATCCTTGGTAACCAGCCTCACTGGAAGCCGGTCCTGCAGTTCAGCATGAACGCGTGCACTTTCTTCAGCAGTCTTGCAGATTACGGCCACATAATGATAACCCATGGAATGCAAATTCAGTACATCCTTTTCTATAGAAGCCAGCAGGCCTTCCTCATTGTCCATAACCGTCAGCAACGGTGATTCTCCCCGCCGGTTAAATGGAATGATCTTTTCCCCTCCGGGTATCATCGAACGTGTAAACTCAACAATCTCATACGTAGAGCGATAGCTGCGGGTTAGGGAAATGACTTCGGTGTTCTCTTCCCCATAGATACTGACCAGTCCTCCCAGATCCCCCAGCACCTCGCCTTGGGCATAAATCGCCTGATTCAGATCACCAAGCACCGTCATTTTGGCCCGCGGGAACAGCCGCCGCATGAATTCCAGCTGGAATGGAGAGTAATCTTGCACCTCATCTACAATCACATGACGAATTAGTGTGTTCGTGCGAAAACCCTGACTAAGCTCTTTCAGATATAGAAAAGGTGTTGCATCTTCATAAGCAAGTTCGTTCTGGTTCAGCGAAATTAAAGTCTGCCGGCAGATGTCATTCCAGGCCTCAGGCAGCCTGCGGCCACCGCTCAGACGTTCCATTAATTCTTGATCCGTAAAAAGCAGGCTGTAGAGCCCCTTCACATCCACAAACCTACTGCGTTTGGTCCAGCCGCGCAGGGGCTTTAGACGCTGACTGACGATAAATCTGGCCAGCGAGGTTTTCTCCATATCGAAATCATCAAAGCTGTCATTCTGGCCTCCACCCTTACGGCGGAGCATATTATAAGCGCGCTGATAGTCACTGGAATCCATCAGCTCAATCTGATCCTCCACCCATTGCGAATCCCGTTCTTCCACGCTGAATGCAGCGATTTTTTTGAGCAGCCAGCCCGTCATAAGATCAATCCGGTTCGCCAGTTTAATACTGGGATCGAAGCTGTAGAACTTGTGCTCCATCTCTTCCTTGCTAACCACAGCCCGGCCTTGAAACATAAGCGGTTTAAACAGCATCCCTTCATGCTCCAGAAGATTAACGTAATGCCGGATCACATCCAGAAAAGCCACTGAGGATTTATAAGCGATCCCTTCTCTGCGTATAGCCGCCTCGGGCCCGTCCGGGGCATTCAGCAGACTTTCCGTCTGATTGAAAACATCCTCAAGCTCGAATTCCTGGCCTAGCCGATGCTCCAAATACATCTGGAACGTGGTCTGCTGCATATTTTCTTCACCCAGCTCCGGCAGCACTGTGGAGACATAGCTGTTGAAAAGCGGATTGGGCGAAAAGAGCAGCATTTGGTCTGCTTGGAGCACCTCGCGGTATTTATATAATAGATAGGCTACACGCTGCAATGCGGCTGAGGTTTTACCGCTGCCGGCAGCTCCTTGAACGACAAGCATCCGGCTCCGGTCATTGCGGATGATGGCATTCTGCTCCTTCTGTATCGTCGCAACGATGCTTTTCATCCGGTCGTCAGCGCTGTGGCTGAGGACTTGCTGGAGCAATTCGTCACCGATGGTAACGCCTGTATCAAACATGACTTCTATCGAACCGTTATCGATGACGAACTGGCGCTTTAACTCCATCGTTCCGGAGATTTGGCCCCCGGGCGTTTCATAGGATGCCGGTCCCGGAGCCCCGTCATAATAAAGACTGGAGATGGGGGCGCGCCAGTCGTAGATCAGGAAAGTACCGTTATCCTCCATTAACGAACCGATACCCAGATAAATCTTCTCTGTCCCGGCTTCAGGTGTCTCCTTAAAATCAATCCGGCCGAAATATGGGGAAACAACCAGCTTTCTATATTTTTTAAGTGCTTTGCTTGATTGTAGATGATGGCGTTCACGTTCATTCAGAATCTGGGCCTGCTGCCGAAGACTTGTTGATGTTTCCCCAAGGTCATCCGGGCTGCTGAAATTCACAGTAACCTCTTCCCAGAACTCTTTACGCATATCCACGACATCACTGCGATGAAGACCGAGCTCACCGGATAACCTCCGGATATGTGCTGTCAGCAGCTTCGTGATTCCATCGACCCTTTCCTGCTCTTCTTTCCATTCAATATCGTGTTTCTCCATTGAAATTCATCCCCTCCGAAAGGTTGACATCCACGCATTATCATGTTACAATTAAGTTGCGTAATTGTGCTTTGTATATCTAGAGTTACTGATATCCTTCAATTGTAACAACTACATTATATTTAATCAAGTCTTTGATGATCCGGTCCCCTTTGGGGCCGGATCTTTTGCTGTGTTCCAATCGATGCCCTTACAAGCTGATCACTATAAAGTATGCTCCTCATTCCGATGGATGGTCAACTTATTCGAATATTCATTAGGGATAGCGGATTATTCTTTTTCATCACCGGTAAGACGATTGATCTGGTCCGCCACCTTATCCAGGCGCTCCAGCTGGTACCCATAGTCATAGACCGCCGCAGCTACAACAGATAACCTCAACTGCCCGCTTTTCTCTGCATCATAGCCGCTGATTGCTGCTTGCAGGAAACTGTCGTTGTCTTCGCTGAGCGGGTCGATATCGGTCGCTCCCGGCTTCAGTTTGTCTTCGAATTTGAGCAAAATCGTCTCATGGTATTTGATTAGCTGCTCCAAATGACGGTCGAACAGCTCGTCTGTGCGTTCTGTACGTTCAGCCTGAAAATAATGCCGGTCCACCGCCTCCAGCACCTCAAACCCTTTCTGCAGTGAAGCCAGCAGATTCTTGTAGACGACCATTTGCCGGGTTTGGCTGTATTTAGCTCTGCGAAGCTGCTTTTGCTCCTCCTCAAACAAAGCATATTTGTCTGCAAGCGACCGGATAGAGCCTTCCAGCGCATTTTTCTCATCACGGAAGACGCTCTCCTTCATCTCGTGCGACACGGCAGTTCTGAGCAGTAATGACAGGCTTCCAAAAACATTTTCAATCTGCTGGATATATTGCTTACGCGGCTGGGGAGGAAATACTGCGATATTAATGATAAATGCTGCAATAATACCGGTCAGCGTGAGTAAAAAACGGGTTAAAGCAAACTCCCACTGTCCCGAGGCCTCCATGACCGAGATCACGGTTACCAGTGTCAGACCTATCGTATCGGCCCGGTTCATTCTCATACTGATCATAATCACAAGAATACATACCAGACCGACGGCAATCGGTTCATTGGATAGCAGCATTCCACCCAGGAGCGCCAGTACAGCACCCATGGTACTTGTCTGTATCTGGTCCAGAAAATAACGCCAGGATCTGTATATTGAGGGTTGCATTGCGAATATCGCTGCAATCGCCGCGCCCACGGGGGATGTGAAGTTAAGCAGAGCGGACAGATAGAGGGCAAGGGTTACTGCCAATCCGGTTTTGAGTATGCGGGCGCCAAAAGCCAAATCCATCCCTCCTAAAGTTTTGTGAGCATTACTTCATCGATTTCACTTCGTACAAAACTCACTTCGAAAGCATATGCCTAAGTTTTGTGAGCATTACATCATTGATTTCACTTCGTACAAATATGTATATCCTGATCTGCTTTGGTTCATCTCTAATAAAGCACAGACATTATTACCCAAGATGCGGGCTGGCGAATTTTAGTATGTCTTAAGCCGGCTTTCAGGTTTCTTTCAGCATACGGGGAATACTGGGTACTGCAGTCCCAACACATTACAGTAGAGGTGAAACAATGAACAACAATGTCAAAAGAATCACAGCCTTCGCAACAGCATTTCTGCTCTGTTTGGCTCCTGCCGCCGCTTATGCTGAGAATACGGCAGGTAATATTCCTTCCGCTAAGCCGGATTCGGCGGTTCATGCTGAAAAAGAACATCACCATTCCCATGCGCCTAATATGGACAAGGGATTTAAGGCCGCACGCGGACATTTCATCATCAATGAAACGTCCAAGCTGCTGGAGATGGACCGTACAGAAATAATCCGCAGCCTTAGAGCAGGAAAAACGCTATATACTTTAGCTCAGGAGAAAAAAGGCTGGACCGAAGAGCAATATATTCAAAAGCTAAGTGATGCGGCAAGCCTGAAGCTCGATGCTTCGATTAAAGAAGGCCAGCTTACCCGTGAAGAGGCGGATAAGCTAAAAGCCAGCCTGCCGGCGCTTATGAAACTGAGTATTAGCCGCACGGCACATGTTCAGGAGCCCAAATCTTCAGCCTTGCCTTCCAGAACACCTTGATTTCATATCCACGAACCAATTGTTAGCAAATGCGGATTCCCATACGAGCTGTATAGGGGATCCGTATATTTTATAGGCTCTGCTTTCCCTGCATCCTGGAATTCCGATATACCTCAAAGCAGGTGACACACAGCAGCAACCAAGCCCCGCTTGCAGCGTATCCTCCAATGACATCACTAGGGTAGTGAACGCCCAAATACACACGGCTCCAGCCGATCCCTCCTGTCATTAACACAGTAAAGAGAATCAGCAATATCCGTTCGGTACTGCTCCTCATATGCCTCCACAGCAGGAACGCAAGCACACCATAGAGCGAAAATGCCGCCATAGAGTGGCCGCTGGGGAAACTGTATCCTGCCTGTTCAATAAGCCTGTGAACGTTAGGGCGCTCCCGGTGAAACCATAACTTCATCCATGTGTTCAGCACCTGCGAGCCTAAGCCGACTACAAGAAACAAGAGAAGTTCCAACCTGTGCTTCAGTACAAAGAACAACAGGGCCATAGTAATAAGTGAAATACCTATCGCAAGTTTTGAGGAACCCACCAGAGATAGACCTTTGGCCAGGGAAGTGAGTGCCGGAATTTCTGCTGATTGTACCGCGTGTATGATCGAGATATCAAAACCAGAGATCCGATCCAATTTCACAAACACAGCGATCACAGCAAACACAAGCAGAAAACATAAAAAACCACGAAAACTTTTGTATCTATATAGAAGTTGCAGCTTGACTACCTCCTTGTATACTCTTAAACTTGGCGACTCTATTTCCTGAGAAGGTCTTACCCGTGGTATAATACCTTGGAAGACAATTCAAAAAAGATGGAGTGCTGCCAAAGTGGAAACTCTGAAATTACAGGAACGTTTGTTGAACCAATGCATCTCAACCAAGGTTCCCGTGACAATCTTTACTACCAATGGAGTCAAAATGCAGGGACAAGTAACCTCCTACGACGCATATACCATCACTTTGCAGGGTCAAGGTGACGGTAGACAGAATGTGCTGTTCAAATCGGCTGTTTCCACCATCGTGCCGCTGAAGCCCGTTTCGCTAAAATAAGCATATTTTGCCACAAGCCTCTTCTCAAAAGGAACACCGGAGCATGCAGCTCCGGTGTTCCTTTTGCATAAATTTGTAGGGATGTTAAGGGCTAACCTCGTACAACATCCCCCTGTTCCTCACAGTGCGGGATTCTCCCGAAATTTATAGTACCAAAGGAAAATATGCTGGTTTTACACATACCGGTTTGGAGACCTCAGCTGTATGACCCGTGAAGGCAAGCCTCCCGGTTGCGCGGTCAACACGGAATACAACCAGATTATTGCCATCACGATTAGCAACTATCAGGTAAGCCCCGTCCGGAGTCAAGGTAAAATGGCGGGGATGCCCACCACGGGTGGAGACATGTTCTACTAGTGTAAGTACGGCAGTTGCTGGGTCAACGGCGTAGACCACAATACTGTCATGTCCGCGGTTTGATCCATATAAATAAAGACCATCTGAAGATAAGGCAATTTCAGCACAGCCATTGTCAGCTGATGGGTAGCCTTCAGGCAATGTAGAGATTGTGGCAACCGTTTGAAGCGTTCCGGCATTCCGATCATAGATAAAAGAGGTAACGGTACAATCCAATTCATTAATGACATAAGCGGATTTGCCGTCCGGATGAAAAACGAAATGGCGCGGTCCGGCTCCTTCATGCAGCAAAGTATCCCCCAGCACTTCCAGCTTCTTCGCCTCGTGGTTAATCCGGTAAGTACGAATCAGATCAAGCCCAAGATCAGCAACGAAGAGGAATTTCTCATCCGGACTGAAGATGGCAGAATGGGGATGAGGTTTCTCCTGCCCAGGTAGATTTCTTTGACCCGTATGTACAGCAGTATCCTCCAGCCGAACCGGCAGTCCTTCCTGATCCAGAGTCAACAGACCCACCAGTCCACCATGATAGCTGCATACTATAAGATATTCATTGTGAGCATCTCTTGAAATATGGCAAGTTGTAGTTTGTTTGCTGCCTGTGGCAGGCATCGTTGAAACACGGTTCAATTCGGTGAGCTTGCCAGACTGCGGATCAATGGAAAAAGATACCACTTCCCCTTCCTTGCCACCTTCCCCATTCGACTTTTCTCCGATGGCATACAGCCGGCCTTCGGCAGGATTTACATTCACAAAGGTCGGGTTAGTAATACCCTGAATCTTATCCACCAATGTAAGTGTACCTCCAGCTTCTCCATCGAATTCAAATACCTGAACCCCGCTTTCCTCAGCGCTTGCGTAGGAACCGGTAAACAGCAGCAGTCTAGTATGGTCTTTCATCTCGGTCATCCTCCTCCAATGGTTCATCTCTCTTGTAAGCCTAGGCATCTCATTTCGGGTTAGCCATCTATATAATTTACATTTTTTCAGTGTCTATGACAAATCTCAAGCGGAAAATGTCATAAAACATTTTAAAAATAAGGCTTCTCAAGGTCAAATCAATATGCTATAATGAAAGCGCTAACATTGAGTTTTTATTTTTTATAAAGGGGGAACATGAATGAGCAGCCTGCTGGAAGCCAGAAATGTGTATGAGGACTTCGAGGTGGAAACGGACATTCTGTTCTTTAAGGTCGGAGACCATGATTTGGTCATTTTTCACGGCAGAAACTATAACATTAAAAAGAGAATGACTGCCGAACAGCTTAACCGTTTGTTATCTAATCCAAGTTATTATCATGTGTATGGGGGTTGTTACGTTAACCTCAACAAGATCAGTTCCATTGAAGACGACAGTATTTATTTCGGGGAGATGGGCCTGTTTGCCAAAACGGTCCGCGTGCCAAGACGCAAACAGGAAAGCATTCGCCATCTGTTGAAAAGCCTCAGTTCCTAAGCGGTACATATCCGCTGCAACCGAGGACTGCGGAGCCTTCACAAAGCCGGAGTAACATGGGTATATCCCTGTTACTCCGGCTTTTTCTTTGTATCTTAAGAAAAACTTAAAAAGTAAATCGGCTTTTTTATACTTTCTTAAGGTTTGGAATCCTGATTTCTGGTAAAGTTGTAGAAAGACAGGCAACACCTATATTGAAGGGAGTCATTAATTATAATGGACAAAAAGGATTTCAATGAGAATGAACAGCTAGACAACAATGGAACAACGGAAGATAACAGCACTTCCGGTATCAATGAAGCCACTCTGGAGGAATCTTCATCTGCTCCTGAATTGGAACCAGTAACCGCTCAGGAAGCTGCAGAAGTATTCGAAGAGGATGCTACACCTGACAGCGCTGTCAATGTTCCCGTTATGAATAAAGTCGGGGAAGGAACACCTCCATCCACCCCATCCTCCAAAAGCGGAAAGGGCTGGATGATCACATCACTTGTACTGGCTGCAGCCCTTATCGTTGTTCTTATCGTTCAGCCCTTCCAAAAGGATGACAATAAAGTAGCCGTTGCATCCGTCAATGGTACTGATATTACCAAAGCTCAGCTATACGACAAGCTCGTTGAAGCCGGCGGGGATTCCACCCTGGAGAACCTGATCACCACAACGCTCGTTGACCAGGAGGCCAAAAAGGCCAATATTACGGTTACCGATGCTGATATCACTAATGAAATTGAAGATCTGAAAACACAATTTGGCGGTGAAGAAGCGCTTAACAGTGCCTTGCAGCAAAGTTCAATGACGCTGGATGATCTGAAAAAACAAATGCCGCTGCAGGTTAAAATCCGCAAGCTCGTTGAGCCTAAGGTGACGGTTACCGATGATGAAATTTCCAAATACTTCGAGGACAACAAAGCTACCTTCAACCAGGAGGAACAAGTCCGCGCTTCCCATATTCTTGTAAAGACAAAAGAAGAAGCTGATGCCATTCTGAAACAGCTGAAAGATGGCGCAGATTTTGCTGCGCTTGCGAAAGAGAAATCCGCTGATACCGGCTCCAAAGATAAAGGCGGCGATCTTGATTTCTTCAAGAAGGGCGATATGGTTGCTGAATTCGCTGATGCTGCCTTCAAGCTCAAAGTTGGTGAAACTAGCGGCGCTGTCAAAACAGAGTACGGCTACCATATTATCAAAGTAACTGACCGTAAAGAAGCTCATGTATATACGCTTGCAGAGAAAAAAGAAGAAATCACCAAAACCCTGAAAGCTCAAAAGGTATCCGAAATGTCTAGCACTTGGCTTGCGGATCTGAAAGCTGGCGCCAAGATTACGAATACATTGACTGATGCCAAAGCGAAAGCATCCGCATCTCCTGCTACCAGCGCGGATCCGGCAGCCACGGAAGCCCCTGCTACTAAGTAGACGGTAACTTTACCGGCCAGTTATATTTAAGACCTTCTAAAAGAGGACAGGCACATCTATCGTGCCGTCCTCTTTTTTTAATTCAATTCGGGCAGACAATGGTTACTGGTTCTTTTTGCGGATCTGCTTATCATGGTTCTCGCCCCATTCTTTGGCTTGTGCCGTGGCGATGGAGATTGCCCTTCCCTCTTCATATCCTTCGTCCAAGAGGGCATTGGCGATCTCAATTGCTTTATTGCGCACCGGGGCCATAAAATTCTTCAGAGAATCTGGATAATCATCTTTGTTCCATGGCATCACAAAAACCTCCTTATTCGGGCTATAGATATCATTAGCCTGATCAAAGAGGTTTTAAACCATTTCTGGATCGCTTATTTAATAACTTTTACACGTTCTTCGATCGGTTGGAATTCCTTTTCACCCGGTGCGTTCACGGTTTTGCCAAAAGGCATTTGGGCAATAAGCTTCCAGTCTGCCGGAATATCAAAGGTTGCTTTCACTTCATCATCAATGAGCGGGTTGTAGTGCTGCAGTGAAGCACCAAGACCGGCATCAGCAAATGCTGTCCATACTACAAACTGAAGAATCCCGGAGGATTGGTTAGACCAAATCGGGAAATTCTCAGCGTACAAGGCAAAGTTCTCCTGCAGATGCTTCACCACTGCCTGATCTTCAAAGAAAAGTACTGTACCGTAACCAGCTTTGAATGAAGATAATTTCTGGGCTGTACCTTCAAATTGTTCTGTGGGAACAATTTTACGAAGGGTTTCTGAAGTAATATCCCATACCTTATCATGCTTATCTCCCAACAGTACTACTGCTCTCGAGCTCTGGGAGTTAAATGAAGTCGGGCTATGCAGAACGGCCGTTTCTACAATTTCCTGGATTTCCGCATCAGAGATCGGGGATTCTTTGCTGATTGCATATACGGAACGTCTGCCTTTTACTGCTTCAAAAAAGTTTTTAGACATAAAATTTAAACCTCCATTTATTTAGTAACTTACTTTTTTAAATCTTAACACTTTTATTCCGAATTCACAATACTTTTTCTTAATTTTTCCTTTGACTGATTTTCAATGCCAACGCTTATTGTTGTTTGCCTCGAATATAATTATACGTTCCCCTATTCTGTATACTCCATTCCCATGATTAAGAAACAGTTACTCACTTTTCGATATACAATCCCCCTCCAAATAGGCTACAATAATTCAGCAAAAGTTCAAAAGAAGGGTTGATCGAATGAGATTTCAAAGCCATAAAGAGATGTTTTCTACAAAAAAGACCAATATATATGCACTTTCCTTACTTTTAGCGGCCGGCTTCGCTCTTGCAAGCTGCAAGGACACAACTTTGTCACTACGAAATACTGCAGCAGCAAGCGTAGTATCTGCGGAAGAAACAATGGCTCCTATATCTTTCTGGGTAGCTACGGATACCCATTATCTCGATAATGATCTTCAGGATGGCGGGGAAGCCTTTCAGGCTTATGTGAATGGCGGAGATGGTAAAATTCTGCCTTACAGCGATGAACTAATGGAAGCCCTTGTCTATGATGCAGGGGTAAAGAAGCCGGAGTTTTTGATTCTCAGCGGGGATCTTACCAATAACGGGGAAGCAAGCAGCCACAAGAAACTAGCCGAGAAGCTGAAGCGTGTGGAAGCCGCGGGCACCGATGTCTATGTTATTCCTGGCAATCACGACTTGAATAATCCATGGGCAAGATCGTTCAAAGGGGGGAAGCAAGTAGTAGCTCCGCATATCACTCCGGAGAATTTCACAGAATTGTATGCGGATTTCGGCTATAAGGAAGCTATTACCCGTGACAAGGACAGCCTTAGCTACCTCGTTCAAGCGGCACCTGAATTATATCTGCTGATGATTGACAGCAGTCAGTATGCCAACAACGAAAGCTACGGGTTTCCCCAGACAGACGGCCGTATCCTCCCTTCAACCCTATCCTGGATAGATGAGTGCACGAAGCTTGCAGCTGAGAAGCAGGCCTCCGTCATTACGGTGATGCACCATAACCTGATCAGCCATACCTCCATGTCTGTATCGGGATTCACCCTTAACAATAGTCAGGAGACGATGAAGACCCTGCGCAAAGACGGGCTAAACCTGGTATTGTCCGGACATATACATATGCAGGATATTGCGCGTGATCCAGAAGAAGTGACTGACGGTACTGCCGGTTCCGGAGACTCGCCGGTCTATGATATTGCTACTAGTGCTATGGCTGTGAACCCGCACCAGTATGGTGCAATGCACTTTGATCCTGTTACCCGGGAAGTCACCTATCACACTACAGCGGTCGATGTGGAGGGCTGGGCCAAGGCCAATGGTAGTACCGATCCCCATTTATTAGACTTTAAAAATTATGCAGAGAAGGTATTCGCGGGACAGTCGTATGAGAAGGCAATGTCCAAGCTCAAAGACTCCACCTTCAGCCAAGATGAAAAACAGTCGATGGCTGAAGTGATGTCACGGCTTAACGTGAATTATTTCGCCGGGACGGCTGCGAGTAGGCTGGATGAAATCAAGGCCATGCCGGGTTATGAACTGTGGATGGGTATGGACGGCGGATTCATGTCCGGATATATCCAAAGTATGGCTAAGGGTAAAGAACTCAGCAATGTTTCACTCAGAATGGTACTGTCAAATCTAAAATCTTTAGAAGAATGATCCTGCAAAGTATAGAACGTCAAAAAGCCGGAGCCTCTTGTATAAGAGATTCCGGCTTTTTGTTGTTTAGTTTAGCTTATGGACGGTCAATATAGATGTATCCATCTTCGTCCACTTCAACTTTTGCATGGAGCGCTTCTGCCAGTACACGAAGCGGTACATAAGCATCACCATACTCGTCCACGAATACCGGCTGCGGGAGTTTCACTGTCTTCCCGTTAATCAGAGCCTTGTTAGACCCAATTGTGAATACCAGCTTATCTCCGTAGACGTCATCGGTTACAGTGATCGCACGTTTTGCCCCATCCCACTCCACTGCTGCATCCATATCTTCAGCAAGATACCGTAGTGGCACGTAGGTAGTGCCTCCTTCGACAATCGGATAATAATAATCATCATCAGGTGCAATCATCAGGGATTTTGCGGTAATATTCATATCATTCTTGAGCATGTTGTAGACATCTGAGCCTGGCGCAAAGCTTCGGAGGGTCTCTCCTGGTGTAAGCCCGGCAGAAGTCAAATCCATTGCTCCGTCTGTTGAAATCGAATCTGCGGTTACCGCACCATTCACGTTCCAGGTTTGTGTAGCCATTTTGAGGGAAATACTCTGAAGCGGCAGATCCTCACTTGCCGGCAATGCGACAAAGAGATTGATATTTTGCTTGCGGACATGGAATCCACTATCTACAAACATATCGATATCAAGCTTGGTCTCTTTGCTCAGGATGGTTTTCAGTTCTGGGGTGGATGAGTATAGATTATCCAGCTGTTTATCATAGATAAGCAGAAGGGCATCTACAGCCAATTTGGCCGCATCATGCACTACAGTCACTACACCTTCCTTGTCTTCAAGCGGGATTTCGCCCAGTCCCAGATCACTGAGTTCGTCTGCCCCGATACCATTGGCTTCGAGAAGCGGGTACAGATAATCATAGAGACTGCTGATGAAAGTCGTAAAGCCTTCAGAATCCTTAGAAATGGATTTCAGGAAGCTCTTCACAAGCACCGGCATTTCATCGCCAGTAATCTCCGTATGTAGCTTAGTCAAATTCAGTTGTTCGCCATATACAGATTCATTTACAGCAGCTACACTGATCGCGCCGGGATTCGGCAGATTTTTCACCACGAACTGGGTCAGCAGCTTGGAAATCTCCTGTGCTTTGTTCTGGTCAAGTCCTTCAATGCCCATGGATTCTTCGTACCCGGCAATCGGGTAGTAGAATGGATGTTTTGCTCCTTCAACATTAAAGACGACAGCCTCTTTATCCATAAAGAATGTAAAAGGAATAGATAATTGCTTGAAGCCTACAACTCCAGCTGCTGATACGTTGCCATTGTCCTGAAGCTTCATACTGCTAAGATTCAGAGAGAAGGAATTGATGAGATCTACCATTTCCTTATCTTCCGCACTAATTCCCGCAGCAGGTACAGCATTCAATGACATGGTGGTGCTGGATTCAGAAGACTTCACATCCAGATCTCCCAGTAGCGCCTTGTTCACATCAAATCCCGCAATACTCTGGCAGCCTGCCAATATCAGCAGTACGGCGAGAAAAGGGAGCAACCACTTGGTTCTTGCTTTCATTTTCTTCATAGCATTTCTCCTCTGATCATATTTACAATCTATATCCATCAACTCATAAAGAGGGAGGATCGTGCATAAAAGGAAACCGCTAACAGGATTATATTGTAAACAGACTCTGCCAATCTATAAATACCCATTCCTGAAATATCAGAATCTTCACTATTGCCAGTACCGCCAAATGGGCCGGGTAGAATGACCACCAGATCCAGCGCGGCAGCCGTTTTTTCTCCAGAAGCCTCCAGAAATCCGGAACCGCTCCTATGAGAATAGCAGGCACGATACTGAACATTTGTATCACCCATCCATAATAGAATAAATACACAACATTGAGTATGAAATGGGCCAGAATGAGCCAGTAGAATCGGGCATAACGGAAGATAAGCACCAGCAGCAGACCATAGGCATTATAATCCATCGGTAGACGGTCCATGAGAATTAATGCAATAAGGATTACTGGAATTCCATACCAGAGATTAGGCAGCTTATCGAGTATAAATAAAACTGCTGCAGAGAGCAGCAAGGTGAATACGACATTCCAGCCGCCAGGATCCAATGCCAGATTATAGGGAATCTGGGCTAACAGCGCTATCCATAGCAGCCGCCTCAAATAACGGGTTCTTGATGATGTATGTATATGCCCTTGTACGAGCGCATAGCAGTATATTGGAAAAGCAATTCTCCCCACATATCTCCAGGCCATCTCTCCCGGAAAAAAAATGTAGCCGATATGATCAATCAGCATGGTCAGCATCGCGAGAATTTGCATCTGTGGCCTCCAGTTGAATGAATGATGGGATGACGTCTTATGTAAACATATTGTCAACATTATAGCAGAGATGTAAGCAGTTTACTAAGAAAGAACTGTCAATTCCATCCTGATTCTACGAAAGGATCCGGTTCATACCTCTCCTTTACTATCGGCCAGATCATGATCCGAGTTGAATTCTATATAGAAAAGAACCTCTCCTTTATAATACCAGGAGCGGTTCTTCACATTTCTACTTCTTGTATTACAGTAGCCAGAGTTGTTAAGCAGTCTTCGACTTATTGTAAATATCAAAGCCCACAGCCAGCAGCAGCACCAGGCCTTTAATACCTTGCTGCCAATCTACACCGAGTCCGATGAGTGACATCCCGTTGTTCATAACACCCATGACCAGGCCGCCGATGATGGCGCCTACCACCGTTCCGATCCCGCCAGATGCAGATGCTCCTCCGATGAAGCAGGCTGCGATGGCATCCAGCTCGAAGTTGGTGCCGGCTTTTGGTGTCGCCGAATTCAGACGGGCTGCAAACACCAGCCCGGACAGGGCTGCGAGCACACCCATATTAACGAATACCCAGAAGGTGACACGTTTGGTTTTGACACCGGAGAGACTGGCTGCCTTCTCGTTGCCGCCGAGTGCGTAAATGTGACGCCCCATCGTCATATGATTCATAACAAAGGAATAGATAACGATCAGCACCATCAGGATCACCAGAATGTTCGGAATCCCGTTATATTGGGCAATGACATAAGTGAACAAGTTAATGACGATTACTAGCGCTGCAGCCTTGGCAATGGAGAGCCAGACAGAGGTTTGCTCAAAGCCATATTTGACAGAGATTTTCCGGTTACGGAACTCCTGATAGACAACCAGTACGGACAGTATAACGCCCACCACTAATGTCAGGACATTCAGCGTGCTTCCTCCAAAGATATCCGGAATGAACCCGGAGCTGATCTTTTGAAAGGTTTTGGGGAAAGGGGCTATCGACTGGCCATTCAGCACAATCATCGTCAGCCCCCTGAACAGTAGCATACCTGCAAGCGTTACGATGAACGCGGGGATTTTGATATAAGCGACCCAGAAGCCCTGCCAAGCTCCAACCAGTGCTCCCATCAGCAGTGAGAGAATGACCGCCAGCACTGGATTCATCTGCATGTCCACCATCATTATTGCGGACAGCGCCCCGATAAAAGCGGCTACGGAACCGACAGAAAGGTCGATATGACCAGTGATAATTACGAGCACCATCCCGATGGCCAGCACCAGAATATAGCTGTTCTGAAGAATCAGATTGGTTACATTAAGCGGCTTAAGCAGAATGCCGTCTGTAAGAATCTGAAAGAAAATCGAGATAAAGATCAGAGCAATGATCATGCCGTATTGGCGGATATTCTTTTTGAAAATTTCAGTTATCGCTCCCATGCGGTGCTACCCCCTGCTTCGTGTCATATATTTCATTAGCAGCTCCTGCGATGCATCCTGCCGTTCCACTTCGCCGCTGATGCGGCCTTCACACATGGTATAAATCCGGTCACACATTCCGATAATCTCCGGCAGTTCCGACGAAATGACCAGCACCCCTTTGCCTTCTGCCGCCAGCCCGTTAATAATGGAGTAAATTTCGTATTTGGCTCCCACATCAATTCCGCGTGTAGGCTCATCAAGAATGAGGATATCCGGCTGGGCGTAGATCCATTTGCTGAGGACAACTTTTTGCTGATTGCCTCCGCTGAGGTTCACGGTTTTCTGCAAAATGCTTGGCGTCTTGATGTTCAGCTTCCTGCGGTATTCCTCCGCGACCAGCACTTCCTCGTTCTCATTAATGACACCCCGGCGGGACAGCTTCTTCAAGCTGCTGAGCGAAATATTACGTTTGATGTCATCGATTAGAATCAGTCCGTAATGCTTGCGGTCTTCAGTCACATAGGCCAAACCGCTGTCGATTGCTTTGTTGATATCATTCAGATGGACCTCTTTACCCTGCATGAACAACTGGCCGCTGATCCGTCTGCCGTACGATTTGCCGAATACACTCATTGCCAGCTCTGTCCGCCCTGCTCCCATCAGTCCGGCAATACCAACCACTTCCCCGCGCCGGATATGGAGATTGATATTGTCGAGCATTTTGCGTCCCGCCTGAGTCGGATGGTATACTTCCCAATCTCGGATTTCAAAAATTGTCTCTCCCAGATTCGGCGTCCGCTCCGGATAACGATTGGTCAAATCACGGCCCACCATGCCTTTAATAATGACATCCTCGGTAACCTCATCTTGCTTCATATCCAAAGTGCGGATCGTCTGCCCATCCCGTAGAATGGTTACAGAGTCTGCTACCTTCTCAATTTCATTCAGCTTGTGGGAAATGATAATTGAAGCAATCCCGCGTTTTTTTAGCTCGAGAATTAATGTAAGCAGGTTTTCACTGTCATCCTCATTCAATGCCGCTGTCGGTTCGTCGAGTATGAGTAGCTTAACCTCTTTGGACAACGCTTTGGCGATCTCCACCAGCTGCTGCTTGCCGACACCAATCGTGGATACCTGTGTGAACGGCGATTCACTTAGGCCGACGGTCTCCAGCAGCTCCTTGGTTTTGACCGTGGTTGCGTTCCAGTTGATCACCCCGCGACTTGCCTGTTCATTGCCGAGAAAAATATTCTCCGAGATGGACAGATAAGGAATCAGGGCCAGCTCCTGATGGATAATGACAATCCCCAGGCTTTCACTATCTTTAATATCCTTGAACTGACAGACCTGTCCTTGAAATAAAATATCCCCCTCATAGGTTCCATGCGGATAGACGCCACTCAGTACCTTCATCAGAGTAGATTTTCCAGCTCCGTTCTCACCACAGAGGGCATGAATTTCCCCGGCTCTAACCTGCAGGTTCACGTTGGAGAGTGCCTTGACCCCGGGAAAGGTTTTGGTTATGCCCTTCATTTCCAGAATAATCTCGCTCATTGCCTCTCACCCAGCTTTCCTTTATGACTGTTGCAGCGGTTGTTGCGGCTTGCAGCCTTTAAAAGCACTGCTTGCCGCATTCCGCTAAAAACATTCGCAGCCTGCTATTCGCCAAGCTGTTCTTTTGTATAGTAGCCGCCTTCTACGAGCACTTTATCCACATTGGCAGCATCCACTGATACTGGCTCCAGCAGGTAAGATGGTACAATTTTGACTCCATTGTCATAGGTGGTGGTATCGTTGACTTCTGCTTCTGTGCCGTTTAGTACACTCTCCGTCATCTCTACAGCTTTTTTGGCCAGCAGACGAGTATCCTTAAATACAGTCTGTGTCTGCTCTCCGGCCAGAATCGACTTCACAGAAGCGAGCTCAGCATCCTGTCCGGTTACAACCGGAAGCTTCTTGTCACCCGAACCATAGCCCACGCCTTTCAGTGAAGAAAGAATACCAATACTGATGCCATCGTAAGGGGACAGGACAGCATCCAGATTATCGCTGGCATAATTGGCACTCAGCAGATTGTCCATGCGGGCTTGAGCAGCCGCACCATCCCAGCGAAGTGTAGCCACTTGGTCCATCGTAATCTGCTTGCTGCGGACAACTAGCTTGCCCGAATCAATGTAAGGCTTCAAGATCGACATGGCTCCGTCAAAGAAAAAGTAGGCGTTGTTGTCATCCGGCGAGCCGCCGAAAAGTTCAATGTTAAACGGCCCTTTGCCTTCTTTCAGTCCCAGCTTTTCCTCGATATAAGAGCCTTGCAGCACACCAACTTTGAAATTATCGAAGGTAGCGTAGTAATCCACGTATTCGCTTTTCTTGATCAGACGGTCATAGGCGATGACTTTGACGTTAGCATCATGCGCTTTTTGCAGAACGTCTGTCAGGGCTTCACCGTCAATGGAAGCGATAACGATGGCATTCACGCCCTTAGTGATCATATTCTCGATCTGTGATACCTGGTTCTCAACAACATCCTCAGCGTATTGCAGGTCTGTGCCATAACCCAGGCTCTTGAATTCTTTTACCATATTGTTGCCGTCGTTCACCCAGCGCTCTGAGGACTTCGTCGGCATCGCAATGCCCACCTTGCCCTTCGTTCCTTCCGAACTGCCGCCGGAGCTGTTTCCTCCGTTATTGCCGCAAGCGGATAATACCAGTACAAGTGCCAATGCCAGCATAATGAATGAATACTTTTTCATAATCTGCGCTACCCCCTGAACTATTCTGGTGTCGCGGGCAGTCTGCCCGTTTGACAAGTTGAGTATAGCAAGGGGAACAGGGATCGGTATTTACACTCAGGCTACTGTTTTTATAAAATCAGAACTTTTGTCAGCGTTTTCAAAATTGATATGTATGTCGAACTTTTGATTTATTTATGACGATAAATAAACCACATACGGGATAAGCCGCATGTGGTTCCTTTTATAGCCTATGAGTATAGTCTTACTCTCCTTCGCGGCCTGTACGCTCTCCATCTTCCGGCAGTACACCTTTGCGAAACTGGAGCGGGGATACGCCCGTCTGCTTCTTAAAAGCGGTACTGAAATAATGCTGGGTTTCGTAACCTGTACGTTCCGCAACTTCGCTAATGCTAAGTTCTGTGGAGTGCAGCAGCTGCGCCGCTTTGCGGATGCGGATTTGGGTCAGATACGCCCCGAAGGATTCACCTAGTTCCTGCTTGAATAGTCGGCTGAGGTAGACCGGTGAGGCTTGAAGACTGCCGGCAGTAGATTCTAGAGTGAGCCCGTATTCATTAAAATGCTCCAGCATATACTGCCTCGTTCTGCGGACCAAGGGGGACAAGGGCTGTTCCCTGGAGAGGTTCACTCTGCATTTGCGGTAAGCGGCTGCCAGACTTGAGGTATCTCCCTCAACAGATTGGATGCCAACCTCAACGGCGATCTTGAGATGGCTTCGCACTACGGCCTCAACCCCGGCCAGTACCGGTTCCCCAGATTCATCCCACAACAGAATGATGATCTGACCTGCGGCATCCCGGAAGATTACCTTACGATAATCCTGAAACAACTCTGCCACAATGTTCTCAATCGCAAAAAGAAACAGCTGCCGCTCTTTCTCCTGCATCCCTGAGTTCTGTGTCTCCCTCCAGCGGATCATGCCGATAACTTCAGGACGCTCCGGCGGCAGGCGCAGGAAGTGCAGCTGCTCCCTGATTTCGCCCCGGCTCAGATTCCCTTCCAGCCATTCCTGGCAGAAGCGTTCCCTGAGCAGCGGGAAGTTCTTAAGAATCTGCCGGGAGGCCTGCTGGAGATGCTGGCTCTTTTGCTTCTCCAAGACCAGCTGATCCCTGACTCCGCGAAGCACCTGCATCAGCTGCTTGGGATCGGCAGGCTTGAGAATATAGTCGTGAACCTGCAGACGAATCGATTCCTGGGCGTAAGAGAACTCATCATGGCCGGTAATCACAATGATTTTACAGTCAGAACGGTTCTCCCGCAGCTGCTTCATCAGCTCAAGGCCATGCATGATCGGCATGTTCAAGTCCACTAAGGCAATGTGTACTTCATGCTGGACGGCCAGCTCCAGCGCTTCCTCGCCGTCCTCCGCTTCCGCAACTACCTGAAGCCCCAGACCTTCCCAATCCACACTTCGTCTGATCCCTTCACGGATGATCGCTTCATCATCGGCAATCATTACTTTCCAAGGTTCCATTGCTTTCGGCTCCTCCCTATCAGATTCATTTCTCCGGATAGCTGTCAAGGACAACGGGATGTCGCACAGTTACTACCGTTCCCTTACCGCGTTCGCTCTCAATATGCAGCCCATAGGGCTCTCCATAAGTGAGCCGCAGGCGGGCCTGCACATTCAGAATGCCGTAGCCACTACCCGCACTGCCCGGCACCGGCTGCTCGATTTCCCCGGCATCTCCGTCATTTCTGCCCACAGCCGAAAGACGCTCCTGTAGCATAGCAAGCCGTTCCGGGGTCATTCCTGCCCCATCATCTCGGATCGTCAGGTACAGCTCATTTGCCTGCTGTACCACCTCGATGGAAATATGGCCCGGCCCCCGGCGCTCCTTGATGCCATGGTAGATGGCATTCTCCACAATGGGCTGTAGCAGCAGCTTAAGCACATATAGCTCGTGAAGCTGCGGATCCACTTCAATACGGTAAGCCAGCTTGCTGCTGTAACGCACCTGCTGAATTTTCAGATAGCTCACCATATGCTCCAGCTCGTCGGACAACGGAACCAGATCACTGCCTTTGCTGAGGCCCAGCCTGAACAGCTTGGATAAGGATTGAACCACTTCCGCAATATCCTCCGCCCCCTTGTTGCGGGCCATCCAGTGGATCGTATCCAGTGTATTATAAAGAAAATGCGGCTTGATATGCGCCTGCAGGCTGCGCAGCTCCGCTTCCCGCTTCTGCCGGGCCTGAAGCTCTGTCAACGAGAGCAGCCGGGCAATCTGGGCCAGCATCGAGTTGAAGCTGCGGCCCAGCAGGCCAATTTCGTCAGAACGGTTGCCCCAGTAACGGATCGTCAGATCACCGGACTGCGCCTTGCTCATGAAGGAGGCCAGTTGACCGATCGGACGCGAAATCGAGTAGGCCAGATAGAACGAGGCTGTCATCCCCAGCATGCAGACGATAAATACGAAGGTGACCACATTGAATGTAATCTCCCTGACCCCATAGGCCGATTCGTCCATTGGGAACACGCCCATGGTGGTCCAGCCCGTAAAGGGAGAGGTTCGATAAATCAGCTGCAGATGACGGCCAGCCACGGTCTCTGATGTAAAACCCGAGGTTTCAGTGAACAACGCTTTTGGGATATTGTTCATAAAAGGATGTTGCGGCGCGTAGATGATCTCCCCGCTGCTGTCGACGACGGTAAGATAACCGGTTTTGCCCAGTGTGACGTCTCTTGCTGTTTCAGCGATGACCCTTAGCTTCAGATCAATCAGCACAACCCCCTGAACCACTTGTGTCTCGGGGTCAACAATGGCTCTTACAGCAGACACCACCTCGCTCTCCTTATAGTCCACATGTGACATTACGGCACGGCCATAAGGGTGACCGATGATTTTGAATATCCCTTTATTGTTTTCAGCTTCTTTATACCAAGCCTCATTAATCACAGAGGTGCCCGGCCGGGTATACATCTCATTGCTGATGAAATCGCCTTCACGATTAACCAGCATAATACCCGCAATTTCGGAGCTAAGGGTGGTAAAGCCCTGGAGAAATTTACGGATGTTATATTCCGCAGACTCCCCGCCTTCGTACCATTTCCCAGCTTGCTCCGGATCCTTCATTGATCCGTTCATAAAGGCCTGCACACCGGGGTCAAATGAGATCAGGTAGGTGATCTTCTGGAGATCCTCCACTTCATTTTCCAATGAGGAGTTGACTTTGCCGATAAGCTGCATTGTATTCTCGTTGCTTCTTTCCTCTACAATCCGATCAACTGTCCAGCCGATGAGCAGCCCGAGTCCGATGGAGGGGAGAATACTGATTAAGAGAAAATGAATAATTAGCTTATAGCGGATCGGGAGGTTATTCAGCTTCAGCTTTTCCACATTCAGGCTATTCTTGCGCACAGGCAGCCCTCCCCTGCTTCTCACTACTTGGCATAGTAATTATCCACATTGGCCCGGGTCACTACATCAATCCCGGTATCCACATTATCCGGCACGGGCCTCGGCTTGCTGCCCTCATAGGCCGCCCGGTCTTGCTGCAAATCACGGTGCAGGTGGAACAGCTCGGTCAGCGACCAATAACCCATGTTCCAGGTCCCTTGCGCCATAGTCGCAGCAATCCTGCCTTCCTTTACAAGGTCGAGTGTCCCCTTATCGGTATCGAAGCTGATAATCTGTAGCGTGGAACTGTCTCCCTGCTTCGCCTGCACGGCTTCGGCTACGCCTATTCCACCGTTCGACTCTGTTGCAAATATCCCTTGAAGCTGCGGATACTGAATCAACAGCTGCTCTGCCGCCTGCCGTGAAGCTACCTGATCTCCACGTCCATCCTTGACCGATACCAGCTTCATTTCCGGATACTCACTGCGGATCGTGTGACTGAACCCATCCGTGCGTTCCTGGTGATTGTGCTGGTCAGGTGTTGTAATCACCGCCACTTCGCCTTTGCCTCCGGTAAGCTCGGCCATTTTGCGGGCAGCTTCAACACCAGCATTGTAATTATCCGTCCCAAGAAAAGAATAGGCTTTGCTGTCAGGCGCCCCCGAATCAAATAGAACTACCGGAATTCCACTCTCCACCGCTTTGTTGATCGTAGCTGTAAGCAGCTTTGAATTCACCGCAGAAATGGCGATTCCCGCTGGTTTTTTGGCTATCGTCTGCTCCAGCACCGTCATCTGCTCATTGGCATTATGCTGGGTTGAGCCATGATATTCTACAGATACATTCAGCTCCTCAGCCGCATCCTCGAAGCCTTTGAGCACACTTTTCCAGTAATCTATGCCGATCTGGAACGTAACCATCACGTACTTATCTTCGATGTTCCCGCGCAGACCGGCATTTTCCCAAGGGTCCTCGGGGCCCGGCTGCAGCTTGTAATTCAGCACATAAATCAGGAATAGGCCAATCAAAAGCACATAGACAAGCCCCAGCTTTTTCAACATGTAACCCCTTTCAATAATAAAATAACAGCTATTCGCTTTATACCCGCTCCCACCCTCATATGTTAAGTCCAACATGCTGATTCCGTCAATGAATGTACCAGACATTCCCTTGTCCGATTCCTAGAATCAAAAAAAGAACTCTGCCATAACAGCAGAATTCTCATCTTTCAAAAGTATCATTTTTCTCCGGAACAATAGGGTTACTCAGAACATCAAATCTGCCGCATATCCTTCTCCTTCAAGCAGATCATACTCCACCATACGGTAATCATCCAGCAGCGGCTGCTGTTCGGGAGTCACCGTGGTTATCTTGTCTGTTGCGCCGATCAGTGCGTTTTTACTGAGGCCGGGCAGCTGTGTCTGCACCTGCTCCAGCATTTTATAGTAGGACGGGAGCGATTGGCCAGATAGCTTGAACACGGTTGGTCCAAGATAGGCAGGACTCAGCGTTCCCAGCTTTTCCTTCCCGATATCATAATTGGCCAGGATCATAAGCTTGGTCTCATGCTTCAGCCGGGGTTCCTGGTCCCAGCCAGCATCCGTATAGATTCCCGCCGACAACGCCGGCAGATGGTCCCCCCAGAACACTACAATGGTTGGCCGTTCGATCGTCTTCAGTTCCTGCTGCAAATAAGACAATGCCTCGTCAGTCAGCTTGGTGTCCTGAACATAGGTTTCGAGCTCATCCTTCCAGGAATCCTTAGCACCATGTACAGTGATCGTATTCGGGCCATTATGACCTTTGGTAAATGGAAAATGATTCTGCATGGTAACCATGTGCAAAAAGGTCGGAGTATCTGAAGCTTTCAGCTCATGGATAGCCTCTTGGACTGCAGCTTTATCAGAAATATATCCCTCTGGTGTGATCCGCTCTGCATGCTGTAAATCCTTCTCACTCGTAAAACGGTCAAACCCAAGTACAGGATATACCCGGTTCCGGTTGTAAAATGTCTCATCGAACGGATGCAGAGCCAGCGTCTGATAACCTCTTTCCTTCAGGATGCTGACGATGGAGGGAAGCGAGGACATTTTGACAATCCGCTGCTGATAAGGAATCGACCCGTCCCCCAAAAAATACATCGACATCCCCGTCAGCGCTTCAAATTCCACATTCGCCGTATTGCCTCCAAACTCAGGGGAAAGCAGGTACCCTGCCGGGGTTACCGTTTCCTCTTGATGAATAAATGACAACGGATCTTCACTGAACTGGAGGCCAGGCAGCCGGGTGGGATCAAAAAACGCCTCATCCATCATGAACATGATGTTCGGCTGCTCCACCGCTTTTGACGCTGCAGGAGTATCCGGCAAAGAGCCATATTTTGCAGCTATGACTTCAATTGCCGCCCGGCTATATCCTTCCGGTTTCTCCAGCAGATTCTGCCGCAGATTCCCTGTGAATGCAAACACAAAGCCATTCTGGGAGTAATTCACCTTCTGGTTCCAGAAAATATTCTGGTAATTCAGGGAGGAAGCAAAGGTCGTTTGTCCGCTGACCATCACCACAAAACCGGCCATCATACCCGCTGACACCGCAGTGAGCAGCAGTCGCAGCGGCAATTGCACTCTGACCTTGGGTAACTTAAGCAGCAGCCATACCCCCGCTGCAATCACCAGAATAGCAAATATAGCCGCAAGCGGAGAAATCATACCTTTCGTAATCTTGCTCATTTCTCCGGCATTCTTCACCAGCATCAAATCCCAAGGAAACAGTGGCTCCCCTGTTGTACCCTGCTTCTTGTAATTCGCGATACCCAGCAGAAGAATCAGAAGAGTCCCAATCACCGGGCCAATATACATATTGGGTAAGATCGCCGAAAAGGCCATAAGCACGAAGAAAAAGAACAAGCTGCCGCCTACATACAGCCAATAAGACTTCCCGATCCACTGGAGCACGCTTATGAAATTCATGTCCAGCGAAGCCGCCTGAATAAAAAAGTTCAGCACGAAACCGCCTAGCAGCAGGCCAAGCAGCAGAAAACCAAGTTTTTTGGAAGGTAGAATATAACGCATTGCTTTCACTCCTATCTGTACTAAACGTACAGTATACGCCTCTTAGCTTAAAGGAGCATTAAAGCGGCCTCATAAATTAAGCTTCATACTATATAGCTGCAAAAAAACAGGGCGCAGCCACATTCGCTGCACCCCATCCGTAACACTGCTTACTGAACTCCCGCACTTAGTGACTTATTTTACATAAATACGGCTGGTTTCTTCCCAATATTCGCCCGGCTCCAGGCCAAACAATCCGATATCATCTGCTGGTAGATCTACCTTAGGTGCGTTAACCAGATTGATCTGCGGCTCAGGACAGAAGAATCCTTCGGTTGCGCCGTTGTTCCAGATCATCCATTGCTTGTAGGAAGTTCCCACATCGTATACGAGTGTGACTCCGGCCTTGCTGTCCGTAAGCTCCATGCGGTTGCGTCCATTCTGGGCGACTGCAGTGTAATGATTGTCCATTGGCGCATAAAAAGGATACAAGCCTTCGTCACGAAGAGCAATCTCATCGGCGGTCAGTTCCTGGAAGGATCCAGTTGGCAGCATACGGTTGCTGAGCTCCCAGCGGTTCCCGATGGTTAGCTTCACCCGGTAATCCTGAGGAGTGCTTCCCGGTGCAAATGGTGCATTAATCGCAGTGTGGAATGCGAGCAGACACGGCATAAGTTCCTTACCATCATTATGCACCAGAAGCTGCTGGGACAAACCGGCATCGCTAAGGCTATAACGCAGTTTGACCGTATATTTGAACGGGAGGTATTGATACGATGGATGATTCTCGTCGACCTTGATGAACACCGTAACAAAGCTCTCACTAACCCCACTGCCGAATTCTTCAACCTGCCAGGCTGCTGTATGTAAGAATCCGTGCAGATGGTTGTGCGTAGCCTCTTCATTCACCGGGAGACGATAGGTTTGTCCGTTCCATGGAAATTCCCCGTCCTCATAACGATTCGGTGGAAACAGTACAGGGATACCGTGGATTCCTGGGTTCGCCTTGAACGCATCCATCTCATCTGCACCCGGCTCATGCAGAAAACGGTAACCGTTTTCGGTATCGCGGAAGCAAATCAGATTGCCGCCGATGCCTGGTAGAATAGCTGCTTCATACCGGCCCGCCTTCAACCAGACCGCAGCCTCTCCTTCATATAGTCCTTCATAAGCTGTAATTGTCATAGTGTGTTTCTCCCTTCCATAATCTCAAAATGACGCTCTCCTAGATAGATTACCACATCTGTCCAGGAGGGAACATGTCATTTTTACAACTGTTCTACTTCAACGCTCATTACATGCTCTATTTTCTTCACGTCATAATAGATTTCTGTTGCGTAATCCCGGTCAGGGGCGGAAATAACCATATCGATCATTTGTCTGCCATCATCCAGATCCTTGATTTTCATCCGGCGGATCGTTCTTCCGTTCCTCTTCGACTTCCGGGATTCGACGGCATGACGTTCCTCAATTTTCTGAATTACATCCGTCAGTACATAATTAGGCTCCATGATGATTTTGATAGAGATCTCATGCTTGTTCAGCACCCCAGGCCCAATGGCTTTGATCAGATGCGGGACAGCATTGACAGCGAACATCAGCAGCACAACCGCATACCCGGCTTCCATATAAAAGCCTGCCCCGACCGCAATTCCGATCCCGGACGCCGTCCAGATCAGCGCAGCCGAGGTGAGGCCCGAAATAGCATCCCCGCCGCGCCGGAGAATAACACCAGCGCCGAGAAACCCGATCCCGCTGACAATCTGCGCCGCGAGACGCATGGGGTCCATATTCGGATGCGACGTCCCACCAAATTTGTCGTAAGCGTGAATAGAGACGAGCGTCACCAGACAGCTCGCGATACTGATGACCATACTGGTCCGGATGCCCAGCGGCTTCTGTTTCAATTGCCGGTCAATCCCGATGAACAGCCCGAACAGCATGGCCACAAGCAATTTGATAATCGATTCCATGTGCAAATTTAGATCCATACTCATAAATGCCCTCTCTTCTAAGACGATAAAAATAGTATACCTAAGCAGCAACGCCCGCGCCATCTTTAATAAGGGATCCTTATTAAGGATATTAACGTGAAGTTGTCTCATCAATAGAAAATGAAGAAACGGCATCGCTGAGATCTGCTATGCTTGCAGCCGTTCAGAGCTGCGCAAGTGCAGAAGACAGAGTCCGTTTCTCCAGACCACTGTTTCATTCAAGGTATGCTTTTTTATTATCGGTTAGAAGAGGTCACCCGTGCAGTAACGACTCAGCACCATCACAAAAGATTTCCGTACCGGTAATGTGGTCGGAATCATCGGAAGCCAGGAATAATGCCAGCTTAGCAACCTGATCCGGACGCCCTGGCCCTTTTTCCAGCGGCTCACCGCCATCCGGGAATTCCACAGCAATCTGCACTTCCTTCAGATCCTCGGATGGATAGGTATTGTCGTCAATATTGGTAGTGATCGCTCCCGGACATATCGCATTGACACGGATTTTGTATTGAGCCAGCTCCAGCGCGGCCATCTTCATAAAAGCGACTTGCCCAGCCTTGGTGGTACTATAAGCTGAGAAGCCAATATTTGAAAAAACACGGTTACCGTTAATCGAACTGTTAATCAATATGCTGCCGCCACTCTCTTTCAAGAATGGAATTGCATATTTAACAGTGGCAAAGGTACCGCGCAGGTTGATGTTGATCGTCTGGTCCCAAGATTCAATGTCCATGGTCTCAATAGGTGTCATCGCCCCATTAATACCAGCGTTGGCGAAGACAATGTCAAGTCTGCCCCATTTCGCTGCAGCCTGTTTCACCGCCTCTTCCACCTGCTGCGGTTCAGCAATGTCACATGCAATGACAATGGCTTCTCCGCCTTCTTCCTCCACCTGCTGGCGTACCTTCTCGGCATTCTCAACCGTCCGGTCAAGCAACGCGACTTTTGCTCCGTTTCGGGCAAATTCCAGCACAGACGCCCGTCCTATGCCTGATCCGCCTCCACTGACTATGGCTACCTTGCCTTGAAGCCTTTGTTCTGCCATACCTGATGTCCCTCCCTAAGTAATTACGTGTTCAAGTTATGTTGTTTCCCTAACTTATACCTCGCATACCTTGTCGTGAATCGGCAAATCATCGGAACTTCGGGTATTTGGAGGTGCAGTGTTGGTCAATTGGCTCCATAGGGCGGCTAATGCTCATATGTACAATACATGCTAAAAGGTTCCCGCCAATGAAAAATACACCCAGCAGCGCTCCCCGGATGGGGGACCGCTGCTGGGTATATTTAATTATTGTAACTTGATATAGTGAAAAGTACTGCTTACGTTCATTCACCCTGGCGTAAGTGAATAATCAGATCATTCAGTCCGGCTTCGCGGATGCCATCCACGACAAGCTGTGCCATAAGACGTGCTCCCAGGATTTGAAAATGAGTGTTATCTTGTACTCCGGCAGAGTGGCATAGATACTCACCGGGATAACTCCACATGAACAAGTCCTTGCTACCCTCCGGACCGTAAGTTTCATACAGCCTGCGGCTTTTGGAAGCCAGGTCAACCAGTGGCACCTGCTCGTCAGCGGCTAGTTCCTGCATTGCCGCTAAATATTCGCCGTGGGTATCCACGATCAAGCCTGCCTGATCGAACCGCCGCCGGTGCATTGGAGTGACTAGCACCGGGTAGGCACCAGCGTTCCGTGCGGCCATAATCATCTGGAGCAGGTTCTCTTTATAAGTCGTGTACGGTTCCGTATGTCTGGCTTCATCGGGCTTCGAATCATTGTGTCCGAACTGGATGAAGAGGTAATCGCGTGGCCTGAGAACGGCACTGATCTCCTGGAGGTGGCCTTCCTGGATGAAGCTGCGCGTGCTGCGCCCAGATAAAGCGCGGTTATCTACGACAACCCCGGATTTGAAGAAGAGCGGAAGCAGCTGCCCCCAGCCCGCGTAGGGATAACCCTCCTCTCCCTGGTCGGTTACAGTTGAATCTCCAGCGAGTACAATCGCCAACGCCTCGGTATCCTCTTGAATCACAAGTGTGTTAATCCGCGGCGCCTGTCCCGAAAAGGACAGGCTTAGCTGCCCTCCGCTCACTCTAAGCGCGAAGGCTTCATACAAAGCCTGGCCTGCCGGAACGTTCAACGTTTCAAGGACATATTTGCCATTGCCCGGTCTAACTGTGGTAATGGTGTCAGCCAGTATATCGCCGACCAATAGCGTGACCCGGTAGATGCCATCCGGCATATCCACCAGAAACTTAGCCTTCTGCGGAATACAAAAGTCTCCCACGAGAGTATCATCACCACCCCGGAATCGTCCAAACACAGATGAACCGGGAGTGAAGCCAAAGCCCTGCTCAGGACTGTAAAGGCTATCCGGCTTCACTTTGGTGTAGCCGGGTGCCGCAGCCTGTATGCCAAAATCAAAACAATAACTTTTCACAGGCGAAGCGCATCCTTTCCCCATGCATGCATATCTAGCCCTTAAGCCCGCTGGTGCTGATGCCATCTACGATCTGCTTCTGGAAGATGAAGAAGATCAGCATAACCGGTGTCAGGCTCAATACGGACATGGCGAACATCGGCCCCCAATTGGATACGGACTCACTGTCCAGGAACATTTTGAGGCCCATGGACACGGTATACTTGGACGGTGAATTCAGATATAGCACTGGTCCCAGCAGATCCTCCCAACGCCAATAGAAGGAGAAGATTGCTGCTGTTGCCATCGAAGGACGGATCAACGGAAGGATGATTTTGTAATACAGTCTGAACTTGCCGCACCCGTCGATGGTTGCCGCTTCATCCAGTTCACCGGGAATGGTGCGGATGAACTGCAGCATAAGAAAGATGAAGAATGGAACTCCGAAGAACTGCGGAATTACAATCGGGCGGATGCTGTCCAGCCAGTTCAGCTTGGTATAAATAATATATTGCGGTACAAGCACGACGTCAGCCGGCAGCATCAGTGTCATCATCATGATTCCGAACCAGAGACCATGACCGACAAATTTATTGCGGGCAAAGCCGAAAGCGACCAACGATGAGGAAAATACTGCTCCAATTGTAGCTACGATAACAATTACAAACGAATTTTTGATGAAAACACCGAAAGAATAACCGGCTACCCCTTCCCAGCCTTTAGCATAGTTCCCCCATTCCCAGGGATGCGGAAGCAGGGTCTTAGCCGTAACAAACACCATACGGCTTTCCTTGAAGGAGCTCATGATCATCCATAGAATCGGGTAGAGCATAATGATGGCGAGCCCGCCGATAAGGATGTGATAGATCGGCCATTTGATTTTATTCTTCGCCATGACTCACTTTCCTCCTCCCGATTCGTAGAAGACCCATGATTTGGAGGTCTTGAACAGAATACCTGTCATAATGCCGACCAGCAGCAGCATCACCCAAGCCATAGCCGAAGCATATCCCATGTTGTTGAACATGAAGGCCTGACGGAATAGATACAGGGAATAGAGCATCGTGCCATCCATTGGTCCACCCTCGCCTTTAGAGATGATATAGGCAGGAACAAAGGTCATGAATGCACTGATCGTCTGCATAACCATGTTGAACAAGATGACAGAGCTGAGCAGCGGCAGCGTGATTTTGAAAAATTTACGGAAAAAGCTCGCCCCGTCCACACTCGCGGCTTCGTACATCTCACCTGAGATATTCTTCAGCCCGGCCAGGAATATCAGCATGGAGGAGCCGAATTGCCAGACTGACAAAGTAATCAGCATGAACAGTGCGGCATTCGGATTACCAAACCAGCTAACCGGTCCAAGACCAAAGAAGCCAAGCATGCCGTTGATAATACCGGTATCACTAAAAATATTACGCCACATGATGGAGACTGCAACACTTCCCCCGATGATAGAAGGCAGATAATACACCGTACGGTAAGCTCCCACCATCTTGGATTTTGTATTCAGAATCATCGCGACGAACAAGGCGAAACCCAGCCGAAGCGGCACTCCGATGAACACATACAGCAGCGTAACCTTAAGGGAATGTAAGTATTTCGGATCGCCGGTGAACATTTTGACATAGTTATCCAGTCCTATCCAGCGCGGCGGAGCGAACAGATTATATTTAGTAAAAGACAGATACAGTGATATGACCATCGGCACCAGTGTAAAACACAGGAAACCGATAATGAAAGGACTGATAAAGGCATACCCCGTCAAATTTTTGCGCAGCCGCTGACCCAGCGATTTTTTCGCTCTATAAGTGCCAGGACTTACGGTAATGGGATTACTTAAGCCCAATGTTCTCCAACTCCTATCCAGTTAAATTCACAGTATGGCAATCACCATTTTAGCGGTTCGCAAGAATCTCGCTGGCTTCTTTGCGGAACTGGGTTGAAGCTGCTTCTGGTGTAATCTGGCCAAAGTTCATCTGCTCTGCAAGGTCAGTCAGCAAGGCTACCACTTCAGGTGAACCTACAGGAGGACTCATCGGTGAAGTTTTCGGCTCCATATCAGCAACGAATTTGAATACCTGTTTGCCGGAGTCTGTTAATTCTGTAGCAAGCGATTCCTTGATTTTACTCGAAATCGGTACGCCGCGTTCGCCCTTGATCAGCTTGTTCGCCTCAGCATTATTGGTCCAGAAATCAATAAACTTGGCTGCTTCTTCCTTGGCTTTGGAGTTCGATGTGATCGACCAGTACATGCTCGGCTGCATATACAGACCTTTCTCCATATCCGGACCCGGCATCGGGGCCAGTTCCATCGGGCGGTTCACCGCGATTTGAAGCGCGACATATTGGTTGGACCACTGCCACATACCGATTCCAGTTCCTTTGACGATGTCAGATTCTTCGATAACGCCTTTATTCTGACTCAGCTTATCTTGCGACGGTACTGCCCCTTTGGCAATCAGATCAGATGTCATCCCGAAAAAATCAGTGAACAGCGCATCGTCATCATACCCGAGAGCAGAGCCGTCTGAATTATAGAGTGACAGGCCTTTAGTACGCAGATAGTAGTTGAAGAAAATATCCGCGGCCATCGAGGAGTCCATGAAGAGTCCGGCATCCTTGGCTTTCATGGCAATTTCTTTGTATTGATCCCACGTCCAGTTCTCTTGAATCGAATCTACACCGGCTTTCTTCAGCAACGCAGGATCATACTGGAACCCGAGTACGTTAACTCCCAGCGGAATACCATATTGTTTGCTGTCGATAACACCGGTAGAGAGGACATTCTCATTCACATCCCCCACCTGAATCGTTTTGTTCAGGTAAGGCGTCAGATCCTCCAGTTGGCCGTTTGTGCCGTATTGATTAATATAAGAAACATCCATTTGTACGATATCAGGGAGGCGGTTAGCTGCAGCTTGGGGAGCAAGTTTTTTCCAGTAATCATCAAAAGATGCATATTCCGGTTCGATCTTCACATTAGGATTCTGGGCTTCATACATATCAATGACCTGTTGGGTATACGAATGACGCGTATCGCTGCCCCACCAGGCAATCCGCAGGGTTACGGGATCTGACGAGCTGGCGGCCGTTGCTGCAGCTGGCTGGTTGCCTGCTGCGTTTGTGGCAGCCGCATCCTTGGCGGCGTTATTGCTATTGTTGCCGCCGCATCCTGCCAGTATAGACAGCAGCATCGGAACAGCCATTAATGCGAATCTCTTTTTCAATTGGATATCTCCCCTTTTAGTGAAATGAGTAGGAAGTCCAGTTGTTCTGGTAACGCTTCCATGAATAGATTTTCTCAAATTCCGCCGCTTTCTTGAATACAAAAAACCGTCATCTTTGTTCAATAATCAGGTCCAAGTGTTCAATCAATCACTGAGGCTTCATAAAGTCAGTCGGCGTCATCCCGGTTACCTTCTTGAACACCTGACTGAAATACTGCGCGTTGCCGCCAAATCCGTACAGCTCTGCAAGCTCAAATACCTTCACATCACCGCTGCGGGTAATATGCTCAGAGGCCTTGCCGATCCGATAATTAGTGACATAATTCGAGAACTTCTCGCCGGTCACTTTTTTGAATATTTTGCCGAGATAGTCCGGATTCATATATAGCATCTCTGCAGCCACCGAACCGAGCGACAGCTCCGAGTTCTGATAATCCGCCTCGATGATCCGGAGCATTTTATCTACAATGGACGATTGTCGGGTCACAAAATGGCGGTCATACATTCCAGTAAGTCGTTCTGCCGCCCTCATAACAAAACCTTTGAGATTGCCCAGCGTACCCAGCTCTGCCAGCTCTGCCAGCCCGGAAGTAAAGCTGCTGCGCTCGTCTGGAACGCATAAACGGATCATAGCCGAATACAGCTGAAGCACATAAGAACGCGTTACATTCATATCATAGCGCTGGTCTGCAAGTACGCTAAATAAGCGGTCCAGCTCGTTCACCACTGCATTTTGATTCCCGGCTTTGATCAGGAGACAGATCTGCTCCTCTTGCAGATCTATTTCGCCATGACCGCTAAGCTCATCCTCGGGAATATCGCTGCCAGTGATCAGACTGCCTTCTTCCAGATAAAAGCGGTGGCTCATGCACTGCAGCGTCTGCCTGAACAGACTGCGCGACTCACTCATCCTTCCCTGGTCGCTGACAGCGGTCGTAACATGGATTTTATAAAAGTTAAAAAATACCTCCTTCACACTTGAAATCCGCTCAAGCAGATGTTGCTGAGGGACTGCTTCTTCCGGCTGCTCCAGAAGAATCAGAAGTTGTGATCCGATATTTGTGCTGAGAAGCACCTCACATAGCATATCTTGGGCGATATTTTGCAGGGCGAACAAATGCTCATACTCAAAGGAATCCTCCAGCTTGAAAAGAATAAGCCGGACGTTTTTGCTGCCCAGCTCAATGCCGAACAGCTCCTGGTAATAATCCAGGTCATGGCTGCCATACATCTTATTGGAGATCCATTCCTTTAGAAATTGTGTTTTGACATGCGGCAGCACCTTGGTAAGGCGTTGTTTCATCTCGGTAACAAATTGCTCACGGCGGCTCTGCTCATCCAGTTCCTGCACAAGCTCCGTCAGCGCTTCATGAATCTGCTGCTCATTGCAGGGTTTCAGCAGGTAATGCCTTACTCCATGCTGCATGGCGCTGCGGGCATAATCAAAATCTTTATAGCCGGTCAGCATGATGAACTTTATCCCGGGATACTTGCTGCTGCAGCGGTCTACAAGCCCAAGTCCATCCAGCCCCGGCATGGAAATATCAGTGATTACAATGTCCGGTTCCAGCAGCTCAATTTGTTCCAGCGCTTCAAGACCGTTGCGCGCCGTTCCCACCAGCTCGGTCCCTGCAAGCCCCCATTCCACCACTTGGGATATCCCCTCCAGAATCAGGCGTTCATCATCTACCAGCAGCAATTTGTACATGTCTTATTTCTCCTCTCCAATACGGGATATGCACATGAATCGTAGTGCCTTCTCCCGGTTCACTCTCAATGTCCGTTCCCCATTCCTGCCCAAAAACAATCTGAATACGCTCTGTTATATTAGCCAGCCCAATCCCTTCTCCACGTGTCTGAATGTTGCCCTGCTGCAGTTCACGGATGAATTCAGCCGTCATTCCCGGGCCGTTGTCACTGACCATCAGATCCAGTCCGCTTTCCGTCTTGGTGATGGTAATCGAAATAATACACGGCTCAATATTTGGCTCAAGCGCATACCGGATTGCATTTTCTACCAATGGCTGCAGCGTGAGCTTGGGAATCAGCGCATCCAGCAGATCCTCAGGAACATCCATCCTGAAATCCAGACGTTCCTCAAACCGTGTGCGCTGAATCGTTATATAGCTTCGGACGATATTCAGCTCCTTTTCCAGGGAGATCAGCATGTCTTTAAGCCCGATAGAACTTCGGAGCAGAAATCCCAGTGCCTCAACCATTTCAGAAATTTGCTTCTGCTTGTTGACCTTTGCCAGCCAATTGATGGATTCCAGCGTATTATACAAAAAGTGTGGATTAATCTGGGCTTGGAGCGCTTTCAATTCTGTCTCCCGAATCACCAGCTGCTTGGCATAATTCTCGTCGATCAGCTCCCGGATCCGCCGGATCATCATCTGGAAAGTCCGGTTCAATTGACTTACTTCATCCTGCGCAGTTTGCGAGACAAACCCTAACGCCTGCTCCTCAAGATTATCCAGGTCGCCCTTCTCAATCCGCCGCATCTTTTGTGTCAGCTTGGAGATAGGCCGCGCAATGCTTCGTGCCAGCCGGTATCCCAGCAGCAGCCCCAGCAGGAGGATACAACCGAAGATGACTACCACTAGTCTTTTGACAAAGGTGATCTGTCTGAACATTTCATTGAACGGTGTAGCATTAATGTAGGTCCAGTCCATATAAGAAGAATTCGTCTTGGCTACAAAATACGTGCCCTTGCTGTAGCTAACGGTTCTGTAGGATTCCTGGCGACGCACTTCCTCAGTCAGTTCCTGCGGCAGAAGGAACGGATTAACCGGGTAAATGGACTCTCCGGTACCTTTATCCATTACAATAACCTGGCTGCCATCCTCCGCTGTGCTGGTGCTGTCCGCAATAATGCGTTCGACGCGGATACGGATGACAAGGGTTCCCAAATGGTCCAGTGTGAAGGTAGACCCGGTGTACGATTTGATTTGTCGAATGGCCAGAAGTGAATTTTTGCTTCCCTGGGTGTACCATACATTACTGCCTGCACCTTCGATCGCGAGCGGTTTAAGCCGGTCCTGCAGATCTTGTGACAGTCCTTCCCTGTTCCCCGCAGTCATCACTCCGTCGTTCGCATCCAATATCATCATCGAATACACATATTTCTCCGCACCCGCAAAAGCCACGAGCCGGTTGATGATCTTGTTGTGGAGCAGCTGACGCTGATACGGTGAAGGATTGTCCAATAATTGGCGCAGACAGTTCTGAATCTGTTCATCTGATACAACTGTGAAGGATAGCTGCTCCAGTTCTTTCAGTTCGTTCTCAATGCTGATCGACGACATACCCAGCACCTCTGAGGCTTTTTCATAAATTTGATGGTCATAAATTCGATAGACATATTGGAGGAAGATCAGAGAGAACAAGAACGACAGTAGTAGTAAAAACGAAATCAGCATGATCATCTTGCTAAAAATTCCTGAATTCTTGAAAGCGCTCTTATTTCTATGCAACATCATGTCTCTCCCTCTGCTTTCTCATTCTGTTGTAAAATATGTACTTCATTATATATTAATCGAAAGCGCCTGCCATGGAAATATAAACCAAAAAAACTTGAATATCAGTCACATTTGACTGAAATCCAAGTTTATTTGCTTTTGCCTATTGGCAACTAACCCAACATCATCCGGTCATCCGCCAGCTTATGTCCGCTGATGGCCTCAAATTCACCAAGCAACCGCTCAACCGTCAGATCCTGCTTGCGGTCCTCATTAATATCCAGTATGATGCTTCCTTTGTCCATCATGATCAGCCGGTTGCCCAGACGTATGGCCTGTTCCATATTATGTGTAACCATAAGTGTTGTCAGCTTCAACTCACGGACAATGGACTCCGTGAGCCCGGTGATCAACTCCGCTCGGGCGGGGTCCAGTGCAGCCGTATGCTCGTCAAGAAGCAGAATCTGCGGATTCGTGAAGGTCGCCATGAGCAGACTCAGAGCCTGGCGCTCCCCGCCGGAGAGCAGTCCTACCTTGGCTCTTAGCCGATTCTCCAGACCAATACCAAGCCGGCTTAGCTGCTCACGGAAAAGGGTCCGGCGTGCAGCAGACACACCGAGAGACATACGGCGGCTCTGGCCTCTTTTGTAGGCCATAGCCAGATTCTCTTCGATCGTCATGTGAGGTGCTGTACCCGCCATAGGGTCCTGAAAAACCCGGCCAATCCAGCGGGCCCGCTGGAACTCGGCGAGGGAGCTGATCGGGCTCCCTTCAATGTGCACTTCCCCAAGATCCGGTTTCATCACACCGGAGATGACATTCATCAGAGTGGACTTGCCAGCACCGTTGCTGCCGATGACGGTCACAAAGTCTCCGCTTCGAAGCTCAAGGTCAATACCGAGGAGCGCAATTTTTTCATCCGGTGTACCCGGATTGAACAGCTTGGATACACGATTAAGCTTTAACATCGGCTGCGCCCCCTTTCTTGTTGTTCAGCGCTTCTTGCACCAGCTCCACACTACGTCTGCGCGCCATTCTCTTCTGCTTCATGAAACGCTGAACCGAAGGGAATACGAGTGCAATAATGACAATGATTGCAGTGATCAGCTTTAGGTCCGATGCCTTGAGCCAAGGAACCCGTAGCGCCAGCGCAACAACTATGCGATAGACGATGGAACCCAGTATGACTGCCAGCGTTGCCCGGAACACATTTCCCGCTCCAAAGATGGCCTCACCTATAATGACCGAAGCCAGACCAATCACGATCATTCCTATCCCCATAGTAGAATCAGCAAAAGCTGAATATTGGGCTACCAGCGCACCCGAGAGCGCCACCATTCCATTTGCCAGACTGATGCCGAGGATAGTAGTGGTATCCGTATTCACTCCGAAGCTTCGGATCATTCTGGAATTATCGCCAGTAGCCCGGAGAGCAAGCCCCAGATCGGTACGCAGAAACAGATCCATCAGAATTTTGACGGCAATCATCACAATGGGCATTACCAATAGAGGGTTAATAGAGGTAAATAAAGAATCTTCGCCCATGATTGAGACGTTAGGCTTATCCAGAATCCGCAAATTAATGGAATACAATGCGATCATCATCAAAATACCGGACAGCAGGCCATTAATCTTCCCCTTGGTATGCAGAAGTCCTGTACACATTCCCGCTGCCATTCCTCCGACAAGTGCACAAATTGTGGCCAGCCACGGCGAATAGCCGTGCGTAATCATAACCGCGGCAATTGCTCCACCTGTAGTGAAGCTTCCATCCACAGTCAAATCAGGAAAATCAAGAATACGAAATGTAATATATACACCTAAAGCCATAAAAGCATATAACAAGCCCATTTCCACGGCTCCAATTATTGAATCAACCATTGCTGACTTCCTCCTTCAAGCGGCAAGGGGCGCTCCTTTCGGATTCCCCCCATTGTTGTCATAATTATTGAATAATATTATTATCCGGATCAGCAACTTCAGCCTTCATAGCATCTGTCACTTCAATCCCCTGCGCCGCCGCAGCTTTGAGATTCATAATCAGGTCCAGCTTCTCCTGCATGGTCACCTTCATGTCCCCCGGATTCTTACCGTTTTTCAACACTTCCACAGCCATTTGGCCTACTTGGTAGCCATGATCATAGTATTTGAACCCGACGGTTGCAAAAGCCCCTTTTTCTACCGTATCCCGGTCAGCGGAGAAAAACGGAATTTTGTTGTCATTAGCAGTCTGAATGATCGTATCCACAGCGCTTACTACCGAGTTATCGAGAGTGATGTACAAGGCATCCACACGGCCAACAAGTGATTCTGCTGCCTGCTTCACTTCAGAGGTGTTAGTAATCGCAGCTTTAACCAGCTCGATGCCATGCTTGTCCAGCTCTTTTTTGGCAATATCAGCCATTACGACAGCATTCGGTTCACCCTCATTGATAATAAGGCCGAGTTTTTTGACCTTCGGGAACTGTTCGGCGATAAATGTCATCAGGCGTGTGATCGACTCAGGGTTGGTATCCGAAGCCCCGGATACATTGCCGCCGGGATGATCCAGATCGGTTACGATCTTGGCATCCAGCGGGTCTGTGACCGCCGCGAACAGAATCGGTGTATCCTTGCCCTCTGCCTGAACAACAGCCTGAGCCGAAGGTGTGGCGATCCCCAGCACAAGGTCATTCTTGTCAGCCGCTATCTTCTGGGCGATAGACAGATTATTGGATGAGTCTGCCTGGGCGTTCTCCAGATCCACCTTCAGATTCTCGCCTTCCACCAATCCAGCGTCCTTCAGAGCGGCGAGGAACCCTTCCCGTGTAGCATCCAAAGAAGGGTGCTCGACATATTGTGAGATAGCTATTTTGTAAGTTTTTGAATCCGCGCTCCCGGAATCAGCTTTTCCTGAATCCGCAGCATTGTTATTGTTGGAACCACAGGCAGTAACCGCCAGCAACGCGCTTAGACTTAAACCTAGCCATATTTTCTTTGTTCTCATCGTATAAACCCCTCTTCTTTTTACGAATTCAGCGCGTGCTTCAAGGGTAGCGTCTCAGCAGTAACACTTTCATCTTTAAAAGCATTAAAGCAAAATCAGCCACGAAGCCCGTAACTAAAAAGTAAATATAATATGCTTATCTTATATAAAGGTTCATTTTCCGTCAATCACTTATGACAGGACCACTTTTTACAATAAACGCACAATATTGGACTTTATCTTATTTATCTGGGTGATTATTACAGCGCTTGTCTTCTTCTCTTCCTACATAAAATAGGGCTCACTGTGCAAACTTATACTACAGTTTGAATATGGAGCGTGCCATTATGACAACAAACCGATCTGTAAAATCCATCACTGTCTCCGCTTTGTTGACTGCAGCAATTATAGCAAATAGTGCTTGCAGCTACGGCACAAGCGATCAGAAGCCAAAGGTCAATGCAGTCACGCCTGCCGGATCTCTTTCAGGCAGCTATTATGAAAAAGCTTCGTTCACCGATAAACAAGGTAAATACTGGATCCCTCTGAAACCGGCAGCCGCTTCTATCGGTTACCGGATGAAGGATGATACCGCCAGCGGGGGCTATGCCAAAATCGGCTATACCGATGTAATGTACATGCTTCATCCGAATTCAACCCAAGTATTCTCCTTGGGGGAAAAAATAAAATTGCCGGATGCTCCGATTCGTCGAAACGGTCAAATTTATATCACTCCTACTTCACTGTCAAAATTATTGCAGACCGAAGTCGGCTGGAACTCCCGTACCGGTGAGATCAACGTCGCTTCTCCCGCCGATAAGGAGCGTGCTGAACAGACTGGCAGACCCGAATCAGCCAATACTCTGCGTATCCAAAGTCTGTCCACTGCAGACAGCAGAGAACTGGTTGCCTATGCCAAAAGGTTTCTCGGCGTTCCGTATGACTTCGGCGCAGGACCATACGAGGAAACCAAGCGGTTCGACTGTTCCTCATTCACTCGCCATGTCTATAAGAAATTTGGTGTAGACCTCCCCCGTTTAGCTAAAGACCAGGATAATCGAGGCAGACGGGTAAGCCGCAGTGAACTGGAGGTTGGCGACCTGATCTTCTTTACAGTACCCGGACGTTTTGAGAGTGATGCGGTTCCGGGACATGTCGGCATATACATCGGAAACGGCAAATTCATTCATACCTGGGGTGATCCGGGTGTCCAGATCAGTGATCTGGATACTGGCTACTGGAGTAATGTCATGCTACACATGCAAAGAGTTCTTTAAACCGGCAACGCACCATCACGTAAAAATGCAAGGGGATCAGGACTCCGGGTAGCCGAAGTACAGACTCTCCTTGCATTTTTTACGGCCGGCTGGGTCATCCTGAGTTTGCATATTACTACCGGAACATTCCCCATAACCGGATCAAATGAAAAGTATTGTTAGGGTCAATCTTCTGCGCAATAACAAATTTAACAATTTGCTCTTCCTGCGTGGAGGTCAGCTTCTCCCCCAGTACTACCGAGGCATTTCGCACCAGTCTGCGCACCACCGCAGGATCCTGAAGCTCCTGTTTGGAGACTCCGTTGATCATATTCTTAATACGTTCTTTAACAGCCGGATTTTTCATCTTCAGCTTGATGCGATCCACTAGCTGGGGACTGATTCCAAATTGCTGATAGCCCACGCGCAGCACCTCCTGTCATATTCCAACCATTCACAGTATATGAGGGAGAGCTGGCACATGTGCCTAATTAATTAATCGATTAAGTCCCCTTGAAAAATCTGCTCATTCTGCAAATAGCTCCGCAGTGGCGCATAGTCATTAGAGGTCCAGAAGTCAGTTTCTTTCAGCAATCCTGCAGCATCATCTCTGGCTTGCTCCAGCACATCAAAATCAGCAGTCATATCGGCCAACCTGAACTCCGGAAGCCCGCTCTGCTTAGTCCCAAAGAAATCCCCCGGGCCCCGCAGCTCCAGATCCCTTCGAGACACCTCAAATCCATCGTCTGTATCGGTCATTGCCGTCATGCGCTCACGCCCGATCTCTGATTTGGGATCAGCTACAAGCACACAGAAGGAGGCGTGCTGGCCCCGTCCTACCCGTCCGCGTAACTGATGCAGCTGGGACAGTCCAAAGCGGTCTGCATCCATAATGATCATCAGAGTAGCATTAGGAACATCGACACCAACCTCTACCACCGTTGTGGAGACCAGCAGTTGAACCTCATTACTATAAAAAGCACGCATGATTTCGTCCTTTTCCCCAGGTGTCATCCGTCCATGCAGCAGCCCTACCTTGTAATTGGGAAAAGACTGCGACATTTGAATATGCAGGTCAATCGCGTTCTGCACATCCAGCTTTTCCGATTCCTCAATGAGCGGACAGATTAGATAGGCTTGTCTGCCCTGATCGATCTCACGGCTGATCAGCTTCAGCACCCTCTCCATCAAGTCCGGTTTTACCCAATAGGTTGTGATCGGTACACGTCCCTTAGGCCGCTCAGAAAGTGTGGACACGTCCATATCTCCGAAGACCGTAATCGCAAGTGTACGTGGTATAGGCGTTGCCGTCATGGTCAACACATCCGGATTGTAGCCCTTGCGGCGCAAAATACTGCGTTGGTTAACGCCAAAACGATGCTGCTCATCCGTGACCACCATTCCCAGCCCCCGAAAAAAAACATCCTCCTGAATCAAGGCATGCGTACCCACCACAATATCGAGCATTCCCAATTGCAGGGAGGCTAACAGATCCTTCCGTTTGCGTCCGGTGACGCTTCCTGTCAAGAGACCGACCGTAATCCCAAATGGCTCAAACATCTTAGTGAGTGAACGCATATGCTGCTCTGCAAGAATCTCAGTAGGTACCATCAGCGCTCCCTGAAATCCTGATTTCACTGTGGCATACAGGGCAATTGCTGCGAGTACTGTTTTACCGGAACCCACATCCCCTTGTAAAAGACGATTCATGCAATGCGGAGAACGCATGTCCTGCAGGATTTCCAGCTCCACGTGCTTCTGAGCATCGGTCAGTTCAAAAGGCAGGCTGCGGACAAACTGCCGGACCGTGGCATTGTCTACCGTATGCACCACTCCATCCATTCTGCCGCGGTTTAGCACCCGGAAAGCCTGTACCTTAAGCTGGAACAGAAACAGTTCTTCATATACCATCCGCCGCCGCCCCTGCTGGCCTTCCCGCGTATCTTCAGGCCGATGGATGGTGGCAATAGCCCGTTTGCGGGACATAAAATCATATTTACGTATAATCATCTGCGGAAGAATTTCCGGAATCAGCTCACCATACTGCTGCAGGCCCTGATGAATCATTTTGCGTATCCAGGACTGTGTTATCTTGCCCCCCACAGAATAGACCGGCTGCAGGGTGCCGATTTTGCCTTCTCCCCGATCAGTAAATTCATAATCCGTAACAGTGATGGCGTTACGTTTCTGATCCCATTTGCCGGTTATTACAATTTCACGCCCCACGGTCAGCTGCTCACGTACATAATGCTGGTTGAACCATGTAGCTGTGAACATCCAAGGCTCTGCTACCATTTTGCAGCTCAGTCGGGATTTACCCCCAAAACGCTGCAGGACAGGTATACCGATAACCTTCGCGACAAGCGTAGCCTTATCACCGTGTTTGATCTCACTCAGTGAGCGGGGGCGGAAATCATCATAGCGGAATGGATAATACTCCAGCAAATCCTTCACTGTAAAGACGCCAAAGGCGTGAAGCTCATTTTGCTTTTGAGCGCTCACGCCATTTATTTGTTTCACTTCGATTGAATCCAAAGATAGTCCCATATTCATCCCCTATTTACGCAGGCCAGATGAAAACGGCTAAGGTACCGTTGCCAACATGGCTCCCCACAACCGGGCCCACATTGGTCAGCACTTTCTCTTCCAGGGTGAAGTGTCCGGCCAATTCCCTAAGGAACTCTTCGCCGGAAGCCGGTTCAGCCGTATGACCCACGGCCACGTTGATTTTGTCCACACCCGGCAGTTCATTTTTGAACAGCTCGATCATGCGGGCTACTGCCTTTTTACGTCCTCTAACCTTCTCAACCGCGTAGATAATTCCTTCTGCATCAATAGAAAGGATCGGTTTGATGTTAAGCAGCGTCCCCAGAAACGCGGAGGCTTTGCCGATTCTTCCGCCTTTTTGCAGGTATTCCAAGGTATCGACGAGAAAGTACAGCTTGCGGGATTGACGAAGACTCTCGACTTTAGTCAAAATATCTTCCGGGCTATGCCCCTCTGCCGCCAGCCTCGCCGCCTCGATAACCATAAAGCCGAATCCATAGGAAGCGGAGAGTGAATCAATTACAGTAATTGATTCACCTTCCTCTTCCAGCATGGATTTAGCCAGAACAGCCGATTGATACGTACCGCTAAGACCTGAGGAAATGTGAAAAGATAGAATTCGGCAACCCGGTACACGTTCCTGAATCGCCCGGTAGACATCCATATATTCAGCCGGTGATGGCTGAGAAGTGGTCGGAAGCTGCGTTGAACGGGGAAGACGTTCATAGAATTGCTCCGGCGTCATGTCCACATTATCCCGGAATGCCTCCTCGCCAAACATCAGAGTCAAAGGAACAACCTCAATACCATACGCTTCCGCCATGGACGGCGGGATATCGGAAGTGCTGTCGGTGACGATCACAGTACGATTCATGGATTTCCTCCCCAAACTATGATGTGGCAGACAGAATGGCAGACCTGATAAAGGACACCATGCTGATTCTGCTTAAGACTATATAAGGAGTAAATGAAGCCTACGGTTCGACAGAGAAAAGGTAATAATACAGCGGCTGGCCGCCTTCATGAACCTCAACTTCAACCTGCGGGTAAGCCTGTTCAAGCCAGCTCTTGAGTGTTTCGGTAACCTTTTCCTCGGATTCAGCACCTGTCAGAATAGTGACAATTTCATCACCATTCACAAGCATGCTTGTGAGCAGCGCCTGACTTGCAACCAGCAGATCATCGGCAGCGGATACAATCTTCGAATTGGAAATTCCGATATATTGCCCCGATTTGATCTCCAGCTCCTCGATAACCGTATCACGGACGGCATTGGTAATTTGCCCCGATTTCACTTGAGTGATAGCTTCCAGCATATTGCTTGTATTCGAGTCTACCGTGTCCTCCTCCTGGAAGGCAAAGGCAGCGGCTATCCCCTGCGGGATGCTTTTGCTTGGAATAACGGTGATTTCCCGTTCTCCTTCAAGCAATTCCTTGGCCTGCTGGGCGGCAAGCACAATGTTCGAGTTATTTGGCAGGATGTAAATATGCTTCGCCGAAATGGATGAGATCGCGTTAACGAAATCTTCGGTACTCGGATTCATCGTCTGCCCGCCGGACAGAATAGCATCCACCCCCAGGCTTCTGAAAATATCAGAGATGCCTTCACCCGAAGAAACGGCAATGAATCCGTACTGAGCCATATCATCCGCAGGAGGAACAGCTGGAGCCTGTACACTGCTCACTTCCTTAGGAATATCTGCAAATACCTCAGGCATAGGCGCAATATCCATTCCTGCAATCAGAAGATCACGATGCTGCTCGCGCATGTTGAGGATATGGATTTGTGTGATCTCACCATATTGAAGCGCCAGATTCAGTACCTCTCCCGGAGTCTTGGAATGAACATGTACCTTGATGGTCTCATCATCCGAAATGACGATAATCGAATCACCATTAACTGATAGTGCTCTGCGGAATGCCTCTTCATCAAAGTGCGTTTTCACCGAATTGCCAAGCAAACGGTTGATAAAAAACTCCATATCGTATAAAAATTCAATGTCTTCCGTAGACAGCCGGGATTGAGCAGAGGACTGCACTGAGGACAATACGTTCTCATGTTTGGTCAGCACTGGGGCTGGGGCCGCTGCAGGAGCGGGGGCTTGTCCTTGCACAGTAACGGGAACTGCCGTGCTTCCATGGCCCGTCAAATGTTCAAGAAATCCTTCGTAAATATATACCAAGCCTTGCCCCCCGGAATCAACTACCCCTACCTGTTTCAGCACAGGCAAAAGTTCTGGAGTATTGGCTAACGCTTCTTTGGCTTTGGCCAGGACCTCAGTCATCAGTTCTATTACATCCGTTGTGCGCCGTGCATAGTAGCCGGCATGTCTTGCAGCTTCCTTGGCAACTGTAAGTATCGTTCCCTCTACCGGTTTGACCACCGCTTTGTAGGCTGTATCCACTCCGGTCTGCAGCGCTGCTGCGAACTGCTGCGTGTTCAATTCTTCGTATTGGGCAGCGTACCGTCCAAGACCTCTGAACAGCTGTGACAAAATAACGCCGGAATTTCCCCTCGCGCCCATTAAGAGACCCTTAGACAATACTCCTGCACATTGGCCAACAGAGGCGGTATTATTTTTCTTCAATTCGTTCACGCCTGCAGTCATCGTCAAATTCATGTTGGTTCCCGTATCCCCATCGGGTACAGGAAATACATTCAGGGAATTGACGTGCTCTGCATGCTGCTGCAGCTTCTCCGCTCCGGCGAGTACCATTGCGGTAAAATCTGTTCCGTTTATAGAACGCTTACTCAATGAGAATTCCCCTTCCTAACTTCATGCCTAATCAATTCTATGATTAACTGGACATAATACACTAATTTATATTGTACTATAAGAGCCAAAAGAAATAAATGTTTTTGAAGCGGTTGACGAAGCAAATTTTGCTGTGATATTATATTTAAGTATTGTTTTACGCAGGTGTAAGTAACAAGGAGGTGTAATCTATGTCCCGCAAATGTACTGTAACTGGCAAGAAACCGGGCAGCGGCAACCACGTATCTCATGCGAACAACCGCAACCGTCGCTCTTGGGGAGTTAACGTTCAGAAGGTCCGTATCCTCGTGAACGGCAAACCGAAACGCGTGTACGTCAGCACCCGTGCTTTGAAAGCCGGCAAAGTTGAACGCGTTTAGTCTTAGGTTTTCCTAGGACCTAGCGATATCTCATATGAAGCAAAAAGCACCCTTTACATATGTAAGGTGCTTTTTTTCATGTTTTCTTTTCTATTCCGCCCTCAACTTTTCTGAAATGTGTTCAAAATCGCTTTAACAAAACCTCCCAAAAATCTTGGCAGCTTGAACGTGTAAAATTTCATTATTAACCCTCCCATCAATTCATGCCATACGGTAGGAGACTTTCCTGGCGAGCCGATAACCTGGCGAATGCAGACCTCCCTTATTGAATAAGAAGAAACGACTTGGCCGTCCCCTGGAAGAGGCGGTGTTTTTGTTTCTCAAAAAATAAAAGGATACAGGGAATACTGGAACTTCGGCTTTCCTATTCAAAAAAGGCTACATGAGATTTCTGCTCATGTAACCATATTTATGCGTCGGCAACTTGGCCTATACCATTAGATCGAACGTATCGCTTACGTTTTAGCGCAGGGCTGCCTCCGCCGCTTCCCGAATGGCCTTGATGGCAGCTGCGCGGTCACTTCGTCCGAACACCGCATTTCCGGCGACCAAAATATCCGCACCAGCTTCTGCAACTAGTGGAGCGGTCTCTTCGGCGATTCCACCGTCTACTTCAATCCGTAGGGAGGTATGATTCACTTCCCGGGCCCATTCCCGGATCTGACGGATCTTCTTCAAGGTGTGCGGAATAAACGATTGACCTCCAAAACCGGGGTTTACCGTCATTATAAGCACCATATCAATATCCTCCAGCACCTCTTGCACAGCTGATGCAGGTGTACCCGGATTAATCGCCACACCGGCCATTAGTCCAAGCTCCTTAATCTGGTGAACTACACGGTGAAGATGAACACAAGCCTCGGCATGAACTGTAATAACCGATGCCCCTGCGGCTGCAAACTCTGGGATATAGCGTTCCGGATTCTCAATCATCAAGTGGACATCGAGCGGCAATGAGGTGTGTGCTTTGACAGCTTTTACAATCGGTGGGCCTAGGGTAATATTCGGCACAAAATGGCCGTCCATGACATCCACATGAATCCAGTCCCCGCCACTGGCTTCGGCTTCTGCGACCTCTGCGCCCAGTGCGGCAAAATCAGCTGATAATATCGATGGTGCGATTGTAATCATAGGGTTAGTACCTCCGCTTTTTATCTTTCATTTCAGTATAGAACAGCTTGTAATGGTCATAACGGCTGCCTGCAATCACTCCCGTATTCACGGCATCAATGACATGGCATCCGGGTTCATGCAGATGGCTGCAGCCGCGGAATTTGCATTGTTCGGCAAAAGGGGCAAACTCCCGGAAACAAGTAGACAACTCATCCACACCGAGCTCCAGAAAATCCAGCTGACTAAAGCCCGGAGTATCGGCCACAAAACCTCCGTTGCCAATATCCATTAACTCCACATGACGGGTAGTATGCCGCCCCCGGCCCAAGCGAAGACTGATTTCTCCTGTTTCCAGTTCAAGGCCGGGCACAAGGCGGTTCAGCAATGTAGACTTGCCGACACCGGACTGGCCGGAGAAGACACTGATAATGCCTGCCAGACGATTCCGCAGCTCCTCACTGCCGGAGCCGGTAAGCGAACTGGTGACCAACACTTCGTAACCAATACGCTCATACAGCTCTTTGACAAGTGCAGTGGCTTCACCTTTATCGTCAGCCAGATCCTGCTTCGTCAGCACGATAAGAGTCTCCAGACCGGAGTGTTCAATGTGTACCAGGAATTTATCAAGAAGATTCAGATTCATATCCGGTTCCCGCACCGAGAAGAGAAGCACAGCCAGTTTGACATTGGCTACCTGCGGACGGATCAGCTCGGACTCCCTGGGAAGCAGCTCATCAACCATCCCTTCTCCATTTTCGGTCAGAATATATTTAATCCGGTCACCCACAAGCGGAGCAACCCCTTTCTTCTTGAGGATTCCCCGCCCTCTGCATTGTACAGCCTCTTCCTCCGTAGCTATCAATCCTTCACGAAGCGGCTTGACGTAATAATAACCGCTTAATGCTTTGATTATAATTCCTTCAGGCATACATCCTAAGCCTTCCTCTCCTGATATTGCACAAATGACCCAAGTCTATAAAAAGCTCCCGGGTCATTCTGCTAGCTGCAGTCAGCTCCGGAATTTCTTCAGAAAAGCTGCAGCTTTTATCCATTTATTTACCTTTTTTATCTTTTCCACTCTTCGAAGATGCCTGTACGTTTCCGGCATTGTTATTCGTAAATCCGGTCTGATCCGCTGCTCCAGTGCTGCCACCTTCAGTAGAAGGAGGTAAAATCTCCGGTGCTATTGTAGGATCAGCTGAAGCTGGTGCCTCCGTAGGGGCCTGAGTCGGCTCAGGAGTATTCTGAACCGGTGGCTCTGGATCAGGAACCGTCCCATTTTTGGCGTCTGAATATTTTATCGTATAGGTTTCGATGAAATCGCCATCCTGATATACAGAGATGGAACCGTCCTTATTAGGAGCTAGCAATAGATTCACAGCCAGATTCTGGCTTTTGGCTATCGTGCGGGTTCCCCATTCCTGGTTCTCGCCATCCTTACGGGCGTCAGCATAAATAATGCGGATTTTTGTCTTTTTACCTTCGACTGAAGGAGTCACCGGCACATTGAATGTGTATTCCAAAGCCTCAGGTGGATAACCTGTACTTACCGTAATATTGATCTTCTCACCCGGTGAGGCCGTATCGCCTTTTTCATATGGCCATTGGTTCATTACGATGCCTTTTTCTTCAGAGAAGCTGGATTCCTCTTTAACTTCACCAAGGACAAGACCGGCTGCCTCCAGCATAGCCTTCGCATCTTCCTTCGTGTGGCCTTTGAGATCAGGTATAGGTGTCGTCTCTTGCCCCAGACTGACGATCAGCTTGATCGTTGCTGTCTCAGGGTCATATGGACTGCCCGCGGCCGGCTCTGTGCTGATGACCTGCCCTTCAGGAAAGTCCTCGCTATAACGCGGATCTTCAGTAATCCGGTTCTGTTCAACACCCTCTGCGATCAGCAGTTTTTCGGCTTCGTCTTTAGGTTTGCCCGATAACTCAATCATCTCAGGCAGCTCCTTGGCAATACTAACTGTGAGCAGAATAGAGGTTCCTTCTTTGACCATGGTATCCGGAGCTTTATTTTGCTTAAATACCACATCAGGCTCCTTATTGGGATTGTACTCCGTCAGTGGTGGTTCTTCCGCGACGAGCCCTACCTTGGCCAGCTCTGCTTTGGCCGCTTCAAAGGACATGTCGGTCACCGAGGGTACTGCCACTTCATCCACATCGAATTTGTCACTGACATACCACACCAGCCCGCCCATCGCCGCCAATAGCAGCAGTGTGAGGCCGATCCATAGCACAGGACGTCCCCATTTCCGTTTGGAAGGGCTTCGCGGCATTTCTTCTTCGTCATCACGCCTCATCCGATCTTCGCCGCCACGGCTGCCTAAAGTCCGCTGCATCGGCCGGATTGCCGGAATAATACGGGTTCTGTCCTCATCTTCTTCATCATGGAACTGAGCTTTGGACTCGCTTCGACGTTCAGGCAGCAGACATGTCTCCAAATCCTGCAGCATTTCTTTGGCAGACTGGTATCTCTCTTCCGGATTCTTGCGCATGGATCTTAAAATAACATTCTCTACGCTTTGGGGTATCAGCGGATTCAGAAGACGCGGCTCTTCAAATTCCTCCTGTAAATGCTTCAAAGCTACGCTAATCGGGCTTTCACCCAAGAATGGAAGCACTCCGGTAAGCATCTGGTAAAGGACAATTCCCAGGGAATAAAGATCGGACTTTTCCCCAGTCGCTACCCCTTTTGCATGCTCTGGCGAGAAATAATGAACTGAACCAACTACAGATCCCGTCTGGGTTATGGTAGTAGAAGTAACTGCACGGGCTATTCCGAAATCTGTTACCTTGACTCGTCCATTACGGCCAATCAGAATGTTGTGGGGTTTGATGTCCCTGTGAATGATCTGGTTCTGGTGTGCATGGTCCAGGGCATCGCATATCTGTGAAGCAATACGGATGGATTCATCTACCTGAAGCGGGGCCCGTTCTTTAATAATCTCATTCAAGTTCTTGCCTTCTATATATTCCATAACAATATAATGAATTTCATCTTCCTGTCCTACATCGTATATGCTGACCACATTTGGATGAGACAAGGATGCGGCGGATTGCGCCTCCCGCCGGAACCGGCGGATAAATTCCTCATCATGCACAAACTGGTTACGCAAAACTTTAATCGCGACGTTACGGTTAAGCAGGATATCATGGGCCCTATAGACGAGCGCCATGCCACCTCCTCCAATCCGTTCGATAACCTGGTAACGGCCGCCCAATTCGTGACCGATCATTTATCCCACTCCTTCGTTTCGGGCACAGCGGCCACTCCTTGATGTTCTAGCAAAGCGACGCTAATGTTATCGCCACCGCCGGCAAGCAAAGCCAGCTGAAGTAAACGGTCCGCTCTTTCTTCCAGGGATATTTCATGTATCCCTGCCACCTTGCCCAAATGCTCCTGGCTGACGAAATTGCTTAATCCATCACTGCACAGAAGCAAAAGCTCCCCTTGTGACAGATGGACAGGTGCCAGATCAGCCGTTACCTCCGCATCCGTACCCAGAGCCCTGGTCAATACATTTCTACGCGGATGGTTGTCAAGCTCCTCGTGGCTGATCTGGCCATTCTTGAACAGCTCATTGACCAGCGTATGATCATCGGTTAACTGTACGGCTATACCATCCTTGATCAAATAGGCTCTACTATCCCCGATATGGCCGATATATCCATCCGGACCATTTAAAAGAACAGTAACGACAGTCGTACCCATGTTATGGTATTTCTCATCGCGGGAAGCCTCATTGTGGACTGCACTGTTGGCCTCATAAATGGCAGCAGCGAGCGCACCCTGAAGTTCTTCCTCCGGAAGATCAGGCTGTAGCCCGTCCAAGGCATTCTTTATGGTCTCCAGAGCAAGACGGCTCGCGGTGTCGCCAGCCAAATGTCCACCCATTCCATCGGCTATAATGCCGAGGGTATAGCCGTTATGTGTCACCCCGATCCAGACTGAATCCTCATTGACCGTACGTACCCGGCCAATGTCGCTGGCATGAACTGTTCTGATCAAATATCCTCACCCCAACTCCATATGTTTGGCGCGCAGCTGTCCGCATGCGGCCGCTATATCATGGCCCTGCTCACGGCGGATGGTTACATTCACACCGTGATCGGCCAAAATACGTTGAAATTCAAATATATCATTGCGTGAAGTCCGTACATATTTGCGTTCAGGCACATGATTGACGGGAATAAGATTCACGTGGCACAGCATCGTCTTAAGCACTCCGGCAAGCTCCTCGGCATGCTCCTTCTGGTCATTAACGCCACCAATCAGGGCGTACTCAAAGCTGATCCGCCGGCCTGTCTTAGCCTGATAATACCGCAGAGACTCAATCACATCATCAAAAGGATACCGCCGGTTAACCGGCATCAGCTTCGAACGAAGTGTATCATTGGGTGCATGAATGGAAATAGCCAGATTGATCTGTGTATCTTCATCAGCAAACTTATATATATTCGGCACAATACCGCTGGTTGAGACAGTGATATGCCGTTGTCCAATATTCAGGCCTTTCTCATGGATCATGAGACGCAGGAATCGCATAGTGGCGTCATAATTCTCAAAAGGTTCACCCGTTCCCATGATGACAATGCTGCTGACCCGCTCCCCACGGCTATCCAAAATCTGTTGGGACCGGACGACTTGAGCCACTATCTCGCCCGCGGTCAAATCACGCTTAAGACCACCAAGTGTAGAGGCACAGAATGTGCACCCGATCCGGCAGCCTACCTGAGTCGTAACACACACGCTGTTGCCATAATTGTGTTTCATAATTACAGTCTCTATCGCATGATCATCATGCAGCCCGAAGAGGAATTTCACAGTACCATCTTTGGATTCCAGCTTAGTGATCTCCGTAAGAGCCGTAATACGAAATTGTTCTTCCAGCTTGGCGCGCAGCGCCTTGGACAAGTTACTCATAGATTCAAAATCATTCACCCGTTTGACATACAGCCAGTCAAAAATCTGGCCTCCGCGAAAAGCCGGCTCACCATTCTCCTTGGCCCACTGCTGCAACTCTTCCAGAGAAAAATCATATATTAAAGGTTTCATTAGATTCAGCACCTGTACTTTCTTAAAATATTGAAATTTATTAGAATACGCATCAATTTATACATTTTTATCATATGCGTATTATTTCTCATTCTTCCTATTTTAACACAAATTTCAGAGACGGTAAAAGAAAAGCCCGCCGCGCATAAAGACGTGCGGGCGGGAGACCGTAAAATGTCTTAAAGTTTGCTATATTACAAGAGTCTTTGAAGCCTGGAAATGAAGAAACCATCACTGCCATAATGCTGCGGCAGCAGCTGTATTCCGTCGCCCTCAGCAAGCGCGGTTCCCTTTACTCTATCCCATACTGGGGAGCTGAAGGTTACAGAGCTAAATCCGGGATTATTCTGAAGAAATTCAGCGATAATTTTGCTGTTTTCCGCCTGTTCAGTTGTACATGTACTATAGACCAGAATACCACCGGGTTTCAATAAACCAGAGACTGTCTGCAGCAGCTCAGACTGTAGTTCAGCCACACTGGCTACATCCTCCGGCTGTTTACGCCATTTAAGATCCGGTTTGCGGCGGATCACCCCAAGTCCGGAGCAAGGGGCATCAAGCAGAATCCGGTCAAACGATTCCGGCTCGAACTTCTGTGCTAGCTGCAGTGCATCACTGCTTCCCGTAACTATGCTATCGAGTCCAAGCCTCTTAGCCTGGTCTCCAATCAGCTGTGCCTTGTGAGGATGCAGATCATTTGCATAGATGAACCCTTCGTCCTTCATCAGCTCACCCATATGGGCGCTTTTGCCGCCAGGAGCAGCACAGCAGTCAAGTACTCTCATACCTGGTTCCGGTGCAACTGCCTCCGCCACCAGCATGGAGCTCTCATCCTGAACAGACAAATAGCCGTCCCGGTACCAGGTACTAAGCGCGAGATTGCCGCCGCCTTTGACAATAATGCCATAAGGGCTGAGCTGGGAGGGGGAGGCCTCCAGTCCTGCTTCAACCATTTGTGCCAGCAGTGCTTCGCGGCTGATCATCGTAAGATTCACACGAACACTGGATACTGGCGGTTCATTGTTCGCAGCGCATATCGCTTCAGCAGCCTCCAGCCCATACTCCGCAGCCCACTGTCTAACCATCCACAGCGGATGGGAATGGAGTACGGAAATCCGTTCTTCGCGGCTCAGATTCTCTGGCAAAACTGGGAGATCCCCGGCGCGAAGCACGCTTCGAAGTACACCGTTCACCATGCCAGATATCCCTTGATGCCCGCGTTTTTTGGCGATATTCACCGCTTCGTTAACAGCTGCATGGGACGGGACACGGTTCAGATACATAATCTGGTACAAGCTAAGTCGAAGCAAATTGCGTACCCAAGGCTGGAGCTTGGCAACACCTTTGCTTACGAAACCACCAAGTACATAATCTAAGGTAATTAGGCGAGAGATACTGCCATATACCAGCTCCGTTGCCAGTCCCGTATCTTCACGGCTAAGCGAGGACTTCTGCAAGCTGCTGTTGAGCAGCAGGTTACTGTATGCTCCTTGCTGCTCAACACGGACAAGAATATCTAGCGCTACTTCCCGTGCAGATTCGGCTGCTCCGCTACCCGAAGCACCTGACCGGTTATTCCTACCACTAGCTCCTTTGCCTTTGCTGCCACCTGCAGGTCTCGCTCCAGATCCCTTACCGCTGCCGTTCGGCTTCACCTGTGGACCTTGGCGGTCCGCGCCGCCTTTGCCCGCGCTCAACCCAGCACCATCCCGGGCTTCATCACCCCTCCACGGCTGAAGTCAGCTGCAGTCATGGCTTTTTTACCTGCTGGTTGAACTGAAGTAAGCAGTAGACATCCATCCCCTGACTTCACCTCAATACCGTCACTGCTCACTGCAAGCACCGTTCCTGGCATAGTCCCTTTGCTTTCACTGTTCCCGGCAGGTTTCTGCGCACCCCATACCTTGAACGTTTCTCCATTCCAAAGTGTAAAAGCGCCTGAGAACGGGACCAGTCCGCGAATACGGTTATAGATATCAAGCGAATTCGCCTTCCAGTCAATCCGTTCATCTTCTCTGCTGAGATTTGGAGCGTAGGTTGCTTCACTATCGTCCTGAGGAGTTGCCTGCACGCGGCCACTGACAAGCCTCGGCATTTCATCCTTAAGCAGCTCACAACCTGCCAGACTAAGCTTCTCAAACAACGTTCCCGACGTGTCCGTATCTTCAATAGAAACCTCTACCCGCGAGATCATATCACCAGTATCTAGTCCCTCCGCCATATACATCAGAGTAACGCCGGTAACCTTTTCCCCATTAATAATACAACGCTGAATTGGAGCACCCCCCCGGTATTTCGGAAGCAGTGATCCATGGACGTTCACACAACCGAATTGCGGAAGATCCAGTACCGATTTGGGCAAAATCTGCCCGTAAGCAGCCGTAACAATCAGATCCGGCTTGTAGGCTGCCAGCTCAGCTACGGCTTCAGGGCGCCGCATCCGTTCAGGCTGCAGGACCGGCAGGCCCAGAGCCAGAGCCGCTTCCTTCACCGGAGAAGGCGTCAGTGTTTTTTTGCGTCCCTGCGGACGGTCCGGCTGGGTGACGACGGCCACAACCTCATAGCCCTGCTTAAGCAGCATTTGCAGGGAGGGTACCGCAAACGCCGGAGTTCCCATGAATACTATCTTCATTTCCTTCACTCCTCAGTTTCGCTGCGCTCAGCTGTATACTCATATACCTTCTCGGCAATATCCGTGAACAGCACCCCGTTCAGATGATCAATTTCATGCTGAAACGCCCGGGCCAGCAAGCCGCTTCCGGTGATTGTCACTTCCGTACCCTCACGGTCAAGTCCGCGTACAGTCACTGTCTCTGCACGGCGCACATCTCCATTTAAGCCAGGTATGCTTAGGCAGCCTTCCGGTCCGAACTGCTCACCTTCCATACTAACAATTTCCGGGTTGATCAGCTGGATCAGTCCATGCTCTTCATCTGCATCCACTACGATGAGACGCTTCAGAATGCCAACCTGCGGGGCAGCGAGTCCGACGCCCTCCGCATCATACATAGTATCCGCCATGTCATCCAGCAGTTTTTGAACATTGGGAGTTACCTTCGTTACTGTCTTTGCTGTCTTGTGCAGCACTTCATCCGGTTCTTTTACAATCAGCCTTATCGCCATATACACACACCATCCTTGAAGATTTCTATAGGTTATCTAATTCTAATCAATCCAAGCTTGCTTGCGCTCTATATTTGCATTTTAGAATTCTCTGTAATGCGTACTTATTGTAACATGCCTGATGATCACATCAACATCTGCGGGTCTACGTCCAGACTGATTTGAAGACCTGTATCGCGAACTGAATCCTCAAGTTCTTCAGCCACCTGACGGGCCAGCCCAATCGCATCAATAGAGCCGCGCCACTTGATAATACATTGGAATCTGTATCTGCCTTTCAGCCGCGGTAGCGGAGAAGCGACAGGTCCGAGCAAATCCAGCGCATCGGATGACAGCTTATCCAGACTGCCGAACCAGCGCAGCTGCCGGGCCTTTCCCTGCAGATTCAGCGCATAATTTTCTGCCATCCGCAGCAGCACTGGAAGCTGTTCATGGGAAAGGGTAACAAGAATCAGGCGGCAATACGGCGGATAATGCAGCTCCCGGCGGTGTTTCAGCTCTTCCCGCACAAACGAGTGATAATCGTGTCCGCTGGCATGCACAATTGAATAGTGCTCCGGCGTATACGATTGTACAACCACCTCTCCCGGAAGCTGGTGTCGCCCAGCTCTCCCTGCCACCTGTGTCAGCAGCTGAAAAGTCTTTTCTGCCGCTCTGAAGTCCGGCAAATTCAGTGCTGAATCTGCTGTGATCACACCCACCAGCGTAACATCAGGAAAGTCCAGCCCTTTGGCTACCATTTGCGTGCCCAGCAGCACATCTGCTTTCTTATCTCTGAACTGGTTAAGTAGTTTCTCATGCGAACCCTTCTCCGTGGTAGTGTCAACGTCCATTCGGATGACACGGATACCCGGGAACAGCTTTCCGAGCTCCTCCTCCACCCGCTGAGTCCCCGTACCAAAGAAACGGATATGCTCACTGCCGCATTCCGGACACAGCTTGGGCGCCGGTTCGGCATGGCCGCAATAATGGCAGCGCAGGTTATCGCTGCGGCTGTGGTAGGTAAGAGAAATATCACACTCTGGACAGCCGGCCACATACCCGCAGTTACGGCACATCACAAAGGTGGAAAACCCTCTGCGATTCAATAGTAATACTGTCTGCTCTCCGCGTTCCAGTCTGCTCTCCAGAGCCGAATGGAGCCGGCGGCTGAACATCGAACGGTTCCCCTCCTTGAGCTCCTCCCGCATGTCAGTCACATGCACCTTAGGCAATTCATTGCCGAGCGCACGGCTTGGCATGTGCAGGAGAACCGGCGAGAAATGAATATCGCTCTGGGAGCGGGCCGCATGATAGCTCTCCAGCGAAGGAGTCGCTGAGCCGAGAATCACAGCAGCTCCTCCCTGTTCTGCTCTACGAACCGCCACATCACGGGCATGATATTTCGGATTCTCCTCCTGTTTATAAGAGGATTCATGTTCTTCGTCCATAATAATGAGGCCAAGATTCACAAACGGTGCAAAAACTGCGGAACGTGCGCCTACCGCCACTGTTGCTTTGCCTTCACGAATTTTACGCCATTCATCATATCGTTCACCGACAGACAGGCGGCTGTGCATCACCGCCACGCCGCTTCCGAAGCGGCCTTTGAAGCGTTCGACCATCTGCGGAGTAAGGGCAATCTCAGGAACCAGAACCACCGCCTGTCTGCCCTGGTCCACACAGCGCTGAATACACTGGAGATAAATTTCTGTTTTACCGCTCCCGGTTACCCCATGCAGCAGGAACACCTCATGCCGCTGCTCATCGACGGTTGCTGCGATTCGCGTATACACTGCTTCCTGTTCGGCTGTCAGCGGCAATGGAGCAGTGGGCTTAAAGTCACGGCCACGGTAAGGATCACGGTATACTTCAATCTCTGTGATCTCAATAAACCCCTTATCTTCCAGTGCTTTCACCGTCCCGGCCGTTACTTGCAGAACTGATAATATATCCTTCATCGGCATGGGCAACACGGCTTCCATTTCAATCAAAAAGGCCAGCACTTCTTTTTGGCGGGCTGAACGCGCCGGAAATCCGGCGAGGGATTCGCGGGCTGCGGAAAGGCCAATGGCCAAATCGACTGCCTTTAGCTTTTTTTTGCCCATCTTATCCTTAATCGACTGGCTCTCAGCCAATACACCGCGGCGGAGCATAAACTTCACCGTCTCCGCAGCATGAGGAAAGGTACGTGTCAGCAGCTTCATGGAGACTTCACCATGACGTCCCACGAATTCAGTGATTCGGCTCTCTTCCTGATCGGTCTCCAGAAACATAGGAAACAGCTCATCCGGATTGCTTCCGTTGTCTTCCGAAGTATCGCCAAGTGTGATGAGCCGTTCGGCCTTGCCTTTCAGAGCGGTTGGAAGCATCGCCTGAAGCGCAGAAATACGTCTGCAGGCATATCTTTGGCTCATCCAGTCACCGAGCTCCACTAGCTCAGGGGATAGCGGGGGAAGCAAGTCCAGCACTTCCTGTATGGGTTTCAATCCCGATACTGCACTAGTCTCCCCTGATTCCAGTGACACTACAAAGCCTTGCACCGTCCGGTGTCCAAAAGGCACCGCCACCCGGCTTCCCACTTCAATCCACAGCTTAAGCGAGTCCGGTATCAAATAGTCAAAAGGCCGGTCAGTGCTGCGTACAGGAACATCGACAATGACCTTGGCTATCTCCATTATAATCCAGCTCCGGAAATGCGAGTTGCAGCCAATTGCAGCACTTGCCTCGCAACTTCGTCTTTTGAAACCAGCGGAAGATCAAGCACTAGACCCTTGGCGTCATAGATGGATACGATATTGGTATCTGTCCCAAAACCCGCACCTTCGGTTGCCACATCATTGGCAACGATCAAATCCAGATTTTTGCGGATCAGCTTGTCCTTGGCATAAAGTTCGGCATTACCTGTTTCGGCGGCAAATCCGATCAAAAATTGCTTATCCTTCATTTTCCCGAGGCTCTCCAGAATATCCGTTGTCTTCACCAATTCAAGTGTCATCGTATCGCCGCTTTTTTTGATCTTGGATTCAGCACTCTGCCGAGGACGGTAATCTGATACTGCAGCGGCCTTGATCAGGAGATCACAATCCTTCCAGCGGCTTACCACTGCTTCATACATCTCCGCAGCCGATTCAACCTTAACCACCTGGATCTCCGGGTCCTGTGGAGGTGCTTCGTCCGTTCGTGCTGCGATAAGTGTTACCTCAGCTCCCATTGCACGCGCAGCCCGGGTGAGTGCAAAACCCATTTTTCCGGAGGAATCATTGGTAATGTAGCGTACCGGATCAATCCGTTCAATGGTTCCGCCAGCGGTGATGATCACTTTTTTGCCGGTTAGGGGCCCGTTAGCTGAAGTATGCTGAAGAGTGAAAAATTGCTCTACAACTTTTACTATAGCTTCAGGCTCCTCCAGCCGACCCTTCCCTACATAGCCGCAGGCCAGCAGACCCTCGCCGGGTTCAATAAACTTCACACCCCGCTTATACAGCGTATTAATATTTTCGAGCACCGCCGGATGCTGGTACATGTGCACATTCATAGCAGGTGCCACCATTACGGGAGCCGTTGCAGCAAGCAGTGTAGTGGACAGCATATCATCCGCCAGCCCATGTGCCATTTTAGCGATGATATTGGCGGTTGCCGGTGCTATCAGAATAAGATCGGCAGAATCTGCCAGGTCAATATGCGAAATCGAAGACGGATCACGCTCCTGAAAAGTATCGCTGTATACGCGCTGTTTGGACAATGACTGCAATGTCAGTTCGGTTATGAACTGTTTCGCTGAAGCTGTCATGATCACATGCACCGTAGCCCCTTTTTGCGTAAGCTTGCTGGTCAAGGCAGCTCCTTTGTATGCAGCAATTCCACCGGTAATCCCCAATATAATCGTTTTGCCCTGTAAGCTCTTCAACTTAATCTCCCCCCTGTTTCCTTGCTGGCACCTCTACCATCCTCAATTATGAAAAGAAAAACCGAAAATCCTCACTTTTTGAGAAAAAAATAACAACCTTCCGGTTGTCAGGTACAGCCCGGTCCGGGCTATTTAAAATATTGGACCTCTAACCCAAGAAGAAACGGCAGCAGCCATACAAAAGGTTGCGTCCGTTTCTGATCATGGCTTAGCAGGAATAGCTCGGACTACTCTTCGCCGCGGGTTACAACGATGCGGTCTTCATAAATTTCTTCCAGAGCGACACCGACGTTCTTATGTGATCTCGGAGCTTTGACATCAGTCTTGCCGCCTTCACGCAGCGCTCTTGCCCGGCGGGCTGCAGCAACAACCAAGGAATACTTGCTGTCGACTTTGGTCATCATTTCATCAATGGATGGATATAGCATGTAAAACACCTCTTCATCTTTTACTGTGATATGAGCTTGAGTTCTGATGTAGCTATCATCTCACCTTACAATGCTCGGCGATGATGATACTTTCTATTCGTTTGCAGGCCAGATCAATCTCATCATTCACTACTGCATAATCGTAATGTCGGATCAGGCCGATCTCATCCTCTGCCACGGACATACGGTGGTTAATGACATCAGGATGCTCCGTACCGCGTCCGCGGATGCGGTCCTTCAATTCGTCCATAGACGGTGGAAGGAGGAATACAAAGATACCTTCGGGAAATTTGTCTTTGACTTTGAGGGCTCCCTGAACTTCGATCTCCAGAATAATATCTCTTCCGCTGTCGAGTGTTCTCTCCACAAAATCACGCGGAGTACCGTAATAGTTGCCTACGTACTCCGCATATTCAAGCAGTTGGTCAGCTTCAATCATAGCTGCAAACTGCTCTCTGGTCTTAAAGAAATAATTGACTCCGTTCTCTTCGCCTTCACGCGGCAAACGTGTGGTAGCAGATACGGAATAGACTAGTTCAGGCATCTTCGGCCGCAGTGCGGAACACACGGTTCCTTTGCCAACACCGGACGGACCGGATAGTATGATCAGCAATCCTCTTGACATAGTACACTCCATTTGTTGTTATTCGTCGTTATCGTCATCTTTGCTGGAAAGACGGTGTGCCACAGTCTCCGGCTGCACAGCCGAGAGAATGACATGATCGCTGTCAGTAATGATGACGGCCCGCGTCCGGCGGCCATAAGTGGCGTCGATCAGCATATGCCGGTCTCTGGCCTCTTGAATAATACGTTTGATTGGTGCAGATTCCGGGCTGACAATGGAAATAATTCGGTTGGCCGATACGATATTTCCAAAGCCGATGTTGATTAATTTAATTGCCATGTTCCGGTTGTTCCCCCCATAGGTTACATCGTTGCTTGCTTCAGATAGCTGTCATTCCAAATTCGCTGCTTGTTCACGTATCTTCTCCAGCTCAGCCTTCATATCCAGCGTGAGGTTAACCAGAGTCAGATGATTGCATTTGGACCCGATTGTATTCGTCTCCCTGTTCATCTCCTGAATGAGAAAATCCAGCTTGCGTCCTGCCGGCTCGCTTCCTTTCAGCAGAGCCTTACATTGTTCAAAATGACTATACAACCGGGTAAGCTCTTCATCAATATTACAGCGGTCGGCAAAGATAGCCATTTCCATTCCGAATTTATGCTCTTCAAAAGGGAACGTCCCGTCACTCAGCACGCTAAGACGCTGGCGCAGCTTCTCACGGTATTCGTTCACGACCACTGGAGCAAGCACAGCCATTTCAGCATGCAGCTCCTCCAGATGATTCAGCCTGTGCCCCAGATCAGCGGTTAGAAATCCGCCTTCACGTGCCCGCATCGCTATCAAGGCTTCCAGACTCTGGTTCAGACCCTGCACAAGAATATCCTTGAAGTCCTGGGACAAGTCGGATGCATGGGCATCTTCCTTGGACTCCATTACACCGGGTAGCGAAAGGACGTCTTGCAGCAGCAGCTCACCTTGAATTCCAAATTCTTCTCGCAGCTGCTCGGCAGACTTCAAATAGGAACGTACCGCCGAACGGTTCAGCACTTGTGCTAACTCAGCTTCTTCGGTATGCTCCCTGTTAATGATGACATCCACTCGTCCCCGTTTGATATGAGTTTGAACCTGTCTTCGCAGCATATCCTCATAAACCGTCCATTCCCGGGGCATCCGCAGTACAACTTCGTAGTAACGGTTATTCACCGATTTGACTTCGAATGTAATCTTGTAACCGCCGAATTGCAGGGAAGACTGACCGTATCCGGTCATGCTAAATGACAACGGAATCACATCCATTACACTATTGTAATTGATTATTACTAGCGAAACAAGGGGGACAATTTGCGTCCTTGTTTCTCCCACACATACTCCAGTAGCTGCACACTCATATCATAGAACATGAAAGGCGTCATCAAATAGATACCATTAAAATGCGCAGTAGCCGCATCCAGCAGTTCTTTGGCGATCCGTACACCCTCTGCACGTCCTTCTTCGCCTTCCAAGCCCTGCATTCGGCTTCTCACTTCCTGGGACAACTGTATGCCGGGAACTTCGTTGTGAAGGTATTCAGCGTTACGTCCGCTGGCCAGCGGCATAATGCCGATAAAAATTGGAATCTCCAGATGTGCCGTAGCCTTTGCAATTCGTTCGATCAGCTCTGGATCATAGACAGGTTGGGTCATGATATAGTCTGCACCGGAGGCGATTTTTTTCTCCAATCGTTCAACTGCCTTGTCCAAATGTTTAACATTAGGATTAAAAGCGGCTCCGATGACAAAATTCGCATTTTGTTTCAGCGGCTTGCCGGAGAAGGCGATACCGTCATTCAACTGCTTGATCATCCGTATAATCTCAAAAGAGGTCAGATCGTAGATCGAGCTTGAACCCGGCAAATCGCCGAATCTGGCCGGGTCACCCGTAACTGCCAGCACATGATCAATCCCTAAGGCATCGAAACCCATAAGATGGGACTGGGTTCCGATCAGATTGCGGTCACGGCAGGCAATATGAACCAGCGGGCGCAGCCCCGTACGAGCCTGTACCAGATGTCCCAGCGCCATGTTGCTCATCCGTGTTACAGCGAGCGAATTATCCGCCAGAGTCAGCGCATCTGCTCCTGCTCTGCGCAGCGCTTCCGCTCCACGCATGAACTTTGCGATATCCAAATCACGCGGCGGATCAAGCTCAACAATTACCGTATGGCGTTCCTTGACCAGATCAACAAGTGTCGGTTCATGGCCATCGCGTTCCTCGTTCTCTCCCAAATGCTCCTGCACTATAATTCGTTCCAGATTGTTCTGGACGGTAGGCTCCGGCAGGGGCTGCAGAGAATACCCTCTAAGTGCAGCAGAGATTTCGGTGATATGTTGTGGCGTTGTGCCGCAGCAGCCGCCAATAATACGGGCGCCCATATCCGCAAAGACCGGGGCCATCTGGCCGAAATAATCCGGCGACGCACCATACCGGTACTGGCCGTCCACATAATCTGCGATCCCGGCATTGGGATACACCGATGCGGGGAGCCTCAGGCTTCCCTGCAGCGAATTCAGCGCCCGCTTAATGCCATTAGGTCCGGTCCGGCAGTTGAAGCCGATAATATCCGCCCCATCCTGTTCAAGAATATGAAAGGCCTCCGTCAGTGTTAATCCGTCCAAGGTCCGCGCGGTCTCATCTACAGCGAGCTGGCAGATGACCGGGAGCTCGCTGAGCTTGCGGACTGATCTTAATGCCAGATGCAGCTCCTCCACATCATAGAATGTTTCCAGCATAATCCCGTCAGGCTGCTCTTCCAGAAGCGCCGAAAACTGCTGGGTATAAAACCGCTTCAGCTCCGAGCTGGACAGATTTGCCCGTTTACCTGCACGGATTGAACCTACCGCACCTACAACGTAACCGTTATCTCCAGCGGCATGCCGTGCGATCCGCACACCTGCGCGGTTGATATCAGCCACCTTGGCCTCCAGGCCAAATTTGGACAGCTTATCATAATTGGCGGAGTACGTATTACTCTCTAGCAGCACCGCTCCCGCTTCCATATAGCTCCGGTGTACATCTTCAATAACCTCCGGAGAGGTCAGATTCAATTCTTCATAGGAGATACCGACCGGGAAGCCTTTTTGATATAAAAAAGTTCCCATCGCTCCGTCTCCGACCAACACGTTATTCTTCCACGCAGAGCGCAAATCCGGCTTCACCGTAAGAACCTCCCCTATTCAGTCCATAGTTTCATACTAATGTAACATAAAACGGGATGGATGATAAGCTTTCGCCAGGTAAAAGCTAAACGTCTTATCCGAACTAAAAAAAGCAAATCTCCGTATTGGAGACTTGCTGTAAACACATGGAAAATCAGCTTATTCTGAATTTCCCGGCGAGTTCTAATAATTCTTCAGACATTTTTGCCAGAGCCATAGAAGCACCATTGACTTCTTCAACCGTCGCCAGCGTTTCCTGCGCAGAAGCTGATACACTCTGTGTCCCGTCAGATGTCTCATTGACAATTGCAGATATTCCTTCAAAAGTTGTAACCAGATTATTGGTATCACTGGACATTTCTTTGGAAGCCTCGGAAACTTCACTTATCTCAGCGGTCACACCATTCATGGCCAATTCTATTTGTTCAAAAGCTTCCCCCGCTTCAGTGACAGAACGGATGCCCACAAGCACCACTTCTTCGCCTTTCAATACCTTGGATACACTGATTTCGCTCTCCACCTGGATACTCTTGATGACCTCAGATATCTGTTTTCCTGACATTGCAGTTTGGTCAGCAAGCTTCTTCACCTCAGAAGCTACAACCGCAAAACCTCTGCCTGCTTCTCCTGCACGCGCTGCTTCGATGGAGGCATTCAAGGACAAAAGATGGGTCTGCTCTGCAATCTCATTAATAAAGTTAATAATCGTACCGATTTCCTTTGATTTCTCACCCAGGGATTTAACGGATATGGCAACCTCAGAAGAATTATCCTGAATCGATGCCATTTGCTGTATAGCTAATTTTACGGCGTCTGAACCCTGAACCACAATTTGTGAGGCATTAATAGCTGATTGATTCACACTGAAGGCACTTTCTTCTATAAAAGTTGCCTGTTCATTCATCCTGTTTACCATCTTCATGCTTCCGGCTATACTTTCAACTTGTTTATCCGTACCTTGGGCCAGATCCTCAGTAGTGCGGGCAATATGTTCAGTGGCCTGGCTTGTCTGTTCCGCACCTGCTGTCAGTTCTTCGGCTGAAGCTGCAACTTGCTCGGCATGAGAGCCGATTTCCTGAATCAGATGGCGCAGATTGCCTGACATGTGATTAAACGAAACTGCCAAATCGCCAAGTTCATCCTTATTCTTGATATGAATTTCGTTAAGTGTCAAATCGCCATCTGCAATACGGACTGCCGCTGCCTGCAGCAACTTGATGGGCTTTGATATCTGACTGCTGATCAGTAGAGATGACCCCACTGCTGCTATTAGCGATATGATACTGATTCCAATGATTGTCGTTTTCACATCTTTTGCACGTTGCTGTGCCATTACAGTTCTAGCATCAGCTTCCGTCTGTTCCGTGGTAACCAGGTTACGGGCTACTTCAACAAACTTATCCAGTACGACGCTTTGGTTAACTGCAATAGAGACAACGCTCTCTAGATCACCTTTATTTTTAGCGTCAATCATCTGATCAGAGATTACTATAAATTGCAGTTGCAGCAAATCTAGTCCGGCCAAAATCTGCTTTTTACCGGGATCCGTTATCAGTGATTCCAGCTTTGCATGATGATCCGTGAATTTGAGGCGTGCAGCTGCATAACCATCCATTTTTTTCGGATCAGCGGATATAATATAATCGGATACATTGGCATGTTCAGATTCGATGGTAGTGTTCAAATCTTTGATTAAACCAATGGTGGCCACTTGCTTTTTCAGGAGGCTGGTATAGGTTGCATTAATTTGCGAAAGATACATGTATCCGGTAGCTCCGAGAAACACCAGCAAAACCAAAACAATACCAAACCCTACATATAAACGCTGCTTGATACTTTTCGCTTGTAAAAACCCCTGGATTCTATTCACTTGTTTCCCTCTCCCCTTGGCCCCAAAATCTCTTCAGCTTGTGCTCTGAACGTGCTTGCAGCCACCTCCGGTGTAATACTGCCGGCATATAGGTTTTTTAGTATAATTTTCAGAGCGTTTTGAACAACTGTATCAGACAACGGTGCCGGCGGATCAATAGGGGTAGAGTGCTTGGCAATATAACTCATATATGTGTATTGTTCTTTCCCCTGTTCGGTGGACTGGCTGGATAATTCTTTTGCAATTTTAGCAGCAATCGGAACCCCTCTGTCACCCTTGAGAATGTTATTCGCTTCCTTGTTATTGGTGAGAAAATCAATGAATTTAACCGCCGCTTCCTTATGTTTAGCATAAGAAGATACCATTATGAACATGGAAGGTTTCACAAAGTTCCCTTCTGCAGTAGCTCCCTCGACCGTAGGAAGGTTCATGATTTTCAGCGTTCTGCCCGCTTCTTCACCGTTAGAGACCATTTGGTTGCTTACAAGTTGTAAAAATGCCGCTTTCCCTGTTGCCAGTGGATTTTTCTCATCCTTGGACGAATCTGTACCGGGGTTCAGAAGCCCCTGATCCAGCCATGTTTTCGTCAGTGTCAGATATTCAACCAGGGTAGCATCTTTGAAGCCAAGACCCGTTTTTTCCTTATTGTAAAAGGACTCACCCTTCATTCTGAACCAATAAGATAAATCAAACATTGCATGCAAAGGATAAAAACCCGGTGTTTCCACCTTATCTTTAAATTGCTGCATGGTTTGCTGCAGATCCTGAATGGAATACGAATCTTTAAGCGGCTCTATGCCATACTGTTCAAACATAGCAGGGTCATATCCGATTCCGAGGGCATTTGATCCCAAAGGGATACCATACTGCTTCCCCTCATACTGCCCTGAGGCCAAATAGGATTTATCCACATCCGACAGATCAAGGATTTTGGATTTGATATACGGTTCAAGCGGCTCGATCAAATTATGGGTGACATAGTTAAAAGCAAAATTATAGTCCGTTTGCATAATATCCGGTGTTTTTTGCTCAGCGGTATCCATTGCCAGCTTTTGCGCTACCTCGGCAGTTGAAGAATAATCCTCTGTACTAATTTTTATATTGGGATTCTCTTTCTCAAACATCTCTATAACCTTTAAGGTGATCTCCTTACGGGCCGGTTTACCCCACCACACAAAATTCAATGTGATTTGTTCATCCTTCTGTACTTCTTCGCTCTCTTTTCCGGCACAACCCACAAGTGATATCAACATCACAAAGGTAAATACAATAGCAGAAATACGTGTTGATTTGTGTTTCATGAATGCCCGCCTCTCTAATACGAATCAATTTCTGTAAAAATAAATTCCTATAATTGCAAGTAACTTATCATCTATATCGGCTGGTTCAGTTAATTATTGCTAAGTTTTTTCGACTTATTTCAACAATAAGAAACTATTCCTATTGTGTATAAATTCACATTTCTACATAAATGCGAAAAAGAGCTACTTCCAAGTGAATAATCCACTCGAAAATAGCTCTAGTTATTAATTCATCTTATAGAAGGGCCGTTAGATATCTATAGAACCAGTGTAAACCACCTGAGCCGGACCGGTCATGTAGACATGATTGTCTTGTTCGTTCCATTCAATGTACAGATCCCCGCCCTTCAGACTGATCGTCGCGGAGCGGTCGGTGAGACCATTCATCACAGAGGAGACTAATGTGGCACAGGCGCCGGTTCCGCAGGCCAAAGTAGGTCCCGCGCCGCGTTCCCAGACACGCATATCGACATGTCCGCGGTCCAGCACGGTAGCGAATTCAACGTTAACTTTTCTCGGGAACAGCGGATGAACTTCCAGCTTCGGTCCCCAAGTGTTCAGGTCAAAGCCTACAGCATCGTCCACATAGATTACGCAGTGTGGATTGCCCATGGATACAGCTGTGAATTTGAACTCTCTGCCATCCGCTTCAATCGGCTGATCCAGTACCGGCTCAGCGTCAATAGCTACAGGTATCTGTGTTCCCGACAATACAGGCTCGCCCATATCAACCGTAACAGTCTCCACCACGCCATTATCCACCTTCAAAGATACTTTCTGTTCGCCGGCACCGATAGTTTCGATAACGATCTGCTCCGAGCTTACCAGGCCGTGCTCATAGACATATTTGGATACGCAGCGGATCGCATTCCCGCATTGTTCGGCTTCCGATCCGTCTGAATTCATGATGCGCATCATATAATCGCCGCGTTCAGACGGCAGGATATATACCAGTCCGTCAGCACCAATGCCGAAGAACCGGTTACACAGCTTTACTGCAAGCTCAGAGGCATTGGCAGGAAGCTCCTGTTCGCCGAAAACGATAATAAAGTCATTGCCAAGGCCGTGCATTTTGGTAAATTCCATTGAGATCCCACTCCTAAATGTTATTAACGTTAACCAAGCATACCTTAAGGAGTAGGTTTAAGCTATTGATTTTATGCCGAAATTTTTGTACTTTTTATCATCGTCCGTCCTCCGCTGCGGCTGCGGTTTTTCTTACCACCCCAGACACTGCCCGCTCCCATAAGGAAGGTGGGGATGCCAGCGGTGACAAGTACCAGACACCATTCACGGAAGCTAAGCGGCACAGTCTTGAATACTGGCTGGAGCACAGGCAGATACATAACTGCCAGCATCAGCAGAACAGATGATAGCACCGCTAGCACCAGATATTTGTTCTGGAACGGATTCCGGTGGAACACCGAACGGGAGCTGCGGCAGTCGAAGACATGAATCAGTTGAGCCATAACCAGGGTGGCAAAAGCAACAGACTGCGCCCGAATCAGCTGCTGCGGACTGTTTGGGTCAATTCGCAGGGTAAGCCAGAATGCAGCCAAGGTGCACAGGCCGATTAACAGCCCTCGGCTGATGATTTTCCAGCCGAGACGGCGGGCAAAGATATTTTCCTTGGATCCGCGCGGCTTGTGTTCCATCAAATCTTTCTCGGCCTGGTCCACACCCAGCGCCATCGCTGGCAGGCCATCGGTCACCAGGTTAACCCAGAGAATCTGGATGGGAACCAGAGGCAGAGGTAATCCCAGCATCATGGCAAAGAACATTGTCAGAATCTCTCCGACATTCGAGGCGAGCAGGTAACGGATGAATTTACGGATATTCTCGTAAATGTTACGCCCTTCTTCGATTGCAGCTACAATAGTAGAAAAGTTGTCGTCACCAAGGATGAGTGCTGATGCTTCTTTTGTTACATCTGTACCTGTGATGCCCATGGAGATCCCGATATCCGCCGCTTTGATCGCCGGAGCATCATTAACACCATCTCCGGTCATAGCCACCACATGTCCATGACGCTGCAGCGACTTGACAATACGCAGCTTGTGCTCAGGGGAAACCCGGGCATATACATATACGTTATCCGACACTTTATCCAGTGCATCGTCGTCCATCCGTGTAAGCTGACTGCCGGTCAATACAGTGCCGCCACGCTGCAAAATACCCAGCTGATGGGCAATCGCTTCAGCAGTGGTACCATGATCTCCAGTAATCATTACTGTCTTAATTCCAGCTCTGCGGGTGATACTGATGGCATCACGGACCTCACGGCGCGGCGGGTCGATCATCCCGGCCAGTCCGGCGAATACCAGCTGGCATTCCGCCTCTTTTTCACTGCCCGCAACTTCTCCGGAGCGCATATCCCTGTAGGCCATTCCCAGTACCCGAAGTGCGCCTGAAGCCATTTCTTCATTGGCCTCCAGCACCTTCTGGCGCAAGGTAGGCGTACAAGGCACGACTGCACCCTCCCACAGCATATAAGAGCAGCAGCTCAGCAGAACATCCGGTGCACCTTTGGTGCAGATCATTTTACCACCCGGATGCTTCACAACCACTGACATCAGCTTGCGTTCCGAATCAAACGGGAACTCTGTTTCCCTTGTATAGGTTACAGCGAGCGACTGCGCAGTGAGCCCCATTTTTGCGGATAAGGCGACCAGCGCCCCTTCTGTAGGATCACCTTTCAGCTCCCACACGGACGACTGAACCATATTCTTGTCGGCTTCACTGCCCTTTTCTTTCTCCTTGCCTTTGCGCTTGCCGCGCGTTTCTCCGGGAGCAGTCTCAATAATCTCTGCGTTGCTGCACAATGCACCGATTTGGAGCATGCGCCGAAGGCTTTGGTCATTTTTCAGGTCAATGGGCTTGCCTTTTTGCAGCACATGTCCGATTGGAGCATAACCCTCACCCGTAACCTCCAACTTACGTCCGGCGCTCCATAGCCGCGTAACCGTCATTTTGTTCTGAGTCAGCGTCCCTGTCTTGTCGGAACAAATTACCGAGGCGCAGCCAAGTGTCTCGACCGATGGAAGCTTGCGGACAATGGCCTTGCGCTTGATCATCCGTTGAACGCCGAGTGCTAGAGCAATGGTGACAATTGCCGGCAATCCTTCCGGAATCGCGGCTACCGCAAGGCTTACCCCGGCAAGGAACATAGCAGCAACAGGCTGCCCGTGTAAAATACCCGCCGCGACAACTACAATCGTTAATCCTAATGAAACATAGATCAGAATTTTACCCAGCTGCTCCAGCCGGTGCTGGAGTGGAGTTTCCTGGGATTCGGTATTCAGGATCAGATCGGCAATTTTGCCCATCTCGGTATCCATGCCGGTTCTTACCACGATAGCCCGGCCGGTTCCCCGTGTGACCATCGTGCCCATGAACCCGATATTTTTCTGGTCACCAAGTGGAATTTCTTCGGCATGAATGGTTTCCGAGTGCTTCGAGACAGGCAGCGATTCACCGGTTAGCGCAGACTCCTCGGCGTACAGGGCGCTGCACTGGAGCCAACGGACATCTGCCGGAATCCGGTCACCGCTCTCCAGCAGCACAATGTCCCCAGGCACTAGCATTTTAGCAGGAATATGCTCAATCTTACCGTCCCGCAGCACTTTGGCAGAGGGTGCCGAGAGCTGCTTAAGCGCACGCAGCGAACGTTCTGCGCGGAATTCCTGTACAAAACCCAGCACTCCGTTCAACATAATAATGGCGACAATCGTTATGGCATCCAGGTATTCTCCCAGCAGACCGGACACCAGTGTTGCTCCCATCAGCACCAGCACCATAAAATCCTTGAACTGGTTGAGCAGCAGGATAAGCGGGGATATCGCTTTTCCTTCCGACAGCTCATTGTGGCCATTCTCCTTTAACCTCTGCGCGGCATCCTCTCCGCTTAGGCCCGATCCCGGATGAACGCCGAATAATTGCTGCAGTTCCTCTGCACCGAGCCGGTGCCAACTTTTTTGTTCCATATTTCTTCTTTCCCCTCCCGGTCGTTTCTTGACTTCCGGCGGCGCACAGCTTTTCCACCTGTTCATGTCCAAGTGTATTCATGGTCGTCCCAAAATATCACCTTCGCCCGGCTTCTCCTTTTGCGCAATTGTGTCAAAGTATGGCATCATAGAGAGAGTAACTTTATTATCAGGCGACAGGAGAACATGATTATGGCATTAGACGGCATTGTAACCAAAGCGATCGTGCATGAGCTTCAGCCCTTTATAGGTGCACGCATCGGCAAAATATATCAGCCCAGCACACACGATCTAATCTTCATCCTGCGTGGCTCCGGCGGTGGCGGCAAGCTGCTGCTCTCGGCCAATCCTACTTATCCGCGGGTTCATCTGACCGACAGAAACAGCATTAACCCGGCGGAAGCGCCGATGTTCTGCATGCTGATGCGCAAACATTGTGAAGGCGGAGCCATTGAGAGCATCACTCAAGTAGGTATGGAGCGCATTATTCATATTCAGGTACGGACACGGGATGAGCTCGGGGATGTATCGGCCAAAAAAATCATCATCGAGCTGATGGGCCGCCACAGCAACATCATTCTTACCGATCTTGCGACAGGCACCATTATCGACGGTATTCATCATGTTACACCGACGATCAGCAGTTACCGGAATGTTATGCCTGGTATTGCCTATATTGAGCCGCCGCAGCAGCATAAGCTGAATCCTCTGGAAATTGATCAAGAGTCATTCATCGATCTGGCAGCAGCTGCCGAGCAGGAAGCACGTTCAGCCGGCTCCGGTGAAGATCAGGAGCCCGAAGAGATCATTGAGGGCGAGCTGGCCGACCTATTGAAGTCGCTGGAGGAGCCTAAGGTTGACGGTTCGGGGGGACCGGCGCCATCCGCAGATCCTATAGGCTGGATAGTGCATGCCTTCAGCGGCATGAGCCCTCTGATTGCCGGTGAGATTGTGCGGAAGAGCGGCGTGACCGGCGCTGCTGCAGCAGATGGCTCCGCAGGTGAACCTTCTGTGGCTTCACCTGATTTGGATGAACATTGGACGCAAGGGATCACTTCCTTATGGAGAGCCTTCGACAAAGTGCTTGCACCCGTACGGGCATGCAGCTTCTCCCCGATGTCAGGAGCGAATGCCAAAGGTAAGCCTGTCTTCTCGGCCATTACACTGACACTTCCGGATGAGCATGTGAAGCATTACAGCTCTATCAGCGCCTGCCTGGAGGATTATTACGGAGATAAAGCCGAACGAGATACAGTGAAACAGCGGGTTAGTGACTTAATTCGTTTCCTGAGCAATGAACGGACCAAAAATATCAAGAAGCTCGCCAATCTGCAAAAGGACCTGGACGAAGCCCAGGATGCCGATCAATTCCGGATCTGGGGCGAGCTGCTGTTCGCTTCATTACACGCCGTCTCCAAAGGCGACAAGCAAGCCACGCTTGTGAATTACTACGATGAGGACCAGGCAGAAATTACTATCCCGCTAGATCCGCTGCTCACCCCCTCAGACAATGCACAGCGGTATTTCAAGAAATATAATAAATACAAGAACAGCCTGCTGGTGATCAATGAACAGTTGCTCAAAACCCATGAGGAAATAGCCTATATGGAAACACTACTCCAGCAGTTGGCCCATGCTTCATTGAATGACATCGAAGAAATCCGCGATGAGCTTGTAGGTCAGGGCTACCTGCGCGACCGTAACAAGAAGGGCAAGAAAAAGAAAAAAGTCACCCGCCCTACCCTGCAGGTATTCACTTCCTCGGAAGGCGTGGAAATCTATGTTGGCAAAAACAATCTTCAAAATGAATATGTCACCAACCGTCTGGCTTCAGGCAATGATACCTGGCTGCATACCAAGGACATTCCCGGCTCTCATGTAGTGATCCGGAGTGAAACATTTGGAGATGCTACCCTCGAGGAAGCTGCACAGCTGGCTGCTTACTTTAGTCAAGCCAAGCAGTCGAGCAGCGTCCCTGTGGACTGCACACTCATTCGTCATGTCCGCAAACCTAGCGGAGCCAAGCCCGGCTTCGTCATCTATGATCATCAGAAGACTCTTTTCGTCACTCCTGACGAGGAAAGGATCAAGAGTCTGCCGAATACGCTCAAGAGTTAACGCATACTTAGGATTGCTGCTGCAATATTGAGCGCAACCTAAGCTCTAACCTAAACATAAAGAACCACCAGCCGCATCCGTCCTTTGGCTGGTGGTTCTTTATGTATCAAGAATTCGTTGACAGCATAAGCGGGGGGGTGCAAATAAAGGCATTTCTGCCGTTATTCCTACCTATTTTTCACCTAAGCTCCAGATGCCTCGCCCTTCAGCTGTTCCAGCACCGACACCGGTACCGAGACACTGCCGATCTCTCCATGGAATACAACACCTTGGCGTGCACCGTGAAAATCCGAACCGCCGGTGACCAGCAGCCCGTACTCTTCAGCAAGCGAGAGGTAACGATCTTCATCGGCCCGGTTATGATCCGAATGGTAGGCTTCGATGCCGCGCAGTGTGCTGCGTTCAATAATACCGCGGACCAGCTCATCATCCCCGTAGATTCCCGGATGAGCTAGTACAGCTGCCCCTCCTGCTTCGGCAATCCATTCGCAAGCCAGCTCCGGCGTAATACGCGGCGGTGACACATAAGCTGCTGCACCTTCAGCCAGGTATTTGTCAAATGCATCGCGCATATCTGAGGCGGCACCGAGTCGAACCAATGCGTCAGCGATATGCGGACGCCCCACGCTCTCGTCCGGTTTCAGTTCCCGTCCTATACCTGTGATGACTTGGTCTAGAGTAATGTCGATGCCGAGTCCCTGCAGCTTAGCAATAATAGCCTCATTCCGCTGCGCGCGGGTATCTCTTTGCTCCGCAAGCCGGGACAGGAACAGATCCTGCTCCGTATCCATGTAATATCCCAACACATGGATCTCTTTACCGCCGGCTCGTGTACTGATCTCGACACCAGGAACAACGGTAATACCATATTTCCGCCCAGCCTCAAGCGCTTCAGCAACTCCGGCTACCGTATCGTGATCCGTGATTGCCACTGCCGCCAGCCCTTTTTCATAGGCCAAACGCACATTCTCAGCCGGAGGCTGCATTCCGTCCGAAGATAATGTATGGGTATGCAAATCGGCTCTGCCTGAGAAACCGCTGCCTGTCTGTTCTTTTAAATAGTTATTCATATGATTCTGACCCATCGCTTCTCCCTGCCCTTCAGGTCTAGTATTTACAACATAATTATACTCTTTACTGATCTCCTGCATGGTCACGCAAAAACGTCAAAAACGTCACCGCCGAGATAGGCAGCAGCGTCGATTTGAGATGGATCGCATAAAACTGCCTTTTAAACGAGGCATCCGCAATGTTGACAATCTTCAGTAATCCCAGTGCCACTTCATGCTTGACCGAGGAGGTAGAGATTATAGTGAGGCCGAGCCCTGCTTCCACCGCAGATTTCACAGCTCCTGTACTTCCCAGCTCCATCACCACACGCATCGCTCCCGGGTCTAGTCCTTTGGCCAGCAATTGTTCTTCCATGACCCGGCGTGTTCCCGAGCCCTGCTCGCGCAGAACAAACGGATGCTCCAGCGCTTCAACAAGTGTGACTTCGTCTCTCTCAGCCAGCGGATGCTCCCGGGGCACGATCAGCTTCAGCTCGTCCCCCATCACCGGTTCAATGACCATATCCGGATGAGAGATCGGCGCCTCAATCAGGCCGAAATTCAGCTGATGTTTGTGAATCTCCTCCAGCAATTGCGAAGTATTCATTACCTTCATCACTATAGAAATATGGGGGTAAGTTTTGCCGAATGGACCTAACAGGCGAGGCAGCACGTACTCCCCAATAGTCAGACTTGCCCCCAGCAGCAGTCGTCCCTCCAGCATATGAGTAAATGCCGACATCGCCTGGTCCGTATCACGCATCAGCTGAATGCTGCGCAGTGCGAACGGCATCAGGGTGCGGCCTGCTTCTGAGAGTATGATTTTTTTGCTGGAACGGTCGAAGAGCTTAGCTCCAAAATAATCCTCTAGCGCCTGAACCTGCATGGTCACTGCAGGCTGAGTCATGTGCAGCGTCTGGGCTGCGGCAGAGAAGCTTCCACGCTCTGAAACGGTATAAAAAATATGCAGCTGATGAAAATTCATCCTCATTACTCCTTCATCAAAATCCAAGTAGAAACGGCTACGCCTTCCTTAAATGTAGTGTAGGCCTACTATTTCTCTATATCAAAAAAAGAACATGCAGCCTTCCGCCGCATGCCTTCTCTGTAACCGTGCACTTGTTACCTGCGTCTGCGGCGTTTCTTCCCCAGCTTTATACGGCGGGAATGGCGCAGCCACGAAAAGTAGGCTCTCAGATCCCGCAGCTGTGGAGTTACCGAAATATTGCCGAGAAAACTAACCACAACCATCACATACAGCGGTTGGCCTGAGAGTGTGGTGGTGCCTTCCAGTTCCTTGAACTGAACCACCATCGACGTATTGTTGTCGATCAAGTAAGCATTATATTCAGTCTGCGAATACGGCCTTACCCGGTTCTGTTTCACGCATTGCCATATCCACGCGCCAATATCCGCTTCCTTACCGTCTTCATTGCTGATCCGGTCTGCATATCGGCTTTTCGCATGCGGTGTTATAACAATATCGGCTACCCTGTATTCATTCAGCATGATGTGAAAGGGCTCGTACACCCCCCACATTTCCATCCCCTTGACATGCATAATCATCACACTCCACTGAAAGGGTCTTGGCATGCTCTTATTGTTGTCAATCTTACCGCATTGACGTTTGTTGTTCAAGCATGCTCCCGTTTCAGACCCTGGTGCCGCAAATGATTAGCTGGGTTTATTTACGGATAGATCCCTATCATCCACATAACTGCTACCTTTGATCGATTTGCATTTTTTCTTAAGCCTTGCGGCCTCACCAGAGAGGTCCTCAATAGAATCGAATGGGCGGTAACGGTTCGTAACAACGGCTATGGAGATCGAGACCAGCGGAATTTCTTCCACCACGCCTGAACGGCTCTCGGTCAGCACGTAATGCTGTGCCAAATGCCCGGGATGATAGAACTCTAGCATCACTTTGTCAAACTCTGCCATGATGGTCTGGCAATATTCCTCATAGTGATAATCGTCTATACAAATAATAAAGTCATCCCCACCGATATGCCCCAAAAATCCTTCCAGCCGCAAGGTACAATGCTTTAGGATCTCCGCCGTGGCCTGAATCATCCGGTCGCCTTCCTTAAACCCGTAAGTATCGTTATACGCCTTGAAATGATCCAGATCTATGTACAGTACACTGAACTGCTCTTGCAGCAGCGATTTCACCATCCACTCATTGATGCTCAGATTTCCCGGCAGACCGGTCAGCGGATTCAAAAAGCTCGCGGCCACCGCCTGGATCTCGGCAAAATTCAGCAGCAAATCCCTCACGCTTACCGCCCCGAACAATGCCCCTTCATGGGTGACCAGCACGTAATCATACAGATGCTCTTCAGTTCTGTCCATTGCCAGCCGGCTAACCTCGGTAATTGGCGTTTTGTAATCTACAACCAGCGGAGAACCGTCCATGATCAGTCCGACGGAGCGGCCCATATATAGCGTGAAGCCATAGAGCGTGCCAATCTGCTGATAAAATCGAATCCTCATAATCAGTGCGACCGCTTGTCCGCCCTCCGTCACCGCCACACCTTGAAGCTGAGGGTTGCTTTTGAAAATTTGATCCACATACGCGCATTTCTGGTGAGGGGAGATCTCCGGAATTTGTTCAGCAATTTCACCGATCTGAAGAAACATGCTTATAACCTCCTCTAACTGGAACTTGTAGTGAATCCGTTGGAAAAGCGCCTCGCACAGGCAAGTGGCCGGGTCTGCCAAGCGCATAACCCTGTCCGAATTCAATGCCTGCCATTTGCAGATACAGCAGTTCTTCCCGCGTTTCAATGCCTTCGGCAATGATCCGGGTAGCAGAGCGATAAGCATATTCACGGATCAGCTCCAAAAGCTCCTGCTGCTCCCTGTTGCCGTGGATGCCTCGGATCAGTGATTTATCCAGTTTTATGAATTCTGGCTTCAGATAGACAAGCGTCTTGAGGCTATTATAGCCGGAGCCGGCATCATCCACCGCAATACGAAAGCCCTGCTCACGATAATGAGACAACACTTTCTCGAATCCTACATAATCCTGGACCGCCTGCCGCTCGGTTAATTCAAATACAACCCGCTCCGGGGAGAGATTCAGCTCCTGCAGAAGACTGAGCGTTTCTCCGCTTTTATGCCGGGCATCGTTCAGGACTCCAGGGTGTACGTTGATAAATACAAGCCTGTCTGTCCATACTTCATCTTCCGGCAACCGTTCCATGTAGCGAGATAGTGAAATCCGCCGGCAGTAATGCTCAAATCTGAACATCTGATCTGTGCGGCCAGCAAATTCGTAGAAATGCTCCGTGGTGGGAAATTGTGCAGAGTTAGGCGGCCTGTTCAGAACCTCATGTCCCATCGTCTGCCCGCTTCTCAGCTGCAAAATCGGTTGAAAAAAGGTATCCAGCCGCCCATGATTCATAATATCCAGCAGAGCAGACAGCCTTCCCAGCTCTTTCACTTCGTTACGCAGCCTTCCGCTGATATGTTGAACATACTGGGGAATTGCTGATATTTTTTGGGTTATTGCCATTCGTTTCGTCATTTGGTCACCTGTATGCTTTTCCTCGTGAATTTGGCCACTCTCTCCCCAGCTTAATCCGGAAGTATTAAGCAGCGATAAAATACAAGGGAAAACAGAGGCATTTCGACAAACTTCACAGCTTCACCAAAAGTCCAAAGCTCATATTTAACCTCCTTACACAAAAAAAAGCAGATGCCCCTGGCACCTGCTCATTCTCAAAGATCAGAACCTACAGACCATAATAACGGGTCTTGTCCGGTCCATTGCTTGTATATTCCGTCTTCAGTTCATTCCGGTAGGATCTTTCAATCTTGCGCACGTAGGAGAGTCTGCGGACGTTCTTCATTACTTCCTCGGCACGTTCAGCGTTCACATACATTACGGCGTAATGCATTTTCCTGGACACATAATGCAAAGTCCCGTATTTCTCCAGATTCCGTGCCGCCTTAACGTCACTTACCCATACAATATATCCTGTTCGTTCCGCAAACATCAGCTATTCGCCTCTCTTTCTCTTGCCCTGATCCGAAGCCTATCCGCAGGAGCAGCTACCGCCGCTTCCGCATCCGCCGCCCTTGGGAGACGGGTCATTGCTTGGAACCTTGATGCTCTCCGATACCGAGAAAGCAATGGTTTCCGACATGGAATGAAGCATGTCATCGAGGTTTTTCTCAGCCTGCTTGAAGCGGGCAACCTCTTCGAACAGCTCAAGCTTCTGCTCAACCGCTGTAACCTCATCCTTAGCAGAATGATAATTGGGATGGAAATGTCCAAACCGCTGCGTCTCCTCAAACAGCTCTTTTTTCATTTGCAGCTGCTTGACCATGGCCTGGACTTCTGGGTTGGCATCCACCTGGCCCTTCCAGTATAAGTAATCCGATACCTCGGCGGATTGATTAATCATATCACCTAATTCATAGGCGTATGTCAGCACTTCGGCCATATCAACCGTATTCAATTCCGCTACGCTCATGAACTTCAACTCGTTTCTCTGTTAATGTTCTACTTCATATCGTAGACTTACTTATCATACCATACCCGGCCGCCTAAGCAGAAGAGGAATTTCTCCGCATTTTGGGAATGATGAGCTGCATTTCCTGCCAATCCTCTGCGCCTAGACATGCCTCCTCCACACTATCCGAATCCACAGAGAGCAGCACACCCTGTACTTCCCAAGGATTCCGGCGGATGTGTGCGGGAACGAATTCATAGATTTGGCCCTTAACGGACAAACGGACCTTAATCCCCCAGTCCCAAGCCTGCTCCATCACTTTCTGAGCGGTCGTAACGTGATACTGGCGCCATTGCTTCATCCACATCTGTGGCACAGACGCAAGACCGGTGAGCATCGCCTCCTCGTCCGTATGCAGATTCAAATGGACTTTTGGCAGGTCTGGTGCGGTGACAAGCAGCCCTCGTTCAGGCACATATGCGGAAAAAGCAGATGCGGATGAGAGATGCACCTGGCTCCCGCTGATTAATGGCCATTCCTTCCCCGGCTTCTCTTCCACTCCCGCTATCCGCTTGGCTGGAGCCATTCCTGCTGCTCCCAGCTCCTTACGTACTGCTCCTATATCTTCTGCTTGGATAATAAAATGCAAGGGACCAATGCGGGACAGCTTTCCTGCCAGACGGGGATGGGCAGCGATATCATTGCCGTCTGTTTCGGACAGACAGGCAAGCAAGATTACCTGTGTGAGTTCCGTCCTGCCAATCCCTTTTCCCCACTGTTCCAAAGACAACTCCACCTGTTCCGGCAGTCCGCCTATTGCATGACTTGCCAGCCAGCTAATTACAGTTTGCGGTGAGAGCCCGAGCTCCGCTGCAGACTCCAGCTTTTCCCGGGTCAGCCGGTAGCTCCAAATATCGTCACTGTGCAGAAGCTCTGCACATGCTGCGAGTATCCAGCGCTGGATGTAAGGACACTCCCGAGGAACCAGCACTTCAAAATCAGGGTGAATAATGAACCCTTTAGATGCCGGAATGCCCACTTCTCCCGCTTGCTGTGTACCCTGCTGATTCCCTTTTATCTCAGCTTCGATATCCCGTTCTGCAATACCGCTGCCTGAGCATATTAGCATAGCAGACTCGTCCGAATGGATCTCCGGTTTAGCCGGTGCCCAGCGGAAACAAGCTGATCCGTCCTCCGTACTTCCCAGCTCACACCAGCCGAATCCTGCCAGCCCTTTGAGCCAACGATGTGCAGAACCCTCTAATGTTTCTAGAGATTGTCCATGCGCCATTCCCTGTTCAGACATCCAGGCCAGAACATCCCGGATCATATACCACTGGCCTGAATGATATGCGGATGAGGAAATGATATAACGGAAAAGCTGCTCTGCTGGTCCCAGAAGACCGTAACGATTCAATATCAATCCGTACAGCTGATTTGACATCTGCTTGCCGGTAAGCTGCAGCCAGCTTCCCAGTATGTCCGTTTCCACAAGGTATGCCGATTCCGTTCGGCGGATAAGCCCAAGGCATAGCAGCAGATCGAGCATAACCATAACCGGAAGTGGAAAAGGATACACTGCAAGCTGCTCCGGCGGGAACAATCCTTTCAGCAGTTCCTCGGACAGAGTAAGCTTGGCAGCTAGACGGCTGATACTTTTTTTATGAACAGCTCCTTTGGCTGTAACCGGCAGCCCATCGCCGGCGATGAACATAAGAGTTCGAAATAATTCTCCCGCGAGTTCCGGTCCGGCCTCCGCTTCAATTCCCGTTACCCTTTCTGTAGTCGGCATAGGCTTACGTCTGGGGAACAATTTGTGCAAAAGACCGGACAGGTGCTCTACGGGGATTTGATACAGCAGTTCCCCCCATAATTTCTGCCGAAGCTCCAGCATACCTGCCTCCCGCAGTTCCAGCAGAGCCAGATGCAGATCTACCCGGCACAGCGACACTGGAGACAGCTGCTCCGCCTGCGCTTCATTAAACGGGCGGGCAGCGTAGGCTTTGATAATCTGGTGGAGTACCAGCAATGCTTCAGGCGATAACCCCATCATAAGATAATCTCCTCCTGTTGCTCTGTCTGGACCGCATAATCATAACCCTGCTCGGTCAAAAACCTGCGGCGGCGCAGTGCAAAATCCTGCTCCCTGCTCTCTCCAGACACGAGTGTATAGAAGTAAGCCTTGTTCTCTCCGGATTTTGGCCGTAGAATACGTCCCAGTCGCTGGGCTTCCTCCTGCCTAGAACCGTAGGCACCAGACACCTCGATGCCTACAGAGGCATCCGGAAGATTCACAGCAAAGTTCGCTACCTTGGATACAACCAGAATCCGTATTTTTCCATCTCTAAAAGCAGAATACAACTCGCTGCGTTGCCGCTGCGGCGTTTTTCCGGTAATAAGCGGTGCACCCAGGCTTGCCGCCAGCTGGTTGAGCTGGTCCAGATATTGTCCGATGACCAGAACCGCTTCATCAGGATGTGCATTAACGATCCTTGTTACAGCAGCAATCTTAGCCGGATTGCAAGCAGCGATCCGGAACTTTTCTTTTTCTCCGGCATACAAGTACTTCAGCCTGATCTCAGCGAGCATGGGTACGACAACCTCTATGCAGTCTACTGAAGCTATCCATCCCTGCTTCTCCAGCACCTTCCACGGCAATTCGTAACATTTGGGACCGATAAGCGAAAATACATCACTCTCCCTTCCATCTTCCCTGACTAAGGTTGCGGTCAATCCAAGTCTCCGGGTGGCCTGAATATCCGCCGTAGCTCGAAATACCGGAGCTGGAAGAAGGTGTACCTCGTCATAAATAATCAGTCCCCAATTCCGCTGCGTGAACAGATTCATATGAACAAAAGCACCTCCCCTGGAACGCCGGTGTGTCAACATTTGATACGTCGCTACCGTTACAGGTAAGACCTCTCTTTTCACGCCGCTGTATTCCCCTACAGATTCTTCATTCAGTCCCGTTCTCTCCAGCAGCTCATCCCGCCACTGCGCCACTGAGGTGGCGCTTGAAGTTAAGATCAATGTCTCGCATTGCAGGCTCGCCAGCACAGCCAGACCCACAATTGTCTTACCAGCACCGCAGGGCAGAACTACAACTCCGCTAGCACCCATCTCCTTGAATCTACGGACTGCTGCTTCCTGATAGTCGCGAAGTCCAAAAACATCCTTAACGGAAGCCGTCCCGCTCGGCGCTGACTCTTTCCATGGCACATCCAATGCCTGACCATCCCGATAGCCTGCATAATCAAGAACAGGATACCCCATCCGTGTCAGCTCCTGCTTTAGCAGACCGCGTTGTTCCGACGGACACCGGTATTCCAAAGGAGCGGTTCTTATCAGACCAACCCCGCTCAAGCAGTTTTGCTCTGCCAATTCATCCATTAGCCCCGGGTTATCCGCTCGCAGAATGAGCAGCGAAGGATCCGCCGAATCGGTATGGAGCTGCAATCTTCCGTAACGGGAGACCAAAAGTCTGATCTCCTCCTCCAGACCGGCAGGAACTCCCGAGCTAGATAGCAGAGCCAGATTCTGCAGTATATCTTCGGCTGTTCTGCCTGAGGCCGCCGCATTCCAAAGTGACAGATGGGTAATCCGGTAAGTGTGATAGGCCGGCAGGCTCTTCACAAGCTCACAAAAATCAGCCAAAAGCATCCTCGCCGCCTCAAAACCCGAATGCCCGCATTCCAGCAGCAAGGACCCGTCCTTACGGACAGTGCACGCTCCCATTCCGCTACCTTTCATCCAATAACCTCCATTACAAATCTCTCAATGATCAACGGCACTATGTATCTTTTGAAAAAAATAAGATAGCAGGAAAAAGCCCACCCCCGTAAACAACGGACATGAGCTTCCCCTAATTATTATCTAATGCAGATGCTGCTGCGAAATGTCAGTCAAGGCATCCGCCGCTTCATCAGCGAAAATGTTCTTCACTGCCAAATCGCCTAGCGATACAATTCCGATCAGCTTTTTCCCTTCTACGACCGGTATACGACGAATTTGCTTGGAAGCCATCAGATCGGCTGCTTCATCTACAGAGGTGGTCTCAGATACTGCTGTGATCCCTTTGGTCATCACCGTTTCCACGGAAGTTGAACCGGAATGCTTCTGCGCATAACCGCGGATGACCAAGTCCCGGTCCGTAATGATGCCAATCAGGGTTTCTCCATCCGAATCCACAACAGGAATTACACCTGTATCGGCATCTTTCATCTTCACAGCAACCTCATACAGATTATCCTGCAGCTTCACACATACAGGATGTGCTGTCATCACTTCTTTGACTGTCTTCAAGATTGAACCCTCCTGTCATGTTATCCATGCTATTCGGAAGTAGGTTCCCCTTGAAGTCCAAAATTTATGCGTGAGTCATCTATTCATTCAGACAGGAATCAGCCATCGCTATAAGCAGTTTCGCTCCATACAGCAAAGCATCCTCGTCAAAGTCAAATTTGCTGTGGTGGTGCGGGTATACTGCATCTTTATCAGGGTTCCCTGCACCAACAAAGATAAAGCAGCCGGGAATTTCCTTGACATAGTATGCAAAATCCTCAGCCGGCATGATCTTCTCCATCTGTACAACGCTGACCGCATCACCGAGCGCGGATGGCGCCACACGGAGAAAACGCCGAAACTCCGCTTCATCATTCTCCAGCGGAGGATACCCCATTAAATAATCCATCTTGGCTTCCGCACCGTAAGTAGCCGCCACGGCAACCACCATCTCTTCCATTCTCTTCTTAATGAGGTAACGGGTCTCCTCGTCAAACGCGCGCACTGTCCCTGTCAGCCGGCAGCGCTCCGAGACGATATTCTGAGCGGAGCCTCCCTGAATCGTGCCTACATTGACTACAGCGGGCCGAAGCGGGTCTACGGACCGGCTGACTATGCTCTGCAGCTGTGTCACAAGAGCAGCTCCGGTCAGTATACTATCAACTGTGCGGTGCGGTGTACCGGCATGTCCGCCTTTACCGGTGATGTCAATGAAGAATTCATCGGCTGAGGCCATCAATGGTCCAGGTGCACTGGCTACTGTTCCAATCGGCAAAGGTGTCCACAGGTGAAGCCCATAGACCGCATCTGCACCCTCCAGCACCCCTTCTGCAATCATTCCCAGTGCTCCCCCAGGGCATATCTCCTCCGCCGGTTGGAACAGGAAGCGCAGCTCTCCTTGCAGCTCTTCCTTGCGGCTGCTGTAATAAGCCGCCGCCGCTAGCAGCATGGACGTATGTCCGTCATGACCGCAGGCATGCATGACTCCTGGTTTCTGCGAGGCATATTCACGGCCATTCTCTTCTGTAATGGCCAGAGCATCCATGTCAGCACGCAGCACAACTGTTTTACCAGGCTGCCTTCCCTTTAATATCCCGGTCAATCCATAACCGGCTTTGCTTCTAATGACTTCAATCCCGAATGCTTCCAGCTTGGCAGCAACAAATGCCGACGTTTCTTTCTCCTGGTAAGACAGCTCCGGATGACGGTGTAAGTGCCGGCGCCATTCCACCATATCCGGCATCAGCTGTTCAAGCTCTAACCTCTCCATATCCAATCCATTCCCTTCTCCTGATTCCTGCTATGGCAAGGCATATAAGTCTACCGTTCTACTTCCAATCAACCCTAAGGCTATATTTCTATTATTGTAGCAGAAACACAAAAAAGAGGGTACCGATAGGCCTCTCGTGCCTTGCAGAACACCGGGAAACATACTATCATGAAAAAGAACATCTATAATAATGAGCATAAAATTATGATTATACTTCATAAGGGGGATATGTGCGCTATGATATTTGAGAACACGGGCCTCGTTGGATTGAAGAGTGACCTTGTCTATCTGGACGAAAGTGCTGCCAAAGCCGGATTTATCCGCTGGCAGTGGGAATACTACCGTGCCACTTACGACTGCAAAATCGAAGATAAGCAGAACGGTGGAGAGTACTTTTTGCGGATCAATACACGTGCTGTCGAGGGTAAGCTGGAAAAATCGGATGCTGTGCTCGCAATTGAAGCCGTTTACTTGGGTAAAGCTACCTTTCCGCATGGTCTGGAGTATGAATCTCCGGTGCCCAAGCCTGTTCTGGATGATGCAGCGAAGCATATTCTTGAACTGAAAGCGTTGCTGGAGGCTTGAGCAGTGTAAAGGGAAAGACGGCCAAAAATGTCAGCCTGCCCAAAAGAGGAACACCTGATTTCCAGTTGCTTATTCTGACCCTCCTGCTTGTCGGCTTTGGACTGGTGATGGTCTTCAGTTCCAGTTCAAGCCTTACCCTGGCCAGTGAGAAGTTCGGAAATGACCCCTTATATTTTGTTAAACGCCAGATCATATGGGTGGTGCTTGGAAGCATTGTTATGTTTGTAACGATGAATATCCACTACACCAAATTCAAGAAATGGTATGCCCCAATCTTCATGATCACCCTATTTCTGCTATTATTCGTGGCATCCACAGAGAAAATCAACGGTGCCAAAAGCTGGATCGGCATTGGCGGACTCGGCATCCAGCCCACGGAGCTGGCCAAAATATCCATTATTCTCTATTTGGCCGCCCTGATTACCAAAAAAGGTGAACGGCTTAGAGACTTACGTACAGGATATATTCCCGTGATGGTTATTGTCGGAATTGTCGCCGGACTCATTATGATGCAGCCGGATTTAGGTTCATGTCTTATCCTTGTAGCCACAAGCGGGCTGGTCATCTACGCAGGGGGGGCCAGCATGAAACATATTATGGCCTCTATTGCTCTGCTTGTGCTGGGTGTCGGGATTGTTATGGGGGCGAAAACGGTTATAGATTCCCTGTCACCGTCTTCAGAGACCGCAGTAGTCAACCAGGACTACAAACAGGACCGGATCAGTGCCTTTATTGACCCCCTCGCAAATGCTGAGGACAGTGGCTTCAATATCGTTCAGTCTTTGATCGCTCTTGGTGAGGGTGGAACCCGCGGCTCAGGCTTCGGGCAGAGTATTCAGAAGCTACACTACCTCCCTTATCCCTATACAGACTTTATCTTTGCCGTTATCGGTGAAGAACTGGGATTTGTGGGAACCTCCATTTTTCTGTTGATCTATCTTTACTTCATTTGGAGAGGCATCCTGATTGCGCTTAGATGTACTGATCCCTTCGGGACCCTTGTCGGTATCGGTGTCATGGGTCTGATTGCCATCCAGGCCTTTGTCAACATCGGCGGTGTCACCAACACCATCCCGCTTACCGGGGTAACACTTCCATTTATCAGCTATGGAGGTTCTTCCTTGCTTGTTACCATGCTGTCCATGGGAATTATGCTGAGTATTTCAAGAGAGACCAACCGGCCAGCCAAAGAGGAAGTCACGAAATCTGTTACGACCGTTAGACAAGTACGTGCCCGCTGACGCTACATAAGTGTCATCTCAGCGACTAACCCCATCTAACATTTTTTTTACCAAATACACAAAAGGCAGCCCAGGATAACCTCCCGGACTGCCTTTTGTAATTTGGGTCAGCATGCTGCCCTCATAAGCCTTTATACAGTTTTACGAAATTTCGTCGTTCTTAAAGGCTACGCCTTCTACCTTAACATTGACTTCAACGATATGAAGTCCTGTCATGCTCTCCACAGCCTCACGGACATTCTGTTGAAGCATCCGGCACACCTCGTGAATCGGAGTTTCATACAGTACGATAATTCGCAAGTCTACTGCGGCTTCAAGCTGACCCACTTCAACGGTTACACCCTTTTGAACGTTCTTACCGCTGAGACGTTTAGCCCAGCCTTCCGACAAGCCGCCAGACATGGCCGCGATTCCCGGGGTCTCCAAAGCAGCCAGTCCGGCAATCTTCGAGACGACGTCATTTGATATCCGTATGTTACCCATTTCCAGTTGAAGTTGTTCCGCCATGCCATAACCCCCCTACACTCATTATCAATTATTGTAATTCGAAAACAGGCTAAAAAGCAAATGACTTTCTTGCATTCCCGTTTACACTTAGGAACAATTTGGGTATATTGATTATGAATTCAACCTACATATTGAGACTGGAGTGTGCTTTACTTGAAAAAATGGATATCTCCGGCGCTGTTAGCTGTTACTTTTCTCCTCAGCGCCATCGGACACTATGCGAATTGGGACCACACGCTGCAGTTCGTGCTTTCTGCCATTTCGGTCGTTTTTGTAGCAGGGTTTCTGGGAAGAGCTACCGAGAGTGTAGCCCACTATGCCGGACAGCGGCTGGGAGGCTTTCTTAATGCCACCTTCGGCAATGCGGCTGAGCTGATCATCGCCTTTTTCCTGGTAAAGGAAGGTCTCTTCGATATGGTCAAAGCCAGCCTCACCGGTTCCATCATCGGTAATCTCCTGCTGGTACTGGGCCTCAGTATTTTTGCCGGCGGCATGAAATTCAAAGTTCAGAACTTCAATGTCACGCTGGCTGGACTGAATGGCTCCCTGATGATCGTTGCGGTTATAGCCCTGTTTGTACCCGCCATGTTCTTCAACACCCATTCCATCACAGAAAAAGATACCGATGTACTAAGTCTCGTGGTGGCCGGACTGCTGATCGCCGCCTACATGGCCTGGCTGATCTTCTCCATGATTACACACAAAAAATATCTGGCAGACGTTACCGAAGACAACGATGAAGAACTGCCGAATGAACACAAGCCAGCCTGGTCTATGCGCAGATCAATTATCTATCTGGTGCTGGCAACGGTTATGGTTGCTTTCGTCAGTGAATGGCTGGTCGGCACACTGGAAACCTTGACCGAACGTTTTGGCTTCAGCGAGCTCTTTGTTGGTGCATTCCTTGTAGCCATCATTGGGAATGCCGCAGAGCACAGCGCAGCAATTATGCTGGCTATGAAGAACAAGATTGGGGCTGCGGTAGAAATTGCTGTCGGCAGCAGTCTGCAGATCGCCTTATTCGTTGCTCCGGTTCTGATCTTTGCCAGCTATTTCATGGGCAACACAATGGATATTGTCTTCACCACGATAGAGATTGTCGCGATCGCCGTATCGGTCTTTATCGCCAAATCCATCATTCAGGATGGTGCAACCAACTGGTATGAGGGATTGCTCCTGCTTGCCGTGTACATGATTCTCGGCGTTTCTTTTTATCTCGTGTAAGACAAAAAAGCACATGGGCGGACCAAAGGTCCCCATGTGCTTTTTTATAATATAAGAATTATAGGTTGTGCACCATTCATCATCCTGCTATTCACTGCTTCTAAAGGTTAGGATTACAGCATCTCGCGCTCCTCAGCCTTCTTATTCAACGCCTCGTACAGTACAGCCAGATTACGCTCCAGTTCGCTCAGAATCAGCTTGCCCGTAATTTCCGGAACCAGCCCTGCTCTGACCGCAAAGTCTACCTCTCTGGAGAAACCGTACATCTGGGTATCCAGCACTTCCTCATAGAGAGGACAGTAACGTGTCGCCAGATTCTCCATTTGCACTTCAATGAGCTTCTGAATTTTATCTGCATCTTCTTGTAGAAGAGTGATTGCTCTTAGATTAAGCTGTTCCTGTAAATCCGGTGAAGTCATGCATTATCCCCCCATTCCCAAAAGTTACAGCTGCAATTGCTATTAAGTCTAATATTAGTCGAAATCGGAACCCAATACAAGAATGCAGTTCATCCTCAGCCAGAAATGCAGTCTATATTCAAATATTTATAGAAAAAACGCCCTGCCGCACAGGCAGGACGTCCCACGGAAATAAATAATTTATTCCGCTACTACTGTAAATTTCAAACCGTGTTTGGCAAAAACTTCGCTCATTGCCTTCTTGGCTTCTTCAGCATCTGCGCCATGCACATGCAGCTCGTAGCTTTGGCTGGATACAAGAGTTGTAAACAAACCAAGAATACTCTTAACATCAATGTACTTGTTCTCTGCTTGCAGAACGATAGATGAGTTGAACCGGCTTGCCGTTTGGGCAATATCCACGATTGCCGCATTGTTACTGGACATAGGAATCCCTCCGCAACTTGATTATGAAACTTAAGTCTGGTGTAACCAATACCATGATACATTGAATCCGCTTACTCGTGCAAGGAATTTTCCTGAAAATAGAATGTAAGCAGCAAATTTCGCTTGTGATACCATTTTATTTCAAGTTTTCGGGGTTCAGACCTTCAAGCTCAGGAAGTACAAAAATCCCATCCTTACGGATCAGCACATCGTCAAAATAAATTTCGCCGCCGCCGTATTCCGGACGCTGAATGAGGACAAGATCCCAGTGAATCGAGGAACGGTTCCCGTTATCCGTTACATCATAGGCTTGGCCCGGTGTGAAATGCAGGCTGCCGGCGATTTTCTCATCGAACAGAATGTCTTTCATGGGGTGCAGGATATAGGGGTTAAAGCCGATCGCAAATTCGCCAATATGGCGGGCACCCTCATCAGAATCGAGAATCTCGTTCAACCGCAAGGTATCATTGCTGGTAGCTTCAATAATTTTCCCGTTTTCGAATTTGAATTTGACATTTTCGAAAGTCACACCGTTATAGAGTGTAGCCGCGTTATAGCTGATCGTTCCATTCACAGAGTCACGTACAGGGGCGCTGTAGACCTCGCCGTCCGGGATGTTTTTCTGTCCGGAACATTTCTCTGCACCAATTCCCTTAATGGAGAAAGTGAGCTCTGTACCTGGTCCGGCGATGCGGACCTTGTCCGTTCTGCGCATCAGGTCAGCAAGCGCGTCCTGAGCCTTGTCCATTTTGGCATAATCCAGATTGCAGACCTCAAAGTAAAAGTCCTCAAAGGCTTCAGTAGGAGTATTGGCCAGTTGAGCCATACTTGCATTCGGATACCGCAGAACAACCCATTTAGTGTGCTTTACGCGCTGCTCGCTATGTACCGGATGGGAGTACAGTGAATTATATAGCTTCATATTCTCTTCAGGGACGTCCGAAAGATCATTAACGTTCTCCCCGGCACGTATACCGATATAGCAATCCATTTGTTTCATCCGGTTCAGATCAATTTCAGCCCAGGCTTGAAGACCTTCGGGTGTTGCATATTTAAGCATGCTGCGCAGAACCGTACGGTCGGTAAGTTGCACAAATGCACGGCCTCCGGCTTTGCCCACTTCCTCCACCACAGCTTTGATCAAATCTCTTTCGCTGCCAATCATTTCCACGAGCACATTTTCACCCGGCTGCACGTTTACGGAGTAGCTTACAAGGTTCTCCGCAAGCTTTTGAATCCTTGGATCCTTCATTCTTTTCTCTCTTCCTTCCTCATGCTAAATAGTAGGCATACCGTTTTATTGTAGCATGCCTGTACTGGAGCGCAAGGCATTTGAGGCACTGAACCTCAGCGGTAGCCATAAAAATTGACCTGTGTTAGATAATTTTCCTCTGCAGTGTTGCCGCTTGCTTCCCGGACTCCCGGATAGCTTACTGTGCGGCTGCTGGTCAGGCTCCTCGGAAGATTTCGTTTGGTATCTACCTTGAGGTAGTACACAGTCTTGACGGATGCCCGTTGAAGCTTCTGATGAAGTTCATTATTCTTCTTTTCCCAGAGAAGCTGTAATGGCTCCAATCCCTTGTCAACCATCTGATGGTTTGCTGTCACCCCTTCGGGACGGATGGCATCCATCTGACGCTCCAGTTCAGCAGTTAACTGCCTGTTGGCCTCCGCTTCACTGAGCTCAATGCGCAGCACCCGGGTTCCTCTTGCTGCACCAGCTTCTTCGCTCACCTTTTTCTCCAGATTCTCCAACTCTTCAAGCTGGCTGATCGGATTAAGCGAAGGCAGCGGATTCTTGCCCTGGGCAGAACCCTTCTCCGATAATAGAGTCCACTTGCCATTTTTTTTCTCAAGCTTGGAATAGTAGGCCGGAGTTCCTGCTGAACTTGATTTCAGCGTGTTCTTCTTTTCGCCACTGACCGCAGTACGAGGTGTGCGACTATCCGGCAACAGCGTATAAAGGCTTACCTTGTTATGGTCTGCTACCGTTCCTCCATAGTAAAGAGCGGCTTCCGGGACTGGTTTACCGTCAAGCAGCAGGGAAGAAGCCCCTTCAAAGGTTACTCCGTCGCTCCCGTCCATCCCGGCCAGCACCAGACTCAAATTCTCAGCAGCAGGTTTGTCATTAAGAGCGCTACAACTCGTGCTAAGTATGGCGGTACACAGCAAAAATGTGCTTATTACCACCCTGTTAACTTTTCTCATGGCAGTCAGGCCTTTCGGGTTATGGATGCTTAGATTTCTTTCCATAGGATTTCCCGCCAGCTGCGGCTTATACGCCTTAAGATTTGCAGTTAAACGCAAAAAAAATCCTCAGGCTTACACCCAAGGATTCTGTACATTGATCTCAACTTTTTTGTTATCTATCACAACCAGGTTTCTGCCGTTATTCTTCGCTTCATACAGCGCCATATCTGCCCGATAGAAGAGCGATTCCACACTGACTTTATCATCGGTCCAACTCCACTCCGCAATACCGCAAGATACGGTAACATGTGGATGAGTCTCAGCCATTACCCGCTTGCGGATACGTTCTGCCACAAATACTGCCTGCTGGACGCCAAGCTGAGGCAAATAGACCGCAAGTTCCTCCCCGCCCCACCTTGCGGCAATATCCCCCTGACGGATGGATGACTTGACGATTTCGCTTACCTGCCTCAGTATTCTGTCTCCCTGTTGATGCCCGTATGTATCATTAACCATCTTGAATTGATCGATATCCACAACGATTAAAGAACCGCAGAAATCAGTAACCTGCTTATCCTTGATCACTTCGTCCAAATAATGCCTCGCGTACAATCCAGTCAGAGTGTCCCGGTTTGCCAGACGCCGTACCTCGGCATGCAGACGGGCATTGCCTACTGCAAGTCCAATATGGCCCGCCATTGCCTGCAGCAGCCTGTAGCTGTCATAAGAGAAGAAATGCGGATCACGGTGGGTCAGCATAATCGCACCACGAACCTCTCCACCGACACTAAGCGGAGTGGCAATCATGGAATTCGATCCTGTAGCATCCATCAGACGCGAGTAGGTTTCTGCCGAATTCTGATAATCGGATAGAATAAGCGCTTCGCCCGTAGCATAGACCTTTCCTCCAAGGCCAACACTCTCCTCAATAATCTCTCCCTGCATCGGATGATAATTGCAGGCAATCGTCTCAAGCCCGCCCTTTTCTTCATTCATATGTAAAATGCAGCAATAATCTGCATCAAACATTTCGAGCAGCTCTTCAAAAGCAAATTTAAAAATATCACCAAGCCGCAAGCTTTGATTCAGGCGCTGAGTAAGTTCATTGCTCATGCGCAGTTCCCGAATCAGCTGATTGGAGCGTTCATACAGTTTGGCATTTTCAAAAGCAGTCCCTGCTGTATCAGCAACCATTGATAGAAATCGCAAATCAACTTCCGGGAATGAGGGTTTGTCCATGACCAAATGAAATACTCCATACACCCCCTGCTTACCGCAAAGCGGGAGTCCAATTTCAACGGAATGGCTGTTATCACGGCCGGCATACAAGGTAACACGCCCATCTTTGAACGCCCTTGCACACACATCATCATTCCCCCAGCGGAGCGGGAGCGGTTTGACCTGCGGATGTGTGCTGCGGTGATCTTGAGACATGAAAAGCTCCAGTCTAGCTCCCGGGTACATGGCAGAAATACTGTCAATAACCTCTGTAAGCACAGCGTTCACATCTATATTGTCATGCATCCGCTGCACAATCTGGAAGAGTAGGGAACGCCTGCTGCTCTCACGCTCTGCATGAAGGTGCACACCGGCCATATCAGACACGAACACCTGCTCAAATCTGCGGTAGAAGCAGGTCTGGAAATGTGCAGCCATGGCTTCCGCAACATGCAGCCCGCCTTGCTCATATTGAGATTGCAGCATGGCACAGCCGAGCAGCGCAAAGATTTCATTCTGCGTACGCGAGAATACCGGCAGAACGATAACGGTCATTTGGCGTCCATCTGCCACTTGATGGGCCGTATAAACCTCTCTCGATTCCAAGGCAAAAGCGGCAACCTCTTCCCATTCATCCTTCCAGTTGTGCACCGAATGACCTATATCCTCTGTACTGCAAATATATTCACCTTCAAAATTAAGCACACCCCAGTTCCAGGACCTCGCGAATTCCGGTGCAACCTGGCTCTGCCATTCTGTGAAGCTCTCCACTATCAAATTGACTGCATAAGGAAAGTCATACGATACAATATCCATTTCCCTGAGCCATGCGGCCGGATCTTGATGTTCTCCGCTTGATCGCATGGTATCCTGTAACAGCACACGATTCTCCTTGCGTTCGTATGCTTCCCGTTCTGACATAAAAAGGATCCCCTTTACATCTCGTACAAGCAGAAACGGCTTTGCCAATCACCAAGAGGCCTGTACCGTTCCAGCGAGAAAGAGAAGGATATTTTTAGAATGTGAAACATATAAACACTTAAATTGCAAAATAGCTTTCCGATAACATCTAATTAGTTATATTTTACTCCCTTTCATTGGGTATTGCATTATATTTTCCTCAAAACCGGGATTTTTTTTAGGACCTAAGAACTAACGACAAAGTTAGACAAAATCTCTTTTAACTTGCACTTGACTTTATCTGTCGTTTTCATATAATATTTATTGTTGAACAAGACTGTAAGCAGTCTTAATTGGGCGTAACGTTGTGTCACCCTCACGCATCTCGTTACTGCCAGGGCAGCGGCTGAACTTCCCCGGCAGAGTGAAACCATCTAACGCTTTCACGGATACGATTTGCGGCGCAAATAGGCCCTAACATGAAATTTCAATTATAAAGGAGTCTACTATAACATGGCACGTTACACCGGACCTAAATTCAAACTCAGCCGCCGTCTGGGCATTTCCCTTAGCGGTACAGGCAAAGACCTTAAACGCCCTTTCCCACCAGGACAGCACGGCGCTAACCAACGCAGAAAAGTAAGTAACTACGGAATGCAGCTTTTGGAAAAACAAAAACTGCGTCACATGTACGGTTTGGGTGAAAAGCAATTTAAAACTCTTTTCACTAAAGCACAGAAGCTCCAGGGTATCGCGGGCGAAAACTTCATGTTCCTGCTCGAAAGCCGCTTGGACAACCTGGTATACCGTCTTGGTTTTGCTAACTCCCGCGCTGGTGCGCGTCAGCTGGTATCCCACGGACATGTTACCGTTAACGGTAAAAAAGTCGACATCGCTTCTTACCGTGTAAGTGTAGGCGACGTTATCGGACTTCGTGAAAGAAGTCGCGCTATGGCTTCCATCAAAGAAGCTTTGGAAAACCGTTCCCACCTTGCAGGCTATCTGGAATATGCTGAAGGTTCTTTCGAAGGCAAATACATTCGTTTGCCAGAACGCGCCGAGCTGTCCCAAGATATCGATGAAAAGCAAATCGTCGAATTCTACAACCGTTAAGATTTCGCCTACAAGCGAAAACGAGCAAAGCCTCCAGAGCAATCTGGAGGCTTTTTTCATTTCCATTGAACAAGGTATATCAGAGAGAGATCCCTTCGCTTGTTATTCAGCCATGCCTAGACCAAGATCAACTTGACGAACTTCCGCTTGCCCGACTGGATTATATCCCCATCCTTAGGCCGGAGTTCACCGTTGATGTCCTCCTGTTTCACTTTGTTCCATTTAACCGAACCTTGCTTGATACTTCGTTTGGCTTCACTTTTGGAGTCTGCAAAACCAATCCGGGTCAGAAGCTCCGCCAGTCTGATCATGCCGTTCTCAAGCTCAGCCTCTGCGAGAGTATACGTCCCGATATCCTCAGGCAGCAACCGCCGCTGAAAGACAGTGACGAAATGCTCCTGTGCGGCATCTGCCGCTGCCATACCGTGGTATGTACGTACAAAGTTATGGGCCAGCTGCATTTTGACATCCCTGGGATGTGCTTTTCCTGATGCCAGAGCTTCCTTCAGTGAAGCCAGCTCCTCATTGCTCAGGTCCGTAACCATTTCGTAGTATCTAAGCATCAGCTCATCCGGAACAGACATGGTTTTCCCGTACATTTCATTCGGCTCTTCATCGATACCAATGTAATTGCCAAGACTCTTACTCATTTTCTTAACTCCGTCAAGCCCTTCAAGCAGCGGCATCAGCATCACAACCTGCAGCTCTTCGCCGTATTCTTTCTGCAGAGTACGTCCCATCAGTATATTGAATTTCTGATCCGTGCCGCCCAGCTCGATATCAGTCTTATTGTGAACCGAGTCCATTCCCTGCATCAACGGGTAGAAAAATTCATGTATGCTGATGGCTTGGCCGCCCTGGTAACGTTTCGTGAAGTCATCACGCTCCATCATCCGGGCTACAGTGACTTTGTCCGACATATTTACTACTTCTGTAAAAGTCATCGGGCTCAGCCATTCAGAGTTGCATAGGACCTCTGTTTTTTCAGAATCTAGAATTTTGTAAATTTGCTTCTTGTACGTATCAGCGTTACGCTGAACATCTTCTTCACTAAGCTGTTTGCGTGTCTCGGATTTGCCTGTAGGGTCACCAATCCGTCCAGTGAAATCTCCGATAATCAATTGTACGTGATGTCCCAGCTCCTGGAACTGGCGAAGTTTGTGGAGCACCACTGTATGCCCGATGTGGATGTCGGGAGCGGACGGGTCCAGCCCCAGCTTAACGTTAAGCGGAATCCCTGTTACCACTGACTTTATCAGCTTGCCCCTCAGTTCCGACTCAGGCACAATTTCTGCCGCTCCGCGTGAGACGACTTTCAGTTGCCGTTCCACTTCCAGCTGCTGTTCCCGGGTCAACTCTTCCCATTTCATAACTACCCCTCCTCGAAAATCTGTCAGTGCACATTTCGTTTCAAGCCAAGCAACGCAAAAAGAGCCTTCCACTCATCCCATAAGGGACGAGAAAAAGACTCGCGGTACCACCCTAATTAAAAGCACTCGCAGCCGGCACGCCGGAGGGCTTTTCACTTCATTGCCATAACGGGATCCACCCGGAACCGGACTACTGGACAAATCTGAATTCAGATTATTGTTCCTCCGGTCAGCTCCAGACTGTAATTCAAAGGGGCCTGCTGCCGGTTCGCACCACCCACCGGCTCTCTGAAATACCTGGCTTCCCTTCTACTGATGTCCTTCTATGCCTTTATGATATCTAATTGAATCTATTTGTATCACAGCAGCTTTTCAAAAGTCAATATAAGGCTAAAAAGCCCATAAAGCAGGGGCGCATTCAAAATCGGCAAATTGTGCTATAATAGTTCCGTTAAAAGGAGGATTAACGTCGATGGTTGAGGAGAACAAAAAGAAGACCGCAAAGCAGCGTCCACCCCGTAGATCCTGGCTCCGCAGGTTCGGTTCCGTCGTGAAGTGGATGTTTATACTCGGCATACTTGGCATACTGTTTGCCGGTGGTGCTGTGGCAGGCTACGTCACTTCCATAGTGAAGGACGATCCTGTCCGTTCCGAAGAATTGATCCAACAGCAAGTCAGCCAGAATGCCGTTACCGGCTTTGCGTATTTCCGGGATGGCCAACCGATAGGCCAGCTTCGGACTGAAGAGGACCGCAGACTTGTAGAATTCAACAATATTCCGCAGCTTGTTATTGATGCCGTCCTCGCTATAGAGGACAATAATTTCTACAATCATAAAGGGGTCGATTTCAGCGGCACCCTGCGTGCCGTAAAGCAAAAGCTGCTGAACGAATCTGTCCAGACCGGCGGCAGCACCCTGACCCAGCAATTGGCGCGGCGCGTGTTCCTCAATCTGGACCGGACCGAGGACCGCAAGATCAAAGAGATTCTGCTGTCTCTAAGACTGGAACGTTATTTATCCAAGCAGGAAATTTTAACGGCCTATTTGAATAAGGTTCCTTTCGGGAATGGATCGAACGGTTACAACGTGTACGGTATCAAAGCAGCGGCAAAAGGGATTTTTGGCTTGGATGATCTGGATAAGCTGAATACAGCCCAAGCCGCGTATTTGGCCGGACTCCCCCAACTGCCCTCCAAATATTCCGCGTTTAATGGAGTCGGTGAATTTAATGAAACCGCATTTAATCGTGCTATGGAGCGGCAGAAGCTTGTACTTCGCCGGATGCTGGAGGAGAACAAAATTACTAACTCCCAGTATAACGAAGCGCTTCAGTTTGATATCAAGGGTTCTTTAGCACCGCATACGAAGAAGGCTTATGCTACATATCCTTATTTGATGCTGGAGACGGAGCGCAAAGCGGCCGAGATCATTCTGTCCATCAATGAAGGCAATAATGGTGTGATCGATCCAAACACCCCTGCCACTGAAGATAACAGTGTGCAGTTGGAGGAAGCACGCCTGCAGCTTATGACCGGAGGGTACCGCGTATACACAACGATAGATAAAAAAGTATACAGCGCCATGCACAGCATCTCCGAGGACAGCGAAAACTTCACGAAGGACAGTAAGGCCAGAGGTAAGGAACAGACAGCTGGCATGATGATCAATAACAAAACTGGGGCTATCCTGGGCATGATTGAAGGCAGAGACTTTAATATTGAGCAAATGAACTATGCCACACAAATGGTTCGTCAGCCGGGCTCAACCATGAAACCGATAGCAGCCTACCTCCCTGCACTGGACGCCGGATTAATTCAGCCTGCAGGCATTCTGGATGATGCGCCGATTATTCTCAAAGACGGTGGCAAAGGCTTCCACATTCCAAAGAATGCCAACAACCGGTATCAGGGACTGGTAACAGCCCGTTATGCGCTTAACAAATCCTTAAATCTGCCAGCCCTTAAGCTGTTCAACGATAAGGTTGGCATCGAGAAAGCATGGGCCTTCTCCAAGAAATTGGGCATTACAACTATACAGGATAATGATTACAACGCTCAGACCGGGGTTATCGGCGGGTTACGTTATGGGGTTACTGTTGAGGAATTAACAAATGCCTACTCTTCGATTGGGAATCAGGGGGCATTCAATGATGCCTATATGATCGAGAAGATTGTGGATTCACAGGGTAAAATTATCTACCAGCATAAAGTGAATCCGGAGCAGGTATACTCCAAACAAACCGCTTATCTAATGACGGATATGTTGCGTACGGTTATTACCGACGGTACAGCAAGCACAGTTAAGAAAAACTATAAACACTTCAAAGATGTACCCATTGTCGGCAAAACCGGGTCTACCCAAAACTATGGAGATGTGTGGTTTATGGGCTATACACCGGATGTAACACTTGGAATGTGGGTGGGCTACAAGGAACAAATCAATACACTACAGGGCGATACCCAAAAACGTCAGGCACAGACCCTGTGGACAAAAGTGATGAACGCCGTTATTGACAAGCAGCCTGAGCTTTTTGTTACCAAGGAATTTCCGAAACCTGAAGGAATCGTCAAAAGGACAGTATCTGCATACAGCGGCAAGCTCCCGACTGACTTGACCGACAGGTTCACCACAGATGTATTTAATGTGAAGTATGTACCTACTTCAAGCGATGATGGAATCTCAAGAGCCAAGTATATTAGTTATAACGGAGTTAATTATATCCCTCTCGAAGGCACTCCTGAGGATTTCCTCAAAGAAAAAATTGTCGTCAAGCGTGAAAAACCAATTCAGGATCTGGTGAAGGAGCTGCTTGCCGCATTCCCGTCGATGAAAGAGCATGAATCGCTGGAATATTATATGCCTGAAGATGCGAAATCCGATTATCCTACCGAGGTTGATCCCCGTGTGGATGATGGAAGTGCACCAACGGCTCCAAGCGGAGTCAATATATCCTACAATACAGGCAAAGCGGTTATCACCTTTAATCCGAGCGGTTCGCCGGATGTAATTGGCTACCGTTTGTACCGCTCGCTGAATGGTGGTTCGTTCCAAAAGCAGGCCATTCTGTCAGTTGGCGAAGGAACTACTTTCACACCGGGCACTCCGGCCAGTGTGAATGCGTCCTTTTATGTAGCTGCAGTAGATGTTGCCGGTCATGAGTCAGCTTCCGGCAGCGTGGCCGGGGCTACACCAACACCAGAAACCACCCCTCCACCCGTAGATCTTCCAGATGCAGAAGCTACACCAGAGCCGGGAGCTCTACCGGGAGCTACGGAGGATCCCGGGATGATTATTATCCCGCCATCGGATGGCTCTGACATTCCTACGGGATCCGGAACCAACGTTGCCGGCGGCGGCAATGCCGCTGGCGGCGGAAACGCAGCTGGTGGTGGCAACGCCGCTAGTGGTAGTAACGCCGCTGGTGGTAGTAACGCCGCTGGTGGCGGCAATGCCGCTGGTGGTAGTAACGCCGCTGGTGGCGGCAATGCCGCCGGAGGTAATGCCAGCGGCGGCGGGAATGCCGGCTCTGGCAACGGTGGAGCTAAAACCCCTTAATATTAGGTCTGCAGACACCATCATACTTTCGAAACCCCAAAAAACACCACTACCGGTTCATCACCGGCGGTGGTGTTTTTTCCATGTCTCTGGGAATCAATTAATCCTCTATGGTGGATAGATCTCCTGCGGGAAGATGCAGCTCCCAGGCTTTCAGCACGCGGCGCATAATTTTGCCGGAGCGCGTCTTGGGCAGCTTTTCCTTGAATTCAATTTCACGCGGCGCCGCATGGGCAGATAACCCGGTTTTGACGAAAGCCGCAATTTCCTCCTTCAGCTCTGCCGTAGGGAAATAACCATCCCGTAAAGAAATGAACGCCTTGATGATCTCTCCCCGCATGACATCCGGTTTACCGATTACCCCAGCTTCAGCAACTGCAGGATGCTCTACCAGTTTGCTCTCCACCTCAAAAGGTCCTATCCGCTCACCAGAGGAATTGATGACATCATCAATGCGACCCTGAAACCAGAAATAACCTTCATCGTCCATGTAAGCAGAGTCCCCGGAAATGTACCAGCCTGGAATGCGGAAATACTCCTCGTATTTCGCCTGATTGTTCCAGATCTGTCCCATCATAGAGGGCCAGGGGGTCCGGATCGCGAGGTTCCCCATGGAATAAGGCGGTAACAGATTACCCCTGTCATCCAGTATTGCAGCTTCGATACCAGGCAAGGGCCGCCCCATGGAGCCGGGCTTGATGTCCATTCCCGGATAATTGCAGATCAGCTGTGCTCCGGTTTCTGTCATCCACCATGTATCATGAATGCGTTGCTGATAGAATTTATCCCCCCAACGCACCACTTCAGGATTCAACGGTTCCCCTACTGACAAGACATGCCGCAGACTGCTTAGATTGGTCCCCTGCAGGCTCGCCTCTCCTGCCCCCATGAGCATCCGGAAGGCGGTAGGTGCGCTATACCATACAGTAACCGCAAAACGTTCAATGGTCTTATACCAATCCTGCGGACTAAAGCGCCCGCCACGAACAACATTGGTCACACCGTTCAGCCAAGGAGCAAAGATCCCATAGGATGTTCCAGTGACCCATCCCGGATCTGCTGTGCACCAATAGATATCATCAGGACGCAGGTCAAGTACAACCTTACCTGTATAATAATGCTGTATCATTGCTCTTTGCACATGGTATACACCCTTGGGCTTGCCAGTGGAGCCGGAGGTATAATGCATAATCAGCCCATCCTCCAGACTAAGCCATTCGGGTTCAAGCTCCGCAGATGCCGCAGCGGTCTCTTTTTCATAGCTGATTAGCCCTTGTTCACTATCTGCAGTGCCTCCTACCACAAAAATATGCTTCAGCGCAGGCAGCTCTTCACGCTTGACCCGCTGCAGCAATTCCGGGGTTGTAACGAGAGCTATGGCACCGCTGTCCTCCAGACGGTCCTTAACAGCTGTTTCCATAAACGCCTCAAACAACGGTCCCGCCACCGCACCGACTTTGAGCACACCCAACAGACTGAAATACAACTCCGGCTTGCGGGGCATAAAAATAAACACCCTGTCCCCCCGGCCAATACCGTGCGCACGCAACACGTTCCCAAAACGATTGGATCTCTCCCGAAGGTCAGAGAACGTATACTTCTCTTCCCTAGTGGAATCACTGTAGATTAAAGCCGTCGCCGCTCCGCGGCCTTCCTGGACATGCCGGTCAATCGCTTCATGGGCCATATTCACCTTGCCACTCTCATGCCAGGAGAAGTCTTTCTCCACATCCTCCCACCGGAATTCGCTAACTGCCCGGGAATAATCCGCCATATTGGCTTGCTTCACGCGGCCCGGTAAAATTTCGCTGTGGACTTGCCCCATTACTCTTGCCTCCCTCACTCGTTTGATTTAAGCTTTAAGGGCGAGACTCTTCTCTTAAGCAATGCTGTCAATGGATTAAATGTGAATATTTTATGTCGGAACTAGTATATCACAGGAAGCGGTTACATTCTAGATTAGCCTAACTTGGAGGGGAGCCTGTCCATGGAGCACCGCAAAATCCATGTATCCCATATTCTTCATCATCAAGAAAGCACCCTTACCGTTAGTGGACCTTTGTCTCCAGACAGGCTGAGGAGGCTCCAAATGCATCCTGATCTGGACGCCTTCCGTAAACCGCAGGAGCAGCTGGAAGCGCTTATAGAGATTGCTGGACTGCCTGAAGGGCGTGTAATAGCCGCTGTTGCTGACCACATGATCACCGGATATGTTACGTTTCATTATCCCGATGAATTGGAGCTGTGGTCGCAGGGTGGTATGGTAGATCTTATAGAGCTGGGTGCTATAGAAGTAGCAAATGTATACAGGGGGATGGGGCTTGCGAAGCTGCTGATTACCACTGCTTTTGAGCGGGAACAGCTGGAGAACTGCATCGTATTCACCACTGAATATTACTGGCACTGGGATCTTAAAGGCAGCGGACTTGATGTATGGGCTTACCGCCAGATGATGGAAAAACTTATGCAAACGGTGGATATGGTCTGGTATGCTACAGATGATCCAGAGATTTGCTCCCACCCTGCCAATTGCCTCATGGTACGTATCGGTCATGAAGTGCCGATGTCTTCACAGGAAACTTTTGACCGGGTGCGATTCAGACAGCGATTCATGTACTAGGCTGCAGATAAACCTCCGGAGAAATCGTTCACATTGCTTTCAGTATATATTCGAGGATGGCATGGGAGCGTTCGGCAGCGGTTACCGTAAATTCACGATAATTCGCATGCGCCGAACCATCTGCTTTATCAGACATCGAGCGGATAATGACAAAAGGAATCTCATTCATGAAGCAGACTTGTGCCACAGCAGCGCCCTCCATTTCCGCACATGCTCCGCCCAGCTGCTCCCGGAGCTCGGATACAGCGGCCGTACTGGCAATAAATTGATCCCCTGACAGTACGATTCCCGTAATCGACTTCTGCTTCATGGCATGGCAAGCACCTTCTGCCAGCTGCACAAGGACTGGATCTGCAGGGAAAAAGGATACCTCCTGATAAGGAATCACTCCCCGCGGGTATCCAAGAGCGCTAGCATCCATGTCATGCTGAATACACTGTGAAGAGATGACGATATCCCCAATACCCAGATCCGGGTGTAACGCTCCCGCAACACCTGTGAACAACACGCACCCCACTCCGAAGCTATCGATCAGAATTTGCGTCGTCACCGCAGCATTCACCTTACCGACCCCAGATTTACAAAGAACTACCTTTTGGCCCGAGATGGTACCTGAATAGTACGCAATACCTGCCTTAATAGTGCTCTCTCTGTCTTCCATACTGTCTAACAACAGCTTGATCTCCTCATCCATCGCTCCAATTAATCCAATGACTTCATTCATATGTATCCCCCTACGGTATAATTAACGATATAAAACATAAAAAGCCCCAAAAGGAGCTTTCTACGCACTTATGTTCCAACCTATTCCGATTGCTTACTTGTTCAAATGATTAACAGACAAACGGAGAATCGTCTCATGCGGCAAAATAACCCGCGGGTTCTCAACGGTTTCCTTCTTCATCAGCTTCGTCAGCAGTCTCATTGCTACCGCACCCAGATCGTACATGGGCTGTGCTACTGTCGTCAGCAACGGACGAACCATTGAAGCCATACGGATGTTATCCACACTGATAATGGAGAAGTCATCCGGAACTTTAAGACCTTCATCCTGAATGCTGTGGATTGCTCCGATCGCCATTTCATCGGTTGCAGCAAATACTGCCGTTGGTTTCTTCTTGAGTCCGAGGAAATACTTCATGGCTTCGACACCGGATTCGTAACGATAGTTCCCGATACGCACCAGGTCCTCCTGATACTCAATACCTGCTGCTTCCAGCGCTTTCTTATAGCCTTGGAAACGGGCATAGCCGTTGGCAGGATCCTGCAGGGTACCGCTGATCATCGCAATTTCGCGGTGGCCATGACGGATCAGTGTGTTCACAGCGTCAAAGGCAGCAGTCTCATGGTCGATATCCACCGACGGATAGCTACCCTTTTCATCACGCGTCGCGCAAAGTACGATTGGCACAGCAGATGTCTGAAAAGCTTGAATATGCTCTTCAGTTACAGTCCCGCCCATGAAGAGCAGACCATCCACTTGTTTCTCCAAAAGCGTATTAATTACACGAATTTCCTTCTCTTTGCGTTTATCCGCATTACACAAAATAATATTGTAATGATACATGTTGGCAATATCTTCAATCCCGCGCGCAATTTCTGCAAAAATCGAGTTCGAGATATCGGGGATAACAACCCCAACGGTTGTCGTTTTCTTGCTGGCGAGACCTCTCGCCACGGCATTTGGACGATAGCCCAAACGTTCAATCGCTTCAAAAACTTTCTTCCGGGTCTGCGGTTTCACGTTCGGGTTATTATTCACAACCCGTGATACCGTAGCCATAGATACGCCTGCTTCTCGAGCTACATCGTAAATGGTTACCGTCAAATTACTCTCTCCATTGCGATAAATTTTATCGTTCGACTAATTAAAATTATGATACGACACTTTGTACAATTGTGCAATGATAACGCTTCATTTTCCTTTCAAAATTTCTTTCAAAGGTTAAAACGCTATTCGCTATACGGAATAAAGGCCTGGTGTTGCTACATTTCCTCCGAGTAATTGCCACTAATGAGCCAGTCGCATTCATAGGTTTGTCTGATCTGATACTATCGTATCAAAAAGCGCGTGAAAAATCCAACATTCGTGAAATATTTTCATTGATTTTGCAGAAAAAATTTCAGAATCCGCTTTATTCTGCATTAATTACGTTCTTTCTGCAGGCTCAACTGTCAATTGAGATAGTCTTTTACCAGTTTCCTCCATCCACTTCCGGTCGGAACTATCTGCCGCTACCCGGTAGACATCCAGCAGTAAATCTACACGCCCCTGTATTGCACACCGGATCGTTTCCTCTACCTCAGACATTCCGCCTTCGAACAATCCCGCAGCAAAAGTTTCTTTCAGAACGCTTGCCCATTCATTGTTATCCGCAAAGGAAATATGCCTCTTAGGCGGAGAATCCCCAAGTTCATGAATCAGCTTGGACAGATCGCTTCTGATGAATGGCAGAGGGTCGTAACGGCCGCACACTCCACAGGTATAGACTGGAACATGTGTGATTTTTATTTTTGCGCTGTAGATCAGCGTATGCATATGTATGGTCATGATTCCGCCGCAGCCACACGACTTCTTCATTAATGGCTCTTTATACATCTCCCACACCTCAGATTTAATAGTAAATTCACTGAAAGTCTATCCCATGGAAAATCGCGAAAATTCTCCTGCTCCATTGCTATATTCGACTCGCATCCTCCAAACCCTTCTGATTTGCATAAAATGATTTAATTGGAAATTAAGTAAAACATTACTGTCACCAGGATGACTTCATATATCAAATTTGCTAGAATGTACTGAAGTCAAGATTAATGAAGGGAGCTGCAAAGCATGAGACTAACCGGAAAAAAGGTCATAGCACTCGTAGACGATGAGTTCGAAGATTTGGAGCTGTGGTACCCGGTGTACCGTGTCAGGGAAGAAGGTGCCGAGGTACATCTGGCCGGACTGGAGAAGAACAAAACTTACGTTGGAAAATATGGCGTACCCGCCAAAGCCGATTATTCCTGGGATGAACTGAACGCTTCTGATTATGATGGCATCCTCGTACCGGGCGGCTGGGCTCCCGATAAGATCCGCCGCTATAGCGCTGTACTGAAGCTGGTGCAGGATTTCAATGCTGCCAAGAAGCCGATCGGCCAAATCTGCCATGCCGGCTGGGTGCTGATCTCTGCGAAAATCCTGAATGGTGTCACTGTCACTTCCACCCCAGGAATCCGTGATGACATGGAAAATGCCGGAGCGATCTGGAAAGATGAAGCTGTCGTCACAGACGGACACATTATCTCAGCCCGCCGCCCACCAGATCTGCCGCCTTATGGCAAAGCCTTTTGCGATGCGCTCGCGGAAATATAAGATTAGAAAGCCCTGACCCTCTGCTATGCAGAGGGTCAGGGCTTTTATTATGGTATATGCAGCTGTTTACGGATGGAGAGGGAGGTTTTCTTTTATCGGATTAGGTAGCTATTGATCTTCTGAGTTGAGTCCTCCTGAAACTTACGAGCTTTTACTCTTCGCCTCGGCACCTGATCCAAGAGGAATCCCACTCCGTCCAGCAAAAGCTGTCAGCAGCTTTTCCGTCTCTGTACTGGTCCGATGTTTGAAACAGAGCTTGGCCGTTTCTCTGGCTTCCGAAGCCAGCGTATTCAGGGTACGGTGCTTCACCTTCAGCAGCGCCTGCGGCGACATGCTGAGGTTACTGATTCCCAGCTCCAGCCAGAGCGGCAAGGACCGTTCGTCTGCAGCCATCTCGCCGCATACACTAATATCGATCCCCACTCTCCGCGCTGCTTCCACTGTCATCCGGATCATCCGCAGCACTGCAGGGTGGTATGGATGATACATATGGGCAATCTGCTCATTCATCCGATCCACCGCCAGTACATACTGTACCAGATCATTCGTGCCGATACTGAAGAAGTCGACCTCTTCTGCCAAAAGATCTGCTATCATCACTGCTGCCGGAACCTCAATCATTATGCCTACAGGTATATTGCGGTTATAAGGAACACCCAGTTGATCGAGCTCTTCCTTGACCTCGTTAAGTACCGCTTTGGCAGCCTGTACTTCCTCAATGGAAGAAATCATGGGGAACATCATTTTCATATTTCCGTAATGACTGGCCCGCAGTATAGCGGTAATCTGGGTTTTGAACATGTCCTTACGATCCAGGCTGATACGGATTGCCCGGTAGCCCAGAAATGGATTCTGCTCTTCAGGAAGCTGGAAGTAATCCAGATGCTTGTCTCCTCCAATATCCAGTGTGCGGATGACTACCGTTTCGGCACCTACTTTTTCCGCAACGAGCTTATAGACTTCGAATTGTTCTTGCTCAGTAGGAAAGGAGGTGCGGTCCATATACAGAAATTCGGTCCGGAACAGCCCGACACCCTGCGCCCCGTACTTGAGCGCCATATCCAGTTCCTTCACGGAGCTGATATTACCGGCCAGACGCAGCGGTACGCCGTCTTTGGTGACGGCTTCCACGGTAGCGAGCAGCTCCAGCTGCTCTTTCTTGCGCTGCTGCTTCGCCCGTCTGGATGCATAATCCTCCACAGTCCGTTCATCCGGATAGAGCTGAACGACGCCGGCTTCACCATCCATAACCAGCATGTCGCCGGTCTGAATTGGAGTCAGTATCTTGTTCTCCAGCCCGGCTACCAGCGGAATCCCGAGCGCCCGCGCCATAATGGACGAGTGTGAGGTCTTGCCTCCCATCATAGTTACGATGCCAAGCACATAAGTAGGGTTCAAATGGGCCAGCTGTGAAGGTGACAGTTCCTTAGCAACCAGAATATAAGGCTGCGTATCAGACGGAAGAGTGACCTCTGGCGCCCCCAGGAGATGCTTCAGCAGACGGTTGCCGACATCCTTGATGTCGACAGCCCGCTCCTTCATATACTCATCGTCCAGCAGATCAAACATGGCGACAAAGTGGTCGATTGCTTCCTTGACTGCCACCTCGGCAGCCTTGTATTGGCGCTCAATAATACCGCGGATTTCACTCATGAAGACCGGATCATCCAGTATGGCCAGGTGGGCGTCAAAAATGCTTGATTCCTCAGGCCCGACAACCTCCCGGAATTCTTTTTTGATAAACTCGATCTCATCCTTTGAGGTACGGATGCCTTCATACAGACGTTCAAATTCCTTCGCCAGATCTACAGGGCTGACCTGTGTATCCGGTAGGCTCCATTCCCAGTTCGGCAAGACAAAGGCCTTCCCGATGGCTACACCTGCTGCGGCGCCTATGCCTTGTATCATGCTTCAATCCCTCCAACATTGCTTTCATGTAGAACTACGGACATCACGGAAGACTGTCCTTTTTTTACACTTTTAAAAGGAGCATAGCTCCAGGACTTAACGCGGTCCGGGTTGGTGATGACCATCGGGGTAGCCAATGAGGCTGCATGGTCACGCAGGTAAGTCAGGTCAAACCTGACCAGCAGCTGTCCTGGCTCCACGCTGTCCCCTTCCTTCACAAGCGCCTCAAACGGCCCTTTTAGCTGTGAAGTATCGATCCCGATATGCATCAGCACCTCTAGCCCCTCCGGAGTCGAAATGCCCACTGCATGCATGGTCGGGTATACGTGCATAACCTTGCCGAAGACTGGTGAGACGAGCTCCCCTTTTTCCGGGAAAAAAGCCACACCGTCGCCCACCAACTTCGCGGCAAAAATATGGTCCGGCACTTCTTCAATCGGCATCATCCGGCCCTGAATCGGCGAACTGAACAGCACCTGAGGCAGATCGCGGAGCAGAAGCTTATTGATCTCCTCACGGATCAGCTCCGAATAGGTCCCGAATACGACTTGGACATTTCCTCCACCCAGCTTGATAATACCTGCCGAGCCCAGGCCTTTTAGTGCCCCCGTATCTATATTCCGGTCATTGTGCACCGTTAATCTTAGCCTTGTGATGCAGGCTTGCACTTGTACGATATTTTCTTTCCCGCCCAGCGCTTCCAGGATCAATGGGGCCTGATAAGGGATATTGCCCGCCCAATCCCCAAGCTCCGAGCCCTCTTCGCGTCCTGGCGTCGGAATCTGAAAGCGCCGTATTGCCCAGCGGAACACATTATAGTAAACAATGCCATAGCCGATCCCTATCGGAATCAGCAGCCAGGCCCGCTGCGATAAATGCAGATTAAGAAAGAAATCAATGGCCCCTGCAGAATAGGAGAAGCCGTGATGGATGCCCAGTGAATAGGTCAGCACCATCGCCAGTCCGGACATCACCACATGCAGTGCAAATAAGTAGGGCGAAGCGAACAGGAAAGCAAACTCAATCTGCTCCGATACCCCGGTCAAAAAGCAGACCAATGCGGCGCGCAAAAACGTCTTCTTGATCTTAGGCTTCAAGTCCTCACGCGCTTCCTGGATAATGGCGAACGCAATTGCCGGCAGCGCGAACATCATGATTGGAAACAGTCCCGCCATAAAAACGCCTGCAGTAGGATCCCCGGCAAAAAAACGCGGCAAATCCCCCTGAACAACAGCACTGCCGTCAGGCGTAGCAAAGGTACCCATTTGAAACCAGAACAGATTATTCAAAATATGATGCAGACCAAAGGCTGTGAGAAGCCTGTAAAGAACCCCGTAGACGAAGACTCCGTATCCGCCCGTCGCCTGAATATCCCGGAACATTATATCCAGGCCATGCTGCAGCACCGGCGACAGTCCAAGCATCACCCAGGCGAACAGCGCAGAGAACAGTCCCATAAACAGCAAAACAAAACGCGATCCTCCAAAAAACTGGATCGCCTCCGGAAGCTTGATATTTTTGAACCGGTTATGCGCTACACCGGAGACAATTCCAAGGATAATTCCGATTAGTGTTGCGGGCTGTACGGCCCCGTCTCCCATGTTGGAAACAATCCGGTCATAAGTGAACATTCCTGCGAGTGCTGCCATCCCTGCCGGTCCGGCCTGATTGGACAACCCCCATGCCACACCGACAGCAAACAAATAAGGCATGAAATAAAAAATCCCCTGCCCCGCGTAAGTAGTCACTTCGGATACCGAAGAAAGTCCCCATGCAGACCACGGCAGACTGCCCAGACTAAGAAGGATAGCCGCTGCCGGAAGCACCATGGTTGGAAGCATTATGGCTCTGCCCAATTGCTGCAAAGATCCGAGCCAATTCAAGGTGACCCTCTCCTTTCATTCTATATTGAATGGTAAGCGCTACAGCAGCTTTTGTCAAAAGATTATGAACTTAAATTACCGAGTAAATGAGGAATTCGCACAAAGTGCAATAGTTGCATTTTATTAGGGTGTTATTTATTAAATTCACGATTTCCGGACTACAGTATAGCCTTCCCCACCGCTCGCCAGTCCTTTCGTGCGTATGCAAGTCCATGAAGAAACTGTGTGCTTGCTCAATAAAAAAGAACGTCCTGCTCCAAGAGTGAACCGGAGAAAAGGACGTTCTTCGTCTGCGTTCAGTATTTAACCATTCCGGCCGCTTGGCTCCACCTTCAACCTTATAGCCGGCTGCGGCCTTTCATCGTGATTGCTTCCTCGACCTTGATGCAGCGGTCCATAATGGCAATCATATCGTGCTCAGCCGCGATATCGGCTGCTTCCTGACTGATGATGCCCTGCTGGAGCCAGAGGACACGTGCACCGATAGCGGCGGCTTCCCGGGCTACATCCGCGCAGTATTCACTACGGCGGAACACATTGACAATATCCACAGGCTCAGGAATTTCCGCCAGCGTATGATAGCATTTCTCGCCAAGGATCTCGCCATCCACCGATGGATTGACCGGAATGATGCGATAGCCCCGGCTCTGCATGGCACCTGCCACCATATACGAAGTGCGGTCTGTTTTGTCGGAGAGCCCGACCACAGCTATATTGCCTGCGGAGGCAAGGATTTCTCCAATCTGTTCACGGCTTGGGTTCTCAAAGCTCATGTCTATTTCCCCTTTCTGTTAATTGTGCCGCTGGTAACTTAAGCAACATAAATGCTTTTTCCACACAGCACATTAATCTTTTGCTATTCCATCATACCGTGCAGCGTAAGAAGATCCAAATTTACAGCGTCAGCTAAAATTCGCTTACTTTGCACAACCATACCATGTGAACAGAATCGGGACCCCAATAGTCCTTAACCGTCCTGTAGGGTACTCCAAATTTCCGCAGCCATCTTGCCTGTGCACGTGTATAGCCGCTGTCAAGACAGAACTGTTCAATTCCTTGCTGGCGCAGATACGCCATAAGTTCCTTGATGAGCGCCGAACCTACACCTTGCCCCTGATAGTTCGGCATAATGTATAAACTCCCCAGTTCCCCAACATCATCAAGCTGGTTTCCGGTACATGATCGGATATCCTCACCACACGGTGCAAATGATATCGTACCGACGATAACCCCATCTATTTTTGCAACGAGGAAATAGGGGGATGTATTTCTTGAATCCAGGGAAGCTTCAGCCATTAACTTCTTTTTTTCAACCTCATTGTGAATGTCCTCTTGCAAATAAGCCAGTCCTTCTTGTTCAAAGGCATCCGAGATCGAACATGTGAAAAGCTGAATGACCGGCTGAATATCCTCAGGAGTAAGTGTGCTGATGCTTAGCTTACCAAGCTTAGTCATTATTAACACCTCAAAATAAAATAAGCTATACAGGCGGGAGGCTTATTCTACCCACTCTACATTTGCTCCAAGCAAACGCAGATGGTCGAAATACTGCGGATATGATTTGGCAACATGATGAGCATCCTTGATCCGCAGAGGCTGACGGGCGCGGAGGCCAACTACGGTCAGTGCCATAATCACCCGGTGATCATAGTGTGCATTAATCGTTACACCACCCTCAACGCCCTCCGGCTTGCCGTGGACAATGATCTCATCCCGCCGCTCCTCCACACTGGCTCCTGCCCGGGTCAGCTCAGCCAAATAGTCAGTGATGCGGTCGCATTCCTTGTACCTCAGATTCTCTACATTATAGAAACGTGAAGTTCCTTCGGCAAAAACAGCCGCAGCCACCATCGCGAGAACCGCATCCGTTGCCGCATCACCATCGAATTCCACAGCCTTCAGGATACCGTTACCCTGCACATGGACTGTACCTTTCTCATGGGTTAGCGGTACTTCCATCATGCGCAGCACGTCAACAATCGCTCTCTCTCCCTGCTTGCTTTGTTCGGCAAGCCGGTGGATTTTCACATCTGATTTCGTGACCGCCGCCGCCGCAAGCACAGCTGCCGACCCCGGGTAATCTCCCTGTACCGTGTATGATTTGGCTTCATAGGCCTGGCGGCCCGGCACCTTGAAGGACATATAATCCTCAGCAGCATGAACGACAATCCCTGCCTGCTCCAGAACCTCCAGCGTCTGTCCTACAACTACTTTTGACTTCAGGTCATCCAGGACAATAATTTCGCTGTCTTCCTCAAGCAACGGTGTCAGAAACAGCAAGGCGCTTAGATACTGCGAGCTGACCGCGCCTGATACCGTGATCCGTCCACCCGCCGGTTTACCGCCGCGGATCGTAATCGGCAATCTGCCGTTATGATGCTCAACCTCAACACCCAGCTGGCCAAGTGCAGTAATCAAATCGTCGTGGGGCCGTTTGCCCAGAGAATCGGGATACGTATTCACAAAGGTGACCTCAGGACTGAGCGCGGCCACAGCCATCAGAAACCGCAGTACTGCACCGGCGTTGCCCACATTAAGCTCTTTGACGTCACGGGGATGGCGGCCGAAGCCCTGAATAACGATTTTCTCCTCATCTTCAGTAAGCACAGCTCCCAGATCAGCAATACACCTGCGGATCGCATCACTGTCTTCGCTGTGCGCAGGGTGATAGATGGTGCTGACTCCTTCCGATAATGCGGCGACCAGCAGGTAGCGTGTAGTGTAATTCTTGGAGGACAGAGCTCCGAATTCACCTTGAAGGGCAGGTGTAGGCCTAACGATAACATCCATGTATTAGCTCTCCTTATCGGTTGGAATATATATTATGTATTGCTCGGTTTGACAGGGTAATCTGCGATTGTGTTATCATGAAGGCATTCTTCTGATGAAAAGAGGTCACAACCATGAATGAAATTCCCCAAATCACAGCAGTGCAATTGCGGCAGCGTCTGGAGACAGGTGAAGACCTTGTACTGATAGACGTCCGTGAAGACGACGAAGTCGCTTTCGGGATGATTCCCGGCGCGCAGCATATCCCCATGGGTGAGATTCCCCAGCATGCGGACGAGCTTCCCAAGGAAGCAGAGCTCATCTTCATCTGCCGCTCCGGTGCACGAAGTCAGCGTGTCTGCGAATATTTGCAGCAGTTTGGCTACAGAACATCCAACCTCAGCGGCGGGATGATTGAGTGGAATGAAACTGCAGACGCTTAAGTCTAGCACACATACGCTTAAAAGCTCAACCGCGGTAGTGCATTAAAATATGCTGCGACACTTCTTCCACACTAAGCTCCGTTGTATCGACCGTGCAATGTGCAAAACGGTAAGCGTCCCGGCGTTGTTCCAAAATCGCGCGTACCCGTTCCTGTGCGTTGCCGGCGAGCAGCGGTCTATTCTCATCCCCGCTGACACGGGCGATAATCTCATCCTCTGTAGCTGTCAGTGCGACTACAAGTCCTTTTTGCAGCATAATCTCTGCATTCCCCGGAGCCAGTACCGCGCCGCCGCCTGTGGAGATAATACGGCCTTCCCCCTCCAGCATTTCTTTCAGTACAGCCGATTCGATCTTCCGGAAATATTCTTCTCCGCCCTCAGCGAAGAGTTCTGCAATACTCCGTCCTTCGTTCTGTATAATCACATGATCCAGGTCAACCAGCTCATAGCCCAGTTGCTCCGCCAGCAGTGCACCCACCGTCGACTTGCCTGTGGCCATCATCCCGACAAGAATGATATTTTTATTGGTGTAATTCATAACGACCCTCCAACCGCGACATTTGTCATATCATAACACAGGGTAAAAACATTGCACAAATGATAAATCGCCCAGCAGAATAGGCTTCACGATCATTAAATAGAGGCAGTTTGCATAAAAAAAAGCCCGAAAGCCCCCGCATTCGCGCGGGTAGCCATTCGGACTGCTGTCTGTAGCTTATGTCTGAATCTATTCAGACAACCATTCGTGGTGGAAGACGCCTTCCTTATCCACACGTTTGAAGGTGTGGGCACCGAAATAGTCACGCTGTGCCTGAAGCAGGTTCGCAGGCAGACGTTCTGTACGGTAGCTGTCATAGTAAGCCAGGGCGCTAGAGAAACCTGGAACCGGAACCCCCTGCATTACAGCAGCGGATACCACTTTACGCCATGCAGACTGGTAGGAGTCCATGATATCCTTGAAGAACGGATCAAGCAGCAGGTTCTTAAGCTCTGGGTTGTTCTCGTAAGCATCAGTGATGTTCTGGAGGAAACGGGAGCGGATAATGCAGCCGCCGCGCCAGATTTTGGCCAGGCTGCCATACTTCAGATCCCAGTTATATTCCTCGGAAGCTACACGAAGCTGCGCAAAACCTTGGGCATAGGATACAATTTTGCTGGCGAACAGAGCTTTGCGGACATTCTCAATGAACTCGGCTTTGTCGCCCTGGAAAGGCTCGGTTACCGGACCGCTCAGCACTTTGCTGGCTGCCACACGTTCTTCCTTCATAGCAGACAGGAAACGTGAGAATACGGATTCGGTAATCATGGACAGCGGCACGCCAAGATCCAGGGAGCTTTGGCTTGTCCATTTGCCTGTACCTTTTTGGCCGGCAGCATCAAGGATGACATCCACCATCGGTTTACCGGTTTCTTCATCATATACTGCAAAAATATCCTTGGTAATCTCGATCAGATAGCTGTCCAGCTCTCCGTTGTTCCAGTCCTCGAAGATGCTGTGAAGCTCTTTGGCATCCAGACCAAGAACATCCTTCAGCAAATGATAGGCTTCCCCGATGAGCTGCATGTCGCCGTATTCGATACCGTTATGCACCATTTTTACATAGTGTCCGGCACCGTCAGGTCCGATATATGTACAGCAAGGCTCTCCGTCCACTTTGGCCGAGATTGCTGTAAGAATAGGTTCAACCAGCTTATAGGCGCTTTCCTGGCCGCCAGGCATGATGGAAGGTCCTTTGAGCGCACCTTCTTCACCGCCGGAAACACCCGTACCGATGAAGCGGAAGCCTTTTTCCTCCAATTCCTTGTTGCGGCGAACCGTGTCAGGGAAATATGCGTTGCCCCCGTCGATGATAATATCGCCCTGGTCCAAATGCGGCAGCAGCTGCTCAATGGTAGCATCGGTTGCTTTACCCGCCTGAACCATAATCAGAATTTTACGCGGTACTTCAAGCGATTCAACAAATTCCTCGACGGAAAAAGTACCCACAAGGTTTTTGCCTTCCGCTTCGCTGATAAGGTCATGAGTCTTCTCCGGGGAACGGTTATATACCGATACTGTGAAGCCTCTGCTCTCGATGTTAAGAGCCAAGTTTTTGCCCATTACTGCCAAGCCAATCACACCGATTTGTTGTTTTGCCATCTGGTTCTCCACCCTTTGCACCATATATTTTTGTGAAATCCATTTCTCGCAGTATTAGAATACCATCCTTTATCAGAGACAGCAAAGTTCTGCCTGCTTGAAAGCAATCAATTTCATTGACAAATTCCTGCGTAAATCGTGGAAATTGCTCACAATGAGTATTTTAACGGTTTTGCCGTCAGAAGTGAACCCCCGCGCACTGCTACTCCTCCAAAACACAAGGCACCCCATAAGCGGGATGCCCTGACCTGCGTGAAGTTCGGTTGTTTCACCATTCAAGCATATTGAGTTCTCTTGTCAACACCAGAAGCCTGGCTTTGCATGCCGCTATACGTTCCGTATCCTTGGCCTGAATGGCCTCGTGAAGCTGGTCCAGATACTCATCCACCTCAAGCCTGCGGTCACGGATCCGCTCTTCCCCATCTACAGAGAAGAACAGCTTAGTCAGCTCCTGATCAGAGAGCAGCGGGCCTTTCTGGTAGAGCACCCGCTGTTGATACCCGGAGATTTCCACCAGCCGGATCACTTCGCCGAACAAAATATTTTCAATAATGATCTGGCGGTCACGGAACCGTTTAACGACGGCATGCCCCCGCATATCACCAATCAGCTTCTCCATCCACTCAGACAGGCGCGCATCACGGATCATGTAATCTCCCACCAGTTTGAAGCCTTCCTTAATCCGCTGGAAACGCAGCTTCACAAGCTTGCGGCCGGTGCGCACCGAGATAAGAAAAACTGTTTCATTCTCGCTCCAATAAAGGGAATAGCCTTCCTTAATCAAGTCCTTAATCAGGTCCTGGAGATGCTGTCTGTCAAAGCGCAGCTCCACATTGCAATACTCGACTTCGTCGTTTTTGTTCACGGCACTCCCCCCTCACTGCTTTGTTACAGCAAAGCCAGCTTCATTAGCTTAACTTCGAGCAGAACCGACTGCCGGACCTCAACCTGCCTTATGAAATTTTGCGTTCGTCTTACTCTTATTTTATACTTCATTTTATGTAGCGGTAACTTGGTTTATTGACTATTTTTACCCGCTTTCTGTCATTTTCAAACGCTATTCTCCGGTTTTGCTGCAAATAAATGGTTCTCTCCTCCTAGGGCTCTTATTGAAACTAGAGAGTTGCCCCCAATTACGCGAAAAGCCGCTGCTTCCGGAATCTCCGGCTGCCAGCGGCTTTTGCTATTTCGAAATACGATCTCTAATCACACCTCAGCTTGTCCCGGTCTTCCGTCCGGTTCTGTGGACAATAAGCAAATGCAGCCCGAATAGCAGCACCATAACAAATGCACTAACCAGAAAAGGAGTGCTGTGACCCACTGAATCCCAGAGTTTCCCTGAGATCACGGGACCAGCCACCATACCAGAGCCCTGCAACGTTAGGAAAAGCCCCCATACAGTCCCTCTCTCTCCCTTAGGTACTTGCTTGGCCAGAAAAGCATTCCAGGCCGGAAGAATCAATGCATAACTGATACCTACGAGTGCTACTGCACAGAAGGCGAGCGGCAGCCAGCGCACCTGTGAAAAGAAGGCCAGAGAGCCGGCAGCGAGCAGGAATCCTATATTCAGGAAGATGGTTGTTCCGATCCTGTCCACCAGTTTACCAGCTGGAATCAGTGCCAGAACGGTAATGCCGCCTCCTGCGATCAGCAGCAGACTGAATTGGTTCGGCGTCACATGCAGCTCGGAACGAGCAAACAGGGTGACCACAGGGGTCATGAGACCTATCGCAAATGCCTGCAGAAACAGTGCAGGAAACAGCAGACGGCTGACCTTCAGCGAGGTTCTGACCTGATGCAGTGTTCGCTTTAGACTTTCCAGAGGTTTCATCCGTCCGCGTACGGTTGCCGCTCCCTCATCTCCCAGATCCCGCACAACTGCATGAGGCGTATGAGTTCCAATCCTTGACGGTAACAGCAGGGCAACGGCCGCTACAGCTGCAGCACAGCCCATAAGCACCAGAAAGACCACCCGGTAGCTCTGTCCGCCATGATCCATCATAAAATTGACGACGATGGGGCCAATCCCTGTCCCTGCCAGTGAGGCCATCTCTACCGCACCCATGGCCGCCCCGCTGCTTCCGCTTTTGGTCGAACCGGCCAGCTCAGTAATTCCGGTCATGGTACAAGGCCAGAGCGGCGAGGTGCCAATGCCCAGAATCAGACAAGCAACCGATAACCACACAGCATCTTTGGCATAGATGATCAGTCCAACGGCCACAAGGATCAGCAGCAGAGCCCCTGTCATCGTCCAGCGGTATCCGATGCGTTCCATAACCCAGCCCGACGGGCTGCGGAAAAGATTGTCACCGAGGTATTGCATGGCAAATGCGAAGCCTACTACCGTTACCGAAAGTCCAAGGACATTCTCCATATAAACCGGCAGGAGGGCTACCAGGAGTGACCCTTTTACAAATTCAACCAGAAAGATAATGACCCACATCTCCATAATAAACGGAGAGGCCAAATTGATATGCATACGTTCTGCTACTTTGCCAGACATTTTATCACATCCTAGTATTATGGTGATTGATTTGTTATACTGATGCTTGCTTGAAAAATTACTCTTCATGAAAGGTTGTGACAGCATTAAATGGATCAACACGTAACTCCCCTCTTCACCGCTCTCAAAAAGCATGCCGCCGGAAACCCAGTTCAATTTCATATTCCCGGGCATAAGAAGGGGCTAGGAACCGATGCCGAATTCCGTGAGTTTATCGGCGATAACGCTCTATCCATAGATTTGATCAACATCGCACCGCTTGATGACCTTCATCAGCCTACCGGCGTAATTCTTGAAGCTCAAAAGCTGGCTGCAGAGGCTTTCGGCGCCGACTATACGTATTTTAGCGTACAAGGCACGAGCAATGCCATCATGACTATGATCCTCTCTGTCTGCTCAGAAGGAGATAAAATAATTGTACCGCGCAACATTCACAAATCCGTGATGTCTGCGATTATTTTCTCCGGAGCCAAGCCTGTTTTTGTCTCTCCTGTACAGGATGAGAATCTTGGGATAGACCACGGTATTACTACCAGCGCACTCGAGAAGGCCTTAAAGCGCCATCCCGATGCCAAGGGTGTACTTGTTATTAATCCAACGTATTTTGGCGTGTGTGCCGATCTGCGTTCGATTGTCGACCTGGCCCACAGTTACGGAGTTCCCGTACTGGTGGACGAGGCACATGGAGTATTGATTCATTTTCATGAGGATCTCCCGGTATCGGCTATGCAGGCCGGAGCGGATATGGCGGCAACCAGTGTACACAAGCTGGGCGGCTCGATGACACAGAGCTCGGTGCTCAATCTGAATGCCAAGACCGGCCTGGTCAATCCGCAGCGGGTTCAGACCATTCTCAGCATGCTGACCACAACTTCAACATCATATATTCTGCTGGCATCTCTGGATACCTCTAGACGTAATTTGGCCCTGAACGGCCATGAGATGGCTGCCAGAACCATTGCCCTGTCGAACTATGCACGTGATGCCATTAACAGCATTGAAGGCCTGTACAGCTTCGGCAAAGAAATTCTGGGTACGGAAGCAACGTTCAATCTAGACCCTACCAAGCTGAACATCCATGTGCGCCACCTCGGCATTACCGGTTACGAAACCGAGAACTGGCTGCGCCAGAAATACAACATTGAAGTTGAGCTTAGTGACATGTATAACATTCTTTGCCTGATTACGCCAGGAGATACCCAGGAATCGGTGGACAAGTTGCTTGCCGCACTGAAAGTACTCTCCGCTATTCATTACAGCAAGGGCGAAATCTACGAGCTCAAGGTGCAGGTACCGGAAATTCCACAGCTGGCGCTGATCCCGCGGGATGCGTTCTATGCTGATACTCAACTGGTTCCTTTCCGCGAATCTGCTGGCTATATCATCGCAGAATTCATATACGTATATCCTCCGGGAATTCCAATTCTGCTTCCTGGTGAAGTAATTACCCAGGATAACATCGATTATATCATTGATCATGTGGAAATCGGGCTGCCCGTCAAGGGTCCGGAGGACCGCAGTATCACGAACGTCAAAGTCATTGTGGAGGCGGATCCGATCTCCTGATCGCCTCCCCTTCATACATTGTACATACAAAAACCCGATACTTCTTCAGTATCGGGTTTTTGTATGCAAGCCTCGCAGGTCTTGTCCAATGATCGAGAGGCCCACTTGCTTCATGAAATCTATTCTTGCTGGGCAAGCAGCTCGTTGTAAGCTTCTTCTACAGCTTTCCATTCAGCTTCATCTTCAATGTTGTACAGCACCATTTCTTCATCTTCTTCTTCCATACGCAGAATGATGCCGTCAGCTTCAGGGTTTTCGCGTTCCAGCAGCAATGCATATAACTTCTCGCCTACGTCGAACGTTTCCACCAGCACCATTTCTACATCTTCGCCCTGCTCGTTCGTCAAGGTCAGCACAAACTCCTCGTGCTCATGGTCGTGATCATGTCCGCAACCGCATGCTTCACCATGTTCATGGCCATGCTCATGTTTGTGATCGCTCATTGTAATACCTCACTTTGAATAGAATTATCCTACATTTGGTATCGTAACACGTAAGATAAGCAAGGTCAATTTGAGCGGGCCCTGAATGGATTAATCCAGCGCAGTGATTACCTTCTCTGACACAAGTACATAATCCGCGCCTTTGGAAGGTTTGATATAGAAGCCTACCCGGTATTTCCCGGCAGCCTTGAAATCATAGGTGAACTCTGAAGTTGGAAACCAGAAGTCCTCTTTCCTCGAGCTCCCCAGTTCCTGGGCCTGGATGTCCTTCACGTTGCCCGACGGGTCTGTGATCGCAACCTTTACCGCCGCAACATCCTCGGTCAGACTATCTACCTGGGTCAGTACCTTGATCTTAAGCTTGCCTACGTTCACATTGCCAAAGACGTTATCCCCTTTAAAAAGAGCAATATGCACATTGGGCTTCAGGATACTCAGTCTCCCCGAACCATCCCAACTGACAACGCCTCCCGCCTCTCTGGCCGGAATATAGGCTTTACCGTCAATCAAGTAACCGCCGTCCGATATTTCTTTGCCGTTGCTCCAGACTCTGATCTTCTGATTAACAGCATCCGCAAACAATAATGAACCGCCCATTAAGGAAAATACAACCACGCACAGTGCTATTTTTCTCCATCTCATCCCTAGAGACCCTCCAAGTAATTCATGCTGTTAATATATACTGTGAAAATTACGACAAGTTGCGGAATGACAGGGAATTATTTCATTCTATTTGTGAAGAATGATACGATAGGATAAATAGAATGGTTATCAATTCCTGGAGGGCTTTTTACCATGACAATGAACTTACAAATGCTGGGCACAGGAGATGCCTTTTCCAAAAACTACTATAATAATAACGCGCTGCTGCAGGTCAATGACTATACCCTGCTTATCGACTGCGGAGTAACCGCACCCAAAGCTATGAAGGCACTGGGGAAGTCATTCTGTGAAGTGAACGAAACCCTGATTACACACATCCATGGTGATCATATCGGCGGACTGGTGGAGCTGGCCCATACCCTGTACCGGGAATCACACGGTAAAATGAAATTGCTGCTGGCTGAGACTCTGATTGAACCGTTATGGCAGCATCCACTGCTTCATCAACTTCATCAGGAGGGCAACCGCTCCCTATCCGATGTGTTTGATATCCGGCCGCTTACAGCAGGGATTCCCCATTCCTTGTCACCCTCACTAACCGTGGAGCTGATCCGCACACCGCATATCCCCGGAAAAGACAGCTATTCACTCCTGCTGAATGAGCAGGTTTTTTACAGTGCGGATCTGACCTTTCAGTCTGAGCTTCTGCTCCGCCTTGTCCAGGAACGCGGGGTAACCACCATCCTGCATGATTGCCAGCTGCGTGGACAAGGGCAGGTTCATACTACCCTCAAAGAGCTGATGTCCCTGCCGGAAGAAGTAAGGAAGCTGATTTTGCTGATGCATTACAGCGATGAGAAGCCTGGCTTTGAAGGCCTGACGGGAGAAATGGAATTTTTGGAACAACAGAGGCTCTATAGATTTTGATGGATTGGGACATACAAAAACAGCCGGACAGTAGCGTCAATGCACGCCTGTCCGGCTGTTTTTATCTATACCGCCTTAAAATTGCGGAAGCTGATCCAGATTGTTAGTGGGGTCGCCGTCCGCATCCCCGCGGATATACATCTCGCCGTCTTTGCCTTTAAACACATTCACTCCGGCAATGGCGCCTGCCTGAACCTCCTGCAGCGCCTGCTGATAATCAAGCACCCGTCCTGAAGAGGTCTGGAAGCTGGTTAAATCTCCGTCTCCGTTACGCTGAGCCGCAATAAACCGTTCGCGTGTACTGTTACTGTTCATTTGAAAGCTGCTCCTTCGCATTTGGATTGTCCATGGTCAAAATCAACCATAGTTTGTCCTCCCAAGCCAAAGAGTATGTATCCACTTGCCCGTTTACAACGCCTTTTCCATCCGTACATGCAGGATACCGGCATCATAGAAAGGCTCCGGGGAGATTACTTTGTAGCCCAGCTTCATATAAAAATCTTCTGCATGGCACTGGGCGTCCAGAATAGAGGTTTCCAGACCAACCTCCCGGGCCAGCTCCTCCAGCGCCAGTAAAAGAATCCTTCCGTACCCCTTGCTGCGGTAAGCTTTAAGGACGGCTATCCGCTGCATTTTGGCCGCACCGGATTTATAATAGATCAGTCTTCCGGTCGCTACCGGAATCCCTTCATCCACAAGAAGCATATGATGGGCGTTGTCACCCACTACATCATATTCATCCACTTCCTCTTCCATGGGAACCTTCTGTTCTTCTACAAATACTTTCTTGCGGATATCCAGCCCCATTTGGAGTTGTTCCTCTGTAGTTACTCGGACAATTTCTGCTGCCATAGCCTATTGGATCTCCTCTCCATAGATCAAAAATGATAGTTGACCCATTATACAGAAATTCCATTTTTCTGTACAGCGCAAGAAAGATGGCCTTCGAGCACCTCTATTGCGTGGAATAGACATCTTCCGGGATGGAAAGACCATATACATCCTCTAGTACCGGCGACAATGTGCTGTCTGTCCGGTCTAATGGACCTTCCAGATCAGACATCCGATGGAGCTCCATCACGCCGGGAGCCTCATCTCTAGCCGTGCATCCCGCCATTCCCACCAGCACCAGCAAGCAGAATACAGCTTCCACCATTAATCTTCTGCGCATAAGCATACTCCTCCTATCCTTTAGCTTTTTACAGCTTTGACGGTTTGGAGTGCTGTTAAACAGGGGATCACAGATTTACATTTCCCACTACATGCACCAGGTACATCAGAATGCCGATACAACCCGCAAGCGCAAAATAGGCTGCACCGAATTTCCAGCGTGAGCTGGCCGGTACCTCATAATATTTATCGTTCTCAAACACCGTATACTGGACCTCGCACTGTGCACTTAGGTGCAGTCCGTTCTCTGCCGTCACCTGGTCAAGCCCGGTCAGTCTGACCTTCTCAATAATGCACTGTACAGGAAGTCTGGCGGTTCCGTAATAATCCAGGCTTTCGTAGCGGATGCCGATATATTGCTCCCGCTCCAGATCACTGTAGGTGGTGAACGGCAAATCCCGTTTATGCTCAGGTCCTGGAATCAGATACCCTTGTTCCTGCAAATGCTCTACAGGAATCAGAAATCTGTACATAACCGTCCTCACCTGGCTGTTCTTGCGCCGGCTGATATATTTCTTGTACATATCATAGGCAAACAGCACCCAGATAATCAGGAACAGGATCGACTTCAGGTACAGAATCACGCCCAAACCGCCAATCAGCCCCACCAGCCAGAGCCAGCGCGTAACCGCAGTCGCAATACGCCCCCCATCCAGTGGATGGATCGGCAGCAGATTCAGAAGGTTGAGGAGAAATCCGATATAGGCCAGTGAATACAACAGCGGACTGTGATAATAATAGGCGAATGCAAAGACAACAGCCGCCCCTGCGCTGCCCAAAAGAGGACCGCCAAAGGCTACATAAGCTTCCATTTTTGCGTCAAGCGGTTGTTTTTTCATGGTGATTAAAGCTCCCAAAAAAGGGATAAATAGCGGAGCACTGACCGGCAGACCGATCCTCTTAGCGGCGATCACATGTCCAAGCTCATGGATAAACAGTAGCAGGACAAAGCCGATGGCGAATTGCCAAGGATAGATTAGTGCATAAGCCCCTACGGAAACCATCATGGATATGAGCGGTCCGGCGATTTTTCCCAGCTTCAAAAGAGACAGTATCGCCTTTCCTTTCAGGAGCAGCATGGCTGCCCCGCCTCCCAGCCACTTCAGTCCGCCCGAAGCTTTTTTCTTGTGTTCATTAGGCTCTGGCAAATTCTTTGCTCCTTTTTCGTCGTTTGATTCCAGATTATCATGTTGACGGCAGCGATTCCACTATTGCGGAGGGAGCGGGATTTAACCGGGGACTCTATTATTATAGAAGAAACGGGATGGTGATTGCATGAAAGAGACCCTCCCAAATCTATTCACTTCCATTTATTAGCTACATGATCCTCACCTGTATAATAATCCACCTGGCTCTCAGCCATATAGACTTCTTCGTAAGGCAAAATGTTGATCTTCCCGGAATCCGGGTATTCGCAAATATCGATCCCAAGGTTCGTACGCAAATCCAAATATCTGCAAGGGGCATCAGAATGATTAAACAACTGATGCGCCCCATTCGGACCCGTCTCAAAAAACACAGTATCGCCTTCCTGTACTTCCTGGTACCCTGCAGGTGTTCTAAGTGTGGCTCGGCCCGACAAGATCACAAAGATCTCCTCAGCACTTCTGTGAAAATGATACGGATACGAATACTTCCCTGGATCTAGCGACCTGATCTCAAAGAGCAGATGCTTCGACCCTGCCAGCTCCGCGAGCTTCCTGCTTGTATACCAGGAAAACTCTGGGAGCGGGGACTGTTTTTGCTCCATCATAATATTCTGTTCATTAAAAATAGTAGCCATCGCAATCTCTCCTTAACCTAGAATATCCCCAGCATATCACAATGGAATAATATTCTAATCCCAAAATCGTTTACTCCCCCGAAAAAAATATTGCCTTCATCTTACATCCTGTGGTATTATAAATTTCGTTGCAGGACGGTAGCTCAGCGGGAGAGCACTATCTTGACAGGGTAGGGGTCATGGGTTCGAACCCCATCCGTCCTATACGTAGAAAGCCTTGATTATCAAGGCTTTTCTTTTTGTCTGCTATTCGATACAAACTGTAAAATATATAATTGGTGCCATTTTGGTGCCCTGTAGTAGGCTAAAGTAAAAGTGGTGCCATAATCGGCACCACTATTTTTTGTTATCCCTCCAGCCATTTGAGAAAGACATCCTTAGATACCTTGATCATTCGGCCAACACGGACGATATGAAATTGATTGGAGTTAAGGAGCTCATAGGTTTGCCTCTCCCCTATATCTAATATTTGCTGAATATCCCTAGCATTGAGTACTGAAGGAAAATCTGCAGTACTCTTATATTGAATATCACTCACCTTGCTCACTCTCCTTTTCTACAACCAAATTCAAATCTAGGGCTAACTTATAAAATGCCTTCCAGCGTATTTTACTGTATGTGCCCGAACTTATCGGAGGCTGGAACTTGAAGCAGTAAACTTTTTCATGAGTAATATAATCGTGCTCCGTAGTCATATATCGCTCTTTAATAAGGAACCCTTCCATCTTTGGCATTCGGTTTACCACTCGTTCGATCCTATCACAGAAATTAACACGTTGGCTTGGGTATCTACATTGAAAATCGCTATGTTAGCTGTCTGGTCACTTGTTGTGCCAGTGTACCCCTTAGGGGAATCGGACCAAGCTGTTGTGGTGTTCGCCTCGCGTTCCTCGAAAGATAAGAACTTATATATCCTATACTTTTCTAGAGCCGCTTCAACAGCAGCCTACGTCCTCTCTCTATCTATCTCAGGCAGGAAGCTCTGTTGCACCTGCTATCACCTCGCTGTAAAGGATTCCCCGACCGAAGCCGGGGAGTGTGCTTATTTAGAACGGCAGGTCGTCAGAGTCACACTCAGGAATATCTGGGCCTTTAGCGTCGTCTGGGTATTGCTTGCCTGGATCTTCTGGTTGGTCTTCATCGGAATCAGTAGCGTCAGGAGACGAATTCGGCAGAGATCAATCTCATCGCCCACATCTTCAGTTCCTTTAATCTCAAATTTCAGAATTTCCTTCTTGTCGTCCTTCTGCAACGACTTAAACAGCACATTCATTGTAGTTTTCATATATAATTGCTCCTCTCGGGTTTGGGTTTATGAAAAAGTAACTACTACAGCAAGAGCTAACATGCCAGCGATACAGATCCCGGCTATGTGCATGCTTCCTTCTTTGTTGCGGTCTATTTCTGCGATAGTGCCAGCGAATGAAATAATGACGATTATTGCGATTATGATCTTAACCCACATGGTCCTCTCACCCCTTAATAGATTCGTGTTGCCGTGTATCTTCGTACTGTTCATCATCTAACGGAGTCATTTCTCTCAAAAGAAAATAAAGTTATAATCTGTCGAAGGAATAGGAACGGGCAGAATAGCTCAAATAATGATACACTCGCCATTAAGAGGAATTTTTATAATAGGGGTGATTGATAGTGAATAAGACCAATGTTATGGCGTATTTCAGGTTATATGGAGACCATTTTCCGATAACTGAAGCTACGCAATTATTGGGTATCGAACCAACCAAGTCGTATAACAAAGGAGAAGTTATTGTCAGACTGACGAATGACAATATGACTTCTCACACCGTTAATTACAGAAAAATAACGGCTTGGGAACTTAGTTCAGGCTACCAAGAATCGTATGATGTTAAGGTACAATTGGACCATATTTTAGAAGCGCTAAAAAATAAAACAGCGATAATAAATCATTTAAAAACGAAGTATAATCTCGATTGTCTAATCTCAATAGTGATAAAGATAGAAAATGGTTTCACGCCAGGTTTTCATCTTGATACTCAGCAGATTGAATTCGCAAATAGCATAAAAGCAGAATTTGATTTTGATTTGTATGCAAACCCATATACAAGCGACTCTAACACTTGAAAGCTAATAATTAGCTAATTGCTGTTGCACTAACAGGAAGCGGGAAACGCGAATTAAATAAACCAACATTAGTTTAAGACTTAATTTTTTTAAGACAGCTGTTATTTTTTATATTGGATCCATAAAAACCAAATATTGGAATTCGCTAGTGATTAGTTTGCGTCTACTCCACCCTGTCCTGTAATAATGTGAGATACGCTGCCTCTGCATATGCCATCAGTGCCGCCCGCGCTGCCGGGTCTTTGGCTGGCTTAAGCAAAGTTATTGTCCGTCTGCTTCTTTGCTTTTTTCCCGGTTGATGATCTGATATTTGTTATAGAGTCCTTTGTCTTGATCGCTCATTGCTTATCAGCTCCTTTATAGGGAATAAATCCGTGAACTATTGCACTTGCCCTCATCCTCGGACATGTTATTATTTGGTTACTGGAGGTGCGTAAGTGAGAAATGAATGGGTAAGAACTGTGCTGTCAATAACATCCGCTTTACTCGCGTTTTTTGTTATCCTTAAAATTAATAGGGATAAAGAAAAGAATAAAGATAAATAACTTGGGTAGAGGGTAATTAACCCTCTACCTTTGTAACTACAATGCAATCTGAATCAACCTGATCAGAAATGCCTTTGAAATAAGGACTTTCCGCAGATACCTTGCCGTCAGGCCAGAGCTTGCCTTTGCAAACATCGCCTTTGAAAAACACCTTTCGGAAATGCCCCCAATCCTCCCAATAAACGTCTTTGACGACTTCAAATTCGCAAGGCTTTGATTTACGTGACATCGTTTATCTCTCCTTATAGGGGATACACCAGCCCCTTTAAATAATTGCTGCTATTTGGTTGCCTTCGGCTGCTACAGGACCAATGGACACCAGCGTTTAGCTGTTTTAATAGTTAGAGGGCTTTCGTAATTCATCGCCCCAAATCCTACGAAAGTGTTATCTGTTACTGCATTCGCTTCTGGATGTTGGCAATAGTATTTCATTCCGCCTAGGCGATTCTGTTGCGTCAGCATCCTGCCGTACTGCTTGCAGAAATTACAATATTTACACTGCATTTTCTTGACCTTCACTCCTTTGATCGCCATTTATAGCCCGGATAGTCTCTTTCAAATATGAACTTCCGCAGCTGTTCGTTGGTCTGCTTCTCAATTTCCTCAGCCTTCAGGATGCTTGGCTTCCCTTGGTCTTCAGCGAATCCGACATAATCACGGGTAATCTTCATCAAGTCATACCGAGGGAAACGCCGTAGCAAGTCGCGGATCTCTCGGATGTCAGCTGCGGAAGCTTTGTCATAGACTGAACTCCATCTGTCCCGCAGCAGGCTTGTATCTCTCCAGGGATAGCGCCCGGCCAGAGCCGACACACATATGCGGGAGGTTTGCCCGGACCAGTGCAGCTGCGAAAGGCGGCGGTACGGCGTTTCCACAGCGGGCGACCTGGGCACTCTTGGAATACTTTTGCCCGTCAGCATCAACATCAATAATGGGAAATCGACTTTAGGAGGAATGGAACTTGAACAAACGGAACAGATCGTTTCAAAGATATTGTGGTTTTCGATTTTGCCGTCATTGTGTGCGCGACGATTGTAAAATGGATTGGCCCAGCATTGGTCAGGATGAGCCGGAGCTACTACAACCCCTTCACACCACAGTAAAAACTCGATTAGAAGCATAAAAAAAAGCCCGCCGACCAATTAAGGTTGACAGGTTTTTACCGGTGCTTTGGATCCGTGTAACAAGACATTTTCATTCTTGGGGCGATAATAAATAATTTTATTTAGTAGAGTATTCATCGACGCTAAAGGTTAAAATTTTATCAAAAATCACATATTCTTTACGAGTTGTAAAAGGTCCCTTATTGTTATTATGTCTATCAATAGCAAACTTAGCCGGTCCATTTCCTGCATCCCGCGCATCGTACCAATTAAGGAAAGCGTTAATTTCTTCCATACTAAGGTCAAACTCTTTTTCAAGACCTGTGTTCATCGTTACAACAAGAATGGCTCGATCACCTGTTTGTTGTCCTGGTGTTGGTGTTGGTTTTCCGGAGGGCTCAGGAGTTGCCGTCGGTTCAACCGTTGGTGTTACTGTTGGTTCTGGTGCAACGGTAGATGTTGGCCATGGCGATGCACTAGATATTGGTGTTATTGTTGGTTCAGGGCCTATTGGAGTTGCAGAAGCTTCATTCGAATAATCAGATGATAAGCCATTTACAATTGCATTGACTACAAAGTAGTATTTTGTCCCATTGGTTAATCCGGGAATAACAAAATTACCATAATCGTCTTTTGTTGCAACTACCGTTTTATTGTACACTCCTGACTCAGTTCCTATTTTAACATTATAGGCTGATGCGTTTTCAACGGGGCTCCATGTAAGTGCAACCTGCTCATTTCCGGCGTGTGCTATTAAATTCATAGGGTCTTTAATATTTATAAACTTTCCGTCACTATCAATATCTATTGCATCTATTTGCATGTAGCCGTTTGCGTTATTAGTGATAATAACAGAGTGATATCCTAATTCTAAGTTATCTTTTTGATAAACTATTGCCTGATTAACTTCTGGCATACTTTTTGCCGAGTATATTTCCGTTACTCCATCAATTGTAATACTATTACTCGCAGAACGGTTTTCATGAAGAACATCTATAATTCGAATTTTAGTCCCATAAAAATTAAACTTGAGATATGCTCCAGTCTTTGTTGTAAAGTGAGCCGATCCATTGTATAAAGTGTACCCGCTTCTGACGTATTTAGTTATCCCCCAATTGCTTGAATATGTAGCATTTACATCATTGTCATCAATACGCATCCAGCCTTCTTCAGGTTGTGTAAGTGCGCTACCCACAGTTGCTGCATTTGCATTTGATTGATAAGAAAAAAATGACATAACCAATACTAAAACCAAAAATAATTTTGACTCTGTCCTCATCCATCTCTTCACCAAATCCATCTCCTTCAATATGTATACTTCAAGCCTATACTAAAAAAGGGCGAACAAACAGTCTGTTATTCGACAAAAAATTACATTACACTTAAGGGTTCTTTAGGAAGTAATTGGACTATTATAGAATTTAAGTAACTTCCAGGCGCGTAGAGCTGATAGGGTCAAGCAGCTCACAACTATGCTAACAGCCTATTACACCATCCTTAGCATCCTGAATTATAAAGGCCAGGACCTTACAGGTTTGCCGCTGTTGCGCCGCAAAAGATACTGCAGGATTATCCCTCCCTTCCGGCATTTTTGGTATAGTGCGTATGTGGAAGGCGCTGGTGAGGCGTTTTTTAATCAGATTGAGACACTGAGCATGGAGGGTGTCGTAGGCAAGCGTAAGAACAGTATCTACGAATTCGGCCGAAGGTCTCACGCTTGGCAAAAGGTATATGTAGAGATTTATATCACGGGATATCGTAAGCATGAATTTGGGTGGCTTGCTGTGGTGCCTGATCCACACGGCAAGCTACGCCCTGCGGGAATTATCGAGCTTGGGGCATCGCCTCTGCATAAGCAGGCTTTTCGAGGAGTAGCCTAACAACTTATGAAGGGTGAAGACAAAGAGTTTGTACATCTTGAACCCCGACTACGAGCATAGGTGAGAATAAGGAAATGGACCAAATCCGACATGCTTCGGAGTCCGGTGTTTACAGAATTCATAATTTAAAAAGAGCCTCCTAGGTTTATTCCTGTGACGGCTCTTCTACTTGTTCAATGAATATCGTTTGGCTGTACCCCGAAATGACTACAAAGCTTATCCAAGACCCCAGCTCTTACTTCCATTTAATTGGTTTGAGAGTTTACACAATATATTTTACAGACCCGGAGAAATCAATATGAAATTTACCGAACGTCTTTACTTAAATAATCACATCCTAACCACTCGATACAAATTGAAGAACTCCAATTACTGTAAGAATAATAAAAATCCCAATTATAATGCTCAGTGTGATCCATACAAATCTCCGGGGTCCAATAGCAGATGATTGCTCTAGTCTCGTAATTCGTTCTTCAAGCTCGTGTACCCTTTTCTCTGGATCATGATCGTTCATAGGATTCCCTCCAAGGATTGAATTACCTAATATCGGCACTTAATTCCATTATATTCAATTTGTCCCTTTATGTATATTGAAGCAAATAAAATCCTATAGTCTTCTACCTCTATAAAAAAGCCGCCCATCATGGATGGGTCGGCTTTTCAAATTAATTACTATTGTCTTATTCTGAGGACGTCTTGAGGCGCTCTACCCGTGCTTTGAATGACGGAAATTTCCGAGTTTGTAAGGTTGCGTCCTACCAGAATAAACGAGGATGTGACGTTGTTAAAGTTGAAATTACCCAAGTTCGCTACGCTTTGGCTGCCGCGGAATACACGGAAGGACCCCTGAAAATTAAAACCTGAGAATAATACAAGTGTTACTTGGGAGCTCTGCACAACATTTCTGAGCCGGAAACTCGAGAGAACATTGTTAAACCGAAACGCTCTAAGATCACGAACCGCAACGCCCCCACGTCTGAAGATAATCCTGCGAGCGGTAAAATTGGTTCCAGACCAGAGAGTAAGACGTACATCACTGTTTGCCATCTATATCACTCCTTTTCTTGGGATGATATAGTCTATTACTAACTTCAAAGAATGGTATAAGCCAAATACACTGTACTAAACGTTTGTTTTTCAAGGTTATGTAACAGGTACGATCTATTTCAAATAATCTTTTAGCACCGCCCCAATCTCGGCTGTATACCGGGTCAACCTTAAGCTTATCTCTGTGCGCATCACATCACGGGTCAGGCCAAAGCGCTCCTGATATCCCCGGCAAAAGATTTTGTAATACAGCAGGAATTCCTCCTGTTCATCCGCCAGCACCCTGATATTCCGCTGCTTGAGCTCTTTTTGCAACTGGTAGGTATCCTGCATGACCCGCCGCTGAATGGCTTGCGCAGCCATCAAATAGACGCGCTTGAGGATATTGCTGGAGTGCTCGATCTCCTTCAGGCTCTTGCCAACCATTGTATCTATGTAAGGAAGCAAAATAAGGTCACGCACCATCGTCCGCTCTTCGATCGTTATCATTTTATCTCCGGGACTACGCTGCTGCTCCTCGTACTGCTCCACATGCTCCGTCATAATCATCTTTGTTTTCCAGCGTTCATTGCCTTCAAGCTTGCTCATTTATAATGCCCTCCAATCTGTTCAGCTCTCTCCAGGGCAACTCCGGATTCAAGTAATGAGGAAGCCCTGATGAGGGCCTGATTACCATACCGGGCTTTAATTCCGTCGATGGCCCGTTCCTTATTGTAAGAGCGGACCCGGTCATCGAACAGTGTAAGCTGGATTACACCGTCGTCTGAGAGTCGGGACAACGTTACGGCTAGACGTCCTACAGGCAGCCCCGTCCAATGGTCCACGAACAATTTTAGCGCCGCTGCTGCGACTTCATGCGTCAATGATGAAGGCTCGGGCAATGTCATCTGACGCTCGTAAGCGTGCGAGTGCTCTCCATCCGTCTCCAAGACTGAAACAGAGACCACAGCCCCCATGTAACGATACCGCCGTGCCCGCTGGCACACCTCAATGACGAGTTCAAGCAGCACCACTTCGATATCCGTAAGCCGGGTGTATAAATTCCAGCGCAAAGCCTTGCCATGCCCTACTGACTTAATCTGATGGCGTATCCCTGTAACCACAGGGCTAGGATCAAGGCCACGTGCCGTTTGCCAATAATATTCCGCCTGGATATCACTTTGCTTGCCCATAGTAATCCGCATTCGCTGCTTAAAATCCGGCAGCTCCATACGGGCTATGTCTCCGATGGTAGATATACCCATGCGCCAAAAATTCCTGGTCATCCTGGACGCCACCATAAACATATCCTGGACCGGCAGTTTCCACAGAGTGGACTCTAATTGGTCAAAGGTAAGCTCATATATCCCGTCTTTCATCTTTTTGGCATAGTTATCTGTCGCCATTTTGGCCATCACTTTAGTAGATCCAATGCCTACACGGGTCCAGACCCCTGTCGACAGCAAAACATGGTGCTGGATTTTTTGAATCATATTTTGCAGCGATCCCCCAAAATAAGCGATTGAGCCTGTGACATCCAGGAACTGCTCGTCGATGCTATAGGGTTCCACCAAATCGGTATATGTCCGATAGATTTCTGATATCAACAGCGAGACCTTAATGTAAGTTCCCATACGGGGGCGTATGACGGTTAGCCCGGGGCATTTGGTCATAGCTTCCCCCACTCGTGATGCCGTCGTTACTCCCTGAGCTTTGGCAATGGGGCAGGCTGCCAGCACAATGCCGTTCATACGGGTAGGGTCTCCTATTGCAACAGGTTTATCCCGGTATTCGGGATGGGCTGCTTTTTCGACGCTGGCATAAAAGGACTGGCAGTCGGACAGTAAAATAACGCGGTTCTTAGGCATAGCGCTTCTCCTCTACCGGCTGCCAGGCCAGAATATTGGCCATGATAAATACGCGGGGTGCTCCGGCAGTAAGACAATGAGCCCGAAGCCGCCCGTCCCTGATTCCCACAACCTCGATTTTCCGCTGAGATATTTTCCCCGACTTATCCATATATACAATTTCAATAATTTGACCGTCTCGAATCTGCATAAGATCCGCCTCCAAAACAGGAACATTTGTTTGTATTATAACCGCCACACAGATTTTTAAGCAATGGTAAAATAGAACAAACGTTCCTAATTTACAGAAATCACCTAACTATCATGGTCATAGGCCGGCGGCTTTCTTAAAAGGGGTGAATGGGGATTCGGCTGAAAGCCGCGTAAATCCCTCTTGGTTTTAACCCCCCGGGGGGGGATATAATTAACTCGAATAAATCCAAATTTACAGGAGAATTATTATGCCGGAAGCAGTAATCATCAAAGACACCGAGTATAAACAAAAAATAAAAATAATCTTAGCACTTGCTGTACCTGCCATGATCGAGAACTTCCTGCAGACGATTGTAGGGTTTGTAGACACTCTTTTTGTTGCGAAGCTTGGTTTGGATGACGTTGCCGCTGTTGGTGTGTCCAATGCCATTGTGGCGGTCTATATTGCTGTTTTCATGGCTATTGAGTGGGAACTTCCTCATTGATTGCCAGAAGCGTTAGTGCGGGCCACATCGACCAAGCAAAGGCAGTCGCCCGGCAGTCCGCATGGATTTCTGCTATTGCAGGCATCTTGTTCGGTCTCGTTACTCTCTTCTTCGCGGAACCGTTATTGCGTCTGATGGGAGCTGAAGCAAATGTCATACAGCAAGGAGTTGTATATTTCCGGATCGTAGCTGTACCTTCTGTTTTCCTGGCCAGTCGGCATTTGGATTAATCTTATTCATATTGTGCTGGATTATGTGCTCATTTTTGGTCTTTGGGATTGGAGCGGAGGGGGAATCGCTGGCGCGGCCTGGGCAACATCAATCGTGCGGGTTATCGGTACTATAGCGTTGTACCTTTATATTCGTAAGTCCAAGCTTTCATTTTCTATCTGGAAAGGCTCTGGAAGCGGGGTTACCATCCCGTTGTTAAAGCTTTCCGGTCCTGCTGCAGCGGAAAGGTTAATCATGCGACATCATTCACATGGTCACGACAGCCCTTCGAATAGATGCTTTTGCCCAGCCATTCCTTGCTGTCGGGCTTGTACATGCCGGGGCGTTACAGGGTGCTGGAGACACCAAAAGCCCAATGTATAGTACAACAATCGGGATGTGGCTGATTCGAGTCGTGGGTGTGTATGTATCAGATTCAGAAGACATATGCATGCGGGCCAAGACCGAGCTTAATAACCCCCCTATCAAATACCCTGCCAATTCTGGCAGGGTACAGAGGTTGTGTAACATTCATTTTATAATGACAGCTAAATTTATTTGTAGTATGAAGTAGTCAATGGAATAAATACGGAGGAGCCGTCTTTCACATCTCCGGTTACATAAAGTTTACTTACTCCCGCAATGTTCACTTCTATCGTTATGAGTCCCTCCTGGGCCGTAATGTTCTGTTTCTTAAGCACCGTGTCGGTATCACTGTCGATAATGGAGAAGTCTTTAATATCATCGCCTATAGCTGCAACCTGGAGGTACAGCTTTTGATATTTTTTATCAGGGTAGAGCATAAAGGAAGAGCCACGGGTTCCATTGCCGTTATCGAAATGGACATCTTTATAATCTTTGTCTTTATACACCGTTTTGTCCGGATCTTTCGTATGATAGGATGAATCAAATCCGGCGGCAATAGATACACCCTCCGTTTGTTCGCCTAACAATATGGTGTTGGCTGCAGCATCAAAATTAACGGTAACCCCCAGCAGGTCAGACACCGCTCTCACAGGTAAGTACGTTGTATTCTTATAACTTATTGGAGCTACGACTGCACCGCTGCTGTTCTTAAGCTGGACAGGCTGGCCATCGACCTTAAATTTGATTCCGGGATTGAGGAAAGCTTTGATCTCTTGCAGGTTAGCACCGGCGTATACACCCGTCCCCATGCCTCCAAGCACAGCAAAAACAGTCAGCGCGGCCGTCAACTTCTTTTTCAATTCATCAAAACCCCTTTCCGTTATTTCAAATTTTAATATCTCTATTGGAGTATAATGAATCTTCCCATCGTATGCAATATTTTCCGGCTCTCCCCTTTTCTCGGCTGTAATAAAATCCAATATATGGTACGATCAATCTGGAGGTAGATAGTGATGGGTGTCTTTTACTGGGCTTTTTTGGTTATAGGAATAATCACTACCGGTGGTTTGATAGGTACCAAGAGACGCAGGTGATTCCTTGTACTGTATACGAACAATTACCACAATAGGCTATTATGGGATGATCTCCTCATCAGGCCAACCAAAAAATCCGCCAGCTTAAGGCTGACGGAGGGTACCTGTCGTTGCAGTGCAGATGCTTACAGCAGAATAGTTCTCGAGATGATTACCAACAAAATAAACAAAACCAGGATTGCACTGGTAGAGGTAAATGCGCCATATCCGCCACCGTATCCGCCAACATTTTCACCCATAATGTGTAATTCCTCCTTAATGTAGAGTACAGCTTAGAGTATGCGAATCGCCCCCATGTGCTTGGGCATAACTGCAAGAACTTGCTTCCGCGATTGGTGATTTCAAATAATAACAAAGATGTAACCTTAATAACTGTTAAGGATTGCCAAGGTGGTTTAAGTAATTAGTACATAGAGTTGTGAGATAGAAGTAAGGGAAGTGAAAGATCAATGAAGAAAAAAGATATTCAGCTTGCCCTCGTTGCCAGCATGTGTCAGCGTGTCCTTCTGGTGAGCGGAGAAATCTATACCGGAAAATGTGAAATCGATCCGGCTTCCGATGTGTTGGAGATCATAACGAATGAGGGGCGGCTTAAACTCCCCTACTGGACCATAAAACGTTTCGTAAGGCTGTAACCCCTGAGGTGAAATTCATGAGTAAATCCAAACATTCAGATCAAACAATCGTCTCATTTTTGCTCGGTCTGGCTTCTTTGTTGATTATCGCCTTTTTTGTCATCCGCTACATTATTCAGAATATTTAAACGGAGGCGGTAATGGTGCAGCAGGAAAAGAGGATCTGCCCCGCATGCGGAGGCAGCCAGTTCACGAAAGGAGTCATGAAAAGCAGTCATGCCAACGTAAGACCCATCGGCAAACCTTTTTCATTTGGCTCTCCATTGATTTTCACCTTTTGCAAACAATGTGGTGAAGTGGCTTCCATAGCAATTGAAAACCCCGAAAAATTCTAATCTACTGCCTCCTGGAGCAGATCAGGCATCCGGCCCATGGTGAACAAAGGACAGCACTGACTCTTCTCCTAATCCATCCCCCCCATAATGTGAAATGATAGTATGCATTACCGGCAATGATAATAAATCGCAGAAGATTGGCAAGAAAATTTCTTGGCTATGGTGATTGATTTCTGCAGAAATATATCTTACAATGGGTTCATAAACGCGCGTTTACAAAAAGGGGGACACTATGCGCAGCGAAGATATAGCCAAGCTCGCCGGGGTATCCCGAAGCACGGTTTCCCGCGTGATCAACAACTATTCCAACGTCCCTGAGGAGACCCGGGCCAAGGTGCTGAAGGTGATTGAGCAGCATCAGTATGAGCCGAACAGCTTCGCCCGGGCTCTGGCCGGCAAGAAGACCGACACGATCGGACTTTTCGCTATCAGCATGAATGAGAAAGAGAATACGACCCGGATCTATCAGAACAATTACTTCGCGCCTTTCGTGGATGCCGTTGTCGACACCTCGAATGCCCGCGGCTGTTATGTGCTGATACACACTGTATATTCTCCGGACGATTTCCTGAAGGTGAAGCAGGCCTTCCTGCAGAAACGGATTGACGGCGGCATTATCGTCGGCACCCAGAAGGATATTGATATCGTACGGGAGATGGTTAGCCTCGAATTCCCGCTCGTGCTGATCGATTACGACATTTCCGAGATTATGTCAGAGCATCTGGACCGCAACCATCTGGCTATCGTGAATTCCAAGGACTATGAGGGTACAGTCGAAGCTATTGAGTATCTGATCAACCTGGGGCATGAAGAAATCGGCATGATCTGCGGACGGATGAACACCTACTCCGGACGGGAACGCTACATGGCTTACGAGGATACGCTGAAGAAGCATGGATTGGCGCTGAATGAGAGATTTGTCCTAAAGGGTGATTTTCTCAAAGAAACCGCCTATGAAGAGGTCAAGAAGCTGCTTGCTTCCGGCGGATCTCTGCCGACCGCCTTCTTCTCCTCCAATGACGACATGGCTATCTCAGCGATGGAAGCGTTCTCTGAACATGGCATTTCCGTCCCGGAGGATATCTCCATCGCCGGATTCGATGATGTGCAGCTGGCTTCACGCATTCATCCTAAGCTGACCTCCGTCCGTCTGCCGATTTACGAAATGTCCAAGGCTGCGGTTGAGAAAGTGATCGAGCTGTGCGATTCCCGCCAGCCGACCTTCAGTACCATCAGCTTCCCGGCGCGGCTGGTCGAAAGAGACTCCTGCCAGCCGCCGAAGAAGTAAAGCAATCATTGCTAATCCTTATCTTTCGAGAAACTCCCTTTCCCCCGGGGGATTTTTTCTCAAGTTTGTAAACGCGCGTTCACAATTGAAAGGAGACTACTCTCTCATGAAATTCGGAACTTTTGACGACACTCGCAAAGAGTATGTAATCAACACTCCCAAAACGCCTTACCCATGGATTAACTACCTCGGCAACGAGCAATTTTTCGGCCTGATCTCCAATACTGCCGGCGGTTACACCTTCTACCGCGATGCGCGGATGAGAAGACTTACCCGTTACCGGTATAACAATATTCCGCTGGATACAGGCGGACGCTACTACTATCTGTATGATGACGGTGATTTCTGGACCCCGGGCTGGATGCCTGTAAAACGCGACCTCGATTTCTATGAGTGCCGCCACGGTCTGGGCTACACATCCATTACAGGCGAACGTAACGGTATTTCCGTGAACCAGCTCGCTTTTGTACCGATGGGCCACAATGCCGAAGTGCATCGTCTAGTTGTTAAGAACACTGGCTCCGCGAAGAAATCCGTGAAGCTGTTCTCTTTCGCCGAATTCTGTCTGTGGAATGCCAATGATGATATGACCAACTTCCAGCGCAACCTCAGCACCGGCGAAGTTGAAGTGAAGGATTCCGTAATCTATCACAAAACCGAATACCGTGAGCGCAGAAATCACTATGCTTTCTACTCTGTAAATAAAGAAATTGCCGGCTTCGATACAGACCGCGAATCCTTCGTGGGTATGTACAACGGTCTGGACGCTCCGCAGGCAGTCGCTGCCGGTGAAGCCACCAACTCCGTGGCCAGCGGCTGGTCGCCAATCGGCTCCCATGCCCTGAACATCACGCTGGAACCAGGCGAAGAACAAAGCTTCATCTTTGTACTCGGTTATATCGAGAACCCTGAAGATGAGAAATGGGAATCCCTGAACGTCATCAACAAGAAACCGGCTCAGGCTGTAATTGAGCAATTTGCTACAGATGCTCAAGTGGATGCCGCCCTGGCTGTTCTGGCTGCACACTGGGATAACCTGCTGTCCAAATATCAGATTCAGAGCAGTGACGACAAGCTGAACCGCATGGTTAACATCTGGAATCCGTACCAATGTATGGTTACCTTCAACATGTCCCGTTCCGCTTCCTATTTCGAATCCGGCATTGGCCGCGGTATGGGCTTCCGCGACTCCAACCAGGACTTGCTCGGCTTCGTTCACCAGATTCCAGAACGCGCCAGAGAGCGTATTCTTGATATCGCGGCAACTCAATTCCCTGACGGCAGCGCGTATCACCAGTACCAACCGCTCACCAAAAAGGGCAACAACGAAGTCGGCTCCGGCTTCAATGATGATCCGCTATGGCTGATCTCGGGAACGGCTGCTTACATTAAGGAAACCGGCGACTATTCGATCCTTGATGAGCAGGTTCCTTTTGACAGCAACCCTGACCACACAGCTACCCTGTTCGAACACTTGAAGCTGTCCTTCGAGCATGTAACGAACAACCTCGGACCACACGGCTTGCCGCTGATCGGCCGCGCGGACTGGAATGACTGTCTGAATCTGAACTGCTTCTCCACCGAGCCGGGCGAATCGTTCCAGACGACTGAGAATATCGCTGGCGGCGTAGCGGAATCCGTGTTCATCGCAGGCCTGTTCGTCTTCGTTGGACCGGACTATGCTGAAATTTGCCGCATGCGCGGACTGGATGATGTAGCTGCAGATGCGGTTGCAAAGATTGAGAACATGAGTGCCATCACTCTCTCCCACGGCTTTGACGGCGACTGGTTCCTGCGCGCTTATGACCACTACGGCGACAAAATCGGCAGCAAAGAGAACGAAGAAGGCCAAATCTTCATCGAGCCGCAAGGCATGTGCGTAATGGCGGGTATCGGCGTGGAGAACGGCGAAGCCGCCCGTGCGCTGACTTCCGTACAGGAACGTCTGGATACGGACTACGGTATCGTATTGCAGCAGCCTCCGTACTCCAAGTACTACTTGAACCTGGGTGAAATTTCTACGTACCCTCCGGGCTACAAGGAAAATGCCGGTATTTTCTGCCACAACAACCCTTGGATCATGATTGCTGAAACCGTGCTGGGCCATGGCGACAGAGCTTTTGATATCTATAAGAAAATCGCTCCGGCTTATCTGGAAGACATCAGCGAAGTTCACCGTATGGAACCTTATGTGTACTCGCAGATGATCGCTGGTAAAGATGCTGTACGTCACGGGGAAGCGAAGAACTCTTGGCTGACGGGTACTGCTGCATGGAACTATGTAGCCATCACACAGTCCATCCTGGGTATTCAGGCTGATTTCGCCGGTCTGAAAGTAGATCCTTGTATCCCTGCTGAATGGGATGGCTTCGAAATCACCCGTGTCTTCCGTGGAGATACTTATGTGATTCAGATCAAGAATCCGAACCATGTCTCCAAAGGCGTAGCAAGCCTCACCCTCGACGGCGCTGCTGTTGAAGGCAACATCATCGCCCCTGTCGGCGACGGCGCTGTGCATCACGTTGTTGTAGAGCTGGGCTAATCCGGTTTTCTGCTGCACGGATACATCGTATCCTTTAATAAAGTAAAGCACGGGCCTTCTCCTTGTAAAAGGAGGGGGCCCGTTGTTTATTGCGGATTATGGCTTCATAGCGCGCAATACTGGTGAAGCTTAAGCGGCTTTCCGTTTGAATGCGCGCATCGCAAAGATATAGGCTATGATCGTAATTCCGACACACCACGAAAGCGCGATCCATATCTCATTACCCACAGGCTGACCTGAAAGCAGCGCACGTATGGATTCCACGATTGAAGTTACCGGCTGGTTGTCGGCAAAAGCGCGAACTCCCTTCGGCATCGAATCGGTCGGCACAAAGGCCGAGCTGATAAACGGGAGGAAGATAAGCGGATAGGAAAATGCGCTTGCCCCTTCCACTGTTTTTCCGGACAATCCGGCAATCGCCGCGACCCAGGTCAAAGCCAGCGTAAACAGCACGAGTATACCGGTTACAGCGAGCCATGGAAGGATCCCTGCCGACGAGCGAAAGCCCATCATGAGCGCTACAAGAATGATGACGATAAGCGAAATGACGTTGGATACCAGCGAGGTCAGCACATGCCCCCATAGCACGGCGGAACGCGCAATTGGCATGGAGTGGAACCGCTCAATGATGCCCCGTTGCTTATCCATAAACAGGCGGTAAGCCGTATAGGATATACCGCTCGCAATCGCAATCAGCAGGATGCCGGGCAACAGGTAGTTCACATAGTTATCCGTACCGGTGCGGATGGCCCCGCCAAATACATAGACAAACAACAGCATCATCGCAATCGGAGTAATGCAGACCGTGATGATGGTGTCCATGCTGCGGAAAATGTGACGCATGGAACGCCCAAGCATAACGCTCATGTCGCTGAAAAAATAATTATTCATGGTTACTTATCCTCCTTTTTACCGATGATTGCGAGGAAGATCTCCTCCAATGAAGGTTGTTTTTCCACATACTCCACCTTTGCGGGCGGGAATAGCTTCTTCAGTTCTTCAAGCGTGCCACCCGCAATAATCCTGCCCTCATGCAAAATGGCAATCCGATCCGCAAGCTGTTCAGCCTCATCCAGATACTGAGTCGTCAGGAATACCGTCGTACCACCGTTCGAGAGCTCCTTGACAATCTTCCAGGCCTCCATGCGTGCCTCGGGATCAAGCCCTGTGGTCGGCTCGTCGAGGAAAATGAGCTGCGGTTTTCCGATCAGGCTCATAGCAATGTCGAGCCTGCGGCGCATACCGCCTGAATAGGTGGACGCCTTACGGTTGGCAGCATCCGTTAAGCCGAAGCGTTCCAGCAGATCGTCCGCAATTTGACGCGGATGCTCAAGATGCCGCAGCTTCGCAATCATAACCAGATTTTCCAGACCGGTCAAAATCTCGTCCACGGCGGCAAATTGCCCGGTCAGACTGAGTGATTGCCGCACATGGTCGGGCTGTGCCGCAATGTCAAATCCGTTTACGGCGGCAGTTCCGCTATCCTGTTTGAGCAGCGTAGTGAGAATTCTAACAATTGTCGTCTTGCCCGCGCCGTTAGAGCCCAGCAGGGCAAAAATCTCACCCCGCTTCACTTCAAAATCGACGCCTTTTAGGACTTCAGTGTTCTTATAAGATTTCCGCAGACCCTTCACTTCAATTGCTCTCTCCATCCCGCTTCCCTCCCGTTACTTTTTTTTATGGTCAAGAGATTCTTGGTAGATGTCCGCGTAAGTTTTTGAATCTTTGATTAAGTCATCGGAGAAAGCTGCTACGTCACTGCCCGTCACTTCCAGCACACCTTTCCCCCTAGCCGCTCCCTCTTCAAAAAGATCGACAATCCCCGAGAGTAACCCCGTCCCCTCGGTAAGCTCGACAGGGCCGACCTTGAAGAGATATTTTTGAATCTCTTTATAAACAATCTGATAATCCTGCGGGAGCGCCTGGACACGCGCCACGTGCGCGCGCCACTCTTTTTTGCCTTCGATAATATCTCGTATATTCATTTTATCCTCCTCCTATTTACCTAATTTTTTAGCGATATTATTGTTGAGCTGCTGACGCCATCTGTCGCGATAAGACTTTGCCCCTTCTTCGCCGGCCAGTGCTGAACAGAATCCTTTGATATCGTCACCTAATACCTCTTGGACACTCTGACCATCCGCCGCCGTCTCCTCAAGCAGGCCAAGCACACCATCAAGAATGGGCATAAGATTGCGTCCGGTGAAATCGGAGTGTGGCCAAAGATTGCCGTTAATTTCTGTCCATGCCACTTGATAATCCGCAGGCAGCTTCTTGGCTCGAGATTCAAAAGCTTTCATTTCCTTAGTCATGTCGCTGCCGGTGATTTTTTCCCAAAAATTCATTATTTCCTCTCCTTTAACTCGTTGATTTTTGAGGATACGAACTCCCACTTTTCCCAGAACTTCTGCAGCTCCTCACGCCCTGCATCGTTAATCGCGAAAAACTTTCGCGGCGGTCCCATGTCGGAGGGTTTCTTGGTGATCTCCACCAGCTTATTTTTTTCAAGCCGGATCAGGATCGTGTACACCGTCCCTTCAACAACATCTGTGAAGCCGAGGGCGTTCAGCTGCCGCGTAATTTCGTATCCGTAGGTTTCTTTGCGGCCTATAATTTCAAGTACACAGCCCTCAAGCACGCCTTTGAGCATTTCTGTTATGTTATCCAGCACAATCGCTCCTCACTATTCTGTATGACTGGTATGCAGTATTACTTACTACTGCTATAAAGTAACACGTAGTAGTCGCTTTGTCAATATCATTTTCACTGACTTTGGCCCCTGTAGCATATCGCCAAGCACAAAAACCACCCGTTCGTCCGCTGCTCAGCGGTACAACCGGGTGGTTGAGATTACATAAGAATAGTACGCTTACACACGGTTCAGGAAATGCCGCTGCAGCTTACGCCTTGCTCTCCGGGATCCATACCTTCATCTCGCCGCTGCCGCGGTTGCCCCACAGATAATAGGGAATGGCTGTGATCTCGGAGGGTGTCATTGGTGCCTTAGCTTTGCTATATAAGCCTCCGCTCCAGCCTGCCTGTTCTATCCGGCTGCCTTGACCTTTTACCACTACTGCACCGCCCAACAGTGAATCTTCAAAGTGCTCCGTGAACGATGCCGATTCATCTATCGCTATCGAGCTCAGAGGCGCTCCATTATCGGACTCTTCCAGGCAATAGACCAGCGGGCCCCGCTGGATGGCTGTCTTCCCTGCATCGGCCCGCAGCTCAGGATGGGCATAGACCCGGTGTGCTTCCATAGGCAGCTTCAGCTCGATGATATCCCCGGCGTTCCAGACTCTGCGGATCACGCAGTACCCCTGGGTTTCATTCTCGTCCAGACTCAGTTTCTCACCGCCGACCCGGATTTCCACATCGCTGCTCCAGGAAGGTATACGCAGGGCGATGCCGAACTCTCCCGACTGATCCGGATTTACCTTCAGCGTAACTGTCCCTTCCCACGGGTAGCTGCTCTGCTGACTGACCACTACTTCTGTCCCGCCCAGTGTGGTCTTTAATTCACTGCCAATGTACAGGTTGGTATACAGCGTATCGCCATGAACCGTATAGATATACTGATTCAGCGAGGTCAGTAGCCGTGCCACATTCGGAGGGCAACAGGCGCAGCCGAACCAGCCCTGGCGCTCGGATTTCACATGGTGCTTATCCGGGTTGCAGGTGCAGGCCTGAGGCCATACCTCCAGCGGATTCACATAGAAATAATGTTTGCCGTCCTGTGCCATAGAGCCAAGAACGTTATTATAGAGCGCCCGCTCCATCACATCCGCATAACGGGCATCCGGCTCCAGTTCCAGCATCCGCCGGGCAAAAAAGATCAGGCCGATCGAAGCGCAGGTCTCCGCATAGACCGTGTCATTAGGCAGGTCGTAATTGAAAGTAAAGGCCTCCCCCCTGTGCGTGGAACCAATACCTCCGGTAATATACATTTGCTTGCCTGTCATGTTATCCCATAATCTTACACAGGCATTGTGTAAGGCTTCATCCCCGGTAATCGCCGCAAGATCTGCCATCGCCGTATACATATAGACCGCCCGGACCGAATGCCCCACTGCCTCACTTTGCTCCCTCACCGGGAGATGGGCTTGATTATAGGCCAGATCTATACTGTCTGTCTGCGTTCCGCTCCAATGTGTAACCCGGCCACGGCCTTCCCATTCCTGCCGCAGGAAATTCGGCTCTTGCCCTCTCTGATCGATAAAAAAGCTGCTAAGCTTCAGGTACTTCTCCTCACCTGTCAACCGGTACAGCTTCACCAGTGCAAGCTCGATTTCCTGATGTCCGTCATACCCCTTCAGCTTGCCCTCCTCCGGTCCAAATACGGAATCAATATAATCGGCCATCCGGCGCATGATATGCAGCAGCTTGTCTTTACCCGTCGCTTCATAATAAGCAACCGCAGCTTCAATGAAATGTCCTGCACAGTACAGCTCATGACAATCCTGCAGGTTGGTCCAGCGTTTGCCGGGCTCCTTAATGGTAAAATAGGTGTTCAGGTAACCATCCGGCTGCTGCGCTTCAGCAATCAGGTCAATGACCGCGTCAGCCCGGGACTCCAGTTCCGGGTCACGTTTCAGACTAAGCGAGTAACCTACCGCCTCCAGCCACTTGGCGACATCGCTGTCCTGGAACACCCAGCCGTGGTACTGGCCTTCTTTTCTCCCGGCGGCAATTTCAAAATTGGCAATCGCATGGCTCGGCTCCGCATCCGGCACACGGTCATGCAGCGCTTCATATTGATAGGGAATGACCACATCCTGTACCAGACGGATATAGCGCCCCCAGAATTCATCCTGAATGGTTACGGACAGTTTGTCTGCTGCTTGATGAATTACGGATATTTTGTTCATTTCCACTACTCCTCTGTGTTTATTTCCTTCTCGCTAATTGCCATTATAGACGGTAAAATAAATAAAAAACAGGATCAGAAGCAACCCTGTTTTTGTACTATTTCACACTCGGATTATATCAGTGCGTTAGCGCAGATAACCTATTAATAAGGAGCAGAATATGATCTTTAATCCATCTTATATCCATCTGGCGGCACCGCCGTTCCCGTATTTTCTGGAAGGCGACCGTACTTTGTATCAGCCGGGAGATCAGCATCCCAGCCGAAGCCGCATGGGAAAATTCGATCTGCTGATTGTTGAACAGGGATGTCTGTTCATTGGGGAGGAGCACAAACAGTGGGCAGTGCCGGCTGGACATACTCTTCTCCTGCTGCCCGACCGCTACCATTATTCGGTTAAGCCCTGTGAGGAGACAACCTCCTTTGTATGGGTGCATTTCCACACCGTAGGTGAATGGATGGAAGCCGAGGGCGAGCCGGTATATGCCAGCCGGGAGCATCATTTCCAGCAGTTTCTCACCTACCCCTATACCATCCGTGTGCCGCAGTTTGGTCCGCTACCTGGTCCTTTAGCGCGGAGCGGTCAGGCTGAGCGGCTGCTGCAGCTGAACCAGGGGAGACGTTCCAGCGCGGTATGGCAACAGCAGCGGATCTTCGAGGATATCCTGCGGATGCTGGATCTCGCGCAACACCATGCTGAGGGGAGCCCTGCTGCAGAGATTGCAGAGCAGACGGAAACCTATCTGCGCAATCACTATACAGAACCGCTGACCAATAGCAGCCTGGCGGACGCGCTGCATTTCCACTACAACTATCTGGCCCGCTGCATGAAGCGGGTCTACGGCCTGACTCCCATGGAATATTTAACAGATTACCGGCTGGAGCAAGCCAAACTGCTGCTGCTTAAGACGGAAATTCCCATCGCCGGCATTGCCGAACGAACAGGGTTTGAGAGTACTGCCTATTTCTCACGGCGTTTCGCCCATAAGGTTGGCATATCACCGCTGCGCTTCCGCAAACGCTATTCCCGCTAACTCCGTGTCACGGCTTATTCCGGGGCTGCCTTAGCTCCTCTCTCCGCTGACCCGGAATTCATGCAGCTCCCGGTTATAGGACAATCCCCGGATCCGGACGGAGTGGGAGGTATAGGCTCTGATCGGCCCCCCGGGCTCTACAATTCCCGCACCGCCTTTTACGGCTACCATTACATTGATCTCCGACAGAGCGGCTGCCAGCAGTTCCATATCGCTCACCAGCACTTTATAGATAAAGCTCATTCGTATCACTCCTGCCCTGTGGGTAAATTTCAAGTATGCTTGTCATTAGGCTTCGTCTACCCGAATAAAACCTCTGCCGCCGGACATGCTAAATTACGTTCCTAATCTTATTGTAGAGGGGTATGTAATCATGGGAGTTCTTAACGGTAATCCTAAAGACGAGCCTTTGCATTACGGCGAAGTTTTCAATCTCTGGGAGTTCTCGGCTGCGGCCAAAATGGCCATGTCTGCCTATCAGGCTTATCATTATCATGCCGGGGATCACGATCTGAAAAAGATCATTGATGATCTTATGGATCAGGCTCAGCATGAAATCAAGGATTGCGACAGGCTGCTGAAGGAGAACGGGTTTACACCTCCCCCGTCTCTGCCGGACCGCCCCTCTGTCAAGCTGGAGGATATTCCGGCCGGAGCCCGGTTCTCGGATCAGGAAATCGCTGCCGCCCTCTCAAGCGGTGTCTCACTCAGTCTCGTCGTATGCAGCCAAATCATGGGCATGTCCATCCGGGAAGATATCGGTATGATGTTCATGAAGATTCATGCACAAATGGCTGCACTAGGTCTCGCTCTACTGAAGCTCAATAAGGAAAAAGGCTGGCTCGTCCCCCCTCCGCTGGAACTGAAGAAGCGGGAACCGGTTCATGCCTAAGATTAACACCTAGTGATCCTGCGCAAGCAGGATTTTTTGCTTTTTAGCTATTTTTTACCATTGATGCGCATATTCATTAAGACATGTTCTCTCTAAAGACATGCCTTAAGATCTGGAGATGTTGAGTATGCGATATTTGCCCAAAATCATCATTATCCTGTTATCCAGCTTGCTGATTGCCGCAGGCACGAACTTTTTTCTCGTTCCCTACAAAATACTTGATGGGGGAATTATCGGCATCGCCCTAATTATTAATTATATTTCCGGTACAAAAATCGGACTTGCCATCATCTTATGCAGTCTCCCGGTCTTTTGGCTTGCCTGGCTTAAAGAGCGGGATATTTTTTACAGCAGTGTGCTCGGGCTCATGGTGTCCTCCTTCCTGATCGAGCTTCTGGGACCGCTTCAATACTACTTTCTCTATTATATAGAGCTTGGTTCGATCTCCAGTGCGATTATCGGCGGCTTCCTGATGGGCAGCGGTCTCGGGCTTATGCTGCGGTTCCAAGCAAGCACAGGCGGTACGGATCTGCTGGCCAAATTCATTCAGCGCTACATACCGATTAATGTAGGCATCATTATTTTTCTGACGGATGTGCTGATCATTGGCGCTGGCGGCCTGCTGATCTCCAAGGAGACCTTTTTTCATTCCATTCTGACCATTCTCTCCGGCGGAGTGGCAACCGGTCTATGTACTCTTGAAGAAGGATAATGGAAATAAATATACTGCCAAAGGTCCTGCGCCAAAGTCAAAAAAATCCGCCAACCCGTCGGGCAGATTGAATATCAGACCGGCGGGTTGGCGGGCATTACAAGTAAAAACTCTATTGCAGCATAGACAGCAGCAGCCGGGGGATTGCAGAGAGGGCTGCCTGCTTCTCTACAGCACCCATCTCATAAGCCGCCTTTGGCATGCCGTAGACTACAGACGAGGCTTCATCCTGCCCGATCGTACGTGCACCTTTGCGGCGCAGGGCGAGGAGCCCCTTCGCCCCGTCATAACCCATCCCGGTCAGCAGTACGCCGATAGTCTGTGCGCCAGCCGCTTTTGCCGCCGATTCAAAGAGCACATCGACGGATGGGCAATGACCATTCACTTTCGCTCCAGCCGCACAATCCAGCCGATACTGCCCCCCAATCCGCCGCAGGCCTACCTGCTTATCTCCTGGAGCCACCAGTACCTTACCGGGTGCAACGAGATCACCATCCTCGGCCTCTTTGACCGTGAGCGCTGAACTGAGATTCAAACGGTCGGAGAACATACGCGAGAATACAGGCGGGATATGCTGTACGACTACGATTCCCGGCATATCCGGCGGCAGCACATTAAGCACGCTGGCAATCGCCTCAGTCCCGCCGGTAGAAGCTCCGATAACAATCAGTTGCTCCTTAAGGGCATGACCCGTGCCGGTGGTTCCCGTACGGGACCAATATCCTGGTCCTCCAGGCAGAGCAGGCTGCGCCGGAGCCAGAATTTTCGCTTGGGCAGCATTCTTGATCTTGATGATCAATTGTTCCAGGAAATGCTGCACACTGCCCGGTGAATTCATATCCGGCTTCGCTTCAAAGTCAACTGCTCCGGCGCTTAAGGCCTCAAACACAGCTTCCGTCACACCGCTTACGACGATAACCGGAATCACATATTGCGGCAGAAGGCGGCGGATGAATTCAATACCGTTCATCTTCGGCATCTGTACATCGCAGATCATCACATCCGGCCGTACACGCAAGAGCTCGTCTCTTGCTTCAAACGGGTCTCCCGCCTTCGCCGCCACTTCGATGCGCGGATCGGTAGAAATCCCCCGGGATATCACTTCACGGAACAATACAGAATCATCCACCACCAGTACCCGTATGCTTCGGGTATTCTTCATAAGAATCTTTCCTTCCCTGCAGCCGGGCTGTTATTTGCGGTAGACAGCAGGCATGATATAACGGTAATCCGTAAGCCCGCGGTCAAGTGACTCCGAATGGCCAATAAAGAGATAGCCGCCGGGTTCGGTCCATTCATAGAATTTGCGTACCAGCTTATAGCGGGTAGCATGATCGAAATAAATCATCACGTTGCGGCAAAAAATGGCATGAAACCGCCTGGTGAACGGAAAACGCTCCTCCATAAGATTAAATCTGCGGAACAGTACCTGACTCCGGAGATACGGCTTCACAGAGTACGTGCCTTCTGCCGAAGGTTCAAAGTACTTTTTTCTCCAGTTCCCGGGAAGCTCCTTCATGGCTGATGCCCCATAAGTCCCTCTGCGCGCCTTTTCCAGCACGGCACTGCAAATATCTGTGGCGAGCAGTTGCGTATCCCAGCCGAATTTGCCTCCCCCGAATGCTTCATCGATGATCATAGATAGCGTATACGGCTCTTCTCCGCTGGAGCAGCCTGCACTCCATACCCGCAGATCCCTTTCGTTCTTCCGCTTCATCACCTCTGGAAGGACATGATGCTGGAAATAAGAAAAATGTTCGCTCTCCCGCATAAAAAAAGTATGGTTTGTACTGATTTTGTCCACAAGCAGCGCAAGCTCGGTGGCGCTTCCCCCTGTTCGCAGAAAGCTGTAATATTCGCCGAAGCTGGCCATCCCCTTAGCCTGCACCATTTGTTGAAGTCTGCCCGACATCATCGCCCGTTTCTCCGCTTTGAGATGAATGCCGGCACGGGCTTTAATAAAGTCCGCGAGCTCGGTGAATTCCCGGTCTGTCATAGGAATCATAGGCTGTATTTGCCGAACTCGTTATCACTGAGGGCAATCGTAACGGGAGCTGCAGGCGTACTTTCTTTCACCCATGAAGACGCTGACGCTTTCTGGCCGCCCAACTTGTTTCGCGACATCTGCTCCAGCATCCGCAGAACTTCAGGGTTCAAATCCTCCATTCCCGTAAAAGCATTCTGCGGTTGCTGCTTCAGCTTGAACCTTGATACTTGCTCCCGCATCAGTTCCGCCTGTCCGGCCAGCTCTTCACTGGCTGCCGCAGTCTCCTCTGAAGTGGCAGAGTTCGTCTGAACCACCTGCGAGAGCTGCATTACTCCCTGATTAATCTGGCTGATGCCTGCAGCCTGTTCTGTGGATGCCGCTGTAATCTCCGAGATAATCTCCGCAACCTTGGAGACATCGCCGACAATCTGCTCCAAGGCGGAAGCCGTCGCAGCAGCGATTTTGGTGCCGCCCTCCACCTTTTTCATAGAGCTCTCGATCATAGCCGTAGTTTCTTTGGCTGCCCCTGCTGAACGTGCTGCCAGATTGCGCACTTCCTCGGCTACCACCGCAAAACCCTTGCCATGCTGGCCTGCCCGGGCCGCCTCAACCGCAGCGTTCAGTGCAAGAATATTCGTCTGAAAAGCAATTTCATCAATGACTTTAATAATTTTGGAGATACTGTCCGAGGCATCATTGATCTGCTCCATCGCCACCAGCATATCCTGCATTTGCGTATTACCCTCTACGGCATTGTTCATAGCCCCTTGGGCCAGCTTGTTTGCCTGCTCCGCACTATGGGCGTTCCGTGAAGTCTGTGCCGCGATTTCCTCGATCGACGCAGTCAATTCTTCAATGGAGCTAGCCTGCTCTGTTGCACCTTGCGAAAGCGCCATGCTAGACTCCGACATTTGCTTTGAACCCGAAGCCACCTGCTCGGCCGCCCCTTGAATACTGCCCATCACCTCATTAAGAGTGCAGGACATACGCCGGAAAGATTGGGACAGCTTGCCAATTTCGTCAGACGCTTCGCCCTGTATCTCCACATTCAGATCACCATCTGCAATCCGATCCGCAGCATACACCAGATTGACTACAGGCTTGCTGATCATACGGGACAGGACAATACCCAGGAGCACCGCCAACACCATAGCCCCGGCTACAACGATCATTAACACCAGGATGGTACGTGCGGCTCCCTTGGAGTACACTTCCGATTTGATCTTGCCGTTGGTCTCTTTACTGGCGAACAGATCGTCGATATGTTCATTGGCCTGGGCGACAATGGAAGAACTCTCCTTATAAAAGTAAGTGAGTGCTTCTTCCCGGCCAGAGGTTTCCGAGATTTCAATGGCCTTGTCTCGTACAGCATCATACTCGTTAATGACAGTTTTTAGATTGTTAAAAATATTACGGGTTTCCTGCGACTGGATACTTACGCCAAATTCATCAAGGCTGGCCGTAAGCTGTGTATCCAGCGTTTTGATTTTCTGAATAATCTCTGCTTTGTTCTGAGAACTATGGTTAATCAGCACATCGCGGGTAAGCGCGCGGATCTTGTGAAATTCAATGCCCGACTTTCCTATATCCCCCACACCTATCCCGTAATTCACATACAAATCCGTATAATTACGGTCGATCCGTTTCAGGTTCACTACTCCCACAACGCCTACGATACCAGCCATAATTGCAACAATAATAAACGAAGAGATCAGCTTGGTGCTTAATTTCATGTTGTTGAACCATTTCATCGTTATCTTCTCCTTATTCTTCTCGTCTAGAGTGCAATTCCCGGCAGTTCTACTTCAGCGTCCCGGAGCAGCCTGGCGCAATCCACCAGCAATTTCACTCCATGTCCGGTTTTCCCTATACGTGTTACAAATCCTCCGCCCCCCGGTGAATCCGGTGCCGGTACAATCTCCTCCGGCAGGATAGGCAGCACCTCCGATACACTCTCCACGATCAACCCCAATACCTCGTTCATAATGTCGATGACAATGATGCAGGTACGGTCATTATACGTTTGCGGCTCCATACGAAAGCGCATTCTTACATCCATCACAGGAATGATCTTGCCGCGCAAATTGATAATACCTTTGATATATTCCGGCAGATCCGGAATGGCGGCAATCGGATGAATCCCGATGATTTCGGTCACATACTGAATCTCAATCCCGTAAAATTGGCTGCCGAGCGAAAAAATCAAATATTTGTCCCGCAGGGTATCCTCCTCCAGCGCCTCTTCGTATGCATTGTGTCCAGACACAGGAACACCTCCTAAGCTGATTTAACTAAAACAATAAATTACATATATTCATACAGGCTGACATACCGGAGAGCATACTTACCGCCCGGCAGCCCTTAGAGAGCCGCCACGGCATTCATCGAAGAAGCCAGACGGACAACGTCTAGAATCAGACTGATGCTCCCGTCGCCCAGCAGCGTACAACCAACAAAATGCTTACTCCCCGCACTGCTCAAAATATAATCCGGGAGCGCCTTTACTACTACCTGCTGCTGGCCGAGCAGCTCGTCCGCAAGCAGGCATAGACTGCGCCCCTCGTCCTCTACCATGATGAGAATCCCTTCGTCTATGGGACAGCTGTGCTGTGGAGCACCCGTGAGATGATGCAGGCGAAATACCGGATAGCAGTTGCCGCGCACTATGATCCACTCCTGCCCATCAGGATCATTCAGCAAGTCTTTGGCATTCGCCCTGAAAGAACGAATGATCGATGCGGTCGGGAGCGTAAACCTTGATTGTCCAACACCTACATTCATTCCATCAATAATTGCCAGTGTTAGCGGAATTCTCAGAGTGATTATGGAGCCTGAACCCGGTATGCTGTCTACGGAAGCGGTACCCCCGACTTTCTCCAGATCCTTGACAACCACATCCATACCTACCCCCCGCCCGCTGAATTCGCTGATGCTGTCCTTGGTGGAGAACCCCGGATGAAAAATCAGCTTGAATATCTCTTTGTCGCTCATTTCGTGTTCATCCCGGGTCAATAGCCCGTTCTCCAGAGCCCGGGCAACAATCTTGTCCCGATGCAGCCCTTTGCCGTCATCCCGGATCATCACCATCACATCTCCCCCGGAGTGCCTCGCTTCCAGTGTTACCGTTCCACTTCGCGGTTTGCCTGCAGCCAGGCGCTCCTCAGGCATCTCAATCCCATGATCCAGCGCATTGCGCACCAGATGCATCAGCGGATCAGAAAGATGTTCGATAATATTCTTATCAACCTCCGTCTCTTCGCCAAGAATAACAAGGTTAGCCTCCTTCTCCAGCTTCCGGGTCATATCTCTTACGATCCGTCCCATTTTATGAAACGTAGCAGCTAGTGGCACCATGCGCAGTGACATGACCACATCCTGCATTTCTGCCGAAATCTTACGCAGCTGTCTGGCCGCTTTATTGAAATTGCCCAGCGATCCGCCTAGACCGGCAAGATCGGGATTCTGCGTTACCATGGCCTCTGCAATGACCAGCTCACCGATCAAATCCATCAGCTTATCCATTTTGGCCACATTCACGTTAATCATGGTCTGCTGGGATGAGGGTGGCGGGTTGCCCTCTTTAGATTTCTTCTCCCGGCCCGGTACAGTTAAGAGCTTCAGATCAGCATCCGGCAGCTCAGTAGCTTGAGGCACCTCCTCAGAAGCATCCGGTGGAGCCGGGATAGCAACAGCTGTATCTTCCGCTTCAAGCCGTTCTATTTCGACTTCCCTAACATAGGGAGCATTCCGCAAAAAAGCTGTAACCACGTCTTCTGATTCCACTGTGTGCAGTACAATTACAAATCCATGCCGGCGGATGACCTCGGCACTGTCGGGATTCTCTATAATATCCTCAGGCAAGTAGGTACAACTGCAGTCCAATGCTTCGCCAAGCTGATGAATCACTGTGAATGCGCGGATATTCTCCAGTTGACAGGTCTCTTCAAAACGCAAAACCGCTCTGTAACCTACGGATGCCTCTGTAGCCATATTAGCTCCCGGCAATCCGACATCAGCGTTCTGTCCTATTTCTTCCCGTATTCCCGCAGAACCGTTCTTAAGAAATTGCAAATAAGCCTTCAGTTCTTCAGCCAACAGGGCGCAGTCTCCATCTGCGTGATCTCCATTCTTGATCTTGATCGTCTCCAGCTTGGTAAAATCAACACCTTGCAGAATGAGATCCGACAGCTCAGAGGCATTATACGGCGTATGAGGATGGTCGCGCAGATAAAAAAACAAATCCTCCATTACATGTGCCAGGGAAGAAATATTCGTAAATCCCATCACGGCGGCCGAGCCTTTAACCGTATGCATTATCCGGAAGATTAGATTAATATCCTCAGGTTGAAGAGTTTCATGCTGTTCACTGGCAAGAATAGAGTCTTCCAGCTGCTGCAGCGATTGCAGGGTCTCGAAAATAAATAGATCAAGCAGTGAATCCTCCGGAAAAGAGCCTGACATTATGTTCTCCTTTCGGCCCATCAAATGGGAAGCGTTGTAGTGTTATGTGAGATTTCTCCATTTTTATATCGTAAGATGGAAATAAAAAATGAATATCTAATTTAAAATTTTGATAAATTTTGATTATTTAAGTGAACATTATGAATAAAGGTTGATCTTTTGAGAAATTGAAGCGACAATCGGATATATAACACTCCAGGGGAGGATCGAACGAAGTTGGATAGCACAAGCAACAATAGCAACACTTCCGCGCATGATATTATCGACCTGTGCCTGCTCGCCGGTAAAATCATGCTGCAAAGCGGCGCGGAAACCTACCGCGTGGAGGACACTATGAGCCGTATGGCGGCATCGCTCGGTTTTCCGGGAGCGCACAGCTATGTAACGCCAACCGTCATTATGTTCACCACCAGCCGGACGGAACCGGTGAAGCTGTTCCGTATTGCGGAGCGGACCACAGATCTGCAAAAGGTGTCCGAGGTCAACGACATCTCGCGGCGCCTGAGTGAACGCCAGCTTACCGCAAGTGAAGCCCGCGACCGGCTAAGTGTGGTGGACGATGCAGCCCACGCTTATCCGGTCTGGCTGCAGATTGTCGCCGCCGCCTTGACCGGAGCGTGCTTCACTGTAATGTTCAAAGGCAGCCTGTGGGATGCCCTGCCAGCTATACTAGTGTCCGGGCTGGGATTCGCCGCAGCGACATACCTTCACCGGCTGTTCCAGATCCGTTTCTTCGCGGAATTCACTGCCTCGTTCCTGATGGGACTGCTCGCCTTCCTGTCCGTGAAGCTCGGCGTAGGTCAGGAAATGGATAAGATCATTATCGGTTCAGTCATGCCGCTGGTGCCGGGACTACTCATTACCAATGCCGTCCGTGATCTGATGGCCGGACACTTGGTCTCCGGCCTCTCCAAGGGAGCCGATGCATTCCTGACGGCGTTTGCAATCGGGACAGGCATCGGGCTTGTGCTGTCACTTTTTTGAAACATACAATTCATGTACTTCACACGTGAAAGAGGTTAACTGTTCATGATTTTGCAATTGATAACCAGCTTTATTGCCGCTGCCACCTTCTGCATTCTGTTCAATGCACCGGTCCGTGCATTGGTACAATGCGGTTTTGCCGGAATGGTGGGCTGGATGCTGTATCTGCAGCTCGATGAAAGATGGGACACCGTGGTAGCCACCTTCGCAGCTACAGTAGTGGTGGGGGTGATCAGTCAGATCTTTGCCCGCATTTACAAAATGCCGGTCATTATCTTCAGTGTCGGCGGCATTATCCCGTTGGTCCCTGGCGGTCTGGCTTATGATGCCATGCGCAAGTTCGTCGAGAACGATAATAATCTGGCCATCCAGTTTGCTGTCCAGGCTCTGCTCCTTTCTGGAGCAATAGCAACCGGACTTGTGCTCAGCGAAGTGCTTGGACAGATGTTCCGGCGGAAGCATGTCCCCAGCTCTTAAGCCGGTCGACAAGGAACCTGCAACATGGCTCGTCACCATAAACATAAAAAAGCTGCTCCACAATGTCATGAAGATGACTAGTAGGAGCAGCTTTTTTATATGCCAGAGGGAGAGAGCCGTAACTACGCCCCCGGTTCCCTGGTCAGATTATTTTTTGATAGCTTGCAATGTCCAGCCATTGGCCGAATTTGTTGCCGATCTCTTTGAACAGCGCGCTTTGCTCATATCCGTGTCTGGTGAACAGCCGGCGGCTAGGTTCATTATCGGAGCATACGGTTGCCACCAGCACATGAAAACCAAGCTCGGACGCCCGTTCCTCAATGAAGCTTAGCGCTTTGCCGCCCAGTCCCTGTCCGCCGCTGCCGGGTCTCAGATAGATGCTGATCTCACCAGAGGTATCGTAGGCCTGCTTGTTCTTATGTCTGGCAATCAGAACATAGCCCTGCATTTCACCGTCCTGTAGAATGGCGTAGGACTTGAAGCGCGGATCACCGCTTAGCACCGACTCACGCATCGAAGCTGAGTCCAGCGGCGCGGTATGAAAAGAAACCGTAGTATTCAGTACATAATAATTATAGATATCTACTACTTCCGCCAGATGCTCTTCCCTAATCTCCGTAAAAGACAAACCGCGTGCTGCTGTTTCCCCCATGACTAATCCTCCCAGATCGCTGTTTCCAATTGATCGACAAATTTGCGTAGCTTACCAGCGATCTTCAGGTTGATCGCCCCATTCTGATACATTTGCTGCACCGTATTCCGCTGTTCCTGAATCGCCTGCAGCTTCAGCTCAAGCTTCTGGTCATCCACGACGCCATCCTTGATCCAGCCGTCTCCCTCGATAAGGCGGGACTCCATCTGCTCATACTTGTCAATAACCTTCTGTGAAGGCAGACGGTTCTCTTCACTCATTCCGGCGTTGACGGCAGAAATGGCAGCCTGGCACATTGAAATTTTGGCCATACGGGCACTCTCGGCATTCTGCGCTGCCAGCCGTCCTTCATCGCCGTTCAGCCGCCCGGAGAATAATCCCGAGAACAGGCGCTGAATTTCAGTGAGCGAAAATTTGATCTGCGTGTCTAGCCGCTTGCACATCAAGGCTTCCTTATGATCCAGCAGCTCTTCCATCTTCGCTGCTACGGGAGCCGCGACGGAGCCGTTCTCGAGCATCCGGCGGAGTTCCGTACGCTCAGCAGCAATAGCATTCCGCTTAGCCTGGACCCCCAGCTGCCGAAAGCGTTCCGCTTCCGGATCATCGCCCGTTTTCGGAGCGCACAGCTTGTCAATCTTGTCCGTGAATTCCAGCATGACCGGCTGATTCCCGGGCAGCGGATTCTCTGAGACCAGGCTTCGAAGCATGCTCATTCCGGCATCAATCACTACCGACCTTGCCGTCAGCTCAGAATTGACCGGCACACTCTCCACCACAACAGGGTCTTCCCCGTCCGCAAGCAGCGGCAAAAAGATGCTTGCTATGAGCAGCGAGACGAGAATGACACCTGCCGCAAGAGCAATGATGAGGTCCCGCTGCGGGAACGGTGAACCATCCCCAAGAACCAGCGGAATTGAGAAGGCACCCGCCAGCGTTACCGCACCCCGCACACCCGAAATCGATGTTATGAGCTGCGACTTCAGCGGTGAGCGGGGGGTTCTTAGCCTTCGGCTCTCGAACAAAGAGTATGCATACACCCACAGAAACCGCAGTACAATCAACAGCGCTGTGATCGCCAGTACATAACCGGCCACGATAAAGTTGTTCAAGGTATTGTCATTGTAAATCACTTGAACGACGTCCGGAACCGATACGCCCAGCATCAGGAAGACCAGGCCATTCAGAACCATCAGCAGCACTGACCACGTGCTGGCAGATACAAGCTGGAGCTTATATTGCGGTGATACGGCCCGATCCTTCTCTATAGCATACATCACACCGCCTGCCACTACGGCAAGGATCCCCGACACGCCGATCTCTTCACTCACCAGATAAATAATAAAAGGTGTAAGAATCTGCAGCAGCACATGAATGGTGACATCTTCCATGCCGAAGCGGCGGATAAATACACTAAGCCGGATGAGCACAAATGACAGCAGCGCTCCCAGCAGCAATCCCCCAGCAGCAATGAACACAAAGCTTATCGTCGCCTTGGGCAGGGAGAACATCCCGGTAACCGCCGCAGCAATGGCAAACTTAAAAGCAACCAGCCCGGATGCGTCATTCATCAGCGACTCTCCTTCAAGGATGCGGTGGATACTCTTCGGCAGATGCACCTTTCCGGCCAGCGCGCTGACTGCCACAGCATCGGTAGGCGAGAGGATGGCGGCCAGCGCAAAGGAAGCAGCCAGCGGTATGGACGGAATCATCCAGTGGATGGCATATCCGGCGACAAAGACTGTTGCAAAGACCAGTCCAAGCGACAGCAGCAGGATCGGCGCCCTTAGGTTCCACAGCTCGTCGCGTGGCGTCCGCCGCCCGTCATTGAACAGCAGCGGGGCAATAAACAGCACAAAAAACAGCTCCGGCTCAAACGACATATGAATTCCCATCGGGAAAGCGGCCGCAATAACTCCCAGCGCAATCTGAATCAGGGGAACCGGCACAAACGGAATGAACCGGTTCACGATATTGGAGACCGCGATCAGTCCCAGCATTAACAGTACAGCAAGAAATGTCTCCAAATCTCTCAACTCCCCCGATGTATAATCATGAAACTTGCTTCCATTCTCCGAACCCGCCTATCCGTCCTCTTCTTCATATTCAAAAATATCCTCAATGCTGAGCTTGAAGTATCTCGACAGCTTGAAAGCCAGAATGATCGACGGATTATACCTTCCGTTCTCCAGGGAGCAGATCGTCTGTCTCGACACCTCCAAGGCTTCTGCGAGCTCTTCCTGATTAATGCCCTGCTGTTTCCGGATTGTCTCAAGCTTGTTCTTCATCGCTGTTCCTCCCGGTCATGTAAAGTTAGCTTTACAAAGAGAATATCATCCTGAGCGTAAAATGTAAAGTAAGCTTTACAAAAAACTGAAAATGTTCATCGTTTACACGATTGACAAAAATATTTATTTGTGTTATAATATAATATTTTTCGATTGAAAACAGTTTGGAGTTTCAGTATGATATGCATTAGCCTGCAGGCACATTCTTATCTAGTGTAATGGAGGGATATTATGCATATCGCCAAAGGAATTGAAATGCTGGAGATTTCCGTCCCCGTGATGGGCGGAATAGACACGTTCTACCCTGCCTTGATCTGGGACGAAGAGGGAGCTATCCTGATCGATACCGGAGTACCGGGAGCAGAGCAAAAGTTCAAGCAAGCTGCAGCCGAGGCCTCCGTACCCTTGAGCCATGTTCGTACCATACTGATTACTCATCAGGATATCGATCATATCGGAAGCCTTCCGGCTCTTCTGGAACAGAGCCAATCTACGATAACTGTACTCGCACATGAAATCGAGCGGCCTTATATCGAAGGCGATAAGATGCTGCTGAAGCATACTCCTGACGCACTGGCTGCCGCCGAAGCCATGCTTCCGCCGTCTGTACCGGAGGAGTGGAAGCGCGCTTTCCTCCACGTGTTGGCCCATCCACCCAAAGGTCGAGTTGACCAGACGCTTACAGGTGGCGAGTATCTGCCCATCGGAGGCGGAATTACCATTATTCATACCCCCGGCCACAGCCCTGGCCATCTGAGCCTGTATCATCACACCAGCCGCACGCTGATCGCAGCCGATGCATTGACTGTGCGTGACGGCCAGCTCTACGGACCCGATGCAACGGCTACTCCCGATATGCTAACAGCGCTCCAGTCTCTTCACAAATTCGCGGATTGGGAGATTGACCAGGTGATCTGCTATCACGGGGGTCTCTATCGCGGCGATGTGAACCGGCGGATTGAAGAACTGGCTCAGGCTCAGGGAACACATTAATAAGCTGCTCACAGGTTGGGTTGTCACGGTAAACATAACAAGCAGGAGCTGGACCGTATCACCGGTCTGACTCCTGCTTTATTTTAACATCTGTCCTGCTTCAGCCCTACTATAGTTCGTCTGTCAAGCCAGCTGGAGGATATCCTGAACGATCTCACGGTCCACATCCAGATCAAACTTGCGGCCCCAAAAGCATTCCGTTCCCTTTTGCCGGATCCGTTCGTAATCCTCTGCCCTGAGTGTTCTCGGGAATTCCGGGCCCGTGTCCCAATCGGTATAGCGTTTGATCTCATTCACAACCTGCTGCTTAAAGCTGCTGTTCAAGATAATCGAATGAAAAAAGATTTCGTCTCCGCAAAAAGAGTTTTTAAACAAACGGACGTACCCGGGATTACTGCGGATATACTCCAAAATGTACTCCATACACGCTCCGGTAATCGACATCCAGTTCGAGCCCTTATATAAAGTACCCGGCAGATTCTTCAGGCTGCGCTTCAGCACCGGCACCGACATCACCAGATTGATATAGCGGTTGCGGATCTCGGAGACGGTTTTGGCGCGTGAGACGAGGAATCTCGGATAATACACGGACACTCTGTACATACAGCCCCACATCTCCGCTTCATTCGGCAACTGCAGATGTTTGACGAATTCTTTACCCTGATTTTCCTGAAAAAAGTCAACGATTGTCCGGTTCGGAACCAGCGGCAGATCCTGTCCGCTTATAATATGAATATAATCGAAGTGTCCCTTCTCCTTGATCAGCTCAAAACATTTGAGGATGCATTCAATCTGACCGTAATGCCCCCATTGCACATCCACCGGCTGCTGTACGAAATGAATGTCTTTCCGGTGGATAATCTGCGCCTCAATCCCGCTTTTCCGGTCCACATGGAGAAAAAATTCCACATGCTCATCCGTTAAAGCTTCCAGCAGCAGGTTGATCTGCTCCGGGTTCTTATGACAAAGGACCACATATGCCATTTTGAAATGTTTCAAAACATTCATCCTTTCGCTCATTGATTTCCACATATTATAGGGGAATGAGCGGAGATGAACAAGTTTTGCTTTATTTTACTGCTTTACCAGCAGCTTAATCCCTATGTTCCAAGGGTCGGTAACTGTTACTATGCCGTCCGTTACATCCACTCTGTATCCCGCGGAACGCACCCGTCCTTCTACGGCATCACGTTCCTGAACACTTGGCAGCAGCAGGGTAAAATAGTCAATGCCCGCCGCATCGGCCGGTGCTGCCGGAGCACCTTGACCTGCCCAGACATTCAGTCCCATGTGATGATGGTACCCGCCGGCCGAGATGAACATCGCCGCATCACCGTACTCAGCTGTCTGCTCGAAGCCAAGCGTATCGACATAGAATCTCTTGGCTTCGCCAAGATCACCCACATGGAAGTGAACGTGCCCGATCACGGTGCCCGCAGGCAATCCGGTCCATTCCAGACCCTCAGAAGCGGCCAGCAGACCGTCCACATCCACCGGATCTGTAGTCATTACAACGTGCCCGTTCGCCTCATACTTCCAGGTGTCCTTCGGCCGGTCGCGATAGATTTCAATTCCGTTATGATCCGGGTCCTCAATATACAGGGCCTCACTAACGAGATGATCGCCCTGTCCGACTTGGATCTCCGAATCAATCAGATTGCGAAGCACCAGCCCCAGGCTCGGACGGTCCGGCACAAGAATGGCGAAGTGATAGAGCCCTGCGACTGAATTCCGCCGGAGTACCCGCGCGTTCTCAATCTCCCGCAGAATAAGGAGTACGCTATGACCATCTGCTGTCATTTCGGCTTCACGCCCGATCTGGCGCAGAACCTTCAGTCCAACCACATTTTGATAAAAATCAAGCGAACGCTCCAAGTTACTTACCCGAATCTGCACAAGTCCAATTTCCAAAGTTTGCGGCAATGTTGCTGCTGTTGTCATATAAACCCCTCCTGAATTTAACTAAGATATTATCCAAATTCTGCGATTGCAGTTAGTCTTAACAAGTTCCAATATACCCATTCAAGGCTGTAACAGTTTCTGTTACATATCAACTAACTTTAGTTTAGTAGCATTCTATAAGTTTGTCAATTACTTTCCGAAAAAAAGAAAAACCCGACCACAATCGCGGTCAGGCTCAATCGTTACAGGACAGAATTCAAATTTTAGCCGCTGCCAGCTTCTGTTCAAACGCTTTTACCCCGGTACTCTGCCGTTCTAAGCTCCCGAATATACGGCTCCAAATGAGGCATCTTCGAATCTAAGGCCTGCTGTACAGCCTGCTCGATATCATAAGGAACTCTTACGAATTGTAAATTGAGCGGTGCCTGATCATGGCTGCCATAGTCCCCTTCCAAGATCGTATACGAAGCCTGTGTGATATCCAGAGGATTGCCGACACTCCCTACATTGAACAATGTTTTTCCTTCCGGATGCTGAAGATATACCCCGTGGATATCTCCATAGCCGGCCACATCCGCAGTCAGCAGTTCACCGCACAGCTCTGAAGGTTCAAACAAGGACAAGCGCAGCGCCAGATCATCCCAGGGCTGGATGCGCTCATTCACGCTCCGCGGCGAAGCATGGAACAGGCGGATATATTTACCGCTCATCCAGAATTCAATGGAGAACGGCAGCTTGTTCAGATACGCCCTTCGTTCGGTCCCCAGGAGAGCCTGGTGCCATTGTATCGCCTCTAGCTCACTTTCATATGCGATATATTCATCCCAGTTGCCTCTAACCACTTTCTCACAATGCAATCGAATCAGGTCAACCGCCAGATCCGAATTAGGCCCTTTGCCCACCAGATCCCCCAGACAGAAGATCCGGCTGATCCTGCGCTGCTGAATGTCCGCCAAGACGGCCTCCAGTGCGGTTACGTTGCCATGAATATCAGAAATAATGGCGATTCTCTCCACGTATGTACCCTCCATTGCTGTACTGTATAAACTCAACTTGTAATTTTATCATTTCGGGACTTGGTTCAATTTATTAAGTATGTAGTATCTATTTGTTTAATTAACCATTTTAGGGCCGATGTAGACTCCTTTTTCAGAGATTGCGGCTTGAATCCATTCCAGCAGCCCTGTCTTACTGAATAGAAACTGGTCATCCACCTTGATATACTGAAGCTTCATACCGCCAAAAGCTCCATCATTTCTCAAAAGTGAGTTTTCCGCCTTCATAATGTTCTTCACCTGATCTTCGCTGATACCCAGTAGGGTTGCGGTCTCCTGAAGCGTCAGCAGGAGCTTGTTATCCATGTCTTGGGCGTCAGCCTTCTGCCCGCTATTTGCCGGCCGGTCACTGCTAATAATTACACAGCCAATAATAATTGATAATCCCAGAATCAAGCTAGCCGCTAATAGCTGTAATTGATTTTTCATAAGCATCTCCTTGCTTCAAGTATCGCTGTATTCCATAAGCCAGCAGTCAGTCTTAATATTTACTTCATACCATTCATTCCTTTTTGGGGCTTATGATAAAAGATCCTTGCCAGAATCCTCTTAGTTGGCATTCGCTTGCAGTCTATCCAGGTATAAATTATAATTCTCATCGTCAAAACAAACAAAAATGATCTCTTCCAAGATACCCGTGTGCTGCTGAAGAAATCCGGCAACAGCCTGGAGAGCGATATCCGCAGCCTGTTCTTTGGGAAAACGATAGATCCCTGTACTAATATTCGGAAAAGCAATGCTTCGGCCCTTCAGGGTATGCGCCAACTCCATGGTGTTCAGGTAGCAGTTCGCCAGCAGCTGACGTTCGTCGCGCTCACCCTCATTCCACACCGGCCCTACGGTATGAATCACATAACGGGCAGGAAGTCTGCCGGCTGTTGTATAGACCGCTTCCCCTACCGCACAACCGCCTTGCTTATTCCTGATCTCTATACATTCAGCAAGAATAGCCTGGCCTCCGGCTCTATGAATAGCACCATCCACGCCGCCGCCGCCCAGAAGACTAGTATTGGCCGCATTTACAATAATGTCAGCCTGACATTTGGTGATATCTCCCTTAATAACTTTGAGCCGTGTGTCTCCGATCTGGAACACCTTCATGATGCATCTCTCCTATAGACAAAATATATCGCTCCAGCGTTACATCCGCTTATCAATAATATGCTTGTTCTCCCTGATGTCTCTGCGCAGCAGCCGGATTTCTTCGATCAATATATCCAGCTTGTCTGATGTCCGGGATCCGTCTACTGCCTTTCTGATTACAATCATGAGGACCACCAGACCAATGAACCATAAACCGAGTGCAAAAATCAACACAATCCTCTCCCTCCAGTAGAATGCATGTTGTCAGTCTACTGCATTTGGAATATTGTGTAAAGAAATAGACAGACATCATCAGCTTCTGTGTACGCTCTCTATACACAAAAAAGTGACCCCGCCAACGTCCGGCAGGGTCAAGGTCTATTTATAAGGGGGTCATGGGATTACTATAAGCCCTGAAGCTTAAAAGCATATGAAGATCAAATAAAGGTTTGCTGAAATTGTCGATTCCAGTGCTAGGCAAAATAAAAGACCCTGCCGAGGCACGACAGGATCTATGCAAAAATCTATCCACTGGGGGGTGGAGACCTCCACTATACTCCCCAAACCTTAAATTTACATAAATCTTTGCTGAATGTTTACTTAAATTTCATTCTTCTGCCCAGGCTGCTTGTTTAAACATAGCATCACATTCCTGATCCTAAGGCCCGCTCCCACCCGATGCGGCCGTCCAGCCGAGTCTATTCTTTTTCACATATACATAAGGCAAATCCGCTTGTGGCACAACATATAAATCCCCGTACCGCGGATCGTTTTGGATCCGGCCTTCAGTGACTTCTCCTGTAAAGGCAAGCACCGGATGCTTGAACAGCAGGCTTTTTCTTACAGCAAGCTCCGGGCTTAAGGAAGGGAAGAACGCCACATAGAATATCAATATTCCTGCAAGAATATAAAGATATCGGGCTTTACTCTTACGCATGATCGAATACCTCCTGTCCATTGTAGTCAGGATAATTTTACCATCACAACTCCAAGCCCGCACGCCCAAGCACAAAAAAGGGCATCCCACAGTCATCAACATGACGATGGGATACCCTGCAACTTCGCTACATCCACTAGACTTCAAGACACCACCGGAATCTGATTCACGATCTGATCCAGTGTAACCTCCTGAAGTACATTTTCCATCGCCTGCTGGGCAAGGGAAAAGACAGGAACTATAGCTCCAGCAATATTTTTGCCGACCGGGCAGCCGGGATTGGGATGTTCGTGCACGGAGAACAAGGTATCCGCCTCAACCGCATTTACTGCTTTATAAATTTGCAGCAAGGTAATTTCGCCAGGGCTTCGCGTAAGCTTCGCCCCCGCTACTCCGGGACGGACCTCAACCAGACCTGCCTTATGCAGCATACCAGTAATCCGCCGGATCACCACCGGGTTGGTGTTGACACTGCCTGCGATCCATTCCGAGGTGCTTTTGCCCTCCTTGTTGCTATCAATCAGTGTCAAAATATGAATAGCCACCGCAAACCGGGTGCTGATGTTCATGACAATCTCTCCTTGTGTGTTACCCCATAGATGCAACTATAATAGTTACATTCTAGCCGGTTGTCAATACTTGCAAGAGCTCAGCGACCTGAGCGGGGTATTTCTTGGTCAGTCTTGTTTTGCCCAGGTTGCTCTTCACAATCTTGCTAAGCCGGGCATCTCTGCTCTCCGCATATTTACGCAGCAAAGCAAATCCTGGCTCCGGCAGCCTGGCGGCAAATACGCTCAGACTATATTCCAGACCTTTGGACAACACGCGAAAATGTTCCGGGTCAGACGAACTTATAGTGTCGCTTCTGATACCCTCCATAATGCCGTCTGCCATCTCGAGACAATACAGGACATGGGACTCCGCCTTCAGTAACGGCGGATGCGCGAGCGCCGCCATGAAAGCCCGCTGCTCCAGCAGCGTAGCTCCCTCGCGCCATCCGTCCAACAGCTGCTGAAGCAGCGCAAAATCATATTCGCCCAAAGATTGCAGCCCCATGGCCGCCGCTTCACGCTGCCTCCATCTGGCATCATTCATCGCCGCCCGCAGGAACCCTTCCGCCTGGCTCTGTCGACCGGCATCCCCGTAGGCATAATGGGCTCCGCAGGCCCAGACCGCACAGAAAGCCAGGAACTCTTGCGGATCACCTGCCGCAGCTTCAGACTCAGAGATCTGCGCCCAGGCACAAATCAGCTCCCAGGCAGTCTCCGTCACTTCAGGTTTGGCATACAGGCCAGCAAAGCTGCCCGCAAGTTCGAGGTTAGCCCTCGGTCCGGGCAGCCCGCTCTCTTGCAGCATATCATTCGTCAGCAACGGCCACAGATCATGATTTCCCATCTGCTGCTGCAGTGTTGCCAAAAGGGTTAGATTTTCCTTCATCTCATTGCCCCTTTCCCACCGTTACTATTGTCTTCTAATGATTCCCTGCACATCATAGGGATAATCCATTTGTTCCTTTTCAGGCGCTTGTCAGGATAATCGGCTTCCCCTTGGTGACTATGATCGTATGCTCATACTGCGCTACACGGCTGTTGTCCTTCACGCTCAGAGTCCAGCCGTCTGACTGCTGCTCCACAAAATCCGCTCCGGTGGAGAGAAAAGGTTCAATCGTGATGACCTGACCTTCTTGCAGCACTGTCGTTACCCGCGGATTATAGAACGGAAGGATCTCAAAAGGCTTCTCATGCAGCGATCTGCCAATACCGTGGCTGCACAGATTTCGTACGGTTTTATATCCGCGTTTACGGGCTTCAAGCTCCATCACACGGCCAATCTCGTTAACTTTCATACCGGCTCTAAGGTGATTGATAACAGACATCATAGTCTCTTCAGTGCTGCGGCACAGATGGACAAGCTCCTCATTATATGGCGGCAGTTGAAAAGATACCCCGGCGTCTCCGTAATAACCATAAAGCTCAGCGGAGACATCTATATTAATCAGATCGCCAGCTTGGATGACTCTGGAGCCGGGGATTCCATGAGCTACCTCTTCATTGATACTGATGCAGGTGCTGCCCGGAAAATTATACGTGATCTTGGGAGCTGACTTCGCGCCGAACTGCTTCAGAATTGCTGCCCCCACTTCATCCAGTTCAGCGGTTGTCATCCCCGGCACAACACTTTTCCTCATTTCTGCTATCGTGTATCCTACTAGTTGGCCTACTGTCTTCAGCCCTTGCAAATCCTGTGCTGTATCACTAGTCATCTGCCCACATTCCTCTCGGTTCTATCGTTTCACTGGGAAATCTGAATTTGTTCTTACCGGCCTACTGACAGTAACCAAAACCTCAGCAGCTTCAGAGCCGGTGTCAGTGGCGGAGCTCTCTTCGGCATAGACAAGCTTTCTTAGCTTATCGGCATTCTTGACGGGAACAGAATATCCTTTGCCGCTGTTCTCCTCCGAAACCAGCAGTCCACGGTTCCCGCTAGCCTCTCCAAGATTCAGAATATAATCCTCTGTATAGCCATCCCCATAGGTCAGCTTCATCCTGAACTCGGCACCATAATCCAGCTCGCCCTTTATCCGTTTGCTGCCGTTCATCGCATCTGCCATCAGCTTGATAAATGCAGGATCAGTAAAGGTCTTGCTCTCGAAAGGTCCATCCTGTACTTTACTGTCTGATAACTGATAGTCAAGGGTAATCTCTGAAATCCATTTCGCATTAATGAATCCAAAAGCATTCTGGCAGCCGCTCAGCAGAACAGCCAGCAGAACCGGAACCATAAGCAGTAGCCTTTTCATGGATTCCACCTCCAAATCCTTATGTATCCTCTAATTATATCAGTCTTGTGAACCAAATTACATTCTGTCGCTTTTGCAAAAAAAAAAAGAACCTGCAATGCCTGCAGATCCTTCCCTTTAAGTTTCTGATTGAGACTCCAACCTGTGCTTATCCCGTCCAGAAAAATCTCCATTATCATTTTATATCTGTTTCATCAACCAATTCTGTTTGCCTATTAATTTCATAAGCTCAAGCTGCTGCTCTCCCCACAGCATATCCTCTTCCTCATCCTTGACATAATCCTTGAAAAGATCGTAGGATATTGGATCGCCAATCATGGATTCAAGGACCTCGCCTACTTGGCCTAAGCCGCTTTTTGAAAGCTCCACATCATATTTAAGCCATTCTTCGATATCTTCGTATACCGGAACTTCCTTCACTCCACCGTTCTTGACGATGCCGCCTAGATCAATAATACGGTCAATAAATTTCTCGACAAACTGCATCTCTTCATTTGCGTGTTCTGCATATTTCTCTCCAAGTTTTGAAAAACCCTGGCTGGCAAAAATTCTGGACTCTATTCTGTGTCCTACTGACTGCTGCGAAAGTATAGTTACTAACATCTGGAATAAATCAATAGTTTTTTCATTTTTAGGCATAATAGATTTCTCCTCGTATACTATTTAATAAACAATTTTGTTTTTTACAATTATATTTTACGCAATCTATTTACATGTTTTAACTTACTGCTAAAGTTAATCACTGTCAAGAGTAAAGTCTAATTAACTTAGTATTTTCCCTCGTGTATGGAAAGCGGGGCCTTCAGCTCAAAACAAAAGGCCGATCCGTTATATCTCAACGGATCGGCCTAAGAAATTGGCAGACGATTATGTAATGAAGTACAGGCTGCCTGCTAAATTAGCTAATGGCTCCTACTGCTCTCAGCCAAGCATCGGTGATGAGTGCATGTCCGGCCGGCGAAGGATGAACGCCATCCGGTGCCCAGTACGCAGATTCTGCCTTCACGGATGCAGCAGCGAACAATCCATCGAGCGGAACCAGGGAAGCACCATACTCACGGGCCAGTTCACGCACCACATGGATTTTCGGGTCCAGATCCTGGCGCCAGCCTTTGCGGTCTTCAGGAACCGGCAGCACAAAAGGCTCAACCAGTACCAGCTTGGCATTTGTAGCTGCCAGGGTGCGATCGATCAGATCACGGTAGATGGCCTCGAACTGTGCAGCCGAAGTTTCCTCACCGGAATCAAACCAGCGCCAGGTGTCATTAATACCGATATAGATTGAGACTACATTCGGCTTCAGCTCAAGACAATCCTTGTCCCAGCGTTTCTGCAGATCAACCGCACGGTTGCCGCTGATTCCGCGGTTGATGAAGGTCAGCTTCTTCTCAGGATATAGCAGTCCAAGCCGTGCGGCTACCATCAGTGCATAGCCCACACCGAGCGAGGACGGATCTTCATAGTTGCGTCCCCAATCTGTAATACTGTCACCCTGAAATAAAATGATATCATTTTCTTGAAATTCCATACTGAAAAACCTCCTATGAAACATTACTTTTAGTATAAACATAGTTATTATAGCAAATGGATTGGAATGATAACATTCTGCATGAACGGAAGAGAGTATGGTTGTCCAATCCCGCTATTTTTTCTTCACAATATAATCAACGAATCCTTGTCTGATTCTTTGACCTTCAAAGATTCTCTCTAATACCCTGCTCTCTTTGTACAATATTTCCATGTTCTCAAAATACACATCCGGTTCATCTTCTTCATAATAGGAATGGATTACAGGATGATCATCTTCCATCTGCTCATATTGATGCTCACCTAAGGCTACACCTGTCCCGCAACGAAAATCTTTTGTGGTAAGAAAGTTTGCAAAAAGCAGGCCGTTTGGCTTTAGAACGCGTATCATTTCATTCATAGATTTTACAACATCTGTCTTCATCATATGAAATACGGAATTGTAAGAATATACAAAGCTGAATGATTCGTTATCAAACTTTAATTGTCTCATATCTCCATGCTCAATGTTCAAATGCTGACTTTTCCTGATTGCATATTGATTAGCTTCTTCTAATTGCTTCGTATTAAATTCTATCCCATGTGTTAAGTATCCATAATCTGAAAATAAGCTGAGAGGCGGACAATCTCCGCCTGCACCACAATCTAATACTGTCTTATCCATAGTAGTGTCATTACAATACATTACAAATCTATATAATGGTATTTGCTTAAATATTTCATTCATTGTATCTTCCCTTTCATAGTTTATTCAACTTCACCTTGGCGGCAGGCAGAGCTTCCTGAAGCTCCTTGCCTTTAGGTTTCAGTCCCCGATTCACCCAGCATAAGGCAGCTTCCAACTATTTACTATGTAAATTTTCACCATTATCCAATCCTGTTCCACAGCAAAAAAACCTCCAAACCCACCCGTTCCTTATATAGCATAAGGAACGGGATCGGCTTGAAGGTCATCAAAGAAATTCAATAAAGTCATAAAAAGAATATTAGTATGCCAGGCTGAACAATCCCTTAATGTGAGACAAATAACGGATATTGCTCGCTTCCTTCATAAGGGTTGCAGGCAAACCTTTGAGCGGAGTATTGCTGGCGCCAATAATCGCCACTCCGTCTTTGCGTCCCAGGCTGGCTAGGGTACCCGAGTTGATCGGGCTGAACGTTTCAGATGCGGAGTTATTCAGATAAGCATACAGATTGTAACCGATCAGCTCGCCCATCTGCCAGGCGATTTGTGCGGTCGGCGGATATGGACGTCCATCTGCTGCGAACACAACGGCGCTGTCCCCTGCCACAAAAACATCCTGATGTGAGGTCGATTGAAGGAAGTCATTGACTGTGGCACGGCCACGGTTCACTTCAAGGCCGGATTCCCCAACAAGAGGGTTGCCCTGAACTCCACCGGTCCATACAAAGGTATTGGCTACAATCTGCTGCCCATCCTTCAGATCAATCACATTACCCGCCACATTGGTTACAGGAAGACCCGTCAGGAAGGATACGCCACGGGCAGTCAGACTTGTTACCGCACGTTCAATCAAATGATCCGGCAATACCGGAAGGATTTTGGGTCCGGCTTCTACCAGCATCAGCTTGATATCGTGAGGATTTACCCCATACCGTTTGGTCAGCTTCGGCAGCACATCAGCAATCTCGCCCACTAGCTCGACACCGGTCAGCCCGCCGCCTCCAATCAGAATTGCCGCATCGGCAGGATTCTTCGTTTTGGAGTATTCACGAATGCGGTCTTCAATATGGGAATGAATTTTGATCGCATCAGCAGCGGATTTCAGCACCATGCTGTACTCTTCCAGCCCTGGGATGCCGAAATATGCAGTAGTGCTGCCAAGTGCAACAACAAGCGCGTCATAGGTGAGTGCTGTACCATCAGACAGCTGCACCTGCTTGTTATCGACGGAGAATGACTTCACCTTGGCTATTTTAAGATCAATGTCTTTTCCGGCAAAAAGCTTGGTGAGCGGCATGGCTACAGCTTGTTCCGATGCACTCCCTGCAGCCAGACGATGGAGCTCGGTAATAATCTGGTGTGTCGGATACTGATTGACAACTGTAATTTTGGCTTCTGCCTTACTCATATATTTACGCACGTTAATAGCACTCAGGAGACCGCCATAGCCTGCACCGAGAATCACGATATGTTTTGACATAATAATTTTCCTCCGTCCTTATTGATGTGGATTACGTTCGCCGCTGACCTGCAGATAAGCATTCATGAAACGAAGCATTTTTTGCATCTGCGGATCTTTAATCATACGCATCATACCGAACAGGCTGATCGTTTCACTGCTCTCATTGGCACGATCCTTGGCTTCGATCACAGTAGCTGCCATCGTTTTTACCCTATCTACTACCGGCTCAGCAAGCTCTTTGATAGCACCCACTGTATCATTCTTCAGCACATCATCGGATGCAACAGCCTGCACAAAATCAAGCGACTTGGATAAAGCACCAATCAGCTGCGTAATCTGGGGAAGCTGCTCCACCAGTGTGGTTAAGGACTCCTGCACCTCAGGCTTCAAGAGCTGATCCATAAGTTCTTCATTAATTTTTGATTGCGTAATGGTTTCTGACATAATGAGCGCTCCTTTACATTAGCTTTATTTCATATAGAAATGGGACGAAATGATACAACTCATAATCAATGTGATTATTATAACATTCCTCATGTAATAAATGTCACAATCTTTTTGCCGGAATAGCCCCATTTTGTGATTAAAATCACTTCTATTCTTCGGATTTCGATAATTCCCTCTATTTCATAAAAAAATTTAGTACCGTATTACATTTAGTCATTGACGAAGGGAAAATGCCATGGTATGTTTAGTAAGTAACAAATAGTAAGTATATTTATTAATATTAGCTATTTATAATTATTAACTACTACATACACAATGGAGGAATGAACATGGGCACTTTTTCAGAATTGGTTCAAGCACGCAGATCAGCAAACAACTTCGTAGAGGGCATCAAGATTTCTAAGAGTGAACTGGAGGAAATGTTCTCGCTGGCCCGTCTAGCCCCTTCAGCCTATAATCTGCAGCACGCCCATTATAAAGTAGTCGCTGATGAAGACTTGAAAGAAAAAGTCCGCGAAGCCGCCTATGGCCAGTACAAAATCCATACAGCATCCGCCGTCATCGTTGTACTCGGAGACAAGAATGCGTATCTGCAGGCACCGGAAATTTATAGCGGCCTAAAAATGCTGGGAGCGATGAGCGAGGAAGAATATGAAGGAACCATCGAAGCCATCAATGGCTCCTACATTGGAAATGATGCTTTTCAGCGCGATGAAGCGATCCGCAATGCCTCCCTGTCAGCGATGCAGTTCATGCTGATCGCCAAGGACAAGGGCTGGGATACCTGCCCGATGATTGGTTTTGATCCTGAAGCCCTCAAGGCGACTCTGAATTTACCGGATCATATGGTGCCGGTCATGATGATTACCATCGGCAAAGACAATAAGCACAAGATCAGACCCCGCGGCTACCGTAAGCCGATTAATGAGTTCGTTGAGTTTTTTGAGTAAACAAGACGTACCCAAAAAGAGCCATCCGGGCAACCCGGATGGCTCTTTTTGCTTAAACATAACACTGCGGCAATCCCCAAGCTCTACACTCTGCGGAAGCGCCACAGGACACTTTGAAAATCACCGTGTAACGCAGGTAGCGGCAATCCCGCATACATCAGATGGTCGCCCCCATATACGCCTCCGCCTTCCAGCCATTCATAATCTGCAGCCGGATCAAGACCCTTAAGACGCAAGTGGTATAGCTTATCATTGGGCTCAGCCAAGGTGCGGACATAGACGACCACAGCTTCCGACTGATCCTCCGCCGCAATCAGCCACGCCGTCTCATTCCCTTCAAAAGGACTACGAAGCCGGTACTGCTCTCCAAACTGGACAAGCGTACGCAGTTCTTTGTAGAGCGCCACCTGCGCTTTTACCGCTGCTTTTTCTTCCTCTGTGAACTTCGTCAAATCCAGCTCATAGCCGAAATTACCCGACATGGCCACATGTCCACGGAGTTCGAGGGATGTGTTACGCTGCACCTGATGGTTCGGAACCGCCGACACATGGCTGCCCATGGCGCTCAGCGGATAGACGATACTTGTGCCGTACTGGATTTTGAGCCGGCTGATGGCATCGGTGTTGTCACTCGTCCAGGTCTGAGGCATATAAAAGAGCATCCCGGGATCAAAGCGTCCCCCGCCTCCGGAGCAGCTCTCGAACAGCACATTCGGGAACTCCGAAGTGATTCGCTCAAGCACACCATATAGACCAAGCATATAACGGTGTGCTGTTTCCCTTTGTCTCTCCGGTGGCAGCTGTGCAGATCCGATCTCTGTCATATTACGGTTCATATCCCATTTGACATAGGTGATCGGCGCTGACCGCAGAACGGCCGCGATCCGGTCACCGATCGCCTGGCAGACATCCTCGCGTGAGAAGTCCAGCACCAGCTGCGTACGGGCCAGCGTTCTGCGGCGGCCCTGCACATGGAGGCACCAGTCCGGATGCTGCCGGTACAGTTCACTATCCGGCGAGATCATCTCCGGTTCAAACCACAGTCCAAACTGCATGTCAAGCTGGTTCACCCGCCGGGCGAGGTCCTCTAATCCTTCAGGCAGCTTGTTCGGATCAACCACCCAGTCTCCAAGTGAGCTGCGGTCATCGTCCCGGTGACCGAACCAGCCGTCATCCAGGACGAACAGCTCCATGCCCAGCTCGCTGCCGGCCCGGGCGATATTTTCAATCTTATCGGCAGTGAAATCAAAATAGGTAGCCTCCCAGTTATTCACAAGCACAGGACGTGTACGGTCACGGAAGGTACCGCGGGCCAGCCGCGTACGGTACAGCTTGTGATAGGTTCTGGACATCGCGCCAAGGCCGGCAGCAGAGAAGACAAGCACTGCCTCCGGGGTCTGGAAGGATTCTCCCGGCTCAAGCAACCAGTTGAAATCAAAGGGATTGATGCCCATCGACAAGCGGGTTGTCTGATACGGCTCAACCTCAACCTGAGCGGTAAAACTGCCGCTATAAACCAGGCTGACGCCATATACCTCCCCCTGATCTTCGTCTGCCCCCTTCGATAGAAGGGCTATGAACGGGTTATGGGCATGGCTGCTTGCCCCTCTGCGGCTCTCTACGCCTTGCATCCCTGATGCAAGCGGCCTGCGTTCTACATAACGTTCTCTTGCCCATGAACCTGACAAGTGCAGCAGATCATAGCTGGAATCCCGCAAGTCTACACTCATACTGAGTCCGCGCAGCAGCTTCAGCTCCCCTGCACCTTCATTCACAAAACGAACAGATCGCGTAATCGCATTCAATTTATTAAATACAGTGTAACTGAGTATGATCCGCAGCCCGGCTACGCTATCAAGCAGTTCAAGCTCCAGAGTCTCCGCTTCATCCTCATGCTCGGCATAAGTCGCCGGGAGGCCTTCAAGTGCGGGTTTGCCGCTGTAGATCCGATGGGTATCATATACGGCCTCGGAGGCCGTCGTTCCGCCAGGTGCCTGAATCTGGTAGGCAGGATGGCGGAAATCCCCGACACCATACGAAGGATATTCCTGCGAAATCGTATCATAGGAGATGGACATATCCTCAGGGTAGGGGCTAGGTGAGAAAGAGCAACGCTCCGTCCGCTGGAGAATAGAAGACAATGCGGTTGGTCGAATGGCTCTGCCCCAATAGACATGAGCTGGGACTCCTGTCGGAAGCAGCTGGATAACATAGCTGGTTGCACGGCTCTGAATGTGAAATATACGATCTTCTGAATGATACTGAATTCCCATTTGATCCTCCTAAAATTGTGGGCGAAGCTTCGCAGTAATTGTTCCAACTTGCACCCGGAAGCATCCGCCTGTCTGGATTTGTTAGTGTTTCATCCCCGCAAAAAACTCATTAAATAAGCATAAATTTCATTTTTGTTAGCAAAATCCATATGTAACTTCAATGAAACGGGCTTATTCCGCAAGCAAAGGTTAAATTTTGTTAGCGCTATCTTAGTATACTATGAAATCGTTTCGATTTCATTAGTGCCAGCGGTCATTTTGCATACTGCAGAATGACGATAGCCGCCCGTTCCCTCCGCTCCGCATCCTCACTCTGCAGTGCGGCCTTCAATACAGCGAGCGCTTCGGCAAGCATTTCCCCGTCCACGTTTCCACCTGTTTTCTCGCTGGCCTGGCTTTCTATGGTTGACTCTGTGATCCATAGATCAAGTCTGGCACCAGGCAACGGCCCTGAGTATTGCGAGACAACCGCATCCTCCATTAACCACTCTCTCAGCGCGTGATGAAGCATTGCAACAGGAACGCTTTTGAGCCAGGTTACTCCCCGTCTGTGGCACCGCCCATCTTCTGCCGAATCAAAAGACTCCGCATAAAAATAATCACCCAGATCACCCAAATACGCCCATTCTTCATCCGCTATCAGCACATAATCTCCATCCTGCATACCATGAACGAATATCAGAAGATTATTCAGCGCGGTGTCCAGTTCAGTTCCTTCAGGAGTCCCGGCAAGCATCAGACGACTACGTATCTCCTCCTTGCCTGCATTCTCCAGGTCCCCCACACCGTAATAACCGATACATACATAGTTATCCTGCAAAAACTCCTTCACCCGCTCCACACCCAGCGGCTCTGTCTTCATCTGATACAGCTTCATCGATGATCATCCTTCCCTTAACGATCTTCAAGCTTATGTGTAAGTAATTATATCTTAATAAACTAAGGAAAACGCAGAATAATAGCGCTTACATTAGATTCTTTTTCAAAACAGCCCCAAATTTAAAGTATTCGCCTTTTTACGGATCCGGGAAATGGGGGTATAATTCAGTTATCAACTCAAGGAAACCTACACTGCTGAAAAGAAGGCGGAGGGCAGATACATTCTCTCCGATAACAATCTTTAGCAGATGAACTTCCTGAGATTGAGACTATATCTTTGATCCTGTTGCTGAAACTTTCAATCCATCCAAGGACGAAAGGGTATGAGCTTCTTATAGCTCAAACATTGAACCATGAGACCAATCGTTAACCAGCGGATGAATTAGAGAAGAATCATAAGCAGGATGGGCAAATTTAGTGCCACCTCGGACGATTTCTACCCGGCTGAGTACAAGGATAGGATAAGGAGTCTGAGAAAAACATGGGTATAGTATCTACACCATAAACCCCTATTGTTGATGCAAATCAATAATAGGGGTTTATGCGTGTTCCGGTCATAAAGGGGCAGCCAGCTCCTGTCTGATGAAATCGTAGATGCTGCGGACGACCGGTTTCAAGGGGTAATCCACAATCCGGCAAATGATGCCGCAGGTCATATCAACAGCTTTGCCCTCCAGCCTCCGGAATACAGTTCCGGCAGGAACCGGGTCAAGCGTAACCTCAGGCACAAGCGCAATTCCGAGGCCGCTCTGCACATAGAACTTCAGTGCAGACATGCTGCCGATTTCCATTGTACTCAGCGGCGGTCCGGCAGACTCCTTCAGCACGCTCTCCAGTTTTTTGCGGTAAGGACAACCGGGTGCAGTAATCAGCAAGCGATGACCGCGCAGATGATCTGCAGTAATGACAGGCTCAGATGCAAGTGGATGACCTTCCGGCATTAACAGCACAAATCCCTCTGTAAACATCGGTTCAAAATGCAATTCCTTCCCCAGCTCCGGAGCGGAGCAGAGTACAACATCCAATTCCCCGTGCAGGAGCCGCTCACAAAGCGCACCTGAACCCGCGATATCCACGGACAGCTCTACTTTGGGAAATAGCGATATATATTTCTGCAGAATGACTGGCAGACGGTAGCTTGCTGTCGGATCAGACGCGCCTATGCGCACACTCCCTGCTTCCCCTGATTTCAAATCCGTGATGCTGCTCTGCAGCCGTTCCATATCCTTCACAATTCTGAAGCTCTGTTCATGGAACAACCGTCCGGCTTCGGTTAATGTGATCCCTTTGCCCCGTTCCAGCAATATAACTCCCAGATCAGATTCCAGCTTCTGAATTTGCATCGTGACCGTAGATTGGGCATAGTTCAGTTCCTCTGCTGCCCGGTTGAAGCTCCCGGTCTGAACGATGGCATGAAAGGTTTTTAATGTTTTCAGATCCAGCATCCTTCACTCCCTCCACCTCAGAATACACTTTACTCATACTTACACTCACATTCACATTCACTTCAACAAAATTGAATTCTTCCTTCAATTCATTCAATTATACAAAATCCAGCGCGTTGTATACACTGCAAATAAGGATAAAACAACATCAAGGAGTGGATACTTATGGAATTAGCAGGAAAGGTTGCACTAGTCACAGGTGGAGGAACGGGGATTGGCCGGGCGACTAGCCTCGAACTGGCTGCACGCGGAGCCACAGTCGCTGTTAATTATTCACGGTCTGAAGCAGAAGCGATGGTTACAGTTCAGCAGATCATTGATCAAGGCGGACGGGCCCTTGCGGTTCAAGCGGATGTAGGGCGGGATGCGGAGGTAAGAAATATGGTTGAGAGGATCTCCGGAACCTTCGGTACCATCGACCTGCTCGTGAATAATGCGAGCATCACCAGACATATTCCTATGGATGATCTTGAATCGGCTACAGATGAGGTATGGGATGAACTGTACACTGTCAACGTCAAGGGTATGTTCTTCTGCGCAAGAGCAGCAGCGGCACATATGAACAAGAGCAAGCAAGGAGCTATTGTTAACCTTGGCAGTATAGCCGGGAATACAGGAACTGGCTCCTCCCTTCCCTATGCTGTATCCAAGGCGGCCGTTCATGGGTTAACCCGATCCCTGGCCCGCGCACTCTCTCCCCATATTCGGGTCAACTGTGTAGCACCGGGTGCGGTCGCCACCCGATGGTGGACGGGACGAGAAGAACAAATGCGCCAGCTTGCGCCGAATCTGCTGCTCCAGCGGATTGCTGAACCGGTGGATATAGCCCGCCTCATCTGTTCCACTCTGGAGCAGGAAGCAATGACCGGCCAGATCATTACGGCGGATAGCGGACAGACATTATAATGACCGAAGCGTAAATAACGAACCTATAGCTCTAAAGCGGGTTTCCCGTTATCATCAACAAAAACGCAGAGCAGTGATCCTCCAATAAAGGAATGATCACTGCTCTGCTCATTTTCTGCAACAACCCTGTTAAGTTCTTCTAATCCAGGTATGCGGGTAAGTTAGGAAGGTTCATTCCCCCATACCAGATTTCCGGAAAGATACACCGGAGCTTTCATCCAGTCTACATAGTTGGTATCTGCCCCATTGAAGGAGAAGTCTCCTGTCTGCGTGTAGGTGCTCCAGTTCGACTTCGCAGCCCGCATCTGGATGTCAACGCTTGCTCCAGCCGCCAAAGATCCGGCTGCACTGGTAAAGCCAATCTCAAGGTAGTAGTCTGCGCCAGTCTTGTCAGACGGCATTTTGACAAAGCTGCCTGTAACATTCGCACTGCCGACCTGAGACCAGTCACAGAAGAAGTTCTGAGTTTGTTCACCGTCAATGGTGTAGTAGTATCTTAATTTCACGTCTGCCAGCGAAATGCTGCTTGTCCCTGTATTGACCAGCTTAAACTTTGGATTAATGGATTGAACCGTTGCTGCTGTTGCACCGTTAAACATCTGCAATTTAAGTGCACCAACCGGTGCGGCGGTTGTATCCACAATACTTACTGCAAGTGATTGCGCTGCTCCGGCGCTGAAGCTGAAGGTTAGCGTAGTGGTGCCCACTGCCTGCGCCGCCAGGTACTCTTTCTTNCCCCCAGAGCTGACAGCTGTTTTTGTACTTGTCTGTCCAGAAATGACTTCTTTGTTCACCGCCGCCAGCAGGGTGTAAATCATTAAGATTCATTCTGCCGCTTACGCATCATCCCCGGCGTACAGCCGTACGTATTCCGGAAGACACGGATGAAATAATTAGTCTCCATGCCCAATTGCAAGGCGATATCCTGAACCGGTGTATCGGCATTCTCCCGGATCAGTTGAACTGCACGTTCCAGACGGAGGTTCTGCAGGTATTTGTGCGGGGTGATTCCATACTCCTGCAAGAAAAGCCGCTGAAAATGCTGAACAGAGTAACCTACCGCAGCAGCGAGATTCGATACCAGCAGCGGTTCGGTAAAATGCTCATTGATCAGGCTGACGGCTTTCTGTAAGGCCTCATTTCGTACATTCTCCAGCTCCAGCCGCCCTGTGGGGCTTGTCTCTGAAGCAGTGCGGCGAAGCAGGAGAAGCAGCCGGTAGAGCGCCACAGAGAGCTCCTGCATCACATGTTCATCTTGTCGGCTTGCTTGGTCGTTCACCGTATGCCAGATACTGCCGACCTGTTCCCAGCATTCTTCAAAGTGCTCGGGGTGTAGCGGCGGGGCACCTGGCAGAATGCCGATTCCTGCGAGCAGGCTTTGCGTTAATTCTCCATGAAAGCCAATGAAGCCCACATGCCAGGGTGTAAGAGACAATGGATAATATTCATGACCCCTGTCAGGGGGATAGGCAAAAGCCATACCGGGTTCCAATATCGTCTCTTCTCCGGTCACAAGATCCCGGAACAGTCCTCTCCCGCTGCGGATCAGAAAGACTTGGTATACGGGAAAACCGCTTGGGCGAACATGATGATACTGAATATGACGGCCAACCGAATAAGGGTACAAGGGGAAACGATTCAGGTCGCGAGGCATTTCAATTAGAGAGAAGGGCAGAATGATGGTCACCTCATGTTCATTTTGTACTAGTAAAGCGAGCGTATATTCCTACTTCCAGAATGGGATTTTCCTTTATTATATACAGTATAAAGAATGATTCATGAAATGGACAGGGCTTTCTAACAGGATTTATCAGAGAATAATCCCATCCAGACATGAACATCACACCGAAAGGATGAACCCATCAATGAACATGAAATTACCTCCTGTCAGCAGCAAGATTCCAGTGATGCTGCATGGTGCCGACTATAATCCCGAACAATGGCTGAAATACCCTGAGGTGCTGCAAGAAGATATCCGCTTGATGAAGCTTGCCAAATGCAATGTAATGTCTGTGGGGATCTTTTCCTGGGTATCGCTGGAGCCGGAAGAAGGTGTATTCACCTTTGATTGGCTGGACAGCATCCTTAATACCTTTGCCGAAAACGGGATATATGCTTTCCTGGCAACCCCAAGCGGTGCGCGTCCGGCATGGATGTCGGAGAAATATCCTGAAGTACTGCGGGTAGAAGGCAACCGCGTTCGTAATTTGCACGGTGTAAGACATAACCATTGTTACACTTCACCCGTGTATCGTCAGAAAACAGCATTGCTGAACGGCAAGCTGGCTGAGCGTTATGCGAATCATCCGGCAGTTATTGGTTGGCATATCTCGAACGAATACGGCGGCGAATGCCACTGTGATCTGTGTCAGGCGAGCTTCCGGGAATGGCTGAAGGTGAAATACGATAACAGCCTGGATGAATTGAACCATGCCTGGTGGACTACCTTCTGGAGCCATACTTATACTTCCTGGGATCAAGTGGAGTCCCCTGCACCACACGGGGAGACGCAGGTTCATGGTCTTAACCTGGACTGGCGCCGTTTTGTCAGCGAATCTACTATTGATTTCTGTCAGCATGAGATAGATTCAGTGCGTGAGTATAACCCTGAGTTGCCGGTAACGACCAATATGCACAATATCGACGGTGTGGATTACCGTAAGCTCGCCAAGATACTCGATGTTGTATCCTGGGATTCTTACCCGTCCTGGGGATACTCGGATGACGATGACGACGCTCGCCTGGCAGCTTGGGCAGCGATGCACCATGATATGTACCGAACCTTCAAGCATAAGCCGTTCTTGCTGATGGAGAGCACACCTTCGCTGCTGAACTGGCAGAGTGTCAGCAAGCTGAAGCGTCCCGGTATGCATAAGCTGTCCTCCCTGCAGGCGATTGCCCATGGCTCTGATTCCGTACAATACTTCCAGTGGCGCAAAAGCCGTGGATCGAGCGAAAAATTCCATGGTGCCGTAATCGATCACAGTGGCCACGCCGAGACACGTGTTTTCCGCGATGTTGCCGAAGTGGGCCGTACACTCTCAGAGCTGCAAGCGGTAGTAGGTACGACAACACCAGTTCAGACGGCTATTATCTATGATTGGGACAACCGCTGGGCCATTAAGGATGCACAGGGTATCCGCAACTCGGGTCTGAAATATGAAGAAACAGTGCTTCAGCATTACCAGGCATTATGGGAGCTGGGTATTCCGGTGGATATTATCGGTTCGGAGGAGGATCTTTCCGCATACAAGCTGGTGATCGCTCCTATGCTGTACCTGATCAGTGAGGAGAATGGCAAGCGTATTGAGAAGTATGTCGAACAGGGAGGAAACTTTCTGGGGACATACTGGTCAGGTGTCGTTGGGGAGACAGATCTTTGCCACCTGGGCGGATTCCCGGGTCCGCTCCGCCGGACACTCGGCATCTGGGCGGAAGAGACAGAAGGCCTGCACAGCCGCGACCTGAATGGGCTGGTAATGAATTCCGGCAATGCGCTGTGTCTTGAAGGAGACTACGATGCGCATGAAATTGCTGAGCTGATCCACCTGGAAGGAGCTGAGGCGCTGGGTACGTACCGTACGGACTTCTACGCGGGCCAGCCTGCGCTGACGATGAACCGTCTGGGTAAAGGCCGGGCCTACCATCTGGCTACACGCGTAAAGGATGCCGGTTTCTATGTGGAGCTATATGCGGCAATTACCAAAAAGGCAGGGATTATCCGCACCTTGGATACCGATCTGCCAGCAGGTGTCACCGCTCAACTGCGGACCGATGGAGACATTGATTTTGTATTTGTGCAGAATTTCAGTGGCGTGGAGCAGTCCATTCAGCTGGATAGCAGAACATACACTGTACTTGAATCCGGCGAGCCTGCGCCTTCGGTGCTTACGCTTCCGGTTCATGGCCTGGCTATTCTCAAGCGGGCGCATTAATTCAGCAGGCATATAGATATCAAAAAGGCAGGACCCGGTATGACCAGGGCTCCTGCCTTTTTTTGCTGGAATCACGAGTTGTGACTTCCAGCCACTTAGAGGAAAGCTGCTTCGATTCCTGAGATAATCTTCAGATAATAGTCCGTATCATGAGGCACAAAATGGCTGATGTCCACGCTCTGCTGAACGGCTTCACGCTTACCGCATTCCGTTACGCGAAAACCCGAGACATCGAGTTGCTGCAGCTCACCCTGCCAGAACTTGCGGAAGGAGGCAAACTCTGCGATGACGATTCCGGCAACCTCTTCAGGCTGAAGCTGGAATTGCTCCAAGGGGAAATGATTGTCATACAGGAATACATTTGCCCTCTCATTATCGATCATCCCTTCCTTGATCATGGAATAGGGGATGATTCCGAGTGGAATGAGCTCGTCATAGGTAAGTTGCAGTCCCAGCTCTTCTTCCACCTCACGGATGCCGTCCATTGCCGTCTCACCAGCCAGTAAATGTCCAGCCGCGGTAATATCAAGCAAGCCAGGATAGTCCCGCTTGTTCTTGCTGCGCAACTGAAGATAGATATAGAATGAATCTGCACGCTGCTCTACGAACCAACAATGAAAAGTCTCATGCCAGAGCCCTAGCCGGTGTACATCATCGCGTGTGGCGGTGCCGGTCACCAGGCCCTGTGCATCATATGTAGTAAGAATTTCGTCTGACATTTGGATTCTCCTTATTGGCCCAGTTGCTAACAACACTATCACAAATAATAGGAGAATGCTCGGAAGTCATTGTACAGAAAGGTATAATATGGCTTAGGGGGGGAGAACATGCGCGTGGTGATAGGAAGGAAAGAATTCAATTCATTAACTGATGAAAGGCTCGGTTGGGCTTGCATGGAGTCGACCTTCAAGCTGATCCGAGGGAAATCACCTGAAGTGAAAGTTGCCGCAATCAACCAATTGGGTAAGGCGCAGACAGCACTTTGCATGTTCCGTATCATGTATGATCACTGCCACAAGTCATCAGCAGAGTTTTATGCTTGGAGCTCGTACCTGCTGAATCAGCAGGGAACTTGGAACGGAGTTCTGGAAGGTGTGCGTTTTTTTGCAGATGATGCCTTGTTTGAACTTCTTGAAGAGACACGGGAAAGGCTGGAGGCCAGAAACCTTAGTTTGGGTTTGGGATGGGAGGATGCAGGGCTGAACGATATCGAAACCGATCCGGAATTGCTGGAGATAGTCAACGGCCTGTATGAACGCTTTAAGCGGCTAAAACCGAATACCCATAACGTTATCGCTGAGTATATCCGTGCCCACCCTGATGAGTTCGTGGAATTCAGCAAGTAATTGGCGGAGTTTTGAGATGAAAGGCATAGTTAAGTGGGTTGACATATCGAGAAATGTCGATATAATGATGACATGAAACCAATTATCCCAATAGATGTATTTAAGGCACTTTCCAATGAAGCACGTCTTCAAATTCTAGAGTGGCTAAAAGATCCGACAGCTCATTTTGGACCCCAGGGAGGGGTTGATCTTATCGAAATTGGGGTATGCGTCAGTCAGATTACTGCTAAGCTGAATATGACCCAATCTACCACCTCTCAATATTTGTCTGTTCTGCAGCGGGCAGGGCTTGTACAGGCGACCCGGCTGGGAAAATGGACATATTACAAAAGAGATGAAGCAGCATTAACCCAAATAGCCACTTACATTCAGAAGGATCTCTAGGGAATAAAGACTGAATTCAAACATATGAATTCAGTCTTTATATATAACAACAAATCGATAATTCGTGATATATAAATCGATTATTTATAGATCTATAAATCGACATATCACGAATTGTATGATTACAAAAGGAGCTGTTCCATATGACCACCTCATCCAAACCTTCACCAAACGCCGTAACCCTCGTTATCGTGGCTCATCCACATTTGGAGACGTCCCGAATTAACAAACGATTAACAGCCGAAATTGAAAGAATGGGTAATGTTACTGTTCACCGGCTGTACGAGAGTAATCCTGACGAAAAAATCGATGTCCCACGCGAACAGGCGCTGTTACTTGCTCATGAACGAATCGTACTGCAATTCCCCTTTTATTGGTACAGCTCGCCTTCTTTGCTGAAAAAATGGATGGATGAAGTATTCGAGCATGGCTGGGCTCACGGCAGAGGGGGAGACAAGCTGAAGGGCAAGGAGCTTATGATTGCGATTTCTTCAGGAGGCGCTCAAGGCATGTACCAGGCCGGAGGTTTTCATAATTACTCCTATAGCGAGCTGCTGCGGCCGTTTCAGCAGACCGCCAACTTGACCGGAATGATCTACCGGCAGCCATTTGTGGTGAGCGGAATTCGCGAAGTAAGCGACGAACTGCTGGAGCAGTATGCCGCAGATTACGCCGTCTATGTGGATAGTCATTCCTCTCCCTCCGGCAGAAGAGCTTAACCGTCTCCGCGTACAACAAGGTAAGCTATGATCCTTTCCTGCATGGAGAGCAGCGCGGGAGGGAAAGCTTTGCACCGGGAAACGGGTTATCGAGGCCAATCACCGGAAATAGCAAAACAAGACTGTAGCGCCTTTTGTGAGGACGCCTCAGTCTTGTTGGAAAGTGATATGTTTAGCAGCAGCTGCTGGCAGAGTAAGCCGATGTCAAATCTAACTCCCCGCAGCCCAATTGTATGTGTATGTCTATTTATAATAAGCTTGCTAACCATAACCTTCAGGAAGAGAATGGCCAGGTATTATCTAGCCAACCATCCGCCATCCACATTCAGAATGTGGCCGTTCAGGTAGTCGGATGCAGCGGATGCCAGGAATACGGCAGGTCCTTTAACATCTTCGGCAGTTCCCCAGCGTCCCGCAGGAATGCGGTCAAGGATGGAATCGGAACGGTTCTGGTCGGCACGGATTGGAGCGGTATTCTCAGTAGCCATGTATCCTGGAGCGATTGCGTTGATATTCAGACCGGAGCCAGCCCATTCATTGGCAAAAGCTTTGGTCAGACCAGCTACGGCATGCTTGCTTGCAGTGTAGCCTGGTACATTGATGCCGCCCTGGTAAGAGAGCATGGAGCAGATGTTGATGATTTTACCATTTCCTCTTTCCAGGAAGTGACGGCCGGCGATTTGCGACAGCAAGAAGACAGTGTTCTGGTTGAGGTTGATTACATCGAACCAATCCTTTTCGCTGTGGTCCTTGGCCGGTGTACGGCGGATCATACCTGCACAGTTCACAAGAATATCAACCTTGCCTGTGAAGGCAACAGCTTCATCGAACATGCCCTGAAGCTTGGAGTGGTCGCTCAGGTCACAAGCGATGCTGAGTGCTTTTACGCCAAAGGCTTTAGCTGCAGCTACTGTTTCATCACTTGCATTGAGGGAAGCGGAGATAACGTCTGCGCCTGCTTCTGCAAAGGCAAGGGCAATCCCTTGTCCAAGACCTTGGGCAGCACCTGTTACGATTGCTGTTTTACCTGCCAAACTGAATAAAGATGACATATGATTATTCTCTCCTTTTATAAACATTAATGAGTATTTTGGTATTGCTTAATGCTGTATTTATACTATCCACATTCGATATGAATGCCTGCACTCCGGAATTGCCCTACGGTTTCTGCTGCAAGACCGCTGTCCGTCAGCAGCACATCAACTTCCTGCAGGGATGCGAACGTTCGCAGTGCGGTATGCCCGAACTTGTGATGATCGCAGACGGCAAATACCGTACGTGCTGTGGATACTAAGGCTTGTTTGAAATCGATGAAATCACCGGTGTAAATGGACAGTCCGTGTTCAATATGAACGGCTGTAGCCGACAGAAAGGCTTTTTCTATATTAAGCTTTTGGACGTAGGAGACCGCTTCGGGACCGGCCAGCATATTGCGGACCCGGTATCCTCCCGGAACGACGAGACGGATGTTATCTTTCTGAACCAGCTCACTGATGATGTATACATCATTGGTGATAACCGTCAGCGGAATGTTCTCCAGCCTCCGGGCAATTTCGAGCGTGGTGCTGCCGCCATCCAGCGCAATAATATCATCCTCTGCGATATGGGTCAGCGCGAGCTGTGCAATCTCCGTTTTTTCATCGGAATATTTATCTAGCGGGTTTCTCAAGGGCAGGATGCCGAACTGATCGCTCTGTGCCAGAACGGCTCCGCCGTGGACACGCATAATCAGTCCTTGCTCCTCCAGCTTGCTTAAGTCCTCGCGGATTGTTTTTCCCGTGACCTGGAGCTTGTCGCTCAGCTCGTTCACCGTTACATCCTTCTGGTTCAGCATAACTTCCATAATCATCTCATGTCGCCGTATCGGGTTCATCCGCCTGCCTCATCTTTCCGTAGTTGTTTTTGTTCTATTGTAATTCTTTCATACCTACGGGGTCCATATCATCATAACGTTTGTTGTCTCCGGCCATGCTCCAGATGAAGGTGTAGTTGTGCGTACCCACACCGCTGTGAATGGACCAGCTTGGAGAAATTACTGCCTGTTCATTGTGCATTACAATGTGACGGGTCTCTGTAGGCTCACCCATGAGGTGGAACACAATGGAATCATCCGGAAGATCGAAGTAGAAGTAAGCTTCCATCCGGCGCGGGTGAGTGTGGGATGGCATTGTATTCCACATGCTGCCCGGTTTCAATTGAGTCATCCCCATAACCAGCTGAGCACTTTGAACGCCGTTAGTATGGATGAAGCGGTGAATCGTACGTTCGTTAGAGTTCTCGAGACCCCCCATTGCACCAGATTCGGATTCAGCCAGCGTGGTTTTGGTAGTAGGGTAAGATTGATGTGCAGGTGCAGAGTTCAGGTAGAACTTCGCAGGTTTGGCGCTGTCGGCGCTTTTGAAAATAACATCTTTGGAGCCTTGTCCTACATACAGGCACTCTTTGTAATCTATTTCATATTCTGTTCCGTCTACAACAACTGAACCCTTGCCTCCGACATTGATAACACCCAGTTCACGGCGTTCCAGGAAGTAAGTTACTCCAAGCTCTTTCAGGTCAGTGGTGAGCACAACATCTTCTTTAACGGGATTAGCACCGCCGACGATCATGCGGTCTTCGTGGGTCAGGACAAGCTTCAGTTCATCCGGAGCAAAAATGACAGGAATGTGGAACTCCTTGCGCAAGCGCTCTGTGTCAAATTGCTTAACTTCATTAGGATGGGATGCGAAACGTCTTTCCATGAAATATTCAATCTCCTTCGCAAACATATTTTCGTTCGTATAGGTACAATTTAATCCATATAAGTTCATTTGGCAAGTGATAATCTTTTTTATTATGTTTATTTTAGTTCATTTATAGCGTTTAAAGCGTTGCCATATGAACTGAAAGCGTGCACAATAGTACTGAAATGAAGTTGGATCTTAAGTATGTAGTATATAAGAAATGGTGGAGGGTGAACGGAAGTGGGAGAACACAAATCTGCACCGGGTCCATATCAGGCTCGCCAAAATGAAATCATCTATACTATCGCTACCCAGGCTGAACGGCGTCCCTTACTGGATAGCGGGCTATGGTTCCATGATGATGTACGCAACAACTTTTATTATGCATCTTATCTTTTTGCTGCTGCTGTGGAATCATCTTTTGAGCTGCCTTTTGACCGGGAGGAGGCCAAACACAAAGCGGAGGCTGTGATGCTCGAAACCGTGCTCCTGCAAAACCGGCAGCCGGATACGCCGTTATACGGGCATTGGCCGCTGAATCTGCACCCGCTTCCGCGCGAGGCAGCACTGCATGAGCTGCCGGTGGAGATCATGGGCAGCCTGATGGTCTGGTTCTTCAAGCAATACGGGGGCAGACTGAATGCTGGACTGCGGATTGCTTTTCACACAGCAATCGGGCATATCTATCGCAGCGGCTTCTACTGTAAGCCAGTGATTCACTTTGGACATCATGAGGCCAAATATACAGCGGCCAAGCTGATCTTCGGCAAGCTGTTCGATGATGAAGAACTGCTGGCGGACGGGCGGCAGAGTCTGGAGAATACTCTGGTGTATATCAGAGAGAAGGGAATGCCGGAGTATGGCAGCCTGCCGTGGTTCTGGCACTGGGTGCAGGCGTTTACCTGTGCCTGGGCGCTGGAGGAAGACAGCAGAGTTAAGAGAACGCTTGGAGAAATGCTGGATTACCTGTGGAATGAACGGGGACAATTCTATCTGCAGGGTGCCTGGGTTGGCGCGCATTCCAGGGGCTGGCCGCATGATATTCCGGCCGACGGGAATGTGCTTCATGACTATGTGCAGTTTGGGAATTTCAAGCTGCCACAGGATATGCCCCGCACGGAGTATGCCGGGTTTCTCTTCTATGAAGCTCCGGCTAAGGTACGTGCAGCAGCACTGAACCGCCAGACTCCGGTGGAAGTCACCAAAGTGACGCAAAAAGTCATTCCCGAAGATCCTAACCCGCAGCCGCTGATTCACTCCTATGCGTATATTACCGAGAGCTTCGCCGCAGGAGGCTTATGGGAGCGGGTTGAGGAGTTCGACAACGAACAGCTCCGCTGGGCTTTTTCACTTCCGGTATCTGCTGAATCTGCAGCGAACCGGCTGTATTTCTTTCATCCCGGTCAAGGTTATCACACAGGAGACCCGCGCCATCAGAGCAGGTATATGGAGGTGCTGTACCACCGGAACACCATTCTATCATTGTTCCCGGTTCCAGAGGGGGAAGGGGATACAGTAGTCGGTGTGCTGCCCAAGGGCCAGTGGATGAAGCGGCATACTGCGTTGTTCGGCCAGGCGGGCGCTGTGTATTTTGCCGTATATCTGTCCCATGGTTACCAGCTGATTGAAAGGGAGACCTATCTCGAAGTGTCTGCACAGGGAATGCCGGGAGGCGTGGTTGTGGAAGCTATAAGTGTCAAGGAGGCTGCGGAGCGGGGGATCAGTGACCTTGCGTGCTTTGAAGCTGAATGGGCAGCATATGCACCATCTTTTGAGGTTGGGGCCACCTTGACCGTTCAATATGACAATAGTAATGGAGACCGGCTGCAATTAAGTGCAGGGGATCAAATCTTTACTCAAGCTCTGCTGAATGGCAGCCCAATCACATTGGAACATTATACCGTTAGCGGCAGCTAAATATGTTTTGTTAAAGAACCCGCAGGCAGATGATCCGCCTTCATGCGCGTGTTCTCCTTCGACAGATGTGGTTAAGGTTCAATCCAATGCGTGTCCATGATATAATAATTAAGAGCATTCATACAAAAATTGTGTTTATCCCTGTAATGACTTATTGGAGGAATAGCGTGGCAAAAGCGAAAGTGGCCAAACGGCCGACAAGAGATGAATTTGTGCTGGAGGAAATTGGCAATCAATTGACGGAAGCTATGCAGGAGGCCTCTGAAATCCTGTTGACCGTCTGGGGCAAAGAGGAGCAGGTGCGGGGAACGATCGTTGGCATGGATTCACGTACCGGCAAGGTGCATGTAAGCTTCAAAGAGGAGCTCATGAAGGTTCCTTTTATGGACATTATGGCCATAGATTATCCAAGAGATTAGTAGAGCGAACAGATAGAACTGCCGAAAGGTCGATGTATGATGTCAATCACCAAAACCAACGCCATGCGGATTCTCGATACCCGAAAAGTCGCTTACAGGATTCATGCGTATGACAATGAGGATGGCCAGATTCATGGAACAGCTGTGGCTGAGAAGATAGGTCTGCCGCCGGAAACTGTCTTTAAGACCCTTGTCGCGCATAGCGGAGTGAACCTCTATGTGTTTGTTATTCCGGTAGCGGAAGAGCTCGATCTCAAAAAAGCAGCGAAGGCGGCGGGCGAGAAGAAGATGGAGATGCTCCCGGTAAAAGATCTGCTGAAATGGACCGGATACGTGCGCGGTGGTTGTTCTCCCGTAGGCATGAAAAAGCTTTATCCTACCTTTATTGACGGCAGCGCCGCAACACTTGCAGCCATGGCCGTCAGCGGCGGCAAGATTGGCATGCAGATCGAATTGGTACCGGAGCAGCTGGCTGGGGTTGTCAACGCCAGATTTTGTGATGTGATCCAAGCATGAACGCATGATGTGAAAAAGCAGTGGGCCGGATGAATTCATTCCTCCGATCCACTGCTTTTTGCTGTTCAGGCTCCATTCCCTGCTACCAGATACGGGCGGCGAGGTAGCCTAAATATTCTTTTAGTGACGTTCCCGTATTATTCATTGCTCCGGGGGATGGTGAGAATTTGGCCAAATAAAGGCGTTCTTCCTGGCTGACGGTATAATCTGATGGATACGCCTGTGGCAAAAGTCCGCTATTCTTGAAGTGAATCATGGCCCGGGGCATGTGAAAAGCGGATGTAACCAGGATCGGGTGACTGAGTCCGTTGCTTTTCATAAGGAGCGCTGTGTTGGCGGCATTCTGCTCAGTATTCAGAGACTGGTTCTCTGTCAGAATATCACCCTCCGGGACACCGAGGCCAATCAGCTGACGTTTGGCGATATCCGCTTCATTGCCGCTGTCGGCAAATACCTGGCCGCCGGAGAACAGGACCGGCAGTCCGGTCTTTCGGTACAGCCGCGCCGCAGTCAGCAGCCGGTTCGCCGCTGAACCGAACATATTCCCATCCCCGTCAATGTCAGGCGTCCCTGAAGTAGCTCCACCGCCAAGTACGACGATTACATCACCTTGGATCCTCTCTGGCTGATTATACTGCCGTTCCAGGCCACCCATCAGCAGATCGCCGATTAGTGGAGTCATGGTGAGGTAGAGCAGGAAGGTAATGCCGAGCAGGACCAGAGCCGGTCGCCGGTTGCTCCGCCACAGCCAGATTGTCATACCCAGAAGCAGCAGGACGAAAAGACCTGGCGGAAGAATGAAGCTGTATAAGAATTTAATGAAATAGATCAACGGATTCACCTCGTTATGTAGAATTGCTGAATATATTGTACCATGAGCACAGGAGGCAGGCCCAGCGGCCTTGGTTCCACTCGGCATGATTCGCGAATGCATTCCATATTAGGCGGTTTCAATTCGTTCGTCGAATTGGTCCGTCTATTTAATTCTGCAAAGAGAGGGCTGGATTCTAAAAAAACTGCTATTTTATATGAAAAGGTTTCACTCCTGTCCCGGATCTGACGTGCTACAGTAAGGTGGGAGAACTCTATTTGTCAATGAGACAATGGCAAATCTTAAGTAATGTGACTGCAGTACACAAAGGCAAAGCAGGGTCTAATATGATAGCATTATAGGCAAAAAAACCTTTTCAACAGATAAAAACGGACTTGCGGAGGGATAGCGATGAACAGAAGCATCCGGGTACTGCTGGCAGATGATGAACCGGTTATTCTGCGCGGACTGAAGAAGCTGATATCCTGGGATACACTTGGTCTGGATATAGTAGGTGAAGCACGGGACGGGATCGAGTTGAAGGCGTTGATTGACTCCTGTACTCCTGATCTGGTGATCAGCGATATCAGCATGCCCGGATTCAGCGGTATTGATATTATACGGGATATTCATGAATCGGGCCGTCCAATCAAGGTTGTATTTATAAGCGCTTACCAGGAGTTTTCGTATGCCAGGCAGGCCATACAATATGGGGCGCTCGACTATATCGTCAAACCCGTGAACACAAGCCAACTAGAGCAGGTAGTAGGGAGAGCTGTGGCGGTAATCCGTCAGGAATCAGAAGAAGAGCGCAACAAGGAAAGGCTCAAATCCTATGAACGCAAAAATCATTCCATCACGATTGAGGGATTACTTGAGGGTTTAACCGATGGCAACAAAGGGGCAGTGTCAACATTAGCCAGTATGGGATATATAGCGATCACCCGTTATGCGAGCGTATGTGTGATAGAACCGGATGAATATGGCGGCCAGGCCTCCCGCTGGGAAGAGCGCGAACGCAAGCTTGTAGATTTTGCCCTGTCCAATATCATTAAAGAAACCGTGGATGCTGAAGGCAATAGCTATGTTTTCCGTAAAGGAGAGCGTTTCGCAGTTCTACTGCAGCACGAGCAGGAATCGGGGCCGGAGCAGGTCATGAAGGACCTCCATCACAAAATCAACAGTTTCCTGAAGCTACAGGTCTCGATTGGCGTAGGGCGGCCGGTGAACGGAATGGAAGAGGCGGATGAATCCTACCAAAGTGCTTTGAGAGCACTTAAATTCAGGTACTTTGCAGGACTCAACCAAGTGCTTGCAGATCGTACGCACTATCAGGAGACTACTGTAGCAATATCTGACTGGATTGCAGCTCAAGCTTCATTAATGGACGCGCTAAAATCAATGGACAAAGAACAGCTGCCCGTTCTGGCTGGCAGACTGCTGGAAACGATTCGGCTTCTGTCCGGTGACAGCAGGAATCAGGCAGTATCTCATGTGTACAATTCCATCATTCAACTGGAACAGGAGCTTGCCGGTTTTGGCGTAGATGCCGGGCTGGTGGACTCCGGAGATAAGCCACTGCTGGAAAAGCTGACGGATGCCCCGACGTTTGATGCTTTGAAACAGCAGTTTGAAGGCGTGCTGACGAGACTAACCGGCCTGTTGGCATCGAAGATGAATGGAAGAGAAATGCCACAGCTGCTGCAGGTGAAGGCTTTTGTCGAAGAGCATTATGCGGAGAATATTACATTGGACTCTATGGCGGCACTGGTCTATATGAATCCCTATTATTTCAGCAGTTTTTTCAAAAAGCATACGGGACAGAATTTTAAAAATTATGTCACTGAAGTCAGAATGGGGCACGCGCTGCGACTGCTGCTGCATAGTGATCTGATGGTCTATGAGATTGCGGAAAGTGTCGGCTATAATAATGCCCGGCATTTCAGTGATATGTTCAAGAAGCAATTCGGGAAGCTGCCCCAGGAGTACAAACAATCGCTTAAGAAGTAGTTACCAGGTTTCTATTCAGTGAAAAGGGGGGGAGCATGCTGATCTGGGGGAGAGGTTCCAAAAGTATTTTCGTCAAATTCTCTGCATCATTCCTGCTGGTTGGACTAATTCCCTTGCTGGCGCTCAGCTTCTTCTCGGTGAAGACCTTCTCCAGCTATGTAGAGAGGTATACCACCAGTAATCTGCAGCAGATGGTGCTGTATATGAGCTATAATCTGAACTCCGCGTTCAACCAGTACAATGAAATTTCCAAGCTGATGTATACCGGACGTAATGAAGCTTTCATCGACAGTTATAAGCAGGACCAGACCACTAATGTCAATGAACTGGAGCAGATCAACACCATTCCGATCGACTCTTTTCTGAAGACGGTGCTGTTTAGTGATCCGTATATTTCAAGCGCCGTCTTTGTCCGTCAGTCTGATGGCAAAATGTACGCCCAAGAGAAAGAAAACCGGTCACTGGATACTAATTCTTTTCCTGCAGCTGCACGACTGAAGACGATGGCTCTCAATCCGTCAACGGTGGCTATTTTCCCTACACATACCGACCCCTATTTCTTCCATTCCAGCCGCAAAGTATTTACAGTTGGACGCAGTCTGATTGATACATCGGGAAAAGTGACTTCACATCCCAAGGTAACTGGTACGTTATTCCTGGATATCGATACTTCGTTGTTTGAACAATTCTTCAGAGAGCTGAGCTTGGGTGACAAAGATGAGCTTTATCTTCTGGATGGTGAGGGCAATGTGTATTTCAGCAATCAGACCCTTCCGGTGGGAACTCTTGCAGAAGCTGTTCAAACGGATAGCGAGATGATCGTACTTAGTGAGGATATTCCATTCCTGAATGGTAAGGTGATTGCACGGATTCACCGCGGCAGCCTGTTCGAGCAACTGTTATCGGCCAGAGCCACAGTGTACATTGCTATTATCATTTGCGCTTTGGTCATGATTGTGATGGGGGCGTGGTTCTCCAGGCGTCTTGCGGCTCCGATCCGCGAGCTAATCAAACAGATGGCCATAGTGGAATCCGGCAACCTGGATACTCAGCTGTCAGTGCACACGAATGATGAAATGGGCAGGCTCGCCCACGGGTTCAACCGGATGGTGGAAAGGCTTCAGATCTATATCAATGAGGCATATGTGGCCCAGATCAAACAGAAACAGACGGAGCTGAATGCCCTGAAAAGCCAGATCCGGCCCCATTATTTGTATAATACTCTTGAAGTGATCCGGATGAACGCGGTGGATAAGGAGGCTGTGGAGGTCGCAGATATGATTCTAGCCCTATCCAACGAACTGAAATATGTGATCGATTATGGAGAAGACCGGGTGAGCATCCGCAGTGAGCTGGAGCATCTGCAGAATTATTTTTACATCATCTCGGTACGTTTTGAGAACCGGTACGAGCTTCAGCTGGATATTGACCCTGAGGTTCATATGGATTGGCCGATTCTGAAGCTCTCACTCCAGCCGATTGTAGAGAATGCTATTCAGCATGGGTTACGCCTGCAAGGAAAGGGTACGGTAGGGATTACCATGGAAAAAAAAGACCGCCTGCTAGCGATTACCATTTATGATGATGGTGTCGGTATGAGCCGGGAAGCGCTGGCGAGGGTTACCAAAACATTGGATGATTCCGTTGTACCCGGCAAAAATGTAGGTCTTAAAAATGTGCATGAGCGGTTACGTTCAACTTTTGGGGAGGAATACGGGCTGTCCATCAACAGCCGGGAGTATGTAGGAACCTCAGTAACGCTACTGTTCCCGATTCTAGACTGAACCTTAACCTGATAGTGGGTAAAGCGTCATTATCCAGCCTGATATCACACGGCTTGCAGGAGGTATATGCTTTAAATGCAGAAGATAAAATGGATACAGCACCGGGCCGGATTTCTGGTCGCTATACTCCTCTTGAGTGCATGCAGGAACAGCTATACAGGGGATTCAGATGGTAAGCAGGCGGAAGACAGAGTAGATCACGACAAGCAAGAAGTGCATTTCACCATCGCTTATGCAGCCGGGGACCCGGCAACCAAGCAGGCCATCGTGGCTACCATAGAAGCTTTCACTAGCGCACATCCAAATATCATTATTCAGGACAGCAGCGAGCTGTCCTCCAGCGCATACCTGGACTGGCTGAAGATGAAGGATGCCGTGGGCGAATTCCCGGACCTGGTGGAAATCCGGGATACTGAAGCTTTTGCCAGTGCCGGTAAAATTGTGGAGCTGCCTACCGACCTTCTGGAATTGTTCGATAGACTGCCGGAGGTAAACGGCAAGGTATGGAATGCGCCTCTGTTCGGCAATGCGCCTCAGGGCATCATTTACAGCAAACAGGCTTATGCCAATGCCGGAATCACCCGGCTCCCGCGAACCTATACTGAATTCCTTGAGATTCAGACTAAGTTGAAGGCTGATGGAATGACTCCGCTGGTTGTCGGAGGCAAGGATATTTTCCACATCGGATTCTGGGTGAACAAGTTTCTGATCGATGAAGTCTATGCTAAAGAACCAGATTGGAACGCCAAACGCACGAAGAGGCAGGTCAGCTTTGCTGATAAACAAGTGGTTCATGCCATGACAGATTTCAAAACACTGTTTCAATCGGATGTGAACGATGATTGGCTGACCACTGCTGATAATCAAACTGCCTCCATTCTTACATCCGGCAAGGCGGCCCAGCTCTTTTCTGGAACCTGGATGTTCTCGCAGATTGAAGAAGCTGACCCGGACTTTCAATATGGATTCTATGCAGTGCCTGACCGTGAAGGCAGACGAAACGTCGTGGGCCTGCCGTCGCCAGCCGGGTGGTCGCTGTCAGCGCAAGCTGCCAAAGATACAGAAAAGACAGAAGCGATCAAGGAGTTTATCCGCTTCTTCTTCTCCCAAGGACCTTACTCGAAATTCCTGGCCAGCATCAACGGACTTCCCTCCACCAAAGCAAAGATAAGCTATGAAACAGGAGAACAGATGCAAACCGCCCTGAGTCTGATGGCAGATCCGGACGTAACCAAGTCGCTAATGATTAACAACTGGTGGGGGGATAATCTGATTCCGCCGGATTTCCGCAACTGGTTCTACAAGCTGCTGGAGGAGATGGTTCTGAATGACGGGAATGTCGCCGAATATATGAAGCGTGCCGATCAGGAGTATGACAGACAGGTGCAGGATAATCAAATAACTGACTAATAGCTTAAACGGGGGACCTGCAGTCCTCCGTTTTTTTTGTTGCTTAGGATAAAAATCCTCTTAAATTTACCGCATATGGCACTTTAATAAGTTCATTCTAACTAAAGTTTATGGATGCTATTCTTGAAGCAAGGAAACGCTTTCGAACGATGATGCGCACATCGGGCCATACTATGCTGCTCCTTGAACAGGATTGAGACTGCAACACCATCGAACAGAATACGATTAGGGGGTTACTCTTCATATGCAGAAGAAAACAATGATGAAGCTTTCGGTTCTGCTGCTTGCAACCACGTCCATATTATCTGCTTGCGGAAGCAACAACAATAATAATGGCAGTGCCGGGAATAATGCGGCTGCCTCGGCGTCACCGGGTGCTGCTGCAACAGACGCTCCAAAAGAGGTGAGCTTCTCCATAGGTTATGCTGCGGGTGATCCTGCCACCAAACAGGCCATCGCGAATACCATAAAAGCATTCATGGAAGCTAATCCGAATGTGAAGATCAAAGATATTAGTGAAAATACCTCAGCAGCCTATCTCGATTGGCTGAAGACCAAGGATGCGGTCGGAGAATTCCCGGATCTCGTGGAAATGCGTGATACCCAGGTGTTTGCATCCGCCGGTAAAATAGTGGAGCTGCCAAGTGATCTGCTTGATCTCTTCAGTGATCCGCCTCAGGTTGAAGGCAAGGTATGGAATGCCCCGATGTCCGTCAATGTGCCTCAGGGAATTATTTACAGTAAGAAGGCTTATGCCGATGCCGGTATTACCGAGCTTCCCAAAACCTATGATGAATTCATCGCTATCCAGGAAAAGCTGAAAGCAACCGGGATTTCGCCGATTGTGGTCGGAGGAAAGGATATTTTTCATATGGGCTTCTGGGTGAACAAATTCCTGATTGATGATGTCTATTCCAAAGATCCGGATTGGAACTCCAAGCGAACCGCAAAGACCGTGAGTTTCACAGATCCTAATGTCGTTCAGGCTATGACTGATTTCAAAGACCTGTTCACCAACTATGTGGATAAAGGCTGGTTAAGTACAGGTGATAACCAGACCGCCTCGATTCTTGTATCCGGCAAAGCGGCTCAGCTGTTCTCAGGAACCTGGATGTTCTCGCAAATTAAGGAAGCCGATCCGAACTTTGAATTTGGCTTCTATGCCGTCCCTGACCGCGAAGGCAAAGTTAATGTTATCGGTCTGCCGTCTCCGGCTGGCTGGTCGCTCTCTTCCGAGGCCGCTAAAGATGCCGATAAAACACAGGCGATTAAAGAATTCATCCGGTTCTTCTTTGCACCAGAACAATATAAAACCTTCCTGGCCAGTGTCAATGCCATTCCATCCACCAAAGAAAAGGTGACATATGAAACCGGCGAGCAAATGCAAGTGGCACTGGACCTGATTGCTGATCCGAATGTAACCAAATCCCTGGCGATTAACAATTGGTGGGGCGAAAATCTGATTCCGCCGCAGTTCCGCAACTGGTATTACAAACTGCTGCAGGATATGGTGGGTAAGAACGCAGATGTAGCTGACTATATGAAGCAAGCAGATAAGGAATATGACGCTCAAGTCAAAGCCAACGCACAGTAAAATAGAAAACTGTCTGATGGAGGAGCGGCTGTACTTGAACGGCAGCCGGCTTCTCCTTAAGGAACAGCTCCGGGAGGGAGAGCAATCATGGCTACAGCAGTAGAAAGGGCAAACAAGCCGCTAACGGCAGCCATACCGAAGAAAAAGAAGAAATGGCAGTGTTACGCTTTGTTGTTTATCCTACCTTCTTTTTTAATCTATACCTTGTTTGTAATTGTTCCTACAGTAGGAAGCATCTATTTGAGCTTTACTTCCTGGGACGGCATCAGTGAGGATGTCCGGTACATTGGCTTCGCTAATTTTGTGGAGATTTGGCATAGTCCCCGGGTTCATAATGCATTGAAGAATACCATGGTTATGACGATAAGTCTGGTATTGTTGGAGAATATTGCTGCGATTGTTCTGGCTGTCCTTGTCGATAAGGTCCGTTGGTTCCGTAATTTGTTCAGAAGTGTGTTCTATTTTCCTACACTGCTCAGCGGCATCGTAATGGGTTTCGTCTGGGCTATGATTCTGAATTACAACTTTGGGGTTTTTAATCAAATTCTGGATTCGATCGGACTGGGAAGCTGGGTGGTGGACTGGCTAGGCAATCCGAAGTATGCCATGCTATCGATCATTTTGTCTACGGTATGGAAAGGCGCGGGCTATTATATGATCATCTATCTGGCGGGGCTGCAGGGTATTCCAGCTGAGCTGAACGAAGCGGCAAGCATCGATGGAGCGAGCGGATTTCAGCAATTCCGCCACATTACCTTTCCGCTGCTTGCCGGCTCGATGACCGTATGTCTGGTGCTCTCTATGATCAGCGCACTGAAGATTTTTGATCAGATTGCGGTCATGACGGATGGGGGCCCGGGCTTTGAGACCGAGACATTAACTTATATTATTTACAAGGTCGGCTTTGGTGAACTGCGGCAGGGTTTTGGTACGGCACTTGCCATGGTTCTGTTCCTGATCATCATGCTGATTACTGTCATTCAAGTGAAATTCCTCCGTAAACGGGAGGTGCAGATGTAATATGACACTTCAAGCTAAGAAAAGATGGGCCGAAATTGCCCTGCTTACATTAACCCTGGTGCTGGCAATCCTTTTCTTTTTCCCGATATTCTTCAATCTGATGTCGGCATTCAAGAGCAATGCGGAGATTATGAACGATGCCGTTGCATTTCCCACGGGGCTGTATCTGGACAGCTTCAAGTATCTGCTGACGGAGACGGATTTCCCCCGGGCGATTGTGAACAGCCTGATCCTGACGCTCGTATCGATTATAGCCCAGGTGCTGATTATCCCGATGGCCGGATATGCGATAGAACGCAGGGATTCCAGATGGACCAAGATGGTGTTTCTGTATTTCCTGGCAGGGATGATGATTCCTTTTCAGGCGTACATGATTCCTTTGTTTAAGGAATTGAGAACGTTGGGCTTGTACGGAAGTCTGGTCGGTCCGATTCTCGTCTACGTTGCTGGTGCAGTAGGCTTTGGCTGTCTGCTCTATACCAGTTTTGTCAAAGGAATACCGAAGGAGATTGAGGAGGCGGCTGAGATTGACGGCTGCAGCCGGTACGGCATCTTCTGGAAAATCGTCTTCCCGCTTCTGGGACCGGTTACGGCAAGTATGGTTGTACTGAACGGCCTTGGGATCTGGAATGACTTCCTGATGCCGATGCTGGTGTTGCCTTCCGGCGAGCCGAAGACGATGGTCGTAGAAATTTACCGTTACATCGGTGAATTCTCCTCGCGCTGGGATATGATCTTTGCCGGGACAGCTATGTCAGTGATACCGGTGCTCATCGTATTCGTCTCGCTTCAAAAGTACTTTGTCAAAGGGATAGCCTCAGGGGCAACTAAAGGATAAGCTTTGTAAAAATCAAAGGGTCAGGCAAGCCATGGTACAGTGGCTTGCCTGACCCCTAATTATTTTGAAGTTATCAAGACAGCAGGATTCTTTGACGAAGTGGTAAAGCTTCATGGTACATCCCCTGATTAAATATTACTGATCTGCGCACAGCAACAGTAGAAGAATGTGGGAATAACAAAAGCAGTCTGCCCGGATCTTAGGTTCGGGCAGACTGCCTTGTTGGATAGATAAGTAATGATATCGTACCGAAGATTGCAGATCACTTGGAAGCTTGCAACGATATGCAGCTAGAAAACCCGGTGCTTCCATCCGTTCAATTTTGCTATGGCTTCAATATAATAGTAATCTGCGTAAATCAGCGATACTTCGATGAAGGAATCCCCGCTGCCGGTACCTTTGGTAAGGATGGCTTCATGCTCAGGCTGATTCCAAGTGGCATAATTCTCGGTTAATGAGCGGAGGATACGTTCTGCTGCATCGGCGTAAAGGCTCTTTTCACCTAGCGGGACAATACCGGCGAGCTCCAGCAGGCCAGAAGCGGCAATAGCTGCAGCTGAACTGTCCCTGTACTTGCGCTCATCATTTCCGGTGCGGAAATCCCAGTAAGGGACCTGATCCTCTGGCAGCGCCGCGATGAAATAGTGGGCAATCCGCTTGGCGGTATGGAGGAAGCGCTCATCCCCGCTATGTCGGTACGTGTTGATGAATCCATAAAGACCCCATGAGGCGCCGCGGCTCCAGCAGGATTCGGGTGAATATCCCTGACCGCCAAAGTTCTCAATATACGCGCCGGTCTCGGCATCGAAAGAGAGGATATGCATCGTCGAACCGTCTTCCCGAATGCCGTATTTCATCGTCGTTTCCGCATGACTGACCGCAATATGCTTATAACGTGGATCCCCCGTAACCTTGCTGGCCCAGAATAAGAGTGAGATGTTCAGCATACAGTCGATGATGACCCAGCCGTATTTGTCCGCATTCCAGGCACGGATGAACTTACCGACGGGGTTATAGCGGGCGGCCAGGAAGTTGGCGGCCTCGATTCCTCTGCGCCGACCATCCTCATCGCCGGTCAACGTATGTTTGATGACGGCAGTAGGCAGGAACTGAAAGCCCACATCATGGTGAAATTCCTCAGTTGGCTTGACGAACCATTCCTCAAGAGTCTTGTCCCAGTGCCAGGCGGCTTCTTTATAAATGTTTTTCCCGGTCATATCATGCATGATCCAGAGAAGTCCCGGCCAAAATCCGGTAGTCCACCAGTCAGACCCGATATCGTCGTATATGCCGTCTTTACCTGCATAATGTGGACATTTGTCTCCGATTTGTTCTACCATTCGCGTAACCTTGGTGTCCAGTTTGTCCATAACTTCTTGCCAATAGGTTGTACTCATTGCGGATGCCTCCAATATATAGGATGTATCCTGAGTATATCGTGAAGGAGATTCAGGAAGTTGCGATTTTATATCTGGAAATATCGAAATTTTGTCATGATCCTCAAGAACATTTGGGTAATGTTTACCGCTTTAATTGCTTCTTCTGTACTTTAGGGGGGTAGTTCCAAGGACTCTTTTGAATAGCTGGTTAAAGTAGGAGGCATTCGGAAAACCGACCGATATACCAATTTGCTCCACCGGCATATCGGTAGTGGCGAGCAGACGGCAGGCCTGCTTAATCCGCCGGGCTGTAAGGTAATCCACTAGTCGTCCGCCTGTTTCCTGATGAAACACTCTGGAGACATAAGACTGGGACAAATGGGTCTCGGCAGCAAGCTGGGTGAGGTTTACCTCCTCCTGGTAATGCTCCTCGATCCAGTTCATAATCTGCTCAGAATAACGGAGCTTTCGCCGCTCCTCCGGTTGAATGAGGGAATTCTCGCCGGTTCCCAGAATGCTAAGCAGCTGAAGAAGCATCATCGTGATGTCTTCGGGGTCTTCCTCCATGGTGCTTTTGCGGCACAGGTTGTAATTCTTGTAGACCCATTCCACAGCTTCGGTGCTGGAGCTAAGATCAAAGCCGCAGCTGGTATTATTGCCCTGCCAAAGAGAGGAGAAGAGGGCCTTGCGTTTGGCAAAGCCCTGCAGCAGATTCTCAGCGGTATGCGGATCAATATAAAAAATCGTGCGCACAAAAGGACACTCTGGAGAGACCTCTGAGTAGATCCGGTGCAGCTGGTAGGGCTGGAAAAAGAACAACATTCCCGGGCGGATATCGTACATCTGCTGATTAACAACAACATTGCCCTGACCGTTATGGACAAACATGACTTCACAGCATTGATGCCAATGATAGTACCCTTTGTAATAATCGTCAGTGTATATCAGATAATCCCAGATCAGTGAATGGTGGTCAATAAAAACGACGGGTTCAAACAGCTGTTTCATAGCTCCTCCATCATGACAAAATATAAACATTTCATTACTAATCAGTATAACTTTTATCAGCTATAATCGCTACAATTAAAGGCAGGGATTTCGCATAAATTAAGATATGTGCTAGCTATTTATTAGGAGGGTGAAAGTTCATGGCTTCAACAATTGTTAATCCGGTTCTGACTGGCTTCCATCCCGATCCGTCTTTTCTGCGTGTCGGTGATGACTACTATATTGCCACTTCGACCTTCGAATGGTTTCCGGGTGTGGAGATCCACCATTCCCGGGATTTGGTGCACTGGCGCTCGTTAACCCGTGTCTTGACGGAAGCATCACAAGTGGATCTGCGTGGCAATGGAAGTTCCGGATCGATATGGGCTCCGGCACTTTCGTACGATAACGGAATCTATTATCTGCTATATACAGACGTGAAATCCCGCAAAAGTGTCTACAAGGATCTGCATAATTATCTGATCACTGCGACAGATATCACTGGACCCTGGAGTGAGCCGGTACGGTTGAACGGCAGTGGCTTTGATCCGTTTCTGTTCCATGACAAGGACGGCTCCAAATGGCTGCTCAATATGCGCTGGGATTTCCGCAAACAGCATAGCAATTTTTCCGGCATCATCATGCAGCAGTATGATCCGGAGAGCCGCAGTCTAACAGGGCCTGTTCACGAACTATTCAAAGGTACACCCGCAGGTGTAACGGAAGGTCCGCAGCTCTATCAAAGAAACGGCTATTACTATCTGCTTGTTGCCGAAGGCGGGACTGGCATCAATCATATGGTCACAATGGCCCGAAGCCGCAGCCGGACAGGTCCTTATGAGACCGATCCGGATTATCCGATCATGACTACTGCTCATGACCTGACCTTTGCGTTCCAGCAGGCGGGACACGGTTCTCTGGTAGAGACGCAGTCCGGTGAATGGTATATGGCTCATCTGTGCACCCGGCCGATCCCTGGGACCGGGACAATGAATCCGCTGGGCCGGGAGACGGCTATTCAGCATGTGGTCTGGACGGACGATGGCTGGCTGCGCCTGGCCCAAGGCGGTAAGCTGCCTTCGCTGATGGTTGAAGCGCCGGGGCTGCCGCTGCACCCGTATCCGGAACTACCGGAACGGGATGATTTCGATAATGAGTTGCTGGGGTATCCATACCAGAGTCTTCGGGTTCCTTTTGATTCTTCGTGGGTCAGCCTGACAGAGCGCCCGGGGTTTTTGCGGCTGAGGGGAAGAGAATCGCTTGCTTCGCTGCACGATCAGAGTCTGATAGGGCGTCCTATACAGCATTTTACCTGTACAGTGTCTACCTGTATGGAGTTCAAACCGGATACTTACATGCAAATGGCCGGGCTTGTCCTTTATTATGACGACAGTGATTACTACTATCTGCGGGTGACTGCTGACGAGATCAGGGGGATAAGTCTTGGAGTTGTAATGTGTAGAGCGGGTAAATATGACGAAATCTCCCCAATGCAGATATCGGTGAAGGATTGGGACCATTACTATCTTAAGGCGGTGATCAAAAATCGCGATATTGTATTCTACGCTTCACCGGACGGGGAAGCGTGGATTGCGATGTGCACACCACTTGATTTTGGCACATTGTCCGATGAATACGGTGGTAAGCTTGGTTTCACTGGCTCCTATGCTGCAATCTGTTGCCAGGATCTGGACCAGCAGGCGAAAGCAGCTTATTTTGATTATTTTGAGTATAGGGCTAACTAATTCAGCAGCTGAATAATAGTATTACTGAAAGCTCCCGTTTTCTGGATTTCATAAGAAAGAGTGGAGCTTTTTTTAAGCTGAATAAATATTTTTCAATGAAACCTAATTATATGTAGCGGCGGAGTATCAATTCAATCGAATAATATTGTACTTCAAAGATAATAGGAATAGGATCCCAGAAAAAATAATGATCCCTGCAGCCGTTAACCCTCCGATCAAAAAGATCATACGAAACAAAGGGTTCCCCTTTAGTTTCCTGCTGATATACTATATAGAAATGAACTTCTGGAACAGAGAGAATAGAGAGTAGGAGAATCCATACATGTCCAGCTTATTGGAGATTTTGCACAAGGAAGTTGTCCCGGCTGAAGGCTGTACAGAGCCGATTGCAGTAGCATATGCCGTTTCATTGGCGGCAGAGCTTCTGGAGGAAGACATCACGGCCATCCGGCTGCAGCTTAGCGGAAATATTATTAAGAACGCAATGGGCGTGGGCATTCCCGGTACAGGTCAGACCGGACTCCCGATCGCAGCAGCCCTCGGAGCGGTGGTGGGACGTTCCCACAAAGAGCTGGAAATTCTGTCCGGCCTAACTCCGGCCGAATTGAAGCTTGCTAATGAACTGTTGGAACGGGGGCTTCTTGAAGTAGAGCTGAAGGATACAACGGAGAAGTTATATATTGAGGCAAAGGTATTTTCGCAGAACCATATGTCTACCGCCATTATTGCCGGGGAGCACACTCATATCGATTACCTGGCACTGGATGGGGAGAAAATGACACCCCCCAAATCCAAAGCGGATTGCGGTATTCCTAGAAGAACGGGTCACGAAGCTTATACAGGTTCAATTGAAGGTATCTTTGAGTTTATCTGCACTGTCCCTTTCCAGGATATCCGTTTTCTTCTGGAAGGGGCCACAATGAACAAAGCTATCTCCGATGAAGGATTGCGCGGGAATTACGGCTTACAGGTGGGCAAGAAAATGAGCCAGCAATCGGCTGTGAACTTGTTCGGTAACGATGTGGCGAGCACCATCATCGCTGCGACGGCGGCAGCCTCTGATGCCAGAATGGACGGCAGCGCTATGCCGGTTATGACCACGGCTGGCAGCGGGAATCAGGGCATAGCCTGTACACTTCCGGTGATTGCCTTGGCGGAGCTGCTGGGCAAGGATGAGGACATGCTGGCCCGGGCGCTTGCGCTGAGCAATCTGGTTACAGTGCACATTAAGCATTACATCGGGCGGCTCTCACCGCTATGCGGTTCAGGGATTGCCGGTGGTGTAGGGGCGAACAGCGGGATTCTATATCTTATGGGCGGAACCCTTGCCCAGATTAAATATGGCATACAGAATACCATCGCCTCCTTGTCAGGAATGATCTGCGACGGGGCCAAATCAACCTGTGCGCTCAAAATATCCACCTCCACCAATGCGGCCATTCAGGCAGCCACGCTGGCTATGAATAACATTGGGCCTTCTACGAATGATGGTGTGATCTTTGAAGAGGTGGAAGACACCATCCGCAATATGGAGCGGCTGGTTCAGGAGGGGCTGGCCGACACCGATGCTACCATTTTAAGCATCATGCTCTCCAAAGGCGGAATGCTGTAGCCGTACTATTGGAAATCCTGTAACGTATAAATAAAACGAATATGTTCATAGATTTATACAAAACCGCCCGGTTCCTGTTTTAACAACGCAGGTGACCGGGCGGTTTATTTTAATACAATACTTCAATATTCTCTTCGGCAAGCCGTTTAAGCCAGGGGTTCGCAGGTCTGCGGTCAGTAATCAGCACATCAATGCTGTCAAGTGCAACCAGCCGTGTAAAGGCGGTTTTGTCAAACTTGGTATGATCGGCAAGCAGCACAACCTTCTCCGCCTGACGTAGCATGTATTTCTTCAACTCGCACTCCGGTTCGTTGGAATCGGTAATTCCTCGCTCCATATCAAGGCCCTTGCAGCTAATAATCGCGGTATCTACATTATAGCGCTGAATGGTATCATGGGCGACAGGCCCGACCAGTGACAGGGAACGGTGGCGCAGTGAACCACCGGAGGAAATAATATTCAGGCCGGAGTTCGCGAACTCATGCAGAATATTAATCGAATTCGTAATGACCGTCAGATTGTTTTTGTTGCCCAGCAGCTTCAGGAATTCAAAAGAGGTAGAGCTGGGGTCTACCATCAGAGTATCTCCATCATTAATCAAATCCAGCGCTTTTAGTGCAATATTTCGTTTGATATCCGTATTGAGCGCATTTCTTGTCACAAAAGGCAGGTCCTCATTCGTGTGCCTGTTCAGCATTGCACCGCCATAAGTCCGGCTGAGAATGCCGTCTTTCTCCAGCTTCTCAAGATCCCTCCGGATTGTTTCCTCAGTTACCTCGAACATCCGGCTGAGATCAGAGACGAGAACCCGTTTATCCTGATGTACAAGATCTATGATTTTCTTGCGTCTTTCGGCTGCCAGCATATATATCACCTTTCCAGAACTATATTATCTAACTATAGACCTGAATATCTGTGTTTTGCAAGGAAATAAACGAAACCCACAGGTGTATTATAGATGATTCTTTGTAAAACAGACACTAAACAAATAAAAACAACACAAAATATATATTATTTGTTGACAACAAAGATTTATGGAGATACGATGAGAATGTTAATGCTCTCTTTGTAAGCGATACCTTTTATAGAGGTGCCAGAGCCGGTCGGATATTGTGCCCAGAGACCAGCCTGTGGTACCAAAGCGGCATAGAGCTTGAGGCTTGCTAAGAAGAACATTAATCCTGGTAACACCGCAGTAACAAATTGCCTGGGAGGCTGGTCAATCAATGAGTACTCATGTCTATTATGTTCCGTCCACCAACATTATGGGAAAAGGCTGTCTGAAGGAAATCGGTCCTTACATTCAGGAATTGAACTTGAAGAAGGCACTAGTCGTCACCGACAAATTTCTGGTCAAGAGCGGTATCGCGGGCAAATTGCTGGCTGTATTGGATGAAACGGGAATTCAATATGCCCTATATGATGAAGTCAAACCTAATCCTACATGTAAAAATGTTCATGACGGTGTGGATTTTCTGAATTCGCAGGGCTGTGATTATTTGATCTCCATCGGCGGCGGCTCGCCGCAGGATACGGCCAAGGCGATTGGAATTATCGCCACCAATGGCGGGCATATCAAGGAATATGAAGGCGTGCATAAATCCAAGAATAAATCTCTGCCGATCGTAGCCGTCAATACAACCGCTGGCACCTCTGCTGAAGTTACGATCAATTACGTGATTACCGATGAAGAACGCAAAGTGAAGATGGTAATGGTCGACAAAAACAGCATCGCCACCATTTCAGTGAATGATCCCGAGCTGATGATCAACAAACCGGCCGCGCTTACCGCCGCAACCGGAATGGATGCGCTTACGCATGCCATAGAAGCGCTGGTTACACCTGGAGCTTATCCGGTTACTGATGCTACCGCACTGGCTGCGGTTGAACTGATCTTCGCCAATCTGGCCCGGACCGTGAAGAACGGACATGATATTGAAGCCAGGGAGCAAATGGTATACGCCATTTTCCTGGGTGGTCTGGCCTTTAATAATGCCGGGCTTGGCTACGTGCATGCGATGGCGCATCAGCTTGGCGGCGTATATGATCTGCCTCACGGTGTTTGCAATGCAATGCTGCTGCCTTTTGTAGAAGAAGAAAACGCCAAACATGTTCCTGAGAAATTCAGAAGTATTGCCAAAGCTATTGGACTGCAGATCGAAGGCAAAACAGATCAGGAATGTGCGGCATACGTTATTGAATCCATCAAGGAACTGTCCAAGGAAGTGGGCATTCCTTCCAAATTGTCAGAGCTTGGCGTAGATGAAGTCGATCTGGACCTGCTCGCCGAGAACTCAATGAAGGACGCCTGTGCCCCTGGTAATCCTTTCATTCCTACAAAAGAAGAAGTAATTGCCTTGTTCCGCAAAATCCTCTAGAACAACCTTTAAGTTAGGAGAGCTTCTATGAACAAACATATCGCCGTCGATATCGGCGCCTCCAGCGGCAGGCTTGTGCTTGGGACTCTCAGGGACGGCAAGCTGGCCCTGGAAGAGCTTCACCGCTTCAGTAATGGATTCACCGAGCGTGACGGCTCCTGCTTCTGGGATATTGATTATTTGTTCGACCAGATTATTACCGGTCTTCAAAAAGCCAAAGCACAAGGCATCACGGAGTGCACGCTAGGCATCGATACCTGGGCGGTGGATTATGTGCTCCTGGATGCGGATGGAAATCGCATCCAGGAGGTATATGCCTACAGGGATTCCCGTACCGAAGGTATTATGGGGGAAGTGGCTTCGCTCATTCCACCGGAGACAGTATATGCGAAGACGGGGATACAGCAGTTAGCTTTTAATACGTTATACCAGCTGTATGCTCATGACCGGAAAGAACTGGCCGAAGCAGAGCAAATTCTGCTGGTGCCGGATTATCTCTACTATAGATTAAGCGGGCAGAAGATCAATGAGGCTACCAATGCCTCGACAACTCAGATGCTGAATTTGCAGACTGGGGATTTCGATTCTGAACTCCTGTCACTTCTCCACCTGAGAAGAGAGCAGTTTGCCATACTGACAGCTCCAGGAGAGAGCCTCGGATTTATCCAGGAGCCGCTTGTAAGCCGGTATGATCTGCCCCGGTGCGAACTGATATGTGCAGCTACCCATGACACTGCTTCAGCAGTGCTTGGTGTTCCTGTGCAGAGGGGGCGCTCATCCGCATACATTAGCAGCGGCACCTGGTCCCTGCTTGGCGTGGAGCTAAGCCATCCGATCAATAATCCGCAAGCGATGGCCGCCAATTACACCAACGAATGGGGAGCCTTCGACACCTACCGGTTCCTTAAGAACATCATGGGGCTTTGGCTGATCCAGGAAGTACGGCGACTGGATGGAGAACGCTACAGCTTCGCCGAATTGGCCCAGCTAGCTGGTGAAGCCGAGGGCTTCCGCAGCCTAATCCCTTGCAACGATCCGCGGTTCCTTAATCCGGATAACATGATTGATGAGATTCGTGCCGCATGTGCGGAGAGTGGCCAGCCTGAGCCGAAGACGCCTGGACAGCTTGCCCGTTGTATATTCGACAGTCTGGCCTTGTCTTACCGTAGTTACCTACAGGAGCTTGAAGCCCTAACGGGAACGGAGGTAGAGGTGCTGCAAATTGTCGGAGGCGGTGCGAATAATGGACTGTTGTGCCAGCTGACTGCCGATATTACCGGCAGGGAAGTGCTGGCGGGGCCCATAGAGTCAACAGCACTGGGGAATCTCGCAGTTCAACTGATTCACGAGGGCAGTGTGGCCAATATCGTCGAAGCCAGAGAAATCATCGAGAATTCTTTTCCTATTGTATCGTATACTCCTCAACCGGTCCCTAAGCTGCAAGATCTACTAAGGCGCTGGGAGGCCCTTCACGCACCGTTTATCCATTAGTCAGTGTATGCCACAATATTTTTAGGAGGTTGCATCATGGATCAGAGCATCATCAACAGTTATAACGAAGCCAAAAAATTATACGCAGCCCATGGAATCCATGTGGACGAAGTTCTAGAAAAGCTGGCACAGATCAAAGTTTCACTGCACTGCTGGCAAGGGGATGATGTCAAAGGATTTCTTTTTAAAGACAAGGAACTGAGCGGGGGGATTGCTGTAACCGGCAGTTACCCTGGCCGTGCCGGAACACCGGATGAGCTGCGTAAGGATTTGGAAAAGGCCTTGTCGCTGATTCCGGGCAAACACAAGGTGAATCTGCATGCCATTTATGCCGATACGGATGAACAGGTGGATCTGGATGAGCTGGAACCGCGCCATTTTGCACCTTGGGTTGAGTGGGCAAAGGAACAGGGGCTGGGTCTGGACTTCAATCCAACCTGCTTCTCCCATCCCAAAGCGGCTGACGGCTTCACCTTAAGTCATGCCGACGAGGAAATCCGCAGCTTCTGGATCAGGCACTGTAAAGCTTCGCGCAAGATTTCTGAATATTTTGGCCGCGAGCTGGGACAGACCTGTGTGACGAACTTCTGGGTACCGGACGGTTACAAGGATGCTCCCGTAGACCGCCTGTCTCCGCGCGTACGGCTGAAGGAATCTCTCGATGAGGTGTTCAGTGAAGTGATTGATCCTAAGTTCAACATCGATGCGGTAGAGAGCAAGCTGTTTGGGATTGGTTCGGAGAGCTATGTGGTTGGATCTCATGAATTCTATATGGGCTATGGATTAACCCGGGGCAAGGCGATCTGCCTGGACGCCGGACATTTCCATCCGACAGAAGTGATATCCAATAAATTGTCTTCTATTCTGATGTTCAGCGAACAACTGCTGCTTCATGTCAGCCGCCCTGTCCGCTGGGACAGCGACCATGTTGTCACTATGGATGATGAGCTGCTTGAAATCGCACGCGAGCTCGTTCGCGGAGATTTGCTGGGCCGCACGAATATCGGGCTGGACTTCTTTGACGGCAGCATTAATCATATCGCCGCATGGGTGATTGGCACACGTAATACCATCAAGGCACTCCTGCGGGCCATGCTGGAGCCGGTGGCAGAGCTGAAGGCTGTGGAGTTGGCCGGAGATTATACTTCCCGTCTAGCCTTGGTTGAAGAATTTAAGTCTTATCCGTTCGGTGCGGTCTGGGATTATTACTGCGCTTCGCAGAATACACCTGTACGGGAGCAGTGGCTGGTTGAAGTGAAGAGCTACGAGCAGGAAGTGCTGTCCGCCAGATAATGTCTAAGGGGAACCTTAAGGGGTACAGCTAGCATCGCATACAAAGGAGAGATAACATATGAGTACATCCGTAATTGAATCCAAAGGTTATATTGCTTCTGTAGAAGCCCCGTTCATCCAGGAGATGTCGGAAATTACCCATCATATGTGGTCGCTAGGCTGGGATGAGCTGAACGGCGGCAACGTGAGTTACCTGCTGGATGAGGAAGAGGTAGCGAAATATATTAACATCCGAGAGTCTTTACGGACGATTAAGCTGACTTTTCCGGTACAGGAGCTGGCTGGAAAATATTTTATCGTCACTGGTTCGGGCAAATACTTCCGCAATGTGATCAAGGATCCGGAAGCGAATCTGGGCGTCCTTCGTGTCAATGATAATGGAGAGAGTGTTGAAGTACTGTGGGGTCTCCGTAACGGCGCAGTACCGACAAGTGAGCTTGCTTCGCATTTCATGAGCCATATTGAACGTTTAAAGGTCGATCCTGCACATCGCATTGTGCTGCATACTCATGCTACGAATGTCATCGCTATGACGTTCACCCATGATCTGGATGAGCTGAAATTCACCAAAACTCTATGGGAAATGTGCACTGAATGTCTGGTTGTCTTCCCGGATGGCGTTAGTGTCATTCCTTGGATCGTACCAGGCAGCAGTGAAATTGGCCGTGCTACCGCTGACAAAATGAAAGAGTACCGCGTGGTGATCTGGCCGCAGCACGGTATTTTTGTCACCGGCGCAACCATGGACGCTACCTTCGGACTCGTGGAAACGATCGAAAAAGCGGCAATTGTCTATAATCTGATTGGCGGCAGAGAAATCAAGCAGAAGATTACTGACCGGCAATTGGCCGATTTGGCCGCAGCATTCCGCGTAACGCCAAAAGCAGGAATATTGGAATTATAGAATTGCAACGAATCCAGAATCAGGGACATTATCTGAATCTTATCGCCGGACACAGCAGTGAACTGTTGTGTCCGGTTTTTTGGTATGCAGCACCAAAGGAGGGAGAATAGGAGTCCTGCAGCTCCTTCATTTGCTTTTACGAGTGACAACAGGCATAATATGCTTACTTAAAGTAATTATATTAATTAACGGAGGCTGAATATGAACACCGATAAATTGTTTGCCCCATTTCAGGCAGGAAGCTTGTCTCTTGCCAATCGTATCGTAATGGCACCTATGACCCGTGTGTATTCGCCAAATGGCGTCCCGGGAGAAGATGTTGCTGCATATTACCGCCGGCGTGCTGAAGGCGGAGTAGGTCTGATCATCACCGAAGGAACGGCGATTAATCATCCTTCAGCGGTCAGCCACCAGAATATTCCCAATATCCATGGTGAAGCCTCCCTTAAGGGATGGGCAAACGTAGTGAAAGAGGTTCATGCCGCTGGCGGCAAGATCGTACCGCAGCTCTGGCATGTCGGGATGGCCCGTACTATAGGCCAGCTTCCGAATGTAGATGCACTGCCGATAGGACCTTCCGGACTGGATCTGGCAGGCGAGCCGGTTACGGAGCCTATGACCCAGCAGGAAATAGACGGGATTGTCGCTGCCTTCGCCCAGGCTGCTGCCGATGCCAAAGCAGTAGGCTTTGACGGAATCGAGCTTCATGGTGCGCATGGCTATCTGATTGATCAGTTTTTCTGGGAAAAAACCAACAAGCGGACTGATGAGTATGGCGGCGACCTGGAAGCCCGGACGACCTTTGCGGTTCAAATCATTGATGCCTGCCGCCGTGCGGTTGGCCCGGACTTTCCAATTATTCTTCGTTTTTCGCAGTGGAAGAGCGGGGATTATTCCGCTAAGCTGGCTCAGACACCGGAAGAGCTTGCCCGATTCCTTACTCCGCTCAGCAATGCCGGGGTAGATATTTTCCACTGCTCGACACGCCGTTTCTGGTTACCTGAATTTGAAGGCTCCGAGCTGAATCTGGCGGGCTGGACGAAGAAAATCACCGGCAAACCAACCATTACTGTAGGTTCTGTAGGTTTGAACAGTGAGTTCGTAACCGCCGTAACCGAGAAGAATGAAGAAGACAATATTGAACGGTTGCTGGAGAAGCTGGATAAAGCTGAGTTCGATCTGGTCGCTGTCGGCAGAGCGCTTATCAGTGATCCAGCCTGGCCTGCTAAGGTGAAGAGCGGCAGAACAGAGGAGATTATTGCTTTTACTTCCGAATCGACAAAGACTCTGTATTAAAATGTACAAGATATTCTGAAAGTATAGCCGCCCTGATCAGGGCGGTTTTTGTTTTGGCCGTCCAATTACGAGAATGGATGATTTATGCTATAATTTTTACTTGAGTATTACCATTTCAGCCTTGCAGACGCTGCAGAGCTTCAAGAATAAAGGACGTGAAACCATGACAATGGAGAATAACTCACCGGACTTAAAATCCGGCAAGGGTGATTCGAAGGATTACTCGAAATATTTTGATTTTTCTGATGCCAAAGTCATCAGTGAAGAAGAAGGCAAAACCACCTACCGGATCAAGGGCCGCACCGTTCAGATCAATTCCAATCCGGATTACAAGGAAGGCAAACGCCGGGGTAAGCAGGATATTGAAGTCATTGACTTTGAGAATGCGGACACGAACCGGATTATGGAAGAGTTCAGAGAGATCAACCGCCACAAACAGCATTATTACTCCATAGCCACTTACGGCTGCCAGATGAATGAGCATGACACTGAGACGATGAAGGGGCTCCTGGAGCAAATGGGGTATCTTGGCACCGAGGACCGCAATATGGCAGATATCATTCTGCTGAACACCTGCGCCATCCGGGAGAATGCAGAAGATAAAGTATTCGGCGAGCTTGGACACCTGAAGAATCTGAAGCTGGAGAAACCCGGCCTGTTGCTTGGGGTCTGCGGGTGTATGTCCCAGGAGGAGGGTGTAGTCAACCGGATTATGTCCAAGCATGGATTTGTGGATATGATATTCGGTACCCATAACATCCACCGCCTGCCACATCTCGTTAAGGAAGCATATTTTAGCAAAGAGCTCGTCGTAGAGGTCTGGTCCAAGGAAGGCGACATCATTGAGAACCTGCCGAAGAAGCGGGAGGGCATGCGCGCCTGGGTGAACATCATGTATGGCTGCGACAAGTTCTGTACCTATTGTATTGTACCGTTCACGCGGGGCAAGGAGCGCAGCCGCCGTCCTGAAGATGTAATCGCTGAGATGCGGGAACTGGCACGTCAGGGCTTTAAGGAAGTTACGCTGCTGGGACAGAATGTGAATGCCTACGGCAAGGATTTTATAGATATGGACTATACATTCGGGGACCTGATGGACGATATGCGAAAAATAGACATCCCGCGTATCCGCTTCATGACATCGCATCCCCGCGATTTTGACGATAGATTAATTGAAGTGCTCGGTAAAGGCGGCAATCTGACGGAACATATCCATCTGCCGGTCCAATCGGGAAGTACAGCTGTGCTGAAGAAAATGAGCCGTAAATACAGCCGAGAAACGTATCTTGAGCTTGTACGGAAGATCAAAGCCAGCGTGCCTAATGCTGTGCTGACTACGGATATCATTGTTGGCTTCCCTGGTGAAACTGAGGAGCAGTTCGAGGATACCCTGTCACTGGTGCGCGAAGTGGGCTATGATATGGCATATACTTTCATTTATTCTCCGCGTGAAGGAACGCCAGCAGCTTCCATGGAGGATAATGTCCCGCAAGAGGTGAAGAGTGAACGCCTGCAGCGGCTCAATGATCTGATTAAGGAGCAGAGCAGGGTCAGCAATGACCGGATGCTTGGCGAGATCGTAGAGGTATTGGTGGAAGGCGAGAGCAAGAACAATTCCAATGTGCTGTCCGGCCGCAGCCGCGCCAACAAGCTGGTGCATTTTGAAGGGCCGAAGGATTTGATCGGAACCTTTGTTCAGGTTAGAATTACCGATACGAAGACATGGTACATCAAAGGGGATTGCGTAGCTGAAGCTGCGGCAATTCTATAATTATAAAGAAATGGGGCGATAGCAGTGAGCCAGGAAGAACCGCGTTTGAATGAATACGGCATGCAGACCTATAATACCCGTGACCTGATTGTACGTGAAGATATTATGGGAAAAGCCAAAGAGCTTGCCTCACTCATCTCCACGAGCGAAGAAGTAAAGCATTTTCAGCAGGCAGAGCAGAAGATCCAGAATCACGAACGGGTGCAAGGTCTGATCGCTACCATTAAGAAGAAGCAGAAAGAAATTGTGGCGTTCGAAAGCTTCAAGAATAAGGAAATGGTCGCCAAAATCGAACGTGAAATTGAAGTGCTGCAGGATGAGATCGACGGGATTCCAGTCGTGAATGAATTCCAGCAAAGCCAGAGCGATATCAACTATCTACTGCAGCTTGTGATTTCGGTGATCCGCGATACCGTTTCGGAGAAAATCAATGTAGAAGCGGGTACCGAAGCGCCTCCTTCGACCTGTGGTGATTAATTTCAAGAAGATCCACTTATTAAATATGCTGGGGCAAAGGATGATTCATTGTGAGCGAGAACGGGGAACAAACCTATAACGTCAAAAAATACCGCACGCCGGACGGGGTCCCGGCCGATATTGTCATGTTTACACTGACCAAGCGCGAGCGGAAGACCGTCACCAAGACGCTTCCGCTGCGTGAACTGAAGGTCATGCTCGTGAAACGCAAAAAATGGCCATGTGCAGGGATGTGGGCATTGCCGGGCGGATTTTGCCAGGAAGATGAATCCATCTACGATGCCGCGACCCGTGAACTGAAGGAAGAAACCGGTGTGGACGGCGGGCATTTGGAATATCTGGGCGTCTACAGCAAGCCCGGACGCGATCCGCGCGGATGGATTATCAGCCATGCTTTCTTTGCATTAGTGGAAGAATGGATGCTGGAACATAGACAAGCTTCTGATGATGCGGGAGAGGTTGGGCTGTTCACGCTGCAGGAGGCGCTTGAGGAGCTTGAGCTTGCTTTTGACCACCATGACATTATTAAAGATGCATATTTGCGGATTCAGCAGCAAATGCTGCAGACGACAATTGCCAGGCAGTTTCTGCCCCATCATTTCACTCTGAGTGAGCTGTATCAGGTGATCCAGACTGTAGTGCCTGAATTCAAGGAGCCCAATTTCATCCGCAAAATCACTTCAACCCGCAGCCGTCAGGGTATATTAAAGGAAGTACGGGATGAAGCCGGCAATCCGGTAAGCTCCAACCAGTATTCGCAGCGTCCGGCACAGCTCTATATGTTCACGGATCATGAGCCTTTGTTATCAATCTATACCTAGGGAGGGATAGCAGTAATGAGAGCTTTGATCGTAATTGACTTCACGAATGATTTTGTAGATGGCAGTCTGCCTGTGGGGCAGCCTGGTATTGATATCGCACCTCGGATCAGCGAGCTAACTCAGGCTTTCGTGGACAACGGGGATTATGTGGTGATGGCTGTGGATCTGCATGAAGAGAATGATCCTTATCATCCGGAGAGCAAGCTCTTTCCGCCACATAATCTGCGGGATACTAAGGGGCGGGAGCTGTACGGCAGTCTGAAAGATGTGTACGAACAGAACCAGGATTCAATCGATTGGATGGATAAAACACGTTACAGCGCCTTTTGCGGTACAGAACTGGAACTGAAGCTGCGTGAACGTGGGATTACAGAGCTGCACCTGATCGGAGTATGCACAGATATCTGTGTCCTGCATACGGCAGTGGATGCCTATAACAAGGGTTTCAGTATTGTCGTTCATAAGGATGCAGTGGCCAGCTTCAATCCGGAAGGCCATAACTGGGCGCTTGGACATTTCACCGGAAGCCTCGGAGCGACAGTAGTTGCAGCAGAATAACCAAATCGCACACCACTCACAGAGCACCAGAGAAAAGCTAGGAGATGAGGATTTTGAGGAGAGAACTTGCTCTACATACAGACAAATATCAAATCAATATGATGTACGCCCATTGGGTGAACGGAAGCCATAAGCGCAGAGCGGTGTTTGAAGCCTACTTCCGCAAGCTCCCCTTTGGTAATGGTTTTGCCGTATTCGCCGGGCTGGAGCGCATAACCCAGTATATCGCCGAGTTGCGCTTTACGGAGGATGATATCCGCTATCTGTCGGAGCAGGAAGAGAATTATGCCCCTGCTTTTCTTGAAGAGCTGCTGCAGTTCCATTTCCAAGGGAGCATTCATTCTATGAAAGAGGGTGCCCTGGTTTTCCCGGATGAGCCGCTTATTCGCGTCGAGGGTACGATTATGGAGGCGCAGCTGGTAGAAACGGCGATCCTGAACTTCATGAACTACCAGACACTGATTGCCACTAAGGCCTCGCGGATTAAGCAGGTGGCTCCAAAGGATACACTGCTGGAGTTCGGTACACGCCGGGCACAGGAAGCGGATGCAGCTGTCTGGGGTGCACGTGCAGCTTATGTGGGAGGCTTCCACGCAACCTCGAATATGCTGGCCGGCAAAAAGTTCGGCATCCCTACGAAGGGAACCCATGCCCACTCCTGGGTACAGAGCTTTGCCAGTGAGCAGGAGGCCTTCGATGCCTACGCCAAGGTAATGCCGGATGGTGTTACCCTACTGGTAGACACGTTCGATACGCTGCGCAGCGGTGTGCCGCATGCCATTAATACAGCCAAGATGCTGGAGGCGGCAGGCAAACGGATGAACGGTATCCGGCTGGACAGCGGTGACTTGGCGTATCTGTCTATCCAAGCTCGCAAAATGCTGGATGATGCGGGTCTGGATTATGTGAAAATTGTGGCCTCGAATGATCTGGACGAAAATACGATTATGAACTTGAAATCCCAGGGTGCGGCTATAGATACGTGGGGTGTCGGCACACAACTCATCACGGCTTCGGATCAGCCCTCCCTGGGCGGTGTATATAAGCTTGTTGAGATTGAATCACCTTCCGGTGAAATGGTTCCGACGATCAAGATTTCATCCAACCCGGAGAAAGTATCCACGCCAGGCAAAAAGGATGTTTTCCGGATCATTGGCCCCAAAGGAAAAGCTCTGGCTGACTATATCAGCTTCCCCGGGGAGAAAGAGCCGCAGAGTGGTGCCCGTCTGAAGCTGTTCAATCCGCTTCATCCTTATTTGCAGAAGTATGTGGAGAAATATAAAGCTTTGCCGATGCTGGAGCCGATCTTCGTAAACGGGTTCCAGGTCTATACGTTGCCAGATCTGGATGAAATCCGCCGCTATCATCAGGAACAGATTGATTTGTTCTGGCCGGAGTATCTGCGTAAGTTGAATCCCGAGGTATACCGCGTGAATCTCAGTGAGCAGGTATGGAAACGCAAGCAGCAACTGATAGCGGAGCATATGATGCCGGATCCGAATGATGAACTTAGCTGACAACTGGTAGTAAGTAAAAGACAGCGAGGCTGTTCCTGGAGTAGATCTTCTACTCAGGAGCAGCCTTTTTTTGGATACTGTCAAAATTCATAGGACAGGTCTCTGACCTGTGATAAATATCATGATTTATGTGATAAATTTAACATCTTAATTTTTAATTTTATTGCTAAATTAAGGGTGACATTGGTTCCACATTGGACTTGGGAAGTGCGGATTAACACACAATATTCACATTTAGACATTTTTATGGCAGATTACCTTCTATTAAAGTAACGCAGCACTGTCGTGTATAAAGAAATCGATTGAAATCCATAAATAAATGTGATTCCTGAGGCGTGGAAAATGCAAGATATGTCACTTCGCGACTGACAATTTCAAGTTACAATCGTTGAAAAAGTCATAAGGATGTTATTCTACTTGACACAAAGAAAGGGGTTATGTCGGTGGTACAATTACCAATCGTCAATGATCTCGGATTTTTCGAGATTCGTCTGGAGTCCATTGGAGGCTTAGGTGCGAACCTTGCGGGTAAGATGCTCGCTGAAGCAGGTGTAGTGGGGGCGGGCCTTAATGGCGTCAGTTTCTCTTCGTACGGCTCGGAGAAGAAGGGTTCTGCAGTTAAAGCGCATATCCGCTTCTGTGATCTGAACACACATATCCGCGATACCTCACCTGTGGAACGTCCGCATGTGGTGGGTGTGTTCCATGAAGCGCTGGCCAAGACAGTCAATGTGACTAGCGGGATTCTTGAAGAGAGCACCGTACTGGTGAATTCGGCCAAATCGCCGGAGGAACTGAAAGAGCTGCTGAAGATGAAAGCCGGAACCATTGCCGTAATCGATGCAACAAGCATTGCACTGAAAGAGAAGAATCGGGTAAATATGGCGATGTTAGGCGCGTTGTTCCGGCTGTGTCCATTTCTGGATACCGCAACGATGAAGGACGTGATTCAGAAGTCTCTAGGCAAAAAATACCCTCAGGCTGTCGAGTCTGCCATTACAACGTTTGACCGCGGCTATAATGAAGTGAACCCTATGCGATTTGAGCTGGCAGCAGGGGATACGATGCCTGAATATGTCCGTTCCGATATCGGCGTTCTGGGATATGATACGCAGCCGATCGGCGGCTCGATAATTAATCCAGGCAGCACATTCCTGAAGAACCTCAGCATCTCACGTTCCGGCATGATCCCTGCGTATGAGAACGAATCCTGCATTCATTGCGCTCAGTGCGATACAGTATGTCCGGACCAGTGTTTTGTATGGGAAGAACGGATCGACCGCAAGGGCCGTTCGCAAATGTTCCTGACGGGCATTGATTATCAATATTGCAAGGGTTGCTTGAAATGTATAGACGCCTGCCCGACCTCAGCGTTATCAAGCCAGCGTGAGAAGGAAGGCTATGCTGACAGCCACACGGTACACCACACATTTGATCTGATTACACAGCTTTAATTCTTGAAGAAAGGTGGAATGAATAATGGCTATAGATTATGAAAAAGAAGTAGGCTCCGCCAAAGTGGAGCAGAAATTCCTATATGAATCCGGTAACGAAATGGCTGCATATGCCGCCCATCAGATCAATTATCATGTCATGGGCTATTTCCCGATTTCACCTTCCACAGAAGTAGCCCAGTTCCTGGACACGATGAAAGCCAGCGGTCAGCATGACATCATGCTTGTACCTTCAGATGGTGAACATAGCTCCGCAGGGATCTGTTACGGCGCATCTACTGCAGGCGGACGAGTATTCAACGCCACCAGTGCCCAAGGATATATGTTTATGCTGGAGCAATTGCCTGTACAAGCAGGTACCCGTATGCCAATGGTAATGAACCTGATCTGCCGCTCGATCTCCGGTCCGCTTAATATTCACGGGGACCACTCCGATTTATATTTTGCCCTGAACACCGGATGGCCGATTCTGATGTGCCGTGATCCTCAGTCTGTCTATGATATGAATCTGATGGCGTTGAAGCTGGCTGAACACGCCAAGGTCCGTCTTCCGGTAATGGTTGCTTCAGATGGTTATTTCACTTCTCACCAGAAGCGGCGTGTACAAGCTTTTGCCCATCGGGAGGATGTTCATAAGTTTGTAGGCGAACAGCCGCCTACTGGCTTTACAGACACCTTAGACCGTAACAATCCTGTTACGGTAGGCCCTTACATGAACGAACCGGATTATATCAATAACCGTTACCAGCAATCTGTTGCCATGTACAATGCCGGTGAAGTATTCGAAGAGATTGCCCAGGAATTCGCAGAACTGACTGGACGCCACTATCCGATGATCGAGCAGTACCGGATGGAGGATGCCGATGTTGCCGTGTTCCTGATGAACTCTGCTTCGGAGATTATCAAAGATGTTGTCGACCAGCTTCGTCTGCAAGGGATCAAAGCCGGAGCGATCTCCCCTAACATGATCCGCCCCTTCCCGCAGAAGCAAATCGCTGAAGCATTGAAGAATGTGAAGGCTATTACGGTTGGAGACCGTGCAGATTCTGTAGGTGGACACGGCGGTAACATGGTCAATGAAATTAAGGCAGCCCTATTCACATATGGCAACACTACCACTAAGGTAATCAGCCGCATCTATGGATTAGGCGGTAAGGATTTCTACGCTGAAGACGGGCATCATTTCTTCCAGCTGGCAATGGATGCTGTAGCTGCCGATCGTGTGGAAATTCCTTTTGACTACTATGGCCACAATCCAGGTTCACCGGACCAAGCACCGAAGCGCTTGCTGAAGCCGATGAACTTTGAATCCCTCAAGACAGGTCTAATCACTGTGAAGCAGAACGAAGAGACTGGCAAGCTTAGCGTGAAGGTACCGCCAATCCGCAGCCTGATGAAGAAACCAAGACGTTTGTCACCGGGTCATGGTGCCTGTCCGGGCTGTGGGATTTTCTCCGGTCTGGAGCTATTCTTCAAAGGAATTGAAGGAGACATTGTAGCCCTGTATCACACAGGGTGTGCGATGGTTACAACTACCGGCTATCCATATTCCGCCCATAAGTCGACCTTCATCCACAACCTGTTCCAGAACGGTGCAGCTACGTTGTCCGGTGTCGTGGAAATGTTCTGGGAACGCAAACGCCGCGGAGAACTAGATGGATTGGGACTTCAGGAGGACTTCACCTTTGTCATGGTAACTGGTGACGGGGGCATGGATATCGGTATGGGTCCAGCTATTGGTGCTGCCTTACGCGGCCATAAGATGATTATTGTAGAGTATGACAACGAAGGATATATGAATACTGGCGCCCAGCAGTCGTATTCCACACCGCTCGGCCATCGTACTTCAACTTCAAGCATCGGCAAGACACAGCAGGGTAAAGTTACGCAGCATAAGGATACCGCTCAGATCATGGCGGCCACTAACATCCCTTATGTATTTACTGGTTGTGAGGCATATCCGCAGGATCTGCTCAAAAAAGCAGCCAAAGCCCAGTGGTATGCACAGAATGAAGGGCTGGTCTACGGCAAGATTCTTATTGCATGCCCGCTGAACTGGATGAGTGAAGATAAAGATGGAACTAATATTGTGTCACTGGCCGTGGAATCCTGTTTCTTCCCGCTCTACGAAGTAGAACAGGGCACGACAACGATAACGTACAATCCAGAGGAAAAGGACAAACGTGTGGAAGTCGCTGCATGGCTGAAGACGATGGGCAAAACCAGACATCTGCTGAAGCCTGAGAACGAGCCTGCTCTGCGGAGCTTCGAAGGTGAAGTACAACGCCGCTGGAATCGTCTCAAAGCCAAACACGAGCACCCGGATTTGTAGGACTTATAACATCTGTGCCGATAATACCCATAATAAATGCACAAGCCTGGCAGAATTTATCTGCTGGGCTTTTTTTTGGATCATGGTTGTGTATTAAGTGGAGAACGTAGAACGTCACAAGGCCGGAATTCCGTTTAATCAAAAAAGTAGCATACATCAGAATAACTATTTAATAAAACACTTTTATAAAGTATTATAATAAGTGGGGTGAAGAAAAATGAAGAATATCGGAGGCAACGCTCTGGTTATTAAAGAAGTGAATATCAACCTGGTGCGGGGAGTGCTGAAAGAACATAAACAGGTTACCAAACGGCAGATTGCCGAGGAAACTGGGCTAAGCATCGTTACAGTCAGTACAGTACTGGAGTTTCTGATCCGGCATTCGGAAGTTAAGGCGGCAGGGCAAATTTCGTCCAGTGGAGGCAGGCCTGCCCAGCAGTACATATACAATGATGAGCATGTTCTGGCACTTATCATGTTCCCGTTTGAAGAGCTTGGAGGCATCAGTATCAGGTGTACTGTAGTTACACTCATCGGGCGCTGTCTGTATCAGGTGAACAGGCAGGTATCTAGAGTAGATCTAGCCTGCTTTGAAGCTATTATAGATGAATTGTTAGTGCTCTATCCGGCTATAGAGGCCATAGGCTTTGGATTACCCGGTGCAGAAGCGGATGGCAGGCTGGTGGTCTCTGATTATGAAGCTCTGCGCGGTATAGCTGTTGCAGAGTATTTCAGGCAGCACTATCATAAGCGGGTTATGATCGAAAACGATGTGAATGCTGCGGCTATCGGTCACTTCAGCAGGTTTGAGATGAAATCGGAGGGTTCAGCTGTCTATTTGTACTTTCCTGACCGATTTCCACCAGGAGCTGGGATGATTATTAATGGCCGGCTATATAAAGGAAGAAGCGGATTTGCCGGGGAAGTGGCCAATATTCCTCTGGGCATTTCATGGGACAGCTGTGAGTGGCAGTCTACGCCGGCGAAGCTGACGGATGCCGTGTCCAAGCTGGCTGTTGCGGTCAGCAGCGTGCTAAATCCTGATACAATCGTACTATATGGAAGTTTTTTGAAGGAGGGACATCTGAGTCTCATAACGGAACAATGTGCAGCACTACTGCCGTCAGGGATGGTTCCTTGTGTAGTGCTCAGTACGGATTTTGCCGGGGATTATTTAGAAGGAATGATCGTTTCAACACTTGCAACTCTGGAGACAGGGCTGCGATTGACCAAATCTGAAGCATAGGCGGTTGACATCCATGGCTACAATTTTTCTGATTATTATTTATTTGGCTTTTATTAGTCTTGGCTTGCCGGATTCGATGATTGGTGCAGCCTGGCCGATGATGCGTCCCGACTTTGGGGCACCGGTGGATGCTGCGGGACTGCTATCCATGATCGTTGTCGCAGGTACAATCGTCTCCAGCCTGGCTAGTGGCGTAGTGCTGCAGAAGCTCGGTACGGGGAAGGTGACTTTTATCAGCGTTGCTGTGACGGCACTCGCTTTGCTCGGCTTTACTTATTCCCCTTCGATCATTTGGCTGGCAGTATTGTGCTTTCCACTAGGACTCGGTGCCGGCTCCATTGATACCGGGCTGAACAATTATGTGGCTACCCACTACAAGGCCCATCACATGAGCTGGCTTCATTGCTTTTGGGGTGTAGGCGCTATGCTGGGTCCAATTATTATGTCGCGTTACATTGCAGCTGGTGATTCTTGGCGGCATGGTTTTTTGACGGTCAGCCTGATTCAGTTCGTGCTGGTGATTCTGCTGTTCATTGCACTTCCCCTCTGGAAAAGGGCCGAACCTGCAGATCAGGCCCAGGCTATAGAATCTCAGCAGGAGATCATCTCACCGCAGATTCCTGTGGCAGGTGTGCTGCGCATCAAGGGTGTGAAGCTGGCGCTGATTACCTTTCTTTTTTACTGTGGGGTAGAAGCGACGCTTGGGCTCTGGGGCAGCAGCTTTCTGGTCAATGAGAAGGGATTATCGGCGGCAACCGCTGCAGGTTGGGTGTCTCTTTATTACGGAGGAATTACGGTGGGGAGACTTGTCACAGGATTTGTCACCTTCAGGTTCAATAACCGCCAGCTCATTCGTACGGGTATTCTGATTTCGCTGCTTGGTGCGCTGCTTCTGTTACTGCCTTTGCCGGCTGTGTATTCCTTATTTGGATTTATTCTTGTGGGTCTTGGTTCAGCCCCGATCTTTCCATGTATGCTACATGAGACACCCGCCCGCTTCGGGAAGGAGCAGTCCCAGAGAATTATGGGTTACCAAATGGCAATGGCGTATACGGGAGGTGCATTTTTACCGCCTTTATTAGGATGGATTGCCGCCCGCAGCTCGTTTGTGATTCTTCCGTTTATGCTTGTGGGATATATTGTTATAATGCTTATTAGCTCAGAGAAGATCAACGCTGTAATGAACAAGCGGAAAGATGAGGTGTCCATGTGATGAGAGCAGTGGATTGGCAGAGTGGAGAGTGGAGCAATCAACCAGTCACCGCCAAGGTTCAGGATGGAGCATTCGTTGTGGAAGCAGCAGAAGGCAGTGATTACTGGGAAAAAACAATGTACGGCTTCCAGCATGACAACGGACATGCACTCCTGGCTCCTTGGGAGGATAGTGATGCGGTAGAGGTCAGCTTTTCACTGCAGGGGTTTACAGAGCTGTACGACCAGGCGGGGATCATGCTGTGGCTTAACTCCACGGTATGGATCAAAGCAGGTATTGAGCTGAATGACGGTGTGCCGCATATTGGTGCGGTTGTGACTGACGGATATTCCGACTGGTCGTTGTCGCCTGTACCGGAATGGACCGGTGAGGTGATCACGATGCGGGCTTCACGGATGAATGATGCGGTTGTGATCAGGGCCAGAACAGAGAAACACCCTTGGCGTACCATCCGGGTGGCGCGTTTTCCCTATGAAGCTGGTAAAAAGGCAGGTCCATTTATCTGCGCCCCTACCCGTTCCGGACTCAAGGTATCATTCTCGCGCTGGGTGAATACAGCACCCGATACGGATATACACGCAGATCCTCCTGTGGAGTGAAGTTGCTTCGGTCCGTTCGCCTTAGATTCGACAGCTGTCAAGGATCACCTGACTAATTGGGATCATTTCGTTTTGCCGAGCGTTTAACTGCAGGCCGGTGTGAGCATCCGTGGAACGGAAGCTATACCGGCCTTTTCTTATAAAGTGAATGGGAATCACCGTTGAACTTCTCTCCTACGAACGTTTATAAATCTCCCGCATGACATGTCTTAACTCGGGGACAATCAGCCGCTCCATAGCGAGCTTGATCGCACCGGTAGAACCGGGCATGGAAAAGACTGCCGTGTTACCGATAGTGCCGGCAATGGCCCGGCTGAGGATAGCTGCGGAGCCAATGTCTTCGGTGAAGCTAAGCAGCCTGAAGATCTCACCGAAGCCCGGAAGTGTTTTGTCCAATAATGAAGCCACAGCTTCATAAGTGGTGTCCCGCGGAGAGATTCCCGTACCCCCAGTCAAGAGCACGGCTTCGATGCCCGAGTGAACGGAGCTTTTATAGACCAGTTCACGGATATCTTCATAATCGTCCTTGACGATCGTACTGCCGGTAACTACATATCCTGATGCTTCGAGCATACTTCTAATCAGTGCGCCTCCGGTATCGGTTTCCGGTGTGCGGGTGTCAGAGACCGTAATAACATAACAGGACACACTTTGGGGCGCTTCGCGCCGGTGTTCATCAACGGATGACAGGCAGACCAACTCCTATTTGATCGATTTATTCCCATGATAGGGGATTGCCTTGACAAAGACAAGCTAGCGGAGCAGGCCCACAAGTAAATCCTATACTTCAGCTGTTATCTTGCACCGAAAAGGTACTTGTAGTACACTCGCTACCAGAACCGAATTTTGTCAGGGAGAGATGAAACATGGAACAGGCTATGCCAGTTTATATATTGTCAGGATTTCTAGGGAGCGGCAAAACAACATTGCTGCAACGCCTATTGGACCATTGGAAAAGCCAGGGCCTCAAACCGGCCGTAGTCATGAACGAGCTGGGCGAGGTGAATCTGGACGGTCTGCTGGTAGAGCAGTCGGTGCCTATGGCGGAAATGCTCGGCGGGTGTATCTGCTGTTCCATCCGGGGTGACCTTAGTACAGAGCTTGCTACACTGATTAAAAAAGAATCACCGGATGTTGTTGTCATTGAAGCAACTGGGGCAGCCAATCCGCTTGAGATCGTAGACGCAGTTACTGAAACCTCGTTGTATCAATTGGTGGAACTGAAAGGTCTGATTACCGTTGTTGATGCAGCGCATCTGATTGAACTGTACCGCTCCCAGCAGGGTGCGACCTACCGGCTGATGCAGGAGCAAATCCGCTGTGCTTCAGTCCTGATACTGAACAAGACTGACCGGGTGACGAAGGAGGAAGCGGAAGAAATCACTGTAATTCTGCGGAAATGGAACGCTTATGCGGAAATACTGCCTGCTGTACGCTGCGAGCTTGAGCCTGAAGCGTTACTGGAAGGTATGGGAGGCGTTCATACCGAGGCTCGCTATGAAGTTGACGATGAGCTTCTGCAGGAGTCGGAGAGTCAAGTTGAACTTGCGGGGGGGAATCCGGAATTGGAGGGTGTAACGCATTCGTCTCATGACCATGTGATGGCTTACACACATTACTTCAAACGTCCTGTGAACAGCGAGGAATTCGAGCAGTTTGTCAAAGAGCTCCCACGGGATGTCTACCGTGCAAAAGGGATTGTTACATTCAGCGATACTTCCAGCCGCTTTCTCTTCCAGTATGCCTATAGAGAGGCGGATTTCATGAAAATCACACCTCAGGGTGAAGTGCCGGATGTGGCGGTATTCATCGGAGAGCACTTTTCTTCCAGTGAGCTACGGACCCGTCTTCTCCAACTGGAGAAGCGAATTATGACTAGACCTGCGGCTGTTAAAAGAAGTCTCTAAAAGGACTTCTTCCGGTAGAAGAATGGTTCGTTGGAGTTCCTGCAGGTTAATACATAGGCATACCCTATTAAAATTGCAGGAGGTAAAAGGCTATGACCCGAATTCAATATCAGGAGTGCATCGATGCTTGTATTCAAACCATGAATGCCTGTAACTATAGCTACGTCTCAAGCCTAAAAGAATACGATCTTGCCTCATTACGTGAAAGTATGATTCTGGACCGGGAGTGTGCTGATATTTGTTCTTTTGCCGTCCAGGCCATGACCCGTCAAAGTCCTTTCGCAGCAGAAATTCTCCGCCTGTGCGCAGAAATCTGTGAAAAATGTGCAGCAGAGAGCAGCAAACATCTACATACCCATTGTCAGGCATGTATTGATTCCTGCCGAGCCACTGCGATAGCCTGCCGGTTGATTAGTGACGCAGTAGAGGTATATGCTTAAATCGATTTCAAATTATTTATATATTTTATTCTAGCTGAGATTATCCAAGGTTCCAGTTAGATATTCCAAGACCAGAGGCTCCCGCAGTCCATACTGTGGAGTTCTGGTTTTTTTGCTGTAATGATGAAGCATTCTATCAGGTTAAAAAGGAAATTGAAGCAGACCCGGCGAATTGAGTATGATTGAGTATGAAGTACAAGGCTGCTTGTGATGATAGAATAATACCAAAGCAGAAAGGGGAACGGGAGGAAAGATGAAGGATACACACATACCGGAGAGTGAACAATCCAAAGAGCTATTTGCTTATTTCGGACTGGCTGTCTACTACTGCCAGGCACTGGAGCAGCAGTTGACCAACCTGCTGCTTTTAACGAAGCTGTCTCAGGGAAAAACGCCTACAGAAGCAGATCTTGCGGAACTGTATCAGCGCAAGCTCAGCAATTCACTCGGCCAGCTCATCAAAGAAATCCAGCATCACTTCCCTTTTTCGGAAGAGGAAACCAACCAGCTTCAGGAAGTCTGGAAGCAGCGTAATCATATTGTTCACGACTACTTCAAAGAACGGATTCAAGAGACCTTCACGCCTGCGGGCAGAGCACATATGATCCGTGAACTGAAGCGTTTCAAGAATAAAGCCCGCAGGCTTGAGATCAAATTGCAGGGCTATTGCTCTGAAATGTATAGCAAACTGGGTCTTGAAGAAGAAGAAAACCTGATCTAAATATTATGTACTATTGAAAGTAGGACGTCAGACCCTGTAGCCCATTGCTCTCCGCCACTCCGGGATTGAACCGGATTGACGAGGCGCGCGTGCACTTTGCTAGCGCATCTAAAGCGGCTGTGATCGCTGGGATCATCTCTTGGCTTAAGGCCGTATCCGGCTCCCACCACCAGTGCAAAATGTTCAGTATACCGTTTTTCTTGTCCATCACCGGTTCAAACCGCGCAATGAAACGGTCTCCGTACAGCAGAGGCAGTACATAGTAACCGTATTCCCGTTCAGCAATAGGCTTGTATACTTCCCAACGGTAAGTGAATCCGAATAATTGCCTGATCAGCTCTCTGTCCCAGAGCAGATTGTCTAGGGGAGCCAGTGCAGCTGCAAATTCAACGCTGGTTTCGTTCTTAATAGGGGTATCATAGCCATTAGCTAATATCTCTTCTAACACGTAGGCATCAATAGTTCGCATGTATAAAGGAAGCTTGAGACCATCGACGCGAACCTCGCGGAGGGAATCCCTGTGGAGCAGCCGTTCTATCGCGGCAGTCCGTTCTTTGCTCTTCAAGCCTGCAATTCCCAGCCAGCCGTCACCGGATTTATTCCATTGCAGACCGATGCTGCCTATTCTCCGAAGCACATACCAGTCGAAATGCTGCTCAGCCGTCAAGTTGGGGTCCCTGGTGCCGAGCAGATGCTCAGGCAGCAAGTTTGCCGTGAAATCATAATAGCGGCGAGTGTGTACGCGGTGATGAACGGATATTTCACCCCAGAAATACATACTTTCCATAGCTGCACGGGATAGCCGCGCCGGAGCCCAGGCCCAATCTATCTTGTCCTTACTCTCCAGATCCAGTGAGGAGAGGGGACCACGCCGTACCAGTTCTTCCCGTACATGCGCCACCATAGTTTTCAATGTCTCATTTCCCTGATAGCGTTCCGCAGCCATATCTCTGCGGCGCTGAAAGTACGGCCAGTCTTCTGTGCAGTAGATCGACATATTCTTGTCCCAGCCATCGATTAGCAGCCTGTCCTTATATAACAGCTCTGAGGCTAGTTCCGGAACGAAACCGGGGATCCGTGCCTGCAGCACCAGCTCATGATTATGGCCAGCTATACTCAGCGGATCATATTGTATGCAGCCGACATGGCGGATGAAGTCGTAAATAGCATCTTTACCGCGTGCCGAACCGCCCGAGACGAGCCGTTGATGATGAAGCAGGAACTGCCTTGCCTGCCTTTTGCTGAGCGAATAAGTGATCAACGTTTCCACCCCAATCTTATATATTATTTCCATTATACGGAACGAATGTTCCTAACACAAGGTTACAAAAGCCCCTGATGCCTACTTAGGCATCAGGGGCTATTTTGTTACGGTTCTCCCGTCCGAGAGAGCATTCCCGTACTTTTTATACTTGTTTTAGGGATGGCTGCAAGACAGCGCCGAACTGTTGATCCAAAGCAGGGGCTGATATCTCCGAGCTTTCGCCTGCACCTGCACCCAGCTGCAGCTGATACATGCGGAAGTATCTTCCGCCGAGGGCCATTAATTCATCATGACTGCCGCGTTCCACAATCTCTCCCCGGTGCAGAACCAGAATCTGATCGGCACTGCGGATGGTGGAGAGGCGATGCGCGATGATGAAGGTGGTGCGTCCCTTTTTGAGAACCTCAAGCGCTTGCTGGATCAGACTCTCTGTTTCCGTATCGATATTGGAAGTAGCCTCATCCAGAATCAGAATCGCCGGATCAAAAGACAATGCTCTGGCGAACGAAATTAGCTGGCGCTGTCCTGCTGACAATGTGCTGCCTTTCTCGACTACCGGCTCATCGAAGCCTTGCGGCAAATGGGCAAGCAGTTTGTCTGCACCTACTTCTCGCAGTGCACGTTCCACGCGTTCGCGGGAGATCCGCTCATCCCCGAGGCTAACGTTTGAAGCGATGGTGCCTGTGAAGAGATAAGGATCCTGCAACACGATCCCCATGTGGCTTCGCAGCCACTGCTTCGGTATGCCTTTAACCTCTTCACCATCAATCGTGATAGTGCCGCGTTGCGGATCGTAAAAGCGGAACAGCAAGTTGATAATCGAGCTTTTGCCGGAACCGGTATGGCCTACGAGGGCGACGGTTTCGCCAGGACGTGCCTCAAAGGAGATATTCTTAAGGACGAAGTCTTTTTTATAGGCAAAAGAGACATCCTTAAATACTACATTTCCTTTGTAACGCGGCATGGTTCCATCCGTTACCGGTTCACCCGTTTCGTCCATCAGCGTAAACACCCGTCCCGCAGATACCATGGAGCTGTCAAGGTTGGCTAGCTGGTTAACCATCCCGGTAATCGGCTGAAACATCCGTCCCAATACGTCAACGAATGCATACAGTACACCAAGTGACACAAAGGTAGAACCGCCCAGACTGCCAAATCCGAAGTACCAAAGTACGAGTACAAAGGAGAGGCTCCGCAGCGAATTCACCAGATTGTGGGACGTAAAGGCGTTCAAATTCAGCATTTTGTTCTGATATTTCAAGTAATCGTCGTTGAGATTCTCGAACTCTTGCGTACTCTGCTTCTGGCGGCGGAAAATACGGATAATCGACATCCCCTGAATCGATTCATTGATGATAGCATTAATTTCACTAAGACGGGAACGGATAATGGTATTGTATTTGGTAGCAACCTTGCGGTACAGAATGATCCAGAGAACCACAATCGGCACGATGAACAAGCTCACCAGGCCAAGCCGGATATCCAGCAGGAACAGGGCAACGTACACGCCCAGAATGTTGATAATTCCAGTACTGAAGTTAGATAATACGGCGATGAACAAATCTTTTACCGCTTCTGTATCATTCGTCACCCGGGATACGACTTTGCCTGCAGGCAGGTTGTCAAAAAAGTAGACCGGCAAACGCTGGATATGCGCATACACATCGGTCCGCAGCTTGCGGATGACCTGGTTGGCCGAGGATTGCAGCCAGTACGTTTTACCGAATTCGGCAAAGATAGAGATCACCAGGAACAGGGCGTACAAGCCTACAAGCTCGTAGATCCCAGGAAGTTCGGGTTTGTAAAAGGAAAACAGTTCGTCAGCCGACAGCTTCACAGCTGGGTAGACTGCTTCAGAGTCTCCATGCTTGATATGCAGTGAACCGTCACGGTAGGTTCGCTCACCTTCAGGCTGCGCTACCGGCTCATTGATGAAATAGAAGGATCTGCCTTCCTGAAGCAGGCGCACCTCCTGGCCTTTGGCTTCACCCGGAGCAAAACGGTCACCGCGTTTGTAGTAGGTATTGTTATATTCAGCTGCTTCCTCGGACGAGGTAGTCTGGAAGTAAGGCTTCTCGATGCCCAGCATGTGATTATCGATCATGCTCTTGGCGATAAAAGGGCCTGCGAGCTCGGCCGCTACTCCGATGGTAAGCAGCAATAGTGCTGCGATAAACGTCTTTTTGGCAGTTAAAGCATACTGCAGCAGGCGTTTGCCTGTACTCTGTGTCAACGGTGACACCTCCTAAATGTTATTATTCATTGGTCAGGTTGTTCTCTACCTGCTGACGATCGAATTGCTCACGGTACCAGCCGTTCATCTCCAGCAGCTCCTGATGGGTTCCGCGCTCGGTAATCTGTCCATTGTCCAGCACGACAATCAAGTCGGCATGCTCAATAGCGGACAGGCGGTGGGTCGAGATTAATGTAGTTTTGCCGGACCGTTCCTCACGGATGTTCTCAATAATCTTGGCCTCAGTCCTTGCGTCAACAGCGGACAGTGCATCATCCAGAATAAGGATATCAGGATTGGCTATAAAAGCTCTGGAGATTGATACACGCTGCTTCTGGCCTCCGGAGAGGGAGACGCCGCGTTCACCTACCAAGGTATCAAGACCGTCGGACAAAGTACCCAGATCGTTCTGGAATGCTGCTGCTGTGATCGCATCCATAATACGCTCATCACTGGCTCCGTGGTGACCGAACTGGATGTTCTCGCGCACGGATTTGGAGAATAAAATCTGCTCCTGAGGTACATATCCCATCCAGCTGTGAAGCTGATCGAGTGCGATCTGCCCAATAGGCACATCCGAGATCAGGATCTCCCCTTGACCCGTCGGATATTCGTGCAGCAGCTGTTTGAGTAAGGTTGATTTACCACTGCCGGTACGGCCGACTACGCCGAGTGTCTGGCCTTGGGTGAGAGAGAAGCTAACCCCGCTCAGATTATCGACCGTTGAGGTTGGATAACGGAAGGTTACGTTCTTTAATTCAATAGTGGACGGCTCAGTGACAGGAACCGGATGGGCAATATCCTGAACATCAGGTTTTGAATTCAACGTCTCGTCGATCCGTTCCAGTGATGCACCGCCCCGCTGCATGATGTTGATCAACTCACCGATAGCGAACATCGGCCAGACGATCATCCCGAGATACATATTGAAGGAGACCAGATCGCCCAAGGTAATTTGATTGCGGAAAACAAGATAAATCCCATAAGTAAGAGCGATAATGTAGCTGAGCCCGACGCACAGCCGGATGGTTGGCTCGAAGAAGGAATCAACCCGCGCTACAGCCATATTCTTGCGGTAGACATCATCCGTAATGTCGCTAAAACGTTTCTCGTCATGCCGTTCCTGCACATAAGCGCGGATGACACGAATACCGGATACCGATTCCAGTACCTGATCGTTCATGTCGCCGAACGCGTCCTGCGCCAGGCTATAGCGGTCATGAATGGCTTTGCCATAGAAGATCATGGCGATCGCGATGAGCGGCAGCGGCAGTACGGCCGCAAGGGTCAGCTTCCAACTCACCAGGAAACCCATGGCGAGCAGTACGACAGAGAGGAAGATGGTTGAATCGACGAGTGTAAGCATCCCGAATCCAACAGTTGCCGAGACGGCACGGATATCGTTGGTAGCCCGGGCCATCAGGTCACCTGTACGGTTACGCTCAAAGAACGAAGGGGTCATAGTCATCAGATGGTTCATGAAGCGGGAGCGCAATAACCGCTCTACCAGGTTGGACCCTCCGAATAGCTTATGCATCCATATGTAGGTGATCCAATAGATAATCAGCAGCATGAGAATAATCATGCCAATGTACTTCATGAGCGAACTTGCGGTGATCGACCCGCTGACAATGTCATCGATGGCGTTGCCTAGCAGACGGGGAGGCAGAAGCTCCAGAACACCGGCGACAATCAGTAAAATAAGTCCAATAGCATAGCGCTTTTTTTCGCGGCGGAAAAACCAGCCGAGATTGCGGAGAACGGAGAACAAGGGAAATCCCTTCCTTTCGTGTTGAAATGATTGTCGGCTTTAGTTAACGTCAAGAAAGTTGTGATTAATGAAAGTGGCAACTCTGACCAACATGCAAAAAGGCATACCATCCGGTAACGGATGATATGCCTGAAATTTACATCAGCTATCATGTCCACGGTGCTGTATTGCAGCACGGAGACATGGAAGAGACTTGCCTAACCTGATCTTATACGTTACGCGTAACACGTATGAATCTCAGGAGGTTTCCACTGCTAGGGCTGCTTCGGTATTCAGTTGTGTATGTGTGCCGACAATAGTTAGGAAATATACAGGTACAAGGTTAAACACCGCGCTCACCCCTTTCATTAATTTTGGTAATAACTTGAAGACGCTTCGTTATGTTCCGAGTTTATCACCCGGCCGGAAGAATTGTCAAATGTAATTTTGAATAAATTTCGAATAAGCTGTAGAATGATATCCTCGTATATGATTTGGAATATAGCTATAATTTCAGTATGATAAGAATATTCAGGAGGTGCTTATACAGATGAAGATGGTAATCAGCAAAGACGCCGCCGCCTGGTTCAAGCGGGAACTTTCCCTGCAAGACGGGGCTTATATCCGTTTATTTCCACGTTATAGCTCTGGAGGAGGATTGCACCCGGGCTTTTCGTTGGGGATTGCGAATGAGCCTCCGGGCCGTCCTTCTATAGAGACGGATCAGTCGGGAATTGTTTTTTATATGGAAGAGCAGGATCTTTGGTATATGGAGGGTTATGGCCTATCCATTGTCTATTCTGAAGCCGAGGATGACATTGAGTACAGGTATGAGCCTGAGGCGGCAGCCGGAGTTCTTGAGCGGTGAAGCATTGCGGTTATTAATATGGCCAAGAAGCCCTTGCCATAAGGCAGGGCTTTTTGTATGGCAGCCATAGCGGGATGGTCCGCTGCAGGACTGATGGAGTTTAAGGTGAACTGTGGTAGGTTTCTTCCTCCATGGCAAATTCAAAATCATCAATATCAAACACCTGAACAGGAACACCGTTTTCAATGATGCGCTGAATCAGCTCGAATTGATCGGTAAGAATCGGCACTTTCTCCCGCTGTGAGGTCAGCAGCAGCTCCGTTTCAATCGGGTCGAACGTTTCTCCATACGTTGCGTTATCGACACTGTTGATAATAGTGATTTGTGTGTGGTTGCCCATCAGGATGCCGGAGCTTTTAGCCCAGGGGATGTTCAGGCAGCGGTTGATTTTTTTGGAATTCAGCGGCTGCTCGAAATAAGCAATAAGTTCGCGGATTTTGAGCTTCACATGCTCGTCATCTTCTGCATGGCTCATCAGAGGTTCGTCACTGTCCCGCAGTTCGTATAATTCCATCACTGTAGTGTAAGGCACTATATATTCTACGGGGCTCCTTGGAATGAGAAGCTGGCCGTAAATCGCCATCATGACGGCTTCGGTCACAAATTGTCTGGACATCGTTATCCTCCTGAAGTTCGGGTACTGCTAAATAGAGTTGAACGCGTACCTATGGACTTAAAATTATAAAAACACTGTGGAGCGCAAATGTCAACAGTGCCCAATCAACACGGTAAAGAGAAAGGACGTTAGTTCCTGTGAAGCAATGGAAATCTTATTATACATTTGTACGGCCCTACATGAAATGGATCGTCCTTACCCTGTTCATCGGGATGATCAAGTTCAGTATTCCGCTTACCTTGCCGCTCATCCTGAAATATGTAGTTGATGACCTGCTGAACAATCCTGTACTTTCTGTCGCGGAGCGGGTATCCAAGCTAATGACAGTGCTCGGAGGCTCACTTGTGCTATTCATTATTATAAGGGGGCCAGTGGAGTATTACCGCCAGTATTTTGCCCAACTGATTACCAGCAGAGTGTTATTTGATATGCGCAATAGACTCTATGGTCATCTGCAGCGTCTCTCTCTTCGCTATTATCAGAATACTAAGGTCGGCGAAGCGATCTCTAGATTCATCAATGACGTCGAGCAGAGTAAGAACCTTGTTGAAGTGGGTATGATGAATGTCTGGCTGGATATGTTCACGCTGGTGTTCGCCCTTGCTTTTATGTTTTATCTGAATCCGGTGCTGGCACTCGTGTCGATTGCGATACTGCCACTGTATGGCATCGCGGTGAATACACTTTACAAGCGGCTCAAGCTCCTGACCAAGGATCGTTCCCAGGCGCTTGCAGCGATACAAGGATATTTGCATGAACGGATTCAGGGGATTGCAATCATCCGCAGCTTCACCATGGAGCGGGTGGACAAGAAGCAGTTCGAAGATATCAACGGCAAATTTTTGGAAAAAGCGATGGCCCAGACGCGCTGGAATGCTGTGACCTTCGCTATTATCAATACCCTGACGGATATCGCACCGCTATTAGTTATCGGTTACGGGGGGTATCAGGTCATTCACGGGAATTTGTCACTCGGGACCTTCGTGGCATTCTTCGGCTATCTGGACCGGATGTATGCCCCGTTGCGGCGTCTGATCAACTCCTCAACCGTGCTTACCCAAGCATCTGCATCGCTGGAGCGGGTGATGGAACTTCTGGATGAGCCGTATGATATTGTCGACGAACCAGGGGCCAAGCCGCTTGTGGCGCCGTCTGGAGCCATAGAGTTCCGAAAGGTATGGTTCAAATACAACGATGAGCATGACTGGGTATTGAAAAATATCGAACTTCGCATCGATCCTGGGCAGACAGTGGCTTTTGTCGGCATGAGCGGGGGAGGGAAATCCTCATTAATCAGCCTCATCCCGCGTTTCTATGATATAACGGAAGGCAGCCTGTGCATGGACGGACAGGATGTCAGGGGTCTGACGCAGGAGAGCTTGCGGCGGACTGTCGGTATGGTGCTGCAGGACAACTTCCTCTTTAGCGGGTCAGTACGGGATAACATCCTCTTCGGTAATCCGCTGGCAGGGGAGCAGGAGATTGTCGCGGCTGCTCAGGCTGCCAATGCTCATGATTTCATTATGCAGCTGCCGGAAGGGTATGACACGGAGGTGGGAGAACGTGGAGTGAAGCTGTCCGGTGGACAGAAGCAGCGCGTCGCCATCGCACGTGTATTCCTAAAAGATCCCAAGGTGCTGATTCTTGACGAGGCCACCTCGGCGCTCGATTTGGAATCCGAGCATCTGATCCAGCAGGCGCTGCAATCACTGGCTTCGGAGCGTACCACATTAATTGTAGCTCACAGACTGTCTACAATTACCCACGCAGATCAGATTGTCGTACTCGAGAATGGGGAAATTACGGAACGCGGGACCCATGAGCGACTTATGGCGCTCGATGGAAGTTATGCCCGGCTGTTCAATGTGCAGCGGCTGGATGCTTGAGGAATTAGACAAGCTGGAACAGGGTTTAGCGATAACGAGTAACTAAAAAGACTGCAGGCGCTTTTAAGCGAACCTGCAGTCTTTCTTTATTTCCGTAGCCGCGTTAACCTCTTCCGATCAGCAGCGACAAAATCCCGGCAGCGATCAGAGGCCCCACGGGAACGCCTTTGAATAAAGCTACCCCAAGTACAGTGCCGATTAAGAGGCCAGCAACAATCATAGGCTGACTGCCCATCAGCAGAGCGCCCCGGCCGCCAAGGTAGGCTACCAGCATACCGACACCGATCGCTGCAAGTGACTTCCAGTGCAGAAAGGAGTGCCAAATGGTGTCCAGTGAGATTTTACCGCTGGCCAGCGGAGTCATTACACCGATCGTCAGGATGATAATCCCGACTGTGAGACCGTACTTTTCAAGCCAGGGAAAAGTCTGTTGCAGTCCAAGCACCCGCAGCAGCAACAAAACAACCATGGCGATCGTGATCGGTGAATTTTTACTGATAATGCCCAGTGCAGCAAAACCGAGCAATAGTAAAGAGGTAATATCCATAGCAGGCACACTCCTTTTTTCTAATATGCCCAATGTATTAATCATTTGGATCGGATTATGCATATTGGATGTGTCGGAATTTATTCGGCCAAACGTTTGGCGACGATATGATCCGCGATCAGTTGTCCGTGCCCGCGCCCGGTTTCGATAAATACCTCATTGGCATTCCGTCCGGAAGCTATGACTCCTGCGACATAGAGTCCGGGTACATTACTCTCCATGGTAGAAGGATTAAAGGCCGGTTTATCCTGGGTGTCATCCATTCTTACTCCAGCGGATGAGAGTAACGTTCTGCTGGGTCTAAATCCGGTTAAGGCGAGCACAAAATCATTATCCAGTTCGGTCACTTTACCGCTGTGGCTAGTGATGAATACGGACCCCGGTGTAATTTCAGTTACCCGTGACTCGGTATGGACAACAATCTTCTCTTTCAGAACCATACTTTCGAAAATAGGGCGAACCCATGGCTTGATATTCTCAGAGATACTGGCTCCCCGGTACACCATATCCACCTCGGCCCCAACGCGGACCAGCTCCAGTGCAGCATCAACAGCAGAATTGCTGCCTCCGATTACAGTTACCTTCATCCCTGTATAGGGATGGGCTTCGCCAAAATAATGGGTGACCTTGGGAAGCTCCTCTCCAGGAATTCCAATCAGGTTCGGTTGATCGAAATACCCTGTTGAGATTACGACATTGGCAGCATTACGGGTTAGCGTTTCTCCACGCTTATTACGGGTATGTACTGCGAAGGTCCCGTCGTCTAAAGGCTGAACAGACAAGGCTTCCTCGTAAGCGGCTATATCCAGTCCATGTTGTTCAGCGGCACGGCGGTAGTAGACCAAGGCTTCGTGACGGAAGGGTTTGTCATTGGGTGAGGTAAAAGGCACATTCCCGATTTCCAGCAGCGCGGTTGTGCTGAAAAATTGCATATTGGTCGGATAGAGATAGATGGAGTGGACAATAAAATTCTTTTCGATGATCAGGCTGGACAATCCATGGCGCTGACATTCAATAGCCGCGGATAACCCGCAAGGACCTGCCCCGATAATGATGACATCTTTCATTAAGCTTCAAACCTCCCGGAGAATTACTTGCTTATACCATAAATCGTACCCTATATTATATATTTTCGCCATTCATCCCGCAAAATCAGTTGTTTACTCTTGCTCCATTCCATAGAAAAGCATATAATTAGATATATATCTAAATTAATTGCATTCAGCAGTTGCTGATCATATGCACAGGAGAGTGGCCCCATTGCAGCTTGATAAAATTGTGAATTACCACAAAGCCTTATCAGACCCTACACGTTTACGGATTCTTCTGCTGCTGTCCAAGGGGGAGGTTCACGGGCAGGCCTTGGCAGAGAAGCTGAATCTGTCACAGCCTACGGTTACACATCATGCCGCCAAACTACGGGAAGCAGCGCTCATAAATGAGCGGAGAGACAAGAACACCGTTTATTTCATGCTGAATCCTGAATTCATTCAGGCCGGTTCGGAGGCATCGTTGAAGTTTATTTTTGCAAAAGGGGTGGAAGATATGGAGAAAGAGTCACCTGATGTTAATCTGAAGGATTCGGTGCTGCGGAATTTCTTCGCCAAAGACGGACGTTTGCGGCAGATCCCTGCCCAGTACAAAAAGAAATTGATCGCTCTGCAGTATATCGTCGAAAAATTGGAACCTGGTGTTGTCTATACGGAGAAAGAGATCAACGAGTTCATTAAACCCTTTCATGAAGATTACGCAACCATCCGACGCGAGTTCGTTATGCATCAATTCATGTACCGGCAGAATGATCACTATGAGCTAAACCCGCCAGAGTTATGGACGCATTGGGAAAATGTCAAATAATGATCTAAAGATTGGGGAATTTCTGTGACGAAAGTCAGGCAAGCTGATTAAATGTCTGAATAACGAATAAAATGGAATTGTAAGCGTTATCTGACATATACTTCGAAAGGAGACTTTCAGTATGATTTTCAAGCGCGCCAAAAAGAATACATCCACTGTCCCTATCACTGTTACCTTGCCGCAGATCAAACAGGCTGTAAGGCAATTTGAAGAAGATATGCCCGCTCCTATTAACCGTACGGCTTTGCTGTTAAAGGATAAAAGCATTGACCTAAGCCGGCTCAGACGTTATTTAGGCGGTGTACCCGAGCAAAAGTTCTATATGTCCCGGGAGACCTTTGAGATTTTTGAGGAAGCTGACAAGCTTGTGCCTTACTATCTGGATCTGGTCCAAGCGGCTGTAGATAATTATATTAACGATACCGGAAAACTCCCGCTGGTTGAGGATGCCTGGCTGCCAGAGGTGCATTACCGGCTGCTTGCCAGTGAACGGTATCTAAAAGAAACTCCGCCTTTTCCTTTATATATTACCGAAGAGGAATTGATGCTTACACATCGGCCGGAGCATTTTGAATAACAGGATAGTAGTCCGTAGACTGTTCAGATGAAGGAGTGTAAGATCTCTTTTACCAGAATGGTCTTTTCTTGCCGAGTTTCCCCATAGTACAATGGATTTCTGAAGGGTTACGGAATGAAATTCAAGACATAAGGGGAACTTGGAATGAGAGAAGTACAAGCTTTGCTGTTTGATCTGGACAATACACTAATGGATCGCGATCGTACTTTCCGCAGCTTCAGCCGCAAGTTCGTGCAGGATTTGCTGGCTCATTTGGAGCCGGAAGAAGCGGGGCGGGTCGTGGAGGATATTATTGTCAGAGATGCGGACGGATACCGGGACAAAGATGGTTTTTTCGCCGAGCTCAGCCGTGTTCTGCCTTGGGAGAAAGTTGTAACGGCTGCGGAGATACGTGACTATTATGACGAGACCTATATTACTCACGGAGCGCCTATGAAGCATGCTGTAGAGATTCTGGAATATTGCCGGGAGCAAGGGTATGTTATGGGGCTGGTTACAAACGGCAAAAAGGATATCCAGTATGGCAAAATCGATTTGCTTCAGATACGCGGTTACTTCGAGCAGATTGTTATTTCCGGAGAGGTTGGGATCAGCAAGCCTGATCCGGGTATCTACCGGCTCGCACTTGAGCGGCTGGGCACAACCGCAGATGAAACCTTGTTTATCGGCGATCATCCGGTGAATGATATTTGGGGAGCAGCCAAAGCAGGTATGGAAACTATATGGCTTAAGCGAAATCATCCGTGGGATGAACAACTGGATGCCCATCCCTGGAAGACCATTCATGAGCTGGATGAACTGAAGTCTATTTTATAGCCGCATAAGATTACGGGGTTGACAAAATAATGCAGCGCCGTATATCATTACACCATATTAGTTCGGAAGGAGACGATGTTATATGACAGTTTATACGGTTACTTCGTTATCGGTTAATACTGCTCAGGATACGTGTCTTCCGGGAACAGAGGCTGCAGAGTAAGGATTGCAGCTTCGCAGGCCAACTCTATGATGCCTTATAGAGCCGCCGGGAACCGTATCGGTTCCGGCGGCTTTTTTGCGTGTGTATGTGCAGGGATTGATATTACTGCAACTACCGCGTGCGGAAATTCCTGGTCTGTCCTGTTATAGGGAAGAGACCGTTATTTTTCGCATGTGAAAAGACGCCGCCGGAATGTGGATTCCGGCGGCTTTTTGTGTAAGGGGAAGTACGTAAACAGAGCAGAAAATGTCAGACAGAATGCATAAATGAATTCCATTACAAAAAATTCAGGAGGCCATAATGATAATAGAACAATACGGCTGGAACGAGAACTGGCAAAGCAAGTGGGATGAAAAGGTATTAGAATATGGAGGAAAAGAGTACGTGCCGGGAAGAATTGTCGGCGATTTCGGCAGCAAGTACAGGGTAATGGCGGAAACCGGAGAGACCTGGAGCGAGCTTTCAGGGAAACTCAGACATTCGCTGTCTGACTCCGGGGAATATCCGGCGATCGGCGACTGGGTAGTTCTGGCGATGCAGGATGGCGGAGAGCATGCCGTGCTACATGGGGTTCTGCCGCGTCAAAGTGTCATCTCCCGGAAAGTGGCAGGTAATACCCTGGACGAACAGATTGTAGCATCCAACGTAGACACGCTGTTCCTTGTCAGCGCACTAAATGATGATTTTAATGTCCGGCGCATGGAGAGGTATCTGATCATGGCCTGGAACAGTGGTGCTAATCCGGTCATTTTGTTGACCAAAGCCGATCTCTGCCTGGATGCGGAGAGTAAAATTGCCGAGATGGAACAGGCGGCGCCCGGTGTAGCTATACATGCGGTTAGTGCGTTACTTGGAGACGGGCGAGAAGAGCTGCTGCCCTATATCAGTTTCGGGAAGACAGTTGCTCTTACCGGCTCCTCCGGCTGCGGCAAATCGACGATGGTCAACTGGCTCAGCGGCCGTAACCTACAGCTTACTCAGGACGTGCGCGAAGGGGACAGCAGGGGACGGCATACAACTACTCATCGGGAAATGTTCGTCCTGCCGGATGGGGGAATCATTGTGGATACTCCCGGGATGCGTGAGCTGCAGCTATGGGAGGATGAAGGTGGTCTTGATCTCGCCTTCGGTGATATCAGCAGACTGGCTGCCGAATGCCGCTTTAGTGATTGCAGGCATGAATATGAAGAAGGCTGCGCGGTACTAGAGGCTATGGCAAACGGGGAGCTGAATGAGAAACGGCTCATGAATTACCGCAAAACACAGCGTGAACTGCAGTATCAGAGCAGCAAAGAGGTGAAGCAAAAGCGAAAAACTGCTGCAGCTGCAACGAAGGCTGGAGGTTCCCGTACCCGGAGTTCAGACTGGCGCCGCGAGCTGGACGAATATTGAGAGGAATATCTGGAATGTCCGATTAGAACACAAGGGACCCATACAGCCGTTGAACGGCTGTATGGGTCCCTTGATTACTGTCCGGCGAAGATGGCTTATGATACTCCGCCTAACTATATATAAATAAAAGTCCGGATGATGTAAAAGGGGAGATGTCTCTCAACTTAGAATGATGCAGCTGCAGTTTTAGCCAATTGCAGGCCGTCTGCAATGATTTGTGCAGATTGCTGCGGGTTCTGGTTGTGTCCTTCGATGATAACCTGAGTAGTTTCCTTGAAGCCCCAGAAGTTCAGCATACCAGCTACATAATTCACAGCCATTTCAGCAGTAGCAGCTGGACCTTCAGAATAAACACCGCCTCTGGCATTCAGAATGACTGCCTTTTTGTCAGTCACAAGTCCAACGGGACCTTCTGCAGTGTATTTAAAGGTTGTACCAGCCTGGCTCAAGTAATCAATGTAAGTATGCAGTACAGCAGGAACGGTCAAGTTCCACAGCGGGAAAGCAAAGACTACTTTATCTGCAGCCATGAATTGATCAAGATATTTTTTTACTACAGCAGCGCCTGCAGCTTCTTCGGGAGTAGCTTCGTAGCCCTGGGCAGCTTTGTACATCCCTGTAATCAAGGTATTATCATAGTATGGAAGTTGTTCAGCGAACAAATCCAGCTCGGTAATTGAATCGTTAGGATGAGTTTCCTTGTAGCTTGCCAGAAACGCGTTATACAGTTGAACACTTACTGCTTGGTCTGCAGGACGGTTGTTTGCTTTGATAAAAAGTACATTTGACATTATGATTTCTCCTTAAATATCGTTTATTTATTAACTAACGTTAATATAGCATTTAATTATTTGTTTGTAAATATCCGTCGATTAAAATTTTTTTTGTTCGACATTAAGACTCTATTCTTTGCATCGCTACCATATCTCCAGGCCGTTTGAATCGTTTGGGCTATCTAGACTCAATATATAGTAATTGCGTCATTCGCTTGGTTTTTTTGCGTTTTGGAGGACAGGTTTAAGGAAACAGAGACCCGGTTATATAGGTGTTACAGGGTGCAGGAAATGATTTCCTCTCTGCTATAGCTGTAAAGGAATCCAAACCAAAGGAGCGATTGACATGTCCATTGACCGTTTTATTATAAAAAAACTGGACAGCTGTCACGAAGAGCATACCCGGCGCAACCTAGTGAAGCTGTTCAAGCTGCGGATTCAGAAAGCTGAAAAACAAGAGAAGACATCCATTCACCGGATCAGTTAGCTTCATGTCTCCCATGAAAAATTGTGCCCGATATATATATAGCAGAGCGAATTCCTTGGATAGGAATTCGCTCTTTTTCTATGCTTTTTTTCCAGTGTCCTTATGTATAGGCGGGTATTCCGTAAACAAAAAAAATCCCTCTATTAATAGAGGGACAAGGCCAATGAATCATTTTCACTGTAACTGTGCAATATAGCTTCAGAACCTTTAATTTCGATACTAATCAGAGAATTCAAACATTTCTGCAGGGCGCTTTTGCCCTTTTGAATTTTGAGTTCAAGCGTGCTGTTAAGCAGTCGAAGTACTTTTTGAGTGGGTTGTTTGTTTTCTGTAGTGAAGTATACAGGTACAAGCTTGTTCTGAAATGTGATGAGCATTCTCATTGAAATCACCTCGCTACAAGTATTTCATGATATTGACTATACCCTTGCTTTCTTAATTTTACCTTAAAATTAGCTTATGATAACATAAAGATTACAAGTTTTATAGCTGAAGCCTTATCCGGGAAGGATACATTGATGTGAATATCCATGATAGGTTACATTTAGCGCATTTTCTGTTCCCTGAAACATCTTGTAATGCGAGAGTACGGGAGGTGCTGCAAAAGGGGGCTTTAGCGGACCGTATATGCCGTCTGGAGTTTCGTGAAGGGGAATATGTACAGGATTTATGCTTGCTGGCCAACAAAGATGAAACACTGATACTCTATCTAAAAGATCCCGATGCTTTCAGCTGTGAACTCAAAACACCGGAAGAGATTAAGCGCGCTTGTTATTATCTGATGAACTGCTTTCAGCAGACAGAGGATTTGGATACGAAAATGCCTGCTCTGATGATATCAAAACACAAGTATGAGAAGCTTCAAAAGAATGCGGATACGTTCACATTATACTTTTTATCTGAACGACTGGCTGCCGAAACGGGTGATGTAGAACAAGCCTCCTTGCTGGCTAAGGCAATGAAACATTCTAACGCTGCTGCTGAGCTGAGGTTATGTAAACGTACCAAATGCAACTGGACTTTTGAGCGGGCCTCCTATCTGGAGGATGCTGCCGGCGGTTGGCTGATCCGGATCAGTTCCAGAAGCTCGGAAGACTGGATGAATGCTGCCCCGCTCACAAGACCACAGCTTTGCTCTATATTACATAAGTGGTTAGTCTGTCCATCTCCATTGTCTACTCCATAATGACAGTTGTATAAGGTGGAACTGTGAGGATCCCCTGATTCAAGCGGGCTGTGCCAGGAATTACTTGTATAATTTTATTATAAGTGTGTTCGCCGGTTCCCGGACGGATAGGAATAGATACTGCTTCACCAGTCAGGTTATGGGCAACCAAGACTTGCTGTGCAGAAGTGATCCGCTCGAAAGACATTACGCCCGCTTGACCAGAAGGATAGTCACGAATGTCCCCATTCCGCAGCGCTGGCAGTTCACCTCGAACTGAAATAAGCTGACGATATCGTTCCAGCAGGGAATCACTGCTATTCAGTTGACTTTCAACATTGACATCTGACCCGGCATCGTTATTGCTATCAAGCTCCCATGTAGTCTGTCCACCGGATGGTTGGCCTGCTGTCCAGCGCATGGGTTCGCGGATCCCCTCGTCTGGTTTGACACCAAGCATTCCAATTTCCTCACCATAGTAAATAAAAGGGTTTCCGGGCAGGGTCAACAGCATGGACGCGGCCATTTTGGCATGCTGGGGCTGGTCCTGCAGTTGACTCATTACTCTGTTCTGATCATGGTTGGTCAGAAAGATAGCGTCTGTAAAAGCACCTTCAGAAAGTTGGGAATACAGCTTATAGGTCCGTTCAAGTGTAAAAGCAATGCCGCTGTCTTTCTCTGTTGCGGCAGAGTTCACCAGGGCTTCGGCCAATCCGAAATTGAACCCGGAATCGAAAGCATGATCCAGATAAGCTCCGACGGAAACAGCAGAATTCTCCCAAACTTCACCCACGATATAAGCCTTAGGATTAACCTCATTCATGGACTGACGGAACTCTTGCCACCAGGCTACGTTTTTTGCTGTTGTGGCTGCACTTTTATCGGATAGCAGATCCTCGTAGATGTGTTTCGCGGCATCCAGACGGAAACCGTCGATCCCAAGCTTTAGCCAATACTTTCCGATACTCTCCATCTCAGTCCGAACCTGCGGATTATCGAAATTCAGATCCGGCATCCCATCCCAGAATGTGCCCATGTAATGGCTGCCTAAAAGTTCATGCCACGGATTACCGCTCCCCGCTGCACTTGTTCCGCTTATAGGCCGGTGTTGATCTTCTGCCCATATGTACCAGTTACGGTATTTTCCATCCGGATTTTTAGCCGAGTCTACGAACCATGGATGCTCTTTGGAAGTATGATTGACCACCAGATCCATGATGACCTTGATTCCACGCTTATGCGCTTCAGTGATTAGAGTCTGCATATCTTCTATAGTTCCATAATCAGGGTTAATGCTGCGGTAATCAGTGACATCATAGCCGTGGTAGCTGGGTGAGGGGTTTACAGGCATCAGCCAGATGCCCCCTATTCCCAGATCGTCCTTGGTTGAAGGATCACCATCATTGAGGTAGTCGAGCTTCTCCGTAATACCCTTCAGATCACCAATCCCGTCACCATCCGAGTCATAGAACGAACGGACAAAAATTTCATAAAAAACCGTGGACGGCTGTTCATCAACCGCTACGGATGAGGAGATAGATGAATGGGATGGAGAATGCGATGCAGCAGATTCAGAGCCGATAGAAGCTGACGGTCCGGTGACAGCTGTACTCGTGGGGGAGGTGATGTTGGCTTCAGAGGCGTTGCCTCCTGAACATCCTGCAAGCAGAACAGCAGAGAGCCCGGCAAGGGCAACGGCAGACAGAAAATGCTTCCTATGGGTTGTTTTGAATAAATGAGTCATTAATGATTCCCCTTCCAAACGGATTACTAATCCAAGTATGTATTTTGGTAAGCGCTTTACAAATATAATAGTAGATAAAATGTTTTTGGTAAAACGTTTGCACAATGTGTGAACGATTAAATAACCACTAATAATACGGAATATCAGGCTATAGATCGTAATATCTACGGTTATCTCGGTATTCTTTCATTTTTCTGAGCTTATTAACAGATTTTGCTGAGAAAATGAAAAGACTACATCAAAACCACTATGAAGAACAGTCAAATAACGCTTGATTAGAGTGCAAACGATATACTTCATGTCAGTTAACCATTCTTTAGGCAGATGCATATGCTTAATCAAGGGCGAAGACCCTGAAAGAAAGGGGAATGAAGGATGAATATCAGGAAACAAATTTCATTGTCGCTCATGATCATCCCGCTATGTTTTTCTCTGCTCGCCGGGTGTGAACGAGACTCGGCTGAGGTGAAAGTTAAAGTCGGTGAAGTTACCCGTTCGGTTTTTTATGCGCCTGAATATGTGGCATTGTCGCAGAATTTCTTTAAAGACGAAGGACTGGCGGTTGAACTGCAGACCATTCCAGGCGGAGATAAAACGATGACAGCTTTGCTATCGGGGGCGATTGATGTGGCGCTCGTAGGATCTGAAACCTCAATCTATGTTTATCAGCAAGGAGCGGATGATCCTGTCATCAATTTTGCACAGCTTACACAGAGGGACGGCACATTCCTGTTCGCACGTAAAGCGGATTCGGATTTCCAATGGGACAAATTGAAGGGGAGTACATTTCTGGGCCAGAGAAAAGGCGGGATGCCGCAAATGGCAGGTGCATTTACCCTGCTGCAGAAGGGGATCGATTCGGGAAAGGACCTCACACTGATCCAAAATATTGATTTTGCCAATATTGCGGGTGCTTTTGCCTCAGGAACGGGGGATTATGTGCAGCTTTTTGAACCAACGGCTTCCATATTTGAGCGTGAGAAGCGCGGAGAGGTCGTTGCTTCTTTTGGAATGGAGAGCGGATATCTGCCCTATACGGTTTTTATGTCCAAACAAAGCTATATCAGCAAAAACGGCGATACCGTGCAAAAATATACAAATGCCATCCAGCGGGCACAGCTTTGGGTGAAGGCGCACAGCCCTGAGGAAATTGCTGATGCGATTATGCCTTACTTTGAAAAAACTGACAGGGATATTGTGATTTCTGCGGTCAAGCGCTACAAGGAACAGGATACGTATGCCGTAAATCCGGTCATCGACGATAAAGAATGGAATAATCTGCTGGATGTTATGGAGTATGCCGGAGAATTGAAGGAACGTGTTCCTGTAACCAAGATCGTCAATAACCATTTTGCTGAAAAAGCCGAAGCTAGTGTGAAGTAATTGAGCAAGCGGATGCTTACAAAACTTAAGCATGAGATCACAGAAGCAGATGCTTACAAAACTAAAGCTAATGCTTACGAAGCGAGTTTTGTACGAAGCGGATCACAGAAGCAGATGCTTACAAAACTAAAGTTAATGCTTACGAAGCGAGTTTTGTACGAAGGAGATCACAGAAGCAGATGCTTACAAAACTTTTAGGAGGGGTGATATGCTTCCCATTGTGCAGTTAAAGGAAGTGACGCATGCCTATTTGGGGGATCGTGAGGCGTCGCTTGCCATCGAAAATTTCAGTCTGAACGTGGAAGCAGGCGAGTTCGTCAGTCTGGTCGGACCCAGCGGCTGCGGCAAAACCACGCTCCTGTCGATCATCGCCGGACTGCTGCAGCCCTCGCGGGGAGCTGTATCTGTGAACGGACATGCGGTTAGCGGCCCTTCACCTGAGGTGGGGTATATGCTGCAGCAGGATTATCTTTTTCCGTGGCGGACTATTCTGGATAATGCCTTGTTGGGACTGGAGCTCACCGGAAGTTTGAACGAGCAATCCAGGAAGAAAACGATAGAATTGCTTGCTGAAATGGGCCTTGCCGGCAAAGAGCATACGTATCCGGTTCAGCTCTCAGGAGGGATGCGCCAGCGGGTGGCGCTGGTACGGACGCTTACTACAGACCCTGGGCTGCTGCTGCTGGATGAGCCCTTCTCTGCGCTGGATTATCAGATCAAGCTGCAGCTTGAGGATCTGGTCTCAGAAACTCTGCGCAGCCGCGGAACTACTGCTATTCTGGTTACTCATGATCTGTCTGAGGCGATTGCAGTCAGCAGCCGGGTGATCCTCCTGCAGCCGAATCCCGGCAAAATCCGCAAGATTTTTATTGTACCCGAAGCGATCAGGCGTACACCTCCTCTATATGCGCGGGACTTGCCGGGGTTTGCAGAGCTTTTTCATGAAGTGTGGAAGGAAATGGAACTTGCGGGGAGGGAAGGTCTATGAAATCGGTTGAACAAATAGAATTAGCTGCCTCCCGTCAGTTGTGGCTTGAAGAGAGTCATGCCCAATATCAAAAGAAAAAACGGCGATGGCGCGCCCGTGTAATAGGAGTCCGTGGAAGTCTGCTTGTCCTGTTCTTTGTGCTCTGGGAGGCTGGCGCCAGACTGGGCTGGCTGGATGAGCTGTTGTTCAGCTACCCCACCAAGGTCTTCCGGCAAATTTGGAGTGATATGATCAGTGGAAGTCTGTGGCCACATCTGGGTATGACCGTTGGTGAAACGGTGGTAGGCTTCGTACTTGGGACACTATTAGGCACTCTTCTTGCCATAATCATCTGGTGGTCGCCCTTTTTATCGGCAGTACTTGATCCATACATGGTCGTCTTTAACAGTATGCCTAAAGTGGCGCTGGGGCCGATATTTATCGTGATGTTCGGAGCGGGCTTTACGGCGATTGTGGTAACAACGTTGTCTATCACTGTAATTATTACAACACTTGTGGTGTACAACAGCTTTTGCAGCGTGGATCCGAATCTGGTGAAGGTGGCAAAGTCGTTTGGAGCCTCACGGGTGCAGGTGTTCAATAAGGTGATTCTGCCGGCTTCCTTCCCCACGGTTGTATCTACATTGAAAGTGAATGTTGGCATGTCCTGGGTGGGTGTGATTGTTGGCGAGTTTTTGGCGGCCAAATCCGGCCTTGGATATCTGATTATTTACGGATTTCAGGTGTTCAATTTCACGCTCGTGATGTCCAGTCTGCTGATTATTGCCGCTGTGGCTACAGCCATGTATCAGCTGGTAGTATATGTAGAGAAGCTGCTTTTGTCGAGACGATGAAAAACATGTCATATTGTGCAGCTCCGCAAAATCTTGTACCATGTCTATATCTTTACCTGAACATGATTGCCAACCTGTTAAGCTGGCGTGACCGGGTTATGCTTCTCATGAAGCCAGCCAGGAGCCGCCTGACTTACAAAGACCGCAAGGAGAGGTATTTACATGGGATTTCGAGTTATCAAAACAGCGGCTGCGACACTGCTGTCGATCCTGCTGGCAGCCGCTGTGGGCATCCCGAACGCGCAGAGTGCGGGTCTGCTGGCGATTCTGGGTGTGGAAACCACCCGCAAAAGGAGCCTCCGTACGATTACTGCGCGGTTTCTTGCCTCATTGGTCGGACTTTTCTTCGGCTGTATTTTATTTTATTTACTTGGGTTTCATTACTGGGTGCTAGGGATGTATGTCCTGGTAGGGTTCCCGATGATTGTAAAATCCGGTTATAAGGAGGGGATCGTTACCAGTTCCGTTATTGTGTTCCGTGTTTTTGGACAAGCTGAGCTGTCGGTACATGTTCTGCTACAACAGATCGAGCTCCTGTTTGTCGGCCTGGGCTCTGCCGGATTGATTAATTTGATCTATATGCCTCAGACCGGCAGTGTCATTGCTGCCATTCGTAAAGAGGTAGATAGTTATTTTTCGGTCATTTTTACACAGATGGCCCGAACCCTCCGTGACCCGGGATATCTATGGGACGGTAAGGAACTGATTGGAGCAAATGAAGCAGTGCAGCGGGGACTGACAGCGGCCTCCAGAGAAATGGAGAATCATGTGATTCATCCGGATGAAGCCTGGAATGTCTATTTTTATATGCGCAAGGAACAGCTTGAATCCATTCAGAACATGATGCAGCTACTCTCTCAAGTCTACCGTCAGCTGCCACACGGGGATATGGTTGCAGACCTGTTCGATCAACTCAGCAATGATGTGCTGGCTGAAGAATATACGGGCCGGACAGAAAAACTGCTGGCACTGCTGGAACAGGAATTTCAAAAAATGGATCTGCCTGAAACGCGGGATGAATTCGAGGTCCGTTCAGCGATTTTGCAATTATGCCGTGAGCTCTCCCTGTATCTGAATATTGCCAAAAGGTATAAGATGCCGGTCGATATCAAACCGGTGAAACGGCCTGTATCTAGCTAAATGAAACTAGGTAAGCCGTAGACAAATGATGTTACCGTCCTCTGAAGGGAAATTTTAGGTATTCATATTTTGGTGGGAAATAACGATAAGAGATATAGGAGCAAAACAGCGGTTGCTTATTTAGTGCTGCATTCACCATGCTCTAAAGCCAGGATATCCTATAATATCAAGCTGAATGGAGCGGCACAGATTTCAAATTACGCAGCTTATTCACATCTTGTGAATTCTGCACTGGCAGGTGAGAAAGATGAACAACAGCAACGAACAATATATCGGCAAACAGCTTATAGACAATCTTTTTAATCACAACGGTGTGTTTGTATTGCCCGCTATGACATTACTGAGCTCAGAGCATATCCGTCTGATTACCCAGCATCGGATCATTCTTCAGCCGCATGATGTGCTCCAGCTGGACAGTGAGGCTTTCTATCAGCTGGCGGTGGATGACTGTACAGAAGCTATGGAGAATATTTTTGAGCAGTTCCGTTATACCAAAAGCAAGCGGCTGCCAATGCTGGAACTAAGAAATGAAGTCATTCCTTTTATCCAGCAGGTCAGTGAGAAAAATGATTTTTACGGGATATTGGCTGCGCTGCAGACTAAAGATGACTATACATACAGACATAATGTTGCCGTAGGTATTCTGTCAACGCTTCTTGGCAGGTGGCTTAAGCTCAGCCCGGAAGAGCTGGGGATGCTGACTATTGCCGCAACTCTTCATGATATCGGAAAAGTTATGATTCCAGCCGAAATCCTAACCAAACCCGGTCCCCTGAATGACGAGGAACTGGCCATCATGAAAAAACATACTACACTCGGCTATGAGATGATCAGGGATACAGTGGGGACGTCGCATATGCAGGCACTCGTTGCACTGCAGCACCACGAAAGAATGGACGGCAGCGGCTATCCGTTCGGGGTGATGGGACACCGGATTACGGATTTCAGCAAGATAGTAGCCGTCACGGATATTTTTCATGCAATGACTTCAGACCGGTATTACCGTTCTGCCGCACCCTTATATGAAGTGCTTACGCAGATGGAGGATAACTCTTTCGGCAAGCTCGATCCCTATATTTGCAGTGTGTTTATCAATAAACTTATGCAATCCATGATAGGCAACGACGTGTTGTTGACAGACGGGCAGATTGGTAAAATCATCATGATTCTGGCGCATGATCCGCTTCGCCCGCTAGTCAATATCGGTGAGGAATTCATTGATCTCAGCAAGCACAGAACCCTTGGTATTGTTCGAGTCCTACCACAATCAAATGGATGATAAAGACCCCCGCAGAGCACATGCGGGGGTTTTTATGCGGATCGGGACTATCTGGGAGTCTGCCTATTTAAGATGGGGTGATTCATTTCTTGGGCAGGATTTCGATTATGTACTCATATCTAAGCAAATTCATCAATAAAATGTAGCAAGACCCAGCCGGGCAGCAGCTTGGAGGGCTTACCCAAATTTATTTATACTCTAACAATCAACAAATGCCCAGAACGTGCATACACTTGATAGTGAATGATTGTATGGAGGAGGTTCAAAGATGTCATTAAGCCATAAACGTCAAACAAGGGAGATCATTACGAAGGCAATTTGCGGCAAAGGTCGTAAGTTCTCTACAGCAACCCATACCGTGACTCCGCCACACCATCCGACGAGTATTCTGGGGGCTTGGATTATCAACCACCAGTACGAAGCGGTTGCCGCCGGGAACGGAATCGAAGTAATTGGTACTTACGATGTGAACATCTGGTATTCGTATGACAAAAATAAGCAGACCGAGGTAGCCAAGGAAACGGTCTCTTATGTGGAGCTTATTCCACTGTCATACCTGGATCCCAGACACCGCGCTTCCACAGTCGAGGTATCTGCGGAGGCAACGCAGGAACCCAACTGTGTGGAAGCAGGTGTGTCTCCTGGAGGAGGAAGTGTGACGCTGCGTGTGGAGCGGGAGTTCGAAGCGGAACTGGTGGCTGAGACCAAGGTTCGCGTGTTTGTGACCGATCAGAGCGATGATCCGGAAGACAAGGATTATGACTTTGAGGGTGAAAGCTTCGATTATGATGATCTGGACCCTGACGCCCTGGATGATGAACTGTAAGGAAGAGGATCGCCGCTGCCCACTGAATATCGGTGGGTTATGATCCATTATATGTTGTGGGGGTGGCGGCGAGAGGGCGGATGCCCTCCTTTTTTATTTTTATTTATCTCCATGCATAGGCTTGAAGAATCCAAGAGGAGGCTGAGTGATGAATGAGGGCGTTCAGGTCTTCCTGCAATTATCTGCTGCCCAGCGGGAAGACAGGCTTCGGCGCATCGGACTGGAAGCTTTGCTTACGCAAAACGGCAGTGCAGGATCTGGCGAGAATACATACGAAAATGTACCGGGAGCAAAATTGTACAGACAGTTCTATAAGGTCCGTGTATTTAATCTGACGATTCTGGAAATTCTGCCTCTGGGGACAGGGGCAGCGATGAAGCCGGCTTCATTGCCGGGGTTAAAGGTTACCATGTCGACCAGGGGTATGGAGATGGACGGCCATGAGGAAGGACCGGCGCGTGTTGTCCTACCAAATGGAGAATGGTCCAGGGAGTTAACGGGGGAGAGCGGCGGTGCAGTAGCGGGGACAGCTTCCGGCAGATCATCTGTCAGTTCTGCCTCCTCCGGCCAGCGACGCGGTGCGGCGGGGAAGATAAGAGATACAGCGATAAAGACATTGTACAGTCTCGGGCTGGACAGTGGAGAGCTGCTGCTGGAAGCCATGGGCTGCCGTCACTATAGGGTTCTCAAGGTTATTCCGCTTCCGGCGGCCCCTGGCGGGGAACTGCCGGAGCCTTACCGCGCAGCATCGCTGGCACTGAGGCGCGCACTGGCTCTGGAGCAGCCCGGCCGTCCAGGGCTGCTGCTGGGCATGGACCCGGAGTTCCTCCTGCTCCGGGAATTCACGGGCCGCGTCGTGCCGGCGTCGCGGTACCTGCCCACGGACGGCGTCGCCGGCTGCGACGCCGGGCCTCCGGGAACGCGGGGCACGTTCCCGGTCGCTGAGCTGCGCCCTGCGCCGCGCGGGGAACCGCGCGCGCTGCTGGCGCAGCTGATGTCCGCCGCGCGTACGGCGGACCGGCTCATCGCCGACCGCTCGCTGCGCTGGCGGGCGGGAGGCATGCCGCTGACGGGCTGGGCCCTCGGCGGCCACCTGCACTTCAGCGGCGTGACGCTGTGCGCGCCGCTCCTGCGGGCGCTCGACAACTATCTCGCGCTGCCGCTGATGCTTCTGGAGGACACCCGTGCAGCGGCACGGCGTCCCAGATACGGGGGGCTCGGCGATTTCCGGCTTCAGCCGCATGGCGGCTTTGAATACCGGACCCTGCCGAGCTTCCTGGTGTCCCCGGTCATCGCGAAGGGAGCGGTCTTCCTGGCTCACCTGATCGTGAGCCGCTATGAAGACCTGAGACTGCGCCCGCTCGACCGGGAAGACCTGCACGCCGCCTACTACAGCGGCGACAAACCCCCGCTGCGCGCCGCGTTCCCGCCGCTTGCAGCTCAGCTTCGCGCTTTGCCTGGCTATGCGCAGGCCGCTCGTTATATTGAGCCGCTGTTCAGCTGCATTGCTGCAGAACAGACCTGGGATGAGTCACGCGATATCCGTGAGCTTTGGTCCGGCCAAAAAACACCTGTGAACGCTCCAGGAGGAATGTCCGCAGGTGCCTGTCTAAATTAATAATTCATTATCCTGAATCCAGAATCTGAACTAAGCTTTCATCACATATATAACATCGTCCAGAAGCCGATATCCTGAAAACCCAGTTTGTGATAGATCAGACCAGCCTGAGGATTGTCGTAGAACAGGCAAGGCGTGATGCCTTCTGCCTTTATGTCTGTGCATAAGCGGGCCACCACCTGACTGGCCAATCCTTGTCCCCTGTATGCAGGATGGGTGGCAACAGCAACAATCATTGCTGACATGGAGCTTTCCGCTGAAGTGGAGGCCGTAGCAATTACCTGGCCATTCTGTTCGATATAATAGGTCCGGCCGGTTCCGGTCTCCAGTGTTTTTCGCAGGCTTCTACGCGAATCGTCCGTATTGCTCATGAATTCCTCAATTTGATCCGTAAGCGAACAGACAGCTTCCACATCGTCAACGGTAGCCTTTTTAATAACATGTGATGTTACTGTGGATGTATGTACTATGCTGTTCAGCTTGCGTAGCTCGGCAAACCTCATTTGTTTCTCTATCCGGAAGTTCAAATGCCCGGCAACTGCCGTAACCACCTTCGCAGAACCGGAGACCATCTCGAATTTCTTGCTCTCCTTCATCAGCGCCGCAAATCCTGCCGCATCAAAAGGGCCGTCCGCATAAGGCAGGAAACTGCCAAAAAACCTCAGCAATACGGCAATTAATTTGCCATCAGCTTCAGTGAACTCACCCCAGAGTTCCATGAAATCCTGTTCAAACCCGAAATTCTCCACATCCCCGATAATGTACAAATTTATTGCGGGATCCTTGCTTAACAGCGACATCAGCGCCCCACGGTCGGCCTCTTCCAGTCTACGGATCATTCTGTTTTCCTCCCTTGATCATCCTTTGGCATCCTTAACCCCTTACAAAGCCGAGTTGAGGTTTTACCAGATGGTTCCCGTCCATTTTTAGGATATAAGCTTATCAATTATAGTGATTTTACTGCATCAGCTCTCAAAAGCATACCATTTCAAAGCCTTGCTGCCCAAGGTCTACATTATAATCTCAGCATATTATAGTCTGCGGTGCAGATTTGCATTTCGGTATGGGGAACAGAGGCCATGGGTGCGGCGAACACGTACAGGGTGACTTTGACAGGCAAGTTTCTGCTATAATGGAGAACAGTATGAAGCAGGTATGGAGGTTGACGATGGCAAATTATACGCCGATGATACAGCAGTATTTAAAAGTAAAGGAAGGGGCTAAGGATGCTTTCCTTTTCTTCCGTCTGGGCGATTTCTATGAAATGTTCTTTGAAGATGCCATACTGGCTTCCAAAGAGCTAGAGATTACGTTAACGGGCCGCGAGGGTGGGGGCGAAGATCGTATTCCTATGTGTGGAGTGCCATATCATGCCGCCGAGGGTTACATCCAGCGCCTGATTGAAAAAGGTTACAAGGTCGCCATCTGTGAGCAACTGGATGATCCGGCTGTAACCAAGGGGATGGTTCGGCGCGATATTGTCCGCGTGGTGACCCCGGGTACGGTGATGGACGGCAAGATCATCTCCGACAAAAATAACAATTACCTCGTCTGCGTGACTGAGGAGGACGGGATGATGGCGCTGGCGGCTTGTGATTTGACCACAGGTGAGCTATATGTGACTTCCGTGCTCGCAGGTGATGAATGGCTGCGTGATGAGATTGGTATCTATGAGCCGGCAGAGATTATCGGGGATGCAGCGCTGCTGGATATGCTGCGGAGCGAGGCCTCGCTGCTGGCCAAACCAGTAGTATATACACCTTGGGAGAAAAGAGAAGAAGGGCTGGCCCGCCGCCAGTTCGGCGAAGCCGCTTGGGTGCGTCTGGAGAAAGAGCGCGGACAGTGCCTAGCGCTGCTGATCTCTTATCTTAACGAAACTCAGCGGCGGTCTCTGGGCCAGCTGAGCCAGATTTCGCCTTACGAGCCGGGCAATTATATGATTCTCGATCCGTTTACCCGGCGCAATCTGGAACTGACTGAAACGGTACGTGAGCGTTCCAAAAAAGGCTCGCTGCTCTGGCTGCTCGACCGGACTGAAACTTCGATGGGTGGCCGTCTGCTACGCCGAAGAATAGATAAACCGCTTCTGCAGCGTGCCCCGATTGAACGCCGGCTAGAGGCTGTCGATTATTTGTACAACCAGTTCATCGTGCGCGAGGATCTGCGCGGAGCGCTGAAAGAGATCTATGATCTGGAACGATTGGTTGGCCGGATCGCCTTTGGCAGCGCCAACGGCCGGGATATGAATGCCCTGAAGCTGTCGCTCGAACAGATTCCGTCACTGAAGCAAATGTGCCTGGATTCCGGATCGGCAACTTTGCGTGAGATTGGCGCCTCTATGGATGAATGCGCAGAACTGCGCGAGGATATTGACAGGGCGATTGTTGAAGAAGCTCCAGTCTCGGTGCGTGATGGGGGAATTATCCGTGCCGGCTACCATGAACGTCTAGATGAATTGAAGGAAGCGAGCAGCAGCGGCAAACGCTGGATTGCAGAGCTGGAGGCCAAAGAACGCCAGGCCACGGGTATTAAATCCCTGAAGATCGGCTACAACAAAATCTTCGGATACTATATTGAAATTACCCGTTCCAATCTTTCTTCCTTGCCGGAAGGGCGCTATGAACGCAAGCAGACACTGGCTAACGCCGAGCGTTTCGTTACACCGGAACTGAAAGAGAAAGAGGCATTAATTCTGGAAGCCCAGGACAAGATGACGGATCTGGAATACAGCTTATTCATAGAACTGCGTGACCGGATTAGCGCGCAAATTCCCCGTCTCCAGGCTCTTGCCGAAAAGGTGGCCGAAATCGATGTCTACCAGTGCCTGGCCGCAGTCAGTGCCGAGCACCGTTTTGTGAAGCCGAAGCTATCGGATGGATATGATCTGCGGCTGGAAGGCGGACGACATCCGGTGGTGGAGGCAGTGCTGAAGGATGCGGCTTTTATTGCTAACGGCAGCACACTCAGCAAGGATGAAGGCAATATCCTGCTGATCACCGGCCCGAACATGGCAGGCAAAAGCACCTATATGCGCCAGGTTGCCCTGATTTGCATCCTCGCCCAGATTGGCTGTTTTGTGCCCGCTGGCAGCGCTGAGGTGCCGCTTATTGACCGCATCTTTACGCGGATCGGAGCAGCGGATGACCTGATTGGCGGCCAGAGTACCTTTATGGTGGAGATGGCTGATATTCAGGTGATGACAGAAAAGGCAACAGCACGCAGCCTGATCATCATCGACGAGCTGGGCCGGGGCACTTCGACCAGTGAAGGTATGGCCATTGCCCAGGCCGTTATCGAATATGTTCATGATACCATTGCCTGCAAGGCCTTGGTCTCGACGCATTTTCATGAGCTTGCCCATCTGGAGCAGAGCCTCGCCGGGCTCCGCAACTACTCCATGGCAGTACAGGAAAGCGGCGATAAAGTGAATTTCCTGCGCAAGCTCGTGCCGGGGGCGGCGGACAGCAGCTACGGGATTTATTGTGCACGGTTGGCAGGACTCCCGGAAGGTATTATAGACCGCGCCTATGGTCTACTTCAGAGCATTGAACAGGCTGCTCCTCCGGGAACTGTTTCGTTGAATTATGGCACGGGCTACATTGAACATACCGTGCAGGAAAATCAGGTCATGCCTTTGCAGCCGAATGCTGGAGGAGGTCCATCCATTGCTGGACAACCTTATTCCTCAGCGCATAGTGGTAGTGTTCATTTTGACGACAGCTCTATCGTGACTACGAATGCTGCGGCTCAGCTAGAAACGGCCGTCTCACTTGCTTCTTCTGCAGCGGAGGAGGACAATGAAGTTGTGCAGCTCTCTATTTTCGGTGAAGAAGAGCCTCGCAAGAATCGTAAAGGCAGTGCAGGAGCACCAGTAGTGAAAGAGAATCCGCTTCTTAGAGAGCTAATCACCGCTGTTCAGGGTGCTGACCTAATGAATATGACACCGCTGCAGGCGATGGGGTTGCTGAACGAGTTGAAGATCAAAGCTAAAGAGCTGACCCTTTAATTAGCCATACAGCTTCTTAACAGATGTCCAATATTTATACTGAATTACATTCATATATAAGCCTAATCGTGAGGTGAAAAGAACATGGCCAGAATTCATGTGCTTGACGAGCACATCGCCAACCAGATTGCTGCAGGAGAGGTGGTGGAGCGGCCTGCTTCGGTAGTTAAGGAGCTTGTAGAGAACGCCATTGATGCCGGAAGCACCCGCATTGAAGTGTCGGTGGAGGAGGGTGGACTGCAGAGCATCCGGGTAAAGGATAACGGCTCTGGGATTGATCCCGAGGATTGCGAGACTGCCTTCTACCGCCATGCGACAAGCAAGATTCTGAACGGCAGGGATTTGTTTCAAATTACCAGCCTGGGATTCCGCGGAGAAGCCTTGCCCAGTATCGCTTCTGTGTCCAAGCTGTCCTTGCTTACTTCAAGCAATGAGGATGGAAGAGGCAGAGCGCTCGACATCGAAGGCGGGAAGCTGATCCGGAATGAGGACGAGCCCTCCGGTAGGGGGAGCGACCTTGCGGTAAAGGAATTATTTTACAATACTCCGGCGAGACTGAAATATATGAAAAGCGTTCAGACCGAGCTGGGTCATATTTCCGATGCAATGTACCGTATGGCACTGGCGCATCCGTCTATCTCTTTCACTCTTCATCATAACGGCAATCAGCTGCTGCATACGCTTGGCAACGGAGATCTGCTGCAGGTCATTGCCGCGGTATACGGCACCTCCGCCGCCAAGGCAATGCTGCCGGTTGCTGCGGAGGACCCTGACTATCGGCTCTCAGGTTATGTAAGCCGGCCGGAATGGACTCGTTCCAACCGCAATGCAGTCACTACAATAGTAGGCGGGCGGTACATCCGCAGCAATGGGCTGAATGCTGCCATTATGCGGGCATATCATACACTTCTGCCGATCAACCGTTATCCGCTCTTGGTGCTGCAGCTTGATATGCATCCTTCACTGGTGGACGTCAACGTGCATCCTGCCAAGCTGGAGGTCCGGTTCAGTAAAGAAGTGGAGCTATATACTTTTGTTGAACAGGAAATTCGCAAGGTATTGCTCGGTCAGAGCCTGATTCCCCGGCCCGGCAAAGAAATGATCGGTTCCAAGGGCAGCAGCTCATTTATTCAAGAGCAATTCGCTTTCCCCAAGGGAGCTGTTCCTCCGCCGCCGGAAGGTTCCGGCAGCCGGAACGTTCAGGACACGGTTGATCCGGGCAGCGGGTTTGCTGCTGCCTCTGGTGCAGTAGAATCTGCCCAAGGGCAGCAGAATGGGTTGCCCACCCGTAATGAAGGAACCCGGAGCGGATTCCAGTCGCAGGCTCCCGGAATCCTTGGGAATAACGGCAGTAATGCTCCACTATTCGACGGGACAGCTGAAGGAGGGACGGGACGCTTTAGCAACCCCTCAGCACCTGGTTTCCAGACACGGGAAACGACATCAGCTTATCGTGGTGGCAGCGCTCCTCCATCCGTTACGCGAACGAATGATGGAAATGGCGGGAGTTATCGCCAGTTTCCGGCTTCGAATGCCCCGCGGGCTCAGATGCCTACTGCGGAAGAGCTTTATGCTCCTCCTTCCAGTGAGGATGCTGGACTTCCGCAGTTTCCAGAGCTGAATTATATCGGTCAGCATCATGGGACTTATATTATTGCCCAGAATGACAGCGGTCTGTATCTGATTGATCAGCATGCTGCCCATGAACGGGTGAATTACGAATATTATTATGAGAAATTTGGACGACCTGAAGACGCTTCGCAAGAGTTGCTGCTGCCGATTACACTGGAGTTTACCCCCTCTGAGAGCCGGCAGCTCAGCGAGCGGCTGCACTGGTTTCAGCAGGCGGGAGTATATCTTGAACATTTTGGCGGTCAGACCTTTCTAGTCCGGTCCCTGCCATACTGGTTCCCGGAAGGGGATGAGAAGGCAGTTATTGAAGAAATGGCGGAGTGGGTGCTGAGCGAGCGGACCATTGATCTGGCGAAGCTGCGTGAGAAGTCATCGATTCTGTGCTCCTGCAAGGCTTCTATCAAAGCTAACCAGAAGCTGACGGAGCATGAAGTGGAGTCGCTGCTCTCCCGCCTGGCCGCTTGCCGTCAGCCGTATACCTGCCCGCATGGGCGGCCCATCGTGGTATCCTTCTCCTCGTATGATCTGGAGAAGCTGTTCAAACGCGTGATGTAAAAGAAAGTTCTGAATTTTGTTATAAGCAGGAAACGGAGGCAACATGATTATAACCACGGGCTTCGACCCGATCCCGGATATTGAAATGCGGGCCAAGAGCCTGGCAGAGCGAACCGGAACGATCTATGTTCAAAGAGGCAAATGGTCCATGGCCAAGCTGGTGCAGCGTTATGGGGACGGAGAAATTCTGGTAGTCCTGCAGGAGGCCGTCCGATTGATTACTCCCGACATGCCGCCGATGGAATTCCATCCAAGCATGGGTTTCGTCCGCGCCAAACGGATTATTCGGGGGGAGCATGATCCGATGCTGGAAGCCGCTGGAATGGTGCCGGGAGACAGTGTGCTGGATTGTACCGCAGGACTGGGCAGTGATTCCCTGCTGTTTGCAGTGTACGGCGGAGAAGAATCTGTGGTAACGGCTCTGGAGAGCTCCCTGCCGCTGAGTGCACTGCTTCTCGAAGGCATGAGCCATTATATTTCGGGCCAGGAAAAAGTGAATGCTGCGCTGCGCCGCGTGCGCGTTGTGCATAGTGATCATTTAGCTTACTTGCGTGAACAACCGGACAACAGTATAGATATTGTCTATTTTGACCCGATGTTCCGTGTGCCGCTGACGGATTCAGCGGCGATTTCCCCTCTGCGCCAATTCGCGAATGCAGCAGCATTATCCCCGGAGAGTGTCGCCGAGGCCGTCAGAGTCGCCCGCAAAACGGTACTTTTGAAGGAAAAAGCCTTAAGCGGGGAATTTTCCCGGCTTGGGTTTACAGAGCTGCTTCGGGCCAGCGCCAAAACTTCGTACGGGGTGATATCCATTGACAACTGAGACAAAACGCAGGGTTCTGGTGCTGCTTGGCCCGACGGCAGTCGGCAAAACCCGGCTGAGCCTCGAATTGGCAGAGGCCTATAATGCTGAGATTATCTCTGGCGATTCGATGCAGGTCTACCGGGGGATGGACATCGGAACAGCCAAAATCAACCCTGAGGAAATGATGGGAATCCCCCATCATCTGATCGATATTCACGATCCGCAGGATTCTTATTCTGCTGCTGAATTTCAGGAACAGGGCGGGCGGCTGATCGAAGAGATCAGCCAAAAGGGAAAACTACCTTTCATAGTAGGCGGAACGGGCTTATACATTGAGTCCCTCTGCTATGGATTCCGTTTCTCGGAGGCGGTAGCAGATGAAGCTTTCCGCAGCGAGCAGGACGCCTTTGCAGAGGCCAATGGAGCTGAGGCACTGCATGCCCGTCTGGCCGCGGTAGATCCGGTTAGCGCAGCCAGACTGCACCCTAATGACCGCCGCCGGATCATCCGCGCACTGGAAATTCATCATCAGACAAAGGTCACATTGTCCGCATCCCATGCGGACCAAAAAAAGGAATCTCCCTATGAACTATGCCTCATCGGTTTGACAATGGACCGGAAAATACTATATAAACGTATTGAAGACCGAATTGATCAGATGCTGGCAGACGGGCTCGTCGCTGAGGTGAATGGACTGTTGCAACACGGCTACAGCAGAAGCCTGGTGTCCATGCAGGGGTTGGGCTACAAGGAAATTGCCGCTTACCTCGAAGGCGAGATGACGTTAGCCGAAGCAGTGACACTTCTTAAACGCGATACCCGCCGTTTCGCCAAAAGACAGTTGTCATGGTTTCGCCACATGAAGGAGATTCAGTGGATCGACGTCGATGAGAGCCAAAACTTTTCAGAGAATTTTGCCAAAATACGTGCTATAATAGCAGGAAAGTTTCTCGAAGGTCTTGAATATACTTCTGAACAATCTAATTGAACCATTGGGGGTACGTCATATGAACAAGTCCATTAACATCCAAGATACGTTCTTGAACCAACTGCGCAAAGAGAATATCCCTGCTACAGTATATTTGACCAACGGCTTTCAAATCCGGGGAATCATCAAAGCCTTCGACAACTTCACCATTGTCATCGACAGTGACGGACGCCAGCAGATGGTGTACAAGCACGCGATTTCCACCTTCACACCGCAGCGCAGCGTATCGCTCATGCAGGACAATGGAAGCGAAGAATAAGATTTTACAGTCTTAAAGCGAAACCTTTTTGTTTATAAATCGTTTTTAATAGTGAGTGCGAGAGAGCAACCTGTGAAGGTTGTTCTTTTCATTCGTGCACTCCATTACAGGAAAGTTCCGAGAGGGAGTCAGGAGGCAACATGTCCAGAGACGAGATATCAAGGACGAACCGCAATAGAGACAGAGGAGTACAGTCTTCGAACTCAAGTTCGAATTCTAATTCAAAAGGCAAGCCCAAGAAAAAAAAGAAGTTTCTAACTAAGAAGCGTGTGCTGTGGACGCTGTTTTTTGCCACGGCGCTGGCGATTTTTTGCGCTTTAGGCGGTTACCTGTTCATTATGTTGAACGGGCAAAAGCTGCTGGATGCGAACCAGGATAAACTGTCGGTCAACGAGACTACGAAGATATATGACCGTAACGCGAACCTGATCGGTGAGCTTGCGCTGGAAAAAAGCGAACCTGTTGAGTATGATGCGATTCCGAAGCTGCTGGTCAATGCTTTTGTTGCGACCGAGGACAGACGTTTCTTTGAACACAGCGGTGTTGATTTATGGTCGATCGGCCGTGCGGCAGTGAAGGATATTGCGGCGCGCAGTATGGTCGAAGGCGGAAGCACAATCACTCAGCAGCTGGCGAAGAACATATTCCTAACCCGGGACAAAACCTTTTTCCGTAAGGCAACCGAGGTTTCCATCGCCGTAGCACTGGAGAACAAATTCACCAAAGAAGAGATTATCACTAAATATCTCAACCGCATCAACTTTGGCGGCACGATTTACGGGATCAAAGCGGCATCCATCCGTTATTTTGGCCAGAGTGATCTCAATAAACTCAAAGTATGGCAGATCGCCACTCTCGCTGCAATGCCGAAAGGGCCTTCCCGCTACAACCCTCTTCGCAATCCTGAGCTCTCGAAGGAGCGGCGCGGTGTAGTACTCCAGCTGATGTACGATCAGGGTTATATCACCAAGGCGCAGATGGATGAGGCTAAAGTGGTGGATTACAACTATAAGCCGCCGGAAAGCAAACAGCGTTATCAGGCTTTTATTGATTATGCTATTGATGAAGCGGAAGAAAAGTTCGGGTTGACTGAAGATGATCTGAATATCGGCGGATACAAAATCTATACGACCATGGACGCACATGCCCAGGAGACGGTAGAAAAGGCTTTTGCCGACAGTGATAACTTCGAGAAGAGCGTCGACGATGAGCTGGTACAGGGTTCAATGACGATTATTAACCAGGAGAATGGCAGCATTGTGGCCCTGCTTGGCGGTCGGAACTATGAGAAAAAAGGTTACAGCCGTGTAGACGGCAGCCGTCGTTCTCCAGGTTCGTCCTTCAAGCCGCTGGTAGCTTATGCACCTGCGTTGGAATCCGGAAAGTTCACGAATGATTCCGTGCTCAGCAATGAGAAGCAGTGCTTCGGCAAATACTGCCCGAACAATCTGCACGGCTATTCCAAGACGATCAGCATGTCAGAGGCCTTGACGAAGTCTGAGAATATTCCAGCCGTATGGCTGCTGAATGAAATCGGTGTGAATACCGGCTTTCAGTTCGCTAAGAGCCTGGGGATTCATCTGAAGGATGAAGATAAAAACCTCTCGTTGGCACTCGGAGGGATGAGTGAAGGTACGAATACACTGGAGATGGCTCAGGCATACAGTGCCTTTGCTAACGGCGGTGAACTGCGTGAGGCTTATTCGATTAAATCGATTACGAATAGTGATGGAGACACCGTCTATAAAGCAAATACCAAGCCTGAACGGGTAATGAGCGAGAATACAGCCTACCAAATGACCGAAATGATGCAGAAGGTTGTAGAAGACGGGACGGGTAAAAAAGCCAGAATCAACCGTCCGGTAGCCGGCAAAACCGGTACCACTCAAAGCGGATACGAAGGTATCAGCTCGAACCGCGATGTGTGGTTTGTCGGATACACTCCGGAATGGACCGCTGCCGTGTGGATGGGTTATGACAAACCAAGCAAAACCCATCTACTGAAGAACAGCAGCCCGCTCGCAGCAGCATTCTGGGGCAAGGTAATGGAGGAAGCACTGGAGGGCGTACCTAAAAAGTCGTTCCCGCAGCCTGAAGGCGTACAGGAGGCGCAACCATCAGCCTCACCGGAAACGGCGCTGCCTGTGGCCGGCCTGAATGCAGCCTATGATGCATCAACAATGACGGTGAACCTGAGCTGGGAGCCTGCAGCGGTAGAAGGAGTGGAGTACCGGATCTACCGGCGTGAAACGTCAGAAACGGAATTCAGCTCGCTGCTCAACACTGTCTCGACCAGTGTCGGAGATATCAGTGCAATGCCTGGATTGACTTATGAATATTATGTCACGGCATATTATCCTGAACTCGATGTGGAGAGCGAACCTTCTGCTACAGTCACCGTAGAGGTTCAAGACGAACCGCCAACACAGGAGCCGGAAGCGACACTTGATCCGAATCTTCCTACAGATGGAACGGGTAATGGTGGTAATAACGGAAATGGCCAGCAAAATGGCAATCCGAATGGGAACAACGGGAATGGCAACAACGGGAATGGCCACGGAAATGGGAATGGAACAGGTGCTGGAGATAACCAGGGTAATGGTAACCCTGGCGGTAGTAATAATGGTGGAGGAGCACCATCCGATTCACCCCAAACGTCGCCCACACCGGCACCGGCTGCTACAGCTCCTACCGATCCAGCTGTAACCAATGGAACAGGAAGCGGAAGTGGCGGTACAGAAGGCGGTGCAGTTCCCTCGGCCGATCCCGCTGCAGGAACAGTGAATGATGGCAGTGTTACACAGTAGATTTTCTATAATTCTATAATGAAATGGTTCAACTGCCCCGTCGGCTGAGAGTCTTCCCTTTTAAGAGGAGACTTCGGCTGACGGGGTTTTGCTATGACTTTAATAAACAGTGTCTGCCGGAATTTACAAGGGATGTTTTGAGTGTAACTTGCAAATGTGTTAAGCTGAATACACCATTTCTTGAGAGGGTCATTCATATGAAACGTAAATTCGGAGACCGGGCCAACTGGCGCCGGATTACGCGCCGCCATTTTGCCTGCCGCTATGTGGAAAGCCGGGAATTCAGCGGTTACATCACCCTGTATACGATCTATGGGCTGAAGGAACCATTGTGGAAGAGCTACGGCAGGCATACATACCGCATAGCAGACAAAGGGTACTCATGGCTGCAGTATTTTCCCAAAGACAGCCATTATATTGTGACGGCCATGTTCGACGACCGGCAAAACATAGTGCAGTGGTATATTGATACCTGCAAAGTGCAAGGAGTCACCGACCAGGGGGTGCCTTGGTTCGATGATCTATATTTGGATGTTGTGGTGCTGTGGAATGGAGAGGTGTTTCTGCTCGATGAAGATGAGCTGGAGGAAGCGCTGGAACGTGAGGACATTACAGACAGCGACTATAATTTGGCCTGGGCTACAGCGACCAGTATTCTTAACAGCATAGATGCTCATGCTTTTCCTTATTTCTCTCTCTCCTTGAAACATCGCGCCGAATTGTTCCATCACGGAGAATTCAGGAGGAAATAATAATGGAGTGGTATGTCTATCAAAGAGGTTCATCCCCGATCCGCAAAGTTTCCCGCAAAGGACAACGTTTCCGGCTGCGCCGGAATCTGTTAATCCTTTTGATTATTTGTGCAGTGGCCGGACTTCTATGGTGCGCGTCTGTGCTTGGACGGATTAATAGCGGAGTTACAACGAATCCGATGCAGGAAGCGGATGCGGGTATTATTCTCGGTATGTCTATGTGGGGAGATGAGCCGAGTCCCGGACTTAAGGAACGGCTTGACTATGGGCTGGGACTCTACCGGGAAGGCAAATTCACCCGATTTATCGTGTCCGGCGGACTGGACCAGGCAGACTATAAATATACCGAAGCCGAAGGCATGAAGAATTATCTGGTAGGCAAGGGTGTGCCTGAGACGGCTATTTTTATGGAGAACAAATCTACCAGTACTTATGAGAATCTCCAGTTCAGCCAAAGGGTGATGGAATCGGAAGGATTAAAGACAGCTATTATTATTACACATACATTTCATGGTCAGCGTGCATTTGAAATTGCCAAAGAGCTGAATTATACCCGCCCTGAACTGGGATTGACCGATTCAAAGGTCATGTCGATGTATAAATACAAAACACGCGAGATTCTGGCCTATACGAAATGGAAGATGCAGCAGCTTTTTTTGTGAAAGGGCAAAGCCCTGCGGACTTTAAGTAACGGTGTAGCCTAATTTGTCCGCAAGTTCCTGAAACTGCTAATAAGACCTCATGATCCGGAATAGACTTGAGATATGATATAGAAAAAGTCAGCCCTGGATAATGAGGTGAACAAGGTGAACGGACGCGTAGCTGCGGCAAGTGGACGGGAGGAAGGCAGACCGTCACGTCAAATCAATATTGTATTGCGGAATCAGGAAACATCAGCAGTAGCCCATACGGCTGCAGATAGTGCCGCGCAGATTGCTGTTCCCAAAAATAACGGACACAGTGAGTTGTTTCAGGAGCTTAGCCGGGAGCTGGACGCACTAGTAGGCCTGGATAATATCAAAGAGCTGGTGTTCGAGATATATGCACTGCTGCAGATCGCGCGTATGCGCAGTGAAGCAGGACTGGCCAGCGGGAGTCAGGCTTATCACATGGTATTCAAGGGCAACCCGGGAACGGGGAAGACTACAGTAGCCAGGATTGTTGCCAAGCTGTTTCAGCGGATGGGTGTTCTCAGCAAAGGTCATCTGATTGAAGTGGAACGCGCTGATCTTGTAGGTGAATATATCGGTCATACAGCCCAGAAGACAAGAGATCTGGTTAAAAAGGCTCTCGGAGGCATTCTTTTTATTGATGAAGCATACAGTCTTGCCCGTGGCGGAGATAAGGATTTTGGCAAAGAAGCAATCGATACCCTGGTGAAATCCATGGAAGATCACCGGAGTCAATTTGTATTAATCCTGGCCGGGTATTCCAGTGAGATTGATTATTTTTTAATGAGTAATCCCGGACTTCCCTCCAGATTTCCTATTCAGGTTGAATTTCCGGACTACACTATAGACCAATTGCTGCAGATTGCTGAACTGATGTCCAAAGAGCGCGATTATATTCTGATGCCCCAGGCCATACTCAAATTAAAGCAGCATCTGCTGCTGGAGAAGACGGAGAGTCTCCATGCCTTCAGCAATGCACGTTATGTACGCAATTCTATTGAAAAGGCGGTACGTGCCCAGGCGGTACGGCTGCTGAATCAATATGAGAGCAACAGCCCTGGGAAGCAGGAACTGATGACACTCCGCATCGAAGATTTCAAATTGTAGGGACAATATTCACCACGGATGATACACAACTGATGTGTACAACGACAAGGAGCATGACATTCATGGCAATCACCACCCACGATACAGAAACAGAAGTACAGGACCGGGCTATTTTGGTGAGTCTGGTTACGGACAAAATCAAGCGTACAGGCATTGACCCTGAGCTATCTCTGCAGGAACTGGTTCAGTTGGCGGAGACTGCCGGAGTTCAGGTGCTCGATGTGCTGCGCCAGAACAAAGAGACTCCCGATTCCAAATGGTTTATCGGCAAGGGTAAGGTAGAAGAGCTGCGGATGGCTGCGGACGGTCTCGGAGCTAACACAGCTATCTTTGACCAAGAGCTTTCCGGAGCACAGGTACGTAACCTTGAGGAGGCCCTGGACCTCAAAATCATTGACCGGACCCAATTGATTCTGGATATTTTTGCCGGCCGGGCCAAAACGCGTGAGGGCATCATTCAGGTAGAGCTGGCACAGCTCTCGTATTTGCTTCCGCGTTTATCCGGCCATGGTAAGAATCTGTCCAGGCTTGGCGGAGGAATTGGAACCAGGGGTCCAGGGGAAAGCAAGCTGGAGACGGACCGCCGTCATATCCGCGACCGGATCACAGAACTGAAACGTCAGCTGGACGAGGTCGTCAAGACTCGTGAATTACACCGTGAACGGCGCCGCAAAAGTGGTGCTGTCCAGGTTGCGCTGGTGGGTTATACCAATGCAGGGAAGTCTACACTCTTGAAGCAGCTTACAGATGCGGATGTTTACATCGAGAATCAGCTGTTCGCTACTCTCGACCCCACCTCGCGAGTACTGCAGCTGCCTGCAGGCAAAGATGTAGTCCTGACAGACACCGTAGGGTTCATTCAGAATTTGCCTCATGATTTGGTGGCATCCTTCCGTGCAACTCTTGAGGAAGTCAATGAAGCCAATCTGGTCCTACATGTGGTAGACGCGTCTTCACCTATGAGAGAAGAGCAGATGGATGTCGTTCAGTCTATTCTGCAGGATCTTGGTGCTGCCGGGAAACCGCAAATTGTTCTCTTTAACAAAAGTGATATTTGTCAGCCCGAACAACTGCAAATGCTGCCTACGGGTCCTGGCTATCTGAAGATCAGCGCCTTTAACCCGGAAGATCTGACGCGCATCACAGAAGTAATAGCCGATGAGCTGGCGGGTGATACGTTGACCTTCCGCATTCCCGGAGACCGTGGAGACCTTTCATCGCTTCTCTACCGTGTAGGAGAGGTTCTTGAACAAAGTTATGAAGAAAATGATGTATTGTATAACGTGCGTCTTAATAAAGAGGATTACGAAAAATGGAGCTACAAGCTGGCTGAGTATGTTGCTCAGGACTAGAGCAGGCTCATATTTTCCTGAATTCTTACAAGAAGAAGCGGTGGTTCTTCACCGTTTCTTCTTGCTGATCTGATTTTATGTTTGAAGGATGAACCATTGGTAGAAATAGACTGTGAACCTTATGTCATGAAAACAAGGATGAACGACATATTCCTGTCTCCTCATGGCAAGTAGATGTAATATAAGGAGAGAAATAGTGAAATGGCAGTATTTGCAGAGGATATAATTCAGGCGGCAGAAGCCGCTGAGCACGAGATTGAAAGTGCAGTGAGGTCACTAGATCAGATAGTGGATCATAATCAGTGGAAGGTGATTGAAGCTTTTCAGCGCCAGCAGGTGAGTGACTTTCATTTTGCGGGTTCTACCGGATATGCCTATAACGACCGGGGGAGAGAGGTACTGGATTTGGTCTATGCCGAAGTGTTCGGAGCTGAGGCGGCGTTAGTGCGTCCTCATTTCGCTTCAGGCACACATACCATCTCAACTGCACTTTTTGGTGTGCTGCGACCCGGAGATGAACTGCTGTACATTACAGGACGCCCCTATGATACATTGCACAAGGTAGTCGGCAAACCTGGAGACGGGACGGGTTCACTGGCGGATTTCGGAATCAGCTACCGCGAAACCGCATTAACAGCTGAAGGTGAAATCGATTGGGAAGAAGTGAAAATGGCTATCAATGAGAAGACCAAGGTCATTGGTATCCAGCGTTCGCGTGGTTATGACTGGCGTTCTTCATTCACAGTGGCTGAAATAGGCGAAATGGTGAAACTGGTCAAATCGCTCAAAACTGATGTGATTGTATTTGTAGATAACTGCTACGGCGAATTTACGGAAAAGCTCGAGCCGCCACAGGTGGGGGCTGATCTTGTAGCGGGTTCGCTCATTAAGAATCCCGGTGGCGGAATTGCCGAGACCGGCGGTTACATCTGCGGCCGTCAAGATCTTGTGGAGCTGGCAGCATACCGTTTGACTGCGCCGGGTATAGGCGGAGAAGTAGGGGCCATGCTGGGCACGACGCGCGGACTGTATCAGGGACTGTTTATGGCGCCTCATACGGTTGGTCAGGCTGTGAAAGGTAGTATCTTTGCTGCTGCCGTGTTTCAACGTTGCGGCTTTACTACCAAGCCAGCCTGGAATGAGCCGCGCACGGACCTGATCCAGGCGGTGGCGTTTGATGGCCCTGAACATTTGATTGCTTTCGTCCAGGGCATTCAGCGTGCTGCGGCTGTGGACAGCCATGTGGTTCCAGAGCCTTGGGATATGCCTGGGTATGAGCATCCTGTCATCATGGCGGCAGGTACCTTCATACAGGGTGGCAGCTTGGAGTTATCTGCTGACGCTCCCATTCGGGCTCCGTATATCGGATACATGCAAGGTGGATTAACGTATTCTCATGTGAAATATGGAGTTCTGATGGCGCTGCAGAGTATGAGAGATCGTAAATTACTGTAAATTTTTCTATAATTTAATTTACATATTCCTCCAAGTATTATATGCTTGACTCATTGTTCGGCAGAAATGCGCAATCCCTGCTTCAATTGAAGCAGGGATTCTCATTGAATACATAAGGAAGAAGGGGTATGGAATGGTAACCCAGCAACCTGGCTTTTTTTATGCAGGCGGATTGAGTGGACTGTTTTTTTTATTTTGGCTGGTTTGCGTTGGACTTGGAATTTATGCGTTTGTTCTGTTTGTGAAGCTGGCCCGTAGAGGTATTACGGCCCTGGACTTATACAACTATGCAAAGAACCGTGAAATCCGGGAACGTTATGAGTCGGTGCCTAAAGACGATCAGTTATAAGTTCTTCCTAATCAATTTATATTTCCTCAGTTTGTGACATGCGCAGTTCTATAGTATAGCTCATCCGCTTATGCTGATGAGTTTTTTTGTGTGGCACAGTAATCAGTCTTTTGCTTGTCAATTGATCTCTGTGATATACTTCGGAGGTCATGTTATGTTTTAGCTGACACTCACTTCACTTGATTTCTACAGGTTATATAAAATGTTGTGAGAATATCTTACACACCATTGACACGCCAAATAAGGAAATGTACAATGAGATGAGAAAAAGATCATTGGAAGGTTGGATGAGTCATGGGTGATGAAATCCGCAGAAATATGGCATTATTTCCTATAGGAATCGTAATGAAGCTAACCGATTTATCTGCAAGACAAATTCGTTATTATGAGCAGCACAGCCTGATCGTGCCCGCGCGCACATCCGGCAATCAGCGGTTGTTCTCATTCAATGATGTAGAACGCCTGTTGGAGATCAAGGCATTGATTGAGAAAGGGGTAAACATTGCCGGTATCAAGCAGGTGATGAACCCTGTATCGAAGGAATCGGAAGAGGCTACTGTCATTACCCCTGACACTGAGGTTAGACGTAGAGAATTATCTGATTCACAGCTGCACCGTTTATTGAAGCAGGAACTGGTTTCCGGTAAAAGACCGGGACAAGTATCTCTTATTCAAGGCGAGCTATCCCGGTTTTTTAATAAATAATACAAAGAGACGTGAAAGGGAGAGGGTAAAGTGAGCTTCTCAAAAGAAGATATCCTTCGTATCGCAAATGAGCAAAATGTCCGTTTCATCCGCCTGCAGTTTACCGACCTGCTCGGTACTATCAAGAATGTAGAAATTCCTGTTAGCCAGTTGGAAAAAGCCCTAGACAACAAAATGATGTTCGATGGTTCTTCCATTGAAGGTTATGTACGTATCGAGGAATCTGACATGTACCTCTTCCCAGACCTCAGCACCTGGGTTATCTTCCCTTGGTTTACTGAAAACCGGGTTGCACGTATGATTTGTGATGTGTACATGCCTGATGGAACACCTTTTGCCGGAGACCCGCGTGGTATTCTCAAACGTTGCCTTAAGGAAGCTGAAGAAATGGGCTTTACGGCGATGAATGTTGGACCGGAACCGGAGTTCTTCCTGTTCAGAACCGACGAGAAGGGCAATCCGACAACAGAATTAAACGATCAGGGTGGATATTTCGATTTGGCGCCGATGGATCTTGGGGAGAACTGCCGCCGCGAAATCGTATTGACGCTGGAAGAAATGGGTTTTGAAATTGAAGCTTCCCACCATGAAGTAGCTTACGGTCAGCATGAGATTGATTTCAAATATGCGGATGCCATTAAGGCTGCCGACCAAATTCAAACCTTTAAGCTCGTCGTAAAGACAATTGCACGTCAGCACGGCCTGCATGCTACTTTTATGCCTAAACCTCTTTTTGGTATGAATGGATCCGGAATGCATGCCCACCAGTCCCTGTTCAAGGGCAGTGAAAATATGTTCTACGATGAGAGTGACACTCTTGGACTAAGCAAAACTGCCCGTTATTACATGGCAGGTATCTTGAAGCATGCACGTGCTTTTGCAGCCATTACGAACCCGACAGTGAATTCTTACAAACGTCTTGTACCTGGTTATGAAGCACCTTGCTATGTAGCTTGGTCTGCCAGTAACCGTAGTCCAATGATCCGTATCCCGGCTTCCAGAGGACTTAGTACACGTATTGAAGTTCGTAACCCGGATCCTGCAGCTAACCCTTATCTGGCACTTGCTGTAATGTTAAAGGCAGGTCTTGACGGTATCAAGCGTCAGTTGGAGCTACCTGCTCCTATCGACCGCAACATTTATGTAATGTCTGAGGAAGAGCGTATTGAAGAAGGAATTCCTAGTCTTCCGTCAGACCTGAAGGAAGCGCTTAGCGAATTGATCCGTAGTCACGTTATCACTGAAGCCCTTGGTGAGCATGCACTGGCTCATTTCTACGAGCTGAAAGAGATCGAATGGGATATTTACCGTACACAGGTTCACGAATGGGAAAGAGACCAATACATGACGCTTTACTAGTATGTAGTTGCCCTTGACGCCTTTGGCGTTGAGGGCTTTTTTGCTGTGGAAAATGATTGTGATTTATCATAGTAGCCTGCTTCAGAATATGTTATGTATTGTATAGATCTGAACATCCCCACGCCAAGGCCCCACTGCGTGGAGTCTTTTTAAGGAGATACTCATGAAAATCCATGTGTTGGTTCAAAAGACAGGACTTACTGCTCCAACCATTCGCTATTATGAGAAGGAGGGAATTCTGGATCGCCGCTATGTGCATCGGGGAGTTAACAATTACCGGGATTATGAAGAAGATATAGTAGGGGAATTACTAATGGTCAAAATGCTTCAAGCAGCCGGATTCACATTAGCGGAGCTTAAGGAGCTGAACCAGGCTGTTGGGGGAGAAAGCTTGCGCGTGAACCGTAAAATAGCGTTCCTCCGACACAAAATGAAAGAAATCGAACGTAAAAGGAGAGAACTGGAGCAAGTACAGTCCCTCCTTGAAGATAGGTTGGCTACCAAAATTTCATTACTTGAGACTTTAAACAATAGAGGTGCGGAGTGAATAATACTTTTTCTTATTGGCGGCATTTGGTCAGTCACTGTGGAAAAAGTAAAGCCCCGATTGCCGGGGCCGTTCATTTGAAATCAGGATTTAGCATATTTAATGATTTCATCAGGAATCTCTGTTTCGCCTAGGATTGATTCGACTGCCTTCCAAGCTTCAGCGAACTGCTTACCAGTATAATTGGTGCGGCTGCTTCCCGGGTTTGAGAGTGACATATCAAAAACGATATACTCACCTTCCTCCTCAATCACCCTAAAGCTGACGGCACGGTCCTTTTTTTGAATTCGTATTTCTTCCAAAGTGCATTCTCCTTATCATCCAGTCTGGGAACAAACTAACTTAGTCTTATCAAATCTAGGGAAGAAAGGCAAGTCAAGTCATGAAATTGACATGCAAATCCAGGAAAAGCAACTTCCCATTAAAAATTATTAAAAATGAATAATACTGTTATTTTAATAAATTAAGCTCGCTAAAAAACGTTTACATATTGTTCCATGTGGCTGTATACTACCTATAGAATGAAATTTACACCCTTGCTCTGATTAATGGACACATAAGCGTGGTATTTAAGTAGGTAACTACTATTAGTTTTCTAGTGAACTACTTGCCTCAAGGAGTATTGCTGAATTTTGATTTTTACATAATGTGTTTGAAAACATGTGATTTATGAGAATAAGAATCAGGAGACAAGGAGGAGCTGTTTTGAAATCAACATATAAAGTTCTGACGAGTGATGCCGATTTGTTCGCGGCAGCTCTCGCTCAAGTTAAAGTATACGTCGTCCAATTGATTGAGGGCAAACCCCATGTCATTGCAGATTATGCCGGACCTGTGCAAAGATGGACGCCTGAAGATGTACTTGTAGCAGGGATGTGTTACAGCCGGGAAGGATTTGAGTTCAGGGTCCGTGTACCGAAGAAGCAAGAATAGTCTAATAGAATTAGGACGTTTGCGGACTTACATAATGGATTTTGGCGGGCGGCAAACACATTAATCCGGCGAATGTTATATCCATTAAGATTAAGGAAGTTTAAACAGACTGTATGAGCTGCTGAATAGCGGCTCTTTTGCTGTTGCTGTGGATTGTGTCGACAGAACGCGAAAGATATCTTACTATAACGGACGGTTAATGATGGATGAAGGATAATGGAAGCCTGTAGGATTACTGAGGCAGCAGGAAACTGGCGGAGCAGGTATCAATTCTTGCGGGGCTGAAGACTAATTAAGAGATGAACCCGGATATGAGCAAGTCTGTGGTATGGCACAATGCTCCCGGGTTTTGAAAGTTATAAGAAAGGTCGCCGGGAGGACATTAGCCGATTACTGCTTCTATATGTAGTTATACGCAGGTTTTACATGAAGTTGAAGGACGTTATTTGCTCAGCATAGACAATCAGCTGTTTATATTCAATTTCAGTAGCGAAGTTGGCGAATGGCCGTACAACGACATTATCCAAAACTACGAAATTGTAATTGAAAGTCTTTTCAGGATGTTCTGCACCTAAGTAGGAGATGTATTCATCAACAATGACATCATCCATCAATGATTTGAGATTAAATACATCCTCATTGCTGTTAGTCGTTGCTACATTACCTTGGATGCTGCCGAAGGCTGTAAGGATATTAACCTTGCGTTCCCCATGATTATTGTTGAGTAGAAGATTGGAGAGCTTACCTAATGCATCGACTTTAAAATCGACATGTGTTCTAATTTTGGATTGATTCAAACCAGACACTTCCTTTCAAGATTTAATTTGCCAATATACAGGTTTCGACATATTAACTCAGAATTCCTGTTAACGTGAGAAAAAAATGTTTGAACATGACAGGGGTGTCCCGAAAAAGCCGTGAAATGGCTGCTTGGGACGCCCCTTTGTTTTACAAATAGATGTAATGTTGACGCTTGTGTGGGTGCTCTTCGAACGGACTTTAGTTCCAATCACTGTTGGCTCCAAATTTTATTTATTCCCTAATGGTTACACGGGTTCCAACAGGCACTGTTGCTGCAAGGAATAACACATCTTCATTGTACATACGGATACAGCCATGGGATACCCTCTTACCGATGGAGGAAGGGTCATTGGTTCCGTGTATTCCGTAATGAGGCTTGGATAGGCCCATCCAAAAGGCTCCGAAAGGGCCGCCGGGGTTTTTCTGTTTGTTGATAATGGTATATTCTCCGACTGGAGAGACGGACAGTATCTTCCCGATCCCGACAGGAAACCCTCTAATTACAGTCTCATTGTCAAGTAAATAGAGCATTCGCTGGGAGAGATCGGTAATGATCCGATAATTGGGCATCTTGGTCAACGCTCCTTTTATCATCAGGATATGATCGGAGTGTAGGGAGAGTTCTGGTATATTTGTTTGATCAACCGAAGCGAACAAATGTTCTTGTAAGGATAGACAGGCATGTAGAACGGGAGAGAGCCATCCATTGTGATGAATGTATAAAGAAAATAAGGAAACAATAGATAACTAAAGAAAAAACTGCTCCGCTAGACTGCGGAACAGTTTCATTAAGAGGGGGCTAGTGAATATCGCGGAATAGGCCTATAACTCTGCCCAGGATCGTAACACGATTCAGACGAAGGGGCTCATAAGCCGGATTCTCCGGCTGCAGACGAATATGGTCTCGTTCCTTGTAGAAGGTCTTAACTGTTGCCTCATCTTCTTCGGTCATGGCTACAACGATATCTCCGTTATCTGCAGTCTGCTGCTGGCGGACGATTACATAGTCACCATTCATAATGCCAGCATCAACCATACTGTCACCTAGCACAGAAAGCATGAACACTTTATCATCACCTACATAATGAGCCGGCAACGGAAAGTAATCCTCAATATTCTCTGTTGCTGTAATCGGTACCCCGGCGGTAACCTTTCCAACGACTGGAATGCGTGTTACCGTCTGAACGAACTGATGAACATTCTCGGAATCCTCTTGTCCTAGCAATTCTATTGCCCGTGGCTTCGTAGGGTCACGGCGGATAAGACCTTTCTTCTCCAACCGGTCCAGGTGACCATGTACCGTGGAGCTGGAAGCCAGTCCTACAGCTTCGCCGATTTCCCGGACAGAAGGCGGATAACCCTTGCTGCGGACTTCGTTACGAATAAATTCCAGGATCGCCAGTTGACGACTCGAAATCTTTGACATCGGAATCAACCCCATATACTATGTTTGGGAAAATTATAACATAGAACTTCCGTTCGTACAAACATAAGTTCTAAAATGATAGAAAGAGTAGATGGGGGCTGAGAATAGTTATTTTGGGCAGAAAATGAGTAGTGAAATATAAGGGAACAATTGTTCGAAGAAATGTGTTGATCAAAACACATGTTCGTGTTATATTGATTTTGAAAGTAAGAACAAGTGTTTGGAGGTCGGTTAATATGTTAAAGTACAGTACTTACCGTAGTATTTACGACGAGGTTCATGAGGACCATACAGCCAGAACCCACTCTGCTTCTTCTGATAGACTAGATAATATTCTTTTGTCCTTAGTGACATCATGCCGAGGAATGTTCCATCAGGACACTCTGGTTAAGGTGGCCTTGATTTTTCTGTTAGTGATTTCGGGATTTACCGTGGTAGGTAATGTTTTTGCAGGATCGGTGTTGCCGGCCAAGCAGGAGAAGAGAGTTGTTGTTGAACGCGGGGACACACTTTGGAGTATTGCACTTAAGAATAAACCGGCTGATATGAAAACGGCTGTATATATAGAAGGAATTAAACGGTCAAGCGGTCTAGAGAATAGTAATATCAAGGCCGGAGATGTGCTGAGCTTACCTGTATATTAATATTAATGAAGTACCTATAGACAGATACCAGGAGCTTTCAGGGAGGAGACCTTGACAAGCTCTTTTTCTCATGGCAAAGTTAGAATGAATTTATAGGGAGGGGAACATATTGAACATTGACGAATTGGTCGCCCGTATCAATGAATTAGCACGCAAACAGAAGAGTGACGGCCTGACTGAGGAAGAACTCACCGAAAGAGCCAAGCTCCGGGAGATCTACCTGGGCAATATCCGCAGTAACTTCCGTGCGCAGCTCAATAACATTGAAATTGTGGACAAATAAGTACATGAACAAGGCAACAGGGCGAGAATAAATGAGGCTTTGTTCCTTTTCATAGATATAATTGGATGACTAGGGGGAACTAACATGGCCCGTTCTTGGGAAAGAATGGTTCAACGTAACACACAGCAAATTAATAAGCAACGCAAGAAGCAGGGGAAAGAATCTATCTATGCTTCAACGACTTCTGCCGCTGCAAAGAGCGGTGATATTTTTAGAGGCCGCAATATCGTGTTTCCTGTAGTGTTGGTAATGCTTGGCCTAATGTTTTGGGTAGTTGGCTCAATAGACGAAGCTAAGAACAGCGGCATTCTTGCCAACTGGCTGGGAGTTGTACTCTATTTTCTGCTCGCGGCATTGCTGTTTTTCCGACGTCCCTATTTGAAAGTTGAACGTGCCAGACTTTCTACTATTAAATACAACCGTGAACGTCATCTTCCTGCAGCGGATATTGAGAAGATTACCGTAACACGTGGCGCAGTTTCCATTAAGTACAAAGGCAAACGCACACAGTGGGTATTCTCCAGGCTGTTCAACCGTTATGACATTAATGCTATGGCCGAACGTTTGGAACAGTTCGCCAAACAAAATCATGTGGAATACGTGAGCGAATAGAAAGATACATCCAGTATAGGGAGAGGGAGAACTATAATGCCGATTTCCGCCGTACTCTTTGACCTTGATGACACATTGCTCTGGGATGAACGAAGTGTTGAAGAAGCCTTTCGATATGCCAGTGAAGCAGCAGGTGAATCCGTCGATCCTAAGGAGCTGGAAGCAGCTGTCCGCAGGGAAGCCAGGAATCTGTATGAATCATATGAAACGTTTCCGTTCACCAAGCTAATTGGAATTAATCCATTTGAAGCGCTATGGGGGAATTTTACAGCTGGGAAGCAGCATGAATTCCGCCAGATGGAGCAGCTTGCTCCTGTCTACCGCAAAGAGTCCTGGCGCCGTGGACTAGCTGCACTGGGAGTGGAGGATGAGGCACTTGCGGCAAAGCTGGCAGCTACATTTGCTGCAGAACGCCGCAACCGGCCTTATATCTATGATGAGACTCTGCATGTACTGGATGAACTCAAAGGTAAGGTGAAATTGCTGCTTTTGACGAATGGGTGCCCTGCATTGCAGCAGGAGAAGCTGGATAGTGTGCCTGAGCTGATTCCTTATTTTGACCACATTGTTATTTCGGGGAACTTCGGTAAAGGCAAGCCGGACAAAGAGATCTTCACCCATGCGATGGAGCTTCTCGATATTTCTCCTGAGGACGGAATTATGGTTGGTGATAAGCTGACTACAGATATTCTTGGCGGGCTCAGTGCTGGTCTGACTACCGTATGGATTAACCGCACCGGCAAAGAAACTGATCCTGATATTACACCTGATTATCAGATTGAACATCTCAGTGAGCTTCTTCCACTCGTGAAATCTTTATAGGCCTCTTCCAAGAGCCGTTATCCTGACTAAGTCGGGATGCGGCTTTTTTTGTGCAAGAAAATTTGTTTAAATATGCAATTTGATATGATCAATGTCACAAAATGAGGCAGGAAAAACAGCTTGATTACTGATTATCTGAGTATTATGTGTATAATAGTAAAGAAATGCTTCACAGTATGTCAGTATCATATTATCCTAACTTGATTCGGGGGAACTCCAAATGATCAATCAAAGGAAGCTGGCAGCGTGTTTATCGGTAATCATTGCAGCAACTCTTTCGGGCTGTTCTGAAGGTGCAAAGTCGGAGTCTAATATGCATTCTGCGGCAAATATGTCTATGGAGCCCATAAAAGTAGAGTTGAATTGGAATCCACAGCAGGTTACGGCAGGACAGAAGGTAACTTTTGAAGCACATGTCACTCAAGATGGCGAACCGGTGGATGATGCAAAAGAGGTGCTTTTTGAAATCGTAAATAACAGTAATAAGGAGCAGACTTTGGAGCTGACTGGTGAATCCGCAGGGGAAGGTACATATAGGGCTGAAGGTGTATTAAAGAGCGAGGGCGATTATACAGTGACATCCCATGTGAGTGCGCGGACACAGCATTCCATGCCCAGCAAAAAACTTGTTGTACAGCCATAGTATGATCAAAATCATTAATAGCGGGAGTTGCCGCAACCATTACAGATAATGCAGAGTGGAAAGGAAGGCTTTTCGAATTCCGTATATTCTGCTAAACTTACTCTAATGTTTTACTGGGGGGATAGAAAGTGGCTAAATTCACACTTGCTGAAAGCTTACAAAAGCGCATACTGATTCTTGACGGAGCAATGGGTACGATGATTCAACAGGTGCCGCTTACCGGTGCTGATTTTGGCGGAGAAGAACTTGATGGCTGTAATGAAATGCTGGTGCTTACCCGGCCAGAGGTTATACAGGATATTCATGAGAAATACCTGGAAGCCGGAGCAGATTTAATTGAGACAAATACTTTTGGTGCGACTTCGGTCGTGCTTGCCGAATATGATATCCCACAGAAGGCTCGCGAGATCAATCTCGAAGCTGCCAGACTGGCCCGTAATGCCGTGGATAAATATGATACAGCTGACCATCCGCGCTATGTGATTGGGGCTATGGGACCAACAACAAAAACCCTTTCCGTGACGGGTGGAGTTACATTCCATGATCTTGTGAAGAGCTATGAGGAGCAGGCGGTTGCATTGATCGACGGAAAAGTGGATGCACTGCTGCTTGAAACTTCTCAGGACACACTTAATGTCAAAGCTGGTAGCATCGCTATCCGTAATGCTTTTGACCAGACAGGTATAACCCTGCCTGTTATGATCTCCGGGACAATTGAACCGATGGGGACTACACTTGCCGGACAGAATATTGAAGCCTTTTACATTTCGCTGGAGCATTTGAAACCCATCTCCATTGGGCTCAATTGTGCAACCGGACCAGAGTTTATGCGTGATCATATCCGTTCACTCTCGGCAATCTCCTCAGCAGCAGTAAGCTGCTATCCGAATGCGGGACTGCCTGATGAAAATGGTAATTATCATGAGTCTCCGGATTCGCTTGCCCGCAAGCTTGCTGGTTTTGCTGAAAAAGGCTGGCTAAATATTGCCGGAGGCTGTTGCGGAACAACACCGGATCATATCCGGGCGATGGCTGAGGCGCTTGCAGAATATCCGCCACGTGGACTGGATGGAGTTCACCCTCCGGCACTTTCCGGAATTGAGCCTGTATATATTGAGAGCGATAACCGCCCATATATGGTAGGTGAACGCACGAATGTTCTGGGCTCACGGAAGTTCAAACGGTTGATTGTGGAAGGTAAATATGAAGAGGCTTCCGAGATTGCCCGGGCCCAGGTCAAAAGCGGTGCGCAGGTGATTGATGTCTGTGTCCAGGACCCGGACCGTGATGAGAGTGAGGATATCAAGAAGTTTTTGGAGCTGGTGGTCAAAAAGGTAAAGGTTCCGTTAATGATTGATACCACCGATCCCAAGGTAATTGATCTGGCATTGCAGTATTGTCAGGGTAAAGCAATTATTAACTCCATTAACCTTGAAGATGGTGAAGAAAAATTCGAGCTGGTTACTCCGTTGATTCATAAATATGGCGCTGCCATTGTTGTGGGTACAATAGATGAAACGGGACAAGCTATTAAAGCTACAGATAAGCTGGAAGTTGCGAAACGCTCATACGATTTGCTGGTTAATAAGTATGGTCTGGCGCCGGAAGATCTGATTTTTGATACACTGGTATTTCCTGTAGGAACAGGAGATGAACAGTATATTGGTTCTGCTAAGGAGACAATTGATGGCATTCGGCTAATTAAAGAAGCCCTTCCTGAAGTGCATACGATTCTAGGCATCAGCAATGTTTCGTTTGGTCTGCCTGAAGCGGGGCGCGAGGTGCTTAACTCTGTATTTCTTTATGAATGCACCAAGGCCGGACTGGACTATGCCATTGTGAATACGGAAAAGGTAGAGCGTTATGCATCCATTTCTGAAGAAGAACGTAATCTGGCCGAGCAGTTGATCTATAATACCAATGATGATACACTGTCTGCCTTCGTTGCTGCTTTTCGCGGTAAGAAGGTGGAGAAGAAAGAGAAAATCTCCAACCTCTCGTTGGAGGAACGCTTGGCTTCCTATGTAGTGGAAGGGACCAAGGAAGGCCTGATTCCCGATCTGAACGAAGCGCTGACCCAGTCAGGACCGCTCGAGATCATTAACGGACCGCTCATGGCTGGAATGTCAGAAGTCGGAAGACTGTTCAACAACAATGAGCTGATTGTCGCAGAAGTGTTGCAAAGCGCTGAAGTGATGAAGGCTTCTGTCAGCCACTTGGAGCAATTCATGCAGAAGGATGAGACTTCTGTGAAGGGCAAGATCATGCTGGCTACAGTCAAAGGTGATGTACACGACATCGGAAAAAATCTGGTGGAGATCATCCTCTCTAATAATGGTTATCAGATTATCAATCTGGGTATAAAAGTACCACCGGAGAATATTATTGAAGCGTTCCGGCGGGAAAAGGCAGATGCGATTGGCCTGTCCGGCCTGCTCGTGAAGTCGGCGCAGCAAATGGTGCTGACAGCTCAGGATCTGCGCACAGCAGGTATCGATGTGCCGATCATGGTTGGCGGAGCTGCATTGACGCGCAAGTTCACTAAGACGCGCATCCGCCCGGAATACGACGGTCTGGTGCTCTATGCCAAAGATGCAATGGATGGTCTCGATATTGCCAACCGGTTAATGAATCCGGATGAACGTTTGAAAATTGAAGAGGAAGTGCGCCTTGAAGCAGAGACAGCGGTAGCTGTAGCTCCTCAGCAGGAGATGCCGGTGCTGACAAGGGCAGTCCGTTCCAAGATTTCGGCTGACGCGCCAGTATTTACACCGCCTGATCTGGAGCGGCATGTGTTGCGTAATTATCCTTTGGGACATATTATCCCCTATGTAAATATGCAGATGCTGCTGGGCCATCATCTTGGACTGAAGGGATCAGTGGAAGCTCAGCTTGCTGCTGGTGACCCGCGTACAGTCGAACTCAAAGAAACAGTAGATGAAATTCTCCATAAAGCTATGCTGGAGGGTACCATAACTCCTCATGCCATGTATCAGTTTTTCCCTGCTCAAGGAAGAGGTAATGACGTACTGATCTACGACCCTCAGGATACGACCAGGGTTCTTCATACCTTCACTTTCCCTCGCCAGAGTGTGGAGCCTTATCTGTGTCTGGCAGACTTCCTCAAATCTGTTGACAGCGGAGTTATGGATTATGTCGGTTTCCTGGTGGTTACGGCAGGACATGGTGTCCGTGAAATGTCTGCAGAACTGAGGGATAAAGGCGATTACCTTCGCTCGCACGCTCTACAGGCGGTGGCTCTGGAGGTTGCTGAGGGATTAGCGGAGCGTGTGCATCATATGATGCGGGATACATGGGGATTCCCGGACCCAGCCGATATGACCATGAAGCAAAGACATGGAGCACGATACCAGGGAATCCGCGTATCTTTTGGATATCCCGCTTGTCCGGATCTTGAGGATCAAGGACCTTTGTTCAAGCTTATGTCACCTGAGGATATTGGCGTCGAGCTGACTGAAGGGTTTATGATGGAACCAGAGGCTTCAGTATCAGCAATGGTATTCGCACACCCTGAAGCTCAGTATTTTAATGTGGAGAAGCAATAAGCTCCTTTTCCCATACACTCAATCTACAGGTACTGCACCCTATTAGAGCGGAACCTCCCGTAACCGGGAGGTTTTTTGTTGGAGCTGTACGATTATCGGAAAGATGATTTTTTGTTCCAAAAAGGGTAGAATTTGATGAGTTCCAAAGAATATAGAGAGGAGGAGCATGAGTGGAAATATACTTTTTGGGTACGAATGCGGGAGTGCCCACTCTGCAGCGGAATGTAACGTCGGTTGCACTCCGGCTGATGGAAGAACGGCGAAGCTTTTGGATGTTCGACTGTGGAGAAGGTACTCAGCACCAGATTCTCCGTTCACCGCTTCGGCTGGGGAAGCTTGAGAAGCTATTTATTACCCATCTACATGGTGATCACTTGTTTGGTTTGCCGGGCCTGCTGTCCAGCCGAGGTTATCAAGGTGGCACAGGACCGCTTACTGTATATGGCCCGCCGGGTCTGAAAGCTTATCTGGATGTCTCCTTATCCGTCAGTCAATCCCGAATTCCATATTCCATTGAGATTGTTGAACATAGCGGAGGACTTCTCTTCGAGGACGACAGCTTCAAGGTTGAAGCTGGCCTGCTGGAACACCGGATCGATAGTTATGGATACCGGGTGACAGAGAAAGACAGTCCGGGCAATCTGAATACAGAATTATTGCAAAGCTATGGCCTGAAACCAGGTCCGCTCTATGGCATATTGAAAAAGGGGCAGGATGTAACGACTGAGGAAGGCATTCTGATCCGTGCTTCGGAAGTAGTGAATGCACCGAAAAGAGGCCGTATAATAACCGTGCTGGGAGATACCAGACCCTGTGATGGAGTACTGCCACTTTCCCTGGGTGCAGATCTGATTATTCATGAGGCCACTTTTGGTCATGATCTGAAGGATATGGCTCATCAGTACCATCATAGTACCGCCGTCCAGGCTGCTGAGCTGGCCTGTGAAGCTGGTGCGCGGGAGCTGCTCCTGACTCACTTCAGTTCTCGCTACACTTCACAAGAAGAGCTGCTGCCGCTTCTTATGGAAGCGCAGGCAATATTCCCTCAGACACTGCTGGCTGAAGAGTTCTGTACCTTTCCTGTATATCGCAGATCGCCGGGAAATCCTTGAGGAAATGATCCGGGAAAGTGAATTATTTTCCGGGAAAGCGCAGGAAATGACAGTTTTGTGCCAAAAAAAGACCGGCGTGGCGGGTGTTCGCTAGCGTTCGACGAGGTCTGTTGAATGAAAAGAATTAACAGGCTGAAAAGATAACGAAGAAACTAAGAATTTGACGAAAAAACAGCAAGCTTTACACCAAAATGCCCATGAAATCAGCTTATTTCCCGATGGAGAACAACTGGAAATTTTGTATATGCAATAGCTGAATAAAAGAATAATGTGATTAAATATTTACACTATGAACTAAAGGCGAAATGGAGGCATCTATGAACTCTATTGGAGGATTGTTGATCGACTTGGACGGAACGTTGTACCACGGAGGACAGATGATTCCTGGTGCAGATCTGCTCATCGCCGGACTTCGTAAGGCGGGAATTCCCTATTTGTTTGTAACGAACAATTCTTCCCGGACTCCCGCCGGTGTAGCGGCTCATTTGCGTGGAATGGGGATTGAAGCAGAGCCACAAGAAGTATGCACTTCCTCCTTAGCGGCAGCCCGCTATATCGCTGGGGAATCACCGGGGGCAACAGTGGCGATACTTGGGGAAGAGGGGTTAATCGAAGCCTGCCGCGAAGCAGGGCTTGTCCTTGTGACCGAAGCGCCGGATTATGTTGTACAAGGCATTGACCGGTCTTTTACATATGATTCCCTTGCGCAAGCTTCCCGCTGGATTCGTGAAGGGGCAAAATTCGTGCTCACTAACCCCGATCTGATGCTTCCTTCGGATGACGGTGTTATGCCTGGAGCTGGTACGCTGGGCGCCGCAATTGAAGCGGCAAGCGGATTTTCTCCTGTTGTCATTGGCAAACCTGAAGCGCACCTCATAACCTATGCAACATCGCTGCTTGGAATTGACCCGGGTGAGGCTGTTGTGGTTGGGGACAACATGCGAACCGATATTTCCGCAGGTGTGCGTGCAGGGTGCAAGACTATTCTGGTGCTGACGGGGCTTACAACTAGGGACAATCTGGAGGACTATCAACGCTTAACCGGAGTGACACCGGATGAAATTTATACTGATTTAGCTGAACTTATGCTTGCACTCGGTGTATAATGTCAAAGGTATGCTTTTACCTACCTACGAAGGGAAGATGTAATTATGCCGGAACTGCCGGAAATGGAGAATTACAGAAAGCTGCTTAGCCAGCATCTTATAAATGTTCCAATTACGGGCGTAACCGTAAACCGTGAAAAAACTATTAATATGGATACTGAAGCATTCACCCAGGCGCTGCTTGGAGCCCGCATAGTATTTGTGGAGCGGCGAGCCAAACACATCCTGTTCCATCTTCATGATGGCCGCAGGCTGCTGCTGCATTTGATGCTTGGAGGGCTTTTGTTCTACGGGACTGAGGAAGAGCGTCCTGACCGTACAACACAGGTGGAGCTTGCTTTTGGAGAACACATTCTGTATTTCATGGGACTCCGGCTTGGATATCTGCACCTTCTGTCCGTTAAGGAGAGCGAAGCGGCAATGGGCAAGCTGGGGCCGGAGCTGCTGGACCGGCGCATGACGCCGGAGCGGTTCGCGGGACTTCTGAAAGGCCGCAGGGGGTCGCTGAAGAGTCTGATGGTCAACCAGCAGGTTATGGCCGGGGTTGGCAATTGCTATGCTGATGAAATAGCTTTTGAGGCAAAGCTCCTTCCAACCACGCTGGTGCAGAATCTTACACCGGAAGCGGTGGGAAGGCTGTACGACAGTGTACGTAAGGTACTGACAGAAGCTACTGAGATCGGCGGTTATATGGAAATGCCTTTTATGTCCGGGGACACGGTTACTGGTTCCTATAATGATCACTGCAAAGTGTATGACCGTGAAGGCGAACCTTGCTTACGCGGCGGGGGGAATATTGTCAAAATAGAGCTGTCCGGACGCAAAGTGTTCTATTGCCCGGATTGCCAGCATGCCGAATAGGCCCAAAATCGGGGCACATGTCAGCACTCGCGGCGGATTCGGGCGTGCAGCCAGGTTTGCCTGGGAGAGCGGTGCTGGGTGTTTTCAATATTTTCCGAAGAATCCACGCAGTCTGCAGCTAAAGCAGATGGACTTGCGTGATGCGGAGAGCTGTGCCGCCTTTTGCAAGGATAAGGGGATGGAATCGATCGCGCATACTCCTTATCCAGTCAATCTGGCGGCAAATTCAGCATCCCGGAAGATGATGGTGGACTCTCTTCTGAATGATCTGGGGATTGCTGAAGCTTGCGGTTCGCTGGGTATTGTGGTCCATTTTGGACATTTTGCCGGCATCGAGCCATTACAAGGTTATCAAAATATTATACAATGTATAAATGACACACTGGTTAACTGGGACGGGCAGGCCAAGCTGCTGATTGAGAATCAGGCTGGTAATCATGGCAAGGAAGGCATAACGCTGGAAGAACTGGTCAAGATCCGTGAACTGAGCCGTTACCCGGACAAAATCGGATTTTGTCTGGACACCTGTCATGCATTTGCCGCCGGGATCTGGAATCCGAAATCTACTGAAGACTTCATCGTTAAGGGCACGACCCTTGGCTACTGGAAGTATCTTGTGGCAGTTCATCTGAACGATTCATTATATGCTTTTGGTTCGCAGAGGGACAGGCATGCAAATATCGGCAAAGGCTGTATAGGTGAAGCTGGCTTGCGCAGTCTGTTGATTACCGAACCATTTCAACGGGTGGCCATTGCCCTTGAGACCGGGAAGGGACCGGACGGGACTCACCGCCAAGAAATGGCTATCGTACGCAGATGGTATGAAGAGGAGGTGCAGCAATGATCAATTTATTCATGGACGACTGCCGCAGACGGCCTGAGGGCTTTACACTGGCACGTTCCACGGAAGAATGTCTGCTGCTGCTCCGGGAATGTGAAGTTCGTATCTTATCGCTTGATTTTGATATGGGGCCAGATGACTTCAGCGGCAGCGAAGTAGCTAGAAGAATCGTGCTGGAAAAGCTTTTCCCCCGCGAAATATATCTGCATACCTCCAGTCTGCAAGGACGCCGGGAAATGTATGAAATTTTGTATCCAGCTCTACCTGATGGTGTTAGACTTCATAATGGCCCGCTGAATCCGTCCAGACTTCTGGAGATAACCTCCGGGACGGTGAGCCGATGAAAGAGATGAACCAACAAGAATTGCTAAATGCACTGGAACGCGGGAGCGAACCTTTGGTGATATTTTTATATACACCGCTATGCGGAACCTGTAAAGCCGCCCGCCGTATGCTGGAGGTAACTGAGCATCTACTGCCGGAAGAACTATTGATCGCAACGGGTAATGTAAATGTGCTGCCGAGGTTGGTGAACATGTACCAGATTTCCAGTGTGCCTGCACTACTGGTTGCCCCGGCTGACCGCAGTAAGGTTCCGGCTGTTTATTATTCAATGGGCTCAGTGGAACGGATGCTGGACTACATAAGGAGTGTGACCTCATAATGATATCTTTACAACATCTGTCCCTGCGCAGGGAGCATAGCCTGATTCTGGATGATGTATCACTTGAAATGAAACAAGGCGAAAACTGGGTAATTCTTGGCCGCAACGGCTCAGGCAAAACCACACTGCTGGAAATGATGACTGGCTATCTGTTTCCAAGCAAAGGTACGGTTGAGGTGTTAGGCTATAAGTACGGCCAGTGTGATCTGCGCGAGGTGCGCAAGGAAATTGGCTATATCGGACCCTCTTTGATGGAGAAGCTGTCGCTGACTGATCCCGTATGGGAGGTAGTCGCTACAGGAGCCTATGCTTACCTTCGTTTCTATCAGGAAATTCCTCGTACGGTGCATGACCAGGCGATCCGGATGCTGGAGGATATGAATCTCGGTGAGATGGCCTATCATCCGTTTGGAACCTTGTCCCAAGGGGAACGTAAGAAGGCAATGCTGGCACGCTGCCTGATGGCAGAGCCCAAACTCCTGATTCTGGATGAGCCCTGTGCCGGACTAGATCTATACGAGCGTGAGAAAATGCTTGCCGAGATCGATAAGCTGAGGCAGCGTGACGTATCCGTTGTATATGTTACCCATCATGTTGAGGAAATTGTACCGCTCTTTACACATGTAGCGTTAATCCGTGGCGGCAAGCTGGCTGGTTCTGGCCCCAAAGAAGAAGTGTTAACAAAAGAAATGATCTTGGCCACTTACGATATTCCTGCTGATATAGAATGGGATAGCGGTCGTCCCTGGATAAAAATAAGACCTGGAGGCACAACCCTTTGAACGATTTTATAGAATTAACCCCCCAGCATACTCATGCTCCGGAGGAAAAGGTACATTCGCGGTATATTTGCACCGCTAATCACGGCTTTGCTCCATATGCTCAAGAAGAGCTGCGCCGCTTGTTCGGCTCGGTGAAAAGCACACTGCTGCTGCCGGGTGAAATATTCCTGGCCACGCTGGAAGCGGAGCCCGAAGAGGTATCCCGCAGATTGGCCGCTAGTCTGCCGATCTTTCTCCGGCATATTCAGCCTGTTGAATTCCAAGACCAGGGCGACATGTCTGCGCTGGAACGGCTGGCTGTCTACCTGGGACGACGAAGTGAGCTTGAAGGGTTGAAGGTGTCCCTGCATGTCCGTAAGGGCAGTAACTCCTTCTGGCCGGACAGCCCTGGGGAATTGCGTGAATGGCTCCAGGAACGGCTGCAGGATCTGGGTGCGGAGTTCACCGTACAAGAACCTGATTGGGTCATTTCGGTGTATGCCGATGGTGAAGCGCTGTATGCCGGTGTATCCCGGCCTGAGGACAACCTGTCGAGCTGGAATGGCGGTATGATCCGTTTCCGTAAAGAGGACGGGCAGATTTCAAGGGCAAAGTTCAAACTAATGGAAGCAGAAAGGGAGTTCTCCATTCCGTTCCAGAGCTTCCGGAATGCCGTGGATATTGGCGCATCTCCAGGCGGATGGACATCGTTTTTGCTGGAACGGGGACTTAAGGTGACTGCGATTGACCCGGCGCTGATGCATGAGTCGCTCCGTAAGAATCCGTCACTTAAGATCCTGCGCAAAAATGCCGGGGAAGTAAAATTCTCGGATAATGAGTTTGATCTGCTGGTCTGCGATATGAGCTGGAGTCCGAAGCTGATGGCCAAGCTGGTCACGGGTCTGCTGCACAGCTTGTCACCTGGTGGAACGGCTATTGTCACGGTGAAGCTGATGCATAAGAAGCCGCTGGCGGTAATTAAAGAAATTATCGCTATGTTCGAAAGCGAGCGGATGCAGATTCAGCGCTCCAAACAGCTGTTCCACAACCGTGATGAAATTACACTTTATATGATTAAGTATTAAGAACTGAATGGATTGTACAGAGGGAAAGCATCCCGTTACCAGTATAGCCGGCAATATGCCGCTGTATATGAGGATAACGGAGGCTTTCCTTTTTTATTGTGGATCATAAAGGATTGAAATGGAGGAAATTACGGTGATCTTTGAAACAAAACTCAAGGGTGGAGCAATACTCGGGAATCGATATAGAATCGCTGGAAATCTAGGAACAGGGGGGATGAGTCATGTATATCTGGCTGAAGACCTGCGTCTGCCGGGAAAACGCTGGGCGGTGAAGGAGAGTATCGACCAAGAAGGTTCCTATGGAGATATTCAGGCAGAAGCTGAACTTCTGATTTCTTTGAGTCACCCTTTGCTGCCAGGTGTTGTTGATTTCTTCCCGCCAGACCGGGAGGGCCATTGTTATTTGGTTATGGATTACATAGAGGGTATCACTTTAAGCGAATATCTTGCGCAACATCCTGGACCGCTGCCAGTGAAAAGCATCCTCCGTTATGCGCAACAGCTGCTTAAGGTATTGGATTATTTGCATGGGCATCATCCGCCGATTGTTCACAGGGATATGAAGCCTGGGAATATTATGCTGACTGGCCGGGATGAGCTGATGCTGATTGATTTTGGCATTGCGCGTAAGTTTAGAAAAGACGGAAGTGAAGACACCGAGAAGCTAGGTACGGTTGGTTTTGCTGCTCCTGAACAGTATGGCGGAGGACAAAGCGAGCCTGCCTCCGATCTGTATGGATTGGGAGCGTTGCTGTTGTATATGGCATCAGGTGGGCAATTCAGCCGTTGGCAGTCAGGGCTGGAGGAAAAGCTGCGTTCCCACCTGCCTGACCCATTGATTCCGGTGATCCGTCGGCTGCTGCGCCAGCATCCTGAAGAAAGATACCCTAACGCGCAAGCGGTGTTAAGTGTTCTGGAACCGATTGAAAGTGAAACGGAACATGCTGATAACCGCAAATATCTGCGCACCCAATTAGACTTAGACCGTTCAAGCCAGCATACGGTTGTGGTTGCATTTCTTGGTGTTGCTCCGGGACTGGGCACAACGCACACCTCAATAGCGGCCAGTGTTTGCCTGCGGCGGTTTGGTACAGTTGCTTGGGTAGATTTCAACCCCGCTTCACGGATCTATGACCGAATCTGTGGTCTGCTGGGGGAACCGGAATCAGAAGTTGAATCTGGTAGAATAGGGACGCCTGTTAACTGGAAAGGGGTACATTACTATAAGAGGACATCAGAAGGTGAAATCAGTTACATGACGAATGAATCTTACAATTTTGTGATTATGGATCTGGGAACAGGGGGGTATGAGGAGGCTATAGAGCAATTTAAGGCAAGTGATATTCCAGTGCTCATAGCTTCTGGAGCAGATTGGCGGATGGAGGATACCTTGCATTGGCTGGTACGCACTGACCTTGCACCCATGCCGAACTGGAGAATCTGTCTTCCGCTTTCTACTCCGTCTGCAGCTGATCTACTGGGCTCTGCCTTGGGCGGAGTCAAAGTGCACAGCTTACCTTATCAGCCTGATCCTTTTCATGCAAAGGGAAAGCTCTCTGAAGCACTTGAACGTCTGCTAAAAGAATATGATAGGAGAAAGATTTTTACGAAAAATCGTAGATTATTTCAGAAAAAATAGCGAAAATATTTGTATTTGTCTTCCCGTACTGCTGTTTTAAGCTAATCTTCTGTATCAGTGCGGCGCTTACTTGTGCTAAAATGAATCGTTGTATATTTTGTTAGAACTGAATTCCGCCTCATTTTTAAATATAGATAGGAGCATATGGAGAATATATGAGTTTACTTACAGTAGAAGACGTTTCGCACAACTTCGGAGGCCGGGAGCTGTTCAAGGACGTATCTTTTCGCTTGCTTCCCGGTGAACATGTGGGCTTGGTAGGAGCGAATGGCGTCGGTAAATCTACGCTAATGAATATTTTGACGGGCAAATTGCTTAAAGACAGCGGGAAAGTCGAGTGGACCCCAAAAGTCCGTTATGGCTATCTCGACCAGCATACCATTCTTACTGCGGGCAAAACTGTGCGCGATGTGCTGAAGGATGCTTTTCTGCCGCTCCTTGAACTGGAGAATGAAATGATGGCTATTACCGAGAAAATGGGTGAGGCAACCTCTGAGGAGCTGGAACTGCTGCTGGAGCAGATGGGAGAAATTCAGGAACAACTGGATATCGGTGATTTCTATCTGATTGATGTAAAAGTAGAAGAAATGGCTAATGGACTCGGTCTAGCCGCAATCGGTCTGGATCGCGACGTAACGTCACTCAGCGGTGGACAGCGTACCAAGGTTCTGCTGGCGAAGCTCCTGCTCGAGAAACCGAATGTACTGTTAATTGATGAGCCTACCAACTACCTGGATGTGGAGCATATTGACTGGCTGACGAACTATCTGAAGCAGTATCCATACGCGTTCATTCTGATATCTCATGATACCGATTTTATGAATAAAGTCGTGGATGTCATCTATCATCTGGAATTTGCCAAATTGACCCGCTATACGGCCAACTATGAGCGGTTCCTGGATATGGCCGACATGAACAAGAATCAGCATATCGATGCATATGAGAAGCAGCAGGAGTTCATCAAGAAACAAGAGGATTTCATCCAGCGCAACAAAGCGCGGGCTTCCACTTCAGGCCGGGCGAAGAGCCGTGAGAAGCAGCTTGGCCGGCTGGAGCGGATTGAACGTCCGGATGAAGCTGCCAAACCTTCATTCTCGTTCAAGGAGAGCCGTGCCAGCGGGAAGACGGTGTTTGAAGGGATTGACTTCGAGATCGGTTATGATCGTCCGCTGCTGCCTAAGCTCAATATGATGATTGAGCGTGGAGAGAAAATTGCTATTGTTGGCTGCAATGGGGTAGGTAAATCAACACTGCTGAAGTCAATCCTGGGCGTTATCCCTACTTACAGCGGCAAAACATACCTCGGAGATTTCTTGAATGCTGCATACTTCCAGCAGGAGGTGAAGGCTGCGAATCTAACACCGATTGATGATGTGTGGAATGAATTCTCCAGTCTCACCCAGAATGAAGTGCGTGGACATCTAGCCCGTTGTGGATTGAAAAATGAACATATCACCCGTCCGCTGAGTATGCTAAGCGGGGGCGAACAGGCCAAAGTGCGTCTGTGCAAGCTGATGATGCGCGAAAGTAACTGGATTTTGTTCGATGAACCTACGAATCACTTGGATGTAGTTGCCAAGGCTGAGCTGAAGCGGGCATTGCAGGAATACAAAGGTACGATTCTGCTCGTCTCCCATGAGCCTGATTTCTATGAGGATTGGGTCACCAAAATTTGGGACGTTGAGCAATGGTCAGCACAAACGGTCTAATATAAACAGAAGTCGGAGAAGAGCAGCCTGTGCTCTTAACCGGCTTTTAAATATATGGGGGTGTCTTGGAATGAACCACATGGAAAAAGATGAAGCACTAGCTGACCGGGAACGCGGGCGGAACGGCCGGTATTCGCGCCAGGTAAGATTCACCCCTTTTGGTGCAGAAGGACAGGCTGGCCTTGCCCGTTCCTGTGTGCTGATTATTGGAGTGGGTGCGCTTGGAACAGGGATTGCCGAGACTTTAGCCCGCTGCGGAGTCGGACGAATCATACTGGCTGACCGTGATTATGTGGAATGGAGTAATCTTCAGCGCCAGCAGCTCTTTACGGAAGAAGATGCCTTACAGCGGGTGCCCAAGGCAGCAGCGGCCAAGGCGAGGCTTGAACGGATTAACTCGGACATCGAGATTGAAGCCCAGGTGATGGATGTGCGGGCTGAAGAGCTGGAGAGTCTGCTTGCCGGTGTAGATCTAATCATGGATGGAACCGATAATTTCGACACCCGGCTGATTATCAATGATATGGCTCAGAAGCACGGCATTCCTTGGATTTATGGGGCTTGTGTCGGCAGCTATGGAATAACTTACACGATTCTGCCGGGTGAAACGCCCTGCCTGAACTGTCTGCTGGGGGCTGTCCCCCTTGGCGGAGATACCTGCGACACGGCGGGGATTCTTCCGCAGGCTGTGCAGCTAGTTACCGCAAATGCGACCTCAGAAGCACTGAAGCTGCTTGGCGGGCGCCGTGAACATCTCAGAGGCAAACTTCTGTCCTTTGATGTATGGCGCAATGAGCATCAGGAGATCGGAGTGATGGCTGCCAAAAAAGACAGCTGTCTTTCCTGTGGCAGTCATCCTGTTTACCCTTATCTGACAGCTGCTAATACAGAGCGAAGTGATGTGCTGTGCGGCAGGGATACGGTGCAAATCCGGCCAGCGGCCCGCCGGGAGCTGAATTTGCAGGAAACGGCTGCAAGGCTCGCTAAGCTCGAAAGCGGCAGGGTCGAGAGCAATGCTTATTTGGTTTCCTATACGGAAGAACCGTACCGGATGGTTGTTTTTGCCGATGGACGGGCTTTGATTCATGGAACCAATGAAGTAGCGGTTGCACGCAGTTTTTATCACCGTTTTTTCGGATAAAGAGGATATAAAAAAGCCATTCCATGGAATGGCTTTTTTGCTTTGAGGGAAATCTAAGCCTATACTGCAGCGGCTATGCCGTCGCAAGGCTGATTTGATGCGGGGGATAAAAGTGAATGAGACCATTGCTTGGTTTGTGTCCGGGCAGTCCGCAGATGCCCTTGAGGGCCAGGAAACAGGAGACGGCAAGGGAGAACACCGGAATCTGGTGCAGGCGGTGCGTGACCTCGGGTTAAATACAGCAATAAGCGAAGATCTCGAGAATCTTCGCTTATTGCTGACCAGAGTGGAGCCCGTATTGCTGATTGCTGAGTTGGATCATGCCGCAGAATGGGCGGGGTGGAGGTTGATATCGGATCTGAGGGACCAAGGGAAAAAAATTCCGGTGATGGTGATTTCGGGCGGAACGTATGGGGAGGCGGCGGCGGAAGCTTTTGGAGCGGGTGGTAGTGAATATATGGTGAAGCCTGTACATATCGGTGAATTCAAATGCAGAGTGGAAAATATTATAAGGCTTACTGGCTCCCGCCGCGACCGTTCATCCCTGCTGAAGGTGGATGGCTTGACACTTGATCCTACCCGCAGAGTGGTCCGCCGGGATGGAATGGAACTAAAAATGACGCCCAAAGAGTTTGATCTGCTCTATTATCTGGCTGAGAATGTGGGGGAGGTTTGTCCCCGTGGTGACATCCTCCAGCAGGTCTGGGGTTATCATTTTCATGCAGATACCAATGTGGTTGATGTCTATATCAGACATATCCGGCTCAAAGTGGACAAAGGCCATAAGAATAAACTGATTCATACGGTACGTGGTACCGGATATGTAATGAGGGCGCCGGAAGGCGCGCCACATGCTGATACCATACTCTGAACAAAGCCAACCGCTTTTTTGTCAATAGAGCCGCCGTAAAGCCTGAAAGAGATTCGTATAGAGCTGTTACAGAACGCGGCGCGCTTTCAGGTAGGTTCTTTTCCAGTTGCCGGAATTGAGATTAGAGATCGTTACACCGGGTGAGCCGTAAGTGTGAAGGATTTTGCCATTTCCCATATAGACAGCCACGTGCGTTACATTTGAACCGTTAGCTCTGCTGCCGCTGGAGAAGAATACCAAATCGCCTGCTTTCAAATTCGCTTTGGATACGGCTCTTCCTACTTTGGATTGAGCTACAGAGGTACGGGGCAGATTCACGCCGTATTTGGCGAAAATATATTTGGTGAAGGATGAGCAGTCAAAAGTTCTGGTAGATGAAGTGGATGCTCCGAATTCATAACGTACACCCATATATTTTTTGCCTAAATTTACGATATTTTGACCCGTTGAGGAAGACACGGATGCTGCAGCAACAGGTGCTGTACCTACTCCGGTTGCCATTAGAGTACTCAGTCCAATCGTTGTGCACATGCCTACTACAATTGCTTGTTTAACCCATTGATGTTTCTTCATGTTGTATTTCCTCCCATATAATATATAAATGTCTATCTTGTTGCCTGTTCGTAGTATAGCAGGTTATGAATCGCCTATTTTTTGGTTAGGGGACTTCAAAGCCTTGCGGGGATTGGGTTGAAAGCGGTTTATTAAAATCTCATTAAAAGTTACAAAATATTAATATTTTGAAGAGTCCACAACACAAAAAAGACGGAAAATCCCTTTGGCAGCAAGGGATTCCCGTCTTTTCCTTTTTGAATCAAAGGTTACAACGATGTCTCTTAATTTGTATGTATGACCTCAATCTTTGCTTTGAATAATGAGCAGTAGTCCGCTGTCTATAGATACAGTTCCGCTCTTATCCGATAATACGTTGCTTACTCCAAGGGATTGTCCCAGTTTTAGAGTGGCATTTGTTAAAGGATATTGAAAGCCCTCCAGCGTGATGCCGGTTACCTCAGGGGTCAGGGGCAGCAGGGAGACATAAGTATAGCCTCTATCCAGAATCTCGGTTTTGGAACCGGTCAATGTAATATAATTATGCGTGTCCATTACTGAACAACATACCTTGCGCTGCAGTGCTCTGGTCATCATTTGAATACTGGCAAGGGTATGATCAATGCGCGTGCCTGTTACCCCGAACAGCAGGATCGATTCCGGCTGGGTATCCAGTGCCAAATCAAGCGCCATTTCACTGTCGGTTAAGTCCTTGTCTATAGGATCGCAGGTTATGGTTCTTTTGCTTCCCGTTTGGATAAGTTTCAGGTCATCAGATGTCACGGAATCGAAATCCCCAACTGAAATGTCAGGAACGATCCCGTGTGAAACCAGGAATAAGGCTCCCCGATCTGCTCCAATTATGAAATCCTCTTCATCTAATAGTGACAAATAATGCGCCGACAGATCTCCACCGGCAAAAATAACAACCCGTTTGACTGGCATAGAGTACCTCCTGAATGGTGACTGTGTAGTTAGTTTTTCCAGACCCAGTATAATGCAGAACGAAAAGTTGTACAAATGATGCTCTCACGATAAAATAAATAGTGTACAAACTATTGTACTATATTAGAAGTAAAGAAATGTGCTGGAGGTGAGAAGGATCGTTAAGGTTCTGTTTGTATGTCTGGGCAATATTTGCCGCTCGCCAATGGCTGAGGCTGTTCTTCGACACAAAATCCTGGAGCGGGGGCTGCAAGAACAGATTGTAGTCGATTCTGCAGGTACAGGAGATTGGCATATTGGAAAAGGACCGCATGAAGGAACTCGGAATATTCTTGATGCCCATGGGATCAGTTACGAGAATATGAAAGCGCGGCTTGTAAGCAGTGATGATTTCGATGATTTTGATTATATCCTCTGCATGGATCAGTCCAATGGTGATAATGTTCGTAAAATTCCCGGTGGAGATAAGGCGAAGCTCCTGTTCTTCATGGACCTGTTGCCTGAGCAAGAACTAAGGGAAGTGCCAGACCCTTATTTTACTGGAAACTTCGGGCAGGTGTATCAGTTGATCAACGCTGGGTGTGATGTGCTTCTGGCTCAGATAATTAAGGAAAAACTCTAACGGAATGTTCGTTGAAAGTAGGGCTTATTCGGTTGCCTTTGTTAAAAAGAAAGGACAGGCACCGGTCTGCCTATCCTTTTGTGAAAGCGTCATCACGGGCAAAAGATACATATGTTCTTAAGATGTTCACTTTTTTGTCTTTCAAACCTGTTTTATTGGTTAAAGAAATAGAGAAGCGATTCTGGAAGCTCTTTCTGCCAGAAGCCCCAAAGATGGCGGCCGTCTTTTTCCCGGTAGGAAACGGTTGCTCCACGTGACTCCAGCAGAGACTTGGTATCCCGGTTCATCTGCACGAAATCATAGACGCCGGTATCGGTCTTATACTCGGTTTCCTGTAGCCCGACCACCATGTTGATATCGAGCCAGGATAGATCTTCTTCCTGTGCAAGGATTTCACGTGTCTGCGGATAGTAAGCACCGGAAAGACTCAATACGCGGCTGAACAAAGCGGGATAGGCCAGTGCGAGATGCAGCGAAACGCTGCCGCCCAGCGAATCACCGGCGATGATTCGTTCTTCCGGTGTGCGTCGGACCGGATAATTATGTTCAATAAAGGGTATAATTTCTTCGGCAAAGCATGAGAGGTACTGCTTAAACCGGTTGCCGAAAGGGGCGTATTCCTCTGTCCGGACGGCTACATTCACTTCTACTCCTACAATAATGAAGGGCTCAATCTCCTGCTCCAGGATCAGTTGTCCGGCAAGGGTCGCAATGCGGCCAAAATTGAAGAACTCTTCTCCATCCTGGCAGTAGACTACTGGATAGCTGAGCACCTCATTATAGCCTGGGGGGAGATAGATGCGCAGCTTGCGCTCTTCATTAAGATGCTCGCTCCATAAGGTTTGTTTCACAATTGTACGTTTCAGAAAAACAGGCTCACTCATAGCTGAATCGTCACCTTTCCTGTCGAATTTTGCATTAGTCTCTGGGTTGCGCTAAAATTACCCAAGCAGTGAATGTGTTAAATATCATTTACTTGCCGAATAATCGTCACTCTGTTATAGGATAATTTAGATCCTGTTATACATACAAAATTTATGAAAACATAAATTTTATGCGTATTTCTTTGACGAAACAGATAAAACAGGTGTATAATAATTCTATAACAGAGGACACTGATATTCAAATTTTTTTATTGAGGTGAAGATGATGACTAAAGTTCCTTACGAAGTGTATACAGAGGATGTGGAGGCCCTTTCGGTGCTTTCCCCCGATGGAGAAGTTATCAATAAGGATAAGATGCCTAAGCTGACCGATGATCAGCTGAAAGAAATCATGTACCGTATGGTATTTACCCGGACTTGGGATGACCGTGCAGTCAACCTTGGCCGTCAGGGCCGTCTTGGTTTCTATGCGCCGGTGTCCGGCCAGGAAGCTACCATGATCGGCAGTGAATTCGCCCTTCAGAAAGAAGATTTTGTATGCCCGGGTTACCGTGATATTCCACAGCTGGTGTGGCACGGACTTCCATTATACCAGGCTTTCCTATATTCTCGCGGACATCAGCATGGTGGACAGATTCCTGAGGGTGTAAACGTACTGATGCCACAGATCATCATCGGTGCACAAATTCTGCATGCCACTGGTATTGCAATGGGCTTCAAACTCAAAAAACAGCAGAATGTAGCAATTACCTATACAGGTGACGGCGGATCTTCCGAAGGCGACTTCTACGAAGGTATGAACTTTGCCGGACGTTTCAAATTGCCGGTTATCTTCTTCGTACAGAATAACGGTTATGCAATCACCACTCCGTTTGCCAAACAAACGGCAGCCAAATCAATCGCCCACAAAGCGGTTGCTGCAGGTATTCCCGGCATCAAGATTGACGGCATGGACATCTTTGCAGTTATTTCTGCAGTACAGGACGCTGCTGAACGTGCCCGCAAAGGTGAAGGCGCAACGCTGATTGAAGCTGTAACTTACCGTTTCCGTCCGCACTCTCTGTCTGATGACGCCAGCAAATACCGTTCCAAGGAAGAAGAAGGCCAGTGGAATGAGAAGGATCCGATTGCCCGTCTTGCCAAGTACTTGGAGAAGAAGGGACTCTGGACCGAAGAAGACACGCTGCGTGTGAGAGAAGAAGCGAAGGCTACTGTGAACGAACAGATCAAGAAAGCTGAGCAAACCGAAAAAATGACCGTTCCCGGCTTGATCGACAGTATGTTTGAGGTAACTCCGAAACATCTGGAAGAACAAAAAGCCGATTTTGAATAAGGGGGATATCAGGCAATGGCACAAATGAATATGAAAGAAACAATCCGTGACGCAATGCGCGTTGAACTGAACCGTGACCCGGGCGTTTTGATCTTCGGGGAAGATGTTGGTAATGTAGGGGGCGTTTTCCGTGTAACGGAAGGCCTTCAGAAGGAATTTGGCGAGGATCGCGTATTTGATACTCCACTGGCTGAATCCGCAATTGGCGGTTTGGCATTTGGTCTGGGCGTGCAAGGTTTTCGTCCAATCGCGGAGATCCAGTTCGTCGGTTTTATCTTTGAAGCACTTGATCAAATCGTCGTTCAGGCAGCACGCCTGCGCTGGCGTTCCGGGGGCAGATTTAATGCTCCTGTCGTATTCCGCACTCCATTTGGCGGCGGCGTAAAAGCAGCCGAACTTCATACAGACTCACTGGAAGGTCTTATTGCCCAGAGCCCTGGGATTAAAGTTGTTATTCCTTCCAACCCATACGATGCTAAGGGATTGTTAATCGCCTCAATCCGTGATAATGACCCTGTCTTCTTCATGGAGCACTTGAATCTCTATCACGCATTCCGTGCCGAAGTGCCGGAAGGTGAGTACACCGTGGAGCTGGGCAAAGCTAATGTTGTCCGTGAAGGCTCTGACGTCTCGATCATTACTTACGGTCTGATGGTACATACAGCTACCAAAGCGGCCGATCAGCTTGAGAAAGACGGCATCAAAGCCGAAATTATCGATCTGCGTACGGTCAGCCCGATTGACATCGACACTATTGTTGCTTCTGTGAAGAAAACAAACCGCGCAATTGTGGTTCAGGAAGCTCAGAAGAGCTCCGGTGTTGCAGCAGAGGTAATCGCACAAATTAATGAAAAAGCTATTCTTCATCTGGAAGCTCCTGTGCTTCGCGTTGCAGGTCCTGATACTATCTATCCGTTCGCGCAAATCGAGGATTCTTGGATTCCAACCCCTGCACGTGTAATCGCTGCTGTTAAGAAAGTAATGGAATTCTAAAAATACATCTACCTGCCGTCCTTATATAAGGGCGGCCACCCGTTTCTGCATGATCTATATACAAATTAGCAGTTTTAGAAGTCATGCTCCATATAACTTTTAGGAGGTAATCAAGGTGGCAAAATTTGAGTACCGGTTCCCAGAGCTGGGCGAAGGTTTGCATGAAGGTGAAATTATCAAAATGCATATCAAAGCCGGCGATAAAGTGACCGATGACGATATCGTAATGGAAGTACAGAATGACAAGGCGGTAGTCGAAGTGCCTTGTCCAGTTAACGGCACAGTGCTTGAAGTCTTCACTAAAGATGGCCAAGTCTGCCATGTAGGTGAAGTTGTAGCAATTATTGATGCAGAAGGTGATGTGCCTGAACAGGAAGGCGGTCATGCCGAAGCGCAATCCACTCAAGAAGCGGATGCTGCCAAAGGGGGAGCAGATACAACTTCTTCTCCGGCAGCTACCAGCCCTGCAACTGGCGGAGCTTCCAACTTTGAGTACAAGTTCCCGGAACTGGGTGAAGGTCTTCACGAAGGCGAAATTATTAAAATGCATATCAAAGTCGGTGACAAAATCACAGACGATGATATTATCATGGAAGTTCAAAATGATAAAGCTGTCGTGGAAGTTCCTTCCCCTGTCAATGGTACTGTCCTTGAAGTGTTTACTAAAGACGGCCAGGTCTGCCGTGTAGGTGAAGTAGTGGCAATTATTGCTGCAGAAGGCGATGTTCCTCATCAGGAAGGCGGTCATACCGAAGCTTCAGCTGCACAGGCAACTCCTGCTGCAGCACCGGTTGCAGCAGCTGCTCCAGCTCCTAACCGGGATGTTCTGGCTACACCAAGTGTCCGCAAGTCTGCCCGTGAGCAAGGCGTTGATCTCGCAAAGGTGAATGGCACCGGCAAGAACGGCAAAATCACCCATGAAGATGTGGAAGCCTTCCTGAAAGGCGGATCCGCAGCACCTGCGGCAGCACCAGCAGCGGCGGCACCGGCTGCAGCTTCAACTACAACTGCTCCAGCCGCAGCACCAGCAGCTAAGACTTCAGCTGCTCCAGCCGCAGCTTCCGGCAATGTTAGTCTCGAAGAAGAACGTGTACCGTTCAAGGGTATCCGCAAAGCCATTGCCAATGCTATGGTTAAATCGGCATACACCGCTCCGCATGTTACTATCATGGACGAAGTCGATGTTACCGAGCTGGTAGCCTTCCGTGCCCGTATGAAACCTGTTGCCGAGAAGAAAGGCGTGAAGGTTACTTACCTTCCGTTTATCGTCAAAGCCCTTGTGGCAGCATCCCGTCAATTCCCTGCGCTTAACGCTATGATTGACGAATCAACCAATGAAATTGTCTACAAGAAATACTACAACATCGGTATCGCAACGGACACAGACAATGGTCTGATCGTGCCGGTAATCAAGGATGCAGACCGTAAGAGCATCTGGATGATTGCGAGTGCCATTACCGATCTGGCTGTACGCGGCCGTGACGGCAAACTGGCTCCGAACGAAATGAAAGGCAGCACTATTTCCATCAGTAACATCGGCTCCGCTGGCGGTATGTTCTTCACTCCGATCATCAACTTCCCTGAAGTGGCGATCTTGGGTACCGGACGTATTACCGAGAAACCGGTCGTTAAGAACGGTGAAATTGTTGCAGCTCCTGTAATGGCCCTGTCCCTGAGCTTTGACCACCGCATCATCGATGGTGCAACAGCACAGAACTTTATGAATTACATTAAGACCCTGCTTGCAAATCCTGATATGTTAGTTATGGAGGTGTAATAAATGGTAGTCGGAGACGCTTCAATCGAAATCGACACATTGGTTATTGGTGCAGGTCCCGGCGGGTATGTGGCGGCAATTCGTGCCGCCCAGCTCGGCCAAAAGGTCCTGATCGTGGATAAATCGGAACTCGGCGGCGTATGTTTGAACCGCGGATGTATTCCATCCAAAGCATTGATCTCGGCAGCACATCAATTCGAAGCTGCACAGCATGGTGAAGTTTTCGGAGTTACCGCTGAGAATGTCAAAGTAGACTGGTCTAAGACACAGGAATTCAAAAACGGTGTCGTTAAAAGAATGACCACAGGTGTAACCAGCCTGATGAAAGGCAACAAAATCGAGGTATTCAGCGGTGAAGCCATGTTCATCAGCACGAACGAAGCCCGTTTGTTCAACGAGCATGAGTCCCCGCGCTACAAGTTCAACAACTGCATTATTGCAACGGGTTCGCGCCCGATTGAACTGAAGCCGTTCCCGTTCGGCGGACGCATTCTGTCTTCGACAGAAGCGCTTGATCTTCCGGAAATTCCTAAGAGCATGATCGTAATCGGCGGCGGATACATTGGAGCAGAGCTTGGCCAAATGTACTCCAAATTCGGTACCAAGGTAACAATCATTGAAGGTCTGGACACTGTTCTGCCTGGTTTTGATAAGGATATGACTCGTCTGGTTGCCAAGAATATGGCTAAGACAGGTATCGAGATCGTAACCAATGCCAAAGCTGAAAGTGCAGTTCAGAACGACAAGGAAGTTACCGTGAAATACTCCGTAGGCGGAGAGTCCAAAGAAGTAACTGCAGATTATCTGCTGGTAACTGTTGGACGTCGTCCAAACACCGATGGCGAACTGGGACTGGATCTGATTGGCGTTGAGCTTGACGAACGCGGACTGATTAAGGTCGACCACCAGGGCCGTACGAATATCCCTAACATCTATGCTATCGGCGATATCGTTCCAGGCCTGGCACTGGCACACAAAGCTTCCTACGAAGGCAAGATCGCCGCTGAGGCCATCTCCGGTCACAAATCGGTTGTGGACTACAAAGTCATTCCAGCAGTTGTGTTCACTGATCCTGAATGCTCCAGCGTAGGTCTGACTGAGAAAGAAGCTAAAGACAAAGGCTTCAAAGTAAAAGCCGGCAAATTCCCGTTCGCAGGTAATGGCCGTGCGGTTTCCTTGAATGCTCCGGAAGGCTTTATCAAGATTGTCGCTAACAGCGAGAATAACCTTGTACTCGGCGCACAAATCGTTGGTATTGAAGCCTCCAACCTGATTGCAGAACTGGGATTGGCGATTGAAATGGGCGCAACGCTCGAAGACATCGCACTTACCATCCACGCGCACCCAACCCTTGGCGAAATCGTTATGGAAGCCGCTGAACTGGTTGAAGGACACCCGATTCACGTTGTGAAATAATAACTTAACATTGCTTTGCAAGCATACCCATAAGGATGTCTTCAAAAGCCTGAAATAGGGCTGATGAGACATCCTTATTTTGTTTCTGGGTACACCTTGGAGTGGATTGTGATAAAATTTAGGAAAAGCTTCATACTTGGTTGTGAGCGGTTTGCAACCTATGAAGAGGAGGACGTTATCGTGAATACCATGTCGTATGAGAAAGCCCGGCAGTATGCAAAATATCGGCTGCCATATTCCATTGAAGCCGCCAAGTTTGTCATTGGGGAGGCAGGAGTAAGCGGAGGTGCAGTTGCAGATATCGGAGCAGGCACAGGGCTGCTCACACAGCATTTTGCCGGTCAGGTTGCACAGGTATATGCAGTGGAGCCTGAGGATGAAATGCGGCGGCTGGCCAGGGAATTGATCGGCGGGCATGAGACTAACGTAGAGTACATAGCTGGTACGGCGGAGCAGACCTTTTTACCGGATCAGTCGGTGGATTTGATAGTTGCAGCCAACAGCTACCACCGCTTCCAGCCGGAAGCAGCCCTTAAAGAATTCGAAAGAATCCTGAGGCCGGGCGGCTGGCTGGCGGTCTTTTCCTATGCTGATGAATTTAATTTCCTTCGGGATAATATGAATGTTGGCAGAACCATAGAAGAATATTCTAAAAGGCTAAAGGAGACCAGGCATAGCCGGCCGCTGCAGTATTTCTATGGCGGTACTGAGCCGATTAAATATTTGTTTCCGCAGGAGCTGCATGAGCGTTGGGAGGAATATTGGGGTGCTGCAGCCTCAGGGATGGAAGCGCCGGATAAACATGAGGAATGGTTCCGTGATTTCCATACGGCGCATATGGAGCGTTTTGGGGGCCTGCAGAAGGACGGTGAGATTACTGTGAAATACAGCACTGAAGTCTGGCTGGGCCAACCGGATTATCGTTAATGAGTTTAACCTCCCACTATTTACATGTAGAGGGAAAACTATGTCCCATAGCAGTTCATGCGGTATGGAAAACAGCATTTTTCCTTCTTAACAAGTTACAAGGATGGTAAGGTCATGGTAAACTGATAGAAGAAAAATTGTGGAGAGGGGTGCTGGTTAATTGCGTAAATATTTGGAGTTACTTCAGGATATATTGGATCACGGCGCCTCCAAAAGCGACCGGACAGGAACGGGCACAATATCTGTGTTTGGCCGTCAGCTCCGGTTCGATCTGGCAGAAGGATTTCCGCTGGTGACGACCAAGCGTATCCATCTGAAGTCGGTAGTGCATGAGCTGCTGTGGTTTCTGAAGGGGGATACCAATACTTCCTATTTGAAAGAGCATGGAGTCTCTATCTGGGATGAATGGGCTGACGAGAATGGTGAGCTTGGACCCGTATACGGTTCTCAGTGGCGTGCTTGGGAGACTGCAGATGGACGCCATATTGATCAGATATCCGCGGTTATCGAATCGATTAAGAATAACCCTGATTCCCGCCGTCATATTGTCAGTGCTTGGAATGTGGGGGAGATTGAGCAGATGAAGCTGCCACCTTGCCATTTTGTGTTTCAGTTCTTCGTGGCGAACGGCAAGCTATCCTGTATGCTCACTATGCGTTCTGTGGATACCTTCCTGGGCCTGCCCTTCAACATTGCCAGTTATGCGCTGCTGACACATATGGTTGCCCAGCAGACAGGGCTTGAGGTTGGGGAGTTCATCTGGTCCGGAGGCGATGTGCACATTTATACAAATCATATGGAACAGGTAGCCACCCAGCTGGCCAGAGAGCCATTTCCACTTCCGAAGCTGGTGATCAAAAGAAAACCGGATAGTATTTTTGATTATACGTTCGAAGATTTCGAATTTGCTGATTACGTCTATCATCCGGGGATCAAAGCACCTGTAGCTATATAATGCCTGAACAGGGAACATAGTAAGAGTAGGGGGGGATCCATGTGAGCATTAGCATGATTTGGGCCATGGCCGCTAACCATGTGATCGGCAAGGATAATGATATGCCTTGGCATCTGCCGCGGGACTTTGATTATTTCAAGTCACAGACGCTTGGAAAGAGAATGCTGATGGGACGCAAAACCTGGGATTCCCTTGGCGGTAAGCCGTTAAAAGGCAGAACAAGCATTGTTCTCACACGGGACCGCAGCTTTGCTCCTGCAGGGGCTGAGGTTGTGCATTCACTGCAGGAAGCTGTAGCTGAAGGACAAAAGGACGATGAGTTAATGGTTATTGGCGGTGCAGAAATATACAAGATGATGCTTCCCTTTGCTGACAAGCTAATGGTAACCCGGATTGAACAGGAGATGGAAGGGGATACGGAATTTCCGGAAGTGGACTGGAGCCAGTGGAGAGAGATCTCCAGTATTCAGGGAATTCGGGATGAAAAAAATCCGTATGATTACCGTTTCTTTGTTTATGAGCGTTCGGTTTAATGAAAAAGCGTTTTCTCTGACACAACATGTGAAATAGTACAAATAATCAGCAGATTAGTCCATTACAGTGTGAAAGTATTGGATGCTACTATAATTATTAAAATTACAAATGCTAAAGGTTAAAGTATTATAGAATGTGCAGGTACTTCATTGCGCTGAAAACATAGGGATGACGCAATATGTTACAATGTACTATACATCAACACCAAGAGATCGGATGGGGGAATCGTAAATATGTCTACACCTACTGGATTTATGGAGTATAAGCGCCAGCTCCCAGGTGATCGTGATCCTGAGCAGCGCGTAAAGGACTGGGAAGAGTTCCATCATCATTTATCCGAGGACGAGCTTCGGACACAGGGCGCACGTTGTATGGATTGCGGAACTCCTTATTGCCATACGGGCATTGATATGAGCGGCGGGACATCAGGATGTCCGGTTCACAATCTTATACCAGAATGGAACAACCTGGTGTACCGTGGATTATGGAAGGAAGCGCTGGAGCGGCTGCACAAGACGAATAATTTTCCCGAATTCACCGGAAGTATTTGCCCTGCTCCTTGCGAAGGCTCCTGTACTGTCGGACTGATCGGACAACCGGTTACCATCAAGACCATTGAGCTGGCGATTATTGATAAAGGCTTTGAGGAAGGCTGGGTTGTGCCGAATCCTCCAGAGAAGCGCACAGGCAAAACCGTTGCCATCGTAGGCTCAGGACCAGCTGGTCTCGCCGCTGCGGCGCAGCTGAACAAAGCCGGGCATACGGTTACAGTGTTTGAGCGCAGTGACCGTATTGGAGGATTACTGACCTACGGCATTCCAACAATGAAACTCGACAAACGAGTGGTTCAGCGCCGCGTGGATCTGCTTGCTGCTGAAGGTGTGAAATTTGTGGTTAGCACTGAGATCGGCAAGGATATTCCTGCACAGCAGCTGGTTGATGAATTTGACGCAGTCGTATTGTGCGGCGGTGCAACCAAAGCCCGCCGTTTCAATGTCGAAGGCAGTGAACTCAAGGGTGTTATGTATGCGATGGATTATCTGAACGGAACGATCAAGAGCTACCTAAATTCCAATCTGGAAGATGGAAACTTTGTATCTGCTGAAGGCAAAGATGTAATCGTGCTTGGGGGCGGTGACACCGGTTCTGACTGTGTAGCTACATCCTTGCGTCATGGCTGCAGCAGCATCACCCAGTTCGGCACACATGACAAAGCTCCGCTAGAACGTGATCCGATCGCTAATCCTTGGCCGCAGTTCCCGAATGTCTATACTCTGGATTATGCCCAGCAGGAAGCCAAAGCATTATTCGGTGATGATCCGCGCGAGTTCTCCATCATGACAACCAAATTCGTTGGTGACGAGGATGGAAATCTGAAGGAGCTGCATACTGTTCAAATCCGCCGGATGGTGGATGAGACCGGCCGTAAGATCTATCAGCCCGTTCCAGGAACAGAAGCTGTATACCCGGCACAGCTCGCACTGATTGCTATTGGATTCGACGGACCGGAGCAGGATATCATTGAGGAACTGAAGCTGGACACGGATCGCCGCAGCAATGTGAAGGCCCGTTATGGCAAGTTCAACACAAATGTGGATAAGGTGTTCGCTGCCGGGGATATGCGGCGTGGACAAAGCCTTGTGGTATGGGCAATCAATGAAGGGCGCGAAGCCGCTCGTGAAGTAGATAAATATTTAATGGGCTCGACTGTCCTGGTGTAAGTCGGACAACACAGCCGAACAAAAGCCGTCTCTTCCGCATCATGCGGGAGGGACGGCTTTTTAAATGTTTATTCTTATATTTCCTTCAACGGACGGAAGTTTAAGCCTCTAACTTGAACCGTTCGACCTTCTGCTGAAGGTCGGTTGCCATCTTGGATAGCTCCGTGGAGGAGGCGGCGATCTCATCCATGGAGGCCAGCTGCTGCTCCGTAGCCGCTGTAACATTCTGAAAAGCATCGGATGTTGAACGTGCAATATTGGAGATTTCCTGTACAGAGGCTGCAACCTCTTCCGCACCGGCAGACATCTGTTCAGTGATGGCAGAAATATCATGAATTTGTCCATTGATTTTGGCTGTTGACTGTTCAATGCTGAGGAATGCTTCTTTTGCTTCAGCGGTGACTTTAATGCCAAGCTCAACATCAGCAGCGACGGTATGATGGATGGCTTCGTAAGTAAGGTCAATAAGCTCGGTCATCTGCTCAATGGTTTCCTGGATGTTGCCCGCGGTAACTTTGGACTGGTCTGCCAGCTTCCGTACTTCTGAAGCCACTACTGCGAATCCACGGCCGTGTTCGCCTGCACGGGCTGCTTCAATGCCAGCGTTCAGCGAGAGCAGATTGGTCTGGATGGCTATCGTTGAGATGGCGCTGCTCATCGCTGAAACTTGACTGTTCAATCCATTTAGCTGTCCGATCAGTTCAGAGGATTGATGGGTAGAATGACGAATGGCATCCATTTGTATGGTCATCTGTTCGATTGTGCGGCTGCCTGTGGATACGTCGGCTTCGGTGTCGGCCGAGGAATCCACAATGGAAGCTGCAGCCTCAGCTATTTTTTGAATGCCTGAAGACATTTCTTCCATGGCCCGGGCAGTTTCAGCCATTGCTGCGGTTTGCGTCTCGGCACCGGCAGATGAATCCTGTACTAGTTCAGCAACATAACTGGTTGCTTTGGAATTCTCTTCGGTCGTGGCGGTTAGCTGCTGGCTGGACGAGGCGAGCAGGCCCGAAGTATCAGAGATATCGACAACGATACTACGAAGTGAGTCAACCATTAGATTATAGTTCTGGGCCAGCTGTCCGATCTCATCGGAACGGTTAATCTGGATCTGTTCATTCAGATAACCCTCACTTACCCGGCGTGCAGAGCGGTTAAGGCTGAGAATTGGGCGGGTAATGGCCCGGATAATGAAATACATCATGCCCAAAGCGATAAGCAGTGCGGCTCCCAGAACCATGAGTCCATTGTATAAAATGGGCATCGAAGCGTCGGAGAATTCCTGAGTGGAGAGCACACCGACAATTTTGAACCCGGTTGTTTTGTCAGTAGTATAGTATCCATGCATCAGTAGTCCTGTATCCGGACTGGTGTACTGTAAAAGGCCGCTGTCTTTGTCTAGCAGCTTGATAATGTCAGGAGCTACGTCTTCGCCAGCCGCTTTGACGGGATGGGAGACAAATTTATGATTGCCGTCGACTATGTAAATATAGCCGTTTTTGCCAAGCGTGATCTTGTTAACCATTTCGCTCAAATGTTTAAGGTTAAGAGAACTCGTGACTGCACCGTTGCCATCTTTAAGTGATTCTGAGATATATAGGTTGTAATTCCCTGTGGTCGCAGATATAAATGGGTTAATAATTGTAATCTTACCAGCATTCTTCATAGCAGCCTTATACCAATCTCTGGTTCGCGGGTCATAATCCTTTTTGCCGCCGTTAGGAGACTTCATCCAGGCACCATTGTTATTGCCGAGAATAAGGATTTCAAGCTCAGGATGCTCTTTCATGAATAAATCCATCAGCGCGCGGGCCTCAGGTTTTTGGATATCGATATCACTGGAGATGAATTGCTGGCTGAGCTGTTGCACATTACGTGCAGCGGCATTTACAGTTTCATTAATGGTTCCTTGCAGGATTTCTACACTATCCCGGGTTGAATCCTGTATTTTAAGTTCCAATTGCTTCTTGGAACTCGAATACGAAAAGTAGCTTACAAGCAGAATGGGGATGACTAACATTAGGGTGAACATTAACATGAGACGTTTCTGCAATGATCTGGATGATAATTTTTGAATAAGCTGTTGGACCGGTTTCATATTGGTGGCTCCCTCGTGGATACGCAAAATGATCTATGGATCTCTGCGATACCGTTCTTTGACTAACTCTAATGTATTTCGGTTGTTTGGCACATTTATTTCATATCTAATCCAATTTATGAGAAATATTTAATTTACACTTTTCATTCTTTGGTGTTTCAGCTCTGTTTTACTGGAGAAAAGCTTTAAAACTGAATATACTGACTTGACGTTGTTGGTAAAATCAGATAGATTAAAAACATTCTTCATATCGAAAAGCATTGACCGAGGATCTATGTTTCCAGGATCGTTAGAACAGAGAAGGGATTCACCGGCTGAAAGGTCCCTCAAAGAACGAGCGAAGCATATCCTGCCTTGGTAGCTGCAGCATCTTATGCTGCCGGAATCGGCCGTTATCCGCATTGAGGACTGTCAGGTGTATGCACCTGCGGTTGAATTAGGGTGGTATCACGACACATTCGTCCCTGACGGATGTGTCTTTTTTGCGTTGACCATAAGGAAAATGAAATTCACTTATACACATAAGAGAGGCTGATTAGTATGCGCCACAGCAATTTGTTAGCAACAACTCTTCGTGAAGCACCGGCGGAAGCAGAGACCATCAACCACCAGCTGCTGCTGCGTGCAGGATACATCCGTCAGCTGGCGGCTGGAATTTATACTTATCTCCCTCTGGGACGACGGGTATTACGTAAGATTGAGAATATTGTGAGGGAGGAAATGGACGCTGCCGGTGTGCAGGAAATACTGATGCCTTCCATGCAGCCCGCCGAGCTCTGGAAAGAATCGGAACGTTATGAGGTGTATGGTAAGGAACTGATGAAGCTGAGGGACAGGCACGAACGTGAATTTGTACTGGGACCGACACATGAAGAGGTAATTACATCTCTTATACGGGGGGAGATCAGTTCGTACCGGAGACTTCCGGTCACGCTCTATCAGATCCAGACCAAATTCCGCGATGAGCGCCGTCCCCGTGCGGGATTAATGCGTGGCCGGGAATTTCTGATGAAAGATGCATACTCTTTTGATACAGACTGGGATGGGCTGGATGTCACATATGCAAAGATGTATAAAGCGTATCAGCGGATTTTTGAGCGTTGCGGACTTACTTTCAAGGCCGTGCAAGCAGATGCCGGGGCTATCGGTGGCGAAGGTGAAACCCATGAATTCATGGCTTTGTCAGATATAGGCGAGGATACGATTGCTGTATGCTCTTCCTGTGATTATTCCGCTAATCTGGAGCAGGCCGAAGTATATACAGGAGATGGGGAGGTTCACCGTAAAATTGACATTCTTCCTGCAGCGGTAAAATTTCATACTCCTGGGATTCGCACCATTGATCAACTGGAACAGGAACTTCAAATTGCACCTGAGCAGGTAATAAAGACGCTTATTTATCAAGGCGGGGACAAAACCTTTGCCGTGCTTGTTCGCGGGGATCATGAGGTGAATGAGATTAAGGTAAGGAATTATATGGGAGTTAGCGACATTGCCCTGGCCGATGTTGAAACGGTTCAAGCGGCCGCAGGAGTAGAGAATGGGTATGTTGGGCCGGTAGGACTCCCGCTAACCGTGCTGGCCGACAGGGCAGTAGCTGCAATGACATTTGGGATTACTGGAGCCGGGGAAAAGGACTACCACCTAAGTGGAGTAGTGCCTGGCCGGGATTTCGAGCTTTCACATGTTGGGGATTTCCGCACAGCTAAGGAAGGGGAACGCTGCCCTGTTTGCGGCAATGGCGTCATTCATCTACAGCAGGGGATAGAGATTGGGCATATCTTCAAGCTGGGGACAAAATACAGTGAGAAGCTGGGGGCATCATTCCTGGATGCAACCGGCAGAAGTAAACCTGTGATTATGGGCTGCTACGGTATCGGAATCTCGCGTCTGCTGGCTGCGGTGGCTGAACAGCATTACGACGAGCAGGGGCTGATCTGGCCCGTGGCGCTGGCACCTTACAAGGTACACATCCTACAGTTATCTTTTAAAGACGAGGTGCAGAGGGCTGTTGCAGAAGTGCTGTATGAACAGCTTACACAGCTTGGTATTGAGACCTTGCTGGATGACCGGGATGAACGGGCGGGTGTGAAATTTAAAGACTCCAGCCTGATAGGCATACCTGTAGCCATTATTGTCGGCAAGGCAGCGGGAGAGAACAAAGTGGAGTACATGGACCGGAGATCGAACAGTAAAGAGCTGATGGACATTACAGAAGCTGTATCCCGTATTGTTCCCTGGCAGATCGGATAACCAGACAAAGTTTCCTGGAATACGTTAAAAAGCGGCAGACTTAATGGTATAATAAACTACTGGACGTATTTTGGAAGAATGAGGCTAAGGAGCGAATCTTTTTGAAGACACTTATTATTGCGGAGAAACCGGATATGGGGCGGAATATCGCCGCCGCAATAGAACCGAAGGCCAAAAACTACCGTTCTTATCTAGAAGGTGAGCAGTATATCATTACTTGGGCTATCGGTCATCTGATCGGCCTGGCCGAACCGGAAGCGTATGACTCAAAGTACAAAAAGTGGAATATCAATGACCTGCCGATTATCCCGGAGGAGTTCAAGCTGGTGCCGAATGCGCGTACTCTCGATCAGCTGAGGGTGATTGGGGAGCTGGCTAAGCGCAGCAATCTGCTGGTGAATTCCTGCGATGCCGGGCGCGAGGGGCAGCATATCTTTTCACTGATTCAGCGGCATTTGAAACTGGCACAGCCCGTGAAGCGTCTATGGATCTCTGATCTGACCCCGGAAACGATCCGCAAAGGTTTTCAGGAGCTGAAGGACGGATCGGAATACGAGAACCTGACTAAGGCTGCAAAGGCACGCAGTGAAGCGGACTGGCTGATTGGAATGAACGGCTCGCGTGCTTTTACCACTAAACATAATGTACTGCTGTCGGTAGGCCGGGTACAGACCCCTGTGCTTGCGTTGATTTATGACCGGCAAAAGACAATTGAAGCTTTTGCCTCGCTGAAATTTTTTGAAGTCGAGGGGCATTTTGCCCAGCATGAGATGAATTACAAAGGTATGTGGCAGGGTGAACGGATGACGGATGGAGCCAAGGCGGAAGCACTTGCCGCCAAGGTGAAAGGCAAACCGGCACGGATTGCCTCCTACGAGGTGAAAGAAACAAAGGAATATCCGAACAAACTGTATGACTTGACGCTGTTGCAGCGGGAAGCTAATGGTAAATATGCGTTTTCCGCCAAAAAGACGCTTGATCTCGCCCAGGCGCTCTACGAAAAGCATAAAGTAATCTCCTATCCGCGTACGAATTCCAACTATGTGACCGAGCAGAATATTCCGGAAATGCATAAGACGCTGTCTGCGCTCCAGGGAACGGCCTATGACGAATGGGTCAAAGGTGCGAACCGGAACCTGGTGCATAAGGGCAACAAATTCATCTGTAACCCGTCCAAGGTAGAGGATCACCATGCCATTCTGCCAACGAACCGCAAGGCTTCCGGATTAAGTGCCGATGAAGCCAAGCTCTATGATCTGATTGTCCGCCGATTTCTCTCGCAGTTCTATCCGGCTGCGGAGTATAAGGTGCATACGGTGATCACCGAGGTGGAAGGTGAAAACTTCAAGACAACAGTCAAGGAGCTGCTGAGTCTGGGCTGGAAGGTCATCTACGGGGATCAGAAGAAGGACAAGTCCAAACCGGCTAAAGGCAAAGGCAAGGAAGACGAGGAGGAGGAGGAAATCGAGGTAAGTGAGCCATTCTCGATAGATCCCAATGCTGAGGTTCATTGCAGTGATGCCATTGTGAAAGAGAAGGACACCCAGCCGCCCAAGCATTATACCGAAGGCACGCTGCTGAAAGCGATGGAAAGTGCGGGCAAGCAGATTGAAGATGAAGAGCTCCGCGATGCAATGAAAGATTCAGGGCTTGGCACACCAGCTACCCGGGCAGCAACCATCGAACGGCTGAAAAATGTAGGGTATGTGGAAATGCAGGGTAAAAAAATTGCCATTACCCAAAAAGGCCGCACCGCGATTGAATTAATCCGTGGAGCGGGTGTTGAACTGCTGACTTCCCCGGAAATGACGGGTCAGTGGGAGCGCCGACTGAATGAAATTGCCCGGGGAACCGCTGCGGACAGTCAATTCATGGCGAATGTGAAGCGTTTTGCTTCCATGATCGTGGATAAGGTCCGTGTGCAGTCCCGGGCGGACAGAACCTCCTTCGAAGGGGAGACGCCTTCACTTGGCGGTGGAACCAAAAGCCGTAGCACTGCAGGCTCCCGGACAACAGCCAACAAGGCATCAACACCAAGGAAACGTAGTGGGGAAGAGGGAAGTGCAACTGCAGCAGTGAAGTCTTCCCGCAGCAAGCAGACTGTAGCAGATAGCAGTACGGATAACGGTCCCAAGGTCATCGGATCTTGCCCTCGTCCGGGCTGCGGCGGTATGATTTTTATGGGCCGCAAAGGCTACGGCTGCTCCCATTACAAGGAAGGCTGCAAGTTCGTAATCTGGAAAGAAACCTATGGCCGGTCGCTTACGGATTCTCAGGTGAAGGCGCTGATCGAGAAGGGACACACCGGCAAGCTTAAGCTCACAGCGGAGGACGGCTCATCGCTGGAGGGCAAGCTGGTTCTAAAGAACAATGATACAGGCCAGCTCGAAGTAGAGTAAGCTCATCAACTGCCGACCACCCGAAGCTCGCTTGTCTCATCTATAAGCATTACCAAAGAGGATGCGCTCCAGTTGCCAGGGTCCCTGGCCGGATCGCATCCTCTTCTAGTTATTTATGAAATTATTGGGCAGAGGACAGGGCGGAATCAATAGCGGCAGTCAGCCCCTCATAGGAGGAGTCAGGCAGCAGCTCTCCATTAACCATAAACTTCGGCGTACCGTTCACACCATAAGAGCCGGCGATTTTGAAGTCTTCTTTTACATCGTACATATAAGTCTGGTTCTTGAGATCCTGCTCGAACTCGCTATAGTTAAGGCCTTCGATGTTCTTTTTGACGAAGCCTAGAATGAATTTTTGGGTAGCCCATATTTTGCTCTCATCACCCTGGTTCGCGTATAGCTTATGCACATACTCCCAGAACATCTCATTGCTCTGCTTGTAGATGGCTTCACCGGCACTGGCGGCAAGATAGGAGTCACGGTCGAGAAAAGCAAAATTCATGAAAAAGAACTGTACTTTGCCGGTATCCACATATTCCTTGATGAACGTATCCAGATAAGCGGCGGTCCACTTTTTACAGGCAGGACATTTGAAATCAGCGAATTCGATGACCTTCACTGTGGCTTTTTCGCTTCCCAGATGCGGCTGCTTTTCGTATTTGAGCCCGTCCACAACGATGGTTCCTTTGACATCTGTGTAGTTCGGGAGTTTGTCGAGTTCGGCTGTTTCGCCGGATTCGCCTCTTGTAGTGACAAAGACAAGAACACCGATCAGCAGAATGACAACGATCCCGAGCAGCATGGGCAATAATCGTCTGGTAGTCGCTGTGTTGTCAGGGTTTGTTCTTTTATTCATTATTAACCTCCTGCGTGGGATGAAAATCTACTCAAACAGTATAATCATCCTGCTGCAGGCTGCATATGTCATTTGTAACAAGGGCTCTCCCGGGACTTCAGCCGTGGCTCTTATACTGTACTGCAGACCGGATAACCGGAGGCACTTCACTAATGGAGGAGATTGTAAGAACGGACTGCTGCATCTCGCGCTGCAGCTCAATGAGATTGTATAGCCATTCATTCTGTTGCTTTAGATAGATGCTGTTGATACCCGCTGTAACAGCCGGAAGCACATCCGTGCGCAGAGAGTTGCCGATCATCCATGTGTTTTTGCGGTCAAAGCTGTGCGTACTCAGTATATTCTCCAGCGACTCGACATTTTTATGCTGGCGGATGTAGATCCTGTCATCAAAATAAGCGTCTAGCTTCATCTGCTCTATTTTGCGCTGCTGGATGGTATCATCGCCTCCGGTGTATAGGTAGAGGGCATGACCGTCTTGCTTCAAGGTGTCCAGGGTTTCAACCATTCCCGGGTAAGCCTCGACCTCCTGATCATACACGCTCATCCCGAGTTTCATCAGCTGCTGTTCATGATAAGGGTCAGCTGGGCGGCTGTATTTGATGCAAAAGAAACGGTAGGTTGCAATGAGGGACTTCGGAAAATTATCGCTGGCGAGGCCGCTTGTGCTTACAGTTTGCACATCAATTTCTACTTGTTTGCTGCGGAATTCAGCGGTAGTCGCGCCGTATTCACCGAACCACTCTGACATCAGCTCGAAATATTGCCCCAGAATGAGGTCGAAGTATTTGTTGCAATGCACCAGGGTATCATCAAGATCAAAAATCACTTGCTGTGTCAAATATTTCATAACGTTCACTCCTAAAAGTTTTGAGAGCAGTTGCTCCTTGATCGGCTTCGTTCAAAACTTGCTTCGGAAGCATAGTCTAAGTTTTGAGAGCAGTTGCTCCTTATCTGTATCTCTTCCTGTACTGTATACCTATTATAATCGGATATATGACTCCAGAAACATCTGAAGCTCCGAAGCGCCGTCCGGCCTAATACTGTATCGTTCCGTGCCTTCACCCCGAAGATGCACTCGGAGCAAGCCTGCCACACGCAGAATGAGCAGGTGATGCATCAGCATTTCCCGGGATTGGTTAAGTTCGGACTGCATTTCCCATAAAGACTTAGGCTCGTGGGCAATGAAGCGCAGCATTCGCAGCCGGGTCGGGTCCGAGAGGGCTTTGGTCAAGCGGAGCAGTACAGTTGGCGGCTCATCTTCACTGTCCAGAGGTACATCGACAGGATACTGGACCAGCATCATTGTTTTGTAGAAGCAATAGGTATTGATCGGCCGGTTATGGATGGTGGGAAGCAGCACGATGGTTTCCAGCTCTGGGATGTCCTCCATAACCATTCCGCCGGAAGCATATTCAATCAGCGCCACGATATCCATTTTACTCTCCAGCATTTTTTTCTCGGCGGCGTCTTCGATCATCAGCGGCAGAATCTTTTGCTCCGTATGGCGGAAATACTGCTCGTACCATAGACGCAGGAGCGGGGTGTACCCATATTTTATCCTTGCACATTCTTCAAGATTGAATGCCTGGAAAAAAGGCGATGTGCGCTCGAAGCATTCTTCCAGCGTGCAGGCTTCAAGATCGTCGAGGAATTGCGTCACCTTGGAAGCCGGGCCTCTGCTGTATGCCCATGCGTATAGAACATCATAATCCTCAAAAGGCCACTCTGCGGCCTGACGCAAAGCGGAAATTTGCAGTGGGGCTATGCGGCTGTCTACATCACGGATCCAGTCAGGTCCGATATCAAGATTGGAAATCCATTTTTTAGTCACATATAACATAAAACTGTCCAGCAGTTCATATACCGGCGAAACATCAATTTCTAATTTATAGTTCATGAAGCTTGCACCCCCAGGAAATCGGTCACTTCTATTATTATCTCTTGTTTTGAAGAAGGTTGTCCACTATAATGTTCCGTGTTTGCCAGGGCGGTGTCACTACCACAATCATAGAATTATATAGGAGGATTCATCTGTGTCAGACGTTCATTCAATATCTGTGAATCAGAGCAGCAAGCTCAATTACATCATTCTGATTACTGTTATCATTGCGGCTGGACTCAGCCAAGGCTTGTTGCTGCCGGTTTTATCCATTCTGCTGGAGCAAAAAGGGGTTTCATCCTCACTCAACGGATTGAACGCCGCTGCACTATACGTAGGTTCCTTCGCCATGACATTGGTAGCGGAACGGATTCTCAGCGCCATCGGATTCAAAAAGTTGATCGCAGCAGGCGTCAGTCTGGTCCTGGTGTCCCTCATTTGTTTTCCGCTACTGCCAGGTGTCAAGGCATGGTTTTTGCTGCGTCTGCTGGTGGGCATCGGAGATTCGGCGATCAATTATGCTGCCCAGCTCTGGGTGCTGTTAATGACGCCTGCTGCACACCGTGGACGAAATCTATCCCTTTATGGTATGTCTTACGGCCTGGGGTTCAGTCTGGGGCCGCTTGGCATAAGTCTGCTCCGTTTCGGGCAGGCGGCACCCTTTGCAGCGATTGCGCTCTTATTCCTGTGCGTACTAATCCTGGTGGCGCTGAAGCTTCCGGACTCTCATCCGGACAAAGTAGAGCACGGTGAAGGACAGGCCCGGCGGTTCGCCCGTAGCTACAGTCTGGCGTGGTATGCGCTGATCCCTGCTCTTTTATACGGATATATGGAAGCCAGCCTGAACAGTAACTTTCCGGTCTACGGATTACGAATCGGCTTCAGTACCAATCAGATTGCAGCGCTTCTTCCCTTTGCGGGGATTGGCGGATTGTTGCTTCAAATGCCTTTAGGCATATGGAGTGACCGTCACGGGCGGAAAAAAATACTGATTTTCTCAGGTGTGGGAGGGGGCTTGGCGTTCGCGCTACTGCCGCTTACAGGAGACCATTTCCTGTGGACACTGGCTGTGTTTATGATAGCAGGCGGACTTGTAGGCTCTTTTTTCTCACTCGGACTCAGCTATGCTGCTGATATCCTCCCGCGCAATTTACTGCCTGCCGCCAATGTAGTCTCTTCTTTTCATTATAGCTTCGGCAGTATTATTGGTCCGGGTATTGGCGGTTTGCTGCTGCAATTTGGCTGGGGCGGAGGCGTTTTTGTGCTCCTGGGTGCTTTATATATGGTGTTCGGCCTGGCAGGGTTATTATTCTCGCCACGGAAGCCGATTTGAGGTAAGATAAGAACGAGTGCTCGCATGGAATTTGATCCCGCTTTCAGAGTACACTATAGAGTAGAGTAGAGATGAAGACAGGGAGAGGCTGAACTATGATTACAGTTGAACATTTGGCCAAAGCAGTAGGGGATGACAAGGTTCCGGTACTGCAGGATATTGGCTTTCAATTAGAAGCAGGTGAATTTGTGGTTCTGCTGGGAGCCAGCGGAAGCGGCAAATCAACACTTCTGCGGTGCCTGGCGCTAAAGGAGAAATGGGACAGGGGAAACTTCAGGGTAGATGGAACGGATATTAAGAAAAGCCCCTTCGCCGGCAAACGCAAAATCAGCCGTGAGTGGGCTTATCTGGAACAGAATGCTGAGCTTAATCCGAACCGCACGGCTCTTAAGAATGTATTGATTGGACAGTCCTCACAGACACCGCTGTGGCGGATGGTTACAGGTATGGTGCGTTCAGATGATTATATGGGTGCAATGGACGAGCTGGATTTATTGGGCTTGCTCGACAAGGCGAAGATGAAGACCAGCCAGCTTAGCGGCGGGGAACGTCAGCGTGTGGCGATTGCCCGGGCACTGGTACATGGTGCAAAGGTTATTCTGGCAGATGAGCCGGTGACCGGTCTGGATCCCAAAACAGCGGAGAATGTGCTGGAGACGCTGCGCAAGCTGTGCAAGGAAACAGGACTTACCGTGATAACAGTAATCCCGATTGAGCTGGCGGAGCGGTATGCTACACGACTCTGGGTTCTGGAAGATGGAAGAATTAAATATGATGTCAAGGGCCGCCGGCTAACCTCTCAGGAGCGTGCCCATTTATAGCGGAATGAACCACGTAACCGGGAAAGAGTGATGAAGTTGAGTAGGCATATTATAAAGCGTCTGGCGGCGTTATCACTGTCACTGTCTTTATCTGTGATGTCAGGCTGCACTTTCATCAGTGATCCTGTTTCGCGGATGAAGGCACCGCAGCTGTCGGCTGACAAGGCGTCCTTGATGACAGCGATTAATTCGCTGAAGCCTGCCGGTTCCACGCTGATTCGTCCGGCGAATGACGATGATAGTTCTATTTTTACGGACGATCTCGACAAGGACGGTATCATGGAGACGCTGGTGTTCTATCTGACCAAGAACGAAACGGTACAGATTCACGGGATGATATTGGAGAAGCAGGATGAGGGCTGGGTGAAAGAGCTTGTGTTTGACGGAGATGGGATGGAGCTCGACTCTGTCGACATTCTGGATGTAACCGGCGACGGCAAATTGGATATCATAGCAGGATATTCGCGCGGTGAAGAAAAGGGCATGGTGGTATACCGTTATGGGGGCGGAGCTCTGGAGGAAGTACTGACACAGCCCTATACCAAATACTTACTGGATGATCTGAACGAAGATGGGATTGAAGACATCACGGTTGTGAATTTTAAGCGCAATGAATTTGCCACGATTACTACCTATCAGTACAGCGACGGATTCAAGGTTCTGGATGAGCTCGATGATCTGGACCCATATTTCAATAGTTATTACAATATTGTCTCAGGTAAAGTAGCTGAGCATAAAGAAGGTATTATTCTGGATGCGGCAGTGGATTCCCGCTCTGCATACTCAACCATGGTTGTTATGGAGAACAACAAGCTGCGGGTGGTCGTTCCGGGAGACGCACGCACGTTCAAGGAACGAAAGATTGTCAGTGAAGACATCAATGGTGACGGCATTTTGGAGATCGGCCTTCTTGAGCCGCCTAAGGGCTGGGAGTATTTCGACCCGCAGACCATCCCTTATTTTAATTCCTATTATAAATGGGATGGGAAGAACGGCCTTACGTTCTCCGACCAGCTGTATCAGGACCCTTCGGACCGCTTCACCATTAACATTTTACCGAAATGGTATGGGAAGGTGACGGTTGACACCAAGTCTGTTCAGGATAAATTTCTAAGATTTATTCTGCTGGATACCGGAGAGACGGTCGCTGAGGTTTCTTTCTTTACTCCTGCGGAATGGGAACGGGAGAAAAACGGCGGCTGGGAGCTGTTAGGAAGCGATCTGGACAAAATTATTGTTTACCGGGGAGAATTGGAACAGAGTACAAGCGGAGGAGACAACAATACAATCACCTCGCCTATTGAAAGGAAGGGAATCGATGAGTAAGGTATTAATCCTGGAGGATGAAGAATCCATCCGGAGTTTTATCGTGATCAATCTGAAGCGTAACGGGTTTGAGGTGCTGGAGGCAGCAGATGGTAACGAGGCGCTGCATAAGCTGACAACTGTGCCGGATATTGATATTGCCTTGCTGGATGTCATGGTGCCAGGCATCGACGGCTTTGAGGTGTGCAGAAGGATCAGGGAAACCAATGAGCGGCTTGGGATTATTTTTTTGACGGCTAAGGTACAGGAACAGGATAAAGTCTATGCCCTCTCGGTAGGAGCAGATGACCATGTCAGCAAACCGTTTAGTCCCACAGAGCTGATTGCCCGTATCCAGTCGCTGCTGCGCCGGGTTAATGTCCACCGTGAGCAATCCGCCAAGGTCTCCTTTCATTCCGGGCCGTTTACACTTGATCTGATCTCCAAGCAGTTCAAGCGCAGTGGAGAGGCCATCGAGCTGACACCGACGGAGTTTTCACTGGTTCAGTATTTTCTGGAGATGGAGAATACCCCGCTCAGCCGGGATTCGCTGCTCGATCATGTCTGGGGCAAGGAATATATGGGAGATCCCAAGATTGTTGATGTGAACATTCGCCGTCTGCGCCAGAAGATTGAGAATAATCCTTCGGAGCCGGAATATCTTCAGACCGTGTGGGGCCACGGTTATAAGTGGAAAGGCCAAGGACAATGATCAAGAAGGGGATGCGCAGACAGATTGTATTGCACTATATCTTTGTCGTCTTTGTGGCGCTTCTCCTCGTTGAGGTTATATTCCTGCTGGCCATCCGGACCTATTACTATGACAGTGTATACAGTAAAATCACCCTGCATATCGGGATGGCGGAGGATTTCCAGAAATATGAGATTTCCGGAGAGCATTCGCCTAACCAGCTGCAAAAGCTGCTTGATTTCTTTCAGATGGACTATACCGAGCTGCAGGTGCTGACACTGGATGGGAATATGCTGATCAGCTCCACTGGATTTCAGCCTGACCGCACGATTACGACGAGTGATGTGCCGGAGGCAGTGGGTGGAAGCTTCGGCCGCTGGGTTGGACGCCAGCCCGGAACGAACGAGAGTGTAATGGCGGTGTCCAAGATGGTGCATATTAACGGCCGCGAAACCTATGTGATCCGTTATGTTACCTCTATGGAGAGAATTGACAGTGATCTGCTGAACCTAACGCTGGTATCCATTGGAATTGGTGTGGCGGTTATGGCAATCGTGGTTTTGTTCAGCTTCGGTCTGGCGAATTCGATTGTGAAGCCGCTGAAGAATATTACTGCGGTCTCAGCCCAGATGGCCAAAGGAAAGTTCACGACGCGGATCAAAGGCGATTACAAATATGAAATTGGCGATTTGGCCTCAACACTGAATTATATGGCGGATGAAATTATCCGCAGCAATCAGATTAAGGATGATTTCATCTCCTCCATTTCGCATGAGCTGCGAACCCCGCTTACAAGCATTAAGGGCTGGAGCGAAACGCTTATTTCAGGTGGATATGATCCCGAGGAAACCAAGCTGGGCATGGGTATCATCTCCAAAGAAAGTGACCGGTTGATCGGGCTTGTGGAAGAGATTCTCGATTTCTCCAAGCTGCAGCAGAATGAGATGAAGCTGTCCATGGGCCGTGTAGATATCAAAGTGCTGCTTCAGGAGACGATTCTGAATATTTGGGCCAAAGCAGAAAAGAAACGGATTCATCTGTTGTTGGAATGTGAAGAGACATTTTATATCAGAGCGGATGCTAACCGGTTGAAGCAGGTATTCTTGAACTTGGTCGATAACGCTGTGAAGTTTTCTCCTGAAGATTCGAGCATAGTTTTGTCTGCACACCGTCTGAGCTCCAGTGAACTGGCAGTTGTGGTTCGTGACAGCGGTATAGGGATCAGTGAGGCACATCTTGGCAGAGTACGCGACCGGTTCTTCCAGGTAGATGCATTGAATGGCGGTACAGGTCTGGGCCTTGCCATTTCGCAGCAAATTGTGGAGCTTCATGGCGGCAAGCTGGAAATGGACAGTGAACTTGGCAAGGGAACGCAGGTAACTGTAATTTTGCCAATGGCGGAAGATCAGCCTTCCACGGGTTCACCAGCCATTGAACTGCTATGAATTAAATAGGGTAATAACAAAAGGGATGCGGCAACTGCAGGTGACAGTTGCCGCATCCCTTTTAATAATTATTATAAGGCTTAAACGAAAGTAGGCTCTTTAAAAGTAAAGTAAACCGTTTCAATGGTTATGTCTAACGGGGATGAACTTGCATAAGAATTAAGATGGAAGTCCTTCGGCACGCAGACGGCCTGTTTTTTCGTATACCTCCTGCAAAAGACGGGAAGGCTGGGTTTTGATGACCGGTTTGGCCGCCACAATCTCATTCGGTCCAACAACCACAATGTTGTCGGGGCTGCCTTTAATCACTGCACCATCTTTAATTACCGCGCCTTCACCAATAATGGCATTCTCAATCCATACGCTTCGACCGATTTTCACACCCGGCATAATAACGCTCTGTTTAACCAGGCTTAGCTTGCCGATTTCAACCCCACCAAAAACAACCGACCGATTCAAACTGCCTTCCAGCAGACAGGTCTCGTTCACCAGACTTTCAGTGGCTGGCATCTGAAGGCGTGGTTTATGTGGAGCTGCTTTTGTTCGGCGGGCACGGCTGTACATCGGCCAATGGGAATTATCGAGTTTGAAGCCGTTATCTTCATGAAGCAGGTCCATATGAGCTTCCCACAAGCTGTCAACTGTACCCACATCTCTCCAGTAACCTTTGAAACGGTAAGCGAACAGATCATCATTGCCATCAAGCATCATTGGAATGACATCCTTGCCAAAATCATGACTGGAGGCCGGATTAGCTGCATCAAGAAGCAAATGTTCTTTCAGGTATTTCCACTCGAATAAGTAGATCCCCATCGAAGCAAGGTTACTCTGTGGAACCTTTGGTTTTTCCGCAAACTCGGAGATCTTAAGATCCTCATTTACGTTCAGTACTCCGAATCTGCTGGCCTCATCCCATGGAACCTCCATGACTGAAATGGTGGCTTTTGCTGATTTTTCGACATGATAATCCAGCATTTTCTTGTAATTCATATGGTAAATATGATCTGCCGACAGAATTAAGACATGCTCCGGACTGTGGCTGTCAATAAAATCAATATTTTTATAAATAGCATCAGCTGTTCCTGTGTAGCTGTCTCTGCCTTCAACGCCGGAAGGAAGCAGCTTTACACCTTTGTTAGACTGGGTATGGAGCCCCCATGGCTCACCCGCTCCGATATGATTGTGCAAGGAATTAGCTTCATATTGTGTCAGTACCCCAATAGTATCAATATCAGAATTCACACAATTGCTGAGGGGAAAGTCAATGATTCTATACTGTCCGCCGAAAGGGACTGCAGGCTTAGCCATGGTGGTAGTCAAGGGAGCCAGTCTGCGGCCTTCCCCGCCTGCCAGAAGCATGGCGATACATTCTTTTTTACTCATTTGTTATCCCTCCCATTTTTTTGTCAATGCTTGTAATATACACGCAGAGCAAGCACTTGAAACGCATAGGTGAAATATATTGCCGTACTTCTGCAAAAATTACATAAATAATTTTCTTGATACAAAATATAGTGAACTTCTGGCCTAAATCATTTTCAAAACAGGTACATTCGGGTAATGTTAAAGGTGCATCCTATTCTTAGAAGGTGGTGATGATTTGGCCAATAATTCAGCAACAGTTAACCTCCCGTCATCCGATGATATTTATTTGTTCCATGAGGGCACGAATTATCGCAGCTATTCGATGCTGGGCGCGCACATTGCCGCTGAAGAAGGAATACCGGGCGTACGCTTTACCGTGTGGGCTCCTCATGCGACATATGTAGGATTGGCTGGTAATCATAACGGCTGGGATGGAACCGAAGACGTGGACTCGTTATTTAAGATACCCGATTCAGGATTTTGGAGTCGTTTTTTTCCGGAGATGAAAGCGGGAACTTTTTACAAATACAGGATTGTCGCTTCAGACGGGTCAAGCTTCCTCAAAGCAGACCCCTATGCCTTCCAAGCAGAAGTGCGTCCAGCTACAGCATCCATTGTTGCAGAATTGGGTGGGTACTCCTGGGGAGACGCTGCTTGGCGGCGGCGGAGTAAGGCGCCTTATCAGACACCGCTGAATATTTACGAAATGCATTTTGGAACCTGGCGCCAGAAGGAAGACGGTGAGCTGTACACATATCGCGAGATGAGCGAGCTGTTAATTCCTTATTTGGTGGAAATGAATTATACCCATGTAGAGTTCATGCCTCTGGCTGAACATCCATATGATCTGTCCTGGGGATATCAGGGCACAGGATATTTTGCTGCGACCAGCCGTTATGGGGAACCGCAGGATCTGATGTTTCTCATTGACCAGCTGCATCAGGCAGGAATTGGTGTACTGCTGGACTGGGTTCCTGCTCATTTTGCCAAAGATGCCCACGGCCTTAGAATGTTCGACGGGTCACCGCTGTTTGAATATGCTGATCCGATGCTGGCAGAGAAGCCAGGTTGGGGCACACTTTCTTTTGATTTCAGCAAACCTGAAATTTCATCTTTTCTGATATCGAATGCTTTGTTCTGGTTCGAGATGTACCATATTGACGGGATGCGTGTTGATGCAGTCACCAGTATGCTCAGACTTGATTTCGAAAAGAAAAATCATGAGTATCGCAGAAATGAAAACGGCGGACTGGAGAATCTGGATGCCATCCGGTTTATTCAACAGCTCAACAAGACCATATTCCAGTATTATCCGAAAGCATTGATGATGGCAGAGGAGTCCAGCGCCTGGCCGGGGGTTACCGCTCCGGTGCATGAGGGAGGTCTGGGCTTCAACTACAAATGGAACATGGGCTGGATGAATGACACACTGGGCTACATAGAACATGATTTCGGGGCGAGACCCTATTATCATAATTTGTTGACCTTTCCCATCTGTTATGCCTATGCCGAGAATTATACGCTCCCTCTGTCCCACGACGAGGTGGTGCATGGCAAGAAGTCTCTGCTGGATAAAATGCCAGGAACGTATGAGCAGAAATTCGCAGGTCTTCGCCTGCTCCTGGGTTACCACATCAGTCATCCGGGTAAAAAACTGCTGTTCATGGGTGGAGAATTCGGCCAATTCATCGAATGGAAGGATCAGGATCAGCTCGACTGGTTGCTGCTGGATTATGACAGCCACCGCCGCATGCTGGCCTTCACGGCTGCACTTAATAAGCTCTATGTTACCGAGAGGGCACTATGGGAGCTGGATCATGACATGGAAGGGTATCAATGGATTGATGCCGACGACAGCAGCCAGAGCATTGTTTCCTATATTCGCCGTGGTAAAAAGCCGGTTGATACCTTGCTGATTATTATCAACTTTCAACCGGTGGAGCGGCAATTGTACCGGATTGGAGTTCCGCGTCCTGGTACGTATGAAGAGCTGTTCAGCTCGGAGAATACGGAATTCGGGGGAAGCGGTGTGCACAATGGTCCGATGAAAAGCACCAAACACGAATGGCACAATCAGGTGAACAGCATCGAATTAACCATTCCTCCGCTCAGTTTCCTGGTACTCAAGAAAGCAGGCAGGAAATCAATAAAATAATAGGGTTCGCAGCTCATACACAAAAGGGGGATATCGAAATATGAAGGTTTTATTCGCTGCAGCCGAAGCGCATCCGTTTATCAAAACGGGAGGGCTGGCCGATGTCATAGGAGCGTTGCCCAAAGCACTGAAGAGTGCGGGAGTGGATGTCCGTGTGATTTTGCCTAAATACCGGGGGATTCCGGAGAAATTTGTTTCACAAATGGAACATGTGGCTGAATTGAGCGTACCGATCGGCTGGCGCAATCAATATTGTGGTATTGAACGGTTGATATATGATGGCATTCCAATATATTTTGTGGATAACGAATATTATTTTGGGCGGGACGGCATTTACGGCTATATGGATGATGGTGAACGTTTTGCCTACTTTAACCGCGCAGTTCTGGAGTGCCTTGAAATCATTGATTTTCAGCCGGATGTGCTGCATTGTCATGACTGGCATGCTGCTGTGATTCCGATGCTGCTCCAGGGTCATTACCGCCACAATCCGTTCTACAAGGATATTCGTACAGTGTTTACCATTCATAATCTGCTATATCAAGGGGTATTCCCTTATTCGGTGCTTGGTGAATTACTGGGTCTTGATGATAGCTACTTCCTCGGGGTTGAGTATTACGGGAACGTGAATTATATGAAAGCAGGGATTGTCTACAGCGATCATATCACTACGGTCAGTCCGACTTATTCTGAAGAAATCCGCACTGCGTATTATGGATATGGACTGGATGGACTGCTCAACTCACGGGCAGACAGCCTCAGCGGAATCGTCAACGGCATTGACACCAAGATCTATAATCCGGCCAGTGATCCGCAAATATACACCCGGTATCGTTCCAATCTAGCCAAAAAAGCCGAAAATAAGCTCGCCTTGCAGCAGGAGCTGGGACTTCCGGTAGCGCCCTATATTCCGATGGTTGCGATGGTTACCCGCTTGGTCGACTCCAAAGGTCTGGATCTCCTAACCCGGGTAATGGATGAGCTGCTCTATTATGATGATATCCAGTTCGTACTGCTGGGTACAGGGGATGAAGTCTATGAACGCTGGTTCCGTGAAGCACAGTGGCGTTATCCGACCAAGCTGTCCTCACAAATCCTGTTCAATGATGCATTGTCCCGCAAAATCTATGCGGCAAGCGACCTGTTCCTCATGCCTTCCAAGTTCGAGCCTTGCGGAATCGGCCAATTGCTGGCCCTGCGATATGGAAGTATTCCAGTAGTCCGCGAGACAGGCGGGTTGAACGACACGGTACATGCATACAATGAAGACACGGGAGAAGGCAACGGATTCACCTTCAAAGATTACAACGCTCATGACATGATGTACACCATCCGCCGGGCGGTATCGTTCTATCAGAAACCGGAGCACTGGAAAAAAGTGACGAAAAACGCTTTTGCCGGTGACTATAGCTGGAATGTATCGGCTCAGCAGTATATTGATATTTATAACCGTATTCTGGAGTAGATCAGAAGCAACTTATAGTAAAAAGGACGTTTTGCAGATCTTATTGATCTTTGCAAAACGTCCTTTGTTTGTTACGGGAAGGGTTTCGGTGACGATTCTAAATAATTAACTCAAGTTCCGGCTGAGAATCCGGTATCCGTATGGATCGAGCGAGATATGCATCATCCCATCTTCCGGGGCGACCGGCTCGCCGGTGAGCGCATCCTGCCAGTCGTCGGTTTCCATAGGATGGCTAAGAACACGGGATTCCGGAGAATTATTCATCCATACGGTAAAATGAATGACATCATCCGAGCGTTCATAGACGATACAGGAGTCATTCTCACACGCCTGCAAAATGCGGAAACGGCCTTCACGCAGCGCCTTGTTCGTTTTACGAAGGGTAATCATCATCCGGTAAAAGTCATACAGTTCACGGTCCTGCTTATTTGGATCCCATTCCATGCATTTACGGCAGTCCGGGTCCTCGTTACCGGTAAGGCCGATTTCGTCGCCATAATAGATGCAGGGAGTACCCATAAAAGTAAAAAGAAATACAACAGCCAGCTTAAGTCTCCGCTTGTCTTCGTTTAATACGGTCAAGAGCCGGGGAGTATCATGGCTGCCGAGCAGGTTGAAGACTACTTCATTCGTCTGCTGCGGATAACGCATTAACAGGGCCCCTATCCTGTGACCAAAAGTAATACCATCCATCCCCCCATTGAAGAACTCCAGTACCGTACCCGAAAATGGATAATTCATAACGGAATCAAACTGGTCGCCAAGCAGCCAGGTTAGCGAGTCGCTCCATACTTCGCCCACAATATAAGCTTCCGGGTTGGCTGCTTTAACGACCTTACGGAAATCGCGCCAGAAATGGTGATCCACTTCATTGGCCACATCCAGCCGCCAGCCATCCACCTTTATTTCCTTGATCCAATATTCAGCCACTTCGAGTAGATAGGTCTTCACTTCGTGATTGGCGGTATTAAATTTCGGCATGTTGCCAAAAAAACCGAAAGTGTCATACGTGGGAATACCGTCGACAGTTTCGGCCGGGAAGGAGTTCAGGTGGAACCAATCTTTGTATACCGAATACTCCCCCTTCTCCAGAACATCCTGAAACGGCGGGAACTTGTCACTGCAGTGGTTGAAGACAGCATCTAACATGACGCGGATACCCCTTTGGTGACATTCCTCAACTACGGTTTTGAGCAGCTCATTATCGCCGAAATGGGGATCAACCTTCTTATAATCGACGATGTCATATTTGTGGTTGGAGGGGGAGACGAAGAGGGGGGTGAAGTAGACCGCATTGATCCCGAGCTCCTGCAGATCATCTAGATGATCCAGCACCCCTTGCAGATCTCCACCAAAAAAATTATTCAGTTTCGGCGTTCCGCCCCATGATTCTGTACCCTCTGGATCATTCGAAGGATCACCGTTGGCGAACCGTTCCGTCATAATCTGGTAGAACACCGCATCTTTGGCCCATTTTGGAACCTGAAACAGATCGATTTGGTGTATGTAGGGGAACTCATAGAAGTGATTGGGCGGTTGCGGGCATTCCGAGCGGACCCCATTGTCAAGCAAATATACATTTTCGCTGCCTTTACTCACACGGAAAGTGTAGCTGAGACGTTTATATTTAGGCCGTACCGCCGCTTCCCAGTAATCGAACATATCGTCCGAGGCCGCTTTTTCCATCATGATATCGTAAGAAGTAGCTTTCCAGTTGTATTTGTCCCCGGTAAGCGCGACTACACAGTCCACATCATCACGCTTGGTGCGAACACGCAGATGTATAGTCTTTGCATCGTAGGCATAAGCCCACTTGTCGCGGGGAACATGGTACATAGCCTCAACCAGCATGATTGCACCTCCTAAAAGTTTTATGGAGCCTAATGCTTTGTGAGCATAACATTGATCTAACGAATAGAATTTGCTTAACTAGCATAAGTTTAAGGTCGTAGGCTATGAAGTTAATACCACCCGCAGAGTCTGCATGAACCATTCCGGTTATTCCGGGAGCAATTGGAGATAGTACATAGTATATACTTCTTTTAACAGCATGTGCAAAATGGCGGGAAGACCAAGCGCTGCTGCTCTTTTTTTTCTGTACAATTTACAAGCATTGTCACAAATTTGTCTTTGCATATTCATGCGTAGTGATTTATAATAAATCGGTCAATGGGACAGCTAAGAGAAAACTTAAAGAGAATAGGGGAGATACAGAGTATGAATAAATGGGGCAAACTTTCACTCGGAATGCTGCTGGTAGCAGGTCTGATGACCGGCTGCGGCAACAATAACAAAGACAATAATGCAACTACTGGCAATAGTGCGAATGCAGGTAATAGTGCTGCTGCCAAGACACTTACCCTAGGAACCAGTGCGGACTTTCCTCCATATGAATTCCATAAAGTAGTGGATGGCAAAGATACCATCGTTGGTTTTGATATCGAGATCGCTAAGGATATTGCGGCTGATATGGGTGCGGAGCTGGTAATCAAGGATCTGTCCTTCGATTCCCTCCTTAATGAACTGTCCAGCGGCAGAATAGACATGGTTATCTCCGGACTCAGTCCAACCCCTGAGCGTGCCAAGGCAGTAGGGCTGTCTGATATTTATTATAAAGCAGAGCAGGCAGTGGTTGTGCGGGATACCGACAAAGACAAATTCGCGACCATGGATTCCCTGAAAGGCATCAAGCTGGGGGTACAGACCGGATCCATCCAGGAAGACATCGCCAAAGGCATTGAAGGCGCACAACTGACTTCCTTGAGTAAAATTTCCGAAATCGTGCTGCAGCTGCAATCTAACCGTGTGGATGCATCCATTATGGAAGGGCCTGTTGCTGAAGCTTTCGTGAAGAATGTTAAAGGCCTGGCCATTACTGCCGCCAAACCAGTGGTTGAAGATGATGGTTATGTTATTGGCGTTAAAAAAGGAAACGACGAGCTTCTGAAACAAATTAACACCACACTGACCCGGTTGAAATCTGAAGGCAAGATTGACAAGTATGTTGCTGCTGCCAGCGACCTTGCCGTGAAATAATGTTTTGGGCTGTTTTAGAAGGGTAACATTAGCCGCCCCTGCAGGTTTCTGCGGGGGAAGGTTTAATAATTAGAGTGGAGATGAAAATGGCGGTGATCCGCTGTTTTCTATTTTTTTGCAGACAGGAGGTTATGCCAAAAATGAATGTATTCGATATGGCTTATGAGTACCGCAATTTTTTTCTTTCCGGTTTGAAGTACACACTGCTGCTGGCTGTGCTGGGGGTATTCTTCGGTTTTGTGCTTGGTATTGTAGTTTCCTTGTTACGTATGTCCAAATGGTGGATCCTGCGTTTCATTGCGACAGCATGGGTCGAATTCTTGCGTGGTACACCAATGCTGGTTCAGCTGTTTTTGATCCATTACGGGCTACCAGAGTTTGGCATTGAGTTTTCGCCGATACAATCCGGAGCCATAACATTGACCATTAACAGCTCCGCTTATCTGGCTGAGATTTTCCGTGCCGGCATACAGGGAGTAGACCGTGGACAAGTTGAAGCGGCCCGTTCGCTCGGGATGCGGCAAGGGATGACGATGCGGTATATTGTCTTGCCCCAGGCCATCAAGAATGTGCTGCCTGCAATCGGCAATGAGTTCATCACGATTATTAAGGAATCTTCCATTGTTTCAATGATAGGGGTCGCCGATCTGCTGTTTGAAGCGAGATCCGTTACGACTATAAGCTATGAAGGACTGAGTCCTTTGCTGGTAATTGCTGCGATGTACTTTATTCTGACATTTACGTTGTCTAAGATCCTTGGTTTATTGGAAAGGAGGTTAAGAACAGGTGATCACCGTTAAGAACCTGCAAAAAAGCTTCGGCAAGCTGGAAATCCTGAAGGGCATTGACCTGCAGATTCAAAAAGGGGAGGTCGTCGTCGTTATCGGCCCTAGCGGATCGGGCAAAAGCACCTTTTTACGCTGTCTGAATCTGCTGGAGCAGCCTACAGGCGGAGAAATCACCTTTGAAGGTGAATCGATTACGGATAAGAAACATGATATCAATGTGACCCGGGAAAAAATGGGTATGGTCTTTCAGCAGTTTAACCTGTTTCCGCACAAAACCGTGCTGCAGAATATTATGCTGGCTCCCGTAAAAGTGAGAAAGCAATCCGCTTCAGAAGCGGAAAAAATTGCTACTGAACTGCTGCGCACTGTGGGTCTTGCAGACAAACGCGATGCTTACCCGTCCCAGCTATCCGGTGGACAAAAGCAGCGGATTGCCATCGCGCGGGCACTCGCCATGCAGCCGCATGTGATGCTGTTCGACGAGCCGACCTCGGCACTTGATCCTGAGATGGTCGGTGAGGTTCTGGAAGTCATGAAGAAGCTGGCTGAAGATGGCATGACCATGGTAATCGTTACCCATGAAATGGGTTTTGCCCGCGAAGTAGGTGACCGTATCTTGTTCATGGACGGCGGAGTGATTGTGGAAGAAGGCGAGCCGTCACAAGTATTCGGCAATCCGCAGCATGACCGGACGAAGGATTTCCTGAGTAAAGTCCTATAGTACAGCACCACACGGCCCCGGAACTCTATCCGGCGGCCGTTTATTTTTGGTTCGCGGCGGAATGGGTGATATAGTATACATAAATGGCCAATCAACTTGAAAAGGAGTACATACAGATGAGAGATGACCTTTGCCGGATTGGCATTATTGATATTGGTTCTAACTCCATTCGCCTCGTGATCTATGATACGACGCAGGAAGGAGGCTACAAAATCATCAAAGAGTGCAAGTACTCCGCGCGTCTGAGTGAAAAAATCACTAAGGACGGCAGGCTGGAGCGCAAGGACATGGATACCATTGTGCCTGTCCTCCACCAATTCAAGGAGATTTGCAGCGCTTTTGAAGTCGATAAAATCCGTGCCGGCGCCACTGCAGCTATTCGCAACGCGGCAAATTCTGAAGAAATTATCTCCTACCTTTCGGAGGCAACGGGGATTCAAATTGAAGTAGTCAGCGGACATCAGGAGGCTTATTTCGGATTTTTGGGTGTTATTAATGCCTTTGATGTTCAGGATGGCTTTGTCATTGACATCGGAGGCGGAAGCACGGAGATCACCCTATTCCGGGAACGTCGTTATCAGCATAGTATTTCTTTTCCGTTTGGAGCGGTCAATACCAATCTGATGTTTAGCCATAATGGCAATTGGAACGGAGAGCAGGTACGTAAACTTCAGGCCTATGTAACCGGGAGATTGGTGGAACATGACTGGTTGAACAGCGGTCCGGGTCTTCCGCTGTATGGACTTGGAGGAACCCTGCGTTCTCTGGGGAAGCTGGACCAGAAGATGCAGGATTATTCTCTTCCGAATTCCCACGGCTATACGTTGTCCAGTGAGACCATAGATCAATTTATGGAGACGCTGCCCTCCATTCCATATGAGAAGCGTAAGGATTTGGACGGACTGTCCAAGAGCCGGGGGGATATTATCGTCTCGGGGCTGATTATTTTCCACACGGTTTTCCATTATATTGGTGCCAGCCAGGCATTGATCAGTGGAGAAGGACTTCGTGAAGGGATGCTGCATGACCTGCTCGAACCGGAGCAGCCTGTGCGTGAGAGTGCGCTGGAATTCAGTCTCAATACGATCATTCGTTTTGATATCCGAACATCGAAACGGCATCTGGATCACATCTACAAGCTGGCTCTAAGCCTCTTTGACGCTTTTAGTGCAGAAGGGGAACGGGATGAGCAACGGATGCTGATCTACGTCTCAATCATGCTGCATCGGACGGGTTCCAATATCAACTATTATCAATCCAAGCGGCATACACGTTACTGGCTGATGAACTCTCCGATCCGCGGATTAACGCACCGTCAATTGATTCTGGGAGCCTTGATAGCTTCCTACAGCACAAAAAGCCGGAAGCAGAAATTGTCCCTGATCCACAAGGACATTTTGCTGGCTTCCGACGAGGAGTGGATTCATAAGCTTGGCGCACTCGTCCAGTTAAGCATTGCACTGGATAGTACTGAGATTGGTATTGTAAGCGGACTAGAAGCCCGCCTCCACGGCAATACGCTTGATCTGGAACTGCAGGGAGCGGGCGAGCTTCTGATCGGATTAGAGGACATTGAGAATGCCCTCAAAACGTTCAGGAATGTTTGGGGATTGAAGGTAAAACTCGGCTTCCCTTCCAACGCGTAACATCCATAGCGGCGAACTGGCTCCGGAAAGGGGCCTTTTTGTCGTCTGCACGCTCGTAATACCCATTCGGCTGCAGGAAACTGGACTTTACATTATCCTTAAGCGTCAGATCTAGGATCTTGACAATTTGTTTACGGATTTGGTTGTCTTTTACCGGACACATCAGCTCAATACGCCGGGTTAGATTGCGTGTCATCCAATCAGCACTAGACAAGTAGACCTCAGGGCTGCCACCGTTCTCGAAGTAATAGATCCGGGAATGTTCCAGGAAACGGTCCACGATGCTGCGTACCGTAATGCGTTCGCTAAGGCCTTCAATCCCTGGACGCAGGCAGCATACCCCGCGCACAATCAGATCAATCGGTACACCAGCCTGGGCTGCGCTGTACAGATTATCAATAACCTCTTGATTGGAGAGGGAATTCATTTTGGCAATGATCCGGGATGGCCGTCCGGCGGCGGCATGCTCAGCTTCGCGCAGAATCAGTTTTTGCAGCGAAAGGCTCATATTGGTCGGTGCGACGATGAAGGAATTCCAGTCATAATTGGCGGAATAACCTGTCATCTGGTTGAAAAGCTCGGAAGCATCCAGACCGATCTCGTTGTTGGCAGTGAACAAACTGAGGTCTGTGTAAGCTTTAGCTGTGCTGTCATTATAGTTCCCTGTTCCGACATGAACATAACGGCGCAGTTCCAGCCCTTCCTGGCGGACAATCAGCGTAATCTTGGCATGGGTCTTGAGTCCAACCAGCCCGTATACCACATGGCAGCCCGATTGCTCAAGCTTGCGCGCCCAGGCGATATTGCGCTCTTCGTCGAAACGTGCCTTCAGCTCTACAACTACAGTGACCTGTTTACCCGACTCCGCGGCATTGGCCAGTGCTGTTATGAGTGGAGAGTTACCGCTGACGCGGTACAACGTCATTTTGATGGCCATGACCTGCTCGTCCTCTGAAGCCTGAATAATAAAATCGGTCATGGCATCAAAGGATTCATAAGGGTGATACACTAATACATCGCGTTCCCGGAGCACCTCAAAGAAATCCTCGTTCTCATCGAATTCAGCAGGATAGAGCGGTTCGATAGGAGCATCATGCAGATAGCTGAATCCCTTTAGGCTGCCGGCAAAGCCGCGCAGGAATCCTAGGTCCAGCGGGCCTTCAACCTCAAACACGAAATCTTCAAGCTCGAATTCAGCCTGCAGCTGCTCCAGTGCATAAGGGTGAATCCCTTTTTGAACCTCCAGACGGGCGGGGACACCTCTCCGACGTTTGCGAAGCTCTTTTTCTATCTCTTCCAGCAGGTCTTCCGCACCTTCTTCATCAATGGTGAGGTCAGAATTACGTGTTAAGCGGAATTCACTAACAGCCACGGGATCATAACCGCTGAACAAAGTCTGGATATGATGACGGATAACATCTTCAATAAATACAAACTGCCGTTTCTTGCTGTTGGAACGGTGGGGAAGGGGAATACATCTTGGCAGATTGGAAGGAATCTGCAGAATTGCAAAGTAAGGGTCCTCTTCCAGACTATCCTTCCGCGTCAGCACAACCGCAAGATAGATGAACTGGCTGTGAACGAGAGGGAATGGGCGGCTCTGGTCAACAGCCATTGGCGTCAGTACGGGGAAAATAATATCCCGGTAATATTGTTCAATCGAGAGCTCCTGAGCCTGTGTCAGGTCCTCGTAATTTACAAACACGATACCTTCCTTATGCAGACTGCGGGAGATATCCCGGAATGTCCTGTATTGGTCGGCAACGATCTTAGTAACCCGTTTGATAAGACGCTTATAAAGGCCGGAAGGGGTGTAACCGGTAAAATCTTTTTTGGTATAGCCTGCCCGGATCTGATCTTGAATCCCCGCAACTCGGACACTGATGAATTCATCCAGATTACTGGAGACAATCGCCAAGAACTTGGCCCGCTCCATTAGAGGGTTATCTGCATCCTGTGCTTCCTGAAGTACGCGCCGGTTAAATTCGATCCAGCTTAAATCACGGTTCAGATAGGCTGTAGCCGGGCTGGTATGGATGTTTTTTTTCTCTTCTGTATTCACGTTCATAGACCCTCCAAGTGCTTCAATGTCTTTATCTTCTCTCATTCTACTATTTGCCAAAGAGAGAAATGTTAAATCTGTGTAAAATTTATGCGAAAATGTTCAGGAGATGCAACAAAACAATGAATTTTGGGATGCTTTTATTAAATTAATATTAATTTTAAATCAAATGATAACGCTTCAAAATTCCATTTCTGTAAAAGTGGTAACAATTTCATAAGCATTGGTTACAAAATTGTGATATATTAATATCTGTTAGTTTTACAAACACCAGGGCATAAGCAAACATACATACGTCCGGAGTTATTTTGAAGCAGCGTGAACGGGATTTCCCGGATCTGACTGCGCCACTAATGAAGGAGGAACTCATGAAGATCAAATTCAGAGCCGTTGCAGCTCTCGCTGCAGCCTTAAGTATCAGCACACTGATTCAAGCCGCACCCGTCCAGGCAGACAGTATACATATCGCAGGTAATACTACTACCTATTATACTCTATCTAATCATTACGGTATAAGCATGGATAAGATAATGGAGGCTAACCCCAATATTTCAGCGGGTAATATTTACCCTGGCCTCAGGCTATCGATCCCCGGCATTCTCAAAGCACAGAATGTTGCAGTTGCTGAACCCATAACTAAAGAATCCACAGGGACTTCACTTTTAAGTGTGGAGCCGCAGACGAATACTGTTCAAGCTTGGGGCAAAGTCTACAGCTACGGTAAAGTACTTCAGGTAAAAGCAACGGCATATTCTTCTGCAATCAGCGAGAATGGCAAATGGGGTGCCGTTGACTACTTTGGCAATCCGCTGAAGCTGGGCACGATCGCTGTGGATCCAAGCGTGATCCCGCTGGGAACCAAAGTCTTAGTAACCGGATATTCTCATCCTGGGTTACCTAAACAGGCATTTCTTGCCACTGCAACCGACATGGGAAGCGCGATCAAAGGGAATCGGATAGATATCTTTATCCCGGGCAGTCAAAGCTTTGTCGCAGATTTCGGTTTCCAATATGTGCAGCTCTATATGATTGAATAGATCTAAGACTCAGAAGGAAACGAACCATGCCGAATCAGGCAGGCTTCGTTTCTTTTTTTTGTATTATATTTAAAGATCTAACTTTTCTTTGCTGATCTGAAGCATCTGAGGGAGAGTGACAAAAGTATACCCCCGCTTGTGCATGATGTTAATGACTTCGGGGAGAGCCTGAATCGTTCCCTGTAAATTGCTGCCACGACCCCCGCCGCCATGCTGCAGTACGATAGCTCCCTTACCCGCATGGGTGATGATATTGTTCCGTACCTGTGTTTTCGAAAGTCCCTTCCAGTCCAGAGAGTCTACATTCCAGTTCACAAGCTTGTATCCGTGGGCTTTGGCCCATTTCAGCTGCTGTTCACTGATGTCTCCATAAGGTGGACGAATTAGCCGCGGCTTATAGCCCGCAAGCGTATTGATAATATTTTCCGTGCGGATAATCTGTGTGCGAAATGCGTTTATACTGATTTTGCCAAACTCTGGATGGTTATAGGAATGATTGCCGACGGCATGGCCTTCCCTGATCATCCGAGCTACAAGTTCAGGGTGCTTCTCAGCCCGGCTGCCTACGATAAAAAAAGTGGCGTGGACATGATATCTTCGCAGCATGTCAAGCACTTGGGGTGTAAAGCGCGGGTCAGGCACATCATCGAATGTAAGTGCGATCTGTTTACGCCGCGGACCTTGGGTTTTAATAGTCTCAGGGTATTTGCGGAGCAGTTGGCTGAGGGTAAGTGTTTTCCCCCGTTTTTGTAACTGTGACGATGTACGCGAAGAGCCTGCGGGGATTGCTAGATCTTCCTTCGGCTCTGCTACTGCTCTCTGACCGCTATCCGGTTGCTGTAACAAGCGGGGATCCTCGGAAAAGGCTGCTGTAGGCCCTCCGGAGGAAACGGGGCTGAGCAGGCTGAAGCAGACAATGACTGACAGGAGCAGCTTCCGGCTCATGTGCAGGCTTTTCATCAGGGCATGCCTCCTTTTGTAGATACTGGAACTACATAGAATACTCAGAGAATAATTCTGCTTGTCTTGTTATCCCCTTCCATAGACTGAATTATGCTGGGTTTACATGCTTGTGATTATGATTTATCGGTGTGGAAAATACGTGTATACTGAATTGGACGGGAGAACAACCCGACTATTGAATTCGTGAACAACAGAAAGGAAGGAATAGAAATGCCGGAATTATTTGCTCCTTACGAGCTAAAGGCTTTGTACTTGAAGAATCGAATCGTAATGCCTCCAATGTGCCAATATGCTGTAGTCAAGCAGGATGGAATCCCAAATGAATGGCATTTCGTTCACTATGTGAGCCGCGCTATCGGGGGGACCGGATTCATTATTGTGGAAATGACGGGGATCCATCCGGATGGAAGGATTACGAATCAAGATACAGGAATTTGGAGTGATGATCATATTGATGCTTACCGGAGGCTAACTGAGGCAGTACATGCTCAAGGTGCCAAAATAGCCGTTCAGTTAGGCCATGCAGGCCGCAAAGCGGTGGATGCCGAGCCTCCTGTGGCTCCTTCAGCCATCCCGTTTGATTCCAACTCCAAAACGCCACAGGCGCTCTCTAAAGAAGGAATCGCTGAATTGATAGCAGCCTACCGTGAAGGGGCAAGGCGGGCGGTGGAAGCCGGATTTGATACGGTTGAGCTACATGGAGCTCATGGTTACCTGATTCACCAGTTTCACTCTCCGCTTTCTAATACCAGAGATGATGAATACGGTGCAGACCCCATGCTGTTCGGAGAACAAGTGACCCGTGCAGTTCGGGAGGTACTTCCTGCTGAAATGCCGCTCCTTATGCGAGTATCTGCCAAGGAATACGTAGATGGCGGTTATGACGAAGCCTACGCTCTTGAATTCTGCCGGCGCTATAAGGCAGCTGGAGTGGATATGTTCCATGTTTCATCTGGCGGTGAAGGGCCAATCGGTTCGAATGGTGGCCCTAATGCCGGACCGGCTTACCAGGTTGATCTGGCTGAGTACATCCGCAGTGAACTCCAGATTCCTGTGATTGCGGTAGGACGCCTCGAATCCTATGAAGAAGCGCAGTCCATAGTTTCTGAAGAAAAGGCGGAACTTGTTGCAATAGGCAGAGGAATGTTAAGTGACCCGTATTGGGCGCTGCACGCAGAGGAAGCCCTTGGCGGTGTGGATAAGGCTAATGTGCCTAAGCCATATGAACGCGGGATTTGGAAACGGAAATAGACACCGGCGAATGTGAACTATATCACAGATTTTAAGTTCCTTCTAAGGCATGGTTAATAAGATTAAATTTGAAGGAGCTTGATAACTTGGCGACTGTGATTAGTAACGAACGACTGACGGATGGCGTGTATCACCTTCGGGTGGGAGGGGATCTCGGGGGGACAATGGGGCAATTCTACATGTTGCGGGCATGGGGAGCCTATCCTTTGCTGTCCAGACCGCTAAGCATACATCAAGTGAACGACGATGGTGTGGATTTTCTGTATCATGTATTGGGTGAGGGGACGAAGATACTGGCTGGACTGAACCCTGGAGATCCTATTGAACTCGAAGGGCCTTTTGGTACCGGATTTCCGTCAGTTGAAGGAAAGGTTGCATTAGTAGGCGGTGGCATTGGGATAGCACCTCTTTTATACTGTGCACAGGAGCTTCCTGGCAGCGATATTTATCTGGGCTTTAGCCGTGAGGCATTCCGGACGGAGGCATTTCGTCCACTGGCTGCCGAGTTGACAGTCAATGTGGGAGGCCTGGTGCTCGACAGCGTCGATTTTACCAGCTATGACCATATATTTGTCTGTGGGCCGCATCCGATGCTCAAAGCTGCGCAACTGAAAGGCATAGCCGCTGAAACGGCAGGCCGGAGACCTAATGTTTACTTATCCCTTGAGAACCGTATGGCTTGTGGAATCGGGGCCTGCCTCGTATGCAGCGTTTCCTGCCGTGATGGTCAGCGCAAGGCTTGTGCGGACGGACCGGTATTTCTCGCGGAAGAGGTGATCTTCCATGATTAATCTGACTGCCAATATCGCAGGTGTCCACTTTAAGAACCCGATCATTATGGCTTCCGGGACTTTCGGTTTCGGCCGAGAATACGGCAAGCTCTATGATGTATCGCTCCTCGGGGGGATCTCCGGCAAGGGACTTACACTACACGCCAAGGCGGGTAATCCCGGTGTGCGTGTGTTTGAGACCGCCTCGGGTATGCTGAACAGCGTCGGACTCGAGAATCCAGGCGTTGAAGCGTTTCTCACCAAAGAGCTTCCTTATTGGGAGACGCTCGAAACTGCTCGTTTGGTGAACCTGGGAGGCAACACACTGCATGACTATGTGCTGGGTGCGGAACTGATTCAGCGTGATGCAGATGTACGCAGCGCAGCCGGCAAACCAGCGGTGGATATGATTGAGCTGAATATTTCCTGCCCTAACGTTAAGGAAGGCGGCATTGCTTTTGGTGTTAAGACACCTGCTGCACAGGAGGTAGTCCGTGCCGTCAGAGCTGCAACCAAGCTCCCGCTTGCTGTGAAATTGTCCCCGAACGCTGAGGATATCGCAGGAATGGCTGAAATGTGCCAGGAAGAAGGCGCAGATGCCATTTCACTAATTAATACGATCTCTGGAATGAAGATTGATGTCCGCCGCCGCCGTAGCGTATTCAATAATTTGTATGCCGGATTATCCGGTCCTGCCATCAAACCAGTCGCACTGAGAATGGTGCACCAGGTAGCGAAGAGGGTATCCATTCCGGTGATCGGTATGGGCGGAATTACCTCGGCAACAGACATTATCGAATTCATTATGGCCGGGGCAACGGTTATTCAGGTCGGAACGTATAACTTCATGAATTTGCGCGCAGGCAGCACGCTTGTCGAAGAATTGCAGCAGTTTATGATGGAGGAAAACATTTCGTCACTGGATGAAATCCGCGGTATTATATAGATGATTTCATGTTTAAAGGGCAAAGTCTTCTCTTTCTGAGATATCCTCGAGTACAATGGTTAATATAATTGGAAAGGGGAGAAATTCATGTCTTCTCCAGAGCTGTACCCAGGTGATATTGAACTGTCTGCTACTGAGGTTGGCCGTGATTTGCTGCTGCTGATTACCGGTGGTATCCGTCACATCGGCGCAGCCAGTACCGCCTATGTAGAGGAAGGGGATATTAAGGTAACCACTTCAGCAGTTCCTCATCACAAAGAACACACGATCAGTGAGTTGATTGCAATGCGGGTTGCGGCTGCTCTTAATCGGACGGTTACTGTAGTTATGGGCATTCACTACGACCATTTGAGCCAGGAGGGCATAGCCCAAGTTGTAGAAATCGTAAATTTCAAAGTGGATCAATATTTATTTGGGCAAAATTTGAAACGATAAGGGCACTTCCTGCGTAAATGATAACAAATGAGCACATCACTTTTATTTTGGAGGAATGAACCATGTCTATATTTAAAAGATTGCGTGATTTAACGATGTCCAATGTGAATGCGATTATCGACAAAGCGGAAGACCCGGTTAAAATGACGGACCAATACATTCGTGACATGACGGAAGATTTGGAAGACGCAGAAAAAGCTGTCGCGGCCCAGATTGCCATTGAGAAAAAATTCAAGCAGCTCTATGAAGAACAGGAAGCGCTCGTGAACAAACGTAATCAACAGGCGCATGCTGCCGCTCAGGCAGGCAATGCAGACCTGGCGCGCCGTGCCCTGGAAGAGAAGAAGGCAGCAGAAGCCAAGCTTGTGGAATATAAGACTAGCTTCGATCAGAACAAGGCGTCTGCGGACAATCTGCGCGGTAAGCTGGAGGAAATGCGTAAACAGCTGACCCAGATGAAGAACAAACGCGAGACCCTGGTTGCACGTTATAATGCAGCCAAGGCGCAGACTGAAATCAACAAAGCCATGAGCGGTTTCAGCTCTGATTCGGCTTCAGCTGGTCTCAAACGCATGGAAGACAAAATGCTGCAGGCAGAAGCCCAGGCAGAAGCCAGCAACGAAATGAGCGCCGGCAACAAATCGCTGGATGATGAATTCGAAAAACTCGGCAAGGATCAGGCCGTTGAAGATGAATTGGCTGCACTGATGAAGCAATACGACAAACAACAATAACATATTGGCATTAGCCCTACTTCTGGGCTGTTGTCCACAGGCGAAGGGGAGACAGTTAGAACGTTTCTCCTTCGCCTTCTCTATGCTGCCTGTATGGGCAGGCAAACTGATCATCGGAGGCTAAACAATGGATTTCCATATTCTGGTGTCCATGGTGGTATGGACGGTGAGCGGCTCGGTGCTGCTATCTGTGCTAATGTACGTGGATTCGCTCTTTACCCGTTACAACGATTTGGAAGAGATTCGTGCAGGCAACTTGGCGGTAACCATGAGATTCGTGCTTAAGCTGCTGGCACAAGGTTATATTCTGTCGTCTTCCATTGCTTCATCGAACAGTTTGGGTGATGCACTTATCGTCTCCATAGTCTCCTTTGTACTATTATTCTTCTTGGAAAAAACAGTACGAATACTCCTGTACCGCTGGGCGAAGCTCGATCTGGACCATGGTACTCTGCTCGGCAAAATAGGCTACGGTGTATTGGCAGGCTCGCTGCATATGACTGGTGCTTTGATAATAGCGGCCTTTATAAAGAGCTGAGGTCTTAGATCGTTCAAGATTATGCGTTTGTACAAAACCTTTAAAAGGAATGATTCGTTTGAGTATCTGGAAACGTATTGGCAATATCTTCTCCAAACCTGAGGCGCCGTCTGTACCCAAGAGTATGTTGAACCTCTCAGCTGGAGATATTTGTGAGGTATCCCTGGTGACCTATGAGGTCACAGGGCGTACGCAAACCAGCGGCCGCAATGCTGTGGTGCTCACCTTGCGGGACGGCAGCCGTATTGCTTATCTGCATATTGAAGAACGCGAGCAGCTGCAGTACGCATTATATCAGCCGATTGACGGGCGGCTGGATGATCCTGCTGAGGTGCCTGCAACCTTGGAGCTGGACGATTACACATTTTATCTGGAAGAGGAATATGAGGGATATGCGGCAGTGACAGGCCAGACTCCTTATATGAACGGCGGGCAGCAGCATGTCTGGCAGTACCAGTCTGATGAATCGCGGCTTCTCCGCGTTGAATGGCAGAATGGACGGTTCATGTTATACGAAGGCGAGAAAGTGATCCCGGCAGATGTTAAGGTCATTCGTGCCTAAAACCAACACCAAGCGTATTGTCTAATCCAGCTTGTCTAAACGTATCCTGACAAGAAGCCTCCGCTTACAGCGGGGGCTTCTGTTTATTGCGAAGAGAGATGAACAAATATCGCTTTACGGGCTGTCGTGTTAAAATAGGTTTGAATTAAAGCGGCTCAGCCCGAGTAATGACAATACGGGACAGAAGAGGATGGTGCATATGAACAACAGAGAAGAAACAGCGCATTCTAAATTTCATCGTAAAGCCCTTCAGGTGAAGGATGCACAGTCACGGATTATTGAATATGCGAAGGTGCTTGATATGGAAGAGGTGCCTTTACATCAAAGTCCAGGACGTTATCTGGCTGAATCTGTCAATGCGCCGCATCCGTTTCCGGCTTTTAACCGTTCGGGAATGGACGGGTATGCGCTTATCGCAGCCGATACGGAGGAGATAGAGGAAGGAAATCTGGTCTGGCTGGACATCGTGGATAACATTCCTTGCGGTGCAGTGCCTGCTGTCGATATACGGCGGGGGACGGCTGCCCGGATTATGACAGGAGCACAAGTGCCGAATGGTGCAGATACGGTTGTGATGATTGAAGCTACAGAGAGCAGGGAAGTTGGTGGTCTCCTCCAGGTAGGAATCCGCAAGCCGCAGAAGGCAGGCCGGAATGTTACACCCCGGGGTTTTGAACTCAAGGAAGGGGAGTTAGTACTTCCAGCCGGACGGGTGATCACTGCTGGAGATATCGCGGTTTTGGCCGCTTTTGGAATCCCTTTTGTGAAGGTGATCCGTAGACCCAAGGTAGGCATATTTGCAACCGGAACCGAACTTCTGGAAGTACATGAACCGCTCGTGGCAGGCAAAATACGGAACAGTAATTCGTCTATGCTGGAAGCACTGGTGCGGGAGAGCGGCGGAGAACCGGTAATGCTTGGTGCGATAGTAGATGATATTGAACTGGCACGAAGCAAGGTGCAGATGGCACTCGAGAATTACGATCTAGTGATTACCACGGGCGGGGTATCCGTTGGAGACTATGACATCATGGGGGATCTAGTCCGCGAGAACAGTGGAGATATGCTGTTCAACAAGGTGACCATGCGTCCAGGAAGTGTGACAACAGCTGCCGTACGTGGAGGAACACTTTTGCTGGCATTGTCCGGTAATCCCGGAGCCTGTTTTGTTGGATTTCATTTGTTCGCCCGGCCAGTGATCATACAAATGCAGGGAGCAATTCAGCCATTCCTGCCGGAATGGACAGCAGTACTTGGAGCGGAATATTCCAAAGTAAATAACTACACCCGGTTTGTCCGATCCCGGCTGGAGATCCATGAGGGCCGGCTGTATGCCTATCCGGCTAACATTGATGAATCGTCTGTGATGGTAACTATCAAGGACAGTGACTGTCTAATTGTGATTCCGCCGGAAGAACGGGGGCTGACTGCCGGAGACTCGGTGAAATTGCTTAAGCTGCCCGGGGAAATTCGGGGTTGAGAAGGCAGGGCCGGATCATTAAAAGTGGGAGGCAACTGAATGAGGCGTCGTAGACGGCAACCGCTAAAGAGCTTAAAGAATGTAAGCAGCGGGCCAGCAGTGTTCCAGATCGTAGGCTACAAAAATAGCGGAAAAACTTCCCTGATCTGTGACTTGATCCCGCTCTTGCAGCAGAGAGGTTGTAGTGTGGCGGTCATCAAGCATGACGGGCATGACTTTAATATGGATCATGAAGGAACGGATACCTGGAAGCATCGGCAGGCCGGGGCTTCAGCGGTTGCTATCACAAGCAAGGGAAGGACTTCGGTCATTCGGGAACGGGGAAGCAGTCTGGCTGAACTAATCGATACTTTTGTAGAATACGATTTTGTGCTGGTGGAGGGATTCAAGCAGGAGCGATATCCCAAAATCGTATTGATTCATAGAGAAGAGGATATATTTCTGCTAGACGGGACGAGCCATATTATGGCGATGGCGGTTTGGGAATCTATTCAAGATCATCCATCTCTGCTGCTTCACAATCCGGATATTCAGCGATTCGACATTAACAACCGTACAGGATTAGCCCAGTTTTTGTGGCAACAACGAGATTATTTTCAAAATTTCAACATATGAAAAATTCACAATAGAAAACACAAAGTGCAACAACTACCACACTTGTTACATCCCCAAAACCCGTCACAAAGAACAGCGGCCAGTCCCTTCAGTTGAAGGAGTACATGGCCGCTGTTTTGTTGTCAGGAACTGCTTGAACTGAAGTACAATGATCTGGTAGCCAGCTACAATGAAGACCAATGCTCAGGACGCACAAGTGCGTCAGGAAGTTTAGTTGAAGCATCACCCTTCGCAGCATTAAGCTGAGACTGGGTCAGAAAGAGGGTACCTGTTAGATCAGCACCACACAGGTTCGCGTCGCGAAAGTCGGCGCCTATCAAATCGGCTCCTCTAAGATCTGCCCCGCTAAGATCAGCTGCAATCAGATAAGCACCACGAAGGCTGACACAGCGCAGATCGGTTTTTTTGAGCTTGGCTCCAATCAGGTCGGCGCCCCGACCGTAGTTTTTGGGCCGTTTGGGGACACTCATTAGTTGACGTCTTGCCGCATCGCGTGCGAGCTCGCTTGTCCGCAGCAGAAGCTCGTTAATCTCTGCACGGTGAGCATTCACGTCTACTTGCAGCAGTGCTTCTGCAGGCAACAGAGTCAACTGTTCAGTCTGCTCAAGTGCAGCATGAAGCTGGCTGTGGATCGGCTGGGCGGCCGGAAGCTCAATCGCTTGGGCTAAATAATACATCAGCTCATGAAGATGACGCATGACGGGGAAGACTTCGAACATTTGAGCTGCTGATTCCGGAGCCGCCCGCCAGTCCCGGCTGGCAAAGGTGAGATGGGAAACCTTTGGACCAGCACCAAAGCACTCATATACCGTACACCCTTTGAATCCGTTAGCTCTCAAAGCGGTATGAATCCCGCAGCGAAAGTCATTCCGAAGATTGGGACAAGGCTGCCCCGCATTTTTGTCAATAGCAAAGTCTGAAGATGCAGAAAAGGGCAGGGCGGCACAGCAAAGACCAAAGCAATTTTCGCAGTTGGACTGTAAATCAATATGGCTTTGATTAGGTGCAGCAGATAATGATTCCTGTTGGTGAAACATTTGAGACAATGAAATGAACTCCCTTCATGAATAGGTATTCAGCTCTCCAGACGCCGCTCAATCGCTTGAGACATCGTTTTGTCTGTAAGATGGGCATAGACTTCGGTTGTTTCCGTTGAGGCATGCCCAAGCTGTTCCTTTGTTTTGTAAATATCATTTTGCAGATAATAGTCTGTGGCAAAGGAGTGACGCAGCTTATGCACAGTCAGATATGGCTTGCCGAACCGTTTGGCGTATTTGATGATCATCTCCTGGATTGCCCGTTTGGTCATCCGTTTTCCTTCATGACTTCCGTTCGGCAAAGCAATGAATAATGCCTTCTCTTTCTTGGGGGTTTTATAACGGGACTGGCGCAGGGTAAGATAGAGTGATAGTTCATCCTTGGCCTGTTCCCGGAAGTAGACCGGTGTCTTAAATGTCTCGTCATTATGGCCCTTGCGGTAGACATACAGCAGCTTATTATTCACATCCAGATCATCCACATTTAGGTTAACTACTTCCGAAACACGAAGGCCCGAGTTAAGAATGAGGCTGGCAATGCAGGCATCACGCTCACGGTTGAGCTGGAACGAATAATAGGCTTGTTTATTGGCTTCAACATCACGGCCGTACCCTTCATATATGTACCCTACGAATTCCAGCAGTTCTTCGTCCTCTAGAATTTTGCCTTTCAGCTTGGCGGCGGTATCTTTCGGTTTATGAATACGCTTGATTTCTACCTTGGCCATTACATTACGTTTGAGCAAAGGATAGAAATTTTCGTCCTCGGCAATCTGGCTTAAATAATGGAAAAGAGAACGAAGGGCAGACAGCTTGCGGGAGACCGTAACTTTGGAATTGGTTCCCTCTGCACGCGTAGTAAGATGCAGCCGGTAACCGACAACACTGTCCATATGCAACGTCTCCAGATCCAGCAGAGTGATCTCTGACAGGCTGGCAGCCTGCGTTAGGCCTTCTGCACGAAGCCAGCCAAAGAACGATTCATAATCACGGATATACTCCAGCAGGGTAGAGGGGGAGAGGTCTGGACGTTTGTAATCAATGAATTGCTGCACAAACCAGGGCATGTGGAGCACTTTTTGGTCAAGATGTGTTCGGTCAGTGTTTTTTTGAATGCTCAAAGCCTGTTCACCTGCCTTAAGGTTGCTATTATTCAGCGGATATGTCTTTTTGGTTTCTTCCTATTTTATCATGTTTCGCAGCATTTGGCCGGATTTCACATCTGGGGATACAGGGTTCGCCTTGCTCCAGTTGTAACAAAGTTATAGAATGTGTAATAAAAGTGAATCTCAGAGGTGACATCATGGAACTTGGAATCGAACTGGTTCCCAAAGAGCAGCGCCACACGATCAGCAGTCTGATGCAGTATTATCTATATGACTTTACCCGTTATCTGGAGCTTGATGTAGACCGTGATGGGACTTTCCCATCCTATCCCGGACTTGAGGCTTACTGGAATAGCGGAAATAATAAATTCGCCTATTTATTCACGGTGGACGATAAAATTGCCGGATTTGCGCTCGTGGACAGGCTTCTCCGCAGTTCGGAGGGACAATTTTACATGACAGAGTTTTTTGTAATGCAAAGGTACCGCCGCAGCGGGGTAGGTACTTGGGCAGCACATAGGTTATTCGATATGTTCCCCGGCGACTGGAAGGTATCACAGATTCGCGCCAATACACCCGCCCGCAATTTCTGGCACCGGGTCATTGGTTCGTATACAGGCGGTGAATTCAAAGAACGCTTCAATCCGAAGCAGGGGAACCCTAGTCAATATTTCAGCACATTAAGTATTAATCGGGTTAATAAATAATTTAGAGCAGGAACAAACCTGAAGTGACCAGATTAAGGTTAGGGCTTTTCAGGTTTTGTTTCGTCTATCCCATTTGGAGATACAGGAGTAACCCATACTTTATACACTAGGCCTTCGTTGGTATAGTCATAATTGGTGTACACCAGAAATTGAGGGTCTGAAATGGTATTCCGCCAAATTTTTTCATACACAAGAACATGGGCCAGCATCCAATTTGTTGTTATATAACCATGGTAAAGATATCCGATCTCGTTGTAAGGACCACTCATTATCCATTCATGGGCTTCATGATAGCTGTGGACATTCATAGTGTCTGTGTACCAGACTATATTTGAGGGTACTTTCCTATGACGTGAGTGGGGGAGACTGGATATATTGGGAAGCGGCTTGCTTATAAATTCCACATAAGATTCATCCGCATTGTCGTCATCCTTCAAGAGGGACCCTCCTTACCGTTATTTTCCTTATTGTAGCAAAAAAGCCGTCTTAAAGTTAGGGGAATCGCGGAATTCAGATTGATTAGATCACAAAGTTAACATAACTAAAAATACGTTAACAATAAGAGGACTGTGATCACCAAAGCAGGCACGATACTTTTCGGTATCTATTATCCTTATTTCAACATATGAAAAATTCACAATAGAAAATCAAAACCACCACTCTTCCCACCAAACAATTCATGAATAACACAACTACGACGTTCCCGTGATCCTAAAACACAGAAAAAGGGTAGGGGCTTGGCTTCCATGCTGCTTCTCTAACTTCACAACAATCTACGGGTAATCTCAAAAGCCATTTCCACTGCTTGTACAGCTTGCTTCAAAGAAATCCTGGACGCTGATCCGTCATGAAAGCTTTGAAGTGCGTAGCGCAGACTTTTCTCATAGGGATTGGCTTGTTCTAGTACAATCTTTTGTTTACCATTAACCCCATATTCATAAAGTTTGGCATCTACTTGGCCATCTGGATGATCAATTTCATGAAACTCAAGCTTGGCCTGTTCAAAATAGGCTGCATAGCCCACAGTGAACGGATAAGAACCAGGCATCTGTGAGGAGACCATGATCTCAGCAGATACCTCTGGTGTATCAAAAACCGCATGAACCAGTGCCTGCCCGTCTTGTCCACTGTCGCTACCCCAAACTGAGGTGAGACGAGGGTTATTCAAGAGCCAGCTTACCATATCCAACTCGTGAATCATTAGATGGGTAGCAATTTTACCAAGGCCAAGGTCGCCCCATAACGGCGCGGTTTCTCTTTTTAAGGATACATGAAGCAGCTTTCCATATTTCTCGCTCTGTTTTGCCTCGAACAAATAGGAATAGGCAGGATCAAATTTGATAAATTGATTGACCATAATGCGTTTACCATAGACTTTCTCTGCTTTCTGCATAGCTCCAGCATCTTCAGTGCTCAGACAAACCGGAGTTTCACAAAACACATGTTTTCCAGCCTTTAGCCCCTGGATCGCATATTTGCTGTGTAAGTCAGAAGGAAGACAAATATCAATCACATCCAGCGTGGCATCCGATAGTATTTTATCGATGGAGGTTGTTATCTCAACCCCTAGCTCTTGCTTCAGTTGGTTAAGCTTGCTTTCATTCCGGCCAAAGATAACCACCCGGTTGACGCCCTCCATTTTTGCTAGAAGACTTGCATGATAAGCTCCAAAACCTGTGCCCAGTATGCCAATATTCATTTACAGCAGCTCCTCTCTCTGATACATTCAGCATACTCCTATATTGTTGACAACAGAGTGGCGAGAATGGTGTGACAACGGCAAATATTGTACTTTATTAACGTGTTAGGAGGCTGGACATGAGGCTGCATCGCTTGATTGCAATCCTTTTACTGATGGAATCCAGGGGTAAAATGAAGGCGAAGGAGTTATCAGAAGCGCTTGAAACCTCCGTTCGCTCGATATACAGGGACATTGATATCTTGGCAGAATCGGGAATCCCCATAATTACAACCCCCGGGCCGGGTGGCGGGATTTCTCTGATGGAAGGTTATACCGTTAATCTTCAGAAGCTGCACGGGGAAGAGGTGATTAACCTCTATTTGACGGGAAGGGGAATTCCTTTTGACGCATTGACTGTATCCGGACTGAAGCTTAAGAATGCCTTGCTGAAGCTGGAAAATACGTTGCCTGATGCCTATCAGGAGGATATTTCTAAAGCCAAGAACCGGTTTTATTACGATAACACTCCATGGTGGCAAGAACGGGCTGAGATTCCATGTCTGGAACAACTTCGATCTGCGGTCTGGAAATGCAGCAGTATTCAGATTCAATACCGTAAGGTAAATGGGCATTTGACCTGCCGTAATGTACAGCCCTATGGACTGATTGTGAAGCAAGGAGAGTGGTACTTGGCTGCTTACTGCGAGTCGGCGGGTGCAATTCGTACATTCAAGTGCGAGCGGATCACTACAGTTGAAGACATTGGAGGTAAATACACGATTCCTGCTGATTTCATACTGGAGGACTACTGGCTGAGCAAGAAAGAGGCGTTCAAGCAAAACTGCAAGCAAGAGGAGTACTATCCTGTAGTTGTGAGAACCAGGAAGGGACAGCAGCAGCGGATGAACGAGTTTGAAATTGTCGACACAAAGGAAATAGATGAACATATGGACTTCACCCTGAATCTGTACAGTTATGAATCTGCATGCAGACAGGTGATGAAGCTGCTGAATGAAGCAGAAATTATGAATCCCCCGGTAATCAGAAAATATATTAAGGAGCAGCTAGAGTTATTACAGACGGTTTATATCTAAAAACTGAAAGACAATCAAAATTAGTTACATAATATTAGTTATGTTAACAATATGTTTATTTATTTACTTCCAGCCAATCAGAGTTGGAAACTTATAGAGAATTTATTTTTCATAAACCAAGGGCAGTCTAGGACTTTGTTATCTAGTTCTAGGCTGCCCTTTTTAGTATTGGAGCGGGTCTGTTACTTGTTATTGCGGAAAGGCGTCTGGTGGAATTAAGCGCTTTGCGAGCTGATTTCGGCATTCTTGCGCTCTCTTGCATTCAATCTTTTGTGTGCGGTAATGAGGAAGGGGAGCCCCAGTGCTGTGCTTAAGGCCAGTGGAACAAATACTGCAGGGCCATTCGTGGCACCAAATTGGTCAAGCAGAAGACCACCCAGGATAGGGGCCATTACGTTTCCCAGATTATTGAAGCCAATTGTACCGAAATAGGTGCCTTTCCATTCAGGTTTGGCAATCCGGTCGATCAGCATATCCATCATGGTAAAGAGTAGAACCTCGCCAATCGTGAACAATACCACGCTGAACATTAAGAGCGCTACTCCGCTGGCAAACCCGAACAGGAGCATGCTCAGCGCTACACACAGATTCCCCAGAATTAAAGGAATAAGCGGCGGGAATTTACTGGTTGTACGGACGATCGGGTATTGAACTACCAATACGGTGATTGCGTTAAGCGACAGCATGTAAGAAAAGATCTTGCTGCCGTTCGAGAAATGAGTATCAACCGCCAGATACTGGGCCAGCGTGGAACTGAAATGCCCATACCCCAGTACACAAAAAATGGTTCCCACTAGCACCGGCAGGAATACCCGATCCCGGGTGGTGACGGACAGCGCTTCACGCAGCTGTGGAGCGCGTGCTTCTGAACGGACGGGCAGACTGGCCCGATGGACCGAGAATTGCATAAACAGTACAATCCCGTAAGCAACATAGACAATTCCTGCTATCACAAAAGGGAAGGTTGACTTGGCAGACCCCAGCTGCAAACCGATAATCGGGCCGAATACAACGCCCAGATTGATCGCTGCATACCGAAGATTGAATACCAACAGTTTTTGATCCGGAGCTGTGATATCCGAGAGCAGCGCACGAGAGGTTGGTTCAAATACGGCACGGCACAGACCATTCAGCGTATTCACCAGGAAGAAAACCCAGATAACCTGAGCGGATGAGAAACCAAAAAAGACAAAGGCCCAGCCGAATACTGAGACTAACATGACGATTTTGCGCCCAAAGATATCCGATATGTAGCCGCCATAGAAGCTGATCAACACACCGGCTAAAGAGCTGACAGCCACCGTTATACCGGTCTGCGAATGCGATGCACCGAGAACCTGGGTTAAGTAGATCGATAAGAATGGGATACTCATCGAGGTCACGAGGCGCCCGAACATCGTGCCGATAATAATAGTCCATGCCAGAGGATGGATGTGGCGCAAATGTTGTTTCATGTGAACGTGGATCTCCTATTCTAATTGCGGAATTTGATCAAGCCACAAATGACGTTGACTATAATCTTATGTATAATTGTATAGATAAAAGGGGGAAATAAAAGTGTAAGCTTTACACCCTCTCTTTCACCTTTAAAGGAGAAATTATTATGGACAGCAACGTTGTACATTTCCTGCGGCTGGCCTCAACCTTGAATACACCCTTCAAACTTCAAGAACCCATACCAGTAACAATAGAACTGCTTGCTTCAGAACTGTGCTGTACTGAACGCAATGTGAAATTCATCCTGCGCAAGCTGGAAGAGAAGGGGTATATTCAGTGGCAGCCAGGAAGGGGGCGGGGGCATAAGTCCGGACTGGCTTTTATACGAAGTGTGGAAGAGATATTGGAGGAGCACCTTCAGGAGCTGATTGGGAAGGGTAAAATCAAACAGGGTATTGAGCTGATTGGTCAACCCGAGGTTCACGGTGCTCTTCAGGAGCGACTGCTATCGTTATTAAATAAGCAAATGGGCTACCGCAGCGAGGCGGAATCCATCACAGGGCTTGATATTCTGCGCATTACCCGTAACCGGCGCATGGAAAAGCTGGAACCGGCTTCGGTCAATAAAGCCTTCGAATCGTATCTGATCGAACAGATCTGCAGTACGCTCGTAACCTATGATGCGAAGACAAACAGCTTCTTACCTGGACTTGCCCATATGTGGGAGAGCAACCGGGAGCATACCAGCTATATTTTTTATCTGCGTAAAGGTGTGCGTTTTCACCATGGAAGACTCCTGACCTCTAGAGATGTGAAAGAAACGCTGCAGCGGCTGACAGATCTGCAAAGTCCGGTTTTGTGGCATTACCGAGATATTGAAAAGATAGAGCTTCAAGGGGATCACCGTATTCGCATCGATCTGGCAAGGCCTAATCTGTTCTTTCTTCATCTGTTCAGCTGTGTGCATATGTCTATTCTTCCTTATGATGTGGATTTCACGCTTGAACCGGTAGGAACTGGACCTTACCGACTGCTGGATTACAATGAAAATGTGCTGGTTCTGGCAGCTTTTGATGATTATTATGCCATTCGTCCACTACTAGACCGGGTTGAAATCTGGTATGTACCGAATCTAGGCTATAGTGACCGTTCGTATCAATTACCGGATGCAGAGCTGGATGAGGTGGAGCCGGAGGGATGTGCCAAGCACAGTATTGATTATCCGGCTCTGGGCTGCAGATATATTATGATGAACTTTCGTAAGGAAGGAAGACAGCATCACCCATTATTTCGACAGGTGTTGAAGATGCTGTACCACCCGGAAGCGCTGATAAGTGAATTGGGAGAATACCGCATCACACCAGCAGATAGCTTTCTGCCCTGGAGAAGCCGCCTTAAAGTTTGGAATGAGCCTAGCCTTGAGGAAGCGGAGGAACTGTTGCGCTCCAGCGGTTACGAGGGAGAAGAGATCGCACTTGCCTTTGCAAGTAGAAGAACAGAAGAGTGTGAAGAAGCAGAATGGCTGCAGCAACGCGGGGCAAGAATCGGCATGAACATACGGCTGGCTCCTTATACGGATTTTAAGATAGAAGAGATTCAGCAACAGGCAGACCTGCTATTGTCAGAGGAGGTATTGGAAGACGACTGGCAATGGGGGATGATGAACTATTTCGTTAATCCGTCCAATCACTTTACATCCATGCTTATGCCACAGCAGCTAGAGGAGATTGCCGAGCAGCTAAAAGGATTTGCCGGAATGCCGGATGAAGGCAGAAGTCTTCTGCTGGAACGAACAGAGGGATTTATTCGTGAGAATTGCTGGATACTATACGGTTGCCATGTGAACAAAAGAGCACAGCTTAATCAGAACCTCTTTGGGCTGCATACCGGATCCTTTGGTTTTCTTGACATCTCCAGGTTATGGATCAAAACAGGGTTTGCAGACAGAGTGGAAGGAGCTGGCTTGCCAGCTACCGCTAATCTGTCCACAACCGGGAATAGGCAGAATCCAGATGCTTGACGGTTAGATGCATGAAGCGATGTTTATCTATGTGTCAGTATTCGATGGGACCCAATGCGGATGAAGCTAAGAGTGATAGAACCAGGCTTCAAAGGGTTAAATACTTACATGGACCCACTGCAATGGCTAATCGGAGCCTCTTTTGACGGGGCCGCCACGATACAGACAGTATAGAACCGAAGGAGGCATACATCGTTATGGCGGAAACCAGAGAAACACTTGAAAGTCTGATCAAAAAAGGCAATAAATCCTCAGGCTCGGCAGCAATCGGCAATACTTGTATTGCAGTGATCAAGGGCATCGCATTTGCCCTAACCGGCAGCGGTTCGATGTTCGCCACCATGATGCATTCGATCGCGGATGCAGTGAATCAGATGTTTGTATTTACAGGGAGTGTGCTCGCCGAGAAAAAACCAACGCGACGCTTTCCGGATGGCTTCGGCCGTGTAATTAATTTGTTCTGCATGGTGGCAGTGATTGTCGTGACCATTATGGCTTATGAAACTCTACTGGAGGGCTTTCATTTGTTAAAGCATCCTGCGGCCGACACCAAAGGTTATTGGATCAATGTAGTCGTACTGCTTCTCTCTATCGCTGCAGACGGATTTGTCTGGGTGAAGGCGATGAATGAAGTACTGCACGAATCCAGAGTTGAAGCGAAAGGGATGAAGAAGTTCATAGCATCCATCAAAAATGTAAAAAGAGCCGCACCGCCAACCCGTCTCGTGTTTTATGAAGATCTGGTGGCGACAAGCGGCGGAGCACTGGCAATGATTGCCGTTCTGGTGACCGCCTTTACCAACTTCAAAATGCTTGACGGCGTGTCCAGTATTTTGATTGCTTTTATGATGATCGGGGTGGCCTTCCGCGTAGGATATGACAATATGGTTGGACTGATCGGTGTGGCTGCACCTCCAGAGATCGAAGACCGGGTGGCCCGTATCATCTTCGACGATCCGCAAGTCACAGATATTTACCAGATGCGTATTCTGCAGGAGGGACGTTACTATCATGTGGAGGGGTTAATTGAACTGAAGAAGGGAATGACCCTTGCCGATGCAGATGATATCAAATTTAAGGTTAAGGACAAGCTGATGGCCGATCCGCATATTTCAGATGTGACACTTGGAATTCTGGAGGATAACGGAGTCCGCAATTGGGAGCCGCAGCAAGAATTGCAGGATCTCACTTAACTGTGACAACAAAGGGGAGTACCGTACAAAACGGTGCTCCCTTAACTATGAGTGCTATACACAGCCTGCATTAAGCGGGGCTAAGCGGTTAAATCGCCTGCTTACCGTCACACTTTTTGCAGACATCCAGTTTGCTGCCGTCCGCACTTTTACCGATATAGAGCAGTTTAATCCGTGTGCTTCCACAGATTGGACAAGTTCCTCTGCTGCGGGACGGCACCCGCCAGAGTGCTTTGCCGCGTTTATTCTTGGACATCAGGTTTCCCACCTTCACTCGTAATACCCTATCCTATGCCTGTCCTGGCAAGACTAGTACTTTCACATTGACATACCAGTTATTACTCTGTTCCTCCTCGTAGATAAAAATCTCCTCAACGGACAGATTGAAATAATTGACGTCCATTTTGTTGAGGAAGTTGTTGAGCGCACCGCATATTTAAATGGTTAGTCATTTTGGTCAAAGAGCAGCTCTTATTGGTCTTAAAAAACAGCGTATAACATAAATTATACGCTGTTTTGGATGAGATCGATTATAAATGGGAAATAAGGCACTTGTACGTCTCAAAATCGATAAGAAGATATACATAAAATAATATATATGTTTATAAATAACAATTTCTTGCATCTACAGAGTTTCTTCAAAATTTTACAAAATCAAGTTCTGCTTCACCATGCTATAATAATTCAAAAAACAAGTAGGTGGACTCTTTTGACATTTAGCAAATCCAGACGAAGCTGGAGATCGGACAAACTGTCCGGGCTGGGCTCCTCGATTTTTGCGGAAGTAGCAGTATGGAAAGAGGAGGCAGCAAGATCCGGACTAGATGTGATCGATCTTGGAATCGGCAGTCCCGATCAGGCGCCTGATTTAAAAATACGTCAGGTTCTAAGTGAAGCAGCGCTAAGGGAGGATAGCTATTCTTATCCATCATCCAGGGGAAGTGAAGCATTCCGCAGGCAGGCAGCAGCTTGGATGGAAGCACGGTTTGGTGTAACGGTGAATCCGGAGGATGAAATCGTGTCTCTCATGGGCTCACAGGATGGATTGGCACATTTGGCGCTGGCTGTCTGCAATCCGGGAGAACTGGCGATCATACCTGATCCGGGGTATCCTATTTATTCCGGTTCACTCGCGATAGCCGGTGTGACAGCCTGGACACTGCCGCTGCTGGAGAAGAACGCCTTCATTCCTGATTTGGACAGCATTCCGGATGAGGTGTGGCATAAGGCTGTTTTTATTCTGCTCAGCTTTCCCGGCAATCCGATAGCTGCTACGGTGGATCTTGCGTATATGGAGAAATTGATCCAACTGGCACGCAAATGGAATGTTCTGGTCATACATGACTTGGCCTATTCGGAAATGGGTTTTGATGGATATAAGCCTGTTAGCATTTTGCAGGTGCCGGGTGCACACGATACTTCGGTTGAATTCCATTCCTTCTCAAAAAGCTTCAACATGGCTGGCTGCCGGATTGGCTTCATGACCGGTAACCGCGAGGCAGTTGGGGCGCTTAGAGAACTTAAGAGCAATGTGGATTATGGTGTATTCGATCCTATCCAGGAAGCAGCGGTAGCTGCGCTCGAGCTAGCGATGAAAGCCGGGGAGAATGAGGGAGTTGCACCATTGTATGAACGGCGCCGGGACGTATTAATTACAGCATTGGCTCAGGAGGGCTGGGTGGTACCGAAGCCTAAAGCAACTATGTTCGTCTGGGCGCCACTGCCTGCTGAGTACCTGATAACCAGTCATGCAGGAGCTTCACGTGAATTTGCCCGTAATCTTCTTCTGCAAACAGGTGTAGCTGTCATACCTGGTGATGCCTTTGGAGCACAGGGGGAAGGTTTTGTCAGAATTGCCCTTGTAGAAGAGGAGGGGCGGCTTCTGGAAGCTGCCAGCAGAATAGGGGAGTTTTTGCGAGCGAACAGTTAACTTTGAGGAGTCATTACTGCCAATCTTTTGGCAATGTTACTGCAATGATGTTGAATGGAGAAGGGATCATCGCTATTCCGTTGACGATGGCGATTTTGCCGAAATAGGGTAGGGTTGATTTGGCCATCCCCTTATAGGTTCAAACAGACACGTTTAAATAGAATGTTACCATATATATTATTATGTAAACTATAATTCTCCATTTACTTATTTTAGTAAGTTATCATTGTTCCGAGCGTTAATGATCAAACGTATGCGACACCAAACAACCTGTTATGAATGGAGTATCCTATTACTCCGCTTCAAACACACTTTATGCAAAAGATAATGCTACCGGCCATATTCGTTGGATTTATAAATCTGGGGAGTATCCGAACGCCCCATAGAGATTGGCGGGCAAGCCCTCCTGATGAACGGTAAAAATCTATTTTGCTAATGAGAGCGGGGGCGACACGGCCTACCACCCCATTCTCCACAATATATGAAGGCTTCTGAAATTGGCTGGCAGGCCCTATTGGCGAAATGGCATTCTTTCGAAAAGTTCCCCAAATGTTGATACCGGAGTGTTATCGGAGGGAGCATGCTTAGTAAATTAACTTTTGCATAAAATTATAGGGTAGAGAAGAAAGATTCCACTGATTTGCAAGACCTAGTTGGTAAAAAGTTAATATCACGCCATATAAGTTAACATAATAAAAAATATGTTAACAATAAAATTCAATTCTGTGTTATTGGGGTAATTAAGGTACAAATACAGTCAGCATGGGAGGTACATTATGGGATTTAACCTTGGAGGTTTAGGAAATATAGGCGATGTGATCAATAAAGTGAAAGAGGGGGGCATTGGCGACCTGCTGCAGAATCTTCCGCTGGATCAGCTACCGCTTAATCAGATCTTAGAAAAACTGCCGCTGGACCAGCTGCTATCCAGTCCGTTCCTGGAGAAATTCACTCCCTTCGAGTCTATTAAGGATTTTCTACAAAGTGGGGGATTCAGTGCTTCCACAACAGAAGACCTGAAGTCATTGCCTCAGGATCAGCTCAATGAGCATGTTAGGAAGACCACATCCTTCGGATCGCTCAAGGAAATGCTGGTAAAAGCAGCAGAGTTCTATGCACAGCGCAAATAATAGGTGGGATATAGACAGTAAAATATATAGTTTCATCAAAAAACAGGCCTGCCTGGAGAATATCCATGGCAGGCCTGTTTGCTGTTATATTAGACGAAGAAAGTGCTTAACTGCGAAGCCAACTGATAGCCAGCAGCAATGCTCCTTTTTTAGCGTTGGTCTCAGCCAAGGCATTCAACATTACAAAGTCATGAATAATTCCCTGGAAACGGACCGCGGTTACGGAGACACCTGCTTCACGCAGTTTATTAGCGTAGGCTTCGCCTTCATCACGGAGAACATCGGCTTCGCCCGTTATAATCAGTGCTTCTGGCAGTCCGCTTAGCTGCTCCAGGCTCGCCCGAAGCGGTGAAGCGGTGATCTGGGCACGTTCTTCTTCACTGGTAGTATATTGGTCCCAGAACCATTTCATCCCGGTCCGTTGCAGGAAATAGCCCTCAGCAAAGAGATGATAGGATTCGGTATCAAAAGAAGCATCTGTTACAGGGTAGAACAAAAGCTGCTTGGATATCGCTGGGCCGCCCCGTTCTTTGGCCATCAGAGTGATGGCAGCTGTCATATTTCCACCGACACTATCGCCTGCAACGGTTAATTTATTGGAATCAAGACCATATTCCGATCCATGATCGGCAATCCATGTCAGTACCGTATAAATCTCTTCAATGGCCGTGGGGTATTTGGCTTCCGGAGAGAGACTGTATTCAGGGAATACGACTGCTGCTCCTGCACCGGTCGACAATTCCCGTATAAGCCGGTCATGGGTATGGCTGTTGCCGAAGACCCAACCCGCACCATGAATATACAGAATGACTGGCAGTGTTTCACGCGAAGTGTTCACCGGGCGGAGAATCCGCACCCGAACTTCACCGCTAGGGCCGCCGGGCACAGTAAGATCCTGAAGATCTGCTTCCGGTTTGTAAATTTCACTGGATTGTACGGTGTTCACCGTTTCGCGTCCTTTTTCAGGTCCCAGATCAGGCAGAAATGGAGGTTCGGAATTGTCATCAGCAAATTTCCGTGCTGCAGCTTCGAGAATGATTTTATTATCTTTTGGCATGGTCAATCGTCTCCTTCTATCCCATTTTGGGCAGTCTTCTTTCCATAACCAAGTTTTCCTTCACTGAAACAGCGGGCGTTGCTGCAAGCAGGCGATGTCATATTTATTAAATGAAAAGCGAACGGTTTGGTATGTTGAAAGTGTATAGTCATTGAATGGAGGGGGAGTACAAATGGAGAATTATCCTATTACAGAGGAAAGGGCTAGGCAGATATTTAAAGAACACTCTTCCTATATCTATGGAATCGCCCTAATGATCACTAAACATCGCGTGTTGGCAGATGATATAACGCAGGAAACCTTTCTTCGTGCTTTTGCCAAATTTGATCTCTATGACGGCTCTAAACCATTAAGACCATGGCTGTATAGGATAACCCTCAATACGGCACGAAACATGCTGCGTAAAAAAAGCTGGAAGCAGCTTTTTACCGGAATTCCAGCAATGGATGTAGAGGATTCAGCAGAATATATGGCGATACAGAGCGAAAACAAACAATTGCTATGGCTTGCGGTAAGTCGGTTGAGCTTAAAACAGCGTGAGGTGGTTACGCTTCATTATTATGTGGGCATGCCCCTGCCGGAAACGGCTTTTACTTTAGGCATTCCGCTGGGAACTTGTAAATCACGTCTGCACGCGGCACTGAAAAAGCTAAGGCAGTACTATGAAAAAGAACTAGAGCTTCAGACACTGAAGGAGGGGTTAAAATGAAGATTCCTAACCGTCCGGAGTCTGCCGGGAATGAGATTTTGGGTGCTGAATTACAGCGTGAAGGAAAACAGCTAAAAGTAAAGTACAAGCCATCCTTTGGATTTGAGGAAGTGTGGTCGAAATATGCGCAAGCTGGCAATCCTGCATGTGTCAACCGTAGATTTTATTCCAGATGGCTGAAATGGGGAGCTAGTATTACAGTTTCACTGATCGTAGCTTCAGGCGTGATAATAGGTATAGGAGCATTTTCACCACAAGTGGCCGAAGCTTTGCGTAATATACCATTCTTTGATTATCTGTATGACAAAGGGGGAGACACTGGTGATTTGAAACGAATAGAAGAGAAAAATCTAACTACATCTACGAATGTTTCAGCAAGGGATAAAGGTATAGACTTTAATGTAGTGAATGTTTTTTATGATGGGATTCAAGTAGTGTTGAATTATGAAGTTAGCTACCCTGAATCCACTCCCCAATTAACTGAAAAAGAAGCTGCAGTATACTACAATCTTAGTTTTTCAGGAATTCAGCCAGATTCGATCTCCACACATGATTTCACGATCACCGGTGAGCACACTTTTGTAGGGACGACCCGAATGAATATTGGGGAAAAGGATATGCCAGCTGAGCTGCAGCTTAACATGACTGTGGATTGTATCGGTATCACAAAGGGGAAGTGGGATGTCTCCATCCCTCTAAGCAAGCAAAAAAGTGAGGAGCTGACGAAAATCGTCTATCCTAAAGGCTTGGAATTCAACTATAAAAATACCAAGTTCTCCGTCGATAAACTGGTATTCGGACCCGTAACCACTCAAGTGGTGATTGGAAATGTTATTCCCTATTATCAGTTTGATTTGGTGATGGAGGATGACATTGGTAACTTATATAAGAACTATGGAGCAAGTGGAGCTACCCAAGATTATTATTATTTTAATTTGCCACCGCTTAGTGAGTTGAATCCCAATCCCAAATATATAACATTAACATTAACTGAGCATACAGGCGAAAATGATAGCATACAGACTGATGTTTATACGCAACTGGGTGAAGAGTACCCGGTAGTATTGCAAGGAGATCTAGGCGGCAAGTTGAGTATCACTGGGATTGAGTATGACGAGAAAGAGACGGTTGTGTATTATGAAGCGAATAAGGATCTGAATAGGAATACCCGGATCTCCCTTAAGGACAAGCAGGGAGTAATGATATTTGCACAAGGTCAACCAGTTCGGACTAACAGAGAGAAGCTGACTTTCAAGCTGAGGTTTCCTCCTATGAAGAAAAATAATGTGGCCGCCGTTGTTGCGTACCCCATTACTACTTCCGATAAAATACAAATGTTCAAATTTGAGATTCCCTTGGAATGGGCTAAGTAGCAACTTATTTGAAATTGCTTTTTTATGGATGAGGTGATCCTATTGATAAACGTTTCAGTCGAATGGCATCGTTGACTTTGAACCTTTTGATTCGTGCAGCCTGTACTGCAAATCTAGCCGGTGATCCGTCAACCCCAATTACTTCAGGGGGAATCCAGCCATTCAGTGGAACAGTCCGAGGAAATGTTGGAGTGAACAACAGAGCCGATGAAAGAGAAGGAGTCATCTGAAGCTACGTTTACGGTACCAGCCCCGCAATCAACAATAGCTTTGGTACCTGCGGAACAACCCCCGCTGCCTATAGTCAGTACTTCAACAACTTCGTTACTTTGCCAGAGAGATTATGTAAGTTTGTATAATAAACAACAGGCCGCAGCGACCTTGGTGACAAGGACGGATGCGGCCTGTTTGTTATGTTGGAAGGTATGCTAAACACTTATCACGGATGATTAAAGTGCTTTTTGCTTAACTTCTTCTTGATCTCCGGACAGTGGTTCCAGATGTGTATTTCTGTAGCCCGTTCTGGTATAGACAATCAGGAAGAAGAGGGCAGTAATCACCAGCGGATAACCAATCGCCCACCCGGTAAAAGGAAAGACAGCCGCAGTTGCGGCAAATGAAATCCAACTGATAACTACACCCGTCCGGTTGCCTTTCAGGAGACGGATTCCCGCTGCGCAGCCCCCGATATACGTCAATATGAAGGTGGCATTAGGAAACTGAATCAATGTCGTAATCGATAGCAGGCCACTGCCGTAGAGAAATAGAACAGTGGCAAAGCATAACAGCAGGAAACCAATGGCCCCGGTTGGTGTCTGGAACCTCTTTGACAAACCACCCATCCATTTAGGTGCATAACCATGCCGGGACAACGCATACGCTACGCGTGAAGCGGCTCCGGTATACGCGATAATAGTCGCTGTGCAGATGAAGAGTCCGGTCAGACCGGCGATGAATCCACCCCAGGAGCCAAGCGGCTGGCTGATAATCCAGACGAGCGAAGAGTCCGCTCCCCCCCGTAGATAGCTCTGGGTACCGACAGTGGCGAGTGCGGACAGGAAGTACAGTACTCCTACTATAATAGCAGCTATAGTGACGCCTTTAACCGCAGCACGCTCTGGATCCTTGAATTCCTCAGACAGATGCGATACGGCTTCCCAACCGATAAAGCACCAGAACAATATGGCTGCCGCCTGGCCGACGCTCATCCAGCCATGCGGAGCGAAAGGTGTGAAGTGGACACGTTCTATCCGGGGAAGTGCGGCAGCAAATGAAAATACTAAAACGGAGACGATGGCAATCACCACGGCGATCTGTACTTTCCCGGCTACTTGCATTCCAATCCAGTTCGTAATCAGTCCAATCCCCAGCATGGCTGCTGCCATAGCGATTCTGGCATTGTCTCCCCAGCCCATAGCTGCTGACATATATCCGGCTCCGGTTAAGGCAGCGACAGGTCCTCCTATCGGGACTGACATCAGGAAGAACCAGCCAACCAGTGCGCCCGCCTTTGGGCCAAAAGCCAGAGTGACAAAGTGAGAGACTCCCCCCGCATTCGGGAATTTGGCGGATAGCAGACCCATGGACAGGGCTAAGGGAAGGATCAATAACGTCATAAATCCCCAAGCGAGCAGAGATGCAGGCCCAGCCATTTCCGCAGCAAGGCCAGGTACAATAAGAACTCCTGAACCCAGCACGGCTCCAATGTAAAGAGCGATGGCCTGCGGCATTCCAATATTGCGTTGCAAAGTTTCTTTCATAATGATCATGGCCCGCTTTCCTTGTATTTATGTATAGAGTATCAGATAATAGATCCATTGGAAAAACGGAATTATTAGATAACATCCATTCGAAAAACCGATGGATACAGTTCAAAGCTGAAGGAGGTGGTCTCCGTGGAATCACGTCATCTGTTTACATTTCTTATCGTAGTCGAAACCGGGAGCTTTACGCGTGCCGCCCAGAAGCTGGATTATGCGCAGTCCAGCATTACTGCTCAGATCCAGGCGCTGGAAACAGAGCTGGGCCAGCCGCTGTTTGATCGTATCAGTAAAAAGATTATGCTCACGGATGCAGGACGCCGCCTGCTCCCCTATGCCCAGGAGATCTCCCGGATGCATACGATGGCTGAGGTGGCGCTGCGTTCGGAGACCGAGCTGACCGGAGCCCTCCGGATCGGCGCCCCTGAATCTTTGGCTGCTTTTCGGCTGCCGGGCATTATTAAAGAATTCCGCGGAAGATATCCACAGGTGCAGATCACACTGAAACCTGGCGCCTGCTGGGAACTCACTGAATTTGTCCGCTCCGGGGAATTGGATCTGGTGTTTTTACTGCAGCCCGAGAAGGAGTACAAGGATATCCATATCGAGACGCTTATTCAGGAGACTATGACGCTGGTTGCCCCCCTTGGCCATCCGCTCCTGGATCTGGATGAGGTGCTGCCGCTTCATCTGAAAGATGTAACTATTCTGCACACTGAAACCGGATGTACCTACCGCACCTTGTTCGAACGTCATTTGAATAGCCATGGCGTGTTCCCCGATCCGAAGCTGGAATTCTGGAGCATTGAAGCGATTAAGCAATGTGTGATGGCCGGGCTCGGCATTTCTTTTTTACCTCTGATTACGGTTCAAAATGAGCTGGCTGAAGGCAAGCTGGCACGTCTTCATTGGAATGACGAATCTCAGCGGGTAGCTACCCAAACTGCTTACCACAACAAAAAGTGGAAGTCACCGGCTCTTGCGGAATTCCTGTCCATTGTAAATAATCATGCAGCCGGATGGAGAACCGGAGCAGCTGATCCTGATAAATCACACTTATTATCTACATCATTTCGTGATGCCAATCCATGGTAGAATCGATTGCTAAGAACACGGGAGGGAACCGAGACATGAACTACTCAGAGCCTGACTATGAGGAAGAGCTGGATGCTTTTGTAATCTGGATGAAGGATGCCGGATTTACCCCATATACACAGAAGTCCTATCTTGCCGATGTGCGTGAGTTTTTGGCCAGTCTTAACGGCAAAAGTCTGGAGACTGTCAAGAAGCTTCATATCGTATCCTATCTAACCTCGGTCCGTGAACGGGGAGTCAGTGATACAACACGTAACCGCAAGCATGCATCCGTTAACTGCCTGTTCAAGGCGATGATGGAGCTTGAGCTGCTGAGTGCGAATCCTGCTGCGGGCATCAAGAAATCCAAAACCGAAAAAAACCGCGAACCTGTCTATCTGGAGGAGCATGAACTGCAGCGGTTTTTGTCTGCCGTTACAGGGAAATACAAAAGCCGTAACCTGGCGGTTTTTCTGCTTATGTCTTATATGGGACTGCGGGTAGGTGAGGTTCATACCCTGAATCAAAGTGACTATAATGCAGAACGCCTTACACTTAGAGTATTCGGAAAGGGACGCAAATGGCGTAATATTCCTGTGCCTGGAGAACTGGCCCCTTATTTGGAGCAAGCCCTTGCTGATCGGCTTGAACCTTGGCGCAGTAAAGAGGATGCTATGTTCATTTCGCAAAAAGGGCGCAGACTCTCGATTCGCGGGATTCAGGGCATTGCTGCGGATACCTTTGGACGTTTCCAGAATGAAATCCCTGCGGCCCACCGCAGACCTTACTCCAGCCACAAGCTGCGCCACTCCTTCGCCACTATGCTGCTGCGTAAAGGGGCTGATTTGCGGACGGTTCAGGAGCTACTGGGCCACTCATCTATTCAGACTACCACGGTATATACACATATCACGAACCGGGAGAAGGAAGAAGCGATGTCCAGACTGCAGATCAGCATGCCGCAATCATAGCGGTGCTGCTAAAGACAAGGACCTATTTCATTGGCAGATATGACTATTCATGTTATATTTACGGGTATCAGAAACTCCGTCCTTTCAATATTGGGGGTTATTCTCCATGACCGGAAGGACGGTTTCTTTTGTTTTCCGCAAAAAAAGACTATCTCCCCCTGTCGGAAGGAGGAAATAGTCCGGAATTAGAGCGTGCAGCTTATAGTTCCAGCTTTGAGATTTCACTTTTCAGCTTCTCACCGGATTTCTGGAAAAGGGCTTTCTCATCTTCACTAAGCGGCAGATCGAGTACTTCACGTACACCGGAGCGGTCAACCACACATGGGGCACCCAGGAATACATCCGAGACTCCATTATAGTTGTTCAGCAATGTGGAGACGTTCAACACAGCACCTTCGTTGTGCAGAATGGCGACGACGATCCGATCCAGCGCCAGTGCGATCGCATACGAGGTTGAGCCCTTGGCATCTATGATCTCATATGCGGCATTTTTTGTGTCTTCAAAAATATCCTGTCGTTCGGCTTCGTCAAACCCGAGATCAATCCCGGCAACGTTAGCCAGACTCCATACGGGCAACTCGGAATCCCCATGCTCACCGATGATTTGTCCGTGAATGCTGCGCGGGTCGATTTCTTTATGAAGGCCAATCAGGTACCGGAATCTTGCACTGTCGAGCACTGTACCGGAGCCGATGACTCGTCTGCGGTCAAAACCACTGATCTTCAGGGTGGCGTAAGCCAGGATATCCACTGGATTCGTTGCGATCAGCAGAATGGCATGCTGGTTGTATTTTGTGATTTTCTGGATAATATCTTTGAAAATCGAGATATTTTTGCGCAGGAGATCAATCCGCGTTTCACCTGGCTTTTGGGAGGCGCCAGCAGTCACGATAATGATATCTGCTTCACGGCAATCTTCATAAGTTCCTGCCCAGAGCTTCACGCCACCGACAAAAGGCATGCCGTGATTCATATCCAGCGCCTCACCAAGGGCTTTCTGATGATTAACGTCAATAAGAACCAATTCCTGCATGCGTCTGCGCAGCAACAATGTGTAGGCCGTTGTGGTACCAACAGCACCAGTGCCGATCACTACGACACGATTTGGTTTGAATGGGGGGGCCATTGCTACATCTCCTCCTGAAGTTTTGAATTTTTTGTGTCCAATCTTATCCATCATAAGCGCTAAGGTTAGTGTTTTCAAGCGGTCTGCTTTTAATCCATTACCCGAAAAAGGGCAAACTAACATGAATATTGGAATAACGGAGACAGTAAGAGTTAGTATTTCCACGTTTTTTGTATTTATCGGTGTTATCTGGGCTTTAGCTTGTCCGTTTCTTTATAGCAAGACCTATGTATATAGAAGACAGGGGAGAATGAACGAATGGATTTATTCCGTAAGAAACCTTTGAGCGCTCCGGTGACCGCCGAAGGAGACAGGCTCAGCAAGACATTAGGCGCTCTGGATTTAACCTTACTTGGGGTGGGAGCAATTATTGGTACAGGTATATTTGTAATGACCGGAGTGGCAGCAGCGGAACACGCTGGGCCCGCTCTAGTGCTATCTTTTGTGCTGGCAGGTATTGCCTGTGTACTGTCGGCTTTATGTTATTCGGAGTTTGCATCCACGATTCCGGTATCCGGCAGTGCCTATGCCTACAGCTATGTGGCTTTTGGTGAACTCTTAGCCTGGATTCTGGGTTGGGATTTGGTGCTCGAGTATGGCGTTGCAGCGGCAGCGGTGGGCAGCGGATGGTCCGGATATTTCCAGGGTCTCCTTGACGGCTTTGGCCTGCATTTGCCCACTGCGCTCTCCGGGGCTTATAATGCGGACAAAGGAACCTTTATCAACTTACCTGCAATTATTATTATTTTGCTGATCTCCTTCCTGCTGACCAGGGGGGTGAAGGAAACCGCCCGTTTTAATGCGATAATGGTCGTAATTAAGCTGTCGGTAGTTATTTTATTTATTGTTACCGGCGTTTTCTATGTGAAACCAGATAATTGGACTCCCTTTATGCCCTATGGATTCCATGGAGTAGTCAATGGTGCTGCCACCGTATTTTTTGCCTATATCGGCTTCGATGCCTTATCTACAGCTGCAGAAGAAGTAAAACGTCCACAGCGGGATCTGCCGATCGGGATCATCTCTTCTCTGGCGATCTGTACAGTGCTCTATATCGTAGTATCGCTCGTACTTACCGGGATCGTTCCTTACCAAAGCCTGAATGTCAGTGATCCGGTATCCTTTGCGCTCCGTTTTGTGAACCAGGATATGATTGCCGGGCTGATCTCAGTGGGGGCTATTGCCGGAATGACTACGGTTCTGCTTGTGCTGTTGTATGGCCAGACCCGCCTGATGTTCGCGATTTCTCGGGACGGACTGCTGCCACAGACCTTGTCCAGGATCAGTCCTAAGACGCACACCCCTGTACGCAGCACATGGATGGTGGGTGGTATTATTGCTGTGGTCACTGGTTTTGTCCCGCTGGACCGATTGGCTAACCTAACCAGCATTGGCACACTTTTCGCCTTTCTTGTTGTTTCACTGGGTGTTATCGCACTCCGGTATACTCATCCGACTCTGAAAAGAGGATTTAAAGTCCCATGGGTTCCTCTTGTCCCTTTGCTTAGTGCGGCAGCCTGCGGATATTTGATGTATAATTTAGGCAGAGATACCTGGGCCGGGTTCCTGATATGGCTGGTCATTGGATTAATGATCTATGCATTATACGGTTACAAGAGAAGTGCGCTGAATCATAACAAATAATAAATGAAGGAAGAGGAGAGAGCATTGTCATTTAAGATTACAGGTTTCAAGGCTCTAAGAGCTGTAATTACGGTGCTCCTGGCCTTGCTTATACTGTCTGCCTGCTCTTCTCCTTCTCCGGAGCCTTCCCAGCCCCCGCAGCCGACGGAAGCGCCGGAAGAGGGGCAGACCATTACCTTAATTACACCAGATGCCCAAAACATCGACAACGAAAGCAGTCCAAAATATCAGATCCAGACCCGTCTGACAGATTTCAGGCTGCTGAATGATACGATTGGACTAGCCTGGGGCGTAACCAAAAATGAGCTGCGGATGTACATGACGATGGATAACGGCAAGACCTGGAGCAACATCTCGCCCTCTTCGAATGTCCAGTTTTTGTCCAACCCTGTCTATGGCAGGGACATATTCTTCACAGATCCCAGCAATGGATGGATCATCCGTAGCGCGTCAGGGCATTCGGAAACAGTGGTACTCCGCACAACAGATGGAGGAAGCAGCTGGAAAATATCCTCTTTTCCTGATGCCAATGCGATAACTTCAATCTACTTTAATTCCCCTGAACACGGATGGTTGATGACCTCCTGGGATGCCAAAGCCACCAAAGAGAGCAAAGCGCTGTATGCTACCGAAGATGGGGGAGCGACATGGAACCTGGTTATGCAGAACGAGCAATATAATCCTAACTTGCCAAATAATACAATCCCTATATCAGGGGTGATCACTGGGATGGTGTTCAAAGATTTTGAACATGGATTTGTAAGTTTGCAGACTGGTGCGCTTCCCAAAATCTATATAACCAAAGACGGTGCGGCAACATGGATACAGGGTCCGGAATTCCTCGTTAATGAAGAGTTACGCGGCTGTGACCGGGTAATAACAGGGGAGCCTGTTTTTTTTGACAAGGCCAGCCTGAATGGGTGGATGTCTGTAGGTTGCCAAACGGACAAAGAAGGCAGCATTACCTACAATGGTTATTTCACTGCCAACGGGGGCGGGAACTGGAAATTTGTGACCTTTGGACTGGGTGCGCAAAAGGGCGTCAACCGTCATATTCCTCCTGCCTTTTTGAATTCTCAGCTCGGCTGGACTCTGAAGAAGGATGTGCTGTATAAGACAACGAATCAGGGCAAAATCTGGACGGCACTTCCTGCCAGCGGTGTGCTGCAATCGAAGCTAGCCGAATATCCGGAGATTGTGAAGCTGCAGTTCGTGTCTTCTGAGGTGGGATGGCTGCTGATAGAGAAAAAAGAAGACCGCAAATCTATCCTCCTGCAGACTACGAATGGAGGGTTAAGCTGGCGGGTAATGTAAATTCATATCATGAATACGAGAGTGTCTATCAAACCAATTGTGGCTTGATCAGGCACTTTTTTTATTGCATGGATTTCAATTATGAAAAAATAAAGCATCAAAAATCTTATTTAAAATTTTCTTTAAAAATGTGAAAAAAATCACATGACAAACAAAGAATACTGTGATATATTTAACACATAGAGAACAAGTTCATTTTTTCACAAACTTTCATCCCGAATAGGAGAGATTAAAATGAAAACTTTCGAAACGGATTATGTAACCAGAAACCTTCTGCAACTGTGCTACAACTGTGATGATGCTCACCTTTGTGAAACCGAAGAACAATGCAGAGCTTGCTGGGCAGACAGCGGAATGCTTCCTGAAGAAACAGATGAAACTAAGCAATTATTGGATCTCGTACACGCGTAATCGAGGCTGCCGGATCAACGTTAATGAAGACCACTTTTAAGCTCTGGGAAGATAGAGCGGAGTGGTCTTTTTGACATATTTGTAACTACAGATCACACGAAATAATGTTTTTGTAATGCTTTATGGAATAGCTGGGGCATATACATGTACAGAAGCGCCTGCATCCGAGCAAGAGCAGGACAACATGGGGAATAAGGGGGATTAAGTCATGGGAATGGGCCCGGATCCATCTTGGATGTTTGATCTTACGGGGACGGTAATACCGATCTTTCTTGCTGTAGTGATTGGCATTGTCGCTGTTTCTGCAGGCAGGGGGCTGTTTGTGTGGAGCCGCAACAACAGCTCGCCCCTATTGACCATCCCCGCCCGTATCGTCAGCAAACGCAGTGAAGTCCGGCAGCAGCAGCTACAGGATGACACCAATAACAGCCGCACGAGTACTATCTACTATTTAACCTATGAGCTGGAGAATGGAGCGCGGATGGAATTCAAAGTAGACGGCAACGAATATGGTATGAGTGCGGAGGGTGACAGGGGAATTCTGACTTATCAAGGTACAAGGTACCAAGGATTTCAGCGGCAGCCCCGATACTCCACAGCGGAATAGAGCATTGTACTCAACATATTGGCGCAGAGCAGAACTTCCCCTTGTTTCCGATTTGAGGAACAAGGGGATATTTGTATTATGAGAAATCTGATTACATAGGGGAGTGGATTGAATATGAAATATCTTAACAGAACAGTCATAGTAACCGGTGCAGGTCATGGGATTGGAAAAGCTATCGCCAAGGCCTATGCAGCCGAAGGTGCAAATGTAGTGATTGCTGAGCTGGATGATTACACTGGGCGTAAGGTAGAGAAGGAGATTCGTCAAGCAGGCGATTCAGCCGTATTTTTCGCCTGCGATGTCAGCAAGGAAGAACAAATCATCGCAATGACAGCTTTTACTGTCCAATCCTACGGAACAGTGGATATATTGATCAATAATGCAGGTATTGCGAACCCGCATACACAGCCATTATACGAATTATCTGCAGAGAACTGGGATCTGGTGATGAACACCAATGCCCGCAGTGTATTTATCGCTTCCCGTGAAGCTGCGAAGATCATGAGGATGAATCCTGAAGGAGGGGCGATAGTCAATCTTTCTTCGACGCGGGCACTGATGTCCGAGCCCAATACTGAAGCATATACAGCTTCAAAAGGTGCTATCTCTGCGCTGACGCATGCTATGGCGATCACACTTGGAGGAGATGGAATCACGGTTAACTGCATCTGTCCGGGCTGGATTGAAACAGGCGATTACGAAGAGCTGAGAGAAATTGATCATCTTCAGCATCCATCCGGAAGAGTAGGCCGGCCAGAGGATATCGCCAGGGCCTGCCTGTATCTGACTTCAGCCGATAATCATTTTGTCACAGGCGCTCAGCTGGTGATTGACGGTGGCATGACACGAAAAATGATCTACGAGCCATAATTAGAATATTCAGAAAAATGGACGGGCGGTAATCGGTGCTAACTGTCACCTCTTGGGCGAATGCACATACAATACAGCGAGCAGTTGAGAAAGTGTAGGCTAAGGAGGAGAAAGTGTGGCCGTAATTAAAGCAAACTCGGAGGATGTAAAAGTGCTTGCACGGTTGATGCGGGCAGAAGCCGAGGGGGATGGCGAGTCGGGCATGCTGATGGTTGGCAATGTAGGTGTCAACCGGATACTGGGTAACTGTCTTGATTTCAAAAACATCCGCAATGTTAACGACATGGTCTTCCAAAGCCCTGGCGGCTTCGAAGCACCACAGAAGGGATATTTTTACCAGCGTGCCAGGGAATCCGATATCCGCCTCGCCAAACGTGCCATCGCAGGAGAACGAACCAGGCCGGCGTCAAATGCGCTCTGGTTCTTCCGACCCGTAGGTGACTGTCCTGCGACCTGGTACAATCAGCAGAATACCGGTCGTTACAAAGCACATTGCTTCTTCACCCCCACCAGTGAGGATTGTCCTGCAGTATATTAGAGCGTTCGGGTTCAGCGGATGCGGAGCCAACCGGAAGTCCGGTGCTTCGCTTCCGCAGCTCAGAAGCAGTTCTAATTCTCTCAGAACGAGCTACAACTTACTTTAGACTGGCCGAATCAGCCTGCACACCAACAATAATTAGGAGGTTTTTTAGAGATGATCGTTCAACCTTACCGCCCTGTGACGTATACCATTGGCAGCAACCCTTCAGGTGCAATGAGCAACATGGACAATATGAACAATGTCAGCAATATGAACAACATGAACAACATGAATCATATGAACGTCATGCACAGCATGAGCCCAATGGGAATGGGGAATATGGGAGCTATGGGCACAATGGGCAGTATGGGTACTATGGGAACCATGGGAAGCATGGGTTCAATGGGTACCATGAGTGGAACACCTCCACAAGTTACAAGCGGCAGCCCAATGACTCCAGGCGGCGGCGTAGTATCTACTACTGCTCCAGTATTCGAGCAATCATACATCGAAAACATTTTCCGGCTGAATCTCGGTAAAGTCGGCACCTTTTACTTCACATACGAGAATAACAAGGATTGGAACGCCAAGATATATACAGGGGTTCTGGAGGCTGCAGGCCGTGATCACATCATTATCAGCGACAAGACCACCGGTCAACGCACTGTGCTCCTGATGGTGAATTTCGATTATGCGACCTTCGAAGAACCTCTTGTTTATCAGTATCCTGGCACAATCGGCAATCCGCCGACCACACGCAATTGTCGTTAAGGGAACGTTACGCAGAGCCATAATTAACATGGAAACGGCAAAGCCTTTACGAGGGCGGTGCCGTTTCTTGATATTTTGAGAGTAGTGCTGCATTGACCAAACAGGGAAATAAAAGTAGAAATAGAAGCTGGCGGTACTAAGGTTGACGGAAAGATATTTAGGATTTAACCTAAGATTGAATAAGTATATATTCTTTCAGGGTTTACTATTATTAATACAGAATTATCAAAGATCATATTTTTACACTTGTTCACACCTGTTTTTATACGCAAAGTAATATTATAATAATGTGTATATTTATATTCGTGATTCCAGTCAGGAGATGAACGCATTGGGAAATTGATTGAGAAAGGAATTGTTGCTGTAGCAGCAGACATTTTGAACAAACGAAGGAGGTGGGCCTATCCGCCTGAATCGTGGAGACGGTGGATAGGAGTATAAATTGAGCGACCCTTTACCCGGTATATTACATGTAGGTCTTATTATTTTGTTGGTGCTGTTTAATGGCTTTTTTGTTTCGGTTGAATATGCGATGGTGAAAGTACGAAGCGGACGCATTGATTCCCTGATGGAGGAAGGCAGCAAACAAGCAGTGGCAGCAAGTAATATCGTACACAATCTGGATGGTTATCTGTCCGCCTGTCAGCTCGGCATCACTCTTGCTTCTCTGGCACTTGGTTGGCTGGGTGAACCGGCAATCGCCATGATTGTGGGACCCCTTGTAACAAGCCTTGGATTTGGCGAAACTTCAGTATATGTGATTTCGCTGATTATTGCTTTTATGTTCATCACAGTTCTGCATATTGTGCTCGGTGAACTTGCTCCCAAGACAATTGCAGTGAACAAAGCTGAAGCGGTACTTCTGCTAACTGCTGGTGCAATGAATGTTTTCTTCCGGATCATGTATCCTTTTATCTGGATCGTCAAAGGTCTGGCCAGCAGTCTGCTGCGGATATTCCGCTTATCGCCTGCGTCAGAGCTGGCAACAGCGCATACGGAGGAAGAAATCCGCATCATTATGCAGGAGAGCAACAAGAGCGGACTAATCGATAATACGGAAATGACCCTGGTGGATAACATCTTTGAGTTTGCTGATACGATGGCACGCGAAATCATGATTCCGCGCACGGAAATGATCTGTCTGAACAATAATCTGACGGTTGAAGAAAATATGGAAATTGCCTTTGACGGGATGCGTACACGGTATCCGGTCTGCGACGGGGATAAGGATCACATCCTTGGATTTATTCACATCAAGGATCTGATCCGGGACAATGCACCCAAATACAATGAATTGATTCGTCCCATTCTTACCGTACCGGAATCGATTCAGATTAGTGCACTTCTCAAAGTCATGCAGCGTGCGAAGACGCAAATCGCGATTCTGATTGATGAATACGGCGGTACCTCCGGTATGGTTACACTTGAAGATATTATGGAGGAGATTGTCGGTGAAATTCAGGATGAATTCGACGAGGAGCGCCCGGGGGTAGAGAAGCTGGGAGATCATGAATTCTCCATTGACGGCTTGATGCTGATTGAGGAGATCAACGACCGGCTCGGGTTGAACATGGAAACGGATGACTATGATACGATTGGCGGCTGGTTGTATTCCAAGCTAGAAGTCAATCCGCCGCAAAAGGGGCAGACCGTTGAATTTGACAATCATCTATTTGTGGTAGAAGAAACAGACAACAAACGAATATCCCGTATCAAGGTAATGAAGATCGAGTTTCTGGCTGAAGAGGCAGGAGCTTGAGGATAACCTAACTCTTGTTCCAAGGCATGGCGTGAAGCAAACGCTGTGTCTTTTTTTATACATAAAATCCCATAAAGCATAGAGATTTTTGTCGATTCGAGTCGTTTCGCACAGGGTAAAAAGAGTGTAACTGACAGGATTACATTCTTTTTAAAATAAGAAAGGAGAGTGGCCGATGACGAATCACTCATTTTACAGCGAGCTGCTGGCCCTCTTTTCTATTGTAATAGCATGGCTATCCAGCTTCATAGCAGTGGAGCTTACTGAAAGAATGGTACGTAAAAAAAGAAGTGTGTTCTATGTCCTATTGAGCGCCAGCAGTCTTGGAATTGGGGTATGGAGTATGCACTATATTAGCATGAGTGCAGTTAAGCCCGGGAACAGCATGTCTTATGATCTGCTTCTGCTGTTATTTTCACTGGCCGTGCCTATAGCGGCGTCTTTTGTGCTTCTAATGATATTCAATAATCCCCGTACGCGCAGGAGCAAGTCAAATCTCGCCTTGGGCGGCTGTTTATTCAGCAGCGGTATCCTGATCATGCATTACAGCGGGATGATGGCTATGCAATATTCAGCGGCTTTTGAACAGAGCATGTTATCAATATTCGGTTCTTTAATACTCTCGCTTGCCATTCCTGTGGTTGCAGCCTCCTATAACTTCAGGTGGATAGAGCAGCGGTATAATATGTTTTCTGCAGCCAAAACCAAGCTTATTCTGCTCCTCACTGCAGTAATGTCGGGAACGAATTATATAGCTATGGCTGGAGCTTCTTATGTCAACACAGAACCCTCTATGTACACTGGCAGAACTCCCCTTCTGAATGATTCGATGCTGGGAATGATCCTAGCCGGTACGTTTCTGCTGGTTGTCATTGTTGTGCTAATTCTTATGTATAAAGATAGGAAACAGGTGATATTTACTTCACAGTTTAATGAGCAGCGCTACTCTGCCTTATTTGAGTTCAGCCCAGATATGGTGATATGCATCGACCCATTAGGCAAAAAGGTGATCAGTGCTAATCCTTCGTTAAGGCGGACAACGGGTTACGGCCAAGAGGAGTTGAGCGACTATAAGAATGTGTTATTCAGTACCCGGGATGCACAAGCGCTCAAATCAGTCATAAAGCGTGCTGCAGCCGGGCAGTCCGGGAAGCTTGAAGTAAACGTAAAAACTAAAAACGGAAGCAAGTTGATCTGCAGTGTTACTGTCTTTCCTTTAATGAGCGAAAAAGAGAACTTCATCTATATTATTGCAGAAGACATCACAGCGCTAGCTGAACAACAGAAAGAGCTTCTAATCGCCAAAAATGCCGCTGAAAGCGCTGCGCGGATGAAAACTGAATTCCTGGCTACGATGAGTCATGAAATCCGTACACCCCTTAACGGCATTATTGGCATTAACCAGCTGCTCGCCGAGGAAATTACAGTTCCTGAGCAACTGGACTTATTAAAACTTCAATATACGAGTAGTCATGCCCTGTTGAATGTGATGAACGATGTTCTGGATATATCCCGCCTGGAAGCAGAAAACATACTGCTGGTAAAAACGGATTTCAATCTTCCTGTATTGATGCGGGAGTGTGTGAACCTTTTCAAGGTTGCTGCCACCCAAAAAGAATTGGCAATGTCACTTCAGCTGGACCCCGCCGTTCCGGAATTGTTCATAGGCGACAGCGCGCGCATCCGGCAGATTTTGGTTAATCTAATCGGCAATGCAGTCAAGTTTACTCATCATGGGGGGATAACAGTATCCGTAGCTCCATACAGCGCTCTGGGTGCGTCTATGGTTCTTGAATTCACGGTGAAGGATACAGGGATTGGGATCACGCCGGATAAGTATAAAATGTTGTTTCAGCCATTCTCCCAGGCAGATGCTTCCCATACCCGCAAATATCCCGGCACAGGTCTCGGGCTGGCGATCTGCAAGAAACTCGTAGAACTTATGGAGGGAAGCATTTGGTCGGAAAATGCCACAGGCGGGGGGAGTGTTTTTAGCTTCAGAATCCCTCTGCAGCGGATGGAACCTATTCCTCAACAGGAGGTTTGCCAATAAGAGAGTTTTAATTATATAATTTTAAAGGAAATACCTTCATCACAACAGTCCCGACGGGACAGAAAGGAACTCTCATTTGAACAAATCAAATAAAAACAATGTCATGCTTCCCCAATTAAGCAAAGCGGAGAAACGCAGGGCACAACAGGAACAGGACAAGCAGAAAACGAGAATCCTGATTATTAGCACAGTGGCCATTGTAGTGATTATTTTCACCGTGCTTATTCTTTTGGCATCGAAGGACTCTTCTTCCAATGCAGGTTCAGGCGAAGCGGTTCAATTCAATTACAGTGAGCTTCCAAGACTGGGCAAAGCGGATGCACCGGTTAAAATCGTCGAATTCGGTGATTTCAAATGCCCGGCGTGTGCCAATTTTGCAGGTGTCATCAAGCCACAGCTGGCCCAGGAATATGTGAATCAGAATAAAGCAGCTATTTACTTCGTAAATATGGCCTTTATCGGTCCGGATTCTGAAACGGCCTCTCTGGCAGCCCTCTCGGTATACCATCAGAATAGTGATGCTTTCTGGAAGTATTACGATGCAATTTATGCGAATCAAGGGGATGAAAATGCTGAATGGGCTACACAGGATTTTCTGGTGAATCTGGCAGAGAAGGAAAAGCTGCCCATTGATTTAGATCTGTTGCGCAAGGATATCAAGGAACGGACCTATGAAAGTGAACTGCAAAAGGATATTACTCTTGCCAAGGATACCGGAGTCACCTCCACACCTACTGTATTTATTAATGGATACAAAGTAGAGGAGCCATTCAATATGGAAGCCATAGATGCACAGATGAAGTCTGCTTCCGAAGCAGTGAGCGCCGAGTGATGAAGTTCTCTACGTTCTGCAGGCGCCACTGTCTCTATCTGGCCTGGTTCGTGTCCGTTATTGCGGTAGCGGGAAGCTTGTATCTTAGCGAGGTCCTAAAGTACGAGCCATGTAAGCTGTGCTGGTTCCAGCGTATATTTATGTACCCGCAGCTCATCCTGCTGGGCATTGCCACATACCGGAATGACAAAAAGATAATTCCTTATGTGCTTCCTTTAAGTCTAATTGGGGGTAGCATAAGTGTTTATCATTATGCCGAGCAGAAGATTCCTGCACTCAGCAAGGTGCTCCCATGTACGATTGGCGTACCCTGTAATAAAGATTATCTTAATTTTTTCGGGTTCATTACGATCCCTTTGCTTGCCCTGATCGCATTTGCTCTAATCACGATTTTGCTCTGGACCGGGCGTAAAGAGGACACCGTAGACTAGACAGAGCCACAGCAGAATATAGAGGGCAATCATTCCTGAAATTTCTGACACAAATATAGATAAAAATCATGAAAAAACCCGGTATGAAGGGATATTCGCAGAGAATGAAAGATCGCTATATCCCTCATCTTTGTTTTGCGTAAATTGGATGTTTTTTCATTCTTTTTTCATTTTTTTCACCGCTTTACGGAAGAGGCATTGTAGACTATCATTAGACCTTGTGAGAAGTTGAATATGCGCTGAATTTTCTGTAAGGAAAAACGGGGGAACCAACATTGGCCAAGCGCCAAAGGGGTGAATCGGGAACGGTCCGCAAGGGCTATAACCGTAGGGCTACCACAGCCCGAATCCGCCAGCTAACCTCGTAAGCAACGGTGGGATAATGACGATGCGTAAGCATGCGGATCATTTCCGTATGCTTATTTTTGTGCCTGCATTTATGAAATCCACCAATGAAAACAGCGCACGGTATTACCGTTTCAACGTAAGCAAAGAGAGGAACTGTTACTACAATGGTAAGCAAGGTAAAACGACTATTGATCGGGCGTCCGATGAAGTCGAACGAACTCGATCATGAAAAGTTATCCAAGGTGAAAGCACTGGCTGTCCTGTCTTCTGATGCGCTCTCGTCTGTAGCCTACGGAACGGAACAAATCCTGATTGTGCTGGTAGCCGCAGGCTTCACAGCTATCTGGTACTCATTGCCAATTGCATTAGCCGTATTGGGCTTGCTGGCTATTTTGATTTTATCCTATCGCCAGACTATTTTTGCTTATCCGCAAGGCGGAGGCGCGTATATCGTTGCCAAGAGCAACCTCGGGGTTCCTACTGGACTCTTAGCAGGCGGATCGCTTCTGGTCGACTATATTTTGACCGTTGCGGTTAGTGCGTCGGCAGGGACGGATGCGATCACATCCGCTTTTCCTAATCTTCATAATCATAGTGTTCTAATCGCCGTAACCGTTATTCTGCTCTTGACCCTTGTCAACCTACGAGGCGTTACGGAATCTGCATCGTTCATTGCTATTCCTGTGTATCTGTTCGTAGTATCGATCTTCGTGTTGATCATTGCGGGAATATTCAAATATGCAACCGGCGGAGCCCATGCCAATGTTCCAGAAATCGGGGCTGCTGTATCGAATGTCAGTTTGTTTTTACTGCTTAAAGCCTTCAGCTCCGGCTGTTCGGCCCTTACAGGAGTAGAGGCGGTATCGAACGCAATTCCAAACTTCAAGGCACCTGCTGAGAGAAATGCGGCCAAAACCTTGATGATGATGGGAATTATCCTTGGAAGTATGTTTACAGGAATCACGCTGCTCGCCTACTGGTACGGAATTACACCGGATACCAAAGCTACAGTTGTATCCCAAATTGCTGAATCTACTTTTGGACGCGGTGGTTTGTACTTCTTCATTCAAGGGATTACTGCTGTAATTCTCTTCCTTGCAGCCAATACGGCTTACTCAGCTTTCCCGCTGCTGGCGTTTATGTTTGCCAAAGATAAATATCTGCCCCATGCCTTTATGGTCCGAGGCGACCGTTTGGGCTTCTCTAACGGCATTATCTTCTTGGGTGTATTATCAGCCCTGCTTGTCGCTGCTTTTCATGGAAATACAGAAAGTCTGATTCCTTTGTATGCAGTGGGTGTATTCATTCCTTTTACCCTGTCCCAGCTTGGTATGATGGTGCACTGGTATAAATCCAAACCTAAAGGCTGGCAAAATAAATTTGCTGTGAATACGGTGGGGATGCTTACTACCCTGACCATTACTCTGATCTTTATCATCACGAAGTTCTCGAGTGTATGGATGGCCTTTATCTTCCTGCCGGTTGTAATGTTCGTGTTCCACCGGATTCACCGCCATTATCTCAATACAGCAGATCAGCTGCGTATTTGTCCGGAAACGGATAAACCTTGTATCAAAGGAAGCACCGTAGTTGTTCCTGTCGCAGGTGTAACCCGTGCAGTTCTGCATTCCATCAGCTATGCCAAGTCCTTAACGGATAATGTGGTAGCCGTGTATGTTGGATTTGATGAAGAAGAAATTAACAAAATGGAACAGAAGTGGGAGGAATGGAATCCGGGAGTGCGCTTAATTGTACTACGTTCCCGGTATCGCAGCATTCTTCGTCCGCTTGTCAAGTTCATTGATACAGTGGAGTGGAAGACCGCTTCTACCGACCATATCACGGTACTCATTCCGCAGTTTATTACGAAGCATTGGTGGCAGGCGATCCTGCATAACCAGACCAGCTTGTTCATCCGCTCTTATCTGATGAATCAAAAAGATATCATCGTAGCGACAGTGCCTTATCATTTGCATAAATAAATAGATGTATTACATTAACAGGGCTGTTTCCGGATACTTCGGGAGCGGCTCTTTTGTATTGGCTATGTTAAACCTTATTGTTGATATTTGATTATTACGAACAAACGTTCTATAATAAAGGTAATATCATTTTTCGGAGATGATTTACCTATGGATTTAAAGGAACTGAAGAAGCTTGCCGATACTTTGGACGATAGCAGCAAGCGGGAGCTTATCTATTTCTTGCAGTCCCAAACCAAGGGCATGTTGGCTCCTGTAAGAGCAATTGATGAGATACAAGAGCAGAAGCACAAAGATGGGCTTGTTTGCCCGCATTGCAAAAGCCATTCCGTTGTTCGGTTCGGCAAGTACCTAGTAAAAACACGTGCTGGAGAGGTCAAACGTCAGCGTTACCGTTGTAAGTCCTGTCGCCAAACGTTCAATGACCTTACGAACACCCCTTTGCAACGAACGAGGCGACCTCATATGTGGGTTCGTTTTATTGAATGCATGATTGAGGGCTTTTCTCTTAGAAAATGTGCAAAGCAGTTAACCGATGAAGTCACACATGTCACCTTGTTTTACTGGCGACATAAGATTCTCGCCGCTCTTAAGCAAATACCAACTGAAGCGTTCCAAGGTATCGTCGAAATGGACGAAACCTATTTTCTATTCTCTGAAAAAGGCAAGCAGAATATCGTTGGACGTAAGCCTCGAAAACGTGGCGGCAAATCCAAATATCGTGGCATAAGCAACGACCAGGTTTGTGTCCTTGTAGCCCGTGACCGTCAAAAGATGACCTACTCTGGCGTTCTTGGACGTGGGCGTATTAAGACAACGAAGTTGGATGAAGCGATTGGCGAACATCTATCCGACTCAAATGTTCTTTGTACCGATTCGTGGAGAGCGTTCAGTTCGTACGCAAATACTAAAGGCTTAGCTCATTACCGTTTCAAGTCCGATGGTAAACAGCGTGTGAAGGGCGTGTACCATATCCAAAACGTAAATAGCTATCACAGTCGCTTAAAGAAATGGATGGACCGATTTAATGGTGTTGCAACGAAATATTTGCATAATTATCTGGCGTGGTTTCGATATATAGACAGCAAGGAATATGAGAATACCTCATCGAATAAGAAAAATATGCTGGTCAAATCATGCCTATTTACGGTGACAGAAACGAACAACAAACTTCGACTGTCGGCTTTATCTTGCTGAATAAACTGACGATGCTTGTGAAATTTATAATAACAAAAGGTGTGTGTGAAATGATAAAAGGAATATATGAGGCACATTTACCAGTAAGAAATTTAGAAGTTTCGATAGAATTTTATAAGAAATTGGGTTTGGGTTTTGCTTGGCGAGATGATGACACTGCTTTCTTTTGGATAGAAGAGGGAAAAAGTTGGTTGGGTTTATGGCAAGGAGATGAGTATAAGACCCCTTACCATCCTTCATTACGACATATTGCTTTTCGAGTATCATATGAAGATTTGAAAAAGTCTTTAAAATGGTTAGAATCAATTCAAGTTGAAGCTGTACCATTTGGCAGAAGAACATCTATTGAGCCATTTATTCGTCCGAATCAAGGTAACGCTTCCGTTTATTTTAATGACCCAGACGGTAATAGTTTAGAATTAATATGTTATGTTCCAGTTTCAGATGACTTAAAACATATTACTGATAAGTTGTCTTTTGAGGAATGGGAAAAACTTATGGATAGTCATGTAAAATAAAATTGAACCACCTTCTCTAAGGAAGGTGGTTCAATTTTAACCCAAAATCAACATTGAAATTTAACATAGCCTTTGTATTAAGAAGAAAAGGTGAAAGTGAATTTTATATTAATATGGTATTATTATGCCTATCCGAAATAATAGAAGGGGAGATGCAAATGGCCATTTATTTCATAAGACATGGAATTGATGATGAAGGATTTCGTGGAGGGTGGAGTCAAAGAGGACTCGTTGTTGAGGGATATCGGCAATCGGAGAAGCTGGGGCTTTACCTTAAGGAAAACCAATCGTCCTTTAATATACATCGTATCCTAAGCAGCGATTTGCAACGGGCATTAGATACAGCAAATGAGATCTCCAGAGCACTAGGATTTCGAGTTGAAAGCAGCGAAGATTGGAGAGAAACGAACAATGGGGTTATTGCAGGCATGCCCAATGAAATTGTGGATGAACGATACCCTAATCTGTACTTCTCGGGTTTACGGATGGATGAACGTTATCCTGGCGGAGAAAGTCCCATTGAATTTTTTACACGTATAAAAGAAACATTTACCCTACTATGTGAAGAACAAGTGCGAAACCATCCTGTTGAAAATGTAATCGTTGTTACGCATGGTGGAGTCATTAATATAATCTATCATATTTTGAGAGGATTGGAATGGACTAACAAGACCCGAAAAGCATTTTCGGCTTCTTACACAAGTATACATAAAATAGAGTATTGTGAAGGAGAGTGGAGAATTTCACTGGAAAACCTTACACAGCATCTGTGAAGATAAACAGTTGCGTGTAAAAACTAAATATTTATGTTGACATAGATAATGAGAATCAATATCATTTAATGGAGTGAGACGTAACAGACAATTCTTTGACCAGATCGGATATTACATATAGGATTCTATTGATGTATAGGAGTGAAGAGGATGCCGGAACGTTTGAACACAGAGCAGTTAAGTATTGGATATGCGGAGGCATTGATTGTCAAAGGACTGAACCTGTCTCTTCCAACAGGGAAAATCACAGCCCTGGTAGGGGCGAACGGTTCCGGGAAATCTACCATTCTCAAGACAATGGCGCGTATCATGAAGCCTAAGAGCGGCAGTGTGATGCTGGACGGTAAGTCGATCCATAATCTGTCGACCAAAGAAGTAGCCCGGCAGCTGGCGATCCTGCCGCAGAACCCCACTGCACCGGATGGACTTACTGTATCAGAACTGGTAAGTTATGGCCGCTATCCGCATCAAAAGGGCTTTGGTACGCTTACTCCGGAAGATCATAGTATTATTGCAAATGCGATCTCAGTGACGGGTATGGAAGAGTTCCACGACCGTCCCATTGACCGTCTATCCGGAGGGCAACGTCAGCGGGCCTGGATTGCGATGGCACTGGCCCAGCAGACGGATATTCTGTTTCTGGATGAACCGACAACTTTTCTGGATATGGCACACCAGCTGGAGGTTCTCCATCTGCTGCAGAAGCTGAATCAGGAAAAAGGCCGTACCATTATTATGGTAGTGCATGATTTGAATCATGCTTCCCGTTATGCTCAGCATATGGTAGCGATCAAATCCGGACATGTGATCAGTGAAGGCCCTCCGGCTGAAGTAATGACACCTGATGTGCTGCGGGAAGTATTTGGTATTGAAGCGGATATTGTACGTGATCCGCGGACCGGTGTGCCTCTCTGTCTGCCTTATGAACTGGCGGCATTCAGTGCAGTTGGGGTGTAATAGGTTATAAATGTGAAATGTGACTCATAATGATAATATATGCAGTTGGCAACAGGCTCCCGTCATTGACAAGGGAGCCTGTTCGTTGTTAAAGTTGTGGTTGCCCTAGTTAACGATTATACAGTGAATCAAGGAATATTATTTTTATGGAGTCGAAGGAGCACTGAACATGAATATCAGCAAAATATATGAGGATCTGCAGCAGCTGGTTCCGACTGGAGTGGTCAAGCGCGGGGAGGCGCTGCAAGGTTATGTATTTACGCGTATCGGCGGGCAGGCCGACATTCTTACGATACCTGCGACATATGAGGAACTTCAGTCCATTGTTACATATGCCCGTGTAAACGACATTCCATTGACCGTTCTGGGGAACGGCTCGAATGTCATTATCCGTGACGGAGGGATTCGCGGGATTGTCCTGCAGACTGCAGACTTAACCGATATGGGAATAAGGGATAATTTGCTTTACGCCCAGTGTGGTGCAAAGATTATCGATGTTTCCCGATTTGCTTTGGAGAAAAGTCTTGCAGGACTTGAGTTCGCCTGCGGAATTCCGGGAACTGTAGGTGGAGCGCTGTATATGAATGCTGGCGCATACGGCGGAGAGGTCAAAGATGTGCTGCATAGTGCACTTGCTATCAGTAAAGCAGGGCGGCTAGTGACTCTTCAAGGGGATGAGCTGGAATGGGGATACCGTAAAAGTGTCTTCGCCAGTGGCGAATTCATTGTATTGGAGGCCCGGTTTGCTTTGCAACCAGGTGATCCTGCGAATATCAAAGCGGTCATGGACGATTTGACCTGCCAACGCGAATCCAAGCAGCCATTGGAGTATCCCTCCTGCGGAAGCGTCTTTAAGCGTCCCCCCGGGAGATTTGCCGGGCAGTTGATTCAGGAGAGCGGGCTTCAGGGAACAAGAATCGGCGGAGCTGAAGTTTCACTTAAGCATGCGGGATTCATTGTTAATACCAATCAAGCAACGGCCAAGGATTATATAGGGTTGATTCACCATGTTCAGTCTACAGTCAAGGATAAGTTCGGAGTAGAGTTAGAGACAGAGGTAGAGATTATCGGAGAAGAATAATTAACATATCACAGGACGCAGTCAATTGGATGCGTCCTGTTTTGTTATTTTATAGTGGGCAGTATTCAGCTTTTGGAGATGGAATATTTGGCTCTGTCCGTCCGAAGTTCAACCCGCTCGTCATTAACTTCATCCAGTTGAAGCCCGCTGACAGCAATCTCGTAATTCAACTGGGGCAGGGGGACAAGCTCGCCGTCCCGGTTAATAGTGTTGCCAGTGCCTCGCAGAATCAGAGCACTATCCAGATATTCATCAATGACATCTTCGGCATCCCGATAATCCACGGTTTCCAGATTGAAGTGGACGGTGTCCAGATCCTTCATCTCTTGCTTGTCAATAACCAGAGTTTCGCCCCCTTGGGCGGTCAGCCAATCCATTAATTTCTGTACACTTTGATCCATCAGTTGATCCCATCCTTATCAAGGAGATTATAGAAGTTAAGTTACCCTTTTCTTCGAAATTGAATCCATGCTTCTGTGAATGCATTAGACAGGTGAAGGTGAAAGATGAATTAAGTGAATTAAAGATTAATGAAGTTAACAAAAACTCATTCAGACCTGCAGCTGATTGTAATTTCCTTTTCGAGTGTAAACTACTATCAGGCACTTCTATTTTATACTTAAACTACATTGGCCAAGGAAGGTGAACCTATTGTGGAGTGCACTGTTATGGGGAGCTATTTCCGGCTCTGCGGTCCTGCTTGGAGCATTGCTGGCTTTATATCTGCCGATTCCGAAAAAGCTGATTGGATTCATTATGGCATTTGGTACTGGGGTACTCATTGGTGCAGCGGCGTATGAGCTTCTGGATGATTCCGCCGCTGAAGGTGGACTGAATCCTACCATTATCGGATTCTTGGCCGGTGCAGTTGTGTTCACACTGTTTGACTGGTATATCTCGCGCAAGGGCGGCGCGGGCCGCAAACGTTCCGGCAGAGACAGCAGCAGTAAGAAGGTGCAGGGCAGCGGAATGGCTATTTTTGCAGGAACTGTGCTAGATGCTATTCCAGAATCAATAATGATTGGTGCCAGTCTAATCTCCGGCCAAGGGGTAAGCATGCTGCTGGTAGCTGCCATCTTCATCAGTAATATTCCTGAAGGGCTGTCCAGTACTTCAGGACTTAAGCAGGACAACTACAGCAAAGGGAAGATCGTCTTGCTGTGGCTCAGCGTCTTATTGATGTCTTCAGTGGCATCGGGTGCGGGATATCTGTTCATGGATCATGCCAGCGGTTCTACGACCGCGCTGATAGCCTCTTTTGCCGGAGGAGGAATTATCTCTATGGTGTCCTCCAGTATGATGCCGGAAGCATATGAGGAAGGCGGGCCGCTGACCGGACTTGTTGCCGCAATGGGCATGCTCTGTTCTCTGATTTTGGATAATCTGTGAGGGTTGTCAACCGACCGCCATACATGGTATAGTTCAATTCGCTAGTATTATCATAAAGAAGAATTCTGGGCCTTGAGCCACAGGAGAGGTTCGCGAACTCCCTCTATAAAAAACTAAGCCGTTTTGGCATAACTTATCCCGTATCAAGGGTTCAGGAAAAGTGTAGGCAGCCGCCTGTGCTTCTTTTGCTGTTATGCTGTGCGCAAAAAAGACAGCGCCTGTCAGTCAGTATGCATATCCGTCAGATTAGACTGGAGGCGTATCTTCTTAGTAGAGCCAAGTTTTCGAAACTCGTTCTTCTTTCCAGTTCCGGATAACACCGGAGGAAAAGAGAGGGGTTTTTTGTCATGTCAGAAGGCAGAGTAAAAGAGGAAATGCAGGAGGTCACCCTGCTGGGCAATCAAGGTACAACTTATAAATTCGGCTATGATCCGGACATTCTGGAGGTATTTGATAACAAACACCCCGGCCGCGATTATTTTGTCAAATTCAATTGTCCGGAGTTTACAAGCCTGTGTCCCGTGACCGGTCAGCCGGATTTCGGCGCCATGTACATCTCATACATTCCGGAGCAAAAAATGGTCGAGTCCAAGTCACTGAAGCTCTATCTGTTCAGCTTCCGTAATCATGGTGATTTTCATGAAGACTGTGTAAATATTATTATGAATGATCTGATCTCCCTGATGGAGCCACGATATATTGAAGTATGGGGCAAATTCACCCCGCGCGGGGGCATTTCCATCGATCCTTACTGCAACTGGGGACGTCCAGGAACCAAATATGAAGCGATGGCCGAGCACCGGCTGATCAATCATGACCTGTATCCGGAGAAAGTGGACAACCGTTAATCCGTAGCTAGTGAGAGGAGACCATAACTGATGAACAAAAAAGCATTAGTCGTATTCAGCGGCGGCCAGGACAGCACAACCTGTCTGGTGTGGGCATTGCAGCAGTTCGAAGAGGTTCAAGTGGTGACCTTCAATTATAATCAGCGCCACGCTGCCGAGATTGAAGTCGCTAAGGAAATAGCCGGGAAATTCAATGTGAAGCAGCATATTCTTGATTTGGGCTTGCTGAATCAGCTTGCACCTAACGCACTGACCCGGGATGATATAGAAATTGCCGCCGGAGAAGGAGAGGAACTGCCAAGTACGTTCGTGGATGGGCGAAATCTTCTGTTCCTTTCTTTTGCAGCAATTCTTGCCAAACAGCTTGGGTATGCCAACATCATTACCGGGGTATGCCAGACTGACTTCAGCGGATATCCGGATTGCCGGGATGTATTCGTGAAATCACTGAACGTGACTCTTAATCTATCCATGGATTACGAGTTCGTCATTCACACACCGCTGATGTGGCTGGACAAAAAAGAAACATGGAAGCTGGCCGACGAGCTCGGTTTCTTTGAATATATCCGCGAACACACGTTGACCTGCTATAACGGAATTATTGGCAGCGGGTGCGGCACCTGTCCGGCTTGTCTGCTGCGACAGCGGGGACTCACGCAGTATGAAGCGGAACGAAACGAGGTTGTTTCCTGATGATGGGCGAGGTATCTGTATGCAAAATATTTACTTTTGACTCGGCTCATCAATTGGTGGGACATAAGGGGAAGTGCAGCAATCTGCACGGGCATACCTATAAGCTGGAGGTTGTGTTGAAAGGCAAGCCGCTTGTAGGAGAAGGCCAATCTGACGAAGGGTTTGTAATTGATTTCAGCGACATCAAGGCAACGGTAAAGGAAAGTCTGGTGGACCATCTGGATCACGCTTTTCTGGCTATGGGAAATGAGCCTGTATTGGAGACACTGGTAAGCACAGGTTCGAAGGTGGCACTACTGTCTTTCCGGACAACAGTCGAGAATATGTCGGCTTACATTGCTTATCAACTCAAGCGGGCTTCACTTCCGCTATACTCCGTCAAGCTGTGGGAGACACCAACTTCCTGGGCAGAAGTGCTGGCAGCGGATATCCCTGATGAAGGGCCGTCCTACCGCCTGTATGGGGGCTGTGATTGTGAGTAAGCTACCGGTAATTGAGATGTTTGGTCCAACGATCCAGGGTGAAGGGGCGGTCATTGGTGTCAAAACCATGTTCGTCCGCACCTATGGCTGCGACTATCGCTGCAACTGGTGTGATTCTGCTTTTACCTGGGACGGTACAGCCAAGGATAAAGTGAAGATGCTCTCGCCTGAGGAGATAATGGACGAGCTGACTTCGCTCGCCGGTAACAATTTTGATTGTGTGACCATCTCCGGGGGCAACCCTGCGCTGATCGGTGAGGGACTGGGTACCCTTATTAATCTGCTTCATGAACGCGGTATTCAGTCAGCCATCGAAACACAAGGAAGCAGATGGCAGGAATGGTTCTACGAGGTGGATGTGCTTACCATCAGCCCCAAACCGCCAAGCTCAGGAATGAAGACCGATTGGGACATGCTTGACAGTATTATGGACAAGATGAAGATACAAGGCAAGTCTGCCCATAGTCTGAAGGTTGTTGTATTTAATGATGAAGATTACCAATATGCGAAAAGCATCCACGGCCGCTATCCGGAGGTGCCACTCTACCTGCAGCCTGGTAATGAGGATGTTACGGAAGAGGGAGACATCTCGGCCCGTCTGCTGGGACGGCTGGAATGGCTGTTCAATCTGGTTATTGCCGATCCGGAGATGAATAGAGCGCGGGTGCTGCCGCAGTTGCATGCCCTGATTTGGCATAATAAACGGGGCAAATAATCCGGTTACGTATGAACCGGAATACTTAGCCGGACCTCTGCACAGTGGAGGTCCGGTATTTGTCTTGTTCGCAGCTTATAACTGCTGTCACATAAATGAAGCCTATACTTCAGCTCATCTGGTATAATCTTTTGGTAGATCAAGGTACTCCGTTAAATTTATTCGATAAGGAGAGATTATTCCAATGGCAAACGATTCGACAGCGTTAATGATTATCGACGTTCAAGAGGCTATGTTTTCTTATCCGGACATGAAGCTGCATGAGGAGGAGGGCGTGACAGCCAGAATCGTCTCCCTGCTGCATAAAGCCCGTTCGGCTGGCGTTCCAGTTGTGTTTATTCAGCATACGGAAGATCAAGAATACACCAAAGGCACCCCCACATGGGAGATCAGCCGTCATGTCACCCCCCGGGAAGGAGAAATCATTGTCGAGAAGCCTACCTGGGATGCTTTTCACCGGACAAATCTGAATGACAAGCTTCAAGAACTAGGTATCACTCATCTGGTGATCTGCGGCATGCAAAGTGAGTTCTGTGTGGACACGACCTGCAGACGAGCTTACAGCCTAGGTTACAACAGTGTGTTGGTTGAGGATGCGCATAGTACTTTTGACAATGAAAGTTTACGCGGTAGCGAGATCGTGAACTATCATAATTCGCTTCTAGGCGGAAGGTTTGTAAGGCTGCGGAAGGAGCAAGAGGTGGAATTCTAATAGACACAACTGCTGCTTCATGGATAAACCGCAAGGTTCTGGGGGTATAACATAGTATGGCTTGAAGTAGTAACGGCCTGCTGGTTCATATCTCTACTACCGAAGGAGTGGTTGCATAATGAAAGCAGTAACTTACCAAGGCAAGAGAAAAGTTGAAGTCAAAGAAGTCGCTGACGCAAAGCTTGAGAAAAAAGATGATATTATTGTTCGTATAACTTCCACAGCCGTTTGCGGTTCGGATCTTCATATCTATAATGGAGAAATCCCCGGAATGCATGATGACTATATTATTGGGCATGAACCGATGGGAATTGTCGAGGACGTGGGTCCTGATGTGACCAAGGTGAAAAAGGGCGACCGTGTCATTGTACCTTTCAACGTAGCCTGTGGCCAGTGCTTTTTCTGTCAGCATGAAATGGAGAGTCAATGTGATCATGCCAATGATGCCAAAGATACAGGCGGTTTTCTGGGGTATTCTGATTCCTATGGTGGATTTGCCGGTGGTCAGGCGGAGCTCCTGCGTGTGCCTTATGGCAATTTTGGCCCATTTGTCGTGCCGGAGGATGCTGAGATGGAGGATGAAAAACTCATGTTTCTCTCGGACATTGTGCCGACAGCCTGGTGGGGTGTTGAGAACGCAGGAGTCAAGCCCGGAGATACGGTCATTGTTCTGGGTTGCGGGCCGGTTGGGCTGTTGACGCAAAAATTCGCCTGGATGAAAGGGGCTTCCCGGGTAATTGCCGTAGATCATGTGCCGTATCGTCTCCAACATGCAAAGCAGACTAATAATGTAGAGATTTTTAATTTTGAGAAAGTGAAGGATATCGAAGCCCATTTAAAGGAAATTACGCGCGGTGGAGCGGATATAGTCATTGATTGTGTCGGTCTGGATGCCAAAAAAACGGTAGTGGAAAAAGTGGAGACCACGTTAATGCTTCAAGGGGGTTCGCTCGGAGCGTTCAGGATTGCAGCAGATGTGGTACGCAAATTCGGAACGATCCAGTTGATCGGCGTGTATGGGCTTAACTATAATATGTTCCCGCTGGGACATCTGTTTGAACGCAATATCACGCTTAAGATGGGACAGGCACCGGTGATTCACTACATGCCGGCTTTATATAAAATGATAAAAGAAAATGTGTTTGATCCTACGGATATTATTACTCACCGGCTGCCGATCAGCCAAGCTGAACATGCGTATAAGATCTTCAATGACAAAGAAGAGGATTGTATCAAGGTTGTGCTTAAACCGTAGTATGAAACGTAAGCATTCAACTAATAAGCTTCATTCATACAAGCATGGACTTCTTCCCGGTAGGTGGAGTTCATGCTTTTCATTTGATTATTTATTGTGAAAAAGGCTGCATTTTTTTTCATTCTGCGATAAATTAACATAGTGAGTTTTATCTAACCTGAAAGGAAGCTATTTGTGAATTCAAAAAAGCCGCCCGTTCCTGTCCCTTTTCTGATGCTGATTGGAATTGTGGCCGTCTCATTTTCTTCTATCTTCATCAAATGGTCGGATGCCCCAGCGTCCATTCAAGGCATGTACCGGCTGCTCTTTACCTCGCTTTTGATGCTGCCTTTTGCCCGGCCATACAGCGGAGCAGCTTTTGCCTTGCGCCGTAAGGACTGGCTACTGCTGGGAGCGTCAGGCTTAATGCTTGCACTGCATTTTTTACTCTGGATGGGTTCGCTAAAGTATACTTCTGTGGCCAGTTCAACTATGATTATGGCGCTGGAACCAGTATTTATAATGCTGGGAGCTTACATACTGTATAAGGAAAGAAGCACTTCAGCCGCTATAATGGGTCTGGCCCTCGCCATATTTGGTGTGGTCTTTATCGGCTGGGGGGATATTGGTCTCTCAGCAGACAATCTCAAAGGAGATCTCCTGTCCATCGGAGGAACTGTTGCGGTTGCCGGTCATTTACTGATTGGACAGAAGCTTGTAGCCCGTATGCCGTCTTATCTTTACAGCCTGATCGTATTTATTTCGGCGGCAGCAGTATTTGGCTTATATAATCTGCTCTCTGGCATTTCATTTATTAATTATCCTCCGCGGGAGTGGGGCATATTTGTTCTGCTGGCTGTAGTTCCAACCGTCTTCGGGCATATCCTTTTCAATTGGCTACTGCAGTATACTTCAGCAACTACAGTGTCTATGAACATTCTGGGTGAACCCGTGGGAGCAAGCATATTGGCCTTCCTGCTTCTGGGGGAACAGCTGACAATGCTCCAATGGGCAGGAGGAGTACTGGTTATGGGTGGACTCGCTGTATATTTATATTCAGGGCGCAAAAAAGCGGCGAAGATCAAGGAATCCCTTCCTAGCGCATCCTAAGGGATTATCATAAGAGAGTATTAAAAGAGATAAAGGGGTTACTATTACATGAATGAACATGAACAATTCGCAAACATTAATAATCCGGATAGTCTGAGCACAAGCCCTTCCAGTGAAGAACTGTGGAACGAGGATACCTATTCAGCCTGGACCGCCCGCTTTGGCAATCCTGCAGATGCAGCGGCGAAGCTCAAAAAAGATCCTGCTGCCAGACTCTACCCCTTGCTAGGCTACCTCGGTGAAGTTCGGGGCAAGAAAGTGTTAAATCTTATGGGTTCTAACGGCATGAAAGCCGTAGCACTCGGGCTCCTGGGAGCAAAGGTGAGCGTGGCGGATTTCTCGGAAGCCAATGCCCGCTATGCTGCCGAACTGGCCGAAGCTGCGGGAATTCAGCTTTCTTACATTGTATCGGATGTGCTGAAGCTGCCGGAAGAACTATTGGATAGTTCATATGACATCGTCTTTGCTGAAATGGGGATTGTCCATTACTTTACGGATTTGGCTCCGTTTATGGCTACGGTATACCGGCTGCTGACACCCGGTGGCCGGTTCGTGCTCCGTGATTTTCATCCCATTACGACGAAGCTGATCTCCTCGAAGGGCTCAACCGCCAAGGTTCGTAAGCATAAGGTGAGCGGGGATTATTTTGACACCACATTGGAAGAAAAGAAAGTCTCCTACTCCAAGTATCTGCCTTCATCCGGAGTGCCGCTAGGAGAAGAGAAACATAGTGTCGTATACTGGCGGCGCTGGACACTGGGTGAAATAGTGACAGCAGCAGCCAGAAGCGGACTGATAATCCGGGAATTAGCTGAAGAGCCTAATTTATCTTCTGAAGTCTTTGATGCAGGAATTCCCAAGACCTTCGCCCTGGTGGCGGAAAAAATGTAGTATCTCCATCAAACGAACCGGTATAGCCCTTGACGCTGTAAGCAGTGTCGTCAAAGGGCTGTACTTTTTTTGAATTATTCTTCTCCTTTAACACCTGCTGCCAAATCTGCAAATGCAAGCTGCAAGGGGGTTAGAGTATAATCTCTTCGCCATGCCAGCGCAAATTCCCCATGTTCGGGCTGTATACCTGGCAGAGGTATGCAGCGTAAGCTCCCGGCAGCGAGTTCAGCCGCAATCATATTCTTGGAACAAAGCCCGACGCCGCCCCCGCTACGAATGATTCCCTTCATTGCTTCAGGTGAATTCAGTACTACATGTCCCCATACCTTTACTGTGTTCAGCTCTGCCCATTGGTCTGTAATGCCTTGTAGGAAAGAACCTGCCTCATATTGAATCCATGGCTCCAGAACAACCTGTTCAGGTGATATATTCTTGATGTCTGTAAAAGGATGACCTGGCGCAAAAACCAAAACAGCTTCATTACGGGCAACTGTTCGAGTTGTAAAGGAATTGTCCTGCCCGCCATAATTATGCAGAACAGCTAACTGGATTTCTCTACCCCGCAGACGCTCGCGGAGAACAGCATCCGGTTGCACGGATAACGAAATATCCATTCCAGAATGCTGGCGGATGAATTGCGAAACCAAATTTGGCAGAAGATAAGTACCAGGAACATAACTTGCTTCAAGTTCCAGATGACCGGAAGAGAGTGAGGAGTATTGTTTGATACTTCGTTCAGCTTCAGCCGTGAGTGCTACAATCCGGGAGGCATACTGATACAGCGTCCGTCCGGCATCGGTAAGGAGCACCCGTCCACTGCGATATTGAAAAAGAGGGGTCCCCAGCTCGCTTTCCAGGCTTTTCATATGAAACGAAACGGTGGGCTGTTTTAAGCCCATTTCAGCTGCCACATCGGTTACTTTTTTGTATTTCTCAATCAGGACTACAATTTGTAGCTTAACAATATTCATTATGTACCTCCGCAAAAATAGGGATTCATTAATTAACTTTACTCATTGTATAGATTATATCTATATTATTATAGAAATTCTATTATGTTTTTTATCCTCCGCTTTACATACTTAATACTTTTCCCTGACGAACGGGCTCTAGAATAGGAAGAGTCAGATGTGACACGGACACAGTCTGATGCTTCCAAAAGTGAGTTTTGTATGAAGCAAATACCAATAACAGATACTCACAAAACATAGTGGATGCTGAACCTGTGAATGATAAGCAGAAGCTATACAAAACACTCAGGAGGAGACAAACAAATGCAATTCAGAAAAACGTGGGTCATGGCTTTGGCATTAACAAGTGTAGTAGCACTTTCGGCATGCGGCAACAATAACGGTGGAAACAATGCAGCAACCAATAACGGAGGGAACGCAGCTGCCACTAACGCACCTACAGAAACGAGCAGCGGCGCTGATTTAAGCGGTTCTATCCTGGCATCAGGCTCCACAGCCTTACAACCGCTGGTAGAGCAGGTAGCTGAGAAATTCATGGAGACTAACGCAGGTGTAGATATTCAAGTACAGGGTGGAGGAAGCGGGACCGGCCTTACCCAGGTAGCAGAGAAGCAAGTGGATATCGGTAACTCCGATGTATTCGCAGAAGAGAAGCTGAAGGATGCCGATGCTGAAAAAGCAAAAGCGCTCGTTGACCATCAGGTAGCGGTTGTAGCGATTGCTGCAGTTTCTCATCCGGATGCAGGTGTAGATACTTTGACCAAGCAGCAGCTTGTTGATATTTTCACAGGTAAAGTAACGAACTGGAAAGAAGTTGGCGGTGCGGATCAGAAAATCCAGATCATTAACCGTCCAAGCAGCTCCGGTACACGTGCTACTTTTGAAAACTTCGCACTAGGAACCAAAACAGAAGATCTTCAAGGTTCGATCCAGGAAGATTCTTCCGGTACCGTTAAGAAGATTATCGGCGAAACACCAGGAGCGATTGGTTACCTGGCATTGTCTTACCTCGATGATTCAGTGAAGACGCTGAAGTATGATGGAGTTGAGCCATCCGTTGATAACGTGGTTGCAGGTAAATATCCAGTATGGGCTTACGAGCATATGTACACTAACGGCGAACCTAATGCAACGGTAAAAGCCTTCCTCGACTACATCATGACTGACGAAGTTCAGACCGGCGATGTAGTAGAACTGGGATACATTCCAGCTTCGCAAATGCAGGTTTCCCGTGATGTAGCAGGTAAAGTAACTACTAAGTAATTCACAACCACACAATCAAGTGAATCATCCATTAGAACTTCAAGTGATTAGAGGCGGATTTCTTCTGCCTCTCTTTTCACTTTAGAAAGAGGGAGCATCTTGAGGGCAAAACCGAAGAAAGCAAAGATTGAAAAACATCATATAGAAGATTTTATTGGAAAGGCTTATATGTCCTTTTGCGTACTGCTATTGATAGTCATCATAATATCGATGGTATATTTTGTGGCGTCCAAGGGTATATCCACCTTCACCAGTGGAGATGTAAAAGTATCTGAATTTCTGTTCGGGACCAAATGGTCACCTGAGGCAGACACGCCTTCATATGGAGCTTTTCCATTTATCGCCGGTTCCTTTCTGGTTACGCTGATTGCTGCACTGATTGCAAGCCCGCTCAGTATCTGTGCTGCACTGTTCATGACTGAGATTGTTCCGGGATGGGGCAAAAAACTGCTGCAGCCGGTAATTGAGCTGTTGTCCGGAATTCCATCTGTCGTGTACGGCTTTGTCGGACTGAGTGTCATCGTTCCTTTTCTGCGTAATACGTTCCCTGGTCAGGGCATCGGGGTTGCTGCAGGCGCGCTTGTCCTGTCGGTCATGATCCTGCCGACCATTACAAGCGTGGCTGCAGACGCGCTGGCTTCATTGCCGCAAAATCTGAAAGAATCCTCTTTTGCGCTCGGTGCCACGCGGTGGCAGACCATTGCCCGTGTGATTCTCCCCACTACGTTCCCTGCGATTATGACAGGGGTGGTGCTCGGTATGGCTCGTGCATTCGGGGAAGCGCTGGCCGTGCAAATGGTTATCGGGAATGCTCCTTTCGTGCCGCGGTCGCTCTTTGAATCCGCTTCGACCCTAACTAGTGTTATCACACTTAGCATGGGCAACACGACGATGGGTTCCCCGCAAAATAACGCGCTGTGGAGTATGGCGCTGGTTCTTATGCTGATGACATTTGTCTTTGTCCTCCTCGTAAGAATGCTCGAAAGGAGAAATAAAATTTGAAGCCGAGAACTGCAGACAAAATTGCCACAGCGCTGATCGTATTTTTCGCATTACTTATTGTAGCCATCCTGATAGGACTATTGGGATACATTCTGATTCGCGGCCTTAACCACATCAGCTGGGATTTCCTGACCTCTGCTCCGCAGAAGATCCGCGCAGGCGGAGGGGTTGGACCACAACTCTTCAACTCTATCTACCTGCTGGTCTTGACCCTAATCATTACTGTACCGCTAGGCCTTGGTGCTGGAATCTTCATGGCGGAATATGCCCGCCCAGGCAAGCTGACTAACTTTATCCGTCTGATTGTGGAGGTATTGTCTTCTTTTCCTTCGATCGTTGTCGGATTGTTCGGTCTGCTACTGATCGTGAACACCTTTAATCTAGGGTTCTCCCTGGTCTCCGGTGCACTGGCCCTTACGTTCTTCAATCTGCCGCTGATGGTGCGGATTACTGAACAGGCCTTCCGCACAGTGCCTAAGCAGCAGAAGGAGGCAGGCTTTGCCCTGGGGCTGTCCAAATGGAAAATTGTCACTACTGTGCTGCTCCCAGTCGCATTGCCGACCATAATCACAGGAACGATTCTGTCAGCGGGACGTGTGTTTGGGGAAGCGGCTGCGCTGATGTTCACGGCAGGCATGAGCAGTCCCCGCCTGGATTTCTCTAACTGGAATCCGGCTAGCCCGACTTCGCCGCTCAATCCGTTCCGGCCGGCAGAGACGCTGGCAGTGCATATCTGGAAGGTCAACAGTGAAGGCTTGGCCCCGGATGCCATTCAGATCGCTGCTGGAGCTTCGGCAGTGCTTGTGATTACGGTACTCATCTTTAATCTGGCTGCGCGTTACTTTGGCCGTCTGATCTACCGCAAGCTTACTGCTTCTAAAAGAATGAGCTAACTGCAAGTATACGATGGATTAATAGGAGGAATATGAGATGGGTATTGCGGAACCAGTAGTGCGTGAATCGTTCCAAACCGAGGATTTGAGCATATTTTACGGCACATATGAAGCAGTGAAAGGGATAAGCCTCCCTTTTGCCCAGAATACAGTTACAGCGCTGATCGGCCCTTCGGGCTGCGGTAAATCGACATTTCTCCGTTCACTCAACCGGATGAACGATGAAATCTCCGGTTCCACGACGAAGGGAAGTATCTGGATTGATGGTGTGGATATCAATGCCCCTGGTACAGATGTGATCAAGCTTCGTCAAAAAATCGGCATGGTCTGGCAAAAGCCGAATCCATTTTACAAGTCGATTTATGAAAACATCGCGTTTGGTCCAAAATATCACGGAATCAAGGGTAAAGCGGCTCTCGATGAAATTGTGGAAAGCAGTCTGCGGCGCGCTGCACTATGGGACGAAGTTAAGGACCGCCTGAAGGATTCAGCACTTGCTTTATCCGGTGGACAGCAACAGCGTCTATGTATTGCAAGAGCCTTATCGGTAAATCCGCAGATTCTTCTTCTGGATGAGCCTGCATCGGCTTTGGACCCGGTATCTACCGGTAAAGTCGAAGAGCTGATCAAGGAACTGAAAGAAGATCTGAGAATTGTTATTGTCACACACAATATGCAGCAAGCTGCGCGGATCTCGGATTATACAGCCTATTTCTATCTTGGTTCACTTGTAGAGTACGACAGAACCGAGAAGGTTTTCAGCAATCCCGACAATCAAATGACCCAGGAATATATTATGGGCCGCTTCGGCTGATTCAACGTATATGTAAAAACAGGTATAACCCTTCATGAGAAGGAGTTGTACCTGTTTTTTTGTGTATTTGAAATAAACATCAACAACATGTAAAATCTACTGAACATGATTATGAACGAATCCAATTCCGCATCTGCCAGCAGTATTATCGTAATTCATTCTGTTCACTAGATCCTGAAATGTTGAATCACATTAATCAATGGAAGGATGTATAAGTATGGACAAGAAAGCCAAAAAAGTATTGCAGACAACCTTTTGGTCTTCGGGGGGTTGGAAGAACGTTCCAGCTATTTATACTGGTGAAGACTTTGAATATGCCAGAAGCCAAGGAGTAATGTTTGATCCGTTTACAATAACACATGACGAGTGTGTGCGGCGCATTCGAGAGCTTCATGATAGCACCGTCACCAAAGAACGGGTAGCGACAGCTTTTGTACATAGTCTTTCGCAGCGGAAAGTTCATTTACGGAGTGCTTTGTCTAGTTGGGCGCTGACGTCCGGGTTGGAACAGCATTCCTATGAGCAGCACCCGTTGGAAAGAGCCAGTTATAGTTATTGTGGCGATTGTAACACGGTTAAAATTATGTCTGACAAGAATTATGTTAATGCAGACCTGAATGTGCTTAACTTTGAAAGGGTCAAATGGGGCGGAGTCCGTCTTAACCAGCTTTTGTATTGCTGGCTGGATCTTGAACTGCTGAGTAGAGAAGAAGAACTCAGTGTTAGCAGAGAAGATTTGGAAATCCTCAAACGCATGATTGAAGCCATGGAAGAGTGTGATCCTGGCGATACGGCACGCAAACTGGAGAAGCGCTGGAAAGACCTGCTCCCGTCAAGTAAATACGAACGAGATGTGATTATGGAGATTTGGGGTTTTGCGGGAATATTGGTGCCGCAGGAAGAGCCCCGGCTGGGGCGCGGTGGAAATAGTGATTTTATCTCTGTTGCCAACTGGCGGGGAGAGGATAGGATCTCCTGGGAGAAGCTGGAGTTTTATTTTGGTACCATGCTATAAATCCAAAGAGAGCAAGCTGTGTATCGTCTCGATTAAAACACTTGAAAAACTAATCACATTAGTTTATATTATAACTAATAACATTAGTTTTGGAGGGGATCTTATGAGAACGACTCAAGTAGGCCAATTGCTACAGCTGACCTGGATGCCCGGATTTTTCCCCGTTAACTGTTATCTGGTAGAGGAAGAGGATGGACTAACATTAATAGATGCAGCCTTGCCATTCAGTGTGAAGGGTATTATGGCCATAGCTACAAGTCTGAATAAACCGGTGAACCGTATTGTTCTGACACATGCCCATGGTGACCACGTCGGAGCATTGGATGAACTGAAGAAGCAGCTTCCGGCAGCGGTGGTGTATATTTCCGAAAGGGATTCTGCCTTGCTTAGAGGTGACCGGTCCTTGAGGGCTGATGAGCTGCAGACGCCAATTAAAGGCAGTGTTCCGACCAGAATCACCACCGTACCGGATATACTGCTGCAGGAGGGCGATACTGTAGGCTCGTTAACAGCCATTGCGACTCCGGGTCATACACCGGGTTCAATGTCTTTTCTGGATCAGCGTAACGGATTCCTTGTGGTTGGAGATGCTTATCAGACCTTCCGCAGAACAGCTGTGTCGGGGACGGTTGTACCGTTGTTTCCTTTCCCCGCCATGGCCACCTGGAATAGAGACAAGGCACTGGAAAGTGCGATTAAGCTATATAAGCTTTCACCCAAGCTGCTTGCAGCGGGACACGGAAATCTGCTGAAGGCACCGGGTGAACAAATGGAATTGGCCATTCAGCAAGCCGAAAGACTTCAGAAGGAGGCAGGGAACTGAAATGTCACCAAGAGCCGGATTAGATACACATACATTAATACTGGAAGCTGCAGGAATTGCCGATGAGCAAGGAATAGAAGGGGTAACCCTGGCTGCACTCGCAGCCAGGCTGGGCGTTCGTTCACCGTCGTTGTATAATCACATTAACGGGCTTCAGGGACTGCGTTCGTTGCTTGCAGTACATGGTCTTGAATTGTTATTTACAGCCATGTCTGCAGCGGTTGATGGACTCAGGGGAGATTCAGCTGTACATGCCATGGGACAGGCTTATGTAGACTTTGCCAGACAGCGTCCCGGATTGTATGAGACAACACTGCGGGCGCCGGAGGAAGGAAATCCGGAGCTGGAGAAGGCGAGCGAGCAGGTACTGTCCTTAATTATTGGAGTGTTGTCCGGCTATGAGCTGGGTACAGAAGGGGAATTGCATGCGGTCCGGGGCCTGCGCAGCTTGCTGCACGGATTCGCGGCCTTGGAGAACAAAGGAGGATTTGGCATGCCTCTGGATACTAACGTCAGCCTAAGCCTGCTGATTAGCACTTTTATTGCAGGGATCCACAGTATGAGATTAGACAAGTAGATGAGTGCTCTAGCAGCAACATTAGGAATTCCGGGAGGTAATATTGGTGAGCAGTCTAGAAGAACAAGGAACAGTCTTGACTTATGAGGAAATGAAAGAGGTTATTGCCAAGCTGGGTATCCTGCCGTTGGCATCACTCATCCCGGAACATCCATCCGTGACCGGATTAACCAAAGCTGAGAAGTGGCATACGGATACGGAGCTGGATCCCTGGTCCTGGCGTGCCCGCTTCCCTGGTGAGGGTGTGGCTGCATACGGAAAGTTCATTCGAAAAAAAGCAGTTTTAGTCACCAGTGAATGGTTCCCAGCTTACGTAGCGGCTACGGGTAGCCCGCGTTCCCTGGAGGAACGTTATGATAGCGGACTGTGCAGCAGGGAAGCATTAACTTTGCTTCAGATCATCCGTGACAATCAGGGGATTGAGACACGTGAACTCCGCACACTGGCGGAAATGAAAGCAAAGGAGAAGAAAACTGCATTTGACAATGCCGTTACAGAATTGCAAGGCACATTGGACATTGTTATTTCCGGGGTTAAGGAACGCCATAATTCGCTTGGTGAGAAAAATGGCTGGAACAGCACTTCTTTTGAAACAGTAAGCCACTGGATGACAGATAATAAGATACCCTTATTTAAAGGTACGAGGGAAGAAGCGGCAACATGGCTGCATGTGCGTATGGAAGGGAACTGGCATCCCGGCGCTATTAAATGGTTAGAAAAAGTGTTGTCCTGGTAATAGAAACGGCTGACACTTTCCATAAGCGGAAGGTGTCAGCCGTAAGCGCTTTCTATCAATCGTATATAATAAATCAGCCTCTTACAGCATAGGGGCAAGGTAAGCAATCAGGAAATACAGAAACCCAAACAATAGCATAACATAAGCTGTGTACTTGATGGCATTGGAAGCTACGATGCTCGGGTCGACGGGGGCCTTGACATCCGTGCGATCCACTTCAATGGTTTCCAGGTCGTGGGATAATGATTCTTTCATCGGGACAACCTCCTTGGAAATAGAATCCTTAACTGTATTGTGGCATAATTGTGAACTAAATTCAACAATTTTGTGAATAAAGTTTGAACAAAATTTCAAATTTAGACTATTCATCTCCTTAATACTAGCTGAACAGGCAAAAAAAGACCCTGAAGCTCTCTTTTTCAAGAGAAACTTCAGGGTCTTTAATAATATGAATGGATTTGTCAAGATCTGTTAGTTAACTTAAGCCCAGTTACCGTTGCGGAAGATAGGTTCGGATACTCCATCATCTGTGATCCCATCGATATTCATGTCCGCGGATCCCATCATGAAATCTACATGCGTCAGGCTCTGGTTCATCCCGTGCGCTGCTAGTTCATCTTTGGTCATCGTAGTCCCTTGCTCCAAAGTGAAGGCGTAAGCGGCTCCTATTGCCAGGTGGCAGGACGCATTTTCATCATAGAGAGTAGTGTAGTAGAGAATGCCGCTTTCCGAGATAGGCGAGTGATATGGTACCAGGGCGACTTCACCAAAAAATGCTGAACCCTCATCCATTGCGAGGAGCGAGGCGAGCGCTTCTTGACCTTCCTCGGCAGTAAAGTCTGTGACTTTGCCGTTTTCAAGGGTTAAGGTGAACCGGTCAATAATCTTGCCGCTGTAGCTCAGCGGTTTGGTGCTGCTGACCTTGCCGTTAGCCCCGGTCTTAAGCGGAGCGGTGAATACCTCTTCCGTTGGAATATTAGCCAGAAAAGGAACTCCGCGTCCGTTCACAGCCCCCGCCTGGCACCAGATATGTCCTTCAGGCAGTTCTAAAGTTAGATCAGTGCCTGGGGCGGTGTAGTGCAGCTTGCGATATCTCTTCGCATTCAGGACATCACAGCGTTGTTTCAGGCCGTCCAGATGGAGGCTCCAGGCTTCCACCGGATTCTCCTGGTCTGCTCTGACCGCTTTGAAGATCGCATCCCACAGCAGTTCAACCTGCTGTTCACGCGGAGCGTCCGGGAATACTTTGGCCGCCCAGACAGCAGAAGGGTATGCCACCAGGCTCCAGCTCACATGGTTACCCATCAGCATTTCCCGGTAAGGCACCATGGCTTGACCTGCGGTGCGCTGATTATCGGCAATTCGCACAGGATCTATTCCGTTCAGTAAATCCGGATTCGTCGAAATAATCGACAGGAAGGCCGCTCCGTTACGTGCCAGATCTTCCAGCTCATCTGCTTGCCATTTTGGCGGCTCCAGGAAGCTTTCGGAGGGAGCCAGCTCATAACGTGTCCGGGTGACAAGCTCATCCGTATAATTTACTTTGACCAGCTTTGCTCCGGCTTCGTAAGCTTGACGCACAACGAGGCGCACCAATTCAGCGGAGGCAATGTCAGCGTTGACCACCAGCGTCTGACCTGGTTGAATGTTAATTCCTATTTTTACTGTCAGCAGTGCGTAATTTTTCAGCTTTTGCTTGAAACTCAGCATAGTTACCGCTCCCCTCAATCTCTCTCTTTCGTTAGAACGCCCAGTTTCCCTTAAGGAATACAGGCTCCTTGGTACCCTCAGCGGTAATACCGTAAATGTCCATCTCTGGAGAGCCGATCATGAAATCAACATGGGTAACACTTGTATTCAAACCGCGTTCAATCAGTTCTTCCTGATTCATATCTTTGCCGCCTTCGAGACAGAAGGCATAGGCTGTGCCGATGGCCAAATGGTTAGAGGCATTCTCATCAAACAATGTATTGAAATACAGGATGTTGGATTCGGATATTGGTGATTTATGCGGGACAAGAGCAACTTCACCTAGATATTTCGCGCCTTCATCCAGACTGATGAGATATTCCAGTGCTTCCTGGCCTTGTTCAGCCTTAACGCTTACGATCCGGCCTTGTTCAAAAGTTATAGAGAAGCCATCGATGATGTTCCCGCCGTAGCTAAGCGGTTTGGTACTTCTGACGGTTCCGTTAACACCGGTTTTGAGCGGGGCTGTGAATACTTCTTCCGTTGGCATATTGGCAACAAAAGAATGACCTTTGGCATTGATGCTGTCTCCTTGAGCCCAAAGATGGCCTTCAGGCAGCTCGATGCTAAGGTCTGTGCCGGGTGCTATGTAATGCAGGCTTTTGTATTTCTTGGCATTCAGGACATTGGCTTTTTGTTCAAGTGTATCCAAGTGCTCCTGCCAGGCAGCTACAGGATCTTCACGATCCAGTCGAACGGTGTGGAAAATTGCATCCCAAAGCTTGCTGATGCGTTCTTCTGCGGGAACCTCCGGGAATACTTTATCTGCCCATGGCTGTGAAGGAATGGCAACAATACTCCAGCTGACTTTATCGGACATTTGCATTTCACGATATTTGGTCAGCGCAGCTCCACGGGTCTTCTGGAAGTTCGCGATACGCTCAGGATCGATGCCTTTGAGTGCGTCTGGATCCTCTGCGATGACATGAAGAAAGGCCGCGCCATTCTCAGCGAATTCGGTCATTTCTCCGGCAAACCAGGTAGGAGCCTTCGTGAACACTTCCGGCGCTGCATGCTCGAACTGCTGGCGGGTAATGAATTCGTCACTCCAGTTGACTTTTACCTGGCTTGCTCCGATGGCATATGCTTTGGCTGTAATCATACGGACGAATTCTGCAGCCGAGATAGGCGCACTCACGACCAGGATTTGTCCAGGTTGAACATTCACACCAATTTGAACCGCCAAATCCGCATATTTATTAAGCTGAGTTTCCAGTTGGCCCATTGCTAATTTCCTCCAATTTCGATTGTATTTAGTCTTTAGTATTAAATTATTAACCGCCGGATGAAAAAAGTCAATCGGCTTACATTAGGTAGGGAAAAGCTCTCATCTCATGATATACTAAGGGAAAGTTAGGTTATGATGAAGGGAAGAAAAGAACATGAATGTGGAAATTATAAAAGCAGAAATGAAACGCGAGGAAGACCGAAGTTTCGTAGGCAGAACGGTCTTCACACTTGAGAATCACAGTTCCCCATATGAGATCACATTTTTCAGCAAACGCGGTACGGAATGGGATTACAGTCTGAGCTTTGCCGGTGAGCCTGGAAGTGAAGAACAATTCCTGGAAACCGATGCCCTGCTTGAAAGTGATGACGATGTCTATAATCTGCTGCTGGATGCAGCACTGGATACCCAGGAGCTTCCGGAAGAGGCAGAAGAAGAGTAAAAGAAAAATGCGACCTTTCAAGGCATGAGCTTGCCGGGAAAGGTCGCATTTTTCTGTAGATATAGGGTTATAGCCGTGCCGCTTGTATCAGCCTAATGTAATATTACCTTCGGGATAGCGGTATAGGTCTTTACTTCCCTTTGGTTTGAGCGCATAAGCCAACGTCAGCGGGCCTGTCCGGCCGACGAACATCAGGATAATTACTGCCAGCTTGCCAATTGTTGTGAGCTCAGGTGTGAGTCCCATGGTAATGCCAGAAGTTCCAAAAGCGGAGACAGCTTCAAACAGTACCGTCAAGAAATCAGCACTCTCGGTAACCGACAGGAGCATCGTAGCGGATACAACGAGTATAAGCGAGAGTAGGGACATGGTAATGGCCCGATATACATTCTCTTTGGAGATTCGAAGGCGGAACATGACAATTTCATCCTTACCCCGGATCTTGGCGTAAGCTGTACTGACGAGTAGGGCGAAGGTAGTGATTTTGATCCCCCCGCCGGTAGAGCCTGGGGCCGCACCAATGAACATCAGAAGGATCATAAGGAACTGGGTAGATTCAAGCAATAACGGAATCTCGATGGTTGTGACACCGCCTGAACGAGGTGTGATCGCCTGAAGGAAGGACGCCATAATTTTTCCTCCGGGATGCAGAGGCTTTAAGGTGTTGTTCAGCTCCAGCCAGAAAAAGACCATAGCTCCGCCCAGAATTAAAATGACGGAAGTTGAAAGGACGACTTTGGAGTGAAGGGTCAATCGTCTACGATGGGGATAATCAACTACATCAGACAGGACAATAAAGCCAACTCCGCCCAAGAATATCAACACCATAGAGGTCATGTTTACAATCGGGTCTTCGGCATAACGTGTTAATCCACTGAATGGCCCGTGAATATCGCCAAAAAGATCAAAACCTGCATTGTTGAAGATAGATATGCTGTGGAATATCCCATAATAAATTGCTTTACCGAAATTCATGTCCGAATTAAATCTGATGGTAAAAAGGATGGCTCCACAAAGTTGGATGATAAGCGAATATAGCAGTACTCTCTGGATCAGACGCACAATACCCTGGATTGAATTCTGGTTCATGGATTCCTGCAGCAGCAGCCGTTCTTTCAATGAAATCCGCTTGTTGAGCACAAGAGTTATAAGTGTAGCCATGGTAACAAAACCCAGTCCGCCACATTGAAATAATACCAGAAGCACGATTTGTCCGAATACGGTAAGCTCTGTTCCTGTGTCGATAACAGCAAGGCCTGTAACACAGGTTGCTGAGGTCGTCATAAACAATGCATCAATTAAGGAAATTCTCTCCCCGGTGGAAGCCGCCGGGAGACATAGAAATATCGTCCCGATTGAGATCAGCAGCATGAATCCAAGAGATAATATTTTGGGTGGTGTCAGTTTTTGATGTCTGAAAGTTTTCATATCCTGTGCTCATTCTCCTGACGTCTGAGTAAAAGTTGACAAGATTATACCATATCTTCATTTCAATCCTCAAAAAGGGGAGGGATATGACAGAATTTATCGAAATGGTTAAGTAGTCCAAATATATAAGAAGTTTTATAGAGGAGGCATACTGGCTGTGACAAGTCCGATTCTGAATCAGATTGGCGCTGTTTTCATTCCTGTTAGTGATATTGAAAGGTCGAAGAACTGGTATTGCAGTTTATTGGGGCTTCCACTAGATGGTGAAGTGCTGTTCGGTCATTTGTATGTGATTCCAATGCAGGGGCCCGGTATTGTGCTGGACAGCAGAATCTTCACAACAGAAGCCGTACTGAAGGTTCCTACATTCCACCTGAACACAGAGGATATAGATGCAGCCTATGATTATGTCAAGGAATCCGGAGCAGAGCTGTTGACCGACATTGAGCATGACCACTGGTTTAGTTTCAAAGATCCTGATGGGAATATGCTAATGATATGCCGATGTTAAGGGAAGATGCAGATTAGTTAACTATATTAAATAACGCAGATAATTAATATCATTAAGTATCGTTAAGCCTAAAAGATGCCAATCGATTCTTTTGGCTATTACTGCACGAACAAAGGCGCTCCAAGTTGGAGCGCCTTTTGCAATGTTTAATGTAATTAATTATTCCGGCTGTACGTCCTGATATTCAGATCCGGTCTGTCCGATTTCAATCTCAACCTTGCGTATCCGGTGACGGTTCATTTCGAGAACGGTTAGTTTTACATGTTCATGAGTCACGCTTTTACCAACAGCAGGTTCCTCCAGATGGCTGTATAGCCATCCTCCGATAGTAGTGACCTCATCGTCATGCAGATCCAGACCAGTCAGTTCCTTAATTTCCTGGACAGAGACGTTACCGTCAAACAGGTAGTGGGATTCACTGAGCTTCTCGATATTGCGGCGTTCGTCAGCGTCGAATTCATCACGGATCTCACCGACAATCTCTTCGAGAATATCCTCAATCGTAATCAGACCGGAGGTACCACCGTATTCATCAAGCAGCAGGGCGATATGCACACGCTCTTTTTGCATGCGGGTCAGCAGTGTTTTCACTGGAGTAACTTCAGATACGGTGAGCAGCGGCAGAATCAGGCTTTTGAAATCGAATTCCGGATTGTTATCGTATTGTAAGTAAAGCTGTTTCGTATTGATCATCCCGATGATGTTGTCTTTACTACCGTCAGCCACGGGAAATCGGGTGTATTGCTCCTTACGGATGATTTCCAAATTCTCTTTCAGGGAATGGTTGGTGAACAGGCAAACCATGTCTGTCCGAGGTACCATGATCTCTTTGGCCAGCATTTCGTCGAAGGTGAAGATACGGTTTACATAGCCATATTCAGCTTTGTTGATTTTACCGCTCTCATAACTTTCTGAGAGAATCAGACGAATCTCATCTTCGCTATGCGCATCTCCATGCTCGCTTGCCGGCTTCATCCCGAACATGCGGACAAGCAGGTTGGCAGAACCATTCATCAGCCAAATCAGAGGGTACAATATTTTGTAGAACCAAATAATCAGCGGTGAGGTAATCTGACCGATTTTCTCCGGAATATTGATAGCGGCTGTCTTCGGAGCAAGCTCACCGACTACGACATGCAGGAATGTGGCAATAATGAATGCCAATGCAAAAGCAATGGGCTCACTCACACTGTGGCTGATATGGCCAAGGTCGAACAATGGAAGCAAAAGCTGCTCAAATGCAGGCTCTGCCAAAGCCCCGATCCCCAGTGCTGTAATCGTGATGCCCAGCTGGCAAGCAGACAAATATCCGTCCAGATTAGCTGCAACCCTTTGAACCGCCAAGGCATTCTTCTTGCCCTCCAGCACCATCTGGCTAATCTGACTGCCTCTCAGCCGTACCAATGCAAACTCCGTCGCTACAAAAAATGCGGTTAAAATGATCAAAATTGCCACAAGCGTCAAACTAAGTCCTATACCCATATAATCTTTACCATCCCTCTCGTTGTTAAAATAGGTTATACTCATATTATGAGTTCATATGAACTCATTGTACGAACTTTTCAATATAAAATCAAATGGCGAAGGGGTGCCATATATGGAAGCTTTTACACTCAGCCGGATAGAAATGTCTGAATTATTGCTGTCGCTGAACGGAGCTACAGAACGTAAACCGTTACATATTTTACAGGCTGCCTGGTCAAAATTTCATCATGAAGCAGTGGAAAATGGCTCGTCGCTCCCGGCTTTTCTGTCTACAGAGATTCCTCCCATTCTACAAAAGCTGATCAAAGGCGGGAAAGTGAAGGGGTTGTCACTTGGAGAAATCGCTACACTGGGCCACTTGATTGAGTATTCTACACTTTCAGCCACTTCTATGCAGAACTGGGTGAAACGTGATTTCAAAGAATACCTGGGCTCGCCCCGGGAGGGTAAGAAATATTCCGTTAACCAGGCAGCGCTTCTATTTATGATCGATGATCTGAAGGCAGCGCTTGATTTCGAGAGTATCCGCCAGCTGTTCCGGATGCTTTTCCTGGCACCTGAACGGGACGATGACGATCTGGTTGAACCAGCACAGCTGTATCATGCCTATGCGGAGCTTTTTGAGGAGATTAAGAGTAGTCCTGTGTTGCCGGACCAGGGAATCGCTGATCTCAACGCTCAACAGACTTACTCCTCTAAGGCAGACAGGGTGCTTAAGGCCTCGCTCGAAAATATGATGCAACGGTTGAACCATTTGACCAGGTCCCAGCGGCATGCCGTACGGAATATGCTAATGATTGCCGCTATCTCCGTCCAAACCTGCTATTTCCAGGCATTGGCCAGACAATACTGCAACGCAGCGTTATTCCTTGATTTTTGAACCCGGCAAATTTAGAATGTGTAAGTGATACAAGCAATAAATACCAGGTTGATTAGTCGGACTTAGGGAAGAGGTGCATAATGTTAAATAATATGTCGCTGCTGCAAAATCCAAAGCAAAGAAAACTGCTCTTCAGTGCCGGTCTCAGCTGGATGTTTGACGCAATGGATGTGGGAATGATATCTTTTGTCGTTGCGGCGCTTGCCAAGGAATGGGGCCTCGGACCGGAAAAGATCGGATATTTGACGAGCATCAATTCTATAGGTATGGCAGTAGGCGCAGCCGCTGCAGGTATTCTTGCTGACCGTTTCGGTCGTAAGTCGGTTCTACTGTGGACCCTCCTTATTTTCTCGCTGGCCAGTGGGTTATCTGCTTTTGCCGCCGGGTATGCCATGCTGTGCGTACTGCGTTTTATCGCCGGATTTGGGCTTGGCGGAGAGCTTCCTGTCGCCTCAACACTGGTCTCCGAAAGCATGCCAGCGAAGGAAAGAGGACGGGCGGTAGTTCTGCTGGAGAGCTTCTGGGCGGTCGGGTGGATCGTCTCGGCGTTAATCGCTTATTTCGTAATTCCGGATTATGGCTGGAGAATAGCTTTTGCCATTGGTGCGGTACCGGCCCTCTATGCGCTGTACTTGCGGCGTGCGATTGATGATTCCCCCCGATTTGCGGAGATTCAGAAGAAAGCACCTGTGCCTCTACGGAGCCGGATAGCCACCGTCTGGTCCGGTGAATATCGTCGTTCAACGATCATGCTCTGGATTTTGTGGTTCACGGTTGTTTTTTCCTATTACGGCATGTTTCTGTGGCTGCCTACGGTCATGGTGATCAAAGGCTTCAGTCTTGTCAGAAGCTTTGAATATGTGCTGATTATGACGCTGGCGCAATTGCCGGGATATTTCACCGCAGCTTATTTCATTGAGAAATTCGGCCGCAAATTTGTGCTTGTGATCTATCTTCTGCTCACTGCGGTCAGTGCTGCGTGGTTCGGAAATTCTGATACCGAGGGCATGCTGATGGCTGCCGGGATCTGCCTGTCGTTCTTCAATCTGGGGGCATGGGGCGGGATGTACGCCTATACACCGGAGCTGTACCCGACAGCCATCCGCTCAACAGGTGCAGGACTTGCGACTTCCTTTGGCCGCATCGGCGGGATTATAGCACCTACGCTAGTGGGCGTTATGGTCGGTAATGGAGTAGGGATCGGTTCGATATTCCTGATCTTTTTTGGGACTATTATTATTGGTGCTTTAGCTGTACTGTTCCTGGGCAAAGAGACCAAAGGGCTAGAACTCAGTTAATCCCAAATCTTCAGTATCAGGCTTGATGTTCATCCGTTAAGAATGCTAATATTAATAGTAAGATGTAGACAGCGTTACTTCATACCAGAAGTACACAAACGGTTCCTTCACTTCTGTGAACAGGACCGTTTTTTCGTAAGACCCGTATGGGGGTGGAGACTTGAGAAGAGACGGAAATGAGCCGCATTTTACAGAGCTGGTGTGGGAGAGCACGGAGCAGAATTTGCCGATCCCCCCTCGTTCTTCAGCAGAGGCCGGGGTCCCCAAGGCTCCAGCAGTCATACCGAAGAAAAAAGCGCCTGAAGAATCGACCATTCAGCTGCAGTTATGGGATATGGAAGAAACTCAGGAGCCGGTAACTACGACAGAGAGCCAGTTTGTCATCCGGGCCAGGGAACTGGTGGATCATAGGGAAGCAGCGGCGCTGTTTGTTCCTTTCAAAAGCTACTGGCCGACCTATGGTCATATGACCGGAGCACAGAGCCGATGGTATTTCTTTTGGCGTGATGAGGTCAGACAGGGCAGGTACCCTAAGACGGATCTGTCTTATATTTTTCTGCATGTCTATGAGCTGATTAATGGTGTGGGCTGGGACGAGCCCCAGGAGGGATACCGGCAGCTGAATCGGTTATGGGAAGCTTATCGGGAACAATATAAAAGACTTGATCAATACCTGGGCGGATGGATTGCGGATTTCTCATTCGTGCATCATCTGGAGGTTCCGTTGACGGGCATTGTCGCCCGTTCGCGGGGACTTGCCGGTGATCTGGCTGAGCTTGAACTGGTGCGCTGTTTGACTTCTGCACCGGAGCAGCTGACTTTTGAAGTGCTGACTGTCATGTCCGATTACGATATCAGCAAATCCAAATTCTATGCGGGAGAAGGAAAGGCGGCTGCAGAACGTTATATCCCGCAGGTGGTTGCCCTGATTGATGCCTATGTGACCCGCAAGCATGGCTCCAATCTGATCGGAATGTTTCCTCCGGGTCCGGCAGTAGTTCGTGAGCGTTACCTGTTCCGTAGCGCAGTGTATGACATCTCATTGTACGGCTATTCTGTTCTTGTGCCTGTGGTGCGGATTAGTAAATCTCCTCCACTGCGCAGTCTGATTACACGCCTGTTCCGGCTCACGGAGAATAAGCTGCGGGCACTGCTGGGTTATCGGGGCAGATTGAAGGATGTTAAGGTTGATGCCGATATGGAAGACTTGGTCAGCCGGTTTCTGCAGCGTGAATTCAAGAAGGCGGAACAGAAGGAAAAGGGCCCGGCGGTTATCATTGATCCCCGGAAGCTGGAGCAGCTTCAAAGCGATTCCGATATTGTGCGGACACTGCTTACGATAGAGGAGAGCGGGCAAGCCCAGGATCAGCTTACTGAGCTTAACGAGGATGTAGCAGGAGATGCGGGGATTCATGTGTTTGAAGAGACTGTTTCAATGGCAGAGCCGCTGCCAGATCCCGGCAATGATGATTCCGCGATCATGCATCAGTTCGCTGCTGCGCTGACTCCGCTTGAATTCGCCGTCGTCCGTGCTCTGGCAGAAGGCAAAGGAATGAATGCGGTGCACCATTTGGCTGCGGCCGGTGGAACGATGACTGAGCTGCTGTTCGATGGAATCAATGAGACTGCGATGGAACTTCTGGGCGATCTGCTGATCGATGAAGAAGAGCTGAACGAGGAATTGGTGCCGTTACTGCAATATTTGGGTGGGGTGAATGATTGATGAGTGTACTGAAGATACCAAAGCGGATGACCACTGCGCTGATAAATTCACTGACAGCGGGTGTTGTTCCGCGTATTGGTCTTGAGCATATCGCGGTGGGACGCCGTCCCGAGGTCGAGGCCATTCTCCGGGATATGGAGAATATTGCTGAAGGCGGTGCCGCCTTCAAATTGATAACCGGCAAATTCGGCAGCGGCAAAAGCTTCCTGCTTCAGATTATCCGCAACTACGCCATGGACCGGGACTTTGTAGTTGCGGATGCTGACCTGTCCCCTGAAAGGCGCCTTGTGGGTACCAAAGGGCAAGGCCTAGCTACATACAGGGAGCTGATGAGCCATCTGTCTACGCGCACACGCCCCGACGGCGGAGCGCTGGAGATGATTCTCCAGAAGTGGATCATAACCCTGCAGCAAGCGATTATGCAGGAGAAGGGCTATAGTCCGGATGCTCCTCAGCTTGGTGAAGAGGTGGAACAAAGAATCTATACTGTGGCTTCAGAAATGCGGGGTCTGGTGCACGGTTTTGATTTTGCGAAGGTGTTAGCTGCCTACTGGAACGGTCACAAGTTAGCCGATGATGAGCTGAAGCAGGATTCCTTGCGCTGGCTCCGCGGCGAGTTCGCCACCCGTACCGAAGCACGCAAGGCGCTGGGCGTCGGTGTAATTATCGATGATGACAACTGGTACGATTATATGAAGCTATGGGCGGAATTCACGGGTGCCATCGGGTATCAGGGGCTGCTGCTGTTCATTGATGAAGGTGTGAACTTATACAAGATCACGAACAGTATTTCACGCCAGAGCAATTATGAGAAGTTGCTGACCATGTTCAACGATACCATGCAGGGCAAGGCAGAGCGGCTGGGAATCTTTATTGGGGGGACACCGCAATTCGTTGAAGACGGACGCCGCGGGCTGTTCAGTTACGAAGCCCTGCGGTCAAGACTTGTTGCCGGACGATATGGCGGTACGGGTCTTAATAATTTTACCGGGCCGATTATTGCACTGGATATGCTCTCCCACGAGGAAATTCTGGTGCTGCTGCAGAAGCTACGGGATATTCATGCCCTTCATTACAGTTATGAGGCCAGGCTGACGCAGGAGCAACTGGTGCATTTCATGGAAGAAGCCGTAGGCCGCCTCGGAGCGGATGAGCTGCTTACCGCGCGCGAGGTGGTGCGCGATTTCATGGACCTGCTGCATACGCTGCACCAGCATCCGGAAATATCATTCGAGAAGCTTGTTGGCGAGCGGACACCTAAGACTGCCGACACGGAGCCGAATGAACTGGACGGTTTCCTGGCGGAGTTTGACTTATGAGCAGCAATCCGTTTTACAGGCTGGCTCCATTTATTAAGGAGTTCATCTATAAGAACCGCTGGGAGACACTGCGTGAGGCTCAGGTGGATGCATGCCGTGTGCTGTTCGATACACCGCATCATCTGCTGATTGCCTCGGGTACGGCTTCCGGTAAGACGGAAGCCGCTTTTTTTCCGGCGCTTACCCAGTTGTATGAAATGCCTTCGGCTTCTGTGGGGATTCTCTACATAGCACCGCTTAAGGCGCTGATCAATGACCAGTTCACCCGGTTGAATGACTTACTCCGCGAAGGGAATATACCGGTCTGGCACTGGCATGGGGATGTACCGCAGGCAGACAAGACGAAGCTGATGCAGAATCCCTCAGGGGTGCTACAGATCACTCCAGAGTCCCTGGAAGGTCTCCTGATGAACCGTCCTAATGCCATTCCGGCATTATTCCATGATCTTCGCTTCATTATAGTCGATGAAGTGCATGCCTTCATGGGAGCGGATCGCGGCATTCAGGTACTCAGCCAGCTCGCGCGCATCAACAGGATGGCTGGCTGCCACCCGCGGCGGATTGGACTTTCTGCTACACTAAGCGATTACGCTTCTGTAACGGAATGGCTGGCGGCGGGTACCCGCGAAAGTGTAGAAGTCTCGGCACCGCAGGGGGGGCGTAAGCTTCGCCTTAGTGTCGAGCACTTCTCATTTCCTGATGCGCGGGACGAAGTGCAGGCCGAGCATCTGGAGCGGGCGCGCCAGGCCTATTATGGTTTCATTTATGACCATACGCATCTGAAGAAAGCGCTCATCTTCACCAATAGCCGGACGGATGCCGAGGAGGCGATCCTGGAGATGCGGAGGCTCGCCGCGAAGCGCGGCGAGCGCGACGTGTTCCATGTGCATCACGGAAGCATATCCGCGATGCTGCGCGAGGAGACGGAGGCAGCACTCCGTCAGAGGACTGGCCCGGCGGTGGCAGCGGCCACGCTGACGCTGGAGCTGGGCATTGACCTGGGCGAGCTGGAGCGCGTACTGCAGCTTGGCGCACCCTATAGCTGCGCGAGCTTCGTGCAGCGGCTGGGACGTTCAGGGCGGCGGGGAGATGCCGCCTCGGAGATGATCTTCGTCACGCCGGAGGAAGAAGACGAGGAGGCTCAGCTTCCCGCACGGATGCCATGGACGCTGCTGCGGGCCATCGCCGTCATAGAGCTCTATGTGCGCGAGAAATGGGTTGAACCGCTGGTCGTACGGCAGCTTCCGGTAGGGCTGCTCTACCATCAGACGATGAGCATCCTGAAGAGCATGGGTGAAGCGGAGCCAGAGGATCTTAAGGCTGCTGTACTTAGTCTTCCTTCATTCAGCAGTATAGAGCCTGCAGATTATGATGCATTCATGGAATATATGATCGGAATGGGCCATATTGAATCCATGGATGAAGGCAACCTGCTGATCGGACTGGCAGGGGAGAAGATCGTTAATAACTTCCGGTTCTATGCCGTATTCAAAGACGATGAGGAACATGTGGTATATAACGGCACTGAGGAGATCGGTTCCATTACAACAGTGCCGCCGCCAGGCTATTGTTTCACCCTTGCAGGCAAGCTCTGGAAGGTGGAAGAGGTAGACAACCGCCATAAGGCCGTGTATGTCAAAGGCTCGCGCGGCAAAGTGGATACCTTATGGTTAGGTGCAGGAGGAGATGTACACACCCGCATTATGACCAAAATCCGTGAGGTACTGGGATCAACGGCACTATATCCTTACCTGGCCCCAAGTGCGGCTGCACGACTTGAACGTGCACGCCGTCTAGCGAAGGAAAGCGGTCTTCTTAAGCATTCCGTGCTTCCTGCCGGCGGCGATTCCATGTTCATCCTGCCTTGGGCAGGGAGCCGTCAGTTCCGGACTCTGGAACGGCTGTTGAAGAATAATCTCAAGGGACCGCTTGGATTGCGTTCCGTGACCCCCATGGAGCCCTATTATATGGTCGTTGCCGGGAAGGCAGATGCAGAAATGCTGGAACAGGAGATTATCACCGAAGCCACAGCCGCATCCAATCCGATCGCTCTCCTCGGGCCGGATGAAGCACCATACCTTGGCAAATATGATGAATTCATTCCGCATGACCTGCTGCGCAAAGCTTTTTCCCTCGACGGCCTGGATGTCCCGGGATTGGTAGAGGTGCTGAAGCAATGGGGGAGAACAGAGTGAAAACGATGTGTATGCAGTGAAATTGACCTATCCAAGCTTGTCTCAAGGATGGGCCGTTAATTCATATATTGAGATCCCCAATACTCCTGCTTTCTTGCGCAGGAGTATTTTTTTGGCATCCCTAGAAAAAACAAACCTTATTTCTGTAGTTCCCACCTTGTTGGAAGCGCTTAAGCAGAAGATAATTAACCTATCACGAACACAGGGGGCATTGATTCATGGTCAACAGAAAAATGAAGACAACATTCACCGTCGCATTAACTGCAGCAATGGCTTTAAGCGTTGCAGCATGCGGCAACTCAAACGACAACAGTAAGAACAACGCAGCGTCAAGTGCAGCACCTGACAGCACCAACAGCACTAACAGCGGTACAGCAGCGAACACGACGAAGAGTGACAAGAAGGTAACCATTACCTTCCAGAATATTTATCCCGATCCAACCACTCCGTCCTACAAAATGGTCCATGAGCTGACTGACCAGTATATGAAGGAACATCCAAACGTCACCATTGAACTGGATACACTGAATACCGACCAGCAAAAAGTCAAGCTCAAAACCCAAGCAGCTTCCAAAGAGGTACCGGACATTACCATCGTGAACCCGGCCGCACAAATGAACCCTTTTGTAGATGCAGGATTGTTCGCACCACTGAACGATATGCTGGATCAGAACGGGCTCAAAGACACGTATCAAACGGGTCTGCTGGACTACTACAGTTTTAATGGCAATATATACGCCTTACCAGATGGCAATAACATCGAAGTGGTCTATTACAACAAAGACTTGTTCGCACAGGCTGGTATTGCTAATACCCCAACAACCTTTGAGGAAATGCTTAAGGACGTGAAGATTCTCAAAGACAAAGGTATTACGCCACTGGCTATCGGTGAAAAAGATTCCTGGACAGGTTCCTTCCTGTTCATGAACATCCTGCTCCGCACTAACGGCGGCCCTGGCTTCCTGCAGGATGTAATGGATGGCAAGAAAACCTTTGAAGATCCTGCTTTCGTAGAAGCTGTAGACGCATTCCAACAGCTGGTTCAAGCAGGTGCGTTCCCTGACGGTGCAACTTCCATTGACGCTAATGCAGGCGGTAACATCTTCAAATCCGGTAAAGCCGCTATGTGGGTGATCGGATCTTGGGAAACAGGCGCAGTTGATGCTTCTTCCGTGGCAGGTAAAGTAGGAGCGTTCCAATTCCCTACGGTTAACGGCAAAGGCGACCCTAACGAATTCATGCTTGCACCAGGCAGCGCATTCGCAGTATCTGCCAACAGCGAACACCTGCAGGAAACAAAAGACTTCCTCAACTTCTTCGCCAGCAATCTGCCTAAGAAACAATTTGAACTGAAAAATGCTGTAGGTCTTGGTCAAAAAGTAGACGGCGACTTGAAAGCAGCCGGTTACTCCGATCTGGCAATCACCATAGCCGGTCTGTTCAACCAAGTTAAGGGCGGCGACCTCTCGTTCGACAACACGATGAATCCGGCTACTTCACAGGTGCACCTCAGCAGTATCCAGAACCTGTTCGTACAGAAAATGGATTCCGCTGCAGTAGCCAAAGAACATCAAACCGCATTCGAAGCTAATAAATAAGCAGTTACCATCGTTCACTCTCGGTGCGAAGTAAGCTGAATCCGGCTTCTTCGCACCGATATTTATCCATGAAACAAAACATCTGATATAGACAAAGAATCTGCTTGTTTAGGAGGCGGGAAAGATGAAAGTACTGAAAGTGCCAGCACGCACAATAGCCGTCTTCGTGTTGCCGTGTCTGTTCTTGTACGTGTGCCTTGTGTTTATTCCCATACTGGTTTCACTGTATACAGGTTTATTGAAGTGGGACGGACTCTCGTCTGCCACATTTGTCGGATTCGGCAATTTCAAAGATATGTTTTGGAATGACCCGGTGTTCTGGCCATCTGTAAGAAGAACCTTGCTCTATGCTGTAGCTTCCATGCTGGAAATTCCACTGTGTCTGGGAATGGCTATTTTGCTTAACCGTTATGTCAGAAGAGGCAACACATTGGTTTCGATCTATTTTACACCAGTTATTCTTTCTGTCGTAATTATTGGACAACTGTGGAAAACGATCTATAACCCGGCCTCCATGGGCGGTATGCTCAACGGTGTTCTGATCTCTCTGGGACTGGACAGCTGGACACACAATTGGCTGACCGAGCCCAAAATTGCCATGTTCGCCCTTTATCTCGTATCCCTATGGCAGTTCTTCGGCTATCATCTGCTGATTCAGTACACAGGGGTACAGAATATTCCGGATGAACTTTATGAAGCGGCCAAAATTGACGGGGCGGATGGCTTTAAAGCGGATCGCTATATCACACTTCCGTTGATCGTCCCGATCTTTAAAATATCGATTGTACTGGCGTTTATCGGTTCCCTGCAGGCCTTCGATCTGGTTATGGTAATGACCGCCGGCGGTCCGGCTCATGCAACCGATGTCATCTCTACACATATGTACAATAGCTCATTTATGTCTTTGAAGTATGGCTACGGCAGTGCGATTGCCAGTTTCCTGGTTGTAGTCTGTCTGGTCTTTACCGGATTCATTAATGCGATATTCAACAGACTTGAACGTAAATTCAATTAGAAAAGGAGTGCGCGATCATGCAAAAATTCAAAAAAGGAATCGTGTATCTTCTTTTCGCAATTCCTGTAGTGACCCAGTTATATCCACTGCTCTGGCTAGTACTCTATTCACTGAAGACCAATGAAGAAATTATGGATGGCAGCTTTTTCTCCTTCCCCAAAACCTTTCAATGGCATAACTACAGTGAAGCCTATACTTCAGGCAGTTATCTGAAATACTTATCCAACAGTGTGTTCGTTACCGGCATTACAATGATCTGTGTTATTGTTCTTGCCTCCATGGTAGCTTATGCCATCTCGCGTTTCCGCTGGAAATACGGAAATATCGTCATGACGATCTTCCTAATGGGTATGATGATTCCGATGCAGGCTACGCTGCTGCCGCTGATGATTATTTTCAAGAACATTCACGTTCTGAATACTCATTTGTCGCTGATTCTGCCGTACGTTGCGTTCTCAACACCAATTGCAGTCTTCATCCTGTCCGGGTTTATGAGAGATATTCCCCACGAAATTGAGGAATCGGCATTTATTGATGGAGCAAGCGTATACCGGATTTTCCGCAGCATTATTCTTCCGGTGTCCATCCCGCCGGTGATGACCGTATGTATCCTGACCTTCATCAACATCTGGAACGAATACATCCTGGCAGCAACCTTTATCTCTTCCGAAAAGCTAAAAACATTACCATTCGGGGTATATACTTTTGTAAGCCAGTATTCCGTTAATTACGGTGACATCGGGGCATTCCTGGTCATGGGCGCGCTGCCGGTTATCCTGATCTACTTCTTCCTGTCCAACAAAATTACCAAAGGAATGGTAGCGGGTGCTGTCAAAGGCTAATCGTCGTTGCAAAAAAAATTGGTAAAGATTTATAATAGGAAACGGCAGAACAGGGTGTTGAAAGGAGAGAGTCCTATGAAAAGCGGCTTTCATTCCATCCATCATCGGTTGTTCTTGCTGTTTCTTTTTTGCATGTCCAGTATTCTGCTTATTGTCAGCCTGCTCTACTATAACCGGACTACGGTACAGTTGCATGAGAAGATTAGTGATTTGTCGCAAAAGAACGTCTCCCAGACGGCAGGGTTGTTCACCTTGCTCTACAAAGGATATGACTCTCTGTCCAAATCACTCAGCAATAACTTCGAGATGATTCGATTGATTAATGAAACAACGGATGAACCAGCAGTGGCTTACATCAATGAGCAGACCGTCACCAACATTATCGGTTCAATATTTTATTCACGGGATGATCTGGTGGGCATCCATGTCATCACGGACAAAGGAAAAATCTATAATTACGGCAACTATATGAATGTCGTAGACCCCAAATATCAAAGTCAGGACTGGTACAAACAGCTTCAATCCTCTTCAGGCAAAATGGTCTGGCTCGGTGTGTATCAGCATTCGTTAATTGACCAGGTGGAGGACAGCCCGGTGTTTGCTTTTGGCCGGCAAATCTATGATCTGAATGAGCACAAACCAATTGGCATTGTTCTCTATGAGACGAATCCACAGCCTGTTCTTGACGCTTTGGAGAACCTTAAGCTGGGTGTGCACAGCCAGGTGTATTTGATGTCAGAGGATGGGCGGTTTGTGACCTCAGCAACAGATCCGGCTCCGGTAAGGGAGACTTTGCCTTCCTTGCAGAACTTCCAGCATGAGAGTGTGCGGCAGGAATCTGGGCGTCTGGTGGTGGCTTCCCGGCTTTCTTTTTCCGGATGGTGGGTGATGACTATTACCCCGGATAAGGATCTCAATGTGGAACTGAAAGAGATGAAGCGCTATTTGCTCATTGTCATCTCGATTCTGATCTTCGTGTCGACGTTAATCGCTTCTATCGTGTCACAGACGATCTCCTCACCGCTGAAAAAGCTGATCCGCGAGATGAGGCAGGTGGAGGTCGGCAACTTCCGGGGGATGGTCAATGTGTCGTCCTACCAGGAGATTAATATTCTCGTTGCCTCCTTTAACCGGATGGTCCGGCGGATTGAGGAACTGATTGAACGCGTGAAACTGTCCTCTGTGAGTGAGAAAAATGCTGAGCTGCATGCGCTGCAGTCCCAGGTCAATCCGCATTTTCTCTACAACACACTGGATATGATCTACTGGATGCTGGATGAGGAGGGGAATGAGCAGCTCGGCGAGCTGGTGCTTTCCCTCTCATCAATGTTCCGGTACAGCAGTCAGTGGGAGGATGCAGCAGAGGTTACGCTGCGCGAAGAGCTGGAGCAGATTGGCCATTATCTGATGATTATTTCCATCCGCCTGGAAGGAAGGCTGCAGATTGTGATGGATATTGACGAGCGCTGGCTGAACATCCGTCTTCCGAAGATGACCGTTCAACCCGTGATTGAAAACGCAGTTAAGCATGGACTGGAGTCTCTGGGCCGCCAGGGTATTCTGAAGGTGTACACACGCGAAGAGGATTCCATCCTGCAATTGATTGTGGAGGACAACGGCGACGGAATGACAGCAGGGCAGCTGGAACGCCTACTACAATCCCTGAACGGGAATAGTCCCAAGGAAGGCAGTAAAGGCGGGATTGGACTACAGAATCTGCACCGGCGCTTGCAGCATATGTTCGGAGAAGAATACGGGCTGCACATTCAGAGCTTTCCCGGAGAAGGAACCCAGGTTGCTATTGTGCTGCCGATTAGGTTGGAAGGAGATAACTTAACGTGAATATTCTTGTAGCTGATGATGAAAGGGTCATCCGCGAAGGCATCATACGCACCATCGGACAGATCAGTCCGGATCATCAGGTGTTTGTGGCGGCTAAGGCGGAAGAAGCGGTCAAGATTATGGAAGAGCAGCGGATTCACATCGTTCTGACGGATATTTTGATGCCAGGAATGAGCGGGCTTGAATTCATGAAGATCTCCAAGCGCAGATATCCCTACGTGAAATGGGTAGTGATCTCGGCCCATAGTGAATTCTCCTATGCGCAGGAGGCAGTACGTCTCGGGGCGAGGGATTATCTGCTTAAACCCATTGGCAAGAGCAAGTTGCTGGAGATCATCACGAATCTCACTCTTGAAATTGAGCAGGACAACGATATTTCCCGGCAGGGAGAGAGGCTGAAAGCGAGCCTGCGGTTTCTGCGGGAAGGCGTCTTTCAGCGTCTGGCCTCAGGGCTTGATATCGGTAATCTGGACATAGAGCCTTTTATTGAGGATTATAAACATTTCTATATGGTGATGGTGCAGCTGGATTCTGCGGACAGAAGCATACGGCTGGAGCATTTTATTGTGGAGAACGTACTATCAGAGCTTATTGAGCTGCATGGGCGGGGTTTTGTTGTCAGCTATGACCGCCAGAGTCTGCTTGGACTCATTACCTTGCGGGAGGACGCCGAGATTCAGCAGTTTCTGGAGGAGGTCAAAGACCATCTCACCCATTATTTAAAAATCCCCTTTCAAATGATCCACTCCGGTCTCAGCTATGACTTCAGTACAGTCCCGCAGGTCGTCAAACGGATGAGGGAAGCTTCGGCTCTTCAGGCCCTGGAGCTTGAGCCGATGAAGGGGAGCGGTGAAAAAGCGGTAGATGTGGCGCTGCACTATATCAAGGAGCATTTCAATGAAGACCTGTCTCTCGAAAAAATGGCTTCGGTAGTATTCCTGAATCCGGCATATTTCAGTCAACTGTTCAAGCAAAAAACCGGGCAGGGCTACAAAGACTATGTGACTTCGCTGCGGCTGGAGCAATCCAAGCTGCTGCTGCTTAATCCCAGACTAAAACTGGCTGAGATCGCCGAGCATGTGGGGTATCAGGACATGAAGCATTTCACTCAGATGTTCCGCAAAAGGTACCAGTTAACCCCTACCGAGTATCGCCAACAGCAGAATATCAATATTCTGATGAGTAAAGGAACGCCGCTGTCATAAAGAACACACTGATAATCCAACTAAAAAAGGAAGCGGATGCCGGTTTCGAAACCGGTGTCTGCTTCCTTTTTGACTGCATGTCATGCTGCTGTGTAAGGTGGTTTAGATGTTGTTGAAGCTGTTAAAAGCATTATATCCGCCATCATAGTCGTTCAAGAAAATAACTGCAATAATGACAATGGCAATAATAACGGCATAAATAATCGTGCCAACAATTCCGCAGACCAGCCCTGCAATAGCCATGCCTTTACCTTGTTCGTTACGTGTGCGGATCTCTTTGAAAGAAATCGCGGAGAGAATAATCGCAATAATCCCGAATATCAGACCAATATAAGGAGATACAATGGATAAGATTCCGAGCACCAGGGCGGCAACGGATTTGCCGTTTGTCTTGGCAGGCGCGGGTGGCTGCGTGTAATATTCCTGATTTCCAAATTGCGGGGGTTGATAACTCATGTGATAGCTCCTTTTATGTGTTTTGTGAATAATAGCTCCAGTGTATTATATAATATTTTCCAACTGGAGATGTGCGCATTCCACTATTTATTTATATCGGTTGAACTATGTAGTTTATTCAATTTCCAGCAGAGAGACATTTTTCAGCAGGTTTATGCGCAGTTTTCCCAGAATCCTGTCGTACTGGATCATATGAATTCACCTCCTGTCCGTTAGAGGATCCAGAATCGGCCATTTCTTCAATATTACTATATAATCCTCCAATTGACCTTAATAATTTTGATGAATAGGATCGGTCTATGCCAACATGAAAAGACTGCACGTTCGTCCAGGGATGGCGGAGTGCAGTCTTAATCTTTAGCTACGTTTCATTTTTGGTAACACCATTTAAGCTTGCTACGTAATCGGCAGCTTTATTGTTGCTAACCATTTGAGGTTCCTCAGTGAGATGATCGTGATTTTGCTGATTGTTCTTCTTATCCGCACGATTATTGGCGCGGTCGTGTTTGGGATCGGCACTGTTTTTGGGCATAACGTTCACCTCCATCTCTTTGAACTTAGTATGAGACGGTGTTTTGTATTTTATCCCAGCATCTTTCCGGCAGGCTGCCATAATAATTATGCCCATGGACATTCTTTTTTCATTGGATATATAGGAAATACTTGCATATATGTAATTATCATGGTAAATTATAAATATAAGTTTGGGATTCATTTTGGGCCCAATAGTTAATTTAATTAGCTGTAAATGTAAGGCGAGAAGGAGCATTTCCCCCAATGCTCCTTTTTGTTATGTCCAGTTGTTCGTATGGAGATTTCTTTTCGATTAATGTTTCTTTAAGAAATCAGAGGTACACTTAGTGTGATACGAGCCATAAGGTAGGATAAGGAGAGATAGCATGCACCAATTATTGAACGCTATAACCGATGCCGCTCTGAATCTTGTAAGTACGCTTGGAATCTGGGGAATCTGGATTGGGATGGTGCTGGAGAGCGCCTGCATTCCCATTCCAAGTGAGGTGATTATGCTAAGCGGCGGGCTTCTGATTGCCAGAGGAACGTTGTCCTTTCCAGAGGTCGTGACCGCGGGAGTACTCGGCAATCTCGTTGGATCTGTTGCGGCATTTTATGTGGGGGCTCATGGTGGCAGAAGATTGCTGGAGAAGTATGGTAAGTATATACTCTTCAATTCCCGCCATCTGGAGCAGTCTCAGCGCTGGTTTGACCGTTATGGAGAGAGTACGGTGTTCTTCACAAGGATGATGCCGTTTATCCGGACCTTCATTTCTTTGCCTGCCGGAATTGCCGGGATGAAGCCCGGGAAATTTATTTTATTCACTGCACTGGGTTCCTTGCCATGGAATATCGTGCTGGTGTATCTGGGATATCGCCTTGGTGACAATTGGACAATCGTCGAGCAATATATGCGGCCTGTGAGTTATACCCTTTGCGGTGCTGTTGTTGTACTGATCATCCTGTGGCTGGTGCGGAGAAGCAAAGAACGTACTTCTTAGCGGTTATACACACATTCTAATCCTCCCGCAGCATTATGCGGTATTCACTGGGCGACATGCCGCAGTATTTGCGGAACTGTCTGGAGAAATACAATGCATCGTTGAAGCCGACGGATGAAGCCACTTGGTCAATGGTGAGAGTACCTGATAGTAGACTTTTGGCTTTGTCCATCCGCATCTTCAGTAAATATTGCTTGGGGGAGAGGCCTGTTTTCTGTTTGAAAGCCTTGGACAGATGCGCACGGTGATAGCCGAGTGTTGCCGCCATATGATCTATGCTGATTTGTTGATGGAATTGCAGAGAGATCCAGCGGATGGCCTGATCGATCTGCCGGTCGATGATTTCCGGCATTTCCATGGGTCTGGCAGGCAGCATGGACAGGTTATCCTGCCCGAAATGGTGAAGCAGAAGCCGAGTCCATCCGGATGCTTCCAGACTTTCCAGACGCGGATAAGCAGACTGCCGGAAGGAGAGACGGATCCGTTCGTACAGGCTGTGCAGCTCCCGGATGTTCTCGGATTGCAGCAGCGGGCGGTCCCTTGTAATGCCGATATCGGATAACAGTCCGGATACCCCTGTACCTTGAAGCGCCACCCAGGCATAATGCCAAGGGTTAAGATCATCCGCCTGATAGCTGAAGAGAGAGCCTGGAAAGATCACGAAAGTGTCGCCGCTCCTGCACTGCTGAGACGCAGCGCTGCTCTGGAAGCAGCCCTCACCCTCCAGAACCGTATGGATCAGATAATAATCATGGACGGAAGGTCCGATTTTATGACCGGGATAGGGCTGGCCTTCACCGCTGAACAGAACAGCCAGGTCCTGCTCCTCAGGAAGCAGATTGAAGCCGGCGGTAAAGGAATAATGCTCAGGAATCATGGATGATCCACCTTTATATCAAGAGTGTGACACACTATTGTCAGGCTACAACAGGTTTGTTCTAAATGCAACAAGTGTCCATAACTCTCTTAAGTCTGAGCAATCAGGCTTTTTTTGTTGTGGGCTTAGCAGTGGGTGATTAATAGCTTAGAGTGAAACCTAGACATGAGAAGCAAAATATTGAATATATTTGATCCGCAAGGATTTCTTCCTGGTACACAACTTTCTGCTGCTGTTAGTGCCCTATTACATAATTATGGGCTATAGCAATCTGGATGCCTATACGATGTTCACACTGCCTTTTTATCTCATTGGAGATGTGACAGGGCAGATAAGTGAACCGGTTGAATACGTTAACGTAGATCCGGCTGCGCAGTCCCTGTAGGGAGTGGCGCAGCCGGTTTTGTTTTTATAAGGCACGCATAGCTTTTTCACATGGTATTACCTGCCCTGATCCATTTGATCTACATAATCCTTGGCATCCTTCAGCGATAAATTTCTCGCTTCACGGAGGACCTTGATCGCCTGGATCTTCTTGCCTTCAGCCAGCAGCAGATACAGCCTTCTCTCCAGATCCGGAGCAAATTCCATGTTCTGCACATGCAGAGGTGTTGGTGTATCCATCCTTGGCTTGACCAAGCCTCCGTCCATTCCTGAGCGGCTATGGATCCGCTCTAGCTGTGATTGCAAGTCGTTAACCCGTCTGCTGAGGGTCATTACCCTTAGCATTAATAAGCTCGAGAGAGCAAGTGAAGCGATCGGAATCCAATCTGTATTTTGCAAGGAAAGAGCCTCCCTATAGGTCATTGGTATATACTCTATTACTCAATACCCGTCGAGCTCAGTAATGAACACACTTGAAGGTTCTAATGAAGAATGTCATATCCCTTCAGTATATATCATGATATTTTGATCAAAAGTTTCTGGAATGTAGCAGAGGGGGGTTGGATATGATTACTCCACACACACTTGAAGAATACTATGTTAGAATTGGCAGGCTGAAACAGAGATATTTGCAGGAGCGTTTTGAGGCGGATCTGCCCACATTTGCCTCCCACGAAGAGGCTGCTGGCTGGTTCCGCAATTTGTTTGCAGATAACTTCATCTTCGTGGAAGAGATGGATGCGCCCCATTCCGGGAAATACTACCTCTATGACATTATTCATGACAGGGAGATTTGGGAACGCCGGCAGTTAGATTTAAGAGAGAAGGGCACAGCCAACGGGCTTGGTATGCTTCTCTGCACTCAGAGAGTGGATATTTATGAGGATGGCTCCGTGCAGCTGGGATTTTGATTATATTTTAACGAGTTATGCAGGTCAGTAATCAGAAATGATTATTGGCCTGTTTCATTTGACTGTTAGAAAGATGAAGGATATGCTTATCTTATAATTAGAAACCTAACTATTTTGCGTTAAAGGAGTTTAGCCCATGACTGAACAACACTCGAACACGCCATTTTCGGATTTGATCCGGGAGATTGGCTTGAAAAAGAAAAGACAGGCAGATGAAAGATTAGCGGAGCTGGGCATGAATGCACAGCAGGGGCAGATGATCGGTTATATTGCGGAGAATCAGGAAAAAGGTCTGATCCAAAAGGATCTGGCGGAGCATTTCAATCGCAAGGAGGCCAGCATCACCAGCATGCTTCAAGGCCTGGAGAAAAAAGGATACATTAAACGGGTGATTCCAAAAGAAAATGAGCGGCAGAAAAATATCTATCTTTTGGAGAAAGCAACAGCTCTGGTCGAGGAGTTCAATGAGATTTTTGCGGAAGTGGAAAAAAGCATCACTGACAATCTTACTACGGAAGAGGCAGAAACACTGATGAAATTATTATTAAAGGTGAATTCGAGCCTGTAGGCTGCTTGACATGAAATGCATTTCACAATTTACAGTAAAGGGGACCCTATAAATATACATGAGGAGAACCTGCTATGAACATCAAGTTAATTGCGGTAGATATGGATGGAACTTTTTTAGATGATTCCAAGAACTATAACCGGAAATGGTTCAAACGGCTGTACGCTGTAATGAAGGCAAAAGGCGTTCATTTCGTGGTGGCCAGCGGGAACCAGTATTATAAGCTAAAAACTATTTTTGAAGAGATTCAGGATGAACTTGCTTATGTCGCGGAGAATGGCGCCTATGTTATTGATGGAACAGAAGTATTATTCACCGGCAGAATCGCACCGGATAAGGTAAACCTGATCGTAGACAAGCTGAGTCAATATGAGGAGATTTCTGCAGTTATGTGCGGAGTGGATGGGGCTTATGTGCTCGAAAGTGAAAGTGATGAATTTTATGAGCTCATGTGCCGTTATTATCCGAGACTGCAGAAGGTTAACGCACTCAAGCAAGTAAATGACCAGATTTTCAAATTTGCATTAATAACTCCTGACTTGACCGCTGGTGGGGTTGACAAATACCTGCCGCTGCTTATGGAAGAGCTGAAGGGTATAGTTGACCCTGTGACCAGTGGTCATCAGTGTATTGATCTGATCATCCCTGGTTGCCACAAGGCATCCGGGCTTGAACGTCTGATGGAGCGATATAGTGTCCGGCCTGATGAATGCGCGGCTTTTGGAGACAGCAATAATGATATCGAAATGCTGAAGTTGTGCAAATACAGTTACGCTATGGATAACGCATCGCCGGAAGTAAAAGCTGTAGTTAATTATCACACGGTGAGCAATAATGAACATGGTGTGCTGCATGAGATTTCATTACTTCTGGGAGAACCATCTTTGCTGGAAAATATAGAGGACGGGAAAATAAGATCCGAAATATTAAGATAACAGGCTTCCCGCACATGTTTATCGTACACACTAATTAGGACATAACCAACTAACCAAAACCAGCAGGGTTCAGGACTCTGTTGGTTTTGGTTTATTTTATTATGTTTGTATTGTTTTTTTTATTTGTGCTATTGTTTATAACAGAATGAATGAGAGATTAAAGGTTATTATTCAGATATTATACATAGGAGTGATAGGATGCTTACGAAGATCAGCCTGGAAGGCGAATGGAAGCTGCAATTGGATGAGGCGAAAAAAGGACTGGTAATGCCTTTTGTAGATGTCATTGCTCTTCCGGGCACAACGTCTCACGCCCTAAAGGGACCTAAGAACGAGCAAATACTTGTAGACGCTCTCACAGATGAGTACTTGTTCGAAGGATATGCCTGGTATTCAAAAGAATTTGATATTCCGGAGGCACTTTCCGGGAAAACCTGCATTCTGCATCTGGAAAGAACCAGACTTACCACTGTTTGGCTGGATGGTATAGAGATCGGCAACCGTGACAGCCTGAACACCCCTCATGTATATGACCTCGGACAGCTTCGTTCCGGTAATCATACACTAACTATCCGTGTTGATAATACGGATTATCCGACTAAAGGCGGACATTTAACTTCGAAGGATACCCAGACCAACTGGAATGGGATTACGGGACGCATTGAGTTGCAATTTTACAGTGAATCTTATTTGAGCGGCATTCGTCTTGATCCGGATGTGTCAGGGCGATCAGTTCGCATCACAGCCACTCTTGAAGGCGCGGATGCAGGCATGATCGCTGTTTCGGCCTTTAGTTTTAATAGTGAGACTGAACAGAACATAACCGGACAAGAGTACAAAATCTCACGCGGAGAGTTTTCAGTCAGCTATGGCCTCGGACCGGATGCACTTCTCTGGAGTGAAGCCGAACCCAACCTGTATAAGATAAGTATTACACTCAGAGGTACGGGAGAAGGGGATTCCGATCAGCATGAGCTGACTTTTGGACTTAGGGATTTCAAGACAGACGGCGACAAATTTACGATCAACGGACAAAAGACCTTTCTCCGCGGCAAGCACGACGGTCTGATTTTCCCATTAACCGGATATGCGCCAACGGATCTGGAGGAATGGCTCCGAATACTTGGCATCTCGAAGTCCTATGGTATTAACCATTACCGTTTCCATACCTGCTGCCCGCCGGAGGCGGCCTTTGCCGCTGCGGACATGCTCGGTATCTATATGGAGCCAGAGCTGCCATTCTGGGGAACGATTACAGAAGAAACGGATGAGGGCCATAATCAAGCCGAACAAGACTATCTGATCAGCGAAGGATATGCCATTCTACGGGCTTTTGGCAACCATCCATCCTTCGTAATGATGTCGCTTGGCAACGAACTGTGGGGCAGCCGAACCAAGATTGATTCCTTTCTGAAAGACTATAAGGCTTTCGATGATAGACATCTCTATACACAGGGCTCCAATAACCATCAGTTTGTTCCGGAAGTCCTGGAGCATGAGGATTTCTTCTGTGGTGTGCGTTTCTCCAAAGACCGGCTGTTTAGAGGCTCTTACGCGATGTGTGATGCCCCTCTGGGACATGTTCAGACCGATGAACCTGGTACCATGAAAGATTACGATGAGCAATTCGTACCTCCCGCTTTAGGGAATGGGAATGATCCTGCAGTAGCAACTGGGGATACCATACAAATTCAGTATGGCACTGAAGCTAAGACCGTACAGGCCGGAGATGCATCTGGTGAATGGATTCCACGAATTCCGGTAGTCTCCCATGAGATTGGACAGTATGCGACTTATCCGGATTATGCAGAAATCAGTAAATATACAGGTTCACTCAAAGCCAAGAATTTTGAAATATTCCGCGACCGGCTGGATGATAAGGGATTGGGTCATCTCGCTGAGAAATATTTTGAATGTTCTGGGCAGTTGGCAGTAGCTTGCTACAAAGAAGAGCTGGAGGCAGCGTTCCGTACCCGAAAACTTGCCGGATTTCAGCTTCTGGATCTGCAGGATTTCAGTGGTCAGGGGACTGCGCTGGTAGGCATTCTTGATGCCTTCATGGATTCCAAGGGGCTCATTTCCGCAGAGGAATGGCGTACGTTCTGCAGTGATGCGGTTCTGTTGGCGAGATTTGAGAAGTATAACTATGTCTCCGGAGAACGTTTCGATGCGCATGTTGAGTTGTCCTGGTACCGGAACGGGTCGCCGGACACCCTTGAACTGCAGTGGGAGTTGAATGCTGATGGAGGAACACTGGCAAAAGGTAGTTCTGAAGCAGTAATACCGGCTGGGTCCAATTATATCGATATCTGTGATATATCCATCGCTCTTCCTGAGGTCGTGCAAATGACCAAAGCCGTTCTTTCTTTGTGGATACCAGGTACGGATATCCGCAAGAGCTACGATGTGTGGATTTATCCGCAAAATACTGGCGGGGTGCTGGACGATGTGCATTTCTTCCAGGAACTATCGCCGGAAGCGATCAACTTGCTGGAGCAAGGCCAGAATGTGCTGCTTATGCCTAAGCCGGAGTCTCTCCAGAACGCTGTTGAAGGTTTTTACTGTACAGAATTCTGGTGTTATCCTATGTTCCGTTCCATCTCCGAGAGCATGAACAAGCCCGTACCAGTAGGTACAATGGGTCTGCTGATCGACAATAACCACCCTGTGTTTCGCGATTTCCCGTGCGAAGAATATTCTACGTACCCTTGGTGGAACATCATTCAGAATTCAAAGTCCATCATCCTGGATGGAACCGATCGGTCGTGGAGTCCCATTGTGCAGACCATTGACAACTTTGAGCGCAACCACAAGCTGGGCTTCTTGCTGGAATGCAGCGTGGGGGCAGGTAATCTTCTGATATGTGCGCTTGATGCGGACAAAGCAAGCGTCACTCCTGAAGGCAGACAGTTCTTATCCAGCTTGACCCATTACATGAAATCCGCAGATTTCAAGCCGCAGTACCGTGCGGACGTTGCTGAGCTTCAGGAGTTACTTCAATAAGAAAAGCTAACAGAGGTGTCCTAAAGCCAAGCATTTGGCTGATTGGGACACCTTGTTTTTTTGAACAGGGATCCATGTGATTGCTTGGTGTGCGCTTTCTTAAACGTTCCAGAGGGTTTGGGAACCATTACTATTCTAGAATGAAACAGCCACGAGGCTATTTACATTGAGTTAAGGGTACTGGAGGAAATATCTTCTTGTCTACTTTTCCATAGATTATTGATAAGGTGGAGGAAGTATGGATAAGAGGTGATGTAGATCATGATTAGAAAACACTGTTTGTTCTGTGATGAGATGGTCCCTGTTCAACAGGATGGCGAATATGACAAATATACAGGATGCTCCTGTTCGCCGGGCGGGTTCTATAGCTTATTAAGAGACAGCTATGAAGCGATTACCTCACTCCCGCACCCAAGGAAACGCGATTTGCTTCATATTGTATCGGCTTATATCCGGGAGCAGACCGATTGTGGCGTGAAGGTCGTCCTAGCTGAGAATGATGTGGAATCCATTACAAATTTACCGGAAATCCCTGTGACCCTTGAAGATAAGGGGACCCGGTTCTTGCAATATTTGTACAGACACTCCGAGGGCCCGGGAGAACCGGTCATCATTCAGCCGCTCTCCAGCAGTTATAACCTGACGTATTCTCCCAACTTGCAAGAGCTGGTATATATCATTGATAAACTCATCGGCGAGCAGCTGATCATAAGGGAAGGCATGACTTTTAAGCTTACCGATAAGGGATGGAGTGAGACTGCGGCAAAGGCTGGCGGCAAAAAAATAAAACCATGCTTCGTACTCATTCCGGACGATGAGGATCAGCGTACAGAATGGCTGGAAATGCTGTTGCCTAAAATCGAGCAGTTCGGTTATTTACCTCGCTTGCTTGCACATGACAAAACGCAGAATCAGGATCACAATTCTCTTGAGTTCATCGGAGACAGCAGACTGATTATCGCTGACTTGACCGGTCATTCGCCAGAGGTGTATTTTACAGCAGGATATGCACTTGGTCTGAACATTCCGGTGATATGGACCGTTCACAGCAGTGAGGCGGATATACTTCGGGTTCAAATTAAAGACATTCGTCCAATCGTCTACGATACCGTGGAAGAACTGGCCGTTATCCTGCAGCAGAGGCTTAGCTATGGGCGGATAGATGATTTCAGAATATAGGCCGATAAACGCAAGCCGACATACTTAACAGACGTCTCAGTACTAATAAGATGTCTGATTTTTTGAGGGGAGACCGGATCATACGATCCGGTTTCTTTTCTGTGTAACCAAAAACACTAATCACCGTATTAGGGTTATGATTAAGATGCCCATAATAAATTCGAGCAGAGGTAATAAAGCGTATGAATGAGAAGACTACGGATCAGGGTGAGACGATGTACAGGGTGGCTGAGCAGAAGGCAGCTCAGTATTTTGCATCCCTTTATATGCAGGTTAAGGACAAATCATATATCCCTGCTGTGACCAAAGATATTCAGTTGTGGAGACGGAGACATGTTCATAAAAATTCATGGCTGTCTTTTTTTACACGGTGGAAGAAAAGTGCTGTTTCCCGGGATTATGAACAATATATCGAATGGCTGAATCATACCGGGCAATTAGATGACTACTTGGATCGCAGTATCTCCTATATTTATATGAGAGACTTGGGGAAAACACTGGACGATCCCCGCACGCAGGCACGAATTCAGCAGGTAATTACAGACACGAAGCATCACTTGATTCCTTCCAATACATCCGGGCGGCAGAACCGAGCAGAATCCATTAGTGTCGCCGGATTTTTCCGGTGGGCCCAGAAGGAGGGCATAGCATCGACGGCCATTTGGCTGATAGAGAAGCTTAAGAATGTCGCCACTCATATCCCGAAGGAAATGGATGCCGATCAAGCCGAACGCAAACTCATCAAAATCATAGTCGGAGTCGTCCTGCATGTGATAGAAGAAATGGATGACAATACAGCATCTGCAGAACGGTCCCGGAGACTGGATGAAGCGATCCGGATCGGCTACTCCTACGGTTTGACGTATCCTTTTATTGACGATCTTCTGGATTCTAAGGTTTTAACAGCTCCCGAGAAAGAACAATATTCCGGTATGATCCGGACTGCGCTGCTAACAGGGGTAGTGCCGGAGCTTAGCGAGTGGCCCGGAAAGAACATGGAGATTATCCAATATGTCCATGCAGAGCTGCGGAATGCGTTCGAATATATGAAGATCCTTCAGAAACCGGAGACGGAGACGACCTTTTTCGGGCAGTCGTATGTTTTTTTTAATGCCCAGGACATTGACCGAAATAAGGAACTTACTAATGCGAATTACACCAATGAAGAACTTTATATTCCTATTATTTTAAAATCCTCTTCCTCCAGGTTAATTGTCCGTTCCGTGATCAGCGCACCCGTGGACGAAGGTTTTGATGAGCGGACCTTTTATTACGGAATCTATAATCAGCTGGCTGACGACTTTGCAGATATGTTTGATGATATGGAGGAGGGAGCGGTAACCCCCTATACCTACTATTTGAAATATCGTAAAGTCCGTTCGGATCTGATCAATCCCTATGAATTATACTGGACGGTGATCTCCCATCTGATTCATAATGTATATCACTCTGATCCCAAGACCCTTGAGGTCATTCTGGATCGTGCCATCAACGGACTCAAACGCTATAAAGCACGCATAGGGACTGAACGGTATAACGAGATCATGGAGATCTTTGCATCCGGGAACCCGGAATTTAACCGGCTTATTCAACAAATGGTACGAAAAGCAGATCATGTTGATTTCTTCGACAAGTTGCTTCGGGACCGGATGAACACCCAACTTAAAAATGAACGTAAGGAAAAGGAAGAATTTCAGCGGACCGTTCACACCGCCCGGGACCATATCAATCATCTGCTGGAGATTCCCATACCGGATGGTATTCCTCTCATGAAAGAATCATTGATTGAGGCTGCGAATTATAGCCTGACCGGGGACGGGAAGCGGATACGGCCTATTTTGACCTGGGTCCTGGGTGTCGAGGGATATGGACTTCAGTCCGCTGCAATCGAGCCGCTTCTCCGGTCATTGGAATTCATGCATACCGCATCCTTAATATTCGATGATCTGCCTTCTCAGGATAATGCACCTACCCGCAGAGGAAGGCCAACCTTGCATGAGGTGCATAATAGCGCCACAGCTGAATTAACGGGACTTTATCTGATTCAGAAAGCCATTCAAGAGCAAGCTTCGCTGAAGGCTTTCGATCCTAAAACCGTGCTGGCTTTGATGCAATATTCGGCTGAAAAAGCAGAGGACATGTGCATGGGGCAGGTAATGGATTTGCACTCCAAAGGCAAGGCATTGACGCTGGAGCAACTGAACATGATGTGCTTTTACAAAACCGGATTAGCGTTTGAAGCCTGTTTGGTGATGCCTGCCATTCTTGCTCAGGTGCAGCCTGCGGAAATTGCAGCGTTGAAGAAATTCGCTTATCATGCTGGTATTGCTTTTCAGATCAAAGATGATCTGCTGGATGAGGAAGGGGATCATCAACTGCTTGGCAAGAATACCCGTATGGATGCGGACAATAATAATTCGACCTTTGTATCTATTCTTGGTCCGGAAGCGGCTAGAATCGAGATGTGGGATCACTATTGCCACGCAGTAGAAGCGTTGAATGCGATCTCCCGGCAAGCCGCTTTTCTAAAGCACTTATTAGACTATATTATTAACCGGGACCGCTAAATTTACGGAAGTACTGGGGGAGACCATGAATAAAACTGAACGGCAGCTCGCCATCACACTTGAACTGCAGAGGAGCAAGGTGCTTCGAGCGGAAGACTTGGCTGATCAATTCGAGACGAGTGTGCGGACGATATACCGTGACATTCAAGCATTGAGTGAGGCGGGGGTTCCGATTATCGGCGCTCCCGGGCAGGGGTACTCCCTGATGGACGGGTATTTCCTGCCGCCAGTCGGCTTCACTGCCGAGGAGGCTGTGGCCTTGATTATGGGGACGGACTTCATTGAACAGAGGCTGGACGCTTATTACGGCAGTGTAGCGAAGGCGGTACGGCGCAAAATTGAGGCCGTCCTTCCCGAGCCGGTACGCTCTGAATCCAACCGGGTACGTGAAACGATGCGGCTTCTTCACACCAAAGAACCGGTAACCGGCCATAAGGAAAAAGACTATCTCGGAGATGTAAGGCGTGCCGTTCTGGAACGACGCAAATTGAGCTTTACCTATCTGAAATCTTTGCCCGGATCCGACGGGAACCGGAAAAGCATGCGGAAGGTTGCCCCGTATGGACTGGTGTTCATTCAAGGGAATTGGATTCTGATCGCACACTGCGACCTGCGGCAGGAAATCCGCCATTTCCGTTTGTCGCGGATGACAGAGCTCGACGTGCTCGATGAGTCGTTCACGGTGCCAACCGGATTTGACCTGAGCCGCTACCGCCAACCAGATGACCGTAATATTCGGGTACAGATACGGGTGAATCCTGAGAAGGCGGACAAAATCGCAGAAACCGGCAGCTTTTATATGGAAACGATGGAGGAGCGGAAGGATAGCCTATTATTTACCTTTCGCGTCCGGCACACGGAAGAATTGCTTCCGTATGTCCTTAGCTGGGGCGGGGACGTAGAGGTGCTCGAACCGGAGTCATTCCGCCATAGGATCCGGGAAGAGGCCGATAAAATTCTTAAACGCTACTGACAAGCAAAGTGACCATACGCATAACCCTTTGGCCGCAACCGTGTATATTTATAGTATGAATAGATGAACTTTGAAAATTTCAAAATGTGATTGTAATCCTCCTTTTTGTTTAGCCTCCAAGCTAGAATGAAGTTGTTGATAAACATTATCATTCAGGAGGTTAAGCATATGAACACAGAATACAAGATTGCGAAAGATACTTATTGGGTCGGTAAAATTGATAACCGGGAGGTACCTTTTCATCGGCTGATCCTGGCGAAAGGAACTACCTATAACTCCTACCTGCTGAAAACCGGCAAACCTACGATCATCGACACTGTAGATATGGAGTTTGGACGTGAATATGCGGAGCGGTTAAGCCAATTCATTGATCCCATGGATATTGAATATATCGTAATTAATCATACAGAACCTGACCATTCCGGAGGACTGGCTGCGCTCTCCTCACGGGCACTCAATGCCACGATTGTCTGCACAGCGATCGCTGTGCCGGAGCTGCAGGAAATGTACAAGCTTCACAGCCGGAATTTCCTGGTTGTAAAGGACGGAGATACACTGGATATCGGCGGAAAAACCTTGCTGTTCAAGGAGACTCCGTACCTTCATACGGCTGAGACTATGATCACATATTGTGTGGAAGATAAAATCCTCTTTCCTTGCGACATTTTCAGCACCCATGTTGCTGTGAATAAGCTGTTCAGCGATGAGGCCGGATACGACATCACGGATGACTTCAAAGGCTACTACAGTGCAATTATTCACCCGCACCGGAGATACGTCAGAACGCTAATGACTGCTGTTCAGGACCTTGATATTGAGATGATCGCACCTTCTCACGGATATCTGATCCGGGAAGACATCCGCAAATATATTGATCTCTATGATGTACTCAGCCGTGAGACTACTGAAGGCAAAAAGGCTGTTATTGTCTATACCACACTTAAGAATAATACCAAAAGAATGGCGAATATCATGAAGGATTGCCTGAATGCAAACCAGATTGAGACTGAAGTGTGGGATGCCGACAAGAGTAGTGCGGAAGATATTCTGAACAGTATCGCCTCTGCAGATGCCGTGTTTATAGGAAGCTCTACCAGATATGCTGATATGATCGGCAACCTGGAGCCTATCCTGCAAGAGATGAAGAATATGGATCTGGAAGGCAAACTGGCGGCTGCCTTTGGCTCCTACGGTTGGAGCGGGGAAGCGATAGAAGTGATCCAGGATTATCTGAACGCCACGAATATGACTGTACAGAGTACTTCGGAAGTCATTAAATCCACAGGGATGATCCACATTGAATTCCCGATACGTGTCCGTTTCTCGCCTAAGGCGCCGGAAAAGGTTCAACAAATCAAAAATGCTGCGGAATTTGTCTCTGATCTTCTGCTCAGTTCTTATTAAGGGGGCAGAACATGAATAAACATTATCTTATTATTGGCAGTGGAGTAGCGGCTGTTCATGCCGCCAAGGCGATACGCGATCAGGATCCTGATACGGAGATTTCAATTCTGGGTGAGGAGGGGCATTTGCCCTACAACCGGATTAAGCTGACCAAAGGATTGTTCACCGATTTGCACAGTGAAAAGGTACTGATCAAGAAGGAAAAGTGGTATAAGGATAACCGAATCGCTGTGCAAACCTCAACCCGGGTAACGAATATTCATACAGACCGGCAACAAGTTGAGACAGCTGACGGCAGAATGATCACTTACCACAAGCTGCTGCTCTGTATGGGGGCGAGAAACCGGGCACTTCCAGTGGAGGGTGCAGGGCTGAAGAATGTCCATACCATCCGGGATCTGGAAGATGCTGATTCCCTGAAAGCGAGTCTTGAGAGCGGCAATCGTATCGTAACCATCGGCGGTGGTGTACAAGGTCTGGAGACGGCATGGGCCTTACACGAAGCTGGTTATGAAGTGACTGTTATCGAAGCGGCTCCGCGGTTAATGGCTCGTCAACTGGATGAAACCTCTTCAAAAATGCTGAAGGAAACCCTTGAACAAGCCGGTGTGAAGGTTATTCTGCATACCGGTGTGACCTCGATAACAGGTGTGGAATCCGTAACAGGGGTTACACTTGACGATAATTCTGTAATTTCCTGTGATCATGTCGTTTATTCGATAGGTATTGTGCCGAATACAACGCTTGTGAAGGACACCCCGATTGATACCCGTTCCGGTATTGTCGTGAATGCACATATGGAGACTAGTGCTCCCCATGTATATGCTGCAGGAGACATTGCTGAAATGAACGGACATGTGGAAGGTTTGTGGGGAGGAGCTATGGAGCAGGGGCGCATTGCCGGTAATAATATGGCGGCTAATGAACCTGTTGCTTACCGCAAAGCAGTTCCGGTCACTTACTTTAATGCATTTGGAATCTCGCTGTTTTCGATTGGACAGACAGATGAGGCGCTGTGTGACCAGAGTATATCAGCAGTAGAGAACGGGGTATATACCCAGATATTTGTGAAAGAAAACACAATGATCGGCGCTGTTTCCTGGGAGGGGGCTGCGGCCTCGCTGGTCTATAAATCCGCTATTGAGTCAGGCTGCAGCCTGGAAGGCATCAATCTTTCCAGCAGTATTTCAGTAATTATGGAGGAAGTTAAGAGTAGATTACAAAGCTAACCTGAGTAGATCAAAGAGGAGATGACCCTGATGAAAAAGTATGTATGTGAGCCTTGTGGTTATATTTATGATCCTGCAATTGGTGATCCTGACGAGGATGTAGAACCGGGCACCGCTTTTGAAGATTTGCCTGAGGATTGGGTCTGCCCGGTCTGCGGCGAAGATACCAGCCATTTTTCACCTATATCTTAGAGAATTCTGCAAAGGAGAGACCCGATATGCCGGAACATTCCTGCCAGAATGCCGCTGAGCCCTGCACCCGCAAAGTACCCATCTTCGCTTCCCTTTCCGGCGCGGACCTCTCCCGGATCAGTGCGATGATTATCCACCGGAAGTACTCCAAGGGACAGTCTCTGATTCTGGAAGAACAGCCGACGGATACCCTGTATATTATTCAGCAAGGACAAGTGAAACTGTCCAAAATGACTCCGCAGGGAAAGGAGCAAATCCTGCACATTTTGACAGCCGGTGATTTTTTTGGCGAACTCAGCATCTTTAACAGCGATGAGCTCAGTAACTTTAGCGCATATGCATTGAAAGATACCAGTATCTGCATGCTGACCAAAACAGATATGGAGCTGCTGATCATGGATAATCCCGATATTGCCTTCAAACTGCTTAAGACGGTAACTAAAAGACTGGCGCATACCGAGAATCTGGCGCAAAGCCTGGCTACCAAGGATCCGGAAATCCGGATTGCCTATATGATTCTGGAGCTTAGTGATGTCTATGGTAAAATGCGGGGCGATAAGATTCATATCGATCTCCCGCTTTCACGGGAAGAACTGGCGAATTACGTAGGCGTTACACGGGAAACCATTAGTCGGAAATTTGCAATCTTTGAAGACCTGGGTCTGATTGAGCTGATCGGCAACAAGCAGATGATCATCCGCAACCGGCCCTCCTTGGAGAAATATATGGACTGACAATTGAAGACAAAAAAAAGAGTGTGCCGGAATTTGGATTCTGGCGCACTCTTTTTTACAATGTGGACTAGGCTTGTTCTAATTGCATAGCCGGACCAAAAAACTCATAGTGGATCTGTTCCTCTTTCATCCCTATCGCCAGCAGTTCACGGATCATGGCTTCCATGAAAGGAACCGGTCCGCATACATAGGCATCACCTGCTGGATCCACATACGATGCTAATGCTTCACGAGTGATTTGGCCGTCCGGGCCGCTTGAATAAAAGGTTTTATATTTGATATTGCTCATGTTCAGCGCATGCTTCTCAACATCATTACCAAAAGCGGCTAGTGATTCATTTCGTGCCGCATGCAGGAACACAGTAGGGCGGTCCGGCGATGACACGGCTACCGTTTCGAGCATGCTCATCATTGGCGTGATACCGACACCACCGGAGATAAAAGCCACCGGTGTGGTTTTGGAAGTATCCAGCAGGAATTCTCCGGCAGGTGCACTTACTTCCACGGTATCTCCTTCGCTTACCTGTGTATGAAGGTAGACAGAGACTACTCCATTCGGATCATTGTCAGCTTCCCGTTTCACGGAGATGCGGAACTCGTCAGGATTGGATGCTTGAGACAGGCTATACTGGCGGATCATAGTATACTGTTCACCCGGGATTAGTACCCGCACTGAAATGTATTGTCCTGGTTTGAACGCCGGTACACCCGAGCCATCAGCAGGCTTGAGATAGAAGGAGGCTATGCTGGAGCTTTCCTGTACTTTTCGGACCACAGTAAACGGTTTGAAGAAATTCCAGCCATTCTCTTGCTCGCGCGCTTCCTTGTACATGTTCGCTTCAACACCAATGAAGGCGGCTTCGATTACGCCATAAGCTTCTTCCCAAGCCTTCATGATATCATCGGTTGCTGCGTCCCCAAGCACTTCCTTGATGGCTTTCAGCAGAAATTCACCGACAATCGGGTACTGCTCCGGTTTAATACCAAGACTCACATGTTTATTGGCAATCTGGACGACTGCAGGCAAAATATTCTCCAGGTTGTCAATGTGAACTGCAGCAGCATACACTGCATTCGCAAGGGCAGTCTGTTGCCGGCCTTGTGCCTGATTGGCATGGTTAAATACATTCAAAAGCTCAGGATGGGCCGCAAAGAGATTCCGGTAGAATACCGTAGTTATTGCAGTACCGTGTTCCGCAAGGACAGGGGCTGTGGATTTGACAATTTCTCGTGTTTGTGTGGATAAAATGACCGTTCACTCCTCTCAATTTTACAAATTTAATATATACTCTTTTACATTTAAAAGATATATTTAAAATACCACTTTAACAAAACGGACACTTTTTCTATCTTATTTTGTATCAAAGATCACATAATTTATCCAGGCTGCGAAATTATCGTGAAGGTTCCTCAAGCAGCAACCTTTCCTCGTCTCTGCTGTGAATAGCATTCACCACCACAAGCGCATGGAAATGCTGAAGCACTTCTGTTGTGAGGCCGTCTTCGTCAAGCATGGTTTTGATATCTGTGATCATGATTCGGAGGAGCTCATGATCACGAGTCAGCCTGGTTACTACATTCTGCAAACCGGGGTTATTCGCCGCCATCTCCGGGTAGAACCCTTCTTCTTCCGCCTCCGCATGACTCAGTATCCTGGTCTCCCAGTACTCCACAAGGTGATCGGCCGCTTGTCGTGCAACCTCGAATTCTTGTATCTCCAGCAGTTTCTCGACTTCTTCAGTTTTGTCTATTGCACCCGATAGTCCGCCTTGATGTATGGCATGATGGGCGTGCAGTTGACGTAAAGAGGGTCCTACCATTTGTTTATCCTCCCCAAAATTTTTTCTCAGTATAACATAGAAGGCAGCATTGAAATTTCCGGTTAGGACATCCCCTGAACAAAAAGAGGGAATTCCCTGACAGCAGTTAGCAGCGCACACCTTTCTAAAACACTTAGAAGGCTCTCCTGATTCAAGAGGGGGGCTTTTCACTTTTTGCTGAATCAAGGGATTTCCCGAGGGACTATAGGACATTCCCTAATGGGAACTCCGGTCCGGGACATCCATAATGGAGGTATTCGAATGAATAGTGAGTCGGACTCTTCCATGTCCTTCATTCTGCAAAGGAGTGTTTGTAAGCGATGAAGAAAAAGTATGGCTTGAACTTTTTTAAGCCGGTTGAAAGTTATTCTGGAAAGTGGTCCATTCTGGAGGAAAAGAACAGGGATTGGGAAGATATGTACCGCCAGCGCTGGTCTCATGATAAAGTGGTCCGCACAACGCATGGAGTGAATTGTACAGGCTCCTGCAGCTGGAAGGTATTCGTGAAGAATGGAATTATTACTTGGGAGAATCAACAGATTGACTATCCGTCCTGCGGACCGGATATGCCAGAGTTCGAACCCCGCGGCTGTCCCAGAGGAGCAACCTTTTCCTGGTATGAATATAGTCCACTTCGGGTGAAATACCCCTATATGAGAGGGAAGCTGTGGCGCCTCTGGAAGGCTGCAGTGCAGGAGCATGACAATCCCGTAGATGCTTGGGCAAGTATCGTAGAAGACCCGGAGAAAGCGGATCTCTATAAAAAAGCCCGAGGCAAAGGGGGGCTGACCCGGGTTGCGTGGGATGACGCGCTTCGTCTGATCTCGGCACAGTTAATCTATACCATACGAAAGTATGGGCCAGACCGGATTGCCGGGTTCACTCCGATTCCGGCTATGTCTATGGTCAGCTATGCTTCGGGTGCACGGTTCCTCTCCCTCATTGGAGGGCAAATGCTCAGCTTTTACGATTGGTACGCTGATCTGCCCCCGGCTTCTCCGCAAATATGGGGCGAGCAGACGGATGTTCCAGAATCCTCAGATTGGTACAATGCCGGCTATTTGATCATGTGGGGCTCGAATGTACCGCTAACCCGGACCCCGGATGCCCACTTCATGACTGAAGTACGATATAAAGGAACCAAAGTGGTGTCCGTTGCACCGGATTTGGCAGAGAACGTCAAATTCGCTGACAACTGGCTTGCACCTAATCCGGGTACCGATGCTGCCTTAGCTCAGGCAATGACCCATGTGATTCTGAAGGAATTTTATTATGAACGCCAAGAAGCGATGTTTATGGACTATGCCAAACAATATACGGACATGCCTTTCATCATTCTCCTGGATCCCCATGAGCAGAGCTTGAAGGGCGGTCGTTTCCTCCGTGCGAGCGATCTCGGTGATTCCTCTCCGCATGCGGAATGGAAACCAGTGATCTATGACTCTGTCTCAGAGGAGCTTGTGGTTCCGAACGGGACGATGGGGCAGCGCTGGGAGACGGATAAGAAGTGGAATCTCATTCTTGAACGGGAAGACGGAACGAAGATTGTTCCTGCACTTTCTGTTGAAGAACACGGCGGGCAGTGGGAAGAGATTGTATTCCCTTATTTCGATCAAGCGGGGAACGGTACATTCACACGGACGATTCCTGCTATGAAAATACGTCTTGCTGATGGAACGGAACGATATGGTACAACGGTATATGATCTGATGATGAGTCAATACGGGATCGGCAGAATTGAGAGTCCTTGGAACGCCAAGGACTATAACGATAGCGCCTCCCATTACACTCCTGCATGGCAGGAGAACATCACAGGTGTGAAATCCAGTGTTGTGGTTCAGATTGCCCGTGAATTCGCCCAGAACGCCATTGATACCGGCGGACGCTCCATGATTATCATGGGAGCAGGGATTAATCATTGGTTCAATAGTGACACCATCTACCGCTCCATCCTGAACCTTGTAATTCTTACCGCATCCCAGGGGGTAAACGGGGGCGGCTGGGCGCACTATGTTGGTCAAGAGAAATGCCGCCCGATCGAAGGATGGTCGACTATCGCTTTTGCGAAGGATTGGCAGGGCCCGTCCCGGCAGCAGAATGCTACGTCGTTTTTCTACTTCGCAACAGAACAATGGCGTTACGAAGAGAGTGGTACCGATTCGCTTAAGTCACCGACAGCAGGAGAGGTAGCCTACCAGCACCCCGCCGATTACAATGTGCTTGCGGCAAGGCTGGGCTGGCTGCCTTCCTTCCCGCAGTTTAACAAGAACAGCCTCATGTTCGCAGAAGAAGCCGCTCAGCAGGGCAAAAAAACCAATGCTGAGATCATCGCCCATACGCTGGAGGAGATCAAATCAAGAACGACCCGTTTTGCTCTAGAAGATCCGGGTGCACCCGAGAATTTCCCGCGAAGCTTATTCATATGGCGTTCTAATCTGATATCCAGCTCCGCGAAGGGCCAGGAATACTTTATGAAGCATCTGCTCGGTGCATCAGATGGACTGCTTGCCACGCCGAATGAAGAGCAGAAACCCGAAGAAATCGTCTGGCGGGAGGATGTAGAAGGCAAGCTGGATCTGATGGTCGCGCTGGATTTTCGTATGACCACAACCCCGTTGTATGCAGATGTCGTTCTTCCGGCGGCTACCTGGTATGAGAAGACGGATTTATCCTCAACAGATATGCATCCGTTCGTTCATCCATTTAATCCTGCGGTCAATCCGCTGTGGGAATCCCGTTCAGATTGGGATATTTACCGCCAGCTCTCGGAAGTCTTCTCGGAAATGGCGAAGTCAGAGTTGCCGGGTGTCTACAAAGATCTAGTCGCTACACCGCTTGCCCATGATTCGATCAGTGAGATTTCTCAGCCGATGGGCTTGGTCAAAGACTGGGCCAAAGGTGAAGTGGAAGCTGTTCCGGGCAAAACGATGCCAAATCTGATTATTGTGGAACGAGATTATACCAAGATTCATGATAAATACATCTCACTTGGACCTAATCTGGTCTCCGGCAAAGCAGGCGCACACGGCATCAGCTTCTCCGTGGCTGATGAATATGAAGAGCTGAAACGTCTGAACGGGGTCTTTTATGATGATTCGATCAAAGATGGTTTGCCCAAAATTCAAACTGCCCGTCAGGTAGCAGATACGATTCTTCATCTGTCTTCTGCAACCAATGGCCGGGTATCCCAGAAAGCCTACGAACAGGCAGAGAAGGATTCTGGCGTTGTGTTAAGAGATATCTCAGCGGACCGGGCTGCGGAGAAAATCACATTCCATAGCATCACCGCACAGCCCCGGGAAGTGATTCCTACACCGGTATTCAGCGGTTCCAACAAACAAGGGCGCAGGTATTCGCCGTTCACTACCAATATTGAACGTCTGGTCCCGTTCCGGACCCTGACAGGCAGACAGCACTTCTATATTGATCATGAAATCTTTCAACAGTTTGGTGAAGCATTGCCTATCTACAAACCGACCTTGCCGCCGATGGTATTCGGACCGCGGGACAGGGAAGTAAAAGGCGGGCAGGATGCGCTTGTCCTTCGGTATTTAACACCACACGGCAAGTGGAATATTCACTCCACATATCAGGACAACCAGCACATGCTGACTCTTTTCCGTGGCGGGCCTACGGTGTGGATTAACAACGAGGACGCAGAACAGCACGATATTGCTGATAATGATTGGCTGGAGGTCTACAACCGGAATGGCGTGGTCACTGCCCGTGCTGTCGTCAGCCACCGTATGCCTAGAGGCACCATGTTCATGTATCACGCACAAGACAAGCATATTCAAGTACCCGGCTCCGAGATTACCGATACGCGTGGCGGCAGTCATAATGCTCCCACCCGAATTCATCTTAAGCCCACCCAGATGGTTGGGGGTTACGCACAGCTCAGCTATGGATTTAACTACTACGGCCCAATCGGCAACCAGCGTGATGTATACGTAGCCGTGCGAAAAATGAAGGAGGTCAACTGGCTTGAAGATTAAAGCGCAAGTAGCAATGGTGATGAATCTGGATAAGTGCATAGGCTGTCATACCTGCAGCGTGACCTGCAAAACGACCTGGACCAACCGCAAAGGTGCGGAATATATGTGGTTTAACAACGTGGAGACCAAACCGGGTATCGGTTATCCGAAACGCTGGGAAGATCAGGAACTCTACAAAGGGGGCTGGCAGCTCCGCAAAGGCAAGCTTGAGCTGAAATCCGGCAACAAGTTGTCCAAGATCGCGCTCGGGAAGATTTTTTATAACCCGGACATGCCAGAGATGAAGGATTATTATGAACCCTGGACATACAATTATGAGCATCTTACGGACGCGGGGGAACAAAAGCATTCACCTGTGGCACGTGCGCATTCGGCAGTAACAGGCGAGAAGATGGACCTGGAGTGGGGTCCGAACTGGGAGGATGATCTGGCCGGCGCACACGTAACCGGACCGCTTGATCCGAATATCCAGAAGATTGAAGAGGAGATCAAGTTCAACTTTGAACAATCGTTCATGATCTATCTGCCACGGTTGTGTGAACACTGCCTTAATCCCAGCTGTGTCGCCTCTTGTCCTTCAGGAGCGATGTATAAAAGGGAAGAGGATGGCATTGTTCTCGTAGATCAGGAGGCCTGCCGGGGCTGGAGATACTGCATGACGGGCTGTCCATATAAGAAGGTATATTTCAACTGGCAGACCAACAAAGCGGAAAAATGTACGTTTTGCTTCCCGCGTGTGGAAGCTGGATTGCCGACGGTATGCTCTGAGACCTGTACTGGTCGTATCCGTTATCTAGGCGTTCTGCTCTACGACGCGGACAAGGTGCTGGAGGCTGCTTCCACACCGGATGAGAAAGATCTGTACAAAGCCCAATGTGATTTATTTATGAATCCGCATGATCCTGAAGTCATCGCCCAAGCCAGAAAAGACGGGATCTCTGAGGATTGGCTGGAAGCCGCCCAGAATTCACCGGTATATAAGCTTGCCATTGAACATAAGCTGGCGTTCCCGCTGCACCCGGAATACCGGACGCTGCCGATGGTATGGTATGTCCCGCCACTCAGCCCGATAATGAATTATTTTGAAGGGAAGGATTCTCTGAAGAATCCGGATATGATTTTCCCGGCGATCGAGGAAATGCGGACACCCATCCAGTATCTGGCCAATATGCTGACCGCAGGCGACACTCAGACGGTAAAAGAAGCTCTCCAGCGGATGGCTATGATGCGCTCGTATATGCGTGCTAAATCAGCCAATCAACCCTTCGATGCAAGCCGGCTTGAGCGGGTAGGATTGACAGCACAGCAGACTGAACAGATGTACCGCTTGTTGGCTATCGCCAAATATGAGGACCGCTTTGTAATTCCGACATCCCATAAGGAACAAACTATGAATCCATATCGTGCCCAAGGCTCTGCTGGGTATGGCAACCGGATGGGTGACATGGGTTCCTTCGGGTCATCAGGATCGGGATGTGATGGATGCGGTCCGTCAAATACTGCCGGTTCGGAGTCGAAGACGGCCAAGGAATTATACGAAGAGAACTTCTACGGAGGGATCTGGCGTGATTGATTTAACGAAGCTGTATACATTCAAGCACTCCTTCGGGTACTTTGCATTGCAGCTAATGTATCCAGAAAGTCAGGATTTTCAACAGTCTTTCCCGGAAGAGGTGTTCGAAGAGGGACATCCGGCTTACCACCATCTGCATATGTACGGGACGCTCATGCAGCAATACAGTTTGGATGAGATACAGGAACAATATGCAGCAACCTTTGATTTTCAGCGGGATTGTGCACTGTATATGACCTATTTTAAATTTGAGGATGCCAAGGAACGTGGTCAAATCCTCGCCAAACTAAAAATGCTGTATGAAATGTATGGGCTTGAAATGCCTGAAGGTGAATTGCCGGACTACTTGCCGCTCATGTGTGAATTTCTTTATGCAGCCGAATGGCTTAACGATTCACGGACACCCGAGAATTTCCGGATGCTGATTGGGGTTCTGGAGGATGGCACATATCACTTGCTTCAGGCGCTGGACAAGAATCAAAGCCCGTATTTCCACCTGGTGAAGGGTCTTCGGGAAACACTCAAAGCTTGCATCGAACAGGAGGCAGTCAGTCAATGAATATGTTCGATCAATTCTTATGGGTCATTATTCCATACATTTGCCTAGTCGTTTTTGTTGTTGGGCATATCTACCGCTACCGGAGAGACCAGTTCAACTGGACGGCCAAATCCAGTGAATTTATCGAGAAGAAACAACTGAAATATGGAAGTATTCTCTTTCATCTTGGAATTATTCCTGTTATCTTCGGACACATTGGCGGTCTCGTTGTTCCAAAATCATGGATGGAGGCTGTGGGTGTAAATGAGCATACGTATCATATCGGGGCAGTATATATCGGTGGGATTTTTGGAATCGTCACTCTGGCCGGTATGCTGATTCTTACCTCACGGCGATTTACACTTAAGAACGTCCGGCGGCTAAGCAGCGCTTCTGATTTGATTGTTAATTCTCTGCTCTTGTTCATTGTATTTATGGGCATGTACTCTACACTTGTTACCAACGCGGTGCAGCCTGAATTTGATTACCGTGAGACCATTTCCGTATGGTTCCGTGGCTTGTTTATGTTCAGACCCGATCCTGCGTTAATGACAACTGTGCCGCTATCCTTTAAAATTCACGTCCTGTCAGGTTTCGCGATCTTCGCATTCTGGCCCTTTACCCGGCTTGTTCATGTATGGAGTGTTCCGTTGAATTATGTAGGCAGAAGTTATATTCTATACAGAAGACATAAATCGAATTAAAGGAAAGTAAGTGTGCACTTCTTTCCCTGTTCAAATAGGAGAGAACACGATGAAAAACAAGGTTGATTATCAGCTGGAGCTTGACCTGATCCGTGAAGCTTTAGGGTATGATTTCATGTCATTGGCACTTGCAGACCCTGCAGAATATGATTATGTCATCCGATGGAAATACGCCTCCGGCAATCTGAATTCCCGTTATAAAGGGATTGTTCTTCAGTCGGGAAGAGGAGTAGCGGGCATCGTATTCAAAACCGGAAAGCCGTTCTTACTCTCTTCAGTAAAAGAACAGGTTCGGCAAGAAATGCTGTTTAATTATCCGATTGTTAAATCAGAGAATCTGCAGAGTATAGGGGCAGTACCCCTGTGGAACGATGCCCGTGTAGCCGGTGTGCTTCTTGGTGGTTTCCGGGGGATTCAGCAGGTTAATGAAACCATGCTGAGGGATCTGGAGAGTATGGCTCGTAAGGGGATTGGAGACTTGAACGGGAAGGAATTGTTGCTGAGTTGATGCTGCCAACCGGGATGGATTCACTAAATATTCTGATGCTGAAGCTGTTTGAGAACAGCAGGGAAGCTATCTTCTTTTTTGACAGGGAAGGGAAGACACTGGCCATGAATCCTGCAGCCTCCAGTATTGTGGACAGCGACTTTCTAGACCAGCTAGAGCAAGGGAATTCCCTTGCTCTCTGCAGTACATGCAGGGGGTATACCAGTGACCATGAGCTCCGTACCTGTTCCAACTGCTTTTTTCATACAACTGAATCCGAGGATTTCACCTCCTACCAGGTTTACCTTGAGACGAAATACAAAGGGATTGTACCCTACACAGCAAGCTTTCATACGATAGATCCCGAGAATGGGATCCGGGTGTTAATGCTCCGGGATCTAACCAGACAGTTCAAGACCCAGGAGAATTTTTATCAGAATAAAATGATGAAGCATGTGATTGAAGCACAAGAGAATGAGCGAAAGCGGATTTCCCGTGAACTGCATGACAGCGTTGCCCAGGAGCTTATGAGCGCTGTAGTGGATTTGCGGGTGCTTAAGTACATGACCACAGATGACAACATACTTAAGAAGGTCAAGCAGACCGAAGTCTCTATGACGCGGCTCCTGAATGATATCCGCAATCTCTCTGTGGAGCTTCGTCCGGCTGCGCTCGATGATTTCGGGCTGGAAGCAGCCTTCCGTTCCCACTTTAAGCGGCTGGAGCAAATCTACGGACTTATCATAGAATTTGATTCCGATCTCTCCGAGAACCGCTATGACAGTGAAATAGAAACGGTGATGTACCGGGTCTGCCAGGAAGCTGTGCTCAATGCTCTAAAGTATGCACAGGTAGACATGGTCCAAGTAAAACTTACCGAGCGTGACGGAATGCTGAAGCTCACAATCGAAGATGAAGGTATCGGCTTTAACTTAGGGGATGAACCAAACGGTACCGGACTGGGATTATACGGTATGCAGGAGCGTGCAGAATTAGTAGGAGGCAGCTTCAGCATAAGGACGGAGGCAGGAAAGGGAACTACAATTATTATTCAAGTTCCTGCCGGAGATGGAAGTGGAAAGGAATGATCACCGGATGAAGATCGTTATCGCAGACGACCATGCCATTGTGCGCAGCGGTTTTGCCATGATTCTTAATTTCCAGGATGACATCGAAGTCATTGGTGCTGCTGCCGACGGGATAGAAGCCTATGCCATGGTAGCGAAATGCAGGCCGGATATCCTGATCATGGATCTTAGCATGCCGCCCGGAGAGAGCGGACTGATCGCTACAGGCAAGATCAAGGAGGATTACCCCGATACCAAAATATTAATTCTGACCATGCATGATGATGAAGAATATCTGTTCCATGTCCTGAAGAACGGAGCGTCAGGTTATGTGCTGAAAAGTGCGCCGGATGAGGAGCTATTACTGGCTATTCGCACTATTCATCAGGGAGGAACCTATATTCATCCCAAATTGGCTACCTCCCTGGTCCGTGAATTCATCAAAAAGGATAAAACTGCCGCTTCAGAAGACCTGTTTGAACTGTTGTCCAAGCGGGAGCTTGAGATTTTGCCGCTGATCGCTAAAGGCTATGGCAATAAAGAGATCGCAGAAAGGCTGTTTATCTCCGTGAAGACGGTGGAGGCCCATAAATCAAAAATCATGGAAAAATTAAACCTGAAGAGCCGGCCGGAACTGGTGGAATATGCCTTGAAAAAAAAGCTGCTGGATTTCTAAGTTTCGATTGGAGGTATTTATGCCGAATTCTACCGGTATGCACTCTACTTCACCTGCTATGCGTATTCTAGAGAACGAACACCGCTATTTATCCTATCTGATGGGAGAATGGCACGCGATTGTTCTTTCTTTTGAACAAGACGATCTGATCAGTGAAGAGGAAGCTCGTCACAGAATCGGGGAGCTGCGGAGATTGATTCTGGAGTTTCAGATTCCGCTTGCCAAGCATACACATAAAGAGGAAGAACACTTTTTCCCGCTGCTCGGCCGGTATATAGGTTTTGAACAAGGGCCGCTGGTTGGAATTCAGGAAGAGCATGTGGAAATCGACGGTTATTTGGGACATTTCCTTCACCATACGGCAGTTGACATGGAACCGCTGTCGCTGTCAAAGATGATGTCCGCCGTGAAAGATGCTGCAGAGGCTTTTGAAATATTAACCGTGCATTTTGTCAAAGAAGAAGCTGTGATTTTTCCAATGGCCGAGACTCAGCTGAACGAACCGGACCACAGGCGGCTTTTTTCAAAAATGAACACACTAATCACATAAAATCTCCATACGGCTTTATTGTCCTCCTAAGGATGATAGAGCTTTTTTATATTTCAGGGAATCCCCTCTCAGGGACAGGGTACTCCCCTATATCAGTAGCCGAGTAAGGGCAGATACAATAAGGACAGGAAGTGAATATATACAATCAGCAGATAAGAATAATGGCGGAAAAGGTGAATGACATGATTAAAAAAATGCAGTTGCCGTTACAAACCCTGAATTTGATCGTTGGCTTTATGGTATGGGTAATTATTTCATCACTAATGCCTTTTATTTCCGAGGATATTTCTATTCCATCGGGAAAACTGGCCATGGTCACGGCGATTCCCGTAGTGCTTGGTTCGATCCTGCGTATACCGCTCGGCTACTATGCCAATATTTTTGGAGCCCGTATCATTTTTCTGATCAGCTTTATCCTTCTTCTCTTTCCAGTCTTCTATATTAGCAATGCCACCACATATATGGACCTGATCGTTGGCGGTACGTTTTTAGGGATTGGAGGCGCTGTTTTTTCCGTAGGAGTTACCTCGTTGCCCAAGTATTTCCCCAAAGAAAAACACGGGTTTGTTAACGGGATCTACGGGGTTGGGAATTTGGGTACGGCCCTAACCACATTTACTGCTCCGATCGTCGCTGCCCATTATGGCTGGGCGACTGCTGTGAAGCTGTATCTGATCCTTCTGCTGGTCTTTATTGCGCTTAATTTCTTTTTCGGAGACCGTCATGAGCCTAAGGTAAGAACGCCTATTATTGATCAGATTAAAGGTGTAGCCGCTAATGAGAAGCTCTGGTTGTTCTCGTTGTTCTATTTCATTACGTTCGGGTCGTTTGTCGCCTTTACAATCTATCTTCCTAACTTTCTGGTATCCAATTTTGGACTGGAAAAGGTGGATGCAGGCATGCGAACCGCGGGCTTTATTGCTGTTGCCACCTTCTTCCGGCCGGTTGGCGGCTGGCTGGCTGACAAATTCCAGCCTTTATTTCTGCTCATCGGGACGTTCAGTATTTATACTATTGCTGCGATCCTCTTAGCATTTCTGCCCTCTATTGGACTGTACACGGTGGGGTGCCTGGCCATTGCGTTCAGTGCAGGGATAGGAAATGGAGTTATCTTCAAGTTAGTCCCGCTTTATTTCAATAAACAGGCGGGGATTGCCAACGGGATTGTCTCCATGATGGGTGGACTGGGCGGGTTTTTCCCGCCGATTATGCTCTCGATTATTTTTTCAATCACAGGCCAATATTCGATAGGGTTCATGCTGCTGTCCCAAGTGGCCTTGGCGAGTCTTGTTCTTGTGATTTGGCTCTATTACAACGATCGCCTGGCACTTACTTCCGAAGTGTTCAAATCTACGGCCCAGGGAATTCTCGTAACGGATGCTTCGGGTGTGATCAAGAGTGTCAACCCTGCATTTACGAAGCTTACTGGCTTTACAGAAGCGGAGGTGCTGGGCAAATTGCCAAACGTGCTGAAGTCAGGAAGGCAGCCGGAAGGTTTTTACCGCAGCATGTGGAGCGAAATCCGGGCAAAAGGGTTTTGGCAGGGTGAAATTTGGAACAAAAGAAAGAATGGAGAGGAGTATCTCCAGCTGCTGAATATTAGTGCCGTCAAGGATGAGACCGGGGCAGATATTCGTTATGTCGGTACATTCAGCGATATTACGCACAAATAAGTGGGAGATTACTAGAAATGGGAGGAGGGCGTATGAGAACGACACCCATCATTGATCAACTAAAACGTCCGATCCGGGATTTGAGGATTTCGGTAACTGACCGTTGTAATTTTCGCTGTACCTACTGCATGCCGAAGGAAATATTCGGTGACGATTACGCCTTCATGCCCGCCCGCGAACTGCTGTCTTTTGAAGAGATTATTCGTTTGAGTAAACTCTTTATATCTTTGGGAGTTGGCAAAATCCGACTGACCGGGGGAGAACCGCTACTGCGGAAGGATCTTCATGAGCTTGTATCAGGCATCCGGGATTTGAATGGTGTAGAGGACATCGGATTGACCACTAACGGTATTTTCCTGGGGCAGCATGCAAAAAAGCTGTACGATGCGGGATTGCGGCGATTAAATATTAGCCTGGATGCGCTGGATCCCGTGATTTTCGGAAAAATGAACGGAAGAGGCACGAAACCTTCTCTTATTCTGAGAAATATTGATCAAGCCCGTGAAATGGGCTATGAGATCAAAATCAACATGGTGGTTCAAAAAGGTGTAAATGAATCAGAGATCCTGCCGATGGCTGCCTATTTCAAGGAACGTAACATTACGCTGCGCTTCATTGAATTTATGGATGTAGGAAATGACAATGGCTGGAGTCTGGCTAAAGTTGTTACCAAAAAGGACATTCTCCAATACCTTCAAAACGATTATAAGTTAGAGGCTTCGGAGCAAGAGAGCTATGGAGAGGTAGCACAACGTTACCGTTATCAAGACTGTAAGACTGAGGTGGGATTTATCACTTCGGTGTCTGAATCCTTTTGTTCGTCCTGTACGAGGGCAAGGTTATCTTCTGACGGTAAATTCTATACTTGTCTGTTTGCATCAAAGGGTACGGACCTGCGGACATTGCTTCGCACCGGAGCTGACGACCGTACGCTGCTCCGTGTGATTAAAGAGGTATGGGAGCTGCGCGGAGACAGGTATTCCGATGAGCGCCAGGAACAAACTGCAGGGAGCCGGAACAAGATAAGTATGTCGTATATTGGTGGCTGACGGGTTGGAATACACAAGATGGTATGAATTAATAAAGGTAGGAGACGATGGTCACCCATGAACGGAGCGGAACTGCTGATTCAGTTATTGCTTGACAAGAAGGTCGACACGATTTTTGGATATCCGGGGGGAGCCGTACTTCCTCTATACGACGCTTTGTTTGATTGTAATACCTTACATCATGTCTTAGTAAGACATGAACAGGCGGCCGTTCATGCCGCCGATGGTTATGCGCGGTCCACGGGGCGTCCCGGACTTGCACTTGTCACAAGCGGACCTGGTGCAACTAACGCCATTACCGGAATTGCGACAGCGTTTATGGATTCTATTCCAATGATTATCCTTACGGGTCAGGTGGCTACCGAATTAATTGGTCTGGATAGTTTTCAGGAAGTGGATATTTACGGAATGACGATGCCTATTACGAAACATAATTATATGGTTAGGGATATAGGCGATCTACAGAGGATTGTACATGAAGCCTTTTATTTGGCCACAACAGGCCGTCCCGGTCCTGTGCTGATCGATCTGCCGAAGAATGTGATGACGTCCACAGTAGAGGACAACCATTACAGTGAAATATCGCCAGCACCCTTACATATCCGCGGTTATCAGCCATATTCAGTGATCCCTGCCGATAGCTTACAGCTTGCAGCAGAGCAGTTCAATCATGCAGAACGCCCATTAGTTCTAGTTGGAGGCGGCTGTATGACAGATGAGACACCTTCATGGCTAAGAAAGTTTGTGGAGAGATTTCGGCTTCCTGTTGCGAGTACGCTAATGGGACTCGGCGCCCTGCCTTCCGATCATCCACAGCATCTGGGCATGGTGGGGATGCATGGAACTGTAGCTGCCAATCGTGCATTACAGGCAGCCGATTTGGTACTATGTCTCGGGGTTCGCTTCAGTGATCGTGTGACAGGAAACCGCAAGTCATTCTCTCCCGGCTCTTTTAAAATACAAGTTGATATTGATTCCTCTGAACTCAATAAGAACATCAATGTTGACCTTGCCATAACAGGACTCATATCGGAAATGCTTGCCGGATTGATGGAAGAAATACATAGGAGTGACCACTCCCTTTGGGAGAAACAGATTCAGCAGTGGATACAGCGATCCTCTAAATCTTCTCCCCAACCAGTAGCGAAATTGACTCCACAGGAAGTAATTAAATGTATTGATGCAGCTACAGACGGCAATGCCATCGTATCAACCGATGTAGGCCAACATCAAATCTGGACAGCCAGACACTACAACTTTACCGAACCGCGCTCTTTTCTAACCTCCGGTGGACTTGGAACCATGGGCTATGGATTGCCGGCAGCCATCGGTGCAGCAGTGGCCTATCCCGACAGGGAAGTCATCTGTATTACAGGGGATGGAAGCTTCCAGATGAATATACAGGAGATCATGACTGCTGTGGATCTGGGCATTAATCTGAAGGTCGCCATTCTTAAGAATGGATACCTTGGGATGGTCCGGCAGTGGCAGCAGCTTTTTCTAGGGCGAAGGTACTCTTCGGTGCACATCAGTTCACCTGACTTTGCTCTAATGGCCCAATCTTTTGGTGCGCACGGATTTCGGGCGCAGACCCTGGAGGAAGCAGAGTGCATTATTGAAGAGGCATTGCACACAAAGGGAGTCGTAATCATGGAATTTGATATTACCGAAGAATCCAATGTATATCCTATCGTCCCTCCGGGGGCCGGGAATCACGACATGATCGAAGAGTAGCACTATCAATATACAAAGAAGCGGGTTCCGTTATCGGAGACCCGCTTCTTTGCTTTCCAAGAGATTTATTGTAATTAGTGTTCAAAGAAAATAAAGTATTCGACTGGATTCATTGATTTAACGGGGTTTTTGTTTTGAAGGATCGTCAGCTTTTGAAAAATAAATTTTAAACTGATCCATTAATAAAAGCAGTGACGAACCAAGACTTGATAATAAAGTCTTAGACTGCCGCTGTTTCGTTTAACTAACGTTTCCCGTTAGATTAACGTCAAAACTTATGAATTATATATCTCTCTATTTAGATTAACAACATCTTGATGTGAGTATCCGCCTGCAGTTGTAGTAGAAAATCTTGCTATTGCCTGATCTCTTAAAAACGGGGCTTTTTCCTTATTCGCCCTCGTTAATGCTTCGGTTAATTCCTCTTTCGTTAGTTCCGTGCAGTAGCCAGGGTTTCCGGGCTGTTGTCTCCACGAATCATTTAAAGAGCCACCATCTACGGCATCAAAGCCTAGCACATTTACTACGTCCATAATTACTTCTTTATGGGATTGAACGTTACCAGCCACCGCCATTGCAATGCGACCACTAGTACCTTCAGGAGTTCCATTATTTTTTAATGTATACGCTAATTGATTGTTGAACGCTTTAATGATAGGTCTACCTAATTGGTTTGAAACCCAAAGACTTTCAACCATTCCGTTCTCAATTTCTTCAATTTTATTATCCCTAAAAGGATAATAATTTGATGTGTCTACAACAATAACTTCTTCTCCAATTTTGTCTATAGTATCACGGATGCTTGGTATTACATGAGAAGGAAGAGATATTATAAGAACATCAATATTTGTAATTACATCTTCCAAACTCGCAGGTGTTCCAGCAAACTCTTTTCCTTCTAAATGTTCAACTCCACGAGTTTCTGCAATTTTTACGTTATGCCCATTCTCAACTAATTTATTAGAAATACTTGCCCCTATTGCTCCTGCACCTATAATTCCAAATCTCATTTTTATTCCTCCTATTTGTATTAAAGTTGATTTTTTGAGTATTTTGTCTACATGCACTAATATATATACGTTACTCGCTTTTTTGAAGAGGGCAATAATAAGTGACATAGTACTATTTTTTGTACCTAACAGCAGAATGAGGTGGAATTGGTGTCTAAAATCAACAAAGAAGGATTTAATGAAGAATGTAAGACGGACCATAGGGAAATATATGGAATTGCTTATACCCAAAATCTGCTTTCAGGACGTTGGAAGTATATGATTCTTTGGTTTCTAAAATTCAAGCCACACCGATACAACGAAATTAAAACTCTTTTATGGGGTATTTCACAAGGGTCTCTAACAAAGCAACTTCGGGAATTGGAGGCAGATGGCTTAATTAACCGTAAGGTTTACCCTGAGGTGCCTCCGCGTGTTGAGTACTCACTGACGTCAAAAGGAGAACAATTGATTCCAATTATTGATTTAATGGAGGAATTCGGAAATAAGTTTGGAGAAAAATCAGATTAATTAGACGGGGTATTTCTAAACTATCCTGCTCCTCAGCTTAATGAAGCATTGTCAGTCTAATACTTTATTTTCACCGAACAATTAGAAATAGAAGATAATCACCGATATGTACAGCATAATGGAAAAGACAATTTCCAGCATTCCGGTTCGTTTGGCTGTGATTTTTGTTCTGGGAAGGCTTGCCGCGCGCGCAAGCAGAAGGAGCAGGGGGCAGGTTAATGAAGGGAAGAGGAACACACCAATAAGTATAAATAGACTATGATACACTACCGATGCGTAATAATACTTTGGATTGTTTTTCTCACGAATAATCGTTTTTACGTACAAGGCAGTCCCTACAAAATATAGTAACGCCAAGATAAACAATTCGGTAGCTGTTTCCCAGCTTGTACCTCCGCCAACATAAAATACGGGAAACACCATCAGACAGAACAGCAGAATCCCTGAGATATCGTTGAGCAGCGCACGTTCATTTTTGGTTCTGGCATAATACAGATTTACAGCAAAAAGTGGTAGGGCCAGCAGGGCGAACCAGAGAAGCTTAGGCTTGGCAGCGGTCAGATAGATAACAAAAGGGAGGAGCAGCAGACCATATACTTTAAGAGGCTTGAGAACCCTGTCAAACCGTCGCGTTTTGACTCCTTGCAAAAGTTGAAAGATGAATAAATAAATGAACAGCCAGCACAAGAACAATGGAATATGAAGGAATAGGGCCTGTGAGGCCGCCATTCCGAACAAAAAAGGGAGTACCAGCATGGCCCAAGCGCCATGTTGATTAGGAATATATTTTTTCAACAATAATTACCTCCAGTGCGATACCATATTTCCCGGACACTTTAAATATACGATCTTTCGAAGCACCCTCTAGTGATTCCAGACACACGTTGCAGATTATCCAGTTCTATCCCTACATATAAAAATAAAGCTTGCATCCCTTTGACTATTAATGATATTTTAAAATAAAAGCCACACAAAACAACGTAAAAGCACAAAAGAACAACTTGGGCATCACAGGGATGAGATCCCGGAATTCAGGAGGCTTAACATGATTACACGTCGACTTTCCTTTCATCCGAATGGGACTTTTAAAATTGTGCAGTTTACGGATATCCATCTCCAGGATGGAATCGAGCCGGAGCGTGATGCCCGGACGCTGGAACTTATGAAGCGTATTCTGGAAACCGAGCAGCCGGATCTGGTCGTGTTCACTGGCGATCTGATCTACAGCGCAGATACGGTAGACCCCAAGGCTACATTCCGCCGGGTAATTGAGGTAGCGGCACAGGCGGGAACGCCGTTTGCCGTGATCTATGGTAACCATGATACGGAGAAGGGGGTTACAAGGGCAGAGCTTCAGGCGATTTTATCAGAATATGAGTTATGTATGGCTGAAGCGGGACCGGAAGAAATACAAGGTACAGGCAATTATGTGCTATCCCTCTATAGCCATGCGGAAGAACGGGAGTCTGCGGTACTATATTTCGTGGATTCGGGTGAATATGCTCCTGCAGCTATCGGCGGGTATGCCTGGATTCATCCTGATCAAGTCGGCTGGTATTCACAGGAATCTGCTAAGATCCGGGAGAGAAATGGCAAAGTGCTGCCTGCGCTGGCATTTATGCATATTCCGATTCCAGAATACAATGAGGTATGGCAATCGGGAAGTGTAGCCGGGAATAAGGGAGAAATGGTCTGCTGCTCCAAAGTAAACAGTGGCTGGTTCGCGGCCATGCTGGAAGCAGGAGATGTGATGGCAACCTTCGCCGGACACGATCATGACAATGATTACATAGGCGTACTGCACGGAATAACGCTTGCCTATGGCCGGGTGACCGGGCATAACACATACGGGGCCCTGCAGCGCGGAGCAAGGGTGATTCGACTCCAGGAAGGGGAACGGCGGTTCGAGACATGGATCAGGTTGGAGGATGGCGGTGTAGTTTGACCTAAGCATGGACAGAGACAACAGGAGGGTATACGAAATGAAGGTAGATTTCCATCTCCATCTGGAAGAAGGGCCGTATTCACCAAGGTGGCTGCAGCGTACGCTGGAGAGTCTGACCACGATGAAGGGCAGCTCTGAAAAGACACATACACTGTCCTGGATGCAGGATAGCTTCGGTCTGCTTGAACAGCGCATCGCGGGCGGAGCCTTTACCACCGAGTGGCTGGACCTGTATCTGGAGCAAGCTAAGAAGCGAGGGATGCACACCGTCGGCATCGTCGATCATCTGTACCGGTTCACGAAGTATAAAGCCTATTATGAAAAGCATATGATCCTGGATGATACCTGGATAGGCCGGTTGCAGCGAGAGTGGCTGGATCAGGTGTGTATGGCGGATTCGGACGATTTTGTAAGATGCATTCAGCTCCAAAAGGACAAGTGGCGGCGTGAGGGAATAGAGCTGCGTCTTGGTATCGAAGCGGACTATTTTCCCGGCTGTGAGCTGGAGCTAAGCGGGATTTTGGCAGAACAGCCTTATGACTATGTGATCGGTTCTGTGCATTTTGTAGATGGCTGGGGTTTTGACAATCCGGCGACGCAAAAGTACTTTGAACAATTCGATCTGGAAGCTCTGTACGCCCGGTTCTTCGAGATTGTCGGATATGCGGTCACTTCACGTTTGTTCGATATTGTTGCCCACCTCGATAACCTCAAGGCCTTTAACTACCGCCCGGATGAAGAGCTGCTACTGCCTATGTATGAGCAGATTGCTGATCTGCTGATTGCACATGATACTGCCACAGAGATCAACGCTGGAATGGTGTACCGTTATCCGATTAAGGAGATGTGCCCAAGCCCCGCTTTCCTGGCGGTATTGGCGGACAAAGGCGTACTTCTCACGACCTCTACCGATGCGCATTTCCCAGAAGATCTCGGCGGTTATACGGATCTGCAGCTGGAACTGTTGAAGCAGGCGGGCATGAGGGAGATAGTAACTTTCCACAACCGGCAACGGAGCACGCATAAGCTGGAATGAATAATGAATAGCGAGTCTTTCTTTTTGAAGAAAGGCTCGTTTTGTTATAATAGGTAAGGATACATAAGTTCGGTATGAGGGGTTGCTAAGATGATGAGCCATATGAAAGAGAATATCGTCGAATATTGTCTGCGGAAAAAGGGGGCGACTAGGGAATATCCCTTTGGGCCTGAACCCTTGGTGATCAAAGTTAAAGGTAAAATGTTCGCTCTTATCTTTGAGAATTTAGAGAAGCATACCATTATCAACCTGAAATGTGATCCTGTCATTGCGGATAATCTGAGAGAGCAGCATGAAAACGTTCGTCCAGGTTACCATATGAACAAAAAACACTGGAATTCCATAACCCTCGATGGCTCCGTGCCAGAGCCTGATCTATTGGCAATGATCGACCACTCTTATCTTTTAGTTGTTAAAACCCTTTCAAAAAGTCTCCAACAATCGATACTGGATACTTAATCTCCTACGCTTGCGTTTGCTCTGACTTCCGGCGACGCAGGCTCATGATAACCAAGGACAGAGCAACACCCGTGAGGATCAACCCTAGTACACGGAATCCCCCGAAGCTGAACTTTCCGCCCATGACGATCCCTACCAACAATGAGGAGAGAATCGTTCCAAGGTATCTGGATGTATTAAACAACCCTGATGCTACTCCGATTATTTCTTTCGGTGAGCTTTTGAACATGGCTGCTTGCATACCAACATTATTTAACCCGTTACTTATGCCGAAAGCAGCTAAAGCCAGACATACACTGATAACCGGCGAATGTTGATTCAATGACACGATCCCAACAGATCCCAATGTCATGAATATGGCGGACACCAAGAGTGCCGGGGCTGCTCCTGAGTGATCGATCCAACGCCCTGCCAATGGGGAAACGACTAGCGAGCATAATCCTAAAGTTAACATCAGAATCCCTGTATGGAATTCGCTGACATGACGTACGATTTGCAAATAGGAAGGAAGCCCGAAAAACACCGAATAATACAATACGTTCACGAGCATGAATTCGATATTGACCCAAGTCATCGCAGGATAATGGGCAAATGTACGCAAAGGAATAAACGGTGAAGTCGTATGCAATTCATGCCGGATGAAGGCCCAAATTAACATGAGACCTATCACTATTTCAGTGATAGTTAGCCATGAGATGTGACCGGATGATTTGGCCGACAGTAATCCAACGAGCAGTGCTACCAGACCTGTTGTGAAAAGCAGGATGCCTGACACATCAATCACATGGGCCCATTTCCGAAAAGACGTGTTGCTTGCGATGGCTGCTTGCGAATCGTCCTTAGGAATCGTCTTCCAGGACATTATAAAGCTAACCACTACAATTGGAATATTGACGAAAAAGATAGCATGCCAATCCCACCAGTGAATGAACACCCCGCCAATAAAGGGCCCAATAGCTGCTGCTCCGGATAGGAATATGGACAAAACAGAAAGTGCGGTAGCTTGCTTCTCTGTGATATGAACTCGTACAATGGCCATTCCAACGGCAACCATCATGCTTGTTCCAACGGATTGCAAAATTCGAAACACGATAAGCCACCCAAAGCTTGGGGATAGCGCAGCTAAGAATGAGGCAGCGAAGGATACGCATAGCCCGGTAAGGAATATTTTTCTACGGCCGAATAAATCACTGGCCTTACCCATGACAGGTTGAGCGACAGCACTCGCTATGTAGAATGAAAAGATAACCCAAGAAACCTTTGTGAAATCTAGCTGAAACACATTTTGCAGCCTTGGAATCGCCACCGAGACCATCGAAGAGTTTAGTGGATTCAAGAGAATCCCCAGTCCCACGGATATCATTAACCACCAGCTACGCGAATTCATTGTGAGTACCTCCCCAAATTGTTATAATCATATCCTACTTGACATCATGTATTTACTCCAACGCATTCTATGTTATGATTTCATTGACTTAAGGGAATGAATGGAGGTTGGCCAATGGAACTTCTTCAATTGCAGTATTTTGTTGCTGTAGCCCGGTTGGAACATGTTACTGAAGCTGCACGAAGTCTGCATGTTACACAATCCTCTCTGAGCAAAACGATTGCCCGCCTGGAGGAGGATTTGGGTGTTCCCTTATTTGACCGGACCGGAAGAAGACTGCGGTTGAATGATTTCGGAAGCAGATTCCTCCGTCGTGCTGAAAGGGCTTTGTTTGAATTAGAACAAGGCAAGCAGGAGATTAAGGATCTTGCCAATCTGGAACATAGCACCCTGGAATTGGCGGTGACCGCCGCAAGCATGTTGCCAAGTATCCTTCGGGAGTTTCGGAAAAAGATGCCTTCTGTTCTTTTTCATGTACAAATGCTTGCCACGCAGGAAATGGTTACACTTCTTCTTAGTGGAGCTATCGATGTATGCTTGTCTTCACCTCCGATACAAGGGGATGATATAGAATGTCAAATCGTATGCATTGACCCGATCGTTGTCGCTGTTCCTAAGGGGCATCATCTGGCAAATCGAAAAAGGATATCCTTGATAGAGCTAAAGGACGAATGGTTTGTCGGTGTAAGGAGAGGTTACGGCACTCGCGATTTAGTGGACACTGTTTGCGAATCAGCTGGATTTATACCCCAATATGTATATGAGGGCGATGAACCTGCAAGGTTAAGCGCTCTTGTGGAAGCGGGAATTGGCATAGCTTTCATACCTAGCAGTGCACGGAACTCACGGGAACACATCCATTATATCCAAGTGGATAATCACGATTTGGTAAGGGAAATCGCTCTATTATGGCACAAAGGTCGGTATATTTCGCAGGCTGCTCTGGAATTCCGTGAAGTGGTTGTGGAGTATTTTGGCGCGATGTCTGAACAATATTATTTCAACTAAGGAACGGTGGATCAGATGAGGCTTACCCTGTATACTGATTTTTCTTTGCGCATCCTCATGTATCTCGGGACAAAAGAACGAAGCGGGCTGTCGACGATACAAGAGATTTCAGATGCTTATCATATTTCGAAAAATCATTTGATGAAGGTTTCCCACGAGCTCGGTCAAGCGGGATATATAGAAACGGTAAGAGGCAGAGGAGGCGGAGTACGGCTGGCACAGTCGCCTGAGCTCATTAACATCGGTGAAGTGGTACGACGGATGGAAGACGATTTCCATCTGGTGGAATGCTTCAATCCTGCTGGTAATCATTGTCCAATCGCTCCAGCATGCGGATTAAAGGGCGTGCTTGGCAGAGCGCTCAATGCCTATTTGCAGGTGCTTAGTGAATACACCTTGCAAGACCTGCTGCTGAATAAGCATGACCTGCAGGATATCTTTCAGCGGGAAAGAACGGCATTAAGCCTTCAATCTTAATTGGCCATTTAAGGACTCCTCATAATTCGCTCTATTAATATTCTGTGAAATTAGTGACAGCATCTGTCGAATAATGATTGTATTTCATAGATATATGTGAGATTCTGTAAATATCTCTATGTCTATGAAAGAGATCACACAGCTAGAATGTTGTAACACAACACAGAAGAGGGGTCAAAACTATGAGGATTAAGCAATCATCATCAAAAGTGGCTATGTATTTGGCAATTCTATTATTTTGTATGACGGTCATGCCGCAGCCTTCAATTACCTTGGCAGCGCCGTCCATACAGGCAGAAGATGCACCCGTTCAGCCATGGCCATCCAGTTTCACTGCTTACACGGACAGCAGTGGGAAGATAATCAATGACCCAGCCAACGAGCCGGGAATAAGTCCGGACGATGTTGATTTTATGAGCGGATTATCTAAAGGCGCGGGTGATCTTCCTTCGTTCTATGTAGCAGGTGACGGATCGAATCTGTTTTTTCGCATGAGACTATTAGGGGACCCGCGGGATGACAAAGGAGGATATCTCTCTTCCGTCTGGCTGGTGAAGGTTTCCGATGGGACTGCGACCAAAGCCGTCATTGGGCTTAATGGTAAATCCCCTCATGAGGATTATATATATATATCCAATAACAACGGTTCTGTAGTACATGCTGTGAATAAGACTGACAATAGCGGGAAGAATGTACCCGGCACCCGGGTGACCGAGGATTCAAACGGTGATTATTTTCTCGATATCCAGATTCCTGTAGCTAGCTTAACAGCTATTGATTCAAGTATCACATCAGCATCTATTCTGAAGTTTGCATTCGCTACCTCCAAGGCGGCCAATCTGGCTGTTATCAATAAGGATGGACAGGAAGAAGCTTACGGCGACTACGCTAAGCTGTCTCCCTTCGGAATTTACCGGCCTAATATAGCGATTGCACCGGCCCTTCAGGATGCATACACAACTTTCCCTGCATCTGTAACCGGCACCACTGCCAATGTGGCAAATGGACAGACAGTGACTCTGACTATTGCACCTACTTCCGGCAATGGGGCAGCAGTTACCAAAACAACGACGATCACCAATAATGCCTGGTCCATATCAGGTATTACAGGTATCGCTACTGGATTCTCCTATCTGGTCACAGCGAGTGTGGTGAACGAGAAGGGGTATACGGCTACCGCATCTCAGCTTACTGGAATCGGTGCCTCCAAAGTGACGATTACAGGAAATCCTAGTTACTCCACATACCAGTTTCCGACCAGCTTTGCAGGGACCTTTGTCCGTTCTGCAACTGGTAACAGAAATGTACTACTCTCCATATACCGATTGTCGGGTCCTAATTTAGCGACTGAGACACTATTGACTTCAACTATGAGACTCGGTGTAACTGGAAATCCGGGAATATGGTCAATAGCTTCTATAAGTTATATAAATGGAAGTCAACCTACACCAGGATCAACTTACAAGATCGTTGCCGTAGATGAAGATAATGCCAATGCCAAAGCGGTACAGGTGATTAAATTCCTCCAGAGCAACATCACGATCAGTTCACCGGCGAATAATACCCGTTCAGATGTTACTACACCCAATGTTATAGGAACAGCGAACCCCGATGAAACGGTCAAACTGTACATCGACAATGTGCTCTCCAGGCAGACTATTGCTGATTCAGGCGGCAACTGGACGATCAGCATCGATAAGCCGCTTACAGCCACACCGGTTAACAACTATCATACGTTCAAAGCTGTGGCTTCAGACGGAAGCACTGAGGTGGCCAGCAATATTGTCAATTACGGAGTCAGTGCGCTGGATGTCAGCATCGAGAACGGCTCACATCCATACATTTATCTGACGACAACTGAACCGGTCTTCCGGGGCAGATCAACGGACACCGCTGTGGATGTCGTAATAACTGATGATAGTGATGCGTCCCAATCCTATACTTGGTCCAATGTGCCAGTTACTTCCGGCAAATGGTCTGTGAGAACGCCTTCTACATTTATGTTGATAAGCGGAAAGAACTATACCGTTACAGTGTCAGCAGACAACAATAATTCAGTCACGGCTACTATGCATGCGCTAGTGAAGACCAGCACTACTATTTCGGTCATCAGCCCGGTAGCAGCCTCACATATGAATGTCCGTGATTCCATTACAGGCATTTCTGAACCTAATGCAGAAGTCAGCTTGAATCTGGATCAGGCAACCATTGTGAATGTGACGGCAAATAATATCGGTGATTGGAGCTATACACCTTCTTCCGATTGGACAAAAGACAACCATACCGCTGAAGCGACTACATCGGATGAAGCTGGGAATACGGCATCTGCTGCCACATCCTTCATGATTGGTAGTACCAGTATCGCTTCAGTGACTAATGTGAGTTACAGCGCACCCTACGGGACAACCATTGACGACGCTAAAAGTGCACTTGGGTCAAGCGTTACAGTGGATCTGGAGGACGGGGGAACGGCTACGGTTCCAATCACTTGGAGCGGAGATTCTGTTCCTGCTTATGACGGTTCAGTTGCCGGCTCTTATGTTTTTGCAGGAACCTTCAATTCATTGCCGGAGGGTGTGAATAATAACAATTCTATTAACGCAAGCGGGACAGTACATGTGTTGCCTCCCGGCACTACAAATATCGTGTCAGCTGAAGACGTCAGCGTGAATGTGCCATACTCCACTACAAAGGAGAAAGCCAAAGAAGCATTAGGCACCATAGTTGAGGTTACGTTGGATGGCGGCAGCAAGGCAGCGGTTCCGGTTGCGTGGGACGATGAATCTGTTCCTGTGTACGATGGCAACTACGCTGCAGCATATAGCTTTACAGGTACTTTGGGTCCTTTGCCAAAAGGATTGGACAATACTGCTTCTGTTAAGGCAATGGGGATCGTGAACGTTGCTGATATTAATGAGAATCAATTGAAAGAAGCTGTACGAAGCCTATGGATACGCTACAGTGTTGGCGACATCTGGGAAAGCGTAACACTGCCTGTATTCCTGCTCAAGGACGGTAAATATAATACTGATATTACATGGACTTCTAACAAGCCGGATGTAATATCCATTGAAAATGCTCCTGCTGATTGGGGGAGTGCAGAGGGGAGAGAATTCAAGGCGGTCGTTAACCGCCAGGCAGAAGACGTAAGTGTTATTCTGACGGCCAACGTTGCAAAAGGCGCAATGCATGTGTCCCGCAGTTTTCTGCTGATCGTCAAGAGTACAAATGTTGCAGAAACAAAAACGACAAGTCCACGTAATGACAGCAACATCAAAGTAAATGATAAAGAAATCCCGATTCTGATTAACCGCACCACCTTGTCGGACGGCAGCCGTATTGACAAACTGATTGTATCTTCCACTTCTATGGATAAACTGTTGCTCGCCATCGGACCCGGAGCAGATCTGGAGATGCAGTTTAATGATAAACCGAATGGGGATACCTCTGAGCGTTCCGATGAAATCACCATGGAGATTCCAGTAGATGCTCTGGACAAGCTCAATAATCAGGCAGTTCAACTTACAACCCCGGAAGGATCTGTCCGGCTCCCGGCAGCTTCCGTCGCTCAAGCAAAGAGCTCCGGCATCGATCTCTTTTTCCGGATTGTTCCGGTTCGGGCAGAGACGACACGCCAGACGATCTTTAACGATACTCTGCAGAATCCCCTGGTAAGAGCGGAGGCTGGAAGTAAAGACATTCGAATGCTCGATATTCCACGCGAAATTGAAACTAATTATTCGGGATTCGCTACTGAAGTAACACTGCCTTTGACCTATCTTTCGATACCAAGCGATCCCACACAACGCCAGCTGTATCTTGACTCCTTACGCGTCTTTATCCAGCACTCGGATGGTTCGGAAGCCATTGTCAGAGGAACGGGCCCGAACTCCATTCCCGGTGAGATTATTACTAGTAATGGTGCAGCTACAGGGTTGAAATTTACGATTGATAAATTCAGTACCTTTAGTTTCTTTCAGGTCACTGATCCTGTGCCAACACCGGTTCCGACAGCTGCTCCGACAGCCGCTCCGACAGCCGTTCCGACAGCTGCTCCAACAGCGGATCCATCTTCGGGTTCACCAATGGGTTCATCAACCCCTGTGTTCCCTGAGAAGGTAAAAGTAACCACGGGTACCGTCAGTCTTATAGATCATCAGCTGGAGCTGAAGCTGGATCAGCCCCTTGCAGCGGGAACTCTATCGACTGAAGGGTTAACCGTAACGATTGCCGGCAAACCTGTCCAGGTTCAGAATGCAGAGATTACCGCCGATAAGCGGCTGGTTCTGACACTCGGTGAACCCATTCAGGCAGGAATGCTCATTCGTATTGAATACAAGGCTCCATCAAGCGCCAGCACAGTACAGTCTAAAAGTCTTGAATCCTTCACACTGGAGATCCTGAACAGTATGATTCATAACAAGTACATCAACGGATACCCGGATGGTACCTTCAAGCCAGGCCACTCCATTACACGGGCTGAAATGGCCGCTATATTGACACGCTTGCTTGGAACAACCCAGGAGAAGATAACCGTCAAGCCTTACCCTGATGTGAAGACCACTCACTGGGCATCATCAGGAATTCAACTTATGAAGGATACGGGGATAATGAAAGGTTATCCGGATGGACTCTTCCACCCCGAGAAGTCTATCAGCCGGGGAGAGATGGCTGCGGTCATTCTGGCCTTCAAGGGTAAAACTGCGAGCAGCGAATTACCGTTGACCTATAGCGACACGGCCGGTCATTGGGCTAAATATGCCGCTGAAGAACTGAAGACAGAAGGGATCATGATTGGGGGCACGGACGGCAAGTTCCATCCGCAAGATAATCTGACTCGGGCAGAAGCGGTGGTTGCCATGAACAAGGTATTGAAGCGCGGAGGACTCACAGGTGATTTCGATCCTACCTGGCCCGATACTTCGAAGAGCGACTGGAGTTATGCGCAAATAGAGGAAGCATCCCATTCCCATGAATCCACTCGTGTTAATGACATGGAAGAACGTTGGATACGTTTCATTAATAATTAAAAGAATATACAATAAGCCCCCAGGCTGTTGCCCGGGGGCTTATTGTATGCCAAAAACAAATAATTCCTATGAAGAAAACGAATTAATATTGACACATAAGTGTTTGTCTTCTCTATCGACGCAGCTCACATGATATGTTATCATGATAAACTGATAACGTGTTACCGAACTAAAGCACATGTTACAATGTGTTATCTACTAGGGGGATTAGAGAGATGAAGAGAAAAGGAATATTCGTTCTATTGGTAGTTATGGCTATTGCTGTGATAGCAGGCTGCTCCAGTTCTGGAGGCAATGATGGTAAGCTGGTGATCGGTATTGATGATAAGTTTGCCCCTATGGGCTTTAGAGATGACAATAATGAAATTGTCGGTTTTGATATTGACTATGCGAAAGCGGCAGCTGAGAAAATGGGCAAAGAAGTGACCTTCCAGCCGATTGACTGGTCAGCCAAGGAATCGGAGCTGAACAGCGGACGTATTGATATGATCTGGAACGGGTACACCATTACGGACGAGCGCAAGGAGAAAGTGTTATTCACCAAACCTTATTTGGAGAACAGTCAAGTTGTTGTTGTGCTTGCAGATTCGCCGCTGTTGAAGCTGGCAGATCTGGCCGGAAAAAAAGTGGGACTACAAAGTCTTTCGTCAGCTGCTGATGCCCTGGATGCCAGCCCGATTAAGGCAGAACTTAAAGAGGTATCCGAATTTACGGATAATGTGTTAGCTTTGACGGATCTGAAGTCGGGACGTCTGGATGGTGTCGTCATAGATGAAGTGGTGGCAAGATATTATATGTCCAAGGAGCCAGACACTTACAAACTGTTGGATGAATCGTTAGCTCCTGAGCAATACGGTGTAGGGATTAAGAAAGGCAATGAAGCCCTGCTGACTGAGCTGCAGAAGGCTCTGGATGAACTGAGCAGTGACGGAACGGCTGCTGAAATTTCAACAAAGTGGTTTGGTGAGAACAAAGTACTTAACTAGATTGTTTCCTTTAGGAGTCAGGTGAAAACATGGATATTGACTATATTATTAAGATTTCCGGACCGATGCTGGAGGGTGCGCGGACGACCGTATTGCTATTCCTGATAGTGATATTACTGTCCATTCCGCTCGGGATGCTGGTCACACTGATGGCCAAAAGTGCCATCAAGCCGCTGGCCTGGATTGCACAAAGCTATATTTACGTCATGCGCGGAACTCCACTTTTGCTGCAGCTGCTGTTCTTCTGCTTCGGCCTGCCGCAGATTCCCGTCATTGGACAGTATCTGGTGATGGACCGTTTTGTTGCAGCCTGCCTGGGTTTTATTCTTAATTATGGTGCTTATTTTGCCGAAATCTTCCGCGGTGGGATGCTCTCGATTGATAAAGGTCAACATGAAGCAGCCAAGGTTCTCGGACTCAGCAAATGGCAGACCCTCCGTAAGGTGATTCTGGCCCAAATGTTCCGGGTGGCACTGCCTGCGGTAGCGAATGAATCGATCACTCTGGTGAAGGACACTGCTCTGCTGTATGCCGTAGCCGTACCTGAACTGTTGAATTTCGCGAAGACGGCGGTGAACCGTGATTTTACGGTGACTCCTTTTGTAGTGGCCGGCGTAATTTATTTATTGATGACACTGGTGCTTACGCTATTCTTCAAGGCACTGGAGAAACGTTTCAAATTTGAGTAGAAGGACTGTTTGGCTATGAGTAGGATGATTGAAGTACAGCAATTGCAGAAATCTTTCGGCAGTCTCGATGTGCTAAAAAAGATTACATTTGACGTTAACCCTGGCGAAGTCGTTGCGGTGATCGGACCTTCTGGCTCCGGCAAAAGCACCATGCTGCGCAGTCTTGTGCATCTTGAGGAGGTTACCGGTGGAAGCATCTTTATCCACGGCAAGCCGCTCGTTGAGGATGGGAAATACGCCAGTGGTGCCGACATTAGAGAAATCACCTCGACCATGGGCATGGTATTTCAGCACTTTAATCTGTTCCCGCATCTGACTGTCAGGGGCAACCTGGAGCTTGCACCTAGAACGCTGAAGCGTGAGAGTATTGAGGCGATAACTTCCAAAAGTATGGAGCTGCTCTCCAAGGTAGGTCTTGCTGACAAAGCAGACGTATATCCCTCCATGCTGTCAGGCGGACAGAAGCAGCGGGTGGCTATCGCCAGAGCACTGATGCTGAATCCGGACATTCTCCTGTTTGACGAGCCGACGTCGGCGCTTGATCCCGAACTGACCGGTGAGGTGCTGCGTGTCATCCGTCAGCTTGCGGAGGAGAATATGACGATGATTATCGTCACCCATGAGATGAACTTTGCCCGCGATGTGGCGGACCGTGTATTCTTCATGGACAATGGGGAAATTGCCGAATCGGGAACTCCAGAGGAGATTTTTGGCAATCCGCAACTAGAGCGGACCCGGACCTTTCTGAATCAGGATTAGATGAAATGGAATTAGAAGAGTGCACAGCGGAAGCTGTGCGCTTTTTTTTGTTCGGTGAAGGTTCTTATGGTTTTGACAGCAGGCTTAGGAAATGAGAAAATAATGTTTTATCCATGGAGAATTAATAAAGCACATTTGGAGGCATATTAATGAATCAGCGTTTTCGTATTACCCGATCCATGCAAGAAAACAATGGGGAGCACAGCATCTCCTTGGAAGAGTGTAAACAATACTTTGCATCCATCTCTGACTTTTCGTACTCGCAGGTTCTTACGATTCAAGGAGCAGATAGCACGATGTCTATCGACGGAGATTTTTTTATGTGGAAATCTGGAGGTATGGAGATTCCTTTCCGCCTTTATATGGGAGATTTATATGTAGCGGTATCCAATGAAGCTATTGTTCCCAAAATGATTGAAATTGCAACGGATCTGCGGGCGGATATAGTGGAGGGGTGAACCTAGAATCAATCAGTGAAGTATAGTGCATAACAAGAAGGCATACGCTCAAGTGGCGGATGCCTTTTCGTTGTTTCCTGGAGATTAAATATGGGAGACAATTATTTAAAGATTCAGTCCTCTTTAGGGGAATCAGCAGTTAAATACTCACAGTTAAAACCTGTAAAAACCGCATGGGAATCAGGGGTATCTCCAACCGCATACAATCCGATCAGTACACCTGTAAATCCTCCTGCTACTTCTGAAGAAAGGTATCTGGTTTGCGCAGCTCCAAGGAAAGTTTCTGTACCCTTGATCTGAACATAAAAGCGATAGTGAGTTGGCGTAGATTTGATAATCAATGTAGCCTGATTAGTTTGCTCCAGAACCAATGCTTTTTCAATGGATTTAATGTCTCCGATATTTAGGCGTTCAATGACTTCGTATCCCTGTTGTTGTCCACGCAGTGCCAGATCATAATGGTGGTTTTCGTCCATATACACAGTAATGCCGGCTTCGCCGCTGGTAAGGCTGACTTCGCATGTAATTACCGCATTGAAGTCCTTTTGACGGATGCCTATGAAGGTTGGGGATGCCGGCAAATCCAGCGATACTCCGGTTCCCTGCAGCTTAATCTTATCGGCTTCTAACTGATAATGCTCCTTAGCCGGATGACGCAGATAAACCCAGTCCAGGTTCCAATCTGTGTTCTCGAAGTTAAAGACCTTTTTCTCCTGTTGGCTGACTGTGTCCGCGATCCGATCCGTCTCGAAACTTAACAGAGTAGTACCTTGGTGACCCGCCGTAAACCATCCGTCTTCGCCAAAGGTGATCGGGGTCAGGAATACTTCACGTCCCAAGTGGTGATAAGTAAGATATTGACCGGTCTGACGGAAACCCAGATGCAAGAGCCACCAATTCCCTTCGTGGTCCTGAATCAGATCACCGTGGCCAACGCCTTGGAGCTCATAACCCCCTAAGTTCCGATTGGTCAAAACAGGATTATTGGCATAAGCTTCGAACGGGCCGGAAGGTGAATCACCCCGCGCATAAGTAACCATGTGGCCATATTCGGTCCCGCCTTCAGCTGCCATCAGATAATATCTTCCGTTTATTTTGTATAGATGAGGGCTTTCCAGATAGCGGCCGCCCGAACCTTGCCAGACAGAACGGCTTGGTGACAGTTTGCGTCCGGATTCAATTTCAATTTTGCATTGGACAATCCCGGGGATACCATAATCGTCAGTTCCATTGCTCATGAAATATGATTTACCGTCTTCAAAATATAAATCCGGATCGATGCCCCCTTGATCGACATTAATCGGTTCAGACCATTCCCCGTAAATATCATCCGTCCAGACATAGAAGTTCTGATGAGTAGTGTCATTGGTGGTGGTCATGTAGAACCGGCCGTGGTTGTATCGCAGAGTGGGGGCAAAGACCCCTCCAGAGCTACCCACACTGTCCAATTGAATCTGGCTCTTCCGGGTTAGACAATGACCGATTTGGGTCCAATTAATCAGGTCCTGACTTTCGAAAATCGGAACGCCGGGGAAATACTGAAACGAACTGCATACCAGATAATAGGTACTATCTACTTTGCATACGCTGGGGTCAGGATAAAAGCCTTTGATAACCGGATTGTTGTATCTCATAAGATCCACCTCATAATAAATTCATATATATATGATTTCAATCAATTGATTGCTATAAGAATTAAACACTATTGATCAATTACTTTCAATAGAAGTAGGTTTAGGGTTTGTAGTATATTTAATGAAATAATATATATGTGATTTCAGTAGATATTCGTCAGGAGAAGATGTCCATGCTAAAAGCGAACGGGGAACCGAAATATATTGCATTATATGAAGCGCTGGCTAGTGAAGTCAGGTGGAGAATTATGGATTTGATTGCCGGCAGTGAAATGAATGTCAAAGACATCGCGTCAAAGCTGGAACTGAGCCCTTCCATCGTCACCATGCACATTCGCAAACTCGAGCAGGCCGAATTAATCGGGAGCCGCAGGGTTCGGATAGACGGAGGAACGCATAAAATGTGTTTCCTCAAGCAAAAAAGCATCGAGATCGAGCTGCCCTCCGCCAACCGAACTTCGAGGATCAGAGAACAGACGATTTCAGTCGGTCATTATACCGCTTTTGATGTTCATCCTACCTGCGGGCTTGGCACCCATGAGAAAGAAATCGGAGTCTGGGACGATCCGCGCTATTTTCTCGATCCCGAGCGGGTTCAGGCTGCCATTCTGTGGTTTGGAAAAGGCTACGTAGAATATAAAACGCCTAACTACTTGCTTCCTGAGCAAACCCCAGAGGCTATCGAAATTTCCATGGAGATTGCTTCTGAAGCCCCAGGTCTGCGAGATCATTGGCCATCGGATATCCGGTTCACTTTTAACGGTGTAGCACTTGGAATATGGACAAGCCCGGCAGACTTCGGAAGAGCCGCGCGTGGCATCTATACACCAAAGTGGTGGCATCGAAATGTGAACCAATACGGATTATTGAAGACGATTCGCATTGATGCTTCAGGTACGTATATAGATGGAGAGTGGATGTCGGATGTGACTATTGTTGATATCAAGTTAAAAGAACAATTCTGGACACTTCGTTTTGCGGTTGAAGAGGATTCCGTAAATGTAGGGGGATTGACGCTCTATGGAGCGGGATTCGGCAATCATGACCAGGATATTGTGATTCGTGTATACCTTAGCGAGTGATGGCTGATAATGAACAAATTCATTAATTCCATTCATTAATGAACAAATCGGATGGTTTTAACAATAGGCAAGCCCTTTAATTTCTTTATAATAATAGACGCGAATACCTAAAGAGGGTAAATCTATAATAGAGCCTAAAACCATCAATCTATCCATTGAAAGAAGGAATCCATCATGAAAAATGAACAGCTCAGCAATAGTACTATTTTTCCGTTAGGGGAGAAGGTGAAAACAAACTTTACAGGTGACGCCTATCTGCAAATGGTGTTTACAGATCCAGCACCACTAAATACCGCGATCGGAAATGTAACCTTTGCTCCGGGGGGCCGTAACAACTGGCATGCTCATCAGGTTGGACAAGTCCTGTTAGTCACCGGCGGCAATGGCTGGTATCAGGAAGAAGGCCAACCCGCCCGTGCACTCACAACAGGTGATGTAGTCAATATTCCGCCTCACGTGAAGCATTGGCATGGTGCCACAAAGGACAGCTGGTTTGTTCACCTGGCCATGACCCCAGGACCCACGGATTGGTTTGAACCGGTCGATGATGAATGGTATGAGAAACTGTAGGAATGTACGTAACGGAATTGGAGGTTTGATCTGTGGAATATGTCAAATTTGGCAATACTGGTATGGACGTCTCGCGGATATGTCTGGGTTGTATGAGTTTTGGAGATGTGCTGCCAGGAGGGCATCAATGGGTGCTTAATGAGGAAAACAGTCGTCCAATCATCCAAAAAGCTCTGGACCTCGGAATCAATTTTTTTGATACAGCGAATGTCTATGCAAACGGAACCAGTGAAGAGATTATAGGACGGGCATTGAAGGATTATGCCGACCGGGATGAAATTGTGCTTGCCACTAAGGTCTGGGGACGTATGCATCAAGGACCAAACGGTGGGGGGCTTTCCCGAAAGGCCATTATGAGCGAAATCGACAAAAGCTTGAAGCGGCTAGGGACTGATTATGTAGATCTATATATCATCCACCGCTGGGACTACAATACGCCAATCGAAGAAACCATGGAAACGCTACACGATGTTGTGAAGTCCGGAAAAGCCCGATATATCGGTGCTTCTGCCATGTACGCTTGGCAATTTCAAAAGGCTTTGCATGTAGCAGAGAAGCATGGCTGGACGCGTTTTGTATCCATGCAGAATCATCTTAATCTGATCTACCGTGAAGAGGAAAGGGAGATGATGCCGCTCTGTAAAGATCACAAAATTGCGGTGACTCCTTATAGTCCACTTGCATCAGGAAGACTGATCCGTAATGGTTCAGAAAGCACACACCGATCGGATACCGATCTGATTCAAAAAGCAAAATACGATTCTACAGCAGAAGCAGACCGGTTGATCGTTCAGCGTGTAGCGTCACTTGCAGACAAGCTTGGCGTTCCCCGTATTCATATTGCGCTTGCCTGGCTGCTGCAGAAGGAATCTGTAGCTGCTCCTATTATAGGCGCAACGAAGCTATCTCAACTCGAAGATGCAGTAGGTGCTCTGTCGGTGAAATTAACACCTGAAGAAATTTCATTCCTTGAAGAACTATATATTCCGCATCCAATAGTCGGTGCTCAGTAATACAGCGACATGCTTCCTTATCAGAACATGAATGAACTCAGCCCGGGAATGCCATCCTAAGGATGTAGTATACATCTCAGTTTCCCGAGGAGGATTCTTGTATGGCTCACCAGATGAGAAGAAAAGAAGCAGCCTGGAAGTCACGAAAGCAAGATCAGCACCCCCATGGTAAAATCAAATCGCTTAAGACCTTGTCCAGCGAATATGATGAGAAGCATACTGCGTTTTAAGAATAAGAAAGACTGTCGGACTAATATGCCGGCAGTCTTTCTTCATTGAATCTGCTCAGAACTCGCTCCTTGTAAAATGGTGGTCACACTTCCATTTAACCCAGGGGCGATTTTTTTATAAGAATTGCAATGACTAGATTATGCTATACCTATGACTTGAAAATGAAGGTATGGCAAAGTGGAATTATACTACAATGTGAAGTGAACAGAGGATTGGCATCTGTATTAATAACTGACAGGAGTGCGGATTCATGAAATATACCAATCCCGTAATACCGGGTTTTCATCCTGACCCGAGTATTTGCCGTGTTGGCAGCGATTACTATTTAGTCACAAGTTCGTTTGAATATTTTCCCGGTGTTCCTATCTTTCACAGTAAAGACCTGGTTCATTGGCGGCAGATCGGTCATTGTCTCACCACAGAGCATCAACTTCCCCTAACGGGTGCATGGAGTTCAGGTGGAATCTACGCACCGACACTCCGTTACCACAACGGCTGGTTTTATATGGTGACTACCAATGTCAGCGGGGGCGGGAGTTTTTTTGTCAAGGCTCAGAACCCTGAAGGCCCCTGGTCGGAGCCTGTGAAAGTTGCCCAGGGCGGCATTGATCCTTCTCTATTGTTCGACGATGACGGCCGTGTATATCTCCAGTCTCCAACTACTGGCGCTGAAGGAGATGGCATCTATCAATGTGAGATCGATATGGAGACCGGCGACAGACTGTCAGAGAGCCGCTTGATTTGGAAAGGTACTGGTGGTGCTCATCCTGAAGGGCCTCATTTATACAAAATCCATGGGCAATATTATTTGATGATCGCCGAAGGGGGAACCGAATATGGCCATATGGAGACGATTGCAAGAAGTGATCATCCTTATGGCCCCTTTGAACCTTGCCCTAACAATCCGATTTTAACGAATAGAAGTATGGCAAACGGTATATATGCAACGGGCCATGCCGATTTAATTGAAGCTCATGACGGTTCATGGTGGGCGGTGTGCCTAGGAATAAGAACGGTATCCTACCCTATGGGACATCACCTGGGAAGAGAGGTTTTTCTGGCACCCGTGAGCTGGACATCTGATGGTTGGCCTATCGTAGGCAATGGCACCCATATCGAGCCTGTGATGGATGCTCCGAAGCTGCCCCAAGTGTTATGGCCGGAAAAACCGCCCAGAGACGACTTTGAAGATACCCAGCTGGATATGAGATGGACATTCTTGCGTAACCCTGTGGAGGGCAGCTGGTCTTTGACGCAGCGACCGGGTTATCTTGTCTTGCTTGGACAAGCGGCAACCTTAAATGAGGCCCTGGCTCCTGCTTTTGTAGGTCGCCGCCTGTGTCACTTTTCCTGTACAGTGGTGGCTAAGCTCGAATTCGATCCTCAGCACGACGGAGAAGAAGCGGGGTTAACGATGTACATGGACGAAAAGCATCATTACGATCTGGCTGTAAAATTCATTCAGGGCCGCAAGCAGCTGATCTTCCGCCGGACAGTCGGCTCCATGCAGATGGTGGAGCAGCGTGAATGTCCTGAAGGAGCCATTGAGCTGCAGTTTCAAGCGCAACCCGAAAGATTCGTGGCATCGTTCCGTTCTTCACAGTCTGGCACCATAGAAATGGGATGGGGAGAAACACATCTTCTCTCTACCGAAGTCGCTGGCGGTTTTGTTGGTGTAATGGCAGCTATGTATGCTACATCGGATGCGGAGAATCCCACCCCTGCGCTATATGACTGGTTTCACTATGAGCCAATCGAATAGGTTCTGTGGATTGTAAGTTCCTTCTGCCTGAGCAAGCCTTAATGTTCAGAGAATACCGGATGCTGCTGTGATTCTTGCATCTTACGAAATGCTTTTGGAGTCATGCCGTAGCTTTTTTTGAATTGGCGTGTGAGGTAATTGCTATCGTTAAAACCGCACTCGTAAGAAATATCCGTAATGGAACGATTGGTTTGCTTAAGTAGTGTGCAGGCCCGTTCCAAACGGAGCCGGTGCAGATAAGCAATGGGTGTGGTCCGGTAATACGACTGGAAGATCCGGTTTAAATGTCTGACGGAAATATCCGCTTTGGATGCAATCTCCTCCAGTGCTACTTGATCCAGGTAATGATCCTCGATGTAAGAGATTGCACTGGCCAGATGCATCAGACTGTTGGCTACGCCCTTCTCCTGATGATCGTATTGCCTGGACAGGTACACCACAAGCTCCATGAACCGGGAAGCAAGCATGGTCTGATAACCTTGTTGCTTCGCTTCATATTCTTTGATCATAACTGATACCAGCGCTGTAACATATTCAAGGCTTGCAATGGACATGTTCAATTTGCTTTTGTACGTATTGATGCTGCGATAGAAAGGTTCCAGAATGAAAAGTGCCTGATAACCATCTAGGGAGCGCAGATCCTGTCCGGCAGACTTCAACATATCCGGCTTGTACATTACATTACAAATTTTGAATTCGTGCGGGGCTTTGTAGGCATGATGGGTCCCGCCGTTCAAGACAAATACATTGCCTTTCTTGATAAAAGATTCCTCATTGTTAACGATATGTGTAGCATGACCATTCAATACGATGACCAGCTCAGAGAAATCCACATGTTTATGAAGGGACATTTCTTCATCATGTCCTCCGTACTGAATGAAAAATGGAAACTGCTCATCGGTTGTGAACCAGTTAAGATAGACATCACTCAAATGAAAGCACCCGCTCCGTTATTAATCATGTCTATATTATGCTATTTTGTGACTTGATAATCAAGGTTTTCACATGGATCAGAAGTTAAAATAAAGACGAAAACAGGCACGATTAACTTACCTAAAGGGGGATAATATCACCATGATTCAAAAATTGCCCAAGACATGCGGAATAGCACTTTTAGCAAGTGCGCTCCTTCTATCGGCAGGCTGCAGCAGCACAAAAAATAATTCTGCTAACACCGCAAATGACAGCAACAGCAGCAGCGATACCGCTCCGGTAACATTTTCATTCTTTGGAGCTGATGCCAATCCGAACTGGAATAAAATGCAGGATGATGTAGGTAAAGAGATTACTGCGAAGACCGGAGTTACCCTGGATGCCGAATTTGATGTGGGCAGCGGCGGTGGAGACAAGATCTCATTAATGGCTGCCAGCGGAGATTACCCGGACATGATTTACGCCAAAGGAGAGCTCGGCAAACTGGTGGATGCAGGAGCAATTATCGATCTGACTGATCTTATCGACAAGTATGCACCAAATATTAAAAAGGTCATGAGTAAAGATATGAACCGGATGAAATACAGTAAAGACGACCAGGCCATATACTCGATTCCAACTAACACAGGTGTGGATCAGCAGTATTTTGATGTCACGAGCGGATTTGAAGTTCAGCTCCGTGTGCTCAAAGAGTTAGGTTATCCGGAGATCAAAACGGTTCAAGACTTTGAAAGCGTACTCAAGAAGTATGTGTCCAAACATCCGACAACCGATGGACAACCTACCATTCCTCTTTTGTTAAATGCAGATGGCTGGAAGAGTATGATTACCGTAACCAATCAAGCCGCAGCGACTACCGGAGGTGCAGGTGATGGTGAGTACTACGTGGTACCGGAAACGTATGAAACCATGCTGCATTACAAACGTCCGGAAGAAAAGGATTACTTCCGCTGGCTGAATCACATGTATAACGAAGGACTGCTGGATAAAGATTCTTTTGTGCAAAAGGATGATCAGTATAAATCCAAAATCTCCAGCGGACGCGTACTCGGTCTCACTTCTGTGGAATGGGAATATTCAGATGCAGAAAACGCACTGAAATCAGCTGGTAAAGATGAATACACATATGGTCATTTTCCAGTGACATTAGGTGAGCAGTATAAAGATAATACCCTTCAGGCCATTGGGGTGGACGGTTATGGTATCAGTATCACTACTGCCTGCAAAGACCCTGTCCGTGCCATCAAATTCATAGACTGGTTGTCCTCTGAGGAAGGACAGGTGTTACGAAATTGGGGGATTGAAGGCAAACAATATACAATAGAAAACGGAGTGCGTGTGATTCCGGAAGAGATCCGCAATCAGAAAGTGAATGATGCCGCTAATTTCGGGAAACAGACAGGCATCGATATGTATTCAGCCTTTGGTGTCCGTTACGGAGACGGCGTCAAAGATTCAACAGGCAACTACTATACGACCAACTTCCCGGAACAGATCATTGCCAGCTACTCGGATGCTGAGAAGGAAGCTTTAGCGGCTTATAAAGCAACCACGTGGAAGGATCTGTTCCCGGCCGAAAATGAATTTCCTGTCAAAGAATGGGGGGCACTGTATAATATGCAGGTTCCGACAGATGGGGATTATCAGGTCATTTACCAAAAAACACAGGACATTGTCCACAAACGTATTCCGGAAGCCATTCTCGCAACACCAGCAGACTTTGACAAAATATATGATGCATTCATTCAAGAATTGAACAAAGTTGGAGCAGAGAAAATGGAGAAGGAATATACAGAGCTGGTTAAAGCAAGAGTATCACTCTTTACCGGCAAGGATATAAAATAATAGTTAAACGTATAAAGGTCCTTACCTACTTGAGGTAAGGGCCTTTATGTCTGTATTCAGGATAAGAATGCTTTGACGGATAGATTTCATTGGCGTATGATAAACGTATCAAATAAATTTGATTTGACGAGGTCTAACTATGAATACAGAGCAATCGCAATTGTTTAGTAATTACGAACAAAAGTTTAAGGCACTGGCTGATCAGAAGCGATTAGCGATTTTGTATGAAATCAAAAAACAATCTGAAGTGTGTGTATGTGAGCTGGAAGGGATCATAGATCTTCCCCAATCCAAGTTGTCTTATCACCTTAAGTTATTGCTGGATGCAGATTTACTTAAGTGTCGTAAGGAAGGTCGCTGTAACTATTACAGTATCAATGAGAAGGCGATCAAATATCTTTTGCCGGATGATGTTTGTTGTATCTTTTACCCTCCCACAGTATAAAAGGGGGTTAAATTATTCTATCCATCAAAATATTTTGATGAGATTCTGATGAAGCAAAGGAAGGTATTTAGAGATGGTGTTGCTAAATTCTGATTATATAAATTACGTTATCGATAACCATTTAACTCAAGAAATTTTTAAGGGACGGTTTGGGCTTGAAAAAGAGAATGCGCGTGTCGATAAACATGGGAATCTTGCATTAACACCTCACCCCAAAGCATTTGGCTCCAAAACGGATAATCCCTATATCCAAACCGATTTTTCGGAAAGCCAGGTGGAGATGATCACTCCCGCATTTCATTCTGTTGAAGAGACCTATTTGTTCCTGGAGGCGCTGCAAGATATCGTAACGCAAGAATTGACTGGTGAATATTTGTGGACCAGCAGTAATCCCCCCGCTTTGCCTCCGGAAGAGGATATTCCTATTGCCCAGATGAATGATCCTTTAGAAGATGCGTACAGAAATAAGTTAGCGGGCAAGTATGGGAGAAAGAAACAGTTGCTCAGCGGAATCCACTATAATTTTTCGTTCGATGAGGGTTTTCTGCAAAAGCTCTATGAAGCTGTACCAAGTAAAACCGGATTTAAGCAATTCAAGGACGATTTATATTTCAAGGTAGCACGGAATATTCTGAAATATCGCTGGTTACTGATTTATTTGACCGGTGCCAGTCCTGTTTTTAATAAAACCTATGTAGATCGATGTGTATCCTTAAGCGATCAGTTGGATGACGAAAGCCATTTCTTTCCCAATATGAGTTCACTGCGCAATAGTATTTGCGGATATCGAAATGAAAAACCTATATATGTATCTTTTAATTCAATGGATGAGTATGTCCGGGATTTGAGAGAATTGGTCATTTCGAAGGAATTACTCAGTGTCAAAGAATTTTATAGTCCTATTCGTATGAAGCCGGCTAAGGGTGATCATCCCATGCAATCGCTTCTGGAAGACGGTGTAGCTTATATAGAATTACGTATGTTCGATTTAAACCCGCTTTATAAGAACGGGATCAGTCTGCAGACTATGAAATTCATCCATTTATTTCTTATCTATGTGATGCTGAAGCACGATGAACCCTTCACTAAACAACAACAGCAGCAAGCAGATATGAATGTGGATACCCTTATGTTCAAAGGACTTCAAGGGGAACTGCTGGATGACGGCAGTGGGGTAAGCATGAAAGAAAAGGCCATAGCTATCCTTGATGAAATGCAAGCAATGATAAAAGCACTCCAACCCGACGACTCGTCGTGGATTCATATACTTAATTATCATAGAGACATCCTGCACAATTCCGACCACAGTTACGCATCCATCGTCAAATCAGAAATACAATCTTCTTCTTATCTGACTTATCACTTAAATAAAGCGAAGCAATATGCACAAGAAAGTTGTGCGGCAGGATACCAGTTCGTTGGCTATGAAGATTTGGAATTGTCGACACAGCTATTACTAAAAGCAGCGGTTAAGCGCGGAATTAGCTTTGAGCTCATTGATCGTGATGAGAATTTTGTTGTCCTTAAGAAGGGGGATCATCTGGAATATGTGAAGCAGGCAACGAAAACATCCTTAGATTCATACAGTACAGTACTAATCATGGAGAATAAGATCGTTACCAAGAAGGTGCTGAAACAGCATGGAATTCGGGTTCCTGCTGGTGCAGCTTATGGCAGTCAACAGGATGCCTTGCTGGATTATGAAGTTCATCGGGATAGAGCAATCGTAGTAAAACCGAAATCGACGAATTTTGGCTTGGGCATCACTATATTCACCAATAGCTATACTATAGAAGATTATAAGCAAGCTATTGATATGGCCTTTGCTCATGACCGGACGATCCTAGTTGAGGAATTTGTAGCAGGACAAGAATATCGTTTCCTGGTTATGGGAGATGAAGTAGTAGGGATACTGCACCGTGTACCTGCCAATATAGTAGGGGATGGGGTGCATACAATCGAAGAACGGATTCAGCAAAAAAACAAAGATCCGTTGAGGGGGAAAGGGTATAGAACCCCGCTAGAACGGATTCAATTAGGCGAACCGGAAAGGTTGTTTTTGAAAAACCAGTCCATGAGCGCATTAGATATCCCAAGATTAGGTGAAGTAATCTACTTAAGAGAAAACTCCAATATCAGCACGGGAGGGGACAGTATCGATTGTACAGATGACATTCCAGAAAGTTATAAACAGATAGCTGTGCGGGCTGCTAAAGCTGCTGGAGCTACATTTTGTGGAGTCGACATGATGATTAATCATATTAACGAAGAGGCAAGCGAGGAGAATTATAGTATTATCGAAATTAACTTTAATCCGGCCATTCATATTCATTGTTATCCATATCAAGGTATAAATCGAAGAGCAGATGATAAGATCCTTGATTTATTATTCGGACCGCCCATGGAAACATGAGGAGATCCGGTGGGGAAGACACTTAGAGCGGGAGAGTACTGATCTGGTAAAAAAACAGTCCGCCCTCAATCACAGAGGGGGCGGACTGCTTTGGTTTGACCAATAAATCTCCTTATAAGCTGCTTATTACGATATTACGCAGCTTGCGGGTAATCGGCAGCGTGCCGGCATCTTTTTTCTGAATCATAAAAAGCACGGTCAGACCATCTAGAGGACTATTGCAGAAATATGCCCCAAGCCACCCATCCCAGCCATATTCGCCTTGGCCGCCGATTACTCCGGCTTTCCCGGTGTCGGTCATGATGCGCATCTGGTTACCGTAGCTGTGGCCTTGCAAGGAATGCCAAGTATCGAACCCTTTTTGCTGCCAATCGCTTAATCGTGCTGAAGTCATATATTGAACGGTTCTAGGCTTGAGCAATTGAACTCCCTTATAGCTGCCCTGATTCATAAGCATCGTCGTAAATTTAGCGGCATCGTCAATCGTAGAGACAAGTCCCGCTCCGCCCGACTCGAATGCCGGTTCCCGGTCCATGTGGTGGAAGATACCGAGATGACTGTCCATGTACGCCTTCAATCCGCCTTCACCATCATCCTGATAGACTTTGGCAAGACGAACTCTTTGTTCTTCTGACAGCCAGAAACCGGTATCTTTCATTCCCAGCGGCTCAAATATCTCCTTGTTCAGAAATTGCCCATAACGTATGCCGCTAACCGTCTCCACAATCGCACCAAGGACGTCCGCCGACGTTCCGTATTGCCAGAATGATCCCGGCTCGAACGATAGGGGTCCTTGACCCAGGCGGTTGGCAAATTCCATTGTGCTCATTGGATCTTCACCGTATAGACGGCTGCCTAGATCCTGGAACAAAGCATCTGTGTACTGTCCCGCTTTATCGGTTCCGCCGTATACCAGTCCAGAGGTCATATTCAGCAAGTCGTGAATGTTGACTTCCCGGGTAACAGGCTTCAGTTCACCATTGTTCTCGACCTGTTGGTTTTTGAAACCCGGAATATACTGGCTGACAGGATCAAATAAATCGATATCCCCACGCTCCAGCAGCATCATGATGGAAGTGGCGGTAACCGGCTTTGTCATCGAGTATAGGCGGAAGATTGAATTTCTTGATATAGCGCGACCTGTCTCAAGGTCGGCCATACCGTCCTCATGATAAAAAACCTCGTTGCCATTCTTGATCACCATGAAGTTAGCACCGGCGATTTCCTTGTTGTCGATACTTTTTTTAAGCGTTTTCTTCAGTTGGTTGATAATGTTTAGGTCCAGCATGTCTTTTATGACTCCCTCTCCCAAAATTATTCGCTACAGAGAATTTTAAACGCTTTTGGAGCGGCTGTATAGTATACTTATAGGCTCCTCTCTAAAAGCACCCCGACTTGTTTTGCCATTTCGTGCGGTGGATGGGGCATCCCATTCCTGATCCACCATTCAATGACTCCAACGTACGCAGTTCCTGCATACTGCAACATAACATCATCACTCAAATCCGCATTCTTATCGCTTTCCCTGTCAATCTCACCTTGGAATCCTTTCATAAATGAAGCCAAGAGCCGTGTCCGGAAAGAAGAGGGGGTGCCTTTACTTGCTAACATCGTAGAAAAAAACAAATAATTTTTCTCGAAATATTCAAAATAAGGTACAAGCGCATCGACCCAATTCATCTCACATGCCCATTTATCCATCTCACCTAACTCATTAATATGTATTTCTATGAGCTTATCCAATAAATCGAATTTGTCCTGATAATGAAGATATATGGTTCCACGGTTGACATTCGCACGGTCTGCAAGCTCCTGAATGGTAATGTCGTCAAAGTTCTTCTCAGTCATGAGTTCAATGACAGCCTTTTTTAAGGCTTCCTGGGTTTTAATTTTTCTGCGATCCACTTTGCCCGTCAATATTTACACCAAACTTTCTTAGATAATGAATATTATTGATTAATGTGTTGATAAATCAACATAATACGTCTTTTTGATCCTTGAACATAGGATTCTTACCTATATAATAATTGACAGGAGTTGATTAAACAAATTTAGTTTACTATTTCCGGTTGGGAATATCGTAACTGTATGTTGGAGTTTCACTAAGAAGTTAACCGTGTAAGTCTTAAGGTGAACTCATAAGTAGGATTATCTGTTTTCGGATTTGTTCAACTGCCATGTTTATTCAATAAACCAATTCGCAGGAGGTTTTACAATGATTACTGTTAACGCACGTGCTACATTCAGCCAGGAAGGCCCCTTCCGGCTGACCACGATAGAGCGCAGAGAGCTACAGCCACATGATATTCTGATTGAGATTAAGTTCGCAGGGATTTGCCATTCTGACATTCATACAGCACGGGGCGAGTGGGGGCCAGTAGAATATCCTCTTGTTCCAGGGCATGAGATCGCAGGGATTGTTACACAGGTAGGTTCAGAGGTTACAAAATATGCTATTGGCGACCGTGTTGGGGTTGGCTGTATGGTTGATTCCTGCCGGGAATGTGATAACTGCCATAAAGGGGAAGAGCAGTACTGCCTCAATGGAATGACAGGAACCTATGGGGCTGTCGATAGGTATGGGCAATTTACACAAGGAGGTTATTCCACACATATTGTAGTTACTGAAGATTTTGTAGTTCGAATTCCTGACGGTATTGAGCTGGATGCCGCAGCACCATTGTTGTGTGCAGGGATCACGACATACTCGCCACTGCGCCATTGGGGAGCTGGTCCTGGCAAAAAGATAGCTGTTGTAGGACTTGGAGGGCTTGGACACCTGGCCGTAAAAATAGCGCATGCCATGGGGGCAGAAGTAACGGTTCTATCTCAATCATTGAAGAAGAAGGATGATGGTCTGAAGCTTGGGGCGGATTATTATTATGCCACAAGTGACCCGGGAACATTTGCAGAGTTGGCTGGTTCGTTCGACCTGATTGTGAATACCGTGAGTGCGGGTATTGATATTGGTTCCTATCTTTCGTTATTAGCGCTGGATGGTACTCTTGTCAATGTAGGCGCTCCAGCGGAGCCATTGCCAGTTAACGTATTCTCACTTATCGGCCACCGCCGTTCGTTTGCCGGATCTATGATTGGTGGCATTCGGGAAACCCAGGAAATGTTGAATTTTTGTGCGGAACACCATATCGCTCCTGAAATTGAGATTATTTCTGCCGACCAAATTGATGAAGCTTGGGAGCGCGTGTTAGCCTCAGATGTCCGGTATCGATTTGTGATCGACATCAGCACGATGGAGAAAGAATAATCACGGGTATTGAATACTAACAAAGAAAGAATCTGCTACAGAAATAGCAGATTCTTTCTTTGTTAATGATTATATTTGGAAATGTATTAGGATTTACTTACACTCACATCATCGATGATCGCTTTGCGGAGGTATGCCTCGATAGTACCGTTAGTAAGCTTTGACAGTTGAATAAGACTGTTATGGGACATTTTAGCCCATGCCTTGATGTCTTCAAAGAATCCTTGATCAGAGGCCGTTACTTTTAAAATTTGCCCGACCTGTAGCTGGTCGATATTTTTTTTCACTTGAATGATCGGCCCTGGACAGCAGAGTCCACAGGCGTCAATGACTGCATCAGCATTCAAATTGTCCGTAGCAGTCAATTTATCATTTGAAGCCGTATTTTTGTTTTGCGGAACATATTTGCTGATCTGATATGTTTTGTAGCCACCTGTCAAATTCTTCACCTTGAACCCTTTTTGGGTTAAGATCCGGGATGCCGTATAGCCTCTCAAGCCAACCTGGCAATAGACCCATATTTCCTTAGCGGGATCCAGTTCATCCAGGCGATTACGCAGTTCATCGACAGGAAGGTTAATCGAACCTTCGATATGCCCATTCGCATGCTCCAATTCGCTTCGTACGTCCACAAGTATTGTGGAGTCCAAATTCCGGCTGGCTAAATCCCCAGGTACAAATACTTCACTCATTCCGTTAATTACATTCTCTGCCGTGTATCCGGCCATGTTAACCGGATCTTTAGCCGAGGAATATGGAGGAGCATATGAGAGTTCCAGTTCAGTTAAATCCGCAACTGTGCCCTTAAAACGGATCACCGTGGCAATATCATCAATGCGTTTGTCTACTCCGTCAAAGCCTACAGCTTGCGCACCCAAAACTCTGCCATCCATATTAAAAAGAAGTTTTATGGATATTGGAGTGGCTCCAGGATAATAGGAAGCATGGGAGTTAGGATGTACATAGATAACACGATACTGGATACCAAGTCGCTGCAGGGTTTTCTCATTATTGCCGGTAGATGCACCAGTCAAGCCGAAGACTTTAATAATGGATGTACCTTGAGTCCCTTTGTATGTGGTACCTAATCCACTGACATTGTCTGCAGCAATACGACCTTGTTTATTGGCAGGTCCTGCCAAGGGGACGGCTGACTTATGTCCGTTAACGAAATCCACGATTTCTACAGCATCACCTACCGCGTAGATATCTTTAATATTCGTTTCCATTCTCTCGTTAACCAGGATATGCCCTTTAGGTCCGAATTCCAGACCGCTATCTTTCAGGAACGATGTATCCGGCGTAACTCCGATGGCCAGCAGGACAATTTCACTTTGTAGAACCTTACCGCTTGCAAGGTGGACCTGAATCTGCTCGTCAGTCTCCTCAAAGCTCTGCACCATGTCGGAAAAAATTAGATTTACTCCATGATCCACGAGTTCTTTGGATAATACGGCTGACATTTCGGAATCGAAGGGAGCCAATAGTTGAGGGCCTGCCTCAATCAGTGTTACTTCCAGCCCGGCTTCCTTCAGGTTTTCCGCCATTTCCACTCCAATAAATCCACCGCCAATTACTACCGCTGAACGTGTACCTTCTTCACTCACCTTATTTTTGATTTTGTCTGTATCCGGAATGTTTCGTAGTGTGTGAATTTTGGAACTCTCTATTCCAGGCAGAGAAGGGCGGATTGGCTTTGCACCTGGAGATAGAATCAGAGCATCATAGTTCTCCTCATAGGAGCCTAGTTCCTTACTTTGCACAACTACTTTTTTGCCAATCGGGTCAATGGAGATCACTTCACTCTGGATTCGAACATCAATATTGAAGCGTTTATGCATGGCCTCAGGCGTTTGTACCAGTAATTTGGAACGATCTTGTATGGAACCCCCAATATAATAGGGAAGACCGCAGTTAGCAAAAGAAATATAAGGGTCACGCTCAAACATCACTATATGTGCATCTTCATCCAATCTGCGCAGACGGGCTGCCGCTGAGGCGCCTCCTGCAACTCCACCTACGATTAATACTTTTTTATTCATGACTATTCCCCCTTTAATATTTGTAGCAGAAGTTTGATTCTTTCGTCTTTAACGGAATAAATAATCTCAAGGCCGTTTCTTTCAGTCTCCACAATACCTAAAGATCTAAGCTTCTGGAGGTGTTGGGAAACTGTAGATTGTGGAAGCTCCAAACATTCTTGCATATAAGTCACGTTACAACTTCCTTTATCAATGATTCCTTTTACAATACATAATCTAACCGGATGGGCTAGTGCCTTCAATAATTCAGCTGCCTGTGCATAGGTTTCAAATTGTTTGTCCATTGACTGTGAAATCACCTCGATCCACTAAAACGTTATATCGTAATATTAAGATATAGAGATATAAATTGCAATCCCTTCATTGTGTCGAAAATATGACGGGCTGTGTGCATAGGTCGAAGTAGTAGGTTATCTAATCATTTACTTCATTAATGAGCAAAATTATTCGTGTTTCTAGTTTGCATTATCCATATTAATAAAAAATCAGGTGCTTACACACACTATTGACAAACGGGTTCAACACAATTATGATTTATCCATGCCAATACCCATGGGGGTATACGTATTATATGTTTTTAGCATCCAGATAAAATACTTCAAGGAGGTTCTGAAATTGCAAATGATTAAAACAGATCAATCACTGGATTGCAAAGGACTGGCATGTCCGATGCCTATCGTAAAAACTAAGAAAGCGATGGACCAGCTTGAAGCAGGTCAGGTCATCGAGGTTCAAGCTACCGATAAAGGCTCTCTAGCTGATATTAAGGGATGGGCAAAGAATACCGGTCATCAATATTTGGGAACCATTGAAGAGGATAACGTCCTCAAACATTATCTTCGCAAAGCCAGCCAGGATGAGATTAAGGAGCAAAAAAAATATATGCATGTGATCTCTAATGAGGAGCTTGAGAAAAAACTGGCGAGTGATGAGAAGGTGATGGTTCTAGATGTTCGTGAACCAGCTGAATATGCATTTAGTCGAATTCCAAATGCGTTCTCCATTCCTCTTGGTGAACTGGAGAATCGTTGGAATGAACTCAATCGGGAAGATTCTATCTATGTTATTTGCCGGACGGGAGCGCGTAGTGATCTGGCGTGCCAGCTGTTAGCTTCAAAAGACTTCAAAGACGTTCATAATGTTGAACCTGGCATGTCCGGGTGGACAGGATTAACGGAAAATAACTAATACAATAACTATAACTAAAACATTAAATGGAGGAATTAACGTAATGAGTACAAAAGTAGCTATTATCGCAAGTAACGGTGGTTTGTTCGATGCCTATAAAGTGTTCAATATTGCCACAGCTTCTGCCGCAACCGATGCCGAAGTGGCAATCTTCTTCACCTTCGAGGGATTGAATTTGATTCACAAACAGGCTCATCACCAGCTGCCATTACCGGCCGGACGCGAGCATTTTGCCGAAGGATTCAAAAATGCCAACGTTCCATCCATTCCTGAGCTGGTTGAAATGGCACAGGAGATGGGCGTCAAAATCATTGCCTGCCAGATGACTATGGATGTAATGAATTTGCAAAAAGAAGATTTTATCGAAGGAATCGAAGTCGGAGGCGCAGTAACATTCTTGGATTTCGCTAAGGATGCCAATGTCTCTTTAACATTTTAATCAAAGGAGGAACCGATACATGGAAGCTACAAATGCACTGAGTATAATGACAGCCAGGGAACTTACAAGATTGGTTCTGGCCAAGGAAGAGCTGTTCATCCTGGACGTTCGTAATGAAAGTGACTTTAATGACTGGAAAATTGAAGGAGATATGATTGAGGTCATCAATATTCCATATTTCGAACTGCTGGATGGTGTGGATCCTGCACTTGATCAAATTCCAAATGGCAAAAAGGTCCTTGTCGTATGTGCCAAGGAGGGTTCATCCAAATTCGTGGCTGAGCAGATTGTCCAGGCGGGAAGAACTAATGTGTACTATCTGGAAGGCGGAATGAAATCATGGAGTGAGCATCTGGAGCCTGTTAAGATCAGTGATTTGAAGGGTGGGGGATCCCTCTACCAGTTTGTTCGAATCGGTAAAGGCTGCTTGTCTTATATGGTTGTATCAAACGGTGAAGCGGCCGTAGTGGATACACTCCGGATGACAGAAGTCTTCGAGGAATTTGCGAAAAGCCAAGGGGCGACGATCAAGCATACCTTAGACACTCACCTCCATGCCGATCATATCTCAGGCGGCCGGAAATTGGCGGAAAAGACTGGAGGGACCTATTGGTTGCCACCTAAAGATGCTGACGAGGTTACTTTTTCGTATGATAAATTGGAAGAAGGACAGGATATTACTGTTGGAAATACAACAATTCGGATCGAGCCGGTATATTCACCAGGTCACACAATCGGCAGTACCTCACTTATCGTAGACGAACAATTCCTGTTGACCGGTGACATCTTGTTTATTGAATCGATCGGACGTCCTGATTTGGCCGGCAAAGCAGAAGACTGGGTCGGCGACCTTCGTGAGACACTCTATAACCGCTACAGAAGACTATCCCAGGACTTAACCGTTCTTCCGGCTCATTTCGGAAAAGTATCCGAGCTTGGGGATGGAGGGAAAGTTATGTCGAAGTTGTCGGAACTTTATGGTAAAAATCCAGGTCTGAATATTCAAGAAGAAGCAACATTCCGGCGCACTGTAACGGAAAACCTGCCACCTCAACCGAATGCATACCAAGAAATCCGTCAAACGAATATGGGGAAAATGACACCAAGTGAAGAAGAGCAGCAAGAGATGGAAATCGGTCCAAACCGCTGTGCCGTTCACGATAAATAAGAGGAGGATATAAGAAAATGCAAGTAGATCTTGTGGTCGACACGAAAGGATTAGCTTGTCCAATGCCGATCGTAAAAGCAAAAAAAGCCCTGGACGGTCTTACCACTAATCAAATCATGGAAGTGCAATCAACAGACAAAGGTTCTATCAATGACTTTCAGGCATGGGTCAAACAAACCAAACATGAGCTTATTAAATATGAAGAAGAAAATGGCATCTATAAATTCTTTGTAAAGAAGATTTAAGAAATAAGCGGACACGCATGAGCGTGTTCGCTTATTTCAAGCCATCATAAACAATTCGTACACCAAGAGAGCTATAGCTCTCCTCTTTATAATGACCTTTGGGGCATGACTTGATACTGCAGGCAGCATTACTGTCGGCATGCAATCTATCGTTGCATACTGGGCAGTTATCTTTAAAAAGAGATTTCAACACACTAAACATGCTTAATCACTCATTTCACATTAATTTACTTGGTATTATTATACCCGCATATTTCTGATCCGTATACATTTTTGTTGTTTTTTTTATCATCATCTAAAGGAAGGGGAAAGCCGATGGATATACTGCTTTTTATCGTAATGGCATTGCTTGGTCTGGTCGGTTCTTTCTTTTCCGGTTTGCTTGGGATTGGTGGAGCGATTATTAATTATCCGCTGCTTTTATATGTACCCTCTCTGCTTGGGGTAGCACAATTCTCCGCCCATGAAGTGTCGTCGATTAGCATGTTCCAGGTATTTTTCGCTTCGCTTGCAGGAGTCATTGCTTTTCGGCGTAAAAAAAATAATGGGGCTGTTGTTCACAAGGGTCTAGTTGTATATATGGGGAGCAGCATTCTCGTGGGCAGCCTGGCTGGAGGATACATCTCGGGGCTTCTTAATGGAGAAGTTATCAATTTGATTTACGGAATCCTTGCAGTACTAGCGGTTATCCTCATGCTTATCCCGAGAAAAGGAAGCGAAGAACAGTCGGAGCATCTAACATTCAATAAATTCATTGCTATGGGCGCGGCTTTTTTGGTAGGTATCGTCTCAGGAATCGTAGGAGCAGGGGGCGCATTTATTCTAATACCTATTATGCTTACTGTTCTCAAAATACCCACTCGTACAACCATTGCCTCCTCGCTTGCTATTGTCTTTATATCAGCAATAGGCGGGTTAATCGGTAAAATCTCGGCTGGGGGTATTCCTCTGGAGCCTACAATCTATACGGTTATCGGGAGTCTACTCGGAGCACCTCTTGGATCCAGGATTAGCTCCAAAATGAATGTTAATGTGTTACGGTATGGATTAGTCGTCTTAATTGCCCTCACGGCAGTAAAGATCTGGTCAACCATTCTATAATCATTCTCGAAATCCTTCAAGCGAGTTGTTTAAAAAAATTTTTGTGCTATAATACCTATAGGGGTATATGTATACTATGTATATTTGATGAAAGGTGATGATCATAGATGGAATATCATTATCCGGATGAAATGAAAACACGCTTACGCAGAATCGAAGGTCAAATTCGGGGTGTCCTTCGAATGATGGAAGAAGGAAAGGCATGCAAAGAGGTTGTGGCTCAATTATCTGCTGTGCGCAATGCATCTGATAAAGCTATTGCCCAGATTGTCGCGGAGAACCTGCATCAATGTATTGTAGCTGAACAAGCTGAGGGCAACCCAAATACCGAGAAAATGGTCAAGGAAGCCATCGCGCTTCTTGTGAAAAGCCACTAACTGAGAGTTAATGAATTAATACTAAATAGAATAAAGGAGAGATTAGCATGGCATTTAAAATTACAAAAGAAATTTCACCACAGAAGGTAGCCGCACAGCTCAAAAAAGGGGATTCAATGATCATGCTGGATGTTCGCGAACCTGTAGAATGGGCTGAGGGACACATCGCCGGTGCCAAACATATTCCACTTGGCGTGCTTTTGGAACGGCTACATGAACTCGATCCTGCCCAAGAAACCATTGTTATGTGTCGAAGCGGAAACCGTAGCGGCTTGGCATGTGAACTGCTGACTGAAAGAGGTTTTAATGTTATTAACATGACAGGTGGACTTAATAACTGGACGGATGAATGGGTGCGTTGACTAACTTACAAGTGGATTTGCAGTAGCTGGAGCAATAATTATCAGCTGCTGCAGCCCTTAGGAAAGGACAGAGCAAGATGATCATATTATTGTGCTTTTTGACTGGAGCCATCGCTTTAAGGTTCTTGTACCAGATATGGCCCGTTCGTTCCCTTTCCTATATTGATCCTAATAATTGGGTCCAAGAAAAGGAAAGGTTAAATTTGAAAATGCTCGATGTCAGGGATGCTTCAGATTATTTGGAAGAACATATTTCCGGCTCGATAAATATATCTTTAGGACGCCTTCCTTACGTATGGCAACACGATCTGGTTCCTGACGATAGCGTACTGATTTTGTCCAACAATTGGTACCAAAGCAATAAAGCAGCAAGAATACTCCGTAAGCATGGTTTCCGTTGTCTGTTTGTAATCGAAGGTGATGAGTGGCCTGCAAAAATATGTTTTCGTAAAATAACCCAAGAAGGAGGAAGACATTGTGGACACAGGTTCAATCATTAACATTGCAGTAATTGTATTGTTGCTCTGGTTTGTTTATTCCCGTATAAGACCCGCAAAAGGATTAAAGGCGCTGAACGCTGAAGAATTTCAACATGTGATGGAGGGCAGCGAGAAAAGGATGCTCATAGATGTACGGGAGCCGGGAGAGTATAAGACCGGTTATATTAACGGCGCTAAGAACATCCCTTTATCCCAGCTATCTGGCCGCTTAAGGGAAGTACCTAAGGATCAAGCTGTTTTTCTATATTGTCGAAGTGGAATGCGAAGCAAGAATGCGGCAAGAATTCTGCTGAAAAACGGTTATACAGGACTTGTTCATCTGCAAGGAGGCTTGAGCGCCTGGAGTGGTAAATTGAAGCGCTAATAAGGGATTCATCCATTTAAAATAGTATGAATAGAAAATGACATCATACACAATACTATCTGAAAATGGTTATTAAGGTGGGGAAATAGGTTGGATATCGCCTGGATATGGAAATCTGCTTTTCTGGTTGTCGTCGGGATAATACTTTTAAGAATTGCCGGGAGAAAATCAATAGCACAAATGAGTGTAGCTACGACTGTAATTATAATCTCAATCGGTACTACGATAGTTCAACCTATCGCCAATCATGAATTATGGAAGGCTGTTGGTTCAGCTGCAGTGTTTATTGTGTCCTTATTAATTATTGAATATTTACAATTGAAAATAAACTGGCTCGAAAAGGTGCTTAGCGGAAAATCAAAGATCGTGATTGAAAATGGACAAATCAATATTAATACTCTACATTCTGTCCGAATGACAGTTGATCAACTTGAAATCAGGCTCAGAGAGAAAGGGATTTCGAGCTTTAAAGATGTCAAAACCGCCACACTTGAACCAAACGGCCAATTAGGATACGAACTGATGAGGCATGCCAGACCAGTAACTATCGGGGAACTGGAACGTATGCTGGGCTTGAAGTCAGGCGACAAAATAGAAGAGGGGACTCTTTTCAAAGAAGTGAGTCAAAACCGCCATGAGAGTGGGATTGACCCCACCCTGCAGTAGTCATGTCTTTACTTCTCAACTTCTAACAAAACAGCCAATTTCGCACCTTTGCTTTTTCTATACATACACTGGAAAAAAGCATAGGAGATGATATTGGTGCTTGATATTCAAAGTCCACCGATTCTTTATGCCCATTATTCTTACATTGGAGATCCATTAGTTTTTGCCTCTGGTGTTGCTGAAGCTTACAAATTTCTGAAGTGAATATGCGCTGATATTTCAGACTTTATATCAAGAAAAAGAACCGCCCCTCATAAATTAGTTGAGGGGCGGTTCTTTTCGGAGCAGGCGAAGAACATGACTTGCCGGCTCTGACGGCGTCCTGGCCGAAAGCTGGGTCTATAAAGCCAGCAGGTTATGCAGCAGCAAAAATTATGGAATTCACCTGCTCTTACTGTTAATATAAAACTTGTGTCAAAAAAAATGAAAAGAAGGTTCTTGCAGTGAATCAACATTCGATCCGCAGACTGCTGGATACTTGGTTTGATTTCAAGTTTCGGCTTCTCGCAGGCGGCATAGCAGTAGGCATACTATCAGGTACGGTGGTTGTAATGTTTCGTTATGTATTGGAGGAAGCGCTCAAGCAGTCTTTGGTCTTTTATCAGTATCAGAGAAATCACTTATGGGTTGTACCCGGATGGCTGGCGATTCTGATTCTGTCCGGATGGTGTACTGGTATGCTTGTAAAGAAACAGCCTGGTATTTCGGGAAGCGGCATCCCTCAGGTGAAAGCCGTGTTGCAGAACCGACTGCAACTCAACTGGTGGAAAGCGGTAACCTCTAAGTTTTTCGGGGGAGCAGTAAGTATTGGAGCCGGATTATCCCTGGGAAGAGAAGGTCCTTCGATTCAAATCGGCGCTCTGGTTGCTGAAGGCTTCAGCCGGATATTCCATAAATCGAAGACGGAGACACACATCCTAATCACATGCGGTGCAAGTGCGGGGCTTTCGGCCGCCTTCAATGCGCCAATCGCGGGCGTTATTTTCGCCTTGGAAGAAGTACACATGAATTTTTCTCCACTCATTATGATCTCTGCTTTAACCTCGTCACTGGTCGCCGATTTTATTTCAAAGGAGTTCTTTGGACTAACCCCCGTATTTAACTTTTCCGGGATCGGAACGCTGCCGCTGGCCGATTACTATCATCTGGTCCTGTTGGGATTGCTGGTCGGTGTATCTGGTATTTTCTTTAATAAAGGCTTATATTTTTTTCAGGATCTGTATCAAAAGATAACCTGGATTCCTTCACAGGCCCGTCCGGTCATTCCGTTCGTTCTAGCGGGAATCCTGGGATTGACACTCCCATCGGTCTTGGGCGGAGGCAATGACTTAGTCAATGATTTAGTGTCAGATCCTTATTCTTTAACCTTTTTACTGCTTCTTCTTGCTGTGAAATTCCTATTTACCATGCTCAGTTACGGATCTTCCGCACCCGGAGGGATATTTCTGCCGATGCTTGTCATTGGAGGATTGATTGGCACCCTTTACTGTAAATTTGCAAATGGTTTACTGGGAGGAGTTCATCTTGATGAAGCTTATTTTCTTATAGCCGCCATGGCCGGATTTCTGACTGCAAGCCTGAAGGCTCCCATTACTGGCATCATCCTGATTACTGAGATGACAGGTTCCTTTACGAACCTGCTGCCTATAGGCATCGTATGCCTGGCAGCTTACATGACTGCTGAGTTTTTTCATTCCTTGCCAGTCTATGAAGTACTACTTGAAAGATTTCTGCACGGGAAAAGCGCTTTTGACAAGACGGATTCGAGTAAAGTCATTCTCGAGATTCCGGTCCATCAAGGATCTCTATTAGATGGAATAGGCATTGGAGAATTCCAATGGCCTGCACATTGTCTGATCGTATCCGTTAAAAGGGGAGCTGAAGAAATTATACCTACCGGGAGTGTGGTTATACGTGCGGGAGACTCGCTTATAATTTTGACAAATGACAGCCAGTCAACGCTAGTTTTGGAGGCGGTAAGAAAAGTCGCACATATCAGTTCATTTGCTTAGCTTTAGTAATGTAGGAAAGAGCAGCCATAAAAAGGCTGCTCTTTTTTTGCTTTATTGATCTTTTTCCAGTTGATTAATCAGCTCTTTCATCTCGGCGATTTCTCTCTTCTGGGACTCAATAATCCCATCCGCGATTTTCCTTACCCGGGGGTCGGAGATATTCGCTCGTTCACTTGTCAGAATGGCAATGGAATGGTGAGGAATCATGGCTTTCATCCACGCCACGTCACCTACTGTAGTCTGGCTTCGAACGAGCCACAGCGAAAGTCCAAAGACAACGATATTTATGGTAAGAATTAGGGCATTCACGATCCGCTTCGTATACATTTTCCACATAAAGAGAAGCATGACTATGGCCATGGCGGAGCCCATGATCAATGCCATATATAGCCGGGTTTGGCTAAAATATATATGATCGATTTGAAATACATTCAAATACATTAGCCAGTACATGAGAAGTGTGGATATTATAATCATCATTCCGAATCGCACATACATTTTCATGGATATCGCTCCTTTATGGGGTTATCTTATAAACTCTTGCTTCGTAAGGTTCAAGCATAAATGAAGGCTCCAGACGAACATTCTTAGTTTCATAGTTGGAGATAAGAAGCTCTGCATCGGTCTTGCCTAGTTCATAGGGCCAAGTAAACTCAGCTTGCTCGTCGGAGAAATTCAGGAGAATGAGCATTTGTTCCTCATCCAGAGTTCGCGTGTAAGCATAGATGTCCGGATCTATCGGCTGAAGAAGCTGATATTCGCCGTAGAGCAGCACCTTGCTCTTTTTACGCAACTCGATCATTTTTTTGTAATAGTGGAAGATAGAATCCTTGTTCTTTCTATCACGGTCCACGTTAATGTCTGGATAATTGGTGTTCAACCTGATCCAAGGCACCCCAGTGGTAAATCCCGCATTTTCGGATTCGTCCCACTGTAAGGGCGTTCTGGCATTGTCCCGGCTCTTATTCCAGATGGCTTTCATAATCTCGTTGTCGGAGAGACCCTTCATTTTGGCCTGCTCGTAATAGTTGAGTGTCTCGACATCCCTATAATCCCCGATGGAAGGAAAGTGAGCATTGGTCATGCCGATTTCCTCACCTTGAAAAATGTAGGGTGTTCCTTCCAGCGTAAGCATGAAAGTAGCAAGCATTTTAGCAGATTCTATGCGGTATTTCGCATCATTACCGAACCGCGAGACCGGTCTGGGCTGGTCATGGTTGCCTAAATAATTAGCGTTCCAGCCTTTTCCGTGAAGTGTGGTCTGCCAGCGGCTCATGATCTTTTTTAATTCAGGTACTGTCCAAGAACGTGACTGCCATTTGCCGGTACCCGGCGCTGCTGCATCCAAGGACATGTGTTCGAATTGAAACACCATATTTAACTCGTGCCGTCCATCCCCGACGTATTCCAACGCTTGTTCGGGACCGAGTCCAGATGTTTCTCCGACGGTCATAATGTTATAATCCATAAGCACTTCCTCGTTAAGTCTCTTGAGCATTACATGGACTTTCTCAAGGTTAGAGAAGAGCTGATAAGCTTGTACCACTGTTAAATGCTGGGGATTCTCCGCGTCGGGTAATCCTCTGGTTTTGACAATATGGGCGATGGCGTCAAACCGGAATCCGTCTACACCTTTCTCAAGCCACCACCGGATCATCTGGTAGAGCGACTCTACCATTTCGGAATTCCGCCAATTCAAGTCAGGCTGATGCTTGGAATAGAGATGCATATAGTATTCTTCTGTCGTCTGGTCATACTCCCACACTGAACCGCTGAAATACGATTCCCAGTTGTTAGGGAACAGGCCGTTTTTGCCTTCCCGCCAAAAATAGTAATCCCGTTTCGGATTATCCTTGGAGCTTCGTGATTCTTTGAACCAGGGATGCTGATCGGATGTATGGTTGAGGACCATATCCATCATGATTTTAAGCCCTCTCGCATGTGATTCTCTAAGCAGTTCGTCAAAATCGGCCATCGTCCCGAAATCCGGGTTGATTGCATAAAAATCGCTGATATCATATCCGTTATCTGCTCCCGGGGATTCGTAGATAGGGCAGAGCCATAAGACATCCACACCGAGTTCTTTCAGGTAATCCAGCTTGGAGATGATGCCCCGAAGGTCACCTTTGCCGTCTCCGTTCGAATCCATAAAACTTGCCGGATAGATTTCGTAGACAACACATTCTTTCCACCATTTCCCCGTCAATCCTGTATCGGTCATGTTATCTCTCCTTAATGAACCAGCATGTCGATCATTATCCATTGCCTCCCTGAAAAGAAGGGTATTGTGTCATACCTCCGTCTGCAACAAGAGTAATCCCTGTAACATAGCTGGATTCATCGGACGCCAGCCATGCCGCTACGGCCGCTATCTCTTCCGGCTTGCCGATATAACCGAGCGGTACCAGCTTTTCAACCGCCGCCCTGGATGCCGGATCTGCAAATTTGACCGCATTAATCGGCGTTTCAATCGCTCCTGGTGCAATATTATTGATTCTGATTCCTCTAGGCGCGAACTCCAAGGCCAGCGTTTCCGTCATTAGCTTAATCCCGCCTTTGCTGGTCGCATAGTGAACAAAATGGGGCCATGGAATTTGCTCATGAACACTGGAGATATTGATGATTCGTCCTTTAATGTCATGATCCAGCATGTACCGGATGGATTCCCTGCAGCCCAAAAAAGCACCCGTCAGGTTCACATCAAGCACTCTTCTCCAATTGTCCAGCGTCATGTCCTCCGAAGGAACTTCGTTTTCTATTCCTGCATTATTGATCATCACATCAACCGCCCCGAAGGACTCGTGAGCCAGACGAATGAGCTCTTGTATATCCGCTTCCTTGGAAACATCGCCTTTCAGACTGACGGCACGGCCACCGTGTTCTGTAATTTCCTGAATGATTGGGTCCACATGTTCCTCATTACTGTAGTAGTTAATGACAACATTGGCTTTCTCCCGCCCAAACCTTTGGGCCATCTCCCGTCCCAGACCGGTGGATGCTCCGGTAATGACGACAGTACGGCCTTTCAATTCCTTGTACATGTTAGCCTCCTTGCCGAGCTTCGGATTTTGTTGATTTGTTGATAAGGGTAACACCTGTATAATAAATAGTAAGCTTGCCAACTAATTTTTAAACATTATAATTAAAAGGAAACAAGATATATGCCTGCTTATACATAAGGCTGGGCATCCATTTTATTAGTGAGGAGCTGTCGGCGATGTCAAAACATCCCTCAGAAAAATTAGCGGTTATTTTTTACCGGTTGAATCGAAACTATCAATATCTTATGGCGCTTCGTCTAAAACCATACAACATCACGCCAGAGCAGTGGAATGTGCTGAAACATCTTCAAGAGCAGGATGGCCTGACCCAAAAGGACCTAACCTACATGGCGGATAAAGATAAAACGACGGTTACCCGGATGATCGAAAGTCTGGTGGAGAGGGGGACGGTTACCAAAGAGGTGAATTCGGAAGACCGCCGTTCTTATCGGATTTTTCTTACTGAAGAGGGAAAAGAGCTTATTCGTCAAGTTCAGCCGATTCCAGATCGTGTGAACTGGGAGGTATGCAGCGGATTATCTGATGAGCAGATTCTTCAGTTAAAGGAGACGTTGGACGTTTTGCAGGAACAGATACTAACTGAAATTGAGCACTACAGCCTTCAAAGGGGAAATATTACACATGCATTTAACTAATCGAAAAGGGTATCATTGGCTGGTTGTCTTCACGGTATGTATAGGTGCCTTTATGGCAGCCCTTGATGCAAGCATAATCAATCTGGCATTACCAACACTTGTACGGCAATTTGATATTAGCATGTCTGATGCCGAATGGATTAGTCTGGTTTACTTACTAACGCTTGCATCGCTGGTTATCCCATTTGGAAGATTGGCGGATATGTATGGCCGCCGCTGGATGTATGCCGCTGGCTTTGGGGTATTTCTATTCAGTTCTTTATTGTGCGGTTTATCGTCTAGTTTGATAATGCTGCTACTATCCAGAGTGTTACAAGCAATTGGAGCAGCTATGTTACAAGCTAACAGTGTCTCCATTATTACTGCTTCCACCCCACAGAAGCATCGTGGGAAGGCTATTGGTATTCAGGCGAGTGCACAGGGGATTGGACTTAGCCTGGGTCCGGTAATCGGTGGAGCCTTTCTTTCGATAGGGGACTGGCGCTGGTTATTCTTTATTAATATTCCAATAGGTATCATAGGAACAATCATGGCTGTATTTTTACTTCCGAAAGATATACTGGGCAAGAACCGAGATCCCTTTGATTATTGGGGGAGCTTATTTCTCATTCCTGCCCTAGTCTTGATCGTGTATGTTTTGAATAAGGGAGAGAATACGGGATGGACCTCACCGATTATTACATTATGTTTGTTCGCAGGTTTACTTGCATTAACTTCGTTTATCAGAGAAGAGCGCCGCTCCAATTCTCCTTTACTTGATTTGAATTTGTTTAAGAACAGTATCTTTTTGACTGGTAATGCGGCAAGCTTTCTTTCTTTTACGGCGATGTATGGAGTGTTGCTTCTCAGTCCTTTTTTAATTGAAAGCGAATTTCACACGTCTATTACCATGACTGGATTTTATTTATCATTTGTACCGGTCGGTATGACTGTTTTCACTCCTGTTTCCGGTTATTTATCTGATCGGTTTGGTATTCGCTTTCCGGCAATTATGGGGATGAGTGCAGTTTTTGGAGGATGTATTTTACTGGCTTGTATTCAGAATGAGAATGATATTCCGCTTCTTCTTTCTGGTCTATTATTAGTTGGCATAGGGATGGGGATCTTCACGCCTCCCAATAACAGTCATATTATGGGGAGTGTTCCCAAAGAGCGGCTAGGGGTGGCAGGTGCAACGTTGAATATGAGCAGGACGATTGGCATGGGTATGGGGGTTACTCTTAGTGGCATGCTATATCAAATGTCGCTTAGATTACTGCCGGCTACTGGGAGATCATCCGCTATTGCAGCATATAGAATTTCTTTTGTGCTTATTGGGTTACTAAGTGCTGCAGCACTTTTTATAGCTCTTTTCCAGAAGAAATCAGGGCATAAGTACAGCGAGGAGTTTATAGAGTACTATATTTAGCAAAGCTGATCCTATGATGGGTTATATAAGCTTAACCTCTTTTTTAAATCTTCTAAAAGTTCATTGGGCATTTCCCTAACCTTAACATCAGCACCCAGAAAAAGTAGCCAATTCGTTATTTCAGCCAACTCTCCAGGCTTGTTCACATGAACAAAAGTCTTTATCGTGCCTGTGGTTTGGTAAGGGTTGGTGTAGGATAATGATATTTTTAAAGGATGGTATTTTTTGAACTGGGCAATCGCTTTTGGACCAAGATCAAGGACAAGGTTGATTGCTTCTTCCTGCTTACTTAGCTTTTCAATAATTTTTTTCTTGCTTGTTCTATTTTTCACCGGATAGGGTATGACATGGGTAAGCTGGTCTACCGGAAAAATCCGCTTCTTTTCTTCATTTAAGTCAAAGCCTTCAATCAGCCAAAGGTTCTTTTCACGATATAGGTGCATGAGATATATGGGATAAGACTGGATTACCTTCTCTTCTTCGATGGAAATCAATAAATAGCTATCTACAAGAAGAAGTTGGATCAGTTTTTCCAGCATCGGATGGGGAAGGTCGGACAGGTCAAGCAGATCAGGATTGTTTGGGTTGGTTCCTTCAAAGAGCAAGGTCTGATTCAAAAGAAAAAGGTCTTCCTGCTGGTTTTCTGAGATGAGACCCAGTAATTTTTCCGTTAAGGACTGACGACTCTTAAGGTAGGGGAGCTGCCCATTTCTTGTTGCCATGAAGGCAATAAAAAGAGCTTTGACTTCATTATCAGTAAACCGGACAACGGGAAGAACGGAGTTGCGCATGACAGAATACCCCCCGTCCCTTCCAACTTCAGCGACCAGCGGCATTCCCATGGCTTCTATTTCTCTGATATCTCTAATAGCTGTCGAACGTGAGATGTTAAACTCCTGCATCAGTTCAGTAATGGTAAAGTGGGCGCGATTGTTGATATACCGCATGATGATATTAATCCGTTCAACTTTTTTCATGGGAGCTCCTAAACAGTATCATTTTTTGACATGATTTAAGGCTATCATATAATTATCAAGTGAAGAAGACAAATCATTTGATAAATCCACATAAAAAGGATGGTTAAGACAATGGAGACGTATACCCTTGAAGAAAAAGAAAGCTTTACTGTTATAGGTTTAGGAACTGAACTCAAAAGTGATTACACAGATTATGCTGGCATTAACAAGGAGAAAGCAGACTTTTGGCTGGCCGTCAGTCAAGATGGAAGGCTTGACACTTTAAAAGCGATGGCCACTAACGACTACGTATTTGCCGTAAACGAAGCGGTGAATAGTAAGATGATGCATTATGCTGGCGTTATGACCGATGCAGCGGCACCAGAAGAAGCCAGAGTGATCCAATTTCCTAAGGGAGATTATCTGGTTGTCAAAGGGGAAGGAACGACGGCAGATGAATTGAATAACAAGCTTGCCGGTGTTGCCTTTGGACAAGTTCTGCCGGAAGCAAAAAACTTTGCGTATGTAGGCGGACCTAATACAACAGTAGAGATGGGGCAGCGAAATGGCCTCATTGTTGGTGAACTGTGGATTCCTGTGGTAAGGAAATAATAATCGGAGCATAAGAGGAGGTTTGGAAATGTCACATATCGTTGATTTTACAAATGTGTCTACGTCAGGCTTGGAGTCTTCACCTGTAGCAGAAGCGCTAGCTGGTCTACGTGCGAATGAAGCCCGTTACTTCATGAACAAATATAAACATGAATTTGAGGTTCTGCCTGCCAGTGAAAGCCAGGATACTCTTGATTATGTGAACCGGGTATTAAAAGAAGAACGTGATCTTGTTTTTGCAGCCAAACCTCTAGAAACGTCGCGCTTTCAAGTGGAGAATATCCGGTTTGCCTACGTCTTTTATGAAGATGGTCTGGCGATCAATGTCATGTATACAGTAGATGACCCTAAGAAACGGGCTGTAGGTTTTAAACTCTCTGAGGGGATGGAGATTCCACAGGAGTTAGAAGGGAAGTTTAAGTTTGCCAGACAGAAGTCTAAACTTGCGGGTACCATCCGGGGTTCGTTTTTTGTCATTAAAGGAGAATACGAATAATCCGATCTGACGGCCTGGACAAGTAGAACCGGTGGCTGTGGGTATAATCATCGTTTGGTTTGTGAATTTCTTGCATAAGCATCGGCCTATAATGGAAAACTTCTGGAGTGTGCACTTTGAATTCCAAGGAGGTTAACAAGATGACAACTCAGGACCCGGAAGAGCTTCTTAAGAAAAAACACGAGATGGATGAGCAAAAAAGACAGTTTACCAATTTTGCCAAGGCCGCTTCCGGTCATGTTGAATTAGAAGCAGGTCAAGAATTCAGTAATGACCGAGTGCCTGATGATCAAAACCGTATGAAATCTGTGGAGAACCGACGCGATTGATCTTAAGAAAGTGATAAAAAATATGCCGATCCTTTTCTGGATCGGCTTTTTGCGTATTATTCAGCATTAACCCCTATGACTGTGATAAATCAGTATGGATCAATTATATATTAGTATTAATCATTGGATTGAAGGACACGCTGCTTTATAATTTCATTGTATTATCAAAGATAGATAAATCCAACTCAATTGAGGGGCTGCAGGCGATGATCGAACTGAAGGGCAAACATGTCGTTCTTCACGATGGTGATTTGAAACGCAGAGAAGAAGCAAACCGGCGGTATTTAATGAAATTGACGAATGATAATCTCCTGTTTAACTATAAAGTAGAAGCAGGCAGATACCATGGCAGAGATATTCCACATGATGCACATGGGGGATGGGAGACGCCTGTCTGTCAGATCCGGGGGCATTTTCTTGGACATTGGCTGTCTGCCGCAGCTATGCGGTTTCATGAGACTGGAGATTTGGAACTCAAACTTAAAGCGGATATCATATTAGACGAGCTTGCCGAATGCCAGAAAGATAATGGCGGACAATGGGCTGGGCCTATCCCAGAGAAATATTTACATTGGATCGCAAAAGGAAAAGGGATCTGGGCTCCACAGTATAATATCCATAAGTTATTTATGGGACTTGTTGATATGAACCAATTCACCGGAAGTCAAAAGGCACTCGATGTGGCAGATCGATTTGCAGACTGGTTCGTCACATGGAGTAGCACCTTCACAAGAGAGAAATTCGATGACATTCTGGACATGGAGACAGGCGGTATGCTTGAAGCTTGGGCGGACCTGCTCCATATTACCGGGAATGATAAATACACTACCTTGCTGGAACGTTATTACCGCAGCAGACTTTTTCACCCGTTACTTGAAAACAAAGACCCTCTGACCAACATGCATGCCAACACAACCATTCCTGAAGTACTCGGTTGTGCTAGAGCTTACGAAGTAACAGGTGAACAGAGGTGGCTGGACATTGTCACTGCCTACTGGAAATGTGCGGTTACAGAGAGAGGAACGCTGGCAACTGGCGGGAATACTGCGGGTGAAGTGTGGATGCCCAAAATGAAGATTAAGGCACGCCTCGGTGATAAGAATCAGGAGCACTGTACGGTATATAATATGATTCGTCTGGCAGAGTTTCTCTTCCGGCATACATCAGATCCGGCCTATGCGCAGTATATCGAATATAATCTGTACAACGGTATTATGGCTCAAGCTTATTATCAGGAGTATTCTCTGACCGGCAATAAGCACGGTAATCCCGAATCAGGGCTATTAACTTATTTCCTGCCGATGAAGGCTGGCCTCAGGAAGGATTGGAGTTCGGAGACTGATAGCTTCTTCTGCTGCCACGGAACAATGGTACAAGCTAATGCAGCATTAAACAGAGGTATTTATTATCAGGATCAGAATGATCTCTTTGTATGCCAGTATTTTCACTCTGAGCTGACAACTGAGATCAACGAAGAGAATGTCCGAATTTATCAATCTCAAGATCATATGAGTGGAAGCATGCTGAACTCTTCGAACACTGCAGGACAGCAGGAATTGAATGAGATCACAGCTCTTCACGAGAATCTGCCTAATTATAAAAAGTATGATTTCGAAGTCCATACCACCTCTTCGAATGAGTTCGCAATCCATTTCCGTATTCCAGACTGGATCATGTCGGAAGCCGTCATCTATGTGAACGATGAGTTACATGGGAAATCTGCAGATCACCATACATTCTATAGCATATCACGGAATTGGAGATCCGGTGATCGGATCAGTATGATATTGCCTATCGGCATCAGGTTCATTCCTCTGCCGGACGACGAACAGACAGGAGCATTTCGCTTTGGTCCTGAAGTACTGGCTGGTATTTGTGAGAATGAAAGGATTCTCTTTACACAAAAAGATGATGTTGCGTCTGAATTGATACTGGAAAATGAACGGGAGTGGGGCAGCTGGCGCTATTTCTTCAAGACAGTACATCAGGATCCGGGAATTCAGCTGAGAAGAATTCGCGATATCGGTTATGAACCCTATCAAGTTTACTTCCCGATAAAAAAAGCTTAGGCACCTATCGGCGAGGTAGATAACGTGGTTAACTAAAAATGATTATTGCGGACAAAAAAGTAAAGGGTGGTTATCTAGTGGAATATCATGTTGCAATTCAAGGAAGCGATCAGGTGCCGGGTACGGAGGCACAACCTTTCCGTACTGTTTCACGCGCTGCGGCTATAGCGGAGCCGGGAGATATCATTACCGTGCATGCCGGTGTCTATAGGGAATGGGTCAACCCGGCCAATGGAGGAACAAAGGAACAGAGGATTGTATACCAGTCTGCCGGCGATGGAGAAGTGGTTATCACGGGTGCTGAGCCTGTAGCTGACTGGAAAGCCGAAGGGAACGGTGTCTGGAGGGCGGAAGTGCCAAACAGTCTGTTTGTCATCCGCAACCCCTATCAGACTAAATTGCAAGGTGATTGGTTGTTTGAGGGTGCATTCGAGCCGCATCTGGGGGATGTTTATCTGGACGGAAAATCCCTATATGAATGTGATAGCGTTACCAAATTGCACAATCCCCAGGTTTGGCCACAGGCCAAATATGCGGAGGACTCTTTGATGCAATGGTACGCGGAAGTAAGTTCAACGACCACCACCATATGGGCGAACTTCGGAGGCAAAGACCCCCGCCAAGAGAATGTGGAAATCAATGTGCGCCCTTATTGCTTCTGGCCTGAGAAGACCGGCCTCAACTATATTACCGTCAGGGGCTTTACTCTACGGCAGGCATCCCCCCAGTGGGCCCCGCCAACGGCTTTGCAAGAAGGACTTATAGGTCCCCATTGGAGTAAAGGCTGGATTATTGAGAATAATCGGGTCAGCGAGTCCAAATGTACAGGTATCAGCTTAGGCAAAGAGAGAACTACCAGTCAGAACGAATACTCGGACATTCGTAGTAAAGGCGGAACGCAACGGGAGCAGGAGGTTATTTTCGGTGCATTGCGCAAGAATTGGCATAAGGATCATATCGGAAGCCATATTGTCCGCAACAACATAATTCATGATTGTGAACAGGCTGGAATTGTTGGACATTTAGGTGCTGTTTTTAGCCGGATCAACCAGAACCGCATTTATAATATTCATCACAAGCGCATCTTCCACGGCGCAGAAGTGGGGGGAATCAAACTCCATGCCGCACTGGATACCCAGATTAGCGGAAATGTCATCTATAGCTCCTACCGGGCGCTTTGGCTGGATTGGCAGGCGCAAGGCACCCGCATCAGCCGGAATATCTTTTATGACAATCTGTCCGAGGATCTCTTTGTGGAGGTCTGCCACGGCCCTTATATGGTGGATCATAACCTGTTCCTGTCTCCTATGAACTTCCGCAATATGGCCCAAGGCGGTGCGTTTGTGCACAATCTGTTTACTGGCAGATTCGTGGTGCGCTCCGAGCTTACCCGCTATACCCCCTACCATATGCCTCATGAGACAGCGGTTGCAGGGTACAGCAACATCACGGGCGGCGACGACCGGTATTACAATAACATATTTATAGGTGATGATGATCCGAACAAAGAGCCGCTGCCTATGACCTTTTTCGAGCATCTTCCGCTCACACCAAGGGAAGATATGGATTACGGCGGTGCAGCGGTGATGGACGGTGTACCAGATAACTCCCGCTGTTATCTTCATCCTGCAGGACTGGGCGGCTACAACGATTACCCGAGTATTCGTGAAAAGCGGTGGTGGGAATATTCAAAGGAAGAAATTGCGGCCTTAAAGGAATCCGGTAAGCCATTTCAGCCCGATCAGATCGCACTCCCCGTTACGATACAGGGTAATCTGTATTTGAAAAGCGCGGTGCCGAGTAGCCATGAGACAAATGCTAAGGTTTATGTCCAGGGTGGGATCGAGATCGAAATCGATCCGGCTAAATGCAGGATACAAGTGCATGTCCATAGCCCAGAAATACTACGTGCTGCAGCCCCTACGGTAGTTACAACTGATCTTCTCGGCAGAAGCCATCACGCTGAGATGTACTATGAGGAGCCGGATGGATCTTCTTACCGTTTCGACCACGACTTCTTTCATAAGCTACGCCCAGAAAAAAATGTAACACCCGGACCCTTTGAAATATTTGACAACAGTCCGGTGGAGATTGTTCTGTAAACAGCAGTGCATGAGAGGTCATTCAGGCTGAGTATAACGAAAATATCACTCAGCATACTTCTAATGTGAAGATGGTACCTTTGGATATGACGAGATTGATCGAGTTATTTCGAGCAAAGAAGCAAAGTTGCAGTACAGACAGCCGAATTAATTCCATTAAGTTGAATATTATTAGAAATGAGCTGACATCCCGTTATGTACCGGTTATCAGCTTGTTTCTATTTTGAGTAAGCCAAACAGAATAGCGTTTTACTTGAAAAACCCTGCCGTCTATGGTGCACTAGATGGCAAGGACGAGTCTTAGCTTATAAGCTACTTAGCATCAATTGAAATAATGAGGCATGACGCTGTTCGTCATGCATGGCGTGCATAAAATGCATATTAATCGGGTGATTAGTTGCTCTATAGGCAATTTCTTGATAGAACGCTGCCGTTTCTAATTCATCGTGAATTGCGGTTCTGACGCCTTCTTGGAATGTCACAGGCATCTTACCGGCAGGTATTTGCGGTTGTTGTCCCCCCAGGTGGTTTAGAATCATGGTAAACCAATGATAATGCTTGAATTCATCCCTCTGGATACGTAAAATTGTCTGCCGGTACTGTTCATTCGGTGCTAATTCAGCTAACCTTTGATAATATCGATAGGCATGAACCTCACCAACAATTGCTTTAGAGATATCAGGGATAAGAAATGTATCGGTAAATGCCATTCCTCCTTGCATACCCATTTGCCCCATTTGTCCGCCCATAGCCCTCAATCCGTCTGCATAACCCATTTGATACACTAACATCTCCTCCATAAATTTACATATACCTTACCTTATGCTGTGCCATCGTCATTTGAGCCTAGATCCATTAAATTCTCCTGATGCGCTGTAGCGGAAGTAGTGAGTGGGTATCTGTACCTGTAATGGAAAACTGACATGTTGATATCCTTTATTTTGTTTAGCCGAAGGTATCTAGGGTAAGGATATGAGGAAAAGAAACATTTATCACGAAAATATGGAGGTTGAATAGTCATGTTCCATTATACGGTTGAAACCTCAAAGACCCCTGAAGAGGCGATAGCGGAACTTACTGAACATTTGAAAGAGGATAAATTTGGCGTCCTTTGGGAGCTTGATATGAAGAGCAAGCTTCATGAAAAAGGAGTTGAATTAGATATGGCATACCATATTCTTGAAGTATGTAATCCGAATGAAGCGAAACGGGTATTATCCGAAAACATACTGGTCGGTTATTTTCTCCCATGCAAGATTGCCGTCTATGAAGAGAATGGGAAAACTAAGATCGGGATGCCAAAACCTACGTCGCTCATTAGTATGATTCCAACCGATAAATTGATGGCTATTGCTTCAGATATTGAGAACCGGCTTGTTGCTTGTATCGACAAGAGTCGATAACTTAAGGGATTAGAGTCCTAAGTAATGTAATAGATGGCTAGAGGAAGTATGTATGTAAAAGATTTTTTCCAAGTCTTTGCAAAGATATGCGACGATTGTGCTACAGAATGTGCAAAGTTCCAAGACGCACTCTGCCAGGCATGTGCTGAGTATTGCCGCAAATGTGCAGATGAATGCCGTAAAATGGCTTCGTAAATCTGGATTCTAAACCTAAAAGGAATCAATAAACAAGCTGACATACCGCTCTGAAACGGTTGTCAGCTTGTTTGTATGAGCAGGTAACTGTGATTCCTGAATTTTTTGTAGCTTCATCAAAAACGTACAGTTTCAACATTTTAACTACATAACTTCCTTTTATAATAAAGACAAATGGTAGAAATCTTACTAAAAAGGAGGAAGAAATATGGCTTGGTCTTGGGTACGTATGTTGGTGGTTCCGTTGAGTTTGGGGTCTATGGTGCTTGGGAAAAACGAAAAAAAGAATTCCTGTTCTAAGATGGCAGAATCCGACTGGAATCTCCATTCCGATTACTTTGAATTAATGGTTCTAAATGAACGTCTGAAAAAAGAGCTTGATGACTTAACTGTATAATGAATGACGTTTGAAAGTACTCATATGTTATGATGTGGGGAAATACGACACATAGAGGTTTTGAAATGGCAGCTCCAGACAAAAGTATCGTCTTTAACAAGTTGACGCAAAAATACGGATGTTCCTTCTCTGCTATCAAGGGAAAGCAAATTATGTTTCAATGAGTGGATCAATTGTTTACGGATAACAACGGTGAAAAAACAGTGGAAGATGATTACCGAATCGATTATCTCAAGCATCATTTGATTCAAATCGCTGAGGCAATTCAAGATGGCGTTGAACTGATGGGGTATACGACTTGGAATTGAATTGATCTTGTTAGCGCAACAACCGCCCAACTGAAAAAAAGATATTAGATGGAACATTGCAGTACTTGGAGGTGGATTAGTTATTTATGCAAATTTTAGTATTAGGTGCAACCGGACGTGTTGGCAGTCATATCGTGGCCAATGCGCTTAAGGATCAACACCATGTAACTGTACTGGTTCGTAATCCGGAAAAATGCCAGACTCATAATAAAAATTTAACAATCATTCAAGGTAATGTATTGAATCGAGAGGATATTATGCGTGCTATCCATGGAGCTGATGTCGTTATTAGTGCACTGAACACAGATGGGACCAATACGCTATCCGCAAGTATGCCGTTGATCATTGATGCAATGCGTGAAGAAGGAATAAAACGAATCATTACTTTAGGAACAGCTGGTATTCTGCAAAGTAGACAATCTCCGAGTGTTCTAAGATATCAATCCAGTGAATCCAGGCGTAAATCCACCCATGCTGCAGGAGAACATCATCGAGTATATTTGATGCTTCAAGATTCAATACTGGAATGGACGATAGTGTGTCCCACATATTTACCAGATGGAGTACACGTAGGTGTATACCGTGTAGAGCGTGATTTTCTACCTGAAGGTGGCACTGAAATATCCGTAAGGGATACAGCAGAATTCACGTACAATCAAGTTAAAGATGACTCTTATATCAAGTCTCGGGTAGGAATTTCTTACTAATTATTGAGAATTACCTGCAGATAAGGGAAAGAAGATATACCTAAGAAAAAATGAAAGATTTTGTTTATTGCAGCACCTGTAGGACGCAAAGGTAAAAATAGACGTTTAACACAACGTTCTATAGAAAAACTTGTTGAGAAATATGCAAAAGTCTTTGGAAAGCCGGCTTTGACGGTTCATTCTTTGAGGCATTCATTTGCCACACGTTATCATATTGAGAATATTGACATAAAGTTACCTGTCCTCAATGGTGCAACTGTCGCCAACCGGTCCAACTTCCTGCAGTCTTATCGCTTGCAGACTCTTTGCAATTGCCTTTAGCCGGTTTTAACCGCGTTTTTCTGGTATCTCTAATCGAAAACAATTCTTTGACTCCGTAGGAACTCCTGAAGCAGAATATGATTGAGGCTAAACCAGGGATGTGGACCGGTTCCTATACGTCAGGCAGCGTAACTTCTTTATTCTTCTGGTTTCCCAGTGAGCCTGCGCTTGATTTGGAGATGTTTCGTCTCCTCCCAGGGAAAGGCATTTACAGTCGGCCGTTCTCTCCTTGCCATTTAACCACTCACTGGAAGAGGCAATTTAATCAGGTAAACCAGCTATGGTAAAATAGAGGTTATTAAGAGACCTATCCAAGAAGCAGTAAATGTAAATAGAAGGGGCAAAATAGTAAGGAGGTAAGGGCACTAATGCCTTTACCTCCATTTCATCTTTTGTCAAAATACAATGCGTCTGATAAAACGATTGCCCAAATTGTTGCTGAGAACCTGCCTGAATGACCCAGCACCTTGCGTGTTTTGGAGCAAAGGCTATGAGGGCGCGTCGTAAGGAAGCTGTCGAGGTTATCCTTCAGGCTACTGTATGATCTGAATATATAACTGTTTTAGAATTGTTCTTAAGCATCAACAAATGCTATCATGAATTGGAGTGGTAATTAATAGTGTACATGCTTTTTAATTATATAGTATCTATAAAGTAATAAATAGAACCGGGGGCTGTTATTACTAATATGAAAACATATTATTGTGACCTTGAGGTTACGTTGGACATTATCGGAGGGAAGTGGAAGGGGCTTGTTTTGTATTATTTGATTAAAGGTCCAAAGCGCACGAGCGAGTTAAAGAGACAGATACCAGGTATTACTCAAAAAATGCTTATTCAAACGCTTCGAGACCTGGAAACGAGTGGACTGATACATAGAAAAGTGTATAATCAAGTCCCCCCGAAAGTCGAATATTCAACTACTGAACTTGGTCAATCTCTTGAATCTATTTTGAAAGCTCTTTGCAACTGGGGTGGAAAATATGCAGAGGAAACATTCGCACAGGATGAGTTCGAAATTTTGCACACGGATTAAAAATAGTATAAAACGAAAACCCCAGGGATATCATGCTTGGGGTTTTCGTTTATATAAACGGCTATAGAAGAGATTTAGCCCAACATCCTTACAATTGTTTCATTTTAGTTACTATATAACAAAAAAGTACGTACTTCTTTTTTAGATATGTTTGATACATAATGTCACTTGTAAGGTGGAATTACATCTTACACAAGTAAAATCGCTGCGTTGTTATAGTTTGGTTACTATAGCGGTACTAATATAGGCCATACGGCCTCAAGAGGGAGAGGACAGAAATTATGGGGAAATTCAATGGTAAGGTCGTGGTCGTCACGGGAGGGACAAGCGGTATCGGACTTGCAACGGCACAGCGTTTCGTGGAGGAAGGCGCGCATGTTTTCATAACTGGACGCAGACAAAACGAGCTGGACACAGCGGTGAAATTGATTGGGGAACGGGTCACTGGCGTTCAAGGTGACATATCAAATCTAAACGATCTAGACAAACTATTTGAAACGGTGAGACAGGAGAAAGGGCATCTGGACATTCTTTTCGCTAATGCCGGACTTGGCAGCTTCCTGCCCTTGGGCCATATTACAGAAGAGCAATACCAGATTACATTCGATGTAAACGTAAAGGGTACTCTGTTCACCATCCAGAAGGCTCTGCCGCTGTTTCCGGACCAGACTGGTTCCATCATTCTTACGGGTTCAACGGCATCTACGATCGGCGATGCAGGGTTTAGCGTGTACGGAGGAACCAAAGCGGCGCTCCGCCAGATGGCGAGAAACTGGATTACGGACTTAAAGGGGACCGGAATACGAATTAATGTACTGAGCCCAGGAATGATCCATACGCCGGCTTACGACGATTTGTTTGGAGAGGCGTTGGATCAAGTCCTTGAATCCGCTAAGGATACCGTTCCAATGAGCCGCCTTGGTAAAGCTGAGGAGATCGCCAGTGCAGTGATGTTCCTTGCCTCGGAGGAAAGCAGCTATGTCAACGGCATCGAACTATTCGTAGATGGTGGATTGGCACAAATCTAAGCATTCGTTAAAGGCCGCTTAATCAGCGGCCTTTTTATTTGAAGTTGTTTTTTTGTGACCAAAATAGGGGATTTATCGGTAATGGGATCAAGTTCTTGTCCCACAAGGGACGATGGTCTTGTCCAGCTTCTGATGACTCAACACACGCAAGAGACTAAATCACAACATATATACATATGTACAAAATACGGGTTTTGTGAATAAGTGGTATATAAATTAGTTTCCTTTTCTGATTCATGATTAATTGTCTATACTTCTCTAGCTGTTCAGCTAAATATTTTGAAAGCTGTTTTGCCTGATTGCTCACATTTTCCTTTGAACTGTATCCCACAACTCCGAGTATATTTAAAAGCAATTCTATATTTAGTTTTTGTGCTTATGAGGATCTTATCCCAATCCGTATGTTTCTTGCCATGCTGTAAAATATCGTCGGCATATTTTAGACAGTCATAATAAATAATAGACTAAATCAATATGACTATCGTTCTTTAATTTCCAATATAACCTTATTTACCCTTTTTCCTTGCTACTAGAACATATTGTAAGCAGCTCATATCCATATCGTCCTTCATCTCGCGGCACACCACTACTTCCAGTATCAGAACTATAAAAACGTTCAGTCTTTAAAATTGTTTTACACCAGTTAACAGGGAGGGGCTTCCCCTCCCCAAAAAAACATCAATATCTATTAACAAACACCTGAGAAGCTACTTTTTGCTCTCTTACACAAACTTCTTGATGCTACCTACCTAGCGTATTTATCATTAAAATAACACAGTTCGCTGATCTATATACTATATATGCGACCGATCATGAGAGCGGTACCGTAACATATATTCATCAAGAAGACACCCTCTATCGGCTGCAATTTTGCAGTTCCAGCTTTGAATCTTTATTGCGATATCACAACTTGTTTATGAAGCAGGTACAGCGGCGAATTGAATTAAGCAGCGATTCGCAAAATCGGTGGAAGCGCTTGAAACAGAGTTCATAAGTTATGATTCTCAAGTCATGGAAAACGACGGTTTTTTTGGCCAATCCCCCATTCTCCACTGAAATTCATGCTCGCCAAGTCCAAGATCTGCTGTTCGGCAAGATAATATGGGCTTTTCTCCCTTTTGGCATTACTACCCCTGCAGTTGTGGACCTAAAGACCACCATTCTCTAGTAATCGAGATGATTTACGGCTCCTGATCAAGTCAAGATATCCCATTTTGCATGGATATCCAATGTAATTCGAATCGATAGACCCATCGCTCCTGGGCTATGCCTTTGTTATACTTCCAAGTGAGGTTTCAAACAATCTATAATCTAGAATCAGGAATATAATCGTAGCATACTTCATTTCGCACTTTAATTTAAAACCCACACAGAGGAGCTCAAAGACATGAACTTTTTCAAAAAACTGTTTGGCGGCAATGAAATGGGCAAATCGGAAGACGGTACCACAATTTATGGCTATGACGCTCCGGATGAGCGGCAGGTTACACCTCCCTCCAAAATTTTGTACATGGAAGATTTAAACGAACATTTTAATAGAGTCTTTCCAAACCGAGAAACCGGCGTGTTCCATGAACTGATTTCAGACATCGTACATATTGACGTGAATATTATGGAAGCTACACATGATGAGCCATACAGAGTGCTGTACACCAATGGAATGAGCGATCTGCCGATGACACTCCCACAGGAAATTCGTAAAGAGTACAAGCATCTTGAACGCGCGGAGCTGATGATGTTTTTGCCGGCGGACTGGCCGCTTACGCAGAAGGATTTTGAATCGGAGGAGAACTACTGGCCAATCCGGCTGATGAAGATGCTTGCCCGATTCCCGCATATGTATCAGTCGTGGCTTGGATACGGCCATACTATCCCCAACACTGGGGATTACGAGCCATATGCGCCTAACACTGAGCTGTCCGGAGTGATCCTGTTTGCTCTGCCGGAAGAGGTTAGCACAGTCCATACGAAAGATGGCAATCAGGTTCAGGTTTATTTCCTGGTTCCGCTATACCAGGAGGAAATGGAGTTCAAACTGGAGTCCGGAATGGATGAACTGGTTGCCAAGCTGTCCGAGCTTCCAGATGATTTCCTCGTTCTGAATCGGAATAGACGCAACGCTTGTAAATAACTGCCCGGATTAACGGGTTTGAAACAGCTTTAAAAGGCTGAGCCTAAGTAAAGGATATGACTTTGGGCTCAGCCTTTTTATTAGAATGTAAATCCCACGTGTAGCCCCAGTGCATTAGAGCAGTCACTACGCCAAAATTGGACTTCCGGCAATGCTCTGTTCATAAGAAACAGCCCCTTTTCGATTCTCGTTAAAAATATTCGACTACCCTAGCCCACTAACTCTTAAGATCAGCTTTTCTACGTGCTTGGCTTAGTTTTAGATGATTATCAAATCGGCTATAGTACCATGTTCTTGTCCACTGACAGTAAGCTCATTTGCTGATAATTAGATAGTGACTGCTGCAGCTCCACAGCAATCAATGAAAACTGAAGTTCATTGTTTTTAAAGCTATGATTTTTTTATTTTGGTTACTGATAGTAAGATTGAGATTCACCGCTACTACATGTCAACCTTGGAATGCCGCAGTTAGAACTGCTAGATCTAATCTGCGGCGAAGTTAGTTTATCTATAATGTTAAAGTTTACAGCGATAACAATAGTCTTCAGATTTCACAAGTGAAGGCAAAACTTCCGCTCTCCAGTTTGTGCTGCTCACCATTTGGCATAACAAGTGTGCATTCAGTAGATACGGGTACATGAACATGAATAGCAAATCTGTTTTCTTCAATACTCCACTCAGATGATGCATATCCATAAGGTGTCTGGATGCTTCCTTTTGCTGACGTAATTCCGCCTCCTAAGACTGGTGCAATCCGGAAGGTCTTGTACCCCCCGCTGGTTGGCTCAAGGCCAACCATTCGTCTGTATAACCAGTCTCCCACTGCACCGTTAGCATAATGATTGAAGGAGACCATCCCTCCACCGGATCCTTCATCTGATTTGTTTCCGCTTAGATCACCTATATTCACTGTTCCATCCGGGCGGAGTGCATCCCAGCGTTCCCAGATGGTTGTTCCTCCAGCTTTGACCTCATACAGCCAAGACGGACATCCCTCCTGAAGCAGCAGCTCGTATGCTTTATCAGGATATCCATTGTCTGATAGAGCAAACAATAGATAAGGGGTTCCTGTAAAGCCAGTGGTCAGCTTGTTGCCTGCCTCACGAACAAGCCGGACAAGATTTTCCGCCATAACGGCTGTCTCTTTACCTTCTGTCATATTGAAATGAAGTGGAAGGACGTAGGCGGTCTGAAATTCTTTTTTTAAATTACCTTTACTATCAGTAAAGATTTTGCGATAAGCTTCAATAATTCTAGATCTTAGTTTCCGGTAATAAACGGCATCCTCTTCATAGCCAAGCAAGTCAGCAATTTGGGCAGCCAAACCGCAAGAGTTGGCAAAATAAGCTGTCCCGACCCACTTACCTTTCTTTAGCCACTGCCTGGCTGTCTCGTCAGGTGCGCACCAGTCTCCAAAATGAAACGGGAAACGCCAGACGTGACGGCTGTTAGGTGTAACCGAAAAAAGTTCAGACCACCACTTAGCCGCTTTTAAAAATTTCTTAATCGTTGGATATTGCCGCTCCAAAAGCTGCTTGTCGCCGCGGGCAAGGTATTCTGCCCAAGGTACAAGAATGCAGCTGTCTCCCCAAGCAGATGTAGCCATTCTTGGCCAGTGGTCGCCTGCGCGGGGGACAACCATAGGAAGGCCTCCACCTGGTGCCTGCTCCGCCCGCATATCTGCCAGCCATTTGTCCAGAAACCGGCTTAAATCAAAATTGTAACAGGCAGTCCGAGCAAATACGGCAATATCACCGGTCCACCCCTGACGTTCATCACGCTGCGGGCAGTCTGTAGGAATATCAACAAAGTTAGATTTGCCTCCCCAACGAATATTGCTGTGTAATTGATTAATTAATTCATTAGAGCATTCGAATTCACTTATTTCTTCAAAATCGGAATGAAGCACCAGCGCTGATAATTCCAAATCTTCGGCATGGATACCTCTTACACCTACATAACGGAATCCCATATAGGTTAGGCGTGGAGAGTACGTTTGTGGACCATCTTTGCAAATATAGGTTGCTGTCGCTTTCGCGGTACGTAGCGATTTAACGAATAACTCCCCATCAACAAGAACCTCTGCATGACGAAAGATAACCTCTTGATGATTTTTGCCAAGCAGTTTTGCCGAAATGACTCCGGCAAAATTCTGACCGAAATCATAGATCATTTCACCGCTCGGTGAAAGAGTACAGGAAATCGGCTTCAGTACTTCCTGAACACGGACCGGATCTCCATACTGTGCCGACAAAAGAGGATTCTTGCGTGGAGCTGACAAGGTTGTCTGTTTCCATTCAATCCGTTCCAAGTCTACAGTGGCATCATAAGTCTCTCCGTCATACCATTCGGCCATGCGGTAGTTACCCTCTTCTGAGACTTGCCAGGATTCATCTGTAACCACTTCATCATAGGATCCGTCGGTATACTCAATATGCAATTCGCATAGAAACGCTTGCCGGTCGGCATTGATCTTGTTCTTCCGGACGTAATTGAAGGATCCGGCTGCCCAACCACCTGCTACGACAGCGATTAACCTATTATCAGTCCCGAGTGAGCCGCTAACGTCATACGTTTGATATTGTATTTGATGATCATAAGAAGTGAAGCCTGGAGCAAAGTAGTCCCTCCCCACCTTGCTGCCATTCAACATCAGTTCATAGACACCTAGTGCTGTAGCATTAATCCATGCACGACGCACAGGCTTGCTTATTGTGAACGCACGCTTGAAGGTCATTGGAACTGGTGAAACCTTTTTTGGAAAATCATAACCTCCATCTGTAATCCATTTCCCCTGCCAAAGAACTCCCAACCGTCCAGTTTCAAAAGATGTCTCAGCATCAGCGGTTTGTCCGCTTGTACCTGTTGCAGTGACATGAACACTATACGTAGTAAAGGGCTTCAGTTCTCCGCTATAAACATTATTTATTTGATCTGTGGTTTCATATTTCCAGTCCCCAATTGTTATCACTGCGCTTAACAGGCTTTCACCCTTCACATCGGAATCGAGCGCAAATGAAATATTTGGACTTCTATCCGTGATACAGCCTTGTTCCATATTTTCTATTTTTAATTTGTTTATTTTAAGCATTGTTTTGTTCCTCCCTGCGGTCTTTCATTGCTTTCTGTTTAAGTCCCAGCCCCTTCTCCACATTTAAGAAGATCAGCAAGCCAATTAAGATAATACTGGTAATGGTTTCAAATCCCACAAAAGCAAAGGTGATCATGTCCTGAACAGATTCTGACTGGGTACTAACTAAATCACCTGCTTGATTATAAAAGGGGGCTGCATAACCCGCAAAAGATAACATGCCGTTGAAGATACCTGTACATAAGCCACCCATCGTTACGGCAATAGTGGTATAAACAGACATCGCAATTCCATCACAACGATACCCGGTTTTCCATTCCATATGGTCTAGTGTGTCTGCGAATAGTGCCATAAAAATATAGGCGCTTGGCAGAAAGCCTAAATTCTTAATGAATTGCCCTGCCAGAACGATTGGCATGTTGGCCGGATATACCCAGCAAACGGCACTACCTATGCCAACCAGAACAAAACCTATAAGGGTTACATTCCTTTTTCCAAACTTTTTGGCTAACGGCCATACAGCAAAAATCCCAATGCCAAGCGGAACTCCGCCTACAACAGAAATTAACGTCTGTGTAACACCATCACTATAGGTCCCTAGCACATAGTTGCAATAATAGACCAGGCTCAGATTTTTCAGACAGACACCAAAGGTATAGATTAAGAAGTAACTCAGAATAATTAACATATACCGGTCCGAAACAATAGCCTTCAGCTGCGTACGAAAGGGTAACTTGGACTCGCCATCCTCAATATTTCCGCCTGTACTCTCAGCCGTCACGCGTTCCTTCGTAAAAAAATATTCAATTAGAGTAAGTGGTAAGACTGCTATGGAAATAACGCACATCACGAGGATCCAACGGCTTTTATCAACCCCGATAAGCGGCAGAATAGTCATTGGAAAAATTAAGGCTACAATTATTCCACTCATCATAATCGTTGAAACCTGACTGAATACAGACAATTTCCCGCGCTGTATACCATCACGGGTAGAAAGAGGCACCATTAAATTATGGCCCACATTATAAGTCGTGAAAGCAATTGAATAATACAAATTGTAGGATAGGACAATCCAGATCACCTGTATTTTTGTATCTGCTTGTGGCACAAGAAATAGCAGTATACCAGAAACCAGCATTAGCGGTGCAGATAATAACAGCCAAGGCCGTGCTTTTCCCTGTCTTGTTCTTGTACGGTCAATAATATATCCCATAACAAAATTTGCTATGGCGTCAAGGATCTTTGAAACGATCGGAAATGCAACAAGGAACACTCCACCGCCGACGGAGGTCAAACCAAGTACATCTGTGTAATAAACATTCAGATAAGCCGCCAGAACAGCATTCAACAACAACGCTCCGGAAGGACCAATCAGATAACCGAGCCAGCGTTCTTTCGCAGTAGTATCCGCTGAGGTTACACGGGAATTCATAGCCTTCGATTGAAAAACCGCTTTCATACGATTCATTTGTTTTCACTCCTTATTGTTCACCCGGAAGAGGAAGCGGCTTGTCCTTTTTTAAAAGGGTCTTCAGCCCTTTGATAAGGTTCCCGTTAGCCAGTTCTGCAAAACCGATCGCAGTTTGGTATGTGAATTTCCCTCCTGATGACATGCACATGGAGCGGATTGAATTGTAAGGCATCATTTTTACGACAAAATGAGAATTTTTCATTCGGGTATCGCGTTCCAGTGAATCCGGCATAGCTTGCGCTTTTTTATAATCCTTTTGTATGACATGCATAACTCCGGTATACAGGATGCGCCCCATCAAAGTCCTCTTAAACTCAGCCAGAGTAGATTCGATTGTTAATTTAGACTTTGATACTGCTACTGGGAGAGGATATCCGACCAGCTTCTCAAAGGCAGCAGGGATACTGAGCGGCGGCTTATTGTAAGCATCCATAATATCAGCCGAATAGGGAATTACGGCTTCCTTCTCACCGGTTATTGTTATAGATGCGTTTAAACGAATATCCACTGCCGAGGCGGCCACAGCAATTTCATAAGTACCATTCTCCAAAACCCACCGCTGCTCTTTAACGTTCCAGTAAGATAAATCAGATTGGTTAAACTTCAGCTCAATCGTTTTGGTCTCTCCTTCTGTCAAGAATACTTTAGAGAAGGCACGGAGCTCTTTATCTGCTTTAAACACCTTGCTTCGATTATTTTCCACGTAAAGCTGTATGACCTCGGAGCCGCTGCGCCCACCGATATTTGTCACATCCGTCTTCACTGTGATCGTTTCACCGCTCTGGCTAAAGGATAAATTGCTGTATTGAAATGATGTATATGACAATCCGTATCCGAAAGGGAACCGCAGTGTGGTACCGGCCTTATCGTAGAAGCGGTATCCAACATAAATACTTTCATAGTAATTTGAGATAGAACTGCGGTTATAATCAGCGTAACAGCTTGTACTGCTGTTATGCATAGGCCAGCTTTCTGCAAGCTTCCCTGAAGGTGTAACTTCCCCATACAGTAAGGCCGCTGCAGCTTCTCCTCCATACATCCCCGGCAAATACATATTTAGCATGGAAGAAAGCTTATCGAAGAAAGGCAGTTCTACAGGTGCGCCGGCGAATAAGACTAGTATTACTTTTTTTCTTGTAGCGATAAGAGCGTTTAATAACTCTGTCTGGTTATCTCCCATCTTCATATGCTCCCGGTCGAATCCTTCACTCTCCTCAAAGTCGGAAAGGCCCCCGAAGAACAGAATGGTGTCTGCTTGCTTCGCGGCATCCAGCGCCGCTTGCTCCAACGCAGTGTCCCTTTCCGTATAAAAGCAGCGAAATCCCTTTTCATATATGTAAGAAACTCCGCGTTCATCAAACGCGTTCATAGGGGTAATGACCTTGGGCGGATTGATCAGTGACGAACCAGCTCCCTGATAACGCATTTTTTCGAACATCTCACCGACAACAAGCAGGTTTTCCTTTCCGCTTAACGGCAGAGTGCCGTCATTTTTAAGTAGCACTGCACTGTCTTTGGCGATCTCACAGGATAGCTGTGCATGAGACTCTGGATTATAACCCTCGCCTTTGGGCTTCTTGGGAGTACATTGTTCAACAAGGCCCAGCATTCTTTCAACTGCTTGATCCAGCTTATGCATAGGTAATTTTCCGGTTTTGGCTGCTTCAATGACTGTTTTTCGGTTATGCCACACGCCACCAGGCATGTCGAGGTCGCAACCCGCCAGCACACCTTCTACGCGGTCACAGGTAGCCCCCCAGTCTGTCAATACAACGCCTTCAAAGCCCCACTCATCTCTCAATATAGAAGAAAGTAATTTCTTGTTTTGAGAAGCAAATACTCCATTCAACTGATTATATGAACACATCACAGTATACGGACTCGCCTCTTTAACAACGCTTTCAAATGCACGAAGATATATTTCTCTAAGTGCACGCTCATCAACGATACTGTTACCTACAAAACGGAAATTCTCATTTGAATTGGCTGCAAAATGCTTTACACTGCAGCCTACTCCCCTACTTTGAACCCCCTGTACAAATGCCGTGCCAAACTTACCTGAAACAAACGGATCTTCGGAATAATACTCAAAGTTTCGTCCACATAACGGACTGCGCTTGATATTAACTCCCGGTGCAAGCAACACATCCACTTCCTCGGCATTACATTCTTCAGCAATGGCTTCACCCATTCTCTTTGCATACTCCGGGTTCCAAGAAGAGGCAACCGTAACTGAGGTCGGAAACGCAGTAGAGTGAGCATTGTCGGAGACAGCGAATCCACCGCCTGCACTCCTAACCTTTCGAAGCCCATGGGGACCATCAGTTAAAAAAAGTTTCGGTATACCTAATCGAGGTATTCCATTTGTATTCCAGGAATCAATACCTTCGAGGAGCGCCGCTTTTTCTTCAATTGTCAACAGATTAAGAAGCTTTTTCTTACTTTTCATTGTTTCCTCCTTGCAGTAATTATTGTCCCAGTCTACGACATTTTCATGAGAACGTATTGTACATCTATGAACTGGATTGCAAATTTCGAGCATTTTCTTTAACAATAAAAAAGCAATCGAATACCCACATCTATTCCGGGTACTGATTGCTTTAATGTGCTTATTATTTGAGGCGGCTACGTACCATTTTTAAAAGTATTCCTGTATTTTAAAGGAGTCTTTCCTGTATACTTTTTAAATTGATTTTGAAAATAGCTTTGTGAGGAGAAGCAAAGATAATTACTAATCTCACTCAAAGGTTTATCAGAAAAAGCCAGCAGCTTTTTAGCTTCCTCCATTTTTATCTTATGGATATAACTGCTTAAACTAATACCCATATCCTCGTTGAACCTCCTGGATATATAGGACGCACTAACACCCAAGTCAGAAGCAATCTTACTAACTAATATAATGGAGTTTATATTTTTTTTAATACTTTGAATACATTCGATAGTAATGAGTGAAGCATTTTTAGGAATTTCGTTCATCGCCACTCTCTCGGCAAAATCAAAAATCATTTGTTGCCGCAAGAATGAAAGAGTGTCAAGCCGGGACAAGCTTTCTGACTGTTGAATATAAGTATCGCTGAGATGATATGCCGTTTCAATATCCAGGCCACCTTCTATAGCCGCCCGGGTAACCAAAGTGACGCTGGCAATAAAAATATTTTTCTCCTGACGCAGCGCATCCTTTGCAACAAGGCCGCCTTTGCCACGTACAGAATTTTCAAATAAAGCCTTAAGCCTTTCCACATCTCCAGTACGCACAAATTCAATGATTTGTTGCTCGAGAGTATAGGTATTATGGAAGGTAAGTTCCGTCTCTGTTTCATACAAGTTTTTTGACATCTTGTTCTTAATGTCTGCTTCAAAGCTGTTGAAATGGTTACCGGTCATCAGTAGCTTCTCAACAGTTATTCTCTTCCTTGTAAGAGCAAAGTTAAAAATGCATAGCGAATTCAAAAAGCCTTCAAAAGAGATTAAGGGTATTTTAGTAATAAATTCAGAGAATGCTGTGCTGTGTTGATAAGAAATTGTAGAATGAATCCTAATCTTGGAAAGATGATTTTTTGTTAAAGGCGTGTAGTAGCCCGGCCCCAATATAAACTCTCCCGCTGAACCAACATTAGTAATCTTCCCGTAGAATAGAAAGTCTTCTGAAACATAGTAACTCACAGCATGCTCATCTTGGGCCAAAATAGGGAGTGCTTTGCTCACAGGGTCTAAATATGTCGGAACATCGGGCAGCACCCGTACAAGTTGCTGGTCTATATAATATCTTATTGGTAAGCCAGTAATATTATAGAAAGAATCCATTAGAAAATGAATATCTTTTATAAGCATGGTGTTCACCCCTGTATCACTAGTATGCGTTCTTAGTTAATTACGTTATGCTTGCTTACAAAGAAAAAGCTTGCCCTCTAGGAACAAGCTTTTTAACCAAGAACGCTCTATTCTCCTGCAATATCTAATTCAGATACAATTTTTTTATATGCTCGTCCATCATCCTTGCCTTGAATAGGGTTCCATACTTGAGCAAAGAACGGTTCACGCTTAGCACGTTCTTTGTAATTCCAGCTTTCACGTTCACATTGAGGGCAGAAATGTCCTCCCTCAAGAACAAGTTTGGGACTGGCACTAAAGGTATGGCCGAATGCACATTTGAAATCAAGCTTATTCGTCCAATTTCCCGTCGCCATCTCTGTAGACAGGCATTCACCACCGCGGAATGTTGCAGCCTCTTTCATATCTTCAATATTTAATTGTGAGGCAGGCTTATTCTCATCATAACCATGGTCAAGCTTGATAACTTTGTTCCAATCGGTGAATTTCTTCATCTCGGATAGTTTTCCCGGAATCGACTCCCAATTTTTCTTACTGCCCCAATAAGCATCGATTTTCTCAATATCATTATCCTCTATAAAACGCAGTGTCCCACGTTCTTTCACAGCTTGTTTTTTCATTGTACGCTTAATCATAGCCCCCATTAATTTTTGCCCTCTCGGGAGCTTCGTGATGACTTTTGCTACTGGAACAAGTGCGCCAAGATTATCGAGATAGCTCTGATAGAAGTACTCCATCGTATCCTGTCGAAAGTGGAAATAATTCTCCAGCTTGTCAGAATCCAGATAGTATTGTCCATGAAAATTCCTGGTAGCATACCATTTAGGGTCGATGACATGATCAAGATTGGTAATGCCAAGCTTGCCGTACAGCACTTGGTACATCTCAAGTGTACTCACCCGGCAGCTTTCTCCTCCGCCAATGTTATAGATATGCTGCCAAAATGCTTTATCAAGCTCTCCGTCGATATCCTGGATACACAGGTTACGCATTAATCGTCCTGAATCCCGGTCAGATACGTACTCAAGTACATTTTCCAGACAATTATGGAACATAATCGGGTCTTGAATCTTACTCATCGCCGGGCCCATAATACCCGTTTGGCGGAGACTCACCCAATAGCTTAGTCCAGATTCAATGACCATACGCTCGGCAGCGATTTTAGAAACGGCATAGTAATCATATACACTTGGCTTAAGAGGATCACCCACACGTCCCCAATGGATTGGCGGCATACGGTCACCGGTTTCTGCTATTGTACCGATATTTACAAAGCGCGTGACATCAGCACGACCACTTTTCTTAATGGAGTCAATGATGTTTTTCGCTGAACCATAGTTAATCTGCATGGCCCGATCGGGAAACTCATCAGCCGCAGGAGAAACAAAAGCAGCGATATGAAGGATAATGTCGGCATCCTTCACACATTCATCCACCAGGTTGCGATCCAACAAATTGCCATAGACTATTTTCACACCGTTCAGCCTTTCATAGGGCTGGAGCTTCTCACGGCTGTTAGGATTGTCTAAATCAAAGAGCAGCAGTTCGCATTTCGCCAGATCGTTTATAAGCAGCTTTAACGTCTCTCCACCCATATTGCCTGCTGCACCCGTAATCATGATTCGTTTTTTCTTCATTATTGTTCACCTGCATCATAAGTTTATTGACAAGTCATTCGCCTACCTTCATACTACGGACACGGTGTCTATTTAACAACCATCAGTTGTTTTATGCTTTGATGGAATCTAGACATCTGAGAGCAAAGTGTCTAATTATCTAGAAATTTTATTTTTTGGAGATGAAATGATCATGAATCAACGTGAACGGTTAACCAAACTACTGCTGAAACAGAGCTTGATCCGCTTACTCAAAGAGAAAAATATAAGCCAAATTAGTGTTAAGGAATTGTGCACCTCAGCAGGCATCAATCGCTCCACGTTCTACTTACATTATGCCAATGCTTATGACCTGCTTGAAAATGTTGAACAGGAGATTATTAATAATACAAGTGCCTATCTGGATAAAATTGAAGCTGGAGACAGCGGTATTACTTATATTCAGACTTTTTTAGAGTACATTAAAAAGGATGAGGAGCTATTCACTGTCATGCTCCTCACCTCCAATGAAAACGTGTTATTTCCCAAACGCCTTCTGAATGAAATACTCAAGAATATTGATAGTCAGCTTCAACTCAACATACCTGAACGATTGAAACGGTATACTTATTCTTACCTGGTCAATGGAAGCCTAGCGATCATACAAGAATGGATACAAGAAGGATTTGTCATCTCCAGTAATGAACTGGCAGAGCTCATCTTCTCTTTGGCCGACCATTCCTTAGTGGCGATTACATCATCAGAAGAGAAATAAGTATCTATAGGTCAACAAAAAAAACTGATCTTCAACAAGATTAGCCCTAGGCTTCTTACTTATCTATCTTTTTGCATGTCCCGACCGATCACTTCTGGATTGCTATATTTTCAGATATATAGGTTGAATGATATGGCTTCAATATATGTTCATAAATCTCTTTATTTACAAATAAGATCCTCCACTTGCGTCGATGACCTGTCCAGTGATCCAACTGCTATCTGGAGAAGCGAGGAACGCAGCGATATCTGCGATATCCTTCGGTTCACCCCATCGTCCGAAAATTGAGAAGTTGGCACCGAACTCCCGACTTTCCTCATTCTGCAGCATATCAGCATTCATATCGGTGGCTACAAATCCAGGAGCAATCGCGTTAATTGTAATACCCCGCGGGCCAAGCTGATTGGCAAGTGAAAGTGTCAGGACGTTAATAGCGGATTTCGACATGCTATAGGCCGGGATAGCTGGCAAAGAAATGGGGGTTACGGCTGAAGAAATCTGAATGATACGCCCTTCGCTTCGTAAATGAGGCAGTGCCTGCTGGATCATGAAGAACGGCGCTTTTACATTCAGCATCATCAGCGAATCAAAGTCTTCCTCCTTCGTATCTTCAATGGCAGAGGTGAGTCCCATCCCCGCATTGTTGACTAGAATATCAATACTGAACATGCCGAACCGTGCAATGAGCTCCTGTTCAACAGTAGCGTAAAGGCTTCGGACTCCATTAAGTGTTCCAAGGTCAGAGCAAGCGGAAAATGCTGAGCCTCCGTTGCGATTAATTTCCTCCACAACCTCTATAGCAGCCCTCTGGTTGGTTGCGTAATGCACTACGACCGTTGCACCTTCTTGTCCAAGTCGCTGTGCAATTGCCCGGCCGATTCCTCTACTTCCTCCAGTTACAATAGCCACTTTGTTATGCATTTTACTCATGTTATCCAACTCCTGACGATTTATTTTGTTTTTGCATTTCAGTTGTACCATACCCGGACTTTCTCAATGTTGCTCGCTCATTCGCCAATACTCGGCTTGTGCGATCTTGCTATTTCATTCCCATTTGCTTACAGAATCCTGATATTAAGGGTATACTTAGGCTAGAGGTGATGCCGGTTGGATGATGTAGTTCAGGAGGGTTCACTACTAACGGAAGAACTTGACAATAACGCAAATTACGAGCATCCATTTTTTTACGGGGTTCGCACGACTGGTATTTTCTGCAGACCTTCTTGCAAGTCAAGACCTCCTAAAAAAGAGAATGTCCGAATTTTCTTCGATGCGTCGCAGGCACTAGCGGAAAATTTCCGACCTTGCAAACGATGCAAACCATGCGGACAACGACTTCCTGACGAAGAATGGGTCGACCAGATCACCTGGTATATCGACAGGCACTTTGCCGATACGATCACGCTGGAACTTTTGGCTGAACAGTGCCATGGGAGTCCCTATCATTTGCAGAGGACTTTCAAGCGGATAAAGCATATGACGCCTATGGAATATATTCAGAGAAAAAGAATAGAAACAGCTCAAAAGTACATGCTGGAAACGAACAAGTCGTTCGCGGATATTTCAAAATATGTCGGATTTTCCAGTGTTTCATATTTTACAACTCTCTTTAAGAGATTGACGACGCGAACGCCGGCTGAATTCAGAGCATACTATGCGGATAAGCTGAGCCCTGAGGATCTATCTTATGAGCAATCCCTTTAACACCAGAAGCCTAGCTTCGCTTAACCATCACCTGCTCCGGTCCATCTAATATTATTTTGTCGCAACCTAATCTTTATAAAATAAAAATTCCAAATCAAAAACGGCTGCCTTTAAAGGCAGCCGTACGTTAGATTATTTACGAACAGAGACAATGAACTTCTCCAGTGAGCTTGTGCCGGTAATACTCTGATTGCAAGCCTGGCCGTCTAGACATACGTATTGGCCAATGGAAGAATACTGATCGGGCAAAGCACCTGCAGGCTTGGTCTTGACGGTTATGAACGCAAGCTCCTGATGCCGGTTGCAGAACATGCAATACCCTTTCTTGTGCGTTGGCATGATTCTTCCTTCAATGCCGATGAATTGTCCCTCGAATGGATAGACCATAAATAGTTTGTTCGTAGCAATGTCAACCCAGCTCAGATATGTGACATATCTAAAATCAATGGATTGCAGATCAGGTACCTTCAGCTTCTTATTCTTCGGAAAAAGCTTCTGGATCTGCTTCAGTGTAATCGGTGGAAAAGGTTCCAGATAGGGTTCCAATGCAATAAGATAACTCTGGAATTCATGTGCTGTCTCCAAACCGGATACTTGCTCCAGCATGTGTTCCTGCTCTGTTGACAGAGAAAGAAACGCATCAATGATATTCACAGCGGTGCGATATCTTACTGTTTTTAGGACGCTCTGATCCGCGACGGATCGGAGTGTTTTTTGAAGAAATTCGGATTGTTTCTTAATGACGTTATATTGATGGTTTCTAATAAATGGTGTATTCATAGCTCTGCAGCCCCTTATTTTTAATGGAAAAACCATAAGGTGCAAAGCCCGTTATTAGAAACGATAAAGTCAAGTATGGGCGATCGGATCCATTCTCTCGCCCTCACACAAAGTATCGCCCCTAAATTAGGCTTTGCATGAGGACTTCCTAGCTAATGAGCAATTAGGTTTTGCCATCAGTATAACCCCCTATCAGATGAACAAAAGTTCTTTCGAAAAAAGTATAGCAGGGAATTCTGAATGGTGCAATTCATCCGAAGGACACCATTTAAGATGATCCGTACACAGCATCAGACTTCATCCATTGCATTCCGGATGTCATATTCGCTGATATCTATTTCCATTTCTATACCCAGAGCCATTCTAGCCAGCTGCCTTCCTACATAAGGACCCATCGTCAATCCGGATGCGCCAAGTCCATTAGCTGCAAGTAGACCTTCCCAGCCGGGGACTGTCCCGATGACAGGGAGAAATCCTGGTGTAAAAGGGCGGAAACCTACTCTTGTCTCCAGAAAAGTACTATTCACTAAACCAGGCGCCAGGTCTAACCCTTTATTCAGAATCTCCTGAATTCCACCGGCAGTTATTCTTGTATCGTAGCCTGCGACTTCATTTTCGTGGGTTGAACCGATAACAATCCTTTGTTGACCCATAGACAGCAAATACTGATCATTTGGCGGAATAACTACAGGCCAGTGATCTGTATCTTGATGATCTGGAATCTCTAAATGAACGATTTGAGCTTTTTGATAACGGACTTTAAAATTGATGCCTAACGGCTGCAAAAGCGGATGGGCCCACGCTCCGGCGCACACGATGATAACATCAGCATTGTAGGTTTGTGTACCCACAACTACGCCTGTTACACGATGTGCGCTGTATTGCAGCTTGGCATCCCCATGCATAAAGACGGCACCGTTTCGCTGTGCAGACTGATTGAGCGCATCGCGCAAAGCACGTCCGTCAACCCGGGCAGCGCCGCTGATATGAACGGAAGAATAACCCTCTTCCAGTACCGGAAAAAGCTCGCGTGTTCGTGCTGCATTAAGCTGTATAATATCTCCGATCTCAGGTGCATCCACCTTTCGCAGATTAGCCCTTTCCTCCATTTGTTTGATTTTCATCACGTCCTGATGAACACTAAGAGCTCCAACGCGGGCATAACCGGTATCTGTCTCACCTTCGTCCCGAAGCTGTGTGATCAACTCCGGGTAGTAACCGGCACCTGCTTTGGCGAGTCGATACCAAGCCTGATTACGCCGCTGCGACAGCCAAGGACAGATAATGCCGGCGGCAGCATCGGTTGCTTGTCCCTTATCCTTGTGGTCGACAACAAGGATATCCGCTCCCATTTTAGCTAAATGATAGGCCGTTGACGCCCCAAGGATTCCTGAGCCGATGATGATAACTTTCTTCATAAGTCCCTTTTCTTCCCTTCCTTAAACAAACTCATAGCTCAATAATCTTCGTAGCGATATTGCCGCAGAATTCCCGGTCATGCTCTACGAACAGAATGGTGGGTTCATACTCCAGCAGCAGCTCTTCGATCTGCATCCGTGAAATGACATCGACGAAATTTAGCGGCTCATCCCAAATATGCAGGTGAACCTGCTCACTCAGACTTTTGGCGATCAGCACCTTCTTTTTTTGACCGCCGCTAAAAGTAGAAATGTCCTTCTCAAATTGTACTCTAGAGAAATCAAGCTTTCTTAGGATGGATTTGAAAAGACTCTCATCTATCCCGTTATCCCGGGCGAAATCCGTTAGATTGCCTTGTAGATGCGAGGTGTCTTGGGATACGTAGGAGATTTTGAGCTGACGATCCTTAGTAAAGCTGCCTGTGTATTGTATATCCTCGCCGCAAATCAGTTTGAGGATGCTGGATTTACCGGAGCCATTTTTTCCCGTAAGCGCGATGCGATCCCCTTGCTCAATTGTGAAAGTCACATCTGAACAGACCTGTTTCTCGCCATAGGAAATAGCGACCTGTTCTAGTTCTGTAAGAATGTTTTTATGATATGGAAGCTGTGAAATCTCCAGGTTATCGGCGCTCTCGATATTTTTCAGCAGCCTGGACTTTTGTTCAATTGCTGTTTGCTGTCTTTGTTCAATAGATTTGGAACGTTTCATCATTTTTGCAGCCTTGTGGCCAATGTAGCCCTTATCCACCTTGGAGCCGGAGTTTCGGGTCCCATTTTTGGACTTTTCCACTTCGTGTGACCAGTTCCCTGTCCGTTTGGAAGAATCCGCGAGACGCGTAATATCTTTTCTGAGCTTCTCATTCTGTGCCAGTTCAAAGTTATCCAGGTGTCTTTTATTCTCCCACCAACTCGAGAAATTTCCTTTTTGAATTTCAATGTTGGTCTTGTTGATAGACAGAATATGATCTACACAATTGTCCAGAAAGGACCTGTCGTGAGACACCAGAATATAGCCGCTTTTGGTATTGAGATAATCACTGACCAGTCTCCTGGCCTGCATATCTAGATGATTGGTAGGTTCATCGATGAGTAGAAAGCTGTTTTCCTTAATAAACAAAGCGGCCAGCAGCACTTTCGTCTGCTCACCATTGGACAATGAGGCAAAAGGACGGTATAGAACGTCTTCATCTACCTTAAGCAAAGAAAGCTCCCGCATAAACTGCCAATGGATATAATCCGGAAAGATTTCACTCACGACATCCAGCGTATGCTCTTCCTTGTTCGGGACAGGGTAAGGGAAGTATTCAAAAGCAACATTCGCAGAAATAGTTCCGCTGTGTTCATATTTACCGAGCAGCAACTGTAGAAAGGTGGTCTTCCCTCTGCCGTTCCTCCCCGTAAATCCCAGCTTCCAATCAGTGTCGATCTGAAAATTCACGTTCTCAAATATGTTATCGTAGCTGCCTTCATAGGCAAACGTAAGGTTGGTAATATTAATAAGTGACATCTAGTGATCCTCCTGTATAAAAAAATAAAAGCTACAAGAAAGTTAATTTCTTGCAGCTCAAATAGATACAGAACATCATACCCGCAGCAGGGCAGATTAAGGATCCATCGTTTGAGTGAAAGGAAATGTAACTTTCTTGCGTATAAAGAAATAAAACATGCGAAAACCATCGCACTACATAAGCTGAACCTTAGATTCAGATATATAACTGTTTTATTATTTTATAGATCCGCAAGAAAATCCTACATTTTCCTCTTCAGCTCCGTTCTTTAATTTACAGGCATCTTACCATAATCATTTCTGATTTTCAACTCGCCAATTATGATTGATATCACGGATGAAGGGGAACGGGAAGCCCATAAATACGACGAAGTGATGCGGCATTTGATAGTCCATGAGATTCACCATAGCGGTCAAATGTCTATATGGTCAAGGGAAATCGGAAGAAAGCCGGTTAAAGCTAACTTGATTGGCAGAGGGTTATTCGATACTTGAATTCTTTTCACATAGAAAAAGTACAACAAAAAGACCCGCTCCAGGCGGGCCATCCGTAAAGCGGTAAGTGGAATGCTCTTGAAAAAAGCATGCTGCTCATTAATGGTTACAATCCTTGATTAAGTTCAATTAAGGTACCGGCAGGGTCACGAAGGTAGGCAACGCGGTGGCCCCATTCCGGCGTGTCGTGAGGTTCTTTTACAAATTCAACATGCTTGCTGCGCAATTGATCGTAAACAGCATCCACATTATCTACCTTGAAAATGAGAGCCGCCCGGTCAGGGTTGCTGAATTCCTTGCGTTCACGCAAGACTTGAATGGGTTCATTCCCCATCAGTGGCTCCAGAGCCAGATTGATATCTCCTGTATAAAACTCTGCATAAGGAGTCTCCTCACTACCGTGGAGGACTTTCAGACCCATAATGTCCCGGTAAAATATAAAACATTCACGCACATCTGGCACCAGCAGACGAAAATGTGAAAGTTTCAAGCGAATCCCTCCTGTCTGAGACTTGAGATTTGTATGCTTCTTATCATAACATGCAGATCAGCATATGCTTTCTTATGAATTGCTGTTATTCAGATTGATCTGTTTGTCGGTTTGATAAAAAAGCTATCTGTCAATACTTTACCGCTTCTGCCGCCTCCGGGTCAAAGTCTGCCACTATCAGCATATCCATATGCCTTGCATGGCGGAGCAAATAATGTACAAAGCTTTCCTTGAATAAGCTGCGCCACAGCGGCCTGCGGGAGTGTCCGATAATCAGCTGAGTGGTCTGTACCTCATTCATTCTGCTGAGCAGCTGCTGATGCACAACAGCACTGCTGCCCGCCAAAGCCACTTCCATGTTCCCGCCCAGCCGTTCCGTCAAATGCCGCAGGGACTCCAGCCGCTTTTGTTCTTCGGGGGTATGGTGTCCTCCGCAGTGAACATAGCGCACATACCATTCTGCCTTGAGTCTGTGTGCAATACGGAAGCCCCGGCGGATTAGACGCTCTGCACGTGGGCCGAGATCGACACACACAAAGATGACCTCACGGCGGCTCCACGGGCCTCGCAGGGACGGCTCCCGGTCCCACGCCTCCAGCCGTTCATCAACATCATCCGCAATTTCACGAAGAGCCAGCTCGCGCAGAGCAATCAGATTCCCAATCTTAAAAAAAGACTCCAGGGCTTGGTTCACCTTCTCGGTTGCATAAATTTTCCCTTCCCGCATTCGCTCCTGCAGCATTTGTGGTGTAACGTCAATGAGTTCAACCTCACCGGCCATTTTCAAAACTGCATCAGGGACCGTTTCCCGGACACGAACTCCAGTCAGTTGTGCCACTGCGTCATTCAGGCTTTCCAGATGCTGAACGTTCACGGTTGTGATTACGGAAATGCCGTTATCGAGCAGCCGCATAACATCCTCATAGCGTTTTTTGGTCAGACTTCCGGGGACATTGGTATGTGCCAATTCATCCACCAGCACAACCTCCGGGTGACGGGCAATAATGCTGTCTGTGTCCATCTCCTCCAGTTGTGAGGACTGATACTGAATGCGGGCCCGCGGAATAAGGGGCAATCCCCCGATTTGCCGTTGGGTCTCCTTCCTTCCATGTGTCTCCAGTAGACCTATGACTACATCAATGCCTTTGGTCAGCAACAGATTTCCCTCTTGCAGCATTTTATAGGTTTTCCCAACCCCAGGCGCCGCACCAATATAGACCTTGAACGTTCCACGATGAATACGCTCAATCTTCTGTTCCATCTCCTGACTGGTTAACCGGTGAAAAGGTTCCTCCTTCCCGTTGGAGCCGGGCTTGATTGGCAATATCCGTTCCCCTTCCTGCTCTGCCCTGTCAGCCATCAGGAATACATCGATGTTCCGTGATTTACGTAGGACCCGATTGGCGATGGAGCCCTGCCACTTTTCCTGCCAGCGGCTTTTCTTGGAGTGCCCCATGACGATCCGCGTGACGTTATTACGGATGGCATAACGTACCAATATTGCTGGGAGCAGCCGCAGACTTGGAAGAGACAGCTCTTCGAAGCGGGCATCGATCCGCTGGGCCAGCTTCGTGATCGCACGTTTGAAGCTCTGCTGATCCTTAGTTAACTGATGTTTTGGAAGCACAAAGGTTACCACCATAAGCTCACCGTTCAGCCGCTTGGCGATTTGCTGTCCTCTTCTGACATACAGCGAACCATTCCAATGATATTGTGTCGAGACGAGAATCCGTTCAGTGGCGCCGGAAGGACCAATTAGTCCTTGCTCCTCCCGGTGTCTTTCCAGTGAATCATTGACCCCCTCGGCGACCAGACGGAGTGAGAGCTCACGGAGGACGCCAAGATTTCCGCGCCGGGTCAGCGCTGGAGGCGTCTCTCCGCCAAGAACCCCTTCTTCAATACGTTTTAATATGGTTTCGGGGGACACGTCGATCAGGCGCACCTCATCCGCCAGCTCCAGAGTATTGAGCGGAACCGTTTCCTCCGCGCAAATACCCGTTTTCTGCTGAATAATTTCGGCCATTCCAGCCAGCTCATATACGTTAATGGTTGTAATTACACTAATGCCGTGATCCATCAAATGACGGATATCATCCAGCCGTGTCTCGAAACGGGCTCCTTCCCGATTACGGTGGGCCAAGCTGTCCACCAGAAGCACCTCAGGATTGCGCTGAAGCAGAACATCGACAGGAAGATCCTTCTGCTCCTTGCCGTCTTTCATCCAGTGAAGGCTGGGGACGCGCTCAAGATTCACCAGTTGCTGTACAGTCTCCGCCCGTTGCATCGTCGAGACAGCACTGATCACCACATCGATCCCTTGCTGCTGCAAAAGCTTGCCTTCCTCCAGCATGTGATAGGTCTTGCCTGAACCACTTACGGAGCCGATGATGATCTTGAGACGGCCCCGGCGAAGGCGGTAAATGGAATACAGAATTTCTTCCGGAGATTTACGTTTGTACGGGGACATCCGGTGGCCTCCTTATAGGAATATAAATTACCCTGTCCGTGAGGGACACGAACAGGGTAACCGCCTGATTACTGAGCAGACAATTCAGATAAAGCCATATTCAGCTTCAGCACATTCACCCGTTCTTCGCCGAACAATCCAAGAGCGCGGCCCTCCGTATGCGCTTGGATTAATTGTTCAAGCTTATCCGAAGAAATACCGGTCAGACTGCTGATTCTGGGAACCTGCACGATAGCCGAGGCGGGGGAAATATCCGGATCGAGGCCTGAGCCGGAGTTCGTAACCAGATCGATAGGCAGTTGATTCACTGGAACCTGCGGATTGTCCAGCTTCCACTGGGCGATAAAGTCGCTGGTGCGCTTCAGCATATCCTTGTTGGATGGGCCATAATTATTCGAGCCCGAAGCCTCCGCTTTGTAATCGATGCTAGACACACGTCCGTGGAACAGCGCAGGATTGGTGAAGTTCTGGCCAATCAGTTCGGAGCCAATCACCTGGCCCGCACTGTTCTTCAGCTGGCTGCCGTTCGCCTGTGAAGGCATTAACACCTGGGCTATAGCTGTGGAAGCCAGCGGGTACACAACTCCGCAAAGCATAATAAAAATAGCGCTGAGTCTTACTATACTGAGTATATAAGAACTAGTGTTCTTCATTTATGATCCGTCCTCTCTGTCTTAATAACCGTATATAGCTTATATCCAAATACTAACGATCATATCAATGAGCTTAATGCCCAGAAAAGGAACCAGTACGCCTCCGAATCCATAGATAAATATATTCCGGCGGAGCAGCTTAACAGAGCTCATCGGCTTATAGGATACCCCTCTCATGGCAAGGGGGATCAGGAGCGGAATAATAATCGCATTAAAGATCAGTGCCGAGATAATAGCGGAGCTTGGCGATCCCAGCCCCATTACGTTCAGCACCTCCATTTCCGGAATCGCGAGCGTGAACATCGCAGGGATGATTGCAAAATATTTGGCGATGTCATTCGCAATACTGAAGGTAGTCAGGGCACCTCGGGTCATCAGCAGCTGCTTGCCGATGGCAACGACCTCTATAATCTTGGACGGGTCTGAGTCCAAATCAACCATATTCGCCGCTTCCTTGGCAGCTGAGGTTCCGCTGTTCATGGCAAGCCCCACATCGGCCTGGGCCAGAGCAGGAGCATCGTTCGTTCCGTCACCCGTCATAGCGACCAGCTTGCCTTCCTGCTGTTCACGGCGAATGACTTCAATCTTATTCTCCGGTGTGCTTTCAGCGATAAAACCGTCCACTCCGGCTTCAGCAGCAATTGTTGCAGCGGTTAGAGGATTATCTCCGGTGCACATAATCGTTTTGATACCCATTTTGCGCAGCTCATCAAATCGTTCCTTCATTCCGGGCTTCACGGTGTCTTTCAGATAAATAAGTCCGAATATCCGGTCGTCAACGGCAACGGCAAGCGGTGTTCCGCCTTTACCGGCTATATCATTCGATCTTTTGTCCAGATTACCGGGAATCTGCCCGCCTTGGGAAGAGACCCAGCGCTTCATGGAATCAACAGCCCCTTTACGGACCTTGCGTCCATCCTTCAGATCCAGTCCGCTCATCCGCGTTTCGGCACGGAACTCAATGATTTCTGCCTCTTCTGCCAGTCCGGTCTGATAAGGATGACCCTGTATTTTGATCAGTTCAATCACGGAACGGCCTTCCGGTGTCTCGTCCTTCAGTGAACTGATTGCTGCCCACCCCGCAAGTTCCGCTTCATTCTCATTCCCTACGGGAACAAATTCGCTGGCCATACGGTTCCCGAAGGTGATGGTGCCTGTCTTATCGAGAATCATCGTATTGATGTCTCCGGCTGCTTCAACCGCTTTGCCTGACATCGCCAGCACGTTGAACTGGGTAACCCGGTCCATGCCTGCGATTCCGATTGCAGACAGTAGACCGCCGATGGTAGTAGGGATCAGACAGACCAGCAGCGCGATCAGGACAGGGATCTCCAAATCGACATTCAGATAGGCGGCAATCGGCCGCAATGTGACTACGACGATCAGAAAAATAATTGTTAAGCTGATTAACAGCGTGTTCAGTGCTATTTCATTCGGAGTTTTCTGACGTTGGGCACCTTCGACAAGGGAGATCATACGGTCCAGAAACGATTCACCGGGATCACTGGTAATCCGAACCTTGATCTGATCACTTACTACTCTTGTGCCGCCTGTGACAGAGTTGAAGTCTCCTCCAGCCTCCTTGATGACTGGAGCTGATTCCCCAGTAATCGCAGATTCGTCCACGGAAGCAAGGCCTTCAATGACTTCGCCGTCGCCGGGAATGAGTTCTCCTTGGCTGATGACCACGATATCTCCTTTACGCAGATCAGAAGAAGAGACGATCTTGACAGCACCGCCCACCAGCTTGTTCGCGGAAATATCCTGTTTCGTTTTCTTCAAGGTATCCGCCTGAGCCTTGCCCCGCCCTTCAGCCAGTGCTTCAGCGAAATTAGCGAACAATACAGTTACTAGTAAAATCAAAAAGACTGTAATATTGAAACCTATGGAGTCTTCGGTATGGAAATAGCCGGGGGCCAACACCATCATCAGTACGATAATTGTGCCGATTTCTACAACGAACATCACCGGATTTTTCACCAAGGTCAACGGATTCAACTTCATGAAGCTGTCCTTGACCGCACTTTGCAGGATAGGGCCGGTTAGCAGTTTCTTTTTAGGTATGGTACTCATCTTGTTCTCCCTCTCTTAACGTAAGGTCAAATATTCTGCAACCGGACCGAGAACCACCACCGGCAGAAAGGTCAGTGCACCGATAATCAGCACTGTACCGATTAGAATTCCTGTAAATAGGACATTGTCGGTGCGGAACGTGCCGATCGTCTCCGGAACGGGCTTCTTACGGATCATGGAGCCGGCCACTGCCAGCATGGCGATAATGGATACATATCTTCCAAGCAGCATGACAATCCCTGTAAGTACATTCCAGAAGGTAGTGTTATCGGCCAGACCTTCGAAACCCGAACCGTTGTTGGCCGCAGAAGAGGTGAATTCATAGAGCACCTGCGTCATTCCATGGAAGCCCGGATTCGAGATGCTCCCTTTACCCAGCTCGGTCAAGAAGGCGGCAGCGGTAGGTGCCAGAATAATCAGCGGATGAATGAGTATTGCGATTGCGATCAGTTTCATTTCCCTCGCTTCAATTTTCCGGCCAAGAAACTCCGGTGTCCGGCCAACCATCAACCCGCACAGGAACACTCCCAGGATCGCATACATCAGCATGTTGACTAGACCTACACCCTTGCCTCCGAACACATTATTCAGCATCATGAGGGTCAGCGGAGTTATGCTGCCAAGCGGAGTGAGGGTATCATGCATATTATTAACGGTACCGGTAGTTGCCGCCGTTGTTACGGTTGTGAACAAAGAAGACTGTGCGATCCCAAACCGGACCTCCTTCCCCTCCATACTACCCTGGGAGGCGTCGATACCCATCGCATTGATTGCCGGATTTCCAGCCGTTTCCGCGTAAAAGTTGAGGCCCAGCAGCAATACGAACAAGGTCATCATCGCGCTGAAGACAAACCAGCCCTGACGTTTGTTTTTGGCAAATAATCCGTACATATAAGGCAGGGATGCGGGCAGAGTCCACATCGAGAGGATTTCAATAACATTCGTCAGGGGGGACGGGTTCTCAAATGGATGGGCCGAGTTGGCTCCAAAAAATCCGCCGCCGTTCGTACCCAGGTGCTTGATTGATTCAAGTGAGGCAACCGGGCCAATAGCAATTTGTTGCGAACCACCCTCTAGCGTTGTTACATGAAGAGATGGCTGTAATGTCTGCGGAACCTGCAGGGCCACCAATACCAATGTCACCAGCAGAGCCAGCGGGAGAAAGATACGGATGATGGCTTTCACGAAATCTTCGAAGAAATTCCCGACCGTATCTCTTCCGGTAATACCTCTTACGAAAGCGACTGCCACGGAAAATCCGCTCGCAGCTGAAGTGAACATCATCATTGTAATCACAGCCATTTGCGAGAAATAGGTTAGACCGGTCTCCCCGCTATAATGCTGCAGATTGGTATTCGTCATGAAGCTGATGACAGTATTGAACGTGAGTGATTGCTCCATCCCTCCGGTTCCATTCGGATTCATCGGTAGTGCGCCTTGCAGACGAAGGAACAAGTAGCTGAAGGCTACCAGTACAATGTTTGTCCCCAGGAAGCTGATAGCATAACCCTTCCAACTCATTCCCTCACGGTTCTTCAGTCCGCTCCATTTGAATATCCCGCGTTCGAACCCGCCAAATAGACGGTCTGTACGATTCGGCTCATTTGAGAATACATGATATAAATAAGTTCCTGCCGGTTTTACCAGCAGCAGCAGTATGACAATGACTACGGCAATTTGCACAATACCCACGAAGGCCCCTCCTTAAGTTGACACTCTCTCTTATAGCATCATTGAATGAATTTTTAGAATTTCTCTGGATGAATCAGGGCGTATACCAAATACAGAAACAGCAGCAAGGCAGCTGCAATAACGATAGTCATTGTTCCGTCCCCCTTGCATCATCAGTCATATGTCCACACCACTGAGCAAAGGTGTAGAGGAGTACGAATAGCACCGCCAGAGCTGCTACCATATACACATCCATCATTTTCTTTGCCACTCCTCTCTCTCTATCATCTTTTATTTTCTCTCCCTTATTACTTCAATCCAGCGTAACATTTCTGCCATTAGTTAAGGATTAGAGATTCTATAAGCGAATTAAGATTGTATTAAGATTTAGGAGGCTCCTTATCATCCTCGTTCTCCTCACTGAACAGGCTTTGCCAATAGTAATGGTCATAGAATTTTTTCACAATAAAAAGAAACATGGCTATGATGGAGATAAGACCCGCATTTTTCAAAAATTCATTCATACATAACTCCTTCTCTCTTCGGCTGTTCACTACCCTTCCAGCGTATCACTATCGTCATTTATTCAGGATTAGGGATTGCTGGAGCGGATAAAGATCACGTTAAGGTTAAGAGGGAAAACAGGATCATTCTCCGGGCAAAAAAAAGCGGAAGACCAAGGCTGTAAGTATAAGCCTTGGTCTTCCGCTTTTTACACATATTCGGCTAAATGGCTTTGTTGTCATCGCCAACCTGAAGCATCCGGTATCCGACGCCAATATGCGTTTGAATGAATTTGGGCTGAGAGGGAGTTCTCTCGATCTTTTTCCTTAAGGTGGCCATAAAAACACGCAGGGCAGGAATGTCGTACGTATGGCTGCCCCAGATTTCATGAAGAATGTAATTATGAGTCAGCACTTTGCCCACATTTTTGGCGAGCAGGCACAGCAGCTTGTATTCAATAGGGGTCAGATGAATTTCTTCATCATCTAGCCATACACAACCTGCCGCATAATCGATTTTGAGGCCCTCATTCGTAAAAACAGAGGCATCCTTCAACAGCTTGTCACTGTCATACCGGATGCGCCGCAGACTCACCCTGAGCCGGGCCAGCAGTTCCTCCACGCTGAACGGTTTGGTCAAATAATCATCCGCACCTGCATCCAGAGCATCGATTTTGTCCCGGTCCTCGCTGCGGGCGCTTACCACAATAATGGGGAGATTGGACCAGGAACGTACTTTTCGGATAATCTCCACCCCATCCATATCCGGTAAACCCAGATCCAGAATCATAAGATCAGGCTGCCCCGATACTGCTTCAAGTATTGAGGCTGCTCCAGTTTCAGCCGTATGGTATTTGTAGCCTTGGGTCTCCAGTGTGGTGGTAATCAGCTTCCGGATCGGTTTGTCGTCTTCAACTACAAGAATCAATGGTTTATTCATGAACGTTCACCTCCTCTGCCTGCAGGGTAAAGCGAAATATGGTGCCTTGCGGGAAATTATCATGCACGGCAAACATGCCGCCATGGGCATGGATAATGGATTTGCACAATGACAGCCCGAGGCCCAGTCCGCGGCGCCCGTCTCCACGGATATTATCAGCCGTATAGAACATGTCGAACACTCTAGTCTTCGCTTCATCGGATATGCCGGGACCATCATCGGCCACCTCAACCATGACCATTTGTTTATCTCTTTTGACCGAAATGGTGATATGAGAACCGGTTCCCGTATACTTAATTGCATTGTCTAGCAGGTTGATCAGCACTTGTATAATCAGCCTGGAATCCATTCTGGCCATAATTAGCCCATCACTCTGAACGGTACGGATGATGTGTTCACTGCTTTTCCGATTCAGGTGAAGCAGCGCTTCAGCAATGACTTCCTCCATAAGCTCTGCCTGAACGTTCAGATTCAGACTTCCATTTTCTATACGGCTAATCGACAGCAGGTTCTCTACGAGATTAATCAGCCACATGGAATCGTCATAAATATCTGTATACAACCCCGTTTTCTGTTCCTCACTCAACAGACTGGAATTCCCAATGAGAATACCGGCATTCCCTGAAATACTGGTGAGCGGTGTACGCAGATCATGAGAAATGGCCCGGAGCAGGTTAGTCCGGAGCTGTTCCTGCTGAATCTGGATGGAGATTTCCTTTTGTTTTTCATTCAATTGCTCTTTCTCCAGCGCCAGTGCACATTCTCCCAGCATGGCAATCACCAGGCTCTTGTCAAATACCTCGAGCGGATCTTCATTCTCCATTACAATGGCGGCTACGGCAAACACGCAGTCTCCCCCGCGAACCGCATGATACAGGCAGCCCGCAGCTGAAAAAGTATCCGTGGTGGCTCCGGCACGCTTGTTGTTTTTGTAGACCCAGTCAGCTACTGAACGCTCACTGTTACTTGTGTAAATGTGTGGATCGGCAGTTGAATCCTCTTTGGGGAAAATCATCGGTTCCGCCAGGGAACCAGGCAATACGGAATAGAAAATAACCGTTCTGTCCAATAGCTTAACCATTTGCTGCGCGGTTTCATTGATAATGGCAGCCGGATCTTTGGCTTGTTGCAGCTTGCGGCTGGTTTCCAGCAGGACCTCGGTACGAAAGGCTTTTTGAGCGGATTGCCGGGCCTGCTCCTTAACCCGCATAGTCAGAGTACTGGTTATAAAAGAAGCCGACAGCATCACCAGAAAGGTAATCGGATATCCCGAATCGTACGCCCGCAGGGAAAAGTAAGGCTCGGTGAAGAAATAGTTGAACACAATCACACTGAATACCGAAGTTGCCGCGCTGTACAGCCTTCCTTCAGTAATCATTGCACTCAGCAGAACACCCAGTATATACATTGTGATGATATTCGCTTCCCGAAAACCAAGCGCTTTGAACCACAGACCAATCAAGGTGCAGATCAGGAGTATCCCAAAGGTTATAAAGGTGTCGGCCAGTGACAGCTGCGGCGAAATCGTATATTGCGGAAACCTTTTGTAGAGGGAAGGCTGGGTGTCTGGAATGATATAAATATCAATATTCGGCAAGACGGCATCCAGTTTGTCCATGACATTTGTGTTGCCGAACCAGCTCTTTTTATGGTGTGAGCGGCCCAGAATGATTTTGGAGACCCGGCTTGTTTTGGCATATTCTGCGATCTGTACTGAAATATCCTCACCGTAAGTTGTCGCAATCTGAGCGCCGAGCTGTTCCGCCAACCGCAGATTCGCTCTCAGCTCGGTCTTATTCTTTTGCGTGAGTCCCTTCGTGTCCGGTGTTTCCACGAACAGCGCTGTGAATTTTCCGTGGAACGCCTCGGCCATTCTGGCGGCAATACGGATTACCTTTTTATTAGACGCTGCCGAAGACAGGCATACGAGAACATGCTCATTGGAGTAATGCTCATGATTAGACTCCTGTGCACTGATCTGGAGCGCAATCCGGTTCAACTGGTTCGATGTATAGCGCAGGGCAATCTCGCGGAGCGCATTCAGCTTATCCGGGCTAAATCCGCTAGAATCTTCATCTTGAGGGGGTTCATTAGAGATTTTCCCTCTATTCAGACGTTCGATCAGATCATCAGGTTCTATATCAACCAGCTCCACTTGATCGGCACTTTCAAATATTCGGTCTGGAATACGCTCTGGTACGGTGTGGCCGGTGACGGAAGCCACTATATCATACAGGCTTTCTATATGCTGAACATTAACGGTAGTGTAGACATCAATTCCCGCACGCAGTAATTCTTCCATATCCTGATACCTTTTTTTGTGCCGGCTTCCCGCAGGATTGGAATGTGCCAGCTCATCCAGCAGGATGAGCTCCGGTTGTCTTTGGATCGCCCGGTCCAGATCAAATTCCTGAAAGACAGTTCCTTCCCGGGATATTTGGATAGTTGGAATCCGTTCCAGTCCATCCAGTAGCGCCTCAGTTTCCGGCCTGTCCCGGTTCTCAATAATTCCGGCAACCACATCTATGCCGTCTTTTTGCTCTTCACGGGCAGCATTCAGCATGGCACAGGTTTTGCCGGCTCCTGCCGCATAGCTAAAATATATTTTTAACTTTCCCCGTACTGCCATTTCATGCCCTCTTTCTGTCTATCCGCAGCTTCAATATCTGAAAAAAACGTTATTACGTAAGTATAGCATGAGGCAAATCAGCATAACATTACGGTTTTGGAGCAGGCATTAAGATTGCATTAAGATTCTCTTGTGAACCCTGGGAATTCACAACTCTCCGGATAAACCCCCACAGAATTATCCATACTACACGGTATCTAATTATGGAGGGTTCAATATGAAAATGACAGGCGATCGGCTGTGGATTGCAGCGCTGGGTGGTGTATATGAAATCGGCAAAAACATGTATCTTCTTCAATACGCTGAAGACATTATCGTTATTGATTGCGGGTCGAAATTCCCGGATGAGACTCTACTTGGCATCGACCTTATCATCCCCGATATTACCTATCTACTCAGTAATCTGGATAAAGTCAGAGCATTGGTGGTTACTCATGGACATGAAGATCATATCGGGGGAATCCCTTATTTCCTCAAACAACTGAATATCCCGGTGTATGCTTCCCGTCTGACACTCGGCTTAATTGAGACAAAACTGAAGGAGCATGGGCTCCTGCGCCAGACTGAGCTGCATTGCATTGATACGGAGTCCACGCTGAATTTTGGTTCCATCACCACAACCTTCTTCCGGACAAACCACAGTATTCCGGATTGCCTTGGTATTGTCTTCGATACACCAGAAGGAACGGTGGTTCATACCGGCGACTTCAAGTTCGATATGACCCCTGTCAACAAGCAGTATCCCGATATACATAAAATGGCGGCTATTGGAGAAAAGGGGGTTAAATTTCTTTTATCGGAGAGTACGAATGCAGAACGGCCTGGATTCACTCCTTCAGAAAGGCTGGTAGGAGCGCATTTGGAGGAAGCCTTTCATAACGCGGAGAATAGAATTTTCATCTCTACCTTTGCTTCCAACGTGCACCGTTTGCAACAGATTGTAGACGCAGCCGAGCATACCGGACGCAAGCTTGCCCTGCTGGGCAGAAGTATGGTCAATGTGGTAGGGGTGGCTCAAGAATTGGGGTATTTGAACATCCCTGAAGGCATGCTGATCGAAACGGCCGACGCAGGCAAAATGGAACGTGATAAGATTGCTGTATTATGTACCGGCAGTCAAGGTGAACCTATGGCAGCATTATCCCGGCTCGCGAATTCCAGCCACAGGCAGCTTGAGATTAGCGCCGGGGATACTGTCCTTCTCGCAGCAAGCCCGATTCCGGGCAATGAGCGTAACGTGTCCAGGATCGTTGACAACTTGTATATGCTGGGTGCACGGGTAATCTACGGATCACGCAGTGAGCTTCATGTTTCGGGGCATGGCAGCCAGGAGGAACTGAAACTGATGCTGACCTTGATGAAACCTGAATATTTCATTCCGATTCACGGGGAATACCGGATGCTTCATCATCACAGCCTACTGGCTGAGGCCGTTGGGGTAAAGAGCGAAAATATCTTTATTGTGAAAAACGGGGATATTGTCGAATCTAGTGGTGGTGATGTCCGTCAAACAGGACGGATCACCGCTGGACAAATTTTCGTGGATGGACTGGGAATCGGCGACATTGGCAATGTAGTGCTGCGCGACCGCAGACAGCTGTCTGCCGACGGAATTCTGATTACAGTCATTACGTTAAGTCAAAATGACGGACGGATTCTGAATGAACCAGATACCATCTCTAGAGGTTTTGTATATGTACGCAACTCTGATACCCTGATGGAAGAGATCAATCAGCTCATAACAGCTACTTTGAAGAAGATGAATGATGCTGACCTTGGACAGTGGAACATCATCAAGGAGACCATAAGAGGCGCATTGAGTAAATTCCTATATGATCGAACAAAACGCAGACCCATGATTCTGCCTATTATCATTGAAGTCTAGAAATTAAAAATATCCGCAGACGATGGACTATTTGTCCCTTCTGCGGTTTTTTTATTAGTAAGAATGTATTAATGATGTCGCTGTTTCTACATATTTGCAGCTTGGCCCATACGAATACGTTTACAATTCGATCGTATGCTATACAGTATTACTTCTTTGAAATCATTATGAGGAGGAAAATGAATGTCGTTTGGTTTCAGGAAATTTGGTTTGCTGTTCGTTGCTTTGGTATTACTGGCAGGTGCCTATGCGTATCCGGGCCAAAAGATGAACGCTCAAAGTGCAGAGGGCTATTATCAAACTTCCGGTAGCCGGATTGTGGATTCCGCAGGCAACCCTGCAGTGTTCAACGGACTCAATTGGTTTGGCTTCGAAACCTCAAATTATTCTCCACATGGCTTGTGGTCACGTTCCATGGACGATGTACTCGACCAAATCAAGGCAAAAGGCTATAACTTGATCCGCCTCCCCTACTGTAACCAAATGTTTGATGCTGGTTCTGCTGTCAACAGTATCGATTATGCCAAAAATCCAGACCTAGTGGGTCTAAAGCCGATTCAAGTCATGGATAAGCTGATTGAAAAAGCGGGAACCCGCGGCATTCGCATCTTCCTGGACCGCCACCGCCCGGATTCAGGAGGACAATCGGCGCTGTGGTACACTGCAGCCTATCCCGAAACCCGCTGGATCAGTGACTGGATCATGCTGGCTGAGCGTTACGCGAATAACCCCACGGTCATTGGGGCAGATCTGCACAATGAGCCGCACGGCACGGCAAGCTGGGGCACCGGGAATCTTGCTACCGACTGGCAGCTTGCCAGTGAGCGCGCAGGAAATGCAATTCTTAACGCGAATCCGAACTGGCTGATCATAGTCGAAGGCATCGAAACCAACGTTCAGGGTAACTCTACAAGCTACTGGTGGGGCGGCAACCTGACAGGTGTGCGGAATCATCCAGTTGTGCTTACCTTGCCGAACCGGGTAGTCTATTCTCCACATGATTACGGGCCGGGCGTAGCTTCACAGCCTTGGTTCAGCGCTGCCAGCTTCCCGGATAACTTGCCTAAGCTATGGGATGATACCTGGGGATATATCAGCAAGGAACAAATAGCTCCAATTCTTACAGGCGAATTTGGCGGGCGCAGTGTAGATACCCTCACCGTAGAAGGAAAATGGCAAAATGCGCTCGTAAGCTACATCGGGAAGAATAATCTCTACTGGACCTACTGGAGTCTTAATCCTAACAGCGGAGATACCGGGGGACTATTACAGGATGACTGGACCTCATGGAATGAGCCCAAGCAAACCATGCTGAACCCTATCATGAAGCCGGTTACCTTTCCTACTGTGCCTGGCGGTCCAGGAGAGGAACCGCTTCCGGGTGACCTGCAAGCCACATCACTTTATCGTGTGGGTGAAACAGGGACTGCTGTTAACTCAATCAGGGCGAGCCTACAGCTGAGGAATGAGTCAAGCACCTCTATTCCCCTAAACGAACTATCGGTACGTTACTGGTATACAAGTGATGGAAGTACCCCACAAACCCTGGAGTTTGATTATGCGGCAATTGGAAAAGAAAAGCTGATTACGACGATCGTTCCTCTCATGCAGCCATTGACCGGTGCAGACACCTATGCGGAGATCAGTTTTACAGCTAGCGCAGGCTCTCTTGCAGCATCCGGCACAACCGGTGACATTCAATTCCGCATTCATAAAAATGATTGGTCGAATTACAATCAGGCGGGGGATTACTCATTCGCACCAGCCCTGACCAGCTATACAGCAAATAATCATATTACAGTCTATCATAAAGGAAAGCTGATTTATGGGATTGAACCTTAAAGACCTTAAAATGCAGACTTATATATTGTGAAATCATAACCGAATGAAAATACGGCAAGGTGTCCGTATACATCAATGAACGGACACCTTGTTTAAGTGCACGCCACCCGGTTAGGTGGTGTTCAGCTGTATTAAATTCTATTCCATGAAAGACCCATAATCAGTAATTTTCATCTTCACATCAAAGGTAACTGGAATCCGGCAAAATGCTTCATCCCAATGGTCTTTCAGCTTTTTCCACACCTGAGGTTTCTCAATACTGAGCCGATTCCCGAATCCGGCAACCTCTACTTTGTATTCCGACTGCATTTTTTGCATTAGTGACTGAATCATAGAATTCAGCCTCTCTTCAAAAATCCGCTGAACATTTTCAAGATAATCCTTATTAGTGGAAACCTTTCCCTTCCCCCATTTTTCAATTAATCTTCCTTCGGATTCTATGCTCACGTGAAATGCTGGCTGTTGTTCCTTGTTCAGCTTTACGGACACTTTAGAGTCTGCTGATTTGATCTCATAGGTTATAGGTTTATGGTCCTGATTATATGCCTTGATCGTCCCTCCCTCGACTTCCCCCTTAATCCATGCGATGCTCTCCACATCCTGCTGGTTCAGACTCCCGATCCACTTGCCGGTGTCCCCCTTAATAATCCCTCCTCCCGAAAACTCCAAATCCCTGTCCGCTTCTGCAATATTCTGTAATACAAAACTTTGCTTGGCATACATTAGAGCATCTAATTCGGATATAATGACACCTTTCATGATTTTACTGGTTCGAAAACGGTTACCAACCATTTGTTTGAGGTGAAAAGCGGGTATGTCATCTGCGAATTTCGATACGAGAGTGTCTGCAGCCCGTCCTTCACTTAAATAAATTAGGGTGCTAGGCCGAATATCATTATCCCTAAGCATAAAATCCATTAAATCCTCTATCTTCTGCTGTTGTAACAGCTCCTTGGAAATAATAAAGACTTTCAGATGATGCCCTATCAGCGGGCGGTCCAGACGAGTAGCGAACTGTCGCAAGATCTCCAATACAGAGTCTCCAGTCTCCGACATATTAACATATTTCGGGCTGTCGGAACTTGATTTGTTAGATTTACCCGAAGAGCCATTTGACTTTTTCGGGGCGATTTCAACCGTGACTGTGATGGTATTCTGTTTATAGTAGCCTCCACCCTTTTCCTCCAGACTCTGTTCTGCTGAACTTAGTTTACCGGTATCCAACGCGATGGCAGTATACAGACTCAAATCTTCAATTTCTTTGCTGCTCCAGCACCCGGCTTGTGTTAGCAGAAGAACGCATGCCAGGAACGTGAGCAGGTATCTGGACTTATACATTCTGCTTCAGCCCTTTCCTTCTGATTATCCAAACGACTGACAGTAAACAAGGAATCAATATAAACATTACGATTCCCATAATACCGATAGCATCACCAAGCGCAAAAACATCGTTAATCCGGACAGGAATCATGGTTGTAAGAAAAATGAGCGGCATCAATCCGAAAATAATCGGAGCAAGCTTAACATTGAATATCTGGGAGATTCCAAGCGAAGCATTGAAGAAAAAGCTGCAGAAATTGCAGAACATTTGCATCATCCAGATCACAAGCAGCGGAAATTCCATGCGTTCAAAGAAGAACCCTGAAACTTCAAAGCTGCGGATTAAGTCAATGGTTGGCCAGGTACTTGTGACTACGGAATCTATCGACAACCCGCCTATAGACATAACAACAGTCAACAGGTATAGTGCCAGGGGAACCGAGATTCCGCTTATCATAGCTTTGACGGCTTGCTTCGGGTGCTGCATATATGCAACCAACGTCATTACAACCTCGCCGCCTGTAAACACCAAAATCGTGGATTTCAAGCCTTTGATTACCGGGAGTACACCGTCGCCCAGCAGCGGACGCAGATGATTGATGTCAAAAAGTTTTACACTTAAGAAATAACATAACAGAAGTACAAAAAGGCTGACTGGAAAAAGAATCTGGTATACTCTGGCAATCGCATTAATTCCACCAAACACCAGATATCCGCCCACCCAGATAAACGGGATCACAATTGCCCAAATGGGAGTGCCTTCAAGTAAGAAAAACAAGGTGATCTCGGCAAATACGCGAATCTCAAAGCCTGCGATAATGACAAAGTAAATAATAAGAAGGATAGACAGACAACTCCCCGGGATCCTCCCTGCGATTTGTCTGGAATATTGGTATATGGTCTTGCCGGGAAATTGCTGACTGAGCTTAACCATCAACAAGATGACCAGCATGACAATTCCTCCGCCCAGCAGAACAGAAATCCATGCATCCGGTGTTTTAACGGTCTCTAGAACAGACCTCGGCAAGGTCAATATTCCCGCACCCAGAACCGTGTTCGTCAAGAATATAGCAGCCTGTGTAGCGGTGATTTTCTGATCAGAACGTTTAAACACCTGTATTCCTCCATTCTGGGTTCAGGTTAAGAGCGTCGTTTTTTCTTTTGCGGCTTCATCATTTCAGGTCTTCGCTTCATTAAAGACATGGGTGCACGGATGTAGAGATCCTTCCAATCGCTTAACCGGATTGGTGAAAAAGGAGTTACGTAAGGCACTCCAAAGCTCGTAAGCTTAGTTAGATGAATGAGGATTAGCATGATAAACAGGATCGTACCGTACATCCCCAACATAGCTGCAAACAGCATGCCAACGAACCGCAAAATACGTAATGTAATCCCTGCGCTGTACATGGGGATAGAGAAAGACGATATGGCTGTGACCGCTACTACGATAACCAGAAATGGGCTTACAATTCCCGCCTGTACCGCGGCATCGCCAATTACTAGACCCCCCACGATACCCATTGCCGGTCCGATCGGTTTAGGTAGCCGTATCCCTGCTTCACGAAGGATCTCAATAGATATTTCGAGAATGAGCACCTCGATAAGAGACGGGAATGGAACGCCTTGCCGGGTCTCAATAATACTGATGACTAGCTCCGTTGGGATTAGTCCAGGATGGAATGAGATAAAGGAAATGTAGAGTGCCGGTGCCAGCAGGGCCATAAATGCTGAGAAGAATCTGAGCATACGGAGCAGTGTTCCCGGGAGCCAGCGCTCATAATAATCCTCTGGGGATTGCAGAAGCATACTGAAGGTCACAGGAACAATAAGAGCAAACGGGGTACCATCCAGCAAAATCCCTATTCTTCCCTCCAGTAAAGAAGTTATGACCCGATCGGGACGTTCCGTATTCTGCGTCTGCTGAAACGGACTTAAATAGTTATCCTCGATTAATTGTTCCACATATCCGGATTCGGCCAGGAAGTCCATATTGATCTTTGAGACCCTATTTGTTACCTCTTCCAGCAAATCAGGATTGACAATATCCTTGATGTAAGCGATGACTAACTTTCGTTTGACTTGGCTTCCAACCTCATAAAGCTTCATCTCCAGATTTTTATTCAAGCCTTGACGCCGGAGAATGGAGGTATTCTCACTCAGCACCTCGGAAAAGGCGATTCTGGGCCCCCGGAGGAGTCCTTCTGACGTCGGTTCAGTAATTGCCCGGATCGAACCATGAGGTATCCCGACTAGAATCCCAGCGTCAATCCCGTCTATGATCAGAGCAGTGTAACCAAAGAGAATGAATTCCTGCAGCTTCTCCAATTCATTCACTTCATTAATTTCCGATAGTGGAAGCAGACGTTCTTTAAGAGCAGATAGAGTGACCGGTCTCTGAGGGACATGCGGTACCCCGTGATTCTCCATAGTGCCAGACATCAACGGCTCCAGTACCTGCTTGTTGATCATTGCTTCATCCTGCATGCCTTCAACAAAGACAAGTGCTGCCTTTAGGTCATACCCGCCTACCAGGAACTCCCGAAAATGAACATCACTGTTCATACCTATACGATCCTTAATCGAAGCCAGATCGGTGCTGTAATCTCCACTGAGTATGCTGCCCGGAGGCTTATTGCCTTTGGTCAGTGTGGATGAATGTCCCTGGTTGAGTTGAGGACCTCTTCCGCTGCCTACGAATGCGTACAGTTTTCTGTATACAAAATAGATTCCCAGTGGACAAATCAGTGTAATTGCAGCTTGCACAAAAACAGCCCAGCCAGGAATGAAGGAAATAATACTCGACCACATTCAGCTCATTCCCTTAATTATAATTTTTAGGCACAGTCCTATTTAAGCGTGTAGTCTTTTAAGTGTGCCAAATAACAGTAAAATTTAGTCATAAACAAATAACCCTCATTCTCCTTGGAGAAATGAGGGTTATGTTTGCTTGAATTAGGATGGCTGAGATGGTAGTAAATTGGAGGGATTTTATCTTAGGAGTGTAGGGAAACCTCTTTGTACCAAGCTTTTAGATTTGAACTGAAGTCCTTGTGTTTCTTGATGTAAGCCCCTATGTGTTCTTCCTTGACCGAGTTCAACCCCATCCCAAAATGATCATAGAGCTCTTGGATGATGAATTCATAGATCTGATCTGTCTGCTTACCCTGTTCAAGCAACTCTAAGAGATGCAAGGTGATGCAATCATATTCATCTGAAGGTGCTCTACTTCCAATGAATCCAACAGGGTCCCAGGAGTTCACAAGCATCCTAGCTTGCGGAAATAGTTCGGTGTGCTTCTGCTTTAATATCCTCATTTCAGAGGGTGAACAATGTTCCAACATGAGTCTCACCTACCTTTTATTCTATACCTGTATGATAAACCGCAAGATCTAATCGCACTATGAAAAGGAACATACTCCAGGGTAAACTGACCAGTCTTAGCTTTCGCAAAGGAATATCTGTGTCTTCCTATAAGGGAAGTAGCACCGTGAAGGTGCTGCCTTCACCAGGAATACTGTCCACATGGATGGAGCCAGCATGTGCTTCCACAATCCACTTGGCAATTGACAAGCCGATTCCATAGCCGCCAAGCTCACGGGTTCTTGACTTATCCACCCGGTAGAATCGTTCGAATAGGCGGGACAGGTCACGGGCATCAATTCCGATTCCATTATCTTTTACTTCAATACCAAGCATATGGGCTCGTCCTTCAGTACGGAACAGCCTAAGCTCCACCTTACCACCTTCCGGTGTATACTTAATCGCATTATCCAGCAGAATGACGAATAACTGAGATAGTCTCTCTTTATCGGCATTGATCATTATTTCTTCTCCGGCACTGAAGTGGAGCATTATTCTTCTTTCGCTGGCAAGAGCTTCTAAAGATCGCACAATCTGGCCGGCACATTCGGTAACATTATAGGATGATTTCTGTACCACAGCTGCATCGGAGTCAGAGCGTGCCAAGGTGAGCAGTCCGTCGGATAACCGGATCATTCTTTTGGCTTCATCCCTCATGTTCTCTAGTACTTTACGGGCGAATGGCTGATCATCGCCTACTCCCTCCATCTCCAGTGCATCGATCGAGGACAGCATTACGCTAAGCGGTGTTCTCAACTCATGGGACGCATCCCCGACGAATTCCTGTTGTCTGGCAAAAGACCGCCTTACCGGAATCATTGCTTTTTTGGACATCGAATAACTGAGAAATATCGCCAATCCGAAGAATAGTATTGCAACTGCAAACAGAATTACAATTAGCCACTGAAACAGCCGAAGCTGTGCGGAGGTGTCTTTGACGGCGTAGAGAATACCTGCTGCTTTTCCCTCATGGAATATTGTTTTGCCAGCAACGAGAAGTTCTCCTGATCCTTGGTGATTGGCTGTATCTGCTTCCGAATAACGGATAGTGCGATAGATGGTCTCTTTTGAATCAGGAATCAAGCCTTCCAAATCCCCACTCAATTCACTGAAGCTCCGAGAATACGGAAGATTCGCAGTGATGAGTTTCCCCTCAAGGTCTGCCAGAATACCGGTAATTTCACCGGATTCATTGGGGTTCTTCCTTAACCAATCCTCTGGACTGTTCCCGTTCCTGTTCAAACCGTGCACACCATATTCATGCATCGAATTCACCCGGTCATTCAGCCAAGATTCCAGCTGCTGTTTTTGCTGATTGATTAACAGATAGTGTAACAGTCCATAAAGGGTCACAATAAATAAAATCAGAAAGGTAATCAGCACGGCGCTGTACTGAATGGTGAGCTTTCGCTGCGTCTGTTTGAGAAGATCTGTAGATCCTCGTGGTCTATTTATCAATTTTATACCCGACCCCCCTTATGCTCTGGATCCAGTTGTCTCCTGTAATACCGGAAAGTTTCTTGCGTAATAGCTTCACTGTCGCATCGATGGTTTTGGGTCCGACATCAGCGTCAAGCCCCCAGATCCGGTCAAAAATAACATCACGGGTCAGCACAATACCTATATTCTGCGCGAGCAGATCCAGTAGTTGGAATTCACGCGGCGTTAGCTGAATCTCAGTGTTGCCGAGCCGTACACTCTGGGCATTCCGGTTAAGGCGGATATCCCCGATTCGTATCTCTTGCTCCAGAATAGGCGCGAAATTCCGCCGCTGTAGCGCCCGTATGCGTGCAAGCAGCTCTTCAATTTCGAAAGGCTTGATTAAATAATCGTCAGCCCCGGCATCAAGACCTGTTATTTTATCGAGCAGACTGTCTTTGGCCGTTAGCATCAGCATAGCACCCATATAACCTTCACTTCTTAACCGGCGGCAGATACTCACTCCATCCCCGCCCGGCATCATCCAGTCCAGAATCAACAGATCATAGACCATTCCTGAAGCGTAAATGTATGCATCTTCTCCGGTGGTTACCCATTCCACATCACATTCAGCTTTTTTCTTAAGCATATGGGCAATCAGTTCACCCAGACGCAGATCGTCTTCAGCCAGCAATATTCTCATCTGTCTTTTCTCCTCTTATCGATGTGCTGATTAAATCATAGCATTTGATGATGAAATTAAAATGAAATTTACCGTCTGTTACTTTCACCATATTTTCACCAACTTGAATTAATCTGTGAATACATTACAACAAGGAAATGAGGTAAATCACAATGAAAAAGCAAAACTTGATTAAATGGTTAATTGGAGTGACAGGCGCTGTCCTGTTTACCGGCTTTATTGGGTATATCAATCATTCAGAAGCCGCACAAAGTGATTCCTCTCTTGCCATATCTTCAGGCTATGAACAAGCTCAGGAACCAAACAGGGATTCTACAGCGGATGGACCAAGACAGCGGCGCGGGGATTTCGGATCCGGATTTTCGGGCAGCACAGGTTCAGAGGATAGCCGGGGCGAAGGAAGAATACGAACTCAGGCATCATAAAGGGGGAAGCAGCATGAGCCATTTCAAAGCAATGAATACTAGCTTTCATACACACGGGCTGACTGCAGATATAGATGAACAAGCGGAACGCTGGTTTCATTTCGTTGAAATGGAGCTCAGCCGGTTCAACCTGGATAGCGGCCTAATGCGGCTGAACCAATCACCGGGAAAGCCAGTAACAGTCTCGCCGCTCCTGTTCGAAGTTCTGAACGAAGCGGATAAATATTATACAGAGACTGGAGGTTTGTTCAACCCCTTTATGGGTAACATTCTGGCTTCGGCGGGCTACCGGGTAAGCTTTGAGCAGATAAGCAGTAGTAAGTTGACTGAGGAAGAAAGTACATTGTCTGAAGCTGAACCTGGGATTAGTTCCATACCCAGTTCTATAATGCGGCTTAACCGCAATCCGGATACAGTTCTTCTCTCTCCCGGCTATTCCGTTGATCTGGGGGGAATTGCCAAAGGCTGGAGTGCGGAGAAGTTCTCCCTAAAGCTGCAGCAACAAGGTATTGAGAGCGGAGTGATCGACGCCGGCGGTGATGTGATCCTGTGGGGAGATGCTATACGGATCATTGACGTAGCCTCACCCTTCATTCCAGGGGATGACCTTGCAGCTATTCGCATAAGAACAGGGGCGGGTATTGCCACAAGCAGCAGCATAAAGCGAAGCTGGATCCATGCAGACGGGAGCACACGGCATCATATTATGGATCCGCGTACATTGCAGTCCAGCGCTTCGGATCTGGTCCAGGTCACAGCAATCTGCCCAACGCTTGTACAAGCAGAGGTGTACGCCAAATGCTTGCTTATTCTGGGCACGGAACAAGGTATCCCTTGGCTGGAGAAGAATTATCCCGATTGTGCGGCTATTGCCGTCAAGGCAGACGGGACGGTAATTCCGATAGGAGTAATCGAATGTATTCTAGCCAAACAACAAGGAGGCGGTGTCCATGCAACAGTGGCTAAATAGTCTTGCGGAGCACCTATCGGTGTGGACTACAGTAAGAGCTGCCGGTTTCACTTCCTATCTGCTTCTGTTCTTAGCCGTTACTGCAGGTCTGCTACAAGGCGAGCCGTGGGTGAAAGGCCAGCGGCGCGTGCAGCTGAATCTTATCCATCAGTGGACAGGCTGGTTCGGCCTGCTATTCGGTCTTGTACATGGACTAGTGCTTACTTATGATCAAAATGTAGGATATTCGCTCTTTGAACTTGCCATTCCTTTCGCATCCCATCATGAACCGCTGTGGACCGGACTTGGAACCCTTTCCTTCTATATGCTCCTATTGATCCTAATCAGCTCAGATATGATTCGTACCATTGGAAAAAAACTATGGCGGGCTATTCACTTTTTGGCTTTACCGATGTTCGTTATGGCTCTTCTTCACGGAATCATGCTTGGGTCCGATACCAGAGAACCCGGAATTCAGGTTATGTATATGCTGACAGGATTGACGATAGCCGGATTGGTAGTCCGACGAATCTATGTTGGCCGGCAAATTCAGGCGAAACGCTTGGTCTCAGTAGCAAGAAGATTATCGTAAATGAAACGAAGCAGGAACACTTTGCGGAAACAACAAGGATGCAGATTGTCCTCATGACCATGGCTCGCGCTATTGGCATGAAGGCAGCTGCATCTTTTGCTGTTGTCCACAATGGTTAATGGATTAAATCTTTGATGTACCAGGCATCACAGGCATAATGTTCGGAGCCGGCAAGCGGGGCGTCTAATAGCAAGAACCCTTGTTTGATGTAAAATTTATTAGCGGCTTGCATGCTTTGCAGAGTTTCCAGATAACACTGCTTGTAATGGAGAGAAGCAAAATCCAGTGCTATCCTCAATAATTCTGTAGCGATACCACTTCCGCGAATGCTTGAAGATAAGTACATCTTCTGAAGCTCACATACCTGATCTGACCCATCGAAGGAAGCTATTCCGCAACCACCCAGCACTTTCCCGTCTTCTTCCACGATCCAGTAAGCCCGGTCAGGCTCATTATTATAGTAATGATACAAATCATGCATACTCTCATCAGCCCACGCCAATCCTTCACGGTTCCCGCCGAACTCGATCAGGCATTCTCTGATGATCTGTTCAATTGAAGCATTATCTTTAAATTCAATATTTCGGATGATCATTGCTTTGGTTAGCCTCCATGTCTTAAGTTAAATATAGGTTTAATTCTAACATAACATAAAACCATCATTGATTCAGGTAGTCGGATCTTAAGATTTCCAGGTGTAAACATGATAGGATAGGTAAATGATGACTATAGTTAGGAGAGACAATGATGAACAAACTTGTATTCTTCCTGGGACCGGCGGGTGCCGGCAAAACAACCTTGGCCAAAGCAGTCGCATCTCGCCGTAAAGCTGCTATCCTGGATATGGATATTCTCCTCAGGCCTGCTGCAGATGTGATCATGAGCATGCATGGTCTGGACCCCGATGACCGGGATTCCACAGAGTATAAAAGATTATGCCGCGATCTAGGCTACCGGATCACCATGGATGCCGCGCTGGATAATATGGGACTGGAATGTGACGTATTTGTAGTAGGTCCATTTACCAAGGAAGTCCAAGACCCTGGATGGATCGGAAGTGAGCTGGCCCGGATCGGCCGCAACCTGGAAGAAATTGAAGTAAGAGTGGTTCTGGTAAGTCTGGGTAACTACGAATTATACCGGGAACGGATTGAAGGCAGGCACTCTCCCCTGGATGATTGGAAGTTCCGGAACTGGGAGACTTTTAGCACTTCACTTGAGAGCCGAACGGTTGCCTGGCCTCTTCAGGCGGAGAACATCCTGCGGATTGATAATTCGAGTTCGGATGTTCAAGCGGCTGCTGTAATTGTAGAAAGGTTTATTTACGGCTAGTTAAAAAGGAATTGCAGTACCTACCCCTCCAGCCCATGAAGCTGCTTGAACTCCTCTGGCCGCATGCCCGTGACCCGTTTGAAGACGGCACAGAAATAGCTGGTATTCTCAAACCCCGCCTCCTCGGCAATCTCATAAATCTTTTTCTCCCTGCCGCTGAACATAAGCTGTTTGCTGCGGTTGATCCTCTGTTTATTAATGTAAGTCACAGGCCGTTCATGCAGTGTCCGCTGAAACAAACGGCATAGATATTGAGGTGAGATCGACACTACCTCCGCTAATTCCTTAAGCGGCAGGGTCCGGTGCAGATTCAGTTCGATATGCTGCAGTACCGGCTTGATGCGTTCCAGTTCATCCTGACCGCCTGCCGGTGCCGACAGCTGCGCCTTGAGATCAAGCATTAATGCATACATCAGCTTGGAACGCTCCATATTAACATCAAGACTGTTGGCATGTGACAGCTCAAGCATTTTTTGCAGGGGATTCAGTAATGAGAGATCATTCAGCCTTCCAGGTCCCGATTCCCGGATTCCGGCATACGTCAGAAGTCGTCCCGCTTCTCTTCCATTAAAAGAAACCCAGGACAGCTTCCATTCAGCACTAATTGGTGCATAGGCATGGGCAACATGCGGAAACAGAAAGAAAACGTCCCCCGGTTCTACAATGTAACGCCGATCCTTTAGAAACAATTCACCTTTGCCTTCAAGGACCTGATGCATCTGATAGTCCGGGAACCCCGTGGGTCGCTCCAATTCCGGTTGATGCTCCCAGAACCCGATAGTTGTGGCATACAGCGGCAGTGCCTCTATTTCATCTGTTTCGCAAAAGATCAATGTGCTCTCCATGTTAGTTCTCCTGTTTCATATTGTGTTATGCAAGCGAATATTCTTCTATATATCTTGAAGTATTGGCATTTTATAATATGAATATAATAATATAAGGAGATGTTAATGTGCGCAACAAATTTACCTATGAACCCCCTGCAAATGGATACCCGGAATGGAATAACAACCCGGAGATTTTTCAGCTGAACCGCTTGGATGCGCATGCCTCCATGATCTCATATCCAAGTATCCCCGAAGCACTCAAGGGTGACAAGACCGCTTCGCCTAATTATCATCTGCTGAACGGAAATTGGAAGTTTGCATTTGCAGAGACGCCAGAGCAGCGGATCAAGGACTTTTATGCCGCAGATTATGACAGCAGCAGCTGGGCCGAAATCCCCGTCCCTTCCCATTGGCAATTTCAGGGTTATGACTACCCTCAATATACGAATGTCCGTTATCCATGGGCGGTATCCGAACCAGACTTGAAGCCTCCTTTTGCCCCAACCAAATACAATCCTGTAGGTTCCTATATCAGTACCTTTACAGTGCCTGAAGATTGGGCTGGCCAGCCAGTGTATATCAGTTTTCAGGGCGTAGAGTCTGCATTTTATGTGTGGGTCAATGGTGAACTTGTAGGTTATGGTGAAGATACCTTTACCCCTTCCGAATATGATATTACAGCTTATCTGCAAGATGGAGACAATACGCTGGCGGTTGAAGTGTACCGTTGGTGTGATGCCAGCTGGCTGGAGGATCAGGACTTTTGGCGGCTCAGCGGGATTTTTCGTGATGTCTACCTATATACGGCTCCTCCTGTGCATATTGCCGACTTCTTCGTGCACACCGACTTGGATGAGAATTACGCCAATGCTGAACTCAACGTTGATGTGAAGCTGGAGAACTATTTTAATACGGCAGCAGGCGCCTTTACGGTTGAAATGCAGCTGTATAACGGTGATGGCAAGAACGTATGGACCTCCCCGGTAACTACTGGCGCTTCCTTTGGAGAGGGTGGATTGCAGCAGCTTAAGCTTGGAGCCGAAGTTATCGGACCGGATAAATGGAGCGCCGAAAAGCCGAATCTGTATACTCTTGTCCTCTCATTGAAGAATGAACAGGGTGAATTGCAGGAAGCGGTCAGCACTAAGGTTGGCTTCCGTACCTTCGAAATTAAAGACGGACTGATGAAGATTAACGGCAAACGCATTGTCTTCAAAGGCACGAACCGTCATGAGTTCTCCTGTGAGACCGGACGTGCGCTTGGTAAAGAAGATATGATCCGTGATATCGAGCTGATGAAGTCTCATAATATCAATGCCGTGCGGACCTCTCATTATCCGAACCAGTCTATCTGGTATGAGCTGTGTGATGAATACGGACTCTACGTAATCGATGAGACCAATCTGGAGACACACGGTTCCTGGCAATATGGCCAAAAAGAGCTGAATGAGTACAACGTTCCTGCCAGCAGACCGGAATGGCGCGCCAATGTGCTGGACCGCTGTAATTCCATGATGCAAAGAGACAAGAACCATCCATCTGTTATCATCTGGTCGCTCGGTAATGAGTCGTTCGGAGGCGATAACTTTATCGCTATGCATGACTATCTTCGTGAAGCTGATCCGAGCCGGGTCGTTCATTATGAAGGCATCTTCCATTACCGGCCATCTGATGCGGCAAGCGATATTGAATCCACTATGTACATTAAGCCGCGTGATGTTGTCGAGTATGCTAAGAATGATCCGAAAAAACCTTATATCCTCTGCGAATACAGCCATGCTATGGGTAATTCATGCGGAGGTCTGCATTTATACACAGAGCTGTTCGATCAGTACGATATTATCCAGGGCGGCTTCATCTGGGACTGGGTCGATCAGGCGATCCGCACCACAACTGCCGACGGTATTTCTTATCTGGCGTATGGTGGAGATTTCGGCGAAACGCCGCATGACGGTAATTTCAGCGGTAACGGGTTGCTGTTCGCTGACCGATCCGTTACACCTAAACTGCTTGAAGTTAAGAAATGCTATCAGAATGTGAAAATAACCGCTGCGGACCTGGCTCAAGGCCGTTTTGAGATCCGCAACAACTACCTGTTTACAAACATCGCAGAGTTTGAGTTGAAATGGACAGTAGCCTTAGATGGTGTTGTTGTGCAGGAAGGTGTTGCACAGGTCTCTGCTGAACCAGGAGAAACGGCCGAATGTGTCCTTCCTTACGATCAGAGCACTTTGGTAAATGGACAAGAAGCAGTATTGACGCTGTCCTTCACGCAGCCTGCAGCGACCGCATGGTCTGAAGTTAACCATGAGATCGCCTGGGAACAATTTGTATTGTCTCCGCGTGTCGCAGTAAGCCCATCAGTGAATGCTGCCACTGGAAGTGCATTAAGTATCACAGAACAAGCGGATGTTCTTACCGTCCAGGGAGAAAGCTTTGCGCTGGCATTCCATAAGGCAAATGGCGACCTGTTCTCCTATACTTCGTCCGGGAAGGAACGCTTGCTTGCCCCGGTAAGACCTAATTTCTGGAGAGCGGTAACTGACAATGATCTGGGGAATGGACTCGATAAGCGTTGTGCAGTGTGGAGAGAGGTGTCCTACAACAGAACACTTACCGGGTTCTCCTACTCTGCCGGAGACAACCTTTGCATTGTGACAGTGAACTACCTGCTTGGCACTGAGCCTGCCTCCACTCTACTGCTGCAATACAAGATTACGCCAGACGGAAAGGTCGAGATTTCACAGGAGCTGAATCCAGGAAGCGATAAGCTGCCTGAAATCCCTGAATTCGGATTGCTATTTGAACTGGACAAGGAACTGGATACAATCTCCTGGTACGGTAAAGGTCCTCATGAGAACTATTGGGACCGCCAGACAAGCGCCAAGCTGGGACGTTATTCCGGCAAGGTAAGCGAACAGTTCGTGAATTACCTCAAACCGCAGGAGTGCGGCAACAAAACCGGAGTTCGCTTTGCTTCCCTAACGGAAAGTTCAACCGGCAACGGGCTTCACTTGGAGAGCAGCTTGCCGATGGAGATCAATGTGCTCCCTTGGACACCGGAAGAGCTCGAAGCGAGTGATCATGGCTACAAATTGGCGCCTTCCACCAAAAGTGTGCTGAGAGTTAATTACAAACAAATGGGTGTCGGCGGAGATGACAGCTGGGGAGCTCCAACACATGATGAGTTCACCCTGCCATCCAACCGTCCTTACAGCTTCCGCTTCACGTTATCTGTTCTTTAATCGTTCCTTTTTAAATGTTAGAAATTAGAAAAGGCGCATTTCCCTTCTTGAAGAGGGGAAACGCGCCTTTTTGATATCCTGAGAACACTTGGGCGGATATTCCATAAGATACGGTATACATGATCTAAACCAATTCTACTGGTACCAGTAATTACGAAGCTGGCGCCAGACAGTGATGCTACTCATTCTAAGGAGGAAATTCCATGCAATATGATTGGCGACCCTACTATCCCGCTGAGGGCAATCCGAATGCCAGTCACCAACCCATGTCAATGTACATGGCGGTGTCTTCTGAATGCCTGAGCAGACCGCAAGTGGATCTGATGAGTCTCATGAGGTCGCTCTGGGAGCAGCATGTAACGTGGACTGTGATTGCAATCCGCAGCCTTGTATATGGCTTACCTGACACAGATGAGACTTTGGCACGTCTCCTAAGGAATCCTTCAGACATGGGTGATGCCCTTAAGCCCTTTTACGGTGCGGCTGCAGGTGATGCTTACGCGCAGCTAATCAAAGAACATCTAGTCATTGCTGCCGACCTGGTAAAAGCCGCAAAAGCTGGAGATGAGACGGCTGCTGCAGCTGCCGAGAAGAAATGGGTTGCTAATGGCGATCAGATTGTCGAATTTCTCAGCCGCATTAATCCTTATTTCCCCAAAGAGGAATTCAGGCAAATGTTCTATCAGCATCTTGCATTAACCAAGGCGGAAGCTGTCAGTCTGCTCCAAAAGGATTATAAACAAAGTGTGCAGCTGTATGACTCCATTCAAAAGGGAGCGCTGGCCATGGCCGATATGATTACGAATGCGATCGTCAGCCAGTTCCCGCAAAGCTTCAGATGACATGCTTCACCCGGCGAACAGTAGCTTCATCCTAAGTATTGTCCAGCTTCCTTGAAGCTTCCAATCATCCCGGCGCCAACTGCCGCGCATAAGGCTGCTCCCACAGCAGCTTCCTCCGAAGCTGAACTTAGCGTAAGGGGCAGTCCGAACCGCTCTTCCACTTTCGTGCACAGAGCCGGATTTGCGCGCAGGGCGTTGCCGGAACCAATAAGTCCAGTCCAATGATTCTCCGGACTCATTTTCATAATGCGATCATAAAATGCATACAGCTCGTCAACCATACCCTGGAGAAATGCTTGGATCAGCAGACCTGGAGTGAAGTTGTCCAGCGTAATCCCTTCTATACTTCCCCGCGCATCAGGTTTCGACCTCGTGCCCATAAACTGCGGGTTGACTGACAGGCCGTGACCGGGCGTGTGACCGTCTCGAAGCAATATATCCATAAATGCGTACATATCTTCATGAGATTCTCCCGTGTATGCTTCTATCAGTTGACGAATGAACTTCTCCAGTAGCGCATAGGATTTGCCGCCGCTCAGCGCGGCTCCGACCATTAGCACACCACCACCCGGATAAGGCCGTGCTTCCAGCCCCTCAACCGGGATGCCAGAGTGATTCAGCATTACGGAGAACTGGCTTCCGGTCCCGATGTTCAGCAGCAGCGATTCTTCCGGAAACGGTACACTGCCAAGGAAGCTTGCCTGATTGTCCCCCAAAGATGTGAATACCGGAACCCCTTCGAGGGTTAAGCCAAGAAGTGTTCCGGATGGAGCTACCTTCGGCAACAGTTCAGTACTTATACCTGATCGTGTGATGGCCTCCTTATCGAAATCCCCCTCCGTGATGCTATAGCATCCCAGCCCGGCAGCTTGGGTGGAATCAATAAGTGGCAATGTTCTCCCGGCAAGTCTCATAGCGGCATAATCGGCAATGGTACAAAAGCTGACGGTTTCCGGCGGAACAAGACTGTGCTGCAGGTTATAGAAATGAGTTACCAGCCCATAGCCGGGAAAAACCGCGTATCCGGTATTTTCACCCAGTTTTTGTGCAAAGGTATAATCCTTATCGTAAGGCTGACCTCCTCTGCCATCCTGCCACGTATACAGTGGGGTCAGATGTTTCCCCGAAGCATCTGTATACAAGATACCGTGCATTTGTCCGGTCAGTCCGATACCTTGTATCCCTGGCTGCCATTCGAGTAGTTTGCTAAGTATGCCATGAACTATATTAAGAATGATTGAAGGATCTTGAAGACGCTCCCATTCTTGCTGGCTGACATTCAATTGTGCTGCATTCTTTTCAGTAATGGAGTGCAGGGTACGGCGTTGTTCCAGATCATAGACCATACCCGTAATGGAAGTCGTTCCTATATCGATTCCGATGATTCTCAAGTGCTTCCTCCTCTCAAAACTTAGCCCATACATGAATTATAGCTTGTTCCGTTTTGGTCGCCAGTTCTAAATCAAGCCATTCTTTGCGTCCGCACAGACTTACACTTTCTTTGAGAGGGCAATTGGCTGAGTGATGATTATTCTGCTGATGGCATATCCAATCAGTCCTCCGAGCACGTTCAGAATAAGATCATCCACATCAAAGCTCCCCATGGCTAAAAGAATCTGGGTGCCTTCCAGTGCCGCGCTCCATGCGAAAGAGTATATGAAAGCAGTGAACAAGCCTCCTCTTCCAATTAACCTTACGATTATTCCTTGCGGAATAAAAAGTGCAATATTCCCGAACAGATTTATGAAATCATTGGGATTCGAGAGCCGTTCCAGATTACGGTTAATGGAGACAAAGGGTGTAAAGTTGGCAAACGCCAGGCGGTTCTGAATCATCCCGGGAACCTCCAACACATTATGCAGCTGATACCAGAGTGCTCGGATGTCTACAGGCCCATATTTGAACAAAATTATTTTGACCAGCAGGTACAAATATACAGCATATCCTAAGATAATAAGCTTCCTGTTCCATTTCTTCATGATGTCACCCACTTACTCAGTTGCACAGTGACTATTACCCCATCCATGTTGTTGCCGGATATTTCATAAGGATGCCCTGCCGGCAATTGAACACTGTCAAGCTCTAAACCCGGTACATATAGAATCAGATACTTTCGATTGTCGACCATAACCTGCAGACGCTTCCGTTTCTTCAAGTCAGCAAGATATTCCTCCAGGACCTGGTGCTTCTCCTTCATCAGCAGACTGTGCGGCAAACCGACATAACGGAAATGCCAGGCCTCGTATTGAATTCCGGTGATATTCGTCTTATCGGCAGGATACCTCAGTATAAATCCATAATGCCACGCATTAGCCTGTAGCCACTCCCCCTCCGGAGAATGGGCAATCTCACCTTGCGAGGAGCCGATGTCCAGCGATAAGCCTGTGTTATGCTCACTGTGACCTGCGGGAAGCGCGTAATCCGCTCCTTTTTCACGATAGAGCTTGCGTTGTTCCGCTTGATCCCGGTACCCGCTGCTGATGCGGAAATGCTCCACTCCGTCCTTGGCAGCCGCTTCGGTCAATTTCGAGAACCTTTCGGTTACACTGCGTGACATTTCAATGGATGGATCCAGCAGTTCAAAGCCTTGGGTTAACTCATCATGCTGTGAAAGTGCAACGATATCCTTAGATACCCCTTTCTTATGTACAGAATAATCTTTGTTGACCAAAATGAGATTCCCCTGGTGAATTTGTTCTTTGTCTATCTTTATAGTGATGTAGTCTTCTGCAGATGCAGATAGAGCAGCCGGGTGCTCCTGAATGGAGGGTTCTTTTGCCAGCAGTCCTTCCTTTAGACAAAACCTGAATGCGATGACCAGCAAAACAATGAACAAAAAAAGCCACTTTTTCAATGCAAGCATCTCCCTTTACCGTATGTTTCACCAGAATATAGGAAAAAGCTTAAATACAAAGTGGCCTAAAAATTAAATTTTTCTTAAATTACAGCTTGGATTCATATCAGGGCTTAAGCGGTAAGGTCACTTTGAAAATCGTAGAGGTTACACTACTCTCTGCGGAGATGGTGCCACCATGGCGCTCAACGATATTTTTGGCGATAAAAAGCCCTAGTCCCGTACTCTTCGTATCCGATGTGCGTACCTGGTCCCCGGTATAGAACATATCAAACAGAAATGGCAGCTCTTCCGGTGAAATGAAATGTCCGTAATTCATGACCTCAACAACCGCATGGCTGTCTTCCACTTTACAATGGATATCCACATATTGACCATCCCTGCCGTAACGTGCGGCATTGGTCAGAAGATTCTCAAAGACACGGGCCAGCAGTTCTCCTTCCGCCGGTATCATCAGTTGCGGTACGATATGGAGCCTTGCAACCAGCTTGTTCTTCTCGAACAGCGGATACAGCTCTTCATTAAGCTGGAACAGCAGCTCGCTGAGATCGATGGGTTTCTTCTCCACCGTAAGCATTCCGTAGTTCATTCGGGTAATCTCGAATAGCTCTTCAATCAGCTTCTCCAGACGCTGTGATTTGGTATACGCAATCCGGGTGTAATGCCTTGCCTGCTCCGCAGACAAATCGGTAGTATTCAAGATATAGTCCAGGTAGCCCAGCACCGAAGTCAGCGGCGTACGGATATCATGCGCCAGATTCAGTACCAGCTGATCCTTACTGCTCTCAGCAAAATCCCCCCTTGCGACAGCCCCTTGCAGCTGCTCACTAGCCCGGTTAATATCATCAGCAATTGCCTGGAACTCGTCATGGGAGGCAATGTCCACGCGGGCACTGAATTCTCCGTTGGCGAGACTGTGAATGCCTGAGGATATTTGTTCAAAATAGGTAGCATAACGTTTGGTCAGCAGGAAGAAAAACAGGATCGCGAGCGGCACAAACAGAATTAAAAAAAAGTTAACATCCCCGACCCGGTTCATGAAGACCCGCACGCGTACAATATCATCTTCTGCCAGGACCTGTTCATGATAGTACATCTGGAGCCCTTTATAGACCAGATAGGTGAAAAAACCGGAGATCAGCATACTGAGTCCGAACAGCATCAGCATACTTGTACGGAAACTGCGTTGTGGTCTAGCCATTGAACGTATACCCTACTCCCCACACGGTTTTGATGAATTTCTTAGGGTCCTCACCCAGCTTCTTCCGGAGGGTGCGGATATGGACCATCACCGTATTCCCGCTGTCGTAGTATGACTCGCCCCATACCTGCTCGAAAAGATTCTCTGCACTGAATACCTTGTTCGGATGGCTGGCAAGCAGGTACAAAATATCGAATTCCTTCGGGGTCAGCTCCGCCGTCTGCCCATAGATTGAAACTGTGCGTTTATCCGGATCAATGATCAATCCTCCCACCTGCAGGATGGACGTAATGTCTGTATCCGGCTGATTCAGCTGCATGGCCCGGCGAAGCTGGGCATTGACCCGCGCCACCAGTTCCATGGGGTTGAAGGGTTTGGTCATGTAGTCGTCGGCACCAAGAACCAGCCCCGTGATCTTATCCAAATCCGAAGCCTTAGCACTCAAAAAAATGATCGGCATGCGGTGCTGCTCACGAATCTGCCGGGTAACCTCATGACCATCAAGCCCGGGCATCATGATATCCAGTATGGCCAGATCGACAGGCTGTGTTTGCACGGTCTGGATAGCTGCAAGCCCGTTCAGAGCTTTGACCGTAAGATAGCCCTCCTTCTCCAGGTTCATGGCTATCAGATCAGCGATCTCCGCCTCATCATCCGCTATTAAGATTGTAATCGGCTTCATTGGTTACAGCCTCCTGTTTCAGATTCCACTATTATACTGGAAACTGCTTTTGGGGTCACTCTTTCGGTCCATCCACTTCCACACACAAACAAATCGCTCTTTATAGAATGGGGGGTTATCCCGCCATTATAAAGAGCGATTCGTTATGTCAGGGGACCTTCATCCTTACCGGAGATCCTTAATTCTTAGGTTCGAGCTTAACAGTCCGGATGGACTCGTCAGCTTATAGGAAGGGTAGTTCTCTTCTGCTTGCAGCGTCATAGTGGAATCAAACAATGATTCCTGCTGGCGGTCACACACGAAGACGAAGGGCTCGTTCTGTATAACGATGTCCGTATCGTTAGGTCTGTCTACAATCTGGATCACAAGAACTCCATTGCAGCCGCAATCCTCGGTATCGTAGAACAGCTTAAGATATCCCGGCTTACCACCCAAATTTTCTTCAAGGCGTCCGCTTGTCACTTGGTCTAGTAGAATCTGCATCTCACCGTTCTCTCCCTTGCATCAGTAAAGTTCAACACTGTAATCTGTGCAAAGTATAGTCCGTTTGAGGCTCTAAGTCCAGTGATTGGGGTCACTTCAATTATGACACTCCGGCAAATTGGCATAAGCAGCATTAACCGATCCGAGAGCGTACACCCTTCTCCAGCCGCAGTAGCTGATCTCTTACCGCCACGGATTCACCAATAATAATAAGTGCCGGATTGCTGATCTTCAGTGCGGTAGCGAGCTTATCTATATTTCCCAGTGTTCCTGTGATGACCCGTTCATGGACAGTCGTTCCATTCTCGATCAGGGCAGCCGGAGTCGCTGGACTCTTCCCGTACTTAAGTAACTGCTGCCGGATGTCACTTAGCGTACTGACACCCATATAAATAACGAGCGTATCTACACTATGGACAAGACCCTCCCAGTGTGCAGCTGAAGTCTGATCGTGGCAGCGGCTTCCAGTCACAATTGCAAAAGACGCAGCCAGCCCGCGGTGTGTCAGCGGAATGCCGGCAGAGGCGGCGGCGCCGATAGCCGAGGAGATACCGGGAATGACTTCATAATCGATGCCGGCTGCAGCAACAGCCAATGCTTCCTCTCCGCCTCTCCCGAAGACATAGGGGTCTCCTCCCTTTAACCGGACAACATGATTACCTGCAGAAGCGTATTTAATAATTAGATTCTCGATAGCTTCCTGTGGCATGGAATGATGTCCGGGCGCTTTGCCGACATAGATCCGCAGTGCCTCTGGTTTGCCGTAACTAAGAATTTCATCGTTCACCAGCCGGTCATAGAGAATTACATCAGCGGTTTGAATTCTGCGCATGGCTTTGACTGTAAGAAGTTCTGGGTCACCGGGACCCGCTCCTACAATAGACACGCTTCCCTGGATCATAGGCTTCCCTCCAGAGTTAAATAGATGGAACCGGTTCTCCTGTCCACTTCGACCTCATAAGTGACTACGTGACCATGATCCGGCGCCTGTACATCCCCGCTGTGCAGATCAATGCGCCAATCATGCATCGGACAGTGCACCTTAGAACCACAGACCATTCCTTCCGACAAGACTCCGCCTTTATGTGGACATTTATTCTCTAGAGCAAGCACTTCGCCATCTGAGAGGCGGAATAGTGCGATTTCTTTGTCACCCATTCTGACGATCCGGGAGCCCTTCACATCAATATCCGTCACCTTGCCCACCAGCATTTTGGTCATTGTCATATGGCTTCCCCCTTCAGTACCGTCTTCGTCTCAGACAGTTGCTCGAAATTTTTACGCAGCTCCGGTTCATTTACGATTTGCTTCCAAGGATCGGTTGTAAGACTGAGCGCATGCTGGATTCTCTCCTGAAGGGCCAGACGATCCTCCTGTAACTCCAGTGCAGCCTTGATACTGTCCAGGCCCACCCGTTCAACCCACTGTGCGGTCCTTTCGTTCCATCCGGCATTCTCGCGGTAATATTGAAGGAAAGCGCTGGCCCACTCCATAACCTCATCATCCGTTTTGACCACACAGAGCAGGTCAGTTGCCCGTACATGTACGCCGCCATTGCCTCCAACATGCAGTTCCCATCCGCCATCAATCGCGACTACGCCAAAATCCTTAATCGTAGCTTCCGCGCAATTGCGGGGACAACCGGATACAGCAAGCTTAACCTTACCTGGGGTGTTGAGCCGTTCGAATGCTTTCTCAAGCTTGATCCCCATCCCCATGGCATCCTGGGTTCCGAACCGGCAGAAGGTGGAGCCCACGCAGGTTTTAACCGTACGCAAGGTCTTGCCGTAGGCGTGACCTGAAGGCATATCCAGCTCTTCCCACATCTTGGGCAGATCTTCTTTTTTGACTCCGAGCAGATCCAATCTTTGACCACCGGTAAACTTCACCAGAGGAACATCAAATTTAGCAGCAACCTCTGCGATCTTCATGAGTTCAGCTGGTGAGGTTACCCCGCCGTAGATTCGGGGAACCACAGAATAGGTTCCATCTTTCTGGATATTGGCGTGATAACGTTCGTTGGTAATGCGTGATTCCTTCTCATCCACATATTCTTCCGGCCACAGCATTCCCAGATAATAGTTCAATGAAGGCCGGCATTTGGGGCAGCCCTCTTCATTGTTCCATTCCAGGACATTCATGACTTCCTTGACGGTCTTCAGCTCCATGCGCTTGATCTCCGCGACAATCTCGTCACGCCCCAAGGTGGTACAGCCGCATATTCCTTCTTTAATTGTCACGACATGATCTCCAGCATATAATTGCAGAAGTCCTTCTACCAGAGGTTTGCAGCCGCCGCAGGATGCAGAGGCTTTGGTGCAGGCCTTGATCTGGCCGACACTCGTGCAGCCGCCAGTTTGAATCGCTTCCGCGATGGCTCCTTTGGAAACTCCATTGCAGCCGCAAATAATTTCATCATCGGCCATCCCCTCAAGCCGGTTGCCTTTGGGAGAAGCCAGCGCGTCGGAGGATATGCCGAGCAGCAGCTCTTTTTCTTTCCCTTTAATATTCTCTCCGTTCTTAATCATGGAGAAGAGCTGTGCACCGTCACCGGTGTCACCGAACAAAACCGCGCCGACCAGCTTGTCATCCTCAATCACCAGCTTCTTATAGACCCCGTCTATCTCGTCCTGATATCGAAGCGCCCGGGTACCGGGCCGCTCAATGAACTGTCCTGCCGAGAATACATCGACACCCGATACCTTGAGTTTGGTTGAAGTTACAGATCCGGAATAACCTTCCGTTGCGACCCGTGCCAGTCTTTTGGCAAGAACCGCACCTTGTTCATACAGCGGAGCTACAAGTCCATAAGCAATCCCTCTATGCTCTGCACATTCACCCACAGCGTAGATTCCAGGAACATTGGTCTCCATAAAATCATTGACGATAATGCCCCGGTTAATCGCTATGCCGCTTTTCTGCGCCAGCTCAACATTCGGTTTGATGCCTACTGCCATAACGATCAGATCCGCCTCAGCAACTTCCCCGTCTGCGAATAGCAGACTTTTGACTCTCTTTTTGCCGAGAATCGCTTCGGATTGTTTGCTCAGCAGGAACTTCATCCCCTGCTCTTCCAGCTCCTTACGGAGCATGATGGATGCCGGTTCATCTAACTGGCGCTCCATAATATAGGGATGAATGTGCACAACGGATACTTCCATTCCCAGATGCAGCAAGCCTCTGGCCGCTTCCAATCCCAGCAGCCCTCCGCCGATAACCACTGCTTTACGGTACACTTGTGAGGTTTCCTGCATAATCTGACAATCCTTAATGTCGCGGAAAGCAATTACGCCTTCCTTATCAGCTCCCGGCAGCGGCAGCATGAACGGATTGGAGCCTGTAGCCAGAATCAGTTCATCATACGGCAGCACCACCCCTTGATCCGAGTATACTTTGCGCTGCACAGTATCGATATTTGTAATGGTATGACCCATGTATAGACGGATCCCGTGGCTGTGATACCACTCCAGATCATTGATTACGATTTCTCCCATGCTGCTCCCGCCTGCCAGAACAGAGGACAGCATAATCCGGTTGTAATTCGGATGCGGTTCGGAGCCGAAGATGGTAATCTCGTAAGCCTCCGGGGATAACTTCAATAAATGTTCGATGGCCCGTACCCCCGCCATTCCGTTACCCACCAATATGAGTTTTTTGCGAATATCTGACATCTGTCTCTCTCCTCTCCATGTGAGCAACAGAAAAAGCCCGCTTCACTCCGCACGGAAACATACATCTTCCGTTTGCGAAAAAGTGAAAGCAGGCGCCATTGCCGCTTCAAGCGAATACACCATTGTATTCGTAGACTTGATGAATTTGTTAAAACGACTATACTACAGGAACTCCAATTACGTCAATATTGTTAACACATAAATTTTTGATTTTTAAATTTATCGACAAAGCAACCTCTTCTGTGTTATATAATATTACATCATCTATCTTTCGTGCACGCTGCTGCTGGTTGATCACAACCGGTGACTACGATATAAAAGGAGCGTCAAACTATGCATTCCCTGTTGATTATTCAGAATAACAAGACAGAGAACGTCAGAGAAGAGCGTTCATCAACAGGCCCGGATACCCTGCTTCGTTCATGCGGCTATGTAATCTCAGCGGCAGCTTCGCCAGAAGAGGCCATGCGGATGATCAGAGATGCGGATGCCTCTATCCTTGATCTTCCGATTACGGAGATCCAGACCTGGAGAACCTCGCTGATGAAGTGCAAAACCGCTCCAATTCTATGGTGGTGCACTTCATCCACCTCAACCTTATCGGTCGCTGCCTGTGAAGACGACATTATGGTGGACGGAATCTTATCCCCTTCCATGCAGCCGCAGGAAATTCATTGGATTCTTCATTTCAGCGCCAGACAATGCTTTGAGCGCCAGCAATGGCTGAAGGAGCGGGAGCAGCTTCTATCGCGGATTGAAGAACGCAAATGGATTGATATGGCTAAAGGAATCCTCTCCAAAGCCAAAAACATCAGTGAATCCGAAGCCTATGATCTTCTTCGTAAGCAGGCTATGAACGAACGCAAGCGGATGGTTGATGTAGCCACTTCTATCGTCAAAGTGTATCAGCTGCTGCAGGATCAAACTTAAGGAGAATCCATATGATTAATATTCTAAAAGAAGTCGCCCGGGGTAAACGGGGAGCCCGTGACTTAACGTATGAAGAAGCGGAAGCCGCAGCTGAATCGATACTGAATCTGACGGCTTCTCCGGTCCAGATCGGCGCCTTTCTGATTGCCGAGCGCATCAAACTGGAAAGCTTCGAAGAGCTGGAGGCCTTTGTATCGGTCTGCCGCAAACATGCCCACCGTGAACCGGTTCTACAGGGACTGGATTGTGCAGGTCCATATGACGGCCGGAAAAAATCGTTCGCCGCCACCTTTCCGACCTCTTTTGTCCTAGCGGCAGCCGGCCTTCCTGTCACACTTCACGGATCAGCTTCCTTACCGCCAAAATGGGGAATTACCCTGCAGGATATTATTCAGGAAACCGGGATTGAGATTAGTGCACTCAGCAAAGCTGAAATGATTGAGTCCGCCGGCAAGAGCGGTGTGCTGTTCGTCGATTCGGAAAAGTGGTGTCCGCCTCTAGCGGACATTCGCAATCTCCGTGAGGATATTGGTATGCGTACCATCTTCAATACGGTAGAAAAGCTGATTGACTATTCCTGTTCGCCTTACATTGTATATGGTATTTATCACAACACTGTGTTTGACCGTATATCCAGAATGATTATCAAGCTTGGTTATCGAAAAGGCTTGGTTGTGCAAGGTGCCGAAGGGTCAGAAGATCTATACATCGACCGCCCCAACCGCGTATATTCCATTTCCGGCGGTACCGCCCAATTGGATATTATTGATCCGGAATCGCTTGGCCTGGAGACTCCTGTGCCGGAAATGGACTGGACCCCGCGTCAGCAGCTGTTGATGGCGGAAGCTGTACTTCAAGGCGAAGGCCACCTGGCCTTTTATAATCAAGTGCTGTTAAATGGTGCAGCACGGCTCCATCTGGCCGAGAAGGTTAATTCGATTGAAGAAGGTGTGTATACCTGCAAGCATCTGCTGGATAACGGGGATGCCTGGGAAGCCTATCAGCAATGGAAACACTCGCTCCTGGGCAGCAAAGCCCCTTCCGGATACGGACTGTCCATCTAAGATTATAAAAAGCGCGCATCCGTGGCATTGCGGATACGCGCTTTTTGTTCAATTATGGACATTGTAAGGGTTATGGATTCTCACTTCAGATTCAAGGCCTGCTGCGGCTTGCCGGACGAAGGTTCACTCTCAGGTGATCGCGCCCCACCTAATTTGAACACCAGAATCCCCCCAACGATGACCAGCACCCCAATCAGTTTATTGATGGTAAATGGTACCTTTTCCAGACCCAGCCAACCCAGTGAATCCCACAGAAGCGCAAAACCAAGCTGTGAAGTAAGCACGATCGAAATTGCATAAGTGGGTCCGAGCAGCCGGGTAGCCTGCACCAGACAGATGACCACGCCAACACCAATCATGCCGCTGAACCAGTACCAGGGCTGCATATGCTGCAGTGTGAACATGTCGGCGCCTTCCATAATCACTCCCATCAGAAGTGAAGCGATAAATCCCATTCCCAGCACCAAGGTTGTAGTCGTCCAGGAACCCGTATGCTCATTAACTTTAGTGTTAAAAATATTCTGCAGACTCACCAGCGAACCGGCAATTAACGCCAGTAAAATTCCTATTAACATTTCTTACTCACTCCATTTCACGTGTGTACGATATTTGCTCCAGATGACTCAGCTCTGTTCATAAATGTTGCGGCTCGCAAGTTTGATAAGTCCTGCCCTATCTTTTACTAGAATGTGACCGTTACTCCGTTCAATCAGACCCTCCAGGCTAAGCTTCTGAATGATACGGTTCAGATGCCTGTAGCTCGTGCCAATAAAATTGGCGGTATCTGTAAGGTTGATCGTATTCAGCTGCCCAGTAAAGTTGGGGTCAGATTCATCGAATGAGATCGACAGCAAGTAGCTGGCCAGCCGCACCTCCACCGGATGCATCAGATTGAGGCTCAGGAAATTAGATTTGCGGTAGAACTTTTGGGTGATAATCTCCAGTAAGAACTGCAGCAGCGGCGGATGATCCTTACCGTATCTATTCAACCAGCGGTACTCTATACCAAGCATATACACAGGAGATACAGCCTCCACCGTGTTGAGCCGTTCCGTGTTTTGAATATATTCCACATCACCGATCAGCTCCAGCGGGGTTTTGAAAGAGATGATCAGTGTTTTCCCTTCAGGCGTTGTGGTATAGATTTTGAGCTTTCCCTTGACCAGAATATATAAATATTCGGAAGGATCTCCTTTGGAGCAGATATGCTCCCCTTGTTCGAAGCTGTACAGGTGCATGTGTTCTTTCAGCGGTTCATTAAGTATAGACTCCAGATCATGTGCTGCAATGTATCCCTGAACCTGCTCCGAATCCAGAATTTCTTTCATGGTCTGCACCCGTCCTTAGAATTTCAATATGACCACACCGACAATCATCATACCAATCCCGATAAATTGCGGAAGCCGCATCTTTTGCTTCATGACGCCAAACCACCCTTTAATATCAATCACAAAGGTCAGGCAGAGCTGGGCAATAAGCAGGGCAGAGATCGTCAGCGTAACGCCAATACCTTGAATTGCAGTAACTTCACTGAAAATAATAAAAGCGGCCAGCGCACCACCCAGCAAATATAAAGGTTTGACCTGCTTGAATCCCTGTTTCTTCGCATCGCGTACGAACAGCAGGATCATTAGCGCCATCAGGAATCCGATGAACTGCGTTATCGTTGCGGCCTGCCATGTGCCGATATCCTGACTAATCCTCGCGTTAGCTACTCCTTGTAAGGTTATACAAGCCCCAGCGATAAATGCAAAAATAATCCCTTTCATAACTTCTCTCCTCTATGTTTATCTCTGTCTTCATTAAAAGTCATAATCCCCATTTACGGTAGGACATATGTCCTGAACAGATATTTCTGTTTAACCGTATCGCATTCTATAGACAAAACAAAGCCCGTCTCAGGCCTAAAAAGGCTTAAAACGGGCATACACATTGCAATAGTATTAGTCCAGTAGCTTCATCTCATGTAGCTGATCAAAAATGATCCGGCTGACAGCCGAGACCCGCTCCCGGTCTTCATAGACAAGCCAGTTAAGCTCGGCAATCTCCGAGGCCGGTGACAATTCTCCAGTGTAATCGGCGGTAAAACAGGTCATCTTCACCTGTATACCCTCTGTTTTGCCATGTGCCGGTGCTTCAAAAATGCCAAACCGTATAGCAGTATCCGGAAGAATTTCTACTGACAACTCCTCCCTCACTTCCCGGATCAGCGTCTCTGCATCCGTCTCACCGGGTTCTCTTTTTCCACCGGGAAAATAATAGGTATCTTTACCATGGGAACGTGCCCCCAGCACACGCCCTTCCCGGATCAGAATCCAGGCAACCTTATCGATTATTTCACGCATAACGACATCAGCCTCCTGAGCATTTCCCCGCCGTTCAGCTTACGGGCAAAAAATCATTTTTGATATGCATATACTCTTGTGCTTCATCCCAAGGTACTGAATAAGACTGCCCTTTGGAACAAAAAATTGATGAAGAAGGATAGGCCGGATCAGCATCCTTATTATAGTTTTTGAGGGCGACTACCGTTTCTGTCTGGTGGCAAGGCTGGTACTCGGAGACTTTTAGCGATAAAGCCCCTTTTCCTTGGGTCATAGAAGCAAGTCGCACTGCGTAATTCATAAAAGTAGCTACGGGAACCTTGCCGGTAACCACTGCTTTGCTTTCGGTTATCTCCGGTGGATCAAATGTACCGCTGGCCTGCTGTATATCCGTCATTACTTTACCTAGATAATCTGAGTCTATCCTGATTTTGAAGTCGTAGACAGGTTCCAGCAGGATATTCTCTGCTTGTTCAAGCCCCTGACGCAAGGCCCGCAGCGCCGCTTCCCGAAAATCTCCGCCATGAGTATGCTTGTTATGCGCTCTTCCGCTAAGAAGCGTCATCCGCAGATCGGTGAGCGGAGAACCTGTAAGCAGGCCATGGTGTCCGCTCTCCAGCAGAACTTGTCCGATCTGATGCTGATAACCCACCGCAAGCTCATCGGGATGGCATGCATTAATGAAATGTAGCCCGCTGCCCCGTTCTCCCGGCTCCAGCTTCAGCAGAACCTCTGCATAGTGCTTCAATGGCTCAAAATGTCCGCAGCCATACACTGCCGCAGCAATCGTCTCCTTGTACAGAATCTCTGGCGGGCCAAAAGCTACCGGGATCATGAACCGTTCCCGCATCATCTGCTCCAGAATCTCCAGCTGAATCTGGCCCATCACCTGGATATGGAGCTTCTGCAATGTCACATCCCAGCTCACATTCAGTGACGGGTCCTCTGCCCCCAGCAGTTGAAAGGCATTCAGAACCTCCTTCAAATGAACGGGAGGCTCGAACAAGACCTTGGACTTTAGCGTGGGAACCAGTTCGCTGTCTCTTCTGTCCTGCAAAGCTCCCACACCATCGCCCGGCTTCGCCTTCGACAGACCGATCACAGCAAACAACTCTCCTGCTGCAGCCCAATCCACGGAAGTATGTTTCACACCATTTACTTTACGGATTCCGGTAATCCGTTCAGGATCAGCCTCATCCTCAGGCCTGCAAACCAGCTCATCTCTTACTTTGAGCATACCCTGCAGCGCTTTGATATAGGTAATGCGGGTCCCTTTGTCATCATGGCGGATCTTGTATACTCTTCCGGCAAAAGGAAGGCTAGCATCATAATCGGAATAGGTCAGGTACTCCAGCTTATCCAGAAAAGAATCGATTCCGAGATCCAGCAATGCTGATCCCTGCATGCACGGAAATAACTTACCCTCACGGACCATGGACCTCACCGCTGCCTGCCAATCCGATTCACTCATGGACCCCTCAAAATAAGCATCCAGAATATGCTCATCACGTTCAGCAAGGCTCACCTTCAGCTCCTCGGGCAATACTGTACCTACCCATTCCGGGAGAAGAATTGCGCCATCACTAAGCTGGGTGAGTATTTCTTCGTACACACGCTGTGGATCTGCACCCCTACGGTCCGTTTTGTTGATAAAAAAGAAGGTTGGAACCCCGTGACTGCGCAGCAGATGCCATACCGTTTCTGTATGGCCTTCCACACCTTCAACAGCGCTGACAATCACCACGGCATAGTCCAGCACCTGCAGCGTACGTTCCATCTCTGGTGAGAAATCGACATGTCCGGGAGTATCCAGCAGAAAGTACCGCGTATCTCCGCGCACAAATTCAGCCTGATCGGCAAATACAGTTATTCCGCGTGCCTTTTCAATCTCATGGGTATCCAGAAACGTATCTTTATGATCTACTCTACCCCGGCTGCGAATGGCCTGGGTATGATAGAGCAGCTGCTCGGCAAATGTCGTTTTGCCAGCATCGACATGTGCGAGCAGTCCGATGGTTAAATTCTTCATATTGTAAGGCTATACACCTCCACGGATATGCGGTGCAACTTCAGTATTGTAAAAAGCGCTTAGCCGTTCCATTTCAACTGTGCTGAAGGATGGAACTTCTGAGGCAGCCAGATTGTCAGAGACCTGGGCTTCATTCTTGAAGCCTGGAATCACGCAGCTGACCGCTGGATGATCGAGAATCCAGCGCATGGCCGCTCTGGCCATACTGCCGCGTCCTTCCACAATCCAGTCAAGTTCCCGCGCGAGCTCCACACCTTTTGCAAACGGAAGTCCGGCGAAGGTTTCCCCCACATTGAACTGCTCTCCGTTGGCATTGAAATTCCGGTGGTCATTGGCAGCGAAAGTGCTGTTCTCCTTAAATTTGCCGGTCAACAGTCCACTGGCCAGCGGCAGCCGCACAAGGATTCCCGCTCCTGCAGCTTCCGCCCGGGGCAGCAGTGCAAGTGCCGGCTGTTGACGGAACAGATTGAAGATGATCTGGAGTGCTTCTACACCCGGATACTCCAGACTAAGCAGTCCTTCTTCAATGGTCTCAACACTGACTCCATAATGACGGATTTTCCCGTCTCTCTTCAGCTTGTCCAGCACTTTGAACACGCTTCCGTCACGCAGGATCTCAATGGGCGGACAATGGATCTGATATAGATCTATAGCCTCCCGGTTCAGACGGCGAAGACTCTGCTCGCAGTAATCGCTTACCTTACGCTCCGAATATGTCTCCGGATCATGGATGTCACCCGCACGGCAAAATTTAGTCGCGATATGGATCTCATCCTCTTTGCCTTTGGTTGCCTTCGCGAGCAGCTCCTCGGCATGGCCGGAGCCATACACATCTGCAGTATCAAAGAAGTTAACGCCCTGTTCCATCGCCAGCTTAAGCCCTTTCAACCCGTCTTCATCCCGGCTCACGCCCCAATCGCCGCCGATCGCCCATGTGCCGAAGCTGACCTCGCTTATTGATAATCCTGTATTGCCAAGTTTGCGGTAGTTCATAGAATTAGCCTCCCGTTCTGAGATATATTCCTGTTCTATTATGATCGGTTTGCAGAGCTTGGTCCAGTCTCAGGAGTGAGAACATCATCAAATGGTCATCTTTTATTGCGAATCGGTTGAGTTAAGAACTACTCTTTGTTAAGGATGTATACCACCGTCTTCACTTCACTGTCCGAGAGGGCCGAATAAGTGAAGGTCATTACATTCCCTTCGCGTTTTTTCAGTGTCAACATTTTGGTCAACACATAAGGGTCAGAGCCGTCTGCTGTGTCCCAATCCTTGCGATCCTCAGAACGGATTAATTCCGCACTGAGATTCGTATATTCTCCAGAAAGTGTATGGATTGCAAACAGCCCGGTATGTTTCAAATCACGAACAAGCAGCACATCTTTAGCCGCGTATTCGACGGTGAAGTCTCCCGTTATTCCGCTTCCCTGCTCCAGTTCAAACAGCTTACCGAGACTGCCATCGGCATTAATATACTGAACGTTCTTGCCGTCAGTCATGTACAGCTGTTCCGACGGGAGCCCTGTAGAATGGGGGTAAGAGGGAATAATGGTATGATAGTTCATTTGCTTCACTATTTTACCGTTCTGGATGAGTGCCTGATAGCTATTACTGAAATCATTGAACATTGCGTAGTGCTTGTCGATCAGAAGCAGCAGATCGTTGCCCTTCCCTGCATTCTTGATCTGAAGCCAGTGGGTATAGGGGGATTCACCCAGTTGAAAAGTACCGATGGACTCTGGCTTGCTGTCTGTGGAAGATCTAAAGAAGATTTCCCCACTCTTCTGGGATACCCAGTAGGCCCTGCCCTTAATGGATGTAGAAGTGAATCTCGGTTCATCTACGAGCATGATGTTGCCCGTGCTCTTATCTGTCCAGGTTTTGCCGCCCATAGCACTTACAGCTGATACCAAGTGAACGTATAACTTGCCATTGAGAATATTCGGTGCCTTCGCAAGCAATAAAGGCGTGCTATTCGTAGTCGCTGTTTTTGAATTTGCCTTCATGGTCACTTCACGGCCTGGACGTATCAGTACGACTGCTCTTGTCTTCTGATTCCAGGACAACGCATAGCCCATAGACTCAGCCAGTTCCTTCAGTGGAACCCATGTTGCCCCCTTTACTATCATTTGACTGCTGCCCATTGTGGTGCTTTTGTCATTTAATAAAATTCCGCTTTCCCTGGCTGCATGTACTGTACCGGTGCTCAAGGCAAAAAACAAGGCTGCCGTTAAGTAGCCCATTGACTGCTTCCATTTCCTCATTCGCAAAGTCTCCTTTATCATAATTCTTACAAATTGGACGCACTTCGTTGGATAAAGTTTCAAAATCATGTCTTTAGGTCCTGATTTTACTACATGAGATCCGCTCTGCTATGATAATTCTGGAGGCGACTGAAATGACACTTGAATTCATGACTTTCGAAGAGTGGGATGATACACTGTGGGCAGCGATCGAGCCGATCTACTGTGAGGCTTTTCCGCACGGGGCCAAGCCGGTGAAGATCCTGCATGCCATGCTAGACAAGAAAATCGCCTGGCTGCATGCCGTTTACCTGGACGGGGAAATCGCCGGGATGGCGGTTACAGGTCTTACCGGTCCAGCCGCCGAACGGATGCTAATCATCGACTATTTGGCCATAGATACCCGATTACGCAGCCAAGGTCTAGGAAGACGGTTTCTGGAGATCATCCGCGATTGGGCAGTCCAAGAGCATCACATTCAGGCAGTTCTAATCGAAGTAGAAGCTGGCGATACAGAAGAAGATGCGGCACGGGTCCATTTCTGGGAGCACTGCGGGTTTATTCCAACGTCGTACGTACATCAGTACATCTGGATTCCCGAGCCTTACCGGGCTATGGTGCTGCCGTTAAGCCAGGATTTTGTCATTACAGATGAGGGTCAAACCCTATTCCGCCATATTACTAAATTTCATACGAAATCTTTTCGTAACAGCGACAAGTAGAACAACCTTGAGGAGGACGAAGTATGCTGTTTGAACTTATCAAATTTCCTGAAGTCGTGCCGAGTATGGGCCAACTTGTCGCTGTCCAGGCGTTAAAAGGAACCGGGGAAGGAGCAGTCTCTTTGCTTGCGCTGGATCGGAATAGTGATCTCTGGCAATTTGACTTACACACAGGACAAGCAAGAATGCTGCTGCATGTCGATATACCCGATTTGATATTGGAGGAACCTGTTCAGATTGTAATTTCAGCAGACGAATGCTTCGCTGCGATTTCGGGTAGATTCAGCCAGCACGCAGCGTTGTATGATCTCCAAGATTCCAAACAGATCATGTCATTGTCTCGGGACAATTATCATTATGATGTATGTACCTTCCCGCTTGCTTTTGCTGAACATGAGGGCAGGACACTGTTGATTCACGGTACAGAATGGAACCGGCTGGATTTGCTCGATGTTCGTTCGGGTGAGAATCTGTCTACACGTCAGTCAACAGTTTCCTTAGCTGAAGGTGGAGAACAGCTCACGAAACAAGTCCTCGATTATTTTCACGGTAAAATCTATGTCTCCCCTCAAGGAAAATGGATCGTCGATACGCGGTGGCACTGGCAGCCTGTCGCATCCATACGCTCCTGGAGTCTTCCAGCCTGGATCTCGAACTGCTGGGAGTCAGAGGATGGAGATACCTTACGGGTGCTCGGAGACTACATGGAAGATTGGGATCAACCGGCAGCCTGGCTCGATTCTTCAACCTTAGCTGTATGGGGTCAACTGGCAATTGATTTATTCGATGAAGAGGACACGAAAGATTACGGTGAAAACCCTTATTCTCATTTTCTGACTATATTTGATCTGCAAACCGGGGAACGTAAGAAACTGTTCATTCCAGTACCTGAATACCGGACAAAACCCTTGATCGATGGGAAACATTATTATCCCCGCGGACATATTGCTGCAGTGAACGGCAAGATTGTAATGTGGGGACCGAAAAATGGCTTATCCATCTTTAATCCTGATACGGGTGAAATGGAGTATACCGACAAAACTTTATGCCCCTATTTCTATCATCCTTATGCAGAGGTTTTTCTTGAGATAGATACATCCGGCCGTATTGTTGGCAAGCGGTTTATCTAAGTTGAGGTTATACAACAAAAGCCTCCCAGAGACCTGAGAGGCTTTGCTATCTCACTGAACAGAGAGATAAAATCTTATTCGTAGGGATGACGTTCAGTTCTATAACCGGTGATTATTATACTACAGTCTTCCTTTTGCAAACTCATAGAATCCAAGTGCATGTTCCCAGTCCGGGAACCCGGCTTGGGCCATTTTGTCGCTGCCGCCACCTTTTCCCTGGAATTCTCCGAGATTGGCTTTGAAGAAGGTGCCACAAGACAAATCCGTATTGCCGCAGGAAGCCAGCACTACCTTATTCTCCGCAGCCGTCAGCAGCAGCACGGGAAGTTCTGTATGAGCAGTCAGCTTCATGGCCAGACTCTGCAAATCCTTAAGGGATTTATCCTCAAAGACTTGAGCGGCTACCCTTGCTTCGGACTCAAGTCCAGACAAGAGCTCTTTGGCCAAATAATGATCATTCTGTTCCTTAAGTGTACTCAGTTCGGCTTGCAGTTGATTCTGCTCGGCTTCCCATTTCCCGATCCGGTCCATAATTTCATCTTTGCCTGTATTGAACTTCGCAGAAAGCGCGCCAAGGATACGCTGGTTATCGTTAGCTTCGTCGAGTGCACGCCCGCCGCATTTGAAAGTGATCCGGATGTTCCCCTTCTGCTTCTCCGCTCTTACCAGCTTGATCATCCCAATTGCTCCTGTAGCAGATACATGAGTCCCGCCGCAGGCGTTATGCTCCACTCCCTCAATCTCTACAATGCGGATGTTCTCTGTAACCTTGGGCAGCTTCACCAGCGGCAGGTTAGCCATTTCTTCAGCGGTGACAAAATAGCTTACGATTCGGTGGTCAAGCACAACCTGACGGTTGACTTCCTGCTCTGCAGCAGACAGCTGATCCGGGGTTAGCTCCTGAAGCTCAATGTCGATGGTTGCGTAATCATTCCCCAGGTGAAAACTCAACGTATTTGCTTCAAACCGTTCAAGGAATACCGCCGACAACAGATGCTGGCCGCTGTGTTGCTGCATATGGTCAAATCTGCGGTTCCAGTCTAGCTGACAGCTCACTTGGTTTCCTTCGGGTAGACGATCCACCTTGTGCAAGACCTCGTCTTCTTCTAGAATGACGTCCTGTACGAGGATTCCGTCTATGGTTCCTGTGTCGCAAGGCTGCCCCCCTCCATGAGGATAGAAAGCCGTCTCTTCCAAAATCAGATAATGCCCGTCCTCACGATCTACCACTTTACTAACAGAGGTCTGCCATTCCTTCAAATAGGCCGAATCATAATATAGCTTCTTAGTCATATCAGTGTTCCTTTCTGAATCGTCTTTTGTGCATCAGTGCATCGTATCCCATATTTGTTTCCCGATCAAGATCAGAGTAACCGTGATGAACAGGGGGCGAATATAGCTGGATCCCTTGCGGATAGCTATTCTTGAACCCACTAGAGCACCGATCACGATCGGAATGCCCAGCAGCAGGCCATAATACAAGCTTACTGAGCCAAATGCGGCAAACGTCAGCAGACTTGCGATATTACTGGCAAAATTCAGTACCTTCGCGTTGCCTGCGGCCGTTACGAATTCAAATCCCAGCATGAGAAAGGCGAAGATCAGGAACGAGCCGGCACCCGGACCAAAGAATCCGTCATAAAATCCAATGACAAGCGCAACACCCATGCCTATTATTAACGATCTTTTGCTGTCTTGGGAGTAGGTGGAGACGTCACCCCATGACTTTTTGAACAAAGTATAGACCGTAATGACAACCAGCATCACGATCACAAGCGGCTTCAGAAATTCTGAAGGTACTTGCCGGACGGTCAATGAGCCAGCCACCGCGCCAACAAGTGAGAACGGAATTAGAAACTTGACCATTCCAAAATTGATCTTCCCGGAACGGACAAAAGACGCGGTACTGGTGAATGAGCACATGGTCCCGGCTAATTTATTACTGCCCAGCAGCAGCGGGAGCGGAATGCCGGCAGCGAGCAGCGCTGGAATGGAGATCAGACCTCCGCCTCCCACTACAGAATCAATCACACCCGCCAAAAAACCGCAAATCACCAAAATCAAAATCATTGCTATACTGCCATGTTCCATAATGCAAAAAAGCCTCCTGCCAGTATGTAAGTGTCATACAAACAAATTTCAGCATACACAATTTCGCGGGCTTGTACCATAGAATTCTTTGAATACTTTATATATATCAGTCTGTACATCCCATACACGAAAAAAAGTGACAGGAACCTTCCCTGCCACTCTTGTCCAATCCGTGTTTGCAAATGCTCATTTATACGTATTCTGTTCGTTTTTCTTATACGTGGTTTTGTCATCCCGCAGCGCTTCCTTGCGGATATCGCTTTTCTTCTGTTCCATTTGCTGGGCTTCCTGGCTGGTCACCGCCACCTGATCCAGCTCCTCTACGGTGTTGATCAGATTCTTATCCGGTTTGGTGTGATTATCCATTGTATTGCCTCCTGAAAAGTAGTTGTAGGGTGATGGGTCGCATCAGTTTATTGTGGCAAGATATGGGGCGGATTATGCGCTGTTGCTGGATTAATGATGAACATGTGCGCACAAAAAAACCGGATAAGCAGATTCATGATCTGCTTGTCCGGCTCATGCGTACAATAATTCTATTCTTCCGAATCTACGTTGTGGTAGACCTGCTGTACATCATCCAGTTCCTCCAAAGCATCAATCAGCTTCTCAAACTGTGCTTCGGCATCCTCTGGAAGAGCTACATAGTTCTGGGGGAGCATCGTCAGCTCTGCAACAGTGAAATCGGTAATTCCCGCACCGCGGAATACTTCTTGAACTGCATGGAACTGGTCAGGCTCGGCATAGACGATGACAGCATCGTCTTCTTCCAGCACATCACGCACATCCAGATCCGCTTCAATCAGCAGCTCCATCACTTCGTCGGCTGTTTTACCTTCTAGACCAATGACAGCTGTAGGCTCAAACATATAGGTTACCGAACCGCTGACACCCATATTGCCGCCGTTTTTACTGAATGCAGAACGCACCAGAGGAGCAGTACGATTGACGTTGTTCGTCAATGCGTCAATGATGATCATCGAACCGCTTGGTCCAAAACCTTCGTATCGAAGTTCTACGTAGTTCTCATCACCGCTGCCTTTGGCTTTGTCGAGTGCCCGGTCGATAATGGCCTTAGGTACATTGTACGTTTTGGCACGCTCCAGCACGACTTTTAGTGCCCGGTTCGATTCAGGATCAGGTTCACCCTTCTTCGCGGCTACATAAATTTCTACACCAAACTTGGCGTATACCTTACTTGTATTGGCATCCTTGGATGCCTTCTTTTCTTTAATATTATTCCATTTACGACCCATATTGTTCCCGCTCACTTTCCAACATTAATTATAAACAGTCCAATATATTATACCTCTGCTCTGTGTATCCCGTAAAGGGCAGTCCCGGTGTACGCTAAAAATCCAGCAAAGCCAGTAACCTCTCCTGTCCGACTGCCTGGATCAGTACAGGGATTCGGGGACCGGTCTCCTGACCCAGCACCAGCTGATAGATTAGGGTGAACAACCGTTTTTGACGGTTTTTCATTACTTTTTTATCCTCGTCATAACAAATCGCGTATATCTCTGTCATCATCTGCTCATCCTCCATCCCTCCGGTTCTAATCAGCCCGCAAAAGGCTTCCAGCCACTGTTGTTCATGAGTCTCCAAAGTTTCATACAGGGCAATATCACGGCTGCCATTTACGGTAACCAGCTTTTGCGGCATCCAGTGTTTGATCCAATATTCCGCCCGCTCCGCTATTTGCAGAAGCCCGTTCACATCTACTTCCTCCCCGTTATGTGTCATCATCTCATGCAGCAAATTTTGATCGAAATGAATCAGAGGCAGCAGTCCTGCAATAGGGCCGAAGCTAGGTGTATTCAGGTCCAGCGGATGAATCAGCGATAGTTCTACCGCCGAATGAATATCATCAGTGAGCGTATGGGAACTGTAAGCCTTCCGATAACGTTCAAATTCCGTATAATTGCGCAGCACATCTTCATCCATCCCGATATGAAACTCAGCATTGGGCTGGTATTTGGCAAACAGAAACAGAATATTCTCCGGTAAATAGACCTTCAGCAGATCATCTGGGGTGTAGTTGTTCCCGGACGAGCTGGACATTTTGGCAAAACTGCCTTTGATTCGAATAAATTCGTAAGGCTCATACATTGGCGGTGGATTCCCGTATATCCGCTCGGAGATCACGGAGGCTACATTGTAGCTGCCAGTTTCTGATGAATGATCACGGCCTCCAGGCTCGAACAGTACTTGCTCCACATTCCAGCGCATCGGCCAGTCGATTTTCCATTGCAGCTTGATATTATCCGCCTTAGCAACAGACACAATACCGTGATGACCGCATGTACAGCTATAAGTTAGGTGCTCTTTCTCTTCATCAAAAGAATGTACACTAGTCGAGTCCCTGCCACAATCCCCGCAATACACACTCACAGGATAAAATGCGGCTCTCTCTGCTTCGCTGGCTTCCCCTGTTTTGAAGGACATCAGGATGTCATAGATCTCTCCCCTACTCTGAAGTGCATGAAGAATTCCGGGTGCATACCGGCCGGATTGATACTCTTTACTCTGATAGATGAATTCGGGTCTGATCCCAAAAGCGCTCAGCGCCTGTTCAAATTCCTGTTCGTAATGCTCCGCATAGGAGTTGTGGCATCCGTATGGACAAGGAACTTGCGTGTAGGGCCTGCCAATATACTGCCCGAAGCTTGGATCGACATGAACCGGAACTTTGCGGAAACGGTCAAAGTCATCCCACGAAAAAATAAACCGCACTTTTTTGCCTGCTTTTTCAAGTGCTTTACTTACAAAATAAGTGGTCACAATCTCCCGGAAATTCCCGATATGGATGTGACCTGATGGACTGATCCCTGATGCGCATACAAATGTCTGCTGCTCCGGGTGGCTTTCGATTAACCGTTTTGCTATTTTTTCGGACCAATGCATGGATAATCACCTCAACAATTATTGTGTAAACGCAAAAAAGCTCTCATCCGCAAGATTGTCATCTTGAGGACGAGAGCTGTAATCAGCGCCGTGGTACCACCTCTGTTCGCGAACATGTCTCCATGCACGCCTCTTCAGGTACGGCCATTACGCTTATACCCTATCTCTGTAACGGGAGAACCCGTCATAGCATCCTTGGGCATGTTGCCCAATTCCGTATGAAGCTCGGAGACTTTTTTCGTTAGGCACACCGCTGCTCCGTTTCACCATTCCGAAGCTCTCTGTGAACTATGCCGCCTAACTACTCTTCTCGTCATTGCTGAAGTGATATGTAATTTTTCAATATAATTCACTATAACAAAACTAGTACGGTATGTCATTATTCAATCTGACTGAGAATATTTGCTACTCCATCAAACCCACACTTCATTCGCCGTTTCAATAATCAGCCTAACCTTATCCCACTGCTCTTCCTCGGTCAGCATATTCCCTTCCTCAGAGGAGGCGAATCCGCATTGGGCGCTGAGGCACAGCTGGTCAATCGGGACAATCTGTGCGGCTTCTTCGATACGTGCCATGATCTGCTCTTTGTTCTCCAGACCGCCGTGTTTCGTAGTTACCAGGCCAAGCACAACCTGCTGCCCTTGAATGAAACGGAGCGGATTGAAGTCACCGGAACGTTCATTGTCGTATTCCAGGAAAAAGGCATCTACTTCAGCCTGTCCAAACAACGTCTCAGCTACGGGCTCATACCCGCCGGCGGCAAACCAGGTAGAGCGGAGATTCCCCCGGCAGACATGCAGTGCAATCGTCATATCCTGCGGCCGCCCGGCTATGCTGTCATTGATCAGCCTTACGTAATCCTTGGCGAGCTGATCGGGATCAATACCGCGGCTGCGCAAGTGCGCCCTGTGTCTACCGCTGCACAGCGTCCCCCAAGTTGTATCGTCCAATTGCAGATAACGGCAGCCTGCTTCATAGAATGCCTGGATGGCATCCTGATAGACTTGGATGATATCACGGAACAACGTCTCACGATCCGGGTAGATCTCATTGCCGTTGTAATCCTGTACGAAGTGAAACAATGCCGGAGAAGGAATGGTCATTTTGGTAAGGGTATCGCCAGCCATCTGCTGCAGCTCCATGAATTCTTCAACCATGGGATGATCCCCGAAGGCGATTTTGTCTACGATCCGGAAGCTTTCAGCACGTTGAACAGTTTCTTTGGCGCCTTTTCCCTGATCCAGACTGATCTTCTGTGTACCCGTGATCCCAAGAAAGAAATCGAGATGCCACCAGGATCGGCGGAATTCCCCGTCAGTAACGGCTTTTAGTCCCAAAGCCTTTTCCTGTTCCAACAGTTTGAATATTTCCCTATTCTCGACTTCATGAAGCTGCCCGTCTGTGATTGCTCCATGCAAACGTTGATTGCGTGCGGATTTCAGTTCCTCTGTGCGGAGGAAGCTGCCGACGATATCGTAGCGAAAGGGTGGAGTATTTCGTGTGGTGCCGGTAACTGGACTGATCATACGTCCCTCCTGCGTTTAGAGTAAGAAAGATTTAAGGTCGAAGTAATTACGGGATACCAGATCATTCAAAATATCAATGTATGCGGACATCATCTCACCTGGCTTGCGGTCCTTATGGGCGATCCAGCCGACGGTGAATACCTCAGGACTGTCAAAAGGAATCGTTACCAGCCCCTCGCCATTCAGCTCGGTATCCATTATTCCCGTACCCACCGTGTAGGAATCACTGCCCAGCAGAAGATGGGTCAGCGTCGCACGGTCGGTAACCTGGATATTTTTCTCAATCTGTGTGAAGCTGAGCATCTCTTCGGAAAAATGCAGCGAGTTGTTCTCCCCCTGCTCAAAGGTAATGTACGGAAAAGGAAGAATATCTTCCAGCTGGATCATTTCCTTAGCGGCGAGGATATGCCCTGCCCTCACATATACATGAGGGTTCGTGTTGAACAGCGGGGTGAACTTCAGGTTCCCGTCACTGAACAGCTTGTTCATCACCTTATAGTTACTCTCATTGATATAGAGAATGCCCAGATCACTGCGGAGAGTCCTGACGTCCTCAATGATCTCATAGGTCTGCGTCTCTCTCAGACTAAAGTTATATTCAGGCACCTTGCTCTCTGTCATCAGCTTTACAAAAGCATCCACTACAAAAGGGTAATGCTGGGTGGATACGGAAAAGTAGATTGGACTGCGTTTCTTGCCGGTATACCGGTTCTCCATAAATTCAGTCTGTTCAATAATCTGCCGGGCATATCCGAGAAACTCCACACCTTCGGCTGAAATGCTAATACCCCGGTTATTCCGCTCAAAGATGGTAATCCCCAGCTCATTCTCCAGCTCTTTAATGGCATTGGAGAGGCTTGGCTGAGAGACAAAAAGTCTTTTGGCCGCTTCATTCATCGAGCCGCTGTTCGCAATCTCAATGGCATAGCGGAGTTGCTGCAATGTCAAACCTGTACCTCCTTTTAGCAAGGACTTTTTTGCTGATGCATCACTATCCGGTTACATCAGATGCCGTCCCTCGGAAGGAACGGCACCTGGGTTTCTGCTTATAGTAGCATAGAATCACTGTTCCATCCATGCCTGATGCCAGAAGTGCTTGCAGTTTGTTATTGGCTCCGCTTCTTGCCTGCATCAATCTTGGATGGGTCGAGGCCTTCCCAGATGTTCTTGATATCCGCCTGTTCGGGATGTTCAAACACTAGAAATGCGGTGGGCAGATAACGCTCTCCATATTGGGAGGAGGGTTTGTTGATAATTTCATTATCTTTCACCAGAACAGTCGATGATCCTCCGTCCAGGTTGGCTGCGATCACCGCTCCATGCTTCAGCATAATCTGCTGCACATCATAGAGATTCGCACCAATACTGTAACCTGGCTGTCTGCCGTCTATCACTACGAACAGCAGCGCACCGTCAGCACGCTGGCCCATCGCCGTTCTGGGAGCAATCCCCCAGCCTTCGGCTGCATTCTTGATCAACCCTTTACCGTTCACAATAATCCGCGGCTGAAAAGATACCGCCTCCTGCACCCCCATCTTGCTAAGCTCCTCGAGAGTATAGTTCCCGGCGATCATTTTGCCCTGCTTGTCCAAGCCTACGATCTGTGTGGAGTTTTTGCCTCCGAGACCGTTATAGAAAAGCTTGCCCTGCGAAATAACCAGGCCGATTGGCTTAAATCCGTTTCCCTTCCAGTTGGGGTCTGCGAACCCTCCGCCGTTCACGCCGGCAATGGCTCCCGTACGGGCGACCATACTGGTTACTTTTTCACCTGAGCCTATCGTATCAGGTACGCCTAAGCGGACCTTCGTTGGATCATTTACCGTCATCACATACCCGGTATAACCACTGCCGGATACCTTATCGATTTCAACCAGCGGTTTATCTTGTTCTTCGGCTGTAGGTTCCTTAATCACGTGGGTGTCCTTCTCGTCCCCCATATGCTGAAACCGCAGATTGTATTCTGTGACCCGTTCCTTCAATTCATCTTCGCCTATAATATATTTCGCCATATAGCGGTGCTGTGTAGTGATTAGCGTATCTGCTATCAAATAGCGGGTGTTCCGGGCAGAAGGTGCAAAATACAGCCAGGCACCGCCGGCTATCAGCAGGATTATGAAGAATAGAAAAAGTCTGGAGAGCGTGCGGAAAAAGCTTTTTTTCTTGCGTTTACGAACGGGCTTCTTCTTGCGGACGGTGTTGCGCTGAGGTAAAGATGATGAAGAGTTCACTTCTTGATTTCCTCCCTGGTACTGCCTGATAATGGAAATGGGCATCGGCTCATCTACCCCATCATAGACGATATTACCAGATTAAAGGTTTCAGTTTGTTAAATTGTTGGAACATTATATAGAAGGATAGGTGATCCGGGTAATTTCTAACCTCTCATATTCACAACTACTGATCTTCGGTGGAGCAATAGCTATGATATGACTTTATTTTATTGAGTATCTAAACGCCACTGGATGATGCACAACCTATCTTAAATCTTTGTTATGCAAAAGAGCTGCCTCGGGGCAGCTCAATTTTGTATGTTCCCATTTATTCGGTTATATCTCTCTAGCGATTACGTCCATTGCCACTACCGCTGCTTCTGTTGCTGCTGGAAGGTCCGCCATCACCGTGATCGGTGGAACGGTTGCTGTATGGATTCACCGGCACGCCATACAGAGCCATATACCGGTTGCGCCGCGAGGCCAAAACAATGCTAAAGACAAACACTAAGAGAAATAAAGCCATTATTACATATCCTTCAGATTTGGTAAGAGGATAAGTTACCGTATCTGATACTGAAGCTGAGGTACTATGTGTAGACTGGAAGCTCAAAGGCTCCGAATGGACAGGTTCAGAGCTTGTGACTGCCGGAGTCGTGGCATTCAGGGCATTATCTGCCCGGGTCAGAAAAAAGCTGTAAAAAGCATTAACCGTGGCGGTTGCGCCAGCAGCATAATTCTTCTGGGCGAATAACGGTTCAAGCTTCGCACTCAGAATATCGCTGACTATGTCATTGGTCAGTATGCCGTCGATACCTTTGCCCTGCAGCACATAATAGTTGTCGCCACTGACATCCAGCACAAGCATGACATCATCCGGTCCGGCCCCCATGGATGCGAACTTAGCATATGTGTAATCCTCCAGGCTCTTATCTCCCAAATTCTTAACGGTTACGACATATACTCCGCTATGGGTTGTGAGCTGATAACGATTGCCGGATTGATTCAGATCATCTCTGGTAACCTGTGTGAACACTCCGGCGTTATCGCCCACAAAATTAGTGGTTCCTAAGGGTTCAGGGTTATAGGTTTTGTATGCACCTGCCCCATAATCATCCAAGGTGTGATCTGGAACAGCAGTCTGGGCAAAGCTGAAGGTTGGAAGCAGCATTACACTGAACAGCATCGCAAGACATATGGTTTTAATAGTTATTCGATTCATACGTACCCCCCGGCTAGTCATAGATTTTATCTTCTATTTCGGTTCTGCACGGAATGGGACAATGTTTCTTTATACTGGCATGGATCAGAAATTAAAATTATCCGGATTAGATCCAAACCTCTTGTTCTGATTCAAGCCATTAATGCGTTCAACCTCAGCTGCTGTTAATTCAAAATCGAACACATCGGCATTCTCGATAATCCGGTGTTCTTTGATCGATTTGGGTATGCTCACAATGCCGTTCTGCAGATCCCAGCGGATCATCACCTGTGCGAGAGATTTGTTATGACGGGCAGCAATATCGGCCAGCACCTCGTTATCCAGCAGATGACCTTGAGCGAGGGGTGCCCATGCTTCAATCTGTATACCCTGCGCTTTGCAATAGTCACGGAGCTCTACCTGTGTAAGCAGTGGATGCAGTTCGACCTGATTGACCATCGGCTTCACTTGGGCAGCCTCCTGCAAATCCTCCAGGTGATGGATCTGGAAGTTAGAGACTCCTATGGCACGGACCTTACCATCTGCATACAGCTTCTCGAGCGCTCTCCAGGTATCTTTGTATTTCTCTTTAACCGGCCAATGAACGAGATACAAATCCACGAAGTCCAAGCCTAATTTACTGATGCTTTTGTCAAATGCCGCCAACGTAGATTCATAACCCTGATCGGAATTCCAGACCTTGGTCGTAACGAACAGATCCTCGCGATTTACTCCAGATTCATGGATGGCCTGTCCCACACCTTCTTCATTAGCATATAAGGCTGCAGTATCGATGCTCCGATAACCCGCTTGGATTGCTGCTTTAACGGAGTCGATGACCTCTTGACCCTCTTGCACCTTGTATACTCCCAAGCCAAGCCAAGGCATCTTTACGCCATTAGCCAAAGTTGTAGTTGATTGCAGATTCTTCATGAGTGAATTCAATCCTTTCTACGAGCTCTGTAATATAAGAATCAGAATAATGAAGCCGGAATCAGCTTGCGTCCGCCCTTTATGAGCGTGGATTCCAGCATTTCTCCCTTTTCACCGCCAAAATACAGCTGCCAGTACACCCCGAACCGGACACTTACATCGTTCTTTACCAGCTCCGGCGGAGTAACGATCAACCACTGGAATCTCAGGGCTTTGGAAATTTCAAATACGGGGTCAAGCACGTTGTTAGAGACCATTTCACCAAATGGATTATCATATAAAAAGACCGTCCAGCCTTTGTTCTCGCGGTTGACCCGTTTATGGGTCATGATCATCATCGCCACCAGCAGCTGAACCGATTGGCGTTGCCCGCCGCTGCCGACCGCCTCATCCAATGCTCCGCGGTTAATAACCTCCCAGTCGGAGTAATGATAATCCTCGGGTGCTGCATACAGGAAATAGTTCTCAGTCACAGGCTTGTACACCTGCAAGACAGGGAAGCGGTTCTGCATGGCGGCGTACACAATTTTTCCGTCACTGATCAGATCCTTAACTGCCGCTGCCGGAACCTGCTCAATCTTCGGGAATTTCTCCAGCAGGCTACTGATGCAGCGGTTGAAGTAATCGCTGACCAGCGGTTCGATATCTTCGGTGGTCTTCGGTACATTAATGTTCTTATAATTCAAACGTACCAGCGGGAAGGAATGACCGTTCTCATTGTGGACAATCATCCGTCGTTCCATCCGCTTCAGGATGTCTACAATTTGCACTACCCGCTTGGCAGCACGGCCGACCCACATTTTGCGGGAGAGCTCCATGCCTTCTTTATCACCGCGGATGCTTTCGATCTGGTCCTGTGAGCTCTGTAGCATCGAGTCCAGCACTTGAAGCGCAATAGTGAAATCCTCCCAGTGAACGGTGTTTAAGCGTTCCTGGATTTTGGTCTCCAGCTCAGCATTCCAGCCGCTTTTGGCAAGTGTGCCGCTGAGGGCGTTCTTCTCTTCCTTAACCCGCCGCGAAATTTCGTTCCGTACAGTACGGCTCTCCCTGCTGCGGAGCAGCCATGCACTTACTGCCCGCTCGCAGTCCTCTCTTGTGCTGAGCTGAACCTCTTCTGGAACGTCCCTCAGCTGCAGCCTTCCTTCTACGTGGGTCTCCATGATTTTACTTTGACTGGCAAGCGTCTGAAGCCACTGATCCAAGGACGTCAGCTTCAGCTTACAGCTGTTAATCGCGTATTCATTGTCCCGGGACCGCCCCCTAATCTCTTCATCCTTCTGATCGAGCGAATCATTCCAGTGCTCTACTGCCCGCTCATGCTTCTCCTTTATCGACTTCTCTGCTTTGTTTAACTGCTTCTGCAGATGATCCAGCTCGGTCTGGCAGCGGATGAAAGAATCATGTACATCCTGGTAGTCCTCATCCAGTATTTTCGTTTCGCTCTTCTGCCTCGTCCGCGCTGACATGATCGAATCCGGGGTATCTCCTGGTTCCTGCACACTGCGCCAATTACTGTCAAGCTGTTGGACTGCGGCTTCAAGCTCAACCAGTTGTCCGGCTGCAGATTTGATCTGTGCAGACCTCGTACGGATCTCCAGCTCATTGCGGCTAAGGGATTGCTGGAGGCTTTCAAGTGTGCTTAAGGTCTCTAGCAGCTTGTCCTGAATCGAAGCATCACGTGGTAAGTCTGGTTGTTCTTCTTGATTACCGCCGGTTGTGGCCGCCTGAAGCCCTTCAGGAAAGATCAGCTCAGGGAACCAGGTTTGCAGTCTCGGAAATAATGAGTATCGGGTATCTCCGATCCATTTTTCCCGCTCCAGAGAGTTGCTGTTAAGTTCCGCCTTTAACTGCGCAAGCTGGTGTTCCTTGCCTGTGATCTCTTTATTCAAATCACCTTTGCGGTCGAGCGCCTCCTGCTTGTCCTTATAATCCTGTTCCTGCTTCTTGGTCCGTTCATTCCACTCGCGAAGTGCTGCCGCCTTGTCTTCCTGCTCGGATTTGCCGGCTTCACATTCAGCTGTTTCTCTCACAATCAACGCTATGGCTGCTTCGTTATCACTGATTTCTGTATTCAACGCGCTTACTGCTGTACGAAGCTCGTGCTGCGAACTATTAAGTGCTGTCAGCTTGTCCTTCAGAGTAACAGAATGCTCCCCTTGGAATAACCGTTCAAATTCCTGCCTTGCGGATTTCAGCTTGGCCAGATACCCTTCCGCATCCTGCAGTTCGACTTCCTGCTCCTTCAGCCGGGCAGATATCCCCTGCTTCCATTCCAGAAAACGGTCCGGCTGCAGCACCATTTGCGAACCTTGCCCGTCCAGTATAAGGTAGGGCTGGACCGCAGGCTGCGCCATCTGTTCGCGGATGAAGATCGGAACCGGTGATTTTACCAGCAGATCCTTCACCATATCAGGCTGCAGCTTGGCCGCCTCGCGTTCAGTAAGGATAAGGCCATAAGGCAGCAATGGATTTCGTTCCAGCTCTTCCTCGCGAATCAGATAAGGCTGATCGTTCAGGAAGGCACTGCCCGGCATCGAGCTAATCTTCAGCGAATCAAGCCTGTCCTTAACCGTCAGCAAATCGCTGTTCGGCAGCCAGTAGGCCTCATGCTGAAGTTCAACATCCAGCAGCTGATGATAGTAATCTCTTCTGAGCCGTTTGGTCTGTACCTCTGCTTCGTCCAGTCTGCGGATGAATCGCTCCTGTACAGCAGCTTTCGCTTCGAATAAGCCAGTAGCTCCAAACGTGTTATGCTCCTCATATAATTCCAGCAGCACCACGAGCTGCGACCAAAGCTGTGACTCTTTGTTCAGCTGTATATCCAACTGTTCTTTAAGCCCGCTTTCATGCTGTTCATGGCTAAGTAGCTTCTCGCTTAGCTGAGTATGCCTTTTATGCAGATTGAAGCGGTCTTCTTCAGCAGATTTGCGCCGTTCATTCAGCTCGCTGATATTCTCTGCGAAACTTCTCGCATATCCGATAGCCCGCTGTAGCGAGGCAGCAGGTGAATGAGCAGCTTCTTGACCATGGCGGGAAGCGAACACTCCCAGCGCTTCCGTGTATTGGCGGATGGAGGCGGTCAGCTCGTTAATCCGGCTGTCCAGGCCACCCAGCTCCAGTAAATAGCTTTCCCGTTCTTTACGAAGCCCTGTTTCTTCGGTTGTCAACGATTGCTGGCGGCCGCTGAACACGTTGATCTGCTCTTGCCACAGTTTTGAGACAGCCGTCCACTGCTGGCGAAGATTCTCCTTCGCAGCTTGTACCACCTCCTGGCGCTCCTTCATTTCCAGAGAGCCTTCGATGGCTTCAATCTCCTTCTGCCATTGCTCCATCTGACGGAGGTGAACTTTGCGTCTGGCCAGATAATGAGCTACTTCAAGAGTCTTTTCCTCTGCTTTGGACTCTTCCAGCCGCTGACGGGCACGGGCCTGGTTATCCCCGATCTTTTTGAATTCCTCCTGCTTCCGTTCCGCTTCCTCTTTGCTGCGCAGGTACATCAGGTTATCTCCCGCGAAGCGCAGTTGTCGGGCCTCCTGGTGCAGCTGCACCAGCTCGTCTGCTTTTTTGCGTCGTTCCTCTTCGGCTGTTCTCAGTTCGTCATGGATAACCGTGTACATTTGCCGTCCCAGCAGTTCCGTTTCACGGTAGCCCCGGTCCGCTTCTACTCCCTGCTTCACCAGTTCAAGCAGCGGTGCTGCCAGTGTGGTGAATTCGGCAAAAGCCTTCTCCCGCTGCTCCAGCATCGGAAGTCTTTGTGCAACAATTGCTGCATCCATGAACATCTTTTGCAGAGAACCTTCCTGTTCGGGCAGCCCTTCGTTCAGGCTGGTGCCGATTTCGGGAATGATGAGCTTTTCGAACAGGTTCTGGTTCGTAAAGGCATCGTTTTTCTGGAAATAGCCTTTGATACCACCCTCTTCACCGTTAATCCGTCGCATATTGCGCCACTCACCGATATGGATATCCCGTTCTGCCAGGAAATTGTAATACCTTTTCAGATCTGAGCTGTGACTTCCGAAGGAAGCTATTTCGCCTCGGCGGTCGCGTACGAACTGCTGTATACTATCGAAGCTAACAGGCCCCCCGGCATTGGCATCATATAGAGGCAAAGTGGACAGCGTAAGCTCTGCATGCTCTTCATAATCCAGCAGTGCATAGAGCAGATAGTCGACTTTGATCTCCAGTTGATCCGCAGAGCTGTGGGCTGTCATTGCAATGCCCGTAGTCATATATTCATTACGATCACTGTTGTCCAGCCGCCACTCAATGGCCACGTGGAAGGTGTAGGGCTTGAGCTGTTTTTTGTGATTATGGAAAAATGCCTCGACCTGGTTCTCATTGTCCTTGCCCCAGGCCGCCTTAGGGATCAGCAACTGAAAAATCGACTGCAACAGGACACCTTTGCCGCCGCCGTTCATCAGGGTAATCAGCGTGTTAGCCGGGCCTTCGTCGTTGCTGAGGTCCAGGATCATATCGTCATACTTTTTGAGCATCTTCTCATATTTAAGTCCGGCAATCCGGATCCGTTCAATGCGCGGCATGCGATTCCCCCTCCTTCTCCGTCAAGGTGCGCCCGACAAGTGCTTTTAATTCTTTATAACGGTCCACATCATGATACAGGTAACGCATTCTTTCATATAACTCTTCTCGCGGGAAGATCCGCTTCTCATTCTCCGAGATGAATACCAGATGTTCCTCCTCCAGCAGCTTCATCCCCTCATGAATCAGACCCATCCGTGAACCGGCCCCTCGGGTTAGGGAATCGCCCTCCTCCTGGCTTTTGGTCTGCATATAGAGGCTTGTCCAGACCTTGTACATCGCCTGAATATCCAGTCGCCATTGCTTGCTGAAGCTACTGTCAGCGTCCATTTCCACCCATGCCTGAAATAGGGATGAGATCTGGTCGGAAATTTGAATATAAGACATGCTGTCCTGTCCCGGTTTGAAGTGGTGCTCATCCTGATCCATCTCGGCCAGAAACACCAGAATGATAATGTTTATGATATGTAAATGGGTTTTACGCTCAATCCTTGAATATTTATTCCGTAATTGTGTGAAGTTACTGGCAAAACCCGATCCGAGCGGATTAACCAGCAGATGCAGGCGGTGTCCGGAATTCATAATCCGGCAGCCTCCTTCTTTGGCCATGTACTGCAGTGCATCATAGGCTCCCGTGTCCTGAAGACATTCGGCGGCTGCGGGATCATCCAGTGAGATCACCTTCCGGCGAAGCAGGTCAAAAAAGAGCCGTGAGGCCTGCTGCAATTGTTCGAGTGAATAGCTCATGCGGGTTCATCTCACCTCTCGATTATAGTAATAGTATAAGGACTCATTTCCAGGCCGGGCCAGGAGACAAGTTGCGTATGTGTGTTCTGTATTGTTGTGCGTAGCACTGTGCCGCGCAGTACCTCCAGATCAGGGTTAGAATCCAGCAGCCGCTGGATGAGCTCCTGACATTCATCTGACGCTCCGCCCTTACTGTCCGGATCCAGGTCCTGCACTGTAATTTCAGCATGGAAGAACTGCACCCACAGATCGACGGCATCAGGTGTCGAGGACCATTGGCGCTGTTGCTCTTCTGTGAAAGCTTCTGCAGAAAAAGTAAAGCTTCCTTGATCCGCCAGTTTTTGTAAAATAGGACCCCATAGTTCTGCAACCTCAGGCCATGGAATAGACCTCGGTGTATATGGAATACTTTCCTCTTCTCCAGCTTCATCTGGATCGTCTAATTCATCTACGGGCAGGAACCCGACCTCCTGTTCTTCCCATGCCCAGGCCAGCGGGTAGATAAAGTCCTGATTAGGCGCGAACAATCCGCTAACCAGCATCTCCAGGCTGTCCGCATCCGGCAAACCTTCGGCTTTAACCCATTCCTCCCAGACATTGGTACGAAAATTAAAGCCTCCCGCTCCCCAGAAGAGCTCGGGGAAATTCAACCGGAGATTCGTCTCTGCCTCAAAAATGCTTAGCACCACTTCAGCAAGCTCATCGTGTACCCGTCTGGATAACTCCACTCTTTCCGACAGCTGGCGGAGCTCATTGAAGTCGATAACATCCTTCTCATCATTAGCCAGACGGGCTAGTGAACGGTGGATATTATCAAAGTGCTTGCGCTCCTCGTCAAACTGCAGGTGGATTTCCTCCAGCCTCTGATGCCGCAGCACACCGTATTCACTGAACATATGCTTCGGATTACGACGCAGCGCATTTCGGTATTCCTGCTGCTGCTGTGTCATCTTCCGTACCCGCGAGATCAGTTCACTCACATCCTGCAACGCGCGGGTCACCCGTCCATGCTTGATGTGCATCTGAATTTCCAGCAGCTTGATGCTGATCTGAAATTCTTCGATAATCTCATGGCTCATGAAGATCAGCTCCATGGCGTATTCCGACAGCCGGTAGACGGTTTTGCCGCTCTCCTCCCAGCTGGTGCGGGTAGCATCCTCATCGACAGTAAAGTACTTGTATTTCTGTACTTCCATCTTCTGGGACAGATCATCATAATAGTAGGCTTCAAAATCGCCACCGCTCCCGCTCCACAGCAGACCATCCACTAGCCGACCTACAGATTCGGCAGTACCAAGCTTGACTATATTGAACCGCTCCAGTGAACTCCAGGCCAGCTCCACGATATCCTCCCTGGCTCTAAGTTCACTGGATTCCAGTTCCAGATAATAGACCTGCAGCAGCACACTGAGCGCTATCATTTCCTTATACGGCTGCAGCTCGCCAAGATTCATGCCCGCCCCCAAGGTCCACAAGGGATTGAGACGTTTATTCCGTTCTCCAAAATCACTCCAGTTCATGCTTCACTCCAACCTCGCCATCACTTCGTAGTTTAGGACTTCCTGGGGAATTCTTATAAAATAACATAAACCCATATCTGCCCCATAGAGGGTGGAATATGGGCTATATAGATAGAACATGAACTCTGCGGGATTAATCTCTGATCTCTTACAGATAAGTTCCTGCTACCGGGGAATGTATGTTTCTATTATATCAATGATCTAGAATTCTGGCTATTTGCAAAAATAATAATGAAGAGAACATACAACAAAACGCATGCCGATGTCGGCATGCGCTATTAAGGCTGATAAGATTCTATTCTTCCGGAGATGTTTCCACATATTTTTTGAAATTATCTAGAATCGCTTGCCAACCGGCTCGCTGCATTTCGGCGGGATTGCTATCTTCCGCATCGAACACTGTGATGATTTTTGTGTTGTGATCTTGGTGTGAGAAGTTGATTACCACTTTTCTACCGTCGGCAATCGTATAGGATATACTCTCGTTAAGGTTCACCTGGTCGTACACTCCGGTAAAATCAAATCCAAAGCTGCCGTCCTTGGCTTCCATTCTAGAGAGAAATTTACCACCGGCCTTCAGGTCATTCTCTGCGTATGGCGTATGCCAGTCTTCGGAAGCGTTATTCCATTGCGTGATATGCTTCGGCTCTGTCCAATAGGTCCACACTTTTTCAATAGGAGCATTAACTACTGTGTCCACTGTTACCGTTACCGGCTTACCTGTCTCCACTATATAACCCCCTCAATGGCTGATTTGTTCTGCATACTTCACATGCAGCAAGTAATGCAGATTGGCTTGCACCGCAGGCCACTCGTCATCAATGATACTGTACAGCATGCTATTCACTATAGGGCCTTCCATGGTGATCCGGTGTTTACGCAGAACGCCCTCTTTTACCGCACCAATACGTTCGATGGCTTTTTGTGACCTCAGATTGTCCCCCGCGATCGTGAAGTTCACACGAATCAAACCCAGGGATTCAAAACAATACTGCAGTAACAATGATTTGGATTCCGTATTTACAGCAGTCCGCCAGAACTGGGGTGCAATCCAGGTGCAGCCAATTTCCGCATTGCGGTGATTGTGATCTATATGCATAATTCGCGATGTCCCGGCGACTCTGCCTGTGGATTGTTCAATCATAACAAAAGGGAGCTCCGTCCCCTTCGCCTGATTGGCCAGCGCCGTGTCAATTAAACTTTCCGCTTGTGCGTCTGATGTGATTTTGCGCCAGGTATACTCCCAAATTTGCGGATGGCTCATAATAGCGATCAGATCCGCCTTATGCGCGGATTCCATAGGAACCATTCTAATACTAGTGCCGCTAAGTTCTCTGATATTATTGGAAATCACGAAGTTGCCTCCTATAGACGTATTCTCCCAGACTTCCCGCAGAAGGGAATCTTCATATCATTATAAATTACATCCATCAACCCTGTCTGCCACATTCATATAAAAAAAGAGCCCCGTTTGTGTAAAACGGAGCTGCTTCCGGCTGTCATTTTGCCGATATTTTAATGAAGATACATCTATTCTCTTGTGTCATTCTCACAGATCATTTGCCGGACAAGCTCGGAGACGCTCATGACTCCGATATCACCTGCCGCACGTTTTCTTACAGATACAGTAGCGGAGTTCTGCTCCTGCTCACCAATCACAAGCATATAAGGTACTTTCTCCAGCTGGGCTTCGCGGATTCTGTAGCCCAACTTTTCATTCCGCAGATCAAGCTCGGCGCGGATTCCGGCATCCTGCAGTTCTTTTTTCACCTTGAAGGCATAATCGGTAAAGTGTTCAGAGACTGGTAAGAGCTTCACTTGTACAGGGGACAGCCACAGTGGAAAAGCTCCGCTGAAATGCTCTGTAATAATCCCCATGAACCGGTCAATTGAGCCATATATGGCACGGTGGATGACAACCGGACGGTGTTTCTCACCATCTTCACCGATATAATTCAGATCGAACTTCTCGGGCATCTGTAGATCCAGTTGAATGGTTCCGCATTGCCAGCTTCTCTTAAGCGCATCCTGAATATGAAAGTCGATCTTCGGCCCGTAAAAAGCCCCGTCTCCCGCATTTATCCGGTACTCGATCCCGCGTCTATCCAGTACTCTTTGCAGCGATGCTTCCGCCTGATCCCAAAATGCCTCCGAACCCATATAGTCTTCCGGCCGTGTAGACAGCTCCACCCTGTATTCGAAGCCGAATACTTTGTAGATATAGTCGATCAGTTCCAAAACGCCGCCGATTTCTTCTTCAATCTGTTCAGGAAGCACAAACAGGTGGGCATCATCCTGGCAAAAGGTCCGGACCCGCATCATCCCGTTCAGCGCTCCTGAGAATTCATGACGGTGAACCTGACCAAACTCCGCGATACGTATCGGCAGTTCCCGGTAGGAATGCAGGCTATTTTTGAACATCAGCATATGCCCTGGACAATTCATCGGCTTCAGCGCATATTTCGTTTCGTCCACCTGAGTAAAGTACATGTTGTCCTTGTAATGATCCCAATGGCCCGACTGCTCCCACATCCGGTTGTTCATCATCAGGGGCGTACGAACCTCATCATACCCCCGCTCACGCTGCAGTGCCCGGGAGAAGTCCTCAAGTTCTGTGCGGAGAATCATGCCTTTAGGCAGGTAAAAGGGCATACCCGGCGCTTCTTCGGAAAACATGAATAATCCAAGCTCCTTACCCAGCTTGCGGTGATCCCGTTTCTTCGCTTCCTCCAGCATGTGCAGATGCTCATCCAGCTGAGCCTTCTTGTAAAAAGCCGTACCATAAATGCGCTGCAGCATTTGATTATCCGAATTACCGCGCCAATAGGCTCCCGCTACACTCATCAGCTTATAGGCTTTGATCTGGCCTGTAGAAGCCACATGCGGACCTCTGCATAAATCTATGAACTCACCCTGCTCATACAGGCTGATCACTTCGTCCTCCGGCAGACTATGAATCAGTTCCACTTTTAACGGCTGATCCATCGCTTCAAAAAGTGCGACTGCTTCACTGCGGCTGACAACCCGCCGGACAATCGGCAGATTATCCCGAATAATGTTCTGCATTTCCTTCTCAATTGCGGCGAAGTCATCTATTGAAACCGGTTGATCCGCATCAAAATCATAGTAGAAACCATCCTCGACAACCGGACCAATGCCCAGTCTAACCTTCGGTGCGCCATATATTCGTTGGATAGCCTGAGCCATGAGATGTGCTGCACTATGACGCAGGATAGACAATCCTTCTGAACTTTCCGGCATGACGATTTCAACGAGACAGTCGTATTCAACCGGTTGATGGAAGTCAACGGGTGTGCCGTCGATTTTGCCGGCTACTGCTTGTTTCTTCAGGCTAGAGCTGATTGATTCCGCTATTCGTGCAATTGTGGTGTTGCGTGCGTACCTCCTAATTGTTCCATCCGGCAGCGTTACATTGATCTCCATGATTGTGGCCTCCATTTCTTCAGGTTTATTGGTGTTATAGAACGCAAAAAAACGCATCTCTCCCGGAAAGGGACGAGTGCGTTCTGGCTCGTGGTTCCACCCTAATTTGATCTGCAATGTTCGACCCCCGGCTGTTCGGCGGAAGAATCATATACAAGATCCTCATTGGTATCCGTTATCGGGGATAAGTCGGTGACATTTACAGCTTCCCTAACAGCAGGGTAGGTTCAGTGCCACGGCTGCAAAGGGGTAACATCCTGCCGGTCCCTGTAAGAAGCTCTCACCGTTCACTTCTTTCTCTGGCCAGTCCTAGTAGGATATCCTGTCTTTGGTCATTGCCTTGGATATGGTGTTGCTGGTTACATAATACTCAAGTCGTTTACGAAATGTCAACCACTCTTATTTCACAGTAATAACATTTATATAATTGCGCGAGATAATATCACCTATATCTTTCACATCGTAAGCAATATCATCCGCTCCAGCATTTTGAAGCTCCGCTTCCGAACCATAGCCGATCATGACACCCATGGAGGCTACGCCGCATGCTTTGGCACCGATAATATCATGTTCGCGGTCTCCAATCATCAGCGCGGTTTCCGGAAGAATGTGATTCTCGTCCAGAACATACTGAATAACCTCTTTCTTCTTAGATCGGGTACCGTCCAGATTACTTCCAGCCACATGCCGGAAATATTTGTTCAGGCCATAATGCCGGATGATCTCTTCCGCAAATACCGTGGGTTTTGAAGTAGCTACGTATAGATTGAAGCCTTTGTCCTGCAGTTCCTCCAGTAGTTCCGGGATGCCATCAATCACCGCATTCTCGTACATTCCCAGTGTGCGGTACCGTTCACGGTAGAATTCAACAGCTTTGGCCGCCATCTCGGCGGAGAATCCCTGTATTTCTATAAAAGAATCATATAAGGGCGGGCCGATATATGGCAGGAGCAGATCGGGATGCTCCACGGTAATATCGAATTTGCCCAGGGCGTATTCTACGCTTTTGGTGATCCCTTCTTTGGGGTCGGTTAAGGTGCCATCCAGATCAAATAAAATATTTTCGAGTCTCTCCATAACTTACGTCTTGCCCCTTCCGTATTCATTTGCTGCCTGCATGATGTCACAACTCTTACAATCATACCTTTGATTCTCCATACTTTCCACACACTTATCTACTACTATGATTATGACAGTTAATTAATTTATTGGAGGAACCAACATGAACATGACGCATTATATGTTCCTGCTCGCGGATAATCAGCCATGGAATCTGATTCTTTTTATGGCAATCCCGGTCATCTTTGCAGAGACGATCACCGTGACTGAATTTATTATTTTGTTCACCAAAAAACTGAGCGGGCCCCTCAGGACGTTTAATCGGGTATGCAGTATTCTGGCCGGGCTATATTTTACAGGAGTATTCCTGTACTTGTTCCCTACTGCTTTTGTACCGATTACCGCAAACGGGGAATGGCATACATGGGTTGACGTAGTGGCGGTAAGCTTTTACTTAAGCGGAGTCATCTTCCTTCTGCCCCTGGCGCTGCTGGACCTTGGACTGATTGCCCGCAAACAAAGTGAGGAAAACAAGATGAAGCTGCATTTCATCCTGATCAGTGGATTTCTTGTGGTAGCGCATATCGCGATGATCTTCGGGATGGTTAATCCTGAGATTATGGGCGGGATGGCTGGAATGAGCCATTAAGTTGGACTTGGAAAATAGAGAAGAACGCGTGTGGGTGCGCGTTCTTTTTTGTGCTATGGGAATGATCGGAATGATGTACTTCAGTTTGGCCTTTTTAGATAGGCTCTTTCCCTCAGTGAATTCAAATGCTATTCATCACTTACGCAGGGGAAACCTGACCTCGCAGCGGGTGCCAACGCCTACTTTACTGGTGATGCCAATCGAACCGCCAAGAAGCTCGACCAGTTTCTTCACGATGGAAAGGCCAAGCCCAGTGCCTCCATACTGTCTTGAGCGGGACTTTTCGACCCTATAAAAGCGGTCAAAGATATACGGAAGCTCATCTTCAGGGATGCCCATACCTGTATCCTCTACGATGAAGTGCACGACATCAGATGTATACTTGAGCTGAATATTAATCTTACCCTCATCGGTATAGCGCACGGCATTTTCCAGCAGATTCATCACGATTTGCTCCATCCGTTTGCGGTCTCCATGCAAATTGGCAGCTTGTCCACTATGCAATACTGTAATACTCAGGCCTTTTTCTTTGGCGGCCAAATCCAGCTTGCGGGCTGCCTGATCCACAACCAGCTTCAAGTCTACCATCTCAAGGTTAAGCGGAATTTGGCCCTCCTCCATCTTGGCCAACTCAAACAGATCATCTACAAGATGCTGGATGCGGTGTGCCTCCTGATCAATAATGTCTAGATACTGTTTTTTTTCCTCTTCAGTCTCATAGAGTTCACCCTTCACTACCTTGGCATAACCTTGTAGATAGGTGATTGGCGTCCGCAGCTCGTGCGAGATATTCGCCAGAAACTCCTGACGAGTGTCCCGATACCGCTGCAGGTCTATAGCCAGATCGTTAATCGCCGCAGCCAGGAACCCTATCTCGTCAACGCTCCTGATCGCCAGCCTGGTCTCCAGCTCTCCTGCCGCAATTTTGCGGGTTGCTTTCTGCATCTGTACAAGCGGACGAGACAGCACCCGGGCAATGAACCAGGTAATCCCCAGCGCCAGCACCAAAGCCCCCATTCCCGACAAGAGCAGAATATCCCGCACCGAAGCCAAAGATTGCTCCATACTTGCCGTCGATGACATGAGATAGAGTGCAGAACTTATCGTCCTGCCCGTCTTAATGGGTTGCCCCGTCACGAAATACCGGTGTCCCGCAGGATCTTTGTATTGAAAGCTCACACTTTTGCCGGCAAATATCCGCGCCAGATCTGCCGTATGAATAAATGAACGATCCGCCGAGTCATGCACGCCAGAATGAAGATTGATGCTGCTATCCCGGGAAATGTTAAATATACTCACATTAGAAAATTCGGCAAAGGTCCGCATCATTTGTTCGCTGGTAGTGTCCTGGGATTCAGCCATGATGGTGAAATGCGAAGCCAATTCATTGGTTTCGGTCTGCATTTCTTTATAGAAAAAGCTGCTGAACATCCGGTCGATGGCGATCCCCAGAAACAGCAAAACAATCACAAACACCGACATGATCACAAGCCCCAATTTAAAACCGATGATGTTATTCTTCATTCCGTGTCGCCGGGAATTTGAAATTTGTAACCTAGCCCCCATACCGTTTGCACCGGATTATAGGACAGCCCCGCCTTTTGCAGCTTCTCCCGGATGTTCTTGATATGGGTGTCGATCACGCGCGTCTCTCCGCCATAATCATTGCCCCACAATCGTTCAACCAGTTCATCCCTGGTGAATACCCGCTGGCCGCTCCGCGCAAGCATCGTCAACAGATCGAATTCCTTCATAGTAAAATCAATACTTTGCCCTTCAATAAATACTTCTCGTGCTTCAGGAGAGATTCGCAGGCCCGGAAAATTCAACTGCTCTTCCTGGGGCTTGACTGCCTTGGTTAATGAAGAACGCCGGAGCAAAGAGTGAATCCGCGCCAGCAATTCTTCCGGTTCAAAGGGTTTGGTTAGATAGTCATCTGCACCGATGCCCAGCCCCTGCACTTTGTCTTTGGTTTCTGAGCGGGCTGTAAGCATCAGTATAGGAAGCTGAGTATGCTCCCTCACTGCACGGCACACTTGCCAGCCATCCATATCAGGCATCATTACATCCAGGAGCAGCAGATCGAAGCTGTGCTGTTCTACCATACGTAGCGCTTCATGTCCGGTCGCTGCTTCTTGTGTCGCAAAACCTTCTTTTTGTAAATAAATACGCAGTAAATTCCGCATGTTCCACTCGTCATCTACAATCAGAATTTGTGTTTTCATAGGTTACCTCACCAATTCCTCCAGGCTGCCGAATAAGTCTTGTGCCGATTTCATTCTGGATTCGTTACCAACCACACTATAGTAATTCTTATCTGCCACAGCTTTAAGCAGCCCGGCATATTGCCTGATATCTTCGGGGGTAGCTGACAAAATTTCATTCCGTTCCTGCTGCAATTCTTCTGCAGTAATCTGTTCGAAATAATACCTGTCTGCCCGCCGCCCCTGTCCACTGGGACTAAGCGGCTGTTCAAACATCGCCAGGGTGCCAATAATCGCCTTGGTCATCTCTTCTTCATCTGCTTCAAAGCTTCCGGCAAATTGGTATGCCTGATCGTAGACCTCCAGCGTCTCCTGCAAATTCGGATCACGATAGGAGGTGAAGATAAGCACACCATCTCTCCGCAGGATCAGATTCCCGCCATAAGCTCCGCCTTTTACCCGGATTGTATTCCACAGGTAGGTGAGACTAAGGATCTTTTTGAGAACCTGCATCTTGCCTGAATATACAAAACCAAGCTTAGTAAAATCATATCCCTTCACTACATACTGCACCTGGCTTGCTGACATAAAACCCTCGTTATTGGCATGATCCTCCGCCTTCAGCATAAGGTTGGATTTCATATACCCGTCCTGAAGTTTCAGTTGCGGCAATTGAGCAGCGAACTGCTCATAGACATCTGCTGTTCCCGTAACCGAAAGGATTAAATTCTGCTTATTGAACAAGGCCGCACAAATGTCTTTCAGGGTGTCAGCTAAGTGTTCGGCCTGTTTATCAATAGTGTTAGCTAGTCCTCGGATAAAACGGTAATAGGCTACACCGTCAAGCTGTTCCTCGTACGCTCCCATATCGGAGAAATAGGATAGCAATCGGCTGGCTGCGATGTCATTGCCTTTCTGGTTCAGGAACGATTCCATCCGTGAAGCTTCGCGGCGGACGATTTCCTGCAGCTTGGTGTAGTTATCCAGATTGCTGCTATAGAGCATCTCATGGAGAAGCTTAAGCGCATCACTTATGTTGCTCTCTAATACTTTTATACGCGCGCTGAATTTGGGCTGATAGCTGGCTTCAGAATCTGGTTTGGCACCAAACACCTCATTCTGAAATCGAATTCCTCCGGTTTTGATCCCAATCTCACTCGTAAGCTCTTCAATACTATATGCCGCAGTCTCCAATTGCCCAAGCGCCCTCCCCAGCAGCACCAGATATTGAATCTGTTCCGCCGCAAGAACCCTGGTGTCCCAATAAAACTTAATGTAGGCAATTTTGTTCGTAGGTACCTCATGATGAATCAGCTTGATCCCTTCCAGAGTGTACTCATGCGTAGCCACCTGGGATGGAGCGTTACGGTCAATGTCCTGTAGGGACAGCTTCGGGAGCTTCTGCAGATTCTCAGCCGTGTCCGGGAGGCTCTGGCGGGCTAGCAGGTTTTGAGTGCTTTGAACAAGCTGGCTGAGCTGTACCGGGGACAATGATGCTTTATATTCAGCAAGCTGCGCTTTGTTTAAAGCTTCATTCTCGGCCGCAATGGCAGCAGAAGGCTGTAATATTACTACACTGCAGTGGTTACTATTCAGCAAATAGGTTTCGATCAGCTTCTCAAAATAACGGTCCGCACATTTTTCCCGGATGGCAGTGAACGCTTTTTCATATTCCAGATGTGCAGCCGGCGCCCCTCCATACAGCCACGATTTCATTAGCTCAATATTATAGGTCAGCCCTTTGGGATACTGGGTAAAGTCCGCTTCGCGCAGTTCGAATTCCTTGCTGTTGACCGCTGCGAGCACAAGTTTCTCATCCAGACCGTCAGCTACAAGACGGCTTAACACCGTTCTGATCAGGTCAAGGAAAGCCTCTTTGGATGAGGGGTTGGAATGGGTCAGTGTAATGCCCAGCATCGGCTGGACCATACTGTCGGAATAGAAAGCAAACGCGTCTTTGCCCAGTCCGCTTTCGAGCAATGCTTGTTTTAGCGGAGCTGCGTTGCTGTCCATCAGTATGTTTTTTAGAATAGCAAAGGCCAGATTCAGTTCCCGGTCCAGGGAAGTTCCTATCACATAATTCATGCTCAAATAGGTTTTATCTTCAGCGGTTTCTGATTCCAGAATGGGATATTCCGAAGTGAGTTCCGTCATTCCGGTCGGCTGCTGCAGAGGAATTGCGGTATCGAGATCATTACGAGTGTAATGGCTGAGATATTCCTGATGGATGAACTGCAGTCTCTCTTCGATGTTCACGTCTCCATATAGATAAAAATAGCTGTTGGACGGGTGATAATAATGACTGTGAGTCGCAAGGAACTGTTCATAGGTCAACGCAGGGATATTCTGCGGATCTCCCCCGGAGGAATGGCGGTAGATCGTATCGGGGTACAGCGATTTTTTGATCCGGTCAATCAGAACCGTAACCGGCGAGGAATAAGATCCTTTCATCTCATTGTAGACGACGCCTTTATAGATCAGCTCATCCTGTTCTTGCTGGAGTTCGTAATGCCATCCCTCCTGCTCAAAAATCTCCTGCTGCCTGTAAATATTCGGCTTAAATACACTATCCAGATAGACTTCCATCAAGTTGGAGAAATCCTTGTTATTCCGGCTCGCCACCGGATACATAGTTTTGTCTGCAAACGTAAATGCGTTCAAGAATGTCTTCATTGAGCCCTTGAGCAGCTCGACAAACGGTTCCTTGACCGGGTATTTGTCAGATCCGCACAAGACCGAATGCTCCAGAATATGAAACACGCCTGTGCTGTCCTCCGGCGGAGTCCGAAAGCTCACACTGAAAACTTTATTGTCATCCTGATTCTGCACAAAAAGCAGCTTGGCACCGCTTGGCTGATGCTCCATTGTAAATACGGAGGATTCGATTTCCCGGATAAATTCCTCACGTACGACTTGAAATCCTGAATAAATACTACCTGTCTTCAAGTTGCTCACAGATTTCACTCCTCTATTTAGGGCTAACCTCACTCCATGAGCTTATCATATTCCGGGTTTCCTGTTCCATCCGTAGAAGACTTGCAGTATGAATTTGCGAATTACTGGCAGGTTATGTTCCGGTGTTGGCGCCGCTCTCCCACGAATGTAAATAGAAGTGTACTGAATAAATATGTAGGAAGAATGTAGAATTGCAATAATTAAAAATATATTAATAGCGTAATGAAAATCTAATTGAACAAAGAAGGCTGCGCCGCCATTCATTAAGCGGTGCAGCCTTCTTATACATCGGATTTTACAATTAGAAGTCAGTGCGAATTACACGTTTACCAGGCTACACGGATAATCAGGCCTTTGGGATCGCCTACCTCCAGATAAGCTGCTTGACCGTTGACATCATCATAAGGGAAGCCGTAAGCCAGGCCGCTGATGCTGTGGTCATGCCAGAACTTTGCATAATAGTTGGCTGGAGCTGCGTTGTAATAGTTCGCTACATTATTCCAGTTGCTGGTTGTATAGACATGGCGGTTGATGGCAGCCGCAGTAGCAGCATCGGTGAGCGCACCGTCACAGCGGAGAATATCCTGGGTGTTATAACTCGAATAGCCGGCAAAATAATTGGCATTAGCCCCGCCTGGAGCAAAAGATCCGTGAATCGGAGCTACGATGCGGTATGGTGCCTGATCGGTAGCCAGTGATTTGAAGGCGGTTGGCACTTCGTTCTGATATTTCGTGAATATTCCTGCACGGGTTTCCGATTCCAATTCACCTACAGTCCGGTCGTATGAGCCGGACAAGCTCACCAGACGGTGCTGGATCGGGAATCCGAATGCGTCAACGCGGGTAGTATTGCCGTGATATCCGGTGGCGTCGACTGTGAATTCAATAAAATCAAAATAGATATTACGGTTCGGATCCGTTGCATTATTGATATCCGGTCCGGCAAAGCCGTCGTTATAGGTTTTGATGTACAGTGGTGTTCCTACACTGAGGAACATCCGCCCGGAGGTGATTTTGGGCATGTTCACCCATGAGGCTTGGCTGACCGTGTGATAAATATTCGCATAATTCACGCCGTTTTTGGTCAAATGGCCAGACGCGTCGTTCAGAGCCGCTGAGATAGGCACCAGATTTCCATTCAAATCCAGATAACTCCATTGTCCGTTAGCCGGATTGATGCCGATAACCCCCCAGTAGACTTGACTGTCAGAGTATGCTCCCCCTGTTCCGTTCATTACCTTAAAGGATAGCGATCCGCTTGGTGCTGTGGGAATGGAGGATGCGGCAATGGAATAGATCGAACCGGAGGAATTGGATGGCGGTGTTGTAGGTGTGGTTCCGGCATTGAAAGTGAACCAGCCAGTGTCATAAGCAGGAGTTCCGTTGTTATATGTGAAGAAATAGGTGATTGCTGTCCCGCTTGATACACCCGTTACGGTTTGTTCATAGCGGGCTTTGCTGCTGCTGTACGTCATGCGAAGATTAATCTGGGTTCCACCATTAAGCTTGTAATGCACGTCCGTCCAGCTAGTGCTTACAGCAGATTTGAACCAGATCGTTGCTGTGGTTCCAGACAAGTCGACACCTTGCGTGTAATCGGCGGCCTCGGCTTTGGAGCCGAACAGCGGGAAGCAGGAGATCAGCATCAGAAGCGCGAGCACGGACATGAGCCATTTTTTTCTCATCGCAATCATCCTCCATTATATGGAATAAGTTCAATCACGCACCATAAATGTATGCGTTTACAATGCTGATTATAGTATTCTTATTGCTCATTTAGTAGGAGCAGAATTTCGGATTTGGTCTCCATATTTTGGGTGAAACGTTTTGATAATCAATGGATCTGCCACATTTGCTGCAAAAAAAGAAAAAACCTTATGTCTCCTGAATGCAGGAGGTATAAGGCTTTTGAAAAACACTATTAGCTTTACCAATGCTTTGCAATGAAAGTATCGCGTCCAGATTGCTCGCGGTCCTCTTTATAGTGCTTTGGATTCTTTTTGTGATAGTCCTGATGGTATTCTTCTGCCCGGTAAAAGACGGGTGCTGGCAGTATTTCCGTTACGACCGGACCTTCGAACCTGCCGCTTGCTGCTACCTGTTCCCGGGAAGCCAGTGCAGCCAGACGCTGCTCTTCATTATAATAAAATACCGCTGTCCGGTATTGGGGACCTCTATCCTGAAACTGTCCACCATCATCGGTCGGATCGATTTGCGGCCAGAACAGCTCCAGCAGCTTCTCGTACGGGAACAACGCCGGGTCATAAGTAATCTGCACAACCTCATAATGGCCTGTCGTTCCGGTTTTGACCTGTTCATAAGTCGGATTCTCTACGGATCCCCCGGCGTAGCCTGAGATAATCCCATGAATTCCGGGGAGCTCCTCAAAAGGTGTTACCATGCACCAGAAGCAGCCTCCGGCAAACATTGCCTGTTCCATAACCTGTATCCCTCTCCCTGTCTATCATCTGCCATGCTAGAAACGCATGTAATGAAGATAAGGCTAAACGTGCTTAATGTCAATTTGAGGACACAGGTGAACAGAGCCTGGATTCGGATGATTGATAAATACCGGCAATAACCTTCAGCGCTTTGATTCCCTCGTTACCGTCAATCCAGAATTTGCGGCCTTCACTGATGTGTCTGTAGAAGTCATGGATTAACCGTTTATGACTGTTTCCCCAGTAAGACTTTCCTTCGGCTGCCGTAGACGTGGGTTCACATAACAGCGTCTCCTGGCCATCCTTCCAGAGATATAGACAGTCTCTGCGAAGAAGCAGCGTACCCAGCTCAAAAACAACTTCCATTTCAACCGGAGAATTCACGGAATATGCATTCGTTCCATAAAAAATTCCGCGTATATTATCCTTGAAAAGGATGCAGGCATGTGCGGTATCTTCCACTTCAATGACTTCATTCAGCACATCCGTAGTCACACTTCCCTTAATAGAAGTGATTTCGCCGCCGAACCATTGCAGGAGATCGAGCGTATGAATCGTCTGGTTAATCAGGACTCCTCCACCTTCGGTAGACCATTTCCCGCGCCAGCTACTCTGCGTATAATAATCTTCACTCCGGCTCCAGGTCACGATCCCCTTCATGCAGAGCAGCTGGCCGAGAATACGGGAGTCTATAATCTCTTTGATTCGTATGGAAGCTTCATTATAACGATTCTGAAATACAATACCCAACTGTCCCTTGCTTACAGCTGCAGCTTCCTGCATTCTCCGGGCGGACGGCACATCCATGGCCATTGGCTTCTCCGTCAGGACATGATGGCCTGCCTGAAGGAACTCCACTGCCATTGAGGCATGCAGATGATGCGGTGTGCATATGTGAATGATGCTGATGTCTGTTCTCCCAATAAGCTGCTTATAGTCTGTTACCGCTTCACAGCCATAGTCCAGAGCGGCTTGTGCCGCATGTTCAGGATCGGAATCGGCGACGGCAATTAGCCGTGCCCCATCCAACGATAGAATAGCCTTGGCATGCAAGGGGGCAATCGCGCCGCAGCCGATGATCGCTGCACCAATTGTACTCATCCCGGTCCACCTTCCGTTATGCTATGTCTTAAATTCTACTAACTTAGTATGTTACCTGAGAATATCCGGTGTAAGGTTCAGCGCTTGAGATTGGGCTATGAGGCACAGTTCCGCAGCTTTGAACACATGAGCCTGTGTCATCGCCAGCTCTGAACGCTGCAGACAGTCCAGGATAAGCTCACCGAAGAAGGGAAAACCAATTTTGCCGGCTACTTGCTCATAATGTTCGCCCTGTCCGTCTACCCAGAATACATGATCCGGTGTATTTGAGCGGGCAATATCTGTGTATTTGCGAAGCTCCAGGTAACCTTCGGTTCCCATAATGATCATACGCCCGTCTCCCCATGTGCCGAGTCCCTTCGGGGTGAACCAGTCCACACGAAAATATTGGGTTGCACCATTATCACCAACCAGTGATGCATCCCCGAAATCTTCAAGCTCCGGATGGGCAGCATTGTTGTAATTGGCCACCTTGCTGTGCAGTACCTTGGCGTCACGGCAACCCGCATAATAGAGAAATTGTTCGATCTGGTGACTGCCGATATCACAGAGAATCCCCCCATATTTCTCGCGTTGGAAGAACCAGTCGGGACGGCTTGGCGCATTCAGACGGTGAGGCCCCATCCCAATCACCTGTAACACGCGGCCTATCGCACCCTGTCTGATCAAATGGCCAGCGTACACTGCACTTTCTACATGCAGCCGTTCACTGAAATAGCACATGTATTTACGTTTCGTTTTCTCCGCCTGTACCCGCGCCGCCTCCAGCTGTTCCATAGCTGTAAAAGGTGCCTTGTCCGTAAAATAGTCCTTCCCGTGAGCCATTACACGCAAACCCAGTGGTCCTCTTTCAGAAGGCACAGCGGCAGCGGCTACCAGGCGGACCTCCGGGTCTTCCAGTACTTCTTCGGCAGATCTGGCCACCCGGACTCCCGGATATGCGGCCGTGAACGCTTTGATCTTTATCGGATCCTGATCATATACCCATTTCAATTCCGCTCCAGCCTCCACCAGCCCGTTGCACATTCCATAAATGTGTCCGTGGTCCAGCGCGATTGCAGCAATTAAGAATTCGCCTTGTCCCACCACAGGTTTAGCCTCATGTCTGGGAGCATAATTCATTCCGTCATTACGACTCATACATTTTCCCTCCAGATCTAATTACAGCAAGGTATGAAGATATTTCAAGCTGATCTCCAGGCTCTCGAACGGATTGCGGCGGCAGACATCCTGTTCAACCACATACCACTCTACTCCTGTCTCGCGGCAGGCTTCGATGATTGCTCGATAATCCATATTGCCTTGGCCGATTTCAGCAAATTCTGCTTTTCTTGCGACCACTGCCATATCTTTCAGATGCACAACCCGCATTCGGCCCTTCATCTTGTGAATCCAATCCACCGGACTGCCACCCCCAGCCTGAACCCAGTAGAGATCCAATTCAAAATCGAACGTCTCCGGGTCTGACTCCTGCCGAAGAACTTCAAGTCCCGTCATGCCATCCAGTTGCTCGAACTCAAAATCATGATTATGATACACAAATTGCAGCCCGTGCTTCTGCTTCAAGACTTTTGCAATTTGGGAAGCTTTCTTGGCAAATGTACGATAACCTTCCTGACTAGTCTGGTACTCGCCCGGAAGTGCTCCAAGACCGATGTATGGACAGTTCCAGAGCTTGTGCTCCGCCGCCAGCGCGTCAAGGTCGTTCACCAGCCTGTCCCAGGGAACGTGTGTGGCACAGATCGCCAGTCCCGCTTCTTCTGCATATCGCTTAACCAGCTGCGGATCAATTGGCCCAATACCCGAAACCTGCACTGCCTGATAACCAATATCCTTTACCTTTAGAAAGCTGTCCCGCAACCCTTCGGCAGTCTGTGTGAACTCCCTCAGGGTATACATTTGCGCGGCAATGGTTGAAGTCTTCATAGATTGCTACACTCCTTGTATGGTTGTAATCGGACGGTTGATATCGCTTTAACCGAAGATATCTAGTGTGTTCCCGACACATTCAGCGTCTTTAGCCCAGTCGTATCCTTTTGGAAGGTAGAATTCTGCACTTTATCCATCAGCTTCTCATGGAACAAATCACCGTCAATGGGAAGCTCCACCCAGTTATCTGTCCATGCGGACAGATACATCGCATTCGACAGTGTCAGGCCATGGATGCCTTCTTCCCCTGGTGCAAGCAAGGGTTCATCGTGCAGGATGGCGTTCGTGAAGTTGCGCAGGATGCCTTTATGCTGCTCACCATCCCCTTTTTCCACGGGAATCTCGCATTTCCAGCACTCTGGTGCTCCGAAGCCGCCCTTGTATTCAGCGTTAAAAACTGGCTCAGGCGTGCGCAACCGCCAGAAGGTCAGGGTGCCGTCTTCAATGACGATCTTCCCGTTGTCTCCGGTGATTTCAAAGCGGTTTGTACCCGGAGCTTCTCCGGTCGTGGTAATAAAAAGCCCGGTGGCTCCATTCGCATACTCGGCATAAGCAGTCACATCATCCTCGACCTCAATCTTCCGGTATTTCCCAAAATGGCAAAACGCCCGGATGCGCACAGGCATCATTCCTGTGGTCCACTGCCAGAGGTCTAACTGATGCGGGTCCTGATTCAGCAGCACTCCGCCTCCCTCTCCGGCCCAGGTAGCGCGCCAGCCGCCGGAATCATAGTAGTTCTGTGATCTGTACCAGTTCGTAATAATCCAGTTCGTACGACGGATCTCGCCAAGTTCACCAGCCTGAATCAGCTCACGGAGCTTCTGGTAGAGCGGGTTGGTCCGCTGATTGTACATAATGCCGAACTTGCGGTCTGACTTAGCAGCTATGTCGTTCATTTCCTGAACGGCTTTGGTGTATACACCGGCAGGCTTTTCAATTAGAACGTGCAGTCCGTAACCCATCGCTTCTATCGCGAGCGGCGGGTGGTCATAATGCGGTGTAGCGATTAACACAGCATCTATGACGCCTGATTGAAACATATCTGTTGCTGTGCTGAAATGCTTCACCTTCTCCGGCAACTGTTCCGAAGCCCATTCCAGGCGTTCAGGACTGATATCGCATACGGCAGTCAACTCAGCCCCCTTCACTTCTTCCAGCAGGCTAAGGGCGTGGGCCCGGCCCATATTTCCGATGCCTATGATTCCATAACGTACCTTTGTCATCTCTTGGATCACATCCTGATTTCAGTTTATGTTATGAGAATAACCTTAATCATCAGGTGTGAACATGACTGGAATTAAGGAGTATTTGTATATAATTAAGATGTATTAGTTAAATGAAAGCGGTATACTAAAGTTATCCCTCTATTAAGGAGTGGCCCTATGGATCGATTAGGAAATATGACAGGACGACTGCTTCAGAATTTGAACGTTACTGTCACTCATGCCCAGCTCAGTACCAGGTACCCGGGCTGGAACCGCACGAACGAGACGCCTTCTTTCAACCGGCTTTATTTTATTGACAGCGGGGAAGGTAAAGTGATTATTAATGGTGTTGCTTATTATCCAAGACCAGGGCAATTAATGATAATGCCTGCCGGTTCCATTCAGACCACAGAAACTTCGCCAGACCACCCATATGCCCGGTACTATTGCCATTTCGATGCCCACATCGGGGAGTGGCCGCTGTTTCATTCCGCTAATAAGCTGTATATCAGCGATGCTGCCGATCCCGATGCTGTTCGGGAAGTTTTTACCGAGATGATCACTCACTTTCAAGATGACAGCTTTCTCTCCACAATCCGTGTGCAAGCGGCACTGCTTAATCTTATGGCGTTGTGCATGGAGGCCGGCGGCTACTCGGATTTCCTGAATGAGCTGCTGCATACCAGTGACCAGGGCAAACTCGCGCATGTGCTGGAATACATTGACCGGCGTCTGAAACATCCGCTTGAGATCGAAGAACTGGCAGATCAAGTGCATCTGCATCCCAATTATTTTATTCCTTATTTCAAAAAGTTCATGGGCGTCACCCCGATGCACTATGTACAGCTCAAACGGATGGAGCTCGCCAAAAAACAGCTGTCCTATACCGGCTTCAGCATCTCTGATATCGCCGAACAGGTTGGAATGGAGCTGGCCCACTTCTCTAAGTATTTCAAAAAAACAACCGGGGTCTCCCCCTCGGCCTACAGGAGCAGCACCCGATAAATACCTGGCCACTGTTTCACTTTAAGATTAATGAATGTATATACAAATGACACGGAAAGCGGATAGATCTTTGAAGTCATGTGCAAGAAGTTATGCTGCAAAAGAATTCATCCTGGGCTGCGCGATAGCGCTGTACCCTGCAGAGAGGAAGTGCCATTCATGGCTCGATTAGCACTGCAGCCTGCGCTTGCAGGCAAGATTGCTGTTATTACTGGAGGAGCGGGTGTCTTGTGTGCTGTCATGGCACATGAATTAGGGCGCCAGGGCGCCAAGGTAGCTATACTGAACCGCACGGTGGAAAAGGGAAACTCGCTTGCTGCCGAGATTAATGAAGCAGGAGGACAAGCCTATTCAGTAGCTTGTGATGTAACGGATGAAAGCAGCGTTAGCCTTGCTGCAGCTGAGGTTCTGAAGCATTGGGGGCCATGCGATCTTTTAATTAATGGGGCTGGGGGAAATCAGCCGTCCGCCATTACAACGAAGGAAATACTGGCAGATGGAGATCTGGAGAATCCGGAGATCACCTCCTTCTTCGATCTATCTGCATCCGGCTTCCGTCAGGTCATGGACCTCAATCTGATTGGCACACTTATACCTACCCAACTATTTGCCAGGCAAATGCTTGGGCGTTCAGGTGCAACCGTGATTAACATCTCTTCCATGAGTGCCGCGTCGCCAATGACCAAAGTACCTGCATACAGTGCTGCGAAGGCTGGGATTAACAACTTCACCCAATGGCTGGCTGTCCATCTGGCAGAGTCCGGGATTCGGGTTAATGCCATTGCACCAGGCTTCTTCCTCACGAAGCAGAATGAGAAGCTCCTGCTCCGTGATGACGGAGGACTGACCGAACGATCAGACAAGATCATCTCTCAGACTCCGATGCGCCGCTTCGGGAAGCCGGAGGACCTTCTCGGTACCTTGCTCTGGTTGGCGGACGAAGAGATGTCGGGTTTTGTTACGGGAATTACAGTACCGGTAGACGGCGGATTCATGGCCTATTCAGGGGTATAGAAAGCTTGAGTTCTGTACAGAACAATACAGCAATCCATAAGAAATGCGGCTGAAGTGATTTGTTACAATGAACATGTCAGAACCAAACCTTATCCCTGGAAAGGATGTTGTTCACATGGCTAATTTTACAGCTTATCTGATGTCAGAGGATGCTAAAGCTCAAGCGGAGTTCTACATTCAGGCGCTTGGCGGCAAAATGAATTCCATTACCAGACACGGAGACTTGCCAAACGCAAGTGAGGATTTGAAGGACAAAGTGATTAACCTTAGCTTTATGGCTGCCGGGGTCCACTTTATGATGTCCGATTCAGTCTTAGAACCGGTTAGTTATGGCAATACGGTCAATTTGAACCTGGAATTCGCGGAAGAAGCTGAAGCCCGTCAAGCCTTTGACAATCTTGCGGAGGGCGGCGTGGTTAAGGAAGCATTGAACCCAGCATTCTGGGGAGCACTCTTCGGACATGTTCAGGATAAGTTTGGCATTCTTTGGATGATCACTACAGTGCCTAAGCAGGAACAACAGTGACCTATCCTTTATAAAGACGCCGCTATCTTCTATTAAAGCGGCGTCTTTTCACTGTGCGGACCTACGTCTCCTATAAGCCACTCCAAAAGCCTTCACAAGCACATCCCCCAGCACCGACAGCAGAACTGATCCAATAAGTCGAGCCAGAAAGTGGCTTTTTCCTATTTGGAAAAATTTTTATAAAATCCCTCCTTTCCTCCAGACCCATCAGGTAGGCAGGTGCTCCTACAACGGTATTTCTGCCGTTGTTTTCGGGCTAAGCAGCCTAAGGCGCTTCAACAACAGCATTTCTACCGTTGTTTTCGGGCGATCCAGGCTAAAGCGCTCCAACAACGGTATTTCTGCCGTTGTTTTCGGGATAAGCAGCTTAAGGCGCTCCTACAACGGCATTTGTGCCGTTTTTTTCGATTTCAAACAGGCTTGGGCGGACAATAGCCACGTTACCGAATAAACTCGGTAGCGGCGCCTATTGCACGTTGTATTTAGCTAATCAAGCTCAGAGCCAGCTACAGTAATGCTGAAACTGAGGAGTAGATATCCCTCATAAGTCTATTCGTTTTTGCGGACTGGACGCAGTGTAATTACACCAGCCGATGGCACATCCAGCGCGTGTACCCCGCTGCTCCAGTTCAGCTGGTAATCTGCAGTCACTGTTCCGTGACAATCACGGACACTGATATCCAGTGGACCCGAGTCACGGTCCAGCTCCAGCACCAACCGGGTGAGCAGCGTACCATTGACGATAATCACCAGCCCTGGTAAATCCCCGGTTACGGAAATAACAGTATCAAGGTAAGCCGCAAATACCCACTTCTGGGTGGTGCGGGCTATCACCAGCGGATACAACAGCTCAGGATGCTGCGGCTCCAGGCGGCCATCCAGCAATACCTCCCTGTGTTCTCGCCAGAAGGATAACCAGAACGCCAGCATGGTGACATGGTCCTCCGGCAGACGTTCGATTCTGACTGAAATCTGCGGGACAGCAAACAGCACATTGATAAACTGAAGTGCTGCCGATGCTGAAGACTCCTGCGTATTCCACATCAACATGTCAGAATGCGCTGCAGTGGTTCCGCATATCAACCGGATATCGATTGTCTTGATCCGGTTCTGAAGCGCGTCATTCGGACAATCCCCTGCCCGGAACATATTCCCGTATTTGCGCAACAGCGGTCCAATGTAGTTCTGGCGGAATTCGATCAGAATATCCGGTTTCAGCTGCCGCAGACGGGAGATGATTCCACTCATAAGCTTATCTACCGCTTCCGGCACCGAACTGGTGTCATGCCCATACTTAGGTGACTTATCCTCTGAGGTATAGAAACTGTCGATGAAATCCAGTTTAAACCCGTCCAGATCCCACTCCAGAACCGCCTGCTCATAGATTCCGGTCAAATATTCCCGCACTTCCGGGTAACGGGGATCGGCAACCCCGGCTCCAAACGCATCATTCACATACAGCAATTTATTCTCAAACCTCGCCCAGGCCTGACTATGCTTCCCGATGAATGGAACCGCGTACCATAGCATGAATTTCATCCCATACTTATGAATCCGGGCTACATGCGCCTTCAGATCAGGGATTTTTTCTGTACTCTCCCTCCAGTCTCCGCAGTAGGCATAACCTCTGGTTGCATCTGAGGTCTGCCAACCGTCATCCACGATAACCGTCTTGCAGCCCACTGCAGCTGCTGCCCGGCACTCGGCTTCCACTGCATCAGGTGTTAGCTGTTGATGAAAGCTGTACCATGTCGAATACATCGGTTCCCTGGCCGCTTCCGGCACGGGTGAAGGGTCACATCCGGGTAGTCCGGCCCACCATTCTGTCACCCCCTTCAATGCTTCATAATATGGATGACTGCGGGAATCCAGCCTCAGGGTGATCTCAAGATGGTCCACTGGCGGGCTAGATTCTGCAAAGAGTGTCACGGAACAATGAAAGCAGGATGTTTCTTCATGCAGACCTGTATGCAGAACCACAGGGTTCAGAACATCCGAACAGGCAAAGGTAAGAACATTATTCCCCCGGTTCCCATAGAGACTAATGACCGGCGCAGAGGAAGTAGACCTTGAGGGGAAGCCCTGCCACCAATCAGGGATCAGTCCGCGGCTCCGCTCTACCGATGGATGCCAGAGACCTTGCACATCCACTGCTGCGCAGCTCCATTTCAGGGATAATTCAGGGGGAACCTCCGGATTTAAGGCATCCATAACAAGACGGACATAATGAACTCCTGTCTCAGAGACTTCTTCACTAGCAGTAAAGAGCGAGACGGTAAAAGCGCCTGTCTTACCCTCCAGCCTCATTTCACAGCCATTGCTTAGTATGATCTTCAATAGCTTCAAAGCTCCTTTGTAGCCGGTTGGGACCGCCTGAATGATTACAGGTTACATCCGGCACGGAATCGAAATCTGTATACACGCCCCGATCCCTGGCCGGCTGGCGATGGTTACACCGTAGCTGCTGCCATGATGCAGCTTGATCCGGGAATCCACATTACGTATGCCATAGCCAATGCGGGGGCCTTCGGGGTCCATAATCTGCCGGATGATCTCCGAATTCATGCCAACGCCATTATCAATCACCTTGAACACAATCTCCGTATCCCTTTTCTCTGCGATAAGCCGGATACCTAGAGTCGTTCCGAACCAAGCATGCTCGAGCGCATTTTCAATCAGCGGCTGGAGTATCAACTTGACCGTGGCATACTCCAGAACTTCCGGGTCGATGTCATAATATACACTAAGCCGTTCACCGTATTTGATACACTGGATTGCCACATAAGCTTTAGCATGTCCTATTTCATTACCCACGGTGGTCAGGATTTCTCCGCGGTTCAGACTAAGCCTGTAGAATTTCGCCAGCTCTTGGACCATAATATGCAGTTTATCGATATCGCCGAATTGCGCGAGACGATTGATGGAGGAGAGAGTATTGTAGAGGAAATGGGGATTGATCTGCGCCTGCAGCGACTCCAGCTCTGCTTCCTTTTTCTGCAGATCGGCAACGTAATTTTTGTGGATCAGTTCTTCCATATTGCTGCCCATCCGATTGAAAGCGGTAGCGATTTGAGCCAGCTCGTCATTGCCTTTGAAGCGGATTCTTTTGTGGAAATCCCCGTCATGAAAAGCATTGAGCGATCCCACGATCTTCTGAATCCTCCGTGAAAAGTAACCGGATACCCAAATCCCCAGCACTGCCAGAATGAAGGCGCTGACCAGACAGACCAGCAGGGTCATCCGGCGGACTTCATTCGCGCTCTGATCGAACAAGCTATCCGGAATGTAGGCTTGCAGCTGCCAGCCCAGACCGTGCAGGGATTCACTAAGAACAAGCCGTCCGGGACCGGACTGGATGCTCCCCCCTTCCGGATCTTCCGGCGAGGACTTCAGCACGATTCTTCCGCTGTCGTCAAGCACGACAAGCGTGCTGTATTCACCGATTTTACGATAATCCACCGAGTCCAGCAGATCCTTAATCTGCACCGTCACCCGGACGAGTCCGATCTTCTTGCCGCGCTGTACATCGTCCAGACGCTGCAGCAGCGAGATATTGTTGTCCTCCTTATCGCGGAGTATCTGCTGCCAGTGGCTGAGACCCGGGAGGGTGCCTGGGAATTCCAGCATGCGGTACCAATCCGCATCTTGTATCCGCTGCAGATGATAGATCTCGTAGCGTTTGGTTGAGAGCAGTGGATTCTGCCCTCCATCCTTATAGAACACCTCAGGCAGTGATTCGTTCTGAAGATACAGGGACAGGCCAATGTTGCTGGCTGTATAATTCAGCAGATTTTCGAGCGCCGGCATGAGGGTCTTCGTCATAGTCTCATAGCTGTACCAGCCCTGATCATAGCGGCGCAGTGCATTTTGCAGACTGTAATTGTAGTAGAGACTGTTCGAGATCCGTTCGAGATCATCTGTGCGGTAACGGATATTATCGCGCATTTGCCTCAGGGTACCTTGAAGATTCTCCCGTGTTTTTTCACGTAGGGAATTCACAGAATGGGTGTAAGCGAACAAGCCAACCGTCAATACGGCAATCAGCAGGCAGAGTACATAAGGCAGAATGAGCTTGTATCCAAAAGGAATATTCCCCATGCGCCGCATGTCACAGATGTCTCCTGTAATCGCCAGGGCTCACACCATAAAATTCCTTGAACTGCTTGCTGAAATGGGAAAGATTTTTATAACCCACTCTGTTTGCGGCTTCATAGACCTTCAGTTTTGGATCACCAAGCAATACCTTGACCCGCTCCAGCCTCCGCTGCCCCACATAATCGGAGAAATACACTCCGGTCTCTTCATAGAAGATCTGACCTAGATGGTTAGGCGAAAAAGAAAAGTAATTGGCTGCATCCCGTAGCATGACATTATGCTCCAGATGCTCTTCAATGTACGCCTGAATCTCCTCTACAAGCTTGCGTTTCTTCCCCTGGCGTTTGCGCTGCAGGCGCTCGGATAACTCGAACATCCGGCGGCGGAGCCAGGATTTCATATCCTCAATGGTCTCAAGGTCATATAAAATATTGAGATGCTTGCGTTCCAGCCCCAGCAGCTCATAAAAATCCTCATTGATCGTATGCAGATATGCATCCAGCTTGGAGATAATGTGCAGAAAAAGCTGGTAAATCTCCAGCTTGGTCTCCATATTGCCCACCCATACGAACAGCTCTTCGTTGCAGTCATCCACATCGACCAGACGATAAGAGGACATCGCCGCAAATAAAGCTTGCAGGATGCTGTCTAGGTCCTTAGCGGAGGCCGAGATCGGCCCTCTGGCATCGGAATGGAGAATCAGCTTGCCTTTGCCCAGGAACAACTTCAGTCCTAGCGCATTCCTTGCCTGCTGGAAAGAATCACGCAGCTCACACAGATGGCTAACGGTAGGACCCACACCGATGGTTATCGTCAGCGGTGTTCCGTCCGCCGCCTGTTGGGTCAGCCTGCGGAGTCTTTCGTGGCCCACACCTTCCTCCAGAATCAGCGCATAATGGAACCGTTCCGTTCTGCACGCTTGTATCTGTTCTTCGGAACAATACCGCTCGATTGACAGCTCTAGCCTGTTCTCTATCTCTGCCTTGGCCCCGTCACTGTAGCCGTTCAGCTTCCAGGACATATCATCGGGTTCGAGCAGCGCCGCGTACAGTCTCACTCCACTCCAGTTGATCCCCACTCGGTGAAGGAGAGACAATATCTTTTCTTCATCCGGGGTTCCGTCAATCAGCTGTATGAACAATTCCCTTCGCAGAAGTGGCTCAGATTCGGAGAAATACCGCTCCAAATAGTTGTGCTCCTGCTCGCGGTCCAGACTTTCCCGGACCTCTTCAAGTGATCTGCGCAGATCTTCATCATCCACAGGCTTCAACACATAACCGGACGCGCTCATGGATATAGCCTGCTTGGCATATTGAAAATCCTCATAGCCGCTGACAAATATAATCTTCAGCTTCGGGTTCAGCTCAAGGGCTCTGCGGGCAAGCTCCATTCCTGACATGATCGGCATTCTGATATCGGTGACCATAATATCCACAGTCTGCGACTCCAGCACCTCCAAGGCTTCAAAGCCGCTGCATGCGGCAGCACACACCTCCATGCCAAGACCTTCCCAGTTCATGAAGCGCTGCAGTCCCTCCAGATCCAGCAGCTCATCGTCGACCAGCAGCACCTTGTACATCCCATATCACCCTCACAATCAGAATTCAATCTGCACCCAGGCGACCTGTGCTTGCGGATAATACCATATAATTGTAAAAAGGGGGTACACTTGGATTCAGTATACCCCACGGCTTAGGATGGCTCTAGTGTTATTTCATCTTGCTCAGATTGTCCTGCCATTTCCCGGTTTGGAATTTCAGAAGCTTCTCATAGCCTGCTTTCTTCGCATCCTCATTCGCTTTATTTAAGAGGCTGATGACTTCGTCATCGCTTTTTGCATACAGGGTTTTGGCAAAAACCTCCTGGTAAATATCATTTACCGCCGTGGCAATGGTTCCTTCTTCCGAGTCCGGCAGCGGATCCAGATTCACGAACTCCGTAAAGTTCTTGGAGGTCTTCCAGGTCACCTTCTGCTGGGCCAGTGTAGTCCAATTCTGCTTGTCGGGCGGAAGCTGCGCATCCATCTTGGCTTTGGTCTGGTCAATAAAGGTCGTGTTGCCAACCCAGTTGAAACGGCCGATTCTTTCCTTGTCCTTGTCTCCCTGCGGAGTATTCAGACCTGCCTCGTTCAGAATAGGAACGCCGTCTGCATCATACTCATCCCAGTAGAGTCCCTGCCGGCCGAAGTTCAGAATCCGCTGTCCTTCTTCGCTGGTTACCCAGTCAAGATAAGAGAAGATCGCTTCCGGGTCTTTGGCATTCTTCGTGATGACCAGCACGTTCCAGCCTAGTGAATTGTAATTGTTTGGTGTGATTTTGGCTGCATCCAGGCCCGCTTTGTGAATTGGCCAGATGATATCATATCCGGCATCGGGGTCCGTCGTTCTGAGCGCGGTATCTGCTCCCCGTCCAGGATTCACCACATCACCATCCACATAGACAGCTACGCGGCCGGTTTTGAGCTTCTCGGATATCTGGTCACCCGTCTGGGTGAACAGGTCTTGAGTGATCAGCTTTTCACGGAAAAGCTTGCTGGCGTACTGCATATTCTCGATAAATACCTGATCCTCAAAAATCGATTCCAGCGTATTGCCTACCGGATTCGCTTTGGGCAGATACGGTTTATTTTCAGCAAATCCACCATACATCGTATCGATTCCACGGCCCTTGGCTCCTACCTCAAGCGGCACCACATCGGGATATTTCTCCTTCACCTGCTTCAGGTAAGCGTACAGATCATCGTAGGTTTCCAGTTTTGGTGAACCCAGTTCCTTATATATTTTGCGGTTAATGATCCACCCGCCGTTGCCGTTCGGGCTTGACGTATACCAGTTAGGGAACTGGTAGAGCTTGCCGTCTTCCGAGCGCAGCATGTTCAGTGTGGCTTCACCGGCGTTCTTTTTCAGATTAGGGTAACGGTCCAGATAATCGTCAAAGGGTACCAGCAGCCCGGGCTGACGAAGCCGCTCCACATTTGCACCCCGGTCCATCATAATGACATCAGGCAGACTGCCTGAGGCAATCATTGTGCTGAACTTGGTCTCGGCAGCGCCGCTGGACTGAACCGGAGTCATTTGGACCTTCAGGGTATCAGCAATCCATTTGGTTGTGGAATCCCTGCCCCACTGTTCCGTGGTATCCCAATCGTAATTACTGTAATACGTAAAGGAGACAGGTTTGACCGTGCTTCCGACACCTGCAGCTGTTGCTTCGGGAATTGCACTTGCCGCTGTTGTCTCTGTTGCCGCAGGTGCTTTGGTAGGATCGGCGGATGGCGCCGCAGTATTGTTCCCCCCTCCACAACCGGCAATCATAAGCACCGAACATAATGCAACACTCAGCAGCGGAAAACTCTTCTTGGACTTCAAATGAGCAACCCCTCTCTAATGTTCATTCTTTACTCTTTAAGCGAGCCGATTAATACACCTTTCACGAAATATTTTTGTAAAAAAGGGTAGACCATAATGATCGGCAGTGTAGCAACCATGGTCGTTGCCATGATCAGCGATTTACTGGTGACCGACTGTACGAGCGCTAGACGGTCCTGCGCTGCTGCACTGCTGCCTATAGCTTTCTGAAGCTGATCCGTCACAATATTGGAATTCAGGATCTGCTTCAGCAGGGTCTGAATCGGGATCAGATCTGGATTGTTAATATAAATGCTGGCCGAGAACCAGTCATTCCAGTGGTACACGGCTGTAAACAAGGACAGGGTTGCCACGACAGGACCAGAGATGGGAATAATGATGCGGATCAGTACACCGATATGGTTGCAGCCGTCAATCCGCGCCGATTCAACCAGTCCCGCCGGCAGCCCCAAAAAGAAAGTCCGGAATATAATCATGTTATAAACACTGATCATCCCTGGAATAACCAGTACCCAGAAGGTATCCATCATGCCAAATTCGCGCAGCAGGAGAAAGGTTGGAATCAGTCCACCGCTGAAGTACATCGTTATGATGCAGAATACCATATATACTTTGCGGCCCATCAGTTCATTCCGGGAGAGGCCATAGGCCAATATGGCGGTGAACATGACCGATAAGGTGGTGCCTACGATGGTGCGCATGATGGAGATCAGAAATGCATGGCCGATGCGGCTATCCCGGAACACGACCTCGTAATTATCCAGCGTAGGACTTCGCGGCCAGAACGTTATTCCGCCAAGTGCCGTGTCCGACCCCATATTGAAGGAGATCACAAGTGAATTCCAGAAAGGGTACAGGGTGATGAAACCCAGCAGCAGAAGCAGTGCATAGATAATGACTTGAAGGATTTTGTCTCCCGCCGACAGCTTCATCATAACCTGCTCCCCGCCTTCCTTCTCCGAATTTGTTGTAATTCACTTGTGCTCACCATAGACTTGAACCCATTTTTCTCGCTGCCTTGTTCGCTAGGGCAAGAAGTCCGATACTTACGATCGCCTTGAATAGTCCCGCTGCCGCCGCATAAGAGAAACGGTTGTTCAAAATCCCCATGCGGTAGACATACGTATCAATCACGTCGGATACATCACGCAGGATCGGATTGGTAGCTAAGATCAGGATATCTTCGAATCCGGCATTCAAAATGTTGCCCACAGCCAGAATGAGGAAGATAATGATGACCGGCCGGATGCAGGGTAACGTAATCAGCTGGATCTGCTTGAATCTTCCTGCACCATCAATGGAAGCGGCTTCATAGAGATGCGGATCAATTCCGGAAATTGCCGCCAGATAGACGATAGCCGCGAACCCCATCTCCTTCCAGATGCCTGTTCCCACCAGAATCCCCCAGAAATACTCTGGCACCGACAGGAAGCTGATGGGCTCCGTGGTAAGATGGAGATTCATAAGCAGCATGTTAACGCTTCCATTATCGGTCGAAAGCATCGAGCCTACGAACCCGCCTACGATTACCCAGGATAGAAAATGCGGCAGATAGCTGACGGTCTGGATGATCCGCTTGAACAGCATGCGCCGGACCTCATTAAGCATCAGCGCCAGCAGGATCGGAGCCGGAAACCCGATACACAGCTTCAGCAGGCTAATTACTATCGTGTTACGCATTACCGTCCAGAAGTCGGGCGAATTGAAGAAGGCCTCAAAATGCTTCAGCCCTACCCATGGACTATGAAAAAAACCGCCGAACAGCTGATAATCCTGGAACGCCATCAATACCCCATACATGGGCAGATAGCTGAAGACGAAGATAAACAGCATTGCGGGTACAACCATCAGCTGAATATCCCACTGCCTGATCCACCTGCTCCACCAGGATACTGGCTTTCCTTTCGCCCTGGTAATGACCTTTCGTTCGATTTCCACGTTAGTCATCCTTCCTGTTTCTGTGCTCTACACCTTAATCTTATTCAGATCAGGAAGGAGGCACCAGTACCGTGGCCAACGAAATGTGTGGTTCAGCAATGATGATTATTTACAGCTTAATTGCCTTTACATCATCAAAATAGATCGTCCCGCTGCCCTGGGTTCCACTACCCTGAGCTACATAGAAGGCGAACTCTTTAATCGAGCCCAAATCAATAACTCCATTGCCACCAGTAGACCAACCGGGCCTTGCAAAGTCCGTAAAGGGAATCGTTACAAGCCTTGGAGCCGTGCCTTCAATCTTGATACTGGCTTCCCAGACCTCTCCGTTCGTCTCATGAAATTGCACAGCCAACTGGCGGTTCGAGCCATCCGGCTGCAGCCAGAAGCTGATCGCCTCCATACCAGGCCATTCCTTACCCATGCTGCGATAGACACCTGCGTAACCGGGATTGCCGACGGTATAGTCCAGCTTGAGCCCGTAGGTACCACCGTTCAGCTGATACGTATCCAGTGTTACGGTTGCGGCATTGCCGGAGACATTGCGCTGCCATTTGGAACGCAGGCTTGTATTCGAACCACCGTAGGATTCGAAATCATCGATTACATAGAAGTCTACCGGAGGCGGAATAAACGGGCCGTTTCCGGTTTCTCCGTTCTTTAACGCCCGTGGATCGTTATAGAGCGCCTGAATGCCGCTAATCGAATTTTTGTCGGTTAAATATTGGGACCAGGTCATGAAGTACACATATTTTGGCTGTTTATCCCGCAGCATCTGCATATCCGGTAGCTCGCCATTTTCTCCGATGGCAATAGGCCGTCCTCCGCTGAGCTTCAGTAGTTTGTTGTAATAGGTGTCACGGTAATCGTTGTTATAGATGTCCATAGCCAGCACATCCACAGCATCGTGACCGGGATAATAGGGGGTTGAGTCATACGCCCAGGAGCTCTCCGCATTCGGGCTCCACACCCAGATCAGATTATTCAGACCATGCAGATTCGTTAAGCGGTCGTACATATTGTGCCATAGCTGCCTGAACAGCTCAGGTCTTGCGCCCCACCAGAAAAATTCAGCATTCATCTCGTGATACGGCCGCCACAATACCGGAATACCTTCATCCTGCAGCTGCTTCAGATATCCTGCGATCTCATCTACCTGGGCGGCCCACTGATTGTACAGCACAGTGCCCGGAGTGACGATCTCTGTCATTTGGGTTTCTGTCACATCACCCGTCACACTCTCCCAGCCGGAGGTGGCGGGGTCCATGGGCCGGGTCTGGTGATAGGTGAGAGTCACAATGGTTCCGGCGTGGCCTTGACGAATCGCCTCGTCAATCATGGATTGGCGCACTTCGCCCATATCTTCCCCGGTATAATAGGCAAAATCCGAGCCCCATAATGCCGGATAATAACCCGTCAGCTCTGCCGCCTTGTCATACCATTTTGCAGGCTCTTCGTAATAATTGTGTTGGCCCGTAAAGATAGCATTCCCCATCGTAGCATAGAGGCTGTCGAGAAGCGCAGACGCAGCCTCAGATGCATTTGGGTTCACCGGAAACATCCGGGTAGTCGTCAACTGAAGAGTACTTGCAGCGGAAATAGCCGTCCCTTCACTAACTGCTTTAACTTCAATATCATATACACTCTCCGGGGATAAGCCTTCCAGCTTGTAAGCATACATGGATTGTCCGGAAACATAAGGAATTGTCAGGCTGCTCCAGCTGGTGTCAGAGGTTTTTTTATAGAGCAGCTTATACTCTCTCACGCCAAAGGGTCCTGTGGATGATGCCCACTCCAGCTCTGCAGATACCCCGTCTATTGTTCCCGCCTTGAAACCCGCAGGTGCAGTTGGGCTAAGGTCAGTCGGAATTACTGGCATCTTGCCGATAAATACCTGATCCAGATACATATCCCCTCCGCTCCAATTACCAGCCCGGAGCTGCAGGCCAGCCCATCCGTTGCCGGTCTGAATCTGCTGCTCCGAACGGGACCAGGCTGCTGTGGCGTTAGTATAGAGCGGATAAGAATTTACAGAGAACCCTTGATAGACATCCATGGTTACTGTGAAGGTTCCCGGCGGTATCGTATTGAATTTGCTCCAAAAAGAAACCAGATAGGAAGCACTATTGTTCGAGAGTATAATAGGCGTTTTGACAGTAGAGGAATTCATCAGCTTCATCGCATACATTCCTGAATAGGGATCATAAGTTGTCGTTTGTACGGTCCCTGTTCTAATCCAAGGCAGAAGATACCCCGTCTCCAATCCTCCGTTAGGTACCTGATTATATCCCGGTGTAGCCTCCAGTCCCATCACGGCATCAGAGGTGTTGCCCGCTATATCCTTGGCCCTCAGCATAATCGCATACACTGAAAAAGGATCCAGATTATTGAGGGTATACGTGTACTGTGTAACGGATTGCTGATGAGGGATAACCGCGGTATTCCAGTCAGCAGCATCTGTTCTTTTGTAAAAAATCTGGTAGGAATCCACTCCCATATCATCCGTGGACCCCGCCCAGGTTAGCTTCAGTGCTTTGGAGTCATGCTGTGCCTGCCATGCACCAGGAGTTGTGGGGCGTTCGATATCCACATTCTCCCGAATGATACCGTCGTCGATATAATAGTCTTTGCTCGTGGCGTTCCAGAAGGACAAGCGGATATACTGCACACCTGGCCCCGGCGTATACAGGAGCTGCCGGTATTCCCATTCTGTCGAGCCTGAGAAATGAAGCTGCTCCTTCGATTGCTTCGTGCCAAAAATGTCCATATCAATCGTCGCGTTAGTGACACCTGCTGCGGCAAACTTAACCCATAATCCGACCCGGTAGGTTTTACCCTGCTGTACTGCAACTGACGCTGATGCCCCTCCTGTACTTCGCTTGACCCAAAGGCTATTTGAGCCTCCATGCTTCTCGGCGGTTGTCACCACCGGACTTCCCCACTTCTCCCAGAGCGTATCTCCCGCTTCAAACCCGGGATTACCCAGCAGATTCTCGCCAGCCCCCCGCACTGTAGCACTAGGGACGAAAATTAATGCAACTATCAGAACTACGGCCAGCCAACCATGGAACCATTTCCCCCTCATACGTGGTACCACTTCAATCAGGCCCCCACTCACTTATAGCCGGTGGAATTACGACAAGGACGTCGTCCGGCACCTCCAATGTAAGCGTTTTCCATAAAGCTCAACAAGGTACAGCAGCAACGAAAACTATGCTGCAGCAACGATGTCCGGCTTTTGTGCCGAATTATATTTTGTCCATAAGGGGTGTACGATAAGCTCCATTGCCGCAGGATACGCTGAGCACCTGTTTTCCCGCAGCATCAAGAGTGATTCCTTTCCAGCGGACCGCCCCCAGTTCTGTCTGATTCCAAGCCTCCCAGTGACCTCCGCCATCCCGGCTGCAGACCACTTGAGACTCCGTACCATTCATGACCATGGGTTCACAGGCAAGGATTAACAGATCCTCTCCACCGTCTCCACTCCCCACAGTTAGTGCAGATACATTAAAAGCCTGGTCCGCCTCAGCAGGATATAGCTTGCTCCAGGACTGCCCTGCATTGGTAGTAAGCCATAGTCCTTCTGTAATGAAACCGGCATATATCGAATCTGGGTCACTTGGAGAATAGGCTACAGTGTTCAATACCGACACCGGACCTCTCCGCTGAAATGGAAGACCTTTCCCGATCGATTCCCAGGTGTCTCCACCATCCTGTGATTCCCAGATTCCCTCTGTCCATTCACCAACCAGTATCCGGCCCTTTTGTATGGGGCTTGCTGCCAGCAGCTGATTAGCCCCGCAGGCATTTTTGACCTGATAGACCACTACAGACAGCAGGTCGGCTTCAACCCAGTTCTTCAGATGAGGTAATTCTGTCATGTATACGGGAGGACGAAAAGCAGTCTGCTCCCAGGTCACCCCGCCATCCTTGGAACAATAGATTCCGGCTCCCGATGCAATCGGGCCATCGATATAGGCATAACAGGTGCCCGTCTCCACACCGTCCTCCCGCAAAGCCTGCACAAACAGACCCTGTCCCAGCGTGAGCACAGCTGAAGCGGTCGCTCCATTGTCCCGGCTTAATGCAATGCATGCAGTACGCCCATGACCGACAAGTCCGTAGAGATAGTGCTGAGAAGATGTTCGCAGGATTACAGCTGCCGTACTTCCCGAATAACCGGGAATGCCAGGGAGATTCCAAAAGTTTCTGCCTCCATCTACAGTGATCTTGGGCGGGTGGTCAGCCATCGTAACACAGAACTTGCCCGGCTCATGCGGATCGGCGGTAACAGCTTCCATACATGTCGTCTCCAGGCCCTGAAAGTGAGCTGCCTGCCAAGTTCTTCCTCTATCTGCGCTGACGGCAACTCCATACCAGTTGGTCAGATAGAGACGGCCTTCGCAGAAGTAGTCGACAATGATTTTGGAGATCGCCCAGCCTGTCGCCTCTGCCCGCGAACCGCTGTCGAAGTGATCCATATATACAGGGAACCCGCTCAAATCCTGATCCTTATACTGACGGAGGAGCTGCCACTCTTCAGTATCGCCACTGTCCAGACCGGATACATACAACGGAATCGGCGGAACCGTCTTCATATGAGGCCGGACATCCGGGGCCGTATACCACAGGTGCGGATGATGGTTGTCCTGTACAACCGTTCCGTATCTCTGCCTGCCCTGGAGCAGCCCTGTCATGTCAGACTGCCATGTCCCGCCGCCATCGTGGCTCTGCAGGATGCCATTCCATATGCAAGCAGCACGCACCCGCTTGGTGTCACGGCTGTCGAAGGCAAGCTCGGCAAAGCTTGGGCCTTCATGCAGAAGCACCCAAGACTTGCCTTGGTCACTGCTGGCATAGAGCTTACCAGTCTTGCCGCGGGGCAGGTCCTGAAGCAGTCCCAACACTCCGCCCTCCCCTGTCTCCACATAATCCATATTAAGATCTTCATCACTTATGGTTCCTGCATACAGTAATCCAGGTATACCTGGATGGAATACGACACACCCGAACCGTTCCTCCGGCAGCGGAGATGGCTTCCAGGTCTCCCCTTCATCCCGGCTGATCCATAAGCCGCCAGTATAACCACCAGCAATCACAACTTCTGGGTGATAAGGATCTACCGCGATGATTTCACCGTACATCCGGGTAGGACCATTACCGTAAAAGCCCATATCTGTACAAACCTCTCTCCAGGTGTGCCCGCCATCGCCTGATTTGTGAACCGAGCCGTAAAATTGATGGCTGCGAACTTCCCCCGAGCAGCGGAACAATACCTCAGGATGATGCGGACTAATAGCAAAGCTTTGCACCTGGTGGTGATACGCCTTCGAGAGTCCGCCATTTCGGGCTTCCCAGCGGAAGCCGCCGTCGGTGCTGGCGAAGACGCCCGCCACATCGCAACGGGCGTATAGCACTCCGCTTCTAGATGGATGCTGAATCAGCCCTGTAATATAACCGCCCCCGCCCAGTTCAGCCGGTGACCAGATATGCTGTGTTACGAATGGAATCTCTTCCACATCCCATCCTCCTTTCTTACCTGCAACTTAAGCTTACCTTCGAACCATATTTCCGTGCATCCCCGTGAGCAATGAAATCTGCTGCTGAGCAAGGAATATGTGTAGTAATTCCGTTCAAACCCAAAAAGACCCACAAGAAGGGCACTTTTTCTAAGTGTCCCTTCTTATGGGTCTCCATTAAAATTAGAGGTTAGACCGTACGGGTCATTGGTCCAGCCATGTGCGCATCATGGATAACAAATGAGCACTGTTGACCGGTTTGGTGATGTAATCGGAGCAGCCTGCTTCGATGCATAGCTCCCGGTCTCCCTTCATGGCTTTTGCCGTGAGTGCAAGAATCGGAAGGTTCTGGAATTCCGCCTTTTGCCGGATCGCCCGGGTTGTTTCATAACCATCCATTCCTGGCATCATGATATCCATGAGCACGATTTCGATATCCGGAGTCTGTTCCAGGAGATTGATCGCATCCTGGCCGTTCTCCGCAGGAATGACTTTCATATGGTGACGCTCCAAGATCGAGGTAAGGGCAAAAATGTTCCGGATATCATCATCTACAACAAGCACTTTCTTATACTCAATCATTTCATCCGAATGATATAGTTTTACCAGCTTGTCCTTTAAGCCGGACGGCAGGTCCTCGGCCTTGAGGTGCAGGAAGAGGGTAGTTTCGTCAATCAATTGGACATTTGACTTAACCTCCTTGAGAACCGCCATTTTAACGAGCTCATCCCACTCGTTTTCCTCCTCCGCCGTCAACTTCTTGCTCAGACGGGCTACTACGGGTACCCTTTTGTTTTTGGCGTTCTTATACATGTCCCGGATGAGCCTAATGAGATTCATATCCGGCAGGCTATTATCCAGGATTACACAATCGAAATCTTTGGTATTCATCTGGTTCAAAGCTTTGCGCCCTGTGTCTACTGCCGTGAGCTTCAGATCCTGATTGCTTAAAAGTTCAATGATTTGCTTGCGCTCTTGCTCATCATGGACGACCAACAACAGGTTACGCCCTTTTTTGTCAGCAAATTGGTTCAATCGATCCAGTGCATTCTCAAGCTCTTCGTTATTCACCGGTTTCCGGAAATAATCGTGAACCCCCTTCTGCAGCAGAAGCACCTCATCCTCGTCAACAGTCATGACACAAATCGGAATATGCCGCACATCGATATCGTTCTTCAGCTGCTCGAGCACCAACCAACCGTTGCTATCCCCACCCAGATGCAGATCCAGCGTGATAGCGATCGGATGGTACTTATGAACAAGTTCCAGGGCATCATAGCCGCTGGCCGTAATGACACCTTTGAGCCCTCGTTTATGGAGAAGGTCGAGAATAATCTCATTGAACTTTTGATCATCCTCAATAATCAGGAATACACGATCACCCGGCTCGATATTATCCCGGTCGTCAATCAATGCGTCTTCTTCGGGTGTGGCCATGCTGCTTCTGCGTTTTGGAGGGGTGATATCAATCACTTCCGGAACATGTGCCTTCCGGGTCTCCGGCTCTGTGAATTCCGCTTCTGTTGGAAGGTACAGGTTAAATACACTTCCCTTGCCCACTTCACTGTACAGGGTGATTTCTCCCCCAAGCATCTCGGCAATTTCACGTGATATGGCAAGCCCCAAACCGGTTCCGCCATATTCCCGGTTCGTGCTGCCGTCCGCCTGTTGGAAGGCTTCGAATATGATCTGTTGTTTTTCATGAGGGATGCCGATCCCCGTGTCGCTTACGGAGAAGCAAATGACCGTTTTGGCACGATTCAGCGACTCATTGTCCGGGTGCCAGCCTTCGCTTGCTTTGCGGATCTGAAGCATGATCTGACCTTGTTCCGTGAACTTAAAGGCATTGGATAGTAAATTTTTCAGGATTTGCTGAAGTCGTTTGAAGTCCGTTTCAACACTTGCCGGTACACCGGCTTCAAGCTGGATTCGATATTCGAGCTTCTTAGCATCGACCATATGGCGGAAAGTACGGTCTAGACCATCTGTGAGTTCAGCCAAAGAAACCACACTGAAATCAGGTGTAATCGTGCCAGATTCGACTTTCGACAGATCCAGGATATCATTAATAAGGTTAAGTAATTCGAATCCCGAGTCTTGAATAGTCTTTGCGAACTTCACTTGGATATCGTTAAGATTGGCCTCCGGATTCTCGGCAAGCTGTTCAGCCAATAGCAGCAAGGAATTGAGAGGAGTACGAAGTTCGTGCGACATATTGGCCAAGAATTCGGACTTATACTTGGATGTGAGAGCAAGCTGTTCCGCTTTCTCCTCCAGGTATCGTTTGGCCACCTCAACTTCATGGTTCTTGCTCTCCACTTCCGCCTTCTGCAGTACGAGCAGCTTCGCTTTATCCTCGAGTTCATCATTCGTATTCCGCAGCTCCATCTGCTGCTTCTGGAGCTCCTCGGTGAGAGACTGCGATTGAATCAGCAGCTCTTCCGTACGTTGGTTCGCTTGCATCGTGTTAATTACAATTCCAATAGACTCGGTAAGCTGATCCAGGAATGCAATATCTATATCACTGTATGGCCGGAAGGTTGCCAGTTCAAGAATCGCAAGTACCTGATCTTCAAAGATAATCGGCAGCAAAATAATGTTGAGCGGTGTAGCTTCTCCTAGAGCGGAGGATATCACAACGTAGTCACCTGGAACATTGGTAAGCAGAATCCGCTGTTTCTCAATGAGACATTGACCTACCAATCCTTGCCCGGCCCGGAATTCGTTCGCTAAATGTTTGCGGCTCTGGTAAGCATAGCTGGCAAACAGCTTCAGCACCGGTTCGCCGCCAGACGGTTCATTGATATAGAAAACACCGTGCTGCATGGAGACAAGCGGAGCCAGTTCGGACAGAATCATACGGCTTACCGCATACAAATCTCTTTGTCCTTGCAGCAGTCGTGAGAATTTGGCGAGATTGGTTTTGAGCCAGTCCTGCTCCGTATTGATTCGGGTCGTCTCCTTCAGATTCCGGATCATTTCGTTAATGTTGTCTTTAAGCGTCGCGACTTCTCCGGATGCAGATACGTCAATAGCACGCGACAGATCGCCATTCGTTACCGCTGTTGCGACGTTAGTGATGGCACGTACCTGAGTGGTCAGTGTACTCGCCATATAGTTAACGTTGTCGGTCAGATCGCGCCAGGTACCGGCTGCTCCAGGGACATTCGCTTGTCCGCCCAGCTTCCCTTCTGCACCTACTTCACGCGCCACAGTAGTAACCTGATCTGCAAAGGTAGCCAGAGTATCGATCATATTATTGATGGTATCCGTCAGTTCGGCGATTTCGCCTTTTGCTTCTACGGTCAGCTTCTGCTTCAGGTTACCGTTCGCAACCGCAGTTACGACCTTAGCAATTCCGCGCACCTGATCCGTAAGGTTGGTCGCCATAATATTAACGTTATCTGTGAGGTCTTTCCAGATCCCTCCGACACCTCGCACCTGGGCTTGTCCGCCCAGCTTCCCGTCTGTACCTACTTCTCGCGCCACCCGCGTTACTTCGGAGGCGAAGGAATTCAGTTGATCCACCATCGTGTTGATCGTGTTCTTCAGTTCCAACAGTTCGCCTTTTACGTCTACAGTGATTTTCTTGGACAGGTCTCCGTTCGCTACTGCTGTTGTAACCCCAGCAATGTTACGCATCTGGATGGTCAGGTTACTGGCCATGTAGTTGACCGTATCCGTCAAGTCTTTCCACGTGCCGGATACATCTTTGACTTCAGCCTGGGCGCCCAGTTTTCCATCAGTACCTACCTCACGCGCTACCCTGGTAACCTCGGAAGCAAAGGTGGAGAGCTGATCCACCATGGTATTGATCGTATTCTTGAGCTCCAGAATCTCACCCTTTACGTCTACAGTGATTTTCTTAGACAGATCGCCCTTAGCTACCGCCGTCGTGACGTCTGCAATGTTCCGCACCTGGTCCGTCAGATTCCGGGCCATGTTATTAACGCCTTCCGTCAAGTCTTTCCAGGTCCCGCCGACTCCTTTAACCTGAGCTTGACCGCCCAATTTCCCGTCCGTACCCACCTCACGTGCCACCCGCGTAACCTCTGAGGAGAACATCGAAAGCTGGTCCACCATCGTATTGATTGTATTTTTGAGCTCCAGAATTTCTCCTTGCACATCTGCCGTGATCTTCTTAGACAGATCACCGTTCGCCACCGCAGTGGTCACGACCGCGATGTTGCGCACCTGGTTGGTCAAGTTGGAAGCCATATAGTTAACACTCTCGGTCAAATCCCGCCAGGTTCCCGCAACGCCTTTAACTTGGGCTTGTCCGCCCAGCATGCCTTCGGTACCTACTTCCCGCGCCACCCGCGTAACCTCTGAAGCAAAGGTTGAGAGTTGCTCTACCATTGTGTTAATGGTGTTCTTAAGCTCCAGTATCTCGCCTGTCGCATTCACCGTAATCTGTTTGGACAGGTCGCCTTTTGCCACCGCTGTGGTCACTTCAGCAATATTGCGCACCTGATCAGTCAACGTGCCGGCCATAAAGTTAACGCTGTCTGTCAAGTCCTTCCACGTGCCTGATACCCCTTTAACATCTGCTTGACCGCCCAGAATTCCTTCTGTGGAAACCTCCCGCGCTACACGGGTAACCTCGGAGGCAAAGTTGCTGAGCTGATCCACCATGATGTTGATCGTGCTTTTTAATTGGAGGATCTCGCCTTTAGCATCTACGGTAATCGTCTTCGATAAGTCCCCCTTAGCAACAGCGGTCGTCACCTCTGCGATGTTACGCACCTGGTTAGTAAGGTTAGAAGCCATGTAGTTAACACTTTCAGTCAAATCGCGCCAGGTTCCGGATACGCCTTTTACATCCGCCTGCCCGCCGAGTATCCCTTCCGTACCGACTTCGCGCGCCATCCGGGTAACCTCGGAAGCAAAGGTCGACAATTGATCCACCATCGTGTTGATTGTATTCTTGAGTTCCAGGATTTCTCCTTGAACATCCGCTGTAATTTTCTTCGATAGATCGCCATTTGCAACCGCAGTGGTTACAACAGCAATATTACGCACTTGGTTGGTCAGGTTGGAGGCCATGTAGTTAACACTTTCGGTCAAATCCCGCCAAGTCCCCGATACATCCTTAACGTCTGCCTGCCCACCTAGTTTGCCTTCTGTACCCACCTCGCGCGCCACACGGGTCACCTCGGAAGAGAACATCGAGAGCTGGTCCACCATGGTGTTGATCGTATTTTTGAGCTCAAGGATTTCCCCCCGTGCATTTACCGTAATTTGCTTCGACAGATCCCCGTTGGCCACGGCAGTAGTTACAGCCGCGATGTTACGCACTTGATCCGTAAGATTTGTGGCCATGTAATTTACACTATCTGTAAGATCCTTCCATGTTCCAGATACACCTTTGACGTCTGCCTGTCCGCCTAAGATCCCCTCCGTACCCACCTCGCGCGCCACACGGGTAACCTCCGAAGCAAAGGTACTGAGCTGGTTCACCATCATATTAATATTACTTGCCGTTCTCTGGAACTCACCGGTGAGCGGTCTTCCTTCGATTTCCAGTTCCACCTTTTGGGACAGATCGCCTTTGGCCACTGCGTTAATTACCCGAACCATCTCGCTTGTAGGTTGAATCAGATCAATGACCAGTCCGTTGAGCGAATCCGTGATCGTCTCCCATGATCCGCCCAGATTTTTCTGTACAAACCTTTTCGACAGATTGCCTTCTTTACCGACAACCTTGGCTACAGTCTGTACTTCATATACCAGTCCTTCCTGAATGTCCATGATCTCATTAAACGTATCCGCTACCTTACCCGCAATACCTGTGCGGTCATAGGGCATTCTATAGGAAAAGTTGCCTTTTTTCATTGCCATCAAGGCATTGAGCAGTTCACCGGCATCTATTTGATCATCGTTTTTTTCACTAAATTGATTTTGATCCTTCATATTCTCAACCCTGCCCCTTTTGCATCATATATTTTAGAATAACCTGCTTGATATCATTCAACCGAATGGGCTTGGTGATAAAATCGTCCATACCCGAGGACAAGCACCACCGCATCGTTTCCTTGGAAATGTCCGCTGTCATGCCAATGGTCACAGGATGCTTATTCATAACATTCGTAATCATTTCCTTTTCAGTCCCGGAATCTACATTCATTGGTATTCGCGTGTCAAGGAAAAGCAGATCGTAAGCCATTTGCCCGGCAGCTTCCTGCAGCTCTGTGCTGTTCTCTGCCAAATCGGCGGTGAAGCCGAGTGTCCGCAGCATTTGTATCATGAGCCTCCCGCTTACGTGATCTCCCTCTGCGACTAATATACGAATCGGTGCTGCAGGATCACAGATAATCATAATATCCTTTTCCTCCGGCTTTTGAAACGGATCGTCCGATGCAGGAGCGGCAGGATATGGGCTCAGACATGGCTTGACAACAATTGTGAAAATGAATGTTGCCCCGGGATCGTTCGAGGGTTCTACCCAAATCGTGCCGCCCATGAGCTCGACCAGAGCTTTACTAATGGATAATCCGAGCCCTGTACCGCCGAACTTGCGTGTGGTTGAGGCATCGAGCTGGGAGAATGGCTGGAACATTTCGTTTATCTTATCCTGAGGGATACCGATCCCGGTATCTTTGATCATAAATTCAAGCGTAAGCGAATTCTCCGTCTCCGCTAGCTTGTTAACCATTATGTATACACTGCCTTCAGGCGTAAATTTCACGGCATTGCCTACAAGATTATTCAATACCTGACGCAGGCGGTTCATATCGCCTTTGATACAGGACGGCAACATAGGATCAACCATCACTGCCATTTCCAGATGCCGTTCTCTAGTCTGGGCCGTAAACAAATCAATAGTCTCATTCAAGCATTGCTGAAGGGAGAACGGTTCCTCCTCCAGTTCCATCTTTCCCGATTCGATTTTGGAAAAATCAAGAATATGGTTGATTACAGATAGCAGTGCATTGCCGCTTTTGTGGATAATTCCTGCCATCTCCGTGTATTCTTCAGGTAAATCGGAGGCAAGAAGCAGATCAGACATACCAATGATTCCATTTAGAGGTGTCCGGATTTCATGACTCATCATGGCCAGAAATTCCGATTTCACTCGGGAGGCAATTTCAGCCGATTCCTTGGCCTTACTGAGCGCTTGATTGGTTTTCTCCATTTGTCTCGTTTGTTTCTTCAACATTTCGCTTTGAATCTGAAGGGTTTGGTTGGCTTCGTACATATTGACGTAACCCTCAATTTTGGATTTGAAGATTTGCGGGACAAAGGGTTTCGTCATATAATCCATTGCACCGGCGGAATACCCTGCGAAAATATGCTCCATAGTATTGCTGGTGGCAGTCAGGAAGATGATCGGCACGTATTTGGTTTTTTCCCGGGTACGGATGATTCTGGCTGTCTCAAAACCGTCCATTTCCGGCATTTGCACATCCATTACAATCACCGCAAACTCCTCTTCCAATAAACAGCGCAGAGCTTCCATCCCGGAATACGCCCGAACCAGACGATAAGGCTCATCGCTAAGAACTGCTTCAATGGCAATCAGATTTTCCGGGTGATCATCTACGAGCAGGATATTGATTGGAAAATCCATGACGCCCCTCACCTTTCAACTTGTTACATGTTGACGTTTATATTTCAAAAACATAGCTTATATACCCAAATCTTCAAATGATGAAACTTCTGTTTATCAATGGTCTTCCTTATATCAAGATTCCTCCATGCGCCACTGCCATAAGATTTGACCATACACGCTGCATTAAGCGCATCAACCTCCTTGTGGTCTTTCGAATTTACCATGAACATGGATATTCTTCTTTTCAAAATATAAAACCGCCCATTTAAGGGCGGCGTTTGACTTATAGGGTACTGGAGGCTTGTTTTATTAAATGGGTGAGCATGACGTCATCCACTTGCTGGCCGCTGCGGAACTTGATCGTCTTCCGTTCTGGAGGGCCTTCGAACATTCCTTCAGGGAGTTCCAGTTCGGTCGCATTGAAGATCGTGAAGCTTACAGCGTCCTTCGAATTCGAGATCACTGCTGCATATTTTTTGTTTTTTAGAAAATGAGGTTTGTTGTATTGTATACGCTCTTGAACGTCTGGAATAGCGTTGTGGACGATTTGGCGCAATTCCTTGCACAGCTGAACTTGCCAAAGCTCTTTGACTTTCTCAATAAAATCGGTAACTTCTTGGCTCATTTGTACTTCCCCTCTCGTATCTTGTTTTATTCTACGGCGCAATCGGAAGCGCGCGTCAAGAGTAATTCTCGTTCCTTTTCGTTGTGACTTGGCATGACGCCAGCCTCAGAATCAGTTGTTAATTAGACGATCCTCATGAATCTCATCGTGAATCTCCTCCTTAAGTGATTTCCCTTTATATAAGCAACGAACGAGAGACAACGAAATCGACCAGACAAGAAAATTTTTCTAAATTCTTTTTTCAACACGTGGCAATGGTTTTCCTCTTCGCCCAAGGTTCAAAATTAAAATTCTTTCATATAAAGTATTAAAATTGCAAATAAAAAAGAAGGGCTAGATTTATCAGCCCTTCCTCATGAAACCAGTTTTTGCGCTAGGATGTGTTATCCTAGTTGCTCTGGAGTACCGAACTTTCCTACTGTTCAACCAGCACGCCATCCTGTAAAAGATACACCCGGTTACACCACTCCAGCATCCGCTCGTCATGAGTCACCATGACAGCCGCTTTGCCTTCGCTTGTCACCTCATCCGCAATCATACGGACCACCTCGTGCCCGCGGCTGAAATCCAGGCTTGCCGTCGGCTCGTCGGCAAACAGAATGGCCGGCTTGTTCATCCAGGCTCTGGCTATCGCCACGCGCTGCTTCTCCCCGCCGGAGAGCTGCCCGGGATAATGATTCCGGCGCTCCCAGATTTCCAGCCGCTTCAGCAGATAGGCCGAACGTTCTTTAGCTTCCTTGCTGCTCAGCTTTGCAAGTTTAGCCACATACAACAGCTGTTCTTCCACTTTCAGGTAGGGCAGCAACTGGGCACTTTGGAACATAAAACCGACCTTTTGCAATCGAAGCTCGGTTAGCTCTCTTTTATCCTTGTTGCCCAGCGGTTCACCATCAATGAAGATTTCACCGCTAGTCGGAGTCAGAAGCGCACCGGCTGCGGAGAGAAAAGTGCTTTTACCAGAACCGGAGGGCCCTAGCACTGCCACAAATTCGCCTTCGTTCACCGTAAAATCAAGATGATTCAATACAGTCATAGCTCTATCACCGTCGCCGTACGTCTGCGTCACTTGCTTCATCATTAACTTAGCAGCACTCATGCTCCAGTCCTCCCTATCGCTTCTAAGGCGTCTACTTTTGCCACTCTGGCTACCGAGATCAGCGAGCCTAACAGTGACATCCCGACGAACAGTACACAGGTCAAGAGGATCGTCTTGCCTTCCAATTGGAACGGCATCGTATCCGGCAGGCCCATATTCATACCAAAGGTCAGCAACAGGCTTACTGCAAGACTGGCTACCGAGAGTATCAACACCTGACCGACCACACTCCAGGCCAAGTAGGACATCTTAGTACCCATCGCTTTCAGAATGCCGAACTGGCTGGTCTTCTGGATCGTAATCACATAGAAGAATACAGCAAGTACAAATGCTGCAATGACGAACAGGAACACGATCATCATCAGCAGTGAGTTCTGTTCGGCAGAGTATCCAGGAATGCTGGCGATTGCCTGTTTTTGCGTAATAACCTCGACATTGTCCAGTTTGTCCGTGATCTGAGAAGCTTGACTAGAGGTTGCCTGTAGCGCTATGACATTATAAGGAACAGAGTCTGCATCTATGCCGCTCTGGCCCGAGCCCTGTCTTATAGCATTCCAGTCCAGATTGTTAATGTAGACAACTGGAGTATGGCTGTAAGAGCTGTCTTTTACAAAACCTGCTACCTTGAAGGTCAGCCCGGAGGCCTGATCTTTGATTGAACTGCCGATCGTAACCCCTGAATCTGCAAGCTTCGAATCTGCAAGCACTTTGCCCTGTGTTTCATTGGTAATGCCGGACCCTTGAACCGCCTTGGGTGCCAGCATACCATCCATATCAACTGCAAAAAAGGTAATGTCCGCTTTTATATCCGCCTCTGCAGCAGTAATTGTGCTCATCTGCACCGCTAGTGGAGAAGCATTCTGCTCTCCGGCAACCGAACGTGCGGCAGCAAGCTCGCCTTCACCCAATTGGGAACGTCTGAAGGTATGATCGGCGTCCTTTTGTACCACAAAGTAATTGGCGGACATGTTCTCTACAGCGGATATATTAGCATAAGCCAATCCCCGCGCAAGCCCGGTCACGAACAGGACCAGAAATGAGACCAGGAGCATAATGACCATTATGAGACTGTAGCGTGCTTTGGAGTGCCTCATCTCCCTTAATGCCAAAAACATGTAACCACTCCTTCTAATCTGTATAGACACAGTCTAGAAGATGAAAATGAACGGAGTATGAATAGAGAATTACAAAAGCGGCAGTACAACTGTAAAAACAGTTCCTTTTCCAAGCTGGCTCTCCGCTTCAATGGTACCGCCGTGGACTTCGATTATTTTCCGCGCAATGGATAATCCAAGACCGGTGCTGTTGCTCCCCCGGGTACGCGCCCGGTCTACTTTATAGAAGCGGTCAAATATCATCGGCAGCTGATCCTCAGGAATGCCTAAGCCATTATCCGCAACAGATAGGACACAGCTGTGATGTGAGATTTCCGCCGAGATCGTGATAGATCCGCCAACTTGGGTATATTTTATCGCGTTAGACAACAGATTCATCCATACCTGGTATAGCAGATTGGAATCGCCCTGAAGATTGATATCCGGCACATGCAGCCGCACCGCAAGCTCCTTCTCCGTCAGTTGCCACTCCATAATCTGCACAACCTGGCGCAGCTGTGCCCGCAGATCTATGCTTTTCTTCTCCAGCGTATATCCGTCATAATCCAGTGAAGACAAGGTGAGCAGCTGTTTACTGAGCATAGACAGCCTACGGCTCTCCTCATCAATGATGGACAGATACTCTAACCGCTGCTGGTCGGGGAGAGTGCCATCTTTAAGAGCATGGGCGAAGCCCTGGATAGAAGTCAGCGGAGATTCGATCTCATGCGATACGTTGGCGACAAATTCCTGTCGTGCCTGATTCGTCCGCTCCAGCTCCCGGCTCATGACCATGAAGTGGGATGCCAGCTGACCAATCTCATCGCGCCGTGCCGTATAGAGCTTAATATCATATCTGCCCTTGGAGATTTTTTTGGTAGCCTCCGTGAGCCGGGTGATGGGCCTTACCACATGAAAAACAGAGATCAGAACAAACCATAGACTGAAAAGAATCGTTACTGCAATGAGCACGGCAAAAAAAATCCGCAGCTCACCGAACTGTACCTCGGCATCCGGACGCATAAACAGCGCATAGGGCTGGCCGTGAACATATATGGGAACACCTATCGAATTGCTGAGCTGATTATCAAAAAATCCGGTAACGAACAACTGACTGGGAAAGTCAGACACCCCATGATAGATGCCTCCGGCCAGCACTTTTTGCAAATCATCTTCCTTCAGATCATTTTTGCGGAAAGGCAGCCCATAGAATCGTTCATCCCCCTGTTCGCCCCGTAGATACATCTTGTATCCCAGGGAAGCGGTGCTGAGCAGATATTCCTCCACGGCATCCGGATGATCTTCAATAAAAGACTGCAGGCCAATAGCCATTTTGGTAAGCTTGGCGTCATTCTGCGGTTTTACTTTGACCTGATAATAGGCGTTGGATATGAGAAATCCCAGCACGCTGCTGATCACAATTACCGAACAGAATAATATACTCATTCTTATATACAGCGATTTCATGGATTCACCATTTCTACTTTGTAGCCGATACCACGGACCGTTCGGATGGAAAAGTCATTTTTGTATCCGCTGAACCGGTCACGCAGGCGTTTGATATGCACATCCACCGTCCGCTCATCCCCTTCATAATCCGCCCCCCACACCAGCTCAATCAGCTCGCTGCGCGAAAACAGCCGGCCGGGATATTGCGCAAGCTGGGCAAGCAGTTCAAACTCCTTCACCGGCAGCAAAAGCACATCATTTCCGTCGCTGATCTCGTAATTCTTACGGTCAATTACCAGAGAATTCAGCCGGATCTTGTCGCTTGCAGCCACCGAGTAACGGCGAAACAGGGCTTTGATCCGGAACAAAAGCTCTTCCGGTTCAAACGGCTTGGTCACATAGTCATCGGTTCCGCGCATGTACCCCTGCTCCTTGTCGCTAAGCTGTTGGCGTGCGGTAAGCAAGATCACCGGAATATCATAAGTCTCCCGGATGTACTCACACAGCTCAAGCCCGTCCATATATGGCATCATTACATCCACTACTGCCAGATCTACAGTATTGACCTTCATCAGGCCCATTGCCTCGCGTCCGTCAGCAGCTTCCTGCACTTGGTACCCTTCTCTTGTCAGGACATGCCGCAGCAATGTGCGGATATTCACATCATCATCAGCCACTAATATTCTCTTCATCACTATCACTCCCCGGGTATCCCATCATGCTGTCATCATAGTAGCAACATTAAGGAATTAAGACAACTTCAACGAGGGCAGGACTATAATCACACATTATCCAGATTCAAAAACAGCTTAATGCTCTCCTTTAGTGAAGCGGCAGGCCGGCCCATCAGTTGCTCCAGATCCTTTGAGGTAGATATGGTGTTGATACTGCTTAGAAAATGGTAAATCCAGTGCTGTACAGACACATCTTCGGTGTGAGCTACTGGCTTGCCTGCAAGTTCAGTAAGTACCTCTGCCAGATCAGCGAAAGACCATGTGCGCGGCGCAGCCAGCTCATACACCCGATGCTCATGTCCAGTTCCGGCAAGAACCTTTGCCGTTGCCAGTGCAAGGTCACCCCGCGTTACAGCATTGAACCTCCAATCACCTGGCCGGGTCTGCAGAATACCAGTGCGGATCGCCTCATTCAGTCCGAGCACTCCTACAAAATCAATGTACAACCCGTTGCGTAAAATTGTGTACTCCATCCCCGAATCCAATATCGCCTGTTCAGTGAGCGCATGAATATTGCCTGAATATATATTATTTGCCTGCGGAAAAGCAAAACTGGTATAGACAATATGCGCAACTCCGGCTGTCCTAGCCGCATCAATTACACGCCTGTGCCCAGTCAGACGGACTGCATCATCTGTGTTCGAGCTGGAGATCAACAGCAGCTTGGACACTCCAGCCAAAGCGGTTTGCAGTGTTTCCGGCCGATCGTAATCGGTGCATCGGACTTCTACCCCACGATCCGCAAAGTGTGCGGCTGCATCCAAATTCCGTGCTCCTGCAATGATTTCACAGGCTGAGAGATGGGTTAGCAGATTCTCTATAATCTGACTGCCTAGTTGGCCAGTAGCTCCAGTAATCAGTGTTGTCATCTTCATTCCTCCTCTAAAATGCATAATGTATATCACGATAATAGTTAAGCCCTTAACTAAATGAGTGAAGCATGAAACGGAAGGACATCCTGTGAGTCGTATAGTTACAGCCTACCAGGTACTCGATTTCATCGTTCATATAGCTTAGCGTCTTGCTGGATATACACTTTTATGACCGGTTCAGCTTTTGCAGCAGCATTGTTAGCTGTCGAAGTTCTTCTCCATTTAGCCGGCTCATCCTTCCAGCAACGGCCTCGCGATTGCCGGGAAGCTGCTCCGTCAATAGGACCCGGCCGGCAGCGGTTAGTGAAATCACTGATTTTCGTCCATCCTGGGCGTGCTCAGTCCTCGCGATATAGCCATCCCGCTTCAGCGGGGTCAGCAGCAGGCTGATATTGGCCTTGGAAACTCCGATTTTGCCGGCAAGTACCGAAGGAAGCATCGTTCCACCTTGCTTGGCAATCTCCACGAGCACACGAATTCTTGCACCATTTAATCCCTTGGACTGCCAGTACTTCTCAGAGACAGCCACCATATTGGCGGTCGCCTCAACCAATGTGAAAAAGGCTTCATTCGGCAATGGCAGGTTCAGCACGTATTCCTGCAGATCATCTTGCTGAAGCTCATCTTGCTGTAAGTTCCCCTCTTGTAGATCTTTCATACTTTCTGTTCAGCTCCACTTAGTTAATAACTTAACTACTTCTGTTCAAAAATAACGTAAGCTGCTGTAAATGTCAAAACAAAATAAACCCCCGTGCCTCAAAATAGGAGAGGCATGGGGGTTTATCTTTTTATATCAGAACAGGATTTCCGTGAATCGGCTCTTCAATGTAACGTTTGCTGCCTTCCAGCCTTACCTCAAGTTTGATCAGCTCGGAGCGGCTGGCCAAGCGTATTGGAGGCCCCCAAGTTCCGTACCCGGAGGAGACAACCACATGCAGCTTATCCTTGCGCAGATAACCCCAGTCCAGTTCAAACAACCGTCTGGTAATCCAATGGTTCGGAGCAATTTGACCCCGGTGCGTATGTCCCGACAACAGCACATCCACACCTGCCTTGGCAGCAATATCAAATCCGGTGGGCTGATGATCCATCATAATCACCGGGCGGGTCAGATCAAGTCCTTCCAATAAAGATTCCACGCTTTTACGGCCTCCGGCTTCCATAGTCTCGGCCGTTTTGTCCTTGCGCCCCACAATATACAGGCCGGCGGTGTCCACTACTTCGTCCTGGAGGACTTTGATACCGATGCTGTCCATCAGCTCTGTGTATTGCTTAATGGAGCCTCCATAATATTCATGATTGCCCAGTACAGCGTATACGCCATGGCGTGCTTTGAGCTTTCTGATCTCTTCACTCATCCCGTTGCGGATAAACGGCTCAATACTGTCATCCAGTACATCCCCTGCAAGCAGAATCAAGTCGGGTTGCATCCGGTTAATCTCAGCTACCATACGGCGCAAATGGCGGTTGCCGACAATGTTGCCCAGATGAAGATCTGATGCGACCGCTATGGTCAGCGGTACACTGGTTCCAGTTGACTTGTCAATCTGAATCGGGTGATTACGCACAACTGTACTCCAGGCATTGCGCGAACCCCAGATTAGGAAGATGGCCAGCAGCAGAACAAGTGTAGTCCCCGCCTCCGAAGTGAAGGACGTACGCTCGACCCCCATGAGACCAAGCGCCCAATAGAACAAATCCGTAAGCGGAAGTACAATAATGGCAAATTCCATGCAGGCCAGATAATAGGAGCCTATGACTTTGAACAGCCGGGCAACCGGCTTCACAGCCTTCGGCCAAGGAACCATTCCGATCATATAAGCAAAGGCAATAAGCAGGAAAAGAGGCCAATATATACCTGCATATATTCCCGGCACCCAACTTTTCAGCAAATACCATAAATGGAGACCAATGTAGAAATTCACAAGTCCCAGCACAAGCAGCATGACCAGACCTGACGCAAGCATACGCATTATTTTCATCATTCCACTCCCTTGACTTGCAGTTTATCTGAATCTCTATTTCAAATGATAACACAAAGCATTCGTGTAGTATAAACTCTGCTCACGCATTGGAATAAGGCCCAAAAATAAGTAAATGCCCTGCAGTATTTTCTCTAATCAGAACGAACTTACAAAAGGACCTCTAAAAGAGTAAACTAGTAAAAAACGTAAAAAAGCATTGACTGCTGCCAATGCTTTGGCCGAAAGAAGGGGCAGTATGAGTAAAATGTCAGTAAATAGACCGAACCGTCCTATGTTTATCCGCAAAAGTTCAGGTGCTGGCTGGAGTCTCAATCCCAATCACCCGATCACCTGGAGTGTATTGCTCGGTATATTGATCATTATTGTATATACAATATTTACGCATTGAAGATTGTGCGAAAAGCGCCAAGCACTCTCTCATTCGGAGAATGATCGAGCACGGCAAATACGATCTGGTTAAACAGGCTTTGATAGCCCTCATCCAACAGCACCTGTCTGAACCACTCCGCAACTTCGCTCGGATTATTACGGAAAACTCCGCACCCGTATGCACCGAGCACAATAGTCTTGTGCCCATTATTAGCGGCAACAGCCAGAATGTAGCGAATGCGCTCCAGCATCACGGTTGGGATCATTCCAATCTCCTGAGGCTCCCGCTCTCGGACTACTCCCGCATTTACTGCTGGTGCGGTAATAAAAGATACCACATACGGTTCATCCAGCAGCTGATCCTGGCTGTCACGGATGACAGGTACCTTAGGTGAATGAATCATATAATGCGAGTATAGACAGGTTTTACGGCCTCGGTTGTATTGATACATCTCATTTTTCGCGGCGATGGACAGATAAAGTGCAGAAGCTCGGGCCAAGCTTTCTTCTTGGGCTTGGCTTCCTCCCAGGAAGCCCCCACCCGGGTTCTTCGCTGATGCAAAGTTCAGACATACCGTCTGCTCCCCGCCCTCTTTGACAACTAATCGGTAAGCGGCTTCCAAAGTGGATTCACTCGTGACAGACAGCTTCGCGGTATGCATCGCATCTTTCTTCATATGCTCCGTAACAGCTGCGTTCAGCTGAGGCAGCTCGTCCGGTGCATACAACATGGTATCCGTGATGGATGCTCTCACACTTTCAGCTATGTCGATATGCCGTCCCATCCGGTTAACGTAATTCCCCTTCTCCAAATTATCCAGTGTTTCTTGCGCAATTGCCGCTCTTTTATTCCTCGGATTTAAGTTATTCATCTTATATCTTCACTCCTTAACCCGGGTTATACGGGGGTAGTTATTCCAGTAACAGGTCGTCCCGAAGCTGCGTCAACACTTCTCCAAGCCAATTAGTGCCTCTCCAAGTATCTCTGTTTCGGATTCTTGGGTCGTCTTCAGCCAACCCCACACCCCAAATGCGGTCCGTCGGACTGGCTTCCACTAGTGTCGTTCCCTTAGTATTCAGCAAAAGCTCCAGCAGCTCTTCATTCTGCAGAAATTTCTCGCGGTTTCCCTGGTAGACAATCTCTTTGCAGTGAGCATTCCACTCCGTTTCCTTAAAGCCGCTCACTTTACGTCCCAGTTCTTTTTGCTCCCTGGGTGTTCTTGCCCGCAGAATCTGTCTGGCCGTTTCTTCATCCTTGAACAAAAGAGCTTTGCCATACATCATGTATTGCTCTGCACAGTTGAAGCTATTCTCTTCTACAGTGAAATTGCAGGGATACCACTGCGAAAACGGTGATCCACTGCGGTAAAAGTAAGTAAAAGTCTCCATTTGTAATTCTCCATTCTATAATTTAACTCATTCTTAATTATGCATCCCGGTCTACTTTGTACCGGTACAGCTTTGAAGGCCGATGGCCGGCATCTTTGGTGAACTCTTCGGTTTCAGTTACACGATCGGCAATTTTACGGCGGAAGGCGGGGGCCAAGAGCTCTCTGCCGAGTATAATTTCGTAGACCCGCTGAAGTTCGGACAATGTAAATAAGGGTGGCATCAGATTGAAAATAATATCGGTGTATTCCACCTTGCCCCGAAGCCGTTCAATGGCATACTGGATCATCTTCAGATGATCGAATGCTAGCCCGTGATTCTCTATAATCTCCCGCCGCACACGCCGGACATGACCTTGCACAGTCTCGGAAACAGAAAGAACACCGGATAATACAATATCCTCTTTCTGTAGGGTGATGCGAATCTGCTCATCCTGTTGATAACCACCTTCAAGCTCTTTGCGGCTGGACTTCAGCACATCATAGGCAATCTCGAACCAACCAGCGTCATCCGCATCATCCCCAGCCTGAACATCAAGCGCAGTCCGGTCAACAAGTGCCATATACGAGCTGCTGATCACGCGTAAGCGCGGATCTCGGTTCACATCACCCCATGTGTAGAGCTGCTCCATGTAGACATTGTCTATATTGGTCTCACTATGCAGCTCCCGGCGGGCAGCATCCTCAAGGCTCTCGTCAACAGAGACGAATCCTCCCGGTAGCGCCCATTGACCCAGAAACGGGTGCTCACCGCGCTGAATCAGCAGCAGCTGAAGTGATTTCTCGGAGAGCTTGCGGTAGTTATCCTGCGCCTGCTCCATTACGGTAAAGATCAGCATATCCACCGTAACAGATGGACGCTCATACATCCCCGCATCATAACCCTGCAAAAATTGTTCCTCGGTTAAGCCATTTCGGTCAGTTAACGGTTTGTTGGACATGTATATACTCCTTTGATTTATATTAGGAACTATCTTAGATTTTTAGTTATTATCTATGTGTTATTATCACATTGTTATTATATATCCAATTCCACTAGTAGAGTCAAGTATTTGTTTTATCAAAAGTGGATGACGAACGATTGAGATATGCATACAAAAGGCGTAACCCCCATCGTGGTTACGCCTCTTCACAGTTTCTGATTTTCAGTTATTATGTCGGATTTATCGCAAATAAGGAATGAATATTCCCTTCAGGATCGGCAAAGAAACCAGTGGTATGCCCCCAAGACTTGACTTGCGGCGGCATGATGTCAATGGCTCCTTTCGAAATGAATTCATCGTACAAAGTATATACTTCCTCTGGCGAATCACATTGAAAGTTAAGCTCAGCGGCTTGTCCGCTTCGTTGTTCTCTGAAGGAAAAATGATCGTTGGTATTCTCCGCCATAAGTGATTTGGAACAAATGGCTAATCGCACTCCTGAATTGCTAAATTCTACGTAATGCTCCTCTTCTACAACAATCGTGAACCCCAGGACTTCATGATAAAACCTTGCTAAACGGGCAACATCATCAGCGAGTAACGTAAGACCTTCCAAATTCACTTTTTTCATTAGTATAGCCCACCTCCAATTTGAGTTAAGCATACTACAGATCCGTTACAAATTCTGGAACAATTTTTCTGTTGAAAATGGATCTTCAGCTTCAGAGACCTGTTCGTCCTTTACACGGGTTCTATATGTACCAGAACATTGGAGACCTGATGCAGATTTTTCAGCTGATCCTCTATTTCCTCGGTGATATCATGGCTCTGGATAACGTTTAAGCTGGAGTTCACAAGCACTGTAGTATCCACCAGCACATTATTCCCATGTATTCTGGCTTTGATATCCTTAATAGATTCTACCCCATCAATCTTAGCAACCGTCTGTTTCATTAACTCAAGCTCACTGGCATCAAAGCCGTCGGTAAGATCATGAGTTGCCTTGCGGAAGATATCCCAGGCCGTCTTACAGATCAATCCCCCGACAATTGTAGCGGTCAGCGGATCCAGCCAAGGCAGACCGAATTGCGAACCGACAATCCCGATAAAAGCGCCAATACTTACAAGAGCATCCGAACGGTTATCCTGGGCAACGGCCTGCATCGCGTTACTGTTCAGACTGCGGGCCAGTCTTATGTTATACATATAAACTGCGAACATCACTATAGCACAACCAGCTGCCGTCCACGCGGCTACAAGATCCGGTGTTTCCAGTGCGGGCTGAATAAATTTGTGCACACCTTGATACAGAACTTGAAGCCCTACAGCGATCATAATAAATGAAGCGACCAGCGCTGCCACGGTTTCCGCTCTGAAATGACCGTAGCTGTGATTGGAGTCCGGCGGTCTCCTGGAAATCTTGAGTCCGGCCAGAATAGCCAGTGAGGCAATAATATCCGTGCTGTTGTTCAAGCCGTCGGCAAGAAGTGCCTGAGAGTTTGAAAATGTACCGATTAACAGCTTGATGGCAGACAGCAGAATGTAGGCAAACAGACTTAGCCAGGCCCCTTTTTCACTTTGTTTGATGTCACTGTAGTTTTCCAAGCAAAGAACCTCCAAAGAATAGTATCGTTCTATCCTACACGCTAACAACCGGGTGGGTCTAGAGAAACAGTGTTGCAAGAACCCGTAAGTGTTCCCCCAGCTAAATAGAGTTGCCAGACCGGAAGTGTTTTGCCGCATGTAACATTGTTTGCCCTCGTTCAACTTCAGATTTTTCCCATTCATTTCTTCACTTACCAACCAGGCATCTGTAACTTTTTTCTATTTGTCCAGTCTAAGGATAATAAGGCTCTTTTCCTGATAGAAATGGAGTCTATTCCGAGTACAAAAGGAGCGCAAAAAATGAACAGACTAAAGCTCAAACAAATGACTTTAGTTCTCGCTGGCATGGGAATAACATTGCCCCTGTATGCCGGAGAACTGTTGCCCGCTGCTTCTGCCGAGAAGGCAGAAGTCAGTATTGGAAATTCTTTTTACACCAAAGTTACAGCACCTGTCCTTAAGCCGTTATGGTCTATCACCACGGCCACTGTGCCGAACGATATTCCGTCTCCGTCCGTTACTGCTGTCGCAGAGAACGGCAAGGTTTTTGCGCTTCAGCAGAATAAAAAGTTAGTTGCGCTGAATGCAGCTACAGGCAAAAAACTTTGGGAATATGGGATCGCCCTTGCACCAATGTTCACCTACAGTAAAGGAACGATATATGGACTGACGCAAACCGGTTCGCTGTATGCTGTAACTGAGTCAGGTCGAAAAGTCTGGACGACTTCTTTATCTTTGCCTAATGCATCCAGTATTCAACAACTGGGAGCCACTATTTATGTAACTGAGGGACGACAGCTAGCTGCGGTGGAGGCGTCCACCGGTAGGCTTAAATGGAAAATTGCGGAGAACAGCAGTTATGAAGGATATACAGATCTTAACGAAGAGGACGGAGTACTGATCCGCCTTTATACCAGCGCTGGAGTCTTAACCTTTCCGTCGATCATAGCTTATGACTCCCAGACGGGTAAGAAACTATGGGAGCAGTACCGGCAGAGCATGCCGCTGGCTATTCGCGATGGATTATTGTATTCCGTCAAGTCACTGGAGATGCTGGATGAAGACCCTGTGAACCGTAAGGTTCTGGTGTCTATTTTCAACCTGAAGAGCGGGCAGATCAAAGGTGAACGTAATTACCGCTGGACAGACAATAATACCCCTCCAGACGGGGGATTCCGTTCTGGAGGGGCGTATGGTACAGCATTTCTGGACGGCGACAACCTGTATGTTATGCAGGGCCGGAAGGTCGCCCGGTATAACTTCTGGAATTATACTGAGAATGGGAAACCCCTCAAGCAATGGGATCAACCCTTATCCGGCAGTATATTTCCTCTCTACAAGGTAATTCAGGACCGGCTAATGTATTACAATTATAGCGATCAGACCCTGATTGCCATGAAGCTTGCAAATGGACAGGTGATCAACATGAAGCAAGGCGAGAATCCTTCCGTACAAATGGATATCTTCGGCCAGGCCATGTACATTGGACAATCTGACGGATTATTTCATGCCTATGATATCATCAGCCAGAAGCCTCTGTTCACCGTCAGAACTTCTTCCCGTGAATTCCAGCCTTCGCTAAAAACAGGGAACATTCTTATTGTCCGGAGCGGGGGCACCATGACGGGTATACAGCTGCCTGCCGGGATTCAGTAGAAACTGCATTTCTTATTCAGCCGGAGCTACAAAGGTGCGTCCTGCGAATTCAGCATCCAGCATGTAGAAGGCGTTGCTGTCGGTTTCAATCCGCTTCAGCTTGGCGATGATATTACTGAACAACGACTCTTCTTCTACCTGCTCATCGATGAACCATTTCAGGAAATAGATTGTGGCATGTTCACGCGCATCGAGTGCAAGATCAGCAAGATGGTAGAATCTTGAGGTGTTCTGCTGCTCATGGGCGAATGCATGTTCAAAGGCATCCAGCATGGATGTATACTCATTTTTGGGCTCTGGAAGGGCAGCAAGTGTGGCCCGGAAATCACGGTCATTCAGGAATTTGTAGATTTTCATCGCATGGAACCGTTCTTCTTCTGCCTGGATCAGGAAAAAATTTGCGAAGCCATCGAGACTTTCACCGGAACAATACGCAGCCATCGCCAGGTAGACATGTGCGGAATAAAACTCAAAATTCATCTGTTCATTGAGCGCTTTTACCAATTCTTCTTTCATGATCAAGTTCACCTCTTCATATAAATTTGTCTGTCTTGCAGCCATTTCTATGTAGCATCTCTCAATCCCATCTTAACACCTGCACTTGTGATCCAGCAAACATTAAGGAGGAACAGCTTCCAATGACCCATTTCAATGAACACAGCAAGACAACGGTTCGAAGCTATAGAATGATTACTTTGGTTATGGCCATGACTTGCCTCCTCATCAGCAGCGGCTGCAGCGGAAAAGCTGGTTCTGGTCTAGCAGCAGAGCCTCAGGAAGTCCCTTCTACCGCTTCCCCTTCTTCTGTTAATCCACCTTCCCGGCAGACGGAGACCGTCTCACCCTCGGCTAATCAGTCTCCTCTACCGGTGACTTCGGCTTCACCTGAGCCTGCTGTCTCTGAAGGTATCAGGCCCGCAGACGACATCGAACAGCAGATAGCTACTTTGCCGCTAGAAGACAAAATCGGCCAAATGCTACTCGTAGGAATTGACGGTACTGAAGTAAGCGCACAGACGCAGAACATGATCACTACAGATAAGGTTGGCGGCATCATCCTGTATGCGGATAATATTGACAACCTAAAGGGACTGGTCAGCCTCACCAATGGGCTGAAGCGAAGTAATGCTGGAAACCCCGCACCGCTGTTTGTCAGTGTCGATCAGGAAGGCGGCAAGGTCAGCCGCTTGCCGGATGAATATGCCAAGATCCCTGCGAATGGAGCCGTTGGCGTAAGTGGTAATGCGGAAGCTGCGGAAACCATGGGCAAGCTTCTGGCCAGAGAGGTCCAGGGTGCAGGCTTCAATATGAACTTTGCTCCGGTACTGGATATCAACAGCAATCCTAACAATCCGGTGATCGGAGACCGCTCCTTCGGTAGCACCTCCGCGAAGGTTATCAAGCTTGGCATTGCTGAAATGAAGGGGATCGAGAGTGAAGGTGTGGTCCCTGTCGTTAAGCATTTCCCCGGACATGGAGATACATCGGTCGATTCCCATTTGGAGCTACCGGTAGTGAAGAAAACAGAAGCCCAGCTGGCAAAGCTCGAATGGCTGCCCTTCCAGGCCGCGATTAAGGAGCAGACCGATGCGGTAATGGTGGCCCACATCCTGTATCCGAAGCTGGACCCTGACCGGCCTGCTTCCTTATCCAAAGTCATCGTCGGACAATTGCTCCGGGAGCAGATGGGCTTCAAGGGCGTGGTCATCACGGATGACCTGACTATGGGTGCTATCTTGAAGAATTACAGCCTGGCTACGGCTGCTGTGAATACAGTACTCGCGGGCAGTGACATTCTGCTTATCGCTCACGAATACAGCAATGAACAGACGGCGCGAAAAGCCCTGCTGGCTGCTGTGAGGAGCGGTAAGATTTCGGAAGCCAGGATTGATGAGAGCGTCTATCGGATTCTTGCACTGAAGCAGAAATACAAGCTAACGGACGAGCTAATTCCTATCCCTAAGCTTACCGAGCTTAACAAAGACATTAAAATATGGCGACAAAAAATCTCTTTATAACAACAAAAGAAGTAATCCTTCCACTGTTGTGGATAGATTACTTCTTTTTGCATGAAATATTGTCTTTCTTACTGAAGCACTACGGTGTCACCCGGTTTCAGCCCGGTCAGCACTTCTACCATATCTGTGGTTTCCAGTCCGGTAGTAATTTGTTGCCGCTCTGTTTTTCCGTTTCCTTTATCCACCATAACGTAAGAAAGATCTCCTTCATGGATGATAGCAATGTTTGATACCGCGGTAACATTATCTTTGCGTAAGGTTTCTATCTCGCCAGTTAAGCTGAGACCGCCAATTAATAGCTCATTCGGTTCAAGTGAAATGACCACTTCGAACTGCGGGGTTTGGTTGGTCGTTGTATCCTTGGCCGATACAGTCGTCGCGAATTTGGATACCTTTGTTACTACTCCTGACAGCTTCACATCCTTGGAAGCTGTCATTTTGACTTTTACTTTCATACCTGGCTTAATGCTGAATATATCCTGTTCACCCACCAGAGCGATAAATTCCAATTTGCTGAGGTCCACAATTTTGCCGATGTACTGATTGTCGGTTACCAATTGTGGAATTTCACTGGAATTGTCGAACAAGAAAATCCCCGAGGCTGGGGCGCGGTAGCTCGCTGCTTGAATTTTCTTCTTTTTATCCGCAATTTCACGTGCTTGAATCTCCGCATTGACCTGATTCAAATCATCGCTGATTCTTGAAGTCTCTTGTGTCGCAAGAGTCTTTAAGCGCTCAGCTTCAGTAGCACCTACAACGGCTGTCTCCTCATTCTGCTGGTTGATAAAGGCATTCAATTCGGCTTCCAGCTTTGCTTTGCGGATCGTTGCTTCCTGGGTGGCAATGTCATTCTTGAGCGCCTCCGTATCCAGCGTGTACATCACAGAGCCTTTTTTTACTTGTCCGCCGTTTTCTACTTTCCAGTCTGTTACTTTGGAAGCAAAAGGAGCATAGACCAGGGTTTCATGCTGATATTTTGAAGTGCCTTTAACCTGTATAGATTTTGTCATCGTTTCTTTGGTTACCGGGAAGGTAATAGCCTGCATCGGTTCTTCAGGCGCAGCCTGCTCTTTGGGTTTATTCATTTGGTTATAGATAAAATAACCTGCGACAGATAGTATCACCACTAGGATACTCCACTTTATGATCCTCTTCATTCCTGTAACTTCCTTTCAGCTTATAAATGGCTAGTCCCGTTTAATCGCAGTGAGCGCATTGGTTCTTGCTGCACTGATTGCAGGATATATCCCTGACAACACTCCTGTGATTACTGCAAAAACAATGCCAAGGGGTATTGTAGTCAATGGAATAGAAACGATAAGGCTTTCCCCAGTACCCAGTGTCATTTCTCCTGAACTACTGACCAGCTTATTAATCCCTTCCACAATCAAATATGAAAAGCCGATTCCGAGTACTCCACCCATAAAGCCCAGCAACGCGGACTCCATAATGAACATCGTGCGAATTTGCCGCATGTTGGAGCCCAGCACCTTCATAATCCCAATCTGGCGGCGCCGCTGGTGTGTAGACATCGTCATGGCTACTATGATAGAGATGGAAGCAATGATCAGGATAAATCCGCCGACTCCTAAAGCCACCATTTTAAACATAGCAAATTGTGACTTCAGTTGTTCCAGTTGATACAGATTGTTGCTTGTATTTAAAGTTAGTTTCTTAATCAGTGTCTCTACCTGCGGTAAATTCTTCTGGTTATCTACCCGAATAAGTGCTTGGTTGTAAGTTTCACCCGATCCGGCATTTTCCGTCTTCATGTTGAATTCTTCCTTAAGTCTGTCAAAGGTTTCTTGGGATACGTAAATCTTCTTATCATACATAGCTTGATCCGCGCTCATCCCATCCGCTTTTTTCAATATGCCGACGACTTGAAGCTGGGAACTGAGATAGGTTTTTGGAGTATTGTTGTCAAAATTACTGTAACGAAACTGAACCTGCTGCTGGTACAGATCAGAAGGCATTCTGGATAGTTCGTCGTACTTCTGCATCACTTCAGGGTCGTAGGCATTAGTGTTCATCTGTTCGAACAGCTTTTTTTGAGTTTCGATGTCCATTAACCCGATAGTAGCTCCATAGTTAAGCACTAAGCTGCCTACTTGTTTACTGGGTACCCCTTTTTGAAAAGAAAAATCATATTTGGTCAGCAGGGTAAGATCAGTTACAACCAAATTGAAATTGGATATTTTATTGTCAGCGGTTATGATCTCAAAATATCCTGCATCTTGAAACGGCGCTGCAGCCGCGACATGTCTGAGTCCCCTGATAATATCCAGCTTCTGTTCAGTCAGCTTGCCGACATTCGAATTCGCCCCTGTTTTGACCGCACCTTCACCGCCGCCTTGGGAGACTCCTTCATTCGGTGTCACGGTAATCTCATCCATTCTAAATTGGGCAGTGACTTCGCGGCTAACATAGCCTTGCACAGAGTCGCCAAGACTCAAGGCCACGACAATAGCCGAACAGCCGATAGAGAGCCCTAGCATACAAAGCCCCGTAACTACCTTTCTCCGTTTAATCTGGCCCCACGCCAAACGCGTTACATCAAGAATTCGCACGGTCCGGCTCCTCCTCTAAAGGTTCTGATTCAGCGGAACCATCTCTCTCAGTAATCATGTGTCCGTCACGAAGTGTAAAAATACGCTGCATATGCGCTGCCACCTCAGGCTCGTGCGTAACTACAATGAACGTAGTTTTTATTTTTTTGTTTAAATCTAACAATATACTTATGATCTCTTCTTCTGTTTTGGTATCCAGATTACCAGTAGGCTCATCCGCAAAAATAATAGACGGTTCCGTAATCAGCGAACGGGCAATACTGACCCGCTGCTGCTGGCCTCCGGAGAGCTGGGTGGGAAATAACTCGGATTTATCAGGGATACCCACTGCTTCTAACAAAGCAAGTGATTTTTTTCTGCGGACCGACGGAGAGACCGATTGGAAGACAAGAGGAAGCTCCACATTCTCCCGTACCGTCAGGCTGGTGATCAACTCATACGCCTGAAAAATAAAACCGATATTTTTGCGCCGGAATACTGCCAGCTTGTTCTCCCCCATCTTCACGATATCCTTGTCGGCAATGTAAATATGTCCTTCTGTCGGCTTCATCAGACCCGCCATTAAATTCAGCATAGTAGATTTACCGGAACCTGAGCTGCCCAGCAGGGCAACCATATCACCAGGTTTCACCTCGAAATTGATGTTATGGAGCACAGGTGTTACTTCACTGCCGCTTTTAAACGTATGTGATACATTCTCCACTCGCAACATAAGCTGCTCCTTTTTATTCTTTGATATCAGTGCTTGTCTTTAGCTCGGTGGTTGCTGGTCTTTCTATCTTCAGAACGTAGGCCTGGTTGGCCAGCTCGATCCGCTCACCTTGGAATTCATCATACAGTTTGATGGAGTATGTTCCGCCAGTCAGTTTTTTGTACATTTCACTGCTGAAGGTCAAAGAAAACTTGTTATTTTCCCCTTCCATCAAATCCGTTCCAATCGTAATGCTTTTCTCTTGCGTCTGTCCGTATGGATCCGTCATTTTAAGTACAAGCTTGTGATTGAATGCTCCCACATCATAGCTGATATCACGCAGCAGGCTGTAATTCATGTTGATATTAATCGTGTCGCTGCCGCGTACATTGCTGCCTTCTGAATTAAGAACGGACAATGTATAAGGATATAAGGTAACCTTGGATAAATTGTTAACCGGTGTTATGTACTGCGGACTCAGTTCCAAGGCAGAGACATTAATGAAACCTGTTGATTCCTGTCCAGGCTCAGTCAAGTTGTTCCCGGTGATGCCGGGTCCAATATATAGGGTTACATCCGAGGCATCTACTGCTTTTGGGAGCTTTGCCCAGAATGTTACCAGTTGCTTGCCGCCAGGTGTTGCCGCCGTGTCAGGCTGGATTGGTGTGGCCTCATATAGTTGACCGTCTTCGGATTTAAAATAAGCCTGAAGGCGGGCCATTTTACTTTGTCTCTTTTCTTCGCTGCTCATGAACAGTTCAGTGTAGACAATGTTAGAGTTAACACCTTGGTAGATGACCGTTTTGCTCTCCTGTACTTTGGCATTTTTACCTTTTCCGGCAATGGTATAGCTGCCACCTCTGTCAACCTTGTATACGGCATCTGTTACACTGCTCGTGTTCAACGACAGAAAGGGCACAGTCTCTTCTTTCACGACGGAATACAGATTGACTCTCGTTGACTGGAACTCCGTAGTATAAGGGATTTTGCTAAATACATTAACCACCACACTTTGCCCTGGAGCAATAGAGGAACCTTCTTTCTCTATGAATAATTCCGTTGATGCCGTCAAGTCGTTATTATCCAATTTGAGAGCACCTTTAAGTTCTGGCAGTGTAAGATTTACTGACTGCGTATTGGTAATGTTCAACTTGGCGATCAGAATGTCGTCATCTTTCCATGGATAACGCTGCAGGGACAGCAAGCTATAGCCGAATGTACCTGATGGATTGGTGATGGTGTAATTCATATTTTTTTGAGCATCCGTACGTAGTGTGTACGGAATGGAAAAATAAGCGACAGGAATGGTCAGCTTAGCCGTCGCGCCTGGCGATACTGTAGGGCCAGAATTCGCACCTGAGCCCCCCGAAGTCCCTTGATTGACTTGAGCTCCAGTACTGGCCGCATCGCTGCTGCTGACTGCTTCAATCATTTGCAGTTTCAGTGTGTTCTGCTCCACTTCAAGTGGAATCTGGGCTGTAAGTTGTACTACCTTTTCCTCCATGGGCTTCAGCTTGACCCCGCTCACACCGCTAGAGCTGATAGGGAAGGTTGTCCCTTTTGCGGATCGAACCGAGAGGTCATAAGAAGGTAGAACCACCGCTTGTTTGCCGGCATTTTTAATCCGGAACTGGAACGTCCATATCCCTGTAGCATCTTCAGCATAGACATTTGCTGCAGTTAACTGAAATTCGATAGTATTGCTGTTGATGCCGACCTTTTTGATAGCCCCTTTGCCTACGTTCAGGTCAGGGGTTGCAGCCGCAGGAAGCTTGGACGAAAATTTAGCGAGATCAAGTTTAAGCGTCTCATCCCTCTGAACATATTGTATCTTCATGTTGTCGGTCTTTAGGTACGGCGGAATCTCGGTTAGGTAATAAATGGTTTTCTTTTCCTGGGGCTGAATCTTATAACCTGCCTGCGAATTGTCGAGTGCCAGCTCGAAGGCTGTTCCTCCTGCAGACATTAGGTATGCGGAATAACCTGGGTCCGAGAGTACCTTATTCCCCACATTGCTGAAGTTAACCCCAACCTTTGCGAATACCTTGCCTCCATATTTATAGAGCTGTAGGGATTCCGAAGCAGCAGTGACTGGAATGTTGTTAATGTTGAGTTGCTGTTTTTGGCCGATGGCTGCACTCGATGAGTAATTAGAAGGAATACTGAGGGTTCCCGCATGTCTCAGGTAACCTTTGCTTTTGGGGTCCCACACATACATTGTAACTTTAAGTCCGTTAAGTGAATTTATTTTGCCAATGTTAACATAGTAGGTTACCCGTTCGGTTTGTCTGGATACGACTTTGTTCTTAGCCGAATCGGCGGTCACCGGATTGCCTGGAATGACAGAGCCTCCAGAAGTAACTACTCTCGAAAAATAATGACTCAGACTTGCATTGCTACCCCCTGCGTTGGAGTAATTCAGCGTATACGTTAGAATATTCCCTCCCGCCTGAGACCAGAGAGTCACATCTTCTAACGTAGCTTTGACATTCGCCTCCAGCTGGATGGAGCCCAGATTCTTGGGGACGGCGCTTATTGTAGATACTGCAGATCCATGCAAACCGCCGTTATTTACCGGCGCAGAGGCGGCTGATGCAGGATTAGCAGACAGTTGTCCAATAGCGAATGTGCTTAACAGTAACGCGATATATGTAGTTCTAAGCTTTCTCATTGATTTCCTCCCATGTACATTTGCTAGGAATAATTATAGTGGTTGAGAATCAGGTAAATGTATCCAATTTGTAACCATAGATTTCAATCTGTAACTTTCACATGAAAATAGAAACCGTATGTTAAGTCGCAGTTGATCCAAATGCAAGCCTATATTGGTTGGGGGGCATTCCCTCAAACTGTCTGAATACTTTAATAAAATAGCTCGATTGGGCAAAGCCAGCCTGCCGCGCGATTTGTGAAACGGAGAACTCAGTAGATACAAGCAGCAGTTTCGCTCTGGCCAAACGGCATTCTGTCAAATAGCGGTTCGGGGTCTTACCCATGACTGTACGGAACAGACGCAGAAAATGATAGCTGCTGTAACCCGACAACCGGGCCATGGTCTCCAGTGTCCAGGTCCCCGCACACTCCCTGTGAATGAGATTCGCTGTGTTGCGGATGGAATGCCTAATCTCCAAAGAAACTGCGCCATTCTGCGGTTCGGAGTTTTGCAATAGTGTAATCAAGATTTCATATAACAGCGCCGACAGCTTCGGTTCGTAACGGGTCTCGTAGGAAGTGCCAAGCCGGTACATCTCCTCAAATAAACTTTCCAGCCCCGCTTCCGGATCAAAGGTGAAGAAGTAACCCCTCGACTGATCGGCCTCCTCCAGTAATGGCAGCGGCATACCGGTTCCAAAGTGTACCCAACGTACATCCCAGGGCTGGCTCAGATCAGAACCGTACTGTTGATAGGCGCCTCTGGGGAAAAGAAAACCTTTGCCTCTCTCCATCGGAATCCGTTCCCCCTCATGAAATACATAACCTTCCCCGGCAAAGATCAAATGAAGATTATAGCTGTCCAGGAATCCTTCCGCTCTTCTTTCTGTATGCTGGGGAAATTCGGTGTAGTGGCCCAAAAACTCTGGATAACATACATATTTGGTGTAAGCCGGTGTTGGCAGATAACATTGATTTCTCATTCGTTCATTAGCTCCCCTCAGTGCTCTTGTGTAATCTCGCAATATCGTCATATAAAAGCAATATTTTGTTATATAATGTTCATTTCACTTGATAATACAATAGATATGTAAATGAAATAAAGCATATTTTTCATAATATCAGTGAGTCTCTGCCTCTGATATTGCTGCTTTTGCTTGGAAGAAGATCACCCAAAAGCGGCCCCATTTCGGGGACACAACGATGAAGTGTTCTCTATCCTTTGGAGGTTATGATGAGAAAGCCCTTAACAAATGATCAGTTTGAGCTTGGCGTATGCTACTATCCTGAACACTGGCCGGAGGAACTCTGGGCAGATGATTACCGCCGTATGGTTGAAACCGGATTCACAATTGTCCGGATGGCTGAATTCGCTTGGAACCTTTTTGAACCTGAAGAAGGTGTCTTCCAATTTGATCTGTTCGACAGAGCAATCGATCTGGCTCATAGCTATGGCCTTAAGGTAATTCTGGGTACGCCAACGGCTACACCCCCCGCCTGGCTTACCGAACGTTACCCTGAGGTGCTGAATGTTACTTATGACGGAGTGACGCTACAGCACGGCATGCGCCGTCATTACAATTACAGCAGTCCCCAATACCGGGAGCTCTGCGCCAGAATCACCAGACAGCTCGCCCAGCATTATGGCAGCCATCCGGGTGTGGTTGGCTGGCAAATTGACAATGAACTGAATTGTGAAATTAATGTATTCTATTCGGAGAGTGATCACCAGGCCTTCAGAGAATGGGTACAGGCCAAATATGTAACGCTGGAGAAGCTGAATGAGGCTTGGGGAACTGTTTTCTGGAATCAAACCTATAACAGCTGGTCACAGGTTTTCCTGCCGCGCCCTACCCCTTCAACCATGCAGCCTAATCCGCATCAGGCGCTGGATGAGAAGCGGTTCATTTCAGATAACACCATTTCTTTTGCCAAAATCCAAGCTGATATTATACGGGAACTAGCCCCTTCCCAATGGGTAACCACCAATGGATTGTTCGGACATCTGGACAGCCATGAGCTGAATGATCAGCTTCTTGATTTCTTCAGCTATGATTCCTACCCGCAGTTCGCAAGTATCAGTACGGATCCTGCAGAAGCAGAACCGCTGCTGGACCGGAGCTGGAGCCAATCATTGACTGCGGTCCGCTCGATCAGCCCCAACTTTTGCATCATGGAGCAGCAATCCGGCCCTGGCGGCTGGGTTAACCGGATGGATATGCCTTCACCCAAACCTGGTCAAATGAGGCTCTGGACGTATCAGTCCATTGCCCATGGAGCAGACAAGCTGCTCTACTTCCGTTGGCGGACAGCCACGGTGGGCAATGAAATTTATTGGCACGGCATCAATGACTATCATAACCAGCCAAACCGCAGGGTCAGGGAGGCAGAACAGATTGGCCGGGAGCTGGCTGCAGCTGGTAAACATATTGTGGGTACCCGCTCTAAAGCGGATATCGCCATTCTGCGTGACTACGACAATGAATGGGATGGAGAATACGATGTTTGGCATGGACCTTTTACGTGGCAGAGCAACAAGGAATGGTTCAAAGCACTGCAGAAACGGCAAATCCCGAACGATATCATCTACATGCGCAGCAAAACCACCATTGACGACCTGATTCCATATCATGTTCTGGTCTATCCGCATCCGGCCATTATGAGCGATGAGACAGCAGAACTGCTGGATCAATATGTGCAGCAAGGCGGAACGCTGATTTTTGGCTGCCGGACCGGCTACAAGGATACCCGCGGACAATGTTATATGCGGCCTTTTCCAGGTGCTGCGAAGGACCTCTGCGGCATCAGCGTTGAAGAATTCACCATGGTCAAAGGCACCCGTCTTCCTACCTCCATCCGCTGGGGTAACGATTCCGGGGTACTTACCGGGGCAGATGCATTCAACGATATTCTTCATGTCGAAGAGGACACAGTCGAGGTGGTCGGCACCTATGTAACCGATTATTATGCCGGCAAACCGGCAGTCACCAGAAACAAACGCGGCAAAGGAGAGGTGTGGTATTACGGAGCTGTTTTTAACGCGGAAGCAACCCTCCAGATCATAGACAGACTTTCGCTTCACTCCCCTGTAGCGGAATGGCTGGAGCTTCCTTCGGAAGTAGAGCTGCAAATCCGCAAAAGTGAAAATAACAGTTATGCGTTTCTGCTGAACTTCAGTGAAGAACCTGCAACGATTCAGCTCAAAGAACAGAGAATGGATCTGTTGACTGGTGATGTCATCAACGGCCCATACAGCCTTGAAGGCTTCGGAGTACTAGTGCTCTACTAAAGTTGGCGAAAGACTCTTCCATACCGCAGTTATCTGCAGAGGAGGAGTCTTTTTAGTAATTAGAGTTCTCTCTGTAACTGGATATCTTCTTATTTCACTGATCAACCTACGGTTGTTATTCTCATAAAACAGTAAAGAGACCGTTCCGAAGAACCGTCCCTCATAAATCATAAGTTAGTAATTACTTCACCAGACTATTCAGATAAGCATCTGCTTCTTCAAAAGTCGGATAATGGACAGCAAACTTTCCGAATAATCTGTTCATCTGCATCTTCCACACCTTGGAGTTCGCAACATATACCCATCCACCCACTCCATGCGCGACGGCTATCTCACCTGTTGGCGCAAGCATGGAAGCAACCTCAGGGGTGAGAATGGATTGGGACTCCGTTACATCAGTGACTCCAGTGAAGCCTGGTTTCAGTTGCTTCATGGCTGCTTCAAAATCAGATATATAAGCTGGCACATCCGTTTCCGTAAGACCAAATGATTTTACAACCACTTGATTCTTGGCTACATTAACTTCCATTGTGTAAGGCATATTATTTCCTCCTGTATCCGTTCGACCCTCTATTTATCCCAGATCCTTGTGACAAAATCTCCAATATTCCCGATCGCTTCCTGCCCTTCCGGAAGTAGAGCGGACATCATCTGGAACACGCTCCACAGGTTCTCCCATATTTCCAGTTGCACCTCACCTCCGGCAGAACGTACACGCTCTGCGAGCCGTTCGGCATCATTCAGCAGCACTTCCTGATCCCCGACCTGTATCAACAATGGTGGCAGCCCACCCAGTTGAAGCCTTAGTGGCGAGAGCAGATCAGGCATATCCCCCTCATATCCTCCAAGATAATCCTGCAAGATTCTATGATTTCCCTCCCTGCTTCCCGTAGGATCCAGTTCTGCTCTGCTGTCATAGGATTCCCCGTCCAGGTGGACAAGATCGCCGTGTGGGGAGAGAAGAAATGCGGCGGCAGGCAATCCCTCACCTGTATCACGTAACGTAATCAGGGTCATTATTACGAGAGTGGCACCTATAGAATCCCCGCCCAGTATGATGTCTTCCGGCAGGAGACCCTGCCGCAGCAGCCAGAAGTAAGCAGTTAGACAATCTTCATTGGCTGCAGGATATACATGCTCGGGTGCAAGACGATATTCTAACGTAAACACCTTCACACCGCTGGCGGAAGCAATTCTTGCAGACAGATCACGGTAGATCTCACAATTCCCGGAGATGAATCCTCCTCCATGAACGTAGAGTATAGCCTTCTTCCTGTCCTCTGCGGCATAGTCTTCCATAACATTAAGCCATTCTCCTGCTACACCGTCCGAATCAATTCTTTCGAAGGATATTCCATGAAGCGGTGGCAACCGTGAGGCGGATTCGGCCATTTCCTGACGGATTTGAACTGCTGTTTTTCCAATAATTTGATTATTTTGTTTCAAATATTGCTTCATGGCTTGAATCATTTCCTTAGAGCTCTGCATCCTTCATTCCTCCCGGCATTGGCCTGATACCTGTATTGTAAACCCTGTATCAGGGTACAGAGTCAAGCAGGATCAGAAGCGCAAAACCTATGAACGCCTCCCGAATTTTTATGTATCCATTCTAAGAATTTGCAGGGTTTCCTTCACACCGGGATGATGTTCCGCAGATTCAAGGTTTAATTTCAGATTCTGCAGAAGCAGTCTGGTACCCTCACGTTTGGCAATTTCCAGATCCACAGCAATCATCTTCCGCTCAATGGCCATAATGAAATCTGTAATGCCTATACTTCCTTCCTCCGACTTAGCCAGTGCTTTTTTGATTTCACGCAGCGTGAATCCGCAATTCTTGGCATTCTGTATAAAAATGATCCGGGTGAGTGCCTCCTCTGTATACTTGCGATAACCCGAGACCGTCCGCTGCGGCTGGGGAAGCAAGCCGTGCTTCTCATAGTACCGGAGCGTTTCAATATTGACTTTCGCTGCCTTTGCCAGTTCTCCACGTAAATAGGTAACCATGGACTCTCTCTTCCTCCCGTTGCTGTTTCTGAAACGGCTATAACTTCAGCTTTTCCTTCAGCTTTAGTACTTCTGCTTCCGAAGGTTCAGTCTCCCCATATCTGGCCTGATTATAGAACTGGAGAAGCTGATCGGAAGTGGCGTCAGCAGTAATTGTTGAATGTCTATGCTGGCTTTTCTGGCTCACACTCCACTTTTCAACATCTTTCAGAGTCTCCTGAGGGGTAAGATAGCTCCTCTGCAAGTAACCTTGAGCACGTTTGTTCTTCAGCCAGTGGCGGTATAGCCAGCGGGTCTGCTCACGCCCTCCGTTCAAACCTTCCCAGCGGTCCCGCCTGGAAGCAGAAGTTGTACGGTTCCGCCAGTACTCTCTTACGCCTTGAACCGTCTTCTCCCAGGTGAAAATACTTTTTTCTTCATCTTGATATGCGGTATTGGTCGATGGTGATTCTCTGCGGAGTAAGGCTAACACAGAGTCGATGAGTCTTCGCCACACTCCACTTGTATTGCGGTATAACCATCGTAGGCCCAAATACAATATTATGATCAACACCGCTGCTCCAATGGCATAAAAAGCAACATTCAGAATTATCGCCAGCAGTCCAGGCTCATGAGTATCGCCTGGGGGCATATCAGGCATTACAGGTGGCGGAGCATCCAGCTCCGGCGCCGGCTCATCGGAGTCGGAGAACAGCCGGCTCACCCAGCCGAAGAAGACCTTCACGGCACGCCAAATTAATAGTCCCAATACTCTGCCTGCCCCCGCTGCAAGTAGCGCCGCCACTGCAATGAACAAAAGAACAAACAAGCGGTTATGCCGGCGAATCCCTCCCGGAAGAGGAGAACCGGCTCCTGTGAATGAGCTGTAATGCAAGTGACTAGTGTTAGAATCCAAGAGGGCCAGAATTAGACAGAGACTGCCGCTCCAGGTCAATTCTGTAACACTTGGCTGAAGCAGTGGAATACGATCGAAAGCAATTACAGCTACAAAATATACTGCAAGCCCAGCTATATATATGCTAATCCTGTTGCTACGGCTCCCGGCAGTTATGCCAAGATAGGCTGATATCATAGCACCTGCATATAATGGGATTTCTTCTAATGAAAATGATCCTGATAAGATTCCAGCCAGCACACCAAGCAGAAGTGCTGCCAAGAGCTGCTTCCACTTCCGGTCGCAGAACTGATGAAGCGTCCCTCCCGCCATGGATATGAGCGGCAGGGTATAGATCCATGGCAGCAACGCAGAACCGGACTGCAAATACTTCTGTAACACGATCCATACAGGGAGGAACAGCAGCCATTCTACAATACATGTCAGGTAGAGCTGCAATGTATATTTCAAGTGTTTTGGAGCTTGCAGCCTCATACAATCTCCCTCCCTTCCACAGGAATTTGCAGCCACTCTACACCATTCCCGGATAGTCTTAGCTGTTCGGCTGCCTGCTGAAGTTCAGGACCGAGGTGACAGGAAATAATGAGGTAATCTGAGTCGGTGTTTCCTTTCTCCGCTTCCTGCTCCAGCAATCTGCTCATTGGCATTGTCCGATCCAGCTGCAGCCTTGCCAGTAATCCTAGAATGTCATCCAGCCGTCCCATAGGTTCAGCATCTACCGGATCATTCGCACCGCCTCCATCCAGCCTTCCGTTACTGAGGAAGCCGGTTTCGATACCATGTCCAATGGCATAATCTGCTACCGTAGCGACATAACGAATGCCAAGCTCAATCCGCTCCACATCCGTGACGGTTCTCCACATGGAATCGCTGATCTCCATGTTTAGGCAGATCACAAGCCTTGAAGCAGCCGTAAATTCCTTTTGGTGAACCTGCATCCGGCCGGTACGGGCTGTGGCTTTCCAGTTCAATGACCCCAGCGAATCGCCAGGATTGTATTCACGTGTGCCTGCTGTAAGAAATGGGTCCTGAACAATCCAACGCTTGACAGGGAGCTCACCCAGCCAGCTGTGTACAGGAAGAGGCAGCTCGTACAAGTCCACCAACATAGGAAAAACCATAAGTTCAAGCTGTAAGGGGAAGGTTTGGGTGCTGCGGCTAAGTCCGAACAAATCCCCAGTGATCATGGTAGCCGTATCCAGACGGAACAGCCCGCGCTGTAGACAGCGGACCTTGTGTGTACGTTTGATATGGCGGAAAGCCCGTAGGTAGAATAGGCTCAAATGGTTCTGATAGATTTCACCACTGCTGATGCCCAGATTCTCCTGACTTCCGAATTCGAGCCCCCGGGCGATGCTGGACTCCAGACGAAGCCAGGGCAGCGGCAGCAGCTTGCCATTGCTGATCTCTTCCACCATCTCGACTGTTTCTCCCTCAAACACCGCATCAGAAGAGAAATAACGGGTATAATTCACCTTCTTCAGAGCATTTCGCTGATAAACCGCGGAGATGAACAGCATCAGCAGTAGCGTGCTGATGATAAACCAGGGCAGTGTCATGATTTAGTCCACCCTTCCACCTCTGGCGGCCGTTAAAGGCTCAGCGGGAACCTCAACCTCACGTAGTACTTGCTGCACAAGCTCTGCCGCCTGTCCTTCACGGGAACCGGGGCCGCGCTGCATCAGCAGACGGTGGGCAAGCACAGGTATCGCTACTGCCTTGATGTCATCGGGCAGTACATAATCCCTTTCCCGGAGGAGTGCGTACCCCTGGGCAGCACGAAGCAGCGCGAAGCTCGCACGGGGGCTTGCGCCTAGTCTGACTGCAGGAGCTTTGCGAGTCGCTTCAATAATGCTAATCATATAACCCAGAAGATCATCACTGACTGTAACATCTGCGGCAAGCCTCTGCAGTTCTTGAATATCACGTCCGGTAGCTACAGCTACTGTATCCTGCAAAGGATTATTCCCGCGGAATCTTTGAAGAATATGAACTCCCTCTTCATAGGTTGGATAACCTGTGGTGACCCTCATCAGGAACCGGTCCAGTTGTGCTTCCGGCAGCGGGAAGGTTCCCTGGCTGTCCACTGGATTCTGTGTAGCAATGACAAGAAAAGGCGCTTCCAGCTCATGAGTCAGACCATCAATGGTAATCTGCCGTTCCTCCATGCATTCCAGCAGGCTGGATTGGGTCCGAGGAGTTGCACGGTTAATCTCATCCGCTAAGAGAATGCTGGCGAAGACGGGACCAGGACGGAACTGAAACTCGCCTGTTTTCTGATTATAATAATTGATTCCGCTAAGATCCGAAGGCAGCAGATCTGGAGTGAACTGGATGCGCTTGAAGGAGCAGTCCAGCGAGCGTGCCAATGTTTTGGCGAGTAATGTTTTACCCGTACCCGGCACATCCTCCAGTAGTACATGTCCGTTCGCCAGCAGGGCGGTCAAGAGCAGATCTACCCCTTCATCTTTGCCGACAATAACTTTAGCCAGATTGACTCTTATTGCTTGTATTAGTGCGTTCGCTTCCTGAAGCATCATGAAGAATAACACCATCCGTTCCATATTTAGGTATGTGTTAAAGCTTAATCATACCAGAAAGCGCATCCAATTTATAATAGATAAGTCGCTGCGGTTATTTGACAGCCGGACTGATCTTGGAACGGATGACTGCAACGATGTAGTAATAGACTGGGATGCACTCGACGAATAGCCACAGGTAGATGGTCAGATTAGCGTTGAAATCTCTATAGTATATTATTGTATTATTAATGGAATACAAATAAGCTATGATCATGGAACAACCCATTAACAGAGGAACCATATACTTCCGCCCTTTTTGATGGGTCAGGTACATAGCGCATTTGGCAGATATATACATCAAAAATGATCCGTGAATGAACATTGAAGCCGACCAGATCCCAATGAGGATAGGGTCCATATTCCCGAGAATATTGTGATGCGAGGAACTGCGGATCATATCCAGAAAAGGATATTGCAGCTCACTGCCCAAGTGCGGGCCAAAATTCAGCATGGTCAGCACCCATGCAGATAATATGATGAATAGGAGGCATATCCCGGTTACAGCCAGGTTTTTTAGCATCTTGATCCCGATTTTAAACTCCGGTGCCACGAAGAGAAATACGACCCATTCCGCTAACCATGACATTGTTGAAATAGAATCATTGATGGCAAGGCCGGGATCATGATAATGCAGGAAGGCCGGTAACATCGAGAAATCCGCATATGGAATAAATAAATAGACGGATAAAAGAATAGCAGCGAAAAAAATCAAAAAAATTCCATCCGCCATACAGATAATTGTAGACAATCCTAGAGTCGCACAGTACATGATTACGAGTCCTATGACGGTTATTATGAAAATCGGCGAGGTTCCCCTCATATAATTAGAGCCAAAAAACAGGACAAAGTTCTCAATATCTAAAGCAGTATAATAAATACACCAGCATAACAGCATCAGCACCATCAGCCTGTGTACCCATTTCCCCATAATCTCATTGCCAAATTCAATCCATCCCTGGTCTTTTCTCAGGCAGCCTACCTGCATAGTAAAGAACAGAATGATCAGGCTCAGAAATCCGCCGCCGATGAGCGCAATCCATCCTTGATAACCAGAAGTATCCACGAGTACAGGAATCAGGAAAATAGTGGTCTGGGAACTCAGATAAACCAGGCTGAATCTGAACAACTGCCATTTCGATGTGTGCATAAAATCTCCTTTGACTATTCTTTATTTTCCCGAACCAACATCCTGAATCTGAAAGGTTACTTGTACCTTAATTTGTGCCTCATGCGCATAATAATCTGCCCAGTGTTCCCTGAGCTTTTTCCATAGGTCCGGATAATTCCATTCCAGCTGCATGCCCAATTGCAGTACATCCGTTCCCGCCTCCTGTGTAGCACGGATAGAATCGGAAACCTCTTTCATTACCCTATCCTGAATCTTCTCCAGCATAACGTAGCTAAGTAAGATCGCCTTCCGGCCTTGTGAGTCTTTGAAGTTAGTGATGCTTATTTTCCCCTTCAGCTTTACATAGAAAACCGGTTCTCCATCTATTAATTTGGAGCTTATCGATGATTTGTTGCTTAAGAACAGTGCGGTTGCTCGACCCGGATCGTCTCCATCCCAGCTAACCGTATACTCGGGCAGAGCTAGTTGTCCCGCCAAGTTTCCCGCTGCCCAGGCAAGTGCCCTGCCCTCCCTAAATTGCAAAGTAGCCCGCATCTTGCCATCCTGAAACAGCGCAACTCCCTGAATGCCTGCCCAATGTAAAGATTCGCCCTTGTCCGATTGGCCACTCTTATGTCCAAATGAGAGATAATTCATGGCATAGCCCATATTCGAGGACTCTGCCAGCAAGCAGTCTCTAATTGTAGTTGCATACAGAAGGTTCTCCTCCGAAAAATTCATCAGCACCTGGTCGGGCAACTGCTCAAATATAGCCGATAGCTGGGCTACTTCCTTCGCTTTGCCTGGAGCCGTCATCATATATGTTCCAAGCGGGATTTCAGGCTGACGCTTGAACCATTGCAGAGCCTCCTCTATCCCCTGACTGGCGTATTCCTTCCCCAGCACAACCACCTTGATATGAGAGATTTCCAGCCTGCGGGACAAGTCTTTTTGAATTAAAATAACAGCATCCGTAATGTTTGCAGCCGTCTTAGTTACCATAGAATAGGATTTGCCGTCTCCGCCCCCCGATTGTGTGCTGGAGAGCAGACGGTTGGGCAAAGGCGAGCTGATCGAAACTTCAACCGTTCCCGGTTCTTTTCCCACATCAATATAGAGACCAAATATAAAGATGAGTTCATCCAGTTCAATTTTGGATCCGCAGCCAGCCAGATTCAGGAGCAGTACAACGCTCAGAACCAGCTTAAAGAGCTTCATTTTCATTTCTGCCTCTTTTCATTTTTAGTGTTCGTGAACGAAGTGCTTCTTTTCGTCATAAAAGGAGAAGGCACACGAAGCAATGTGTCCTTCCAATCCTGGAAGACAAGTGGGGCAATCGGCTGCAGGTAAGGAGTGCCGAAAGATCTAAGATTCGCCAGATGTGCGTAAATTACAAATGCTGCGACAAATACGCCAAGCAGCCCCATCGTTCCGCCGAGAATCAGCAGCACAAAGCGGAGTAGTCGAAATGTTAAACCCAGCTCAAGATGGGGAATAATATAAGATGCGATGCCTGTAATAGAAACAACGATAACCATGGGAGCCGATACAATCCCAGCCTGGACAGCAGCCTGTCCGATTACAATCCCGCCAATAATGGATACAGTTTGTCCTACAGGCTTGGGGATCCGGGTGCCGGCCTCTCTAAGCGCTTCGAACGTAAGCTCCATAATCAAGGCCTCCGTCAAGGCGGAGAACGGAATATTCTCCCTCGCAGCAGCAATGGTAATCAGCAGATCTGAGGGGATGATCTGACTGTGAAAAGTTGTGATAGCCACGTATAAGGACGGCAGCAGGATAGATATCATGGAGAAAAAGAATCGGACCAATCGAATCCAGCTTCCTGCATAGAAGTTCTGATAATAGTCTTCAGAGGATTGCAGCAAAGAAAAAAAGGTTACCGGTGTCAGTAAAGCTGAAGGTGTCCCGTCCTGCAGCAAGCCCAACCGTCCTTCCATTAGAGAAGCCGCAACCGAGTCCGGACGCTCTGTATACTGAAATAAAGGAAAGGGTGAATACTGGCCCTTCTCTATTTGCTCTGCTACATTGCTTATGCCAAGCGCAGAGTCCACTGTGATGTCCCTCAGCTTTTTCGTGAACTCATCCACAATTTCCGGCTTGCACAGCCCTTCAATGTAGACCAGATACACATCTGTTTTCGTATACCTGCCGATAGAGAAATGCAGGGTCTTCAAATCTGCATGTTTGATCTTATGTCGTAGCAAAGACAGGTTCGTCTGCACATCCTCGATAAAGGCCTCCTGAGGCCCTATAACCACCAGCTCATTCTGCGATTCGGAGACCGCTCTTTTCTGATAATGCGTAATCTCAAAATAATAAACATAAGGAAGACCCTCAATCGAGAGCACTGCTTTGCCGCCTACGATGAGCTCTACCGCACGATCCAACTTATAAGCTCTGATATAAGGAATGGCAAAAGCAGAACCGTGATCCAGCCGTTCCAAAAATCGTGCCCAATCCGGCTCGGCATTCGCCTCCGCCTTAAGTGGTGTGGAGACAAATTCCTGCAGGCTGAGCGTATCTACAATAGAAGGAATATAGATCAGCATACAGGCATGTCCGTATATATTAATGGATTGATATACTGCATCACTGCAGTCCGTAAGCTGCTCTTTAATAGCCTCCAGCATACTTTTCTCTGCCACCTGTAATACCTCCTTGAGATTCCGCTGGGAATTGAATGTAGTATGCCAATAAATTGGAATACTATACTAAAAAAACAGAGCAGCAACTCTCCAAAATGTCCGGAGAATCGCTGCTCTGTTGTCTTTTTAGGAATTACCGTATTCAGCTGAACCCTACTACCGGATGCGGAATGTACGGTTCTTCCAACCGCTTCACCTCAGCCGGTGTCAGCCGGATCGAGACCGCTGCTGCAGCATCCTCTAAATGCTCCATCTTCGTGGCTCCTACAATCGGTGCCGTCACCGGCTTCTTCTGCAATACCCACGCGAGTGCTACCTGGGCCCGCGGAATTCCGCGTTCTTCTGCGATTTCCTTGACTTTTAGCGCGACAGTACGATCCGCTTCTTCGGTTCTGGAGTACAAGTACTTACCGAATTCATCGGATGCTGACCGGGTGCTGGTCTCCTCCCATTCACGGGTGAGACGTCCTCTGGCAAGCGGACTCCAGGGAATTACACCGATGCCTTCCGCTTCACAAAGCGGCAGCATCTCCCGTTCCTCTTCACGGTAGAGCAAATTCACATAATTCTGCATGGATACGAACCGGGTCCAACCATGGCGTTCAGCGACATGTAGCGCCTTCAGGAATTGCCAGGAATACATAGAGGAAGCTCCGATGTAACGGGCCTTACCCGCCTTAACCACATCATGCAGGGCCTCCATGGTTTCCTCGATCGGCGTGGCCGGGTCCCACCGGTGGATTTGGTACAGATCTACATAATCCGTTCCCAGCCGCTTCAGGCTATGGTCAATTTCACTCATAATTGCTTTACGGGATAGTCCCCCACCGTTAGGTCCCGGACGCATGGTTCCATGTACCTTGGTTGCAAGTACAATCTCGTCACGTGCAGCGAAATCTTTTAGCGCTCTGCCGACAATCTCCTCACTGGTTCCATCGGAATACACATTAGCTGTGTCAAAGAAGTTAATGCCGAGATCCAGCGCCTTTTGAATAAAGGGTCTGCTCATCTCCTCATTTAGCGTCCAGGAATGATTTCCCCGTTCCGGAATTCCGTAACTCATACATCCCAGACAAATTCTTGAGACCTCAAGTCCGGTAGAACCAAGCTTCACATATTCCATAATTGACAGCAGCCTCCCTATTAGAAAATATATAAATCCCAATCCACTATAGTATACCGCTGTCAACGGCAATAGAAAAACGAGGTCCGATCGTATATCTCAGTCAGAGCGACGTTGTAAGCCCAGACTTTCACCTATTTATTGGTGGCACCAATATTGGTACCACTTGGTGTACCGGAACCAATCAGATCGCTGCCGGCGGCCAGCTTCAGGAAATTCCCAAGGCTGAAGGAGCCATCTGTATTCCGGACGACGGAAGGAGTCAGACTTAAGAAATCAGTGCTGCTGGCCACAAGACCCTTAGCATTGGTACTGGCGCTGCTCTTCCACCAGACATTGGTGCTGGAAACATCGGTCCCACTTGTTTTATCGCTGGAGGTTCCGGCAAAGCTTAGGTTATTCGTAAATATATGAGTACCAGCATCAAAAGCGAAGTTGCTCGCCCCATTGCTCCAGGAAGTATTATTAGTTAATTGAATCGAACCTGGATTGCTGTTATAAGTAAAACCGTGTTTCTTATTCTGGAAGGCAACATTGTTCGTTACAATATGGTTGACCGCGATAGAATCTCCACCCAGCTTAAAGCCGTTACCATCACTGCTCGTGGTTGTGTTGCCATCCGAAGTTTGGCCATTTTTGTACGCGATACTGTTCTTGATCGTTACAATGCCAATAGGACCGGTATCTGATTTGGTATATAGATCCCACCCATCATCCGTATTCCAGGCAGAGATGCATTTATCGAATACGTTGCCGGGTCCGAGGGTCAGTTTGGCGGCGAAACCGTCCGCATCTTCACCGTTATCCGGGTCGAAATTATCATGAGAATAGACACCGATGATCTGGTTGTAACTTGGCCAATCGCTCATGCTGGATGCTGTAGAGGCGTAGCGGCTGATTTGCAGCCCGGAGTCCCGGTTATGGTGAGTCTCGACATTCTCAATAAGATTATAGTTCCCTCCGATGAAAATCCCATTATCACCGGCTCCTTTGACCTCCAGACCTTTTACAGACCAATAATGGCCGAAGATTTGCAGCCCGCGCTCAGTGGAAGCAAAGCTTTCACCGGAGAAATCAAGCACAGGCTTTTCACTTCCATATGCAGCAATATTCTTGCGAGAGCCGGATGTACCGCTATTATCCCGCTCAATGGTTACCGGTGATGAGAAGGAATACGTGCCGCCCCGCAAATAGATGGTTCCGCCTGCAGCAATTTTGGTCACTGCCGATCCAAGAGTGGTCGGGCTGCCTATGGTTCCCGGGTTGCTGGCTGTACCATCTGGTGCTACATACAGTGCACCCGAAACCGGGGTTGCTGTTGGAGTGACCGTTGGAGTTGCGGTAGGCGCTACTGTTGCTGTTGGTGAAGGCGTTGATGTAGGTATTGGTGTTTTTGTAGGGGCCGCTGTCGGACTAGCTGTCGGCACTGCAGTTGCTGTAGCAGTTGGGGCAGCTGTCGGAATTGCATTGGTACCGCTTACAATAACGTTATCGAACTTGGCAGCAGTCTTGTATGCAATTAATCCAATTCCTCCAGATGTCAAAATGTTATCGTGTGCATTTAATTGCAGCACATTATTCACATACATATTAAGCGAGTCTCCGCTCATTTCAAGCTTCACAGAATACACTGTTCCTGTTGTGATAGCATAATCAGTCTTCGCTGCTAGTGTAGTGCTTGCACCACCCGATTTTTTGCGGATTTCGAGTGTGCCGCCGTTCGAGTTGGATATGGAAGCAGCATAATAGTTATTTCCATCCGTATAACGCCCGCATACATAAGTACGGTTACTGCCGTTAAAATTATCGACCTTAACATCAGCCTGGACGCTATAGTCGCTCCATGTACTGCTGCCTGCGGAGGTGCGCCCTTCAGAGCTGCTGGACTGATAATATACATGAGAGCTGCCATCCTGTACCACAGACCACGTGCCTGTAGTATTATTCCAATTGCCGGCATTGCCAGACTCAAAATCATCACTGAAGATGCTTGCTGCCTGTGCGGAAGGGATGCCCCATTGCAAACCGCCAAAAGCCAGTACTGCAGAAAGCCCAATCCATGCGGTAAAGGCAAATCTCTTTTTTATTTTCACGTTAACATTTACCTCCAGAGTATTTTGTATTTTCAGAGCCTGTTGCAGCTGTTGCATTCTTACATTCCCATTGCTTCCTTACGAACCACAGATGTATTGTCGATCGCACTCCTCCTTGACCGATGACATGCAGATTGCTGCAAAATTCTTTTTTTTGCAGAAGTCAACCTACTATCCACTATAAGTAAATATTTGTAATTGTACAGAGATTTTTTTAGGCATAATATTACAAATATGTGAATTAACATGCCTTTCAGGCAAAAAAAGAACCGTCTGAACAATTTGTTAGACGGATCTTATTGATGTGTTATCCCAATACCACTGGGCTCAGCTTTGGACAAATGGCTTCAGCTTCTGCAGAAGATTCTGCAGCTGTTCGGAACACTGCCCATACATCTTCTTCGCCTGTTCATTGTTAGTAGACAAGCTGAACAACTCCAAATCCGCCTCACACTTCTTAAGCAGTGCATAGAGCTGTGGTTTTTCCTGAGTCTTAGGAACCTCTACACCGTCCGCGTACAAGTCCACGGTAAGTTCTCCATACGAATCCACCTGTCCCAGAAATACATTTTCCGGGGTCAGGTTAAGCTTTTCCAACTGACCTTGTAGCCAGCCGCGTGTCAATCCTAGAGTATCCAGCGGTTCATCCATAATAACCCCATCCATAATTACGGCTTGAGTCGCCTGCTCCGGGGCTACCTTTACCCCAAGATGCTTGGGTGTAAGAGGCTGGTTCTCACGGGTAAGCAGAACGTTTATCGCCCCATCCGACTCCATAATGGCAAATTCTACGTCGGCAACCTTGAAGACATCTTTTTTCCGCAGCTCCTCCAATAATTCGTCGGTCGACAGCCTTTCTTTTTTCATATTCTCCTCAAGGATTTTACCGTCCTTGATGAGCACAGTCGATTTGAAATCAATGAAATCTCTGGCCTTTTTGCTCTTGATCTGCAGATATTCAATTCCCAGTGAGAAAGCAACCCAGACCATCAGTGCTATAATCCCCAAATGCCAAGTCTTGTCGGTATCCAACGAGATATACGCAGCAATACTGCCCACAGTAATCCCTGTGATATATTCGAAGAACGAGAGCTGAGATACCTGCCTTTTACCAAGCAGCTTCGTCAAAAAGAAGAGCATGACCACAGCAAAAAAAGTGCGCCATACAACCTCAAACCATTCCGGCATTTTTTGTAGCCTCCCATTAACCTGTATTCATATCATTAACATTCATTATTTGTCATACGGTGCGGGAATAACCATAAAATATTTTCTAATCGTACGGGAGAGTATACATTCCAGCACCTCGGCAAATAATATTTCGCGAACCGCACCGCCATCCAAAGGAGGAATAATGAAATGACTGTAGCCTCACAAGTTAAAACCTGTGTCTCCTCTTTGAAGAGTGCCCAGGCCAGCCTGGAACAATTCGCCATGGAAACTCAGAATAAAGAAGCTAAGACCCTGTTCACCAATGCAGCTCAACAGACGCAGCAGATTGTAGATCAGGTAGAATCACGCGTGACTGAACTGGAGAATGAGGAACCTCAATATAAAGGTTTTTAGTTCCTTCTACAGAACTTTACCAAAGAGGCTGACTCAGCAGAGAATATCTGCAGTCAGCCTCTTCATCATTTATTTAGTCTTTCGCCATTCACATCCCACGTATTTCCGTCAGCCTCCCAAGACTTGACCGCATCCACAATCAAAGAGACGAACCCGAGCTTACCTTCCTGATATAACCAAATGGATATTTGTGACTTTCGGCGATAAATACTTAGCCTGAAACAGCAAAAAAACGCTTTGGACAGAAATATGCTCCTGCTCAAAGCGTCAAATTCCCCTTTTATTCCTAGTAAAAAACTGGATTCTTCAGCTATTGTCGCTGCATGTTCATTTCACTACTACGCATAAAGCTGGACAGGTCTACTTTCTTTCCCGTCCGGGAACTCTCCAGTGCTCCGAACACCATGGCCATGCTGTAGCAGTTGTCACGGCAGTCCGTCTCAGCCGGGCGGCCTTCTGCCAGAGCCAGGAACATCTCCTCAAGACATCCCTGATGGAAGGTTTCCTTCATCTCGACAGCTATACCTTCTACGCGTTCATAATCACGAATAAATTTACCATCCGCAACACTTTCCTGAACCTTCTCGGCGTAGGGCATTCCTTCGCCGTCCCAGACGGCAGTTCCTTTGTCACCCTGAACCCGCCATGAGGCTTCCCATGAAGTTGGGGCGCCTTCAGCGCACCAGGAGCCCTGATAACTGAAGACCGAGCCGTCCGACATTTCAAAGATACATACTGCGGAAGCATTCCCAGCATACCAGGACCCGGGAGGATTGAATTCCTGACAGTACACCGTAACGGGGTCTGCACCGCTGATGTAACGGGCCTGATCAAAGGTGTGTATCGCCATATCGAGAAGAAGCGGGCTTTCCATGATATCCCGGAACCCTCCAAAATGCGGTGCCAGAAAAAAACTCGCTCCGATATAGCCAATCCGGCCGATATTGCCCCCTTCTATCAGTTGGCGAAGGGAGCGTATACGGGGATCATACCGCCGGTTCTGCATGACGGCATGGCTGCGTCCGGACCGTTCTGCTAAATCCACAATGGCGTTACACTGCTCCATCGTCTCAGCCAGCGGCTTCTCGCTGAACACATCGCATTGACGTTCAAGCGCTGTGCTGGCAACCGAATAATGGCTGCCGGGAACGGTTACATCAAAGACGAGATTGGCATCAGTAATATCTATGGCTTCAGCAATATCGGTGAATACCGGACAATTAAGTCCATGCTTTTTGGCCATATCTGCTGCTGCTTCGAGCCGTATATCCACAAGTGCGACAATACTTACATCAGAACGCTTCATAGCATAACTAATCCATTCATTAGCCATTCCTCCGCAGCCGGCGACGGCTACACGGTATATTGCAGTCATATATGCTTCCCCGCTTTCTGCTATTAGACCGGATTAGGGATGAAGCTCCCACCGCGGCAATGTTTCAAATAATTCAGCGCATGGACCTGACCGGTCATTTCCAGCTCATCCCGGTATACGGGATCATGCCACCCTTCAATGTCGATGGTGCCCTTGTAACCAGCCTGCCGCAGAATGGTGATTACATCCGTCCAATTGGTGTCACCGAAACCCGGAGTCCGGTGCCATACATAAGGCTTGGGACCATGAATGCCATACTCTTTGACGACATCCCAAGCGATTGTTGCGTCTTTGCCATGTACATGGAATATTTTGTCCGTCCATTTACGCAGTTGTGGAATCGGATCGATCAGCGCAACCATTTGATGGCAGGGCTCCCACTCCAGACCGAGGTTGTCTGCCGGAACGGCGTTGAACATTTTCTCCCAGGCTATAGGATTGTGGGCAATATTCCAATCCCCCGACTGCCAGTTTCCATCCATGGAGCAATTCTCAAAAGCTATCCGCAGTCCTTTGTCAGCAGCTCGTTTTGATAGTTCACCGAATACTTCTGCAAATTTCGGTATCGATTCGTCAATTGTCTGCCCGGTCAGTCTGCCTGTGAATCCGGAGACCATATCTGTACCGAATAAATGGGCATGATCAATCAGACGTTCCCAGCTCGCCAGGGTGTCGGCATTGCCGCCCGTTCCCGTCAACGGATTCCCGAAGATTCCCACAGAGGAAATGACAAAATGATGTTCAGCGGCCAGTTCACGAACCCGTGCTGCGGTCTCCACCAGATCTGTTTCACCTGTAGTCTGCCAGAACGTCAGGCTGAAGGATTCAAAACCATGCTTAACGATTTGGGGAATCACACGGACGGCATCCGGCGCCCCGACAAGTGTTCCGATTCTAATGTCTTCGTGCATCTTGTATACCACTCCAATATTGGTTTATAGTAAGTTCAGCAATCCAAGTATATAGCGCATTTGTAGCGAAATCTCTTCTTATCTTGTGCATAAATAGCTGAATATTGTGGGAGTTGATGTGATTGTGACCTATCCAAAGGAACTGAAGGAATATCCTCAGCTTGAAGAAAAAACCTACCCGTTCCGCTTGTTTTTCAATCAATGCCTGGATGCCAAGACTGAGCAGAACATTCTTTTTTTACACTGGCATGAGCATTTCGAGATCATTGTGATGCAGCAAGGCAGAGCCATCTTTCATATTGACAGCAAACCTTATGAAGCCGGGCCGGGTGATGTGATTCTAGTGCCTTCCGGGGGTCTCCATGTCGGTTACAGCTTGATCAGCGGAGATATTGCTTTTGTGTCCATAGTGTTCCATGGTTCCTTGTTCAAGGACCGGAATCAGGATTCGCAGCATGAACTATATGTAGCCCCTTATTTGAATAACTTGTATCATCTCCCTGTCAAGCCTGTAGAACAGAACCCTGTATGCAGCAGCTATTACCCTTTGCTTAACGCGATCATTCAAGAGGTTCAGGAGGAGGGACCGGCATTTCAATTGGTGGTCAAAAATCAGCTGCATCTGTTCTTAATCTTGCTCTCGCGGACTTTTCCGCCCCTGCAACTATCAGAACGGTATCACAGGGAACGCCACTCCATTAACCAGGAACGCTTCAAACCCCTGCTTGAATATCTGGAACAGCATTATGACGACAAAATAACCATTGAGTCTGCAGCCAGATTCGTGAATCTCAATCCATACCATTTCTGTAAAACCTTCAAAAAGCTGACCGGACGCACCTTTATCGATTATGTGAACCTCTGCCGGGTAGAAGAAGCGGAACGGTTACTACTGGAAACGGACTTCACGGTAACGGAAATCGCCGGCAAAGTCGGCTGCGATAATCCTAACTATTTTACGAAACTGTACAAACAGTATAAGGGGATTACACCCTCAGGCGCGAGAAAGTAGGGTTAGCTAATCTCACCAAAGTCTTGTTCATGTGATATCGGCTCTTGTTCCTATATCCGGGTGGCTCTAACGCTTCACTTCATGTAAAAAAACACCGTTCATGATCTGTGAACGGTGTTTTACTGGTACTATCAACTCTATTAATCGAGTGTATAAGGTGCAAGTCCTTGAGGAAGAGGTGCCGGACGAACACAAGTGCTCTCCATCTTATAGAAACACTGCGAATCAGAGGAATCATGAAAAGCCCACATGGCTTCCAGTACATGATAAGCTAATTCGCCGCTGGCACGGTGAGGGCGTCCGCTGCGGATAGCATAGGCCATATCTGCAGGACCGATCCCGCGGGTATTCTGATCGTAGCCTGGAAGAAGCGGCTGTTCTTGCCAGTCACTTTCACCCGTCTTGCGGTATCTGACTTTACCTCCGAACGTGTTCGGATCAGGTACCTGCAATGTTCCTTCTGTGCCGTAGATCTCTATCGGCGGTAATTCACTGCCGCCAAACACATCAAAACTGGTGATCAGCGTAGCGATCGCACCGCTGCTGAATTGCAGCGTTCCGGCAACATGAGTTGGAATGTCGACCGGAATCTTTTGTCCGGCCTTTTTCTCGCTCGTTATGGTACGTTCCTCCATCGCCTTTCCAGTCATGCCGGCTACCATGCGGATAGGCCCAAGGAGCTGCACGAGGGCGGTTAAATAATACGGACCCATATCGAACATAGGCCCACCTCCCGCAGCATAGTAGAATTCCGGATCGGGATGCCAATGCTCATGCCCTCTGCCTAACATGAATGATGTCGCCGCAACCGGGCGGCCAATGACACCTTCCTCAATCAGCATTAGTGCTGTCTGAATCCCGGCTCCCAGGAAGGTTTCCGGGGCGCTGCCAACCAGCAGACCTTTGGCATCAGCCACTTCCAGCACCTTGCGCCCTTCCTCTCTTGTAACCGTGAGCGGCTTCTCGACATAGACATGCTTGCCGGCTTCTAGCGCCCGCAGACTGATATCAGCATGTGCCGCAGGGATGGTTAAGTTGATTATAATCTCAATTTCAGGATCTTCCAGAAGTTGGTCAACCGTATACACGAGAGGAATTCCGTACTTAGCTGCCTGCTCTGCTGCTCTGTCCCGGTCCATGTCCGCACAGGCTGCAAGATCCAGAATCTCGAACTTCTGGCAATTCTCCATATAGATGCTGCTTATCTTGCCGCAACCGATGATGCCAACCTTTACTTTATCCATGTCCTGTTCGCTCCCGCCCTATAATTGGCTGTCCGCCATGCCGCTGTATTCGGCACCTTCCGTTTGTCCGGCACTCCCTGCTGCTTCTGCTTTGCCATCTCCCGCCCATAGCAGTCCTCTACGCATCAATTCTTGTACAGGAGGAAGCTCTACAATATCCGCGTGGTGGCCGAGCGAATTGTAATATACACGCCCCTGACCCCAGCGTTTGGTCCAGACTACCGGCATATCAACTGCTTTGTTCGCTGCGTGCGGCCCTTGCACAACCGGGAATCTTGTTGTCGCAAGCACTTCCACGGCCGGATCAATATGCAGATAATATTGCTCGGATGTGACTTCGAAATCCTCAATACCTGCCGTCAGCGGACTGGAGCTTTGACTGATCTCCACCTTATACTGGACTCCATCATTGCCTGGGTGGGCAACCCATTGACCACCTGTCATGAACTGCCAATCTACATTGGTCCGGAAAGAGTCGCACATTCCACCATGACAGCCCGCCAGCCCAGTCCCATTCTGTACGGCTGCCGATACGTTGTTGACCAGATCCTGTGAGATTTCCCCCATCGTCCAGACCGGTACGATCAGATCCAGCCCCAGCAGCTTCTCCTTATCAGCGAATGCTTCCAATGTATTTGCAACTTCTACCTCATACTGCGCTTCACGAAGAATATACGCAAAAACTCCGGCAACCTGCTCCGGCTCATGTCCATCCCAACCGCCCCATACGATTAGTGCTTTTTTCATCATTGTCACTCCTTCTCCACAACCATAGATTTAAGTATCCTTACATTTCGGACAGTTCTACCCATCGCCGTTCCTGCACCGAACGCTCCACTGCTTCCAGTACCGCCTGGCATTTCACCCCATCATGAAAATTCGGCACAGGCTGTCGGCCTTCGGCTACCGCTGAAGACAACTCCAGAAATTCGTGAATAAATGTATGTTCAAAACCAATGGTATGACCCGGCGGCCACCAGGCCTCCGCATAATCATGAGCCGGATCGGTGGCGAGAATCCGCCGGAATCCTTGCACATCCTCCTCGTCAGAGGTCAGATACACTTCCAGTTCATTCATCCGTTCAAAATCAAATTTCACACTTCCGAGACTGCCGTTGATCTCAAAGGAATTGGTAGAGCGGTGTCCAGCAGCAAAGCGTGTAGCCTCAAAGCTGCCTATGGCACCGTTTGCAAAACGCGCCAGGAACAACGTAGCATCATCTACAGTAACAGGACCTCTTGGGGCACCCGCACTTGCTTTGGCACTAAGACCTGTCATTTCTGCCGCCAATGGCCGTTCCTTGATAAAGGTCTCGCTCATTCCGATAACCTCTTTCAAATCCCCAACCAGATAATGAGCAAGATCGATCAGATGGGCCCCGAGATCGCCATGCGAACCCGAACCAGCAATCTCCTTTTGCAGCCTCCATACCAGCGGGAATTCGGGATCCAGAATCCAGTCTTGCAGAAACCATGCGCGGAAATGATAAATTTGGCCCAGCCGTCCGCTTTCTACCAGCCGTTTGGCCAGCCGCACAGCCGGTGAAAACCGGTAATTGAAGCCCACCATATGCATAACGCCGGCTGCCTCAGCCGCCTTCAGCATTTCACGGGAATCCGCAAGCGTCAGTGCCAGAGGCTTCTCGCAAAAGATATGCTTGCCTGCTTTCGCAGCAGCCAGCGCAATCTCTTTGTGAGCATCACTGGGGGCGTTGATATCGATCCAATCAATATCGTCACGGCTAACAAGTTCTCTCCAATCCGTTACAGTCTCTTGCCAGCCTAGCTGCTCAGCAGCTTCCTTCAGTGCCCCGGCATTCCGTCCGCATAGTACAGACATCTCCGGCTTTAGAGCCTTGGGGAAGAACATCGGCAGACTGCGGTAGGCGTTGCTGTGGGCCTTGCCCATAAACTTGTATCCAATCATTCCGATGCGAAGCTGTTTCATTGAATCCCTCCTGATCTTAATGATGAATCACGAACAACAAGCTTGGTTGGAAGCTTCACGCGGATCATGCTATTCCCGAGATCCACGCCTCCGCTCTCCTGAAGTTCAAGTACTTTAGCTGCAGCAATTTCCCCCAGCTGATAAAAAGGGACCCGGACGCTGCTGAGGGCCGGGGATGTGAGCTCGGCGGCATCCGAATCGTCATATCCGACGATCGCAGGCATCCGGTCTATGGTAACCCCTAATTCCCGCAGGCCTTGCTGTAGTCCAATGGCCATCCGATCATTAGCTACTGCCACTGCATCGATATGCTCAAGCTGAGCCCATATGGCCTTCGCGGCAGCCATTCCGCTTCTTCTGCTGAAATTCCCTTCGAACATAAGCGAGGGGTCCGCCTGAATCCCCTCCTGCTGCAGCGCCCGTAAATACCCTTCCAGCCGGTCACGGCTGTTTGAATATGCCTGAGGACCATTTAGGAAACCTATACGTGTGAAGCCTTGCTGCAGCAGATGCTTCACCGCAAGCTGGCAGCCTTCGACGTGGTCGGCATCCACCTCATGGAAGGATTCGCCTTCATAATGCTGGTTAATCAGGCAGTAGGGATGCCCCTCCTTCTTCAGCTGCCGGAGTGCTTCCAGCTCTCCAGCCTCCTCTTTGGCACCCAGCACTATGCAGGCATCTACCTTGCGCATCCGGAAAAGCCCACAATAATCCAGCGGCTCATCGGCATCACGGAAGATCATCAGCAGATCATAGCCCTCTTCTCTTGCCCGGCTCCCGATTCCGCTTAGAATTTCGGAGAAGTAGTAAGCGGAGAACAGCCGGGCTTTGGGCAGATAAGGCATGACTACACCCAGATTCCCGCTGCGCCTGCGGGCAAAGCTGCGGGCAAGTGAGCTTGGCGTATAGCCCAATTCACGTGCTGCTGCAATCACACGTTCCTTGGTCTTCTCCTTCAGCGGACCGACATTGTTCAGCACACGGGAGACCGTCGCTTCTGAAACACCGGCACGCTCGGCAACCTCTTTGCGGCTTGCTATAGCAATCATCCTTTCATGAAGTCTATCCAAATGTACACGCGTACATTTTCTCACAGAGCACGGTTGGCGTCAATCACCAAATCCGTAATTCGATTAGTCGGTTTATTGTAACCAGGACTGAACATGTTTCAAGAACCGCTTGGTCGCCGGAGAAGCATACTTCAGTGAATGCACGGCGATACCCAGTGAACGGAAGCTGCGCTCTTCAAGCTCCAGCATAGCTACGTTATGATTTTGGCGCTGAATGACAAGCTCCGGCAGTATGCTGATACCCAGTCCGTTTTCAACCATAGCTATAATGGCGTAATCATCTCCGGCCGAGAATTTGATATTTGGCTTAATTGCCGCCTTGTCCAGCACACGTCTGACATCATAGTCCGAACCTGCCTTCGGAATAATGAAATCCTCATAAGCGATCTGTGCAAGCGGCATATAGGGTGCCCCGCTCAGGGGGTGATCCTTGGGAAGAATCGCCAGCATTCTGTCCTGCTGGAGTGGAATAACCTCGAATCTCTCCCGGGTAGGTAGCGAGATGAATCCGCAGTCGACCATTCCAGCTTCAATCCACTGCTCAATTTCCAGATAACCGCCTTCCATCAGCTTAAATTCGATATAGGGGTACTCTTTGCGGAACTGCTTGATCATTCCCGGCAGCCAGTGTACAGAAACACTTGTAAAGGTACCAATAGTAATCGTTCCTGTCTCGAGTCCATGAATGTCAGCAACCTGCTGCTTCAACTGCTCGTTCCACTTGATCATTTCACGGATTGGCTGCATCACCTGCTCACCGTTGACTGTCAGTTTCACCCCGGAACGGTTTCTGACGAGCAGAGCGAAACCAAATTCCATCTCCAGGCTGGAGATCGTATGACTGATGCCGGACTGGGTGAAGCCCATCACCTCTGCGGCCCGGGTCAGGCTGCCCAGCTCCACAACCTTAAGGAATACTTCATACTTGCTAATACTCAACTGGTTGTCACCTCCGGGTATACATTAGTAATTCTCATGTATTGTATGATAAACATTCAGTTAACTTATGCAATCCACCATATTATACTATAGTGGCTTGCTACATGAAATGATGAAGGATGATGATTGAATGAAGCCGCTCAAGGCTGAGCTGATGCTCTTTATAGTAACCATGTTCTGGGGCTCCTCCTATATGTTCATGAAGATGGGACTAGGGTCGCTCGGGGAATTCAATCTGATTGCTTTACGTTTTGGACTTGCTTTTATTCTGGCAGCGATCCTATTTCACAAACGGTTCAAAGCCATAGATGCAACAACGCTGAAGTATGGTGCACTGCTAGGATTTCTGCTTCTTGGTGTGTTTACCTGTATCACCTTTGGTTTGAAGACTACGACCACTTCTAATGCCGGTTTTCTTGTCGCATTGACTGTTATTTTTGTGCCGATGATTGATGTGCTCGTATTCAGGAAAAAAATCGCTCCTCCCCAAATCTTTGGAGCTATTCTGGCGATTACCGGAATCGGACTCCTCACCTTGAATTCTTCTCTACACATGCGACCTGGCGATGTTCTCTGTATTCTATCCGCTGTATTCTACGCTGTGCAGATTCTGGTAACAGGTAAAGCGGTTAAGACCTGCGACAGTCTGAATATTGGTATTCTGCAACTTGGTTTCGCCGGAGGTTTCGCACTGATCTTGTCATTCTTATTCGAGACGCCTGCTCTACCCTCTTCTCTATCCGGTTGGATTGCGATCCTGGCACTTGGCATCTTTTGCAGCGCCTGTGGATTTATACTTCAACCTGTAGCCCAGAAATACACGACACCTACCCGTACGGGATTGATCTTCTCGATGGAGCCCGTATTCGCTGCTCTATTCGGTTATTGGTTCGCCGGAGAACAGCTGTCGATGCAAGGTTACACCGGTGCGGCGCTTGTGCTACTGGGGATCATCGCCTCAGAATTGCTTAGTAAAGCACACTTCGCTCCTTCTACCTACAAGCTGCACAGGAAACGGCGGGCCAATCTATAATAAGTTCAGTCTGAATCAACAACAGCACTTAACAGCAAAAAGCCGCTCAGCAACAAGCTGCAGCGGCTTTTTGTACTAACTTAACACTAATCTGAACAATTTTGCTTAGTGTCCCATCATCATTGCAGGATCAACAGCTTCAGCTTCCGGCGAAGCCGGGGCAGCGCCAACTTTCGGCTTGCGGAGAATCAGGCTGATTACTACACCTGCCACAGCAATGCAGGCTGAGAAGAAGAACACATCATTGAATCCGAGTACCATGGCGGATAGAGGATTTGCGCCTGCGGCCATTTTACCCATATGAACTGTAATTTGACTGGTCAGGTAACCGGTCATTCCAGCCACGGCAAAGGATACCACAACTTGCTGGGCAGCGGCGGTAAGCGGCGTTACCCGGTTCACCCATTCACGCGGTGCCGAGTTCAGCACATGTGTGTTGACCGGCATCATCGACAGACCCATGCCAAGACCCATCATCGCCAGGCAAGACATAATAAACGGCAGGCTAGTATCTACAGTCACACCCGATAGCATAAAGAGTGCGGTTGAAATAATACTTAGACCGATAAACACCAATGGACGTGCACCAATCTTGTCAAACAGACGTCCACCCAGCGGCATACCGATCCCGGAAGCAAGAGCTTGCGGAAGCAGGATCAAACCGGTTTCCAGCGGTGTAAAATTACGAATCTGCTGCAGATATAGCGGTACGAACAGCATGGAGCCGAACAATGCAGCCTGTGTCACCCAGCTGAGAATAATCCCCCGGGTGAAGTCGGATGAGCGGAATACACGCAGTTCCAGCAGCGGATGCTTATGAAGCAGCTCTACGATAACAAACAACACCAGTGCAACACCACCCACAGACAAACCTACAATCGCACCTGTAGAGGACCAGCTTTCGGCGCCGCCCTGGTTCACACCGTAAGCTAGCATGGAGAAGGCTACCGGAGCCAGAATAATTCCCAGAATGTCGAGATGGGCTTTGCCCTTCTTTTCTGTTTTGGGCAAATATTTAATCCCGAGAATGATTCCAACGATGCCAATTGGCAAGTTGATCAGAAAGATCCAGTGCCAGCTCACATATTCCACCAGCCATCCAGACAATATAGGACCAAGCGCTGGAGCCAGCAGCATCGGAATACCTAGCAGACCCATGATAGATCCTCTTCGTTCCGGTGGAGCCAGTCTGAAGACCATCGCCATCCCGATTGGGGCAACCATACCCCCGCCCAGACCTTGAATGACACGGAAAAGCACCAATTGACTTGAAGTTTGCGCTAATGAACATAGCATAGATCCCAGCACGAACATGGCGACCGTTGACACAAATACCTGCTTCGAACCGAACCGGTCCGTCATATAACCGGCAAGCGGGATGACTGCAGCCAGGGCAAGAGTATATCCTGTTATTGCCCATTGTACGGTTTTGAGATCAGTACTGAAATATTCCACCAGCTTGGGTACAGCTACATTGACTACTGTACCGTCAAGGATAACCATGATCATCCCTACGATAATGGCCAGCAGCGGCGGCAGTATGGCTCTTAGTGAGAAAGGCTGCTCAGCAGAAGCAACTTTCGCATTCATTGAATTCGGCATTCATTTTCCACTCATTTCTCTATTTGTATAGTATTAATGAAAAAAACGTTCGAATAACGCGTCGATCTGCTCCTCAAGGGGCGGAGGATTAAAGACCGGCATGAAATCCGTATTGTCCCCAGGCAGGCTCGCAACCATAATAACTGGAAAGACCACTGCTCCGTATATCTGAAGCTGCATCATCATCAGCTTATTTTTGTCCTCTTCTCCGGTGATTTCCTGAATCGCCTGCAAAATCTTTTCCAGCCGCATCATTTTACAATAACGGGAATATTCATCCAGGGAACTCATGATATGATGTCTCTGATCAAGCATTTGTCTGGCCAATCCAGGATAGCGCTTGAGTTCTTCAATGTATCGTGTAAAAAACAGCTTAAGACGTTCCCTTGGGGGCAAAGTATCATCCTCCAGAACTTCAAAGGCGCCATCAAATGTAGCAAGCAGCATTCTTACCGCATCAGCCAGCAGTTTCTCCTTGGAGCCGTAATGATAATTAACAAGCGCCAGATTCGTCTCTGCTTTGGCGGCTATTTTACGCATGGTGGCACAACCAAACCCTTCTGCCCGGATCAGTTCCACTGTTGCTTCAAGTATCGTCTGCTTCGTATCCTTGTCTGAAGGTTCTGTTATGTTATGGGTTCTAGTCATAGGTGTGAGTATGTTCTCCTTCCCCGTCCACTTGTCTGATCAGTGTTTTAAACGGCGTTTAACAAGAGTTAATTTACTCCCTATATGGCCTTCTGTCAATAGTTTCTTGAAATAAAAAAAGGCGAACCTCCACCAACTAAGGGATGGGTCGCCTTCTTGCATATACGGGTTACTTCACTGTAAGAGCCGCAGCCGCATTTGCAGCCACCGGTGCCAAGGTCAGTGTTGTAATCTTTCCTGTTTTGTCTACAGTTAAAGTGAGCAATGCTTCTGACTTCGAGAAGAGCAGCACACTCCGGATTGTCATCACTCCATCAATCCACTGGCTCTCTGTAGTTTTTATGCCAAAATAATTACCAGATGGTGTCGCAACTGCCTCCCAGCTCCGCTGGATCACCGGCAAGAATGCTTGCTCTGCAACAGTACTGCTTAAGTAACGATCCTGAAGCTCCTGATACCTGCCTGCCGCCAGCAGACCGGTAACAGCTCCTGCAGCAACTTCTGGAGCATAAATTTCGACTTGCCCAGTGTTATCATCATAGGCGGCAATAAGCCCTATTGCATTAAAAAAAGACAAAGGAACAAAGATTCGTTTTTGTCTGACTTCAATCCGCTCCTGAAAGGGAACCTTGTCTTTCCCGTTAAGCAGCACTTCATCACCGCTGAGCTTGAAATCAACAGTCTCATTAATCCGCGCTAACTGAACCTGTCCGGTACTGCCTTTGTAAGTAGTATGGTATTTAAGCGCTTCAGCTGTCTCCCTTAGTGGAATCATGACGGCCGATCCGCTCTTGTATGCACTTGACTCTTCCAGTTGTAGAAGCTGTCCATTCAGAACGACTTTAATGGGGTCTGCGGCTTGTGCGCGCTGAGGCACGAATAGCCCTAACCCGCCTGCAAATAACAGAATACTGAGGGTTACGGCTGCGATTTTGTTCAACACATCGATTCCACCTCTCCTGTATTAGATTACATATCTTTGCAAGGCTAAGGAAGAGAACCTACATTAAACATTACCCTTTTGCTTAGATTTTATAACATTCATATGATCGATTGGAAGCATAAGTTTATTCCGCTTCTACTCTACATCGAAATTGAAATATTGTGCGGGAAAAGGCTCCTTGATCAGTGTAAAATGCCACCACTCTTTACTGTACGGTTTGAAACCCTGCTTTGCCATCGCATCCTTGAGGATTTTACGGTTAGCATGCTGCACTGTGCTGATAAGTGAAGTATTGTAATACGATATTTCTCCAAAAAAATCATACGGACTGCCCATATCCACTATAGTGCCTGTCTTGGCATAGGCTAGTGTCAAATCAACCGTGCTGCCACGAGAGTGCCCGGATTTATCAGCGATAAAGCCCAGCTTGAAGAGATTTCGCTTGTCCAGCTTAGGATAATACTGCTGCTTCATTTTAATGTCAGAGGCATCCTTTGACCAGAATACAAAATCATCCACTGCTTTTTGCGGGCGGTAAGCATCATAGATTCTTAAGAGATAGCCTTTCCGGGCCAGATCTTCGCTGACTGCCTTTAACGCTTTAGCCCCCACTCTTGAAAAGATGGCCAGCGGTGCCTTGTATCCCTCAACACGAGATCCTGTGAAATTATTCTCACTATAATAACGTATTTCATATTGCGCGGTAGGAATAACTTCATCCAGATAGACGAACCCCTCAGGCAGGTTGTTTAGCTTTTGCCCTTGAATCTTTCGGTTGGCATCAGTACCCGCACTCTGTCCCGGTTCTGCAGTTACGATATTCCTAGCGGAAGCAAGGTCTCCATGAAACAGAAACGCACCCTCCACACTGACTGCGAGCATAAGAGAGAGAATCAGAATTTTCGTATTGCTTTTGAATACTTCCTTGACGGTTCTCATAGCCCGCTCCCCTCAGCCAGATTAATATACATTATATTTCCATGTATTATATTTTATTCTATTCCCCTCTGTCCATGAAAAGTTACAAATGCCAAAAGACACACCTGAATAACAGATGTGTCTCCTAACAACGATTTCACAGCTCTATGTGATTAATGCATCGAAACCTGTGTTTTATGCTGTACGATGACTCTCTTGAGGAAGAATGCAATCAACAGACCGATAATCGCCATGGACATTCCGAACACGAAGGCATTCTGTACACCTTGTGTAAAGGCTGGCAAAATATTGGCCGGATCGGCAGGATTGCTGGCAGCTTCAATATAGCTTTTGGTCCCTGCAGTCATGATGCTAACTGCGAGTGCCGTACCAATTGCACCAGCTACCTGTTGCAAGGTATTCATGATAGCTGTCCCATCCGGATACAGTTCCATAGGCAATTGGTTGATACCATTGGTCTGGGCAGGCATGAACACCATGGACACCCCTATCATTAGCGCGCTATGCAGCACGATAACGAACACCACGGTCGAAGTGGCGGTGATGCTGGAGAAAAACCACAACGATACTGCGACAATAACCAAACCAGGAATGACCAGCCATTTCGGACCGTATTTGTCAAACAGCCGTCCCATAATCGGCGACATCAGACCGTTGATCAGACCGCCTGGCAACAACAGCAACCCGGCTTTGAAAGCCGAATATCCTTGTCCCTGCTGGAGGTACATCGGAAGAATCAGCATGGAGGACAGAATCACCATCATACAGATGAAGACCATCAGCAGACCTACGACAAACATCGGGAATTTGAATGCCCGGAGATTGATCATCGGCTGCTTCATCGTAAGTTGACGGATTACAAACAGAACAAGTGCAGCCACACCAATCGCGATAGCAATAATGACTTTCGGACTTCCCCAACCCTCAGCTTCCCCGGCGCTGCTGAATCCGAATACCACTCCGCCAAACCCTACAGATGAGAGTACAATGGATAGGATATCAATCTTCGGCTTGGTTACCTCGGTAACGTTCTGCATGAACAGAATACCGCTAATTAGCGCTATAACCAGAAAAGGTAATGACAGCCAAAAAATCCAGTTCCAGCTCAGACTTTCAATCAGCAGACCTGCAATCGTAGGCCCTATAGCCGGAGCGACCATGATAACAAGTCCGATGAGTCCCATCGCTGCACCTCTTTTTTCAGCGGGGATAACGACCAGAATGGTGTTGAACATCAGCGGCAAGAGCAGTGCAGTTCCCATCGCCTGAACAACACGGGCTGTAAGCAAAAATTCAAAATTCGGCGACATTGCGGCCAGGAAAGTTCCCAGGATCGAAAAACACAATGCGGCGACGAACAATTGTCTGGTAGAGAACCATTGCAGCAGCAACCCGGATATCGGTACGAGAATACCCAGTGTCAACAGATAAGCTGTAGTCAGCCATTGTGCCGTCGTAGGGGTAATGTCCAGAACTTTCATCAGGTCGCTTAACGCAACATTAAGGGCGGTCTCACTGAACATGCCAATAAATCCTGCAAGCAGCAAGGAGACTAGAATCGGCAAGGTCTTAAATTTTGTTACTTCGGTTTGATTCTTTCCAGTTTTGGTGGCTTCCACTCTATAATCCTCCTGATAATAAAAGATTGTTCTCTCTATCTGTTTACTTTCTTCTTGCCTAGCTAAGCAATACGGGAACCAATTTGGCGGCGGCAAGTAGCGGCCCTGTACTATGACAGGTCAAGGTCTGCAGCAGCGCGCCCTCAAACAACGAGACCACCACTGAAGCCTTATCTGCTGCGAGCTGAGCATCTACTCCCTCTTCAAGCAAACGCTGCAGAATAACGTCCTGCCAATCCTCGAATACAGACTGGCACGCAGTTCTCAGCTCCTCGCTGATGCAGGATGTTTCCACAGCTACCCAGAAGCTGAAGGGCACCATGCCTTTGTAATCAGACTCTTCCGCATCCTTGATCATCTGACGAATGAACTCCTGAACAGCCTTTGTAACCGAAGTTTCCTTCTCCACATATTGCTTCAGCTGTCTTACAACATACTCACTGGTTTTGTTGATACAGGTTAAAGCCAGTTCCTCTTTGCCATGCGGGAAATAATAATACAGCGATCCCTTGGGCGAGTCACTGTCCTTGATAATCTGACTCAAACCCGTAGCATGATAGCCTTGTGTGAAAAATAGTCGTGAAGCAGTATCCACAATCGCTTCACGTGCATTGGGCTTGTTGGACAAGCGGGACACTTCCTTTACTTTTATAACAATCGGTCTACATAATAAGACCACAAATCGGTATGAAATGTCAACATTTAATTATTAAAATTTTATTTTCTAAACTTTAATTGCTGCATGAGATTTAATACGTTATAATTTCATTAATCCCATGCGAAAGGTGTGAATTAAATGAAAGGAAATGCTATAACAAAAGGTATCCCACGCCCTCTTGTCCAAACCAATCAGACGTTTATTGTATTGTCGGTATTGGTAAGCTGGATTACAGCCCAGCCCTGGATTCTCGCACTTCCGCTTGCCGCTGGATTATCCGGATTGATCTTCAGATATAACCCGGTCCTCAAGCTGGCTTCCCGGTTCCTGAGTAAGGAACGTTCCGCTTATGTGCTTGAGGACCCGGATCAACAGCAATTCAACCAAGGTATTGCTGTCTTCTTCCTTAGCGCCGGGCTGCTCAGCTTCCTTATTGGCTGGACGGCTGCCGCCTACATCTTCACAGCCATGGTCGCAGTGGCTGCCACTGTGGCTATCCTTGGTTTCTGCATTGGCTGCTTCATCCATTATCAATGGAGAATGTACACCTACAGACGCAAGCAAGGAAACATTCAGTAAACACTAGATTCACTCCAGAATGTAATCAGATAATAGCTTTTCAACGGAGGAAGCAAAGCTTTGGCCTGCCCCCCAATCCAATTTCATGACTATTCCTTTCGAGGCCCCTGCCGCGATGAGCCGTACATTCGTTACTCCCTGCAGATTATCGAATATAATGACCAGCGCGGCCTGATTGCCTGAACGGAAGAAATATCGCTCATAGATCATCGTTCCAATCGAATAACCATCGCCCAACTCATTATGCTCTTCATACAACAGCTCTGAACTAACGGGCATTCCCTCTTTCACCATAATCAGAACTTCCTCAGGCTGCAGACTAACATTAAAGCTGTACCCATCTGCCAACACAACCTCCTCCTTCCATGATCCGCTGAAAGGGTTCTAGTAGCCCCTAGTCCCTCTGCTCTTCCCCGGCGACATCCCAGCGGTGCCGGTACTTTTCCAGACGCGGGTGAAGATTACCGGGAGCAGCAGACAGAATCAGCCTCAGCTTAACGATCCACTCCTCAAAAGAAGAATACGAAGCAAATTGGTTAGCCGTTTCAGGTGTCAAATAGAGAAAATAAGGCGAAGGATATATCTCACTGATATGCCGTAGCGCTGTGTCCAGCGGAGTATACTTCTTCCGCTTGCCTTCCAGACTCTCCACGGTAATGTTGGAGCGGCCTTGTTCTCTTTTCCATTCATGCAGGCGGTCTTCCCGTTTATAAAAGGACTTTACCGGCTCCTTGCTCATCCGTCTTACCGTTTCTTCATGCAGCGGATACAGTACCAGCTTGCTGAACTTACGTTCAGATGCGGTGCGGGCAGCCTGCTCCAGCTCCTGATCCGTAATATGTTCAAAGGAATCATAGAACACCAGGGTTCCTTTACGTTCTGCAGCCGGCGGCTCATAGCCAAAAGGTACGTTCTGTATCTCTCTTTTCATCACAGGCCTCCTGCTAATCGTATTTTGACTACAGCATAGCATGCTACAGCAACAGATACATCATTCAGAGATTCACTCGTCAGCTTCCCCTATTTCTTCACCTATCAGCCTCCGGTAAGCATATGCCGCAGCACCCAGCGTGCCTGCCCGGCCGCCCAGCTCTGCCTGAACAATGCTGCATCGGCTGCCGGACAGCTTCAGGGCGTGCTCTTTCACGGTCTCTCGGACGCTGCACAGCAGCCGGTCCCCGGCCGCAGACATCCCGCCACCGATAACAATCACTTCCGGATTCAGCAGATTAATTACGTTGGATAGTCCATAGCCTAGCAATACGCCGGTCTCATGCATGACTTCCACCGCTACAGCATCATCCAGATCATAAGCTTCCGATATCATAAGCGCCGTTATCTTTTCAAGGTCACCGCATATCCAGGTTTGAATAATACTTTGTCTGCCTTGTACCAGCTTTTCTTTGAAGGTGTTCACCATGCCCGTTGCCGATACATATCTTCCAAGACAGCCAGAGCTTCCGCAGCGGCAGGGACGGCCCTGCCTGAACATATTCATATGTCCGATCTCCCCTGCACTGAATGAGGTCCCGTACACCACCTTACCCCCGCTTACAATTCCCGAACCGAGTCCCGTTCCGAGAGTAAGCAGAACTACATTCTTATACCTTCTAGCTGCTCCATACTGCCATTCACCATACAGATTTACCCTGACATCATTATCGATAAATACAGGAAAATCATAAAACGGTCTCATCTCATTGACGATATGTACGTGTTCCCATCCTGGAAAATTGGGAGAAAACAGGGACAACCCTTCTTCAGGATCAAGCAGCCCGGGAATCCCCATACCCATGCAGGCAATATGCTGAATTCCAATTCCCTTCTCCTCGGTCAGCATCTGTACAGCCAGCCGAATACGCGTGAGCACATGTGCCGGTCCTTTTGCAGCTTCAGTGGGTATGGATATTTCTCCAACTGCCGTGAATCCGTCATCAAATAGGGCTGCTTTAATATTAGTTCCGCCTAGATCCACACCGATAGCATACATTTTCAATTCCCCACTCCTCCGGATAAATATCAATGTGTTCATTATGAGGAATCTCGCCTTATGTGAAAAGAGATTTATATAACATCTTATATTACTTTTGGAACTTCCGGTGGGCGTCTTAGCGGCAAAAGAAAAAACAGACCGGCGATTAACGCGCGAGTCTGTCTTTCATCCTTTCCGTGAGGGACCTGCCTTATGAGCCGGCTCCTTTATACTTTTTGACCCCATAATTCCAGGACACAATTCCGATCCCCAGGAACACAGCCCCTACCACCGGAGTCAACAGCGCCATACTCTGCATCTCCTCACGGTGCAGGAACAGCGCCGCCGGATATACGCCGACAAAAGCAAACGGGATAATCCAAGTCAGCAGTACCTGAATCGCACGGTTATAGATCGTAACCGGATAACGGCCATAAGTCTGAATATTGTACATCAGCGGCAGAATACCGGTGGGAGCATCCGAATAGAACGACAGTGAGGTCAAAGTCGTGTATATGCCGGTGTAAATCGCAACCGCACTAAGCGTCAGTACAATAATCATAGGTATCGTCCACCATTCAAAGGGCAGACCCAGATTACTGCCGCTGATCGCCATGATGATTAGACCGATGAAAGAGCCAACCAGTGCCGGAGGGTCCACATTCTCCAGGAAAATCTGGAACAGGTTATGCGCCGGACGGGTCAGAATGCGATCCATTTCCCCTTTTACGATATAGCGCTCACTGAAGCCCCACATATTCACAAAACAGCTGAAGACTCCAAAAGGCACCATAAAGAAGCCGTATACGAACACTACTTCATTCTGGCTCCAACCACCCAGACTATTGGTATGCATAAAGATGACCAGAATGAAAATAAAGTTGGTCGCTTGAAACAGCAGGTCTGACACCACTTCCACCCAAAAATCGGCGCGGTAGGTCAGACGTGTCTTCATATAGTTTTTGATGTATTCCACTAATAAATCCAAGTAATACAACTTCACTCACCCTCCCTGCACGAACAGCCGCTGACGCGACGCGTGGTATAGCCAGACAATTGGAATCAGTAGTACCACGAACCAGATCACCTGGATCCCCAGCACATTCCAAATGCCCACCCCTTGAACCCGCCCAGTAAATACAGAACCCGGCAGGTAAGTAATGGCTTGAAAGGGTAAAACTTTAAGGATAGAGGACAGCCAGTCCGGGAACAGGGTGATTGGAACGATCAAGCCGGAGAATAGGTCAACCACGACACGCTTCATCCGCATCATGCCCTCATTATTCTCGACGAAGAACGCCGATAGACCCGTTATAATATTGATCTGTGAACTGATTAGGAAGCTGAAAAAGAGCATGACCAGAAAACCAACCCAAGCCGAAGGCTCTGTTGGTAAGTGCACCGGGAAGAGCAGGATGGCAATCACCATACCCGGGATCATCAGCATCATAAAGCGGAACATGCCTTCGCCAAGTCCCTGCATCATTTTGACCAGCACGTAGTTATAAGGCCGGATGAACTGGATTGCGATACTTCCATCCCTGATATCGGTAGAAATCTCCCGGTCCAGGTTGTTAAAATAAAAGGCCCTCGCCATCCAGGAAACCGCAACATACGTCGTCATCTGTGCACCAGTAAACCCGCCCAGGGATTCCCCATCCCCATAGATAGCTCTCCAGGTGAAATAGTTCACTCCAATATTGAGTGTATAGATCAGAATACCTGAATAATAATTGACACGGTAAGCGAGCATGGTTAAAAACCTGATGCGTATAAAATCAAAATAAGCACCCAGCAGCAATCTCCATCCCTTTTCCTCGGGACCGCCAGCGGAAGAGCCTCCGGCAGAAGAAGTGGCTGCTGCAGCTTTAAGCTGTTCAGACATGGATGACCTCTTTCTCATCCTTCAGCGCAAGAATCTTCTCTTCCGGTTTCTCGGCCGAACCTGATTGATAAATGCTGCGGACAATATCATCCGTATTGGTTTCAATGATTTTGATATCCGTAATATCTGCTTGACCCACAACTCGTCCAAGTACATCCGAAACGTTCAACTCCAGCGGAATCCATACCTTGGCACCCAGATCATTCTCAGATGACCAGGTCACCGGCATATCCTCTGTCCACTGCTTAAGCTGCTCAAGTTTTGTTGCAACTCCGAACTGGAACTGAACCTCACGGCCTGTACCCCAGCGCTGTTTCAGCTCTTCCAGCCCGCCGTCATAAATGATTCGTCCATCGTCCAGCATAATCACCCGTGAACAAAGCGCTTCAATATCTTGAAGATCATGCGTGGTGAGCAGAATCGTTGTTCCATGTTCACGGTTCATATCCTTCAAGAACTGGCGGATTTCCGACTTTACCACGATATCCAGTCCGATTGTAGGCTCATCCAGGAACAGAATTGACGGATTATGGAGGAGTGCTGCAACCAGCTCACACCGCATCCGCTGCCCCAGACTAAGTTTGCGGACCGGACGGCTCAGCAGATCCTGCAGTTCCAGCCGCTCCACCAGCTCATCCAGCCTTTTCTTAAAATCGAGCTCAGGTACACGATATACCTTGCGGAGTAACTGGAAGGATTCAATCACACCAATATCCCACCACAGCTGGCTGCGCTGTCCGAACACAACACCGATATTACGCACAAATTTCTCCCGTTCCTCATAAGGGATAAACCCTCCAACAGAAAGGCTACCCGAGGTTGGCACAAGAATGCCGGTGAGCATTTTGATCGTCGTGGATTTCCCTGCACCATTCTCGCCAATATAGCCGCAGATCTCGCCCTGGGGAATGGAGAAGGAAATGTCCTTTACAGCTGTAACTTCGGAATATTCCCGCTTAAACAAATCAGCGAAGGCCCCTTTGAGGCCCTCGCGGTTTTTTTGGACTTTGAAGGTTTTGCGTAAGTCCTGCACTTGAATTGCATTCATATTGTACCTCACTAAGTTAAGGATTAGGTTCAGTACCCCATTATAACATTTCTGAATTATTTGGCTACTCGTCCATCAAAAAAATCAGCGTTCGGTACCGCCTCCAGATGGCCGGAACGGGCCACTTTCGTGCGCAGATATTTTTCATTAAATACAGATACGTCGCCCCATAGAGGAACTCTCTTCCCGGTATTCATCCCGGCTGCCTTAAGAGCTTCCATCTTCTTCGGATTGTTCGTAATCAGGGTAACCGGTTTGCTGCGCAGATGCTGCAGGACGCTGATCGCATCTCTGTAGTCTCTGGAATCATCGGCAAAGCCCAGCTCCAGATTGGCTTCTACAGTATCATATCCTTCTTCCTGGAGAATATATGCCATAGCCTTGCTGAACAAACCAATCCCTCTTCCTTCATGATTAGCCAGGTAGAATAAGGCGCCAGAACCGTGCTGCGCGATCATCTTCATCGACGTGCGGAGCTGGAAACCGCAATCGCAGCGTTTGCTGCCAAAGATATCCCCCGTATGGCAGATGCTGTGCATCCGGATCAATGCTTCATCCGAATCTTCAAAGTCTCCATACACCAGCACGCTCGACTGTTGCCCTTCGGCAAGATTCATGGAGGACAACCGGGAGATCAGCAGTTCCGTTGCTTCTTTACTGTCGCCGCCCTGCAGTTCTTCATCCGTAGCTTTCAGCCAGCTGTACCATTTGAAGGTAACGGTCTCCCCGTCCAGATTCACCGGCAGTGTAATGGGGCCAACGAGTATATTAGTAGAATCATCCATGGTTATCCGTTTGATTTTATTCTGTAGTATAGATAAGATATCTGGTTTGATCATGATTGCACCGTCCTAAGCTCATAGTCTAAATTTTAATATTATAAATTAATTCCAACCCTTTAAGTCAAGTAACTATTTGTAAGTTAGTTTATCATTGTAATATAACTTCGTCAAGTTATAATATATATATAAATATTAATAATTACTTATAGTAAGTTTATGATATAATGAATGCGAGGTGAACATTATGGATAATTTCGAAATGTGTCCACGCTTTGAAAAAGCGGTAGATATGCTTAGCAAACGCTGGGTTGCGCTAATAGTATTCGTTCTAATGAAAGGTCCCCGCCGATTTGGTGAAATTGAGAGCTGTCTCTCCAACCTGAGCGGCAAAGTACTATCCGACCGCTTGAAAGAAATGGAGAACGAGGGCATCATTCAGCGTACAGTCTATCCCGAAATGCCGGTACGGATTGAATACTCGCTGACCAGTAAAGGAACGGCACTGGCTCCGATCCTTGGTGAAATTGGCAACTGGTCTACCGATTGGATCGAGATCGGTGCAAACAAGTGATGTCCGGTCTGCAGCCTAAATAGCGCCTTGACGGTTCCATCCCAGGAATCCATCAAGGCGCTATTTGTTGTATCAGTAGTGAAAGTACAGGTTACAAATCCTTGTGCTGAAACCGCAGCAGTCCTATCGCAAACACCACAACCGTATACAGAACGGCATACACCACAAATGAATCCGAAGGAACGGAATTCAAGTCTAATAGTGGAAAGGAGCTTGTATTCATATTAACCATCCCTCCCAAATCCTTCAGGCTGAAAAGCTCTGCTGTCATTTTTTGTTGCAGTCCGTCTGCAGGCATGAGAAGAGACATGATCCCCGTGAGATTATGCAGTGTATGGATCGCTTCTTCTTTCAAGCCTAGCGAACTGCTCAATTTATCGATCATCCCTCCAAGCCAGCCTGCTCCATAGAGCATGGTCATGAAAACCCCGTTGCCAAGTGCCGAGAATAAACCCGACCCAAGCATGGATAAGCTGATTAGCAACGGTACTAGAGAAGCAAAGAGTAGAAAAGCCTTTATAAGCGCATCGTCGTCTCTTGGGATAGAAGCATGTGCACCTGCTATCAGCAGAATCGCTGCAAACAAAAGAAAAGCATAGAGAATTCCTAAGGTGACATACCCAAGCCAGCGCCCCAGATACCATTTCCACCGCGGCAATGGGCGAGGGAGTAATGCTTGCATGATCCCCTGTTCCGCTTCTCCTGAAATGGAGGAGAAAGAACTAAAAATAGCCAGAAAGGCAATCACAAAAGCCCCGAAGAAAAACCCCATGGTCAAAATAAAAGTGCCTGTCGTAAAGCTTTCAATCAGACTTCTCCCATTCATAATGCTGGTTGCTCTTCCAGATTCGCTGCTCCCGACAATAGCTGCAACGAACCAGAACGCGATCAGAAAGATAATAGTCATAACCAGAGTCATGAGCATCACTTTTTTCCGCAGCAGTTCTTTCCAGGTCATTCCCAGTATGGTCATCATTCCTGCTCCCCCCTATGGCTGAGCCCGGATACAGCATCCAGGAACCATTCTTCCAGTCGTTCTTTTTTACGCGAAACCTCATATAAGGTCATACCCTGTTCAATCATCAGTGAATTTAACCAACCCACTTGTTCTTCACTCTCAACTTCCGCCATCAGCCACACAGTGCTTCCTTCGATGGTATCCTGATTCCCGTCCACCACTGCCTGACTGATCTGCAAACCCGTATGATCCTTCAACCATGACAGCAAAAAAGGCGAAAAGCCGCCCACTTTAAAATGCCAGCTTGTTCGCTTGCTTACTACTTCTGAGACTTTGCCGTGCCGCAGGATCTCGCCGTTATTCAGCAGCGCCATCCGGTCGCACAGCACCTCAACATCCTCAAGTAGGTGAGAGTTGAGAAAAATGGTGATACCCCGCTGCTTTAGCCTTTCCAGTATAGATCTCACTTCCATTCTGCCGATTGGATCAAGAGCCGATGACGGCTCATCCAAAAAAACAAGTTCCGGATCATTCACAAGTGCGCAGGCTAGCCCCAACCTCTGCTGCATTCCCTTGGAGTAATACTTCACTCGGTCACGGCCCCGCAGTCCTAATCCTACCTCCTTCAGCAGCTCTGGTATTCTGCGGTCTGCTACAGACTTTTCGATATTGCATAATCGGGCATGGAGTCTAACTACCTCTTCTCCACTCAACCATTCCTGGTACCGGTAAAGTTCCGGCAGATAACCTATCTTCGACTTGGCTGCAAGAGTTCCAATCGGATGTCCGAAAAGAGCGGCACTTCCACTGGTCGGACGAATTAAGCCTGCCAGCATTTTAACAAAGGTGCTTTTACCGGCACCGTTGGGACCGAGGAAGCCGAAGGCTTCCCCTTTCTCAACAGTAATAGTTACATCTCTGCAGCCGCGTCCGTTACTGTATTCTTTGGTCAGTAATTGCGCTTGAATTGCGGGTAGATTCATTGCGTGATCAACTCCTGGAGCTGCTTCATGAATTTCTCTTTGTCCTGATAGAGTGAACCACCGGAAAAGTCGAATAGCTGCCCATTATTCACCCATGTAGCACTATAAGTAGGCCCATCTCCATAATTCATAGTTTCCATGATAATCTTTATACCGTTCACTTCAATCTGCTCGGAAGGATTCCCTTTGATCACAGGCATAGGCAGGTCTCCGGCCAGAATACTGCTCTGCTGCAGACTGGACTTCAGTTCATCCGGGAGAAGCGGGAAATCAATGACAGCCCGCACAGCCTCTTCCACGTTAATTGAAGGATCTACATTCACCACAGGTGTATTCATCTGTATCAGATTCGCCCAGTGATCATCCACAGAATAATCATAACTTACGGATTCTGGAACCGATAGTGTGAGCGGCTTGCCGTCAATGGATTCTGGCAACAGCTCTTTCGCCCCAAGACGTGTCAGCGCCTTATTTACCTCATCCACCTTCAGAGTTAGTGTAATTTGCTGTGAGGAGTTTATATATACGCTTGTAACCTTATCAAAAGCTCCACCGGTCACCGCAGGGTAGCCCAATTTATCCTGCAATGCATTCACTGGCACCATTCCGCTTAACTTACCGGATGAATAGCTGAATGAGCCGAATTTGTTAACAGCTTCATTCATATTTTCTTCTCCGCTGACCTGATAGAACAAATTCCGCAGATCATCTTCATTGACAGCCGTTACTTCCTGCATTCTAAATTGACCCAATATAGCGGCCATGGCCGTATTTCCTATAGGAGTGGCAAGTACGGCTGCAAATATGGCTACGCCCGCTGCAGCAGTTGCCCATTTCCGGCGGCGGTTCATGGTAAACCGTCGTGGCTTCCGGCTATTGGTTTTCACCTGTGCTCCCGTGATGTCCACTGGACTCACTAAAGGCTGAACCTCTTTCTTGCTATCACTTGATTCTGCTATGGATGCCGCATGATCTTCATCTATGCTAATCTCTTTGACATCCTGCCCCCATGATGCCCATACCGGATTCACTGGCTCTGCAGCAAGTTTATTTTGCAGCTTCGCCCAAGCTTCGTTCGTAATTTGTTTATCGGAATCATATTTCATAGGATTGGTCACTGGATGGTTCCTCCTAAAAGTTTGATGTTCATTAACTGCCTGGATTCGCTTCGTACACGAATCAATCGGTCTGAGGATATGAATTAACCGCCTGCTGTTTCAGCTTATGGGTTGCCCGGTTAAGCAGTGTTCCGACAACCGGAGGATTAATGCCAAGCTGCCCTGCAATCTCCGAATAGCTGTAACCCGAGTAGCGCAATAGCAGCGCCTGTCTGTCTCTCTCGGGCAGACCATCCAGCCAAGTCCGGACATCCTCCTGATCCAGCTTGCTGAGTACAGTCTCTTCACCGGAAGGTGGAGCTGCCTCGGCGCTGAACAACAGCTCATGCTTATCCTGGAGCCTACGCTCCCTCGCCTTTTTGTTCAAATAGTCATATCCGATCCGGGTAAGCACTCTATGAAGCCAAGCACCCAGCGCATTCGGATCATCCGGCGGGTTGCGGTATAGTCTGAGAAACACATCCTGGGCTAAATCGTCTGCTGCCGACTCATCCCGTACAAGCGCCGCCAACTTCCGCCGCACCACCGGATAGTGTTCATAAAATATAGTTCGAAACATTTCAGATTCCGGAAATTCCATTGTGTAAATCCTCCTTATCAGCTGCAGCTATAAGTAAGACGAACGTCAAAACGATTTTGTATCAGAGTTAAATGCAATTATTATAACTTTACTAATTTATTTTTCTCCCTGCACTGTCTGTAATGGCAGATTTCAGGGCCATCCGTTACGGATGACCCTTTTTTTTATTCTTGTATGATTCAATAGCGAAAAGGATTCTAGTAACCACGACATCAAAACCGAAACCCCATCCGGTAATCACTGCATCAGCTTGGTAACAGCGAATATTCGTTAAACCCGACATCCGGCGATAACATCGCAGGAGCATATGTTCATCGGAATCAAGGTCTGTAACGAAATGATTCGCCTTTGCTACTCATGCTCATGTGACGGAACGTAAGAAGAGAACCATCAGTGATAATGTTCGGATTCACTTTAAGAATATCCCCGATCCTGCAATTACTAAGAACCCGCATAACCATTGTGGTTATGCGGGTTCTTAGTTTGTATCCGATCATGGAAAAAATGACGATGAAGCTTGAAGGAATGCAAATGTTATTTTGAGACTACATTAGTGGCTTGATCTATCTGATCTTGATATTGACGTTTGAAATACCCTATTATTACAGGAGTTTCTTGATGTCATCCTTAATTTGCTCCGATTGCGGACCAAATACGATTTGCACCGCACCTTGGCCTAGTCTCATTACACCCGATGCTCCCAGCTGCTTCAGCGCAGCATCCTTGACAGCTTTCTCATCATTTACAATTAGCCGTAGCCGTGTAATACAAGCATCGATGTTGCGGATGTTGGATGGCCCGCCGATATTTTCAAGAATTTTAACGGCTCTGGAGGATGCGGAGATTTTTGCTCCACTCACATCAAATGGGGCAATTACTCTCCCCTCGCTAGGTTCTATAGCTAACCCCTTCCCCATATGACCACCTGCGAATGTTTCATCCGGCACATCGTATAATGGAATGGCCTGACCGCTTACCGGAGCGATAATTTCCAGTGTCAGTACTTCGGCCGGACACTTTTCTTTTTTCGATTTCCATGTAAACATGTATCTCTCTCCTCACGGTTGCTATTTATCTAAGGTTTGGAACAATCGCCACAAATGCATGGCAAGGAAGCCAATTTCTTCTTTGGGAACTTCTACACCCAGGGATTCCTGCATAACCTTGCCCATTTTTTGGGCCAGCTTGTATTCCTCTTTGTATTCTTTCTGAATATGCTTCACGAACGGATTATCAATGAGCGAACCCTGCAGAATCCGTTCAATCGAAAATCGCAGATGAATCATGAGCCGTATGTGGTTCATACTTCCATGAGAAAAGGTGAAGTTTCGTTCTCTGCGAATCATATCCAGCAACTCGCTGACGATATTTGAGGATTTTACCAACTGACCTACCGTTACATTGCTGACCGCCGAATATACGTGATACGTTAGAAACCCCACTTCATCTTCAGGGATCTGAACCTGGAACTCTGCACTGATTTTCTCCGCCGCTCTGTAAGCGATCTCAAATTCCTTGGGAAAAGACATTTTGGTCTCCTGTAGAAACGGATTGACAATGTCCATTCCATTCCTGAGACGGTAGACGGTGAACTGGATATGGCTGGGGAGCGCTAAATAGATCTTGTCATTCAGCTTGCCTGAAAATTCAAACGCAATATCCGCAATAATATCATCTGTTATTCTCATCACTTTTGGATCTATATCTTCAAGAAGAATCTGATATTGACTCCATTCCTCACGATCCTCCAACCTGAATAATTTCTCAATCCGCTTATCATTTGCTTCTATGATTCCTGAATCTTTAACAGCAAATCCGATCCCTTTGCCAATAATCACATATTCCTTGTTCTTACGGCCTCCTTGCACCATCACTACGTTATTGCCGATCACCCGCAGTACCTCAAACTGCTCATTATCTTTGACCAAGGTCCCCCTCCTTCCCATTTGTCCGATTTTTTTGCATCAAAAAGAGCCAAGAAAGACTCATTAAAATGAGGTCAATTCTTGGCTCATGCCCTTAAAGGTAACACGCCGATTGCATATAATGGATCATTTATAAAACCATAATAAGTCATACTTATTTTTCAGTCAATTAGTTTTTATAAAGTCAAGCGCGACCCTCTAACAGCCGGCACATTCGTGTCACCACATCCTGAATCACGACCGGCTTACTGAGAAAATCTGAAGCTCCTGCTGCCAGACATTTCTCACGGTCATCCTTCATCGTTTTGGCTGAGATTGCGATAACGGGAAGTTCAGGCAGCTGCAGTTCCTCACGGATGATCGAAAGGGTATCATACCCGTCCAGGTTCGGCATCATGATGTCCAAGAGTACAATATCTATGTCTGGCTGTTCTCTGACGATTTGCAGGCACTCGAATCCGGATTGAGTAGTTAGAATATTCATGTCATAGGGCTCCAGCCCTTTGTCCAGAGCATAGATGTTGCGGATGTCGTCATCTACAATCAGTACAGTCTTCTCACGAAGCTTGCTATAATCCTTGTCGAACTGCGTACGATCCTTCTTAACAGACTTCTCATGCTGCAGTTCACTCCATTCAGAAGCAGCTGCAGCCTGTGTACTCCAGACATCTGGAACCATGGAATCGAACCCGTCATCGATTTCACGGCAAGGGAGGTACAGTGTAAACGTGCTTCCCACACCCTCTTTACTGTCCAGTGTAATGGTTCCCCCTAACAGTCTGGCAAGCTGCTGAGAGATGGACAAGCCCAGGCCGGTACCACCATATTTACGGACGGTTGAGCCGTCAGCCTGGCGGAAAGCTTCGAAGATGCTCTCCCGGTTTGCATCCGATACACCAATTCCACTATCTTTTACGGTAAAGGCGATTGCTGGTTCACCTGTATGAAGGTGTGGCGGTGTGAAAGATTCCACACGGTGGATCACCACTTTTACAAATCCCTGTTCCGTAAACTTAAAAGCGTTGGAAAGAAGGTTCCTGAGGATTTGATGCAATCTCATTTCATCCGTAAAAAATAAATCAGGAGCATCATCCTGAAGTATGACCTGGAAATCAATATTCTTCTGCTCGGCGGTTTTGATAAAATAACCATTCAGTATGGATGGCAGCTCTGTAAGGTTAACGGCATCGCGTTCTACTGTCATCTTGCCTGCTTCTACTTTGGACAAATCCAGTATATCGTTGATCATCTCCAGCAAAGCGCTTCCAGAAGAATGAATAACAGCCGCATATCCCTGTTCTTCTTCTGTCAGGGTCTCGTTGCGGTTCTCGGTAAGCAGCTGTGAAAGAATAAGCATGCTGTTAAGCGGTGTACGCAGTTCGTGAGACATATTGGCTAAAAATTCAGATTTATAGCGGGAGCTTTGCTCCAATTGTTCATTATATTTCTCCAGTTGAACGGCTGCATTCTCGGCAACAGACTTCTGGTCCTCCAGTTCCCGGTTAATAATCAGCAATTCATGGGTTTGATTCTGCAGCTCTTCGGTCTGTACCTGCAGTTCCTCAGATTGTACCTGAAGCTCCTCGGATTGGATCTGTAATTCTTCGTTCAAGACTTGAGATTCCTTATATAAGTGCTGAATTTCCATACGTGTCAAAACAGAATTCAAGGTGACCCCCAACATGGTTAGCAGCTCGTCAAACAGCTTAAGTTGATAGGGGGCCCATTGAGTCAGCGAAGCGGCCTCCAGAACGGCTACAGTCTTGTTCTCGAAGATAACCGGAGCAATAACAGCAAATTTGGGTGCGGATCTTCCGAGTCCGGAATGAACACTTATATAATCCTCTGGCAAATCCTCAAGCAGAATCAGCTTTTTATCGATCGCACACTGGCCAATGAGCCCTTCACCCGCATGTATCTTCGTCTTTCCGATCTCCAGCTTCAGCTTCTCTGAGCCGGCATAGGAATACATTCGTTCATATAATTCATTCTCACCCAGCACATAAATGACACCATATTGCATTTCCAGCATAAAGGATAATCTATTCATAAATGTCCTGCATACGATAGACAAATCAGTAGTTTCTTGTAGAGCCATAGACATTAACGAAATCTGTCCACTACTCCAATGATCCCGCTGAACATTATCTAATAGCTCATTCGTTGCATTTCCCAGTTCATAGATCTCATCACGGGTCTTCACTCTGATCCGTTCGGACATGTTCCCCCCGCTTGCTATACTCTGGATCGCTTGAATGACGTGTTGCAGCGGATTCACAATACTTGCAGAGATCAGGTAAGTTACAAGAGCTGCCAATAGGGCAACCATAGTCCAAAGTGCATACATGGTTATCATTAGCTTATCGTTGCTGTCTTTCAAATTGGCAATTCGTTCGCTTGTAAGCTGTCGTTCGTTATCCCGGAAGTACTCCAGCTGTGAGCGTGTGGAATCAATGATCATTTTACCGCTGTCATTGCGAAAAAAGGCATTCACTGCCTCAGTCTGACCATTGCGTTTCAGATCAACTACGTAACGTCCCGCTGTTCCGATCCATTTATTAATATTCACTTGGATATCTTGCAGGATCAGCATTTGATCCGGGTTATTCTCAATCATTCTGCGTAATTTAGTATAATTAATCTCCCACTCTGCCGTCCCCTTATCAAAGGGAGGCAAATAACCGGGGTCGCCTGTAAGTGCATATCCTCTTTGACCAGTCTCCATGTCTAACATATTTTTTTCAATTTGATAGGTAAGCTCATGCACCTTCATATCATGGTCACTCAAAAAAACAGTTTCCTTCTCCAGGTCAGTGATCCTGCTGGATACAACGAGCAGAAACAGTCCCAGCATTAACAGGATCATAGCATAACCGAGAGCAATTTTTCCGCGGATCTTCAGGCTTATGCCTCGCTCATCAAGCAATGGTCCAACCTCCATCTGGCATTCCATATATATTCCAATTACTCAAGCTGATGTTTTATAATTGTAAATTCTGGCAATTCAGAATGCAAGGGGTCCATTTGCTGCAGGACGTTTTATAAATAACTTTCGCTGCGGGGCAGTCTGTCCTTCAATTGTCTCACATTAGCTTCCAGCTTCAGAATCACATCCTCCAGATCCATCGGATCAATTCCTCGAATAACTGGTGCTACCGCCGGTGCAGCTTCTACCTTCTGAACCTTGTCTTTCATTTCACGAAGCTCAATCTGCTGCTCCTGCCATTTATCCATCAGATCGGCTATAGTAGCATAAAAGCGCTCATAATCCTTAATTACGCTATCCAAAAAAGTGTCTACCTCTTCGGCATCATAGCCGCGTAGCTTCATACTGAATTCTTTCTCGTGTATGGTAAGTGCGTCAAGTGTAATGCCTAGCTGGCTGAACAGCTTTCTCTGCTTATCCAGTCTGCGTTTCATGTGTTCATCCATGTAAGTTACCTCCAAGTATATAGCGTTTCATCCAGCAGTAATCATTATAACAGGCTAACAGCAACCTGAAAATATCACTTAAGTTATAGACCCGCAGTTAATTGGCCTCTGATTGCTTCTGCTGACAATAGGGTAAGGAAAGAATACGGTTTAAGTATAAATATATTCACAGAAAGGAAGATCGACTATATGAGCCATCTATCCAAAGAACAGCTAGCCACATTAAAATCTTCTCTTGAGGAGCGGCAAAAGGAAATCGAGCAGCATTTTTCATTGAATGATGAAGAAAACAGCCTGCTTGGTGACTCACTCAGAATCTCTACCGGTGAACTCTCGTCTGCAGACAATCATCCGGCTGATACGGGAACTGAAACCTTCGAAAGAAGCCGTGATCTGGCCATCAATACTTCGCTTACAGAGGAACTATCCGATATTGAAGCTGCATTAGAGCGGATGAAAGACGGAACCTACGGGATTTGTATCATAAGCAATGAGGAGATTCCATATGAACGCCTTGAAGCCATTCCCTTTACACCCTATGCTGTAGAATATGTGCCGAGCCGTGAATCGTTGAATGACCGACCAGTAGAAGAAGAAGTAATGACACCCCCACCCGCTGGAGCAGGCCGGAACCGCCAGGAAGAGAGCGGCCGATTCGACGATGCAGGTGCTTGGGAAGCTGTAGAAGATTACGGTAGTGCAAGTTCTCCGGTTCCCCCTGCAGGTCAAAATGAAGAAGATGAAGTCTGATACTAGAAATTATCCGCAACGGCTTTATTCAGAATACCCAGGCAGCGGTCAAGATCCGTCTTGACCTGCTTCTTATACAATCTGGCTTTTTCCTCTCCGTCAGCTGTGAAATGATAAAGGACAATCTCCTGGAAATCTACCTTAGGATCATTCCCTTTCAACTGTTTGGTCCGGTATAGAATCCCCTGCTGTACCAGCTCATGCAATGCCCGGTAGATTTCGCTCTGGGGAGGGGAATAGCCATGCATTTTGAAATCTCTCCGTAAATCCTCTAACATTTGATACCCATAACCCTTATGCTGCTCAACCATTGTAATCAGATAAACCTTGATAAAAGCCCGCTGGGCGATCATAAACGCCATGGGACACCTCCTAATGGTGTGTTTCCTTATCTTTCCTGTGTAACTCTAGTATAAACACTATTTCCCTGCTTTCACAATTAGAAATTTTAATATAGTCGCACACCTTATTACCGATAATTATGGTATAAGTACCCGAATAAGTGCGCGTATAATCGCAGGTTCTAGAAAAGTGGATTTATGATTTTACTATTATGAATTTTTCATATGTTGAAATATCATAATTTCACTGCTGAAAAAGGTGGCCATCTAGCAGACGCAAAAAAGACTGCACCTCAGGTTATTCCTGAAATGCAGTCTTTTTTGGTTAAAGATATAGCTCTTATCCGCCCACAGACGGGACTTAATTACATTACATCCGGTTGCCGTTGTAGAGGTCCGGGTCAGTATTTGCATTCATCGAGCCACGGTTGCCCATTGTGTTACCAACTGTCGTATCATCTCTTATCACATCCGGATTCGTAGCCCCCCGGTCAGTAATAGGATCATTCAGGGTAGTATCACTATACCGGCTGTCATATCGGCTGGCATTCAATGAGCGGTTGCCTGTGAATACATTATGGATGTCGCGCCCGCGTCCATTATCATCCACCAGGACGAGAATTTTGCCGCTGTCCACGTAACTTTCATATTCTTTGGCTTCATCTTCAGGAATACCCAGTCCAATTAATCCGCCAACCAGACCGCCCGCTCCTGCGCCGATCGCCGCACCTGTGAGTGTAGCTACGATTGGGCCTGCCGCCAGAATCGGACCGATTCCCGGAATGGCCAACGCCCCTATCCCCGCAAGCAATCCGGTAATACCGCCGACTACTCCTCCTGTTGCAGCACCGGTTGCTACACCTTCCGGAGCCATGGTACCTGTATCATCCGATATATGTTTCAATTCATCCCGGTCACGAGTTATTACTGAGATTTCATCATTGCTTACACCCTGTCGTTGTAACCCTTCAATTGCTCTGGTCGCTTCTTGTTCCGCATCGAATACACCTACGATTTTGTCTGCCACTTGAAGCCCTCCTTCGTAATTGTCGTTCGCTACATTATTACCCGTTCGCATGCTTCCCAAACAGGTTGTAAGCTTTTTCATTGGAATGACAACGAGGATTATCGTTTATTTTGAAGGACGTGTACGGTTCGTAGGAACGGCCTGCAGAGGGTCATCCGGCCAATAATGTTTGGGGTAACGCCCCTTTAAATCTTTTTTGACTTCGAAATACGTGGTTTGCCAAAAACTGGCAAGGTCCGCCGTGACCTGGACCGGTCTCCTTGCAGGAGAAAGGAGATGCAGCAGCACCGCTACCTTGCCTCCCCCGATCCTAGGTGTATCTACCTGGCCGAACAACTCCTGAAGCCTTACTGCAAGAACGGGTACGCCTGGAGTACTGTAGTCCAACGGAATCCGGGAACCGCTGGGGACTGTTATATGCGTCGGTGCTTCTTTATCCAACAGCTGCCGGCTACTCCAATCCAGCATTCCTTCCAGCGCTTTGGCAACAGGCAACCGCTGCAGGTCACGGAGATTGCGCATACCCTGAAGATATGGCTGAAGCCATTCGTGAAGCGAGGACAGCAGGGCTTCTTCCGAAGCATCCGGGAAATCTGTCCGCAATCCATGCAGGAATACCATCCGCTGCCATAGCTGAACCGTTCCTTTATCCCATGGCAGCAGTTCGAGCCCTTTGTCGGCGATTACACGAAGCAAAACCTCTTCTGCCTCTTCTGTTGTAGGCCTTTCATGCGAGGTTTCCTTCAACATCAGTGCACCCAGCAGGGTTCGCCTGCGTGCCTGCACACTCCCGCTCCCGCTATCCCAATAGACTTCGCGCTCTTCTTGCAGACTCTCCTTGTGATGCTTCAGCAGCTCTGCTTCGGGCAGCTCGGCTGCCAGTATAATCCGGCTCTGGCCGGCGCGGTCATCTATGCCGGCCGCTACTATATAGGGCGAACGCGTGAGCGGCTGGCCTTCCCGCATAGCCGCCCCCCGTCCGCCCGAGAGCAGAAACGCGCCATCGCCGCGTTTCTGCCCGATGCGGTCAGGGTAGGCGAACGACAACAGCAGCCCGGTTAGGCTGATGTTGTCCGGCATCGCTCCCGGCGCGGCCTGCAGCTGCGCCAGGAAGCTCCGGCTCTCGCGCTGCACCGCGCGCAGAGCTGCCGGGTCTGCTCCGCCGCTGTCCGCAGCGGAGCGTTCGTACCTGAGCAGCGCCTCCACGCGCAGCGTGAGGTCGCTGTCCATTGCCGCGGGACCCCGCCAGAGGTCCCGCTCCTGGAGCAGCGCCGCCAGCCTGCAGGCGAGCGGCGCCGCTCCCAGCTCTGCCGCGCGCAGCAGCATATGCGCGACGCGGGGGTGCGCGCCCAGCGCGGCCATGCGGCGACCGTGCGGCGTAATGGCGCCGCCGGCGTCCAGCGCGCCGAGCTGGCGCAGCAGCGCGGTGCCCTGCGCATATAGCGCAGCCGGCGGCGCGTCCAGCCAGAGCAGCGCCGCCGGGTCAGGCGCGCCCCACAGCGCCAGCTCCAGAGCGAGCTGCGCCAGGTCGGTCTCCATAATCTCCGGCACATTATCGTCCGGAAGACGGGCATGTTCTTCCCGGCTCCATAGCCTGTAGCATACTCCAGGTGCTGTGCGTCCCGCACGGCCCCTTCGCTGGTCGGCCGAAGCCTTGGATACAGGGACCGTGGTCAGCCGGGGCATGCCCGTGCGGGGCGAGAACATCTGAGTTCGTCTCAGCCCCGTATCGATCACTGTCCGCACTCCTTCAAACGTCAGACTGGTTTCAGCAATCGAAGTAGCCAGTACTACTTTCCGTTCACCCGGTACGGAGGCTGCCACGGCGGCATCCTGCTGCACCTGTGAGAGCTGGCCATATAGTGGACGAAGCACGGTACCCGGAGGTAGATCTCCACCCTCCAATTCACGCTCCGTCCGCCGGATTTCCCGCTCACCTGGAAGAAAGACTAGCACATCTCCCGGTTGCTCAGCTAGCGCCCGGCGAACAGCAGCTGCGGCGGATTGCTCCAGCTGCTTGTCTCCAGAAGCTTGCAGATATATCGTTTCCACAGGAAATACACGGCCGGGGCAATCCACAACAGGCGCATCTCCTAGAAGAGCAGAGACCCTTCCACTGTCCAGTGTCGCAGACATAATCAGAATCCTCAGGTCCTCACGGAGTACAGCCTGCGCTTCAAGGGTTAACGCCAGTCCAAGATCTGCATGAAGACTGCGCTCATGGAATTCGTCAAAGATCACAAGCCCTACATCGCCAAGCGACGGATCACTTTGCAGCATTCGGGTTAATACACCTTCTGTGACAACAACAATACGCGTATCTTTGCCCACTTTAGTGTCACCCCGCATACGGTAACCTACCGTTTGTCCGACACTTTCCCCCATGGAGGAGGCTATATAGCTCGCCGCGGAGCGGGCGGCCAGCCTTCTGGGCTCCAGCATTAGTATCGTTTTGCCGTCCAGCCAAGCCTCGTTCAAAAAAGCCGGGGGCGTTCCAGTAGTCTTCCCAGCGCCTGGTTCGGCAATCAGAACGGCGGCGGGTGAAGTATTCAATATATTTCTCAGCTCAGGGAGTACCTGTGCAATGGGAAGCTGTCTCATCTTATCTCTCCATGTCCTCTTATTGTCCGGTATTTCTAATATGATGGGCGAAACCTTAATAAATTTCAAGCGCTCTGCATACAAAAAAAGAGTCACCCAGCCTTTTCGGGCCAGGTCACTCTACTCCTTATTCTTCCTTAGCAAGCTGCTCCTGAATCTTGTCTCCATACTCGGAGAACGCACTGCTGTTCTCGTATCCACGCTGACGCATAAGTTCCTGCAAGCGAAGCCGTTTCAGCGTAAGCTGGGATTTAAGCGCGTTCCGTTCGCCATCCGCAGCGCTTCCGCTGGAATGACATGACGCGAGCAGCTTCTCCAGGGTTACACATTCGCCGCGCAGCGTGACTTCTTCCGGGACCAAACCGGCGTTCTTCATGATTTTGAAGGACATCCGCAAATCTTCAGGTACCCCGGACAGATCCTCCAGCTGGAGTGGTTTGCCATGTCCCGGCAGATTCTCGAACGCTCCACTGCGCATAGCCTCCTGAATCTTTTGTTCCGCAAGCCAAGATAATATCGTCATGATTTACGGACCAAATATCCCCGTTCCCCGTATGGCGCCAGTTTCTCCAGCCATTTGCTCTCCAATTCAGGCAACAACTTGCGGTATTTAGAAAGCTCGGATACCTCTGCCACAAAATCCTCCTCAGGTTTGATCTGCTCCAGGATCTCAAAGACAAACGCCGAGTCTCCGTATTCCTTCCAGTCTGCCTGAAGTGCTTTGTTATCATGTTTTCCAATGTCCAGCATGAACTTATGCTTATTCCAGACTCCGTCCAGGTTAATGCTGCTGCCCACATAGGCCTTATCATTTAAGGTGTTAACAATGCGGTATACTCCCATCGGCCGGTGGGAATGAGTATAATTATAGGCCAATTCTTTACGTCTAGTCTTATCCATGTTTACCCTTCTCTCCTTCATCTATAGACTAACCCAGTAGCGGCTCCCATCAGGCTCACGGTCCAGCAGCCTATAATCGATCAGATACCGCCGGAGCGTCACATAATCCGCATATGCGTCCTTTAGAATGGTATTTACCTCATTCTCCGAATATTTGCGTCCTGTCTCAAAACGCTTAATCAGCTGGCGCAAAATGGCAGCTTTTCGTTTCTGTTTCTTGGGAAACTCCGTGATGGGGCCCTCCAGACCTTCTTTGAAATAGGTGTTCAGGATCTCTGCATTTTCGTCTTCTGTAATAGCAAATCGCTCATCAACCATAGCAGCGGAACGCGGGATGCTGACAAAAGGCGAAGCTGACCCAGGCTTTTCTTCGGTAAGCTCCATCACTGCTAGGAAGAGTTTTGCCTGCTTCACCTTTTCCCGCAGAGTAAACCGATGATTACGCACCGTAGATGTACTCCCTATGCCCAACTGCTTTGCGACTTCACCATCACTAAAACTTTGCCGGAAAGCACCAAGCAGCCCTTTCTGTAGTTCCGTCAGTCCGGTAAGCTTCTTGTCCAGACCCAGCAGCCACTTAAACATCCCCCCATGTGCATGTTCCACATGATATGCTGCATATTTCCAGGCTTCATAATATTGGCTGTCTTCCTTGTAGATTAACCCTTTCTCAAATTCCTCTCCACAAACCAGACATGTATAGAAACCCGAATGTTCCCGCATCTCAAAAATATAGCCCTGCTTCAGCTCATTAATGGAGGCATTCCAGAATTTCTCTGAAAGACTTACCGATTCATTGCCTGCAGCCAACTCAACCACCCAATCCCTCAATAATATATAGACATATTATCATTTTGTTTGTTATTTTACAATCATCTAATTACATTGTTTATAAAATGAACTAAACTATCTCCTTCAGAACACCTTAGGTTATCGGTGTTAAACTACGCACCAAAAGCCTTACCCTGGTTTTGTGAACCATCGGGTAAGGCTTTTAGGTAATTTCACTTGTTATACGTGTCTACTAAGTGTATCAGGACAGCAAAGATTCTGCGCCATCAATCACAATCTGTGCTCCAGTAATATGGATGGAATCGTCCGAGGCAAGAAAAGATACCAGATCCGCCACGTTCTCCGGTTTACCCGGTCCGTCAGCGAGAGGCTGCGCCCCTTCCGGGAACTCAATGGGAATAACAATAGCCTCTACATCCTCATTAAATTCCGTACTTTCATCAATATTGGTAGAGATGGCTCCCGGACAGATAACGTTAACACGGATTTTGAACTTCGCCAGCTCCAGAGCAGCCATCTTGGCAAAAGCAACCTGCCCGGCCTTGGTAGTACTATACGGTGACCAGCCAAAGCTGGCAAACCGGCTATTGCCATTGATGGAGCTGGTAATGATGATGCTGCCTTTACCTTTTTCCTTCAGATGAGGAATGGTGTATTTCAATGTAAGAAAAGTACCTGTCAAATTCACGTTCATCGTGCGCTCCCAATCGCCCAGACTCAGCTCCTCAATAGGCCCTACTGCTCCATTAATTCCCGCATTGGCAAAAACAATATCGACTCCGCCGAAACGTTCCACTGTTTTGCGTACTGCTTCTTCCATGCGAACCGCATCCGATGTATCCACATCTATAGCGAGGGCGCAGTCTTTGCGTTGTTTGTTCAGCTTCTGCTCCAATACAGATGTCCGTTCGTTCACCAGATCGAATAAGGCTACATTTGCGCCTTCACGGGCCATCTGAATAGCTGTCGCTCTCCCGATTCCAGAGCCCGCCCCTGTAATTATGGCTGTTTTACCTAGAAAACGCTGTTTTTTCACTATACTTGGGCTCATATGTACACTCCCTTTCTAATTCGTCCAGCTTAGTGGCTCTGTTTCAAGATTACCCAAACAGGCCTTGATTATAATCATTTTATGCAAAATTTGCACAAATTTGATGCAACGTGCACACTATACCTGCTAGATAACACTCCTTCCTTCCATGTCAGGAGCATTTCAACATTGCCAACTTACGGGTAACTCGCCCGCCATAATCAATAAAAAAGCCCCGCTGTCGCAGGGCTCTCCTCACTTCTTCAATTCTCCAGCTTACGGACATCCACCTTTACCGTCAGTGTTCCGCTGACTCCGCGGTAGACTCCTTTTACCGGAACGATATCCTTGTAATCACGTCCATGCCCCAGTTTAATATACCGCCAGTTCACTTCAACATTATTCGTAGGATCAAAACCGAGCCACCCGGTACCGGGGATATGCGTCTCCACCCAGGCATGCGAAGCTTGCTCGAAATCAGCATTGCCGCCCTGAAGGTCACCCACAAAATGATACCCGCTGACGTATCGTGAAGGAAGTCCGACACTGCGGCAGACAGCGATCATCAGATGAGCGTAATCCTGACACACACCGCGTTTTAGCTTTAAAGCTTTTTTAACGGTAGTGTTGACACTTGTCGCCTCAGGATCATAGGTAAATTGTTCATAAATCGTCGATGACAGCTTTTTGGTCCACTCGTACATGTCTTCCGCTTCATCAAAAGGATGCTGCGACGCAAATTCGACCAACTCTGGTGTAACCTCGGTATATCGGGTAGGTAAAATGAACTCCACGTACCGGTTCTGGAACTTATCATCATTTAGCAGCTTCACCTGATCCTCCAGCGGAATATGCGGAAGGTCTAATCCTTGCGCCTTATCCAGTGTAACCACAGTGGCCTTGGTATGAATCACCATCTCGGTATGTGGCTTATTCACTGAATAAGCATGCACACGATTGCCGAAAAAATCCTCATAAGTGAGCAAATTCGCTGGCGGAAACACTTCTACCTCATGGTGATAGCAGGACTGGCGGTAATTGGTCCGCGGGGTTAGGCGAATTTCATTGACACTGTCCGTAACCGGCTCCGGGTAACTGTATGTGGTCGTATGATTGATCTCGATTTTCATACAGAGACCCCCTCTCGGCGAAAAAAGGCACCTTCCATCGTTTTACCCAGCTTCTGGCAAGAGGTCATCAGCGATTGCAATACAACCTCTACGAGATCGCCCGACATCTCTTCCTTTTCCATAAAATCAAGCTCTGCCTTGATCTTCCCGGCCTGCCGGATCACCCGCTCGTGACCGGATCCCTTCTCGGAAGTATCCAGATCAAGCTTAGCCAAATGCTCCTCGAGCTTGTGGAATGAGAAGCGGATCGAACGTGGAAAATACGCATTTACGATTAAGAACTCCAAAATGCTCTCCGGGGACATCGCATCAGCATAATAACGCCGGAAGGCCTGATACCCGCTGACTGATTTGAGGACTGCCTGCAGCTGGGTATAGATACCGTTGATATCCTTAGACTTACAGGAGAACGTAACGGCTTGCAGAATTCGGGTCGTATTCTCTGCCCGCTCCAGGAAACGCCCACTTTCAATGAACCGCCACTCATTGGCTCGTAGCATAACGGATTGCTCAGCCCCAAGAAACATGGCAGCCCGTTCTTTGACATGCTGGTAGAATTGATGGGGTCCGACCATGATATCTGCCAAGGTTTGTTCACCGAGCCACAGGTTAAAACTGTTTGCAATATCCCACAACTCACTGGGAAGATGCTGCCTCAGCGTCCGAAGATTATTTCTCGCCTGATGTACGCAAGAGAATATTGAATTGGAATTTCCAAGGTCCAGTGTAATAAAGGACAATACATCCTGCTCGCAAAAGCTGTCAAATTGCTGCTGATATTCTTTTCTGACACCCAACGCATCAATCAGCCGTGACCATTTATGTCCCTCAGCCTGAAAGTCCTCTTCCTGTTGGATATGATAATGCACATCGATCAGCCTGGCATGATTCTCCGCCCGCTCCATATACCGGCCAATCCAGAACAAAGCTTCCGCATTGCGATTCAGCATCGTAGCCACTCCTTCATTTAACGTATGGATGCTGCATTTGTTAATTCTGAAGTCTTATGCTGTAGTGTCTAAGCCATTACCCAAGTGTCTTTTACTCCACCACCCTGGGAAGAATTCACCACCAGCGAGCCTTCCTTCATGGCTACTCGTGTCAGACCACCTGGAATCACATGCGGTTTGCGGTCGGCGCCCATGAGCACAAAAGCCCGCAAGTCAATATGACGGGGTTCCATACTGCCACCTGCAAGCACGGGAGCTCTAGACAGCGACATGATCGGCTGTGCGATATAACGAGCCGGATCGGCAAGAATTTTGAGTCGGAAATCGGAAAGCTCCTCCCTGGTCGCTTCACTGCCAATCAGCATCCCATATCCTCCAGACAAAGAGGTTTCCTTTACCACCATTTCATGTAGATTATCGAGCACATATTGTCGTTCCTGTAACCTTGATAACAGATAAGTAGGCACATTCCCAAGGATGGGTTCTTCGTTCAGATAATAGCGGATCATATCCGGTACGTATACATACATCGCTTTGTCATCTGCAACGCCGGTTCCCGGTGCATTGGCTATGGCTATATTCCCTGCCCGGTATGCATTCATCAGCCCAGCTACGCCCAGAAGTGAATTGGGCTGAAACGCCAGCGGATCTATGAAATCGTCATCCAATCTGCGGTACAGTACATCCACACGCCGGAGACCGTTCATTTCTTTTAAATACACCTTATGGTCCTGAGCAACCAAATCCCGACCTTCTACCAGGTGTATTCCCATTTGCTGAGCCAGAAAAGCGTGCTCGTAGTAAGCAGAATTGTATTCACCTGGTGTCAGCAGAGCTATGACCGGATTCTTCGTCCGAGACGGGGAAAGACTTCGCAGGACTGACAGAAACCGGTTCAAGCTATGGTCCACATCACGTATGAAGCTGGCAAAAGAGACTTCGGGAAACAGCTGGTTCATCAGGGATCTGCCTTTAAACAGGTAAGAGAATCCTGAGGGTGTCCGCAGATTGTCTTCAAGCACGTAATATTCTCCATCATGATGGCGGATCAGATCAATTCCCGAAGTAGTAATGTAAGCTCCGCCAGGTACCCGCATACCGGCCATCTCCGGGCGGAAGTAGCAGTTCGAGATGATCATACGCCGCGGCACGATACCGTCTTTGACAATGTATTGTTCATGATAGATATCATGAATAAAAAGATTTAACGCCGTAATACGCTGAACAATCCCAGCTTCCAGCCTTTCCCACTCCAGCTTGGGAATAATCCGAGGAATCATGTCAAAAGGAATTGTACGCTCCATAGGATGATCCTGTGCAGGATTATACAGTGTAAACGTAATTCCCTCTTCCATCATCCGACGCTGCATCAGTTTCTGCTTACCTTGCAGCTCTTCGGGGCTCATCCCGGAAAACATGCGGTTGACATGTTTGTAATGCGGCCGGACGCTCCGTTCATCGGCATACATTTCATCATAAAAATGTTGCAGTGGATACGGAGACAGCCCGGGCAGAGGATCAAGTTTGGACATGAGCCCGACTCCTTTCGGATCAATTTAATGTTACGTTTATTTACATTGATGCAAATTTCGCAAAAAAAATATGATGAAAATGTTATAAGATACTTTAATAATACGTAAATAATATTGTTCATGTCAATATATATAACGGCAAAATGGAGTTGTACTCCATTAAGCAACGGTGGAATCGCTTCCTTTCTCCTATAAGTGATGATCAGGGACAACCATATATAGAGTACATAGAATTGTATGCGCGAGAGTTGACATGCATTACTATTATGAATTTTTCATATGTTGAAATTTTGATACTTTATCTACAAAAAAAGAGCAGCTGTTGCTTCTATTAAAAGCACAGCCGCTCTTGTTGCCAAATCTCGTTCCATTGACTAAGGTTTAGTCCTGCTTTTCATTCAGTTCTTCATTGGCGATCATTCCAGCAAAGAGGGCATGTACAAACTGGGTAGAATCAAATGGCTGCAAATCCTCCATCTTCTCTCCCAGACCCACAAGCTTAACTGGCAAATTCATTTCTTGGCGGATTGCGACTACAATCCCGCCTTTGGCTGTTCCGTCCAGTTTGGTAAGCACCAGTCCGGTGACACCACTCTTTTCTCCAAAAAGCTTGGCTTGGGTCAATGCATTCTGTCCGGTAGTTGCATCCAGCACCATCAGCACCTCATGTGGGGCGCTTGGAATCTCCCGCTGGATCACACGGAAGATTTTGTTGAGCTCTTCCATAAGATTGCTTTTGTTCTGTAGTCTGCCTGCCGTGTCGCAGATCAGCACATCCACATTCCGCTGCTTGGCCGCCTGAACGGCATCGAACATAACCGCTGCCGGGTCCGAGCCTGCTTGCTGCTTTATGACATCCACTCCAGCACGCTGCCCCCATACTTCAAGCTGTTCTATTGCCCCTGCACGAAAGGTATCTCCAGCCGCAAGAAGTACTTTTTTACCTTCCTGCTTATAGCGATGTGCCAGCTTTCCGATGGTGGTCGTCTTCCCGACTCCATTAACGCCGACGAACAGAATGACAGTGATCCCGTCCGGGTTCTCCTTCAAGCTGTTATCATCATCACCACGCAGGAGTTCCATCAGTTTCCGGGACAGAATCGGCTGCAGCTCGGAAGCATCCTCAATCCGCTTCTGCTTCACTTCTGCTCTTAACTCCTCAACCAGCGTCATCACGGTGTTAACTCCGACATCGGCTCCAATCAGAATTTCTTCCAATTCCTCATAGAACTCTTCATCTATCTTTTTGCGGCGGATGATCAGGTCAGATACCTTCTCTACGAACCCTATACGGGTTTTCTCGAGACCGTCGCGGAACTGTTTTGTGACACTCTCCGTTTTACCGGAGATGCTTTCTTTTAATTTCCGAAAAAAGCTCATTATGTTCCTCCTCAATATTTGTAACGATTCCGTTAAGCAATCTCTGCTTCATCATCCTCCAGTTTAACCGAAACCAGCTTGGAGACGCCGCCCTCTTCCATCGTAACCCCATAGAGCACATCCGCTTCTTCCATAGTTCCTTTGCGGTGGGTGACTACAATAAATTGCGTCTGTTCCGAGAATTCACGCAGATACTGGGCAAAGCGTACTACGTTAGCTTCATCCAATGCAGCTTCAACCTCATCCAGAACGCAGAACGGAACCGGTTTAACCTGAAGGATGGCGAACAGCAGTGCCATGGCCGTCAATGCGCGCTCTCCTCCGGATAACAGCTGCAGGTTTTGCAGCTTTTTGCCTGGAGGCTGGGCTACAATATCAATCCCTGTATCCAGCATATTCTCAGGGTCCAGCAGCATTAGATCTGCTCTGCCTCCGCCGAAGAGCTTGGAGAATACGGTGCCGAATTCACGGCGGATGGCGTCAAAGGTCTGCTTGAAACGTTTGGACATCTCTTCTTCCATCTCATGAATCACGTGGTATAATGTGGTTTTGGCTTCCACCAGATCATCCTTCTGACCGCTGAGGAAGGTATAGCGTTCATGCACACGCTGATATTCCTCAATCGCCCCCAGGTTCACCTCGCCCAGCGCAGAAATGCTGCGTTTGAGTCGCTGAACCTCCATCTGGGCGGCAGGTACATCCTCAGGAATAGGGTACCGCTGCTTAGCCAGTTCGTAACTCAGCTCATAATCATCACTCAACTTGCGCAGAATATTGTCCAGCTCTACATCGAGCCGTCCCACCGCCACCTCGGTCGCACGCAGTTTGTCATCAACCGACTTCAAGGCCTGACGCTGATCCTTGGTTTCACCTTCCGCAAGCTCCAGCTTGCGTGTCAAAGCGGCACGGTCGGCACGAGCCAGATCCAACTTGCCTGCAGTATCTTCTTTTTTCAGCCGGTAATTGTTCAGGTCTTCCTTCTGTTTCACAGCTTCTCTCGTGTTTTCTTCCAGATCCTGTTCAATCGTGATCAGCAGGCTGCGGCTGTGACGCAGTTCTTTGTCCTGCGAACCCGCATCCTGTCTCATGCGCCGCAGCTGCTCTTCCAGCGAGAAAATCTCCTGGTCCAGCTTGCCCTCGGTCACCTTCATCCCGGTCAGCTTGCTTTGCAGCTCTTCTTTGGCCGATTCATTTGCTTTGCGCGCCGATTCCGCATTACGAATCGCCTCATGAGCCTCTTTCTCTTCCTTCTCTAACCGTTCAAGCTCGGACACCGCATGCTTCCGGCTCTCATCCAGTTCACGCACTTCGCTCTCAAAACCGCTGCGCTCTGCACCAGCTCCATCCACCTGCTCCTGTACATGGCGCAGTTCCTGCTCAAGCTGCTTCAAATCACCGGAGACACGCTGCTCTTCCAGCCGTTTCTCATCACCGCCATGACGAAGCTCTTCCAACTTCCGTGAAGCCGTCTCCTGTTCTTCCCGCAACCGGTTGATTCCCTGCTTCAACTTGGCAATTTGCCGCTCACTCTCTTCGATCTCACTAAAGAGCTGGTCAAGCTGACGTTTGCGGCTCAGCAGACTGTTATTCTTCTTATGCTGACTACCCCCAGTCATTGAACCACCCGCGTTGACCACATCGCCTTCCAAGGTTACCACCCGATAACGATATTGACACTTGGCGGCAATACGGTTAGCCTGCTCCAGACTCTCAGCGATAACCACATTCCCAAGCAGGCTGCCGACGATACTCGCGTATTTATCCTCGTATCCCACCAGTTCTGACCCGATTCCCACAAACCCTTCCGCGCCTTCAACCATTGCACGGTCACTTCCGCCAATCTGCCGGGAACGGATAACGTCCAGCGGCAGAAAAGTCGCACGTCCCAGCTGACGCTGCTTCAGGAAAGCAATTGCTTGCCGGGATACAGCTTCGTTATCCATAACTACATGCTGAAGCGAAGCACCCATAGCGGTTTCCACAGCCATTTCCAGCTTCTCGGGAACGGATATCAGCTCCGCGACCGCACCGTGTACACCACGAAGTTGTCCTTTGCGCGCACCCTTGAGCACCTCTTTTACCCCGAGCATGAATCCGTCAAAATCATCCTGCATTTCCTTCATGGTCTCATGCCGGGAAACCTGGGCTTCGCGTTTCTGCTCCCATTTGCGGAGTCCGCCCTGCGTCTCCTCCAGCAGCTTCTGGCGTTTGCTGGTCTGCTCGCTTTCAGTGATGTAAGCATTGCGGAGGGAGCCGATTTCATTGCCCAATCCCGCGATTCTATCCTTAAGTGCGCTCTGGGCGGCAATCAATTCTGCCAGCTTTGCCGTCCACTTACCGCTTTCTTCCTGACTGCGGCTCATTCTACGCTCCAGGCTTTCTTTTTGCTGGTCGGCATAGCGAATTTCATTCCGGGCCTGTGCCATCAGATTCATCAGTTCCAGCAGAGCACTCTTCAGCTTTTCTTCCTTGCTCTGGCTGATGCCTCCAGCAACGCCTTCCAGTCTGGACTCCTCGTCTGCCAGCTGCTTACGCAGCTCTTCGAGCGACAACCGGGATTGCTGGAGCTTATGCTCCAGCTCCGCAAGCTCGCGTTGACGGTCAGCGGAACGTTCGCCAACAGAACCCAGCGTAGCCATCAGCTGCTCCCGGTTACTCTCCAAATTGCGTCTGCGCTCTTTAAGCAGCTCCCCGTAGCCTTCGCTTTTCTCATTAGCTTCGCTATAGCGCAGCAGCTGTTCCTGCAGCTTCTCTACTTCCTCTTCCAATGTCCGCAGTTCTGCACGTCCACTTTCGAGCTTTGCGTCGTGGGCGGACACAACGGTTGACAACTGAAGCTGTTCATTACGGAGTACTTCCAGCCGGTCATTGCCTTCCTTCCACGCCGTATGTATCCCATCAATCTGGTGAACATACACAGCAATCTCCAATTGCTTGAGCTGCTCTCTCAGTTCCTTGTAACGGATTGCCTTTTCGGACTGATCCTTCAGCGGGCCTACCTGGTCTTCCAGCTCGCTGATCAGATCATGAATGCGCAACAGATTCTGCTCGGTTTCATCCAGCTTGCGGCCGGCATCCTTTTTGCGTGATTTATATTTAACAATCCCTGAGGCTTCTTCAAATATACCGCGGCGATCCTCGGAACGGGTGCTAAGGATCTCTTCAATCCGGCCTTGTCCAATAATCGAATAGGCCTCTCGCCCGATACCGGTATCCATGAAGAGTTCAGTAATATCCTTCAACCGGCAGGCCTGCTTGTTAATTAAGTATTCACTATCCCCGCTTCGGTGCACACGGCGTGTTACGGTTACCTCGCTGAAGTCCAGAGGCAGTGCATGATCCTCATTATCCAGAGTCAGTGATACTTCCCCGTAATTCACGGCTTTACGTGCATCACTTCCGGCAAAAATAATATCTTCCATCTTTCCACCGCGCAGTGATTTGGCGCTTTGTTCACCCAGCACCCAGCGGATGCCGTCGGATATATTACTTTTGCCGCTGCCGTTCGGGCCGACTACGGCTGTAATTCCGCGGACAAATTCCATTTCCGTTTTGTCGGCAAATGATTTAAAACCTGCTAATTCAATCCGTTTCAAAAACATACCCTGTTATTCACCTCTGCCCCATTATACCATAGCGCCTCACCGCCTAAAACAGCTCTTCACTACAAACCGTTTCTAGGCTGTATCTCTTTTTATTCCTTTTCTTACACTAGTCTGAATCTCGAAAAAGAGCAGCAAAAGTCTGACCTCCGCCTGTACGCCGGCTTTCAGACCATTGCTGCTCTCCTCCGCTGGACCCGCCACATTGTAAAGCTTGTCCTTGAAGTCAATAACAAAAAGTTCGAGAAATTCCAAAAAGCAAACTTTCACTACAGCACGTACACGGTACTACGCGCCATCTTCCTTCAACTGCAAAAGCGCTGCTGCTGCTGCCTGTTGCTCCGCTTCTTTCTTGGAGCGGCCACTGCCTCTGCCAAGTGATCGGCCGGCCATATAGACCTCAGAGACGAATTCCCGTTCATGTGCCGGTCCGCGTTCTTCAATAATCCGATATTCCAGCGTACCCATTCCGTGATGCTGAATCAGCTCCTGAAGCTCCGTCTTGAAATCGCTCATCTGCATTTGCAGCTTGCCATCCGTCTCCACCAGCGGAAACACATGATTATCCAGAAACCGCCGTGCTGTTTCCAGACCTTGGTCCAGATAAAGCGCTCCCACGAAGGATTCGAATACATCGGCCAGCAAGGCCGGGCGGGTTCTGCCGCCCGTAAGTTCTTCCCCTTTACCCAACAATACATAGCGTCCAAAGCCCAGACTTTCGGCGAATCTCACCAAAGAAGGCTCACATACAATTGCAGCCCGCAGCTTGGTTAACTCGCCTTCAGGTCGGTCCGGAAGCAAATTGTACAAATATTCAGACACCGTAAGCTCCAGAACGGCATCGCCCAGAAATTCCAGACGCTCGTTGTCCTGATGCTGATTGAACCGGTGTTCATTCACATAAGATGCATGGGTAAAGGCCTGCTTCAGAAGTGCAGCATCGTGAAATTGGATTTGAAGTTGGCTCTGTAACTGCTTCAGGTCTCCTTTCACTGCACTGTCTCCCTTACTGATTATATTTTTTGAGAATCACTGTTGCGTTATGTCCGCCGAATCCAAAGGAATTCGACATCACGATATTCAGATCCGCTTTGCGCGGAACATTCGGAACATAATCCAAATCGCATTCCGGGTCTGGATTGTCCAAATTAATAGTAGGTGCAATCATTCCTTTTTGCAGAGATAATCCGCAAATAATCGCTTCCACACCTCCGGCAGCACCAAGTAAATGGCCGGTCATGGATTTGGTGGAGCTAATTGCAACCTTATATGCATGCTCTCCAAGAGCTATCTTTACGGCAGATGTCTCCGACTTGTCACCTACAGGTGTAGAGGTTCCATGAGCATTGATGTAATCGATCTCTTCAGGGGCAATACCTGCATCGCGTATCGCCATCTTGATGCAGCGTGCAGCACCATCCGGATCAGGTTCCGTCATATGGTGGGCATCCGCACTAAGACCGTAGCCAATGACCTCGGCATAGATCTTGGCTCCGCGCTTCTCAGCATGCTCGAGTGATTCGAGAATTAATATTCCGGCTCCCTCTCCCATAACAAATCCATCGCGGTCTACATCAAACGGACGACTCGCCTTCTCAGGCTCATCGTTACGAGTCGACATCGCTCTCATTGCACAGAAGCCTGCCATACCCGTTGGACGAATAGTGGCTTCTGAACCGCCACAAATCATCGCATCCGCATCTCCGCGCTGAATCAGGCGGAAAGATTCACCAATGGAATGACTTCCTGTTGCACAAGCTGTTACTGTTGTAGTATTCGGTCCCTTGGCTCCCAGGCTAATCGACAATTGACCTGATCCCATGTTCGCAATCATCATCGGGATGAAGAACGGGCTGACCCGTTTTGGTCCCTTTTCCAGAAGAAGATTATGATTGTCTTCCCATGTGCCAAGTCCGCCAATACCGGACCCTACAGAGACGCCAATCCGCTCCGCATCGATATCTTCACCGATCACAAGCCCGCTATCCTTGAGTGCATCTTCACCTGCTGCTACTGCAAACTGGACGAAACGATCCATCTTGCGTGCTTCCTTACGGCCAAACCGCGCCTCCGGATCAAAGTCTTTAATGGATGCTGCTATTCTGGTTGTGTACTCGCTGACATCAAAAGCGTCCACTGTCGACACTCCGGATTTGCCATTCATCAAATTATCCCAGAACGTATCCAAATCCGTGCCAAGCGACGTCATCACGCCCATACCTGTTACAACTACTCTATGACTCAAACGCAATCACCCCATCTGTAGGCTGTATCTTCTTGTTATTAGAAACTATATAAACTTCAATCGCCGCAAGAACATTCCATGCGCGGTCCAGTTATTTTCCCCGTAAAGGTGCATATGGCATCCTTTGGTATTGACTTATTGCTGTAAAATGAGGAGAAGTCCCGCCCTCTGTAGGAACGGGACTCTCAATCATATGACTCTAGGTATGAGATTGTATGTACTTCACAACTTCACCCACGGTCGTAATCTTCTCTGCATCTTCATCAGAGATTTCCATATCGAATTCATCTTCCAATTCCATAACCAATTCTACTACATCAAGAGAATCAGCACCTAAATCATCTTTGAAAGACGCTTCTAATGTTACCTCAGCTTCATCGGCACCTAAGCGGTCGATGACAATGCGTTTTACACGCTCCAATACATCGGACATCCGGTTCACCTCCTCTTTTGGTATTATACGAGATATGAAGTCAAAATACCATAGAGCTCAAAAAACGCTTTCCGGCCGCCCCAATTCTCTTCCACTGTAGACTTTACAACTTTTGTGGCCTTACATGTACATTCCGCCATCCACATGGAGTGTCTGACCTGTCATGTAGGCTGCCCCTTCCGAGGCTAGAAATACAACCGTCATGGCAATGTCCTCCGGCCGCCCGAGACGTGCAAGGGGAATCCCCTTCTCGTATTCGCTGCGGACTTCATCGGACAACTGGTGTGTCATTTCGGTATCTATAAAACCCGGAGCAATACAGTTGACCGTAATTCCCCGTGAAGACAACTCGCGTGCTGCAGATTTAGTCATTCCAATAATACCTGCTTTGGCAGCCGAGTAGTTCAACTGTCCGGCATTTCCAATCACACCGATGACCGAAGAAATATTAATAATCCGGCCGTAACGCTGCTTCATCATGGGGCGGGTTGCTGATTTCAGACAGTTGAACACGCCTTTTAGATTCGTCTCAATAACCTGATCAAACTCTTCTTCCTTCATGCGCATGATCAGATTATCGCGGGTGATACCGGCATTATTGACCAGAATATCGATCTTCCCCCAGGTGTTTATAACCTCTTTCACCAGGTTATCTGCTTGCTGGCTGTTACCGACATCGCCCTTCAGCGCAATCCCTTCCGAGCCCAGTTCGACGATTCGCGCGACGGTCTCTTGTGCTGCCGCTTCATTACCGGAGTAATTCACAGCTACTTTCACACCATATTCCGCAAGTGCCAGTGCGATACTACGGCCAATGCCGCGAGATCCGCCAGTGACGAGAGCCGTCTGGCCTTTTAATGCTGAGAACATGCCATATTCCCCTTTCATCCATTCCACATCGTTTGACTATATCAGACTTTACCAGCCTGTCTGCGCACTTTCCAGACTATTGATATTAACAACTTTAACGGTTTTGTCAATCTTTCGGATTAAGCCTGCAAGCACACTGCCTGAGCCAATCTCCACAAAAGTATCCACTCCGGCTGCAATCAGCCATTCTACGCTATCCTGCCACAACACAGGAGAAAATACCTGCTGAACCAATAGTTTGCGGATCTCATCCGGTTCGGTCACGGCTGTTGCATTCACATTAACAACCACAGGAACAGATGGAGTATTAAAGGTCACCTTTTCAAGTTCAACAGCCAGGCGTTCAGCAGCTTCCTTCATCAGGGAAGAATGAAACGGTCCGCTTACTTCAAGAGGAATAGCCCGTTTCCCGCCAATTTCTTTGACACGCTTCACTACTTCATCAACACCAGCCTGAGAACCGGAGACAACAATTTGACCAGGGCAGTTGACGTTGGCCAGTTCCACAATCTTACCTGCTTCCGATATCTGGCGGCAGAGCACAGTCAAGGCTTCACGTTCCGCACCAAGCACAGCTGCCATGGCCCCTTGACCGCCGGGAACTGCTTCTTCCATAAAGCGTCCACGCAGACGCACCAGACTTACTGCATCTTCATAAGACAGCACTCCGGCCGCTACCAGAGCACTATACTCCCCAAGACTGTGTCCTGCAACATAGTCAGGTGTGACTCCTTGTTCCCGCAACGCCTCGAGATAAGCCACACTCGTTGTAACAAGTGCCGGCTGTGTTTTTGCAGTCTGCTTCAGATCACTGTCAGGGCCCTCAAAAATAAGGCGGCTAAGCGGAAATCCCAGCACTTCATCGCCCTTCTCGAACACCGCACGGCTATGCGGAAGAGCATCATATACATCCTTACCCATCCCTACGGCCTGTGCACCCTGGCCAGGAAAAACAAATGCTATTTTACCCATAACTCAATACTCCTTCACGTTGAACAATGAGGCAACCAGCCTGCTTACGACTGTTCTGCCATCACTTCCTTCTATTATTATAGAATCCGCGGCTTTACCAGATCAGGACAGAAGCGCCCCATGTAAGACCTCCACCGAAACCTACCATCAGCACAGTGTCGCCTTCCTTCATCCGGCCTTCTTCCGCTGCCTCTACGAGTGCGAGAGGAATCGATGCTGCAGAAGTGTTAGCGTATTTATCGACATTGATGACGCATTTCTCCGGCGGCAGATCCAAACGCTGCATCGCCGATTGGATAATGCGGATATTAGCCTGATGAGGTACAAACAGATCAATATCTTCTTTGGAGATACCTGCTTTGGTTAGTACACGCTCCGTCGCTGAACCCATGATCCGCACAGCAAATTTGAAGACCTCTCTGCCGTTCATGTAAATGAAATGTTTTTTATCTTCCACTGTTTGCTGTGATGCCGGGAGTCGTGAACCACCTGCTTCCATCTTCAGCAAACTTCCGCCGGAACCTTCAGCACCGAGATCAAAGGATTGGAACCCTCTTCCTTCAGGCACCTCCCCGAGAATAACAGCACCCGCACCGTCACCGAATAGAACACAGGTATTACGGTCTGTGTAATCGGTGATCCGTGACAAGGTATCTGCACCGATAATCAGTGCGTTATTGTACATCCCATTCTGGATAAATCCGGTTGCTGTAGCCAAGCTATATACGAATCCAGAACAAGCAGCAGACAAATCAAATGCCGCCGCCCCTTTTGCACCCAGTTTGTCCTGCAGGATGCAGGCCGTAGATGGAAATGCACTGTCCGGCGTTACCGTTGCGATAATAATCAGATCCAGATCTTCCGCTTTCATTCCCGCTGAATCCAGCGCTCTGAGCGCTGCTTCGTAGGCAAGATCGGAAGTCGCTTCATGCGGAGCGGCTATATGCCGTTCCCGGATACCTGTACGGCTGACAATCCATTCATCGTTGGTTTCGACGATCTTCTCCAGATCACTATTGGTTAATATTTTCTCAGGCACATATTTCCCAGTGCCAATAATCCCTACCGGACGTAATTGTTTCATGTCCTCACTCACTTCCCGCTAATTTCCTTGGATATACTGGATACCAAATCTGCTTGCAAAGCAATTCGTGCTTGTCTGACTGCATTCTTGACAGCGTTACCGTCAGATGAGCCATGTCCTTTCACTACCAACCCGCTAAGACCGAGCAACGGTGCTCCGCCATGCTCTTTATAATCCATTTTGCCTTTGAGGTTTCTAAGCTCTGGCATCAGTATGGCTGCTCCGAGCTTAGTCTTCAAGGACTTGCTGAACTGTTCCTTCAGCAGAGAGAACATCGCGCCAGCTGTACCTTCCAGTGTCTTCAATAGTATATTCCCTGCAAATCCGTCACATACGAGCACATCACAGTTGCCAGTGAGCACATCCCGGGCTTCCACATTGCCGACAAAATGGATCCCCTGCATTGCTTCCAGCAGCGGGTATGCTTCCTTTGTTAGTTCATTGCCTTTCCCAGGTTCGGTACCCACGTTCAGCAGGCCCACACGAGGTTTAGCTATGCCATGCACCTTACTGCGGTAAATACTGCCCATGAGAGCATATTGCACCAGATGTTGGGGCGTGGCATCCATATTGGCACCCAGATCGAGTGCCAGCACACCGACATCATCCAGAGTCGGAATCATGGGAGCCAGAGCAGGGCGTTCAATCCCCTGCATTCTCCCTACAACCAGTAACCCCGTAGTCATTAAAGCTCCTGTATTCCCTGACGAGATCATGGCGTCCGCTTCACCTTCGCGAACCATACGGCCTGCCACTACCATGGATGAATCCTTTTTACGGCGGACCGCCTTTACCGGTTCTTCATCAGAACCGATAACGTCCCCCGCGTGACGCACAGACACATTAGACGGTTTGTTCTTCAGCAGTGGTTCAAGTCTGGCCTCATCGCCGACAAGCACAATCTGCGTGTCACTCCACTCTGCTGCTGCGGATAATGCACCCTCAACATTACATTCAGGAGCATTGTCCCCACCCATCGCATCAATGGCGATCAGCACTGCGGTTTCCCCCTTCGCTGTATTCTTCAAATGCGGACCGGTATACCACGAAATGGCCCTGAAAAACCAATTCTTCACCGACATAGGTAAATACATCCACTTCCGCTTTGCCGTTCCGGCCCGCGAGTGAACGCACCTGCGCTTTGGCGATACATTTCTCATGGAGTCTAACCATTCGGATAAAACGAATATCAGCGGAAGCCGTCAGGGCAATCTCATCATTGATCACGGCAACCGCCAGTGAATTGGCTTGGGCGAACACATAGTGTCCACGCGCGATCCCGTTTCTGGAGAAGACATGCTCTTCACGAATTTCAAATATGGAAATCCCGCTCCGGTCCAGCTGCAGGTCTACAATATCACCGACCACTTCATCAGCAGGCAAAGAGCGCACCTGATCGTAGGAATGCTCGGCCATCTGCTTCATCCGCTCACGCAGCTCGGGAATCCCAAGCTCCATCCGGTCCAGGCGGATCGTCTGTATGCTCACTTTGAGCTGCCGGGTCAGTTCCCGGTCAGTTACAAATGGATTGCCGTCTATAATCTGCAGCAGCTTCTGCTGACGTTCTTTCTTGGACATCCGCTCTATGGCGGCTCACCTCCTGGCACATGCCAAGCGGAAACGGCTTCGGCGCCCATGAACAGGACGTCCCGTTTCAGCGAGAAATATAAGGACATTGAGTAACATGAAAAATTGGCTTCCTTATATTTTGAAAATAGCATCCGGCCTTGGATGGCCGCTGTTATCATAGCTATAAATCTTATGAAAAATTTAGAACCAGGTACTAATATGTAGTATAAAGCATGCCGCTACAAAAATAAAGCGCAGACTTACAAGCTTGCTTAAGAAGGCCTCATAACGCCGAGAACTTGAATGCGTGAAACATAGTATATAAAGCTTTTCACATGAAGCCTTTATAGATATTCCGAAGCAATCATGACAGCTTACCCCTCATAGAGATAGGATTCTTAGCAGTCGTGAAATCGAAGAACCTTTTATACGATTTAGTCTGTAAAAGCTTATCATTTCAAAAAAAATAGCACCTCACCAGCAGATGAAGTGCTACTTTTGTCGAGAGACTATTGTTTGATGATCTCTCTAGCTTTGTAAGTTCCGCAAACTTTGCATACGTGGTGAGCCAGTTTCAGCTCTCCGCATTGTTCACATTTCACCATGCCCGGCACAACCAGTTTGAAGTGGGTGCGGCGTTTGTCACGGCGTGTTTTGGACGTTCTCCGTTGAGGTACTGCCATTGTGTTACACCTCCTAATTCTGTTTTAACCCGTTATCACTCGGGATTTGTTCTTAGTCATCTTGCTTGGTAAAGAATCCTTTCAACCCAGCGAGTCTTGGATCGATCACTGTGTTGTCGCAACTGCAGGTGCCTTCGTTCAAATTTTGTCCGCATTTCTGACAAAGACCAAGACAGTCTGCCTTGCACAATACCGAATCCGGTAAGTGCAGTACGAAATTTTCCTCCACAAACGGGACAAGATCCACAATCTCATCCTCGATGTAAATGAGTTCATCATCTTCATCTTGGGGAAGAAGCGGCTGCTTAAGCCATTTGAAAGTCTCAGCAAAAGGAATGTTCAATTCACTGTTAACCTCTGTAAGGCAACGTGCACATAACATGTCCACATTCCCGTTCAATTTCCCCACCACGTTCACACAATCGGTGTCCGCGGGCAGCGCTTTAAGGTCCACTGAAAGTGGTGCAACAGCAAGTATATCCTTCCGCCCTTTGACAAGCTCGCTTACATCCAGTGTATCCTGAAAGTGCAGAGGCTCGTCGGCATTAGCCAATTTGCGAAAGTGAATCTTCATATTTCATCACTCCAAACAAACAAAATTTATTATACCTAGTATTACCGAACTTTGTCAACCATTTTCCCTTTATATTGTTTCGATGGACAGATCAAATTATGATATAACTAATCTAGAATCCTAATTATCAAGAATACGGGGTGAAATCATAGTGACTGCGGTCGGTATTATTGCAGAGTACAACCCTTTACATAACGGTCATGTCCACCACTTTGAGGAGGCCAAAAAACTGTCCGGTGCGGATCACTCCATTGTGATCATGAGCGGGCCATTCACCCAGCGCGGCGAACCGGCGACGGTGAGCAAGCGCGCCCGCACGGAGATGGCGCTCCATATGGGAGCCGACGTCGTGATTGAGCTGCCGGTGGCGTATGCCGTACAGCCGGCAGAGTGGTTCGCCTTCGGAGCGGTTGCTCTGCTGGAAGCGACCGGGGTCGTGGACAGCTTGTGCTTCGGCTCCGAAGCCGGCACTTTGAGCGTGCTGCTGCCGCTGGCCGAATTCCTGGCCAAAGAAAGCAGCGCGCTCAAGAGCGAGATCCGCAGCCGCATGGCACTCGGAGCGAGCTTCCCCGCCGCGTACAGTGCAGCTGCGGCGTCCGTCTGGGAAGCTTCTCTCCCCGGACAGGAGAGAAGCTTCGATGCCGCCGGGCTGTTGCGCCAGCCGAACAACAGCCTCGGCCTGCACTATCTGATCGCGCTGCAACGGCTCTGCAGCGCGATCAGGCCCCTGACTGTGCCGCGAACCGGCGCAGGGTTCCACGACCCGCTGCAGAGCGGGTCGAGAATTGCCAGTGCCACAGCGATACGCCAGGCGCTGTCAGAAGGCGAATCGCCAGAGGCATACATGCCAGATTATAGCATGTCCATCCTGGAAAGAGAGCATGCAGCCGGCAGAGGCCCGCTGAATCTGGAAAGCTTCAGCATTCAGCTCCGCCACCTGCTCTCCATACGGACAGCGCCCGAGCTGCAAATGCTGCAGGACATGAATGAAGGCCTGGAAAACCGGCTGCTGCGGATACTGCCTGCTCTTCCCCACTTCACTATGTCCGGTTTGCTGGAGGCACTGAAAAGCAAACGCTATACACATACCAGACTGCAGCGTCTGCTAATCCATGTCCTGCTGAACCACAGCAAGGAAGAAATGGCCCCTGCCCTCCTCGCTCAGGGACCCGGATACATTCGGGTCCTCGGTTTTCGGGAAAGTGGCCGCCAGTTGCTGAAACAGATGAAACACCGTGCTTCCTGGCCTGTAGTGACTAGTCCGGCCCATTTCTCTCATCCGCTGCTCGACAGAGATCTGCAAGCAGCGGCCGCTTATGCAGGAGCATTCAGCAACCCTTCGCGCACAGATTTTTACAGCGACTATCTGGAGTCCCCGGTCAGGATTTGACCGGCAGCTCCTGCATATATTTCAGTGCTTCGGCAAAGGTCGATACAGGTACAAGCTTCATGTCCGTACCGATCTTATCGGCCTTCGCCTTGGCTTCATCATAATTCTGAACCGGCACGAAAAAGATTTCCGCCCCTTTTCGGTCAGCAGCTACGATCTTATGTTTAACTCCTCCAATAGCCCCTACTTTTCCATCCGCATCAATGGTGCCTGTACCTGCAACCCGATGTCCCTTTGTCAGATCACCAGGAGTCAATTGGTTGTATATCTCCATGGTGAACATTAGTCCGGCAGAAGGCCCGCCTACATCTGTATCTACAAATTTGACCGTTGTGCCTTCAATCTCGGGTTTTACCTTCTGCACAGCTCCAATTACAACCCCAAGACCAGGTTTTACTGCTCCCGTCTGCTGATTCTTGACTTCTACAAGCTTGACCGTTTCCTTTACTTCCTTGCCTTCCCTTTGCAGTACAACCACTGCCGGATCACCAATTTTTCGGGTTGAAAGAAGTCTGGATAACGAGTCCGGATCAGGAATGGACTGTCCCTCTACACTGATAATTTTGTCGCCGGGTTTGAATTTTTGCTGATTGCCAGTCACAGGCACCGAGAATACGTACAGGTAGTCCACTACATCTTCATAAGGAATACCCGCAGCATGATAAGCCGCCTGGACTGCATAGGACTGTGAACTATTCATGTAATATACTTGCTCGGCCGCATACTCCTGCTCCGTTTTATCTCTCAGCCGGGTTTCTTTCAGGACCACCTCTGCATTGGAATTGAACACAGAGGCTACCAGTAGTGCTACATTGGCATAGCTGGCAGATACTGTGGTCATCATGAAGGTTCCCTTTTCATCCTTGTCAGCATTCTGAACCTGAATCATTGGCTCCACTTCAGAGGCGCTACCGGGTTGATAGACAATATAAGGCGTATTCATAAATACAGCAACATAAACAATCACCACAAATGTGAACAAGTAGACTGTGGCACGGAATCCTACCCGGCGTTTCAATGGCCTCACTGCTTTTCCCTTCTTTCCCTCAGCACTGGACTATACTCTTGGAATGATCTGTAAAGGCGGCTGGTTGAACCGAGGCATGACGGTTGTCTATTCTGCATAAATTGATAACAGTCTTAAGCCTATGTCCTAAGCTATGAAGAGGTGATGCTCAAAATGAGTCCTATGAAAATACAACGAATAACCTCAGGTGCCGCTCCATTTGCTGGCGGGGCAGCAGCCATACTGCTGGCTATTGCTATCGTATCTGCGCCGGAATCCTCATTCGCGGCCTCTCTGCAAGGCCTTAAGCTATGGTGGACCCTTGTTTTCCCGGCCCTTCTACCTTTCCTAATCCTCTCAGAGATGCTTACCGCATCCGGAATAATTCACGGCATAGGTGTATTGCTGGAACCTTTAATGAATCGAATATTCCGATTGCCCGGAGCGGGCGGCTGGACCCTTGCTCTGGGCATGACCGCAGGTTTCCCCGCCGGAGCTGGAGCAGTAATACATCTGCATAAACAGGGCCGTATTACGGACAAGGAGGCAGGAAGGTTAGCTTCTCTGGCCCACTATGCCAGCCCGGTGACTGTGCTGATCGTGGTAGGTGCAGCTTTTCTGCACAGTCCCGCGTCAGGATATGTACTACTGTCCATCCACTGGCTTGCCGGGCTATCAGCAGGCTGTACATCTGCTTTGTTTGCCAAACGTCCTAAGCTTCAATCAGCCATATCGCTGAAACAGCCACATCACAAAAGAGCTTCTCTGCTGATACGCATCAATCGTGCGGCTGCGGAAGCTCGTCTACAGGACGGACGCAGCTTCGGCAGACTGCTTGGTGAATCCATAAGTACCGCCGTCCAGAACCTCATGATTGTCGGCGGTTATATGATCATTTTTGCAGTAGTAATCCATATAGCGGCTTCAGTATTCCCCCAGATACCCCAGGCACTGGTTTCAAGTCTGCTTGAAATTCACCTAGGGGCAAATATGCTTACCACCGGAATCAAAGCAACCTCTCTTACAGTCTACAGTCATATGGACGCACTAGAAGCTGCCTGGTTATCGGCTGCCCTTGGCTGGAGCGGAATATGCGGACAGCTCCAGGCACTGACTTTGCTTAAGCAGGCAGGTGTAAGTTATCTTCCTTATGCTGCAAACCGATTGCTTCATGGCATGTATGCTTTTGTGTTCACGATTCTCCTATGGAAACCGTTGCTTAATCTGCAGACGATTGTACAGCCAGTAACGAGCGTACCGGATGAACATATGCCAGCAGTCATACTAAATCCTGTAGCATTCTGGAGCTCAATCCCGAAATTACTTGGTTTGCAGGTACTGATCCTGCTCTTATTATTAGCACTATCTGCAGCTGTATATGTTACGGCTTCACTCCGCCGTCCATCCGCTTGAATTTGAGATTCATGGCTTGCTCAACTTCGGGTGTCACGAAGTCGGACACATTCCCGCCGAAGTGTGCAATCTCCTTCACGACACTCGAACTTAAATAGGAATATTTCGGATTGGTCATCATAAAAATGGTTTCTGCGTCGGGGTCCAGATTATGATTGATCGAGGCATTCTGCAGCTCATATTCAAAATCGGTAACCGTTCGGATTCCGCGGACAATGACCTGGGCATCCTTCTGCCGGACATAATTGACCAGCAGATCACGGAAGCTGTCTACCTCCACATTAGGTATGTTTTGGGTGGCCTGCCGAAGCAGATCGGTACGCTCTTCCACAGTAAATAACGGATTTTTGCTTAAATTGTTAAGAACGGCAACAATCAGTCTGTCGAACTGTTTGGCTGCACGGTGAATAATATCCATGTGTCCCATCGTCACGGGATCAAAGGTTCCCGGATATATGGCCACACGTTCTTTTCTAATCTGCAGACTCATCATTACCCTCCTTGCCGCTCTCCTGAGTTTCTTGGGAGGCCGGCTCATACTTATAAATAGAGACTGTCGTCTCTCCGTATACAGCTTGCCGTATTCTCTGGAATCCCGGAATGTCCTCCGGATATTCATAGCCCGACTCATGCTCCAGCACGATAACGGCATCCGGGCGCAGCAGTCTCTTTTGTACCATAGCCAGCATTAGCTCATCCCCGTGCTTCAGCCTGTATGGAGGGTCCAGGAAGACCAGATCGAACGAACGACCCCGTTTCTCCAGTGCACTAAGCGCTCTCCCGGCTTCATTACGATAGACTTCTGCTTGTTCCTCCACCTTGGCCGCCTTCAGATTTGCGCGCACCGTATCGATACTCTTCTGTTCCATATCCACAAATACCGCCTGATCCATTCCTCTGCTCAAGGCCTCAATTCCGAGACCGCCCGTTCCGGCAAACAAATCCAGCGCGGCGCCACCCTCAAAATATGGACCAATCATACTGAACATTGCTTCCTTGACCTTGTCGGTTGTTGGCCGCGTTCCGCTTCCCGGAACACTCTTCAAAGGTCTTCCCTTTGCACTTCCCGATACAACTCTCACCGCTCATTCACCTGCTCTTATGTCTCTGTTAGTTATGCTGATTAGGGCATAAGTCCAAGCCTATAGTACCACAATTGTTTAATGAAATAAAAAGAATGTCTGTATATGTCTTCCTAAGACCGATAGAATTCCTCCGGCTTCTCATGTATAAGATTGGTCTTGCAGGGACATCATGTAATTATCGGCATTGCAAAATGTCGTAGACAACCGCGGAGCAGGCTTACGTTTCCCCATAAGCTCTTCGTCCGGTTTCTCCTCTCCCATGAAAGGGCGCTCCGAAAGGGGCGCCCGATTGTTATTTTAGGCCCCCCACTTTTGATACATAATTATTATCCGCAATACAAAAAAGCTGCCATCGTGGCAGCCTTTTACATAAAACCACACTTGAATCCATTTCTTCTTGTTCCGTTAATGACTTACTCAAAAAAAGCACCGAGCAAGGTGCTTTCTGAGCTCTTAATTACTTGTTTTTGGCGTACAACCAATTGTAATAGCTGGCATGTTTGATTTCATCCGTCATGATCTCAAAGATCCAGTCCCGGTACTGCGGGTTAATGTGCAAATACAGCTTGCGATACTTTTCAAACGCTTTAAGTTCACCCATCAGCGCCTTTTCAATCCCCTCCAGATAACTGGACGGCAATGGTTCTGTTCCTTCATCTGAAACCACAGGAGCCATTCCGGTCAGCTGGGTGTAAAGCGTCTTGAACATTTGCCGGTGTCTTCGCTCATCATCACGGATACCTGCAATAATCTCTTGTTCTTGCCGTGTAGGGGCCAATTTTATAAGATAGTCATAAAACAGCTCATCATTACGTTCTCCTTGAATCGATTGCTGAATGATTTGAAGAACCATTTCATCATTGCGGGTCAGAAGCCGGTTGGGCGTCTGGAAATTAGAAGCAAAATACGGTTGATAATTCACAGTGGCACCGCCTTTACTATAAATAGGAACACTTAATTACAGGATATTCACCTATAGCCTAAATGTTCCCCCGCGACGGATGTATACTCTAAGCAGTATTCTTAAATACTCACATCCTTCCAGACTCTTTCAGGAAAATAAAGTCTTTGCCACGCCGGGTCAATCTCACACCCTGTGTGTTGACGCCAAGCAGCCGGTTGCCGGCCCTTGAGAAGATAATATTCTCTACCAGCCGGTCATCAAAAATCTCCTCTATTCTTTCATTGAAATCTTCCTCACCCAGTTCCAGCGTCTCCTTATCCAGAGGAATACCCGATTCAATCAGCTTAAGTATGATATATACTCTTTCTTTCTCTTCCATCACTCCACCACTCTCATAGATAATTAAATTTGCACACAAAACTATACCCTCTTATTCTACACTACTCTTCTATATAATCACTGGCTTGTCCATCAACCCTGCGGCCGGAGACGCGACCCGGCATTCCTGCTCAGATACGCGTCTATATCCTGTATTAGATGAAACAGGCACTCAAAATAATAACCAGAAGGATATAAAGCACCAGAATCGCACCTGTGGAAGTAAACGGACTTCCAACAGGACCAACATTAGCACCACCTACATTAGCGCCATATCCGCAATCTGCACCCATGAGATTACCCCCTTCAATTTGATTACTACACAGTAGAATATGTACCCGCTTCCTATACAGTTTGGGCTAAACGATTTATTTTTAGGCCCTGGCTTGTATATTACCAAAAAGCATCCTGCCTTCTTAATGAAAAGGAATGACAGGATGCTGCTTATTAGTCCGAAACCAGAATCCCGTCGAAGTTCTCCGGTCCGACCCGGACAGTACCCAGAAGATTGGAGGAGACCAAACAATTGAGGCGTGTTGATTGCTTGGTCGACTGGCGTATGAGTAAGGCTCTAATATAAACAGGGGTCAATCCTTGGTTGAACCGTCCCTTTTGTTGAATGCAAGCTCAAAAAGTCCGGTTGCAGACAATCCTGCAAGTCCACCTGCCCAAAGGCGCAGAATCAGATTCATATCCGTAAACGGATAGGCAACAGCACCGACAAGCAGCCCAATCACCAGTCCAACGGCCGGCACCAGATTTCGCGGGAGGGTCACGGTTGTTTTGACCAATTGTACCAAAGCGAGGACAAAAACAGCCAAGACTGAAGCAAATGCCAGAACATTATTTAATGCCTCATTCACCACATTCATCACCCTTCCTTCTTCTCCGGCAAGAGGTCTGCCCGGTATAATATGGTGAGTGTTCTGTAGAAATCATAGCTGCCCTGGGAAGGGGTATCCAGCACTCCAGCACTTATTGCAGCGCTAACGGCTGATTTCGCCCACTCCGGAACATCCATGGCAAAATGTCCTTCTACAGCAGCCAGACGCTGCTGGAGTTCCTGCACCTTCGCTTCCAGAACATCCAGCCTTTGTCTATCTTCTGCTGACATCTCATCATCCTCCTTCATCTCATCATATGGAAACAGATTATTGGCCTTCATAATTTGAATAAGCTTAGAAGCATAATCGGGATCCGTGGCGTACCCTGACTCAGCGATCTCTCTTGCAGCGTCGGCGCCACCTAACCCAATTACCTTACTGTACAGATTCCGGTTCCAGTAAACCCCGTTCCGGATCAGCTCTGAATGGTCAGCAACGGATTCTCCCCAGTTATTATAGGCACGAAAAGCCGTAGTGACCTTCATGGCCTTGCCATCACGATATTCCGTAGTCTGCATTGAGATACTACCGGCTGGTCCAGTTCCTTTGATCCCGAACAAATTATTGGCTCTAACTGTTAATCTGCTACTGCCCCAGCCGGATTCAAGCGCAGCCTGAGCGATCGTTAAGGAAGCTGCAATACCACTTCGTCGCATATCAGCTATAGCAAAGGGGGCGATTGCAGCTATAAATTCTGTTCCGGTCATCCCATCACATCCTTTCTATATATAGAATGCTCGTTCTGTTAATATGCTTGTGCTGTCTCCTATAGATATGCGATTTTAGTAGATTTAAACACACAAAAAAACACCAGAGCATCAGCCCGAGCGTTCTATTTACGAAGATTATCCATCGGTTATACGGCACATCATATTTAGCTCATCGTCTCACATCGCATATAGACAGGATGTTCTTTCTTCATTTATCTGATCGCTTATAGCAAAATAATACTATGTTATCTGTATGATAATGCTTACATGAGAACGCTGTAGTATAATCTGCTCATCAACCATCACAAGGAGTGATCTCTGATGTCAGAACAATTCGAAATGTATGATGACCCGTTCAAGATGCTTATCCTTCTGGCTACCTTAATTTCCGAGAAGCAGGGTACTGAGCTCAAATATGAGCATGTCCCTTCGTATGAAAATGCTGTTTTTTCTATGGAGCATGAGAGATTCCTTTATAAAAAGGATCACACTGAAATTACATGGTTTGAATTCCTGGGCAGAGACATCGCTTCCTCCCGGGACTTGTCACGGTCTGAATACAACAAAATGTTCGTGGACTGCATGTCTTCCCTCTACAATCTGTAACCCGCTAAGCGATCCTACATAGTACCGCTTGATTTAGGAATCCCCTCCCTCATACCACTGAGGCTGAGGGGATTTCTGTTATCATTCTGAAAATATAATTCTTTTATTTCAAAAATAGCACTTTAGTAGATTGCCCAGATCCGAACAGTTCGATATAATAGCAAAAAAAAACAGCGGAGGTACATATGGACGACTCCAGCAGAAAAGAACCGTTCCGATACGTGATGAACCAGCCCATCGAATGCTGGCTGGAACTTCCCGCGGACAATTCCGGTCCAGGTGCCGGAAAATTGACAGAAGGGGTACTGCTTGACCTTAGCCGTTCCGGCTGCAAGGTGCGCACTTCGCTTAACCTCCGCTTTACCGCTGGTGATACGAGGCTGATCATTCATTTTCAGCTCGCGGATGACAAGCTGCAATTCGAAGGCAGCGTGCGTTGGGGATGGATGTTCGGACTGGGCCAGTTCCAGTATGGAATCCGTCTCGATTTACAGGAAGACGAAGAAGAGCAGCTGCTGCGCGAATTGGAGCTTTGGACCAACACCCGCAGAGCTCAAGGATTATAACAGGCTCGTCATGTTAGATGCCCTCCTTCAGGAGGACGTCTATTTGTGATGTGTGGTTCTGCCTTATGCCAGGACCAGAGGCTGCTGAAGACAAGGTCACCTATTCTTCAATCCTCTTCTTGATCAGCACAGTCATTACATAAATGAGAATGGCTCCAACAGCAGCCTCAAAGATCAGTGCCCACAGATTCGTTCCGATGTCAGGCAGACTTAGTCCAGTGTGTATGGCAGAAGCATCATAAATCTTAAACTGGAATGCTTTATCCAGTGCGTTCATGTAGCTTCCCCAGAACTTATTTTCGATAAAGCTTATTCCGTTATCGATCAAAGCAAACACGGCGATAGCGATCCAGATTGTCCCTTTTACCCGGAGGCTCATGGCTACGGTGATCGCAAACATTAAGAGGATTAACTCAAATCCGGAGGTCCAAAGAAGATTCAGTACGCTCCAAGGAGCCACATGCCAGAAATTCACCGGAAGAAAATCAGAGGAGTACACCAGAACATATAGACCCAGATGGATCGCTGCAATAAGAACCACCAGGAAGAGCAGAACCCAAATGAGCAACAGTGGCGAAAGAACGTTCTGAACAGTACCTACCGGTACAAGCTTTCTGGCATAAGACTTCAAGTAGCGAACATAGTTGAACACGACAAAAAGCAGCAGGATGCATCCAAAAATGCCGTAGATCATCATATGATATGAAAGTAGTTCAACACCCATGGAGCTGTTCGAAATCCATGTTCCGACCTGTGCCAAGAGCATAATAACAAATACTGCAAGAATCCGTTCCCGTCTGCGTTTCAAGTCGTATTTCATCAGCCTTAGCATTCTGCATACACCTCTCTGAATAGCTCATCAACACTTTTTCCGTGCTGAAGCCGGAGCTCCTCAACTTCACTATGGAGCACAAGCTTCCCCTCTTTGATAAAGATCACTTCGTCAAAGATCCGCTCAATATCCGTTACAAGATGTGTGGAGAGCAGAATTGTACTGTCTTCCTCATAGAACTCCATCAGCGCGTTAAGTATCTTTGTCCGGGCAACAGGGTCAACCCCGCCGATAGGCTCATCCAGAATATATAAGCTAGCCCGGCGTGAGAGCACCATAGTCAGCTGCAGGCGTTCACTCATTCCTTTGGACAAGGTGCGGACCTTGTCATTCCCCCTAAGCTTCATGAATTCAAGCATCTTCTTCGCTTTGCCTGGATCAAAGTCCGGATAAAAGTCCTGCTGAAACTTAAGCGCATCCCCCACATTCATCCAGGATTCGGTTAAGGGACGGTCTGGCATGAAAGAAACCAGCGATTTGCTCGCTTCTCCTACCGGAACACCAAGCACGGAGATCTTTCCTGAAGTCGGGTGGGCAAGCCCGGCAATAAGCTTCATCAGCGTAGTCTTGCCACTGCCGTTGCTGCCGAGCAGACCAACGATTTTACCCGCACCGATCCCCAGTGTGACATCATGCAGTGCGTGCTTGGAACCGTATTTTTTGGTCACATTTTCAACCTGAAGTATCCTGTCCACTGAAATAATCCCCCTATGATTTATTCCTTGAAGCAATATTTTCTGCTACAGCCGTCAGGATCTCTTCGCTCTGAAAGCCCAGCTCCTGCATGCCCCGAAAAAATCGTTCCAGCACATCCTGTGCCATCTCTTTTTTTATTGTGAGAATAGTTTGTTCATTACCTGTAACATATCTGCCCATCCCGCGCCGGGTTTCCACGATTTCTTCACGCTCCAGTTCCTGAAAGGTTCTTTGAACCGTATTCGGATTAATCTGCAGTTCTGCGGCCAATTCACGTACGGAGGGGATTTTATCTCCTGGTTTCAGCTTTCCGGTGACGATTTCCCCTTTCAGATAATTCATAATCTGGAGATAAATCGGCTGATTGTTGTCAAATTCTATGGTCATCAAGCAACGTCCCTTCGTCTGAACACCATAAACCCTGCCAAAAGAAACAATACGAAGTATACTGCCAGCACCAGGATAGAGAAGTGCAGAGTCATTCCCGGAATAGGGGCTCCTCCCCCTTCATAAGCCGCCAGATTCATATTAGGAAATAATACATATTTGTAGAACTCGCGGAAAATAACCAAATTGCTAATCGTAATAGCAAACATCGTGCTCCCTATGGTTACTCCAGTGGAAGTAGTCAGGATTCCAATCATAAAAGAGAGCGCAGTGTACATCACCAGATACACGCTGTTATAGAGCACAGAAGTGAGAACATCGCGAATACCAAAGCTGCTCCCCTCCATTCCAAACCACACACTGCCTGATGCATACACCGCAATGGTGGTCACGACGGTCAGGCTTAGGGCATACAGCAGCACGGTCACGTATTTCGAGGCCAGAATGGCAGTTCGGCTTCGCGCACGGATCAGCAGGAATTTGATGGTTCCCTGACTGTATTCCTTAGTGACCATACCCGCAGTCCCGATAATGACCAGAATACTCAGCACCTGGCCGATAGCATTCGGCATCATCATTTCCTTCGCAAATGCAGGCCCGGAGGCAAAAAGATCTGACGCAACCGAGTGCACAACGTACCCTACCAAAAAAGGCAATCCGATTAAAAGCGCGTAAGCTACGAAAAAGGTGCGTTTCTTGGATAATTTTAGCCACTCATTCAGTACCAGATTATTGAATTTACGCAATGCGGTTCCCTCCCGTCCATTTCAGGAATTCTTCTTCCAGACTCTGTTTGTTGTCTGTAATGCGGTAGACACCCACTCTTGATTCGCTGAGTGCAGCTACGAGCTCTGGCACTTCGTTATCTTTTATACTGACCACGAGTTCAGAATTCGCCTCGTCCGCCCGAATGAGCTGTACTCCCGATCGGGCTCCAATGACAGCAAGAGCAGCTTTCAGCTGATCTACCCGGATCGTAAGTGGGATCTCACCTCCGGCCTGCACTTCTTCTCCCAGGGGAGTTACAGCAATCAGCTGACCATTCTGAATGACAACCGCGCGGTGACAGATCTGTTCGATCTCTGCAAGCATATGGCTGGATATTAGAATCGATATCCCTTCCACCTCAGCTATTGTACGCATATATTCACGCATCTCACGGATTCCAGCAGGATCCAGCCCATTCGTAGGCTCATCAAGGATTAACAGCTTTGGCGCTTGCAGCAGAGCCTGGGCTATCCCAAGACGCTGGCGCATCCCCAGTGAATAGGCTTTTACCTTCTTGCCCATAGCTTCCTGCAGGCCGACTAGCTGTACCACTTCATCGATTCGGGCATTTGTGATGCCATCACTCATCCGCTGATATTGCTTCAGATTGTCATAACCTGTTAGATGGGGATAAAACTCCGGGTTCTCGATAATCGCGCCAATGTGGGCGATGGCCTTGTTGAAGTTATTACGGATACTGTGCCCGTCGACCAGCACATCGCCTTCCGACATACGGATTAGTCCGGTCATCATACGGATTGTGGTCGTTTTGCCGGCTCCGTTAGGTCCGAGCAGCCCCACAATTTCTCCCTTACGAATATCAAAAGACAGTTTATCGACAATCGCTTTCCCTTTGATAATCTTGCTGACACCATTCATTTGCAAGATAATCGGCGCGTTCCCAAAACCTGATGATTCAGCATGATATGCAATCTGACTCATGGCACCCTCCTGGATGAAATCAAATATTTCCGGTAAATTTTCGTTGTACCGGTGTGTTAGTTAAATAGTACACTGACTCATGTCATTTGTAAAGCCTAATTCTTCCAGACCGAATCTGTGGAACCAAGGCTGACGATGAATTCAAGAAGCTGGTATCTTGAATCATGTTACGGGTAATAACTATTTGGCTTGCGGAAGCTGTAGGGTCCCGCTATGATCAAAAGATCAGTTTTTTTAGGAAAGGAACCCGTACTTATGATTCTCTTCATTCACCGCAAAGATTTGCGGACTACCGATCTACCGGCCTTTGATGCCATCCATTCTGGTGGTGCAGCCAGCTTACATGTACTCATCCTTGATCCTTTTCTGCTGCGTAAAGAGCGGTATCTTGAACACAGCGGCCTGAACTTTCTCAAGCAAGTTGCAAGGCTACAGCAGGATTATATCCGTGCGGGAAAACAGCTTCATATTCTGTACGGCGAGCCTGACACAATCGTCAGGAAGCTTGTACAGACCCAGCCCATTCAGCAAATAATGGTTCATGCAGATTACACTCCTTATGCAGTGAAAAGAGACAAGCTGTTGAATGATACAGCATCCTCTCTTGGTATCCGTTATCAAGCTTACACAGACAACATGCTCTGTGACCTAGATGATTTCATGGAGTGGAGCGGGCGGGCAGAACCTTATAAGGTGTTCACTCCCTATTACCGCCGCTGGCGCACCTTCCTCGCAGAACGTTTCCGTCCTCCTTATTCCACAGACTTGAAGGAACTGCAAACGGTCAGCCTGGAACAAGGTATAACGGATACCTTCAGGATTCCGGATGAGATTGGCCTGCAGCTCAGGCTAGTATCCAGTCAGACCAAAGATCTGGATCCAAATCGAATGCTCGATCATTTTTTTAGTCAAAAACTGGCGGATTACACAGTGAATCGGGATCAATATGCGGAGGATGGCACGAGCCGGATCAGCCGGCATCTGAATACTGGAGCAATTTCAGCAAGGGCGATATACGTAAGGCTTACAGAGGAAGAACGGAGCGGAGAAGATTGGCTAAGACAGCTGGCCTGGCGGGATTTTTACCTGCTTCAGGCTCGTCTGGATACTGATTTTTTCAACTATGAGAATGTCTTTGATCTGACCAGCCTGGGTACCAAACATTTTGAAGCCTGGTCAAAAGGGAACACTGGTATTCCAGTCATCGATGCGGCTATGCACCAGTTGAACGAAACAGGCTGGATGCCGAACCGTCTGCGGATGATTACCGCGATGTTCCTCTCGAAGAATCTGGGCTGTCCGTTTATATACGGAGAACGGTACTTCCGGCTGAAGCTGAGCGATTATGATAACGTGCTGAACCGGGGCGGTTGGCTGTGGAGCTCTTCTCTCGGATTCGACGCCTCCCCTTACTTCAGGATTATGAATCCGGTAACCCAATCACAGACTCATAATCCAAGCGGAAGCTATATCCGTAACTGGCTGCCGGAGCTGTCAGAATTGTCTGACAAAGAAATCCATCTCCCCCGCCCCGGAGCGATTGTGGATCTGAAAAGCTCACGGGCACGGGCGATTGAAATCTATAAGGAAATTCTCCAAAGTAAAGGATAGATGCTTCAAATCCCCTCTTGTTCTTGCTTGAGAATTTCCAGAATAAGTGTTGTCCCTGCCGATAGCTGAATTAAGTCTTCTGCCAGCAGCTTCACTTGCTCCTGGAGCACATGCGCCTCATCTGTACCCTCCAGATACCGGGTGACAAAATGAAGAAAAACATCTACTTTTCTAAGCAGCATCAGAACTGGAATAGCCTTAATTTCTGCTTCCGTGAGATGGATATGGCGGCTGAAGCCCCGGCAAAAAGCTTGGACTGCGGCCCTTTCCTCCGCATGTCCAAGCAGCCCGGACAAAACAACCGCCGGCTCCATCGCCCGGACATCATAGGTACAGAATTCAAAATCCAGCAGCGCGGCTACTTGCCGGCGGCCGGTTGTCTCTACCAGAAGATTAGAAGCATTTAGGTCCCCGTGCACCAGCTGGTGCGGTAGTTCTTGCAATTCTGTCAGCGATCCAGCGATGTTGTCATAAGCTTCATATAGCATGTTCAGCTCTTGAGCAAGTTCTGCAAACGGCACAGCCGGCTTCAGACATAGCTCACGGATCGTATCTGCACTGCAAAGCGGATATGCCTGCCGGAGTTCATAATATGGCTTGTACACCGGAGAAAGGCCGGCATGAATGTCAGCCAGAGTGGAAGATAATACGCCTGCAGCCTCCCCGAAGGATTCTAAATATCCGCTATCCCCTTCTGACGGTGAATCCCCGTCAATATATTTGAACAGGCAGGCGAATTTGCCGTCTGCATCTTTCAACTGCACCACTGTCTCTCCAGCTGGGGTACAGACCGGTACAGGTATTTTAAAAGGTAAAGCGAGCTTTCCCAGCTTTTGCAGCAAGGCATGCTCAAATTCTATTTTTTCTCTGTCACGATGTGTATCATATATCCGCAAAATGCTCTTCCGGGCACCGCCGTTTACAATATAAGTCGTATTATTCCAGCCTCCGCTGCGCTTCTCCAAGGTTCCGGTCCACTGCGGCCAGATCTCGCTAACTATTGTTTCCACAAGGTGCGCCTCTCTTTCATGAATTTCAATCACCTATCAGTTCAAAAGCAATACTATATTTGTCATCCGTCTGTGTCAAATCCCTTTTCCCAACACTGAAAACGAATTTGAGGCCTGTATGCGTCTCTGTGTTTTTTCCGCTATAATAAATTTCATATTGATATGAGCAAAGGATGGGATATTTATGGACGCTACAGTTTCTAAGCGCTGGCTGCTGGCCAGGCTCTATGAGCCCGAGCAGACGATCGTGGACTGCCGTTTCACCCTCGGTAAACCGCAGGCCGGACGGGAGAGCTATGATCAGGAGCATATTCCGGGTGCTATTTATCTGGATCTGGAGCTGGATCTATCAAGCCCAGTAGGTGACCACGGTGGACGTCACCCTCTGCCCGATCCGGAGGTGCTTGCTGCACGTCTCTCCAAACTCGGAATCGGCAATGATACACGTATTGTCGCTTACGACGATGAGAGCGGTATGAATGCAGCACGGCTCTGGTGGCTGCTGCGCTACCTTGGGCATGAGCAGGTATTCATTCTGGAGGGCGGCTTCAGTTCATGGAAAGCTGAGAAATTCCCGGTCACAGATCATCAGCCGGTGCGGATACCAAGCAGCTTCACACCAAAGCTTCAACCGCAGATGCTGGCAAATGTCGATGAAGTTCGCAGTATTTCGGAGCAAACGGTTAAAGCAGGTGCGGGGGCTGGAATTAACGATTCTGCTGCAGGCTCGCCCGCTACTCTCTCCATCCTTATCGACTCCCGAGCGAATGACCGCTATCAAGGCAGAAATGAGACTCTGGATAAGAAAGCCGGTCATATTCCCGGAGCGGTCAACTACTTCTGGAAAGACACACAAAATGAGGATGGAAGCTTCAAGACCGCCGAACAGCTATCTGAACACTTCGCAGGATTAGATAGAGATCGTGAGATCATCGTCTACTGCGGCTCCGGCGTTACCGCCTGCCCGAATGTGCTGGCCCTTGAAAAGGCAGGGTTCAAGAACGTACGGCTGTATGCGGGGAGCTGGAGCGACTGGATTAGTTATGAGCAGAATCCCGTGGCTATTGGAGAGGAATGAACAATGGCATAAGCATGCAAAAGCCCGCGTCGGGTTCTCGCCCGACGCGGGCTTTTTGTACTGATTACCGCTACACTGGCGGTGCAACTTGATTTCAAAAAACACGGACTCCCTGTGCTTTTCCAGCGATTCGCGCTTATTACAATTGCTGCACAGACTCAAGTTGCGTATCTGCTGACTTCTACGGCCACATGCTCGAGCTTGGTTTTGCTTAACGAATGATAGGAGCAAAGGTTTGAATGATCTTTTTGTACTCAGCAGACGAATAAGGCACATCGCTCACCGTGAAGTTCAGCTTTTGGGAGGCTGCGGTGGAATTCGAAGCGACAGACGCTGCCTGTCTTTCCATATTACCGGCTGCCGAGGACGGCTGAGCCGATACGATTCCTGTGTTTGGTCAGCACATGCGCGCTCACAAAGTAATCCCTGTCTTCATATTCGTCATGGACGAACTCCCACAGCAGCGAAAACCTTAATTCAACTTTATACAACCGCATAATTTGCGGATGAACGTGGACAAATGCCCCCGGCAGGCACAAGCCTTGTTTTGCCATCTCCGGCAGATGCCCGTAAATCAGGTCAAAGTTTTCCCGGAGATTTCCTCCCGTCAGCTCCAGAGTCTTAAAAGCAGCCGGGCTGGTATAGCCGGTTGTTTTGATGTGCTGCAGCAGCAAAGTATCCGTTAAATGGACAATCACCCCTTCCGGTGCCAGAAGGCCCCACAAAGATTGAAAGATATTGATATGGATCCGTTCTAGCAGCCGATCCAGCTGAGCGCTGAATTCTGGCGTATGGGCAACCTTATTTTTCTTCCGGTAAAAAAAGGCGGAGATGAGCTGAGTCGTGAAGCATAAATTCATGACCACGTCAAAAGGAGGGTGCAACGGCGAGAAATCCACGTTTGGCAGCAATTCGTCAACCTTTGCTTTCAAGTCATCCGGCGATGACACTTCCGTTCCTACTCCGGTCAAATCAATGATTGCCCGTTCGTATTTTTCCGGGTGCGCCGACTTGGCCAGAAAACGGTCCAGCGCTTTTTCATCGATATCAACGATTGTGATCCGCTCAAATATAGACTCAATGTACGAAATGGGCACATCGTTTCCGTTCCCGGCCCCAAGCAGTAAAATATGCCCGCGCCCACAGCGGTTATGTTCCAGCGTTTGCTCCAGAACTTGCTGAATCTGATCCCGGTAACCCGCCCAGTGCTGCCAGTCATGCTGGGTCGAGTCATTTCGGAGGGTGTTGGCTTTGCGGAATCTGATGTAAGGCACTTTGACTTTTCTAGTAAATGGATTCATATCGGGATTCACCTTTTCTATCCAGAATGGAGCTTTAAGGAAATTATATCGTTTTTTCAGCCTTATCTCACCGGACTATGAGCAGGCCTCGAAATCCGTCGCCAGACTGAAGGTGTTCGATATCGGAACGGTCATTACTTATCACGGCGGTGTAAATACGGAACGAATTAAGGAACGTCTCACTGAAATTGCAGATGGATGAGGCTAAGTTCCGGTGGCTACTGGAAAAGAATAGTGATAAAGGTCCGCAGCGTATGCGGGCTTTTGTGCGTAGCACGATGTACAAAGGCTCAATGGATGCCCGCCATTAACATTGTTTCCAGTATAATTTCTGCAATCTTCAGTACTCAGTCAAATAATATAATTAATTGTTTGTCTATTCGTATAATATATGGTATAAATTGTAATAAGAAGAACAATATGCAAACTGGAGAGATTTTTATGAGGGATCGCAAAGAATTAAAGAGAATGGCTAAGGATGTACTCCGCACCTCGTATTGGAAGGCTTCTGTGGTAAGCTTAATTCTGGTTTTTCTCGGAGAAGGCTCGGGTATACCAAGCTTGAATCAAAGAATGGGTTCCTCATCGCACCGTGTTGATTTGTCCTAGCGGATTATCCCTATATGATTAAATGAGCAGCCTGTGTCTGATATCACGAAACTGCCTGATTCTGTTTGGTGACATGCAATGATCAGAAAGCTTGCCGCCCTCCTCCTTTAGCCTCTGCCTCAATCGTCGCCTTCATAATCTCCGCACCGCGGTGTACTCGCGCCTCAATCTCTGAAGCGAGCTGCGCCGGAAGAAAATCAGTAATCCAGATTAGTCTGGCGCTGTTGTCACCATGCGGGAAGACTTGAAACGATGCATGATGATGCGCAAGAGGCATACGGCCTTCAACAACCGCGTACGCCATTCGGCGTTCCTTGTGGTCCGTGGAGACGATATACTCACGTGTAATTCCGCCATTTGGCAGTATGAGTGTCCTTTCGTAACCGTCGAGCAAAGTGTTCTCGGTATAGATTGGAACTAGACGATAATGTACGGCTCCTACGTCACTGACGGCATCCCACACTTGCTCGGGTGAAGCATCAATAATAATCTCTTTGCGAATCGATGGCAAATGATCACGCTCCTTGTAATCATTTTAGGTATTGATACATTTAGAAGTCAATTAGAACAGAAGCCAAATTTAAAGAGAAGTATCTGTCAGCATCCAGGAGTATCTGGCAGCACTTTTGCGAACCCGTCCGCTGAAGGTTTCAGTTCCCGTCTTAGCGGTAATCTCCCTATCTGAGGACGACTGGTCCTCGTTGGGTACATTTGGACTTTCCTGTATAATGTTAAACATTACGTCGGATGTGATATTACACGTACGAGCCAACAAGTCAATATTGTCTATCCGACGTCTGAAACCGCAATACGGAAAGGATGAAGTAAATTGAGTTATACGGAAGTACTGGAGCGGAAAAGCGAAATTCTGAAGAAAACGGTGGAAAATTGGCTTTTGAAAGAAAATCGTGACGGATTGAACCGACAGGAGATCCATATTTATAGAAATACGCTCAAGGAACTTCATCAGAACCAACATGAATTAAATGGAGCACGGGACGAAGAAGTAATCAAACGTCAGGACTCCGAGTCCACGGAAAATAAATTGTAAAAGCCCTCGAACGGGCGGCGCAAATGCAGTGATCTCTGAAACCCAGGCGGTCAGCAGACTAGCTTCATGTTCCTCAATCCAAATCAAAAACCTCTAAACATCTCTAACTTCTGATTATAATGACGGATTATATTATCTTGATTACTTCACCTCGATCAATCCGCTCAACGAAGCAGGCTGGAGAGATTCTGAGTATGATAGCTACGTTCAAAATGCACATCTGACCAGCGATCCTACCACTAAAGCGCTAATGATGCAAAAAGCAGAACAGATTCTTTTAGATAAGGCGTTCATTATTCCTTTGTAATATAAATCTGAGTTATGGGTGCAAAAGACGATTATTCACGGAGTTTACATTAGTTTTGAGAAAAAGTTATTGATTCTTAATTAACCTCTTCTCTTTAACCGTAAATAAGTACCGATCATGGTGAGGTAACCGTGTTCGGTACTTTTTATTATAGTTGAAGTTAAAATAGGCTAAGTTCAACTCTACATTCCAGCGAGGTCACGCAGCATTGGCAGGCTTTAAACCCGTGTTCCAATGAACTCTTTCCATAAAGAGGTATTGAATGCGAGACATAACCCTTCCTTTTGGAAAAGAGAGATATCTCTTATCAGCCTCTGCAGGTTACATTCCATTCCTTTTTCAGTCATATCATTGATCACAGACATAGTCTTTTCTACTCATTGGCTTTGACATAGCAATATAGTGAATCCCATATCAGCTCTGGCTTTTCCTTCGACGCCTTCTCGAAATAGGTTCCCCATTCATACCAGCCGTCGTCACCTAAATCGGTCAGGTTTTCAATCGGAGGTGAGACACACAGCCAATCAATCTTGTTATACCCTTTATCAAAGCAAAGTTGGACAACTGCTGACACAACCTTCTTGGCAAGACCATTTCTTCTGTATTCAGGGTCTGTATGAATCCCCACAGCAATGCTATCACCTGCGCAACAATCGCTGATAGACCAACTGACAATTTTGTCATCCTTACGTATATAGCAGCCGCAGCCTGATTCCTCGAACCTCTCTTCGCTGCCCCAAGCCTCTGCCCAGTCGTAGATCCGATTTGCATTGCTGTAGTTTTTTTGCCTAAGCTCCTTAAGCTTAACGGTTTCAAGGACATAACCCTGCGGGAGGGAGAGATCCGCCATGATGTAATCTTTTCTAGTCAGAGTGTATTTATATCTTGTATACTCCCTAATCAATCGGTTGGGATGAACGGCTGGGATCTTCACTCTCCACTCATCACTATCGGGGGTTATGCTATCCCAAAAATCCAACATTCCGGAAATTCCCTTGTTATAATCCTCATGGGTGACACTACCAGCAATCAGTGTGGTCTCACTGGTCTTAATGAGCACTACATCCCGGTTTTCTGCTGAATTCACTATCACCTCACCAGACATTTCCCCGTCCAAAACTGAGAATACAGATAGCTCGTTTTGACTTTTCACCAGATGTCTTACCTTTCCATATTCCTCTTCTTTTAAAATAATCATTGTTCTATGATTAGTTCCCATTTATTACTAGGTAAAGTTTAGATAAAACTAAATTATTCGTATTTTCTAGAAGGTATAGCAGCTGGAGCAACCGGAACAATATGAACCTGTTAGAGAACAATACAGAGCTCTCAACTTTATCTGTAAGTAACTTCTATTTGTCACAATTGCTTTTAATAGAATATATTGGTAGATTGAATCCATGAACAAAATTGACTTAGTTATTCGATCTCGGTAAGTGGCGGAAGAGATACTGAATAATGATGATTGACTGATCATCTCAAATCGTGCTCAAAAGTAAGCTTATGTCTAACGAGGGGAGATCAAATTATATGAATATCGCCTACAAGATGATGAAAAAATTCAAAGACCGAGATACCCAGAATAAGCTGAAGATCTATCGGGACACAACAGAGCTCATCAGGCAGCGGAATTTGGAAGCATGGGACGATGAGCAGCTACAAGCGGAGTCCCTCCGGCTGCAAAAGGAAGCAAAAGCGGGCACGCCTTTAGATGAACTGCTTGTCGATGCGTATGCGTTAGTCTGCGAGGCGGCGAAAAGAAAACTCGGATTACAGCCTTACGAAGTCCAGATCATGGCTGGTATTGCTCTACATGAGAGATTTCTGATTGAGCAGCATACAGGTGAAGGAAAAACACTCTCAGCTGTTATGCCTGCATATCTAAATGCTCTGACTGGAAAAGGAATCCATGTGCTGACTTTTAACGATTATTTGGCCAAGCGTGATGCGGAGTGGATGGGCCCTATCTATTGTTTCCTCGGGTTAACGGTAAATTCGGTCCAAGCGGGCATGAAATTGTCCGAGAAACGGGAAGCATACTCCGCAAATATAACATATGTTACAGCTAAAGAGGCCGGATTCGATTATTTGCGCGATACAATCGCACTAAGCAAAGCCGATACCGTGCATCGTCCTTTTCACTACGTAATTGTCGATGAAGCGGATTCGCTGCTTCTCGACGAAGCTCGGGTGCCGCTAGTCATCAGTAGTGATTCGGCCTCTTTCTGGTCCGATGGCTTTCGTTTCGCAGAAGTGGCTCGGCAGCTCAAGCAAGCAGCGCACTACGAATTCGACGAATTCCAGCGGAACGTTTACTTAAATGAAGCAGGCGCTGCAAAAGCGGAGTCGCTGCTGGAATGCGGCAATTTGTACGATACACATAACATTCACCTGCTGACATCATTAAATTGTGCGCTGCATGCGGAATCGTTACTAAAAAAAGATGTCGATTACATCGTCCGGGATAACAAAATCGAGCTGATTGAAGAATATACCGGCCGCGTAGCAGAGAACCGGTATTTACCGGACGGGCTGCAAGCCGCTCTTACAGCCAAGGAAGGGTTGCACTCCATAGCCGGCGGGAAAATTCTCGGGACGATTACCCTTCAACACTTCATCAGTCTGTATCCGCAAATTTGCGGAATGACGGCTACCGCGTATGCTTCCGCAATGGAATTCAATGATATTTATGCGCTACAGGTCTTGCAAATCCCGCCGAACCGGCCAAACATTCGGATCGACCATCTACACCGGATTTATACCCATAAAGAAGCCAAGCTTAAGGCACTGGTACAAGAAATCTCATCTGTCCATAGTTCGGGACGTCCCATTCTTATTGGTACATCAAGCGTTGAGGAGTCTGCGTTGCTGACAGAGGAGCTAGCGGCTGCCGGTGTACCTTGCCATGTTTTGAATGCGAAAAACGATGCAGAAGAAGCCGCCATTATCGCCAAAGCGGGAGAAGTTGGCGCAGTAACAGTGTCTACAAATATGGCGGGACGCGGCGTGGACATACGGCTCGGCGGCGGCGACCCCTTGCAAGCAGAAGTAGTCGCCAAGCTGGGCGGGTTATACGTCATTGGCACCCATGTGAACGAGAGCGTGCGGATCGATGACCAGTTGCGCGGGCGTTCCGGCCGGCAAGGCGATCCGGGAGCTTCCGTTTTTTATATAAGCTTGGAGGACGAGTTGCTGCTTCGCTTCGGCATCCATAAAGCGGTTCGCGCTCAAAGGCAGGATGAGGCTCTTGAAGATCCGGTGCTCCGCAGCAAGATCACAAGTATTCAGCGTATTGTTATGAGCCAAAACTTCGATATCCACAAGGAACTGAACTGTTATTCGGATATGGTGGAAGATCAGAGGCGAATTCTATACGCAGAGCGGCTCCGAATATTGAAAGGCGAGCAGCCGTTGAGCCCTGCGGAGCAGCGGGTCCGGCTTTTCTATATCGACGAATTCTGGGCTGAACATCTGGCATACGTCTCTTATCTTCGCGAAGGCATTCACTTGGAGGGCCTTGCCAGCCGCAATCCGATCGACGAATTTCATGCGCATATCACCGAAGCCTACGAACAAATTCCTTCTAAAGTAAATTGTGCCTCAGAGAATATGCTTGAAATGCTCGGAGGTTCGAATGATCCGGCAGAATGGGAAAAGTTCGGTCTGAAGAGCCCTGCTTCCACCCGCACATATATTATTAGTGATCAATACCTCCAGAATAAGCGTAGCTCATGGACCGGATCAACCGTATTTGCTTATTGGCTTCGCACGATTATAAGGCCGGTATTCAAGCTGTCAAAATATTGATGCAGCGTCCAAGTTACAGGCCCTAGGCTTAGTAACACAAAAAATACATCGCCGGTGCATAAATCTCACTCGGCGATGTATTCAGAAACTGCGAACGATTAGAAATTAGCGTAGAAAAGTCCATCACGTTCACCGCGTATGTCGTTCCACAACGTGGAGAGGGTAACAATAACAGGCACACCCTGCCTTCTTAACTGTAGAATTGCCAGAATGCAAGCTGTCCCACCAGAATAATCATCATCACCACGGGAAGAATGACCAACCACTTGCCACGGGCAGATGAAGAAGAACGGTTATTCTTCCAAGATAGCAGCATTGCCGCCAAGAACAATACAGCCAGTCCAGTCAGACCATAGTTAACCATAATCTGTGGGTATACTTCGGCATAGGCACGCTCATTGTTGCTGAGCATTCGCAAGGCCAGAACCAGATTGTTAACCACAATGCCGGTTCCCGACAAGGTAAGTCCTACCACTAACTTGCTGTTGATGGCAGAAGGTACAGGGCGTGTTCTCCCTCTACGCTTATTCAAGACCACCTGCACCAGCCATACAAACGGGGCGATAATGAAGTAGGCGATGGCCAACACAGCCAGAGCGGCACTCAGGAGCAGCACCGGCAATGATTTATAGGCAGGTAGCGGCAAATAATCAGTGGTATAGACCGAGATCGCTTTTACCTTTCCATCATCAACCTTGGCATGTAGCATTGGCCAGGCATCTAGCGCCGAGTCTCCACTAACTTTCTCATAGAGGTATGGTTGAACCTGCTGATAGCTTCCGGTCATGCCTGCAAGAGACACCCGGATCTGATCTGCTCCCTGCGGCTCAATCTTCATCAGCGTGAGACAAGGGAATAGATTCATGAAGCCATGTTCAGTGCGGCGGGCTGCTACGAATTCGCCTTGAACTTCTGACGCATCCGGCAGATCGGCAGGAGCTGCCTGCTCACGCTGGCCCACTACTTCTTTGGTCAGACCATGGACAATATGGGATTCACTCGCCTGATTGGTCATAATTACGATCGCAAACCGGTCTTCAGGTACGATCTGCAGATTAGTGGCAAAAGCAATCGTATTCCCGCCATGTCCGAGCGTCCGGTGCAGTCCGGGATATTCCCAGAATCCATGCGCAATGCCCGGCATTCCTTCAGCTGAGGCATAACTCTGAGTGAGCATCATGCCTAGCGTCTCGGGCTTCTGGAACAGAGGGGAATGCTCGCCAGTTGCAGGCAGGAATGCCATCGCAAACTTAGCCAGATCTTCCGCAGTGCCATTATTACCGCCGTTGGGGTACATGGACATATAATTCCACGATCCCTGCTTAAAGGACCCTTCTCCTTCGAAGAAATAACCTTTAGCTTTATGTGCCAGCAGCTCCGGGCGGTCCTCTACGACGGAATATGCAATGGAATCCTTCATTCCCAGTGGATCAAAAATATGCTGCTGAACGTATTGATGATAAGGCTGACCACTGATTCTCTCCACTATATACGCAGCCAGTGAGTTGCCATAATTCGAATAGGCCACAACCTCACCAGGTTTATAAATCTGAGCCGGCTGGGCAAGCCGCAGGCCCTCTTCCAGCGACCGCACTTCCTCAGGGGATTGATAGGCCATATCGAACATATACTCTTCGAATCCGGCATTGTGGTTCATTAGGTTGAGCATCGTTATGGGATCATCATATTTCAGCTTGGTTAGGAAATGCTCCGGCAAATAGCTGCGGATATCTTCATTCAGATCAATTTTCCCTTGTTCCTCCAGCTGCATCACAGAAGTCCACACAGTAAGCTTGCTGATCGAACCCCACTCCATTACCGTATGCGGTGAGACAGGGATTTTCTGCTCCACGTCGGCATAGCCGTAACCCTTGGACAGTACCACCTTGCCATCCTTCACCATAACAACAGATGCTCCTACGGATTGTTTACCTATGTACTCTTTTACATAATTGTCTACAAAAGCTTCCAAACCGTCCAGCGGAATCCCGGAAGGGGTTGCTCCCCCTGCTCCCCCGCTTACCTTCGCCGCTGCAAATGTTGTGATACTTCCGGACAAAAGCAAAAGTATCAAGAACACAACTGTAAATCCTTTTCTTAACAATGAGACATCTCCTTCAACCCAATAAATTCCTGAAGCTCTCCTATTCTATCAAGAATCCGGACACATAACTGCATACTTTTGTAAATAGAAGCTAAGAAGAGCCCCCTATCTTATTTAAAAGCCACAGATTCTAGAATCCTATCCGTTTCAGCTTTTTCCTCATCCTTTATGTAGGTAACAATGAAACAGAGTGCATACTCATCTATTAGTGTGCTGTAAACCTCTTGTGTAGTTACAACAGCAGTTCCATAATCAACGGTCCCCTTCAACTTGTACATCTTTTTTCCACCAACTTTTACCTTGATGATATCTTCGAATTCATATGGGTACCCAGCTTTATTCATAAACCTTAGATAAGCCTTCAATTAGCTATGAGGAGAATCCGTTGTCGACGGGAGAAGAGCCAGAACTAAGATAGATCAGACAATTAGCTTAAGAGGAAATACATCGCCATAGGGTGAGAGTGCCATGAGCGATGTATTTTCTATGCCGGAGTCAACAAGTGGGGTGGAAATCCTTTGGTACAGAAGAAGCATGCTGTACTGCGGGTAGCATTCAGGCATAATCTTTTACAAAAGGATATAGGAAGAGTAGCACAAAGAACCTGTGCTGAATGCAGGTTCTTTGTGCTGGAAATTAAGCGGCTGTTAAGCGTTGAGATTCTGGGTGAGCCGTGTATAGATACACAAAAGCCGCCAAAAGATGGCGGCAACAAACTTGTTCAAAAAATATGCTTTTAAAGCTACACCCCACGCAGATAAGGTGTATAACATTTATGGAATAAGAATTGTACAATTGGGAAATAGCTCAGTCGGATTCGGACACATCGGCATCGGTGGCATTGTTGGTATCGGATAGAACGTCGGTGTCGGCGTTAATGTCGGAATTGGTGGTAGTGTCGGCTCCGGCGTCGGAGTTGGCGTCGGCTCCGGTGTTGACGTTGGTGTCGGCTCCGGCGTTGGTGTTAGCTCCGGTGTTGGCGTTAGCTCCGGTGTCGGCTCCGGCGTCGGAGTTGGCGTCGGCTCCGGTGTTGACGTTGGTGTCGGCTCCGGCGTTGGCGTTAACTCCGGTGTTGGCGTCGGATCAAAGGTTTGTGCTGGCAACGGTGTTGATGTTACAGTTGGTGCTACAGTTGGTGTTGGTGTCGGTGTTGGTGTCGGTGTCGGTGTTGGTGTCGGTGTTACTTTTGTCAGCGGCACATACTGTTGCTTGGCTTCATACGCCCCAGTAAGGAGCAGATCGCGTGTTGCATTAGCTTGACCACCAAACTTTCCATCTGTACCTGCAGACAACAATTTCAATGATATTGCCTGAGCGACATAACCTTGCGCCCAATCGGATACCGTTGTATCGGTTCCAGTTTTGGCTTTAGCTTCTTTGTCTTTACCCAAGATTCTAACCAGAAACGTTGCTAATTGTTCTTTGGTAACCTTGCCGGCCGGATCGTATACCCCTGCACCGTATCCATCTGTAATTCCGGCAGTTTTAATTGCTTCTATGTAAGGTAGTGCATAGCCATTAGCGGCGTCATCAGCTTTGACGTCCTTAAAACTGGATGTCTTCAGTGAAGTCTCGACGTTAAGACCCGTGATCAACGCGGCAACCTTGGCGAACTGGGCACGGTTCATTTCATCTTTTAACCCGAATGTCTTATCTGATATACCGTCGAAAATGCCAGCTGAAATCAATGCATCGAACTTAGCTTTCGTCGCAGCATCCAGATCCTTTAAATCGGTAAAATCGGCAGAGGTTTTTATCTCGGCCTGGGCAAGGCTAATCGAACCGTTTAAGCACAGGAATACAGCAATCGCAGTGCTCACAATTTTCCTTTTCATTTTTCCCACTACTCCTTCTTATGATTTAATAGACTCTTAGTTCATAGTTGCATAATATACCAGTAAAATATAAAAATAAAGAATTTTAATTTTTAACGATTTAGAAAAGTCAATACTTTTACATATAAAAGATAGATTGGTAAATAATTAATCTTAAAACTAACAGAAAGTGATGTCTCTTCCTCTTATTGGTTGCAATGAAATATCTGATGCATCAATTCGGCGAGGGATCATTTTTAAGTGATGGGTACCCGAGTGAATGACCGCTATCACAGCCAGACTTAGATACTCGGCAAAAAGGCCGGGGAGAAGAATGCTGAGAAAGCAGTTTTAAGGCATCCAAAACAGCCACATTCGCGGCAGCTAACACGTACTGGAGTTAAATGCTCTGTTGGTTCACAATTTACAATGACGCAGGGGATCAGTTTTGTTTACTGGATTTATCTGAAATGTGTGTATGACTCTACTATAAGGCCAATTAGCACTGTCATAAGTTTCACGAAGAAGTATCAGGATTGGGCACTTGATTCTGATTTGGAGAGTTGGTAGTGAGTTGATGAGGTCATGGAAAAGTCGATACTTCAACCCAAATCACTTACAGAAATAATTGATGGGTGGATTATTCTCGATTCTTCACAAATTAATAGTAAATGGACTGGATCAATCGTGGTTCAAATATAACCCGTCATGAAAGGTTCATAGATTTTTTCAATAAACTCGCGAAAAATATTTGATTGGTAAATTGATGTTAGGTTATATAAACTTATTAAAAATTCTAATAAGGCCGGTGTTACCCAATCCACGATCAGACAGGGAGTGTTTGTTAAAGTGTCCACCCTTCTTTCAGTTACTTCAGAAACTTTTAACCAGGCTGTAAAGTATGTACAGCAAATTTACGCCGATGTCCAACTCCGCGACCCGCATGAACTTGAGTTCCATCAAGCCGTCAAGGAATTTCTGGATTGTCTTGTACCCGTTCTAGCCCATCATCCCCAATATATGAATCATGGTATTCTGGAGCGGCTCGTTGAACCTGAACGCAGTATCTCCTTCCGTGTGCCATGGGTGGACGATTCCGGCAAAACCCAGGTCAACCGCGGCTTCCGCGTTCAGTTCAATAGCGCAATCGGCCCCTACAAAGGCGGACTCCGCTTCCATCCCTCAGTATACCTTGGTATTATCAAATTTTTGGGCTTCGAGCAAATTTTCAAAAATGCTTTGACCGGTCTGCCCATGGGCGGCGGCAAAGGAGGCAGCGATTTCGATCCCAAGGATAAGTCGGATCAAGAAATTATGCGGTTCACTCAAAGCTTCATGACTGAGTTATACCGCCACATTGGTCAAGATACGGATATTCCTGCCGGTGATATTGGTGTTGGCGCCCGCGAAATTGGTTATATGTTCGGGCAATATAAGCGGATTCACGGCGGGCATGCAGCCGGAATACTTACAGGAAAGGGAATTTCGTACGGCGGCAGCCTGGCTCGTAAGGAAGCTACTGGATACGGCTGTGTATACTTTGTACAGGAAATGCTATCAGCGCGGGGAACCAGTTTACGTAATAGCCGGGTTGTTGTATCTGGTTCAGGCAACGTCTCCATATATGCTATCGAGAAGGCTCAGCAGCTTGGAGCGTTGGTTATAGCTTGCAGTGACTCGGATGGTTACATCCATGATCCTCAGGGAATTAATTTGGCGACTGTTAAAAGACTAAAGGAAACCGAACGTCTGCGCATCAGCGAATACGTGAAAGAACATCCTCATGCCGAATACCAGGAAGGCTGTATCGGAATTTGGAACCTTCCCTGCGATATCGCTTTGCCATGTGCTACCCAAAACGAGCTCGACAAGGCATCTGCCCAAACGTTAATTCGTAACGGGGTCCAGGCGATCGGCGAAGGGGCGAATATGCCCACCACGATTGAAGCGGTTGAACTCTTCCTTGAGAATAATGTGCTGTTTGCTCCAGGCAAAGCGGCGAATGCGGGCGGGGTAGCAGTCTCCGGTCTGGAAATGAGCCAGAACAGCATGAGACTGGCTTGGAGCTTTGAAGAAGTAGATGAGAAGCTGCAGCAGATTATGAAAAATATTTACTGTAGTTCCATGCAGGCGGCAGAAGAATATGGCGTTGCTGGTAATCTGGTAGCCGGTTCCAATATTGCCGGTTTCCTGAAAGTTGCTGATTGTATGATTGCTCAGGGTATTGTATAAATTTTCGCATGCATAAGATTGATTCTGACAAAAAGACCCACAAGAATGAAGCCAGTTCATCGGCTTAGCCCCTTGTGGGTCTTTCATTTATATTGATAGTCCAATCAAATCTTTACAGAAGCTCCCGACGCAGTGTATCTGCCGATTTTCTGGAGAGGTAGCCCAGAGGAATATCGAATACCGTCTTTGCTCCCTTGCTTCCTTCACGGTTCATCCTATGGGCTGCCCGGGCGTAGGCCACCAGCACACTGGCCGTAAATTCGGGATTACTGCCAAGCTTCAACCCGAATTCCGCAATCTGTTTGCTTCCGCCGCCTGTTGACCCGCTGCGAATAACGAAACCGCCGTGCGGCATGCCTGAATGCCCGGATGCAAGTTCTTCTTCCGTAATAAAGGTGACGGATGTATCATAATCGGCAAAATAATTCGGCATTTCAACAATGAGCCGGGTAATTTCATCGCGGTCCGCTCCTTCTTCCGCCACGACAAAACATTCCCGGCAGTGTTTCTCGCGGGTGGACAACTGTGGTGTTTCTCCGGCCCGGATGCTGTCAATTACTTCTTGGACAGGTACGGTATATTGTACGCCTGCCTTCACTCCCGGAACACGGCGGATGGCATCCGAATGCCCTTGGCTGACCCCGGTGCCCCAGAATGTATACTCCTCACCTTCCGGAAGAACTGCCTGCATCAACAGACGGTTCATGGAGAAGAGCCCCGGGTCCCATCCCGTTGATATCACACTTACCTTCCCTCCTTCCAGCGAAGACTTATTAACCTCGTTGAAGAAATCGGGAATTTTGGCATGGGTATCAAAACTATCCACCGTATTAAACAATCCAGCAAGCTGCGGTGTCTGCTCCGGCAAATCCGTAGCCGATCCGCCGCATAGAATCATAACGTCGACTTTGCCTATATATTGATCGGCTGCGGAAATATGCTCTGTGAGCACACCCGTGATCTCAGCTAGTTGCTGTGGATCTCTGCGCGTGAATATGGCTGCAAGCTCCATATCCGGATTTTGTGCAATGGCCTGCTGAACCCCTCTACCCAAATTTCCATACCCGACAATCCCAACTTTGATTGTTGAATTCAATATAATCCTCCCTTTCCACTTGTTCCGGAAATATATTCTTCATAAATTATAAGTATATATACATTACACGAAATGTAAACATTATACCACAGACCTTCACTTCCTGATTGTTGAAGCCAAAGTTGTGATAAGCCAGCAAAATGACGTATAGAAGATTCTGCGGCTCTGAGATTGGTTCGTTTACTATTGTCTCTGGAAAAGGTAGGTTACTAGAATGTGAAGTTACATGCGGGGAGTTAGAGGACTGAACCAGCAGATTCATGATTCTCCTGTTACAGTCCTCTCATAACATTAATTAGCTTTCTCTGGTTTCTCTACTTCTACTCCATTGAGGATTAGATGCGGGTGAATCTCTGCTTTGAGTGAATCAGAGACGGCACAGTATTTCTCCTCAGCCATCAGGATGGCTTTCCAGAGACGGTAATCGGGGACGTTCCCATCGATATGAAAATACAGGTCAATCGCTGTAAATCCAGAAGGATTCGCTTCCTTGCGTGTTCCGTCTGCTTCAATTTCGAGGCGTGTGATTTCAGGCAGGAATCGATCCAGTATCATTGTGATATCGATACCCATACAGCCTCCCAAACCTGCCAGCAGCAATTCCATCGGAGTCATCCCTTCGCCGTTTCCGCCGTATTTGGGAGTTGCATCCATTCCTACGGAATAACCTGAAGGCCCTGTGGAATTAAACATCCGTTTACCCTTCCAAATGGTCGATACTTTCATAATATATACCTTCTTCCTTAAATTTCGCTGATCTGACGTAAGAATCTCCGCGTACGCTCCTCTTGGGGATCTTCAAAAAACCGCTGCGGAGCGGCTTCTTCGACAATTTTTCCATCTGCCATCAAAATGACTTTGGAGGCCACCTCACGGGCAAACTTCATCTCATGTGTTACGACCAGCATCGTCATGCCCTCCTGGGCAAGCTCGCGCATTACGCTCAACACCTCACCTACAAGCTCGGGATCAAGCGCAGAAGTAGGCTCATCGAATAACATCACCGCAGGTTCCATGGCCAGAGAACGAGCAATTGCCACTCTTTGCTGCTGCCCGCCGGAAAGTCGGGAAGGATAATATTCTTCACGATCCGCAAGTCCAACACGGTCCAGAAGCTTTCGGCCTATAGCTACCGCTTGATCCTTCGGCAGCTTCTTCACGGTAAGTAGACCTTCGATTACATTGCCGAGCGCTGTTTTATGCGGATATAGATTGAATTGCTGGAATACCATCCCGCTCTGCTTACGGATATTCCGGGTGGCCAGCTGGCGCGTACGTCTGGAGGCTGCGGCATCCACCACAATCCCGTTCACTTCAAAGCTCCCGCCCGAGATGTCCTCCAGACCATTTAAGCAGCGAAGCAATGTACTTTTCCCTGAACCGCTAGGTCCCAGGACGACGACAATATCTTGTGCGGCCACCTGTATATTGATGCTCTTCAGCACTTCATGATCCTGAAAATGCTTAGATAAGCCTATAGTCGTTATCATATTAATGTCATCTCCATGTTCAGTAAGCTCTGGCTAATCTCCGTTCAACCCTCTCCAGGATGAAGGCCAACCCTGTACTCATAATCCAATACATGATTCCGATTCCCAGATAAAAAGGCATATATTGATAATACTGCGCAATGAGCAGCTGTGCTTGACGCAGCAGTTCGCTGACTGTGATCACCGATACGAGTGAGGTCTCCTTCAGCATACCAATAAACGTATTGCCCATAGGAGGGATCGCAATACGCATGGCCTGAGGCAGCACAATTCTGCGCATAGCCTGCCATGGCGTCATTCCGGTTGAATACGCAGCCTCCAGTTGTCCCTGCGGAACAGATAGAATGGCCCCGCGAAACGTCTCGGACAAGTAAGCCCCGGCATTCACACTAAGCGCAATATAGGCTGCTGTCAGGGAACCCAGCGTAATTCCATAATCCACAAGCCCATAATAAATGATTACTATCTGTACCAGGAGCGGTGTACCGCGGATAATAGATACATAGAAACGGGCAATCCACCGAATCGGCGGATTCCCTTTGAGCCGTGCAATCGCCACCACTAGCCCGATGATCAAACCAAAGAACATGGAGACGATCGTCAAAATCAAGGTATATCCGGCGCCCTTCAGCAAGAAGGGCAGGTTGTCGAATACGAGTTGCATAGATACTACCCCCTTCCCGCCATAGGGCGCACGCTCCAACATTTATTTTGCAGGTGTCTCATTGAACCATTTCTGAAAAAGAGTATCGTAGGTGCCGTCTGCCTTCATATCTGCCAATGCTTTATTCATAGCATCCCGGAGTTCTGTGTTATCCTTACGGAGAGCTACACCCGCCATATCGGATTTGATAGCTTCGCCAACGGCTTTAATCTGAAAGCCATTCTCATCCACTACCGGCTTCAAGGCATACAGATTATTAATGGTAGCATCAATCCGGCCGGCATCCAGATCTTTCAATGAAGTAATGACATCATCATAGGTCTTGATCTCAAAATCCCCAACCTTTGGCAGCACTTCGGTACGCAGGTAGGTTTCATCGTTTGTTCCCAGTCCAACACCAATCTTCTTGCCTTTGAAGTCTTCCAGCTTCGTGATATCTGTATTCTTGGTATTGACGATGATCTTGACATTGTTCGTGATATAAGAATCCGTGAAATCAATTTGTGCCTTACGTTCATCTGTGATCGTAACCTGGCTAATGACGATGTCGAATTTCTTCGCTTGCAGACTTGGGATCAGCCCGGAGAAATCTTGAGTTGTGAATTCTGCTGTTACTCCAAGACGTTTGGCAATTTCCTTGGCGATATCAGGGTCAAAACCGTCTACTTCTTTCTTATCATTCAAAAAGGTATACGGCGGATAGGTTCCCATTGTACCAACCTTAATCACACCTGCTTTTTTAATTTGTTCCAGTTCATTTGCAGCCGTATTCCCCGAGTCGGATTTACCACCGCAAGCACTTAAAGCCAGACCAAACACCGCTAGAGCGGTTATTGTAACCACAGCAAATTTACGTTTTATCATTATTGTTTCTCTCCCTTTATCTATAGTTTTCCCAACAATCCGTAAAATTCAAAATTGGCCAATTCACTCGCTAATTGCTGTGCCGAGGCTTCTGCAACCTTAGAATGAATGTCTTCGGAGCCAAATAACCAGCGTGAGAGCAAACCGTCACACATACTCATCAACAGTGCAGCGCGAAGCTCAACGTCTATTCCCTCAGGCAGCATTTGCAGCTCAATTGCTCTTTCGATATTCCGGCGAAAAGCTTGCTCCATCGCATTTCGGGTAGCCGAAATACGTGTCCTTATGGTATGGTCGGCTCCATTTCCCATCAGGAGAATCTCCATCAGATGGCGGTTCTCTGCGGCGAAATTGAACAACCTGTGGAACAGTGCTTCTGAAGCTTTTACCATATCCGCTACATTTCCCGGATCTTGACGATAACCTTGGGATATCACTTGCAGCAGCTGCTCCTTGCCCGTGTCGATAATCTCTAGTGCAATAGCTTCCTTACTCTTGAAATGCCAGTAAAAGGTGCCTTGCGCTACACCAGCTTCTTGAACGATGTCAGATATTTTCGTCTGATGATATCCAAGTCTGGCAAACTTCTGCAGAGCTATCTGCATAAGTTGATTTCTACGATCTATGTTTCCATTGTTGTCATCTATAGGCAATCCCTGTCCCTCCTCCTGATTGATTCGTCAGTCAGTTGTCTTTTTTCAAATCCTATAGGATAACTGTGTTATTGTCAATAGATTCTTGATATTTCTTCCTATTGTCAGCTACACGACATTTTTTACGCATATATTGTGTTAATATACATATATCACATATGATTACTGTGAATTATTGTTCTATAGACTCTTCCGATAAGAGGTGACCTATTTATGGATTCCATTGAACCCTTGGATTTATTAGAGAAGCAGCAGATCAAGGAGGTCCTTCTTCGTGTCTTTCAAGAATACGGAACCCCAAAATCCTATAAGAAAAACGAATTCATTTTTTTGGAGAATGATCCCGCCAATGCAGTCTTTTATGTAGACACAGGCTTAGTGAAAATTTCACAGTCCTCTCAGGAAGGTCAAGGCATTACCCTCTTTCTACGTTATGCCGGTGAGATCTTCGGGAATGCGGAGCTGCTGGCGAACCTTCAACGCAAACGATATGCCAAGTGCCTGGTAGACTGTCAGATGATCACGTTAGACGGGCAGATATTTCTGGATTTAGCCAAGACCAACGCTGAGTTTGCGTACTCTTTAGCGGTTATCGGCGCCCATCGGCTATTGCAGACCCAAAACATGGTTGAGACGCTAATCAGTCGGCCTGTGGCATGGAGATTAGCCTGGTTAATATTCCAGATGGGCACTCGGAAAGATGAGCAGATCCATCTGCAACTGCAGCTCAGTCATGAAGAGATTTCTTATGTAATTGGCTGCAGCAGACAGACGGTCACCGAAACCTTGAATAAATGGCGTGAGAAAGCACTTATTGACTACAGCCATAAGAAAATTATCATAAATCATCCAAACCGCTTTTTCACAGATATTTAATGAGGCGCTTGGGTCAGGAAGGTGATCACATGATCGAAATCAACAATGTCAGCAAAGTATTCAAGCAGCGGAAAGGAGAACCTTACACGGTACTGGATCAGGTCTCCTTCCAAGTAGAACGCGGGCAATTTGTGTCCTTGGTAGGTCCTTCCGGCTGTGGGAAATCTACTTTATTAAACCTGATCGCCGGGTTTGAGACTTCCTATGAGGGTTCGATTACCTCCAACGGGCAGCGCATTACGTCACCGGGCTCGGACCGTGTTGTCGTCTTTCAAGAGCACGGGCTCTTTCCTTGGTTAACCGTACTCGACAATGTTGCCTTTGGATTAAAGCAGCGGGGCTTATCCAAAAAAGACCGTTATGAGCTGGCCTATGAGCAGATTAAAGCCGTGCATTTAAGTAAGTTCGTGGAACGTTATCCGCATGAGCTCTCCGGCGGGATGAAGCAACGGGTTGCGATTGCCAGAGCGCTGGTCATGGACCCGGAGATTTTATTAATGGATGAGCCCTTTGCCGCCTTAGATGAGCAGACCCGCTATATTCTGCAAAAGGATCTGGAGGAGATCTGGCAGAAAACGCAGAAAACCATTTTGTTTATCACTCACAATATTCGCGAAGCTATTCTTCTGTCTGAACGTGTGTTAGTCATGTCCACACAGCCCGGACGGATTAAACAGGAGTTCGCCGTCCGGGCCTCCCGCCCTCATGCGCTGGATGATCCTTTGATCCATTCTCTCGAAACAAAAATTCTGGCAGTTCTGACAGATGAACTGGATAAGGTTGTTCAAGGGGAGATAGATCATGAATACAGCATTTAGAAGGATTATTTTTCTGATTATTCTTGTTATTGCTTGGGAGCTAAGTTACCGGATTTTCGAATGGGGCTGGAAGTTCCCCTCTCCATTGCAGACCTATCAAGCCTTTTATGATGGATTTACGAAGGGGAATTTGCTGGAGGCTACCTTTTCTAGTCTGCGCCGCTTATTGATTTCGTTTGTTCTTGCCATTGGAATCGGTACGCTGCTGGGATTCTTATTCGCCCGTTTTCGTTATTTTGATGAAACCTTTGGGTTCCTGGTCGTTGCACTGCAGACAGTTCCCAGTATTGCCTGGCTGCCTTTCGCCATCATCTGGTTCGGACTTAACGATACCTCCGTTATTTTCATCACCACCATCGGCGCAACCTGGACCATGTCTATGGCCAGCCGAACCGGCATTCTGAATATCTCCACCATCCATTTAAGAGCGGCGCGGATGATGGGTACGGGCAGCGGGTTTAAGATGTTTTTTCAAGTGATGCTTCCCGCGGCTTTCCCTCATCTCATCACCGGAGTCCGCGTGGCTTGGGCATTTGCCTGGCGCGCACTTACTGCTGGTGAGCTTATTGCCAGAGGGCTGGGACTGGGCCAGACACTGCAGGACAGCCGCAGCATTGGCGATACCGCAACGATCCTGTGTGTTGTCATTATCATCGCCGTGATCGGCACCCTGTCGGATCATTTGTGCTTCAAAAGGCTGGAGGATCGTATTATGCTCCGCTACTGCTTAGATTCAGCCAAAGGATAAGTTGAAATCATCCACTCCAAGGTAAAGGGGCACAATCATGAGAAAATTATCGGTCGTCTTGTTACTAGTATTCACTCTGGTCGTATCAGCTTGCGGAAATAATGGCGGGAACGCTTCAACAACAGGTAATCTGACAGTTCATATTGGGCTTTTGAAAAATGTAACCCATGCTCCAGCCTTCATTGCCCTGAAGAACGGCTATTTCCATGATGCCTTCGGGGCCAATGTTAAGATTGAAGTCACGGCCTTTGACAACGGCTCTGACTTCTCTACCGCCATCGCAACCCACCAGATTGATCTGGGCTTTGTGGGTCCTGGGCCTGCCATCAACCAGTTTCTGAAGAGTGAGAACTTTCGGATCATTTCCGGTTCGAATAATGGAGGTGCGGTCTTCATTGCCCGCAAAGATGCCGGCATCCATTCCGTGAAGGACCTAGTGGGCAAAACCGTAGCTGTTCCCACCAAAGGCAGCACCAATGAAATCTCTTTGCGTTTACTTTTAGAACAGGAAGGTCTGAAGGTGTCGACGGATACATCCGGCGTACAGATTATCACCCGTGCTCCAGCAGACACGTTGGTCGCCATGCGTCAGAAAGAAGTCGATGCTACCTTAATTCCGGAGCCTTGGGGAATGCAGATGGTAGAGGAAGGCACTGGCGAGGTCTTGGTCGATTGGGACAAAATCCCGCCAAATGATGGCAACTACCCTTTAACCCTGTTAGTAGCCAGCGACAAATTTCTGCAATCGCATCGTGATCTAGCCAAACGAGCGATCCAGGCCAATTTGGACGGAATTGACTTTATTCAATCGCATCCTGCAGAAGCCTATGAAGCAATTAGCGCAGAGCTTAAAGAATTAAGTGGAAAAGGCATGGACGTCAAATTAATCAAAGGCGCCATAGAACATTTGAACCTAACCGATGAGGTTGATCCGGAGGTTATCGAGACCATGGCTAAGGTGTCTTTTGACGCAGGATACATCAAGGATATTACTGAGGATAAGCTCGACCTAAGCAAGTTTATCGATTTATCGTTATTAAATGAAGTGAAAAAGGACAGATAAGGAGATACAACTATATGCAAATACAAGATCAGAACAAACAAGAACCGAGCTTTCATGAGAACTTAAAGGTGATTATATTGGGCACAGGCACACCACGGGCATTCCAAGGTCGGGCCAAAGCAGGTGTGGTCGTTCTAGCCGGAGAGAATACCTTCTTGGTAGATTGCGGTGGTGCTACTGTAGATCAGCTCCTTAAAGCGGGTGTCATGCCGCAGCGGATTTCAGATATTCTCTTCACTCATCATCACAGCGATCATAACTCGGGATTCTTCGATGTATTCATCTCCAGCTGGCGCACCCATGTCAATGCCAATCAGGTATTTCAGGGCCGCTCAACGCCAATGAATGTTTATGGACCTACCAACACTAAGGAGATTATCGGCAAGATGCGCTTGGCCTTCGATTTCGATGTCAATCTGCGAATTAACTATAACCTCTCGGCTGACGAAGGGGCCAATATCAACTATTTTGAATGCAATGAAGGCATAATTTATGAGCAAAAGGGCATCAAGATTACAGCTTTTGAAGTCGATCATAAACCCGTCTATCCTGCGATTGCCTATAAGTTTGAGTATAATGGGAAGTCTGTGGTCATTTCAGGTGACACCATTCCCGTTGACAACATGGTTAAATACAGCCGGGGAGTTGATCTTCTAGTTCATGAATCCTATAACAAGAGATGGTTAGATGCCCTGATTGAGAAATTCCCGGATCAAGCAGCCTCCCTATCCAATCCCGCCAAATACCATTCCACTACACACGAAGTAGCTGAAATGGCCCAGCAGGCTGAGGTAAAGCATCTGGTGCTCACCCATCACATCCCCGCACCAGCAGAAACGGTAGAAGCAGAAGCAGAGTATAGTACAGGCATGCAGGAGATTTATAAAGGTCCCATCACCATGGGCCGTGATTTAATGGAGTTTGAATTGTGAGTATACTTGAACCAGTATATTCAAGATTCTATAGTTAATTTAAGGTCTGCTGTAAGGAGAGGTTCAATATCCTTATTGACAAAGTTGACTAATACATAAAGAAGAGCCCGCGCAGAATGCGGGCTCTTCTTTATGCTTTGAGTATAACAACCAACGGAAACAAGTTAACTCATTCTGATACATAATTATTTTGCCGATTTGGCCAAAAACTCATCGATCTGACGTTGTACTTCTGCAATAATCTTGTCTATTCCGGCAGCTTTTACCTGCTTTTGCAAGGTTGCCAAACCTTTGTCTACATCTTTCACTGTTCCATACTCCAGCGGAATGCCATATTGGAGCATTACATTGCCTACGTTAGCGACTTCCGTTTTGACCTTACTATTATCGAACGCAAAGGTTTCCAGAGGATAGTGGTACACCTCTCCTTCCCATTTGTTTGTCAGCGCGTTCGCTTCTTCCGGGAAGGAAGCATTGTCCCGGTTCAGCGGCGAGTTAAAGCCCCAATTGGAAAAACCAGTGAAGTTGGCGTTCTTTTCTGCATTCGTGTATTTGTCTTCTCCAACCGGATTGTAATGTACAGCAGGAATTCCGTTCATGATCAGATCATGCAGTTCCTTATCGTTCTGCAGCAGATCAACCATCATCAGCGCCCGTTCCGGGTTCTTCGAGGTCGAATGAATAGCGATCCCGTTCTGAGTAGAGACAGCCACAGATTTCTTCTTATCCGGTGTAATGTCTGCCAGTGCTAATTCATAAGGTGTTTTCTTCTCCCGCATATCAGTCATCAGAGCGCCAAGGGTGCCCAGATTGTGTGTAATAGAAGCCGTCTTCCCGGCCTTGAACTCCTGCTGGTGATCCAGCTTACTGTTCAATGCACTTTTTGACCAGGCATTGTTATCGGCCAGATCCTTATAATAGTAGATCAGGTCCTTGAATTCCGGCGTTTCGTATACATTGAATACTTTACCGGCAGGGTCGGTCAACTTGAAGCCAATTGGCAGATCAAAGTCGAGCATGTTCCATTCGTTCTGCTGCTTCAGCAGCACCCGGTCCAGATTATGCAGCTTCCAGTCCCCCGTCTCCGGCACGAATGGAGTAACGCCTTTCTCCTTCTCGGCGATCGTCTTGAGATAAGTTGCATACGCTTCCGGGCTGTTGATCTCCGGCAGGTTGTATTTCTTACGGAGGTCCTCCCGGTACAGAATCAGCTTCTCAACAGTTTCCCCGCGGTTCTGAGGCACCATATAGAGCTTGCCATTCACCTTTGCCTGACCCCAGCTCACCTCTGGCATTGCCTTCCAGGTTAACGGAGTGTACTTCTGCAGCATATCATCGGTCAGTTCCAGGAATCCGCCTTTGAGAGCCTGATCGTTATACCCTGCCCAGTTCGCCGCATAAATGAGGTCGAAATTCTCGTTGGCCGCAAGTTTGAGCGGATATTTCTGCGCCCAGTCCGACCAGTCCAGGAACTCGCCTTCTACCGTGGCATTGATCTTCTCCTTCAACTTCTTATTGATCTCCGCAAATACCGTATCATAATCGACTGGTTTCGGTCCCACGAAGATCATCTTCAGTGTGACTGGCTTGGATGTATCCACTGTGCCCGCATCCCCGGCAGGCTGAGTATTATCTCCCGCAGCCTGTGTTGCTGCAGCAGAAGCGGTAGGATCCGCCGCATTCCCTCCAGTGTTACCATTATTATTGCCTCCACACGCACTTAGAAGCGACAGAGTTAGAATACCTGACAGCAGTGTCAACCCTCTTAGTTTCTTCAAAAGATTAAGCCCCCTATCGATATATGTAATCGTTTACATTCATAGTATAAAGAAAAGTTACTCCTCATTGAATGCAGGCCGTCAACGATTATACATACTTTTGCAACGACTTCATCAATGCAGTATGTATATAACAGAACTACAGTGCCTGAAATAGGGGTTTTGAACAGAATGTGAATTCATTGTCTTAAATAGTCAAGATGCCCAAAGCTCTTCACTTCTCCCGTTTCCATGTCGATAAATTTAGAATACACTACTTGGAAAAGGTTGGAGGAGCATATGATTAGTAACCGCAGAACCGAGCCCTTTCGGTACACCCTTTTAGAACCTGTTGAATTCGATCTTCATATTCTTACCATCAATGGAACTCCGGTTCCTCCTAAGCCTGTAAATGCCGTACTGTATGACATCAGCCGTTCGGGATGCCGCCTGTCGATTCCTTTGAACGTCAATCCGGATGTTAATCAGGTACGTGTTGGTATGGAGATGAATCTTTCCTTAGAAACTATCTATATAGAAGGAACGTTGAAATGGAACAGGGAGCAGGAGGGCACCTTTCATTACGGTATTCAATTGGATATTCCCGAAGCTGATCGTGACCGTCTTCCAAGAATACTACGCACACTGGCCGGCGAAGGTAAAATATTGGTTCGTTAATAGGAACAAAAAAGGAGCATTCCTTCTGAGGGAATGCTCCTTTTTCCGGTTCCTATTTAAACGATACAGATTCCAATATCTTATCTGTTTCAGCCTTTGTCTTCTCATCTACGTACGTAAGAATGAGGTTAAATGCATACCCGTCAATAATGGTGCTGTAATATTCTTGTGTAACCAATGCCGCCCCAGTATTAATGGAAGCCTTCATCATATCCATATCTTTACCACCGACTTTGACTGTCTTGATCGCTTCGAATTCATACGGAAGTTTGCTGTCTTCCATCAATTTTTTTGAAGATTCAAGATAGTCCTTACCATCCTTAATGCCTTGGAGCATGCTGACCTTCTCGGCAACCGAGATAGCAGAAGCTCCGGTTTTACCGGAATCCAAAGGGAATTCAGAAGCCATCAGCAGGTTCAGCGTTTTGGTCTTCGCCAGATCAAGCATTTTACTCTTGGCTTTGTCCCCTCCGGCAACCACTTCCTGGCCTGCATCCATAAGCTTCATCATCTGGTCTGCGTCCTGATAAACCCATTCTTTAGGAAAGTTAAGGGATAACCCGAAAAAGTCATTAGTGTAAGTACCGCTTTCAGTCACACCCAAGCTAACCTCTTTGTTGTCTTTCCCGCCGCATGCTGTAATCATCATCAGCATTAACACCATAACCATAGATAATAAACCAACTTTTTTCTTCATAATACCCTCCTGATGTTTTCTCTCTTTGTGTACACCAGAAAAGTTTAACATGTAATGTCATCCTTTCCACCTATATAAAACTATAGGGAACACTAAAACAATAACATCCGTGTGGCTACGGAAACAGCTTCGGAGCTGGATTGGACCCCCAACTTATCAAAAATAATTTTTTTATGATGATTAACCGTACATTCTTTTATCTTTAATTTGTAGGCAATCGCTTTACCCGTCAGTCCTTGAGAGATCAGCTTGAGTACTTTCAGCTGACGTTCACTTAGTTGCGGAGGAAGATGGCCTGCGGTCTTGCTTGCAAGCTGGACCTGGTAACTGATGAGCATATCTGCCGGAATCAGCTTGGCAATCGCGATCAGTTCGCTTTTCATAGCTGCATTGATTGTTGATACATCGAGATAGCCAATAATTTCATTACTGACCATTAACGGAACCGAAAAACAGTGCCAATTCTTAAAAAAAGGACTTTCATGGTCTTCAGGCGGCAAATACACGGAACAGCCCTGTGCTATGGCCTCGGATATCGCATTAACACCACAACATTCTTCTGTAAAAAACATCCCCAGGTGAATAGGAGAACTGCTTACAACACTTTCCAGATTACGACTGTAATCCATCGCAAGGAGAACCCCCTCCTCATCCGTAAGCAGAAATAAATATGTACCGCTAAGATGATCTTTAATATTGAATATACAGTGCTGAAAAACATCAATTAAAAGTTGATTAGGAGCGTTAATACAGTTAAATTGCTGCGTGTTCGATGACAAACAGACCTCTTTTTCAAGCCGGCCAGGTGTATCGATGGTTGTGATCATTCCTACATTTCTCCTTCCACTTAAGATCACCCAGAAACTGGAGAATCCAATATACTTATCGGAATAAATGCAGGGGAAAATGAATTTTCGGCAAACCACGCTATATATTTCTGAATCTTTGAATATACGACTTTTGGCATGTTGTACTTAAAAAATACAATCATATCATCATCATTAAACGTTAATCTGCTAAAAAACAGGACTTTAAGTGCATATAGTAAGCTCATGTTATTACTGATCATCAGATAAACGTTACTATTATACTATTTTTTCATTTACTCTGTTCATGGACTGATTTATACAGATTGTTAAGCTTCAGAGCAGTACTACTGAATTCACTGCTCCTCTGGCGCAATGCACCAGGATTTCATACAACCGGGCTGATAGTTCACTATACTCCTGCTCCCGGTCATGCTGATAGGCAGAATATGGAGGACCGTCATTCCAGGAACCCATGCCCCCGAATACCCAAGCTTTGTAGACAGCATTCAGCAGAGTACGAGCCTGGTCGTTATAAATATCCGGTAAGGTAAAAGACAACTGCACAGCTGGACCGGTTCCGTTCAGTACTTGTCCTGCTGGCTCAAAGAAATGTTCCGTCCAGAAACTCTCACCGATCTCGCTAGCGAGGTCTCCAATCTGTCTTAGTACTGCTTCCAGCTTCCCTGATAAATCGGATAAAGGAAGGAATTCGCGATTGCCCTTCTGCCCATCGAGAAGTTTCTGCTCGGTATAGATAACTTTCCACTTGGTCTGCGAGCCATACTTATCCATCCGCCAATCAGCTTTCCATAACGATTCCCCTGATGTTCCAAGTGAGGTCACTCCGGTGGGTACCCCAGCGGCACTATAAGTACTACTGCTCCCAGAAACTTCTGAAGACATACCATTTAACATGAGCCGCCGGCATCCATTATTTCTCAGCTCAGCAAGCCACTCCGGCCAGGTTCTGCCCTTCCCGCCCGATTCTGCTATGAATTGTACTTCTATAGACTCCATATGCTCCATTTCTGCATTGGAAGCATCGGCCCCGCTAATCAAATATCCATTGCCCAGCGCTGTGATTAATAATAGCTGATGCAACTCCCCGTTCATATGTAATTCCCCCTTTTCTTGGCATAACCTGTGGTTGCAGTATCCAAATCTCCTATCTATATCCTCTCACTTCCTTGTTCCATTCATCAACCTAAGAATTCTTTTTTGCTGCAAAAACCTCTTTAGAATAAATAGAATTTAGCATTTAACGAAAACAGCGCGTACCCGTCTTATCCGGGTACGCGCTGTAATTTGACTGTTTTTACGTAAGCACACTCTCTAAATGACTGGGTTAGGCCTGTGAAGCTGCCCTGTCCGACATTCTCCATCGAAGTTTGTACACTTCAGGAAGCACAACTCCCAGAAGTACCAGGACAACCCCGGTCCACTGCAATCCGCTTACCTGCTCATGCAGTACGAATGAGGACAGCAATACGGCAACCGGCAGCTCGGCTGCACCAAGAATGCCAGCCATGCCGCCCCCGATATGAGGAACACCAATCGCAAATAATACCGGCGGAATAAACGCCCCGAACAAACCAAGTAAAAATCCAAACAGCAGCAGTTGTCCCCACAAAAGCCCGTTAAACAGAAAGTATGGCGGGAATATAATGAAGAGAAGAAGCAATCCGCCGGTAACCATCCATGCACTCCGGTATGCCGGATGTGCAGAGGGAACCGCTTTGCCGCTGAAAATAATGAACATGGAATAGCTCACAGCTGACAGCAGGCCAAGTGTAAGCCCCAGAGTGTTGAAATGTGCTGCACCCTGATCCATGATTCCTGCTGCAAGCAGTGTTCCGCCAAAGAGAAGCAGCAGCGTCAGCAGCGTCACCTTGTCAGGCCGCTGCCGCTTACTGACAGCCTGAATCAACACACTGATCCAAGTGAACTGGAATAGTAAAATAATGGCCAGCGAAGCCGGAATATAGCGCAATGACTGGTAATAGACTAAGCCCGTAACCACGGTTGGCGCACCCGCCATCATGAGCAGCAATCGCTGCTTCCAAGTAAGAGCTGGCGATTCCTGACGTGCGGCAGCAGGTGTGATACCTTGTCTACGTTGTTTGCGAGTCTGTCTAACCTTTGTATATAAAGCCAGCAGCCAGGCAAGGATGCAGCCGGTCAACAGCTGCGTTCCAACCACTTCACCAAGCTGGTACCCCTCTCCGTACGCCAATACGACGATCGTGGATAAAATGCCGTAGCTCATGGCACCCAATAATACCGATAACAAATATTTCAAATCCTTCATTCATTTATGCCTCCTGAATCTATTGAATCGGCCGCAATACGCAAATAAACCTAACTCCGGGGACGAGGACCGTGGAACACGATCCTTGCCATCGTAGTTAGGAAGAGTAGGCTTCCTGTAGAAACCCTCGCCCTGTTGATGCCCGTTAGGCTGCGAGGTTATACGAGAACAGTATGTAATTATACGTATGACGACTGTTCATATGTTACATGGCAAGTAAACTGCTGTCAACCTTTATTTCTTAAAATTTTAGGGTTCAACAATTCCTGACAAGAATCCTACCCTACCCTGCAGAGGAGGTGTGCATTCTGAATCGTTCTCGACCCGTCAAGCTGTTAGGACTCATCACCGGAATTACGCTCTCCAATATAGCTGTACTTTCCCCAGGACTGCTCGGTCTTCAAATTGTCGGCGGAAGTACGCTTGAGACTGCTTCAGGCGTTACCATGTTATTTATTAGTTTGCTTGTCGTGTTATATGGGAGTTATACCCTCCTCTTCAACACTCCGGCCGCTCCCTCTCTGCGTGCTTTAGTAACCCGGGAAGACTACCTCGCAGAGCTGAACCGCTACAAGAATGTGCAGGTGCTCAAAAAGGATGTCCTGCTTGCCCTGGAACAATTGGATAGAATCGACAAGAAGAAATCCACTTTGATGAATATACTGGGCGAGCGGTTTGAGCCTACGGAGTTAAGCTTCCGGAAGTTCCAATCCGTCATTATGGAGGTTGAAAAGCTCTTTTTCCTGAATCTGCGGGGAATTCTGAACAAACTCAGTGTATTCGATGCCTCTGATTTCACCTTGTTCACCAGAAGGCAAAAGCCGAAGGCCTTCACCGATACCCTGGTACAGAGAAAAACCGAGCTGTATAACGAATATTTTGCCCATATGACTGGCTATCTCGGGGCAAACGAGGAGATTCTGCTTAAGCTGGATCAACTGCTGCTGGAAATTTCTCTGCTGGATAGTACGGACTACAGCATAGTTGATGAAATACCTTGCATGAAAGAGCTTAACGCCTTGATCGGGCAAACCAAGCTCTATCAGAATTAGAAAGGAAGATGCACATGTCCGGAAAAGGCAAAAAAGGAATCATACTTGCAGGGATTGCAGCATGCGTATTTGCACTTGTCTATTTTGGAATCACGTTGACCGCTAATTTGGGTAAATCCGATAAGGAGATTTCGGCAGAAGACGCCGGTAAAAAGCTGAACAGACTATACAGCAATATTAATGTAACGATCGCAGATACAGTAAAAGGGCAAATCGATCTGGACCCTGCAGATATCGGTGAATCCTTGCCCGACATCTCCAAATTCCCGATTTCCGTTGAGAATACTACGGACAATTTCGTTGAAATATTCGCTTCCCCTGAGAAATCCGGGACGGGAAATAACGGCTGGCTGAATGAAGTAGCCACCGCCTTTAATGACGCAAAGATCATGATCGGCGGCAAACAGGCTTCTGTGAAGATCCGTAATATCGCCTCCGGTACCGCCGCAGACTTCATACGGTCCGGCAAGTATATTCCGGATGCTTTTACCCCATCCAATGAACTGTGGGGAGAAATGGTCAAAGCGAACGGTACACCTGCCGAGCTTATATCCAAGCGCATGGCCGGTAATGTCGCCGGTATCGTAACCAATAAGAAGAAATATGATGAACTGGTCGGCAAATACGGCTCTTTGAATGTCAAAACCATCACGGATGCTATCGCTGCGAATGAACTGTCGATGGGCTATACCGATCCGTTTGCCAGCTCCACCGGACTGAATTTCCTGGTGACCGCTCTCGGTACTTTTGACAGTTCAAATCTCCTTAGCGATCAAGCCGTGCAGGGCTTTGAACGGTTCCAGGCCAATGTACCTTTCATCGCTTCAACCACGCTGCAAATGCGGGATGCGGCCTCTACAGGGGTACTGGACGCTTTCGTTCTGGAATATCAAACCTATGTCAATGCGCCTGATCTGAAGAGCGGCTATGTCTTCACCCCGTTTGGAGTGCGTCATGACAGTCCACTCTACGCACTTGGGAATTTACCTGATGAGAAGCTGGACATCATTAAGAAATTTGCTGAATTCACAGAACAAGACAAATTTCAAAAGCTGGCTTCGGATAAAGGCTTCAATGGATTGAATGAATACGTCTCCGAACTCTCCCCTCCCCAGGGCAGCCTCCTCTCATCTGCGCAGAAGCTCTGGAAGGAGAAAAAGGATGGCAGTAAACCGGTTGCAGCTGTATTTGTGGCTGATGTGTCGGGAAGCATGGCTGGAGAACCGCTTAATCATCTGAAGGAGTCGCTCCTCAAAGGACAGAAATTTCTTGGTAAAGACAACAGTATCGGTCTTGTATCTTACTCCAGTGAAGTGACTATTAATCTGCCCATCGGCAAATATGACACCAATCAGCAGTCCATGTTCGTAGGTGCAATTAACAACCTGCAGGCTACCGGAGGCACTGCTACTTTTGACGGAATCATTGTGGCGATGAAAATGCTTCATGACCAAATTGCAGTGAATCCGGATATGAAGCCGCTGATCTTCGTACTAAGTGACGGTGAAACGAATGAAGGCCATTCACTGGATGAGATTAGAGGCTTAATTGAGACCTACAAGATTCCGGTCTATACCATTGGCTACAATGCGAACATCAAGGCATTAGAGAGCATCTCCAGCATAAATGAGGCAGCTAATATCAATGCGGATACAGACGATGTCGTATACAAAATAGGTAATCTGCTCAACGTGCAAATGTAGCTAAGGCTACCACCGTGCATGTTATCGGGGAAGCGAAGCTTCATAAAACTTGGCGTATGCTTTCGTAGCGAGTTTTATTGCGGTGATTAATCGGGGAAGCGAAGCTTCATAAAACTTTTAGGAGGTATGTTATGTCATTTACCATGGAAATTCCTAATACAGAAACGCTAAAAGCTGTTATTGAGGAACAGGTTAAGCCGGAGCCTGCTGAGATTACGCAGCTGAAGGAGCTGGCCGCAAGCAATGTGGCAAGTATTCTGGAGCTGGATATGGACTCTCTGGAAAAACGCAGATCCGTTCTCCAATCGATCGATACTTTCGGCATGAATACGATGCGCTCCTCTTCAGAGAAAAACTCTCTGCTTCAGGTGTCCGTTGGCAATCTATCCAAGACAGGTGATGAAGGCGGGCAAGTCGCCAAAGGATTAACGGAGCTTCATTTGCAGTTAAAGGATCTGGATCCCGGCGCTGTCGATTTTGCCAAAAACGGGATACTCGGCAAGTTCTTTAATCCGCTGCGTACGTATTTTGCCAAATACCAAAAAGCCGATGCTGTCATTTCTGATATTATTGTCTCCCTGGATAAAGGCAAATCCATTCTGAAGAATGACAACACAACCCTTGAGATCGAACAGCAGACCCTGCGGGAGCTCACCAAAAGGCTGCAGAAGGAAATCCAGCTTGGCATGCTGATGGACCAGGAAATCGAGCAGCAGATTGAAGCCGCCACGGTGCGAAGTGAGTCCGAAGACAAGATCCGCTTCATTACCGAAGAAGTCCTCTTTCCGCTCCGTCAGCGGGTCATGGATCTGCAGCAGATGCTGGTGGTGAATCAGCAAGGCATCATGGCCATCGAGGTTGTGATCAGAAATAACAAAGAACTGATCCGGGGCGTCGACAGGGCCAGAAATGTTACCGTATCTGCTCTCAAAATTTCAGTCACCGTAGCAAGCGCACTATATAATCAAAAAATTGTACTTAAAAAAATCGAACTGCTGAATCAAACGACAGACAATCTGATCAGCGGCACCTCAAAAATGCTAAAAGAGCAAGGTGCCGCCATCCAAAAACAATCGATGGAAACCGCGGTCTCCCCGGATACACTGAAACAGGCATTTACCGATGTCTTGTCCGCCCTGGACTCAATCAGCACCTACAAGCAGGAGGCACTGCCGAGGATGCGCGAGACCATCCATCAGTTCCGGGAGCTGGCCGACAATGGCGAGCAACAGATCCGGCGTCTAGAACGGGGCAATTCGCTAGGGTTATAGGTCACGATTCTATGTGAGAGTATGAAGGATATTTCTGATTTGCACATTTATGCAGGTCTTTTACCATGAAATATATGAATTGACTGATAAATAATGGTTCTTTCGCTTCATATATTTTCCTATAGCAATTCCGATATGTTATTAAGGTAATGTTATTATTCATACTATTTCACCTAAAGAGGAGTCGACAAATGAAAAAGTTCCAGAAGTTAACAAAAAGAATAGGGTCCATCCTGCTTGCAGGTGTACTGATCAGCACAGCCTTAGGGGTAGGAAAGCTGAATTCACAAGCATCGGCAGCAGCTGCTGAGAACGGGTATGTGTACTATAGTACGGAAGATGGAGCATTGTACCGTGTCCCTACTGCCGGGGGTAGTGCTCAAATGATCTCTGATTATTTCGAAGGATCCTATCTGGATGCAACCAGCCAGTATTTGTATTTTTATGATAATGAGGAAACAAGCAAGCTGCAGCGCTTGTCTCTGACCGAACCGGACGCACTGATCAGCAACTTTGCCGGCGGAAAGGATGTTATATTTTACCAGATCGAGGGTGATTACCTTTATTTCATGGATGATCATGGCGTGATCTACCGCTCGCTTGCTAATGCACCTGATGACACCCAGATCAAGCAAATTGCTAATAACGCAGACACAGAATTCCCTGGATTCTATGTTGAGGGTGGCCGCATTTACTACAATGTTCTGAAAAACGGAACCAACACCTGGGCTGCTTCAAAGTCCCGCGATGGTAGCGGAAATGTACAATATATAGGTCAAGGCGCCATTCCATCTTATTCCTTTATCCATTCGACTCCTACTACAGTATCTGTAATGGTAGATACCAAACCGGCAGAAAACTACTATTCACTTAACTCCATGGTTCTGTACACTCTTCCGATTACTGGAGGAAATCCCAAAGCAGCCAATGCCAAAAGCCCTCTGGATGTTAATGCAACCTTATCCGGCTTCTGGTCCAAAGATTATTATGTCTATAACAAAGGTGTTACCGTAGATGAAAATGATGATTATGTGTATTCCAAGGCCAAAAGCTTTGCTATAGATCATAACGGAAAATCGTTTCAGCTCAGTCAAAGCGCAGTTGTCAGCCTGGCCGATATGGGCGGAAATAAGCTGGCTTACGTAGGCAGCAACGGTAAAGGATACGTCAGTACGATCGCCAACGGTAAAGTAATCAGCACCAAAACGCTTGGGCTAAGTCAAGTGACAAATGTCTATAATGTGAAGAATGGTACAGCTGCCGGACAAACTGTATTTTTCACCAACAATGCGGCTTATGCTGTAAATGCGGATTTATCTTTATCCAAATTGAACGGCGTGACCTGGGATAACAGTTCAATCTATGACGATGTAACCGGTATTTTCTATTATAACGCTGATGATAATGATAGCCTCTATAAAATGAGTACCGACGGTAAAACAAAGCTGAAGCTCACTGATGGAGCTGTGAGTGAAATCTATACAATTACCACTAACTAAAAAAGCATGCTGGTACCTAACATCTGTCAGCCGGAGCTTCCTTTGAAGCTTCGGCTTTTTTTTCGCAGCAAGGACCCCCTTGTGGACGGGCCAAAAGGACAGATTACGGTCATTACATTCGTTACCTTGTCCTCTTGTCCAGATCCACACCGCAAGTAATTACGTTATACCAGGGTGCTCAAGCTTCTTCACAGCTAGCTTAACCTTCTTTCTCCGTGCAATCCATTTGTCCAGGTAATATGTAGCTCCGGCAAACACAGCCATAATCCCCGTGTAGGTAAAGAGCACTTTATACCAGCTGGTGCTTCCGATATTCCTTCCTTTTGACTTCCCTTTAACCGGGAAAGACGGCTTGTTCTCGCTTCCTCTTTGAGGTTTCACGAACTCCGATCTATTCCTATCCCCATGTTCATAGATTCCCTCTCCAGAAGCTGAGGAGACCGAGAACACTCCCTGCAGCATCTGCAGTCTGGAGAAGTAATTAGTCGTGTATACCTGATAGACCCCAAATGCAAGCACCATAATTGCCACGCCTGTCATTAGAACGCGGGATAATGAACGTGGCAGCTTGAGATTTAAAGGTTTCTGCAGCACTTTAATCACCCAATGCCAATGAAGTCCAATATGTACACCGATTAACCCAAGGCCCAGATACGCTACAGACATATGTGCTATTTTGAACCAGTTCTCATTTCCTAGCTGGAAGGTTGGAAGTACGACCCGAGAGATGACTAGACCGCTAACTAGAATGAGTGTCATCGATAACAACAGCGAAACGTTCAGTAAATAACTGAACCGTGTACGTACCGGAAGGGACCGGTCAAACAGCCTTAGGGTCACCTTCTGGACAAATCTCCAATTCAGTATAATGTGGGCCACGAACGCAAACCCGATCGCTATTCCAGCGATTTCATGAAAAGCAAGCCCGCCTAACACTCTTGTGTTATAGAGCAGTGCAAAGGTAATCCCCATTAATAGATCGAGAGTAAGTTTTACATATGATTTTTTATTCTTCATGATCTTCGTCTCCTTATCCTAATCTCTGAGCTTATGATAAGTGTGCTTGGTGAAAATTTGGTGAATATCGAAATATAGGCGGACAAAAAAACGGCCAGTGAGTGCCTGGCATCCCCAGAGGATGTCTGCATCACTGACCGCTATTAAATGTGTTACATAAAGTTTCTATAAAAATTACATATAAATATCTACAACTGTACCTTCTGTGCTGCGCAACCGGTCAAAATCAGCCCGTTTGATCCGTAGTCCGCCCAAGCGGTACCGATTCTCCAGCCGTTCTGCTGGAACTTCCTGTCCATTCACCTTAACATAGGCTAGTTGGCCTTGTGCACAATGGTACACAAACACGGCTGGCTTGCCATCGTAGTCGAAGTCGAATCGTGTGCCGTCCAGTTCATCCGGTAATACCGGATCGATGATCAGATCACCGCCGTCTTCGCGGATACCCAGCACATTCGAGATCAGTTGATTCATATAGATCCCCGGACCGCTGGAATAGATTCTCCAGCCGCCTTTTACCGGAACCGAACCGTCACGAAGCTCCGCAAAACGCTCCTGCGCTTCATACCGATTGGAGAATTTGCCGTCCGAGCTGCTGAAATAAGAATTGCTCTGCCGCAGCTCCGCATTTGGCACCGCATCACGAATGCCAATCGGGTTAATGACGGCCAATCCCTTCCATACCTGATCCCGTTTGCCGATCTTCGCCATTGCTTCAACAAAACGGATATGGGCATGCACATACTGCAGACCAATCTCGCGGCCAAAATTCGCCGCCTGCTCCGCACGTTTGAAGTGCAGACTGACACCACCGGCATATTGTGCCGGATGATTCATCAGACGCACGCCGTCCGGACAAAGGAATTGTTCCTGGATCAGCTTGTAGTGCTCCTCCATCTGCTCTGGAGTTAACAGCTCGCCAATCATGCTTCTGGTCATCGGTAGGAGCCGGTACTGGATGCCGGTCTCCTTATCTTCAGGATGCAGCAACAGCTTGGCATCGGCAGGATCTTCGAAGTAAAGGAAGCCCGGAATCACATCGGTTCCCAGCATATAGCGGTTGAAGTCACCTTGGATGCCTGTAGCTAGCTCCTTCAGTTCCCCGGCCCATGCGGCATCCGCGTCCTGCAGTACTCCCGATAATCCGAGCACCGTCTGATATGTCAATGCGACTGTCCAGCTGCTGACCATGTACTGCTTCAGCTGGGCATTGGCCGGTTGAAGGGTATCATCCCAGTCTCCGTCACCGTAAGAGGAGAGGAACGTATCATGCAGAAAATTCGCTTTGATATAGTCCAGTTCTTTGATCGCATGTTCCCGTAAGGAAGCTGTTTCTGATGTGAAGTCAAAATGGTGTCTGCGGGTGTACGGAAGCTGCACATCCAGAACATCGTAATCCCGGGTCGCCCGCAGATAATCGCCTAATACCTTCAGCGGCCAGACAATGATATCTCCGTGGCTCTCCTCCTGCTGGACTTGTGTATACTTGTCAAACATGAACCACTGCGGCCAGCTGCCGTCATCCTCATACTGATGAGTGAATACAGTAAGCAGGATTTCACGAACCTGTTCATACTTGTGGGTGGCCAGGAAATATTCCACCGGTCCCTGACAGACATCGCGGGTTCCCCATGCGGCTCCGCCGTACTGCTCCAGACCGTGAGGTACGGAATAATGAACCAGCATATTGTGGGTATACCACCAAGCCAGCGCATTCACCTTGAATAATTCTCCTTGTGTACCGCCCTGCTCCGTCAGCTTGAAACCATTCATGACTCCAGACAAAAATTCACGGTACCGTGCCGCCTCGGCTTCAACAGAAGTGGAGCTTATTGTACGCGCCTTGCCATCCAGCAGTCCTTGTATCGTCAAGGTCCAATCAGCACTTTCTTGCAGCTCCATCACTACAAGAGATGCACTGCCTTGAACATGCCCCTCTACCAGAATCGACTCGTCTCCCAGTTCGTATGCTGCGCCATCCAGTTGCATCCGGTAAGCTAATTCAGGGTATACCTGTGCGCTAGTCCCTGTCTGTGCTGCCCGGAAGGTTAGCGTACCATCCGAAGGGTCTTGGGACATTTCATATGGAACCTCATATTCCGCTACATTCATGGTGATCTGGTTCGTGATCAAGAACCGGTATGCCATGCCGTTAGCAGAATGCACATGCAATCTAACCTCCGGCTGATCCATCGTGGTGTAATTGGTGATTACCAGAGTATCCGATACCGTTTTATAATACCAGCGCACATAATTAAAGCCGATTTCGAACAGAGAAGGCATCGTTAGCAGATGATATTGTCCTTCCATGTAGACATATATCCGTTGTCCTGAAGTCTTGTAGACGTTCAAGGCGCTGCGGGCATTGGACATCATTTTATTGAAATTGGTGTTGCCTACGACCACCTGAGAATTGAAGATACCATACATATAGGAGGTTGTCGTCATCACCTCTGGGTTCATCCGCGCATTATCACCGCTCATAAGAATTTGTCCATGCGGACGCTCGACAAGAAGTTCCTTATCCTTGAGTACAACATGCTCATAGCCTTCCGTGAAAAAAGCCAGCAGCTTACCATCCTCACGCTCTTCTTGCAACTTGTGAGGGAACAGCACATCGAGCTCGGCACTAGTCAAAGAAAGAGTCTGCAGAGGTTCACCAATCTGAGGTTTGCCCGTTATCCGGTTCAGCAATTCCCCTTCAGCGGTGATGCTTCCCAAAGACTGTACCTCTTGCCAGGCTTCTTGAACCGACTCTGCATACTCCAGCTCCGTAATCGCAGCCGGATGATCCTCGCGAAACAATCCATAGAAGGTAAACCGCGTCTCCCCTTCCAGCTGGACCTTTGCAGACTGCAGGGCCGTGTAGGCAAATTCATACTGGTAAACCTCGTTTGCAAGCATGTCCCCTGACAATGCTTCTGGCTGATCCGTTTCCTTGTATGATAAGCCGAAAAATTGAAAACCATCGGTAGAATATCCAGCAGCACCTTCAAGCAGACCCTGCTGAAGATATGGGAACTTCCCGTCCTGCGGCTGATTCTGGCGGGAGCATACAACATATCCCTTATCTTTACTTTCAAAAACCGCATGATCGATGTATTGGGACAGATAAGCCTCATTGCTTGTAACTGCTCCAGGAGACGCTATACCCACATCTTGTGTATATATCACATCCACAAGAACTCCGCTGCCTTGGATGGAAATATCCCAGAACCAGACACCCGAACTTGTCATGGAGAAGACTACCTGATAACGGAGAGCCTCTTTCGCTCCCGTTCCTGCCTGCTCTACAGGAATATCGCCCTGCCATACTAAACGTTCGCCGTCTTTACGGAAACGGCTGGCTGATTTGACGCCAAGCAGCGGATAAGCCTGGATCCCTTTGGGGGTATGGAGCCTTACATACAGATTCCCAGGTGCACCATCCACAATGTTTGATAAAAGCTGATTAATCATCATTTTACCGCCCAGAGCCTGATACAAGTCACCGCTCTCCAGAAACGTAAAGGTTAAGTCACCCTTTTGAAGCGACAGCCTGGTTGTTGATGCAATTGTCATTTCGTTTCACTTCCTTATCTGCTGCGGTGAGAATACCGCTAATTAATAAATATTAGAGTAAACGGAACATGGCCGATTGAGTGTCACGACTGCTGGACCCGACATATACGGTGAACTGGCCGGGATCACTGGTGTAGGACAAATCACTATGGTGATAGCGAAGCTGGGATTCCTCAATGTGGAACACAACCTCTTTACTCTCTCCGGGTGACAGCTGAATCTGTCTGAAATCCTTAAGCTCTTTAACCGGACGCACAGTCTCACCGGACATATCTCGGATGTAGAGCTGAACGGTCTCGGTTCCGGCAAGGCTGCCAGTGTTCGTGACGGTTACTTTGGCTTCCAGCGGACGGTCTGCTGTCATCCGATCCGAAGACAGGGAGAACTCTGCATAGGCAAAGGAGGTATAGCTTAGACCAAAACCGAAAGGCAACAGCGGTTCATTGGGAATATCGATGTATTGAGAAATATAGCGGTTGTCAGTTGCTTCCTCCGGTTTCGGACGTCCGGTATTGTAAGCATTGTAATATACAGGAATCTGGCCCACAGAATGCGGGAAGGACATGGACAAACGTCCAGACGGATTCACCTTGCCATACAAAATATCCGCCAGTGCCGCACCGCCTTCACTCCCTGGGAACCATGCCTCCAGCACTGCATCGGCCACATCATAGACTCCATGGAGATCAAGCGGACGACCGTTAAAAAGCACAACAGCCAGCGGCTTTCCAAGCTTCTTCATCTCTCGGATCAGCTCAAGCTGAGCTTCCGGAAGACGGATATCACTGCGGCTGCCTCCTTCTCCGCTCATGTCTGAGGACTCGCCGAGCGCCAGTACAATAACTTCAGTTGCTGAAGCAGCGTTCAGCGCCTCAGCAAGGCCGCTTTCTGTAATTGTATCAATGCCGCAGCCCTCTGCGATTAATACATTTTCGGGATCACTGCTGATTTTCTGCATCGACTCTCCAAGCTTCACCGCAGTTTCCTTGGAACCGGTCCAGGACCACCAGCCGAGAATATCACCGCTTGCTGCAAACGGACCTATCAAGGCAATCCGCTGGTTAGCCCGGAGCGGAAGAACTCCTTCATTTTTGAGTAGTACACTCGACTTCTCAGCAAGTCTCCGGGAGACCTGCCGGTGCTCCGAACTAAACACGATTTGCCGTTCCAGCTCAGGATCAGCTCCGCGCATTGGATTCTCGAATAAGCCCAGCTTCTCTTTCAGCTCCAGAATCCGCAGCACGGCTTCGTCAATTATCGCTTCGTCAACAAGCCCATCTGCCACAAGCTCCGGCAAATGATTCACATAACTTGTGGTCATCATATCTATATCAACACCGCTGTGGATCGCCTTGAAAGCAGCCTCTTTCTCATCTTCTGCTGCTCCATGCGCAATAATCTCCTTAATCGCCGCCCAGTCAGAGATCAAGACCCCCTCAAATCCCCATTCGTCACGAAGCAGCCCGCGCATCAATTGGTGGTTGCCTGTAGCCGGAATACCATTCACAGTATTGAAGGAAGTCATCACCATTTCGGCGCCTGCGTCGATGGCCGCTTTATAAGCCGGCAGATAATATTCGCGCAGCTGACGCTCTGATAGATCTACAGTGTTATACTCACGGCCTCCTTCGGCCAGCCCATAGGCCGCAAAGTGCTTCACACATGCCGCAACACGGGTCATATCGTCCTTAAGATTATCTCCTTGGAAGCCTTGGACAAATGCCTTGGCAAATTCAGCATTCAAGTAAGTATCTTCACCCGTTGATTCCATCACCCGGCCCCAGCGGGCGTCACGAACCAAATCTACCATAGGGGCAAAAGTCACATGAAGTCCGGATACAGCCGCCTCACGCGCAGCAATCTCGGCACTTTGTTCAGCAAGATTGAGGTCCCAGGAACAGCCAATCGCCAGTGGAATCGGAAAAATCGTCTTGAAGCCATGAACGATATCCGCCATGAACAATAGCGGAATACCGAGTCTGCTTCCGGACAGGTGCTCTTTCTGAACCGCCATCATTTTCTCCGCACCTGCAATACCGAGAACCGAACCCGCAGCCCGTTTCGTATTGGCATCAATTCCGAGCTCTTCCATAGGACCGGTAATCTCAGAATCATCACCCGGTTCATCATAGAAAGGCGCTGCCAGCTGCAACAGTTGGGCTACCTTCTCTTCCAGGGTCATATGTTTCACATATTTGTTGTACAAATGTTCAGTCATAGCTGCTCCCCCAAAGAAACGAAACGTTTCTATTATATTTTTCCATATATAATATAGATTTTTTTTATTGAATCAATTTTATTTCCTAAACGTTTCAATTTAATTCGAAGATCCGCCGGAACCTCCCCAGGGCAGTCAGCTCCGGGGTTTGACCGATTTGCGTTCAACCAGCTCAATCTTGAGCTTATAGAAATCATTAACGGTGTCGCCGTTAAGCATTTGGAACAGCAGATGCCCCGCAAGCGATCCGGATTCATACATAGGCTGACGGATCGTTGTGAGAGGAGGCTGAATGTATTCGGACAGTTGGATATCATCAAAACCGATCACAGAAATATCATCAGGAACACTGATACCTCCCTCTTCAAGGGCCTTCAATCCTCCAACAGCCATTTCATCATTCGCATAAAAGACAGCTGTGGGCAGCTCTCCCTGCATCAGCATCATTTTGGTCGCCTTATATCCGCCCTCACGGATGAATCCCCCGTTCAGCTTCCATTTGGCCTTTTCCTCCAAACCTGCTTCCCGCATGGCCCGCAGAAATCCCTGGTAGCGCAGCGCATTATCATAGGAATTAGCCGGACCACTGATATAAGCAATATGCTCATGGCCTTTTTCGATCAAATAACGGGTAGCACTGTAGCCGCCCTGCTCTCCATCTACCACAACATTTATGAGTCCTTTGCCTGCAATCAGCCGGTCCATGACAATAATAGGAAATCTGTCACTTCCGGCAGCCTGCAAAATCTCATCAGTAATGTTATGTGCAAGCACAATGGCTCCATCCACCCGCTTCTCCAAAAGAAATCTTACCGCCGTGGAGTCCTTCCCGCCCATAGAACTGCATGCGATCAGGTCATAGGAATTGGACAAGGCCACATCCTGAATGCTCCGAATCAGCTCTGAATAATAAGGTCCGGATAAATCTGTCAATATCAGAGCTATGGTATTCGTACGGCTTCTCTTCAAATCCATGGCAAAGCCATTTTTCTGATAATTCAGCTGTTTTGCGGCTTCAAGCACCTTTTCCCTGGTTTTGGCGCTCACCTTGCTGTCGCCGCTCATAGCATAGGATGCTGTAGATAAGGCCACCCCTGCCAGCTTTGCCACATCTTTGATTGTTGCCATGTTTGTTCAACCCTTCCCGAGTCATGCCATATGCTTCTCTATATTATTTTATGCCGGAGATGGTATATCCTTCTATGATATGTTTTTGGAAGAAGATAAATATGATAATAATCGGCACAACCATGAAGGCCGCTCCGGCCATCTGCAATCCGAACTGTGTACCATATTGGCCTTTCAGCAGCGAGAGACCTACCGATAAGGTGTACAGCTTCTCATCATTGGCAATAATAAGCGGCCAGAGAAAGCTGTTCCAGGCGCCGATAAACGTCAGGATACCTTGTACTGCAAAAACCGGTTTCACAATCGGAACCATCAGTTGGAAAAAGATCCGGAGCTCCCCGGCTCCGTCCAATCTGGCTGCCTCCAGCAAGTCCATAGGAATCGTGGTCATGAACTGACGAAACAGGAAGATTGCGAACGCACCGACCAAACCAGGCAGAACTATTCCTGCCATCGTATTCACCAAATGCATCTGGTTAATGATCAGATAAGTTGGAATCATCGTAACCTGTCCAGGAATCATCATGGTGCCCAGAATAATATAGAAGAACTTGTTTTTACCCGGAAAATCAAATTTAGCAAAAGCATAACCGGCCATCGCGTTGAGAAACAGTCCTACAAAGGAGCACAGCACGATGATCAGTGTATTTTTCAAATAGATTAAAAAGTCCATCTTCACGAACAAATCCCGGTAGTTAGAGAACGTCGGGTGGTTCGGAATCAGTGTCGGGGGAATTACAGTGAATTCACTCTCCGGTTTAAAGGACGAGCCGATCATCCAGATGAATGGCACCATCATCAGCAGTCCGCCGATAATGAGCAGTGCGATCATCAATCCTTTTTCCATATGTTTCATTTTCAATGCCATGAAATTATACCTCCTCTTTAAGCAGCAGCGCTACAGCTGACACTTAATATTCCACTTCTTTCTTTTTGACCGCGAATTGAATGAGTGTTGCAATAATGATGATAATGAACAACACGAACGAGCCGGAAGCCGCATAACCGAACTTGCTGAGCTGGAAGCCGTTGTTATAGATGAAGAGTGCCATAGACATCGTGGCATTCAGCGGCCCGCCCTTGGTCATGACCAGCGGTTCTTCGAAGAATTGAATCCAGCCGATCAAGGTCGTAATGGTCACAAAGAAAGTAGCGAATCCAAGAAGAGGTACTGTGATGAAGCGCAGCTTCTTCCAGCCAGTCGCCCCGTCAATTTCAGCCGCTTCATAATAGGAACGGGGAATGCCCTGCAATGCTGCCAGGAAAATAATCATATTGAGACCTATGGATTTCCAGAACGCCAGCAGGATCAGAGATAATTTCGCAAGATTCGGGTCTTGAAGCCATTGCTGTGCCGGAAAGCCGAAGATAGACAGAATGTAGTTGAACAGCCCATAGCTGCCGTTATACAAATATCCCCACACCACCGCGACGGCTACAATGTTAGTAATCGACGGCATATAGTAGATGACGCGGAAGCTTTTGAACAGCCACCCTGTTCCATAATTAAGCAGCAGCGCCACCCCCATGGAGGCAATCACGACCATCGGTACACCGATAACTACATAGATCATTGTGTTGTACATCGATTTCAGGAAGACCGGGTCTTTGAAAATGTTAATGTAATTATCTAAGCCCACACTGCTGATATTGGAATAATCCGCAAGCCCCACCAAATCCATATCTGTAAAGCTGATGACCAGCGCTATGATAATTGGAATTATGGAGAATACAGTCAGCAGCAGGACAGCAGGTGCGATAAACATATATGGATATTTATTTTTGTTCCATTGCTTCACAAATGAACTCACAATCACTCACATCCTTTCGCTTTCTTGCACTACCTTTCCATACAATGAACGCACACACTGCCGAAACCCCTTCATTACGGAGAATCGGCAGTATGCCTGGAAAGAGTGTTGCTTATTTGTTGCCCAGAAGTTCATTTGCCTTTGCGTTAAGCTTGTCCAGTTCGGTCTGTGTATCCGCACCGCCAACCGTGATCTGTTCAAAGGAAGCCATAGCCGCTTGTGCAATCTCTTCATATTCTTTTACCGTTGGAGCAGGACGTGCATTCTTAAGCTGTTCACCAAAAGCGGCAATCATCGGATCTTTCAGCGCATCGTTATCCCAAGCGGCCTTCAGTGCAGGCATCGAGTTGGAAGTTTCATAATATTTCAGCTGTGCATCCTGTTCAGCCATGAATGCGATAAATTTAGCAGCTTCATCCGGATTTTTGCTGTAGTTGAAGATGGACAGATCAGCACCACCGATGGAAGAGGTGTTAGTTTTTTGAGCAGGAAGAGTGGTTACTGCCCATTTGCCGTCAATCTCCGGAGCTTTTTCCTTAACAGTCTGAATCATCCAAGGGCCACTGATGAACATCCCCATGGTACCATCTTTAAATGCAGCTACCGTATCCAGATCTGTTCCCTTAGGGGACAATCCTTCATCGTAGAAGCTCTTCAGAAATTTAATCGTGTCCACATATGCCGGCTGGTTGAACTGGGGCTGACGGTTGCTGTCAATCAGCTCGCTTCCGTTCTGCCAGGCGAAGATAGCCGTATAGATCGAATCCTTCGCTTCGATAGGTAACGCATAATGTCCAGCTCCACCTTTGGCAACCAGCTTCTTGCTGGCATCCTTCAATTCATCCCAAGTCTTGGGACCTTCCGGATAACCTACGTCACCTAGCAGATCAGTGCGGTAGAACATAGCGCGCGTCTCAACATAGAAAGGAACTGCTACCGTTTTGTCTTCATATTTTGTCGTTTGAACTGCACCGTCGAAGAAATTCTCCGCTTTCATGCTGGGATACTTTTCAATATAAGGCGCCATGTCCTTTAGTGCACCTGCTGCCGCAAACTCAGGAATCCAGGTTGTTCCCATTTGGATAACGTCAGGACCGTTTTTAGAGGCAACGGCAGTCAGCAGTTTATCATGTGCAGTATCCCAAGGAATCGCTTGCACATCCACTTTGACACCCGGATTCTTCTCTTCATACATTTTGGTAATCGGCGTTACAGTATCCGAAGTTCCCATGAACCATACTTTCAACGTTTTGTTATCACCAGCTGCTGAATCATTAGAATTCCCACAACCTGCTGCGACCAAAGAGAAACCCATTAATACAGTTGTAGCTACCAAACCAGTCTTTTTCATCATTACTTTCACCCCTGTTGTAGTGTTTGACAAATTTATATATTCATGAATAAAACCCTTACATCGAAACGTTTCGATTCACTTCGAAAAAAAATTCGAGTTTTTCTGTGAAACATAGTATAAATCGCAGACTCCTTAATGAATAATTACCCATAAAAAGAGATCTAAAACTACTTTTTCTACATTTTCCCTTGAAAACGAGATCTTTCCCTAAGTGTAAGGCTCATTAGTCGGATTCACAGATCGAATCGTTTCGATAAACCTATTATATGACTAGCTGTTAGCGATTTCAAGTAGGCCGTCTAAAAATGTCGAAAATAACATAAATGCCTTCGATTCATTTGCGCAGTTGAGAGGACCTTCCATCAGATAATAGCAAAAAGACCGCCATTTCTGGCGGCCCCTCCCGTTGCCTGTTGTGAAGAGTACACGCTACTTGCCGAGTTCGTCCGCGGTCGGACCGTAGACACCAGGTACCGGCTGATCAAGCAGACGCAAGTACATTCCGAGCTGTGCACGATGATGAATCATATGGCTCATCCCCATCGTACGGAATGCTATAGCCTTCGGCTGTACGGCCATGACCGTATCGCCGCGACGGAGTGTCCAGTTCGAGCCCAATGCCGCTTCATCGATTGTGTCCAGCGTCTGCTCGAGCTCCTGGATGTTCGCATTGAATTCGTCTAGCATCGCCTGCCTGCTCTCTAAGGCTACCCTGCGTGATGGTATGGTCCCCAGATCCAGTTCCGGATCGCGCAAAATGAACAGTTGCCAATTAATCAGGTTGACGACATGCGTTGCTAATTCCCCAAAAGTATAAGACTTCGCATGCGGTCTCCAACCCAGATGTTCGTCCGGTATGCTTTCCAACAACCTGCGCGTTCCCGCCCATTCTTGCATAACGTCCCCGACCAGCAATGATTTGTTCAACATCTCCTTGTTCCTCCTAATTGTTCAAATACTGTCAGTTCACTTAATTTTATAATAAAACCTCCCCATCGAAGCTATTAGATCTAGGTTTGCTTCTAAAGGGAGGTTTTGCTTAATTCATTTCATTATAACGTTCAACAGCCTTGCTCAGCAGATAATTGAAATTTTCAGGTGTTCCATCTGTAGTGTGGAGGAACTGACCGTTCAGATCAGAATCCGATACAGGCTCCTTCTTATTGATGCGCTCAATAATTTTCGAAGCGGCCGCTTTTGCCTCAGTGGCTGAGTCCACATAATTCCCTATACTGAAACTGTTAACCCCTTCTTTTTCAATCCGTTTCTTATCTTTTGAAAGGGTCATGAGCTCACTCAAATCCGCGGTCATCGTATCGTATTTGACTTTAAACTTCGTCATATCAAGCTTGAGCACATTGCCGGCGGTGATTCCCTGTTCATCCATTTCAATGGCCGTAGCCTCGGCGTCTATCATGAACTTCAAGGCACTATACCGGATCTGCTGGTCTGAATCCTTGAGTTTTTGCAGTTCAGCCAGACGCTGCTCGTTACCCAATTTCTGCAGAGCTGTGAAGAATGGTTTGGCGACTTTCTCATAAGCAAGATTGGCACTTACCAGCTTGGTATGCAGCTGCTTTCCTTGTGCGAATTCATCATCCACGTAACCCCTTGAATCATAGTAGGCTTTCATTTCATCCAGTACGGACAACAGCTCTTTGATGACTGGTGTCAGTTGGATTACTAAGGGGTCTGCGTTCGCAAAAGCAGGTTGGCTTGCGGTATAGCCGTTCGCTTGATCAATGACTACCCGTTCAGGTTCAGCAACGTCGAGCATGATGAAGCTGAAATTCTTCTCGATTACAGGCTGTGTATCCATTCCGAACTTCTCAAAATAATGAATTAGAACCTCATTGATTCTGCCTGTCATCAAGTTATTAAGCCTTACATATGCATTGTACTTCTCAATTTCCTTTTTCTCTCCGGAGGTAACACCAGCAGGCGCTTTATCCACTGAAGAGGTAATAGCAGAACAAGCGGATAACATTGTACCTAACATGATAATGGTAATAAAGAATGATAGCTTTCTCAAAATAGTGATTCCTCCGACTAGGTCATTTAATGTTCTCTTTCGGGTCTATACTCTTCTCTTAGCCGCATATCAATAAAGATTATGATACACATCTCTTCAATTTTAAAATTATTTTGTGAATAGGTCTTGAGTCTGGAGTAGCAAAATTGTCAAATTTTATTTATCGGCTCTCCGCTTGATCTGAACAGGTAAATTAAAAGGGGTGCCTTTCGGCACCCCTTAAGCTAAGTAAGATCTTTTTCTGTGTAACACGCAAATTTTCGCTAGGATATGAGGTCCTCGTCTGCAATAGTCCACATAATAAACCCCGCTAGAGTGTTTTGCCCAAGGCATCAAGCATTTCGTTCGTGCCTTGCTCGCGAATCTCTGGAGTATCTTGCCCGTCAAAAAACGCCCCCTGTTCGGTGAAAACCAGCTTGGTTCCTTCCTCGACCGGGATGAACTCAACCGTTGTAAGCGAAACGGAAAGGCGCTTATCGCCAGCATCCAATGAGTAAGTGTAGACAATCCGCTGTTCCGGAATGATCTCTTGGTAGTTAGCCTCGAAGGTGAAAACCGGTCCTTCTGGCGGCCCTCCTCTGCTATATTCCCGTCCTCCAACACGGAATTCAAAAATATCGGGCTTCGAAAACCACCTTGCTTTTAGAGCCGGGTCAGACCAAGCACCATAAACCTTTCCAAGCGATGAGGCATAGGTTCGTTCGACAACAAACGTAGCATGATTGACGAATCTTTCACTCATGGTTAATCCTCCTTTGATTTTGTTGCTTCATGTTCAGCATCAAGCAAATTTCCTAGAGTATCCAGTCTGTGCTCCCAGCTCATCCGACGCTCGATAACCCGCTTTTCATGGCTCATTTTCATTGTGTATAGGATACTTGTAAAGTCTTCCACCGTTAAGGGAGCCTTTACTTGAATGGACTTGGATACATATTGGAGTTGTTCTAGAAGTCTCTGCTGCAGCTTGATTTGGTCTTTGATCCGTGCTATTTGCAGGTCAACGATCTCAAGTGCACTGATCTGCCCGCCTTCCAGAAGACATTTCACTTCATCAAGGGATAGGCCAAGCTCCTTAAGGGATACAATCTGCTGCAGACGCGACAGGTCGGATTCGTTGTACAGTCGATGACCGGAGTCGGTCTGTCCGGACGGCGAAAACAAACCGATTTGATCGTAAAATCTAAGGGTACGAACGGTAAGTCCCGTTATTTTCGCAAGGTCTCCTACCTTCCAATACTGTCCCATAGTCACTCCTTCGTTAGCGCTAACGTACATTGATTATAAAAGATGACGTTACGTAAGGTGCAACAAAAATATTTTCAATGAAAGCTTATCCACACGGTTTATGACGATTCTAAAAAAGCCGCAAACCCACCCTTAGAGGGGTTCGCAGCTTCAGTAACCGGAACAACAAATAGGATCACATTCCCATGTGTTCTATAGTACCCAGTTTCCTTTGCGGAAGACAGGTTCAATGGTCCCATCGGCTAATTCGCCATCAATATCAAGCTCTGCAGAGCCTATCATGAAGTCAACATGCGTCAGGCTTACATTGGCTCCCCGCTCCAGCAGCTCCTCGCTGCTAAGTGAGGTTCCGCCTTCTATATTTACCGGATACGCACTGCCGAGTGCAAAGTGACAAGAAGCATTCTCGTCGATTCCAGTATTGTAGAAGACTCTATTCAGATTTGAAATAGGAGAATCATGTGGTACCAGTGCCACCTCTCCCAGATAAGAGGCGCCTTCATCCGTTTCCAGCAGGGAAGTCAGATGCTCCCGCCCGGATTCGGCATCATATGCAGTTACTTTACCGTCCGTAAAAGTGAGCTTGATACCATCTACTAGCCGTCCATTCAAATTAAGCGGCATCGTGCTGCTGACAGTACCGTTGACTCCTTTGCGGTGCGGCATGGTATAGATTTCTTCTGTCGGCATATTGGCTACAAAATAGACCCCGCCGGCATTTTCGCCGCCGCCGCCGCGCCAGAGATGTCTCTCTGGAAGCTCCACATGAAGATCCGTTCCAGGAGCGCGGTAATGCAGACTTTTGTAGCGTTTGGCATTCATCCGTTCCTGGGATTGCTTGAGGTCTGCAATATGTGCTCGCCACGCGGCTACCGGATCCTCGCTGCCCACACGGTTCATCTGGAATACCGCTTCCCACATGGCTTCCACACGCTGTTCCTCCGGTAGATCAGCAAACACTTTGTCCGCCCAAGCCCGTGTTGGCGCCTTGATCAGCGACCAGCTAATCCGGCTGTTGCGGGTATAGCTCTGATATTTCTTGCGTGCTATGGCTGCAGCTTTCACTGCCGTGGAAACTTTGGAGGAATCAATACCGCGGAATAATTCCGGATCAGGTACTTTGATATGTAATACAGCCCCACCTTCTTCCGCGAACCCTTCCAGCATATCTGCATGCCACTGCGGGTAATATCCAAAAGAATCATCTGCAGCCTTCTCATAACGAATACGTGTTACCTTTTCATCATCCCAATCCACAAGCACGTATTTGGCTCCTGCTTCATAGGCCTTGCCTACAATCAGACGAGTTAGCTCTGCCGTTTCCAGTGGCGAATGAATCATAAGTACTTGACCAGACTGCACATTTACTCCGACCTTGACAACCAGGTCAGCATACTTTTCCAGCATTACATCAAAATCCTTCATCGCTTCATTTCCTCCGTATCATGGATTGCTCTATTCAAATATATAAAGGAACACTTCCTTTATTTTAGCGCAAAATGCCGGAGGTGGCGATTTCTTTACTAAATACACGATTCAAGAATGGATTTATTTCTTATCTACTTGCAGCAGTGTAACTGTCTTGACAGCATACGTATGGGCGATTTTTTCTTCTTCGATAATATTCAGTTTAATCAGACTGGCGATTTTCGCCGAGTCCGCTTTGGAGAGCAATCGCCAGACCTCAGGATCAGATAACGTCCGGTATAGCTTGTCATCATCGTATTCCCTGCGGTTTTGCGTGACCAGCTTCACTCTGTAGCCTCCGATTTCATTGTCCGCCTGTCCCTGCTGCGCACAAAATGCCAGGATCTCTTGCCGAAGCTCGCCCAGTTCTTTCTCCATCTCCTTCTGCTTGGCCTTCAGTTTGTAATATTGCTGTACTTTCTTGTCCATCTTGCTTCACGCTCCTCTCCAGACATATGTATGCCGGATAGGCTCAATAAATAAGTGTCACTCCGCATTGCAGGGTTACCGGCACAACGCGGCGTCTAACATACGAAGGGTACTCATTGGTTTATTTCATGTTCAGATTTATTTCATGTACACACCACAACTACTATTCTATTTACGGCAGGTGGATCATGCTTCAATCCTATCTATTTCCAATTTCCTACGCATTCATGTCTTTTCCTGTGGCAGCGCTGCTGTTCACGCTCCCATTTCTTATGGTCCAATACAGACGCCATGGCTATATCAACAAGATTAGGGCACTTATTCTTTATTTGCTGCTGCTCTATTTGCTGAACGCCTTTTATCTGATTATGCTTCCCATGCCGTCGTCCAGGCATAATGCCTACCCTATCGGAAATATGATTCAGCATATACCGCTGCATTTCATTCAGGATATCATCCGCAATTCCAACATCAGCTCCGATGACCCTTTATCGTATTGGAAGATACTACGACAACCGGATTTCCTTCAGGCATTGTTCAATGTATTGTTGACGGTACCCTTTGGGATGTTCCTGGGTTATTATTTCCGCACACGCTGGGTCGTTTGCATTCTGCTTTCCTTTACGCTGTCACTGCTTTTTGAGATCACCCAGATCACGGCTCTCTTCGGATTTTTTGATCATCCCTACCGGATCTTTGATGTTGACGATCTATTGACCAATACGCTGGGCGGAATTGCCGGTTACCGGATTGCACTCTGGGTATCCGCACTGTTGCCACGAATCGAACAGCTCGATACACGGGTAGATTTATCTGCCAAAAGAGTCACCTATACCCGCAGAAGCATCGCCTCGGTATTAGACGCACCAATCTGGAGCATGGTATTGCTGCTGCTCTATTCCTTCCAGGTGCCATACGCTTATTGGATCACAACAGGTATATATTTTGTGGTGATACCTTGGTGTACCGGAGGGAGGACCTTTGGCAAATGGGTGGTCCGGATCCGCATCAGCAGCGAAGACGGCCGCAACCGGTTATGGGGATTAATCGTAAGATACCTGTTCCTGTATGGAATACTGGTGGGTATGAATATACATCTGCTTTCTCCCTCACGGCTCTCGAATTTGCCAGGTCCATGGATGGGAATCGTGTACGGCGCAGTCATGTTCATGAATCTCGCATTCTTTGTCCATCTTGTAATCCGTGTATTCAAGCGAAATCCGGTGCTGGTGTATGAACAACTTAGCCGGACCCGTAACAGAATTACCTGGCCCGACAAGGAGCACGCAGACTCCGGGAGTCCATTGTCAGATTCCGTCTGAACCTATAGGGGTCCCATACAGGACTCTCGTATCTTGTTCATGATTGTTATAATATAGGGGTTATAAGCTTTTATCCATATCATTCAAGGGAGATAGGATTATGGAAAATACGCAACAGAAACGTCAATTTCCAAGAAGCCTGCCGGAAGCGCAGGGGATCCCGTCAGCAGCAGTTTCTTCTTTTCTTAATGCGATGGAAGAGCAGCAATTAGGTCTTCATAGCTTCATGTTGCTGCGCCATGGTGCTGTAATAGCGGAAGGCTGGTGGTCGCCTTATCAACCCGAGCTGCAACATTCTTTATTTTCACTCAGCAAAAGCTTCACCTCAACCGCTATCGGACTGGCAGTGGCAGAAGGATTATTATCCCTGGAGGACCGGGTTGTGGCCTTCTTTCCCGAGGATGCTCCGGAGGACATCAGCCCCAATCTGGCACTGATGAATATTAGCCACCTGCTGATGATGGGTACGGGCCATACAGTAGATACCATGCCAACTATGATGAGCAGCGAAGACGTCAACTGGGTCAGAACATTCCTCCGGCTTCCGGTCGATAAGACACCTGGTACACATTTCCTGTACAACACTGGAGCTTCGTACATGCTCTCTGCCATTTTGCAAAAAGTAAGCGGTCTCACTTTACTGGAATACCTGGAACCCCGCTTGTTTGTTCCGCTGGGCATTCAACATCCGACTTGGGGCTCTTGTCCCCGGGGGGTCAATCTGGGCGGATTCGGGTTAAGTATCACTACCGAAGACATTGCCGCATTCGGACAATTGTATCTGCAGCAAGGGGTATTGAACAATACTCAGCTGCTGACCCAAGAATGGATTGCGGCCGCTACCTCCAAGCAAATCAGCAACGATGATGGTAGTCCGGGTGCAGCTTCCAGCGACTGGGCACAGGGTTATGGCTTTCAATTCTGGCGTTGCCGCCATGACGTATACCGCGGAGACGGAGCCTTTGGCCAATTCTGTATCGTAATGCCAGAACAGGATGCGGTAGTTGCCATAACAAGCGGCAGCAGTGATATGCAGCGTATTATGAACGGAGTATGGGAGCACCTTCTGCCTGCCATGACAAATGAACATGTAATTGTTGATAACGATCCTGCTGCAGCGGAGTTGAATGTACAGTTAGCCCAACTAAATATTCAGCCTCCAGAGATAGCCCCCTTTTCAAGCTTGGAAGAAACAGTGAACGGCAAAGTCTATACACTGGAAGCCAACTCGCTGCAGCTGGATGCACTGGCGGTTTCTTTTAGCGAATCAGCGGCTGAATTAACACTGCAAGGACCGTCGGGTGAACAAAAGGTTTCTTTGGGCCGCGGGGAATGGGTTGAAAGCACCGCCAGCATTCTGGATAATACTAGGAATCTAATCATGTCCAGCTTTACCTGGGTCACCGAGGATACGCTGCTGCTGACCCTCTTGTTCGTAGAAACTCCCTTCCGATTTACTGTAGAGATCACATTCCAAGAATCTTCCATTGTGGTTAAGCAGCAATATAATGTGTCTATGTCAGCTGAAGATCTGGAAACCGTAGTTACCGGCCATTTGTTGTAAATAATCATCTGGATTAACGACAAGGACCGTACACCCCTGATGTGGGATGTACGGCCCTTGTTTAGTTTTTACCCAACCTGCCCATTATTCCTGTATATCCTCAAACTCCACTACCACCGGGCAATGATCACTGCCCATTACGCTACACTCTATTCCCGCCATCCTCAGCTTCGGCGCTAATCGTGAAGAGGCCAGAAAGTAATCGATACGCCAACCCACATTCCGTTCTCTGATCTTCGGCATATAAGACCACCAGGTGTAGGCTCCCTCCTGATCCGGGTGCAGGTGTCTGAACGTATCAATGAATCCTGACTCCAGTAGTACTGTCATCTTCCCCCGCTCTTCATCGGTAAAACCTGAATTCCCGCGGTTGGCTTTGGCATTCTTCAAATCGATGTCCTGATGGGCTACGTTCAGGTCTCCGCATACCAGTACTGGCTTCAGCTTGTCCAGCTCCAGCAGATAGCTGCGGAAGCGATCCTCCCATTCCAGCCGGTAATCCAGTCTCGCCAGCTCACGTTGTGCATTTGGAGTATAGACATTTACGAGATAAAAGCCGGCGAATTCCAGTGTAATCAACCGGCCTTCGGGTTCAGAGTCCTCTTCCATTCCGTATCTTACAGAGAGTGGCTTGATTTTTGTGAATACCGCCGTTCCTGAATACCCTTTTTTCACTGCATAATTCCAGTATTGCTCATACTCTTCTCCCATATCCAGAAGAATCTGCCCCGCCTGAAGTTTAGTTTCCTGCACACAGAAAATATCTGCATCCGTTTCTTTGAAGTAATCCATGAAGCCTTTGCTAACACAGGCTCTTAGTCCATTCACATTCCAGGACACCAGCTTGATCATATGAATTCTCCTTACTATTAACAGTATTATTCTAAGTGTAACATATCATATTTGTGCGAATCTCCTATGTCATTTGTCAAAGCAATAATAGAGTAACCGAATATAATATTCTATCAAATGAAAAGGAGGTCGTTACCATGGCTATCTTGTTACCCATTCAATACTTTAATCTGGCTCCATCTGTAGGTAAATCATATTACGAGAATCTGTCAGGTGGCATTAACGCAGCTGTAACAGTAAACAACAATTCCGCATTCCCCGTGGATCTTGTCATCTACCGGGTCAACGCTCCAGTTGTCACTTATACCATTCCTGCACTGAACAGCCTTACACTTAGCGTGAGTGCTCTGCTCGTAGCCGCTCTTCTCAGCACGGCTGCCGGCGCTGTCTTTGGCACTATTGAAATTGCGACATCCGACTTCTAAAAAAACCCCAGAGTATCCCCCTCATACTCTCGCTCATGACCATCTCCTCTATATGAACAACCCCGGCCGCTTATCGGCTGGGGTTGTTTTTGCGCATCCATACTGTTCTTTAGAATTCGTTCTTGGGCATAGATCCTGTATAGACAGATTGCGGCCGAAAAATCCGGTTGTTCTCTGCCTGCTCCATAATATGAGCGGTCCAGCCAATAATTCTTCCAGCTGTAAAGGTTGGTGTGAAAATATCCGGAGAAAGCTCCAGCGCCTTCAAAATAGCTGCTGCATAAAACTCAACATTGGTGAACAATCTCCGGCCCGGCTTGTATTCTTGAAGTAAATGTATCGCCGTAGCTTCTACATGAAGTGCCAGATCAAAAGAAGGATCCTTGCCGATCATTTCCTGTGTCGCGATCTGAAGAGCTTCCGCACGCGGATCCTTGGTTTTATAGATCCGGTGCCCGAAACCCATGAGCTTGGTGCCACTATCCAGAGCATTCCGCAGCCACGGTTCCGCCCGCTCCTTGGTTCCGATATCCTCAAGCATCGATATCACCTCATATGGAGCACCGCCATGCAGCGGCCCTTTCATCGCTCCGATTGCACCGGCTACCGCAGCATTCATGTCCGATTCGGTAGAGAGCACAACGCGGGCAGCGAATGTTGAAGCGTTCATCCCGTGCTCCATGCATAGAATCAGGTATGCGCTAAGTGCCTTCACATGCGCCTCCGTTGGCTTTTCTCCAGTAAGCATATATAAGTAATTGGCAGCATGACCAAGTTCAGATAGCGGTTCCAGTGGTGTTAATCCATTCAGTGTACGATATCTGTAAGCAATAATAGTCGGCAGGATGGATGCCAACCTGACCGCCTGCCCAATTACCGGAGGCCAAGTGGAGTTTCCCTGCCCGCCAAGCGCAGCAACAGAGCTCTGCAGCACCAGCATCATAGGTACAGACGCAGGCATCAGTTCTATGATCTGGCGGAGATATTCAGGCAATTTACGGGATACGGCCATCTCGCTCTTTAGCAGTTCCAGCTCATCCGCAGAAGGAAGATGCCCGTTCCACAGCAAATAGGCCACTTCTTCGTATGTACGCGTGACTGCAAGCTCTTTTGCCCAATATCCCCGGTATACCAAATACCCCATTTCTCCATCTACCAGACCAATGTTGGTTTCTCCTGCCACAATGCCTTCTAATCCGGTGACTTTTGCCATTATGCTGCACTCCTTTTCCGATTCCATAAGTTAAACATCATATTAGGAGTATAAACGCCAAACCTTACATTGCATATTTATAGTTTTTTATGAATCCATAAAGATTTTTTATCATCATTCCTCTACATGCTGCTCCATTAACTGCTTAAGTTTGGCTTCAGTGTTGGAATCGCCTTCTGGCGTATAGATACTGCACCGCAAATCAGTACTGCCGTGTACTTGGAGCGAAGTGAGATGAAACAGCATTTTGCCCGCTTTGGCGTGACGGAATTCAAGCACTACGTCAGGTGCTGAGCTAACCCGGCTCTCTTCCCATAGCAGATTGAACTCCGTATGCTGCTGCTTCATCTCCGCAATGAAATCATCATACCAGCGATCCTCCACGTATTGGCCGTAATAGGCCCGGAATATGGATAAATACCCTCTGACGAACTGCTGCCAGTTCACGGCAAGGCGCTTGAATTCCTTCCGCACAAACAGTAGGGAGATCATATTCCTCTCCTCAGGCGGCAGTGTAGCAAAGTCGAGAAATACATGGGCTGCGGCTGCATTCCAACCAACGATCCCGCATCGGCGGTCAGAAATTATGGTTGGACAATTGGTTAATTCCTGCAGGATCTTCTGCAGTGAAGGACTGATCTCAGAGATATTCTCCTGCGGATAAAGGGCAGCGCCGGGACCGTTCTCCAGTGCCAGGGCAAATAAATAGCTACGCTCATCTTTGGTAAGCTGCAAAGCAGCAGCAATACAGTCCAATACAGAAGGCGAAACTTTGATGTCCCTGCCTTGCTCCAGCCAAGTGTACCAAGTGTTACTGACTCCTGCCAGCTGCGCAACCTCTTCCCTCCTCAGACCCGGAGTTCTTCTGCGCGTACCTTGAGGCAGCCCGGCCGATGCAGGGGATATCGCAGCCCGCCTTGCTTTTAAGAAGTCTGATAAAGCCTGAAGTCTGGTTTGAGTGGACATAAGTTAAGCGCCTCTTCCTGAATGAAGTTTAGAATAGCACTAATTATACTATGATAAACGACAACTTGTAATAGGATAAATTAAGTGGAAAAATAAACGTATAACAAAAACAGTTACATGCTTCGTCAGCAAGTTATACGGAGCCGATTCACATGGAGCTTATGCTATCAAAACATGTAGATGCTTACGAAGCCAGTTTTGCGGAGTCGATTCACATGGAGCTTATGCTATCAAAACTTTTAGGAGGATCATTCATTATGGAACGCGTAGTAATAACAGGCATGGGTTTGGTCTCGCCGCTTGGAAATACAGTAGAACAATTCTGGGGACGCCTGGTTGCAGGAGAATCAGGGATTTCTCCGATCACCACCTTTGATACCACACATTTCAAAGCAAAGATCGCTGGTGCTGTGCACGATTTCGATCCTGAGGGCAGGTTTGGACGTAAGGAGGCCCGGCGGATGGACCGGTTCAGCCAATTCGCCCTGGCTGCTGCCGAAGATGCTTGGGCAGATTCCGGACTTCAGTTAGACAAAATCGACCGCGAACGAATTGGGGTATACGTAGGCTCAGGAGTCGGAGGTATTCAGACCTTGATGGAGCAAGCCGATGTGCTGCGTTCCCGTGGTGCGGAAAGAGTCAGTCCGACGCTGATCCCTATGCTGATCTCCAATATGGCTGCAGCCCTGATCAGTATTAAGCTTGGGGCACTTGGCCCTACTCTCTCCCCTGTAACTGCCTGTTCCATCGGCAATACAGCTATAGGTGAAGCCTTCCGGATGATCCGTTTCGGCGGTGCCGATATCATCATTGCAGGAGGCACCGAAGCTGCAATTAACGAAATATCACTGGCCAGCTTCGGAAATGCGACTGCGTTGTCCACCCATAATGAGGACCCGCACAAAGCAAGCCGCCCATTTGATGCGAATCGTGACGGGTTTGTCATCGGAGAAGGGAGCGGGATTGTCATTCTGGAGTCCTTGTCTCATGCGCTGAAGAGAAATGCCGTCATTTACGGTGAAGTAACCGGTTACGGTGCCAGTTCCGATGCCTATCACATGGTGGCTACTCATCCCGAAGGTATAGGCGCCTATCAGGCGATGAAGCTGGCGATTAAGGAGGCCGGGATAGAGCCTGGGGATGTGGATGTGATCAGCGCTCATGCTACCAGCACTCTGGTGGGTGACCGTTCCGAAACGATGGCGATCAAAAAACTGTTCGGCGATCAAGCCTACCGTATTCCGGTCACAGCCAATAAATCAATGACAGGGCATGCCCTGGGCGGCGCCGGAGGTCTTGAGGCCATTGCACTCATCCAAAGCATCAGGAAGGGCATTATTCCGCCTACCATCAATCTGGAGGAGCCGGATGAAGTCTGTGACCTCGATTACGTACCTAATATCGCACGCCAAGCGGATCTGCATATCGGAATCTCTAATTCTTTTGGCTTCGGAGGACATAATGCAGTTATTGTGCTGCGGAAATACACAGAGTAACTAGGCACTCAACTTAAGGAATGTCTATAAGAATAAAAAGCCTCCAGCCCCCTACACAACAGGTGGGTCTGGAGGCATAATTACTGGTATAACTGCTGGTGCTTTTGTGGCAGGAATCACCAGAAGATTATTACTCTTGCTATATATTGGGTAGCGGGTTGGTGTAACGTTTAATTCTTATCGGTATCCGGCACATCATGGCTTCCCCAGAGTGTGACGCCAGCAGTTGAGACCACTGAAAACGTCATTACGTTTTTACCAGCCGCTTCATTCCACTCCTTCAGGAAAACTCCGCTGTAAGCCACTCCATCAATAGTCACCTCTGCATTATGATCTCCAGTCAACTTCCAGGTGCCTTCAACCGCCCCCGTGATCTTCCCGTCAGCTGTGAATTCAATGGATTCCGAGCTGACTATATCAGCAGTGATGTCTTTGCCGTGGTTGATGTATCCATAGCCGCCGCTGATCTCTTTGGTAGTGTACTTTCCAATCTTTTCTCCACTGTAACGGTGCGGAGCTACCACCGGCCATCCGTCTGTATTCATAAATATCTGATGTACACGGACCTCATGTTCCTCACCTCTTCCAGGAAAACGGGAATGGAAAATGAGGAAATACTGACCGCTCTTGGCATCGTAATAAGCTGAATTGTGTCCTGGAGACACATAACCACTACTTCCAGACTCCGCTTCATCTTCTGTATTTGTGAATTCGAAATTACCCATCAGCTTCACTCCATATGGAGAGTATGCCGGATCATCGAACAGTACGCCAGCTGTACCTTTCGCATCAATCATAGCCTTGCCTTCCGAGTCTTCAAAGGGACCATCCGGATTCTTGGAGCGGGCAACGCGGATATTATAGCCGCCGTTCGCATCCAAACCCCCATATGAGAGGAAAAGATAGTAATAATCGGTCTCCGGACTGTAGAGCATATAAGGCCCTTCAATCCGGGCATGATTGCCCCCTAGCAGCTTCTTGCCATAACCTTGATCAGGCAGCGGAAACCCGGTCGCGGGATCCAGCTCTAAAATGAAGATCCCCCCAGAATAGGAGCCATACACCATCCAAAGCTTGCCTTCCTTATCAAAAAACACATCCGGATCCACTACGTTAGGTTTCTCCGTTGCATCATAAATCTCACCGTCATCGCCGGTGCCTGCCATACCGGATTTAAGAATAATCCCTTTGTTTGTGTAGGGTCCCTCAATGTTGTCAGATACTGCGATTCCCATCGCCGACAGTGGAGAATCTCCTCTGCAGGCGTCATAGTACATATAAAATTTCCCGTTGGATAGCTGGATGACATCAGGTGCCCAGAGGGTATCCGACTGCGCCCAGCTGAGTGTCTCACTTAATTCTTCGGTTACATTAGGTATAAGTACATTGCCATCGGCAACGCCCGAAGACAACTGTGTCCAATTCATCAGATCCTTGGATTTGGCTGAAGCCAGGTGGGAACCAAAGACATAAAACGTATCATTCACTTTGATTACAGAGGGGTCATGAACAGAAACATTACTAAATTCAGGGTTGCTGTTACTACTGCTGCATGCCGACAATATAGACAACGATATTAAAGTGGTAAACATTCTTTTTTTCATCCTCTAGCCTCCTATGTATACCCTTACATTTTGCCGTCCGGAAATGAAATAGTCAATACTTTTATTTATATATATTAGTTATGTTTCACATTTACTTAAAGTATAATCTTTTATTCAGCACAAAAAAAGCGCCAAGCCCGTTAAGGAACTTGACGCCTCGTTACTATTATTAATAATCGCCGGCGTTCTCTACCAGCACCGGTTGAGGATATGCATTGCTAAGCACGCGCTGTCTCTTCTTCACCACTTCAGGCGGTTCTGCCGCAGGCGCCATGGGGTGCATGAGCCAAGACTTCACCAAATGGGAATCAGATACCTTGTACATTGGTGGTTCTTTCTCCATGTCGATCTGCATCGCATAAGTGCTGCGGAGTGCAAAAGCATCGCCCTTTGGCGGCTTGATCAGATCTGGAGGCGTTCCTGGAATCGCAGTAAGCAAAGATCCTTTGCTCTCGAGACTTGGCATGGAAGCCAGCAATCCCCAGGTATACGGGTGTCTCGGGTCATAGAAGATTTCTTCTGCTGTACCCATCTCAACAATTTGACCGGCATACATTACCGCAACACGGTCAGCCATTCTGGCTACAACTCCAAGATCATGTGTAATGAAGATAATTGCGGTATCAATCTTCTTCTGAAGGTCCTTCATCAGATCCAGAATTTGTGCCTGAATCGTTACATCGAGCGCGGTTGTCGGCTCATCGGCAATCAGTAGCTTAGGGTTAGCCGCAAGTGCCATTGCAATAACCACACGTTGGCGCATCCCGCCGCTGAACTCATGCGGATACTGCTGATAACGGCGTTCCGGTGAAGGAATACCCACCAGATTCAACAGTTCGATAGCGCGTTTGTACGCAGCATCCTTGGTGATTTTCTCATGCTTGAACAGCACTTCGGTAATTTGCTTGCCGACCTTCATCATCGGATTCAGCGAAGTCATCGGGTCCTGAAAAATCATTCCGATTTCTTTCCCGCGGATCTTCTGCATTTGCTTTTCCGTTTTACCGATTAGGTCCTGACCGTCGAACAAAATCTGTCCGCGCTTGTATTCACCCATCGGCTGGGGAACCAGCTTCATAACGGCCTGCGAAGTTACGCTCTTACCGGAACCGGATTCGCCCACGATCGCCAGTGTTTCCCCTTTATTCACATGAAAGCTAACTCCACGGATTGCTTGTACTTCGCCTCCGCGTGTTCTGAATGATATAGCCAGGTCTTTTACCTCTAAAAGGCGCTCCATCCTGTCACCCTCTCGTTTCTTTTCAAATTACGATAAAGATTCTCAATACGTAAAAAACACACAATAAGTATTATTTTATCTATTTACATGTGCTTACGTCAAGAATTTTCTGAAAATCGGCGATGCCGTAGCAAACGTCTTCATACTTGTGAAAACAGACATTTCTAAAATAGGAAATACCCAATTTATTAGAGCTGGCTTAATTCACGCTTACAAGAAATAAGCCTTTACAAAATATACACGAAACACAAGGGTATAGCAAAATTCTACATGGCTGTGCTAAGGCCGTTGCTGCTATTACCGGCAAGAAGACCGGTGTCTCCTGTGAGAACCGGCCTTCGCTTTTTCACACTTTCTCTTCAACTGTATCTACAAAGTCTTTCAAGGTTTCACGCAAATTATCAAAGGCCCAGCGTACATGATTCTCATCCTTGTATTGCCGGGAATAACACTCAATGACCATAATCAGATCAAGATACAGGTCGTACAACCTGATGCGGAGCTGCTCACCAGGAGTGTTAAAAGGTACGCCGTAGCCCTCCAGGAACGCAGGAGAATTCTCAAAATGGCGGAAGTAATATTCAAGCAGCACATCCCCCCAGAGCGCGCGTTCCCAGTCAATGATCGACACGATCACACCGTCTTTGACAAAAATATTGCCATTCCACAGATCCCAGTGAATCAGACGAGGTTCAGTTACCTCATCAAGTGCAGGCAGATACCTCTCCAACCCCTGCCTGATGTCCTCATAGGAAGACGGTAGCTTAGCTTCCAATCTTTCGCCATCATCCAGCACAGCATGAATCATGGTTGTAAAAGTCTCACGCCATGTTCTTCCCGCGGCTCCTGCAGATTCTCCAAAAAGCCCAAAATGTTCGCCAGTAATTTTATTAATCAGGTATTGATATCGGCCCAGCTCCCGTTCAATGGAGGCTTTACCTTTGTCCGTGAGACTCTCTTTGACCTCATCGTAGGGCGTTCCCTCAACCTTTTCCATGAAAAAATAAGGACTTCGAATCCGTTCACAGCTCTCATCGAATCCATACACAGCCGGCACCGGAATACCGCCTCTGGCCAGAACCAGGCGAAGCGCCTTCACTTCAGCACGCATGATGTCTTTTTCGTAGCTAAGCGTTGCTGTCTCCTCAGCAGGGGCGACCTTCAGAATCACGGATTTGCCGTCTGATAGTTCAAGATCATAAGCAGTATTGAAAAAACCTCCGGTCAACTCCTTGCTGCTGATCAAAGATATATCATTTCCAAATGTGCCCGTTACTAATGCTCTAAGCTGCTGATCATCTAATTTGACTTTTGTAAAGCTCTCCATTCATTTAGACCCACCACATATCGGCTAGAGGCTCCTCAATCAATACCTGGCGGAGATTGTCTACTGCTTTGGAGAATCCTTCTTCAATAGACATCAACCCGTCCTCGTGTTCAATGCTGACTACATAATCATAGCCAACTAATCGCAGTGCGCTGATGATATCCGCCCAGACCTTCACATCATGACCGTAGCCCACTGAACGGAACTGCCAGGCCCGGTCCAGCATATTCGTGTAGGACTGCATATCGGTCAAACCGTACATATTCACATTGACCGGATCGATCACGGTATCTTTGGCATGGAAATGATGAATTGCACCTTGGCGTCCCAGGATATGAATGGCCTGCACGGGATCAATACCCTGCCACCACATATGGCTCGGATCAAGGTTCGCGCCGATTACTTCGCCTGCAGCCTCCCGCAGACGGAGCAGTGTAGCCGGTGTGTGCACGGAGAAGCCCCCATGCAGCTCAAGGCCAATCTTCACATCGTGCTGTGCAGCAAACGCGCCCCATTCAGTCCAATAAGGGATGACCTTGTTCTCCCATTGCCAAGACAGAATCTCCTGATAATCATTCGGCCACGGAGCTACCGGCCAGTTGGGGTATTTGGCATGTTCATGGTCGCCCGGGCATCCAGAAAAGGTATTCACAACTGAAACACCCAGCTTCTGCGCCAGTTTCACAGAGTTCACGAAATCCTCGTGATCTTTGCGAGCGAGCTCTTTCTGGGGATGCAGCGGATTGCCGTGACAGCTCAGCGCACTGATCATCAGACCGCGTGACTCTACTGCATGCTTGAATTCCTGGAGCGCTGTCTCATTCTCCAGCAGCAGCTTGGGATCACAATGACTGTTACCCGGATTGCCTCCGGTACCGATCTCCACTGCCTTAAGTCCTTTGGAAGCTACATAATCCAGCGCGTCCTCCAGCTTGCGACCGCCGAAAAGCACCATAAATACACCAAGTTTCATTGCTCTGCCGCCTCTCATTAACGATTGTTAATCCTGTTTAGTACAAGTCAAAATCCTTCACGGTCTGATTAGTCTCAGCCGATTCAAATATCGCTTCTATTAGCTTCAATACACGCATTACCTCGGTATTTTTGACAATCGGCTCTGCCTTGCCCTCAATTACATCCGCAAAGTTGCTATAGAAGCTGGAGGACAGTTCCACTGCCTGCGGCAGCGCTTCAGTAATCGTCGCTCCTTCTGATGGAGGAGCCATGGTCTTGGTGAGACCGACACCGGCGCGGATCGGGGTAGGTTCCCGTCTCTCATTCTTCTGGTTACGGGTAACAATACGGCCCCTCAATGACCAATCTTCAATAATCCCTGTGCCTTCTGTACCTTTGACGTACCATCTTGGGAGTGTGATAAAATTGGTAGTCCCCACTTCGACGACAGCTTTGATACCATTCTCGAATTGCAGCAGGGCCTCGAAGCCATCATCCACTTCATTGCCCAGAATAAAGCTCAGGCTGCTGCTCACACTGGTTACTTTACTGTCAATCATGAACAACAGCTGATCCAGCAGATGAACCCCCCAGTCCAGCAGCATGCCGCCGCCCTGTGCCTTCACATGCCTCCAGTCACCCGGAATACCGTTGGCTCCGTGAACACGCGATTCAAGCTGGAACAGTGGACCGATCGTGTTACGCTCATACATTTCCTTGATGACCCGGAAGTCTTCATCCCATCTCCGGTTCTGATGTACCATCAGTACACGCCCGGCCGCCTCTGCCGCCTCCGTCATTTCTTTGAACTCATCTGACGACAGAGCGACCGGTTTCTCACAGATGACATGCTTACCTGCTTGGAACGCAGAGATAGCGATATCTTTATGCACATCGTTCGGCGTTGCAATCAGTATGGTATCAACCTTTGGATCTGCCAGTACATCCTCATAGCTAACGTAAGCGGTGTACCCTGCCGCTTCGGAGGCGCCTCGGCGCTCCTGCAGCAGGTCGAACGTTCCAGCCACCACCAGGCGGCCGTCCTCCTGAATCAATTGTGTGTGATAGCTGCCCATACCGCCATAACCAATGATGACAATGGTATGTTTCTGTAAACTCATGGTCTCCACTCCTGTTTCAATAGATGTTGCTTTTTCTAATTACTTGTCTGTGCTTCCGTCAAAATACACCGCACGACCTGTACGTGCCGATTCATAGACGGCTTCAAGAATTTGTGTAACGACAAAAGCCTGTTCCGGTTTAACTACCGGCTCCTTGTCTTCAATTACTGCTTCCAGCCACAGGCGGGCTTCCCGGTCCGCTTCACTCTCAGCAGAACCGCTGTAGAATGCCACACCACCCGAGGAGAGGTCCACTTTGGTCTCATACAGACGTCCGGCACGTTCTCCGTTCAGACGCAGACCATCCTTCATGTCCGCTCCGCCCTCTGTGCCAGCAAGCATGGTTTGGGCTTCACCGAATTCCGATACGTTCAGCGCCCAGCTGGATTCCAGGGAGATTGTAGCCCCATTCTCCATCGTAATGAAACCAAATGCAGAATCTTCTACTTTAAATTGTTCAGGGTCCCATGGACCGAAGGCATTGGCCGCATTTTTCTTCTGCCCCAGCTTGTGGAAAGTCGAGCCGACTACCATACGCGGTTTGTAATTATCCATCAGCCACAGGGTCAGGTCGAGCGCATGAGTCCCGATATCGATCAGCGGGCCTCCGCCTTGCTTTTCTTCATCCAGGAATACGCCCCATGTAGGTACTGCACGGCGACGCAGTGCAATGGCTTTGCCATAATAAATATCGCCCAGTTCTCCGCTCTCACAGAGTCCCTTCAGGTATTCACTGTCTGAACGGAAGCGGTTCTGATAAGCGATGGAGAGCTTTTTGCCGGTCCTGCGTGCAGCATCCAGCATTTCCTGAGCCTGGGCTGTCGTCTTAGCCATCGGTTTCTCACACATCACATGATTGCCGGCTTCAAGTGCTGCTACCGAGATCACGGAATGACTGTCATTAGGTGTACATACATGAACGATATCAAAACCGCCTTGGGCCAGAAGCTCACGGAAATCCGTGTAGACAGCTGCATCCTTCGTTCCGTAGGTTTTCGCCGCCTCCTGTGCACGTTCCTCTATGATGTCGCAAAAGGCCACCATTTCGGCATTCTCTTGACGGGACAGACTTGGCATATGTTTGCCGTTTGCGATACCTCCGCAACCGATAATAGCAATTTTGAGTTTGTTAGACATGAACTTTTCCTCCTTGATTGGCGTATGCTTTAATCCATTTTAAGCTGTCCGCTACACTTTCAAGCGGTGAACGGCTGCAATAATCCTGCTCTACAACTGCCCATTCTGCACCTGCTGCATCAGCGGCTTCCAGAATATCGGCCAAATTTACTTCCCCTTCGCCCAGAACTACTGTCTCTGCCGATCCGTCGTCTAGCTTCTTCATATCCTTCAGATGGATAATGGGCAGTCGTCCGGAATATTTGTGAATGTACTCTACCGGATCATATCCGCCGTAATATACCCAGCAGGTATCCATTTCCACCTTCAATACTTCTGCAGGAACTTCTTCGAAGATATAATCAAAAGCGGTCCGGCCGCCGATTTGCTCTGTGAATTCAAATTCATGATTATGATAAGAAAGAACGGCGCCGCGGGCGCTGCATTTCTCTCCGATAATCCGCAGATCTGCTGCAACCTTTTCCCAATTCCGCTGCTCTTCAGTCAAATAAGGGACAATCAGATTGGGGTTGCCGATAGCCAGATTGAAGCTGATCTCCTGCTCCGTATCATTCAGCATGGCATCATACGGACGGTGTGCTCCGAGTGCGGTAAGACCGGTTTCTTGAAGCAGCGCATTCACTTCCTCTGCCGTCCGTCCAAAGAAATGATAAAATTCCACACCGGCATATCCAAGCTCAGCCACCTTGCGGAGGGTTCCTTCAAAATCCTGTTCCAGTTCTTCTCTCAGCGTATACAGCTGCAAGCCGATCTTCAGCATGTTTGCCTCACTCCTCATGGTTTGGTTTGTACGTTCCTATCTATTCTGTTACTCCTAGTCCTTGGGTGCCAGATTACATGACTCACCTGAACAAAAGGGCTGCAAGCACCTGAATCTCCAATATCTGTCTCCCTTATCCCTTATGTTCCATTAGCGTATCTATGTAGCCTTCAGAGCCGCTATAAAGCCCCCTCCACCTTATTTATATGTTTTTTGCTCAGGTTCATAGTAATATGAAAGCGTATATAATAAAATGAAGAATATGATTAATACATGAACAATCTGCTTACTATTTATTTTCCCCACTTCATCATCAGGGAGGACCTATGACACATACAGCACCTTGCCACATCCTGTCTGCAGGATTCTCAGTACACCGTAAGCCATTCCATATGACTGGCGGTGACAGCGTTCAATATTATCTTCTGCGTCTGCAGACGGAAGGACGAAGCCGGACCCTGGTCGATGGTGTTCTCACCACTGTGGAGAGCGGTGATCTTATGCTGTTCGCACCAAGTGATCCTTATTATCTAAGCATCGACAAAGAAAGCTATCCCGTAGGGAAGCCCCGCATTGAAAGCGGTGATTATCATATTTTTTGCGGGGGGCCCTGGATTGAAGAATGGTGGACCCGCAAGAAGCGCCCGCTGGTTCTGCCCATGCCGCTAAGTGATTATTTCCTTGGCCTCTTCCGCCAAATCGTGCTGGAGCAGCGCCGGCTGTCCAACCCCTCACCGGAGATCTCTGCTTGTTATCTGCAGATTCTGTGCCTGGAAATCGACCGGTTGATGTCTGAACAGCCAGCGGTATCGCCTAAGGGCTATCTGGCTTACCGCATGAAGCAATATGTCGAGGAACATGCCGCTTATCCTTTCCGTCTTGAGGATGTGGCGGGACATGTGGATATTTCGGTCTCCCGTGCGGTTCATTTATTTAAAGAGGCTTTTGGCACCACAATCGTCAAGTATGTGAACGACGTCAGGCTGGATATGGCACGGGAACGGATCACCTTCAGCCCTATGCCGCTGGAGCATGTCTCCGAGACATGCGGCTTTGCCAATTATACTTACTTCCACCGTTTGTTCCGGGGACGCTTCGGGATGTCGCCCAAACAATATCGTACGTATAGCCGGCAGACAGAAATGGCTTCTTTACCGTAAAATAATTCTTCTGCGCCTTCTCCAGACATGCAAAAGGAGCGCCATCCTGAAAGATCCGCTCCTTGTGTTTGACCTTATTAAGTTTTTCCCGCTTGCTCGGGGTAACCCGGACATGCTGTGATATCGTGCCGTATTGATCGTTCTTCCTGCGGTTTCGTTCCGCGCACCAGGTACCGGAGCGTTCTGCTTGAAGCAGTGCCTTTTGTGTTTTTGTGCGTGCCATTTGCGCTTGCACTCCTTTATTGTTCTGAATGGTCAGCAGATGGGTGTCAGAACCTGCTGATATTTTTAATTTTAACATATTCATATGACAATTTCCCGGTAAAGTTGACTATAATCATCACGCCTGCCGCAGGCCGCTTGCACAAGCAGCTTTGGGTACAGTATCCTTGAAAGTGAAAACTAGGAAAAGCCGGTAACCACGGATGCGGAGGGGAATTCATGAAATACGATGTATTGTACGAAGGTGCTTTTGCCATGCTTAAGGTGCAGTTGAATCCGGGTGAAAGTGTCAAAGCGGAGATGGGAGCCATGGTCGCCATGTCCCCGAATGTGGAACTTAGAGGTACTGTTGACGGGGGGCTGATGAGGGGTCTCGGGAGAATGCTCAGCGGGGAGAAGTTTTTCTTCCAGGAGCTGACGGCGACAAGAGGGCAAAGTGAAGTCCTGCTCTCTCCAGGTTCCATTGGTGACATTCAGGCCATAGAGCTGGACGGGTCGTACAAGCTGTATGTACAAAAGGACGGCTTTCTCGCCGGTACCCATGGCATTCAGGTCAATACAAAAATGCAGAATCTGACACGAGGGCTATTCTCAGGAGAAGGATTCTTCATTATCGAGATCAGCGGCAGCGGAACCGTGTTCCTCTCATCGTTCGGAGCCATTCATGCCATTAATCTGGAACCCGGCGAGGAAATGATCATCGACAACGGGCATCTGGTGGCCTGGCCGGATTATATGGATTACAAGGTGGAAAAAGCAGCCTCCGGCTGGTTGAACAGCTTAACGAGTGGTGAAGCTCTGGTCTGCAGGTTCCGCGGTGAGGGCGTGGTGCTCGTGCAATCCCGTAATCCGGGCAGCTTCGGAACTTGGATTAAGTCTTTTGTGCCGTCCCGGCCTTGATCAATAGCAAAAACGGCATCTCAAAGCGTATGGTGTACGCTCTTGAAATGCCGTTTTTTTTGAGGTGCAAAAGCTCCAGCCTTGGCTAAATCCTGAACTTGTTAACCGTCCGCTCATAGCTGAACCAGACTTCTTAAACCGCCTGGCATTCCTTTTCTCCTTTACAGCCGCTCCGTTTGCATGTATGGTATGTGCCTTTGAAGTCCAGCCGGTGATCCGTAACCATGAAGCCATATTCCTGCTCCAGCCGCAGCTCCAGGTCATGGAGCCAATCGTCCTTGATCTCCTCCAGCCTGCCGCACACATTGCATATCAAGTGATGATGCATATGGGCATGATTATCATCGCGCAAATCATAACGTGCTGCCCCATCGCCAAAATTCATTTTTTCAACAATATGAAGTTCACATAGCAGTTCAAGTGTCCGGTACACCGTCGCTAGTCCAAGATGCGGATAACTGGCCTTCACCAGCATATATACTTCTTCAACACTTAAACGGTCCTTCTTATTATCAAGCAGAACTTGGACAATAGCCTCACGCTGAGGCGTCAATTTATAGTTTTGGGCAGCAAATTGCTGACTGATAGTAGCAATCGGGTTCACCTTAAGTCTCCCACCTTTCAGGAAGCGCAGATTGAGAATATAAATGCCCCTTTGAGTAAAGGGTCTGACATTATTATAACATTATGCATGGAAGTTACGCACAAACCATCAAAAAAAATCATTTCTCATGCCTCATAATAGAATTTGTACTCCACTTGTAAAGGGATGAAACGGATGAGTTATTATCAAAGGATTCAGCTGTCGCTGGATTATATTGAAGAACATCTGCAGGAAGAACTGCGGATTACCGAGATTGCCGGCAAAGCCTGTTTCTCGGCATTTCATTTCCAACGGATGTTCCTGGCGGTTTCCGGTTTTACTGTACACGAGTACATCCGTAAACGGAGACTTACCGAAGCTGCAAAGCACCTGCGCCACAGCAGTGAAAGTGTACTGCAAATATCCCTGGACTGCCAATATCAGTCCCAGGAGGCCTTCACAAGAGCTTTTCAAAGCTATACAGGTGTGACTCCAGGCAAGTACCGCAAATCTCTGGATATGATTACTGCATCCCAGCAAAAAATCAACTTTTTGGAGCTGCATAAAAATACCGAAGGAGATGTAGAGCAAATGGACAAACCAACCTTGATCCAGCTTGAACGCACACCTATCATCGGCTGCAGATACAAAACCAGCCTGAACGGAGATGGCCATTACGCGGATATTCCCGCATTTTACGATGATTTCGGACGACACGGGCGCTTTATGCCTATCACGGAAAAGGTCTCTCCTGGAATGTCTTACGGTATTTCTTGTGATTATCAGGACAATGGCGACTTCTCATTTATCGTAGGGGAGGCGGTATCAGAAACCGCACCATTACCGGATGAGAATTACCATCGGTTCATCCTGCCCGCAGGAAAGTATGCCATGTTCAAAGCTTATGGACCAGCATCGCTGACTCCAACAACCCGCAACTATATATATGGAACCTGGCTGCCAAATTCCGGCTATGAACGGCGGGAAGGTCCGGATTTTGAAATCACGGATGTGATGAACTCTTCGTTTCCCGATCATATGCGTATCACGATATATATTCCCGTAGATTAAGCATTCAAACCGTGTAGACTAACCTCCAATAGTGCTAAAAAATCAATTGCCTGCAACCTTTCCATATTCTGTGTCGTCTAAGAGTTGAAAAAGGCCAACGGCCTGAATTCTACAATCAAAGGCGGGCATTCATATGAACTTTAAAAAAACAGCTTTTGCAGCGGTCACCAGCTTATCCCTTCTTAGTTTTTCACTCGCCGGCCCCATCTTTGCCGCTGACAGCAGCTTCAAGGATATTGACAGCATAACCGGCAAAGACAAAATCAATTCCCTAAAGGACCAAGGTTTGATTAAAGGCATCTCAGACACCAAGTTCCTTCCAGGTTCCAAAGTATCCACAGCTCAAGGGATACAGTTCATCTCAGGAGGACTTCAGCTGAGCCTTGCGGCTATAGACTTCAATAAAGCACCGCTCGCCAGCAGCCTGTTCTCCAAGGTTAAGGACAATGCCTGGTACACGGAAGCTTTCATTAACGCGCACTACAACGGGATTGAAATTGCCGCCGATATCGACCCAGCGAAGCCAATGACCAAAGAACTTTTCACGAACCTGCTGATCCAAGGGGTAGAAAAAGCGGGCAATCTGCCAATGATCAATATCGTCCCTGTCGACATCACCGATGCAGATGCATTGAACCCTTCCTTCCAAGGCAGTATTCAGCGCTCGTTGAAATACAAGATCAACACCTTGGATACCGACGGCAAGTTTAATCCAAAAAGTGAAATCACACGCGCCGAAGCCGCTATTATGCTCTACAACGCTCTGGAATACCTGGAATCCAAAACAGACATCGCTCCCCAGAGTTAAGATCCATCCCGTGGTCAAGCAAAAAGGCAGTCCGGACTTTTCTCCGGACTGCCTTTTTGCGTTATGCATCTGATTAGATATCTTCACCGCTAAGCCGGTTTAGAAACTGTAGCGCCCGCGGATTTGTTGGATGCTCCAGCACCTGCGCCGGTGTCCCCTGCTCCAGGATTACGCCGTTATCCATCAATATAATCTGATCCGCCACATCCGCAGCGAATTTCATCTCATGGGTCACGATGACCATGGTCATCCCTTCAGCGGCAAGCTGCTTGATTACCTTCAATACTTCCCCTACCAGCTCGGGATCAAGCGCCGAAGTGGGTTCATCGAACAGCAGCACTTCAGGCTCCACGGCCATCGCCCGCGCAATGGCAACCCGCTGCTGCTGTCCGCCTGATAATTGATGCGGATAGGCGTCTACCTTGTCCGCAAGCCCAACCTTGGTCAGGAGTTCGATGCCCCGCTTGCGGGCCTCCTCCTTGGAACGTTTCTGGACTGTGACCTGACCCTCCATTACATTGCCCAGAGCGGTCATATGCGGGAACAAATTATAGGACTGAAAGACCATCCCGGTCCGCTGGCGGAGCGCCAGAACTGAACGTTGCGGGATTTTGACTCCGGCCGTGAAATTTAGCTTCAGATCACCCAGTGACAGGCTTCCCTGATCAGGTTGTTCTAACAGATTGAAGCAGCGCAGTAATGTTGTTTTTCCGGAACCGGAAGGACCTATAATTACGAGTACTTTACCATGTTCTACGGTAAGATCCACACCCTTCAGTACTTGGAGGGGACCGAATGATTTATGCAAGTCACGAATTTCAATCACGGTACTTCTCCTTATCTCGCCGAGAAGCGGTCGAGCCGTTTCTCCAGGTAATTTTGCAGAACGGACAGTACAGAACAAAACAGCAGATAGAACAAAGCCGCTTCGCAATACAACAACAGCGGTTCGTACGTAGTTGCTGTGATCTGCTGTGCTGTTTTGAAAATTTCGACATATGTGATCGTCGCGGCTAGCGAGGTATCCTTAACCAGACTTATAAAGGAATTGGACAATGGCGGAATCGATACCTGTGCCGCCTGAGGAAGGATGACTCTCCGCAGTGCCTGTCCCCTCGTCATTCCGACTGAGAATGCGGCTTCCCATTGGCCTTTATGTATCGACAGAATTGCAGCCCGCACAATCTCAGAGGAATAGGCGCCCACACTGAGCGTGAATCCTATTGTAGCTGCAATAAAAGGATCAAGTATGATGCCAACTACCGGCAAACCGTAGAAAATAATAAACAGCTGGACCAGAAGCGGTGTGCCGCGAATGATCCATACGTAAAAACGGGCGATCAGCTTCGGTATAGTCCATGGTGACAGACGGACAAGTGCGGTCAACACAGCAAGAAGCAGTCCCAATATAAAAGAGACAACAGCCAGCGGAATGGTAAAAGCCACCCCGGCTTTGAGCAGGGGCAGCATCGAATCAAGGAAAATTTGTATTTTGCGGTCATCCATAGATCAGACATCCTTCTCTAGACTCCGGGCGGCCTGAGCCGCCCTCGTCCATCCGTTATTATTTGGAAACGTCAGCGCCAAAATATTTCTCGGAAATCTTCAGATACGTACCGTCACTCTTCATAGCTGCCAGGGCTTCGCTCACCGCGGCTACGAGCTCATCATTGCCTTTCAGGAAAACAGCAGCACTCTGGGAACCCTCTGCAATCTCGTCAACGACCTTAATCTTCACATCCGGCTTCTGCTTCTTCAGATCCAGATAGGATAGTCCGTCATTCACGGTTGCATCAATACGTCCTGAGGTCAGCAGATCAATAGCCTGATTGAAGCCTTCAATTGGAACGATTTCAGCTCCGTTCTCACGAGCGATATCGGACAGGTTACTGGTCAGGGACTGGCCGGCTTTTTTGCCTTTCAGATCCGCGAAGGCTTTGATGTCTTCATTCTTCTCACCAACGATCAACACGGCTTTGGAGACAATATAAGGATCCGAGAAATCGTACTTCACCTTGCGCTCGTCGGTAATGGAAACTTCATTGAAAATAACGTCAAAGCGCTTGGCGTCCATCCCGGCAAAAATTCCGTCCCACTGGGTTTCGAAGAATTCCGCTTTCACTCCCAGCCGCTTAGCAACTTCTTCAGCGATCTCTACGTCAAAGCCAGTTAGTTTGCCGGAAGCATCATGGAAAGTAAATGGCGCATAGGTACCCTCTGTTCCAATACGCAGCTTGCCGCTGGCTTTGATGGCCTCCAGGCTGTTTTGTTCCGCAGATGCAGCTGCTCCTTCAGTGGGTGCTGCCGAGGACTCGGCTGCTGTGTTATTGCCTCCAGCATTATTGTTATTATTGCCGCAAGCAGCCACCAGCACCACTGTAAGCAGCAATAGGATAGTCAGACTAAGTTTTTTCATAAATAGATTAACCCCTCTCGTATCATTCTCTGTATGTACCGGCTGTTCACCGGCAAGTTGAATAGTAACACCGTCAAGTCAGTGGAGTCAATACCTTTTTCCGATAATAAACATCGGAATTATATTGTAAGCGTTATAACCCTACAATTCACTTTCTGAAGGCACTCATATAGGGATAGCTTGCCCAAAACTTATTAATCTCCCCAGAAGAATCAGAAACAAAAAAATCTCCGCAGCACCTGAATGCTGAACGGAGATTGTCAGATCTAATCCTGACTGTACTTCCAGAATTTAACCATGCATCATTTCTGGTTGCACTTTTGACTTTGAACCGTCTTTCCCACCTCTGCGCCCTCTCCGTAGGAGCAACCCCAATACAGCACCTCCGAGAGCAACAAAGATCATAATGTGAAAAGTATCGTCGAACCCTTTGGCCAGAACAGTCTGTGTAGCCAGCTTCAAAGCATCGGGCGAAGCTTGGGCCGCGTCCTTGCCGGCTGCACCTGCAGCCTTTTGCATTTCGGCGCCCCGTGCTGCCGCTCTTGAGGTCAAGATCGTTACAAGTGTAGATACAGCCAGTGAGTTGATTACCTGTTGCATGGAGTTAGTCAAAGAGGTAACCCGGTTAACCAAATGACTTGGGGCCTTGTTGAGCAGATGTGTATTCATAGGCATTACCATCATACCCATGCCTGCACCGCACATGATCAGCGGCAGAATCAAATCTCTGCTCTGCGTGGTGAGGTCCACATGAGAATACTGGAACAAAGCACCCGAGACAAGGCTAAGTCCGCAGACCACCAGCCAGCGAACTCCAATCTTGTCGAACAAAATCCCGGCAATGGGCATCATAAGGCCGGAAGCGATCGCCTGGGGCAGCAGGGTAAGACCGGTATCGAATGCCCCGAAGCCGCGGGCCTGCTGCAGAAACTGGGGGAGCAGGAACAACGCACCATACAAACCGAACTGTGCGATCCACTGTACAAATATACCTGTGCTGAAATCAAGCGAGCGCAGAATACGCAGCTCCAGCAGAGGTGTATCCGAACGGAGCTCAGCAATGACAAAAGCAATTAACGCTGCCGTACCCAGTAATAGGCCGATCAGTGTTTTGTCCGATGTCCAGCTATCCGCTCCCTGGCTTACCCCGTAAGAAAGAGAAGCAAATGCAAGCGGCCCAAGAATCATCCCAAGCTTATCCATACCCGGAACCTGGCTGCGTTCCGATTGCGGCAGCTTACGTGAACCGATGAGAAGACAGATGATTCCGATAGGAATATTAATCAGAAAGATCCAGCGCCAGGAATGATATTCCACCAGCCAGCCGGATAGGACCGGACCGATTGCCGGAGCGAACAGTACAGGAATGCCCATAATTCCCATGACTACGCCTACCTTACTCTTGGGAGCCAGCTTATAGACATAGGCCATGCCGACCGGGAGCACACATCCTCCTCCCAGACCTTGCAGGACCCGGAACGCTATCAACCACTCTGCACGGCTAGGTGTTGCACAGAGGATAGAACCGATAGTGAATACAATAACCGCAGTCAGAAAAACAGTCTTAGAACCGAATCGGTCAGACAACCACCCGGATAACGGGATTACTGAGGCCTGAGCCAGCATGTAGCCGGTCACAATCCATTGCAAAGTATTTAAATCTGTATTGAAATCCTTAACCAGAGTGGACAAAGCTACATTCATAGCAGTACTGTCGAGCACCACCATGAATACACCGGCAATAATAGCCAGCAGTGGAACCAGAATGCTTGACAGACGAAAATCGGCATCCGATTTCAGCGATTGCTCCATTCTCTATCTCCTCCTGAATTGAACTGCGAAGGGGAATTCATTGACCGCAACGCAGCATAATTTATATAATGTATATTGAAACGGACAATTGTCCGGTATCGCATTTTTTAGTCTACGGACAATTGTCCGCTCTGTCAATGTAGTTCTCACGTTTTCTGTAAATTTATGCTGAATTTCTGAAAGGAGTCTGCTATGAACCCGAGAGAACCCGCCAGCAGCCCGTCCTCAAATCCAACAGTTCAAACCAATCCATCATCCTCCCGGAACTATCAGGATCCATATGTACAGCGTATTCTTGAAGCCGCCCGAGAGCTTTTTAGAGATAATGGTCTCGAAGCAGTCAGCATGTACAGCATCGCCAAGCGGGCAGGAATGGGTCAGGGGTCGCTCTACCGCAGATTTACGGATAAAGGTGAAATTTGCTCTGCCCTGCTCTCCACCAATTCTGAACAATTTCTTGCAAGTCTGGAGCACGAGCTTCAAGTCCCGGCTGGATCAGACAGCTCCATTGAGGGGCTGCGGAGGAGTATCGAACAGGTCGTGGATTTCATAGACCAGCATGCCGAACTGCTCCAGATGATCAAGTCTGAGTTTACCGGCAAAAAACAGCTTACCCAGTTTGAGCATCCGATTTTCCAGCGGCTGAATGCTGTGATGGCCGAGCGGCTGCAGCGGCTCGCTGATGATGGCAAGCTGATAACCATTGATCCCCATTTTGCTGCAACTTCATTGATCGCAGTCCTCAGTCCTGATCTCTACCTCTATCAACAGAAGCTTCACGGGTCCGGCAAAAAAGAGATTACCGAGGGAATTCTGACCCTCTTCGTAACCGGGCTGCAGCGGTGCTGAGTACTATTTCTTTTGACAACATTCTGGAATATGCTATATTAGTTAGCAATTGCGAATATTATATTAACCTGCTATTTCACTAGGGGAGTCTATGACTGAGACGAAGCTTTAAGCTTCGGACCCTTGGAACCTGATCTGGATCATACCAGCGGAGGGAAGTGGAACAGAAACGATCTGCGGTACTGCTCCTTGCCTACTGCCGAACCTTTCAGACCCATTTGCCTCCTCTGGAGACGGATGGGTCTTTATTGTGTTTCCATCCCATTCAGATCGTTACAAATCCGGCTGCAAATGCGTGTACAAGAAAGGAGGCTTATACATACCAAGATGATATCTATCCGTAACCTGTCCTATTCCTACTCTGCTTCACCGCAGTCTACGGTATTCAGCGAACTCTCAATGAATGTCAGGCGGGGCGAATTCATTTCCATAGTCGGTGCCAGCGGCTGCGGGAAAAGCACCCTGTTCAAGATCATTGCCGGATTGCTTCAGCATACGGAAGGTGAATTGAAAATTCACGGAATGACGTCTAATGATCCTTCATCTAGACTAGGCCAGGTCGCTTATATGCCTCAGCAGGATCTGCTGCTGCCCTGGAGAACCGTGATGGACAACTGCCTGCTCCCCTGGGAGCTTAAGCGAAAAGGCAGCAAATCAGAAGCCATAAAGGAGATCCGTGAGATGCTAGACCGGTTTGGACTTAAAGGTAAAGAGCGGCTCTACCCGCAGGAGCTGTCCGGCGGGATGCGTCAGCGTGTAGCTATGCTGCGCACCCTTGCTGCCGGAAATGAGCTGATGCTGCTGGATGAGCCTTTTGGAGCCTTGGATGCCATTACCAAACGCGAGTTACACCGCTGGCTCCTGGAATTATGGGGCAGTCTGCAACAAACCGTTCTGTTCATTACCCACGATCTGGAGGAGGCACTGCTGCTCAGTGACCGGATCTATCTAATGAATGGAATTAGCGGCGGTGTACAGGAATTCAGGGTGGAAATGCCGCGTCCCAGACACTACCGTATGAATTATGAACCGCAATTTGTTGCTTTGCGGGAGGAATTAGAGCGGAGGCTGCATGAGACGCGCTAGTATCAGAACCCTTGTGAGTGATTATGTTCCTTTTGCCGTGCTAGTCCTCGTGACACTTACCGGCTGGGAGAGTGCTGCCCGGTTGAAGCTGATTCCGGCTTTCATTCTCCCTGCACCAACAGCCATATGGGCCGCGCTTGTGGAGCAGAGACTGCTGCTCTTCGGTCAGCATCTACCCGCTACTCTGGAGGAGGTTCTGCTTGGTTTTGTTCTGTCGGCCACCTGCGGGATGCTGCTGGGGACGGGTATGCACATGTTCACTCCACTTGAAAAAGCACTATACCCCTTGCTGGTGATCAGTCAGACCGTTCCACTGATTGCACTGTCGCCCATTTTTATTATGTGGTTTGGCTATACCATGTGGAGCAAGGTAGCGGTAGTATTCCTTACCGCCTTCTTCCCGGTAGTTATAGGTACCTTTGATGGTCTGCGCAAAAGTGGTGCTGTGTACAAAGAACTGCTGCTCACACTAGGTGCCACCCGCTGGCAGATTCTGCGTAAGATCCAGATTCCGCCTGCACTGCCCTCTTTGTTCTCCGGACTTAAGCTCTCTATGGTCTACTGCGTCATTGGTGCGACGATCGGGGAATGGCTGGGCGGAAGCCGGGGGCTCGGGTATTTCAGCCGGCGGATGGCGGGGAATCTGCAGAGTGCGGAAATGTTCGCCGCTGTATTTCTTTTATCCGCACTCGGAATCGTTCTATTTCTATTTATTGTGCTGCTCGAAAAAATTATTGTGCAGAAAAGAGGCATTCATCAATGAAACTAATGCATACTGAACAACCCTTTCGAAAAAGGTCCCTTCCTTTGCTTCCATTATTGCTGCTTCTATGCCTGGGAGTTGCGGTAGCCGGCTGCGGAAATAGCAGTACTAAGGAACCTGACAGTTCTGCAGCTGCAGATCATAGCGGGACCCCCCACAAGCTGACGATTATGCTCGACTGGTATCCGAATGCTGTCCACTCCTTCCTGTACGCTGCCCAGCAGAAGGGCTATTTTGCCGACGAAGGTCTTACTGTGGATATTCAGATGCCCGCAGACAGCAATGATGCTCTCAAGCTTGTAGCCGCAGGCAAAGTTGACCTGGCCCTAAGCTACCAGCCGCAGGTGCTGATGGCACGGGGTGAGCAGATTCCGGTGAAGTCCGTTGCTGCGATCGTCCGGCATCCGCTTAATCATCTGATGGTTCCTGCGGACAGCGGGATCAAGAGTCCTAAAGACCTGGCAGGCAAAACTGCCGGATACTCCTCTATCCCTCTCTATGAAGCAATGCTGAAAACAATGATCCAAAGCGATGGCGGGGATCCTGGCGCAGTAAACATAACTGATGTTGGCTTTGACCTGATTCCTGCCCTTTCTACCGGACGTGTAGATGGAATTATAGGAGGATTCATTAACCACGAGGAGCTGATTCTGGAACAGGAAGGCCATCCGGTTATTTCACTGGATCCAAAGGATTACGGTGTACCCGATTACTATGAGCTAGTCCTGGTTGCTAGTGACCTGGGTCTGCAGAATTCGGAAGGTTACATTCAGAAGTTCATCCATGCAGCACGTAAAGGACAACAATTCGTGGCAGACCACCCGCAAGAGGCGCTTGATCTTCTGCTGGCTCACGAAGATGCTACGGCTCCACTCGACAAAAGCATTGAGTCCAAAAGCCTGAATCTGTTGCTGCCCCTGATGGACGCCGGGAATGAGCCGTTTGGCTATCAGGACCCTGCATCGTGGGAAAAGGTACAGAACTGGCTGAGTGATAACGGTCTACTAAATGGTAAGGTGAAGACCGGAGAAGCTTTTATTAACTTGTGATGGGGAATTTAAGGAAGGATCACTCAAATATATTTTAGGAGGAATCATCATGTCTTTTTTATCCAAGGTGCGGGACAGCAATCCGCTAGTGCACAACATTACGAATATTGTGGTCGCGAACTTTAGCGCGAACGGGCTGCTTGCACTGGGGGCTTCCCCTTTTATGGCGGATGCACATGAAGAAGTCGCAGATATTGCCGCTATGTCGGGAGCTGTGGTGCTGAATATCGGCACCCTTAATGATTATGCCATTGATTCGATGCTGCTTGCCGGTAAGGCGGCTAATCTGCATAACGTGCCGGTCGTGCTAGACCCTGTGGGTGCCGGGGCTACCGCTTACCGTACCAGTGTTACCCATAAGCTGGTCAACCATATGCAGATTACCGCACTGCGCGGCAATGTCGCTGAAGTGGCCCATGTTGTAGGCGAGAGTTGGAGCATTAAAGGGGTGGATGCCGGAAGCGGAGATGGTGATGTGGCAGCACTTGCTGTAAAAGCTGCGCTGAAGCTTAAATGTGTGGTGATTATCACCGGTAAAGAGGATGTCATCACGAATGGCGTTACCACCTATGTAGTCAGTAACGGACATCCTGTTTTGACCAAGGTTACCGGCACCGGCTGCCTGCTCAGTGCAGTCGTTGGTGCATTCCTGGCAGCAAGTGGCGGAGCTTGGCTGGAAGCAGCGGTAGAAGCCCTGTCCTTCTATGGAGTTGCTGCCGAAATCGCAGCGGACCGGACGCGCCAGCAGGGAATTGGCAGCTTCCAGATCGAGTTCCTGAATCAATTGGCTCTCGTTACACCTGAAGTATACGCAGAGCGCTCCCGTGTACAGCAACTGGAACAACGATAACTGCTTAACCAAAGGAGAACCCGTAATGACAGAGTCTACAGGAAAAAAAGTATTCAAGGCATTAACCATTGCCGGTTCCGACTCCGGAGGCGGAGCTGGTATTCAGGCCGATCTGAAAACCTTTCAGGAGCTGGGGGTATACGGCATGTCCGCCCTTACCGCAGTAACTGCACAGAACACCTTAGGTGTACAAGGTGTATATCCTCTTGAAGTGGATGCCGTTGCTACCCAGCTTGATTCCATCGGAACCGATCTTAGACCGGATGCCGTCAAAACCGGCATGTTGTTCAGCAGCGGAATCATCCGTGTGGTAGCAGGCAAGGTCCGGCACTATGGCTGGGATCATCTGGTCGTTGATCCGGTCATGGTCGCCAAAGGCGGTTCCCCCCTGCTTCAGCAGGAAGCCGTGCAGGCTTTGATTACCCATCTGCTGCCATTGTCCTTGGCTGCAACACCGAATATCCCTGAAGCCGAAATCCTGACAGGAATGAGGATATCCGGCATGACTGACCGTGAAACAGCAGCCAGAATTATTCATGCCATGGGACCGCGATATGTGGTCCTTAAGGGCGGTCATGATGAAGATAATCACATGGTGACTGACCTTATCTATGATGGAGTGAAGTTCACTTATCTGGAAAGTCCGCGTATTGCAACGCACCATACCCATGGAACTGGCTGTACCTATTCAGCTGCCCTCACGTCCGGGCTAGCGCAAGGGCTTCCGTTCTCAGAGGCAATCCGTACGGCCAAGGATTTTATCCATGCAGCCATTGAAGACGGCTTGAATATAGGCTTGGGACACGGTCCGACGAATCACTTCGCCTACCAGAACAGACTGAGGGGGAAACGCTGATGCAGCGGATGGACAGTGAGCGGATGCGCAGAATGCTGAAGCTGTATTTCATTATGGGTAGTGTAAACTGCCGGAAAGATCCATTGGAAACACTCACTGAAGCGATTGACGGTGGGATAACCTTGTTCCAGTATCGGGAAAAAGGCAGCTCAGCTATCACAGGCCAAGCATATGTTGAGCTTGCCCGGCAGCTCCAGCGGTGCTGCCGGGAATACCAGGTACCCTTTATCGTGAACGATGATATTGAGCTGGCGATTGCCCTGGATGCGGACGGTGTTCATGTCGGGCAGGAGGATGCGCCGGCACGTTCTATCCGTGAGCGGCTGGGAGCACACAAAATCATCGGCGTCTCCGCCCACACCCTTGAAGAAGCTCAACAGGCCATTGCAGACGGAGCCGATTATCTGGGTGTCGGACCGGTCTATCCTACCTCATCCAAGGATGATGCTGAGGCGGTCCAGGGAACCGCTGTGATAGAGAAGCTGCGCCGAAGCGGACTTACCATTCCCCTGGTTGGAATCGGCGGTATTACTGCGGACAATGCAGTACCTGTAATGAAAGCCGGAGCCGATGGAATCGCCATAATCTCAGCGATCGCCGGAGCAGACAACATCAGCGTTGCAGCACGAAAGTTCCTGTAGGTAATTTAACAAAAAAGGCACAACAGCCCTTCTTCACTCGGCGTTGTGCTTTTTATATATCAACAAGAATCTTCAGTGCCATCTCCCCATTACAATAGTGTGGTAATACCTACCGTCAGAGAGCAGCTTATCGTTCTTCAGCAGGCCTTCCTCTTCAAATCCCAGCTTCTGATAGAGTGCGATTGCCTGGATGTTGGTTTCCAGCACTTTCAAAGTGATTTTGCGGATGCCACTGGCTTCCGCCCAGTTAATGGAGGCGGCCAGCAGCTGGCTGCCAATGCCAACGCCCCAATATTCCTTCAGCACACCTATCCCAAATTCCACTTGATGATTCAAACGCTTCAAGCTACTCCCCTCACATCTGGAGAATCCAGCCAGCCTGCCGTCTACCTCTGCCACTAAAAAAAGGTGCTTGGGGTTAGCAGCATCATCTTGGATAAGCTGTTCGAAGCCCGCTGCATCGATGAACGCCTCCCCTTGTTCCCTATCTAAATTCTCAGTCTCTCCATCGATTTGCAGCCGGAGTTGTGGCAGTAATCGGGCATCTGCGGGGTCTGCCTCCCGTATCGTGATGATTGTGCCTCCGCGTTCATATTGGCATAGTTCCTTTTTCATTATGTACTCTCCTTCCTGAGGGGTTTAGCTGCGCTACACCTTTCCATATTAAGCCTGCAAACAGTTTAGTCAATATTACTCGTTCTTGACTTTACTGTATTATTAGTTTACTTTATAAACAGTTTACAAGGATAACTTTTCTTCAAAGGGGGGTGCAGGATGGCTGATCGTGAGCAGACCATAGAAGTGTATCAATCGTTTTTTGCAGTAGCACGCCAGCTTAAGAAGCTGGCACATCAAAGCGCGGCGGACCTTGGTCTGACCGTCCATCAATTCGGCATCCTCAATTCCCTTCTACAGCATCCGGGTCAGACCCAGAAGGATGTCACAGAACGTATGATTTTTAACAAAAGCAGGGTTAGTCTGCACATTGATGCTCTGGCACTTAAAGGCTTGGTCACCCGTGCAGTATCGGAGTTGGACCGCAGAGAGACTAAGCTGTATCTCACCGCTGAAGGCGAAGCATTATGTCTGCGGTATAACGAGGAAGCCTGGTCCCATAAAGTACTCGGGGATGCCCTGGAGCAATTCAACGAGGATGAGCTGCGTCAGCTCATTCATATGAACAAGCAGCTGCTACTGCAACTGAATCCCTAAATCAAGAGAAGCTGGTGATGTAAATGTCCCGAGGTTTTGGACCGGGGGGCCCCCATGGCCGATTGAATTTCGATGATGACGCACGCAAAACTAATCTCAGCAAAGCTCTCCTGCTGCGTATCGCGAAATTTTTCATACCCTACTGGAAACAAACTCTACTCGTTATGGCTGTACTAATGGTAACCGCTGTGCTTGGACTCCTGCCTCCCCTGTTCATCCAGCAGATTATCGATCAGGCGCTTCCGGATAAAAATCTGCGGCTGCTCACTCTGCTCGTTTTTGCTTCACTCGGTACAACTATCGTGTCCGGCCTGCTGGGTGTACTGCAGAATTATTTGAATTCATTTATCTCACTGCACATTGTCTACGATATGAAAAATCAGATGTACCACCATCTGCAAAAAATGCCTCTGCAGTTCTACTCCGGGGTGCAGCAAGGTGAAGTCATTACGCGGATGACGAGTGACATCTCCGGTGTGCAGAGTGTGTTCAGCAGCACAGTAGTCAATTTTGCCAGCAATCTGTTCATTCTTGTCTCCACTGGAGTTACGCTGTTCATCATGAACTGGAAGCTGGCGCTGCTCGGCATGATTGTGATCCCATTATTCATCGTCCCAACCCGCAAGATGGGCAGTATTAGCTGGAAGCTGGCCAAGCAGACCCAGGAAAAAATCTCTGATCAGAATCAGATTATCCAGGAGACACTCAGCATTAGCGGGTATCTCCTTATGAAACTGTTCACCAAAGAATCTTCGGAATACGCGAAATTCCAGACCATCAACTCCGAAGCCACCCGCCTGCAAATCCGTCAATCTATGGCCGGACGCTGGTTCATGATGGTTCTGTCCACCTTCACCAGTATTGGACCCTTGCTGATTTACTTATATGGCGGCTATCTGTTCATTCAGGGAGATTTATCTGTAGGGGCAATCGTAGCCTTTGTAGCCTTGCTGGGGAGACTCTACGGTCCCGTGATGCAAATGACGAATCTCTATGTGGATATCAAACGATCTGCGGCGTTGTTTGAACGGATCTTTGACTATTTTGACATGAAACCTCAGATTATTGATAAGCCGGAGGCCAGGGCCTTAAGCGCAGTTGGCAAGGACGTCGGATTTCATGAGGTTTCTTTTGCCTACCAGGCGGATAAAATAGCGCTGCACGGAATTTCGTTCACTGCTGCTGCGGGAACCTTGACTGCACTCGTCGGTCCCAGCGGCGCCGGGAAAACAACCGTCACCAACCTTCTTCCGCGCCTCTATGATACAGATTCAGGATCGATCACGATCGGCGGCAGCGAGATCCGCGACTTCACGCTTGCTTCACTACGGTCACAGATTGGCCTCGTCACACAGGATACCTATCTGTTCAATGGAACGATTCGGGATAACCTGATGTATGCAGAAGACGGGGCCAGTGAAGCTGAGATGATCGCCGCGTGCCAGGCAGCCTATATCCACGATTTCATTATGAGTCTCCCGGAGGGATACGATACAGTTGTAGGCAACCGGGGCATCAAGCTGTCCGGAGGCGAGAAACAGCGGATTTCCATCGCCCGGGTGCTGCTTAAGAATCCGCCGATCATTATTATGGACGAAGCCACCTCCTCCTTGGACACAGCCTCCGAATATTATATCCAGCAAGCCATGCATTCCCTGCTTCAGGGCAAGACCAGCATCGTTATCGCCCACCGGCTCTCCACTATCATGGCGGCGGACCAAATTCTCGTGATGAAGGCCGGTGCGATCGTTGAGAAAGGGACACATAAGTCGCTGCTTGAGATTAACGGAGTCTACAGGGATTTATATGACAAACAGTTCGAACCCAAAGTGCTGGCTTAATGTAAATAAATGTATGACAAAAAATCCGCACAGTCCATCTAAGAAACGGGACTGTTGCGGATTATTTATAATGATGATGAAGGATGAGAGTGTTTCAGCGGTGTGAGCTTGCTCATCCATCCGTCGATCTGATCATAGGAACCCTCTTGGATGCGCCGGTTGTAAGTGTCCACAAAACCTCCATCCCCGGCAGTCTGTCCTGCCCAGTTATAGAACTCCGGGAACTTTGCCTGCGCCTTATCTATCCTCTCCAGGATCAGATAGACATCAAGCAATGCCTCTAAATTGCTTTCCGTAGGGTCAGTCTTGAAGTTCTGTTCCAGATGTGGCAGCTGATCCTCATAATATTGCAATGTTCTGTCCTTATCGGGAACATACTGGTTGCCCCTGAGTTCATATACTGCGAATAATGCAGGACCCAGCGGCACCTGACCGGAATAAGGACTGGCTAACAACTCCGGCTGTTCATCCTGATCCACATCCTCAAAGATCAGCAGCACATTATCATTTACCGTAACCTGAAACTCGCCATCAATCTCCTCAATTACTATCGTTGCTGACTCGGGTCGATTATCAGCCAGCTCGAATTGAAAGGTGGGCCGGCTGTTCTGCAGGAGTGCTTTTGCCCAAACCTCTTCCTTGCGATCACTAATCATTCCGCCCTCTGGTTTTAATGCGGCTTGCTGACTATCGAACACGATCTCGCGGTTCTTAGCGATCAAAAACTGTGTATAATCAAATTCGCCGTTATTCCAGTAGTAGACTTCATAGTTCTGAGCGTTCAGTTCAAAAGAATCCTTATGTACATAACCGGGATACTGATCCTCGATCCGTGGGAACGATTCTGGAGAGACTTCTGGAGAAGGAAGCGACGAAATAGCCGGTGTAGAAAGAGGTAATGTGGATGAGCACCCGGCTAGGGTCAGCATCAATAAAATGAGAGTAAGATTCACAAATCGCATATGAGATAGTCCTCCTCTATCACTCTAATTTTTATATAGAAGACGGGTTACCGCTCAGCGTTCCAAGAAGCTCTGTCAACTCTTTTTGCTCCAGATGCCTCCACTGCCCTCTCTCCAGTCCGCTTAAGGATATATTCATTATCCTGATCCGCTCCAGCCTTAGCACTCTGTACCCTAATTCCTTGCACATGCGGCGGATCTGCAGATTCAGCCCTTGGGTGAGTATAATCCGAAACTCGCATTCGCTAACACGGCTGGTCTCACATGATTTGGTCCGGGTGCCCAGGATATCTACGCCAGCGGACATTTTTTGCAAAAACTCATCGGTAACGGGTTTGTCTACGGTAACCACATATTCCTTCTCATGCCCGTTCTCCGAACGCATCATTTGGTTCACGATCGCACCGTCATTGGTCAGCAGGATCAGTCCCTCGGAATGTTTATCCAGCCTGCCGATGGCAAACACCCGCGAAGGATATCCCACAAAATCAATGATATTCCCCTCCACCTCACGCGAGGATGTGCAGGTGATGCCCACCGGTTTGTTAAGTGCAAGATAGACGGGGGCACCTTTCACCGTTGTTATCCGCTCTCCATCTACAGCTACAATGTCTCCCGGCTCAACCTCCGCACCTTTTGCACAAGGACGGCCATTAATCGTAATCCTTCCAGCCGCAATTAATCTGTCTGTTTCCCGTCTTGGATACACACCTGTCTCACTTATGTATTTATTGATTCTCATATTAGATTTCGCACTCCTGCAAGTTAAATAGAAAAAACATCTGATTTGAATCGAAGTAGCCATTCCAAATCAGATGCCCCTTGATGATCTATTGGCATCCGGCCGTTTTACTTGCCGCTCCCGGTTTGTTTTGCGTTGCTGCTCTTGGCTGCACCCGTACCTTTGCCGCCAGGTCCCCCGGAGGGTCCGCCTTTTGGTTTCACAGGTTTCGCCGTTTTGTTCCAGCGGGTCCAGCCTTTGCTGCCTGTTCCTCTGCCTGTGCCGCCGCCTTTACTTTTTGCCACAATATCACTCCGTCAGTAATCAGTTTTCGCCTTGCTTCCATCTATCTTACCATTACCATGCACCATATGTCAGGAAAATACGCAAACAGCCTGCCGGGGCAGATCCGGCAGGCTGTTACTACTCCAAATTATATAGAAATGCAGATTACTTTTTCGGTTGAATGTAGCCTTCTGCTTTGAGCAGTTCAGCGATTAATACCGCGCCTCCGGCTGCACCTCTTACCGTATTGTGGGACAGACTGACGAATTTGTAGTCGTACAATGAATCTTCGCGGAGACGGCCTGCAGAGATACCCATACCATTCTCGATATCACGGTCCAGCTGCGTCTGAGGACGATTTTCCTCTGTGAAATAGGTAATGAACTGTTTGGGCGCACTTGGAAGACCAAGTTCCTGCGGACGGCCTTGAAAGCTGTTCCAGCGTTCAAGAATCTCTTCCTTCGACGGCTTCTGTTCAAAGGAGGCGAACACTGCAGCCATATGACCGTCAGCAACAGGCACACGGATACATTGTGTCGTAATAACAGGCTGTTCGCTTTTCACAATACCTTCGTCTGTCACATTACCCCAGATCCGTAGAGGCTCCTGCTCACTCTTCTCTTCTTCACCACCGATATAGGGAATGACGTTGTCCACCATTTCCGGCCAGTCGGTAAAGGTTTTGCCTGCACCGGAGATCGCCTGATAGGTAGTCACCACCACCTTGGACGGCTTAAAATCATTAAGCGCATGCAGTGTAGGCATGTAGCTCTGAATCGAGCAGTTAGGCTTAACCGCGATGAATCCAGTCTCTGTGCCCAGACGTTTGCGCTGCTGAGCAATGACTTCCAGATGCTCAGGATTGATCTCAGGGATCACCATAGGAACGTCAGGCGTCCAGCGGTGAGCGGAGTTATTGGAAATTACAGGAGTTCCAGTACGCGCATATGCTTCTTCCAGCGCCTTAATCTCTTCTTTTTTCATATCGACGGCGCAGAAGATCAGATCAACATCTGCAGCTACTTCCTCCACCTTGGAGGCATCCTGAACCATGATGCTTTTGACCGCCTCAGGCATAGGAGTGGAGAGCTTCCATCTGTTCTTGACCGATTCTTCATAAGTTTTACCTGCCGAGTTCGCACTTGCGGCAATAGCCGTTACTTGAAACCAGGGATGATTCTCAAGCAATGCGATAAAACGCTGGCCTACCATTCCGGTACCCCCGACGATACCCGCTCTCAACTTACTTGACATAAGAATTTCATTTCCTTTCAAGCAGCGCCTTCGATAGGTGCTTTTTAATAACCGATTATAAATGATATATGCAGCTTACACAATATGTGATTGTAAAGAAGAGGCTTTTGGAAAAAATTATCGGTGTTATGAAGCGCCCAGGCGTTTCGCCAGTTCGCCAAGATCCTGCCCCTTAAGCGCCCCTTCCACAAGCGCAGGCAGTAGAGCCGGAGTACAGGCGAAACAAGGAGTGCCATCGCGTGACAACTGGCCAGCCAGCCGCTCATCATAGGAGGGCTTGCCTTCATCCGACAAGGCGAGCAGGGTCATTGTGCGGACTCCCGACTCGCGCAGATCGCGCATCCGGCGCACAAGCCCAGCTTGGTTCCCGTTCTCATACAGATCCGAGACGATAATAAACAGCGTTTTCTTCGGCTCTTCAATGAACTGCTCGCAATACTTTACCGACTTATGGATATCCGTTCCGCCGCCTAGCTGAATCCCGAACAGCATATCCACCGGATCATTCGCACATTCTTCCGTCAAATCCACTACCTCGGTATCAAAAACAACCACCCTGGTATTCAGCGCCGGAATACTGGCGAAGATTGACCCGATGACCGAAGCCCAGATAATAGAGCTGGCCATCGAACCGCTCTGGTCAATATCAACGATAACTGTCCATTCCTTGCTGCGTCTGGCCCGGTCAAAATAATAAAACCGCTCAGGAATAATGATTCGCCGCTCCTGGTCGTAGTGCTTCAGATTCCGCTGAATGGTCCGCTTCCAGTCAAGCCCACTTAGCGAAGGCAGTGGAGAATGCTGCCGCTTGTTCAGCGCCCCGGTAACAGCACGGCGGATATCGGTTTCAAGCAGCTTAACCAGATCATCAACCAGAGCTTGAACCAGCATTCTTGCGGTATCTTTTGTTTTTTCAGGAATTTTCCCCTTCAATGACAAAAGCGTGCCTACCAGCTGGATATCCGGCTTCACCGCAGCTAGCAGTTCCGGCTCGAACAGCAGCTGTTTCCAGCCCCGGCGCTCCATGGCATCGCTCTGGATGATCGATACGACATCCTCCGGGAAGTAGCTGCGCACATCACCAAGCCATTTCGAGAGATTCAGGGCGGCATGGCCGGTCCCTGCTCCTTTCCCCCGGCCGGCAGGAGAGTTACCGGAGCTGCTTCCTCCGTTTGTCTCATCATAGATAGCGGCAAGTGCTGAGTCCATAATCAGCTCCTCTTCAGTCAGGCTAAGCTGGCCGCCTTCGCCATAAGCTGCGAGTGATGCCTCGGCTTCCTGTCCCAAGATCAGACGCCAACGGGTAACTGTGCTCTCTTGCTTAATATCATTCGTCATCTAGAAATCCCCGAAGTCAAAATCATTCAAATCGTCCAGCATCTTGGCTTCATCCTCCTTCAGTTCTCCGGTAAGGATCTCTGCTGCCTGCTCCGTATCCACACCCCACAGTTCGCCAAGCAGCTCGGAGATCATCGTCTTCTCCCTTGGCGAGAAAGTGCTGAATGCCCGGCGCAGAAACACCAGCGCCCGCTTGAATTCATCATCTTCGAGCGCATTAATATATTCGTTCAACTGCTCCCAGAGGCTCATTCTTGACAGCAGTCCATACCGGTTACGCATGGACAGGCCTTCGAACCAGCCAGCCCCCAGATCGGCCGGGATGCCGGGAGACAAGCGGCGGGAGACTTCCGAAGCAACCTCCTCAGCAGTGATCGCCCCACGCTCCATTAGAATGGCACAGGCGAACCCGGAGAGTCTCGGGTTACGGTTATCCTGCTCCGACAGATGCAGCAATTCCTTCAGCCACAGCGGTTCATCAACCGTCTCACTGTGGTCCAGAGATATTCCGTTCAGTTCATTCATAGCCACAATCATCTGCCCGGCGGCCTCATCATTGCAGCCACTAGCATCGAGCAGGAACAGGCATCCCCGCCGGAATAGTTCTTCCAACAGTGGTCTTAGAGGCACGGTATCCACCTTACGGATGTCGCCAAAGCCGATAATGGTGGCCAGTTCACGGGCTGCTGCAGCAATACCAACTACATCGCGGCTGTCTGCAGCAAGACTCTGAAGTACACGGCTGGCTTCCTCCATCTGTGCCGTCAAACCGCATTCACAGGCGACTCGTATGAGCACCGAGGCTTCGGCGATAGACCGGCAAGCCTGCAGCTTCTCACGCAGTACATAGGCGGCAGCCACTTCGATCGTTTCTCCCAGCAGGGTCGATTCGACAACCTGAATCTCGACCTCCGGGGTCCACTGGATGATCCAGTATTCTGCCCAGGTGGCCGCATCCTGTCCACTGGGCCTATTCTTGGCAAAAGATATGCCAAGCAGCTGCAGTCTATGGAAGAGAACAGACCGGTTCAGATCCAGATACGCTGCTTCCTCACGAGTTACTCTGCGGTTCTCCCGCAGGTCTAACGATAGTTCACTGGCTACGGTAGATTTATACTTCTCCAGCTTATATCGCTTCAGCAGCCGGTTCAGATCGTCCTGAATGGGGGTCTGACTGACACCTTCAGCCAGTTGCCCGATGGCTGTCCCCACATCCACTCTAGCCAGGGCATCGGCAATGACAGATAATTCACCGTGGCCAAGAAGAGTCTGAGCAGCATCGCGCAAATCACGCAGGGTAGGCGCACTACCGCCGTGCAGCGCAGCCAGCGACTCGGCCAGGCGTACCGCCTCGATTACCTCAGCCGTGGAGCGGTGGGTCCCGCTGCTGCGCAAATAGCCCGCCAACGTGGACAAATAAAGATGCGCCAGCTCCTCCGGCCGCCCGGCCTCCATGGTCTCCCACATCATTTCAAAGTAATGTGGTGCTCCATTCCCTGCCCCGTAGCCAGACTTTGTCGAGAGCTTGTAATACGAATATGGCATCAGTGTCAGCTTGGTACTGCGTGAAGGCAGACCCGCCAGTTGCTTATCATCCAGGGGTTCTGACAGATCGGTAAGCGCAGAAGCATGATATGCTCCGCAAATGACCACGATCTTATCCGGCGCATGGCCCTCAGCGATTTTCTCCCGGATCTGCCGCCGCATATAGGCTTCGCGCAGCGCGTTATAAGCGTGCTCCTTCGGCTGCTCAAGCTGCTCCCGACCTTCCGACAGTAAGCGCATCTCGGCGGAGAATGAAAGAATCGCCGCACGATAAGCTCCGGTACTTGCGTTGTGTTCGTAATTACGCTCCCAGTACATATCATAATCATGTTCACCGGCCAGCCGAGCAATCCGGCTATACACCGACTCTTCTTCCTTAATCGCTTCCGTAGACGGCTCTCCCGTCTCATTCACTTCTGGCTTCACTTGCTGTACGGATAGACTTTCCCGTCTCATGGCATCCTGCAGACTCAGAATAACCGAGGAAGGAAGATCAATAAATGCTGCATCCGCCCCATGATCCCTGGCCCATTTCATCCCCTGATATTCAGGGGAATAGACCGCTAAAGGCCACAGTGCAGTCCGAACCGGCAGCTCTTCCGTGAAAGCCAATATAGCAACGGGAGGTTGGGTTGAACGATGCGTCAAATGGCGAATTTCATCCGTGGCATCACTTGGGCCTTCGATCAGCACCGCCGTTGGCTGAAGCTCATTCAGGTATTCCAGCAGATGCTTCGCGCCGCCCGGAGACAAGTGACGTACTCCGAAAATATTCACCCCGGCTTCAGCGGTCGCTTTCACTCGTTCAGCTCCTTACAGGCCTGGTAAAGTCCGCGCCATTCTGCTCCTTTTTTCTTCATCACATTATCCAGGTATTCTTTCCAGACCAGCTTATCCTTGTCATCGTCCTTGACCACTGCTCCTTGAAGTCCTGCAGCAAGGTCGCGTTCTGTCAGCTCACCATCACCGAAGCTGGCTGCAAGCGCCATACTGTTCGTCAGCAGGGAGATGGCCTCAGCCGTGGAGATCACCCCAGCCGGTGTTTTTACCTTCTCCTTCTTGTCCAGTGTCATGCCGCTGCGCAGCTCCCGGAAGATCGTAACCACCTTCAGCAGCGCCTCATCCGCAGGAACGGAAGCCCCAAGATTATAGGAGGATGCAATCTCAGCAACCCGCTTCTTCACAATCGACAACTCGGTTTCAATATCCGTCGGTGCAGGCAGCACGATAATATTGAAGCGCCGCTTCAGTGCAGCCGACATTTCGTTGACACCGCGGTCTCTTGTATTGGCAGTGGCTATAATGGAAAAGCCCTTGCGCGCACCCGTTTCCTTACCAAGCTCCGGCACGGAGATCGTCTTCTCCGAGAGAATGGAGATCAACGCATCCTGCACCTCCGAAGCACAGCGGGAGATCTCTTCGAACCGGGCAATCCCGCCATCCTCCATAGCCCGCATAATCGGGCTTTTGACCAGTGCTTCCGGGGTTGGGCCGTTAGCCAGCAGCATGGCATAATTCCATGAATAGCGAACATGCTCTTCACTGGTGCCGGCCGTGCCCTGTACAACAAGTCCAGAGTTGCCATAGATGGCCGCTGCCAGGTTCTCCGACAGCCAGGATTTTGCCGTTCCCGGCTCCCCGATCAGCAGCAGTGCGCGGTCGGTGACCAGGGTGGCTACGGCCATCTCAATCAGGCGCGTGTTGCCGATGTATTTAGGGGTAATCACCTTTTTGCCAGCCTTTCCGCCTGCGATAAAGGTCAGCACCGAGCGCGGTGACATCTGCCATCCGGCCGGAATATTACCTTTATCCTCCTTACGCAGCGCCTCCAGCTCTTCCTGATACAATACCTCTGCCGGCAGACGCATATAATCCTGAAGGTGTTCTTGTTCCGTTGACATGGATATCTCTCCTTTGATTAGACCGCTCATGATTATTCCTGGCTGCGAAGCTGATTGATCACATATTCCAGCTGCGCACGGCTTTCGTAGTACCTCAGATTCGGGAGAAGTGCTTCCAGACGGCTGATGAAGCTTACGGGAAACTTCAGCATTTGCTGGAATTGGGCATATTCAAATCTGTAGGGACTATAGCCCTTCTCATTTTCCATTGCCGATATCTGCAGCTCATTCAGTTCAGAATCCGGCATCCCAGAACGCGCCAGACCTGTAAAGATATTCGCCATAAAGTCATGATTCCGCTGCTTTTTCTGCTGGATGCTCTGATCGCTCAATTTATTCAGCAGATAGCTGCGGGATTCTTCATGATCCGGTCGGGCAAAAGCGCATACCAGCTCGGTCACATCCCGATGTATGAACAAATCCAACCAACGAGGGTCCCATGCGGCCTGGATTTTTTCGGGGGAGAGCATTCCCATCTCACGGTATGGACGCTCCCTCTGCGGGTCCCAGACTGCGTCATACCATATTTCCTCTACATTCATAACCTGCTGCATAATTGTATCCATAAGCAGCTTGTTACGCTGCGCAGAATCCTTGGTGACTACAGCTTTTAGCTTGTTTATCAGCGTGCCGCCAAATTGTCTGTAGAGCTCCTCAGGTGACATCAGCTGCTGGGCTGCGCGGAAAAAGTGCGGGAAATAGCGGGAATCAAGTTTTTCCAGCTGTCGCAGCTCCTCAAAAGCCGATTCCGAAGCGGCTCTCTGTTTATACCACGCGGCTTCATTAATTACAGTCGTAAAGCCCAGGGAAGCAAACCGTCTATATTCCTGGATTACATAGCTGTAGAGCTCATCCAACTGCGAATTCCGCTGTCCGGAAAGAACCGTCGCAAACGGCCGGATTCTGTTCCATACTTCCTCCGTATGCTTCTTATCCACATTCTCCTGCGGCGCTTCATGCAACTCTTTGTTATATAGTACTGACAGCTTTTCAAATAGTGTTGCTGAAGAACTGTGCACTATAGCATCTGCAGCTAGCTCCCGGTCTTTTTTGCCCGAAAAAGCTTCATACAGACGTTCCTCGCCTTGTGGTGAACCGCCTGCAGCCAGTGCTTTATACGCAGCTTCGCGGATCACTTTTTTCTTATCGGTACTCCACTCCAGCAGGGCTGGCAGGTAAGCTTCATGTGTGCCAAGGCATTCAATAGCAGCGGCCCGGATCTCGTCACTGCCGGTTTCAGCAGCATGAAAGATCTCTTCAAGCACTTCCGTTCCTCCCGCCTTGGCGATGGTCTTTAGCTTGCGGACTTCACTTTTACCGCCGGTGATATTCAGATTTTCGATCAGATAGCCGGTAATGTCAGGACCGTAGGCCGGGAGAATCTCCGACATACTATATTCGGCGATCTCGGAATAAGGATCATTGAGTGCCGCAATCGCGAGCGGAAGCAGACGAAGATCCTGAAACATCCCCTCCTTAAAAGCCTCAATTACAATCTCATATCTGCCGCTCCCGGTGGTAGTGAGCGCCTGCCGTACTGCGGCGAGCTTACGGTAAGGATATTTGGTCTCCAGCAAAAGATTACGGCTGCGAAGCTCACCAGGAGTGCCTTCTGGTGCAGTAACCCCTTGGGTATACAGCACCGATTCCAGCAGCAGCGTCAGCTCCTGCAGCCGGGTCGCGGCCTGCATTCCTTGCCCGTCCCCGGGCTCCAGCAGAGAGGCAATGCCTTCCCCGAGCCTTTTGAACACTGCAGCCCGCTCGCCAAGCTGCTGAAATTGCGGCAGCAGCCGTTTTAGGCGGAAATCACCTGCGGCCAGATCACTGCCGGCGATATATAATCTTCTGACCTCTTGGTGAAGCTCTTGCAATAATGCTGTACTCATGGGCTGTCCCCCTATAGGATATATAAGAACGTATATGATATTTATAGACAGTTAGTACAATAGCCGGGTAATCGACCCACCCTGGATCAGGGATAACGGCTGAGCTACCAGGCGTCCCTGATCCAGCAGATGCTCGAACATCACCAGCATGCAGCAATCCTTCAGAGCAGATGCAGGCAGGAACGGGAGCAGCTCAAGGGTGCCCTGAGGCAACGAAGGAATGTCTTCCAATACCAGCCCGGCTCCGGATTCATCCGTGATCACATACTGGCCGTTTTCGGTCACACCGAGGCTGGATGCATGAAGTAATACAACAGGGGTTTTATCACTTAAAGGGTTCTTCAATTGATTTTTGACCTTCTTGAGCGTCTCAGCATAAGAACGGCTAGCTTTTACCAAGACTTGTTCGAGATCTGCATCACTTACAGCTCTTGATGTCATTTCTTCATAACGCACTCTGACATTCATATCTCCCGGGTAAGTGTACAGCAGCGGAATACAGGCAAGCTCAAAAAAGCTGTCTTCCTCCCGCATCAGCTTGGCAGCTTTATAAGGACGGTAATTCACAGTCCGGTGAATCTCGCCGCTAGCGGTCTCCAGCCAGTAGCCTACATCTACCAACTCCTGCCGGGCAGCATCATCGTAACTATAGAACGCAAGCTGCATTAGCTCCACATTTTCCTTCACCAGCCCATACTCCTTAAGCTCCGATAGCTGCCATGCATGTCCCAGCCATTCATCAATCGAAGATTCATGATCGAGAGCCAGCTCCGGGTCCTCGGCTCTGGCTGTCAGATAGATCCGGCCTTTCTTGATAAAAGCATGCAGCCGCGTTAACTGCTCCATGGCATATGTATAACCCTCTTCTCTGTCCTCTCCCTTGCCCAGCAACAGAGCAAACCTGCGCAGCTGTGTCTGCGCTCCAGATAAATAATAATTACCAAGCTGCTTCACATGCTCTTGTATGGTTTTGAGTGTCTTGTTGTCGATGGAGGATAATCCGCCGCGGATCAGAGACAGCACAAGCTTTTCCAGCAGATCGAGTCCCTCGAGCTGTGCGTTTATTTTCTTCTTCAATGCAGACTTGTTGACCTTCTTTGGCTTACTCTCGGTACCCTCGGCCGTCTGCTTCGCCTTGTTCTCAACCCGTTTCTCCGCCTTCTCACGTTTGGAGGCAACATCCTCCGGCACAGGTGCTAGCGAGAAAGCCTGCCCATCCACATAAGCATAAAGGAGGCCCAAGGTGTGCTTGCAAGGGAACTGGCGGCTGGGACAGGTACAACGGAACACCGGACTTTCAGGGGTAATAAAATCCACAGAGCATTCGTAAGGGGTTTTACCGCTCCCGGCGCATTGACCAAAGAGCAACTCTCCATTCTCTGAAACATGCAGCTGTACGAAGCTCTTCTTGCGCACCAGACCCTGGCCATTCTTAATGGCAGCGGCATTGGGTGCGAGCGAATCTACATAGGATGATGTTAGTTCAGGCAAATTAGTTGTCCTCCCGACTGAATTAGGTGGCAGTTCAGCTGATATATTGTGTTATTTGCACACATGTACTTCATTACGTCATTACCCAGATTAAGGGATAAGATCACATGTTTGCATTTATCTTAGCAAAAATATCCACCGGTTCCAATCCGGGACACGCTCAGGCGGGAAAAACAGGAATAAAGTCATGTAAAGATAAGTTTATTGACAGCCCCTAATTAATTTCGCAAAAACAAAAAGATAACGCCCGAATGAAGCCCGGAAGCCATCTTATAATGTTCATCTGAAGCATTGCATTTCAAATGGCATTAAATACCCATATTAACCCGTAGCGTGTTGGGCAATATTAATTCTCGCAACAAAAAATTTCTTGTAGTAAACACAAAAAAAAATGGTCTGTAGCAATCTTGTCAATGTGCTCTGAACAACAAATGGATAATCGTAAAAAGCATTCCATGATAATCATGTATTTCCACAAGACTGGAAGGTGAACTTTGACACTAATGAAAAACAGATATCTCGTCTCTGCTGTTATTCTTCTGCTTGTTTCCTTACATTTCTCCGTTGAAAGGGCTGCTGCAAATCCCAGTGAACCCGATCGTGAGCTTGAAGCCGAGCTTGAAAACATTTATGCGGATAGAGCCAAAATCATCATTAATGGCAAAACGGGTCTCCTTAAGGAACATTACTTTATGGAACAGACCTTGAGTAAACATGCTCTCCAGCATGAACGCAATAGAACCGAATATATGAATACTTGGGCGGAGAAGCGGAATATTAAATTAATCCATGCCAACAACAACATTCGGATGATCCGCCGGAGCATCATTGGAGATACCGCCAAAGTATCTTTGGTACAATCACTTAAAATCACCTATGTATACAACAATAAAATTATCCCTGAGCAATACTTCGGCGTTGGGACGCGCCATTTTATGACCTTGAAGAAAAGTAACGGTCACTGGAGAATCACGCGCGAATGGTATTTGGACCCTCTGGATGAGAATCCCCGGAAGATCGCGGAAAAAGCTGAGCGGGCTGCTCCTTCTGTCACACCCAAATCAAATCAAAATGATGACAAGAACTTCAATCGCCTGCGGGCCGTCGCATATGCAAATAAATATGCCGGAGCTGCATGGGGGGCTGGAAATCAGCATCACTATAATAAAAAATATCTGGATTATACCAGTAAAGGCGGGGATTGTACGAACTTTGCCTCACAGGTTATCGGGGATTCTGAAGAAGGCGGAGGTTTGCCAATGAATGGAGCCTGGCGGTATTTCTATAAATCCGGCGGCACACAAACCTGGGTACAAACCGATTCCTTCAGCAGATTTCTCTTGAGGTCAGGATACGGGGAACTAATTGCCAAAGGCAATTATCAGCAGATTATGTCCCCGTCTAATAAATATCCCGGTGGGGCCATTTCAAAGCTTCAGCCTGGAGATCTGATTGGCTATATCCTGAAGCACGATGATACGGACCATTTCTCCGTGATAGTCGGATTTGATGATTCGGGCTATCCGCTTGTCAATTCTCACACCGCAGACCGGTATCGCGTTCCTTTTGATCTGGGCTGGGACGAAGATACCAAATACCAGCTTTTTCACATCAAAGGATGAACAATTCAGGCTTGTCAGCATAACACAGAATCAATGTCATAAATTAATCATATGATATTGGTGTTATGTTGGAGGTATTATGAAAGTTTCCCGTCTGTTAAGGCAATCTGCAATCAGAGCTTTTGCTTTGTTCATCGTGAAACTAATCGGACTGATCGGTCGTGTGATCTTGACAAGAATTGTTGGTGCAGAAGGAATTGGTCTGTATCAAATCGCCTACTCTTTTTACGGATTTGTGCTTATGTTCACAGGGGGATTGCCGACAACCTTGGCTATGGCAAGTGCAAAGAAACCTGCCCAAAGCTGGAGTCTACTTAAAATCATATCGCTGGGCGTTATTTTTTCTGGAGGAATTGTCAGTCTGGTGGTTTTTCGGCAGGCCACCGCTATCTCCGAAAGGCTAGGTAATCCCGGTCTGGAATTTTCAATTCGAAGTCTCGCTCCTGCACTGTTAGCTGTGCCGCTCTTGGGATTGGTGCGGGGATACTTGCAGGGTCACAAACAAATTGGGGTTATAGCGCTGTCCGAGATTATCGAGCAATCCTCCAGAATTTTCTTCTTACTATTGATTGTCTGGCATGTCTTGCCCCTTGGGATCAACCGCGCAATAGGTTCAGGGATTTACAGTACTTTCATAGGCGCATTGTTCGCCTTTTCTCTGCTCACTGTCTATATTTCTATAAATAAAGCAAGCTTTCATAACAACACCAGTTATTCAGTCCAGTCTCTTCCGATCTTCTGGTTCATTCAATCTTCACTTATGATCTCTGCCACAAGACTTATCATTCCCGCCTCTGAATTTATAGATGCTGTACTCATTCCCAATCGGCTGCTAGCAGCTGGCTATAGCACATCCGAAGCAACCTCTATATATGGAGTAATCTATGGAATGGCTGTCATTGTAGCCTATGCGCCCACCCTTCTGACTGGAGCCTTGTGCCACACCCTGACCGTGCAAATGGCGGCGGAGTGGCAGCAGGGAATGATGAAGAGATTTAATCATCTTTCCGCTACAGCCTTAAAAATATGCTGGTTATGGGGAATGGCAACAGCCCTATTTCTAAAGGGATATGCCCCTGAGCTATCATTATTTATCTTCAATACAGAAACAGCCGGACCTGCTATAAAATATTTAGCGGCGATCCCCCTATTGGTGGGTTTTCGCGAAATCTCCACCAGTATTTTGTGGTCACAGGATATCAGGAAGAGTCCATTTTACGGACTTCTTACAGGAATCACCTGCTCCATTATTGTCCAATATTTTCTGGTAGGAATCCCCGGTTTCGGTTATAAGGGTGCAGCCATTTCCATACTTTCACTGGAGGTAATTGCTTCTATATGGAACTTGCGGGCTTTACGGATTAAGCTAAATAAGCTCAGTAGATTGTTATTTGCCTTACTATGTGATCTCATGGTTCTATCTGTCACATTGTTCGGAGTCAGGCAATTATCGCAATCTTATCATGGAACAGCAGTGAGCTTATGGAGGTTTCTGTTTGCAGCTCTCTTGTATTTTCTGGTTTCGGGACTTTATATGTATCTTCGGTGCATGCGAAATAGAAAATAGATACAATTCAAAGCCTTGTTAACATACGCTCAGGCTTTACATCTCCGGTTTATTTAAACCAGCCCTTTTCCTTAAATCGGGTAATCGCTTCAATCCGGTTCCCTACGTCAAGCTTATCGAGTATTACAGATATGTAGTTGCGTACTGTTCCGGTTGTGATGTAGAGCTGGCTGGCGATCTCTTTCGTATTTTTGCCATCGGCAATGAGTCCGAGCACTTCCTTCTCCCGCTGGGTCAAGGGATTCGCTTCATTGCTGTAGGCCTCATCCATCAGTTCGGGAGCATAGAGCCTTTTGCCGGCCATTACACTGCGGATCGCGAGCGCAAGCTCTTCACTTGGACTGTCCTTCAGCAGATAAGCATCCACACCGGCTTTGACAGCACGTTCGAAATACCCCGCACGTGCAAAGGTGGTCAGAATCATTATTTTACAGACAGAATCCTTCAAGGCCTCCGCAGCCTCAAGACCGCTCATCGCCGGCATCTCAATATCCATGATACAAATATCCGGCTGGTGCAGCTGCACGAGCTTGACAGCCTCCTCACCGTTGCTTGCCCGGCCTACCACCTGCATATCTTCCTCAAGATCCAGCAGGGAAGCAAGTGCCCCCAGCAGCATGCGCTGATCTTCAGCAATTACTATTTTGATCATAGTTCTTTTACCTCCAGTTCCGGTTGCTTAAAGACATTCGGCACCTTAATGACGAGCGTCGTTCCTTGATCTTGCACTACATCCATACTTCCGTTCACGAATTCAAGCCGCTCCTTCATCCCCTGCAGCCCGTGTCCCTTATCGTACAGGTTGGTTCCTTCAATTCCCGTACCGTTATCCTTCACCCTAATCTGCAGGTCGGTCCGTGACGGTTCGATCAGCACCTGGCAAAGTGTTGCTTGGCTGTGCTTCACTACATTGGTAATAGCTTCCTTCAGACACATGCTTAGTACATTCTCTGTAATCAAGGAGGTATTCGTCAGCCTCGGACTGCCCTCCAAAGTGAATTCAATTTCTGCCGCCTGCAGCAATTGCCGGATACGTACCAGCTCATCCTCCAGACGGATTCCGCGCATTTGCGTAACCATTTCCCTGACTTCCTTGAGTGCACTTCTGGCAGTCTGGCGGACGTCATTAATCTCGTGTACCGCTTGCGCCGGATTTTTGTAAATCAATTTGCCGGCCAGATCACTTTTGAGGCCGATCAGCGACAGCTTCTGTCCAAGTGTATCGTGCAGATCCCGGGCGATCCGTTGCCGCTCCTCCATGATTACCAGTTCAGAAATGCGTTTGTTGGCATCCTCCAGCTGACCCTGCAGCTTATCCTGGTTGTTCCGGTTATGCGTTGTCGCGGGCAGAAGAACTACCGCGATCATACTCACCAATACAAACGGAATCTGTGAGATGAATACAGGGTTTCTAGTAATCAGCTCATAGTTGATAGCTACGATAGTGGTCAGCAGATGAATCGAATACAGAATAAAAAAACCGGCTCTTTTCTGAATATTCCCGATAAAAAAGGCAATAAACAAAGCAAAATACATATATCCGAACAGCAGAGTCATGGTAATTGAGACAACGATCTGCACACTGGTCCAGAAATAGACAACCCAGCCCTTCGATTTGAAGGAGAGGACATAGCAGGCGAAAAAGACCATAATCATAACGATTCCATAGACCCACTGGTTCTGATTCACCGAAGCGGAACGGAAGATGAAATAAAACGGGAGAATATAAAACACTACCCATACATATGGGCTGAGACCCGTACTTTTGTGAAAAATATGATGCCACTTCTGCATGTCAGCCATCCTTTTTGCCAGCAAGTTTGTACCCCCATTTTAGCATAAACCCAGCATCCTCCAACAATATGCAGCAAAAAAAGAGAAAGAGCAGCGCCTGATGTTCTCCGGCTGCTTCTTTCTCTGCTATATATTTTATTCGCCCTGGAATCCGGGTTTGATGACTTTCAGGCCATCTGTTCCCGGTTTCGGCTCTTTCATTCTCGCCTTGATCTCCCTGAAACCGACAAAACCTTTATTCTCTTCATCCCATAAGCGGAAATGGAGGGCCTTCAGGCTGGTTCCGATGGTAATCGTTGTTGCATGCTGCAGCGGTGTGGAGGCATTGTGTGCCAGCTCCAGATTATAGTTCGGCACCTTCGGACTTAGATGATGAACATGGTGAAATCCGATATTACCGGTAATCCATTGCAGCAGCTTAGGCAGTTTATAATAAGAGCTGCCTTCCACTGCGGCTGATACATAGCTCCACTCCTCTTCATGCTCGAAGTAGGAATCCTCAAATTGATGCTGTACATAGAACAGCCAAATGCCTAGAAAGCCGGATACGAATACAACAGGCAACTGTACCAGCAGAAAAGCCTGCCAGCCCATGGCCCAGATCAATGCAGCATAAAGTGCGGCAATAGAAACATTAGTTAAGTAAGTGTTCATCCGCTCCTTGCGTCTTGCACCCTTGGCATTGAAACGGTACTGAATCAGGAAGACAGCGATCGGCCCGACCACGAACATGATCAGCGGATTGCGGTAAATGCGGTAGTACAGGCGCTTCAATGGCTTCGCAGCAATATACTCCTCTACCGTCATAATCCAGATATCGCCGATTCCCCGTTTATCGAGGTTACTGCTCCCGGCATGATGGATAGAATGGCTATGCTTCCACTGGCGATAGGGTACAAGCGTCAGTACGCCCGTAATCGTGCCGATGATATCATTGGCTTTGCGGTTTTTGAAGAACGAGCCATGGCAGCAGTCATGGAAAATAATAAAGGTGCGGATCACGAATCCCGCAGCTGGGACCGCGAACAAAAGCGTGAGTCCGTAGGATACAGACAGGCTGAAATAGGCTGCCATCCATAAAAGTACCAGCGGAACGAGTGTATTGATCAATTGTCTGATGCTCGCACTCTGATTAGTTTTTTCAAAAGGGGCCATGCTTTTTTTCAGGCTGGAGAGCTGTGATGTCTGGTTTGTAGTCATCTTGTTCATTTCCTCCTCGGATGTGCCCGGTCACGGATACATTCATCTATCTTAATTATAGAGAAGTATGTGTCATCTGCGGAAGACATAAACATCAATGATACAGTATGACAAATGTCATACTTATGACAGGGAGACAGGCTGAACACCTCGTTTATCCCTGGGAGAAAGCTCCTTCCATGTATCCGGACAGCATCAAGCCAACCACCAATACAACAAAAAACCGCAGCAAAGGTCTTCAAGACCAGCTCCTGCGGTTTTGTTAGGCAAACTTAACATCAGAGATAAGGCAAAGCCTAATTAGCCTGCCGGGAATTCAATTCACGGTATTCCGTAGGTGTTTTTCCGGTGGCTTTCTTGAATACCTGCGTAAAGTAACGCGGATCCTGATAGCCGACAAGCGGTGCAACCTGATAGACCTTAACATTGCTGTTCTGCAAAATATATTTGGCTTTCTCCATCCGGCAGTGGGTTACGTATTCCAGGAAGGTATAGCCCGAGATTTGTTTGAACAGGGTGCAAAAGTGGCTGATGCTCAGATCTGCGACCTCCGATACCTCTTCTATGCTGAGATCCTTATGGTAATTTGCCTCAATATACCGTTTGGACTTCTCCACGATGCTCCGGCCATCCTCACGGGTGGCAGATTTATGGCTCTCCAGCATCCACTCGCGAAATTCCATCTTCAGTGCCGCAATCATAGCTGAAAGTGTACCTAGACCGTGTAGCCTGCTGAGCAATCCTTCTAAGGACCAGTCAGTATGCATATTGAGATGTTCAAACTGTCGGTACAGCACCACAATCATCTCAATAATCAGCCTCTCCGCAAGCTCCTGCGGCAATCCCTGTGCTTCAATGAAACTGGACAATTCATCGAATAAGGACAGCATCCGCTCAAGATCTACGGTGCGGATACTTTCAATCAGGGCAAGCTCCAGCTCTTTCGGATATTTCACTTCCCGGCTTCCGCCAGGTAAGGAATCCTCATCGAGGAATACACCTGCCTGACCTGAATAAAACCGCTGGTACAGAGCTTTGCAAGCAAGCGGGTACACGGTGCTCAATTGATTAAGCCCGTGTGTGATGCGGCTGATCCCCACTGAACATTCCAGCTTGGAATATCTTTTGATCCCTTCGATCAACTGTTCGCCAAGTTCTTTTCTGCCGGTAGTAAGATTTCCTGGAAAAAGCAGGATCCATTCACCGTTATAGAACGGGAACACAGACAACACACCATTTTCCAGCGACCACTCTTCCAGAATGTTCCTTACCGCGAACAGCCAAAGGCGCTTCTCCTCCACACTCCACTCGGCGATCAGAGCGGCATAATGATCCAGCCGGACCACCGCCATGAAATAGTCGCTCTCCAGCTCACTGTTCTCCAGCCATTTGAGATGCTGAAGCGGACGCGGATTACCAAGCGTGAACTCGGCAAACATCCGCTCACGGGCCAGCATCGACAGAGTCTGTACCGAGAGCATCAGCTGTTCATTCTCCTTCTGATGGTCGAGTCTTGCTCTGGCCCGTGTGAGCATCTCGGTTAATTCCTCATGATCAATTGGTTTCAGCAAATAATCAAATGCCCCCTGCCGCAGTGCTTCCCGTGCATACTCAAACTCCCCGTACCCGCTGATAAAGATAAAGATCAGCTTACCACTGCGCGGCAGCACCTCCTTCATCAGTGCAATACCATCAAGAACTGGCATGCGGATGTCGCTGATGATAATGTCAGGTTCCGTCTCCTCGATCATATGCAGCGCCACTTCCCCATTCCGCGCTTCCCCCACAATAGTAAGGCCAAGTTCTTCCCACGGTATGGCAACCTTCAAGCTTCGCAGAATGACCGGTTCATCATCCACCAGCAGCACTTTATAATTCACCTGTGTTACCCCCATCTAAAGACCCCCCCAGGCTTATTGAATGGCCGAGCTCCGAATCAATTTCCAGTATTGTTCCGATGAGGCCTGCAGCTGCTTTAATGCCTCATTGCCCTGCAGACCGCCATCAATCATCTCTTCTATGACACTCAGGAATGTTTTCTTGACCTCAGGGGAAAGGAGATTATCATACGGCACAAAGCTCTGCTGATTTTTCTCCATCATCTCCATGACTTGTGCAAATACCGGCCCTGTCTTATTCGGATCAATGATAATCCGCATGGACGGGATTCTTAAGCCTTCGTATACAATCCGTCTCTGTATCTCTTGTGTATAGAATGCTTGCATCAGCGCAAGCGCCGCTTCCCGTTTGGCTCCGCTCAGGCTCGAAGACAATCCGATTCCGATGGTGTACCCGCCCGCAATAGAGGCTTCCTCATCACTTCCTAGAGCCGGGAACGGAATAACCCCTACCTCGTTCTGGAAACCCTCAGATGCCTTCTCTCCAGTGAACAGGTTAATATCCCAGTTGCCGTTCAAATACATGGCAGCTTGCCCGTTTGTAAACAGGCCGACTGCATTTTCCGGTGATGTATCATTAGAGAGCGGACTAAATGCCTCTTCGTGGATCCACTCACCCAAATGCCGGAAAGCTTGTTTGTAATAGCTGTTCTCAAAGCTGGCTCCATCCTTGCCGGTGACCAGCTTCTGGATCAGATCCGGACCGGCATAGCGGTCCATTAAATAATGGGCAAATATTCCCGCAGGCCAGCGGTCTTCATTGCCGAGCGCAAAGGGAATGTAGCCGGCCTGCTTCAGTTGGCGGATCGCCTCATCCAGTTCAGCCAGCGTCTCAGGCACCTTAATACCGAGCTTGTTGAAGATCGTCCGGTTATAGTACAGCGGCTCCGCATTGCCTTCAATCGGCAGACCGTAAATATGATTATTATTGAACGTCCAGAGGTGCAGATCCTTGAACTGATCCTTCAAACCGTTCTCCTCGGCAAAGTCCGTCAAATCCATCAAACGGTTGGAGCGGACATAAGGTTCAATCTCGGCCCCTCCGAATAACACGAACATATCCGGCGGCGTACCGGTAACCATTTCACTCTTCAGCTTTTGCTCCCGGTGTATGGTCTGGTCCAGTCCCTCGAAATTCACTTTGACATTAGGATGCTCCTGCTGATACTCCTCCACAACCTCTTCAAAAATAGCCAGTAATGGCCGGTCATGCTCCTTAATCCAAAAATGGCGGAAGGTGAGTGTAATTTTCTCCTGGGCATTGTCCTCAATAGGTTCCCTTCTGCCTTGCATAATAAAGAAGACCGCCCCCGACATCAGGCCAATATAAAGAATGATCCATCCCCGTTTCATCAGCCATCTTTGGATCGTCTGCTTCCTGGTCATTCCGTCAGCCCCCGTCATGGCAGAATTCTCGGAATGCGGATACATATCGTTGACCCGAAACCTGGGGAGGAACAGACTACAATGCCATAAGGATTGCCGAACCTGATCTTCAGGCGCTCATGCACATTTTTAAGCCCGACCCCGCTGTCGCTGTATTTTTTCGGATTGATGCGTTCCTTATTCCACAGACTCATCATCGTAGCAAGATCAAAGCCCGGGCCATTATCCTTGACAATAATAATCAGATCCCTTCCCATCTCCTCCGCAGAGATTGTAATCACTCCATGCTCCTCCATCTGTTCAATGGCATGGTATAAGGCATTCTCGACAATGGGCTGAACTATGAGCTTTTGAGTCATCAGATACTTAAGGGAATCCGGCAGCTCCAGCGCATAAGAGAACTTGTCTTCAAAACGGAATTTCTGGATATCCAGATAATGGCGGACATGCTCAAACTCCATCTGCAGCGGAATCAGTTCCTGATTCTGACTGATGCTGATCCTCAGCAGCTTACCAAGCGAGATCACCATTTTACTGATATCCCGGTTGCCTGCCAGTATAGCCATGGAATTGATGGATTCCAGTGAATTATAGATGAAATGCGGGTTAATCTGTGCCATCAGCGCCTGCATCTCCGCTTCCTTCTTACGGCCCTGCTCCGTCTGCACCTGCTCGATCAGTTCTACGATCTGCGAGCTCATCCGGTTAAAACCGTCAATCAGCGAATCGCTCTCATCGTCGGCACGAGGGGGAATGGTAATGGGTGTAAAAATCCCCTGCTTCACCCGTTTCATACCGTTCACTGCACTGTTGATGCTGCGCACAAGCCTGCGCACAAAATAATGGTCAAATAAAAAAGCAGATATCAGCGAGACCGCACCCAGTATGAGCGCAATATTGCGGATGGAGACTGACTCTGATGATATCAGATTCATCGGTGTAATCGCTGCCAAATACCAGTCTGCATTATGTGAAGGGAGGAAAGTAATCAGTGATTTCTCCCCCTGATAATTGTCGATGTAATAATCCTCATCCTGAGAATAGTTATCCTGTAAAAAAGGAAAATCCGTTCGTTGTCCGATATGCTCTCCGGATTTGGTAAAGACGATGTTCCCCTGCTTGTTCACCAGCAGAATATCCCCTTTTTTCAGTGTGGCGGCTTCCCAGAAGATTTGATCCAGCAAATCCGGCTTCACATACACCACCAGATAGCCGATATCTTCCAGCGAATAATAATCCTTAATAATTCTGGCCTGCACCAGCACAGGGTGACCCGAAGCTTCCGAACCGTTCTCCCCTGGACCAGACCAGACAGGGCGCCCCTCTGCGCCCTCCATTGCCCCATACCAGACTTGCTTCCGCATGTCAGCGAAGGACATCGGAGCGTTGTATTGATACAATAAGCGGTCTTTGCCATACAAACTAAAGGATGTAATCATAGGATGATTGATCAGCAGATTATTGATCTCCTGCTTACGGTCATACGTCAGCACAAAATCCGGCTGCTTCAGTGACTGCTGAATCGCCGGCTGTGTAATGGCCGAATTGGTTATGGATGAGATTTCACTGAGCGCAAACTTCAGCTTGCGGTCGGTTTCCAGAAGGGAGATCCAGTAGAAATTGCTGGATTTCTTCTCCATGGCATTGGAAAAATTAACGTAGGTCACACTTCCCATCACAATGACGGGGATGAACACGAGAAGAATAATAGCGAACAATATTTTGCGGCGGAGCTTCATAAATCCTTCCCTTCCTCCTGCTGTCCTATGTCCTTATTATTCTTCACGGCAATCCTTAATTCCTCTTAGCTCTTGATCGCACCCGACGTAAGTCCGGCAATGACCCAGCGGCTGAAGAGCAGGAATACAACGAGCAGCGGTAGTGTTGCGGTGAATGTTGCAGACATAATCATTCCATAATCCAGGCCGTCACGCGTGGTGAACAGCTGCTGCAATGCAATCTGAATGGTGAAATTCTCTTTGTTCTTCAGCACGACGAGCGGCCAGAAGAAATCATTCCATACGGTCATGAAATTTAGAATACCAAGCGTAGCCATAGCTGGTGTAATGACAGGAATTGCAATGTTCCAGAAGATACGGAAATGACCTCCGCCGTCGATCCGACCGGCTTCAATCAGCTCCGTATGTACAGCTGTGGAAATGTACTGGCGCATCCAGAAGATCCCGAAGGCATTAACCATCGCTGGTACAATCAGCGCTTTGAAACTGTCGATCCAGTGCAGTTTGGCCATAATGACATAGGTTGGCAATACTCCGAGCTGCTGCGGCACGAACAGGGTGGCAATGACGAAGTAGAATAGTACATTTTTGAACGGAAACTCATATTTGGCAAACGCATAACCGGCCAGTGTGCAGAAGAATACGACCGAAACCGTCACCATTGATGATACAAACAGGGAGTTGCCCAGTGCCTGGAAGAAATCCGATTTATCCAGTACACGCTTGAAGTTGTCAATGAACTGATCCCCGATGGTCAAGAGCGGCGGCACATGGAATACAGCACCTTTGTCATTGGTACCTACCACAAACATCCAGTAAAACGGGAAGATGGACACCAGGGCCCCGAGAATTAGCAGAACATAGAACCAGAACTTACCGAAAAGGCCGAGATCGTCCGGATTTTTTTTGAACATACGCAGTGTGCTCACGCTTTTTTCCCTCCTGTATCTCCGCCCATGCGGCTTGAGACCAGCATATTAAGCAAGGAGAAAATAATCGTGACGAGGAACAGCAGAACTGCCGTAGCCGCCGCCGTACCAAAGAATCCATTACGGAAAGCTTCACTGTAGAGATAGGTCACCATCGTAATTCCTTCCTGTCTAGTCGATCCGGTTCCGGATTGGCCCAGGAATACATATGGCTCTGTAAAGAGCTGCAATGCTCCAATCGTTGAGAGCAGGGTAACAAAAATTATGAACGGACGCAGCAGCGGCAGGGTAATGAAGGTAAGCTGCTGTCTTCTGCTCGCTCCATCAATGCGGGCCGCTTCATACAGATCCATTGGAATACTCTGCAAGCCAGATAGGAAAATAATGGCATTGTAGCCCGTCCAGCGCCACATGACCATTGAAGAAATGGCGATTTTAACACCCCACCAGCCAGAGTTGAAGGCCATGCTGTCCAGACCGAGTCCATTCAGCATCCAGTTGATCATACCGTTATTACCGAACAACGTACTGAATACGAGAGTAACGGCAACAATCGAAGTGATGTTCGGCATGAAATAGAGGATACGGAACGTTTTCTTGAAACGGGTCATCCCCGAATGCAGGAGTACTGCCAGCAGCAGCGCAAGAATAATCTGCGGTACAGTTCCCATAAGGCCCATAATGAGCGTGTTGGTGAAAGAGATCCAGAAAGTAGGGTCGCTCGTCACCAGATCATAGTTTTTCATACCGACGAATTTCATGGGACCCAGTGCATCCCACTTAAAAAAGGATAAATAAATTGTGAAGAATATCGGGTACAGTCCAAATATCGAGAACAGAATAAAGAAAGGAGAAATAAAGGTATATGCAGTAATGCGGCTCCGTCTTTGTTCAGTTAAAAAAGGGCGTTTGCTCTCGGCATGTGGACTCGCGAGTACGGGCTCAGCCATGTCACACCTCCAGGGAATATAACGTTTTTAAATCCGGATTCAAGGAGGATACTGCTCCCCCATGAATCCGGACGATCATAACAACTTAATTGAACTAATTAACCGCGTTCTGCCAGAGTCTTCGCCTGTTTTACGGCTTCATCCCACTCTTTGGCCGGATCGGCTTTCTTCTCCAGTACATTCTTCAGTGCGTTCTTGAAGAACGTATCCGTCTGGTCATGCAGAGGACCGTAGTAGACAGGTTTTACACGGTTTGCTGATTTACCGAATTCAACCGCAGTCTGCTGGCCGCCGAAGAATTCATCCTTGAAGTCCTTAAAGGCAGGATCTTCATACAGTGCAGGAATGGAAGGCATCAGACCTTTAGTCTTGAACGATTCGAGCTGGTTGTCTTTATTAACAAGCCATTGGATGAAGTCATAAGCTTCCTTAGGATGCTTGCCTTCCTTCGGCAGGGTGATGAATGATCCGCCCCAGTTGCCGGCACCTTCTGGAAGCTGAGCAATTTTCCATTTACCGGAGGAATCCGGTGCATTGCTCTTAATATTACCGGCCATCCATGCAGGTCCCATAACTACTGCAAAGGAACCGTCGTTCATGCCTTGGCCCCACTCAGGAGACCACAGCATTACATTGCTGATCCATCCTTCCTGAATACCCTTAACTGTGAAATCATATGCCTTCTTAACCTGCGGATTCGTGTCACCGATGAATTTGCCATCAGCTTTGCTGAAGTAAATTTCGTCAGCCGACTGGTCGCGCAGAGCGTTATAAGTCAGATCCGTCAGATCCACAAACGGCTTGCCGGTCTTGTCTTTGAACGCTTTGGCTACTGTAGCAAATTTATCCCAGGTATCGATGGCAGCACCGAAGCCGTCTGGATCATCCGGTAGACCGGCATCTTTAGCCAAGTCGGTACGGTAGTATACAACAGTAGGTCCGATATCTGTTGGAAGACCCAATTGGAAGCTGCCATCCTTGGAAGAGGCTTGTTTCCATTTCCAGTCCAGATAATTGGCTTGAATATCCTTCGCGCCATAATCGTTCAGGTTGTAGAATTTATCCTGGGCCCCCAGGAAACGTTCCATGAAACCGATTTCAAGTTGGAAAATATCCGGTGCTCCCGAACCTGCTGACAATGCAGTCGTCAGGTTGTTGTGGTGAGCGGTCTGGTCACCGGTGTTCTGAACCTTAATGGTAACATTCGGATGTTCCTTGGTATACTGGTTCCCCAACTCTTCATAGTTGACGTTACCGAGTGTCCAGAAAGAGAGCTCAATTTTTTCAGCAGGATCTGCTGCCTTTTCTGTTGCTGGAGCATTAGTACTTGCCGCATTGTTACCTGAATTATCTTTTTTACCGTCGTTCCCGGCGTTATTGTTTCCTCCGCATCCTGCCAGTGAACCGACGAGCAGAACGGCGGCAAGTGACACTGCCAGGTGATTTGCTTTTCTCATTCCTCTGTACCCCTTTCAAAGGTTTCTCTTACTATATTTAGTGTACAGTAGGCGATCTTTTTTTTTGAGGAGGCAAACTTCTGATTTATGGTGGAAATACTTACGATAGATGTGACCCACATTTGAGTTCCTTCTGGATTTATCTGCTGCCCGCAGGTATACTATTTTTGAATTCCATTATCAGCAATCGCAGCATCGTTATATTGTATAAAAGGAGAGTACCATCATGCCTATTAACCGCCCTTTGCTGACCGACAGCGATCTCCAGGAAGCCGTTGACCGCAAACTGCCGGTAAGAGTCTTCGAGGATGACCATCTGGTGAATACCGGAGCCACCGTTGTACGCTTTACTGATTCGGATGTCGTGATTCAATCCAGAGTCAGCGACTTAACCTATTATTCCCGCAGCAGCTGCCAATTCTATGAGGTTAGACCTTAGCTTCTTTAACCAATCCACATTAGAAGGTACGCAAAAAGCCGGATAAACGACCTTAGTCGATTTATCCGGCTTCTATCTTATTATCATTATAGATATACTGAAGTATTGTAATTATTTCTTCATTCCGTTCTGCGCCTTCAGCTTCTCGCTCAGAATTTCCTTGAAGCTCAATGTGTGGTCATCGGATCTTTGCGGCTTGGGATCAGCAACGGGCTGAGGTCTGAAATAGTGAGGATTATAAGCCATAAGATTATGTACTGCCATACTCATTTAAGTCAACCTCCTTATATAGGTTCGTCCATATTTGCGCATCTGTGCACTATCTTATCCCTTAATTAACCCGTAACTTCCAATCCTAAACAGTTTTATTGCACATTGAGGAAAAAAATAAAAACCTCCAAATCCGCGCTGCGGAATGGAGGTCTTCTACGTTTCATTATAAAAGGTTCATTATCCAGTCATATCCGTCACTTCAAAACGGTCCAAGAGACTTCATTCAGATGCTCAAGCTCGCCTTGCTCAAGACGGAAGCTCATCGCTCCGATATTCTCCCGGGCATGCCGGACCTTGGATGCGCCTGGGATAGCAACCACCGTGTCGCCGTTGAAATACATCAGCCAGTTAAGAGCAATTTGGCCAGGAGTCACGTCGTACTTCCCTGCCAGTTCCTTCAGACTCTCGATTAATGGCTTACTGCGGGCCAGTCCTTTGTCACCAAGTCCGGACTGCATTCTCCGCATACGGGAAACAGCCTGTATCTGCGCAGGGTCCTCGTGGAAACGTCCGGTCAAGATGCCCTGCTGCAACGGAGAGTAAGCAATAATCGAAATTCCAAGCTCTTTCGCAGCCGCCATCGTTCCGTTCTGGTCAATTCTCCGGTCCAGCAGATTGTATTTCACCTGGTTGGAGACAAGATTCAAGCCATATTGGCGGAGAAGCCTGTGGGCTTCCGTCATCTGCTTGGCCGAATAGTTGCTCACTCCGATGTTACGGATCTTGCCGGCTTGAACAAGCCCTGCCATCGCTTTCATCTCACTGGCAATCGAAGAAAGGGAGAATGGCTGATGAATCTGGTACAAATCAATATCCCGGCCGCCGAGGCAACGGATCCGTTCATCAATCGTGGAGGTAATGGAATTAGCGGTACGGAAAAGCGGCCACCATTTGGTTGCAATCAGAGGTGCAGCATGGGGGCTCCCCTCCCTTTTTAGCTGATCCAGCACATGGGCTAGTGCTTCCTCCGATTTACCGCCGCCATAGATCTCAGCAGTGTCAACCCAGTTCATGCCCCCTTCCAGACTCACCCGGACAATATCCAGAATATCCGCATCCTCCAGATTACTCCAATACTTCCCGACAATGCCTTTACCCCGGCTGAACTGCCAGCATCCCAGTCCAAGCGGCGACACCATTAATGTGGATTGTCCCAAGGGACGTAAGCCGGCTGTTGCCAATCCTGATTCCATGAATCATCCTTCTCCCATAAATAGAGTACGTTCAGTTATGCAGGCAGAAAACAGGAAATCCCTGTGCGGAGCTGCAGATATTCTCAGCTTAAATCTTAAGCCATAGACTGTCAATTCACCCTGCTGCACGAAAAATAACAATCTGAAATAAAGGTCAATATGGTATAATTACCCTGCTCTGCAATCAGCTATAGGAATGAAGTTCGGATACACCAATATAACGGAGGGAATTCATGTTTAAAATTTTCGGTTTCTTACTGCTGTACCGCCTGGTGGGCAACCCTTTTCTGGCACTTCTCATTTTGTTCGTTATCCTGTATTTTCTGGACCGCCGATATGTCGGTATTTTCCCCAGCATCACCAAGCCGTTCCGCCGGAGCCGGCAAATGTCCAGACTGCGGACAACCATTTCACTCAATCCGAATGACGTGTCCGCCAAATTCGATTTGGCAAGACTACTGATTGAACGCAAGCGTTACAGTGAAGCCAAGGAATTGCTTGTACAAATCGCTGACCGCTATGAGCAATCTGCGGAGTATTGGGTGGAGCTGGGCTATGCGAATTTGAAGCTGGGACTGCTGCCTGAAGGCGAAGCACAGATGCTGCAAGGTCTGGAGATCAACCGCAAAGCCCAATACGGACAGCCTTATCTCCGTCTCGCTGAAACCTTCCGAAATATCGATCATGACAAAGCCTTGCATTATGTAACCCAGTTTCAGGAGATACAATCTTCTTCCAGTGAAGCCTATTATCTTGCCGGTTCGATGTATAAGGCACTGGGCAGAACTGACGATGCCAAACGTGCTTTTGCCGAATCGACAGCCATTTACCGCTCACTGCCCAAATACAAAAAACGCCAGGAACGCGGGTGGGCGCTTCGCAGCTATTTTGCAAAGATTCGCTAATTCAGCCGCTACATACATCCGCTAGACCAAAAACCTCCTGCCAGCACAAGTAATGTGCGGCGGAGGTTTTTTGGGATTAAGGACAATCCATTCAGCTGGTATTGATCGTTATATAAATATCCAGTTTTACATGTCTAGTGTTCTTGGTTTGTCATCCGAAGCAGATCCGCTGAACGGCCACCAGTTGGCCCGGCCGAACATTCTTACCATCACTGGTACGAAGAATGGCAGGAATACCAGGGCGTACAAGGCAAGACCCGACAGGACTACAGTAGCAATCTGCATCATCGACAGTACGCCGGACGGATACATCGAAGCGAAAGTTCCGCCCAGAATGACAACCGCGGACAAGATTACTGTACCCATGTTACGCATGGCGTGCAGGATGGCTTCCCGCACATCCCATGTCTTGTTCTCATTGAACCGGGCCATGAGGAAGATGCTGTAATCCACACCCAGCGCAATCAGCATTACAAAACTGAAGAATGGTGTCGTCCAGGTAATCCCGGAGTAGTTCAGCAAATGTACGAAAATCGCCTCAGTCACCCCGAGTGCTGTGAAGTAGGTGATCACTAGTGAAAGGATCAGGTATAGCGGCATAATAACCGAACGCAACAGCAGTACCAGTATGATGAAGATACCGCCTAACATTAGGATAACTGTCCGCGTATAATCCTCATTGGATATTTTCTGCAGATCGCTATAGGTGCTAGTTACACCGCTGATGGCCGTTTCGGCATTTTCCAGCTTTGTACCTTTGACGGCGCGGTCTACAGCTGCCTGAATATCACCCATACTGTCGATGGCTTTTGCGCTGTATGGATTAGCTGTAAATACCACATCCATGGTCATCACCTTGCGGTCAGATGACAGATAATTATCAAATACCTGCCCCATACCCTCAGCCTTAAGCGCCTCTTCCGGTACCAGGAATCCACTCAGTTCATCATCTTTGGCATCCTGAATCTGCTTCAGATAATCCTGAGCCGAATCCAGTCCGCCTGTAATCTGCTTCAGGCCCTTCGCACTGTCGCTCAGACCATCTGTCAATTGGCCAATTTGTCCTGTAAGCTGGCCGAAACCGTCCGCCAGCTGTTGCTGGCCGCCCTGTAGCTGATTCAGGCCGCTTGTAATAGAAGGTATCTTATCTACAATCTGTCCTTGTCCGGCAGCCGCCTGATTCAACCCTGATTGAAGCTGGCCGATACCCGCCACGAGCTTGTCGAGCCCCTGCGCAAGCGCAGTCTGTCCGGCTGCCGCTTTGGCATATCCTGTATTGGCCTGATCCAGGCCTGATGCAGCTCCTTTTAACTGTCCGGATATCTGGCTTAATCCAGCTGCTAGCTGGGCCGCTCCTGCCCCACTCTGCGTTACTGTGCCTTTGATTGTCTGATAGTTCACATCCTGCAAGAGATCGGGATGAGTAGCTTCCAGACCGGTGAAAGACGCATCCAAGCCGCCGAGCGCAGCCGCCACACCTTGAAGCTGGGTCTGGAGCTGACCAAGTCCGCCGTCTAGCGCCGTCAGTCCTGCTCCAATTTTCTTGTAACCCTCCAGCAGTGATGCATTGGCATCTGCTAACTTCTTGGCGCTGGCTGCCGCCTGTGCCAGTCCGGTTTTGATCTCTCCGGCGCCTGCGGAGCCGCTCTGAATGCCGCTTTGAATGCGTGACAGCCCATCACCCAGAGCATCGATACCTTTTTTCAGCTCAGTTGTACCTTCTGTCAGCTTCGCGCTGCCTGATACGGCTTCGTTCAGCTTCGGCTCATTGTCACTGAGCTGTTTGCTTGCTTCCTCAAGGCCCGATTGAATCTTGGTCAGTCCTTCATTGCTCTGACTGAGACCATCGGATAGGGTTGCCACTTGAGTTGGAATCAGGAAGTCATTGATCTGCTCGCCGGTCGGACGCGACATACTGCGTACTGATTTGACCCCTTCCACCTTTTCCAGCTCACGGCTGATCTTCTCCGCGAGTCCAATATATTCCGAGGTATCCATACGGTCGTCATTTTTGATGACGATCTTGCCTGGCATGGATTCACCCGGGCCGAAGCTCTCAGAGATGATGTTAAAGCCTTTGACTGAAGCATAGTTGGAACCAATTTCATCCATGCTGTTAAAGGACAGCTTACCCGTGTAAGTCAACAGGAAAGGCACTACGATCGCCGCTACGATCAGCAAAGCTGCCCAAGGTCTTTTGAGGGAAAAGGAACCTGCTGCCCCCCAAATCCGGCTCTCACTGTGCTCTAGCTTACTGCTTGAAGGCCAGAATAGTGTCTTACCCAATACTGCCATGAAGAAAGGAACGACTGTTACGAGTGCCAGCATCATCACAGCGATTCCTACGGCTACTGCTACCGCAGAACGGTAGAGACCGAACTTGGACAGCCCGATCGCCAGAAATCCTACGAATACGGCAAGGCCGGAGTAGAATACAGTCCCACCCGCTTTACGGTATGTAGTGATAATGGCACTTTTAGTATCCTCAGCAGCAGCCAGTTCTTCTTTGAAGCGGCTGATCAGTAAGATACAGTAATCCGTCCCGATCCCGAACATGACGGCAACCATAAAAATCTGCGTAAAGGTCGATAAAGGAAAATCGAAGCGGTCCACCAGGAATGCTACTACGGACTGCGAGACAATATAACTGAGCCCTACGGTCAGAAGCGGCACAAAGGGGGCAACAAACGACCGGAAGACCACAAACAGAATCAGCAAAATAAAGATGACCGTAATGTATTCCGATTTTTTGAGTCCGGCTTCCGAACTGGCAATGGTATCCTCCGTAATTAGTCCTTCACTCGTTAAGTAGTGATCGGCACTGACACCGCTAAGCAATGCATCCACCTGATCCGGCAATTGCTTAACCGCTTCCTCCCCGCCGCTTACCATCAGCGCAACCATTAGGGTTTTGCCGTCTTTGGCAATCAGGGTGTCCTTCAGTTCAGACTGCGAAAACGGGTCGGTGATCGAGTTGATCTTCAGCGTATCTTTTTGAGCAGCAAGCTTCTCAACGCCCTGCTTAATGCTCTCAGTATCTTCTGCGGAAAGACCGGCTGGTTTGTTGAAGACTAGCGCCACTTGATGCAGCGTCTCTCCGCCTTTGGTATCGGCCACTTCCTTCATAATCTCTGAAGCTCTAGTCGAGGTATAGCCGTCCGGAACGGATATCTGCCCCTTCTCACGAACGAGATCTGACATGCCCGGTGCAGTTAAAAATAATAGTACGGCTACCGCGAGCCATACGACTATAATGGCCCATCTTGCTCTAAGTATTGTCTTCAATTGTCTTTCCCTCCTGTTTCCTGCATCAAAAATGCCAGTTTCTCAAACATCGTGATAAATTTCTCGATATCCTGTTCCTCAAAATGCGAGAAATAAGGAGAAATCACCTCATGAACCTGCTTTTCAGCCGTACAATAGGTTTCACTTCCTACAGGTGTCAGCGTCAAATAGACTTGACGGCGATCATTCTCATCACGGGTCCGTTCAATAAATCCGGCTTCAACCAGCCGATTGATGATTGCAGTAATGGAGCTCTTCCCCACAGCTACTGCTTCTGCCAAAAAAGTGGATGTGCACAGGGCCTGGCTTTTGATCAGCCGCATAATTAGAAACTGGTCATTGGTTAATCCCTCTGCCATACTATCCCTGATCTGCGAGTTGATCTGCCGGGTCACTGCCATATATGCATCCACATAGCGGTTAATCCATTGTTCTTCAAGGTTCAATATTCCAACCTCCTATCTTTGATAATAGTTCGTGTGTAGAATAGTTTCACAGTGAAACTATATAATTTGCAGACTAAAAAGTCAATCTGCTTACAGAATATTTTCATACGGCCAAGTCAATATCACATACTCATTCCTGCAAAAGATATATCTCACACAAAAAAGCCACCCCGCCATAAATATGCGAAGTGGCTCATGCCCATGCTGCCTATGTGATAATTACGAATGCATCTGGCTGTTTACTCTTCATCCTCTTCTACTTCCACTTCATACACACAGCGGAACATCTCAATACCCGCAGGATTCTCACCAAGACTGTACACCATGAAGCCCAAGTTCCTGTAAAAATCTGCGGCAATCTCATCCTCTGTCTCAGCCAGAAGATACCGCGGATTGCGGGCTGCCAACAGTTCGAGAATGATCCCCCGCGCATAGCCTTTTCCCCGGTTCTCCGGGAGTACGGCAATATGACGGATGTCCAGCGAACCATCTTCAGTTTCCTCAAATCCTACCAATCCTACAAGCAATCCTTCCTCTTCCCACCCATAGAGCTGCAATGCAGCCTTGCTGCTATATTCCACCGTGGTGCGCCAGAGCGCATCCGGTTCATCAATCACGGCATAAGCCAGCAGTTCCTTCACTTCCTCTGTATCGGTACGCTGCTTCAAATCTGTCAGCATGTAATTCATTCTCCTCTCCATCTATTTTCTTCTAAAATACACAATGCGCAGCAAGAGGTATCCGAGTAATACTCCCGCCAGGTTAAGGATCACATCATCAATGTCAAAGCTACCGGCGCGAAGCAGCATCTGCATGATCTCCAGGAGCAGTATTCCTGCTGCCGACACTAGAAGCAGCCGAAAGACAGCATACAGATTCCTCTTCAGCAAGGGCAACAGAAAACCAAATGGTGCAAAGACAATGACATTGCCCAGTAAATTGATTATTCTGCCTGACAAAGAAACTCCGTTATCGAGATTTAGATATAATTCAATGGTACGAAGCGGCTGCACGTTATACCGGAACGGCCCTTCTGAATGAACAGTTCGTCCAAACCCCAGGAACATCCAGTACACAAGGGCGGAGCAGTATGCTACTAACAGGATCATAATCAATGCCCGGCCTATACCTCTAGTCTGCGGAGGCCTATGTTTTCTTTTGACTCTTTGGCCGGAACTGCCATGTTTACTTCTGCTATAAGACCTTCTTGAGCTCAATGATTTCAATGCTCCCGTCCGCTTTACCGATGATTGCCATATCGGCGATACCAATGAACAGTCCATGTTCCACTACCCCGGTAATATTCTGAAGAGACTCTGCGAGTGCAGTAGCTGAAGTAATGGACCCGAAGCAGCAATCTGCAATATAGTTTCCGTTGTCCGTCTTGTACAGAACATCCCCGCTGCGCCGAAGCTCTGGTGTACAGCCCAGCTTGGCCAGCTCGGCTACAGTCCACTCCCAGGCAAAAGCAACAATCTCTACTGGCAACGGGAATTTGCCTAGGGTATCAACAGCTTTGCTCTCGTCAGCCACCACTATCATCTGTGTACTATTGCGGGCCACGATCTTCTCACGAAGCAGCGCACCGCCGCCGCCTTTTATAAGCTCCAGATCATGATTCAGCTCATCCGCTCCATCAATGGTCAGATCAAGACCGTCGATATCACCGAAACCGACCAGGGGGATACCGAGCTCACGGGCCTGTTTCTCCGAAGCAACCGAAGTGGCAACAGCAGTAATCTGCAATCCCTCCTTCACCCGTTCACCCAGCTTGCGGATGGCCCAGTAAGCAGTAGAACCAGTTCCCAGTCCAACCTTCATTCCGTCCTTCACATACTCCACTGCTTTCTCTGCCGCGAGTTGCTTCACATTGATAGTCATTTTCTAATACCCCCATGTATCCGTTATAATAGTCCTTGAGAAGTAAGCAAATTATCATCGCCAGGAGGCTTCCAGCATGCGAACCGAACATCAGATCCAATCCAAAATTAATGAATTGACCCTGCAAAAAAGATCCATGGAATCCCGCCTGGCACCACTGCCGGCCGGTAGCCCGCAGCGAGAAACGCTGAACGCCCAGTTAAGCCGGCTTGAGGATATGATCCTGATGCTGGAGTGGGTACTGGATGCACCGACCGGCAAGTATCACGCTTAAAGTTAATTAAGACAAGACTTTGCCGTAACAAAGGCTGTCAGGATCACCAATATAGGGTCCAAACAAATCAATCGGCCGGTAGCCGTGCTTCTCATACAGCGCAATAGCTTCCGGCTGCTTGATGCCTGTCTCCAGCCGGATCTCTCTGCAGCCCACCGCTGCCGCCTTCTGCTCCAAATCCAGCAGCATACGGTTTGCAATTCCTTGTTTGCGGGTATCCGGGTCTACATAGAAACGTTTTAGTTCCATCATTGAAGAATCAGCAGCAAGCGGGCGCAGACCTCCGCAGCCTACCGGCTGATTCCCGGCATAGGCCACTACAAACGTCATCTCCCTCACCTTGGGATCAGAGAAATCCACAACATAGATCGTCTCATGCGGATATCTGGATTTCAATTCATCATCCAGCCGTTTAATCAGTTTCTGCAAATCTCTATTCTCTGGATCAACCACAACAAATTCCACTCCGATATTCAGTGACATTCCCGGTCCCTCACTCTCATCTGTATATTATCCAACTATTATATAGTTTTAGTATGGGTTTTCTTATCACCTTGTACAGGTATCAATGACCACATGGCTAATGACGATCCGCAACTGCGGTCTCCTCTTTTACGGCTGATTCCAAACGGAAGATCAGTTCTTTCTCCCCTTTGTTCACGGCCTTGTCCGTAAATGATGCAGGTAGAATCTGCTCGCCCCGCAGCGCAGACTGCCGGATACTGCCCAGCATCCAGTTCTGTGCGTCAGAGAGTGCCATTTCCCCGCTTCCGGCTGGAACACGGCAAAGGGCGATCGTCTTATCAACCTCTCCGCTAGCAAGCCGCCCCTCTTCGTCCGAATGTACGGTGAATTGAAACAAAGGAACGGCTTCCGGACGCTCTTCATTCATTGAAAAGGATTGATAATAGACGGAATACATCAAGCTGCTGATACGTCCCGTAGACTCTCCAGCCTCCTGTTGGGCAATTAGCCTGCTGTTCTGAAAGGCCATGACGCCGGCAGCAAATAACAGAAAGATAACAACCCCTGCATATACCATAATCATATCTGACACCTGCCATTTCAGCGTTATGAACAATACCGTTTCTATATTATCACGTGATGAACGTGTCAGGGAATGGGCACGGCCTGCTGAATTTACATTTCAGCCTGGAATTCTATAAAGTTATTTTGAAATATTCATCTTAACAGTTGAATCTTCCAGCAGCATGATTCATAATGAAGTGGTGCAAAACGTTTGTCAATCCATATCAACCAAGGGAGGATACCACGAAATGAAATTTTTCTTGGATACCGGAAATATTGAAGAAATCAAACGTATTACCCGCCTCGGATTAGTGGATGGCGTAACGACGAATCCGTCGCTTATCGCCAAAGAAGGCAGACTGTTCAAAGATGTAATCAAAGAAATCGTTGCGATCGTCCCAGGCCCTGTCAGTGCTGAGGTCATCGGTCTGAAAGCTGAAGAAATGCTGAAGGAAGCTTATGAAATCGCTGAATGGGCACCGAATGTTGTGATCAAGCTGCCAATGACCGAAGATGGTCTGGAAGCATGTTATGAACTAACCAAAAAAGGTATAAAAACCAACGTAACCCTCATCTTCTCGGCAGCTCAGGGCCTGATGGCAGCCAAAGCCGGGGCTACCTATATCAGCCCGTTTGTTGGACGTCTGGATGATATCGGTGTAGATGGCATGAAGCTGATCTCGGATTTGAAGACGATCCTGACCAATTACGGACTCCAATCGGAGATCATCGCTGCGAGTATCCGTAACATTGCGCATGTGGAGCAGGCTGCCATTGCAGGTGCACATATTGCAACCATTCCTGGTTCCCTCCTGCCTTCACTCTGGAAGCATCCGCTCACTGATAGCGGCATCGAGCGTTTCCTGAAGGACTGGGAGAAGGTTCCGCAGCTCTAAGCACTGTTTAACGATAAATTACCAGCCTATTTCCGCTAATGCGGGGATAGGCTTTTTTGTTGTTCATTGACAATTTTAATTGTCTTAAATATAATTGTCATAACAAGTATATTGGAAAGGACGACTATTCATGTCCCATTCTTCACATCAAGATTTTCTCGGATTTTTGCTGGGCTCTACGCACCGGAGAATCTCCAATCTATTCGCCCGTGTCCTTAAGCCCTATGACATCACCCCTGAGCAGTGGTCTATCCTGCTGATGATCTGTGACCATGAAGGCATCAATCAGAAAGAGGTTGCCGCTGCGGCTGCCAAAGACCAGCCGACGACTGCCCGCATTGTGGAGCTTTTGCAGAAGAAAGGTTTCATCCACAAGACCATGAGCCCCACCGACCGGCGTGCCTTCTTACTCTATGCAACAGAGACAGGCAAGTCATTGATAGAGCACACGGTTACTCTGGAGCAACAGACCATTGCAACAGCTGTTAATGGACTAAGCCGGCAACAGCTTGAAGATCTCCGCTCCATGCTGGAATTGATCTACAACAACACCGGAAATACACTTCAAGAATAGGAGACACCCGTTTTGAATCATACATCTGAACGTTTATGGACCCCGTCATTTATTATTCTTACGATCTGCAATTTAATGCTGTTCATGGGCCTGCAGATGACCCTCTCCACTCTCCCTGCCTATGCAGAAGAAACACTTCACGCTTCATCTGTTCAAGTCAGTCTTGTGACCAGTCTCTTCGCACTGAGTGCCATCGCTTCACGCCTCCTCTCTGCGAAGGCTATGGAGAAAGGCGGCCGCAATCTGCTGATCTTCCTTGGGCTTGCTATATCCCTTGCTGCGGTTATCGGTTACTACTGGGCAGGAAGCATTCTTGCTCTCTTGCTTATGCGGATGCTGTTCGGGGTAGGATTCGGCATGGCCAGCACCGCCTTCCCGACGATGGCCTCTGATGTAATTCCGATCCGGCGGATGGGTGAAGGCATGGGGTACTTCGGCCTGTCTACGAGTCTCGCCATGTCAGCCGGTCCCCTTCTCGGGCTGAGCCTACTTCAGGGGCCCGGCTTCAGCTCGCTGCTGATCTGTACAATCGCCGTATTGGCGCTGATTGTGCCGCTTGGCTACCGTCTGACCGCTAATTTGCCGGCACATCACAAGGAGCCCGCAAATACTCCGGTGACACAACTCAAAGGTGGAGCCTTCCGCAGACTATTCGTTCCCTGTGTGCTTAACTTTCTGCTCTCTGTCTCTTACGGGGGGCTTCTGGGATTTCTGGCTCTCTTCGGTAATGAAATTCATCTTGAACATATCGCTTACTTCTTCATGTTCAATGCTGTCGCTATTGTAGTGGTAAGACCTCTATCCGGCAAAATCTACGACCGTTATGGTCCTCCCGCTCTGCTCATTCCAGGCAGTCTCTTCATTATTGCAGGATTGCTGCTGCTCTCTTTCGCCACATCAACAGCCGCACTGTTTCCGGCCGCGATATGTTATGGTATCGGATTCGGATCCATGCAGCCTGCACTGCAGACCTGGATGATCCAGTCTGTAGAGCCCCGGCAGCGCGGGATGGCTAACGGGATGTTCTTTAACTCACTGGATCTGGGTGTAGCTATCGGCTCGCTGATTCTCGGTTCGATTGCACTTTATACCAGCTATGCTGTCATGTACCGTTATTCAACCCTTGCCCCGCTTTTATTGTTGTTGATCTATTTGGTTATTTTGCTTACTTCGCGGTATCAACGCCGTAGCTTTGCCCAGGAACCTTCCATAAATCATCCAGTAGGCAAATAAATTCCGCCTAAGATGTTACGGCTACGGATAAGACCCATTGATATCCCTTTAAATTAAATCTAACGCACAGCAAAGACCGCCTTCCAATATCCTTATGAAGGCGGTCTTTACGTATTGAAATCTTCGGTTCTTATCTCTGTGAAGCCCCGGCAGTCACGGACTCACGAACTTCAGCAGGCAGGAAATGATTGGGCTGGCCCAGACTGTAGATATGGAGCAGATGCATAGCCCGGGTGCATGCGGTATAGAACAGCTTGCGTTCACTTTCGCGGCCATATTTAGCTTCAGAGCCGTCGTAAATGATAACGGCATCGAATTCAACCCCCTTGGCCAGATAGGCGGGGAGAACCAGCGTTCCTTTTTGAAAATTGGGCGTATCCTTGGTAACCAGCCTCACTGGAAGCCGGTCCTGCAGTTCAGCATGAACGCGTGCACTTTCTTCAGCAGTCTTGCAGATTACGGCCACATAATGATAACCCATGGAATGCAAATTCAGTACATCCTTTTCTATAGAAGCCAGCAGGCCTTCCTCATTGTCCATAACCGTCAGCAACGGTGATTCTCCCCGCCGGTTAAATGGAATGATCTTTTCCCCTCCGGGTATCATCGAACGTGTAAACTCAACAATCTCATACGTAGAGCGATAGCTGCGGGTTAGGGAAATGACTTCGGTGTTCTCTTCCCCATAGATACTGACCAGTCCTCCCAGATCCCCCAGCACCTCGCCTTGGGCATAAATCGCCTGATTCAGATCACCAAGCACCGTCATTTTGGCCCGCGGGAACAGCCGCCGCATGAATTCCAGCTGGAATGGAGAGTAATCTTGCACCTCATCTACAATCACATGACGAATTAGTGTGTTCGTGCGAAAACCCTGACTAAGCTCTTTCAGATATAGAAAAGGTGTTGCATCTTCATAAGCAAGTTCGTTCTGGTTCAGCGAAATTAAAGTCTGCCGGCAGATGTCATTCCAGGCCTCAGGCAGCCTGCGGCCACCGCTCAGACGTTCCATTAATTCTTGATCCGTAAAAAGCAGGCTGTAGAGCCCCTTCACATCCACAAACCTACTGCGTTTGGTCCAGCCGCGCAGGGGCTTTAGACGCTGACTGACGATAAATCTGGCCAGCGAGGTTTTCTCCATATCGAAATCATCAAAGCTGTCATTCTGGCCTCCACCCTTACGGCGGAGCATATTATAAGCGCGCTGATAGTCACTGGAATCCATCAGCTCAATCTGATCCTCCACCCATTGCGAATCCCGTTCTTCCACGCTGAATGCAGCGATTTTTTTGAGCAGCCAGCCCGTCATAAGATCAATCCGGTTCGCCAGTTTAATACTGGGATCGAAGCTGTAGAACTTGTGCTCCATCTCTTCCTTGCTAACCACAGCCCGGCCTTGAAACATAAGCGGTTTAAACAGCATCCCTTCATGCTCCAGAAGATTAACGTAATGCCGGATCACATCCAGAAAAGCCACTGAGGATTTATAAGCGATCCCTTCTCTGCGTATAGCCGCCTCGGGCCCGTCCGGGGCATTCAGCAGACTTTCCGTCTGATTGAAAACATCCTCAAGCTCGAATTCCTGGCCTAGCCGATGCTCCAAATACATCTGGAACGTGGTCTGCTGCATATTTTCTTCACCCAGCTCCGGCAGCACTGTGGAGACATAGCTGTTGAAAAGCGGATTGGGCGAAAAGAGCAGCATTTGGTCTGCTTGGAGCACCTCGCGGTATTTATATAATAGATAGGCTACACGCTGCAATGCGGCTGAGGTTTTACCGCTGCCGGCAGCTCCTTGAACGACAAGCATCCGGCTCCGGTCATTGCGGATGATGGCATTCTGCTCCTTCTGTATCGTCGCAACGATGCTTTTCATCCGGTCGTCAGCGCTGTGGCTGAGGACTTGCTGGAGCAATTCGTCACCGATGGTAACGCCTGTATCAAACATGACTTCTATCGAACCGTTATCGATGACGAACTGGCGCTTTAACTCCATCGTTCCGGAGATTTGGCCCCCGGGCGTTTCATAGGATGCCGGTCCCGGAGCCCCGTCATAATAAAGACTGGAGATGGGGGCGCGCCAGTCGTAGATCAGGAAAGTACCGTTATCCTCCATTAACGAACCGATACCCAGATAAATCTTCTCTGTCCCGGCTTCAGGTGTCTCCTTAAAATCAATCCGGCCGAAATATGGGGAAACAACCAGCTTTCTATATTTTTTAAGTGCTTTGCTTGATTGTAGATGATGGCGTTCACGTTCATTCAGAATCTGGGCCTGCTGCCGAAGACTTGTTGATGTTTCCCCAAGGTCATCCGGGCTGCTGAAATTCACAGTAACCTCTTCCCAGAACTCTTTACGCATATCCACGACATCACTGCGATGAAGACCGAGCTCACCGGATAACCTCCGGATATGTGCTGTCAGCAGCTTCGTGATTCCATCGACCCTTTCCTGCTCTTCTTTCCATTCAATATCGTGTTTCTCCATTGAAATTCATCCCCTCCGAAAGGTTGACATCCACGCATTATCATGTTACAATTAAGTTGCGTAATTGTGCTTTGTATATCTAGAGTTACTGATATCCTTCAATTGTAACAACTACATTATATTTAATCAAGTCTTTGATGATCCGGTCCCCTTTGGGGCCGGATCTTTTGCTGTGTTCCAATCGATGCCCTTACAAGCTGATCACTATAAAGTATGCTCCTCATTCCGATGGATGGTCAACTTATTCGAATATTCATTAGGGATAGCGGATTATTCTTTTTCATCACCGGTAAGACGATTGATCTGGTCCGCCACCTTATCCAGGCGCTCCAGCTGGTACCCATAGTCATAGACCGCCGCAGCTACAACAGATAACCTCAACTGCCCGCTTTTCTCTGCATCATAGCCGCTGATTGCTGCTTGCAGGAAACTGTCGTTGTCTTCGCTGAGCGGGTCGATATCGGTCGCTCCCGGCTTCAGTTTGTCTTCGAATTTGAGCAAAATCGTCTCATGGTATTTGATTAGCTGCTCCAAATGACGGTCGAACAGCTCGTCTGTGCGTTCTGTACGTTCAGCCTGAAAATAATGCCGGTCCACCGCCTCCAGCACCTCAAACCCTTTCTGCAGTGAAGCCAGCAGATTCTTGTAGACGACCATTTGCCGGGTTTGGCTGTATTTAGCTCTGCGAAGCTGCTTTTGCTCCTCCTCAAACAAAGCATATTTGTCTGCAAGCGACCGGATAGAGCCTTCCAGCGCATTTTTCTCATCACGGAAGACGCTCTCCTTCATCTCGTGCGACACGGCAGTTCTGAGCAGTAATGACAGGCTTCCAAAAACATTTTCAATCTGCTGGATATATTGCTTACGCGGCTGGGGAGGAAATACTGCGATATTAATGATAAATGCTGCAATAATACCGGTCAGCGTGAGTAAAAAACGGGTTAAAGCAAACTCCCACTGTCCCGAGGCCTCCATGACCGAGATCACGGTTACCAGTGTCAGACCTATCGTATCGGCCCGGTTCATTCTCATACTGATCATAATCACAAGAATACATACCAGACCGACGGCAATCGGTTCATTGGATAGCAGCATTCCACCCAGGAGCGCCAGTACAGCACCCATGGTACTTGTCTGTATCTGGTCCAGAAAATAACGCCAGGATCTGTATATTGAGGGTTGCATTGCGAATATCGCTGCAATCGCCGCGCCCACGGGGGATGTGAAGTTAAGCAGAGCGGACAGATAGAGGGCAAGGGTTACTGCCAATCCGGTTTTGAGTATGCGGGCGCCAAAAGCCAAATCCATCCCTCCTAAAGTTTTGTGAGCATTACTTCATCGATTTCACTTCGTACAAAACTCACTTCGAAAGCATATGCCTAAGTTTTGTGAGCATTACATCATTGATTTCACTTCGTACAAATATGTATATCCTGATCTGCTTTGGTTCATCTCTAATAAAGCACAGACATTATTACCCAAGATGCGGGCTGGCGAATTTTAGTATGTCTTAAGCCGGCTTTCAGGTTTCTTTCAGCATACGGGGAATACTGGGTACTGCAGTCCCAACACATTACAGTAGAGGTGAAACAATGAACAACAATGTCAAAAGAATCACAGCCTTCGCAACAGCATTTCTGCTCTGTTTGGCTCCTGCCGCCGCTTATGCTGAGAATACGGCAGGTAATATTCCTTCCGCTAAGCCGGATTCGGCGGTTCATGCTGAAAAAGAACATCACCATTCCCATGCGCCTAATATGGACAAGGGATTTAAGGCCGCACGCGGACATTTCATCATCAATGAAACGTCCAAGCTGCTGGAGATGGACCGTACAGAAATAATCCGCAGCCTTAGAGCAGGAAAAACGCTATATACTTTAGCTCAGGAGAAAAAAGGCTGGACCGAAGAGCAATATATTCAAAAGCTAAGTGATGCGGCAAGCCTGAAGCTCGATGCTTCGATTAAAGAAGGCCAGCTTACCCGTGAAGAGGCGGATAAGCTAAAAGCCAGCCTGCCGGCGCTTATGAAACTGAGTATTAGCCGCACGGCACATGTTCAGGAGCCCAAATCTTCAGCCTTGCCTTCCAGAACACCTTGATTTCATATCCACGAACCAATTGTTAGCAAATGCGGATTCCCATACGAGCTGTATAGGGGATCCGTATATTTTATAGGCTCTGCTTTCCCTGCATCCTGGAATTCCGATATACCTCAAAGCAGGTGACACACAGCAGCAACCAAGCCCCGCTTGCAGCGTATCCTCCAATGACATCACTAGGGTAGTGAACGCCCAAATACACACGGCTCCAGCCGATCCCTCCTGTCATTAACACAGTAAAGAGAATCAGCAATATCCGTTCGGTACTGCTCCTCATATGCCTCCACAGCAGGAACGCAAGCACACCATAGAGCGAAAATGCCGCCATAGAGTGGCCGCTGGGGAAACTGTATCCTGCCTGTTCAATAAGCCTGTGAACGTTAGGGCGCTCCCGGTGAAACCATAACTTCATCCATGTGTTCAGCACCTGCGAGCCTAAGCCGACTACAAGAAACAAGAGAAGTTCCAACCTGTGCTTCAGTACAAAGAACAACAGGGCCATAGTAATAAGTGAAATACCTATCGCAAGTTTTGAGGAACCCACCAGAGATAGACCTTTGGCCAGGGAAGTGAGTGCCGGAATTTCTGCTGATTGTACCGCGTGTATGATCGAGATATCAAAACCAGAGATCCGATCCAATTTCACAAACACAGCGATCACAGCAAACACAAGCAGAAAACATAAAAAACCACGAAAACTTTTGTATCTATATAGAAGTTGCAGCTTGACTACCTCCTTGTATACTCTTAAACTTGGCGACTCTATTTCCTGAGAAGGTCTTACCCGTGGTATAATACCTTGGAAGACAATTCAAAAAAGATGGAGTGCTGCCAAAGTGGAAACTCTGAAATTACAGGAACGTTTGTTGAACCAATGCATCTCAACCAAGGTTCCCGTGACAATCTTTACTACCAATGGAGTCAAAATGCAGGGACAAGTAACCTCCTACGACGCATATACCATCACTTTGCAGGGTCAAGGTGACGGTAGACAGAATGTGCTGTTCAAATCGGCTGTTTCCACCATCGTGCCGCTGAAGCCCGTTTCGCTAAAATAAGCATATTTTGCCACAAGCCTCTTCTCAAAAGGAACACCGGAGCATGCAGCTCCGGTGTTCCTTTTGCATAAATTTGTAGGGATGTTAAGGGCTAACCTCGTACAACATCCCCCTGTTCCTCACAGTGCGGGATTCTCCCGAAATTTATAGTACCAAAGGAAAATATGCTGGTTTTACACATACCGGTTTGGAGACCTCAGCTGTATGACCCGTGAAGGCAAGCCTCCCGGTTGCGCGGTCAACACGGAATACAACCAGATTATTGCCATCACGATTAGCAACTATCAGGTAAGCCCCGTCCGGAGTCAAGGTAAAATGGCGGGGATGCCCACCACGGGTGGAGACATGTTCTACTAGTGTAAGTACGGCAGTTGCTGGGTCAACGGCGTAGACCACAATACTGTCATGTCCGCGGTTTGATCCATATAAATAAAGACCATCTGAAGATAAGGCAATTTCAGCACAGCCATTGTCAGCTGATGGGTAGCCTTCAGGCAATGTAGAGATTGTGGCAACCGTTTGAAGCGTTCCGGCATTCCGATCATAGATAAAAGAGGTAACGGTACAATCCAATTCATTAATGACATAAGCGGATTTGCCGTCCGGATGAAAAACGAAATGGCGCGGTCCGGCTCCTTCATGCAGCAAAGTATCCCCCAGCACTTCCAGCTTCTTCGCCTCGTGGTTAATCCGGTAAGTACGAATCAGATCAAGCCCAAGATCAGCAACGAAGAGGAATTTCTCATCCGGACTGAAGATGGCAGAATGGGGATGAGGTTTCTCCTGCCCAGGTAGATTTCTTTGACCCGTATGTACAGCAGTATCCTCCAGCCGAACCGGCAGTCCTTCCTGATCCAGAGTCAACAGACCCACCAGTCCACCATGATAGCTGCATACTATAAGATATTCATTGTGAGCATCTCTTGAAATATGGCAAGTTGTAGTTTGTTTGCTGCCTGTGGCAGGCATCGTTGAAACACGGTTCAATTCGGTGAGCTTGCCAGACTGCGGATCAATGGAAAAAGATACCACTTCCCCTTCCTTGCCACCTTCCCCATTCGACTTTTCTCCGATGGCATACAGCCGGCCTTCGGCAGGATTTACATTCACAAAGGTCGGGTTAGTAATACCCTGAATCTTATCCACCAATGTAAGTGTACCTCCAGCTTCTCCATCGAATTCAAATACCTGAACCCCGCTTTCCTCAGCGCTTGCGTAGGAACCGGTAAACAGCAGCAGTCTAGTATGGTCTTTCATCTCGGTCATCCTCCTCCAATGGTTCATCTCTCTTGTAAGCCTAGGCATCTCATTTCGGGTTAGCCATCTATATAATTTACATTTTTTCAGTGTCTATGACAAATCTCAAGCGGAAAATGTCATAAAACATTTTAAAAATAAGGCTTCTCAAGGTCAAATCAATATGCTATAATGAAAGCGCTAACATTGAGTTTTTATTTTTTATAAAGGGGGAACATGAATGAGCAGCCTGCTGGAAGCCAGAAATGTGTATGAGGACTTCGAGGTGGAAACGGACATTCTGTTCTTTAAGGTCGGAGACCATGATTTGGTCATTTTTCACGGCAGAAACTATAACATTAAAAAGAGAATGACTGCCGAACAGCTTAACCGTTTGTTATCTAATCCAAGTTATTATCATGTGTATGGGGGTTGTTACGTTAACCTCAACAAGATCAGTTCCATTGAAGACGACAGTATTTATTTCGGGGAGATGGGCCTGTTTGCCAAAACGGTCCGCGTGCCAAGACGCAAACAGGAAAGCATTCGCCATCTGTTGAAAAGCCTCAGTTCCTAAGCGGTACATATCCGCTGCAACCGAGGACTGCGGAGCCTTCACAAAGCCGGAGTAACATGGGTATATCCCTGTTACTCCGGCTTTTTCTTTGTATCTTAAGAAAAACTTAAAAAGTAAATCGGCTTTTTTATACTTTCTTAAGGTTTGGAATCCTGATTTCTGGTAAAGTTGTAGAAAGACAGGCAACACCTATATTGAAGGGAGTCATTAATTATAATGGACAAAAAGGATTTCAATGAGAATGAACAGCTAGACAACAATGGAACAACGGAAGATAACAGCACTTCCGGTATCAATGAAGCCACTCTGGAGGAATCTTCATCTGCTCCTGAATTGGAACCAGTAACCGCTCAGGAAGCTGCAGAAGTATTCGAAGAGGATGCTACACCTGACAGCGCTGTCAATGTTCCCGTTATGAATAAAGTCGGGGAAGGAACACCTCCATCCACCCCATCCTCCAAAAGCGGAAAGGGCTGGATGATCACATCACTTGTACTGGCTGCAGCCCTTATCGTTGTTCTTATCGTTCAGCCCTTCCAAAAGGATGACAATAAAGTAGCCGTTGCATCCGTCAATGGTACTGATATTACCAAAGCTCAGCTATACGACAAGCTCGTTGAAGCCGGCGGGGATTCCACCCTGGAGAACCTGATCACCACAACGCTCGTTGACCAGGAGGCCAAAAAGGCCAATATTACGGTTACCGATGCTGATATCACTAATGAAATTGAAGATCTGAAAACACAATTTGGCGGTGAAGAAGCGCTTAACAGTGCCTTGCAGCAAAGTTCAATGACGCTGGATGATCTGAAAAAACAAATGCCGCTGCAGGTTAAAATCCGCAAGCTCGTTGAGCCTAAGGTGACGGTTACCGATGATGAAATTTCCAAATACTTCGAGGACAACAAAGCTACCTTCAACCAGGAGGAACAAGTCCGCGCTTCCCATATTCTTGTAAAGACAAAAGAAGAAGCTGATGCCATTCTGAAACAGCTGAAAGATGGCGCAGATTTTGCTGCGCTTGCGAAAGAGAAATCCGCTGATACCGGCTCCAAAGATAAAGGCGGCGATCTTGATTTCTTCAAGAAGGGCGATATGGTTGCTGAATTCGCTGATGCTGCCTTCAAGCTCAAAGTTGGTGAAACTAGCGGCGCTGTCAAAACAGAGTACGGCTACCATATTATCAAAGTAACTGACCGTAAAGAAGCTCATGTATATACGCTTGCAGAGAAAAAAGAAGAAATCACCAAAACCCTGAAAGCTCAAAAGGTATCCGAAATGTCTAGCACTTGGCTTGCGGATCTGAAAGCTGGCGCCAAGATTACGAATACATTGACTGATGCCAAAGCGAAAGCATCCGCATCTCCTGCTACCAGCGCGGATCCGGCAGCCACGGAAGCCCCTGCTACTAAGTAGACGGTAACTTTACCGGCCAGTTATATTTAAGACCTTCTAAAAGAGGACAGGCACATCTATCGTGCCGTCCTCTTTTTTTAATTCAATTCGGGCAGACAATGGTTACTGGTTCTTTTTGCGGATCTGCTTATCATGGTTCTCGCCCCATTCTTTGGCTTGTGCCGTGGCGATGGAGATTGCCCTTCCCTCTTCATATCCTTCGTCCAAGAGGGCATTGGCGATCTCAATTGCTTTATTGCGCACCGGGGCCATAAAATTCTTCAGAGAATCTGGATAATCATCTTTGTTCCATGGCATCACAAAAACCTCCTTATTCGGGCTATAGATATCATTAGCCTGATCAAAGAGGTTTTAAACCATTTCTGGATCGCTTATTTAATAACTTTTACACGTTCTTCGATCGGTTGGAATTCCTTTTCACCCGGTGCGTTCACGGTTTTGCCAAAAGGCATTTGGGCAATAAGCTTCCAGTCTGCCGGAATATCAAAGGTTGCTTTCACTTCATCATCAATGAGCGGGTTGTAGTGCTGCAGTGAAGCACCAAGACCGGCATCAGCAAATGCTGTCCATACTACAAACTGAAGAATCCCGGAGGATTGGTTAGACCAAATCGGGAAATTCTCAGCGTACAAGGCAAAGTTCTCCTGCAGATGCTTCACCACTGCCTGATCTTCAAAGAAAAGTACTGTACCGTAACCAGCTTTGAATGAAGATAATTTCTGGGCTGTACCTTCAAATTGTTCTGTGGGAACAATTTTACGAAGGGTTTCTGAAGTAATATCCCATACCTTATCATGCTTATCTCCCAACAGTACTACTGCTCTCGAGCTCTGGGAGTTAAATGAAGTCGGGCTATGCAGAACGGCCGTTTCTACAATTTCCTGGATTTCCGCATCAGAGATCGGGGATTCTTTGCTGATTGCATATACGGAACGTCTGCCTTTTACTGCTTCAAAAAAGTTTTTAGACATAAAATTTAAACCTCCATTTATTTAGTAACTTACTTTTTTAAATCTTAACACTTTTATTCCGAATTCACAATACTTTTTCTTAATTTTTCCTTTGACTGATTTTCAATGCCAACGCTTATTGTTGTTTGCCTCGAATATAATTATACGTTCCCCTATTCTGTATACTCCATTCCCATGATTAAGAAACAGTTACTCACTTTTCGATATACAATCCCCCTCCAAATAGGCTACAATAATTCAGCAAAAGTTCAAAAGAAGGGTTGATCGAATGAGATTTCAAAGCCATAAAGAGATGTTTTCTACAAAAAAGACCAATATATATGCACTTTCCTTACTTTTAGCGGCCGGCTTCGCTCTTGCAAGCTGCAAGGACACAACTTTGTCACTACGAAATACTGCAGCAGCAAGCGTAGTATCTGCGGAAGAAACAATGGCTCCTATATCTTTCTGGGTAGCTACGGATACCCATTATCTCGATAATGATCTTCAGGATGGCGGGGAAGCCTTTCAGGCTTATGTGAATGGCGGAGATGGTAAAATTCTGCCTTACAGCGATGAACTAATGGAAGCCCTTGTCTATGATGCAGGGGTAAAGAAGCCGGAGTTTTTGATTCTCAGCGGGGATCTTACCAATAACGGGGAAGCAAGCAGCCACAAGAAACTAGCCGAGAAGCTGAAGCGTGTGGAAGCCGCGGGCACCGATGTCTATGTTATTCCTGGCAATCACGACTTGAATAATCCATGGGCAAGATCGTTCAAAGGGGGGAAGCAAGTAGTAGCTCCGCATATCACTCCGGAGAATTTCACAGAATTGTATGCGGATTTCGGCTATAAGGAAGCTATTACCCGTGACAAGGACAGCCTTAGCTACCTCGTTCAAGCGGCACCTGAATTATATCTGCTGATGATTGACAGCAGTCAGTATGCCAACAACGAAAGCTACGGGTTTCCCCAGACAGACGGCCGTATCCTCCCTTCAACCCTATCCTGGATAGATGAGTGCACGAAGCTTGCAGCTGAGAAGCAGGCCTCCGTCATTACGGTGATGCACCATAACCTGATCAGCCATACCTCCATGTCTGTATCGGGATTCACCCTTAACAATAGTCAGGAGACGATGAAGACCCTGCGCAAAGACGGGCTAAACCTGGTATTGTCCGGACATATACATATGCAGGATATTGCGCGTGATCCAGAAGAAGTGACTGACGGTACTGCCGGTTCCGGAGACTCGCCGGTCTATGATATTGCTACTAGTGCTATGGCTGTGAACCCGCACCAGTATGGTGCAATGCACTTTGATCCTGTTACCCGGGAAGTCACCTATCACACTACAGCGGTCGATGTGGAGGGCTGGGCCAAGGCCAATGGTAGTACCGATCCCCATTTATTAGACTTTAAAAATTATGCAGAGAAGGTATTCGCGGGACAGTCGTATGAGAAGGCAATGTCCAAGCTCAAAGACTCCACCTTCAGCCAAGATGAAAAACAGTCGATGGCTGAAGTGATGTCACGGCTTAACGTGAATTATTTCGCCGGGACGGCTGCGAGTAGGCTGGATGAAATCAAGGCCATGCCGGGTTATGAACTGTGGATGGGTATGGACGGCGGATTCATGTCCGGATATATCCAAAGTATGGCTAAGGGTAAAGAACTCAGCAATGTTTCACTCAGAATGGTACTGTCAAATCTAAAATCTTTAGAAGAATGATCCTGCAAAGTATAGAACGTCAAAAAGCCGGAGCCTCTTGTATAAGAGATTCCGGCTTTTTGTTGTTTAGTTTAGCTTATGGACGGTCAATATAGATGTATCCATCTTCGTCCACTTCAACTTTTGCATGGAGCGCTTCTGCCAGTACACGAAGCGGTACATAAGCATCACCATACTCGTCCACGAATACCGGCTGCGGGAGTTTCACTGTCTTCCCGTTAATCAGAGCCTTGTTAGACCCAATTGTGAATACCAGCTTATCTCCGTAGACGTCATCGGTTACAGTGATCGCACGTTTTGCCCCATCCCACTCCACTGCTGCATCCATATCTTCAGCAAGATACCGTAGTGGCACGTAGGTAGTGCCTCCTTCGACAATCGGATAATAATAATCATCATCAGGTGCAATCATCAGGGATTTTGCGGTAATATTCATATCATTCTTGAGCATGTTGTAGACATCTGAGCCTGGCGCAAAGCTTCGGAGGGTCTCTCCTGGTGTAAGCCCGGCAGAAGTCAAATCCATTGCTCCGTCTGTTGAAATCGAATCTGCGGTTACCGCACCATTCACGTTCCAGGTTTGTGTAGCCATTTTGAGGGAAATACTCTGAAGCGGCAGATCCTCACTTGCCGGCAATGCGACAAAGAGATTGATATTTTGCTTGCGGACATGGAATCCACTATCTACAAACATATCGATATCAAGCTTGGTCTCTTTGCTCAGGATGGTTTTCAGTTCTGGGGTGGATGAGTATAGATTATCCAGCTGTTTATCATAGATAAGCAGAAGGGCATCTACAGCCAATTTGGCCGCATCATGCACTACAGTCACTACACCTTCCTTGTCTTCAAGCGGGATTTCGCCCAGTCCCAGATCACTGAGTTCGTCTGCCCCGATACCATTGGCTTCGAGAAGCGGGTACAGATAATCATAGAGACTGCTGATGAAAGTCGTAAAGCCTTCAGAATCCTTAGAAATGGATTTCAGGAAGCTCTTCACAAGCACCGGCATTTCATCGCCAGTAATCTCCGTATGTAGCTTAGTCAAATTCAGTTGTTCGCCATATACAGATTCATTTACAGCAGCTACACTGATCGCGCCGGGATTCGGCAGATTTTTCACCACGAACTGGGTCAGCAGCTTGGAAATCTCCTGTGCTTTGTTCTGGTCAAGTCCTTCAATGCCCATGGATTCTTCGTACCCGGCAATCGGGTAGTAGAATGGATGTTTTGCTCCTTCAACATTAAAGACGACAGCCTCTTTATCCATAAAGAATGTAAAAGGAATAGATAATTGCTTGAAGCCTACAACTCCAGCTGCTGATACGTTGCCATTGTCCTGAAGCTTCATACTGCTAAGATTCAGAGAGAAGGAATTGATGAGATCTACCATTTCCTTATCTTCCGCACTAATTCCCGCAGCAGGTACAGCATTCAATGACATGGTGGTGCTGGATTCAGAAGACTTCACATCCAGATCTCCCAGTAGCGCCTTGTTCACATCAAATCCCGCAATACTCTGGCAGCCTGCCAATATCAGCAGTACGGCGAGAAAAGGGAGCAACCACTTGGTTCTTGCTTTCATTTTCTTCATAGCATTTCTCCTCTGATCATATTTACAATCTATATCCATCAACTCATAAAGAGGGAGGATCGTGCATAAAAGGAAACCGCTAACAGGATTATATTGTAAACAGACTCTGCCAATCTATAAATACCCATTCCTGAAATATCAGAATCTTCACTATTGCCAGTACCGCCAAATGGGCCGGGTAGAATGACCACCAGATCCAGCGCGGCAGCCGTTTTTTCTCCAGAAGCCTCCAGAAATCCGGAACCGCTCCTATGAGAATAGCAGGCACGATACTGAACATTTGTATCACCCATCCATAATAGAATAAATACACAACATTGAGTATGAAATGGGCCAGAATGAGCCAGTAGAATCGGGCATAACGGAAGATAAGCACCAGCAGCAGACCATAGGCATTATAATCCATCGGTAGACGGTCCATGAGAATTAATGCAATAAGGATTACTGGAATTCCATACCAGAGATTAGGCAGCTTATCGAGTATAAATAAAACTGCTGCAGAGAGCAGCAAGGTGAATACGACATTCCAGCCGCCAGGATCCAATGCCAGATTATAGGGAATCTGGGCTAACAGCGCTATCCATAGCAGCCGCCTCAAATAACGGGTTCTTGATGATGTATGTATATGCCCTTGTACGAGCGCATAGCAGTATATTGGAAAAGCAATTCTCCCCACATATCTCCAGGCCATCTCTCCCGGAAAAAAAATGTAGCCGATATGATCAATCAGCATGGTCAGCATCGCGAGAATTTGCATCTGTGGCCTCCAGTTGAATGAATGATGGGATGACGTCTTATGTAAACATATTGTCAACATTATAGCAGAGATGTAAGCAGTTTACTAAGAAAGAACTGTCAATTCCATCCTGATTCTACGAAAGGATCCGGTTCATACCTCTCCTTTACTATCGGCCAGATCATGATCCGAGTTGAATTCTATATAGAAAAGAACCTCTCCTTTATAATACCAGGAGCGGTTCTTCACATTTCTACTTCTTGTATTACAGTAGCCAGAGTTGTTAAGCAGTCTTCGACTTATTGTAAATATCAAAGCCCACAGCCAGCAGCAGCACCAGGCCTTTAATACCTTGCTGCCAATCTACACCGAGTCCGATGAGTGACATCCCGTTGTTCATAACACCCATGACCAGGCCGCCGATGATGGCGCCTACCACCGTTCCGATCCCGCCAGATGCAGATGCTCCTCCGATGAAGCAGGCTGCGATGGCATCCAGCTCGAAGTTGGTGCCGGCTTTTGGTGTCGCCGAATTCAGACGGGCTGCAAACACCAGCCCGGACAGGGCTGCGAGCACACCCATATTAACGAATACCCAGAAGGTGACACGTTTGGTTTTGACACCGGAGAGACTGGCTGCCTTCTCGTTGCCGCCGAGTGCGTAAATGTGACGCCCCATCGTCATATGATTCATAACAAAGGAATAGATAACGATCAGCACCATCAGGATCACCAGAATGTTCGGAATCCCGTTATATTGGGCAATGACATAAGTGAACAAGTTAATGACGATTACTAGCGCTGCAGCCTTGGCAATGGAGAGCCAGACAGAGGTTTGCTCAAAGCCATATTTGACAGAGATTTTCCGGTTACGGAACTCCTGATAGACAACCAGTACGGACAGTATAACGCCCACCACTAATGTCAGGACATTCAGCGTGCTTCCTCCAAAGATATCCGGAATGAACCCGGAGCTGATCTTTTGAAAGGTTTTGGGGAAAGGGGCTATCGACTGGCCATTCAGCACAATCATCGTCAGCCCCCTGAACAGTAGCATACCTGCAAGCGTTACGATGAACGCGGGGATTTTGATATAAGCGACCCAGAAGCCCTGCCAAGCTCCAACCAGTGCTCCCATCAGCAGTGAGAGAATGACCGCCAGCACTGGATTCATCTGCATGTCCACCATCATTATTGCGGACAGCGCCCCGATAAAAGCGGCTACGGAACCGACAGAAAGGTCGATATGACCAGTGATAATTACGAGCACCATCCCGATGGCCAGCACCAGAATATAGCTGTTCTGAAGAATCAGATTGGTTACATTAAGCGGCTTAAGCAGAATGCCGTCTGTAAGAATCTGAAAGAAAATCGAGATAAAGATCAGAGCAATGATCATGCCGTATTGGCGGATATTCTTTTTGAAAATTTCAGTTATCGCTCCCATGCGGTGCTACCCCCTGCTTCGTGTCATATATTTCATTAGCAGCTCCTGCGATGCATCCTGCCGTTCCACTTCGCCGCTGATGCGGCCTTCACACATGGTATAAATCCGGTCACACATTCCGATAATCTCCGGCAGTTCCGACGAAATGACCAGCACCCCTTTGCCTTCTGCCGCCAGCCCGTTAATAATGGAGTAAATTTCGTATTTGGCTCCCACATCAATTCCGCGTGTAGGCTCATCAAGAATGAGGATATCCGGCTGGGCGTAGATCCATTTGCTGAGGACAACTTTTTGCTGATTGCCTCCGCTGAGGTTCACGGTTTTCTGCAAAATGCTTGGCGTCTTGATGTTCAGCTTCCTGCGGTATTCCTCCGCGACCAGCACTTCCTCGTTCTCATTAATGACACCCCGGCGGGACAGCTTCTTCAAGCTGCTGAGCGAAATATTACGTTTGATGTCATCGATTAGAATCAGTCCGTAATGCTTGCGGTCTTCAGTCACATAGGCCAAACCGCTGTCGATTGCTTTGTTGATATCATTCAGATGGACCTCTTTACCCTGCATGAACAACTGGCCGCTGATCCGTCTGCCGTACGATTTGCCGAATACACTCATTGCCAGCTCTGTCCGCCCTGCTCCCATCAGTCCGGCAATACCAACCACTTCCCCGCGCCGGATATGGAGATTGATATTGTCGAGCATTTTGCGTCCCGCCTGAGTCGGATGGTATACTTCCCAATCTCGGATTTCAAAAATTGTCTCTCCCAGATTCGGCGTCCGCTCCGGATAACGATTGGTCAAATCACGGCCCACCATGCCTTTAATAATGACATCCTCGGTAACCTCATCTTGCTTCATATCCAAAGTGCGGATCGTCTGCCCATCCCGTAGAATGGTTACAGAGTCTGCTACCTTCTCAATTTCATTCAGCTTGTGGGAAATGATAATTGAAGCAATCCCGCGTTTTTTTAGCTCGAGAATTAATGTAAGCAGGTTTTCACTGTCATCCTCATTCAATGCCGCTGTCGGTTCGTCGAGTATGAGTAGCTTAACCTCTTTGGACAACGCTTTGGCGATCTCCACCAGCTGCTGCTTGCCGACACCAATCGTGGATACCTGTGTGAACGGCGATTCACTTAGGCCGACGGTCTCCAGCAGCTCCTTGGTTTTGACCGTGGTTGCGTTCCAGTTGATCACCCCGCGACTTGCCTGTTCATTGCCGAGAAAAATATTCTCCGAGATGGACAGATAAGGAATCAGGGCCAGCTCCTGATGGATAATGACAATCCCCAGGCTTTCACTATCTTTAATATCCTTGAACTGACAGACCTGTCCTTGAAATAAAATATCCCCCTCATAGGTTCCATGCGGATAGACGCCACTCAGTACCTTCATCAGAGTAGATTTTCCAGCTCCGTTCTCACCACAGAGGGCATGAATTTCCCCGGCTCTAACCTGCAGGTTCACGTTGGAGAGTGCCTTGACCCCGGGAAAGGTTTTGGTTATGCCCTTCATTTCCAGAATAATCTCGCTCATTGCCTCTCACCCAGCTTTCCTTTATGACTGTTGCAGCGGTTGTTGCGGCTTGCAGCCTTTAAAAGCACTGCTTGCCGCATTCCGCTAAAAACATTCGCAGCCTGCTATTCGCCAAGCTGTTCTTTTGTATAGTAGCCGCCTTCTACGAGCACTTTATCCACATTGGCAGCATCCACTGATACTGGCTCCAGCAGGTAAGATGGTACAATTTTGACTCCATTGTCATAGGTGGTGGTATCGTTGACTTCTGCTTCTGTGCCGTTTAGTACACTCTCCGTCATCTCTACAGCTTTTTTGGCCAGCAGACGAGTATCCTTAAATACAGTCTGTGTCTGCTCTCCGGCCAGAATCGACTTCACAGAAGCGAGCTCAGCATCCTGTCCGGTTACAACCGGAAGCTTCTTGTCACCCGAACCATAGCCCACGCCTTTCAGTGAAGAAAGAATACCAATACTGATGCCATCGTAAGGGGACAGGACAGCATCCAGATTATCGCTGGCATAATTGGCACTCAGCAGATTGTCCATGCGGGCTTGAGCAGCCGCACCATCCCAGCGAAGTGTAGCCACTTGGTCCATCGTAATCTGCTTGCTGCGGACAACTAGCTTGCCCGAATCAATGTAAGGCTTCAAGATCGACATGGCTCCGTCAAAGAAAAAGTAGGCGTTGTTGTCATCCGGCGAGCCGCCGAAAAGTTCAATGTTAAACGGCCCTTTGCCTTCTTTCAGTCCCAGCTTTTCCTCGATATAAGAGCCTTGCAGCACACCAACTTTGAAATTATCGAAGGTAGCGTAGTAATCCACGTATTCGCTTTTCTTGATCAGACGGTCATAGGCGATGACTTTGACGTTAGCATCATGCGCTTTTTGCAGAACGTCTGTCAGGGCTTCACCGTCAATGGAAGCGATAACGATGGCATTCACGCCCTTAGTGATCATATTCTCGATCTGTGATACCTGGTTCTCAACAACATCCTCAGCGTATTGCAGGTCTGTGCCATAACCCAGGCTCTTGAATTCTTTTACCATATTGTTGCCGTCGTTCACCCAGCGCTCTGAGGACTTCGTCGGCATCGCAATGCCCACCTTGCCCTTCGTTCCTTCCGAACTGCCGCCGGAGCTGTTTCCTCCGTTATTGCCGCAAGCGGATAATACCAGTACAAGTGCCAATGCCAGCATAATGAATGAATACTTTTTCATAATCTGCGCTACCCCCTGAACTATTCTGGTGTCGCGGGCAGTCTGCCCGTTTGACAAGTTGAGTATAGCAAGGGGAACAGGGATCGGTATTTACACTCAGGCTACTGTTTTTATAAAATCAGAACTTTTGTCAGCGTTTTCAAAATTGATATGTATGTCGAACTTTTGATTTATTTATGACGATAAATAAACCACATACGGGATAAGCCGCATGTGGTTCCTTTTATAGCCTATGAGTATAGTCTTACTCTCCTTCGCGGCCTGTACGCTCTCCATCTTCCGGCAGTACACCTTTGCGAAACTGGAGCGGGGATACGCCCGTCTGCTTCTTAAAAGCGGTACTGAAATAATGCTGGGTTTCGTAACCTGTACGTTCCGCAACTTCGCTAATGCTAAGTTCTGTGGAGTGCAGCAGCTGCGCCGCTTTGCGGATGCGGATTTGGGTCAGATACGCCCCGAAGGATTCACCTAGTTCCTGCTTGAATAGTCGGCTGAGGTAGACCGGTGAGGCTTGAAGACTGCCGGCAGTAGATTCTAGAGTGAGCCCGTATTCATTAAAATGCTCCAGCATATACTGCCTCGTTCTGCGGACCAAGGGGGACAAGGGCTGTTCCCTGGAGAGGTTCACTCTGCATTTGCGGTAAGCGGCTGCCAGACTTGAGGTATCTCCCTCAACAGATTGGATGCCAACCTCAACGGCGATCTTGAGATGGCTTCGCACTACGGCCTCAACCCCGGCCAGTACCGGTTCCCCAGATTCATCCCACAACAGAATGATGATCTGACCTGCGGCATCCCGGAAGATTACCTTACGATAATCCTGAAACAACTCTGCCACAATGTTCTCAATCGCAAAAAGAAACAGCTGCCGCTCTTTCTCCTGCATCCCTGAGTTCTGTGTCTCCCTCCAGCGGATCATGCCGATAACTTCAGGACGCTCCGGCGGCAGGCGCAGGAAGTGCAGCTGCTCCCTGATTTCGCCCCGGCTCAGATTCCCTTCCAGCCATTCCTGGCAGAAGCGTTCCCTGAGCAGCGGGAAGTTCTTAAGAATCTGCCGGGAGGCCTGCTGGAGATGCTGGCTCTTTTGCTTCTCCAAGACCAGCTGATCCCTGACTCCGCGAAGCACCTGCATCAGCTGCTTGGGATCGGCAGGCTTGAGAATATAGTCGTGAACCTGCAGACGAATCGATTCCTGGGCGTAAGAGAACTCATCATGGCCGGTAATCACAATGATTTTACAGTCAGAACGGTTCTCCCGCAGCTGCTTCATCAGCTCAAGGCCATGCATGATCGGCATGTTCAAGTCCACTAAGGCAATGTGTACTTCATGCTGGACGGCCAGCTCCAGCGCTTCCTCGCCGTCCTCCGCTTCCGCAACTACCTGAAGCCCCAGACCTTCCCAATCCACACTTCGTCTGATCCCTTCACGGATGATCGCTTCATCATCGGCAATCATTACTTTCCAAGGTTCCATTGCTTTCGGCTCCTCCCTATCAGATTCATTTCTCCGGATAGCTGTCAAGGACAACGGGATGTCGCACAGTTACTACCGTTCCCTTACCGCGTTCGCTCTCAATATGCAGCCCATAGGGCTCTCCATAAGTGAGCCGCAGGCGGGCCTGCACATTCAGAATGCCGTAGCCACTACCCGCACTGCCCGGCACCGGCTGCTCGATTTCCCCGGCATCTCCGTCATTTCTGCCCACAGCCGAAAGACGCTCCTGTAGCATAGCAAGCCGTTCCGGGGTCATTCCTGCCCCATCATCTCGGATCGTCAGGTACAGCTCATTTGCCTGCTGTACCACCTCGATGGAAATATGGCCCGGCCCCCGGCGCTCCTTGATGCCATGGTAGATGGCATTCTCCACAATGGGCTGTAGCAGCAGCTTAAGCACATATAGCTCGTGAAGCTGCGGATCCACTTCAATACGGTAAGCCAGCTTGCTGCTGTAACGCACCTGCTGAATTTTCAGATAGCTCACCATATGCTCCAGCTCGTCGGACAACGGAACCAGATCACTGCCTTTGCTGAGGCCCAGCCTGAACAGCTTGGATAAGGATTGAACCACTTCCGCAATATCCTCCGCCCCCTTGTTGCGGGCCATCCAGTGGATCGTATCCAGTGTATTATAAAGAAAATGCGGCTTGATATGCGCCTGCAGGCTGCGCAGCTCCGCTTCCCGCTTCTGCCGGGCCTGAAGCTCTGTCAACGAGAGCAGCCGGGCAATCTGGGCCAGCATCGAGTTGAAGCTGCGGCCCAGCAGGCCAATTTCGTCAGAACGGTTGCCCCAGTAACGGATCGTCAGATCACCGGACTGCGCCTTGCTCATGAAGGAGGCCAGTTGACCGATCGGACGCGAAATCGAGTAGGCCAGATAGAACGAGGCTGTCATCCCCAGCATGCAGACGATAAATACGAAGGTGACCACATTGAATGTAATCTCCCTGACCCCATAGGCCGATTCGTCCATTGGGAACACGCCCATGGTGGTCCAGCCCGTAAAGGGAGAGGTTCGATAAATCAGCTGCAGATGACGGCCAGCCACGGTCTCTGATGTAAAACCCGAGGTTTCAGTGAACAACGCTTTTGGGATATTGTTCATAAAAGGATGTTGCGGCGCGTAGATGATCTCCCCGCTGCTGTCGACGACGGTAAGATAACCGGTTTTGCCCAGTGTGACGTCTCTTGCTGTTTCAGCGATGACCCTTAGCTTCAGATCAATCAGCACAACCCCCTGAACCACTTGTGTCTCGGGGTCAACAATGGCTCTTACAGCAGACACCACCTCGCTCTCCTTATAGTCCACATGTGACATTACGGCACGGCCATAAGGGTGACCGATGATTTTGAATATCCCTTTATTGTTTTCAGCTTCTTTATACCAAGCCTCATTAATCACAGAGGTGCCCGGCCGGGTATACATCTCATTGCTGATGAAATCGCCTTCACGATTAACCAGCATAATACCCGCAATTTCGGAGCTAAGGGTGGTAAAGCCCTGGAGAAATTTACGGATGTTATATTCCGCAGACTCCCCGCCTTCGTACCATTTCCCAGCTTGCTCCGGATCCTTCATTGATCCGTTCATAAAGGCCTGCACACCGGGGTCAAATGAGATCAGGTAGGTGATCTTCTGGAGATCCTCCACTTCATTTTCCAATGAGGAGTTGACTTTGCCGATAAGCTGCATTGTATTCTCGTTGCTTCTTTCCTCTACAATCCGATCAACTGTCCAGCCGATGAGCAGCCCGAGTCCGATGGAGGGGAGAATACTGATTAAGAGAAAATGAATAATTAGCTTATAGCGGATCGGGAGGTTATTCAGCTTCAGCTTTTCCACATTCAGGCTATTCTTGCGCACAGGCAGCCCTCCCCTGCTTCTCACTACTTGGCATAGTAATTATCCACATTGGCCCGGGTCACTACATCAATCCCGGTATCCACATTATCCGGCACGGGCCTCGGCTTGCTGCCCTCATAGGCCGCCCGGTCTTGCTGCAAATCACGGTGCAGGTGGAACAGCTCGGTCAGCGACCAATAACCCATGTTCCAGGTCCCTTGCGCCATAGTCGCAGCAATCCTGCCTTCCTTTACAAGGTCGAGTGTCCCCTTATCGGTATCGAAGCTGATAATCTGTAGCGTGGAACTGTCTCCCTGCTTCGCCTGCACGGCTTCGGCTACGCCTATTCCACCGTTCGACTCTGTTGCAAATATCCCTTGAAGCTGCGGATACTGAATCAACAGCTGCTCTGCCGCCTGCCGTGAAGCTACCTGATCTCCACGTCCATCCTTGACCGATACCAGCTTCATTTCCGGATACTCACTGCGGATCGTGTGACTGAACCCATCCGTGCGTTCCTGGTGATTGTGCTGGTCAGGTGTTGTAATCACCGCCACTTCGCCTTTGCCTCCGGTAAGCTCGGCCATTTTGCGGGCAGCTTCAACACCAGCATTGTAATTATCCGTCCCAAGAAAAGAATAGGCTTTGCTGTCAGGCGCCCCCGAATCAAATAGAACTACCGGAATTCCACTCTCCACCGCTTTGTTGATCGTAGCTGTAAGCAGCTTTGAATTCACCGCAGAAATGGCGATTCCCGCTGGTTTTTTGGCTATCGTCTGCTCCAGCACCGTCATCTGCTCATTGGCATTATGCTGGGTTGAGCCATGATATTCTACAGATACATTCAGCTCCTCAGCCGCATCCTCGAAGCCTTTGAGCACACTTTTCCAGTAATCTATGCCGATCTGGAACGTAACCATCACGTACTTATCTTCGATGTTCCCGCGCAGACCGGCATTTTCCCAAGGGTCCTCGGGGCCCGGCTGCAGCTTGTAATTCAGCACATAAATCAGGAATAGGCCAATCAAAAGCACATAGACAAGCCCCAGCTTTTTCAACATGTAACCCCTTTCAATAATAAAATAACAGCTATTCGCTTTATACCCGCTCCCACCCTCATATGTTAAGTCCAACATGCTGATTCCGTCAATGAATGTACCAGACATTCCCTTGTCCGATTCCTAGAATCAAAAAAAGAACTCTGCCATAACAGCAGAATTCTCATCTTTCAAAAGTATCATTTTTCTCCGGAACAATAGGGTTACTCAGAACATCAAATCTGCCGCATATCCTTCTCCTTCAAGCAGATCATACTCCACCATACGGTAATCATCCAGCAGCGGCTGCTGTTCGGGAGTCACCGTGGTTATCTTGTCTGTTGCGCCGATCAGTGCGTTTTTACTGAGGCCGGGCAGCTGTGTCTGCACCTGCTCCAGCATTTTATAGTAGGACGGGAGCGATTGGCCAGATAGCTTGAACACGGTTGGTCCAAGATAGGCAGGACTCAGCGTTCCCAGCTTTTCCTTCCCGATATCATAATTGGCCAGGATCATAAGCTTGGTCTCATGCTTCAGCCGGGGTTCCTGGTCCCAGCCAGCATCCGTATAGATTCCCGCCGACAACGCCGGCAGATGGTCCCCCCAGAACACTACAATGGTTGGCCGTTCGATCGTCTTCAGTTCCTGCTGCAAATAAGACAATGCCTCGTCAGTCAGCTTGGTGTCCTGAACATAGGTTTCGAGCTCATCCTTCCAGGAATCCTTAGCACCATGTACAGTGATCGTATTCGGGCCATTATGACCTTTGGTAAATGGAAAATGATTCTGCATGGTAACCATGTGCAAAAAGGTCGGAGTATCTGAAGCTTTCAGCTCATGGATAGCCTCTTGGACTGCAGCTTTATCAGAAATATATCCCTCTGGTGTGATCCGCTCTGCATGCTGTAAATCCTTCTCACTCGTAAAACGGTCAAACCCAAGTACAGGATATACCCGGTTCCGGTTGTAAAATGTCTCATCGAACGGATGCAGAGCCAGCGTCTGATAACCTCTTTCCTTCAGGATGCTGACGATGGAGGGAAGCGAGGACATTTTGACAATCCGCTGCTGATAAGGAATCGACCCGTCCCCCAAAAAATACATCGACATCCCCGTCAGCGCTTCAAATTCCACATTCGCCGTATTGCCTCCAAACTCAGGGGAAAGCAGGTACCCTGCCGGGGTTACCGTTTCCTCTTGATGAATAAATGACAACGGATCTTCACTGAACTGGAGGCCAGGCAGCCGGGTGGGATCAAAAAACGCCTCATCCATCATGAACATGATGTTCGGCTGCTCCACCGCTTTTGACGCTGCAGGAGTATCCGGCAAAGAGCCATATTTTGCAGCTATGACTTCAATTGCCGCCCGGCTATATCCTTCCGGTTTCTCCAGCAGATTCTGCCGCAGATTCCCTGTGAATGCAAACACAAAGCCATTCTGGGAGTAATTCACCTTCTGGTTCCAGAAAATATTCTGGTAATTCAGGGAGGAAGCAAAGGTCGTTTGTCCGCTGACCATCACCACAAAACCGGCCATCATACCCGCTGACACCGCAGTGAGCAGCAGTCGCAGCGGCAATTGCACTCTGACCTTGGGTAACTTAAGCAGCAGCCATACCCCCGCTGCAATCACCAGAATAGCAAATATAGCCGCAAGCGGAGAAATCATACCTTTCGTAATCTTGCTCATTTCTCCGGCATTCTTCACCAGCATCAAATCCCAAGGAAACAGTGGCTCCCCTGTTGTACCCTGCTTCTTGTAATTCGCGATACCCAGCAGAAGAATCAGAAGAGTCCCAATCACCGGGCCAATATACATATTGGGTAAGATCGCCGAAAAGGCCATAAGCACGAAGAAAAAGAACAAGCTGCCGCCTACATACAGCCAATAAGACTTCCCGATCCACTGGAGCACGCTTATGAAATTCATGTCCAGCGAAGCCGCCTGAATAAAAAAGTTCAGCACGAAACCGCCTAGCAGCAGGCCAAGCAGCAGAAAACCAAGTTTTTTGGAAGGTAGAATATAACGCATTGCTTTCACTCCTATCTGTACTAAACGTACAGTATACGCCTCTTAGCTTAAAGGAGCATTAAAGCGGCCTCATAAATTAAGCTTCATACTATATAGCTGCAAAAAAACAGGGCGCAGCCACATTCGCTGCACCCCATCCGTAACACTGCTTACTGAACTCCCGCACTTAGTGACTTATTTTACATAAATACGGCTGGTTTCTTCCCAATATTCGCCCGGCTCCAGGCCAAACAATCCGATATCATCTGCTGGTAGATCTACCTTAGGTGCGTTAACCAGATTGATCTGCGGCTCAGGACAGAAGAATCCTTCGGTTGCGCCGTTGTTCCAGATCATCCATTGCTTGTAGGAAGTTCCCACATCGTATACGAGTGTGACTCCGGCCTTGCTGTCCGTAAGCTCCATGCGGTTGCGTCCATTCTGGGCGACTGCAGTGTAATGATTGTCCATTGGCGCATAAAAAGGATACAAGCCTTCGTCACGAAGAGCAATCTCATCGGCGGTCAGTTCCTGGAAGGATCCAGTTGGCAGCATACGGTTGCTGAGCTCCCAGCGGTTCCCGATGGTTAGCTTCACCCGGTAATCCTGAGGAGTGCTTCCCGGTGCAAATGGTGCATTAATCGCAGTGTGGAATGCGAGCAGACACGGCATAAGTTCCTTACCATCATTATGCACCAGAAGCTGCTGGGACAAACCGGCATCGCTAAGGCTATAACGCAGTTTGACCGTATATTTGAACGGGAGGTATTGATACGATGGATGATTCTCGTCGACCTTGATGAACACCGTAACAAAGCTCTCACTAACCCCACTGCCGAATTCTTCAACCTGCCAGGCTGCTGTATGTAAGAATCCGTGCAGATGGTTGTGCGTAGCCTCTTCATTCACCGGGAGACGATAGGTTTGTCCGTTCCATGGAAATTCCCCGTCCTCATAACGATTCGGTGGAAACAGTACAGGGATACCGTGGATTCCTGGGTTCGCCTTGAACGCATCCATCTCATCTGCACCCGGCTCATGCAGAAAACGGTAACCGTTTTCGGTATCGCGGAAGCAAATCAGATTGCCGCCGATGCCTGGTAGAATAGCTGCTTCATACCGGCCCGCCTTCAACCAGACCGCAGCCTCTCCTTCATATAGTCCTTCATAAGCTGTAATTGTCATAGTGTGTTTCTCCCTTCCATAATCTCAAAATGACGCTCTCCTAGATAGATTACCACATCTGTCCAGGAGGGAACATGTCATTTTTACAACTGTTCTACTTCAACGCTCATTACATGCTCTATTTTCTTCACGTCATAATAGATTTCTGTTGCGTAATCCCGGTCAGGGGCGGAAATAACCATATCGATCATTTGTCTGCCATCATCCAGATCCTTGATTTTCATCCGGCGGATCGTTCTTCCGTTCCTCTTCGACTTCCGGGATTCGACGGCATGACGTTCCTCAATTTTCTGAATTACATCCGTCAGTACATAATTAGGCTCCATGATGATTTTGATAGAGATCTCATGCTTGTTCAGCACCCCAGGCCCAATGGCTTTGATCAGATGCGGGACAGCATTGACAGCGAACATCAGCAGCACAACCGCATACCCGGCTTCCATATAAAAGCCTGCCCCGACCGCAATTCCGATCCCGGACGCCGTCCAGATCAGCGCAGCCGAGGTGAGGCCCGAAATAGCATCCCCGCCGCGCCGGAGAATAACACCAGCGCCGAGAAACCCGATCCCGCTGACAATCTGCGCCGCGAGACGCATGGGGTCCATATTCGGATGCGACGTCCCACCAAATTTGTCGTAAGCGTGAATAGAGACGAGCGTCACCAGACAGCTCGCGATACTGATGACCATACTGGTCCGGATGCCCAGCGGCTTCTGTTTCAATTGCCGGTCAATCCCGATGAACAGCCCGAACAGCATGGCCACAAGCAATTTGATAATCGATTCCATGTGCAAATTTAGATCCATACTCATAAATGCCCTCTCTTCTAAGACGATAAAAATAGTATACCTAAGCAGCAACGCCCGCGCCATCTTTAATAAGGGATCCTTATTAAGGATATTAACGTGAAGTTGTCTCATCAATAGAAAATGAAGAAACGGCATCGCTGAGATCTGCTATGCTTGCAGCCGTTCAGAGCTGCGCAAGTGCAGAAGACAGAGTCCGTTTCTCCAGACCACTGTTTCATTCAAGGTATGCTTTTTTATTATCGGTTAGAAGAGGTCACCCGTGCAGTAACGACTCAGCACCATCACAAAAGATTTCCGTACCGGTAATGTGGTCGGAATCATCGGAAGCCAGGAATAATGCCAGCTTAGCAACCTGATCCGGACGCCCTGGCCCTTTTTCCAGCGGCTCACCGCCATCCGGGAATTCCACAGCAATCTGCACTTCCTTCAGATCCTCGGATGGATAGGTATTGTCGTCAATATTGGTAGTGATCGCTCCCGGACATATCGCATTGACACGGATTTTGTATTGAGCCAGCTCCAGCGCGGCCATCTTCATAAAAGCGACTTGCCCAGCCTTGGTGGTACTATAAGCTGAGAAGCCAATATTTGAAAAAACACGGTTACCGTTAATCGAACTGTTAATCAATATGCTGCCGCCACTCTCTTTCAAGAATGGAATTGCATATTTAACAGTGGCAAAGGTACCGCGCAGGTTGATGTTGATCGTCTGGTCCCAAGATTCAATGTCCATGGTCTCAATAGGTGTCATCGCCCCATTAATACCAGCGTTGGCGAAGACAATGTCAAGTCTGCCCCATTTCGCTGCAGCCTGTTTCACCGCCTCTTCCACCTGCTGCGGTTCAGCAATGTCACATGCAATGACAATGGCTTCTCCGCCTTCTTCCTCCACCTGCTGGCGTACCTTCTCGGCATTCTCAACCGTCCGGTCAAGCAACGCGACTTTTGCTCCGTTTCGGGCAAATTCCAGCACAGACGCCCGTCCTATGCCTGATCCGCCTCCACTGACTATGGCTACCTTGCCTTGAAGCCTTTGTTCTGCCATACCTGATGTCCCTCCCTAAGTAATTACGTGTTCAAGTTATGTTGTTTCCCTAACTTATACCTCGCATACCTTGTCGTGAATCGGCAAATCATCGGAACTTCGGGTATTTGGAGGTGCAGTGTTGGTCAATTGGCTCCATAGGGCGGCTAATGCTCATATGTACAATACATGCTAAAAGGTTCCCGCCAATGAAAAATACACCCAGCAGCGCTCCCCGGATGGGGGACCGCTGCTGGGTATATTTAATTATTGTAACTTGATATAGTGAAAAGTACTGCTTACGTTCATTCACCCTGGCGTAAGTGAATAATCAGATCATTCAGTCCGGCTTCGCGGATGCCATCCACGACAAGCTGTGCCATAAGACGTGCTCCCAGGATTTGAAAATGAGTGTTATCTTGTACTCCGGCAGAGTGGCATAGATACTCACCGGGATAACTCCACATGAACAAGTCCTTGCTACCCTCCGGACCGTAAGTTTCATACAGCCTGCGGCTTTTGGAAGCCAGGTCAACCAGTGGCACCTGCTCGTCAGCGGCTAGTTCCTGCATTGCCGCTAAATATTCGCCGTGGGTATCCACGATCAAGCCTGCCTGATCGAACCGCCGCCGGTGCATTGGAGTGACTAGCACCGGGTAGGCACCAGCGTTCCGTGCGGCCATAATCATCTGGAGCAGGTTCTCTTTATAAGTCGTGTACGGTTCCGTATGTCTGGCTTCATCGGGCTTCGAATCATTGTGTCCGAACTGGATGAAGAGGTAATCGCGTGGCCTGAGAACGGCACTGATCTCCTGGAGGTGGCCTTCCTGGATGAAGCTGCGCGTGCTGCGCCCAGATAAAGCGCGGTTATCTACGACAACCCCGGATTTGAAGAAGAGCGGAAGCAGCTGCCCCCAGCCCGCGTAGGGATAACCCTCCTCTCCCTGGTCGGTTACAGTTGAATCTCCAGCGAGTACAATCGCCAACGCCTCGGTATCCTCTTGAATCACAAGTGTGTTAATCCGCGGCGCCTGTCCCGAAAAGGACAGGCTTAGCTGCCCTCCGCTCACTCTAAGCGCGAAGGCTTCATACAAAGCCTGGCCTGCCGGAACGTTCAACGTTTCAAGGACATATTTGCCATTGCCCGGTCTAACTGTGGTAATGGTGTCAGCCAGTATATCGCCGACCAATAGCGTGACCCGGTAGATGCCATCCGGCATATCCACCAGAAACTTAGCCTTCTGCGGAATACAAAAGTCTCCCACGAGAGTATCATCACCACCCCGGAATCGTCCAAACACAGATGAACCGGGAGTGAAGCCAAAGCCCTGCTCAGGACTGTAAAGGCTATCCGGCTTCACTTTGGTGTAGCCGGGTGCCGCAGCCTGTATGCCAAAATCAAAACAATAACTTTTCACAGGCGAAGCGCATCCTTTCCCCATGCATGCATATCTAGCCCTTAAGCCCGCTGGTGCTGATGCCATCTACGATCTGCTTCTGGAAGATGAAGAAGATCAGCATAACCGGTGTCAGGCTCAATACGGACATGGCGAACATCGGCCCCCAATTGGATACGGACTCACTGTCCAGGAACATTTTGAGGCCCATGGACACGGTATACTTGGACGGTGAATTCAGATATAGCACTGGTCCCAGCAGATCCTCCCAACGCCAATAGAAGGAGAAGATTGCTGCTGTTGCCATCGAAGGACGGATCAACGGAAGGATGATTTTGTAATACAGTCTGAACTTGCCGCACCCGTCGATGGTTGCCGCTTCATCCAGTTCACCGGGAATGGTGCGGATGAACTGCAGCATAAGAAAGATGAAGAATGGAACTCCGAAGAACTGCGGAATTACAATCGGGCGGATGCTGTCCAGCCAGTTCAGCTTGGTATAAATAATATATTGCGGTACAAGCACGACGTCAGCCGGCAGCATCAGTGTCATCATCATGATTCCGAACCAGAGACCATGACCGACAAATTTATTGCGGGCAAAGCCGAAAGCGACCAACGATGAGGAAAATACTGCTCCAATTGTAGCTACGATAACAATTACAAACGAATTTTTGATGAAAACACCGAAAGAATAACCGGCTACCCCTTCCCAGCCTTTAGCATAGTTCCCCCATTCCCAGGGATGCGGAAGCAGGGTCTTAGCCGTAACAAACACCATACGGCTTTCCTTGAAGGAGCTCATGATCATCCATAGAATCGGGTAGAGCATAATGATGGCGAGCCCGCCGATAAGGATGTGATAGATCGGCCATTTGATTTTATTCTTCGCCATGACTCACTTTCCTCCTCCCGATTCGTAGAAGACCCATGATTTGGAGGTCTTGAACAGAATACCTGTCATAATGCCGACCAGCAGCAGCATCACCCAAGCCATAGCCGAAGCATATCCCATGTTGTTGAACATGAAGGCCTGACGGAATAGATACAGGGAATAGAGCATCGTGCCATCCATTGGTCCACCCTCGCCTTTAGAGATGATATAGGCAGGAACAAAGGTCATGAATGCACTGATCGTCTGCATAACCATGTTGAACAAGATGACAGAGCTGAGCAGCGGCAGCGTGATTTTGAAAAATTTACGGAAAAAGCTCGCCCCGTCCACACTCGCGGCTTCGTACATCTCACCTGAGATATTCTTCAGCCCGGCCAGGAATATCAGCATGGAGGAGCCGAATTGCCAGACTGACAAAGTAATCAGCATGAACAGTGCGGCATTCGGATTACCAAACCAGCTAACCGGTCCAAGACCAAAGAAGCCAAGCATGCCGTTGATAATACCGGTATCACTAAAAATATTACGCCACATGATGGAGACTGCAACACTTCCCCCGATGATAGAAGGCAGATAATACACCGTACGGTAAGCTCCCACCATCTTGGATTTTGTATTCAGAATCATCGCGACGAACAAGGCGAAACCCAGCCGAAGCGGCACTCCGATGAACACATACAGCAGCGTAACCTTAAGGGAATGTAAGTATTTCGGATCGCCGGTGAACATTTTGACATAGTTATCCAGTCCTATCCAGCGCGGCGGAGCGAACAGATTATATTTAGTAAAAGACAGATACAGTGATATGACCATCGGCACCAGTGTAAAACACAGGAAACCGATAATGAAAGGACTGATAAAGGCATACCCCGTCAAATTTTTGCGCAGCCGCTGACCCAGCGATTTTTTCGCTCTATAAGTGCCAGGACTTACGGTAATGGGATTACTTAAGCCCAATGTTCTCCAACTCCTATCCAGTTAAATTCACAGTATGGCAATCACCATTTTAGCGGTTCGCAAGAATCTCGCTGGCTTCTTTGCGGAACTGGGTTGAAGCTGCTTCTGGTGTAATCTGGCCAAAGTTCATCTGCTCTGCAAGGTCAGTCAGCAAGGCTACCACTTCAGGTGAACCTACAGGAGGACTCATCGGTGAAGTTTTCGGCTCCATATCAGCAACGAATTTGAATACCTGTTTGCCGGAGTCTGTTAATTCTGTAGCAAGCGATTCCTTGATTTTACTCGAAATCGGTACGCCGCGTTCGCCCTTGATCAGCTTGTTCGCCTCAGCATTATTGGTCCAGAAATCAATAAACTTGGCTGCTTCTTCCTTGGCTTTGGAGTTCGATGTGATCGACCAGTACATGCTCGGCTGCATATACAGACCTTTCTCCATATCCGGACCCGGCATCGGGGCCAGTTCCATCGGGCGGTTCACCGCGATTTGAAGCGCGACATATTGGTTGGACCACTGCCACATACCGATTCCAGTTCCTTTGACGATGTCAGATTCTTCGATAACGCCTTTATTCTGACTCAGCTTATCTTGCGACGGTACTGCCCCTTTGGCAATCAGATCAGATGTCATCCCGAAAAAATCAGTGAACAGCGCATCGTCATCATACCCGAGAGCAGAGCCGTCTGAATTATAGAGTGACAGGCCTTTAGTACGCAGATAGTAGTTGAAGAAAATATCCGCGGCCATCGAGGAGTCCATGAAGAGTCCGGCATCCTTGGCTTTCATGGCAATTTCTTTGTATTGATCCCACGTCCAGTTCTCTTGAATCGAATCTACACCGGCTTTCTTCAGCAACGCAGGATCATACTGGAACCCGAGTACGTTAACTCCCAGCGGAATACCATATTGTTTGCTGTCGATAACACCGGTAGAGAGGACATTCTCATTCACATCCCCCACCTGAATCGTTTTGTTCAGGTAAGGCGTCAGATCCTCCAGTTGGCCGTTTGTGCCGTATTGATTAATATAAGAAACATCCATTTGTACGATATCAGGGAGGCGGTTAGCTGCAGCTTGGGGAGCAAGTTTTTTCCAGTAATCATCAAAAGATGCATATTCCGGTTCGATCTTCACATTAGGATTCTGGGCTTCATACATATCAATGACCTGTTGGGTATACGAATGACGCGTATCGCTGCCCCACCAGGCAATCCGCAGGGTTACGGGATCTGACGAGCTGGCGGCCGTTGCTGCAGCTGGCTGGTTGCCTGCTGCGTTTGTGGCAGCCGCATCCTTGGCGGCGTTATTGCTATTGTTGCCGCCGCATCCTGCCAGTATAGACAGCAGCATCGGAACAGCCATTAATGCGAATCTCTTTTTCAATTGGATATCTCCCCTTTTAGTGAAATGAGTAGGAAGTCCAGTTGTTCTGGTAACGCTTCCATGAATAGATTTTCTCAAATTCCGCCGCTTTCTTGAATACAAAAAACCGTCATCTTTGTTCAATAATCAGGTCCAAGTGTTCAATCAATCACTGAGGCTTCATAAAGTCAGTCGGCGTCATCCCGGTTACCTTCTTGAACACCTGACTGAAATACTGCGCGTTGCCGCCAAATCCGTACAGCTCTGCAAGCTCAAATACCTTCACATCACCGCTGCGGGTAATATGCTCAGAGGCCTTGCCGATCCGATAATTAGTGACATAATTCGAGAACTTCTCGCCGGTCACTTTTTTGAATATTTTGCCGAGATAGTCCGGATTCATATATAGCATCTCTGCAGCCACCGAACCGAGCGACAGCTCCGAGTTCTGATAATCCGCCTCGATGATCCGGAGCATTTTATCTACAATGGACGATTGTCGGGTCACAAAATGGCGGTCATACATTCCAGTAAGTCGTTCTGCCGCCCTCATAACAAAACCTTTGAGATTGCCCAGCGTACCCAGCTCTGCCAGCTCTGCCAGCCCGGAAGTAAAGCTGCTGCGCTCGTCTGGAACGCATAAACGGATCATAGCCGAATACAGCTGAAGCACATAAGAACGCGTTACATTCATATCATAGCGCTGGTCTGCAAGTACGCTAAATAAGCGGTCCAGCTCGTTCACCACTGCATTTTGATTCCCGGCTTTGATCAGGAGACAGATCTGCTCCTCTTGCAGATCTATTTCGCCATGACCGCTAAGCTCATCCTCGGGAATATCGCTGCCAGTGATCAGACTGCCTTCTTCCAGATAAAAGCGGTGGCTCATGCACTGCAGCGTCTGCCTGAACAGACTGCGCGACTCACTCATCCTTCCCTGGTCGCTGACAGCGGTCGTAACATGGATTTTATAAAAGTTAAAAAATACCTCCTTCACACTTGAAATCCGCTCAAGCAGATGTTGCTGAGGGACTGCTTCTTCCGGCTGCTCCAGAAGAATCAGAAGTTGTGATCCGATATTTGTGCTGAGAAGCACCTCACATAGCATATCTTGGGCGATATTTTGCAGGGCGAACAAATGCTCATACTCAAAGGAATCCTCCAGCTTGAAAAGAATAAGCCGGACGTTTTTGCTGCCCAGCTCAATGCCGAACAGCTCCTGGTAATAATCCAGGTCATGGCTGCCATACATCTTATTGGAGATCCATTCCTTTAGAAATTGTGTTTTGACATGCGGCAGCACCTTGGTAAGGCGTTGTTTCATCTCGGTAACAAATTGCTCACGGCGGCTCTGCTCATCCAGTTCCTGCACAAGCTCCGTCAGCGCTTCATGAATCTGCTGCTCATTGCAGGGTTTCAGCAGGTAATGCCTTACTCCATGCTGCATGGCGCTGCGGGCATAATCAAAATCTTTATAGCCGGTCAGCATGATGAACTTTATCCCGGGATACTTGCTGCTGCAGCGGTCTACAAGCCCAAGTCCATCCAGCCCCGGCATGGAAATATCAGTGATTACAATGTCCGGTTCCAGCAGCTCAATTTGTTCCAGCGCTTCAAGACCGTTGCGCGCCGTTCCCACCAGCTCGGTCCCTGCAAGCCCCCATTCCACCACTTGGGATATCCCCTCCAGAATCAGGCGTTCATCATCTACCAGCAGCAATTTGTACATGTCTTATTTCTCCTCTCCAATACGGGATATGCACATGAATCGTAGTGCCTTCTCCCGGTTCACTCTCAATGTCCGTTCCCCATTCCTGCCCAAAAACAATCTGAATACGCTCTGTTATATTAGCCAGCCCAATCCCTTCTCCACGTGTCTGAATGTTGCCCTGCTGCAGTTCACGGATGAATTCAGCCGTCATTCCCGGGCCGTTGTCACTGACCATCAGATCCAGTCCGCTTTCCGTCTTGGTGATGGTAATCGAAATAATACACGGCTCAATATTTGGCTCAAGCGCATACCGGATTGCATTTTCTACCAATGGCTGCAGCGTGAGCTTGGGAATCAGCGCATCCAGCAGATCCTCAGGAACATCCATCCTGAAATCCAGACGTTCCTCAAACCGTGTGCGCTGAATCGTTATATAGCTTCGGACGATATTCAGCTCCTTTTCCAGGGAGATCAGCATGTCTTTAAGCCCGATAGAACTTCGGAGCAGAAATCCCAGTGCCTCAACCATTTCAGAAATTTGCTTCTGCTTGTTGACCTTTGCCAGCCAATTGATGGATTCCAGCGTATTATACAAAAAGTGTGGATTAATCTGGGCTTGGAGCGCTTTCAATTCTGTCTCCCGAATCACCAGCTGCTTGGCATAATTCTCGTCGATCAGCTCCCGGATCCGCCGGATCATCATCTGGAAAGTCCGGTTCAATTGACTTACTTCATCCTGCGCAGTTTGCGAGACAAACCCTAACGCCTGCTCCTCAAGATTATCCAGGTCGCCCTTCTCAATCCGCCGCATCTTTTGTGTCAGCTTGGAGATAGGCCGCGCAATGCTTCGTGCCAGCCGGTATCCCAGCAGCAGCCCCAGCAGGAGGATACAACCGAAGATGACTACCACTAGTCTTTTGACAAAGGTGATCTGTCTGAACATTTCATTGAACGGTGTAGCATTAATGTAGGTCCAGTCCATATAAGAAGAATTCGTCTTGGCTACAAAATACGTGCCCTTGCTGTAGCTAACGGTTCTGTAGGATTCCTGGCGACGCACTTCCTCAGTCAGTTCCTGCGGCAGAAGGAACGGATTAACCGGGTAAATGGACTCTCCGGTACCTTTATCCATTACAATAACCTGGCTGCCATCCTCCGCTGTGCTGGTGCTGTCCGCAATAATGCGTTCGACGCGGATACGGATGACAAGGGTTCCCAAATGGTCCAGTGTGAAGGTAGACCCGGTGTACGATTTGATTTGTCGAATGGCCAGAAGTGAATTTTTGCTTCCCTGGGTGTACCATACATTACTGCCTGCACCTTCGATCGCGAGCGGTTTAAGCCGGTCCTGCAGATCTTGTGACAGTCCTTCCCTGTTCCCCGCAGTCATCACTCCGTCGTTCGCATCCAATATCATCATCGAATACACATATTTCTCCGCACCCGCAAAAGCCACGAGCCGGTTGATGATCTTGTTGTGGAGCAGCTGACGCTGATACGGTGAAGGATTGTCCAATAATTGGCGCAGACAGTTCTGAATCTGTTCATCTGATACAACTGTGAAGGATAGCTGCTCCAGTTCTTTCAGTTCGTTCTCAATGCTGATCGACGACATACCCAGCACCTCTGAGGCTTTTTCATAAATTTGATGGTCATAAATTCGATAGACATATTGGAGGAAGATCAGAGAGAACAAGAACGACAGTAGTAGTAAAAACGAAATCAGCATGATCATCTTGCTAAAAATTCCTGAATTCTTGAAAGCGCTCTTATTTCTATGCAACATCATGTCTCTCCCTCTGCTTTCTCATTCTGTTGTAAAATATGTACTTCATTATATATTAATCGAAAGCGCCTGCCATGGAAATATAAACCAAAAAAACTTGAATATCAGTCACATTTGACTGAAATCCAAGTTTATTTGCTTTTGCCTATTGGCAACTAACCCAACATCATCCGGTCATCCGCCAGCTTATGTCCGCTGATGGCCTCAAATTCACCAAGCAACCGCTCAACCGTCAGATCCTGCTTGCGGTCCTCATTAATATCCAGTATGATGCTTCCTTTGTCCATCATGATCAGCCGGTTGCCCAGACGTATGGCCTGTTCCATATTATGTGTAACCATAAGTGTTGTCAGCTTCAACTCACGGACAATGGACTCCGTGAGCCCGGTGATCAACTCCGCTCGGGCGGGGTCCAGTGCAGCCGTATGCTCGTCAAGAAGCAGAATCTGCGGATTCGTGAAGGTCGCCATGAGCAGACTCAGAGCCTGGCGCTCCCCGCCGGAGAGCAGTCCTACCTTGGCTCTTAGCCGATTCTCCAGACCAATACCAAGCCGGCTTAGCTGCTCACGGAAAAGGGTCCGGCGTGCAGCAGACACACCGAGAGACATACGGCGGCTCTGGCCTCTTTTGTAGGCCATAGCCAGATTCTCTTCGATCGTCATGTGAGGTGCTGTACCCGCCATAGGGTCCTGAAAAACCCGGCCAATCCAGCGGGCCCGCTGGAACTCGGCGAGGGAGCTGATCGGGCTCCCTTCAATGTGCACTTCCCCAAGATCCGGTTTCATCACACCGGAGATGACATTCATCAGAGTGGACTTGCCAGCACCGTTGCTGCCGATGACGGTCACAAAGTCTCCGCTTCGAAGCTCAAGGTCAATACCGAGGAGCGCAATTTTTTCATCCGGTGTACCCGGATTGAACAGCTTGGATACACGATTAAGCTTTAACATCGGCTGCGCCCCCTTTCTTGTTGTTCAGCGCTTCTTGCACCAGCTCCACACTACGTCTGCGCGCCATTCTCTTCTGCTTCATGAAACGCTGAACCGAAGGGAATACGAGTGCAATAATGACAATGATTGCAGTGATCAGCTTTAGGTCCGATGCCTTGAGCCAAGGAACCCGTAGCGCCAGCGCAACAACTATGCGATAGACGATGGAACCCAGTATGACTGCCAGCGTTGCCCGGAACACATTTCCCGCTCCAAAGATGGCCTCACCTATAATGACCGAAGCCAGACCAATCACGATCATTCCTATCCCCATAGTAGAATCAGCAAAAGCTGAATATTGGGCTACCAGCGCACCCGAGAGCGCCACCATTCCATTTGCCAGACTGATGCCGAGGATAGTAGTGGTATCCGTATTCACTCCGAAGCTTCGGATCATTCTGGAATTATCGCCAGTAGCCCGGAGAGCAAGCCCCAGATCGGTACGCAGAAACAGATCCATCAGAATTTTGACGGCAATCATCACAATGGGCATTACCAATAGAGGGTTAATAGAGGTAAATAAAGAATCTTCGCCCATGATTGAGACGTTAGGCTTATCCAGAATCCGCAAATTAATGGAATACAATGCGATCATCATCAAAATACCGGACAGCAGGCCATTAATCTTCCCCTTGGTATGCAGAAGTCCTGTACACATTCCCGCTGCCATTCCTCCGACAAGTGCACAAATTGTGGCCAGCCACGGCGAATAGCCGTGCGTAATCATAACCGCGGCAATTGCTCCACCTGTAGTGAAGCTTCCATCCACAGTCAAATCAGGAAAATCAAGAATACGAAATGTAATATATACACCTAAAGCCATAAAAGCATATAACAAGCCCATTTCCACGGCTCCAATTATTGAATCAACCATTGCTGACTTCCTCCTTCAAGCGGCAAGGGGCGCTCCTTTCGGATTCCCCCCATTGTTGTCATAATTATTGAATAATATTATTATCCGGATCAGCAACTTCAGCCTTCATAGCATCTGTCACTTCAATCCCCTGCGCCGCCGCAGCTTTGAGATTCATAATCAGGTCCAGCTTCTCCTGCATGGTCACCTTCATGTCCCCCGGATTCTTACCGTTTTTCAACACTTCCACAGCCATTTGGCCTACTTGGTAGCCATGATCATAGTATTTGAACCCGACGGTTGCAAAAGCCCCTTTTTCTACCGTATCCCGGTCAGCGGAGAAAAACGGAATTTTGTTGTCATTAGCAGTCTGAATGATCGTATCCACAGCGCTTACTACCGAGTTATCGAGAGTGATGTACAAGGCATCCACACGGCCAACAAGTGATTCTGCTGCCTGCTTCACTTCAGAGGTGTTAGTAATCGCAGCTTTAACCAGCTCGATGCCATGCTTGTCCAGCTCTTTTTTGGCAATATCAGCCATTACGACAGCATTCGGTTCACCCTCATTGATAATAAGGCCGAGTTTTTTGACCTTCGGGAACTGTTCGGCGATAAATGTCATCAGGCGTGTGATCGACTCAGGGTTGGTATCCGAAGCCCCGGATACATTGCCGCCGGGATGATCCAGATCGGTTACGATCTTGGCATCCAGCGGGTCTGTGACCGCCGCGAACAGAATCGGTGTATCCTTGCCCTCTGCCTGAACAACAGCCTGAGCCGAAGGTGTGGCGATCCCCAGCACAAGGTCATTCTTGTCAGCCGCTATCTTCTGGGCGATAGACAGATTATTGGATGAGTCTGCCTGGGCGTTCTCCAGATCCACCTTCAGATTCTCGCCTTCCACCAATCCAGCGTCCTTCAGAGCGGCGAGGAACCCTTCCCGTGTAGCATCCAAAGAAGGGTGCTCGACATATTGTGAGATAGCTATTTTGTAAGTTTTTGAATCCGCGCTCCCGGAATCAGCTTTTCCTGAATCCGCAGCATTGTTATTGTTGGAACCACAGGCAGTAACCGCCAGCAACGCGCTTAGACTTAAACCTAGCCATATTTTCTTTGTTCTCATCGTATAAACCCCTCTTCTTTTTACGAATTCAGCGCGTGCTTCAAGGGTAGCGTCTCAGCAGTAACACTTTCATCTTTAAAAGCATTAAAGCAAAATCAGCCACGAAGCCCGTAACTAAAAAGTAAATATAATATGCTTATCTTATATAAAGGTTCATTTTCCGTCAATCACTTATGACAGGACCACTTTTTACAATAAACGCACAATATTGGACTTTATCTTATTTATCTGGGTGATTATTACAGCGCTTGTCTTCTTCTCTTCCTACATAAAATAGGGCTCACTGTGCAAACTTATACTACAGTTTGAATATGGAGCGTGCCATTATGACAACAAACCGATCTGTAAAATCCATCACTGTCTCCGCTTTGTTGACTGCAGCAATTATAGCAAATAGTGCTTGCAGCTACGGCACAAGCGATCAGAAGCCAAAGGTCAATGCAGTCACGCCTGCCGGATCTCTTTCAGGCAGCTATTATGAAAAAGCTTCGTTCACCGATAAACAAGGTAAATACTGGATCCCTCTGAAACCGGCAGCCGCTTCTATCGGTTACCGGATGAAGGATGATACCGCCAGCGGGGGCTATGCCAAAATCGGCTATACCGATGTAATGTACATGCTTCATCCGAATTCAACCCAAGTATTCTCCTTGGGGGAAAAAATAAAATTGCCGGATGCTCCGATTCGTCGAAACGGTCAAATTTATATCACTCCTACTTCACTGTCAAAATTATTGCAGACCGAAGTCGGCTGGAACTCCCGTACCGGTGAGATCAACGTCGCTTCTCCCGCCGATAAGGAGCGTGCTGAACAGACTGGCAGACCCGAATCAGCCAATACTCTGCGTATCCAAAGTCTGTCCACTGCAGACAGCAGAGAACTGGTTGCCTATGCCAAAAGGTTTCTCGGCGTTCCGTATGACTTCGGCGCAGGACCATACGAGGAAACCAAGCGGTTCGACTGTTCCTCATTCACTCGCCATGTCTATAAGAAATTTGGTGTAGACCTCCCCCGTTTAGCTAAAGACCAGGATAATCGAGGCAGACGGGTAAGCCGCAGTGAACTGGAGGTTGGCGACCTGATCTTCTTTACAGTACCCGGACGTTTTGAGAGTGATGCGGTTCCGGGACATGTCGGCATATACATCGGAAACGGCAAATTCATTCATACCTGGGGTGATCCGGGTGTCCAGATCAGTGATCTGGATACTGGCTACTGGAGTAATGTCATGCTACACATGCAAAGAGTTCTTTAAACCGGCAACGCACCATCACGTAAAAATGCAAGGGGATCAGGACTCCGGGTAGCCGAAGTACAGACTCTCCTTGCATTTTTTACGGCCGGCTGGGTCATCCTGAGTTTGCATATTACTACCGGAACATTCCCCATAACCGGATCAAATGAAAAGTATTGTTAGGGTCAATCTTCTGCGCAATAACAAATTTAACAATTTGCTCTTCCTGCGTGGAGGTCAGCTTCTCCCCCAGTACTACCGAGGCATTTCGCACCAGTCTGCGCACCACCGCAGGATCCTGAAGCTCCTGTTTGGAGACTCCGTTGATCATATTCTTAATACGTTCTTTAACAGCCGGATTTTTCATCTTCAGCTTGATGCGATCCACTAGCTGGGGACTGATTCCAAATTGCTGATAGCCCACGCGCAGCACCTCCTGTCATATTCCAACCATTCACAGTATATGAGGGAGAGCTGGCACATGTGCCTAATTAATTAATCGATTAAGTCCCCTTGAAAAATCTGCTCATTCTGCAAATAGCTCCGCAGTGGCGCATAGTCATTAGAGGTCCAGAAGTCAGTTTCTTTCAGCAATCCTGCAGCATCATCTCTGGCTTGCTCCAGCACATCAAAATCAGCAGTCATATCGGCCAACCTGAACTCCGGAAGCCCGCTCTGCTTAGTCCCAAAGAAATCCCCCGGGCCCCGCAGCTCCAGATCCCTTCGAGACACCTCAAATCCATCGTCTGTATCGGTCATTGCCGTCATGCGCTCACGCCCGATCTCTGATTTGGGATCAGCTACAAGCACACAGAAGGAGGCGTGCTGGCCCCGTCCTACCCGTCCGCGTAACTGATGCAGCTGGGACAGTCCAAAGCGGTCTGCATCCATAATGATCATCAGAGTAGCATTAGGAACATCGACACCAACCTCTACCACCGTTGTGGAGACCAGCAGTTGAACCTCATTACTATAAAAAGCACGCATGATTTCGTCCTTTTCCCCAGGTGTCATCCGTCCATGCAGCAGCCCTACCTTGTAATTGGGAAAAGACTGCGACATTTGAATATGCAGGTCAATCGCGTTCTGCACATCCAGCTTTTCCGATTCCTCAATGAGCGGACAGATTAGATAGGCTTGTCTGCCCTGATCGATCTCACGGCTGATCAGCTTCAGCACCCTCTCCATCAAGTCCGGTTTTACCCAATAGGTTGTGATCGGTACACGTCCCTTAGGCCGCTCAGAAAGTGTGGACACGTCCATATCTCCGAAGACCGTAATCGCAAGTGTACGTGGTATAGGCGTTGCCGTCATGGTCAACACATCCGGATTGTAGCCCTTGCGGCGCAAAATACTGCGTTGGTTAACGCCAAAACGATGCTGCTCATCCGTGACCACCATTCCCAGCCCCCGAAAAAAAACATCCTCCTGAATCAAGGCATGCGTACCCACCACAATATCGAGCATTCCCAATTGCAGGGAGGCTAACAGATCCTTCCGTTTGCGTCCGGTGACGCTTCCTGTCAAGAGACCGACCGTAATCCCAAATGGCTCAAACATCTTAGTGAGTGAACGCATATGCTGCTCTGCAAGAATCTCAGTAGGTACCATCAGCGCTCCCTGAAATCCTGATTTCACTGTGGCATACAGGGCAATTGCTGCGAGTACTGTTTTACCGGAACCCACATCCCCTTGTAAAAGACGATTCATGCAATGCGGAGAACGCATGTCCTGCAGGATTTCCAGCTCCACGTGCTTCTGAGCATCGGTCAGTTCAAAAGGCAGGCTGCGGACAAACTGCCGGACCGTGGCATTGTCTACCGTATGCACCACTCCATCCATTCTGCCGCGGTTTAGCACCCGGAAAGCCTGTACCTTAAGCTGGAACAGAAACAGTTCTTCATATACCATCCGCCGCCGCCCCTGCTGGCCTTCCCGCGTATCTTCAGGCCGATGGATGGTGGCAATAGCCCGTTTGCGGGACATAAAATCATATTTACGTATAATCATCTGCGGAAGAATTTCCGGAATCAGCTCACCATACTGCTGCAGGCCCTGATGAATCATTTTGCGTATCCAGGACTGTGTTATCTTGCCCCCCACAGAATAGACCGGCTGCAGGGTGCCGATTTTGCCTTCTCCCCGATCAGTAAATTCATAATCCGTAACAGTGATGGCGTTACGTTTCTGATCCCATTTGCCGGTTATTACAATTTCACGCCCCACGGTCAGCTGCTCACGTACATAATGCTGGTTGAACCATGTAGCTGTGAACATCCAAGGCTCTGCTACCATTTTGCAGCTCAGTCGGGATTTACCCCCAAAACGCTGCAGGACAGGTATACCGATAACCTTCGCGACAAGCGTAGCCTTATCACCGTGTTTGATCTCACTCAGTGAGCGGGGGCGGAAATCATCATAGCGGAATGGATAATACTCCAGCAAATCCTTCACTGTAAAGACGCCAAAGGCGTGAAGCTCATTTTGCTTTTGAGCGCTCACGCCATTTATTTGTTTCACTTCGATTGAATCCAAAGATAGTCCCATATTCATCCCCTATTTACGCAGGCCAGATGAAAACGGCTAAGGTACCGTTGCCAACATGGCTCCCCACAACCGGGCCCACATTGGTCAGCACTTTCTCTTCCAGGGTGAAGTGTCCGGCCAATTCCCTAAGGAACTCTTCGCCGGAAGCCGGTTCAGCCGTATGACCCACGGCCACGTTGATTTTGTCCACACCCGGCAGTTCATTTTTGAACAGCTCGATCATGCGGGCTACTGCCTTTTTACGTCCTCTAACCTTCTCAACCGCGTAGATAATTCCTTCTGCATCAATAGAAAGGATCGGTTTGATGTTAAGCAGCGTCCCCAGAAACGCGGAGGCTTTGCCGATTCTTCCGCCTTTTTGCAGGTATTCCAAGGTATCGACGAGAAAGTACAGCTTGCGGGATTGACGAAGACTCTCGACTTTAGTCAAAATATCTTCCGGGCTATGCCCCTCTGCCGCCAGCCTCGCCGCCTCGATAACCATAAAGCCGAATCCATAGGAAGCGGAGAGTGAATCAATTACAGTAATTGATTCACCTTCCTCTTCCAGCATGGATTTAGCCAGAACAGCCGATTGATACGTACCGCTAAGACCTGAGGAAATGTGAAAAGATAGAATTCGGCAACCCGGTACACGTTCCTGAATCGCCCGGTAGACATCCATATATTCAGCCGGTGATGGCTGAGAAGTGGTCGGAAGCTGCGTTGAACGGGGAAGACGTTCATAGAATTGCTCCGGCGTCATGTCCACATTATCCCGGAATGCCTCCTCGCCAAACATCAGAGTCAAAGGAACAACCTCAATACCATACGCTTCCGCCATGGACGGCGGGATATCGGAAGTGCTGTCGGTGACGATCACAGTACGATTCATGGATTTCCTCCCCAAACTATGATGTGGCAGACAGAATGGCAGACCTGATAAAGGACACCATGCTGATTCTGCTTAAGACTATATAAGGAGTAAATGAAGCCTACGGTTCGACAGAGAAAAGGTAATAATACAGCGGCTGGCCGCCTTCATGAACCTCAACTTCAACCTGCGGGTAAGCCTGTTCAAGCCAGCTCTTGAGTGTTTCGGTAACCTTTTCCTCGGATTCAGCACCTGTCAGAATAGTGACAATTTCATCACCATTCACAAGCATGCTTGTGAGCAGCGCCTGACTTGCAACCAGCAGATCATCGGCAGCGGATACAATCTTCGAATTGGAAATTCCGATATATTGCCCCGATTTGATCTCCAGCTCCTCGATAACCGTATCACGGACGGCATTGGTAATTTGCCCCGATTTCACTTGAGTGATAGCTTCCAGCATATTGCTTGTATTCGAGTCTACCGTGTCCTCCTCCTGGAAGGCAAAGGCAGCGGCTATCCCCTGCGGGATGCTTTTGCTTGGAATAACGGTGATTTCCCGTTCTCCTTCAAGCAATTCCTTGGCCTGCTGGGCGGCAAGCACAATGTTCGAGTTATTTGGCAGGATGTAAATATGCTTCGCCGAAATGGATGAGATCGCGTTAACGAAATCTTCGGTACTCGGATTCATCGTCTGCCCGCCGGACAGAATAGCATCCACCCCCAGGCTTCTGAAAATATCAGAGATGCCTTCACCCGAAGAAACGGCAATGAATCCGTACTGAGCCATATCATCCGCAGGAGGAACAGCTGGAGCCTGTACACTGCTCACTTCCTTAGGAATATCTGCAAATACCTCAGGCATAGGCGCAATATCCATTCCTGCAATCAGAAGATCACGATGCTGCTCGCGCATGTTGAGGATATGGATTTGTGTGATCTCACCATATTGAAGCGCCAGATTCAGTACCTCTCCCGGAGTCTTGGAATGAACATGTACCTTGATGGTCTCATCATCCGAAATGACGATAATCGAATCACCATTAACTGATAGTGCTCTGCGGAATGCCTCTTCATCAAAGTGCGTTTTCACCGAATTGCCAAGCAAACGGTTGATAAAAAACTCCATATCGTATAAAAATTCAATGTCTTCCGTAGACAGCCGGGATTGAGCAGAGGACTGCACTGAGGACAATACGTTCTCATGTTTGGTCAGCACTGGGGCTGGGGCCGCTGCAGGAGCGGGGGCTTGTCCTTGCACAGTAACGGGAACTGCCGTGCTTCCATGGCCCGTCAAATGTTCAAGAAATCCTTCGTAAATATATACCAAGCCTTGCCCCCCGGAATCAACTACCCCTACCTGTTTCAGCACAGGCAAAAGTTCTGGAGTATTGGCTAACGCTTCTTTGGCTTTGGCCAGGACCTCAGTCATCAGTTCTATTACATCCGTTGTGCGCCGTGCATAGTAGCCGGCATGTCTTGCAGCTTCCTTGGCAACTGTAAGTATCGTTCCCTCTACCGGTTTGACCACCGCTTTGTAGGCTGTATCCACTCCGGTCTGCAGCGCTGCTGCGAACTGCTGCGTGTTCAATTCTTCGTATTGGGCAGCGTACCGTCCAAGACCTCTGAACAGCTGTGACAAAATAACGCCGGAATTTCCCCTCGCGCCCATTAAGAGACCCTTAGACAATACTCCTGCACATTGGCCAACAGAGGCGGTATTATTTTTCTTCAATTCGTTCACGCCTGCAGTCATCGTCAAATTCATGTTGGTTCCCGTATCCCCATCGGGTACAGGAAATACATTCAGGGAATTGACGTGCTCTGCATGCTGCTGCAGCTTCTCCGCTCCGGCGAGTACCATTGCGGTAAAATCTGTTCCGTTTATAGAACGCTTACTCAATGAGAATTCCCCTTCCTAACTTCATGCCTAATCAATTCTATGATTAACTGGACATAATACACTAATTTATATTGTACTATAAGAGCCAAAAGAAATAAATGTTTTTGAAGCGGTTGACGAAGCAAATTTTGCTGTGATATTATATTTAAGTATTGTTTTACGCAGGTGTAAGTAACAAGGAGGTGTAATCTATGTCCCGCAAATGTACTGTAACTGGCAAGAAACCGGGCAGCGGCAACCACGTATCTCATGCGAACAACCGCAACCGTCGCTCTTGGGGAGTTAACGTTCAGAAGGTCCGTATCCTCGTGAACGGCAAACCGAAACGCGTGTACGTCAGCACCCGTGCTTTGAAAGCCGGCAAAGTTGAACGCGTTTAGTCTTAGGTTTTCCTAGGACCTAGCGATATCTCATATGAAGCAAAAAGCACCCTTTACATATGTAAGGTGCTTTTTTTCATGTTTTCTTTTCTATTCCGCCCTCAACTTTTCTGAAATGTGTTCAAAATCGCTTTAACAAAACCTCCCAAAAATCTTGGCAGCTTGAACGTGTAAAATTTCATTATTAACCCTCCCATCAATTCATGCCATACGGTAGGAGACTTTCCTGGCGAGCCGATAACCTGGCGAATGCAGACCTCCCTTATTGAATAAGAAGAAACGACTTGGCCGTCCCCTGGAAGAGGCGGTGTTTTTGTTTCTCAAAAAATAAAAGGATACAGGGAATACTGGAACTTCGGCTTTCCTATTCAAAAAAGGCTACATGAGATTTCTGCTCATGTAACCATATTTATGCGTCGGCAACTTGGCCTATACCATTAGATCGAACGTATCGCTTACGTTTTAGCGCAGGGCTGCCTCCGCCGCTTCCCGAATGGCCTTGATGGCAGCTGCGCGGTCACTTCGTCCGAACACCGCATTTCCGGCGACCAAAATATCCGCACCAGCTTCTGCAACTAGTGGAGCGGTCTCTTCGGCGATTCCACCGTCTACTTCAATCCGTAGGGAGGTATGATTCACTTCCCGGGCCCATTCCCGGATCTGACGGATCTTCTTCAAGGTGTGCGGAATAAACGATTGACCTCCAAAACCGGGGTTTACCGTCATTATAAGCACCATATCAATATCCTCCAGCACCTCTTGCACAGCTGATGCAGGTGTACCCGGATTAATCGCCACACCGGCCATTAGTCCAAGCTCCTTAATCTGGTGAACTACACGGTGAAGATGAACACAAGCCTCGGCATGAACTGTAATAACCGATGCCCCTGCGGCTGCAAACTCTGGGATATAGCGTTCCGGATTCTCAATCATCAAGTGGACATCGAGCGGCAATGAGGTGTGTGCTTTGACAGCTTTTACAATCGGTGGGCCTAGGGTAATATTCGGCACAAAATGGCCGTCCATGACATCCACATGAATCCAGTCCCCGCCACTGGCTTCGGCTTCTGCGACCTCTGCGCCCAGTGCGGCAAAATCAGCTGATAATATCGATGGTGCGATTGTAATCATAGGGTTAGTACCTCCGCTTTTTATCTTTCATTTCAGTATAGAACAGCTTGTAATGGTCATAACGGCTGCCTGCAATCACTCCCGTATTCACGGCATCAATGACATGGCATCCGGGTTCATGCAGATGGCTGCAGCCGCGGAATTTGCATTGTTCGGCAAAAGGGGCAAACTCCCGGAAACAAGTAGACAACTCATCCACACCGAGCTCCAGAAAATCCAGCTGACTAAAGCCCGGAGTATCGGCCACAAAACCTCCGTTGCCAATATCCATTAACTCCACATGACGGGTAGTATGCCGCCCCCGGCCCAAGCGAAGACTGATTTCTCCTGTTTCCAGTTCAAGGCCGGGCACAAGGCGGTTCAGCAATGTAGACTTGCCGACACCGGACTGGCCGGAGAAGACACTGATAATGCCTGCCAGACGATTCCGCAGCTCCTCACTGCCGGAGCCGGTAAGCGAACTGGTGACCAACACTTCGTAACCAATACGCTCATACAGCTCTTTGACAAGTGCAGTGGCTTCACCTTTATCGTCAGCCAGATCCTGCTTCGTCAGCACGATAAGAGTCTCCAGACCGGAGTGTTCAATGTGTACCAGGAATTTATCAAGAAGATTCAGATTCATATCCGGTTCCCGCACCGAGAAGAGAAGCACAGCCAGTTTGACATTGGCTACCTGCGGACGGATCAGCTCGGACTCCCTGGGAAGCAGCTCATCAACCATCCCTTCTCCATTTTCGGTCAGAATATATTTAATCCGGTCACCCACAAGCGGAGCAACCCCTTTCTTCTTGAGGATTCCCCGCCCTCTGCATTGTACAGCCTCTTCCTCCGTAGCTATCAATCCTTCACGAAGCGGCTTGACGTAATAATAACCGCTTAATGCTTTGATTATAATTCCTTCAGGCATACATCCTAAGCCTTCCTCTCCTGATATTGCACAAATGACCCAAGTCTATAAAAAGCTCCCGGGTCATTCTGCTAGCTGCAGTCAGCTCCGGAATTTCTTCAGAAAAGCTGCAGCTTTTATCCATTTATTTACCTTTTTTATCTTTTCCACTCTTCGAAGATGCCTGTACGTTTCCGGCATTGTTATTCGTAAATCCGGTCTGATCCGCTGCTCCAGTGCTGCCACCTTCAGTAGAAGGAGGTAAAATCTCCGGTGCTATTGTAGGATCAGCTGAAGCTGGTGCCTCCGTAGGGGCCTGAGTCGGCTCAGGAGTATTCTGAACCGGTGGCTCTGGATCAGGAACCGTCCCATTTTTGGCGTCTGAATATTTTATCGTATAGGTTTCGATGAAATCGCCATCCTGATATACAGAGATGGAACCGTCCTTATTAGGAGCTAGCAATAGATTCACAGCCAGATTCTGGCTTTTGGCTATCGTGCGGGTTCCCCATTCCTGGTTCTCGCCATCCTTACGGGCGTCAGCATAAATAATGCGGATTTTTGTCTTTTTACCTTCGACTGAAGGAGTCACCGGCACATTGAATGTGTATTCCAAAGCCTCAGGTGGATAACCTGTACTTACCGTAATATTGATCTTCTCACCCGGTGAGGCCGTATCGCCTTTTTCATATGGCCATTGGTTCATTACGATGCCTTTTTCTTCAGAGAAGCTGGATTCCTCTTTAACTTCACCAAGGACAAGACCGGCTGCCTCCAGCATAGCCTTCGCATCTTCCTTCGTGTGGCCTTTGAGATCAGGTATAGGTGTCGTCTCTTGCCCCAGACTGACGATCAGCTTGATCGTTGCTGTCTCAGGGTCATATGGACTGCCCGCGGCCGGCTCTGTGCTGATGACCTGCCCTTCAGGAAAGTCCTCGCTATAACGCGGATCTTCAGTAATCCGGTTCTGTTCAACACCCTCTGCGATCAGCAGTTTTTCGGCTTCGTCTTTAGGTTTGCCCGATAACTCAATCATCTCAGGCAGCTCCTTGGCAATACTAACTGTGAGCAGAATAGAGGTTCCTTCTTTGACCATGGTATCCGGAGCTTTATTTTGCTTAAATACCACATCAGGCTCCTTATTGGGATTGTACTCCGTCAGTGGTGGTTCTTCCGCGACGAGCCCTACCTTGGCCAGCTCTGCTTTGGCCGCTTCAAAGGACATGTCGGTCACCGAGGGTACTGCCACTTCATCCACATCGAATTTGTCACTGACATACCACACCAGCCCGCCCATCGCCGCCAATAGCAGCAGTGTGAGGCCGATCCATAGCACAGGACGTCCCCATTTCCGTTTGGAAGGGCTTCGCGGCATTTCTTCTTCGTCATCACGCCTCATCCGATCTTCGCCGCCACGGCTGCCTAAAGTCCGCTGCATCGGCCGGATTGCCGGAATAATACGGGTTCTGTCCTCATCTTCTTCATCATGGAACTGAGCTTTGGACTCGCTTCGACGTTCAGGCAGCAGACATGTCTCCAAATCCTGCAGCATTTCTTTGGCAGACTGGTATCTCTCTTCCGGATTCTTGCGCATGGATCTTAAAATAACATTCTCTACGCTTTGGGGTATCAGCGGATTCAGAAGACGCGGCTCTTCAAATTCCTCCTGTAAATGCTTCAAAGCTACGCTAATCGGGCTTTCACCCAAGAATGGAAGCACTCCGGTAAGCATCTGGTAAAGGACAATTCCCAGGGAATAAAGATCGGACTTTTCCCCAGTCGCTACCCCTTTTGCATGCTCTGGCGAGAAATAATGAACTGAACCAACTACAGATCCCGTCTGGGTTATGGTAGTAGAAGTAACTGCACGGGCTATTCCGAAATCTGTTACCTTGACTCGTCCATTACGGCCAATCAGAATGTTGTGGGGTTTGATGTCCCTGTGAATGATCTGGTTCTGGTGTGCATGGTCCAGGGCATCGCATATCTGTGAAGCAATACGGATGGATTCATCTACCTGAAGCGGGGCCCGTTCTTTAATAATCTCATTCAAGTTCTTGCCTTCTATATATTCCATAACAATATAATGAATTTCATCTTCCTGTCCTACATCGTATATGCTGACCACATTTGGATGAGACAAGGATGCGGCGGATTGCGCCTCCCGCCGGAACCGGCGGATAAATTCCTCATCATGCACAAACTGGTTACGCAAAACTTTAATCGCGACGTTACGGTTAAGCAGGATATCATGGGCCCTATAGACGAGCGCCATGCCACCTCCTCCAATCCGTTCGATAACCTGGTAACGGCCGCCCAATTCGTGACCGATCATTTATCCCACTCCTTCGTTTCGGGCACAGCGGCCACTCCTTGATGTTCTAGCAAAGCGACGCTAATGTTATCGCCACCGCCGGCAAGCAAAGCCAGCTGAAGTAAACGGTCCGCTCTTTCTTCCAGGGATATTTCATGTATCCCTGCCACCTTGCCCAAATGCTCCTGGCTGACGAAATTGCTTAATCCATCACTGCACAGAAGCAAAAGCTCCCCTTGTGACAGATGGACAGGTGCCAGATCAGCCGTTACCTCCGCATCCGTACCCAGAGCCCTGGTCAATACATTTCTACGCGGATGGTTGTCAAGCTCCTCGTGGCTGATCTGGCCATTCTTGAACAGCTCATTGACCAGCGTATGATCATCGGTTAACTGTACGGCTATACCATCCTTGATCAAATAGGCTCTACTATCCCCGATATGGCCGATATATCCATCCGGACCATTTAAAAGAACAGTAACGACAGTCGTACCCATGTTATGGTATTTCTCATCGCGGGAAGCCTCATTGTGGACTGCACTGTTGGCCTCATAAATGGCAGCAGCGAGCGCACCCTGAAGTTCTTCCTCCGGAAGATCAGGCTGTAGCCCGTCCAAGGCATTCTTTATGGTCTCCAGAGCAAGACGGCTCGCGGTGTCGCCAGCCAAATGTCCACCCATTCCATCGGCTATAATGCCGAGGGTATAGCCGTTATGTGTCACCCCGATCCAGACTGAATCCTCATTGACCGTACGTACCCGGCCAATGTCGCTGGCATGAACTGTTCTGATCAAATATCCTCACCCCAACTCCATATGTTTGGCGCGCAGCTGTCCGCATGCGGCCGCTATATCATGGCCCTGCTCACGGCGGATGGTTACATTCACACCGTGATCGGCCAAAATACGTTGAAATTCAAATATATCATTGCGTGAAGTCCGTACATATTTGCGTTCAGGCACATGATTGACGGGAATAAGATTCACGTGGCACAGCATCGTCTTAAGCACTCCGGCAAGCTCCTCGGCATGCTCCTTCTGGTCATTAACGCCACCAATCAGGGCGTACTCAAAGCTGATCCGCCGGCCTGTCTTAGCCTGATAATACCGCAGAGACTCAATCACATCATCAAAAGGATACCGCCGGTTAACCGGCATCAGCTTCGAACGAAGTGTATCATTGGGTGCATGAATGGAAATAGCCAGATTGATCTGTGTATCTTCATCAGCAAACTTATATATATTCGGCACAATACCGCTGGTTGAGACAGTGATATGCCGTTGTCCAATATTCAGGCCTTTCTCATGGATCATGAGACGCAGGAATCGCATAGTGGCGTCATAATTCTCAAAAGGTTCACCCGTTCCCATGATGACAATGCTGCTGACCCGCTCCCCACGGCTATCCAAAATCTGTTGGGACCGGACGACTTGAGCCACTATCTCGCCCGCGGTCAAATCACGCTTAAGACCACCAAGTGTAGAGGCACAGAATGTGCACCCGATCCGGCAGCCTACCTGAGTCGTAACACACACGCTGTTGCCATAATTGTGTTTCATAATTACAGTCTCTATCGCATGATCATCATGCAGCCCGAAGAGGAATTTCACAGTACCATCTTTGGATTCCAGCTTAGTGATCTCCGTAAGAGCCGTAATACGAAATTGTTCTTCCAGCTTGGCGCGCAGCGCCTTGGACAAGTTACTCATAGATTCAAAATCATTCACCCGTTTGACATACAGCCAGTCAAAAATCTGGCCTCCGCGAAAAGCCGGCTCACCATTCTCCTTGGCCCACTGCTGCAACTCTTCCAGAGAAAAATCATATATTAAAGGTTTCATTAGATTCAGCACCTGTACTTTCTTAAAATATTGAAATTTATTAGAATACGCATCAATTTATACATTTTTATCATATGCGTATTATTTCTCATTCTTCCTATTTTAACACAAATTTCAGAGACGGTAAAAGAAAAGCCCGCCGCGCATAAAGACGTGCGGGCGGGAGACCGTAAAATGTCTTAAAGTTTGCTATATTACAAGAGTCTTTGAAGCCTGGAAATGAAGAAACCATCACTGCCATAATGCTGCGGCAGCAGCTGTATTCCGTCGCCCTCAGCAAGCGCGGTTCCCTTTACTCTATCCCATACTGGGGAGCTGAAGGTTACAGAGCTAAATCCGGGATTATTCTGAAGAAATTCAGCGATAATTTTGCTGTTTTCCGCCTGTTCAGTTGTACATGTACTATAGACCAGAATACCACCGGGTTTCAATAAACCAGAGACTGTCTGCAGCAGCTCAGACTGTAGTTCAGCCACACTGGCTACATCCTCCGGCTGTTTACGCCATTTAAGATCCGGTTTGCGGCGGATCACCCCAAGTCCGGAGCAAGGGGCATCAAGCAGAATCCGGTCAAACGATTCCGGCTCGAACTTCTGTGCTAGCTGCAGTGCATCACTGCTTCCCGTAACTATGCTATCGAGTCCAAGCCTCTTAGCCTGGTCTCCAATCAGCTGTGCCTTGTGAGGATGCAGATCATTTGCATAGATGAACCCTTCGTCCTTCATCAGCTCACCCATATGGGCGCTTTTGCCGCCAGGAGCAGCACAGCAGTCAAGTACTCTCATACCTGGTTCCGGTGCAACTGCCTCCGCCACCAGCATGGAGCTCTCATCCTGAACAGACAAATAGCCGTCCCGGTACCAGGTACTAAGCGCGAGATTGCCGCCGCCTTTGACAATAATGCCATAAGGGCTGAGCTGGGAGGGGGAGGCCTCCAGTCCTGCTTCAACCATTTGTGCCAGCAGTGCTTCGCGGCTGATCATCGTAAGATTCACACGAACACTGGATACTGGCGGTTCATTGTTCGCAGCGCATATCGCTTCAGCAGCCTCCAGCCCATACTCCGCAGCCCACTGTCTAACCATCCACAGCGGATGGGAATGGAGTACGGAAATCCGTTCTTCGCGGCTCAGATTCTCTGGCAAAACTGGGAGATCCCCGGCGCGAAGCACGCTTCGAAGTACACCGTTCACCATGCCAGATATCCCTTGATGCCCGCGTTTTTTGGCGATATTCACCGCTTCGTTAACAGCTGCATGGGACGGGACACGGTTCAGATACATAATCTGGTACAAGCTAAGTCGAAGCAAATTGCGTACCCAAGGCTGGAGCTTGGCAACACCTTTGCTTACGAAACCACCAAGTACATAATCTAAGGTAATTAGGCGAGAGATACTGCCATATACCAGCTCCGTTGCCAGTCCCGTATCTTCACGGCTAAGCGAGGACTTCTGCAAGCTGCTGTTGAGCAGCAGGTTACTGTATGCTCCTTGCTGCTCAACACGGACAAGAATATCTAGCGCTACTTCCCGTGCAGATTCGGCTGCTCCGCTACCCGAAGCACCTGACCGGTTATTCCTACCACTAGCTCCTTTGCCTTTGCTGCCACCTGCAGGTCTCGCTCCAGATCCCTTACCGCTGCCGTTCGGCTTCACCTGTGGACCTTGGCGGTCCGCGCCGCCTTTGCCCGCGCTCAACCCAGCACCATCCCGGGCTTCATCACCCCTCCACGGCTGAAGTCAGCTGCAGTCATGGCTTTTTTACCTGCTGGTTGAACTGAAGTAAGCAGTAGACATCCATCCCCTGACTTCACCTCAATACCGTCACTGCTCACTGCAAGCACCGTTCCTGGCATAGTCCCTTTGCTTTCACTGTTCCCGGCAGGTTTCTGCGCACCCCATACCTTGAACGTTTCTCCATTCCAAAGTGTAAAAGCGCCTGAGAACGGGACCAGTCCGCGAATACGGTTATAGATATCAAGCGAATTCGCCTTCCAGTCAATCCGTTCATCTTCTCTGCTGAGATTTGGAGCGTAGGTTGCTTCACTATCGTCCTGAGGAGTTGCCTGCACGCGGCCACTGACAAGCCTCGGCATTTCATCCTTAAGCAGCTCACAACCTGCCAGACTAAGCTTCTCAAACAACGTTCCCGACGTGTCCGTATCTTCAATAGAAACCTCTACCCGCGAGATCATATCACCAGTATCTAGTCCCTCCGCCATATACATCAGAGTAACGCCGGTAACCTTTTCCCCATTAATAATACAACGCTGAATTGGAGCACCCCCCCGGTATTTCGGAAGCAGTGATCCATGGACGTTCACACAACCGAATTGCGGAAGATCCAGTACCGATTTGGGCAAAATCTGCCCGTAAGCAGCCGTAACAATCAGATCCGGCTTGTAGGCTGCCAGCTCAGCTACGGCTTCAGGGCGCCGCATCCGTTCAGGCTGCAGGACCGGCAGGCCCAGAGCCAGAGCCGCTTCCTTCACCGGAGAAGGCGTCAGTGTTTTTTTGCGTCCCTGCGGACGGTCCGGCTGGGTGACGACGGCCACAACCTCATAGCCCTGCTTAAGCAGCATTTGCAGGGAGGGTACCGCAAACGCCGGAGTTCCCATGAATACTATCTTCATTTCCTTCACTCCTCAGTTTCGCTGCGCTCAGCTGTATACTCATATACCTTCTCGGCAATATCCGTGAACAGCACCCCGTTCAGATGATCAATTTCATGCTGAAACGCCCGGGCCAGCAAGCCGCTTCCGGTGATTGTCACTTCCGTACCCTCACGGTCAAGTCCGCGTACAGTCACTGTCTCTGCACGGCGCACATCTCCATTTAAGCCAGGTATGCTTAGGCAGCCTTCCGGTCCGAACTGCTCACCTTCCATACTAACAATTTCCGGGTTGATCAGCTGGATCAGTCCATGCTCTTCATCTGCATCCACTACGATGAGACGCTTCAGAATGCCAACCTGCGGGGCAGCGAGTCCGACGCCCTCCGCATCATACATAGTATCCGCCATGTCATCCAGCAGTTTTTGAACATTGGGAGTTACCTTCGTTACTGTCTTTGCTGTCTTGTGCAGCACTTCATCCGGTTCTTTTACAATCAGCCTTATCGCCATATACACACACCATCCTTGAAGATTTCTATAGGTTATCTAATTCTAATCAATCCAAGCTTGCTTGCGCTCTATATTTGCATTTTAGAATTCTCTGTAATGCGTACTTATTGTAACATGCCTGATGATCACATCAACATCTGCGGGTCTACGTCCAGACTGATTTGAAGACCTGTATCGCGAACTGAATCCTCAAGTTCTTCAGCCACCTGACGGGCCAGCCCAATCGCATCAATAGAGCCGCGCCACTTGATAATACATTGGAATCTGTATCTGCCTTTCAGCCGCGGTAGCGGAGAAGCGACAGGTCCGAGCAAATCCAGCGCATCGGATGACAGCTTATCCAGACTGCCGAACCAGCGCAGCTGCCGGGCCTTTCCCTGCAGATTCAGCGCATAATTTTCTGCCATCCGCAGCAGCACTGGAAGCTGTTCATGGGAAAGGGTAACAAGAATCAGGCGGCAATACGGCGGATAATGCAGCTCCCGGCGGTGTTTCAGCTCTTCCCGCACAAACGAGTGATAATCGTGTCCGCTGGCATGCACAATTGAATAGTGCTCCGGCGTATACGATTGTACAACCACCTCTCCCGGAAGCTGGTGTCGCCCAGCTCTCCCTGCCACCTGTGTCAGCAGCTGAAAAGTCTTTTCTGCCGCTCTGAAGTCCGGCAAATTCAGTGCTGAATCTGCTGTGATCACACCCACCAGCGTAACATCAGGAAAGTCCAGCCCTTTGGCTACCATTTGCGTGCCCAGCAGCACATCTGCTTTCTTATCTCTGAACTGGTTAAGTAGTTTCTCATGCGAACCCTTCTCCGTGGTAGTGTCAACGTCCATTCGGATGACACGGATACCCGGGAACAGCTTTCCGAGCTCCTCCTCCACCCGCTGAGTCCCCGTACCAAAGAAACGGATATGCTCACTGCCGCATTCCGGACACAGCTTGGGCGCCGGTTCGGCATGGCCGCAATAATGGCAGCGCAGGTTATCGCTGCGGCTGTGGTAGGTAAGAGAAATATCACACTCTGGACAGCCGGCCACATACCCGCAGTTACGGCACATCACAAAGGTGGAAAACCCTCTGCGATTCAATAGTAATACTGTCTGCTCTCCGCGTTCCAGTCTGCTCTCCAGAGCCGAATGGAGCCGGCGGCTGAACATCGAACGGTTCCCCTCCTTGAGCTCCTCCCGCATGTCAGTCACATGCACCTTAGGCAATTCATTGCCGAGCGCACGGCTTGGCATGTGCAGGAGAACCGGCGAGAAATGAATATCGCTCTGGGAGCGGGCCGCATGATAGCTCTCCAGCGAAGGAGTCGCTGAGCCGAGAATCACAGCAGCTCCTCCCTGTTCTGCTCTACGAACCGCCACATCACGGGCATGATATTTCGGATTCTCCTCCTGTTTATAAGAGGATTCATGTTCTTCGTCCATAATAATGAGGCCAAGATTCACAAACGGTGCAAAAACTGCGGAACGTGCGCCTACCGCCACTGTTGCTTTGCCTTCACGAATTTTACGCCATTCATCATATCGTTCACCGACAGACAGGCGGCTGTGCATCACCGCCACGCCGCTTCCGAAGCGGCCTTTGAAGCGTTCGACCATCTGCGGAGTAAGGGCAATCTCAGGAACCAGAACCACCGCCTGTCTGCCCTGGTCCACACAGCGCTGAATACACTGGAGATAAATTTCTGTTTTACCGCTCCCGGTTACCCCATGCAGCAGGAACACCTCATGCCGCTGCTCATCGACGGTTGCTGCGATTCGCGTATACACTGCTTCCTGTTCGGCTGTCAGCGGCAATGGAGCAGTGGGCTTAAAGTCACGGCCACGGTAAGGATCACGGTATACTTCAATCTCTGTGATCTCAATAAACCCCTTATCTTCCAGTGCTTTCACCGTCCCGGCCGTTACTTGCAGAACTGATAATATATCCTTCATCGGCATGGGCAACACGGCTTCCATTTCAATCAAAAAGGCCAGCACTTCTTTTTGGCGGGCTGAACGCGCCGGAAATCCGGCGAGGGATTCGCGGGCTGCGGAAAGGCCAATGGCCAAATCGACTGCCTTTAGCTTTTTTTTGCCCATCTTATCCTTAATCGACTGGCTCTCAGCCAATACACCGCGGCGGAGCATAAACTTCACCGTCTCCGCAGCATGAGGAAAGGTACGTGTCAGCAGCTTCATGGAGACTTCACCATGACGTCCCACGAATTCAGTGATTCGGCTCTCTTCCTGATCGGTCTCCAGAAACATAGGAAACAGCTCATCCGGATTGCTTCCGTTGTCTTCCGAAGTATCGCCAAGTGTGATGAGCCGTTCGGCCTTGCCTTTCAGAGCGGTTGGAAGCATCGCCTGAAGCGCAGAAATACGTCTGCAGGCATATCTTTGGCTCATCCAGTCACCGAGCTCCACTAGCTCAGGGGATAGCGGGGGAAGCAAGTCCAGCACTTCCTGTATGGGTTTCAATCCCGATACTGCACTAGTCTCCCCTGATTCCAGTGACACTACAAAGCCTTGCACCGTCCGGTGTCCAAAAGGCACCGCCACCCGGCTTCCCACTTCAATCCACAGCTTAAGCGAGTCCGGTATCAAATAGTCAAAAGGCCGGTCAGTGCTGCGTACAGGAACATCGACAATGACCTTGGCTATCTCCATTATAATCCAGCTCCGGAAATGCGAGTTGCAGCCAATTGCAGCACTTGCCTCGCAACTTCGTCTTTTGAAACCAGCGGAAGATCAAGCACTAGACCCTTGGCGTCATAGATGGATACGATATTGGTATCTGTCCCAAAACCCGCACCTTCGGTTGCCACATCATTGGCAACGATCAAATCCAGATTTTTGCGGATCAGCTTGTCCTTGGCATAAAGTTCGGCATTACCTGTTTCGGCGGCAAATCCGATCAAAAATTGCTTATCCTTCATTTTCCCGAGGCTCTCCAGAATATCCGTTGTCTTCACCAATTCAAGTGTCATCGTATCGCCGCTTTTTTTGATCTTGGATTCAGCACTCTGCCGAGGACGGTAATCTGATACTGCAGCGGCCTTGATCAGGAGATCACAATCCTTCCAGCGGCTTACCACTGCTTCATACATCTCCGCAGCCGATTCAACCTTAACCACCTGGATCTCCGGGTCCTGTGGAGGTGCTTCGTCCGTTCGTGCTGCGATAAGTGTTACCTCAGCTCCCATTGCACGCGCAGCCCGGGTGAGTGCAAAACCCATTTTTCCGGAGGAATCATTGGTAATGTAGCGTACCGGATCAATCCGTTCAATGGTTCCGCCAGCGGTGATGATCACTTTTTTGCCGGTTAGGGGCCCGTTAGCTGAAGTATGCTGAAGAGTGAAAAATTGCTCTACAACTTTTACTATAGCTTCAGGCTCCTCCAGCCGACCCTTCCCTACATAGCCGCAGGCCAGCAGACCCTCGCCGGGTTCAATAAACTTCACACCCCGCTTATACAGCGTATTAATATTTTCGAGCACCGCCGGATGCTGGTACATGTGCACATTCATAGCAGGTGCCACCATTACGGGAGCCGTTGCAGCAAGCAGTGTAGTGGACAGCATATCATCCGCCAGCCCATGTGCCATTTTAGCGATGATATTGGCGGTTGCCGGTGCTATCAGAATAAGATCGGCAGAATCTGCCAGGTCAATATGCGAAATCGAAGACGGATCACGCTCCTGAAAAGTATCGCTGTATACGCGCTGTTTGGACAATGACTGCAATGTCAGTTCGGTTATGAACTGTTTCGCTGAAGCTGTCATGATCACATGCACCGTAGCCCCTTTTTGCGTAAGCTTGCTGGTCAAGGCAGCTCCTTTGTATGCAGCAATTCCACCGGTAATCCCCAATATAATCGTTTTGCCCTGTAAGCTCTTCAACTTAATCTCCCCCCTGTTTCCTTGCTGGCACCTCTACCATCCTCAATTATGAAAAGAAAAACCGAAAATCCTCACTTTTTGAGAAAAAAATAACAACCTTCCGGTTGTCAGGTACAGCCCGGTCCGGGCTATTTAAAATATTGGACCTCTAACCCAAGAAGAAACGGCAGCAGCCATACAAAAGGTTGCGTCCGTTTCTGATCATGGCTTAGCAGGAATAGCTCGGACTACTCTTCGCCGCGGGTTACAACGATGCGGTCTTCATAAATTTCTTCCAGAGCGACACCGACGTTCTTATGTGATCTCGGAGCTTTGACATCAGTCTTGCCGCCTTCACGCAGCGCTCTTGCCCGGCGGGCTGCAGCAACAACCAAGGAATACTTGCTGTCGACTTTGGTCATCATTTCATCAATGGATGGATATAGCATGTAAAACACCTCTTCATCTTTTACTGTGATATGAGCTTGAGTTCTGATGTAGCTATCATCTCACCTTACAATGCTCGGCGATGATGATACTTTCTATTCGTTTGCAGGCCAGATCAATCTCATCATTCACTACTGCATAATCGTAATGTCGGATCAGGCCGATCTCATCCTCTGCCACGGACATACGGTGGTTAATGACATCAGGATGCTCCGTACCGCGTCCGCGGATGCGGTCCTTCAATTCGTCCATAGACGGTGGAAGGAGGAATACAAAGATACCTTCGGGAAATTTGTCTTTGACTTTGAGGGCTCCCTGAACTTCGATCTCCAGAATAATATCTCTTCCGCTGTCGAGTGTTCTCTCCACAAAATCACGCGGAGTACCGTAATAGTTGCCTACGTACTCCGCATATTCAAGCAGTTGGTCAGCTTCAATCATAGCTGCAAACTGCTCTCTGGTCTTAAAGAAATAATTGACTCCGTTCTCTTCGCCTTCACGCGGCAAACGTGTGGTAGCAGATACGGAATAGACTAGTTCAGGCATCTTCGGCCGCAGTGCGGAACACACGGTTCCTTTGCCAACACCGGACGGACCGGATAGTATGATCAGCAATCCTCTTGACATAGTACACTCCATTTGTTGTTATTCGTCGTTATCGTCATCTTTGCTGGAAAGACGGTGTGCCACAGTCTCCGGCTGCACAGCCGAGAGAATGACATGATCGCTGTCAGTAATGATGACGGCCCGCGTCCGGCGGCCATAAGTGGCGTCGATCAGCATATGCCGGTCTCTGGCCTCTTGAATAATACGTTTGATTGGTGCAGATTCCGGGCTGACAATGGAAATAATTCGGTTGGCCGATACGATATTTCCAAAGCCGATGTTGATTAATTTAATTGCCATGTTCCGGTTGTTCCCCCCATAGGTTACATCGTTGCTTGCTTCAGATAGCTGTCATTCCAAATTCGCTGCTTGTTCACGTATCTTCTCCAGCTCAGCCTTCATATCCAGCGTGAGGTTAACCAGAGTCAGATGATTGCATTTGGACCCGATTGTATTCGTCTCCCTGTTCATCTCCTGAATGAGAAAATCCAGCTTGCGTCCTGCCGGCTCGCTTCCTTTCAGCAGAGCCTTACATTGTTCAAAATGACTATACAACCGGGTAAGCTCTTCATCAATATTACAGCGGTCGGCAAAGATAGCCATTTCCATTCCGAATTTATGCTCTTCAAAAGGGAACGTCCCGTCACTCAGCACGCTAAGACGCTGGCGCAGCTTCTCACGGTATTCGTTCACGACCACTGGAGCAAGCACAGCCATTTCAGCATGCAGCTCCTCCAGATGATTCAGCCTGTGCCCCAGATCAGCGGTTAGAAATCCGCCTTCACGTGCCCGCATCGCTATCAAGGCTTCCAGACTCTGGTTCAGACCCTGCACAAGAATATCCTTGAAGTCCTGGGACAAGTCGGATGCATGGGCATCTTCCTTGGACTCCATTACACCGGGTAGCGAAAGGACGTCTTGCAGCAGCAGCTCACCTTGAATTCCAAATTCTTCTCGCAGCTGCTCGGCAGACTTCAAATAGGAACGTACCGCCGAACGGTTCAGCACTTGTGCTAACTCAGCTTCTTCGGTATGCTCCCTGTTAATGATGACATCCACTCGTCCCCGTTTGATATGAGTTTGAACCTGTCTTCGCAGCATATCCTCATAAACCGTCCATTCCCGGGGCATCCGCAGTACAACTTCGTAGTAACGGTTATTCACCGATTTGACTTCGAATGTAATCTTGTAACCGCCGAATTGCAGGGAAGACTGACCGTATCCGGTCATGCTAAATGACAACGGAATCACATCCATTACACTATTGTAATTGATTATTACTAGCGAAACAAGGGGGACAATTTGCGTCCTTGTTTCTCCCACACATACTCCAGTAGCTGCACACTCATATCATAGAACATGAAAGGCGTCATCAAATAGATACCATTAAAATGCGCAGTAGCCGCATCCAGCAGTTCTTTGGCGATCCGTACACCCTCTGCACGTCCTTCTTCGCCTTCCAAGCCCTGCATTCGGCTTCTCACTTCCTGGGACAACTGTATGCCGGGAACTTCGTTGTGAAGGTATTCAGCGTTACGTCCGCTGGCCAGCGGCATAATGCCGATAAAAATTGGAATCTCCAGATGTGCCGTAGCCTTTGCAATTCGTTCGATCAGCTCTGGATCATAGACAGGTTGGGTCATGATATAGTCTGCACCGGAGGCGATTTTTTTCTCCAATCGTTCAACTGCCTTGTCCAAATGTTTAACATTAGGATTAAAAGCGGCTCCGATGACAAAATTCGCATTTTGTTTCAGCGGCTTGCCGGAGAAGGCGATACCGTCATTCAACTGCTTGATCATCCGTATAATCTCAAAAGAGGTCAGATCGTAGATCGAGCTTGAACCCGGCAAATCGCCGAATCTGGCCGGGTCACCCGTAACTGCCAGCACATGATCAATCCCTAAGGCATCGAAACCCATAAGATGGGACTGGGTTCCGATCAGATTGCGGTCACGGCAGGCAATATGAACCAGCGGGCGCAGCCCCGTACGAGCCTGTACCAGATGTCCCAGCGCCATGTTGCTCATCCGTGTTACAGCGAGCGAATTATCCGCCAGAGTCAGCGCATCTGCTCCTGCTCTGCGCAGCGCTTCCGCTCCACGCATGAACTTTGCGATATCCAAATCACGCGGCGGATCAAGCTCAACAATTACCGTATGGCGTTCCTTGACCAGATCAACAAGTGTCGGTTCATGGCCATCGCGTTCCTCGTTCTCTCCCAAATGCTCCTGCACTATAATTCGTTCCAGATTGTTCTGGACGGTAGGCTCCGGCAGGGGCTGCAGAGAATACCCTCTAAGTGCAGCAGAGATTTCGGTGATATGTTGTGGCGTTGTGCCGCAGCAGCCGCCAATAATACGGGCGCCCATATCCGCAAAGACCGGGGCCATCTGGCCGAAATAATCCGGCGACGCACCATACCGGTACTGGCCGTCCACATAATCTGCGATCCCGGCATTGGGATACACCGATGCGGGGAGCCTCAGGCTTCCCTGCAGCGAATTCAGCGCCCGCTTAATGCCATTAGGTCCGGTCCGGCAGTTGAAGCCGATAATATCCGCCCCATCCTGTTCAAGAATATGAAAGGCCTCCGTCAGTGTTAATCCGTCCAAGGTCCGCGCGGTCTCATCTACAGCGAGCTGGCAGATGACCGGGAGCTCGCTGAGCTTGCGGACTGATCTTAATGCCAGATGCAGCTCCTCCACATCATAGAATGTTTCCAGCATAATCCCGTCAGGCTGCTCTTCCAGAAGCGCCGAAAACTGCTGGGTATAAAACCGCTTCAGCTCCGAGCTGGACAGATTTGCCCGTTTACCTGCACGGATTGAACCTACCGCACCTACAACGTAACCGTTATCTCCAGCGGCATGCCGTGCGATCCGCACACCTGCGCGGTTGATATCAGCCACCTTGGCCTCCAGGCCAAATTTGGACAGCTTATCATAATTGGCGGAGTACGTATTACTCTCTAGCAGCACCGCTCCCGCTTCCATATAGCTCCGGTGTACATCTTCAATAACCTCCGGAGAGGTCAGATTCAATTCTTCATAGGAGATACCGACCGGGAAGCCTTTTTGATATAAAAAAGTTCCCATCGCTCCGTCTCCGACCAACACGTTATTCTTCCACGCAGAGCGCAAATCCGGCTTCACCGTAAGAACCTCCCCTATTCAGTCCATAGTTTCATACTAATGTAACATAAAACGGGATGGATGATAAGCTTTCGCCAGGTAAAAGCTAAACGTCTTATCCGAACTAAAAAAAGCAAATCTCCGTATTGGAGACTTGCTGTAAACACATGGAAAATCAGCTTATTCTGAATTTCCCGGCGAGTTCTAATAATTCTTCAGACATTTTTGCCAGAGCCATAGAAGCACCATTGACTTCTTCAACCGTCGCCAGCGTTTCCTGCGCAGAAGCTGATACACTCTGTGTCCCGTCAGATGTCTCATTGACAATTGCAGATATTCCTTCAAAAGTTGTAACCAGATTATTGGTATCACTGGACATTTCTTTGGAAGCCTCGGAAACTTCACTTATCTCAGCGGTCACACCATTCATGGCCAATTCTATTTGTTCAAAAGCTTCCCCCGCTTCAGTGACAGAACGGATGCCCACAAGCACCACTTCTTCGCCTTTCAATACCTTGGATACACTGATTTCGCTCTCCACCTGGATACTCTTGATGACCTCAGATATCTGTTTTCCTGACATTGCAGTTTGGTCAGCAAGCTTCTTCACCTCAGAAGCTACAACCGCAAAACCTCTGCCTGCTTCTCCTGCACGCGCTGCTTCGATGGAGGCATTCAAGGACAAAAGATGGGTCTGCTCTGCAATCTCATTAATAAAGTTAATAATCGTACCGATTTCCTTTGATTTCTCACCCAGGGATTTAACGGATATGGCAACCTCAGAAGAATTATCCTGAATCGATGCCATTTGCTGTATAGCTAATTTTACGGCGTCTGAACCCTGAACCACAATTTGTGAGGCATTAATAGCTGATTGATTCACACTGAAGGCACTTTCTTCTATAAAAGTTGCCTGTTCATTCATCCTGTTTACCATCTTCATGCTTCCGGCTATACTTTCAACTTGTTTATCCGTACCTTGGGCCAGATCCTCAGTAGTGCGGGCAATATGTTCAGTGGCCTGGCTTGTCTGTTCCGCACCTGCTGTCAGTTCTTCGGCTGAAGCTGCAACTTGCTCGGCATGAGAGCCGATTTCCTGAATCAGATGGCGCAGATTGCCTGACATGTGATTAAACGAAACTGCCAAATCGCCAAGTTCATCCTTATTCTTGATATGAATTTCGTTAAGTGTCAAATCGCCATCTGCAATACGGACTGCCGCTGCCTGCAGCAACTTGATGGGCTTTGATATCTGACTGCTGATCAGTAGAGATGACCCCACTGCTGCTATTAGCGATATGATACTGATTCCAATGATTGTCGTTTTCACATCTTTTGCACGTTGCTGTGCCATTACAGTTCTAGCATCAGCTTCCGTCTGTTCCGTGGTAACCAGGTTACGGGCTACTTCAACAAACTTATCCAGTACGACGCTTTGGTTAACTGCAATAGAGACAACGCTCTCTAGATCACCTTTATTTTTAGCGTCAATCATCTGATCAGAGATTACTATAAATTGCAGTTGCAGCAAATCTAGTCCGGCCAAAATCTGCTTTTTACCGGGATCCGTTATCAGTGATTCCAGCTTTGCATGATGATCCGTGAATTTGAGGCGTGCAGCTGCATAACCATCCATTTTTTTCGGATCAGCGGATATAATATAATCGGATACATTGGCATGTTCAGATTCGATGGTAGTGTTCAAATCTTTGATTAAACCAATGGTGGCCACTTGCTTTTTCAGGAGGCTGGTATAGGTTGCATTAATTTGCGAAAGATACATGTATCCGGTAGCTCCGAGAAACACCAGCAAAACCAAAACAATACCAAACCCTACATATAAACGCTGCTTGATACTTTTCGCTTGTAAAAACCCCTGGATTCTATTCACTTGTTTCCCTCTCCCCTTGGCCCCAAAATCTCTTCAGCTTGTGCTCTGAACGTGCTTGCAGCCACCTCCGGTGTAATACTGCCGGCATATAGGTTTTTTAGTATAATTTTCAGAGCGTTTTGAACAACTGTATCAGACAACGGTGCCGGCGGATCAATAGGGGTAGAGTGCTTGGCAATATAACTCATATATGTGTATTGTTCTTTCCCCTGTTCGGTGGACTGGCTGGATAATTCTTTTGCAATTTTAGCAGCAATCGGAACCCCTCTGTCACCCTTGAGAATGTTATTCGCTTCCTTGTTATTGGTGAGAAAATCAATGAATTTAACCGCCGCTTCCTTATGTTTAGCATAAGAAGATACCATTATGAACATGGAAGGTTTCACAAAGTTCCCTTCTGCAGTAGCTCCCTCGACCGTAGGAAGGTTCATGATTTTCAGCGTTCTGCCCGCTTCTTCACCGTTAGAGACCATTTGGTTGCTTACAAGTTGTAAAAATGCCGCTTTCCCTGTTGCCAGTGGATTTTTCTCATCCTTGGACGAATCTGTACCGGGGTTCAGAAGCCCCTGATCCAGCCATGTTTTCGTCAGTGTCAGATATTCAACCAGGGTAGCATCTTTGAAGCCAAGACCCGTTTTTTCCTTATTGTAAAAGGACTCACCCTTCATTCTGAACCAATAAGATAAATCAAACATTGCATGCAAAGGATAAAAACCCGGTGTTTCCACCTTATCTTTAAATTGCTGCATGGTTTGCTGCAGATCCTGAATGGAATACGAATCTTTAAGCGGCTCTATGCCATACTGTTCAAACATAGCAGGGTCATATCCGATTCCGAGGGCATTTGATCCCAAAGGGATACCATACTGCTTCCCCTCATACTGCCCTGAGGCCAAATAGGATTTATCCACATCCGACAGATCAAGGATTTTGGATTTGATATACGGTTCAAGCGGCTCGATCAAATTATGGGTGACATAGTTAAAAGCAAAATTATAGTCCGTTTGCATAATATCCGGTGTTTTTTGCTCAGCGGTATCCATTGCCAGCTTTTGCGCTACCTCGGCAGTTGAAGAATAATCCTCTGTACTAATTTTTATATTGGGATTCTCTTTCTCAAACATCTCTATAACCTTTAAGGTGATCTCCTTACGGGCCGGTTTACCCCACCACACAAAATTCAATGTGATTTGTTCATCCTTCTGTACTTCTTCGCTCTCTTTTCCGGCACAACCCACAAGTGATATCAACATCACAAAGGTAAATACAATAGCAGAAATACGTGTTGATTTGTGTTTCATGAATGCCCGCCTCTCTAATACGAATCAATTTCTGTAAAAATAAATTCCTATAATTGCAAGTAACTTATCATCTATATCGGCTGGTTCAGTTAATTATTGCTAAGTTTTTTCGACTTATTTCAACAATAAGAAACTATTCCTATTGTGTATAAATTCACATTTCTACATAAATGCGAAAAAGAGCTACTTCCAAGTGAATAATCCACTCGAAAATAGCTCTAGTTATTAATTCATCTTATAGAAGGGCCGTTAGATATCTATAGAACCAGTGTAAACCACCTGAGCCGGACCGGTCATGTAGACATGATTGTCTTGTTCGTTCCATTCAATGTACAGATCCCCGCCCTTCAGACTGATCGTCGCGGAGCGGTCGGTGAGACCATTCATCACAGAGGAGACTAATGTGGCACAGGCGCCGGTTCCGCAGGCCAAAGTAGGTCCCGCGCCGCGTTCCCAGACACGCATATCGACATGTCCGCGGTCCAGCACGGTAGCGAATTCAACGTTAACTTTTCTCGGGAACAGCGGATGAACTTCCAGCTTCGGTCCCCAAGTGTTCAGGTCAAAGCCTACAGCATCGTCCACATAGATTACGCAGTGTGGATTGCCCATGGATACAGCTGTGAATTTGAACTCTCTGCCATCCGCTTCAATCGGCTGATCCAGTACCGGCTCAGCGTCAATAGCTACAGGTATCTGTGTTCCCGACAATACAGGCTCGCCCATATCAACCGTAACAGTCTCCACCACGCCATTATCCACCTTCAAAGATACTTTCTGTTCGCCGGCACCGATAGTTTCGATAACGATCTGCTCCGAGCTTACCAGGCCGTGCTCATAGACATATTTGGATACGCAGCGGATCGCATTCCCGCATTGTTCGGCTTCCGATCCGTCTGAATTCATGATGCGCATCATATAATCGCCGCGTTCAGACGGCAGGATATATACCAGTCCGTCAGCACCAATGCCGAAGAACCGGTTACACAGCTTTACTGCAAGCTCAGAGGCATTGGCAGGAAGCTCCTGTTCGCCGAAAACGATAATAAAGTCATTGCCAAGGCCGTGCATTTTGGTAAATTCCATTGAGATCCCACTCCTAAATGTTATTAACGTTAACCAAGCATACCTTAAGGAGTAGGTTTAAGCTATTGATTTTATGCCGAAATTTTTGTACTTTTTATCATCGTCCGTCCTCCGCTGCGGCTGCGGTTTTTCTTACCACCCCAGACACTGCCCGCTCCCATAAGGAAGGTGGGGATGCCAGCGGTGACAAGTACCAGACACCATTCACGGAAGCTAAGCGGCACAGTCTTGAATACTGGCTGGAGCACAGGCAGATACATAACTGCCAGCATCAGCAGAACAGATGATAGCACCGCTAGCACCAGATATTTGTTCTGGAACGGATTCCGGTGGAACACCGAACGGGAGCTGCGGCAGTCGAAGACATGAATCAGTTGAGCCATAACCAGGGTGGCAAAAGCAACAGACTGCGCCCGAATCAGCTGCTGCGGACTGTTTGGGTCAATTCGCAGGGTAAGCCAGAATGCAGCCAAGGTGCACAGGCCGATTAACAGCCCTCGGCTGATGATTTTCCAGCCGAGACGGCGGGCAAAGATATTTTCCTTGGATCCGCGCGGCTTGTGTTCCATCAAATCTTTCTCGGCCTGGTCCACACCCAGCGCCATCGCTGGCAGGCCATCGGTCACCAGGTTAACCCAGAGAATCTGGATGGGAACCAGAGGCAGAGGTAATCCCAGCATCATGGCAAAGAACATTGTCAGAATCTCTCCGACATTCGAGGCGAGCAGGTAACGGATGAATTTACGGATATTCTCGTAAATGTTACGCCCTTCTTCGATTGCAGCTACAATAGTAGAAAAGTTGTCGTCACCAAGGATGAGTGCTGATGCTTCTTTTGTTACATCTGTACCTGTGATGCCCATGGAGATCCCGATATCCGCCGCTTTGATCGCCGGAGCATCATTAACACCATCTCCGGTCATAGCCACCACATGTCCATGACGCTGCAGCGACTTGACAATACGCAGCTTGTGCTCAGGGGAAACCCGGGCATATACATATACGTTATCCGACACTTTATCCAGTGCATCGTCGTCCATCCGTGTAAGCTGACTGCCGGTCAATACAGTGCCGCCACGCTGCAAAATACCCAGCTGATGGGCAATCGCTTCAGCAGTGGTACCATGATCTCCAGTAATCATTACTGTCTTAATTCCAGCTCTGCGGGTGATACTGATGGCATCACGGACCTCACGGCGCGGCGGGTCGATCATCCCGGCCAGTCCGGCGAATACCAGCTGGCATTCCGCCTCTTTTTCACTGCCCGCAACTTCTCCGGAGCGCATATCCCTGTAGGCCATTCCCAGTACCCGAAGTGCGCCTGAAGCCATTTCTTCATTGGCCTCCAGCACCTTCTGGCGCAAGGTAGGCGTACAAGGCACGACTGCACCCTCCCACAGCATATAAGAGCAGCAGCTCAGCAGAACATCCGGTGCACCTTTGGTGCAGATCATTTTACCACCCGGATGCTTCACAACCACTGACATCAGCTTGCGTTCCGAATCAAACGGGAACTCTGTTTCCCTTGTATAGGTTACAGCGAGCGACTGCGCAGTGAGCCCCATTTTTGCGGATAAGGCGACCAGCGCCCCTTCTGTAGGATCACCTTTCAGCTCCCACACGGACGACTGAACCATATTCTTGTCGGCTTCACTGCCCTTTTCTTTCTCCTTGCCTTTGCGCTTGCCGCGCGTTTCTCCGGGAGCAGTCTCAATAATCTCTGCGTTGCTGCACAATGCACCGATTTGGAGCATGCGCCGAAGGCTTTGGTCATTTTTCAGGTCAATGGGCTTGCCTTTTTGCAGCACATGTCCGATTGGAGCATAACCCTCACCCGTAACCTCCAACTTACGTCCGGCGCTCCATAGCCGCGTAACCGTCATTTTGTTCTGAGTCAGCGTCCCTGTCTTGTCGGAACAAATTACCGAGGCGCAGCCAAGTGTCTCGACCGATGGAAGCTTGCGGACAATGGCCTTGCGCTTGATCATCCGTTGAACGCCGAGTGCTAGAGCAATGGTGACAATTGCCGGCAATCCTTCCGGAATCGCGGCTACCGCAAGGCTTACCCCGGCAAGGAACATAGCAGCAACAGGCTGCCCGTGTAAAATACCCGCCGCGACAACTACAATCGTTAATCCTAATGAAACATAGATCAGAATTTTACCCAGCTGCTCCAGCCGGTGCTGGAGTGGAGTTTCCTGGGATTCGGTATTCAGGATCAGATCGGCAATTTTGCCCATCTCGGTATCCATGCCGGTTCTTACCACGATAGCCCGGCCGGTTCCCCGTGTGACCATCGTGCCCATGAACCCGATATTTTTCTGGTCACCAAGTGGAATTTCTTCGGCATGAATGGTTTCCGAGTGCTTCGAGACAGGCAGCGATTCACCGGTTAGCGCAGACTCCTCGGCGTACAGGGCGCTGCACTGGAGCCAACGGACATCTGCCGGAATCCGGTCACCGCTCTCCAGCAGCACAATGTCCCCAGGCACTAGCATTTTAGCAGGAATATGCTCAATCTTACCGTCCCGCAGCACTTTGGCAGAGGGTGCCGAGAGCTGCTTAAGCGCACGCAGCGAACGTTCTGCGCGGAATTCCTGTACAAAACCCAGCACTCCGTTCAACATAATAATGGCGACAATCGTTATGGCATCCAGGTATTCTCCCAGCAGACCGGACACCAGTGTTGCTCCCATCAGCACCAGCACCATAAAATCCTTGAACTGGTTGAGCAGCAGGATAAGCGGGGATATCGCTTTTCCTTCCGACAGCTCATTGTGGCCATTCTCCTTTAACCTCTGCGCGGCATCCTCTCCGCTTAGGCCCGATCCCGGATGAACGCCGAATAATTGCTGCAGTTCCTCTGCACCGAGCCGGTGCCAACTTTTTTGTTCCATATTTCTTCTTTCCCCTCCCGGTCGTTTCTTGACTTCCGGCGGCGCACAGCTTTTCCACCTGTTCATGTCCAAGTGTATTCATGGTCGTCCCAAAATATCACCTTCGCCCGGCTTCTCCTTTTGCGCAATTGTGTCAAAGTATGGCATCATAGAGAGAGTAACTTTATTATCAGGCGACAGGAGAACATGATTATGGCATTAGACGGCATTGTAACCAAAGCGATCGTGCATGAGCTTCAGCCCTTTATAGGTGCACGCATCGGCAAAATATATCAGCCCAGCACACACGATCTAATCTTCATCCTGCGTGGCTCCGGCGGTGGCGGCAAGCTGCTGCTCTCGGCCAATCCTACTTATCCGCGGGTTCATCTGACCGACAGAAACAGCATTAACCCGGCGGAAGCGCCGATGTTCTGCATGCTGATGCGCAAACATTGTGAAGGCGGAGCCATTGAGAGCATCACTCAAGTAGGTATGGAGCGCATTATTCATATTCAGGTACGGACACGGGATGAGCTCGGGGATGTATCGGCCAAAAAAATCATCATCGAGCTGATGGGCCGCCACAGCAACATCATTCTTACCGATCTTGCGACAGGCACCATTATCGACGGTATTCATCATGTTACACCGACGATCAGCAGTTACCGGAATGTTATGCCTGGTATTGCCTATATTGAGCCGCCGCAGCAGCATAAGCTGAATCCTCTGGAAATTGATCAAGAGTCATTCATCGATCTGGCAGCAGCTGCCGAGCAGGAAGCACGTTCAGCCGGCTCCGGTGAAGATCAGGAGCCCGAAGAGATCATTGAGGGCGAGCTGGCCGACCTATTGAAGTCGCTGGAGGAGCCTAAGGTTGACGGTTCGGGGGGACCGGCGCCATCCGCAGATCCTATAGGCTGGATAGTGCATGCCTTCAGCGGCATGAGCCCTCTGATTGCCGGTGAGATTGTGCGGAAGAGCGGCGTGACCGGCGCTGCTGCAGCAGATGGCTCCGCAGGTGAACCTTCTGTGGCTTCACCTGATTTGGATGAACATTGGACGCAAGGGATCACTTCCTTATGGAGAGCCTTCGACAAAGTGCTTGCACCCGTACGGGCATGCAGCTTCTCCCCGATGTCAGGAGCGAATGCCAAAGGTAAGCCTGTCTTCTCGGCCATTACACTGACACTTCCGGATGAGCATGTGAAGCATTACAGCTCTATCAGCGCCTGCCTGGAGGATTATTACGGAGATAAAGCCGAACGAGATACAGTGAAACAGCGGGTTAGTGACTTAATTCGTTTCCTGAGCAATGAACGGACCAAAAATATCAAGAAGCTCGCCAATCTGCAAAAGGACCTGGACGAAGCCCAGGATGCCGATCAATTCCGGATCTGGGGCGAGCTGCTGTTCGCTTCATTACACGCCGTCTCCAAAGGCGACAAGCAAGCCACGCTTGTGAATTACTACGATGAGGACCAGGCAGAAATTACTATCCCGCTAGATCCGCTGCTCACCCCCTCAGACAATGCACAGCGGTATTTCAAGAAATATAATAAATACAAGAACAGCCTGCTGGTGATCAATGAACAGTTGCTCAAAACCCATGAGGAAATAGCCTATATGGAAACACTACTCCAGCAGTTGGCCCATGCTTCATTGAATGACATCGAAGAAATCCGCGATGAGCTTGTAGGTCAGGGCTACCTGCGCGACCGTAACAAGAAGGGCAAGAAAAAGAAAAAAGTCACCCGCCCTACCCTGCAGGTATTCACTTCCTCGGAAGGCGTGGAAATCTATGTTGGCAAAAACAATCTTCAAAATGAATATGTCACCAACCGTCTGGCTTCAGGCAATGATACCTGGCTGCATACCAAGGACATTCCCGGCTCTCATGTAGTGATCCGGAGTGAAACATTTGGAGATGCTACCCTCGAGGAAGCTGCACAGCTGGCTGCTTACTTTAGTCAAGCCAAGCAGTCGAGCAGCGTCCCTGTGGACTGCACACTCATTCGTCATGTCCGCAAACCTAGCGGAGCCAAGCCCGGCTTCGTCATCTATGATCATCAGAAGACTCTTTTCGTCACTCCTGACGAGGAAAGGATCAAGAGTCTGCCGAATACGCTCAAGAGTTAACGCATACTTAGGATTGCTGCTGCAATATTGAGCGCAACCTAAGCTCTAACCTAAACATAAAGAACCACCAGCCGCATCCGTCCTTTGGCTGGTGGTTCTTTATGTATCAAGAATTCGTTGACAGCATAAGCGGGGGGGTGCAAATAAAGGCATTTCTGCCGTTATTCCTACCTATTTTTCACCTAAGCTCCAGATGCCTCGCCCTTCAGCTGTTCCAGCACCGACACCGGTACCGAGACACTGCCGATCTCTCCATGGAATACAACACCTTGGCGTGCACCGTGAAAATCCGAACCGCCGGTGACCAGCAGCCCGTACTCTTCAGCAAGCGAGAGGTAACGATCTTCATCGGCCCGGTTATGATCCGAATGGTAGGCTTCGATGCCGCGCAGTGTGCTGCGTTCAATAATACCGCGGACCAGCTCATCATCCCCGTAGATTCCCGGATGAGCTAGTACAGCTGCCCCTCCTGCTTCGGCAATCCATTCGCAAGCCAGCTCCGGCGTAATACGCGGCGGTGACACATAAGCTGCTGCACCTTCAGCCAGGTATTTGTCAAATGCATCGCGCATATCTGAGGCGGCACCGAGTCGAACCAATGCGTCAGCGATATGCGGACGCCCCACGCTCTCGTCCGGTTTCAGTTCCCGTCCTATACCTGTGATGACTTGGTCTAGAGTAATGTCGATGCCGAGTCCCTGCAGCTTAGCAATAATAGCCTCATTCCGCTGCGCGCGGGTATCTCTTTGCTCCGCAAGCCGGGACAGGAACAGATCCTGCTCCGTATCCATGTAATATCCCAACACATGGATCTCTTTACCGCCGGCTCGTGTACTGATCTCGACACCAGGAACAACGGTAATACCATATTTCCGCCCAGCCTCAAGCGCTTCAGCAACTCCGGCTACCGTATCGTGATCCGTGATTGCCACTGCCGCCAGCCCTTTTTCATAGGCCAAACGCACATTCTCAGCCGGAGGCTGCATTCCGTCCGAAGATAATGTATGGGTATGCAAATCGGCTCTGCCTGAGAAACCGCTGCCTGTCTGTTCTTTTAAATAGTTATTCATATGATTCTGACCCATCGCTTCTCCCTGCCCTTCAGGTCTAGTATTTACAACATAATTATACTCTTTACTGATCTCCTGCATGGTCACGCAAAAACGTCAAAAACGTCACCGCCGAGATAGGCAGCAGCGTCGATTTGAGATGGATCGCATAAAACTGCCTTTTAAACGAGGCATCCGCAATGTTGACAATCTTCAGTAATCCCAGTGCCACTTCATGCTTGACCGAGGAGGTAGAGATTATAGTGAGGCCGAGCCCTGCTTCCACCGCAGATTTCACAGCTCCTGTACTTCCCAGCTCCATCACCACACGCATCGCTCCCGGGTCTAGTCCTTTGGCCAGCAATTGTTCTTCCATGACCCGGCGTGTTCCCGAGCCCTGCTCGCGCAGAACAAACGGATGCTCCAGCGCTTCAACAAGTGTGACTTCGTCTCTCTCAGCCAGCGGATGCTCCCGGGGCACGATCAGCTTCAGCTCGTCCCCCATCACCGGTTCAATGACCATATCCGGATGAGAGATCGGCGCCTCAATCAGGCCGAAATTCAGCTGATGTTTGTGAATCTCCTCCAGCAATTGCGAAGTATTCATTACCTTCATCACTATAGAAATATGGGGGTAAGTTTTGCCGAATGGACCTAACAGGCGAGGCAGCACGTACTCCCCAATAGTCAGACTTGCCCCCAGCAGCAGTCGTCCCTCCAGCATATGAGTAAATGCCGACATCGCCTGGTCCGTATCACGCATCAGCTGAATGCTGCGCAGTGCGAACGGCATCAGGGTGCGGCCTGCTTCTGAGAGTATGATTTTTTTGCTGGAACGGTCGAAGAGCTTAGCTCCAAAATAATCCTCTAGCGCCTGAACCTGCATGGTCACTGCAGGCTGAGTCATGTGCAGCGTCTGGGCTGCGGCAGAGAAGCTTCCACGCTCTGAAACGGTATAAAAAATATGCAGCTGATGAAAATTCATCCTCATTACTCCTTCATCAAAATCCAAGTAGAAACGGCTACGCCTTCCTTAAATGTAGTGTAGGCCTACTATTTCTCTATATCAAAAAAAGAACATGCAGCCTTCCGCCGCATGCCTTCTCTGTAACCGTGCACTTGTTACCTGCGTCTGCGGCGTTTCTTCCCCAGCTTTATACGGCGGGAATGGCGCAGCCACGAAAAGTAGGCTCTCAGATCCCGCAGCTGTGGAGTTACCGAAATATTGCCGAGAAAACTAACCACAACCATCACATACAGCGGTTGGCCTGAGAGTGTGGTGGTGCCTTCCAGTTCCTTGAACTGAACCACCATCGACGTATTGTTGTCGATCAAGTAAGCATTATATTCAGTCTGCGAATACGGCCTTACCCGGTTCTGTTTCACGCATTGCCATATCCACGCGCCAATATCCGCTTCCTTACCGTCTTCATTGCTGATCCGGTCTGCATATCGGCTTTTCGCATGCGGTGTTATAACAATATCGGCTACCCTGTATTCATTCAGCATGATGTGAAAGGGCTCGTACACCCCCCACATTTCCATCCCCTTGACATGCATAATCATCACACTCCACTGAAAGGGTCTTGGCATGCTCTTATTGTTGTCAATCTTACCGCATTGACGTTTGTTGTTCAAGCATGCTCCCGTTTCAGACCCTGGTGCCGCAAATGATTAGCTGGGTTTATTTACGGATAGATCCCTATCATCCACATAACTGCTACCTTTGATCGATTTGCATTTTTTCTTAAGCCTTGCGGCCTCACCAGAGAGGTCCTCAATAGAATCGAATGGGCGGTAACGGTTCGTAACAACGGCTATGGAGATCGAGACCAGCGGAATTTCTTCCACCACGCCTGAACGGCTCTCGGTCAGCACGTAATGCTGTGCCAAATGCCCGGGATGATAGAACTCTAGCATCACTTTGTCAAACTCTGCCATGATGGTCTGGCAATATTCCTCATAGTGATAATCGTCTATACAAATAATAAAGTCATCCCCACCGATATGCCCCAAAAATCCTTCCAGCCGCAAGGTACAATGCTTTAGGATCTCCGCCGTGGCCTGAATCATCCGGTCGCCTTCCTTAAACCCGTAAGTATCGTTATACGCCTTGAAATGATCCAGATCTATGTACAGTACACTGAACTGCTCTTGCAGCAGCGATTTCACCATCCACTCATTGATGCTCAGATTTCCCGGCAGACCGGTCAGCGGATTCAAAAAGCTCGCGGCCACCGCCTGGATCTCGGCAAAATTCAGCAGCAAATCCCTCACGCTTACCGCCCCGAACAATGCCCCTTCATGGGTGACCAGCACGTAATCATACAGATGCTCTTCAGTTCTGTCCATTGCCAGCCGGCTAACCTCGGTAATTGGCGTTTTGTAATCTACAACCAGCGGAGAACCGTCCATGATCAGTCCGACGGAGCGGCCCATATATAGCGTGAAGCCATAGAGCGTGCCAATCTGCTGATAAAATCGAATCCTCATAATCAGTGCGACCGCTTGTCCGCCCTCCGTCACCGCCACACCTTGAAGCTGAGGGTTGCTTTTGAAAATTTGATCCACATACGCGCATTTCTGGTGAGGGGAGATCTCCGGAATTTGTTCAGCAATTTCACCGATCTGAAGAAACATGCTTATAACCTCCTCTAACTGGAACTTGTAGTGAATCCGTTGGAAAAGCGCCTCGCACAGGCAAGTGGCCGGGTCTGCCAAGCGCATAACCCTGTCCGAATTCAATGCCTGCCATTTGCAGATACAGCAGTTCTTCCCGCGTTTCAATGCCTTCGGCAATGATCCGGGTAGCAGAGCGATAAGCATATTCACGGATCAGCTCCAAAAGCTCCTGCTGCTCCCTGTTGCCGTGGATGCCTCGGATCAGTGATTTATCCAGTTTTATGAATTCTGGCTTCAGATAGACAAGCGTCTTGAGGCTATTATAGCCGGAGCCGGCATCATCCACCGCAATACGAAAGCCCTGCTCACGATAATGAGACAACACTTTCTCGAATCCTACATAATCCTGGACCGCCTGCCGCTCGGTTAATTCAAATACAACCCGCTCCGGGGAGAGATTCAGCTCCTGCAGAAGACTGAGCGTTTCTCCGCTTTTATGCCGGGCATCGTTCAGGACTCCAGGGTGTACGTTGATAAATACAAGCCTGTCTGTCCATACTTCATCTTCCGGCAACCGTTCCATGTAGCGAGATAGTGAAATCCGCCGGCAGTAATGCTCAAATCTGAACATCTGATCTGTGCGGCCAGCAAATTCGTAGAAATGCTCCGTGGTGGGAAATTGTGCAGAGTTAGGCGGCCTGTTCAGAACCTCATGTCCCATCGTCTGCCCGCTTCTCAGCTGCAAAATCGGTTGAAAAAAGGTATCCAGCCGCCCATGATTCATAATATCCAGCAGAGCAGACAGCCTTCCCAGCTCTTTCACTTCGTTACGCAGCCTTCCGCTGATATGTTGAACATACTGGGGAATTGCTGATATTTTTTGGGTTATTGCCATTCGTTTCGTCATTTGGTCACCTGTATGCTTTTCCTCGTGAATTTGGCCACTCTCTCCCCAGCTTAATCCGGAAGTATTAAGCAGCGATAAAATACAAGGGAAAACAGAGGCATTTCGACAAACTTCACAGCTTCACCAAAAGTCCAAAGCTCATATTTAACCTCCTTACACAAAAAAAAGCAGATGCCCCTGGCACCTGCTCATTCTCAAAGATCAGAACCTACAGACCATAATAACGGGTCTTGTCCGGTCCATTGCTTGTATATTCCGTCTTCAGTTCATTCCGGTAGGATCTTTCAATCTTGCGCACGTAGGAGAGTCTGCGGACGTTCTTCATTACTTCCTCGGCACGTTCAGCGTTCACATACATTACGGCGTAATGCATTTTCCTGGACACATAATGCAAAGTCCCGTATTTCTCCAGATTCCGTGCCGCCTTAACGTCACTTACCCATACAATATATCCTGTTCGTTCCGCAAACATCAGCTATTCGCCTCTCTTTCTCTTGCCCTGATCCGAAGCCTATCCGCAGGAGCAGCTACCGCCGCTTCCGCATCCGCCGCCCTTGGGAGACGGGTCATTGCTTGGAACCTTGATGCTCTCCGATACCGAGAAAGCAATGGTTTCCGACATGGAATGAAGCATGTCATCGAGGTTTTTCTCAGCCTGCTTGAAGCGGGCAACCTCTTCGAACAGCTCAAGCTTCTGCTCAACCGCTGTAACCTCATCCTTAGCAGAATGATAATTGGGATGGAAATGTCCAAACCGCTGCGTCTCCTCAAACAGCTCTTTTTTCATTTGCAGCTGCTTGACCATGGCCTGGACTTCTGGGTTGGCATCCACCTGGCCCTTCCAGTATAAGTAATCCGATACCTCGGCGGATTGATTAATCATATCACCTAATTCATAGGCGTATGTCAGCACTTCGGCCATATCAACCGTATTCAATTCCGCTACGCTCATGAACTTCAACTCGTTTCTCTGTTAATGTTCTACTTCATATCGTAGACTTACTTATCATACCATACCCGGCCGCCTAAGCAGAAGAGGAATTTCTCCGCATTTTGGGAATGATGAGCTGCATTTCCTGCCAATCCTCTGCGCCTAGACATGCCTCCTCCACACTATCCGAATCCACAGAGAGCAGCACACCCTGTACTTCCCAAGGATTCCGGCGGATGTGTGCGGGAACGAATTCATAGATTTGGCCCTTAACGGACAAACGGACCTTAATCCCCCAGTCCCAAGCCTGCTCCATCACTTTCTGAGCGGTCGTAACGTGATACTGGCGCCATTGCTTCATCCACATCTGTGGCACAGACGCAAGACCGGTGAGCATCGCCTCCTCGTCCGTATGCAGATTCAAATGGACTTTTGGCAGGTCTGGTGCGGTGACAAGCAGCCCTCGTTCAGGCACATATGCGGAAAAAGCAGATGCGGATGAGAGATGCACCTGGCTCCCGCTGATTAATGGCCATTCCTTCCCCGGCTTCTCTTCCACTCCCGCTATCCGCTTGGCTGGAGCCATTCCTGCTGCTCCCAGCTCCTTACGTACTGCTCCTATATCTTCTGCTTGGATAATAAAATGCAAGGGACCAATGCGGGACAGCTTTCCTGCCAGACGGGGATGGGCAGCGATATCATTGCCGTCTGTTTCGGACAGACAGGCAAGCAAGATTACCTGTGTGAGTTCCGTCCTGCCAATCCCTTTTCCCCACTGTTCCAAAGACAACTCCACCTGTTCCGGCAGTCCGCCTATTGCATGACTTGCCAGCCAGCTAATTACAGTTTGCGGTGAGAGCCCGAGCTCCGCTGCAGACTCCAGCTTTTCCCGGGTCAGCCGGTAGCTCCAAATATCGTCACTGTGCAGAAGCTCTGCACATGCTGCGAGTATCCAGCGCTGGATGTAAGGACACTCCCGAGGAACCAGCACTTCAAAATCAGGGTGAATAATGAACCCTTTAGATGCCGGAATGCCCACTTCTCCCGCTTGCTGTGTACCCTGCTGATTCCCTTTTATCTCAGCTTCGATATCCCGTTCTGCAATACCGCTGCCTGAGCATATTAGCATAGCAGACTCGTCCGAATGGATCTCCGGTTTAGCCGGTGCCCAGCGGAAACAAGCTGATCCGTCCTCCGTACTTCCCAGCTCACACCAGCCGAATCCTGCCAGCCCTTTGAGCCAACGATGTGCAGAACCCTCTAATGTTTCTAGAGATTGTCCATGCGCCATTCCCTGTTCAGACATCCAGGCCAGAACATCCCGGATCATATACCACTGGCCTGAATGATATGCGGATGAGGAAATGATATAACGGAAAAGCTGCTCTGCTGGTCCCAGAAGACCGTAACGATTCAATATCAATCCGTACAGCTGATTTGACATCTGCTTGCCGGTAAGCTGCAGCCAGCTTCCCAGTATGTCCGTTTCCACAAGGTATGCCGATTCCGTTCGGCGGATAAGCCCAAGGCATAGCAGCAGATCGAGCATAACCATAACCGGAAGTGGAAAAGGATACACTGCAAGCTGCTCCGGCGGGAACAATCCTTTCAGCAGTTCCTCGGACAGAGTAAGCTTGGCAGCTAGACGGCTGATACTTTTTTTATGAACAGCTCCTTTGGCTGTAACCGGCAGCCCATCGCCGGCGATGAACATAAGAGTTCGAAATAATTCTCCCGCGAGTTCCGGTCCGGCCTCCGCTTCAATTCCCGTTACCCTTTCTGTAGTCGGCATAGGCTTACGTCTGGGGAACAATTTGTGCAAAAGACCGGACAGGTGCTCTACGGGGATTTGATACAGCAGTTCCCCCCATAATTTCTGCCGAAGCTCCAGCATACCTGCCTCCCGCAGTTCCAGCAGAGCCAGATGCAGATCTACCCGGCACAGCGACACTGGAGACAGCTGCTCCGCCTGCGCTTCATTAAACGGGCGGGCAGCGTAGGCTTTGATAATCTGGTGGAGTACCAGCAATGCTTCAGGCGATAACCCCATCATAAGATAATCTCCTCCTGTTGCTCTGTCTGGACCGCATAATCATAACCCTGCTCGGTCAAAAACCTGCGGCGGCGCAGTGCAAAATCCTGCTCCCTGCTCTCTCCAGACACGAGTGTATAGAAGTAAGCCTTGTTCTCTCCGGATTTTGGCCGTAGAATACGTCCCAGTCGCTGGGCTTCCTCCTGCCTAGAACCGTAGGCACCAGACACCTCGATGCCTACAGAGGCATCCGGAAGATTCACAGCAAAGTTCGCTACCTTGGATACAACCAGAATCCGTATTTTTCCATCTCTAAAAGCAGAATACAACTCGCTGCGTTGCCGCTGCGGCGTTTTTCCGGTAATAAGCGGTGCACCCAGGCTTGCCGCCAGCTGGTTGAGCTGGTCCAGATATTGTCCGATGACCAGAACCGCTTCATCAGGATGTGCATTAACGATCCTTGTTACAGCAGCAATCTTAGCCGGATTGCAAGCAGCGATCCGGAACTTTTCTTTTTCTCCGGCATACAAGTACTTCAGCCTGATCTCAGCGAGCATGGGTACGACAACCTCTATGCAGTCTACTGAAGCTATCCATCCCTGCTTCTCCAGCACCTTCCACGGCAATTCGTAACATTTGGGACCGATAAGCGAAAATACATCACTCTCCCTTCCATCTTCCCTGACTAAGGTTGCGGTCAATCCAAGTCTCCGGGTGGCCTGAATATCCGCCGTAGCTCGAAATACCGGAGCTGGAAGAAGGTGTACCTCGTCATAAATAATCAGTCCCCAATTCCGCTGCGTGAACAGATTCATATGAACAAAAGCACCTCCCCTGGAACGCCGGTGTGTCAACATTTGATACGTCGCTACCGTTACAGGTAAGACCTCTCTTTTCACGCCGCTGTATTCCCCTACAGATTCTTCATTCAGTCCCGTTCTCTCCAGCAGCTCATCCCGCCACTGCGCCACTGAGGTGGCGCTTGAAGTTAAGATCAATGTCTCGCATTGCAGGCTCGCCAGCACAGCCAGACCCACAATTGTCTTACCAGCACCGCAGGGCAGAACTACAACTCCGCTAGCACCCATCTCCTTGAATCTACGGACTGCTGCTTCCTGATAGTCGCGAAGTCCAAAAACATCCTTAACGGAAGCCGTCCCGCTCGGCGCTGACTCTTTCCATGGCACATCCAATGCCTGACCATCCCGATAGCCTGCATAATCAAGAACAGGATACCCCATCCGTGTCAGCTCCTGCTTTAGCAGACCGCGTTGTTCCGACGGACACCGGTATTCCAAAGGAGCGGTTCTTATCAGACCAACCCCGCTCAAGCAGTTTTGCTCTGCCAATTCATCCATTAGCCCCGGGTTATCCGCTCGCAGAATGAGCAGCGAAGGATCCGCCGAATCGGTATGGAGCTGCAATCTTCCGTAACGGGAGACCAAAAGTCTGATCTCCTCCTCCAGACCGGCAGGAACTCCCGAGCTAGATAGCAGAGCCAGATTCTGCAGTATATCTTCGGCTGTTCTGCCTGAGGCCGCCGCATTCCAAAGTGACAGATGGGTAATCCGGTAAGTGTGATAGGCCGGCAGGCTCTTCACAAGCTCACAAAAATCAGCCAAAAGCATCCTCGCCGCCTCAAAACCCGAATGCCCGCATTCCAGCAGCAAGGACCCGTCCTTACGGACAGTGCACGCTCCCATTCCGCTACCTTTCATCCAATAACCTCCATTACAAATCTCTCAATGATCAACGGCACTATGTATCTTTTGAAAAAAATAAGATAGCAGGAAAAAGCCCACCCCCGTAAACAACGGACATGAGCTTCCCCTAATTATTATCTAATGCAGATGCTGCTGCGAAATGTCAGTCAAGGCATCCGCCGCTTCATCAGCGAAAATGTTCTTCACTGCCAAATCGCCTAGCGATACAATTCCGATCAGCTTTTTCCCTTCTACGACCGGTATACGACGAATTTGCTTGGAAGCCATCAGATCGGCTGCTTCATCTACAGAGGTGGTCTCAGATACTGCTGTGATCCCTTTGGTCATCACCGTTTCCACGGAAGTTGAACCGGAATGCTTCTGCGCATAACCGCGGATGACCAAGTCCCGGTCCGTAATGATGCCAATCAGGGTTTCTCCATCCGAATCCACAACAGGAATTACACCTGTATCGGCATCTTTCATCTTCACAGCAACCTCATACAGATTATCCTGCAGCTTCACACATACAGGATGTGCTGTCATCACTTCTTTGACTGTCTTCAAGATTGAACCCTCCTGTCATGTTATCCATGCTATTCGGAAGTAGGTTCCCCTTGAAGTCCAAAATTTATGCGTGAGTCATCTATTCATTCAGACAGGAATCAGCCATCGCTATAAGCAGTTTCGCTCCATACAGCAAAGCATCCTCGTCAAAGTCAAATTTGCTGTGGTGGTGCGGGTATACTGCATCTTTATCAGGGTTCCCTGCACCAACAAAGATAAAGCAGCCGGGAATTTCCTTGACATAGTATGCAAAATCCTCAGCCGGCATGATCTTCTCCATCTGTACAACGCTGACCGCATCACCGAGCGCGGATGGCGCCACACGGAGAAAACGCCGAAACTCCGCTTCATCATTCTCCAGCGGAGGATACCCCATTAAATAATCCATCTTGGCTTCCGCACCGTAAGTAGCCGCCACGGCAACCACCATCTCTTCCATTCTCTTCTTAATGAGGTAACGGGTCTCCTCGTCAAACGCGCGCACTGTCCCTGTCAGCCGGCAGCGCTCCGAGACGATATTCTGAGCGGAGCCTCCCTGAATCGTGCCTACATTGACTACAGCGGGCCGAAGCGGGTCTACGGACCGGCTGACTATGCTCTGCAGCTGTGTCACAAGAGCAGCTCCGGTCAGTATACTATCAACTGTGCGGTGCGGTGTACCGGCATGTCCGCCTTTACCGGTGATGTCAATGAAGAATTCATCGGCTGAGGCCATCAATGGTCCAGGTGCACTGGCTACTGTTCCAATCGGCAAAGGTGTCCACAGGTGAAGCCCATAGACCGCATCTGCACCCTCCAGCACCCCTTCTGCAATCATTCCCAGTGCTCCCCCAGGGCATATCTCCTCCGCCGGTTGGAACAGGAAGCGCAGCTCTCCTTGCAGCTCTTCCTTGCGGCTGCTGTAATAAGCCGCCGCCGCTAGCAGCATGGACGTATGTCCGTCATGACCGCAGGCATGCATGACTCCTGGTTTCTGCGAGGCATATTCACGGCCATTCTCTTCTGTAATGGCCAGAGCATCCATGTCAGCACGCAGCACAACTGTTTTACCAGGCTGCCTTCCCTTTAATATCCCGGTCAATCCATAACCGGCTTTGCTTCTAATGACTTCAATCCCGAATGCTTCCAGCTTGGCAGCAACAAATGCCGACGTTTCTTTCTCCTGGTAAGACAGCTCCGGATGACGGTGTAAGTGCCGGCGCCATTCCACCATATCCGGCATCAGCTGTTCAAGCTCTAACCTCTCCATATCCAATCCATTCCCTTCTCCTGATTCCTGCTATGGCAAGGCATATAAGTCTACCGTTCTACTTCCAATCAACCCTAAGGCTATATTTCTATTATTGTAGCAGAAACACAAAAAAGAGGGTACCGATAGGCCTCTCGTGCCTTGCAGAACACCGGGAAACATACTATCATGAAAAAGAACATCTATAATAATGAGCATAAAATTATGATTATACTTCATAAGGGGGATATGTGCGCTATGATATTTGAGAACACGGGCCTCGTTGGATTGAAGAGTGACCTTGTCTATCTGGACGAAAGTGCTGCCAAAGCCGGATTTATCCGCTGGCAGTGGGAATACTACCGTGCCACTTACGACTGCAAAATCGAAGATAAGCAGAACGGTGGAGAGTACTTTTTGCGGATCAATACACGTGCTGTCGAGGGTAAGCTGGAAAAATCGGATGCTGTGCTCGCAATTGAAGCCGTTTACTTGGGTAAAGCTACCTTTCCGCATGGTCTGGAGTATGAATCTCCGGTGCCCAAGCCTGTTCTGGATGATGCAGCGAAGCATATTCTTGAACTGAAAGCGTTGCTGGAGGCTTGAGCAGTGTAAAGGGAAAGACGGCCAAAAATGTCAGCCTGCCCAAAAGAGGAACACCTGATTTCCAGTTGCTTATTCTGACCCTCCTGCTTGTCGGCTTTGGACTGGTGATGGTCTTCAGTTCCAGTTCAAGCCTTACCCTGGCCAGTGAGAAGTTCGGAAATGACCCCTTATATTTTGTTAAACGCCAGATCATATGGGTGGTGCTTGGAAGCATTGTTATGTTTGTAACGATGAATATCCACTACACCAAATTCAAGAAATGGTATGCCCCAATCTTCATGATCACCCTATTTCTGCTATTATTCGTGGCATCCACAGAGAAAATCAACGGTGCCAAAAGCTGGATCGGCATTGGCGGACTCGGCATCCAGCCCACGGAGCTGGCCAAAATATCCATTATTCTCTATTTGGCCGCCCTGATTACCAAAAAAGGTGAACGGCTTAGAGACTTACGTACAGGATATATTCCCGTGATGGTTATTGTCGGAATTGTCGCCGGACTCATTATGATGCAGCCGGATTTAGGTTCATGTCTTATCCTTGTAGCCACAAGCGGGCTGGTCATCTACGCAGGGGGGGCCAGCATGAAACATATTATGGCCTCTATTGCTCTGCTTGTGCTGGGTGTCGGGATTGTTATGGGGGCGAAAACGGTTATAGATTCCCTGTCACCGTCTTCAGAGACCGCAGTAGTCAACCAGGACTACAAACAGGACCGGATCAGTGCCTTTATTGACCCCCTCGCAAATGCTGAGGACAGTGGCTTCAATATCGTTCAGTCTTTGATCGCTCTTGGTGAGGGTGGAACCCGCGGCTCAGGCTTCGGGCAGAGTATTCAGAAGCTACACTACCTCCCTTATCCCTATACAGACTTTATCTTTGCCGTTATCGGTGAAGAACTGGGATTTGTGGGAACCTCCATTTTTCTGTTGATCTATCTTTACTTCATTTGGAGAGGCATCCTGATTGCGCTTAGATGTACTGATCCCTTCGGGACCCTTGTCGGTATCGGTGTCATGGGTCTGATTGCCATCCAGGCCTTTGTCAACATCGGCGGTGTCACCAACACCATCCCGCTTACCGGGGTAACACTTCCATTTATCAGCTATGGAGGTTCTTCCTTGCTTGTTACCATGCTGTCCATGGGAATTATGCTGAGTATTTCAAGAGAGACCAACCGGCCAGCCAAAGAGGAAGTCACGAAATCTGTTACGACCGTTAGACAAGTACGTGCCCGCTGACGCTACATAAGTGTCATCTCAGCGACTAACCCCATCTAACATTTTTTTTACCAAATACACAAAAGGCAGCCCAGGATAACCTCCCGGACTGCCTTTTGTAATTTGGGTCAGCATGCTGCCCTCATAAGCCTTTATACAGTTTTACGAAATTTCGTCGTTCTTAAAGGCTACGCCTTCTACCTTAACATTGACTTCAACGATATGAAGTCCTGTCATGCTCTCCACAGCCTCACGGACATTCTGTTGAAGCATCCGGCACACCTCGTGAATCGGAGTTTCATACAGTACGATAATTCGCAAGTCTACTGCGGCTTCAAGCTGACCCACTTCAACGGTTACACCCTTTTGAACGTTCTTACCGCTGAGACGTTTAGCCCAGCCTTCCGACAAGCCGCCAGACATGGCCGCGATTCCCGGGGTCTCCAAAGCAGCCAGTCCGGCAATCTTCGAGACGACGTCATTTGATATCCGTATGTTACCCATTTCCAGTTGAAGTTGTTCCGCCATGCCATAACCCCCCTACACTCATTATCAATTATTGTAATTCGAAAACAGGCTAAAAAGCAAATGACTTTCTTGCATTCCCGTTTACACTTAGGAACAATTTGGGTATATTGATTATGAATTCAACCTACATATTGAGACTGGAGTGTGCTTTACTTGAAAAAATGGATATCTCCGGCGCTGTTAGCTGTTACTTTTCTCCTCAGCGCCATCGGACACTATGCGAATTGGGACCACACGCTGCAGTTCGTGCTTTCTGCCATTTCGGTCGTTTTTGTAGCAGGGTTTCTGGGAAGAGCTACCGAGAGTGTAGCCCACTATGCCGGACAGCGGCTGGGAGGCTTTCTTAATGCCACCTTCGGCAATGCGGCTGAGCTGATCATCGCCTTTTTCCTGGTAAAGGAAGGTCTCTTCGATATGGTCAAAGCCAGCCTCACCGGTTCCATCATCGGTAATCTCCTGCTGGTACTGGGCCTCAGTATTTTTGCCGGCGGCATGAAATTCAAAGTTCAGAACTTCAATGTCACGCTGGCTGGACTGAATGGCTCCCTGATGATCGTTGCGGTTATAGCCCTGTTTGTACCCGCCATGTTCTTCAACACCCATTCCATCACAGAAAAAGATACCGATGTACTAAGTCTCGTGGTGGCCGGACTGCTGATCGCCGCCTACATGGCCTGGCTGATCTTCTCCATGATTACACACAAAAAATATCTGGCAGACGTTACCGAAGACAACGATGAAGAACTGCCGAATGAACACAAGCCAGCCTGGTCTATGCGCAGATCAATTATCTATCTGGTGCTGGCAACGGTTATGGTTGCTTTCGTCAGTGAATGGCTGGTCGGCACACTGGAAACCTTGACCGAACGTTTTGGCTTCAGCGAGCTCTTTGTTGGTGCATTCCTTGTAGCCATCATTGGGAATGCCGCAGAGCACAGCGCAGCAATTATGCTGGCTATGAAGAACAAGATTGGGGCTGCGGTAGAAATTGCTGTCGGCAGCAGTCTGCAGATCGCCTTATTCGTTGCTCCGGTTCTGATCTTTGCCAGCTATTTCATGGGCAACACAATGGATATTGTCTTCACCACGATAGAGATTGTCGCGATCGCCGTATCGGTCTTTATCGCCAAATCCATCATTCAGGATGGTGCAACCAACTGGTATGAGGGATTGCTCCTGCTTGCCGTGTACATGATTCTCGGCGTTTCTTTTTATCTCGTGTAAGACAAAAAAGCACATGGGCGGACCAAAGGTCCCCATGTGCTTTTTTATAATATAAGAATTATAGGTTGTGCACCATTCATCATCCTGCTATTCACTGCTTCTAAAGGTTAGGATTACAGCATCTCGCGCTCCTCAGCCTTCTTATTCAACGCCTCGTACAGTACAGCCAGATTACGCTCCAGTTCGCTCAGAATCAGCTTGCCCGTAATTTCCGGAACCAGCCCTGCTCTGACCGCAAAGTCTACCTCTCTGGAGAAACCGTACATCTGGGTATCCAGCACTTCCTCATAGAGAGGACAGTAACGTGTCGCCAGATTCTCCATTTGCACTTCAATGAGCTTCTGAATTTTATCTGCATCTTCTTGTAGAAGAGTGATTGCTCTTAGATTAAGCTGTTCCTGTAAATCCGGTGAAGTCATGCATTATCCCCCCATTCCCAAAAGTTACAGCTGCAATTGCTATTAAGTCTAATATTAGTCGAAATCGGAACCCAATACAAGAATGCAGTTCATCCTCAGCCAGAAATGCAGTCTATATTCAAATATTTATAGAAAAAACGCCCTGCCGCACAGGCAGGACGTCCCACGGAAATAAATAATTTATTCCGCTACTACTGTAAATTTCAAACCGTGTTTGGCAAAAACTTCGCTCATTGCCTTCTTGGCTTCTTCAGCATCTGCGCCATGCACATGCAGCTCGTAGCTTTGGCTGGATACAAGAGTTGTAAACAAACCAAGAATACTCTTAACATCAATGTACTTGTTCTCTGCTTGCAGAACGATAGATGAGTTGAACCGGCTTGCCGTTTGGGCAATATCCACGATTGCCGCATTGTTACTGGACATAGGAATCCCTCCGCAACTTGATTATGAAACTTAAGTCTGGTGTAACCAATACCATGATACATTGAATCCGCTTACTCGTGCAAGGAATTTTCCTGAAAATAGAATGTAAGCAGCAAATTTCGCTTGTGATACCATTTTATTTCAAGTTTTCGGGGTTCAGACCTTCAAGCTCAGGAAGTACAAAAATCCCATCCTTACGGATCAGCACATCGTCAAAATAAATTTCGCCGCCGCCGTATTCCGGACGCTGAATGAGGACAAGATCCCAGTGAATCGAGGAACGGTTCCCGTTATCCGTTACATCATAGGCTTGGCCCGGTGTGAAATGCAGGCTGCCGGCGATTTTCTCATCGAACAGAATGTCTTTCATGGGGTGCAGGATATAGGGGTTAAAGCCGATCGCAAATTCGCCAATATGGCGGGCACCCTCATCAGAATCGAGAATCTCGTTCAACCGCAAGGTATCATTGCTGGTAGCTTCAATAATTTTCCCGTTTTCGAATTTGAATTTGACATTTTCGAAAGTCACACCGTTATAGAGTGTAGCCGCGTTATAGCTGATCGTTCCATTCACAGAGTCACGTACAGGGGCGCTGTAGACCTCGCCGTCCGGGATGTTTTTCTGTCCGGAACATTTCTCTGCACCAATTCCCTTAATGGAGAAAGTGAGCTCTGTACCTGGTCCGGCGATGCGGACCTTGTCCGTTCTGCGCATCAGGTCAGCAAGCGCGTCCTGAGCCTTGTCCATTTTGGCATAATCCAGATTGCAGACCTCAAAGTAAAAGTCCTCAAAGGCTTCAGTAGGAGTATTGGCCAGTTGAGCCATACTTGCATTCGGATACCGCAGAACAACCCATTTAGTGTGCTTTACGCGCTGCTCGCTATGTACCGGATGGGAGTACAGTGAATTATATAGCTTCATATTCTCTTCAGGGACGTCCGAAAGATCATTAACGTTCTCCCCGGCACGTATACCGATATAGCAATCCATTTGTTTCATCCGGTTCAGATCAATTTCAGCCCAGGCTTGAAGACCTTCGGGTGTTGCATATTTAAGCATGCTGCGCAGAACCGTACGGTCGGTAAGTTGCACAAATGCACGGCCTCCGGCTTTGCCCACTTCCTCCACCACAGCTTTGATCAAATCTCTTTCGCTGCCAATCATTTCCACGAGCACATTTTCACCCGGCTGCACGTTTACGGAGTAGCTTACAAGGTTCTCCGCAAGCTTTTGAATCCTTGGATCCTTCATTCTTTTCTCTCTTCCTTCCTCATGCTAAATAGTAGGCATACCGTTTTATTGTAGCATGCCTGTACTGGAGCGCAAGGCATTTGAGGCACTGAACCTCAGCGGTAGCCATAAAAATTGACCTGTGTTAGATAATTTTCCTCTGCAGTGTTGCCGCTTGCTTCCCGGACTCCCGGATAGCTTACTGTGCGGCTGCTGGTCAGGCTCCTCGGAAGATTTCGTTTGGTATCTACCTTGAGGTAGTACACAGTCTTGACGGATGCCCGTTGAAGCTTCTGATGAAGTTCATTATTCTTCTTTTCCCAGAGAAGCTGTAATGGCTCCAATCCCTTGTCAACCATCTGATGGTTTGCTGTCACCCCTTCGGGACGGATGGCATCCATCTGACGCTCCAGTTCAGCAGTTAACTGCCTGTTGGCCTCCGCTTCACTGAGCTCAATGCGCAGCACCCGGGTTCCTCTTGCTGCACCAGCTTCTTCGCTCACCTTTTTCTCCAGATTCTCCAACTCTTCAAGCTGGCTGATCGGATTAAGCGAAGGCAGCGGATTCTTGCCCTGGGCAGAACCCTTCTCCGATAATAGAGTCCACTTGCCATTTTTTTTCTCAAGCTTGGAATAGTAGGCCGGAGTTCCTGCTGAACTTGATTTCAGCGTGTTCTTCTTTTCGCCACTGACCGCAGTACGAGGTGTGCGACTATCCGGCAACAGCGTATAAAGGCTTACCTTGTTATGGTCTGCTACCGTTCCTCCATAGTAAAGAGCGGCTTCCGGGACTGGTTTACCGTCAAGCAGCAGGGAAGAAGCCCCTTCAAAGGTTACTCCGTCGCTCCCGTCCATCCCGGCCAGCACCAGACTCAAATTCTCAGCAGCAGGTTTGTCATTAAGAGCGCTACAACTCGTGCTAAGTATGGCGGTACACAGCAAAAATGTGCTTATTACCACCCTGTTAACTTTTCTCATGGCAGTCAGGCCTTTCGGGTTATGGATGCTTAGATTTCTTTCCATAGGATTTCCCGCCAGCTGCGGCTTATACGCCTTAAGATTTGCAGTTAAACGCAAAAAAAATCCTCAGGCTTACACCCAAGGATTCTGTACATTGATCTCAACTTTTTTGTTATCTATCACAACCAGGTTTCTGCCGTTATTCTTCGCTTCATACAGCGCCATATCTGCCCGATAGAAGAGCGATTCCACACTGACTTTATCATCGGTCCAACTCCACTCCGCAATACCGCAAGATACGGTAACATGTGGATGAGTCTCAGCCATTACCCGCTTGCGGATACGTTCTGCCACAAATACTGCCTGCTGGACGCCAAGCTGAGGCAAATAGACCGCAAGTTCCTCCCCGCCCCACCTTGCGGCAATATCCCCCTGACGGATGGATGACTTGACGATTTCGCTTACCTGCCTCAGTATTCTGTCTCCCTGTTGATGCCCGTATGTATCATTAACCATCTTGAATTGATCGATATCCACAACGATTAAAGAACCGCAGAAATCAGTAACCTGCTTATCCTTGATCACTTCGTCCAAATAATGCCTCGCGTACAATCCAGTCAGAGTGTCCCGGTTTGCCAGACGCCGTACCTCGGCATGCAGACGGGCATTGCCTACTGCAAGTCCAATATGGCCCGCCATTGCCTGCAGCAGCCTGTAGCTGTCATAAGAGAAGAAATGCGGATCACGGTGGGTCAGCATAATCGCACCACGAACCTCTCCACCGACACTAAGCGGAGTGGCAATCATGGAATTCGATCCTGTAGCATCCATCAGACGCGAGTAGGTTTCTGCCGAATTCTGATAATCGGATAGAATAAGCGCTTCGCCCGTAGCATAGACCTTTCCTCCAAGGCCAACACTCTCCTCAATAATCTCTCCCTGCATCGGATGATAATTGCAGGCAATCGTCTCAAGCCCGCCCTTTTCTTCATTCATATGTAAAATGCAGCAATAATCTGCATCAAACATTTCGAGCAGCTCTTCAAAAGCAAATTTAAAAATATCACCAAGCCGCAAGCTTTGATTCAGGCGCTGAGTAAGTTCATTGCTCATGCGCAGTTCCCGAATCAGCTGATTGGAGCGTTCATACAGTTTGGCATTTTCAAAAGCAGTCCCTGCTGTATCAGCAACCATTGATAGAAATCGCAAATCAACTTCCGGGAATGAGGGTTTGTCCATGACCAAATGAAATACTCCATACACCCCCTGCTTACCGCAAAGCGGGAGTCCAATTTCAACGGAATGGCTGTTATCACGGCCGGCATACAAGGTAACACGCCCATCTTTGAACGCCCTTGCACACACATCATCATTCCCCCAGCGGAGCGGGAGCGGTTTGACCTGCGGATGTGTGCTGCGGTGATCTTGAGACATGAAAAGCTCCAGTCTAGCTCCCGGGTACATGGCAGAAATACTGTCAATAACCTCTGTAAGCACAGCGTTCACATCTATATTGTCATGCATCCGCTGCACAATCTGGAAGAGTAGGGAACGCCTGCTGCTCTCACGCTCTGCATGAAGGTGCACACCGGCCATATCAGACACGAACACCTGCTCAAATCTGCGGTAGAAGCAGGTCTGGAAATGTGCAGCCATGGCTTCCGCAACATGCAGCCCGCCTTGCTCATATTGAGATTGCAGCATGGCACAGCCGAGCAGCGCAAAGATTTCATTCTGCGTACGCGAGAATACCGGCAGAACGATAACGGTCATTTGGCGTCCATCTGCCACTTGATGGGCCGTATAAACCTCTCTCGATTCCAAGGCAAAAGCGGCAACCTCTTCCCATTCATCCTTCCAGTTGTGCACCGAATGACCTATATCCTCTGTACTGCAAATATATTCACCTTCAAAATTAAGCACACCCCAGTTCCAGGACCTCGCGAATTCCGGTGCAACCTGGCTCTGCCATTCTGTGAAGCTCTCCACTATCAAATTGACTGCATAAGGAAAGTCATACGATACAATATCCATTTCCCTGAGCCATGCGGCCGGATCTTGATGTTCTCCGCTTGATCGCATGGTATCCTGTAACAGCACACGATTCTCCTTGCGTTCGTATGCTTCCCGTTCTGACATAAAAAGGATCCCCTTTACATCTCGTACAAGCAGAAACGGCTTTGCCAATCACCAAGAGGCCTGTACCGTTCCAGCGAGAAAGAGAAGGATATTTTTAGAATGTGAAACATATAAACACTTAAATTGCAAAATAGCTTTCCGATAACATCTAATTAGTTATATTTTACTCCCTTTCATTGGGTATTGCATTATATTTTCCTCAAAACCGGGATTTTTTTTAGGACCTAAGAACTAACGACAAAGTTAGACAAAATCTCTTTTAACTTGCACTTGACTTTATCTGTCGTTTTCATATAATATTTATTGTTGAACAAGACTGTAAGCAGTCTTAATTGGGCGTAACGTTGTGTCACCCTCACGCATCTCGTTACTGCCAGGGCAGCGGCTGAACTTCCCCGGCAGAGTGAAACCATCTAACGCTTTCACGGATACGATTTGCGGCGCAAATAGGCCCTAACATGAAATTTCAATTATAAAGGAGTCTACTATAACATGGCACGTTACACCGGACCTAAATTCAAACTCAGCCGCCGTCTGGGCATTTCCCTTAGCGGTACAGGCAAAGACCTTAAACGCCCTTTCCCACCAGGACAGCACGGCGCTAACCAACGCAGAAAAGTAAGTAACTACGGAATGCAGCTTTTGGAAAAACAAAAACTGCGTCACATGTACGGTTTGGGTGAAAAGCAATTTAAAACTCTTTTCACTAAAGCACAGAAGCTCCAGGGTATCGCGGGCGAAAACTTCATGTTCCTGCTCGAAAGCCGCTTGGACAACCTGGTATACCGTCTTGGTTTTGCTAACTCCCGCGCTGGTGCGCGTCAGCTGGTATCCCACGGACATGTTACCGTTAACGGTAAAAAAGTCGACATCGCTTCTTACCGTGTAAGTGTAGGCGACGTTATCGGACTTCGTGAAAGAAGTCGCGCTATGGCTTCCATCAAAGAAGCTTTGGAAAACCGTTCCCACCTTGCAGGCTATCTGGAATATGCTGAAGGTTCTTTCGAAGGCAAATACATTCGTTTGCCAGAACGCGCCGAGCTGTCCCAAGATATCGATGAAAAGCAAATCGTCGAATTCTACAACCGTTAAGATTTCGCCTACAAGCGAAAACGAGCAAAGCCTCCAGAGCAATCTGGAGGCTTTTTTCATTTCCATTGAACAAGGTATATCAGAGAGAGATCCCTTCGCTTGTTATTCAGCCATGCCTAGACCAAGATCAACTTGACGAACTTCCGCTTGCCCGACTGGATTATATCCCCATCCTTAGGCCGGAGTTCACCGTTGATGTCCTCCTGTTTCACTTTGTTCCATTTAACCGAACCTTGCTTGATACTTCGTTTGGCTTCACTTTTGGAGTCTGCAAAACCAATCCGGGTCAGAAGCTCCGCCAGTCTGATCATGCCGTTCTCAAGCTCAGCCTCTGCGAGAGTATACGTCCCGATATCCTCAGGCAGCAACCGCCGCTGAAAGACAGTGACGAAATGCTCCTGTGCGGCATCTGCCGCTGCCATACCGTGGTATGTACGTACAAAGTTATGGGCCAGCTGCATTTTGACATCCCTGGGATGTGCTTTTCCTGATGCCAGAGCTTCCTTCAGTGAAGCCAGCTCCTCATTGCTCAGGTCCGTAACCATTTCGTAGTATCTAAGCATCAGCTCATCCGGAACAGACATGGTTTTCCCGTACATTTCATTCGGCTCTTCATCGATACCAATGTAATTGCCAAGACTCTTACTCATTTTCTTAACTCCGTCAAGCCCTTCAAGCAGCGGCATCAGCATCACAACCTGCAGCTCTTCGCCGTATTCTTTCTGCAGAGTACGTCCCATCAGTATATTGAATTTCTGATCCGTGCCGCCCAGCTCGATATCAGTCTTATTGTGAACCGAGTCCATTCCCTGCATCAACGGGTAGAAAAATTCATGTATGCTGATGGCTTGGCCGCCCTGGTAACGTTTCGTGAAGTCATCACGCTCCATCATCCGGGCTACAGTGACTTTGTCCGACATATTTACTACTTCTGTAAAAGTCATCGGGCTCAGCCATTCAGAGTTGCATAGGACCTCTGTTTTTTCAGAATCTAGAATTTTGTAAATTTGCTTCTTGTACGTATCAGCGTTACGCTGAACATCTTCTTCACTAAGCTGTTTGCGTGTCTCGGATTTGCCTGTAGGGTCACCAATCCGTCCAGTGAAATCTCCGATAATCAATTGTACGTGATGTCCCAGCTCCTGGAACTGGCGAAGTTTGTGGAGCACCACTGTATGCCCGATGTGGATGTCGGGAGCGGACGGGTCCAGCCCCAGCTTAACGTTAAGCGGAATCCCTGTTACCACTGACTTTATCAGCTTGCCCCTCAGTTCCGACTCAGGCACAATTTCTGCCGCTCCGCGTGAGACGACTTTCAGTTGCCGTTCCACTTCCAGCTGCTGTTCCCGGGTCAACTCTTCCCATTTCATAACTACCCCTCCTCGAAAATCTGTCAGTGCACATTTCGTTTCAAGCCAAGCAACGCAAAAAGAGCCTTCCACTCATCCCATAAGGGACGAGAAAAAGACTCGCGGTACCACCCTAATTAAAAGCACTCGCAGCCGGCACGCCGGAGGGCTTTTCACTTCATTGCCATAACGGGATCCACCCGGAACCGGACTACTGGACAAATCTGAATTCAGATTATTGTTCCTCCGGTCAGCTCCAGACTGTAATTCAAAGGGGCCTGCTGCCGGTTCGCACCACCCACCGGCTCTCTGAAATACCTGGCTTCCCTTCTACTGATGTCCTTCTATGCCTTTATGATATCTAATTGAATCTATTTGTATCACAGCAGCTTTTCAAAAGTCAATATAAGGCTAAAAAGCCCATAAAGCAGGGGCGCATTCAAAATCGGCAAATTGTGCTATAATAGTTCCGTTAAAAGGAGGATTAACGTCGATGGTTGAGGAGAACAAAAAGAAGACCGCAAAGCAGCGTCCACCCCGTAGATCCTGGCTCCGCAGGTTCGGTTCCGTCGTGAAGTGGATGTTTATACTCGGCATACTTGGCATACTGTTTGCCGGTGGTGCTGTGGCAGGCTACGTCACTTCCATAGTGAAGGACGATCCTGTCCGTTCCGAAGAATTGATCCAACAGCAAGTCAGCCAGAATGCCGTTACCGGCTTTGCGTATTTCCGGGATGGCCAACCGATAGGCCAGCTTCGGACTGAAGAGGACCGCAGACTTGTAGAATTCAACAATATTCCGCAGCTTGTTATTGATGCCGTCCTCGCTATAGAGGACAATAATTTCTACAATCATAAAGGGGTCGATTTCAGCGGCACCCTGCGTGCCGTAAAGCAAAAGCTGCTGAACGAATCTGTCCAGACCGGCGGCAGCACCCTGACCCAGCAATTGGCGCGGCGCGTGTTCCTCAATCTGGACCGGACCGAGGACCGCAAGATCAAAGAGATTCTGCTGTCTCTAAGACTGGAACGTTATTTATCCAAGCAGGAAATTTTAACGGCCTATTTGAATAAGGTTCCTTTCGGGAATGGATCGAACGGTTACAACGTGTACGGTATCAAAGCAGCGGCAAAAGGGATTTTTGGCTTGGATGATCTGGATAAGCTGAATACAGCCCAAGCCGCGTATTTGGCCGGACTCCCCCAACTGCCCTCCAAATATTCCGCGTTTAATGGAGTCGGTGAATTTAATGAAACCGCATTTAATCGTGCTATGGAGCGGCAGAAGCTTGTACTTCGCCGGATGCTGGAGGAGAACAAAATTACTAACTCCCAGTATAACGAAGCGCTTCAGTTTGATATCAAGGGTTCTTTAGCACCGCATACGAAGAAGGCTTATGCTACATATCCTTATTTGATGCTGGAGACGGAGCGCAAAGCGGCCGAGATCATTCTGTCCATCAATGAAGGCAATAATGGTGTGATCGATCCAAACACCCCTGCCACTGAAGATAACAGTGTGCAGTTGGAGGAAGCACGCCTGCAGCTTATGACCGGAGGGTACCGCGTATACACAACGATAGATAAAAAAGTATACAGCGCCATGCACAGCATCTCCGAGGACAGCGAAAACTTCACGAAGGACAGTAAGGCCAGAGGTAAGGAACAGACAGCTGGCATGATGATCAATAACAAAACTGGGGCTATCCTGGGCATGATTGAAGGCAGAGACTTTAATATTGAGCAAATGAACTATGCCACACAAATGGTTCGTCAGCCGGGCTCAACCATGAAACCGATAGCAGCCTACCTCCCTGCACTGGACGCCGGATTAATTCAGCCTGCAGGCATTCTGGATGATGCGCCGATTATTCTCAAAGACGGTGGCAAAGGCTTCCACATTCCAAAGAATGCCAACAACCGGTATCAGGGACTGGTAACAGCCCGTTATGCGCTTAACAAATCCTTAAATCTGCCAGCCCTTAAGCTGTTCAACGATAAGGTTGGCATCGAGAAAGCATGGGCCTTCTCCAAGAAATTGGGCATTACAACTATACAGGATAATGATTACAACGCTCAGACCGGGGTTATCGGCGGGTTACGTTATGGGGTTACTGTTGAGGAATTAACAAATGCCTACTCTTCGATTGGGAATCAGGGGGCATTCAATGATGCCTATATGATCGAGAAGATTGTGGATTCACAGGGTAAAATTATCTACCAGCATAAAGTGAATCCGGAGCAGGTATACTCCAAACAAACCGCTTATCTAATGACGGATATGTTGCGTACGGTTATTACCGACGGTACAGCAAGCACAGTTAAGAAAAACTATAAACACTTCAAAGATGTACCCATTGTCGGCAAAACCGGGTCTACCCAAAACTATGGAGATGTGTGGTTTATGGGCTATACACCGGATGTAACACTTGGAATGTGGGTGGGCTACAAGGAACAAATCAATACACTACAGGGCGATACCCAAAAACGTCAGGCACAGACCCTGTGGACAAAAGTGATGAACGCCGTTATTGACAAGCAGCCTGAGCTTTTTGTTACCAAGGAATTTCCGAAACCTGAAGGAATCGTCAAAAGGACAGTATCTGCATACAGCGGCAAGCTCCCGACTGACTTGACCGACAGGTTCACCACAGATGTATTTAATGTGAAGTATGTACCTACTTCAAGCGATGATGGAATCTCAAGAGCCAAGTATATTAGTTATAACGGAGTTAATTATATCCCTCTCGAAGGCACTCCTGAGGATTTCCTCAAAGAAAAAATTGTCGTCAAGCGTGAAAAACCAATTCAGGATCTGGTGAAGGAGCTGCTTGCCGCATTCCCGTCGATGAAAGAGCATGAATCGCTGGAATATTATATGCCTGAAGATGCGAAATCCGATTATCCTACCGAGGTTGATCCCCGTGTGGATGATGGAAGTGCACCAACGGCTCCAAGCGGAGTCAATATATCCTACAATACAGGCAAAGCGGTTATCACCTTTAATCCGAGCGGTTCGCCGGATGTAATTGGCTACCGTTTGTACCGCTCGCTGAATGGTGGTTCGTTCCAAAAGCAGGCCATTCTGTCAGTTGGCGAAGGAACTACTTTCACACCGGGCACTCCGGCCAGTGTGAATGCGTCCTTTTATGTAGCTGCAGTAGATGTTGCCGGTCATGAGTCAGCTTCCGGCAGCGTGGCCGGGGCTACACCAACACCAGAAACCACCCCTCCACCCGTAGATCTTCCAGATGCAGAAGCTACACCAGAGCCGGGAGCTCTACCGGGAGCTACGGAGGATCCCGGGATGATTATTATCCCGCCATCGGATGGCTCTGACATTCCTACGGGATCCGGAACCAACGTTGCCGGCGGCGGCAATGCCGCTGGCGGCGGAAACGCAGCTGGTGGTGGCAACGCCGCTAGTGGTAGTAACGCCGCTGGTGGTAGTAACGCCGCTGGTGGCGGCAATGCCGCTGGTGGTAGTAACGCCGCTGGTGGCGGCAATGCCGCCGGAGGTAATGCCAGCGGCGGCGGGAATGCCGGCTCTGGCAACGGTGGAGCTAAAACCCCTTAATATTAGGTCTGCAGACACCATCATACTTTCGAAACCCCAAAAAACACCACTACCGGTTCATCACCGGCGGTGGTGTTTTTTCCATGTCTCTGGGAATCAATTAATCCTCTATGGTGGATAGATCTCCTGCGGGAAGATGCAGCTCCCAGGCTTTCAGCACGCGGCGCATAATTTTGCCGGAGCGCGTCTTGGGCAGCTTTTCCTTGAATTCAATTTCACGCGGCGCCGCATGGGCAGATAACCCGGTTTTGACGAAAGCCGCAATTTCCTCCTTCAGCTCTGCCGTAGGGAAATAACCATCCCGTAAAGAAATGAACGCCTTGATGATCTCTCCCCGCATGACATCCGGTTTACCGATTACCCCAGCTTCAGCAACTGCAGGATGCTCTACCAGTTTGCTCTCCACCTCAAAAGGTCCTATCCGCTCACCAGAGGAATTGATGACATCATCAATGCGACCCTGAAACCAGAAATAACCTTCATCGTCCATGTAAGCAGAGTCCCCGGAAATGTACCAGCCTGGAATGCGGAAATACTCCTCGTATTTCGCCTGATTGTTCCAGATCTGTCCCATCATAGAGGGCCAGGGGGTCCGGATCGCGAGGTTCCCCATGGAATAAGGCGGTAACAGATTACCCCTGTCATCCAGTATTGCAGCTTCGATACCAGGCAAGGGCCGCCCCATGGAGCCGGGCTTGATGTCCATTCCCGGATAATTGCAGATCAGCTGTGCTCCGGTTTCTGTCATCCACCATGTATCATGAATGCGTTGCTGATAGAATTTATCCCCCCAACGCACCACTTCAGGATTCAACGGTTCCCCTACTGACAAGACATGCCGCAGACTGCTTAGATTGGTCCCCTGCAGGCTCGCCTCTCCTGCCCCCATGAGCATCCGGAAGGCGGTAGGTGCGCTATACCATACAGTAACCGCAAAACGTTCAATGGTCTTATACCAATCCTGCGGACTAAAGCGCCCGCCACGAACAACATTGGTCACACCGTTCAGCCAAGGAGCAAAGATCCCATAGGATGTTCCAGTGACCCATCCCGGATCTGCTGTGCACCAATAGATATCATCAGGACGCAGGTCAAGTACAACCTTACCTGTATAATAATGCTGTATCATTGCTCTTTGCACATGGTATACACCCTTGGGCTTGCCAGTGGAGCCGGAGGTATAATGCATAATCAGCCCATCCTCCAGACTAAGCCATTCGGGTTCAAGCTCCGCAGATGCCGCAGCGGTCTCTTTTTCATAGCTGATTAGCCCTTGTTCACTATCTGCAGTGCCTCCTACCACAAAAATATGCTTCAGCGCAGGCAGCTCTTCACGCTTGACCCGCTGCAGCAATTCCGGGGTTGTAACGAGAGCTATGGCACCGCTGTCCTCCAGACGGTCCTTAACAGCTGTTTCCATAAACGCCTCAAACAACGGTCCCGCCACCGCACCGACTTTGAGCACACCCAACAGACTGAAATACAACTCCGGCTTGCGGGGCATAAAAATAAACACCCTGTCCCCCCGGCCAATACCGTGCGCACGCAACACGTTCCCAAAACGATTGGATCTCTCCCGAAGGTCAGAGAACGTATACTTCTCTTCCCTAGTGGAATCACTGTAGATTAAAGCCGTCGCCGCTCCGCGGCCTTCCTGGACATGCCGGTCAATCGCTTCATGGGCCATATTCACCTTGCCACTCTCATGCCAGGAGAAGTCTTTCTCCACATCCTCCCACCGGAATTCGCTAACTGCCCGGGAATAATCCGCCATATTGGCTTGCTTCACGCGGCCCGGTAAAATTTCGCTGTGGACTTGCCCCATTACTCTTGCCTCCCTCACTCGTTTGATTTAAGCTTTAAGGGCGAGACTCTTCTCTTAAGCAATGCTGTCAATGGATTAAATGTGAATATTTTATGTCGGAACTAGTATATCACAGGAAGCGGTTACATTCTAGATTAGCCTAACTTGGAGGGGAGCCTGTCCATGGAGCACCGCAAAATCCATGTATCCCATATTCTTCATCATCAAGAAAGCACCCTTACCGTTAGTGGACCTTTGTCTCCAGACAGGCTGAGGAGGCTCCAAATGCATCCTGATCTGGACGCCTTCCGTAAACCGCAGGAGCAGCTGGAAGCGCTTATAGAGATTGCTGGACTGCCTGAAGGGCGTGTAATAGCCGCTGTTGCTGACCACATGATCACCGGATATGTTACGTTTCATTATCCCGATGAATTGGAGCTGTGGTCGCAGGGTGGTATGGTAGATCTTATAGAGCTGGGTGCTATAGAAGTAGCAAATGTATACAGGGGGATGGGGCTTGCGAAGCTGCTGATTACCACTGCTTTTGAGCGGGAACAGCTGGAGAACTGCATCGTATTCACCACTGAATATTACTGGCACTGGGATCTTAAAGGCAGCGGACTTGATGTATGGGCTTACCGCCAGATGATGGAAAAACTTATGCAAACGGTGGATATGGTCTGGTATGCTACAGATGATCCAGAGATTTGCTCCCACCCTGCCAATTGCCTCATGGTACGTATCGGTCATGAAGTGCCGATGTCTTCACAGGAAACTTTTGACCGGGTGCGATTCAGACAGCGATTCATGTACTAGGCTGCAGATAAACCTCCGGAGAAATCGTTCACATTGCTTTCAGTATATATTCGAGGATGGCATGGGAGCGTTCGGCAGCGGTTACCGTAAATTCACGATAATTCGCATGCGCCGAACCATCTGCTTTATCAGACATCGAGCGGATAATGACAAAAGGAATCTCATTCATGAAGCAGACTTGTGCCACAGCAGCGCCCTCCATTTCCGCACATGCTCCGCCCAGCTGCTCCCGGAGCTCGGATACAGCGGCCGTACTGGCAATAAATTGATCCCCTGACAGTACGATTCCCGTAATCGACTTCTGCTTCATGGCATGGCAAGCACCTTCTGCCAGCTGCACAAGGACTGGATCTGCAGGGAAAAAGGATACCTCCTGATAAGGAATCACTCCCCGCGGGTATCCAAGAGCGCTAGCATCCATGTCATGCTGAATACACTGTGAAGAGATGACGATATCCCCAATACCCAGATCCGGGTGTAACGCTCCCGCAACACCTGTGAACAACACGCACCCCACTCCGAAGCTATCGATCAGAATTTGCGTCGTCACCGCAGCATTCACCTTACCGACCCCAGATTTACAAAGAACTACCTTTTGGCCCGAGATGGTACCTGAATAGTACGCAATACCTGCCTTAATAGTGCTCTCTCTGTCTTCCATACTGTCTAACAACAGCTTGATCTCCTCATCCATCGCTCCAATTAATCCAATGACTTCATTCATATGTATCCCCCTACGGTATAATTAACGATATAAAACATAAAAAGCCCCAAAAGGAGCTTTCTACGCACTTATGTTCCAACCTATTCCGATTGCTTACTTGTTCAAATGATTAACAGACAAACGGAGAATCGTCTCATGCGGCAAAATAACCCGCGGGTTCTCAACGGTTTCCTTCTTCATCAGCTTCGTCAGCAGTCTCATTGCTACCGCACCCAGATCGTACATGGGCTGTGCTACTGTCGTCAGCAACGGACGAACCATTGAAGCCATACGGATGTTATCCACACTGATAATGGAGAAGTCATCCGGAACTTTAAGACCTTCATCCTGAATGCTGTGGATTGCTCCGATCGCCATTTCATCGGTTGCAGCAAATACTGCCGTTGGTTTCTTCTTGAGTCCGAGGAAATACTTCATGGCTTCGACACCGGATTCGTAACGATAGTTCCCGATACGCACCAGGTCCTCCTGATACTCAATACCTGCTGCTTCCAGCGCTTTCTTATAGCCTTGGAAACGGGCATAGCCGTTGGCAGGATCCTGCAGGGTACCGCTGATCATCGCAATTTCGCGGTGGCCATGACGGATCAGTGTGTTCACAGCGTCAAAGGCAGCAGTCTCATGGTCGATATCCACCGACGGATAGCTACCCTTTTCATCACGCGTCGCGCAAAGTACGATTGGCACAGCAGATGTCTGAAAAGCTTGAATATGCTCTTCAGTTACAGTCCCGCCCATGAAGAGCAGACCATCCACTTGTTTCTCCAAAAGCGTATTAATTACACGAATTTCCTTCTCTTTGCGTTTATCCGCATTACACAAAATAATATTGTAATGATACATGTTGGCAATATCTTCAATCCCGCGCGCAATTTCTGCAAAAATCGAGTTCGAGATATCGGGGATAACAACCCCAACGGTTGTCGTTTTCTTGCTGGCGAGACCTCTCGCCACGGCATTTGGACGATAGCCCAAACGTTCAATCGCTTCAAAAACTTTCTTCCGGGTCTGCGGTTTCACGTTCGGGTTATTATTCACAACCCGTGATACCGTAGCCATAGATACGCCTGCTTCTCGAGCTACATCGTAAATGGTTACCGTCAAATTACTCTCTCCATTGCGATAAATTTTATCGTTCGACTAATTAAAATTATGATACGACACTTTGTACAATTGTGCAATGATAACGCTTCATTTTCCTTTCAAAATTTCTTTCAAAGGTTAAAACGCTATTCGCTATACGGAATAAAGGCCTGGTGTTGCTACATTTCCTCCGAGTAATTGCCACTAATGAGCCAGTCGCATTCATAGGTTTGTCTGATCTGATACTATCGTATCAAAAAGCGCGTGAAAAATCCAACATTCGTGAAATATTTTCATTGATTTTGCAGAAAAAATTTCAGAATCCGCTTTATTCTGCATTAATTACGTTCTTTCTGCAGGCTCAACTGTCAATTGAGATAGTCTTTTACCAGTTTCCTCCATCCACTTCCGGTCGGAACTATCTGCCGCTACCCGGTAGACATCCAGCAGTAAATCTACACGCCCCTGTATTGCACACCGGATCGTTTCCTCTACCTCAGACATTCCGCCTTCGAACAATCCCGCAGCAAAAGTTTCTTTCAGAACGCTTGCCCATTCATTGTTATCCGCAAAGGAAATATGCCTCTTAGGCGGAGAATCCCCAAGTTCATGAATCAGCTTGGACAGATCGCTTCTGATGAATGGCAGAGGGTCGTAACGGCCGCACACTCCACAGGTATAGACTGGAACATGTGTGATTTTTATTTTTGCGCTGTAGATCAGCGTATGCATATGTATGGTCATGATTCCGCCGCAGCCACACGACTTCTTCATTAATGGCTCTTTATACATCTCCCACACCTCAGATTTAATAGTAAATTCACTGAAAGTCTATCCCATGGAAAATCGCGAAAATTCTCCTGCTCCATTGCTATATTCGACTCGCATCCTCCAAACCCTTCTGATTTGCATAAAATGATTTAATTGGAAATTAAGTAAAACATTACTGTCACCAGGATGACTTCATATATCAAATTTGCTAGAATGTACTGAAGTCAAGATTAATGAAGGGAGCTGCAAAGCATGAGACTAACCGGAAAAAAGGTCATAGCACTCGTAGACGATGAGTTCGAAGATTTGGAGCTGTGGTACCCGGTGTACCGTGTCAGGGAAGAAGGTGCCGAGGTACATCTGGCCGGACTGGAGAAGAACAAAACTTACGTTGGAAAATATGGCGTACCCGCCAAAGCCGATTATTCCTGGGATGAACTGAACGCTTCTGATTATGATGGCATCCTCGTACCGGGCGGCTGGGCTCCCGATAAGATCCGCCGCTATAGCGCTGTACTGAAGCTGGTGCAGGATTTCAATGCTGCCAAGAAGCCGATCGGCCAAATCTGCCATGCCGGCTGGGTGCTGATCTCTGCGAAAATCCTGAATGGTGTCACTGTCACTTCCACCCCAGGAATCCGTGATGACATGGAAAATGCCGGAGCGATCTGGAAAGATGAAGCTGTCGTCACAGACGGACACATTATCTCAGCCCGCCGCCCACCAGATCTGCCGCCTTATGGCAAAGCCTTTTGCGATGCGCTCGCGGAAATATAAGATTAGAAAGCCCTGACCCTCTGCTATGCAGAGGGTCAGGGCTTTTATTATGGTATATGCAGCTGTTTACGGATGGAGAGGGAGGTTTTCTTTTATCGGATTAGGTAGCTATTGATCTTCTGAGTTGAGTCCTCCTGAAACTTACGAGCTTTTACTCTTCGCCTCGGCACCTGATCCAAGAGGAATCCCACTCCGTCCAGCAAAAGCTGTCAGCAGCTTTTCCGTCTCTGTACTGGTCCGATGTTTGAAACAGAGCTTGGCCGTTTCTCTGGCTTCCGAAGCCAGCGTATTCAGGGTACGGTGCTTCACCTTCAGCAGCGCCTGCGGCGACATGCTGAGGTTACTGATTCCCAGCTCCAGCCAGAGCGGCAAGGACCGTTCGTCTGCAGCCATCTCGCCGCATACACTAATATCGATCCCCACTCTCCGCGCTGCTTCCACTGTCATCCGGATCATCCGCAGCACTGCAGGGTGGTATGGATGATACATATGGGCAATCTGCTCATTCATCCGATCCACCGCCAGTACATACTGTACCAGATCATTCGTGCCGATACTGAAGAAGTCGACCTCTTCTGCCAAAAGATCTGCTATCATCACTGCTGCCGGAACCTCAATCATTATGCCTACAGGTATATTGCGGTTATAAGGAACACCCAGTTGATCGAGCTCTTCCTTGACCTCGTTAAGTACCGCTTTGGCAGCCTGTACTTCCTCAATGGAAGAAATCATGGGGAACATCATTTTCATATTTCCGTAATGACTGGCCCGCAGTATAGCGGTAATCTGGGTTTTGAACATGTCCTTACGATCCAGGCTGATACGGATTGCCCGGTAGCCCAGAAATGGATTCTGCTCTTCAGGAAGCTGGAAGTAATCCAGATGCTTGTCTCCTCCAATATCCAGTGTGCGGATGACTACCGTTTCGGCACCTACTTTTTCCGCAACGAGCTTATAGACTTCGAATTGTTCTTGCTCAGTAGGAAAGGAGGTGCGGTCCATATACAGAAATTCGGTCCGGAACAGCCCGACACCCTGCGCCCCGTACTTGAGCGCCATATCCAGTTCCTTCACGGAGCTGATATTACCGGCCAGACGCAGCGGTACGCCGTCTTTGGTGACGGCTTCCACGGTAGCGAGCAGCTCCAGCTGCTCTTTCTTGCGCTGCTGCTTCGCCCGTCTGGATGCATAATCCTCCACAGTCCGTTCATCCGGATAGAGCTGAACGACGCCGGCTTCACCATCCATAACCAGCATGTCGCCGGTCTGAATTGGAGTCAGTATCTTGTTCTCCAGCCCGGCTACCAGCGGAATCCCGAGCGCCCGCGCCATAATGGACGAGTGTGAGGTCTTGCCTCCCATCATAGTTACGATGCCAAGCACATAAGTAGGGTTCAAATGGGCCAGCTGTGAAGGTGACAGTTCCTTAGCAACCAGAATATAAGGCTGCGTATCAGACGGAAGAGTGACCTCTGGCGCCCCCAGGAGATGCTTCAGCAGACGGTTGCCGACATCCTTGATGTCGACAGCCCGCTCCTTCATATACTCATCGTCCAGCAGATCAAACATGGCGACAAAGTGGTCGATTGCTTCCTTGACTGCCACCTCGGCAGCCTTGTATTGGCGCTCAATAATACCGCGGATTTCACTCATGAAGACCGGATCATCCAGTATGGCCAGGTGGGCGTCAAAAATGCTTGATTCCTCAGGCCCGACAACCTCCCGGAATTCTTTTTTGATAAACTCGATCTCATCCTTTGAGGTACGGATGCCTTCATACAGACGTTCAAATTCCTTCGCCAGATCTACAGGGCTGACCTGTGTATCCGGTAGGCTCCATTCCCAGTTCGGCAAGACAAAGGCCTTCCCGATGGCTACACCTGCTGCGGCGCCTATGCCTTGTATCATGCTTCAATCCCTCCAACATTGCTTTCATGTAGAACTACGGACATCACGGAAGACTGTCCTTTTTTTACACTTTTAAAAGGAGCATAGCTCCAGGACTTAACGCGGTCCGGGTTGGTGATGACCATCGGGGTAGCCAATGAGGCTGCATGGTCACGCAGGTAAGTCAGGTCAAACCTGACCAGCAGCTGTCCTGGCTCCACGCTGTCCCCTTCCTTCACAAGCGCCTCAAACGGCCCTTTTAGCTGTGAAGTATCGATCCCGATATGCATCAGCACCTCTAGCCCCTCCGGAGTCGAAATGCCCACTGCATGCATGGTCGGGTATACGTGCATAACCTTGCCGAAGACTGGTGAGACGAGCTCCCCTTTTTCCGGGAAAAAAGCCACACCGTCGCCCACCAACTTCGCGGCAAAAATATGGTCCGGCACTTCTTCAATCGGCATCATCCGGCCCTGAATCGGCGAACTGAACAGCACCTGAGGCAGATCGCGGAGCAGAAGCTTATTGATCTCCTCACGGATCAGCTCCGAATAGGTCCCGAATACGACTTGGACATTTCCTCCACCCAGCTTGATAATACCTGCCGAGCCCAGGCCTTTTAGTGCCCCCGTATCTATATTCCGGTCATTGTGCACCGTTAATCTTAGCCTTGTGATGCAGGCTTGCACTTGTACGATATTTTCTTTCCCGCCCAGCGCTTCCAGGATCAATGGGGCCTGATAAGGGATATTGCCCGCCCAATCCCCAAGCTCCGAGCCCTCTTCGCGTCCTGGCGTCGGAATCTGAAAGCGCCGTATTGCCCAGCGGAACACATTATAGTAAACAATGCCATAGCCGATCCCTATCGGAATCAGCAGCCAGGCCCGCTGCGATAAATGCAGATTAAGAAAGAAATCAATGGCCCCTGCAGAATAGGAGAAGCCGTGATGGATGCCCAGTGAATAGGTCAGCACCATCGCCAGTCCGGACATCACCACATGCAGTGCAAATAAGTAGGGCGAAGCGAACAGGAAAGCAAACTCAATCTGCTCCGATACCCCGGTCAAAAAGCAGACCAATGCGGCGCGCAAAAACGTCTTCTTGATCTTAGGCTTCAAGTCCTCACGCGCTTCCTGGATAATGGCGAACGCAATTGCCGGCAGCGCGAACATCATGATTGGAAACAGTCCCGCCATAAAAACGCCTGCAGTAGGATCCCCGGCAAAAAAACGCGGCAAATCCCCCTGAACAACAGCACTGCCGTCAGGCGTAGCAAAGGTACCCATTTGAAACCAGAACAGATTATTCAAAATATGATGCAGACCAAAGGCTGTGAGAAGCCTGTAAAGAACCCCGTAGACGAAGACTCCGTATCCGCCCGTCGCCTGAATATCCCGGAACATTATATCCAGGCCATGCTGCAGCACCGGCGACAGTCCAAGCATCACCCAGGCGAACAGCGCAGAGAACAGTCCCATAAACAGCAAAACAAAACGCGATCCTCCAAAAAACTGGATCGCCTCCGGAAGCTTGATATTTTTGAACCGGTTATGCGCTACACCGGAGACAATTCCAAGGATAATTCCGATTAGTGTTGCGGGCTGTACGGCCCCGTCTCCCATGTTGGAAACAATCCGGTCATAAGTGAACATTCCTGCGAGTGCTGCCATCCCTGCCGGTCCGGCCTGATTGGACAACCCCCATGCCACACCGACAGCAAACAAATAAGGCATGAAATAAAAAATCCCCTGCCCCGCGTAAGTAGTCACTTCGGATACCGAAGAAAGTCCCCATGCAGACCACGGCAGACTGCCCAGACTAAGAAGGATAGCCGCTGCCGGAAGCACCATGGTTGGAAGCATTATGGCTCTGCCCAATTGCTGCAAAGATCCGAGCCAATTCAAGGTGACCCTCTCCTTTCATTCTATATTGAATGGTAAGCGCTACAGCAGCTTTTGTCAAAAGATTATGAACTTAAATTACCGAGTAAATGAGGAATTCGCACAAAGTGCAATAGTTGCATTTTATTAGGGTGTTATTTATTAAATTCACGATTTCCGGACTACAGTATAGCCTTCCCCACCGCTCGCCAGTCCTTTCGTGCGTATGCAAGTCCATGAAGAAACTGTGTGCTTGCTCAATAAAAAAGAACGTCCTGCTCCAAGAGTGAACCGGAGAAAAGGACGTTCTTCGTCTGCGTTCAGTATTTAACCATTCCGGCCGCTTGGCTCCACCTTCAACCTTATAGCCGGCTGCGGCCTTTCATCGTGATTGCTTCCTCGACCTTGATGCAGCGGTCCATAATGGCAATCATATCGTGCTCAGCCGCGATATCGGCTGCTTCCTGACTGATGATGCCCTGCTGGAGCCAGAGGACACGTGCACCGATAGCGGCGGCTTCCCGGGCTACATCCGCGCAGTATTCACTACGGCGGAACACATTGACAATATCCACAGGCTCAGGAATTTCCGCCAGCGTATGATAGCATTTCTCGCCAAGGATCTCGCCATCCACCGATGGATTGACCGGAATGATGCGATAGCCCCGGCTCTGCATGGCACCTGCCACCATATACGAAGTGCGGTCTGTTTTGTCGGAGAGCCCGACCACAGCTATATTGCCTGCGGAGGCAAGGATTTCTCCAATCTGTTCACGGCTTGGGTTCTCAAAGCTCATGTCTATTTCCCCTTTCTGTTAATTGTGCCGCTGGTAACTTAAGCAACATAAATGCTTTTTCCACACAGCACATTAATCTTTTGCTATTCCATCATACCGTGCAGCGTAAGAAGATCCAAATTTACAGCGTCAGCTAAAATTCGCTTACTTTGCACAACCATACCATGTGAACAGAATCGGGACCCCAATAGTCCTTAACCGTCCTGTAGGGTACTCCAAATTTCCGCAGCCATCTTGCCTGTGCACGTGTATAGCCGCTGTCAAGACAGAACTGTTCAATTCCTTGCTGGCGCAGATACGCCATAAGTTCCTTGATGAGCGCCGAACCTACACCTTGCCCCTGATAGTTCGGCATAATGTATAAACTCCCCAGTTCCCCAACATCATCAAGCTGGTTTCCGGTACATGATCGGATATCCTCACCACACGGTGCAAATGATATCGTACCGACGATAACCCCATCTATTTTTGCAACGAGGAAATAGGGGGATGTATTTCTTGAATCCAGGGAAGCTTCAGCCATTAACTTCTTTTTTTCAACCTCATTGTGAATGTCCTCTTGCAAATAAGCCAGTCCTTCTTGTTCAAAGGCATCCGAGATCGAACATGTGAAAAGCTGAATGACCGGCTGAATATCCTCAGGAGTAAGTGTGCTGATGCTTAGCTTACCAAGCTTAGTCATTATTAACACCTCAAAATAAAATAAGCTATACAGGCGGGAGGCTTATTCTACCCACTCTACATTTGCTCCAAGCAAACGCAGATGGTCGAAATACTGCGGATATGATTTGGCAACATGATGAGCATCCTTGATCCGCAGAGGCTGACGGGCGCGGAGGCCAACTACGGTCAGTGCCATAATCACCCGGTGATCATAGTGTGCATTAATCGTTACACCACCCTCAACGCCCTCCGGCTTGCCGTGGACAATGATCTCATCCCGCCGCTCCTCCACACTGGCTCCTGCCCGGGTCAGCTCAGCCAAATAGTCAGTGATGCGGTCGCATTCCTTGTACCTCAGATTCTCTACATTATAGAAACGTGAAGTTCCTTCGGCAAAAACAGCCGCAGCCACCATCGCGAGAACCGCATCCGTTGCCGCATCACCATCGAATTCCACAGCCTTCAGGATACCGTTACCCTGCACATGGACTGTACCTTTCTCATGGGTTAGCGGTACTTCCATCATGCGCAGCACGTCAACAATCGCTCTCTCTCCCTGCTTGCTTTGTTCGGCAAGCCGGTGGATTTTCACATCTGATTTCGTGACCGCCGCCGCCGCAAGCACAGCTGCCGACCCCGGGTAATCTCCCTGTACCGTGTATGATTTGGCTTCATAGGCCTGGCGGCCCGGCACCTTGAAGGACATATAATCCTCAGCAGCATGAACGACAATCCCTGCCTGCTCCAGAACCTCCAGCGTCTGTCCTACAACTACTTTTGACTTCAGGTCATCCAGGACAATAATTTCGCTGTCTTCCTCAAGCAACGGTGTCAGAAACAGCAAGGCGCTTAGATACTGCGAGCTGACCGCGCCTGATACCGTGATCCGTCCACCCGCCGGTTTACCGCCGCGGATCGTAATCGGCAATCTGCCGTTATGATGCTCAACCTCAACACCCAGCTGGCCAAGTGCAGTAATCAAATCGTCGTGGGGCCGTTTGCCCAGAGAATCGGGATACGTATTCACAAAGGTGACCTCAGGACTGAGCGCGGCCACAGCCATCAGAAACCGCAGTACTGCACCGGCGTTGCCCACATTAAGCTCTTTGACGTCACGGGGATGGCGGCCGAAGCCCTGAATAACGATTTTCTCCTCATCTTCAGTAAGCACAGCTCCCAGATCAGCAATACACCTGCGGATCGCATCACTGTCTTCGCTGTGCGCAGGGTGATAGATGGTGCTGACTCCTTCCGATAATGCGGCGACCAGCAGGTAGCGTGTAGTGTAATTCTTGGAGGACAGAGCTCCGAATTCACCTTGAAGGGCAGGTGTAGGCCTAACGATAACATCCATGTATTAGCTCTCCTTATCGGTTGGAATATATATTATGTATTGCTCGGTTTGACAGGGTAATCTGCGATTGTGTTATCATGAAGGCATTCTTCTGATGAAAAGAGGTCACAACCATGAATGAAATTCCCCAAATCACAGCAGTGCAATTGCGGCAGCGTCTGGAGACAGGTGAAGACCTTGTACTGATAGACGTCCGTGAAGACGACGAAGTCGCTTTCGGGATGATTCCCGGCGCGCAGCATATCCCCATGGGTGAGATTCCCCAGCATGCGGACGAGCTTCCCAAGGAAGCAGAGCTCATCTTCATCTGCCGCTCCGGTGCACGAAGTCAGCGTGTCTGCGAATATTTGCAGCAGTTTGGCTACAGAACATCCAACCTCAGCGGCGGGATGATTGAGTGGAATGAAACTGCAGACGCTTAAGTCTAGCACACATACGCTTAAAAGCTCAACCGCGGTAGTGCATTAAAATATGCTGCGACACTTCTTCCACACTAAGCTCCGTTGTATCGACCGTGCAATGTGCAAAACGGTAAGCGTCCCGGCGTTGTTCCAAAATCGCGCGTACCCGTTCCTGTGCGTTGCCGGCGAGCAGCGGTCTATTCTCATCCCCGCTGACACGGGCGATAATCTCATCCTCTGTAGCTGTCAGTGCGACTACAAGTCCTTTTTGCAGCATAATCTCTGCATTCCCCGGAGCCAGTACCGCGCCGCCGCCTGTGGAGATAATACGGCCTTCCCCCTCCAGCATTTCTTTCAGTACAGCCGATTCGATCTTCCGGAAATATTCTTCTCCGCCCTCAGCGAAGAGTTCTGCAATACTCCGTCCTTCGTTCTGTATAATCACATGATCCAGGTCAACCAGCTCATAGCCCAGTTGCTCCGCCAGCAGTGCACCCACCGTCGACTTGCCTGTGGCCATCATCCCGACAAGAATGATATTTTTATTGGTGTAATTCATAACGACCCTCCAACCGCGACATTTGTCATATCATAACACAGGGTAAAAACATTGCACAAATGATAAATCGCCCAGCAGAATAGGCTTCACGATCATTAAATAGAGGCAGTTTGCATAAAAAAAAGCCCGAAAGCCCCCGCATTCGCGCGGGTAGCCATTCGGACTGCTGTCTGTAGCTTATGTCTGAATCTATTCAGACAACCATTCGTGGTGGAAGACGCCTTCCTTATCCACACGTTTGAAGGTGTGGGCACCGAAATAGTCACGCTGTGCCTGAAGCAGGTTCGCAGGCAGACGTTCTGTACGGTAGCTGTCATAGTAAGCCAGGGCGCTAGAGAAACCTGGAACCGGAACCCCCTGCATTACAGCAGCGGATACCACTTTACGCCATGCAGACTGGTAGGAGTCCATGATATCCTTGAAGAACGGATCAAGCAGCAGGTTCTTAAGCTCTGGGTTGTTCTCGTAAGCATCAGTGATGTTCTGGAGGAAACGGGAGCGGATAATGCAGCCGCCGCGCCAGATTTTGGCCAGGCTGCCATACTTCAGATCCCAGTTATATTCCTCGGAAGCTACACGAAGCTGCGCAAAACCTTGGGCATAGGATACAATTTTGCTGGCGAACAGAGCTTTGCGGACATTCTCAATGAACTCGGCTTTGTCGCCCTGGAAAGGCTCGGTTACCGGACCGCTCAGCACTTTGCTGGCTGCCACACGTTCTTCCTTCATAGCAGACAGGAAACGTGAGAATACGGATTCGGTAATCATGGACAGCGGCACGCCAAGATCCAGGGAGCTTTGGCTTGTCCATTTGCCTGTACCTTTTTGGCCGGCAGCATCAAGGATGACATCCACCATCGGTTTACCGGTTTCTTCATCATATACTGCAAAAATATCCTTGGTAATCTCGATCAGATAGCTGTCCAGCTCTCCGTTGTTCCAGTCCTCGAAGATGCTGTGAAGCTCTTTGGCATCCAGACCAAGAACATCCTTCAGCAAATGATAGGCTTCCCCGATGAGCTGCATGTCGCCGTATTCGATACCGTTATGCACCATTTTTACATAGTGTCCGGCACCGTCAGGTCCGATATATGTACAGCAAGGCTCTCCGTCCACTTTGGCCGAGATTGCTGTAAGAATAGGTTCAACCAGCTTATAGGCGCTTTCCTGGCCGCCAGGCATGATGGAAGGTCCTTTGAGCGCACCTTCTTCACCGCCGGAAACACCCGTACCGATGAAGCGGAAGCCTTTTTCCTCCAATTCCTTGTTGCGGCGAACCGTGTCAGGGAAATATGCGTTGCCCCCGTCGATGATAATATCGCCCTGGTCCAAATGCGGCAGCAGCTGCTCAATGGTAGCATCGGTTGCTTTACCCGCCTGAACCATAATCAGAATTTTACGCGGTACTTCAAGCGATTCAACAAATTCCTCGACGGAAAAAGTACCCACAAGGTTTTTGCCTTCCGCTTCGCTGATAAGGTCATGAGTCTTCTCCGGGGAACGGTTATATACCGATACTGTGAAGCCTCTGCTCTCGATGTTAAGAGCCAAGTTTTTGCCCATTACTGCCAAGCCAATCACACCGATTTGTTGTTTTGCCATCTGGTTCTCCACCCTTTGCACCATATATTTTTGTGAAATCCATTTCTCGCAGTATTAGAATACCATCCTTTATCAGAGACAGCAAAGTTCTGCCTGCTTGAAAGCAATCAATTTCATTGACAAATTCCTGCGTAAATCGTGGAAATTGCTCACAATGAGTATTTTAACGGTTTTGCCGTCAGAAGTGAACCCCCGCGCACTGCTACTCCTCCAAAACACAAGGCACCCCATAAGCGGGATGCCCTGACCTGCGTGAAGTTCGGTTGTTTCACCATTCAAGCATATTGAGTTCTCTTGTCAACACCAGAAGCCTGGCTTTGCATGCCGCTATACGTTCCGTATCCTTGGCCTGAATGGCCTCGTGAAGCTGGTCCAGATACTCATCCACCTCAAGCCTGCGGTCACGGATCCGCTCTTCCCCATCTACAGAGAAGAACAGCTTAGTCAGCTCCTGATCAGAGAGCAGCGGGCCTTTCTGGTAGAGCACCCGCTGTTGATACCCGGAGATTTCCACCAGCCGGATCACTTCGCCGAACAAAATATTTTCAATAATGATCTGGCGGTCACGGAACCGTTTAACGACGGCATGCCCCCGCATATCACCAATCAGCTTCTCCATCCACTCAGACAGGCGCGCATCACGGATCATGTAATCTCCCACCAGTTTGAAGCCTTCCTTAATCCGCTGGAAACGCAGCTTCACAAGCTTGCGGCCGGTGCGCACCGAGATAAGAAAAACTGTTTCATTCTCGCTCCAATAAAGGGAATAGCCTTCCTTAATCAAGTCCTTAATCAGGTCCTGGAGATGCTGTCTGTCAAAGCGCAGCTCCACATTGCAATACTCGACTTCGTCGTTTTTGTTCACGGCACTCCCCCCTCACTGCTTTGTTACAGCAAAGCCAGCTTCATTAGCTTAACTTCGAGCAGAACCGACTGCCGGACCTCAACCTGCCTTATGAAATTTTGCGTTCGTCTTACTCTTATTTTATACTTCATTTTATGTAGCGGTAACTTGGTTTATTGACTATTTTTACCCGCTTTCTGTCATTTTCAAACGCTATTCTCCGGTTTTGCTGCAAATAAATGGTTCTCTCCTCCTAGGGCTCTTATTGAAACTAGAGAGTTGCCCCCAATTACGCGAAAAGCCGCTGCTTCCGGAATCTCCGGCTGCCAGCGGCTTTTGCTATTTCGAAATACGATCTCTAATCACACCTCAGCTTGTCCCGGTCTTCCGTCCGGTTCTGTGGACAATAAGCAAATGCAGCCCGAATAGCAGCACCATAACAAATGCACTAACCAGAAAAGGAGTGCTGTGACCCACTGAATCCCAGAGTTTCCCTGAGATCACGGGACCAGCCACCATACCAGAGCCCTGCAACGTTAGGAAAAGCCCCCATACAGTCCCTCTCTCTCCCTTAGGTACTTGCTTGGCCAGAAAAGCATTCCAGGCCGGAAGAATCAATGCATAACTGATACCTACGAGTGCTACTGCACAGAAGGCGAGCGGCAGCCAGCGCACCTGTGAAAAGAAGGCCAGAGAGCCGGCAGCGAGCAGGAATCCTATATTCAGGAAGATGGTTGTTCCGATCCTGTCCACCAGTTTACCAGCTGGAATCAGTGCCAGAACGGTAATGCCGCCTCCTGCGATCAGCAGCAGACTGAATTGGTTCGGCGTCACATGCAGCTCGGAACGAGCAAACAGGGTGACCACAGGGGTCATGAGACCTATCGCAAATGCCTGCAGAAACAGTGCAGGAAACAGCAGACGGCTGACCTTCAGCGAGGTTCTGACCTGATGCAGTGTTCGCTTTAGACTTTCCAGAGGTTTCATCCGTCCGCGTACGGTTGCCGCTCCCTCATCTCCCAGATCCCGCACAACTGCATGAGGCGTATGAGTTCCAATCCTTGACGGTAACAGCAGGGCAACGGCCGCTACAGCTGCAGCACAGCCCATAAGCACCAGAAAGACCACCCGGTAGCTCTGTCCGCCATGATCCATCATAAAATTGACGACGATGGGGCCAATCCCTGTCCCTGCCAGTGAGGCCATCTCTACCGCACCCATGGCCGCCCCGCTGCTTCCGCTTTTGGTCGAACCGGCCAGCTCAGTAATTCCGGTCATGGTACAAGGCCAGAGCGGCGAGGTGCCAATGCCCAGAATCAGACAAGCAACCGATAACCACACAGCATCTTTGGCATAGATGATCAGTCCAACGGCCACAAGGATCAGCAGCAGAGCCCCTGTCATCGTCCAGCGGTATCCGATGCGTTCCATAACCCAGCCCGACGGGCTGCGGAAAAGATTGTCACCGAGGTATTGCATGGCAAATGCGAAGCCTACTACCGTTACCGAAAGTCCAAGGACATTCTCCATATAAACCGGCAGGAGGGCTACCAGGAGTGACCCTTTTACAAATTCAACCAGAAAGATAATGACCCACATCTCCATAATAAACGGAGAGGCCAAATTGATATGCATACGTTCTGCTACTTTGCCAGACATTTTATCACATCCTAGTATTATGGTGATTGATTTGTTATACTGATGCTTGCTTGAAAAATTACTCTTCATGAAAGGTTGTGACAGCATTAAATGGATCAACACGTAACTCCCCTCTTCACCGCTCTCAAAAAGCATGCCGCCGGAAACCCAGTTCAATTTCATATTCCCGGGCATAAGAAGGGGCTAGGAACCGATGCCGAATTCCGTGAGTTTATCGGCGATAACGCTCTATCCATAGATTTGATCAACATCGCACCGCTTGATGACCTTCATCAGCCTACCGGCGTAATTCTTGAAGCTCAAAAGCTGGCTGCAGAGGCTTTCGGCGCCGACTATACGTATTTTAGCGTACAAGGCACGAGCAATGCCATCATGACTATGATCCTCTCTGTCTGCTCAGAAGGAGATAAAATAATTGTACCGCGCAACATTCACAAATCCGTGATGTCTGCGATTATTTTCTCCGGAGCCAAGCCTGTTTTTGTCTCTCCTGTACAGGATGAGAATCTTGGGATAGACCACGGTATTACTACCAGCGCACTCGAGAAGGCCTTAAAGCGCCATCCCGATGCCAAGGGTGTACTTGTTATTAATCCAACGTATTTTGGCGTGTGTGCCGATCTGCGTTCGATTGTCGACCTGGCCCACAGTTACGGAGTTCCCGTACTGGTGGACGAGGCACATGGAGTATTGATTCATTTTCATGAGGATCTCCCGGTATCGGCTATGCAGGCCGGAGCGGATATGGCGGCAACCAGTGTACACAAGCTGGGCGGCTCGATGACACAGAGCTCGGTGCTCAATCTGAATGCCAAGACCGGCCTGGTCAATCCGCAGCGGGTTCAGACCATTCTCAGCATGCTGACCACAACTTCAACATCATATATTCTGCTGGCATCTCTGGATACCTCTAGACGTAATTTGGCCCTGAACGGCCATGAGATGGCTGCCAGAACCATTGCCCTGTCGAACTATGCACGTGATGCCATTAACAGCATTGAAGGCCTGTACAGCTTCGGCAAAGAAATTCTGGGTACGGAAGCAACGTTCAATCTAGACCCTACCAAGCTGAACATCCATGTGCGCCACCTCGGCATTACCGGTTACGAAACCGAGAACTGGCTGCGCCAGAAATACAACATTGAAGTTGAGCTTAGTGACATGTATAACATTCTTTGCCTGATTACGCCAGGAGATACCCAGGAATCGGTGGACAAGTTGCTTGCCGCACTGAAAGTACTCTCCGCTATTCATTACAGCAAGGGCGAAATCTACGAGCTCAAGGTGCAGGTACCGGAAATTCCACAGCTGGCGCTGATCCCGCGGGATGCGTTCTATGCTGATACTCAACTGGTTCCTTTCCGCGAATCTGCTGGCTATATCATCGCAGAATTCATATACGTATATCCTCCGGGAATTCCAATTCTGCTTCCTGGTGAAGTAATTACCCAGGATAACATCGATTATATCATTGATCATGTGGAAATCGGGCTGCCCGTCAAGGGTCCGGAGGACCGCAGTATCACGAACGTCAAAGTCATTGTGGAGGCGGATCCGATCTCCTGATCGCCTCCCCTTCATACATTGTACATACAAAAACCCGATACTTCTTCAGTATCGGGTTTTTGTATGCAAGCCTCGCAGGTCTTGTCCAATGATCGAGAGGCCCACTTGCTTCATGAAATCTATTCTTGCTGGGCAAGCAGCTCGTTGTAAGCTTCTTCTACAGCTTTCCATTCAGCTTCATCTTCAATGTTGTACAGCACCATTTCTTCATCTTCTTCTTCCATACGCAGAATGATGCCGTCAGCTTCAGGGTTTTCGCGTTCCAGCAGCAATGCATATAACTTCTCGCCTACGTCGAACGTTTCCACCAGCACCATTTCTACATCTTCGCCCTGCTCGTTCGTCAAGGTCAGCACAAACTCCTCGTGCTCATGGTCGTGATCATGTCCGCAACCGCATGCTTCACCATGTTCATGGCCATGCTCATGTTTGTGATCGCTCATTGTAATACCTCACTTTGAATAGAATTATCCTACATTTGGTATCGTAACACGTAAGATAAGCAAGGTCAATTTGAGCGGGCCCTGAATGGATTAATCCAGCGCAGTGATTACCTTCTCTGACACAAGTACATAATCCGCGCCTTTGGAAGGTTTGATATAGAAGCCTACCCGGTATTTCCCGGCAGCCTTGAAATCATAGGTGAACTCTGAAGTTGGAAACCAGAAGTCCTCTTTCCTCGAGCTCCCCAGTTCCTGGGCCTGGATGTCCTTCACGTTGCCCGACGGGTCTGTGATCGCAACCTTTACCGCCGCAACATCCTCGGTCAGACTATCTACCTGGGTCAGTACCTTGATCTTAAGCTTGCCTACGTTCACATTGCCAAAGACGTTATCCCCTTTAAAAAGAGCAATATGCACATTGGGCTTCAGGATACTCAGTCTCCCCGAACCATCCCAACTGACAACGCCTCCCGCCTCTCTGGCCGGAATATAGGCTTTACCGTCAATCAAGTAACCGCCGTCCGATATTTCTTTGCCGTTGCTCCAGACTCTGATCTTCTGATTAACAGCATCCGCAAACAATAATGAACCGCCCATTAAGGAAAATACAACCACGCACAGTGCTATTTTTCTCCATCTCATCCCTAGAGACCCTCCAAGTAATTCATGCTGTTAATATATACTGTGAAAATTACGACAAGTTGCGGAATGACAGGGAATTATTTCATTCTATTTGTGAAGAATGATACGATAGGATAAATAGAATGGTTATCAATTCCTGGAGGGCTTTTTACCATGACAATGAACTTACAAATGCTGGGCACAGGAGATGCCTTTTCCAAAAACTACTATAATAATAACGCGCTGCTGCAGGTCAATGACTATACCCTGCTTATCGACTGCGGAGTAACCGCACCCAAAGCTATGAAGGCACTGGGGAAGTCATTCTGTGAAGTGAACGAAACCCTGATTACACACATCCATGGTGATCATATCGGCGGACTGGTGGAGCTGGCCCATACCCTGTACCGGGAATCACACGGTAAAATGAAATTGCTGCTGGCTGAGACTCTGATTGAACCGTTATGGCAGCATCCACTGCTTCATCAACTTCATCAGGAGGGCAACCGCTCCCTATCCGATGTGTTTGATATCCGGCCGCTTACAGCAGGGATTCCCCATTCCTTGTCACCCTCACTAACCGTGGAGCTGATCCGCACACCGCATATCCCCGGAAAAGACAGCTATTCACTCCTGCTGAATGAGCAGGTTTTTTACAGTGCGGATCTGACCTTTCAGTCTGAGCTTCTGCTCCGCCTTGTCCAGGAACGCGGGGTAACCACCATCCTGCATGATTGCCAGCTGCGTGGACAAGGGCAGGTTCATACTACCCTCAAAGAGCTGATGTCCCTGCCGGAAGAAGTAAGGAAGCTGATTTTGCTGATGCATTACAGCGATGAGAAGCCTGGCTTTGAAGGCCTGACGGGAGAAATGGAATTTTTGGAACAACAGAGGCTCTATAGATTTTGATGGATTGGGACATACAAAAACAGCCGGACAGTAGCGTCAATGCACGCCTGTCCGGCTGTTTTTATCTATACCGCCTTAAAATTGCGGAAGCTGATCCAGATTGTTAGTGGGGTCGCCGTCCGCATCCCCGCGGATATACATCTCGCCGTCTTTGCCTTTAAACACATTCACTCCGGCAATGGCGCCTGCCTGAACCTCCTGCAGCGCCTGCTGATAATCAAGCACCCGTCCTGAAGAGGTCTGGAAGCTGGTTAAATCTCCGTCTCCGTTACGCTGAGCCGCAATAAACCGTTCGCGTGTACTGTTACTGTTCATTTGAAAGCTGCTCCTTCGCATTTGGATTGTCCATGGTCAAAATCAACCATAGTTTGTCCTCCCAAGCCAAAGAGTATGTATCCACTTGCCCGTTTACAACGCCTTTTCCATCCGTACATGCAGGATACCGGCATCATAGAAAGGCTCCGGGGAGATTACTTTGTAGCCCAGCTTCATATAAAAATCTTCTGCATGGCACTGGGCGTCCAGAATAGAGGTTTCCAGACCAACCTCCCGGGCCAGCTCCTCCAGCGCCAGTAAAAGAATCCTTCCGTACCCCTTGCTGCGGTAAGCTTTAAGGACGGCTATCCGCTGCATTTTGGCCGCACCGGATTTATAATAGATCAGTCTTCCGGTCGCTACCGGAATCCCTTCATCCACAAGAAGCATATGATGGGCGTTGTCACCCACTACATCATATTCATCCACTTCCTCTTCCATGGGAACCTTCTGTTCTTCTACAAATACTTTCTTGCGGATATCCAGCCCCATTTGGAGTTGTTCCTCTGTAGTTACTCGGACAATTTCTGCTGCCATAGCCTATTGGATCTCCTCTCCATAGATCAAAAATGATAGTTGACCCATTATACAGAAATTCCATTTTTCTGTACAGCGCAAGAAAGATGGCCTTCGAGCACCTCTATTGCGTGGAATAGACATCTTCCGGGATGGAAAGACCATATACATCCTCTAGTACCGGCGACAATGTGCTGTCTGTCCGGTCTAATGGACCTTCCAGATCAGACATCCGATGGAGCTCCATCACGCCGGGAGCCTCATCTCTAGCCGTGCATCCCGCCATTCCCACCAGCACCAGCAAGCAGAATACAGCTTCCACCATTAATCTTCTGCGCATAAGCATACTCCTCCTATCCTTTAGCTTTTTACAGCTTTGACGGTTTGGAGTGCTGTTAAACAGGGGATCACAGATTTACATTTCCCACTACATGCACCAGGTACATCAGAATGCCGATACAACCCGCAAGCGCAAAATAGGCTGCACCGAATTTCCAGCGTGAGCTGGCCGGTACCTCATAATATTTATCGTTCTCAAACACCGTATACTGGACCTCGCACTGTGCACTTAGGTGCAGTCCGTTCTCTGCCGTCACCTGGTCAAGCCCGGTCAGTCTGACCTTCTCAATAATGCACTGTACAGGAAGTCTGGCGGTTCCGTAATAATCCAGGCTTTCGTAGCGGATGCCGATATATTGCTCCCGCTCCAGATCACTGTAGGTGGTGAACGGCAAATCCCGTTTATGCTCAGGTCCTGGAATCAGATACCCTTGTTCCTGCAAATGCTCTACAGGAATCAGAAATCTGTACATAACCGTCCTCACCTGGCTGTTCTTGCGCCGGCTGATATATTTCTTGTACATATCATAGGCAAACAGCACCCAGATAATCAGGAACAGGATCGACTTCAGGTACAGAATCACGCCCAAACCGCCAATCAGCCCCACCAGCCAGAGCCAGCGCGTAACCGCAGTCGCAATACGCCCCCCATCCAGTGGATGGATCGGCAGCAGATTCAGAAGGTTGAGGAGAAATCCGATATAGGCCAGTGAATACAACAGCGGACTGTGATAATAATAGGCGAATGCAAAGACAACAGCCGCCCCTGCGCTGCCCAAAAGAGGACCGCCAAAGGCTACATAAGCTTCCATTTTTGCGTCAAGCGGTTGTTTTTTCATGGTGATTAAAGCTCCCAAAAAAGGGATAAATAGCGGAGCACTGACCGGCAGACCGATCCTCTTAGCGGCGATCACATGTCCAAGCTCATGGATAAACAGTAGCAGGACAAAGCCGATGGCGAATTGCCAAGGATAGATTAGTGCATAAGCCCCTACGGAAACCATCATGGATATGAGCGGTCCGGCGATTTTTCCCAGCTTCAAAAGAGACAGTATCGCCTTTCCTTTCAGGAGCAGCATGGCTGCCCCGCCTCCCAGCCACTTCAGTCCGCCCGAAGCTTTTTTCTTGTGTTCATTAGGCTCTGGCAAATTCTTTGCTCCTTTTTCGTCGTTTGATTCCAGATTATCATGTTGACGGCAGCGATTCCACTATTGCGGAGGGAGCGGGATTTAACCGGGGACTCTATTATTATAGAAGAAACGGGATGGTGATTGCATGAAAGAGACCCTCCCAAATCTATTCACTTCCATTTATTAGCTACATGATCCTCACCTGTATAATAATCCACCTGGCTCTCAGCCATATAGACTTCTTCGTAAGGCAAAATGTTGATCTTCCCGGAATCCGGGTATTCGCAAATATCGATCCCAAGGTTCGTACGCAAATCCAAATATCTGCAAGGGGCATCAGAATGATTAAACAACTGATGCGCCCCATTCGGACCCGTCTCAAAAAACACAGTATCGCCTTCCTGTACTTCCTGGTACCCTGCAGGTGTTCTAAGTGTGGCTCGGCCCGACAAGATCACAAAGATCTCCTCAGCACTTCTGTGAAAATGATACGGATACGAATACTTCCCTGGATCTAGCGACCTGATCTCAAAGAGCAGATGCTTCGACCCTGCCAGCTCCGCGAGCTTCCTGCTTGTATACCAGGAAAACTCTGGGAGCGGGGACTGTTTTTGCTCCATCATAATATTCTGTTCATTAAAAATAGTAGCCATCGCAATCTCTCCTTAACCTAGAATATCCCCAGCATATCACAATGGAATAATATTCTAATCCCAAAATCGTTTACTCCCCCGAAAAAAATATTGCCTTCATCTTACATCCTGTGGTATTATAAATTTCGTTGCAGGACGGTAGCTCAGCGGGAGAGCACTATCTTGACAGGGTAGGGGTCATGGGTTCGAACCCCATCCGTCCTATACGTAGAAAGCCTTGATTATCAAGGCTTTTCTTTTTGTCTGCTATTCGATACAAACTGTAAAATATATAATTGGTGCCATTTTGGTGCCCTGTAGTAGGCTAAAGTAAAAGTGGTGCCATAATCGGCACCACTATTTTTTGTTATCCCTCCAGCCATTTGAGAAAGACATCCTTAGATACCTTGATCATTCGGCCAACACGGACGATATGAAATTGATTGGAGTTAAGGAGCTCATAGGTTTGCCTCTCCCCTATATCTAATATTTGCTGAATATCCCTAGCATTGAGTACTGAAGGAAAATCTGCAGTACTCTTATATTGAATATCACTCACCTTGCTCACTCTCCTTTTCTACAACCAAATTCAAATCTAGGGCTAACTTATAAAATGCCTTCCAGCGTATTTTACTGTATGTGCCCGAACTTATCGGAGGCTGGAACTTGAAGCAGTAAACTTTTTCATGAGTAATATAATCGTGCTCCGTAGTCATATATCGCTCTTTAATAAGGAACCCTTCCATCTTTGGCATTCGGTTTACCACTCGTTCGATCCTATCACAGAAATTAACACGTTGGCTTGGGTATCTACATTGAAAATCGCTATGTTAGCTGTCTGGTCACTTGTTGTGCCAGTGTACCCCTTAGGGGAATCGGACCAAGCTGTTGTGGTGTTCGCCTCGCGTTCCTCGAAAGATAAGAACTTATATATCCTATACTTTTCTAGAGCCGCTTCAACAGCAGCCTACGTCCTCTCTCTATCTATCTCAGGCAGGAAGCTCTGTTGCACCTGCTATCACCTCGCTGTAAAGGATTCCCCGACCGAAGCCGGGGAGTGTGCTTATTTAGAACGGCAGGTCGTCAGAGTCACACTCAGGAATATCTGGGCCTTTAGCGTCGTCTGGGTATTGCTTGCCTGGATCTTCTGGTTGGTCTTCATCGGAATCAGTAGCGTCAGGAGACGAATTCGGCAGAGATCAATCTCATCGCCCACATCTTCAGTTCCTTTAATCTCAAATTTCAGAATTTCCTTCTTGTCGTCCTTCTGCAACGACTTAAACAGCACATTCATTGTAGTTTTCATATATAATTGCTCCTCTCGGGTTTGGGTTTATGAAAAAGTAACTACTACAGCAAGAGCTAACATGCCAGCGATACAGATCCCGGCTATGTGCATGCTTCCTTCTTTGTTGCGGTCTATTTCTGCGATAGTGCCAGCGAATGAAATAATGACGATTATTGCGATTATGATCTTAACCCACATGGTCCTCTCACCCCTTAATAGATTCGTGTTGCCGTGTATCTTCGTACTGTTCATCATCTAACGGAGTCATTTCTCTCAAAAGAAAATAAAGTTATAATCTGTCGAAGGAATAGGAACGGGCAGAATAGCTCAAATAATGATACACTCGCCATTAAGAGGAATTTTTATAATAGGGGTGATTGATAGTGAATAAGACCAATGTTATGGCGTATTTCAGGTTATATGGAGACCATTTTCCGATAACTGAAGCTACGCAATTATTGGGTATCGAACCAACCAAGTCGTATAACAAAGGAGAAGTTATTGTCAGACTGACGAATGACAATATGACTTCTCACACCGTTAATTACAGAAAAATAACGGCTTGGGAACTTAGTTCAGGCTACCAAGAATCGTATGATGTTAAGGTACAATTGGACCATATTTTAGAAGCGCTAAAAAATAAAACAGCGATAATAAATCATTTAAAAACGAAGTATAATCTCGATTGTCTAATCTCAATAGTGATAAAGATAGAAAATGGTTTCACGCCAGGTTTTCATCTTGATACTCAGCAGATTGAATTCGCAAATAGCATAAAAGCAGAATTTGATTTTGATTTGTATGCAAACCCATATACAAGCGACTCTAACACTTGAAAGCTAATAATTAGCTAATTGCTGTTGCACTAACAGGAAGCGGGAAACGCGAATTAAATAAACCAACATTAGTTTAAGACTTAATTTTTTTAAGACAGCTGTTATTTTTTATATTGGATCCATAAAAACCAAATATTGGAATTCGCTAGTGATTAGTTTGCGTCTACTCCACCCTGTCCTGTAATAATGTGAGATACGCTGCCTCTGCATATGCCATCAGTGCCGCCCGCGCTGCCGGGTCTTTGGCTGGCTTAAGCAAAGTTATTGTCCGTCTGCTTCTTTGCTTTTTTCCCGGTTGATGATCTGATATTTGTTATAGAGTCCTTTGTCTTGATCGCTCATTGCTTATCAGCTCCTTTATAGGGAATAAATCCGTGAACTATTGCACTTGCCCTCATCCTCGGACATGTTATTATTTGGTTACTGGAGGTGCGTAAGTGAGAAATGAATGGGTAAGAACTGTGCTGTCAATAACATCCGCTTTACTCGCGTTTTTTGTTATCCTTAAAATTAATAGGGATAAAGAAAAGAATAAAGATAAATAACTTGGGTAGAGGGTAATTAACCCTCTACCTTTGTAACTACAATGCAATCTGAATCAACCTGATCAGAAATGCCTTTGAAATAAGGACTTTCCGCAGATACCTTGCCGTCAGGCCAGAGCTTGCCTTTGCAAACATCGCCTTTGAAAAACACCTTTCGGAAATGCCCCCAATCCTCCCAATAAACGTCTTTGACGACTTCAAATTCGCAAGGCTTTGATTTACGTGACATCGTTTATCTCTCCTTATAGGGGATACACCAGCCCCTTTAAATAATTGCTGCTATTTGGTTGCCTTCGGCTGCTACAGGACCAATGGACACCAGCGTTTAGCTGTTTTAATAGTTAGAGGGCTTTCGTAATTCATCGCCCCAAATCCTACGAAAGTGTTATCTGTTACTGCATTCGCTTCTGGATGTTGGCAATAGTATTTCATTCCGCCTAGGCGATTCTGTTGCGTCAGCATCCTGCCGTACTGCTTGCAGAAATTACAATATTTACACTGCATTTTCTTGACCTTCACTCCTTTGATCGCCATTTATAGCCCGGATAGTCTCTTTCAAATATGAACTTCCGCAGCTGTTCGTTGGTCTGCTTCTCAATTTCCTCAGCCTTCAGGATGCTTGGCTTCCCTTGGTCTTCAGCGAATCCGACATAATCACGGGTAATCTTCATCAAGTCATACCGAGGGAAACGCCGTAGCAAGTCGCGGATCTCTCGGATGTCAGCTGCGGAAGCTTTGTCATAGACTGAACTCCATCTGTCCCGCAGCAGGCTTGTATCTCTCCAGGGATAGCGCCCGGCCAGAGCCGACACACATATGCGGGAGGTTTGCCCGGACCAGTGCAGCTGCGAAAGGCGGCGGTACGGCGTTTCCACAGCGGGCGACCTGGGCACTCTTGGAATACTTTTGCCCGTCAGCATCAACATCAATAATGGGAAATCGACTTTAGGAGGAATGGAACTTGAACAAACGGAACAGATCGTTTCAAAGATATTGTGGTTTTCGATTTTGCCGTCATTGTGTGCGCGACGATTGTAAAATGGATTGGCCCAGCATTGGTCAGGATGAGCCGGAGCTACTACAACCCCTTCACACCACAGTAAAAACTCGATTAGAAGCATAAAAAAAAGCCCGCCGACCAATTAAGGTTGACAGGTTTTTACCGGTGCTTTGGATCCGTGTAACAAGACATTTTCATTCTTGGGGCGATAATAAATAATTTTATTTAGTAGAGTATTCATCGACGCTAAAGGTTAAAATTTTATCAAAAATCACATATTCTTTACGAGTTGTAAAAGGTCCCTTATTGTTATTATGTCTATCAATAGCAAACTTAGCCGGTCCATTTCCTGCATCCCGCGCATCGTACCAATTAAGGAAAGCGTTAATTTCTTCCATACTAAGGTCAAACTCTTTTTCAAGACCTGTGTTCATCGTTACAACAAGAATGGCTCGATCACCTGTTTGTTGTCCTGGTGTTGGTGTTGGTTTTCCGGAGGGCTCAGGAGTTGCCGTCGGTTCAACCGTTGGTGTTACTGTTGGTTCTGGTGCAACGGTAGATGTTGGCCATGGCGATGCACTAGATATTGGTGTTATTGTTGGTTCAGGGCCTATTGGAGTTGCAGAAGCTTCATTCGAATAATCAGATGATAAGCCATTTACAATTGCATTGACTACAAAGTAGTATTTTGTCCCATTGGTTAATCCGGGAATAACAAAATTACCATAATCGTCTTTTGTTGCAACTACCGTTTTATTGTACACTCCTGACTCAGTTCCTATTTTAACATTATAGGCTGATGCGTTTTCAACGGGGCTCCATGTAAGTGCAACCTGCTCATTTCCGGCGTGTGCTATTAAATTCATAGGGTCTTTAATATTTATAAACTTTCCGTCACTATCAATATCTATTGCATCTATTTGCATGTAGCCGTTTGCGTTATTAGTGATAATAACAGAGTGATATCCTAATTCTAAGTTATCTTTTTGATAAACTATTGCCTGATTAACTTCTGGCATACTTTTTGCCGAGTATATTTCCGTTACTCCATCAATTGTAATACTATTACTCGCAGAACGGTTTTCATGAAGAACATCTATAATTCGAATTTTAGTCCCATAAAAATTAAACTTGAGATATGCTCCAGTCTTTGTTGTAAAGTGAGCCGATCCATTGTATAAAGTGTACCCGCTTCTGACGTATTTAGTTATCCCCCAATTGCTTGAATATGTAGCATTTACATCATTGTCATCAATACGCATCCAGCCTTCTTCAGGTTGTGTAAGTGCGCTACCCACAGTTGCTGCATTTGCATTTGATTGATAAGAAAAAAATGACATAACCAATACTAAAACCAAAAATAATTTTGACTCTGTCCTCATCCATCTCTTCACCAAATCCATCTCCTTCAATATGTATACTTCAAGCCTATACTAAAAAAGGGCGAACAAACAGTCTGTTATTCGACAAAAAATTACATTACACTTAAGGGTTCTTTAGGAAGTAATTGGACTATTATAGAATTTAAGTAACTTCCAGGCGCGTAGAGCTGATAGGGTCAAGCAGCTCACAACTATGCTAACAGCCTATTACACCATCCTTAGCATCCTGAATTATAAAGGCCAGGACCTTACAGGTTTGCCGCTGTTGCGCCGCAAAAGATACTGCAGGATTATCCCTCCCTTCCGGCATTTTTGGTATAGTGCGTATGTGGAAGGCGCTGGTGAGGCGTTTTTTAATCAGATTGAGACACTGAGCATGGAGGGTGTCGTAGGCAAGCGTAAGAACAGTATCTACGAATTCGGCCGAAGGTCTCACGCTTGGCAAAAGGTATATGTAGAGATTTATATCACGGGATATCGTAAGCATGAATTTGGGTGGCTTGCTGTGGTGCCTGATCCACACGGCAAGCTACGCCCTGCGGGAATTATCGAGCTTGGGGCATCGCCTCTGCATAAGCAGGCTTTTCGAGGAGTAGCCTAACAACTTATGAAGGGTGAAGACAAAGAGTTTGTACATCTTGAACCCCGACTACGAGCATAGGTGAGAATAAGGAAATGGACCAAATCCGACATGCTTCGGAGTCCGGTGTTTACAGAATTCATAATTTAAAAAGAGCCTCCTAGGTTTATTCCTGTGACGGCTCTTCTACTTGTTCAATGAATATCGTTTGGCTGTACCCCGAAATGACTACAAAGCTTATCCAAGACCCCAGCTCTTACTTCCATTTAATTGGTTTGAGAGTTTACACAATATATTTTACAGACCCGGAGAAATCAATATGAAATTTACCGAACGTCTTTACTTAAATAATCACATCCTAACCACTCGATACAAATTGAAGAACTCCAATTACTGTAAGAATAATAAAAATCCCAATTATAATGCTCAGTGTGATCCATACAAATCTCCGGGGTCCAATAGCAGATGATTGCTCTAGTCTCGTAATTCGTTCTTCAAGCTCGTGTACCCTTTTCTCTGGATCATGATCGTTCATAGGATTCCCTCCAAGGATTGAATTACCTAATATCGGCACTTAATTCCATTATATTCAATTTGTCCCTTTATGTATATTGAAGCAAATAAAATCCTATAGTCTTCTACCTCTATAAAAAAGCCGCCCATCATGGATGGGTCGGCTTTTCAAATTAATTACTATTGTCTTATTCTGAGGACGTCTTGAGGCGCTCTACCCGTGCTTTGAATGACGGAAATTTCCGAGTTTGTAAGGTTGCGTCCTACCAGAATAAACGAGGATGTGACGTTGTTAAAGTTGAAATTACCCAAGTTCGCTACGCTTTGGCTGCCGCGGAATACACGGAAGGACCCCTGAAAATTAAAACCTGAGAATAATACAAGTGTTACTTGGGAGCTCTGCACAACATTTCTGAGCCGGAAACTCGAGAGAACATTGTTAAACCGAAACGCTCTAAGATCACGAACCGCAACGCCCCCACGTCTGAAGATAATCCTGCGAGCGGTAAAATTGGTTCCAGACCAGAGAGTAAGACGTACATCACTGTTTGCCATCTATATCACTCCTTTTCTTGGGATGATATAGTCTATTACTAACTTCAAAGAATGGTATAAGCCAAATACACTGTACTAAACGTTTGTTTTTCAAGGTTATGTAACAGGTACGATCTATTTCAAATAATCTTTTAGCACCGCCCCAATCTCGGCTGTATACCGGGTCAACCTTAAGCTTATCTCTGTGCGCATCACATCACGGGTCAGGCCAAAGCGCTCCTGATATCCCCGGCAAAAGATTTTGTAATACAGCAGGAATTCCTCCTGTTCATCCGCCAGCACCCTGATATTCCGCTGCTTGAGCTCTTTTTGCAACTGGTAGGTATCCTGCATGACCCGCCGCTGAATGGCTTGCGCAGCCATCAAATAGACGCGCTTGAGGATATTGCTGGAGTGCTCGATCTCCTTCAGGCTCTTGCCAACCATTGTATCTATGTAAGGAAGCAAAATAAGGTCACGCACCATCGTCCGCTCTTCGATCGTTATCATTTTATCTCCGGGACTACGCTGCTGCTCCTCGTACTGCTCCACATGCTCCGTCATAATCATCTTTGTTTTCCAGCGTTCATTGCCTTCAAGCTTGCTCATTTATAATGCCCTCCAATCTGTTCAGCTCTCTCCAGGGCAACTCCGGATTCAAGTAATGAGGAAGCCCTGATGAGGGCCTGATTACCATACCGGGCTTTAATTCCGTCGATGGCCCGTTCCTTATTGTAAGAGCGGACCCGGTCATCGAACAGTGTAAGCTGGATTACACCGTCGTCTGAGAGTCGGGACAACGTTACGGCTAGACGTCCTACAGGCAGCCCCGTCCAATGGTCCACGAACAATTTTAGCGCCGCTGCTGCGACTTCATGCGTCAATGATGAAGGCTCGGGCAATGTCATCTGACGCTCGTAAGCGTGCGAGTGCTCTCCATCCGTCTCCAAGACTGAAACAGAGACCACAGCCCCCATGTAACGATACCGCCGTGCCCGCTGGCACACCTCAATGACGAGTTCAAGCAGCACCACTTCGATATCCGTAAGCCGGGTGTATAAATTCCAGCGCAAAGCCTTGCCATGCCCTACTGACTTAATCTGATGGCGTATCCCTGTAACCACAGGGCTAGGATCAAGGCCACGTGCCGTTTGCCAATAATATTCCGCCTGGATATCACTTTGCTTGCCCATAGTAATCCGCATTCGCTGCTTAAAATCCGGCAGCTCCATACGGGCTATGTCTCCGATGGTAGATATACCCATGCGCCAAAAATTCCTGGTCATCCTGGACGCCACCATAAACATATCCTGGACCGGCAGTTTCCACAGAGTGGACTCTAATTGGTCAAAGGTAAGCTCATATATCCCGTCTTTCATCTTTTTGGCATAGTTATCTGTCGCCATTTTGGCCATCACTTTAGTAGATCCAATGCCTACACGGGTCCAGACCCCTGTCGACAGCAAAACATGGTGCTGGATTTTTTGAATCATATTTTGCAGCGATCCCCCAAAATAAGCGATTGAGCCTGTGACATCCAGGAACTGCTCGTCGATGCTATAGGGTTCCACCAAATCGGTATATGTCCGATAGATTTCTGATATCAACAGCGAGACCTTAATGTAAGTTCCCATACGGGGGCGTATGACGGTTAGCCCGGGGCATTTGGTCATAGCTTCCCCCACTCGTGATGCCGTCGTTACTCCCTGAGCTTTGGCAATGGGGCAGGCTGCCAGCACAATGCCGTTCATACGGGTAGGGTCTCCTATTGCAACAGGTTTATCCCGGTATTCGGGATGGGCTGCTTTTTCGACGCTGGCATAAAAGGACTGGCAGTCGGACAGTAAAATAACGCGGTTCTTAGGCATAGCGCTTCTCCTCTACCGGCTGCCAGGCCAGAATATTGGCCATGATAAATACGCGGGGTGCTCCGGCAGTAAGACAATGAGCCCGAAGCCGCCCGTCCCTGATTCCCACAACCTCGATTTTCCGCTGAGATATTTTCCCCGACTTATCCATATATACAATTTCAATAATTTGACCGTCTCGAATCTGCATAAGATCCGCCTCCAAAACAGGAACATTTGTTTGTATTATAACCGCCACACAGATTTTTAAGCAATGGTAAAATAGAACAAACGTTCCTAATTTACAGAAATCACCTAACTATCATGGTCATAGGCCGGCGGCTTTCTTAAAAGGGGTGAATGGGGATTCGGCTGAAAGCCGCGTAAATCCCTCTTGGTTTTAACCCCCCGGGGGGGGATATAATTAACTCGAATAAATCCAAATTTACAGGAGAATTATTATGCCGGAAGCAGTAATCATCAAAGACACCGAGTATAAACAAAAAATAAAAATAATCTTAGCACTTGCTGTACCTGCCATGATCGAGAACTTCCTGCAGACGATTGTAGGGTTTGTAGACACTCTTTTTGTTGCGAAGCTTGGTTTGGATGACGTTGCCGCTGTTGGTGTGTCCAATGCCATTGTGGCGGTCTATATTGCTGTTTTCATGGCTATTGAGTGGGAACTTCCTCATTGATTGCCAGAAGCGTTAGTGCGGGCCACATCGACCAAGCAAAGGCAGTCGCCCGGCAGTCCGCATGGATTTCTGCTATTGCAGGCATCTTGTTCGGTCTCGTTACTCTCTTCTTCGCGGAACCGTTATTGCGTCTGATGGGAGCTGAAGCAAATGTCATACAGCAAGGAGTTGTATATTTCCGGATCGTAGCTGTACCTTCTGTTTTCCTGGCCAGTCGGCATTTGGATTAATCTTATTCATATTGTGCTGGATTATGTGCTCATTTTTGGTCTTTGGGATTGGAGCGGAGGGGGAATCGCTGGCGCGGCCTGGGCAACATCAATCGTGCGGGTTATCGGTACTATAGCGTTGTACCTTTATATTCGTAAGTCCAAGCTTTCATTTTCTATCTGGAAAGGCTCTGGAAGCGGGGTTACCATCCCGTTGTTAAAGCTTTCCGGTCCTGCTGCAGCGGAAAGGTTAATCATGCGACATCATTCACATGGTCACGACAGCCCTTCGAATAGATGCTTTTGCCCAGCCATTCCTTGCTGTCGGGCTTGTACATGCCGGGGCGTTACAGGGTGCTGGAGACACCAAAAGCCCAATGTATAGTACAACAATCGGGATGTGGCTGATTCGAGTCGTGGGTGTGTATGTATCAGATTCAGAAGACATATGCATGCGGGCCAAGACCGAGCTTAATAACCCCCCTATCAAATACCCTGCCAATTCTGGCAGGGTACAGAGGTTGTGTAACATTCATTTTATAATGACAGCTAAATTTATTTGTAGTATGAAGTAGTCAATGGAATAAATACGGAGGAGCCGTCTTTCACATCTCCGGTTACATAAAGTTTACTTACTCCCGCAATGTTCACTTCTATCGTTATGAGTCCCTCCTGGGCCGTAATGTTCTGTTTCTTAAGCACCGTGTCGGTATCACTGTCGATAATGGAGAAGTCTTTAATATCATCGCCTATAGCTGCAACCTGGAGGTACAGCTTTTGATATTTTTTATCAGGGTAGAGCATAAAGGAAGAGCCACGGGTTCCATTGCCGTTATCGAAATGGACATCTTTATAATCTTTGTCTTTATACACCGTTTTGTCCGGATCTTTCGTATGATAGGATGAATCAAATCCGGCGGCAATAGATACACCCTCCGTTTGTTCGCCTAACAATATGGTGTTGGCTGCAGCATCAAAATTAACGGTAACCCCCAGCAGGTCAGACACCGCTCTCACAGGTAAGTACGTTGTATTCTTATAACTTATTGGAGCTACGACTGCACCGCTGCTGTTCTTAAGCTGGACAGGCTGGCCATCGACCTTAAATTTGATTCCGGGATTGAGGAAAGCTTTGATCTCTTGCAGGTTAGCACCGGCGTATACACCCGTCCCCATGCCTCCAAGCACAGCAAAAACAGTCAGCGCGGCCGTCAACTTCTTTTTCAATTCATCAAAACCCCTTTCCGTTATTTCAAATTTTAATATCTCTATTGGAGTATAATGAATCTTCCCATCGTATGCAATATTTTCCGGCTCTCCCCTTTTCTCGGCTGTAATAAAATCCAATATATGGTACGATCAATCTGGAGGTAGATAGTGATGGGTGTCTTTTACTGGGCTTTTTTGGTTATAGGAATAATCACTACCGGTGGTTTGATAGGTACCAAGAGACGCAGGTGATTCCTTGTACTGTATACGAACAATTACCACAATAGGCTATTATGGGATGATCTCCTCATCAGGCCAACCAAAAAATCCGCCAGCTTAAGGCTGACGGAGGGTACCTGTCGTTGCAGTGCAGATGCTTACAGCAGAATAGTTCTCGAGATGATTACCAACAAAATAAACAAAACCAGGATTGCACTGGTAGAGGTAAATGCGCCATATCCGCCACCGTATCCGCCAACATTTTCACCCATAATGTGTAATTCCTCCTTAATGTAGAGTACAGCTTAGAGTATGCGAATCGCCCCCATGTGCTTGGGCATAACTGCAAGAACTTGCTTCCGCGATTGGTGATTTCAAATAATAACAAAGATGTAACCTTAATAACTGTTAAGGATTGCCAAGGTGGTTTAAGTAATTAGTACATAGAGTTGTGAGATAGAAGTAAGGGAAGTGAAAGATCAATGAAGAAAAAAGATATTCAGCTTGCCCTCGTTGCCAGCATGTGTCAGCGTGTCCTTCTGGTGAGCGGAGAAATCTATACCGGAAAATGTGAAATCGATCCGGCTTCCGATGTGTTGGAGATCATAACGAATGAGGGGCGGCTTAAACTCCCCTACTGGACCATAAAACGTTTCGTAAGGCTGTAACCCCTGAGGTGAAATTCATGAGTAAATCCAAACATTCAGATCAAACAATCGTCTCATTTTTGCTCGGTCTGGCTTCTTTGTTGATTATCGCCTTTTTTGTCATCCGCTACATTATTCAGAATATTTAAACGGAGGCGGTAATGGTGCAGCAGGAAAAGAGGATCTGCCCCGCATGCGGAGGCAGCCAGTTCACGAAAGGAGTCATGAAAAGCAGTCATGCCAACGTAAGACCCATCGGCAAACCTTTTTCATTTGGCTCTCCATTGATTTTCACCTTTTGCAAACAATGTGGTGAAGTGGCTTCCATAGCAATTGAAAACCCCGAAAAATTCTAATCTACTGCCTCCTGGAGCAGATCAGGCATCCGGCCCATGGTGAACAAAGGACAGCACTGACTCTTCTCCTAATCCATCCCCCCCATAATGTGAAATGATAGTATGCATTACCGGCAATGATAATAAATCGCAGAAGATTGGCAAGAAAATTTCTTGGCTATGGTGATTGATTTCTGCAGAAATATATCTTACAATGGGTTCATAAACGCGCGTTTACAAAAAGGGGGACACTATGCGCAGCGAAGATATAGCCAAGCTCGCCGGGGTATCCCGAAGCACGGTTTCCCGCGTGATCAACAACTATTCCAACGTCCCTGAGGAGACCCGGGCCAAGGTGCTGAAGGTGATTGAGCAGCATCAGTATGAGCCGAACAGCTTCGCCCGGGCTCTGGCCGGCAAGAAGACCGACACGATCGGACTTTTCGCTATCAGCATGAATGAGAAAGAGAATACGACCCGGATCTATCAGAACAATTACTTCGCGCCTTTCGTGGATGCCGTTGTCGACACCTCGAATGCCCGCGGCTGTTATGTGCTGATACACACTGTATATTCTCCGGACGATTTCCTGAAGGTGAAGCAGGCCTTCCTGCAGAAACGGATTGACGGCGGCATTATCGTCGGCACCCAGAAGGATATTGATATCGTACGGGAGATGGTTAGCCTCGAATTCCCGCTCGTGCTGATCGATTACGACATTTCCGAGATTATGTCAGAGCATCTGGACCGCAACCATCTGGCTATCGTGAATTCCAAGGACTATGAGGGTACAGTCGAAGCTATTGAGTATCTGATCAACCTGGGGCATGAAGAAATCGGCATGATCTGCGGACGGATGAACACCTACTCCGGACGGGAACGCTACATGGCTTACGAGGATACGCTGAAGAAGCATGGATTGGCGCTGAATGAGAGATTTGTCCTAAAGGGTGATTTTCTCAAAGAAACCGCCTATGAAGAGGTCAAGAAGCTGCTTGCTTCCGGCGGATCTCTGCCGACCGCCTTCTTCTCCTCCAATGACGACATGGCTATCTCAGCGATGGAAGCGTTCTCTGAACATGGCATTTCCGTCCCGGAGGATATCTCCATCGCCGGATTCGATGATGTGCAGCTGGCTTCACGCATTCATCCTAAGCTGACCTCCGTCCGTCTGCCGATTTACGAAATGTCCAAGGCTGCGGTTGAGAAAGTGATCGAGCTGTGCGATTCCCGCCAGCCGACCTTCAGTACCATCAGCTTCCCGGCGCGGCTGGTCGAAAGAGACTCCTGCCAGCCGCCGAAGAAGTAAAGCAATCATTGCTAATCCTTATCTTTCGAGAAACTCCCTTTCCCCCGGGGGATTTTTTCTCAAGTTTGTAAACGCGCGTTCACAATTGAAAGGAGACTACTCTCTCATGAAATTCGGAACTTTTGACGACACTCGCAAAGAGTATGTAATCAACACTCCCAAAACGCCTTACCCATGGATTAACTACCTCGGCAACGAGCAATTTTTCGGCCTGATCTCCAATACTGCCGGCGGTTACACCTTCTACCGCGATGCGCGGATGAGAAGACTTACCCGTTACCGGTATAACAATATTCCGCTGGATACAGGCGGACGCTACTACTATCTGTATGATGACGGTGATTTCTGGACCCCGGGCTGGATGCCTGTAAAACGCGACCTCGATTTCTATGAGTGCCGCCACGGTCTGGGCTACACATCCATTACAGGCGAACGTAACGGTATTTCCGTGAACCAGCTCGCTTTTGTACCGATGGGCCACAATGCCGAAGTGCATCGTCTAGTTGTTAAGAACACTGGCTCCGCGAAGAAATCCGTGAAGCTGTTCTCTTTCGCCGAATTCTGTCTGTGGAATGCCAATGATGATATGACCAACTTCCAGCGCAACCTCAGCACCGGCGAAGTTGAAGTGAAGGATTCCGTAATCTATCACAAAACCGAATACCGTGAGCGCAGAAATCACTATGCTTTCTACTCTGTAAATAAAGAAATTGCCGGCTTCGATACAGACCGCGAATCCTTCGTGGGTATGTACAACGGTCTGGACGCTCCGCAGGCAGTCGCTGCCGGTGAAGCCACCAACTCCGTGGCCAGCGGCTGGTCGCCAATCGGCTCCCATGCCCTGAACATCACGCTGGAACCAGGCGAAGAACAAAGCTTCATCTTTGTACTCGGTTATATCGAGAACCCTGAAGATGAGAAATGGGAATCCCTGAACGTCATCAACAAGAAACCGGCTCAGGCTGTAATTGAGCAATTTGCTACAGATGCTCAAGTGGATGCCGCCCTGGCTGTTCTGGCTGCACACTGGGATAACCTGCTGTCCAAATATCAGATTCAGAGCAGTGACGACAAGCTGAACCGCATGGTTAACATCTGGAATCCGTACCAATGTATGGTTACCTTCAACATGTCCCGTTCCGCTTCCTATTTCGAATCCGGCATTGGCCGCGGTATGGGCTTCCGCGACTCCAACCAGGACTTGCTCGGCTTCGTTCACCAGATTCCAGAACGCGCCAGAGAGCGTATTCTTGATATCGCGGCAACTCAATTCCCTGACGGCAGCGCGTATCACCAGTACCAACCGCTCACCAAAAAGGGCAACAACGAAGTCGGCTCCGGCTTCAATGATGATCCGCTATGGCTGATCTCGGGAACGGCTGCTTACATTAAGGAAACCGGCGACTATTCGATCCTTGATGAGCAGGTTCCTTTTGACAGCAACCCTGACCACACAGCTACCCTGTTCGAACACTTGAAGCTGTCCTTCGAGCATGTAACGAACAACCTCGGACCACACGGCTTGCCGCTGATCGGCCGCGCGGACTGGAATGACTGTCTGAATCTGAACTGCTTCTCCACCGAGCCGGGCGAATCGTTCCAGACGACTGAGAATATCGCTGGCGGCGTAGCGGAATCCGTGTTCATCGCAGGCCTGTTCGTCTTCGTTGGACCGGACTATGCTGAAATTTGCCGCATGCGCGGACTGGATGATGTAGCTGCAGATGCGGTTGCAAAGATTGAGAACATGAGTGCCATCACTCTCTCCCACGGCTTTGACGGCGACTGGTTCCTGCGCGCTTATGACCACTACGGCGACAAAATCGGCAGCAAAGAGAACGAAGAAGGCCAAATCTTCATCGAGCCGCAAGGCATGTGCGTAATGGCGGGTATCGGCGTGGAGAACGGCGAAGCCGCCCGTGCGCTGACTTCCGTACAGGAACGTCTGGATACGGACTACGGTATCGTATTGCAGCAGCCTCCGTACTCCAAGTACTACTTGAACCTGGGTGAAATTTCTACGTACCCTCCGGGCTACAAGGAAAATGCCGGTATTTTCTGCCACAACAACCCTTGGATCATGATTGCTGAAACCGTGCTGGGCCATGGCGACAGAGCTTTTGATATCTATAAGAAAATCGCTCCGGCTTATCTGGAAGACATCAGCGAAGTTCACCGTATGGAACCTTATGTGTACTCGCAGATGATCGCTGGTAAAGATGCTGTACGTCACGGGGAAGCGAAGAACTCTTGGCTGACGGGTACTGCTGCATGGAACTATGTAGCCATCACACAGTCCATCCTGGGTATTCAGGCTGATTTCGCCGGTCTGAAAGTAGATCCTTGTATCCCTGCTGAATGGGATGGCTTCGAAATCACCCGTGTCTTCCGTGGAGATACTTATGTGATTCAGATCAAGAATCCGAACCATGTCTCCAAAGGCGTAGCAAGCCTCACCCTCGACGGCGCTGCTGTTGAAGGCAACATCATCGCCCCTGTCGGCGACGGCGCTGTGCATCACGTTGTTGTAGAGCTGGGCTAATCCGGTTTTCTGCTGCACGGATACATCGTATCCTTTAATAAAGTAAAGCACGGGCCTTCTCCTTGTAAAAGGAGGGGGCCCGTTGTTTATTGCGGATTATGGCTTCATAGCGCGCAATACTGGTGAAGCTTAAGCGGCTTTCCGTTTGAATGCGCGCATCGCAAAGATATAGGCTATGATCGTAATTCCGACACACCACGAAAGCGCGATCCATATCTCATTACCCACAGGCTGACCTGAAAGCAGCGCACGTATGGATTCCACGATTGAAGTTACCGGCTGGTTGTCGGCAAAAGCGCGAACTCCCTTCGGCATCGAATCGGTCGGCACAAAGGCCGAGCTGATAAACGGGAGGAAGATAAGCGGATAGGAAAATGCGCTTGCCCCTTCCACTGTTTTTCCGGACAATCCGGCAATCGCCGCGACCCAGGTCAAAGCCAGCGTAAACAGCACGAGTATACCGGTTACAGCGAGCCATGGAAGGATCCCTGCCGACGAGCGAAAGCCCATCATGAGCGCTACAAGAATGATGACGATAAGCGAAATGACGTTGGATACCAGCGAGGTCAGCACATGCCCCCATAGCACGGCGGAACGCGCAATTGGCATGGAGTGGAACCGCTCAATGATGCCCCGTTGCTTATCCATAAACAGGCGGTAAGCCGTATAGGATATACCGCTCGCAATCGCAATCAGCAGGATGCCGGGCAACAGGTAGTTCACATAGTTATCCGTACCGGTGCGGATGGCCCCGCCAAATACATAGACAAACAACAGCATCATCGCAATCGGAGTAATGCAGACCGTGATGATGGTGTCCATGCTGCGGAAAATGTGACGCATGGAACGCCCAAGCATAACGCTCATGTCGCTGAAAAAATAATTATTCATGGTTACTTATCCTCCTTTTTACCGATGATTGCGAGGAAGATCTCCTCCAATGAAGGTTGTTTTTCCACATACTCCACCTTTGCGGGCGGGAATAGCTTCTTCAGTTCTTCAAGCGTGCCACCCGCAATAATCCTGCCCTCATGCAAAATGGCAATCCGATCCGCAAGCTGTTCAGCCTCATCCAGATACTGAGTCGTCAGGAATACCGTCGTACCACCGTTCGAGAGCTCCTTGACAATCTTCCAGGCCTCCATGCGTGCCTCGGGATCAAGCCCTGTGGTCGGCTCGTCGAGGAAAATGAGCTGCGGTTTTCCGATCAGGCTCATAGCAATGTCGAGCCTGCGGCGCATACCGCCTGAATAGGTGGACGCCTTACGGTTGGCAGCATCCGTTAAGCCGAAGCGTTCCAGCAGATCGTCCGCAATTTGACGCGGATGCTCAAGATGCCGCAGCTTCGCAATCATAACCAGATTTTCCAGACCGGTCAAAATCTCGTCCACGGCGGCAAATTGCCCGGTCAGACTGAGTGATTGCCGCACATGGTCGGGCTGTGCCGCAATGTCAAATCCGTTTACGGCGGCAGTTCCGCTATCCTGTTTGAGCAGCGTAGTGAGAATTCTAACAATTGTCGTCTTGCCCGCGCCGTTAGAGCCCAGCAGGGCAAAAATCTCACCCCGCTTCACTTCAAAATCGACGCCTTTTAGGACTTCAGTGTTCTTATAAGATTTCCGCAGACCCTTCACTTCAATTGCTCTCTCCATCCCGCTTCCCTCCCGTTACTTTTTTTTATGGTCAAGAGATTCTTGGTAGATGTCCGCGTAAGTTTTTGAATCTTTGATTAAGTCATCGGAGAAAGCTGCTACGTCACTGCCCGTCACTTCCAGCACACCTTTCCCCCTAGCCGCTCCCTCTTCAAAAAGATCGACAATCCCCGAGAGTAACCCCGTCCCCTCGGTAAGCTCGACAGGGCCGACCTTGAAGAGATATTTTTGAATCTCTTTATAAACAATCTGATAATCCTGCGGGAGCGCCTGGACACGCGCCACGTGCGCGCGCCACTCTTTTTTGCCTTCGATAATATCTCGTATATTCATTTTATCCTCCTCCTATTTACCTAATTTTTTAGCGATATTATTGTTGAGCTGCTGACGCCATCTGTCGCGATAAGACTTTGCCCCTTCTTCGCCGGCCAGTGCTGAACAGAATCCTTTGATATCGTCACCTAATACCTCTTGGACACTCTGACCATCCGCCGCCGTCTCCTCAAGCAGGCCAAGCACACCATCAAGAATGGGCATAAGATTGCGTCCGGTGAAATCGGAGTGTGGCCAAAGATTGCCGTTAATTTCTGTCCATGCCACTTGATAATCCGCAGGCAGCTTCTTGGCTCGAGATTCAAAAGCTTTCATTTCCTTAGTCATGTCGCTGCCGGTGATTTTTTCCCAAAAATTCATTATTTCCTCTCCTTTAACTCGTTGATTTTTGAGGATACGAACTCCCACTTTTCCCAGAACTTCTGCAGCTCCTCACGCCCTGCATCGTTAATCGCGAAAAACTTTCGCGGCGGTCCCATGTCGGAGGGTTTCTTGGTGATCTCCACCAGCTTATTTTTTTCAAGCCGGATCAGGATCGTGTACACCGTCCCTTCAACAACATCTGTGAAGCCGAGGGCGTTCAGCTGCCGCGTAATTTCGTATCCGTAGGTTTCTTTGCGGCCTATAATTTCAAGTACACAGCCCTCAAGCACGCCTTTGAGCATTTCTGTTATGTTATCCAGCACAATCGCTCCTCACTATTCTGTATGACTGGTATGCAGTATTACTTACTACTGCTATAAAGTAACACGTAGTAGTCGCTTTGTCAATATCATTTTCACTGACTTTGGCCCCTGTAGCATATCGCCAAGCACAAAAACCACCCGTTCGTCCGCTGCTCAGCGGTACAACCGGGTGGTTGAGATTACATAAGAATAGTACGCTTACACACGGTTCAGGAAATGCCGCTGCAGCTTACGCCTTGCTCTCCGGGATCCATACCTTCATCTCGCCGCTGCCGCGGTTGCCCCACAGATAATAGGGAATGGCTGTGATCTCGGAGGGTGTCATTGGTGCCTTAGCTTTGCTATATAAGCCTCCGCTCCAGCCTGCCTGTTCTATCCGGCTGCCTTGACCTTTTACCACTACTGCACCGCCCAACAGTGAATCTTCAAAGTGCTCCGTGAACGATGCCGATTCATCTATCGCTATCGAGCTCAGAGGCGCTCCATTATCGGACTCTTCCAGGCAATAGACCAGCGGGCCCCGCTGGATGGCTGTCTTCCCTGCATCGGCCCGCAGCTCAGGATGGGCATAGACCCGGTGTGCTTCCATAGGCAGCTTCAGCTCGATGATATCCCCGGCGTTCCAGACTCTGCGGATCACGCAGTACCCCTGGGTTTCATTCTCGTCCAGACTCAGTTTCTCACCGCCGACCCGGATTTCCACATCGCTGCTCCAGGAAGGTATACGCAGGGCGATGCCGAACTCTCCCGACTGATCCGGATTTACCTTCAGCGTAACTGTCCCTTCCCACGGGTAGCTGCTCTGCTGACTGACCACTACTTCTGTCCCGCCCAGTGTGGTCTTTAATTCACTGCCAATGTACAGGTTGGTATACAGCGTATCGCCATGAACCGTATAGATATACTGATTCAGCGAGGTCAGTAGCCGTGCCACATTCGGAGGGCAACAGGCGCAGCCGAACCAGCCCTGGCGCTCGGATTTCACATGGTGCTTATCCGGGTTGCAGGTGCAGGCCTGAGGCCATACCTCCAGCGGATTCACATAGAAATAATGTTTGCCGTCCTGTGCCATAGAGCCAAGAACGTTATTATAGAGCGCCCGCTCCATCACATCCGCATAACGGGCATCCGGCTCCAGTTCCAGCATCCGCCGGGCAAAAAAGATCAGGCCGATCGAAGCGCAGGTCTCCGCATAGACCGTGTCATTAGGCAGGTCGTAATTGAAAGTAAAGGCCTCCCCCCTGTGCGTGGAACCAATACCTCCGGTAATATACATTTGCTTGCCTGTCATGTTATCCCATAATCTTACACAGGCATTGTGTAAGGCTTCATCCCCGGTAATCGCCGCAAGATCTGCCATCGCCGTATACATATAGACCGCCCGGACCGAATGCCCCACTGCCTCACTTTGCTCCCTCACCGGGAGATGGGCTTGATTATAGGCCAGATCTATACTGTCTGTCTGCGTTCCGCTCCAATGTGTAACCCGGCCACGGCCTTCCCATTCCTGCCGCAGGAAATTCGGCTCTTGCCCTCTCTGATCGATAAAAAAGCTGCTAAGCTTCAGGTACTTCTCCTCACCTGTCAACCGGTACAGCTTCACCAGTGCAAGCTCGATTTCCTGATGTCCGTCATACCCCTTCAGCTTGCCCTCCTCCGGTCCAAATACGGAATCAATATAATCGGCCATCCGGCGCATGATATGCAGCAGCTTGTCTTTACCCGTCGCTTCATAATAAGCAACCGCAGCTTCAATGAAATGTCCTGCACAGTACAGCTCATGACAATCCTGCAGGTTGGTCCAGCGTTTGCCGGGCTCCTTAATGGTAAAATAGGTGTTCAGGTAACCATCCGGCTGCTGCGCTTCAGCAATCAGGTCAATGACCGCGTCAGCCCGGGACTCCAGTTCCGGGTCACGTTTCAGACTAAGCGAGTAACCTACCGCCTCCAGCCACTTGGCGACATCGCTGTCCTGGAACACCCAGCCGTGGTACTGGCCTTCTTTTCTCCCGGCGGCAATTTCAAAATTGGCAATCGCATGGCTCGGCTCCGCATCCGGCACACGGTCATGCAGCGCTTCATATTGATAGGGAATGACCACATCCTGTACCAGACGGATATAGCGCCCCCAGAATTCATCCTGAATGGTTACGGACAGTTTGTCTGCTGCTTGATGAATTACGGATATTTTGTTCATTTCCACTACTCCTCTGTGTTTATTTCCTTCTCGCTAATTGCCATTATAGACGGTAAAATAAATAAAAAACAGGATCAGAAGCAACCCTGTTTTTGTACTATTTCACACTCGGATTATATCAGTGCGTTAGCGCAGATAACCTATTAATAAGGAGCAGAATATGATCTTTAATCCATCTTATATCCATCTGGCGGCACCGCCGTTCCCGTATTTTCTGGAAGGCGACCGTACTTTGTATCAGCCGGGAGATCAGCATCCCAGCCGAAGCCGCATGGGAAAATTCGATCTGCTGATTGTTGAACAGGGATGTCTGTTCATTGGGGAGGAGCACAAACAGTGGGCAGTGCCGGCTGGACATACTCTTCTCCTGCTGCCCGACCGCTACCATTATTCGGTTAAGCCCTGTGAGGAGACAACCTCCTTTGTATGGGTGCATTTCCACACCGTAGGTGAATGGATGGAAGCCGAGGGCGAGCCGGTATATGCCAGCCGGGAGCATCATTTCCAGCAGTTTCTCACCTACCCCTATACCATCCGTGTGCCGCAGTTTGGTCCGCTACCTGGTCCTTTAGCGCGGAGCGGTCAGGCTGAGCGGCTGCTGCAGCTGAACCAGGGGAGACGTTCCAGCGCGGTATGGCAACAGCAGCGGATCTTCGAGGATATCCTGCGGATGCTGGATCTCGCGCAACACCATGCTGAGGGGAGCCCTGCTGCAGAGATTGCAGAGCAGACGGAAACCTATCTGCGCAATCACTATACAGAACCGCTGACCAATAGCAGCCTGGCGGACGCGCTGCATTTCCACTACAACTATCTGGCCCGCTGCATGAAGCGGGTCTACGGCCTGACTCCCATGGAATATTTAACAGATTACCGGCTGGAGCAAGCCAAACTGCTGCTGCTTAAGACGGAAATTCCCATCGCCGGCATTGCCGAACGAACAGGGTTTGAGAGTACTGCCTATTTCTCACGGCGTTTCGCCCATAAGGTTGGCATATCACCGCTGCGCTTCCGCAAACGCTATTCCCGCTAACTCCGTGTCACGGCTTATTCCGGGGCTGCCTTAGCTCCTCTCTCCGCTGACCCGGAATTCATGCAGCTCCCGGTTATAGGACAATCCCCGGATCCGGACGGAGTGGGAGGTATAGGCTCTGATCGGCCCCCCGGGCTCTACAATTCCCGCACCGCCTTTTACGGCTACCATTACATTGATCTCCGACAGAGCGGCTGCCAGCAGTTCCATATCGCTCACCAGCACTTTATAGATAAAGCTCATTCGTATCACTCCTGCCCTGTGGGTAAATTTCAAGTATGCTTGTCATTAGGCTTCGTCTACCCGAATAAAACCTCTGCCGCCGGACATGCTAAATTACGTTCCTAATCTTATTGTAGAGGGGTATGTAATCATGGGAGTTCTTAACGGTAATCCTAAAGACGAGCCTTTGCATTACGGCGAAGTTTTCAATCTCTGGGAGTTCTCGGCTGCGGCCAAAATGGCCATGTCTGCCTATCAGGCTTATCATTATCATGCCGGGGATCACGATCTGAAAAAGATCATTGATGATCTTATGGATCAGGCTCAGCATGAAATCAAGGATTGCGACAGGCTGCTGAAGGAGAACGGGTTTACACCTCCCCCGTCTCTGCCGGACCGCCCCTCTGTCAAGCTGGAGGATATTCCGGCCGGAGCCCGGTTCTCGGATCAGGAAATCGCTGCCGCCCTCTCAAGCGGTGTCTCACTCAGTCTCGTCGTATGCAGCCAAATCATGGGCATGTCCATCCGGGAAGATATCGGTATGATGTTCATGAAGATTCATGCACAAATGGCTGCACTAGGTCTCGCTCTACTGAAGCTCAATAAGGAAAAAGGCTGGCTCGTCCCCCCTCCGCTGGAACTGAAGAAGCGGGAACCGGTTCATGCCTAAGATTAACACCTAGTGATCCTGCGCAAGCAGGATTTTTTGCTTTTTAGCTATTTTTTACCATTGATGCGCATATTCATTAAGACATGTTCTCTCTAAAGACATGCCTTAAGATCTGGAGATGTTGAGTATGCGATATTTGCCCAAAATCATCATTATCCTGTTATCCAGCTTGCTGATTGCCGCAGGCACGAACTTTTTTCTCGTTCCCTACAAAATACTTGATGGGGGAATTATCGGCATCGCCCTAATTATTAATTATATTTCCGGTACAAAAATCGGACTTGCCATCATCTTATGCAGTCTCCCGGTCTTTTGGCTTGCCTGGCTTAAAGAGCGGGATATTTTTTACAGCAGTGTGCTCGGGCTCATGGTGTCCTCCTTCCTGATCGAGCTTCTGGGACCGCTTCAATACTACTTTCTCTATTATATAGAGCTTGGTTCGATCTCCAGTGCGATTATCGGCGGCTTCCTGATGGGCAGCGGTCTCGGGCTTATGCTGCGGTTCCAAGCAAGCACAGGCGGTACGGATCTGCTGGCCAAATTCATTCAGCGCTACATACCGATTAATGTAGGCATCATTATTTTTCTGACGGATGTGCTGATCATTGGCGCTGGCGGCCTGCTGATCTCCAAGGAGACCTTTTTTCATTCCATTCTGACCATTCTCTCCGGCGGAGTGGCAACCGGTCTATGTACTCTTGAAGAAGGATAATGGAAATAAATATACTGCCAAAGGTCCTGCGCCAAAGTCAAAAAAATCCGCCAACCCGTCGGGCAGATTGAATATCAGACCGGCGGGTTGGCGGGCATTACAAGTAAAAACTCTATTGCAGCATAGACAGCAGCAGCCGGGGGATTGCAGAGAGGGCTGCCTGCTTCTCTACAGCACCCATCTCATAAGCCGCCTTTGGCATGCCGTAGACTACAGACGAGGCTTCATCCTGCCCGATCGTACGTGCACCTTTGCGGCGCAGGGCGAGGAGCCCCTTCGCCCCGTCATAACCCATCCCGGTCAGCAGTACGCCGATAGTCTGTGCGCCAGCCGCTTTTGCCGCCGATTCAAAGAGCACATCGACGGATGGGCAATGACCATTCACTTTCGCTCCAGCCGCACAATCCAGCCGATACTGCCCCCCAATCCGCCGCAGGCCTACCTGCTTATCTCCTGGAGCCACCAGTACCTTACCGGGTGCAACGAGATCACCATCCTCGGCCTCTTTGACCGTGAGCGCTGAACTGAGATTCAAACGGTCGGAGAACATACGCGAGAATACAGGCGGGATATGCTGTACGACTACGATTCCCGGCATATCCGGCGGCAGCACATTAAGCACGCTGGCAATCGCCTCAGTCCCGCCGGTAGAAGCTCCGATAACAATCAGTTGCTCCTTAAGGGCATGACCCGTGCCGGTGGTTCCCGTACGGGACCAATATCCTGGTCCTCCAGGCAGAGCAGGCTGCGCCGGAGCCAGAATTTTCGCTTGGGCAGCATTCTTGATCTTGATGATCAATTGTTCCAGGAAATGCTGCACACTGCCCGGTGAATTCATATCCGGCTTCGCTTCAAAGTCAACTGCTCCGGCGCTTAAGGCCTCAAACACAGCTTCCGTCACACCGCTTACGACGATAACCGGAATCACATATTGCGGCAGAAGGCGGCGGATGAATTCAATACCGTTCATCTTCGGCATCTGTACATCGCAGATCATCACATCCGGCCGTACACGCAAGAGCTCGTCTCTTGCTTCAAACGGGTCTCCCGCCTTCGCCGCCACTTCGATGCGCGGATCGGTAGAAATCCCCCGGGATATCACTTCACGGAACAATACAGAATCATCCACCACCAGTACCCGTATGCTTCGGGTATTCTTCATAAGAATCTTTCCTTCCCTGCAGCCGGGCTGTTATTTGCGGTAGACAGCAGGCATGATATAACGGTAATCCGTAAGCCCGCGGTCAAGTGACTCCGAATGGCCAATAAAGAGATAGCCGCCGGGTTCGGTCCATTCATAGAATTTGCGTACCAGCTTATAGCGGGTAGCATGATCGAAATAAATCATCACGTTGCGGCAAAAAATGGCATGAAACCGCCTGGTGAACGGAAAACGCTCCTCCATAAGATTAAATCTGCGGAACAGTACCTGACTCCGGAGATACGGCTTCACAGAGTACGTGCCTTCTGCCGAAGGTTCAAAGTACTTTTTTCTCCAGTTCCCGGGAAGCTCCTTCATGGCTGATGCCCCATAAGTCCCTCTGCGCGCCTTTTCCAGCACGGCACTGCAAATATCTGTGGCGAGCAGTTGCGTATCCCAGCCGAATTTGCCTCCCCCGAATGCTTCATCGATGATCATAGATAGCGTATACGGCTCTTCTCCGCTGGAGCAGCCTGCACTCCATACCCGCAGATCCCTTTCGTTCTTCCGCTTCATCACCTCTGGAAGGACATGATGCTGGAAATAAGAAAAATGTTCGCTCTCCCGCATAAAAAAAGTATGGTTTGTACTGATTTTGTCCACAAGCAGCGCAAGCTCGGTGGCGCTTCCCCCTGTTCGCAGAAAGCTGTAATATTCGCCGAAGCTGGCCATCCCCTTAGCCTGCACCATTTGTTGAAGTCTGCCCGACATCATCGCCCGTTTCTCCGCTTTGAGATGAATGCCGGCACGGGCTTTAATAAAGTCCGCGAGCTCGGTGAATTCCCGGTCTGTCATAGGAATCATAGGCTGTATTTGCCGAACTCGTTATCACTGAGGGCAATCGTAACGGGAGCTGCAGGCGTACTTTCTTTCACCCATGAAGACGCTGACGCTTTCTGGCCGCCCAACTTGTTTCGCGACATCTGCTCCAGCATCCGCAGAACTTCAGGGTTCAAATCCTCCATTCCCGTAAAAGCATTCTGCGGTTGCTGCTTCAGCTTGAACCTTGATACTTGCTCCCGCATCAGTTCCGCCTGTCCGGCCAGCTCTTCACTGGCTGCCGCAGTCTCCTCTGAAGTGGCAGAGTTCGTCTGAACCACCTGCGAGAGCTGCATTACTCCCTGATTAATCTGGCTGATGCCTGCAGCCTGTTCTGTGGATGCCGCTGTAATCTCCGAGATAATCTCCGCAACCTTGGAGACATCGCCGACAATCTGCTCCAAGGCGGAAGCCGTCGCAGCAGCGATTTTGGTGCCGCCCTCCACCTTTTTCATAGAGCTCTCGATCATAGCCGTAGTTTCTTTGGCTGCCCCTGCTGAACGTGCTGCCAGATTGCGCACTTCCTCGGCTACCACCGCAAAACCCTTGCCATGCTGGCCTGCCCGGGCCGCCTCAACCGCAGCGTTCAGTGCAAGAATATTCGTCTGAAAAGCAATTTCATCAATGACTTTAATAATTTTGGAGATACTGTCCGAGGCATCATTGATCTGCTCCATCGCCACCAGCATATCCTGCATTTGCGTATTACCCTCTACGGCATTGTTCATAGCCCCTTGGGCCAGCTTGTTTGCCTGCTCCGCACTATGGGCGTTCCGTGAAGTCTGTGCCGCGATTTCCTCGATCGACGCAGTCAATTCTTCAATGGAGCTAGCCTGCTCTGTTGCACCTTGCGAAAGCGCCATGCTAGACTCCGACATTTGCTTTGAACCCGAAGCCACCTGCTCGGCCGCCCCTTGAATACTGCCCATCACCTCATTAAGAGTGCAGGACATACGCCGGAAAGATTGGGACAGCTTGCCAATTTCGTCAGACGCTTCGCCCTGTATCTCCACATTCAGATCACCATCTGCAATCCGATCCGCAGCATACACCAGATTGACTACAGGCTTGCTGATCATACGGGACAGGACAATACCCAGGAGCACCGCCAACACCATAGCCCCGGCTACAACGATCATTAACACCAGGATGGTACGTGCGGCTCCCTTGGAGTACACTTCCGATTTGATCTTGCCGTTGGTCTCTTTACTGGCGAACAGATCGTCGATATGTTCATTGGCCTGGGCGACAATGGAAGAACTCTCCTTATAAAAGTAAGTGAGTGCTTCTTCCCGGCCAGAGGTTTCCGAGATTTCAATGGCCTTGTCTCGTACAGCATCATACTCGTTAATGACAGTTTTTAGATTGTTAAAAATATTACGGGTTTCCTGCGACTGGATACTTACGCCAAATTCATCAAGGCTGGCCGTAAGCTGTGTATCCAGCGTTTTGATTTTCTGAATAATCTCTGCTTTGTTCTGAGAACTATGGTTAATCAGCACATCGCGGGTAAGCGCGCGGATCTTGTGAAATTCAATGCCCGACTTTCCTATATCCCCCACACCTATCCCGTAATTCACATACAAATCCGTATAATTACGGTCGATCCGTTTCAGGTTCACTACTCCCACAACGCCTACGATACCAGCCATAATTGCAACAATAATAAACGAAGAGATCAGCTTGGTGCTTAATTTCATGTTGTTGAACCATTTCATCGTTATCTTCTCCTTATTCTTCTCGTCTAGAGTGCAATTCCCGGCAGTTCTACTTCAGCGTCCCGGAGCAGCCTGGCGCAATCCACCAGCAATTTCACTCCATGTCCGGTTTTCCCTATACGTGTTACAAATCCTCCGCCCCCCGGTGAATCCGGTGCCGGTACAATCTCCTCCGGCAGGATAGGCAGCACCTCCGATACACTCTCCACGATCAACCCCAATACCTCGTTCATAATGTCGATGACAATGATGCAGGTACGGTCATTATACGTTTGCGGCTCCATACGAAAGCGCATTCTTACATCCATCACAGGAATGATCTTGCCGCGCAAATTGATAATACCTTTGATATATTCCGGCAGATCCGGAATGGCGGCAATCGGATGAATCCCGATGATTTCGGTCACATACTGAATCTCAATCCCGTAAAATTGGCTGCCGAGCGAAAAAATCAAATATTTGTCCCGCAGGGTATCCTCCTCCAGCGCCTCTTCGTATGCATTGTGTCCAGACACAGGAACACCTCCTAAGCTGATTTAACTAAAACAATAAATTACATATATTCATACAGGCTGACATACCGGAGAGCATACTTACCGCCCGGCAGCCCTTAGAGAGCCGCCACGGCATTCATCGAAGAAGCCAGACGGACAACGTCTAGAATCAGACTGATGCTCCCGTCGCCCAGCAGCGTACAACCAACAAAATGCTTACTCCCCGCACTGCTCAAAATATAATCCGGGAGCGCCTTTACTACTACCTGCTGCTGGCCGAGCAGCTCGTCCGCAAGCAGGCATAGACTGCGCCCCTCGTCCTCTACCATGATGAGAATCCCTTCGTCTATGGGACAGCTGTGCTGTGGAGCACCCGTGAGATGATGCAGGCGAAATACCGGATAGCAGTTGCCGCGCACTATGATCCACTCCTGCCCATCAGGATCATTCAGCAAGTCTTTGGCATTCGCCCTGAAAGAACGAATGATCGATGCGGTCGGGAGCGTAAACCTTGATTGTCCAACACCTACATTCATTCCATCAATAATTGCCAGTGTTAGCGGAATTCTCAGAGTGATTATGGAGCCTGAACCCGGTATGCTGTCTACGGAAGCGGTACCCCCGACTTTCTCCAGATCCTTGACAACCACATCCATACCTACCCCCCGCCCGCTGAATTCGCTGATGCTGTCCTTGGTGGAGAACCCCGGATGAAAAATCAGCTTGAATATCTCTTTGTCGCTCATTTCGTGTTCATCCCGGGTCAATAGCCCGTTCTCCAGAGCCCGGGCAACAATCTTGTCCCGATGCAGCCCTTTGCCGTCATCCCGGATCATCACCATCACATCTCCCCCGGAGTGCCTCGCTTCCAGTGTTACCGTTCCACTTCGCGGTTTGCCTGCAGCCAGGCGCTCCTCAGGCATCTCAATCCCATGATCCAGCGCATTGCGCACCAGATGCATCAGCGGATCAGAAAGATGTTCGATAATATTCTTATCAACCTCCGTCTCTTCGCCAAGAATAACAAGGTTAGCCTCCTTCTCCAGCTTCCGGGTCATATCTCTTACGATCCGTCCCATTTTATGAAACGTAGCAGCTAGTGGCACCATGCGCAGTGACATGACCACATCCTGCATTTCTGCCGAAATCTTACGCAGCTGTCTGGCCGCTTTATTGAAATTGCCCAGCGATCCGCCTAGACCGGCAAGATCGGGATTCTGCGTTACCATGGCCTCTGCAATGACCAGCTCACCGATCAAATCCATCAGCTTATCCATTTTGGCCACATTCACGTTAATCATGGTCTGCTGGGATGAGGGTGGCGGGTTGCCCTCTTTAGATTTCTTCTCCCGGCCCGGTACAGTTAAGAGCTTCAGATCAGCATCCGGCAGCTCAGTAGCTTGAGGCACCTCCTCAGAAGCATCCGGTGGAGCCGGGATAGCAACAGCTGTATCTTCCGCTTCAAGCCGTTCTATTTCGACTTCCCTAACATAGGGAGCATTCCGCAAAAAAGCTGTAACCACGTCTTCTGATTCCACTGTGTGCAGTACAATTACAAATCCATGCCGGCGGATGACCTCGGCACTGTCGGGATTCTCTATAATATCCTCAGGCAAGTAGGTACAACTGCAGTCCAATGCTTCGCCAAGCTGATGAATCACTGTGAATGCGCGGATATTCTCCAGTTGACAGGTCTCTTCAAAACGCAAAACCGCTCTGTAACCTACGGATGCCTCTGTAGCCATATTAGCTCCCGGCAATCCGACATCAGCGTTCTGTCCTATTTCTTCCCGTATTCCCGCAGAACCGTTCTTAAGAAATTGCAAATAAGCCTTCAGTTCTTCAGCCAACAGGGCGCAGTCTCCATCTGCGTGATCTCCATTCTTGATCTTGATCGTCTCCAGCTTGGTAAAATCAACACCTTGCAGAATGAGATCCGACAGCTCAGAGGCATTATACGGCGTATGAGGATGGTCGCGCAGATAAAAAAACAAATCCTCCATTACATGTGCCAGGGAAGAAATATTCGTAAATCCCATCACGGCGGCCGAGCCTTTAACCGTATGCATTATCCGGAAGATTAGATTAATATCCTCAGGTTGAAGAGTTTCATGCTGTTCACTGGCAAGAATAGAGTCTTCCAGCTGCTGCAGCGATTGCAGGGTCTCGAAAATAAATAGATCAAGCAGTGAATCCTCCGGAAAAGAGCCTGACATTATGTTCTCCTTTCGGCCCATCAAATGGGAAGCGTTGTAGTGTTATGTGAGATTTCTCCATTTTTATATCGTAAGATGGAAATAAAAAATGAATATCTAATTTAAAATTTTGATAAATTTTGATTATTTAAGTGAACATTATGAATAAAGGTTGATCTTTTGAGAAATTGAAGCGACAATCGGATATATAACACTCCAGGGGAGGATCGAACGAAGTTGGATAGCACAAGCAACAATAGCAACACTTCCGCGCATGATATTATCGACCTGTGCCTGCTCGCCGGTAAAATCATGCTGCAAAGCGGCGCGGAAACCTACCGCGTGGAGGACACTATGAGCCGTATGGCGGCATCGCTCGGTTTTCCGGGAGCGCACAGCTATGTAACGCCAACCGTCATTATGTTCACCACCAGCCGGACGGAACCGGTGAAGCTGTTCCGTATTGCGGAGCGGACCACAGATCTGCAAAAGGTGTCCGAGGTCAACGACATCTCGCGGCGCCTGAGTGAACGCCAGCTTACCGCAAGTGAAGCCCGCGACCGGCTAAGTGTGGTGGACGATGCAGCCCACGCTTATCCGGTCTGGCTGCAGATTGTCGCCGCCGCCTTGACCGGAGCGTGCTTCACTGTAATGTTCAAAGGCAGCCTGTGGGATGCCCTGCCAGCTATACTAGTGTCCGGGCTGGGATTCGCCGCAGCGACATACCTTCACCGGCTGTTCCAGATCCGTTTCTTCGCGGAATTCACTGCCTCGTTCCTGATGGGACTGCTCGCCTTCCTGTCCGTGAAGCTCGGCGTAGGTCAGGAAATGGATAAGATCATTATCGGTTCAGTCATGCCGCTGGTGCCGGGACTACTCATTACCAATGCCGTCCGTGATCTGATGGCCGGACACTTGGTCTCCGGCCTCTCCAAGGGAGCCGATGCATTCCTGACGGCGTTTGCAATCGGGACAGGCATCGGGCTTGTGCTGTCACTTTTTTGAAACATACAATTCATGTACTTCACACGTGAAAGAGGTTAACTGTTCATGATTTTGCAATTGATAACCAGCTTTATTGCCGCTGCCACCTTCTGCATTCTGTTCAATGCACCGGTCCGTGCATTGGTACAATGCGGTTTTGCCGGAATGGTGGGCTGGATGCTGTATCTGCAGCTCGATGAAAGATGGGACACCGTGGTAGCCACCTTCGCAGCTACAGTAGTGGTGGGGGTGATCAGTCAGATCTTTGCCCGCATTTACAAAATGCCGGTCATTATCTTCAGTGTCGGCGGCATTATCCCGTTGGTCCCTGGCGGTCTGGCTTATGATGCCATGCGCAAGTTCGTCGAGAACGATAATAATCTGGCCATCCAGTTTGCTGTCCAGGCTCTGCTCCTTTCTGGAGCAATAGCAACCGGACTTGTGCTCAGCGAAGTGCTTGGACAGATGTTCCGGCGGAAGCATGTCCCCAGCTCTTAAGCCGGTCGACAAGGAACCTGCAACATGGCTCGTCACCATAAACATAAAAAAGCTGCTCCACAATGTCATGAAGATGACTAGTAGGAGCAGCTTTTTTATATGCCAGAGGGAGAGAGCCGTAACTACGCCCCCGGTTCCCTGGTCAGATTATTTTTTGATAGCTTGCAATGTCCAGCCATTGGCCGAATTTGTTGCCGATCTCTTTGAACAGCGCGCTTTGCTCATATCCGTGTCTGGTGAACAGCCGGCGGCTAGGTTCATTATCGGAGCATACGGTTGCCACCAGCACATGAAAACCAAGCTCGGACGCCCGTTCCTCAATGAAGCTTAGCGCTTTGCCGCCCAGTCCCTGTCCGCCGCTGCCGGGTCTCAGATAGATGCTGATCTCACCAGAGGTATCGTAGGCCTGCTTGTTCTTATGTCTGGCAATCAGAACATAGCCCTGCATTTCACCGTCCTGTAGAATGGCGTAGGACTTGAAGCGCGGATCACCGCTTAGCACCGACTCACGCATCGAAGCTGAGTCCAGCGGCGCGGTATGAAAAGAAACCGTAGTATTCAGTACATAATAATTATAGATATCTACTACTTCCGCCAGATGCTCTTCCCTAATCTCCGTAAAAGACAAACCGCGTGCTGCTGTTTCCCCCATGACTAATCCTCCCAGATCGCTGTTTCCAATTGATCGACAAATTTGCGTAGCTTACCAGCGATCTTCAGGTTGATCGCCCCATTCTGATACATTTGCTGCACCGTATTCCGCTGTTCCTGAATCGCCTGCAGCTTCAGCTCAAGCTTCTGGTCATCCACGACGCCATCCTTGATCCAGCCGTCTCCCTCGATAAGGCGGGACTCCATCTGCTCATACTTGTCAATAACCTTCTGTGAAGGCAGACGGTTCTCTTCACTCATTCCGGCGTTGACGGCAGAAATGGCAGCCTGGCACATTGAAATTTTGGCCATACGGGCACTCTCGGCATTCTGCGCTGCCAGCCGTCCTTCATCGCCGTTCAGCCGCCCGGAGAATAATCCCGAGAACAGGCGCTGAATTTCAGTGAGCGAAAATTTGATCTGCGTGTCTAGCCGCTTGCACATCAAGGCTTCCTTATGATCCAGCAGCTCTTCCATCTTCGCTGCTACGGGAGCCGCGACGGAGCCGTTCTCGAGCATCCGGCGGAGTTCCGTACGCTCAGCAGCAATAGCATTCCGCTTAGCCTGGACCCCCAGCTGCCGAAAGCGTTCCGCTTCCGGATCATCGCCCGTTTTCGGAGCGCACAGCTTGTCAATCTTGTCCGTGAATTCCAGCATGACCGGCTGATTCCCGGGCAGCGGATTCTCTGAGACCAGGCTTCGAAGCATGCTCATTCCGGCATCAATCACTACCGACCTTGCCGTCAGCTCAGAATTGACCGGCACACTCTCCACCACAACAGGGTCTTCCCCGTCCGCAAGCAGCGGCAAAAAGATGCTTGCTATGAGCAGCGAGACGAGAATGACACCTGCCGCAAGAGCAATGATGAGGTCCCGCTGCGGGAACGGTGAACCATCCCCAAGAACCAGCGGAATTGAGAAGGCACCCGCCAGCGTTACCGCACCCCGCACACCCGAAATCGATGTTATGAGCTGCGACTTCAGCGGTGAGCGGGGGGTTCTTAGCCTTCGGCTCTCGAACAAAGAGTATGCATACACCCACAGAAACCGCAGTACAATCAACAGCGCTGTGATCGCCAGTACATAACCGGCCACGATAAAGTTGTTCAAGGTATTGTCATTGTAAATCACTTGAACGACGTCCGGAACCGATACGCCCAGCATCAGGAAGACCAGGCCATTCAGAACCATCAGCAGCACTGACCACGTGCTGGCAGATACAAGCTGGAGCTTATATTGCGGTGATACGGCCCGATCCTTCTCTATAGCATACATCACACCGCCTGCCACTACGGCAAGGATCCCCGACACGCCGATCTCTTCACTCACCAGATAAATAATAAAAGGTGTAAGAATCTGCAGCAGCACATGAATGGTGACATCTTCCATGCCGAAGCGGCGGATAAATACACTAAGCCGGATGAGCACAAATGACAGCAGCGCTCCCAGCAGCAATCCCCCAGCAGCAATGAACACAAAGCTTATCGTCGCCTTGGGCAGGGAGAACATCCCGGTAACCGCCGCAGCAATGGCAAACTTAAAAGCAACCAGCCCGGATGCGTCATTCATCAGCGACTCTCCTTCAAGGATGCGGTGGATACTCTTCGGCAGATGCACCTTTCCGGCCAGCGCGCTGACTGCCACAGCATCGGTAGGCGAGAGGATGGCGGCCAGCGCAAAGGAAGCAGCCAGCGGTATGGACGGAATCATCCAGTGGATGGCATATCCGGCGACAAAGACTGTTGCAAAGACCAGTCCAAGCGACAGCAGCAGGATCGGCGCCCTTAGGTTCCACAGCTCGTCGCGTGGCGTCCGCCGCCCGTCATTGAACAGCAGCGGGGCAATAAACAGCACAAAAAACAGCTCCGGCTCAAACGACATATGAATTCCCATCGGGAAAGCGGCCGCAATAACTCCCAGCGCAATCTGAATCAGGGGAACCGGCACAAACGGAATGAACCGGTTCACGATATTGGAGACCGCGATCAGTCCCAGCATTAACAGTACAGCAAGAAATGTCTCCAAATCTCTCAACTCCCCCGATGTATAATCATGAAACTTGCTTCCATTCTCCGAACCCGCCTATCCGTCCTCTTCTTCATATTCAAAAATATCCTCAATGCTGAGCTTGAAGTATCTCGACAGCTTGAAAGCCAGAATGATCGACGGATTATACCTTCCGTTCTCCAGGGAGCAGATCGTCTGTCTCGACACCTCCAAGGCTTCTGCGAGCTCTTCCTGATTAATGCCCTGCTGTTTCCGGATTGTCTCAAGCTTGTTCTTCATCGCTGTTCCTCCCGGTCATGTAAAGTTAGCTTTACAAAGAGAATATCATCCTGAGCGTAAAATGTAAAGTAAGCTTTACAAAAAACTGAAAATGTTCATCGTTTACACGATTGACAAAAATATTTATTTGTGTTATAATATAATATTTTTCGATTGAAAACAGTTTGGAGTTTCAGTATGATATGCATTAGCCTGCAGGCACATTCTTATCTAGTGTAATGGAGGGATATTATGCATATCGCCAAAGGAATTGAAATGCTGGAGATTTCCGTCCCCGTGATGGGCGGAATAGACACGTTCTACCCTGCCTTGATCTGGGACGAAGAGGGAGCTATCCTGATCGATACCGGAGTACCGGGAGCAGAGCAAAAGTTCAAGCAAGCTGCAGCCGAGGCCTCCGTACCCTTGAGCCATGTTCGTACCATACTGATTACTCATCAGGATATCGATCATATCGGAAGCCTTCCGGCTCTTCTGGAACAGAGCCAATCTACGATAACTGTACTCGCACATGAAATCGAGCGGCCTTATATCGAAGGCGATAAGATGCTGCTGAAGCATACTCCTGACGCACTGGCTGCCGCCGAAGCCATGCTTCCGCCGTCTGTACCGGAGGAGTGGAAGCGCGCTTTCCTCCACGTGTTGGCCCATCCACCCAAAGGTCGAGTTGACCAGACGCTTACAGGTGGCGAGTATCTGCCCATCGGAGGCGGAATTACCATTATTCATACCCCCGGCCACAGCCCTGGCCATCTGAGCCTGTATCATCACACCAGCCGCACGCTGATCGCAGCCGATGCATTGACTGTGCGTGACGGCCAGCTCTACGGACCCGATGCAACGGCTACTCCCGATATGCTAACAGCGCTCCAGTCTCTTCACAAATTCGCGGATTGGGAGATTGACCAGGTGATCTGCTATCACGGGGGTCTCTATCGCGGCGATGTGAACCGGCGGATTGAAGAACTGGCTCAGGCTCAGGGAACACATTAATAAGCTGCTCACAGGTTGGGTTGTCACGGTAAACATAACAAGCAGGAGCTGGACCGTATCACCGGTCTGACTCCTGCTTTATTTTAACATCTGTCCTGCTTCAGCCCTACTATAGTTCGTCTGTCAAGCCAGCTGGAGGATATCCTGAACGATCTCACGGTCCACATCCAGATCAAACTTGCGGCCCCAAAAGCATTCCGTTCCCTTTTGCCGGATCCGTTCGTAATCCTCTGCCCTGAGTGTTCTCGGGAATTCCGGGCCCGTGTCCCAATCGGTATAGCGTTTGATCTCATTCACAACCTGCTGCTTAAAGCTGCTGTTCAAGATAATCGAATGAAAAAAGATTTCGTCTCCGCAAAAAGAGTTTTTAAACAAACGGACGTACCCGGGATTACTGCGGATATACTCCAAAATGTACTCCATACACGCTCCGGTAATCGACATCCAGTTCGAGCCCTTATATAAAGTACCCGGCAGATTCTTCAGGCTGCGCTTCAGCACCGGCACCGACATCACCAGATTGATATAGCGGTTGCGGATCTCGGAGACGGTTTTGGCGCGTGAGACGAGGAATCTCGGATAATACACGGACACTCTGTACATACAGCCCCACATCTCCGCTTCATTCGGCAACTGCAGATGTTTGACGAATTCTTTACCCTGATTTTCCTGAAAAAAGTCAACGATTGTCCGGTTCGGAACCAGCGGCAGATCCTGTCCGCTTATAATATGAATATAATCGAAGTGTCCCTTCTCCTTGATCAGCTCAAAACATTTGAGGATGCATTCAATCTGACCGTAATGCCCCCATTGCACATCCACCGGCTGCTGTACGAAATGAATGTCTTTCCGGTGGATAATCTGCGCCTCAATCCCGCTTTTCCGGTCCACATGGAGAAAAAATTCCACATGCTCATCCGTTAAAGCTTCCAGCAGCAGGTTGATCTGCTCCGGGTTCTTATGACAAAGGACCACATATGCCATTTTGAAATGTTTCAAAACATTCATCCTTTCGCTCATTGATTTCCACATATTATAGGGGAATGAGCGGAGATGAACAAGTTTTGCTTTATTTTACTGCTTTACCAGCAGCTTAATCCCTATGTTCCAAGGGTCGGTAACTGTTACTATGCCGTCCGTTACATCCACTCTGTATCCCGCGGAACGCACCCGTCCTTCTACGGCATCACGTTCCTGAACACTTGGCAGCAGCAGGGTAAAATAGTCAATGCCCGCCGCATCGGCCGGTGCTGCCGGAGCACCTTGACCTGCCCAGACATTCAGTCCCATGTGATGATGGTACCCGCCGGCCGAGATGAACATCGCCGCATCACCGTACTCAGCTGTCTGCTCGAAGCCAAGCGTATCGACATAGAATCTCTTGGCTTCGCCAAGATCACCCACATGGAAGTGAACGTGCCCGATCACGGTGCCCGCAGGCAATCCGGTCCATTCCAGACCCTCAGAAGCGGCCAGCAGACCGTCCACATCCACCGGATCTGTAGTCATTACAACGTGCCCGTTCGCCTCATACTTCCAGGTGTCCTTCGGCCGGTCGCGATAGATTTCAATTCCGTTATGATCCGGGTCCTCAATATACAGGGCCTCACTAACGAGATGATCGCCCTGTCCGACTTGGATCTCCGAATCAATCAGATTGCGAAGCACCAGCCCCAGGCTCGGACGGTCCGGCACAAGAATGGCGAAGTGATAGAGCCCTGCGACTGAATTCCGCCGGAGTACCCGCGCGTTCTCAATCTCCCGCAGAATAAGGAGTACGCTATGACCATCTGCTGTCATTTCGGCTTCACGCCCGATCTGGCGCAGAACCTTCAGTCCAACCACATTTTGATAAAAATCAAGCGAACGCTCCAAGTTACTTACCCGAATCTGCACAAGTCCAATTTCCAAAGTTTGCGGCAATGTTGCTGCTGTTGTCATATAAACCCCTCCTGAATTTAACTAAGATATTATCCAAATTCTGCGATTGCAGTTAGTCTTAACAAGTTCCAATATACCCATTCAAGGCTGTAACAGTTTCTGTTACATATCAACTAACTTTAGTTTAGTAGCATTCTATAAGTTTGTCAATTACTTTCCGAAAAAAAGAAAAACCCGACCACAATCGCGGTCAGGCTCAATCGTTACAGGACAGAATTCAAATTTTAGCCGCTGCCAGCTTCTGTTCAAACGCTTTTACCCCGGTACTCTGCCGTTCTAAGCTCCCGAATATACGGCTCCAAATGAGGCATCTTCGAATCTAAGGCCTGCTGTACAGCCTGCTCGATATCATAAGGAACTCTTACGAATTGTAAATTGAGCGGTGCCTGATCATGGCTGCCATAGTCCCCTTCCAAGATCGTATACGAAGCCTGTGTGATATCCAGAGGATTGCCGACACTCCCTACATTGAACAATGTTTTTCCTTCCGGATGCTGAAGATATACCCCGTGGATATCTCCATAGCCGGCCACATCCGCAGTCAGCAGTTCACCGCACAGCTCTGAAGGTTCAAACAAGGACAAGCGCAGCGCCAGATCATCCCAGGGCTGGATGCGCTCATTCACGCTCCGCGGCGAAGCATGGAACAGGCGGATATATTTACCGCTCATCCAGAATTCAATGGAGAACGGCAGCTTGTTCAGATACGCCCTTCGTTCGGTCCCCAGGAGAGCCTGGTGCCATTGTATCGCCTCTAGCTCACTTTCATATGCGATATATTCATCCCAGTTGCCTCTAACCACTTTCTCACAATGCAATCGAATCAGGTCAACCGCCAGATCCGAATTAGGCCCTTTGCCCACCAGATCCCCCAGACAGAAGATCCGGCTGATCCTGCGCTGCTGAATGTCCGCCAAGACGGCCTCCAGTGCGGTTACGTTGCCATGAATATCAGAAATAATGGCGATTCTCTCCACGTATGTACCCTCCATTGCTGTACTGTATAAACTCAACTTGTAATTTTATCATTTCGGGACTTGGTTCAATTTATTAAGTATGTAGTATCTATTTGTTTAATTAACCATTTTAGGGCCGATGTAGACTCCTTTTTCAGAGATTGCGGCTTGAATCCATTCCAGCAGCCCTGTCTTACTGAATAGAAACTGGTCATCCACCTTGATATACTGAAGCTTCATACCGCCAAAAGCTCCATCATTTCTCAAAAGTGAGTTTTCCGCCTTCATAATGTTCTTCACCTGATCTTCGCTGATACCCAGTAGGGTTGCGGTCTCCTGAAGCGTCAGCAGGAGCTTGTTATCCATGTCTTGGGCGTCAGCCTTCTGCCCGCTATTTGCCGGCCGGTCACTGCTAATAATTACACAGCCAATAATAATTGATAATCCCAGAATCAAGCTAGCCGCTAATAGCTGTAATTGATTTTTCATAAGCATCTCCTTGCTTCAAGTATCGCTGTATTCCATAAGCCAGCAGTCAGTCTTAATATTTACTTCATACCATTCATTCCTTTTTGGGGCTTATGATAAAAGATCCTTGCCAGAATCCTCTTAGTTGGCATTCGCTTGCAGTCTATCCAGGTATAAATTATAATTCTCATCGTCAAAACAAACAAAAATGATCTCTTCCAAGATACCCGTGTGCTGCTGAAGAAATCCGGCAACAGCCTGGAGAGCGATATCCGCAGCCTGTTCTTTGGGAAAACGATAGATCCCTGTACTAATATTCGGAAAAGCAATGCTTCGGCCCTTCAGGGTATGCGCCAACTCCATGGTGTTCAGGTAGCAGTTCGCCAGCAGCTGACGTTCGTCGCGCTCACCCTCATTCCACACCGGCCCTACGGTATGAATCACATAACGGGCAGGAAGTCTGCCGGCTGTTGTATAGACCGCTTCCCCTACCGCACAACCGCCTTGCTTATTCCTGATCTCTATACATTCAGCAAGAATAGCCTGGCCTCCGGCTCTATGAATAGCACCATCCACGCCGCCGCCGCCCAGAAGACTAGTATTGGCCGCATTTACAATAATGTCAGCCTGACATTTGGTGATATCTCCCTTAATAACTTTGAGCCGTGTGTCTCCGATCTGGAACACCTTCATGATGCATCTCTCCTATAGACAAAATATATCGCTCCAGCGTTACATCCGCTTATCAATAATATGCTTGTTCTCCCTGATGTCTCTGCGCAGCAGCCGGATTTCTTCGATCAATATATCCAGCTTGTCTGATGTCCGGGATCCGTCTACTGCCTTTCTGATTACAATCATGAGGACCACCAGACCAATGAACCATAAACCGAGTGCAAAAATCAACACAATCCTCTCCCTCCAGTAGAATGCATGTTGTCAGTCTACTGCATTTGGAATATTGTGTAAAGAAATAGACAGACATCATCAGCTTCTGTGTACGCTCTCTATACACAAAAAAGTGACCCCGCCAACGTCCGGCAGGGTCAAGGTCTATTTATAAGGGGGTCATGGGATTACTATAAGCCCTGAAGCTTAAAAGCATATGAAGATCAAATAAAGGTTTGCTGAAATTGTCGATTCCAGTGCTAGGCAAAATAAAAGACCCTGCCGAGGCACGACAGGATCTATGCAAAAATCTATCCACTGGGGGGTGGAGACCTCCACTATACTCCCCAAACCTTAAATTTACATAAATCTTTGCTGAATGTTTACTTAAATTTCATTCTTCTGCCCAGGCTGCTTGTTTAAACATAGCATCACATTCCTGATCCTAAGGCCCGCTCCCACCCGATGCGGCCGTCCAGCCGAGTCTATTCTTTTTCACATATACATAAGGCAAATCCGCTTGTGGCACAACATATAAATCCCCGTACCGCGGATCGTTTTGGATCCGGCCTTCAGTGACTTCTCCTGTAAAGGCAAGCACCGGATGCTTGAACAGCAGGCTTTTTCTTACAGCAAGCTCCGGGCTTAAGGAAGGGAAGAACGCCACATAGAATATCAATATTCCTGCAAGAATATAAAGATATCGGGCTTTACTCTTACGCATGATCGAATACCTCCTGTCCATTGTAGTCAGGATAATTTTACCATCACAACTCCAAGCCCGCACGCCCAAGCACAAAAAAGGGCATCCCACAGTCATCAACATGACGATGGGATACCCTGCAACTTCGCTACATCCACTAGACTTCAAGACACCACCGGAATCTGATTCACGATCTGATCCAGTGTAACCTCCTGAAGTACATTTTCCATCGCCTGCTGGGCAAGGGAAAAGACAGGAACTATAGCTCCAGCAATATTTTTGCCGACCGGGCAGCCGGGATTGGGATGTTCGTGCACGGAGAACAAGGTATCCGCCTCAACCGCATTTACTGCTTTATAAATTTGCAGCAAGGTAATTTCGCCAGGGCTTCGCGTAAGCTTCGCCCCCGCTACTCCGGGACGGACCTCAACCAGACCTGCCTTATGCAGCATACCAGTAATCCGCCGGATCACCACCGGGTTGGTGTTGACACTGCCTGCGATCCATTCCGAGGTGCTTTTGCCCTCCTTGTTGCTATCAATCAGTGTCAAAATATGAATAGCCACCGCAAACCGGGTGCTGATGTTCATGACAATCTCTCCTTGTGTGTTACCCCATAGATGCAACTATAATAGTTACATTCTAGCCGGTTGTCAATACTTGCAAGAGCTCAGCGACCTGAGCGGGGTATTTCTTGGTCAGTCTTGTTTTGCCCAGGTTGCTCTTCACAATCTTGCTAAGCCGGGCATCTCTGCTCTCCGCATATTTACGCAGCAAAGCAAATCCTGGCTCCGGCAGCCTGGCGGCAAATACGCTCAGACTATATTCCAGACCTTTGGACAACACGCGAAAATGTTCCGGGTCAGACGAACTTATAGTGTCGCTTCTGATACCCTCCATAATGCCGTCTGCCATCTCGAGACAATACAGGACATGGGACTCCGCCTTCAGTAACGGCGGATGCGCGAGCGCCGCCATGAAAGCCCGCTGCTCCAGCAGCGTAGCTCCCTCGCGCCATCCGTCCAACAGCTGCTGAAGCAGCGCAAAATCATATTCGCCCAAAGATTGCAGCCCCATGGCCGCCGCTTCACGCTGCCTCCATCTGGCATCATTCATCGCCGCCCGCAGGAACCCTTCCGCCTGGCTCTGTCGACCGGCATCCCCGTAGGCATAATGGGCTCCGCAGGCCCAGACCGCACAGAAAGCCAGGAACTCTTGCGGATCACCTGCCGCAGCTTCAGACTCAGAGATCTGCGCCCAGGCACAAATCAGCTCCCAGGCAGTCTCCGTCACTTCAGGTTTGGCATACAGGCCAGCAAAGCTGCCCGCAAGTTCGAGGTTAGCCCTCGGTCCGGGCAGCCCGCTCTCTTGCAGCATATCATTCGTCAGCAACGGCCACAGATCATGATTTCCCATCTGCTGCTGCAGTGTTGCCAAAAGGGTTAGATTTTCCTTCATCTCATTGCCCCTTTCCCACCGTTACTATTGTCTTCTAATGATTCCCTGCACATCATAGGGATAATCCATTTGTTCCTTTTCAGGCGCTTGTCAGGATAATCGGCTTCCCCTTGGTGACTATGATCGTATGCTCATACTGCGCTACACGGCTGTTGTCCTTCACGCTCAGAGTCCAGCCGTCTGACTGCTGCTCCACAAAATCCGCTCCGGTGGAGAGAAAAGGTTCAATCGTGATGACCTGACCTTCTTGCAGCACTGTCGTTACCCGCGGATTATAGAACGGAAGGATCTCAAAAGGCTTCTCATGCAGCGATCTGCCAATACCGTGGCTGCACAGATTTCGTACGGTTTTATATCCGCGTTTACGGGCTTCAAGCTCCATCACACGGCCAATCTCGTTAACTTTCATACCGGCTCTAAGGTGATTGATAACAGACATCATAGTCTCTTCAGTGCTGCGGCACAGATGGACAAGCTCCTCATTATATGGCGGCAGTTGAAAAGATACCCCGGCGTCTCCGTAATAACCATAAAGCTCAGCGGAGACATCTATATTAATCAGATCGCCAGCTTGGATGACTCTGGAGCCGGGGATTCCATGAGCTACCTCTTCATTGATACTGATGCAGGTGCTGCCCGGAAAATTATACGTGATCTTGGGAGCTGACTTCGCGCCGAACTGCTTCAGAATTGCTGCCCCCACTTCATCCAGTTCAGCGGTTGTCATCCCCGGCACAACACTTTTCCTCATTTCTGCTATCGTGTATCCTACTAGTTGGCCTACTGTCTTCAGCCCTTGCAAATCCTGTGCTGTATCACTAGTCATCTGCCCACATTCCTCTCGGTTCTATCGTTTCACTGGGAAATCTGAATTTGTTCTTACCGGCCTACTGACAGTAACCAAAACCTCAGCAGCTTCAGAGCCGGTGTCAGTGGCGGAGCTCTCTTCGGCATAGACAAGCTTTCTTAGCTTATCGGCATTCTTGACGGGAACAGAATATCCTTTGCCGCTGTTCTCCTCCGAAACCAGCAGTCCACGGTTCCCGCTAGCCTCTCCAAGATTCAGAATATAATCCTCTGTATAGCCATCCCCATAGGTCAGCTTCATCCTGAACTCGGCACCATAATCCAGCTCGCCCTTTATCCGTTTGCTGCCGTTCATCGCATCTGCCATCAGCTTGATAAATGCAGGATCAGTAAAGGTCTTGCTCTCGAAAGGTCCATCCTGTACTTTACTGTCTGATAACTGATAGTCAAGGGTAATCTCTGAAATCCATTTCGCATTAATGAATCCAAAAGCATTCTGGCAGCCGCTCAGCAGAACAGCCAGCAGAACCGGAACCATAAGCAGTAGCCTTTTCATGGATTCCACCTCCAAATCCTTATGTATCCTCTAATTATATCAGTCTTGTGAACCAAATTACATTCTGTCGCTTTTGCAAAAAAAAAAAGAACCTGCAATGCCTGCAGATCCTTCCCTTTAAGTTTCTGATTGAGACTCCAACCTGTGCTTATCCCGTCCAGAAAAATCTCCATTATCATTTTATATCTGTTTCATCAACCAATTCTGTTTGCCTATTAATTTCATAAGCTCAAGCTGCTGCTCTCCCCACAGCATATCCTCTTCCTCATCCTTGACATAATCCTTGAAAAGATCGTAGGATATTGGATCGCCAATCATGGATTCAAGGACCTCGCCTACTTGGCCTAAGCCGCTTTTTGAAAGCTCCACATCATATTTAAGCCATTCTTCGATATCTTCGTATACCGGAACTTCCTTCACTCCACCGTTCTTGACGATGCCGCCTAGATCAATAATACGGTCAATAAATTTCTCGACAAACTGCATCTCTTCATTTGCGTGTTCTGCATATTTCTCTCCAAGTTTTGAAAAACCCTGGCTGGCAAAAATTCTGGACTCTATTCTGTGTCCTACTGACTGCTGCGAAAGTATAGTTACTAACATCTGGAATAAATCAATAGTTTTTTCATTTTTAGGCATAATAGATTTCTCCTCGTATACTATTTAATAAACAATTTTGTTTTTTACAATTATATTTTACGCAATCTATTTACATGTTTTAACTTACTGCTAAAGTTAATCACTGTCAAGAGTAAAGTCTAATTAACTTAGTATTTTCCCTCGTGTATGGAAAGCGGGGCCTTCAGCTCAAAACAAAAGGCCGATCCGTTATATCTCAACGGATCGGCCTAAGAAATTGGCAGACGATTATGTAATGAAGTACAGGCTGCCTGCTAAATTAGCTAATGGCTCCTACTGCTCTCAGCCAAGCATCGGTGATGAGTGCATGTCCGGCCGGCGAAGGATGAACGCCATCCGGTGCCCAGTACGCAGATTCTGCCTTCACGGATGCAGCAGCGAACAATCCATCGAGCGGAACCAGGGAAGCACCATACTCACGGGCCAGTTCACGCACCACATGGATTTTCGGGTCCAGATCCTGGCGCCAGCCTTTGCGGTCTTCAGGAACCGGCAGCACAAAAGGCTCAACCAGTACCAGCTTGGCATTTGTAGCTGCCAGGGTGCGATCGATCAGATCACGGTAGATGGCCTCGAACTGTGCAGCCGAAGTTTCCTCACCGGAATCAAACCAGCGCCAGGTGTCATTAATACCGATATAGATTGAGACTACATTCGGCTTCAGCTCAAGACAATCCTTGTCCCAGCGTTTCTGCAGATCAACCGCACGGTTGCCGCTGATTCCGCGGTTGATGAAGGTCAGCTTCTTCTCAGGATATAGCAGTCCAAGCCGTGCGGCTACCATCAGTGCATAGCCCACACCGAGCGAGGACGGATCTTCATAGTTGCGTCCCCAATCTGTAATACTGTCACCCTGAAATAAAATGATATCATTTTCTTGAAATTCCATACTGAAAAACCTCCTATGAAACATTACTTTTAGTATAAACATAGTTATTATAGCAAATGGATTGGAATGATAACATTCTGCATGAACGGAAGAGAGTATGGTTGTCCAATCCCGCTATTTTTTCTTCACAATATAATCAACGAATCCTTGTCTGATTCTTTGACCTTCAAAGATTCTCTCTAATACCCTGCTCTCTTTGTACAATATTTCCATGTTCTCAAAATACACATCCGGTTCATCTTCTTCATAATAGGAATGGATTACAGGATGATCATCTTCCATCTGCTCATATTGATGCTCACCTAAGGCTACACCTGTCCCGCAACGAAAATCTTTTGTGGTAAGAAAGTTTGCAAAAAGCAGGCCGTTTGGCTTTAGAACGCGTATCATTTCATTCATAGATTTTACAACATCTGTCTTCATCATATGAAATACGGAATTGTAAGAATATACAAAGCTGAATGATTCGTTATCAAACTTTAATTGTCTCATATCTCCATGCTCAATGTTCAAATGCTGACTTTTCCTGATTGCATATTGATTAGCTTCTTCTAATTGCTTCGTATTAAATTCTATCCCATGTGTTAAGTATCCATAATCTGAAAATAAGCTGAGAGGCGGACAATCTCCGCCTGCACCACAATCTAATACTGTCTTATCCATAGTAGTGTCATTACAATACATTACAAATCTATATAATGGTATTTGCTTAAATATTTCATTCATTGTATCTTCCCTTTCATAGTTTATTCAACTTCACCTTGGCGGCAGGCAGAGCTTCCTGAAGCTCCTTGCCTTTAGGTTTCAGTCCCCGATTCACCCAGCATAAGGCAGCTTCCAACTATTTACTATGTAAATTTTCACCATTATCCAATCCTGTTCCACAGCAAAAAAACCTCCAAACCCACCCGTTCCTTATATAGCATAAGGAACGGGATCGGCTTGAAGGTCATCAAAGAAATTCAATAAAGTCATAAAAAGAATATTAGTATGCCAGGCTGAACAATCCCTTAATGTGAGACAAATAACGGATATTGCTCGCTTCCTTCATAAGGGTTGCAGGCAAACCTTTGAGCGGAGTATTGCTGGCGCCAATAATCGCCACTCCGTCTTTGCGTCCCAGGCTGGCTAGGGTACCCGAGTTGATCGGGCTGAACGTTTCAGATGCGGAGTTATTCAGATAAGCATACAGATTGTAACCGATCAGCTCGCCCATCTGCCAGGCGATTTGTGCGGTCGGCGGATATGGACGTCCATCTGCTGCGAACACAACGGCGCTGTCCCCTGCCACAAAAACATCCTGATGTGAGGTCGATTGAAGGAAGTCATTGACTGTGGCACGGCCACGGTTCACTTCAAGGCCGGATTCCCCAACAAGAGGGTTGCCCTGAACTCCACCGGTCCATACAAAGGTATTGGCTACAATCTGCTGCCCATCCTTCAGATCAATCACATTACCCGCCACATTGGTTACAGGAAGACCCGTCAGGAAGGATACGCCACGGGCAGTCAGACTTGTTACCGCACGTTCAATCAAATGATCCGGCAATACCGGAAGGATTTTGGGTCCGGCTTCTACCAGCATCAGCTTGATATCGTGAGGATTTACCCCATACCGTTTGGTCAGCTTCGGCAGCACATCAGCAATCTCGCCCACTAGCTCGACACCGGTCAGCCCGCCGCCTCCAATCAGAATTGCCGCATCGGCAGGATTCTTCGTTTTGGAGTATTCACGAATGCGGTCTTCAATATGGGAATGAATTTTGATCGCATCAGCAGCGGATTTCAGCACCATGCTGTACTCTTCCAGCCCTGGGATGCCGAAATATGCAGTAGTGCTGCCAAGTGCAACAACAAGCGCGTCATAGGTGAGTGCTGTACCATCAGACAGCTGCACCTGCTTGTTATCGACGGAGAATGACTTCACCTTGGCTATTTTAAGATCAATGTCTTTTCCGGCAAAAAGCTTGGTGAGCGGCATGGCTACAGCTTGTTCCGATGCACTCCCTGCAGCCAGACGATGGAGCTCGGTAATAATCTGGTGTGTCGGATACTGATTGACAACTGTAATTTTGGCTTCTGCCTTACTCATATATTTACGCACGTTAATAGCACTCAGGAGACCGCCATAGCCTGCACCGAGAATCACGATATGTTTTGACATAATAATTTTCCTCCGTCCTTATTGATGTGGATTACGTTCGCCGCTGACCTGCAGATAAGCATTCATGAAACGAAGCATTTTTTGCATCTGCGGATCTTTAATCATACGCATCATACCGAACAGGCTGATCGTTTCACTGCTCTCATTGGCACGATCCTTGGCTTCGATCACAGTAGCTGCCATCGTTTTTACCCTATCTACTACCGGCTCAGCAAGCTCTTTGATAGCACCCACTGTATCATTCTTCAGCACATCATCGGATGCAACAGCCTGCACAAAATCAAGCGACTTGGATAAAGCACCAATCAGCTGCGTAATCTGGGGAAGCTGCTCCACCAGTGTGGTTAAGGACTCCTGCACCTCAGGCTTCAAGAGCTGATCCATAAGTTCTTCATTAATTTTTGATTGCGTAATGGTTTCTGACATAATGAGCGCTCCTTTACATTAGCTTTATTTCATATAGAAATGGGACGAAATGATACAACTCATAATCAATGTGATTATTATAACATTCCTCATGTAATAAATGTCACAATCTTTTTGCCGGAATAGCCCCATTTTGTGATTAAAATCACTTCTATTCTTCGGATTTCGATAATTCCCTCTATTTCATAAAAAAATTTAGTACCGTATTACATTTAGTCATTGACGAAGGGAAAATGCCATGGTATGTTTAGTAAGTAACAAATAGTAAGTATATTTATTAATATTAGCTATTTATAATTATTAACTACTACATACACAATGGAGGAATGAACATGGGCACTTTTTCAGAATTGGTTCAAGCACGCAGATCAGCAAACAACTTCGTAGAGGGCATCAAGATTTCTAAGAGTGAACTGGAGGAAATGTTCTCGCTGGCCCGTCTAGCCCCTTCAGCCTATAATCTGCAGCACGCCCATTATAAAGTAGTCGCTGATGAAGACTTGAAAGAAAAAGTCCGCGAAGCCGCCTATGGCCAGTACAAAATCCATACAGCATCCGCCGTCATCGTTGTACTCGGAGACAAGAATGCGTATCTGCAGGCACCGGAAATTTATAGCGGCCTAAAAATGCTGGGAGCGATGAGCGAGGAAGAATATGAAGGAACCATCGAAGCCATCAATGGCTCCTACATTGGAAATGATGCTTTTCAGCGCGATGAAGCGATCCGCAATGCCTCCCTGTCAGCGATGCAGTTCATGCTGATCGCCAAGGACAAGGGCTGGGATACCTGCCCGATGATTGGTTTTGATCCTGAAGCCCTCAAGGCGACTCTGAATTTACCGGATCATATGGTGCCGGTCATGATGATTACCATCGGCAAAGACAATAAGCACAAGATCAGACCCCGCGGCTACCGTAAGCCGATTAATGAGTTCGTTGAGTTTTTTGAGTAAACAAGACGTACCCAAAAAGAGCCATCCGGGCAACCCGGATGGCTCTTTTTGCTTAAACATAACACTGCGGCAATCCCCAAGCTCTACACTCTGCGGAAGCGCCACAGGACACTTTGAAAATCACCGTGTAACGCAGGTAGCGGCAATCCCGCATACATCAGATGGTCGCCCCCATATACGCCTCCGCCTTCCAGCCATTCATAATCTGCAGCCGGATCAAGACCCTTAAGACGCAAGTGGTATAGCTTATCATTGGGCTCAGCCAAGGTGCGGACATAGACGACCACAGCTTCCGACTGATCCTCCGCCGCAATCAGCCACGCCGTCTCATTCCCTTCAAAAGGACTACGAAGCCGGTACTGCTCTCCAAACTGGACAAGCGTACGCAGTTCTTTGTAGAGCGCCACCTGCGCTTTTACCGCTGCTTTTTCTTCCTCTGTGAACTTCGTCAAATCCAGCTCATAGCCGAAATTACCCGACATGGCCACATGTCCACGGAGTTCGAGGGATGTGTTACGCTGCACCTGATGGTTCGGAACCGCCGACACATGGCTGCCCATGGCGCTCAGCGGATAGACGATACTTGTGCCGTACTGGATTTTGAGCCGGCTGATGGCATCGGTGTTGTCACTCGTCCAGGTCTGAGGCATATAAAAGAGCATCCCGGGATCAAAGCGTCCCCCGCCTCCGGAGCAGCTCTCGAACAGCACATTCGGGAACTCCGAAGTGATTCGCTCAAGCACACCATATAGACCAAGCATATAACGGTGTGCTGTTTCCCTTTGTCTCTCCGGTGGCAGCTGTGCAGATCCGATCTCTGTCATATTACGGTTCATATCCCATTTGACATAGGTGATCGGCGCTGACCGCAGAACGGCCGCGATCCGGTCACCGATCGCCTGGCAGACATCCTCGCGTGAGAAGTCCAGCACCAGCTGCGTACGGGCCAGCGTTCTGCGGCGGCCCTGCACATGGAGGCACCAGTCCGGATGCTGCCGGTACAGTTCACTATCCGGCGAGATCATCTCCGGTTCAAACCACAGTCCAAACTGCATGTCAAGCTGGTTCACCCGCCGGGCGAGGTCCTCTAATCCTTCAGGCAGCTTGTTCGGATCAACCACCCAGTCTCCAAGTGAGCTGCGGTCATCGTCCCGGTGACCGAACCAGCCGTCATCCAGGACGAACAGCTCCATGCCCAGCTCGCTGCCGGCCCGGGCGATATTTTCAATCTTATCGGCAGTGAAATCAAAATAGGTAGCCTCCCAGTTATTCACAAGCACAGGACGTGTACGGTCACGGAAGGTACCGCGGGCCAGCCGCGTACGGTACAGCTTGTGATAGGTTCTGGACATCGCGCCAAGGCCGGCAGCAGAGAAGACAAGCACTGCCTCCGGGGTCTGGAAGGATTCTCCCGGCTCAAGCAACCAGTTGAAATCAAAGGGATTGATGCCCATCGACAAGCGGGTTGTCTGATACGGCTCAACCTCAACCTGAGCGGTAAAACTGCCGCTATAAACCAGGCTGACGCCATATACCTCCCCCTGATCTTCGTCTGCCCCCTTCGATAGAAGGGCTATGAACGGGTTATGGGCATGGCTGCTTGCCCCTCTGCGGCTCTCTACGCCTTGCATCCCTGATGCAAGCGGCCTGCGTTCTACATAACGTTCTCTTGCCCATGAACCTGACAAGTGCAGCAGATCATAGCTGGAATCCCGCAAGTCTACACTCATACTGAGTCCGCGCAGCAGCTTCAGCTCCCCTGCACCTTCATTCACAAAACGAACAGATCGCGTAATCGCATTCAATTTATTAAATACAGTGTAACTGAGTATGATCCGCAGCCCGGCTACGCTATCAAGCAGTTCAAGCTCCAGAGTCTCCGCTTCATCCTCATGCTCGGCATAAGTCGCCGGGAGGCCTTCAAGTGCGGGTTTGCCGCTGTAGATCCGATGGGTATCATATACGGCCTCGGAGGCCGTCGTTCCGCCAGGTGCCTGAATCTGGTAGGCAGGATGGCGGAAATCCCCGACACCATACGAAGGATATTCCTGCGAAATCGTATCATAGGAGATGGACATATCCTCAGGGTAGGGGCTAGGTGAGAAAGAGCAACGCTCCGTCCGCTGGAGAATAGAAGACAATGCGGTTGGTCGAATGGCTCTGCCCCAATAGACATGAGCTGGGACTCCTGTCGGAAGCAGCTGGATAACATAGCTGGTTGCACGGCTCTGAATGTGAAATATACGATCTTCTGAATGATACTGAATTCCCATTTGATCCTCCTAAAATTGTGGGCGAAGCTTCGCAGTAATTGTTCCAACTTGCACCCGGAAGCATCCGCCTGTCTGGATTTGTTAGTGTTTCATCCCCGCAAAAAACTCATTAAATAAGCATAAATTTCATTTTTGTTAGCAAAATCCATATGTAACTTCAATGAAACGGGCTTATTCCGCAAGCAAAGGTTAAATTTTGTTAGCGCTATCTTAGTATACTATGAAATCGTTTCGATTTCATTAGTGCCAGCGGTCATTTTGCATACTGCAGAATGACGATAGCCGCCCGTTCCCTCCGCTCCGCATCCTCACTCTGCAGTGCGGCCTTCAATACAGCGAGCGCTTCGGCAAGCATTTCCCCGTCCACGTTTCCACCTGTTTTCTCGCTGGCCTGGCTTTCTATGGTTGACTCTGTGATCCATAGATCAAGTCTGGCACCAGGCAACGGCCCTGAGTATTGCGAGACAACCGCATCCTCCATTAACCACTCTCTCAGCGCGTGATGAAGCATTGCAACAGGAACGCTTTTGAGCCAGGTTACTCCCCGTCTGTGGCACCGCCCATCTTCTGCCGAATCAAAAGACTCCGCATAAAAATAATCACCCAGATCACCCAAATACGCCCATTCTTCATCCGCTATCAGCACATAATCTCCATCCTGCATACCATGAACGAATATCAGAAGATTATTCAGCGCGGTGTCCAGTTCAGTTCCTTCAGGAGTCCCGGCAAGCATCAGACGACTACGTATCTCCTCCTTGCCTGCATTCTCCAGGTCCCCCACACCGTAATAACCGATACATACATAGTTATCCTGCAAAAACTCCTTCACCCGCTCCACACCCAGCGGCTCTGTCTTCATCTGATACAGCTTCATCGATGATCATCCTTCCCTTAACGATCTTCAAGCTTATGTGTAAGTAATTATATCTTAATAAACTAAGGAAAACGCAGAATAATAGCGCTTACATTAGATTCTTTTTCAAAACAGCCCCAAATTTAAAGTATTCGCCTTTTTACGGATCCGGGAAATGGGGGTATAATTCAGTTATCAACTCAAGGAAACCTACACTGCTGAAAAGAAGGCGGAGGGCAGATACATTCTCTCCGATAACAATCTTTAGCAGATGAACTTCCTGAGATTGAGACTATATCTTTGATCCTGTTGCTGAAACTTTCAATCCATCCAAGGACGAAAGGGTATGAGCTTCTTATAGCTCAAACATTGAACCATGAGACCAATCGTTAACCAGCGGATGAATTAGAGAAGAATCATAAGCAGGATGGGCAAATTTAGTGCCACCTCGGACGATTTCTACCCGGCTGAGTACAAGGATAGGATAAGGAGTCTGAGAAAAACATGGGTATAGTATCTACACCATAAACCCCTATTGTTGATGCAAATCAATAATAGGGGTTTATGCGTGTTCCGGTCATAAAGGGGCAGCCAGCTCCTGTCTGATGAAATCGTAGATGCTGCGGACGACCGGTTTCAAGGGGTAATCCACAATCCGGCAAATGATGCCGCAGGTCATATCAACAGCTTTGCCCTCCAGCCTCCGGAATACAGTTCCGGCAGGAACCGGGTCAAGCGTAACCTCAGGCACAAGCGCAATTCCGAGGCCGCTCTGCACATAGAACTTCAGTGCAGACATGCTGCCGATTTCCATTGTACTCAGCGGCGGTCCGGCAGACTCCTTCAGCACGCTCTCCAGTTTTTTGCGGTAAGGACAACCGGGTGCAGTAATCAGCAAGCGATGACCGCGCAGATGATCTGCAGTAATGACAGGCTCAGATGCAAGTGGATGACCTTCCGGCATTAACAGCACAAATCCCTCTGTAAACATCGGTTCAAAATGCAATTCCTTCCCCAGCTCCGGAGCGGAGCAGAGTACAACATCCAATTCCCCGTGCAGGAGCCGCTCACAAAGCGCACCTGAACCCGCGATATCCACGGACAGCTCTACTTTGGGAAATAGCGATATATATTTCTGCAGAATGACTGGCAGACGGTAGCTTGCTGTCGGATCAGACGCGCCTATGCGCACACTCCCTGCTTCCCCTGATTTCAAATCCGTGATGCTGCTCTGCAGCCGTTCCATATCCTTCACAATTCTGAAGCTCTGTTCATGGAACAACCGTCCGGCTTCGGTTAATGTGATCCCTTTGCCCCGTTCCAGCAATATAACTCCCAGATCAGATTCCAGCTTCTGAATTTGCATCGTGACCGTAGATTGGGCATAGTTCAGTTCCTCTGCTGCCCGGTTGAAGCTCCCGGTCTGAACGATGGCATGAAAGGTTTTTAATGTTTTCAGATCCAGCATCCTTCACTCCCTCCACCTCAGAATACACTTTACTCATACTTACACTCACATTCACATTCACTTCAACAAAATTGAATTCTTCCTTCAATTCATTCAATTATACAAAATCCAGCGCGTTGTATACACTGCAAATAAGGATAAAACAACATCAAGGAGTGGATACTTATGGAATTAGCAGGAAAGGTTGCACTAGTCACAGGTGGAGGAACGGGGATTGGCCGGGCGACTAGCCTCGAACTGGCTGCACGCGGAGCCACAGTCGCTGTTAATTATTCACGGTCTGAAGCAGAAGCGATGGTTACAGTTCAGCAGATCATTGATCAAGGCGGACGGGCCCTTGCGGTTCAAGCGGATGTAGGGCGGGATGCGGAGGTAAGAAATATGGTTGAGAGGATCTCCGGAACCTTCGGTACCATCGACCTGCTCGTGAATAATGCGAGCATCACCAGACATATTCCTATGGATGATCTTGAATCGGCTACAGATGAGGTATGGGATGAACTGTACACTGTCAACGTCAAGGGTATGTTCTTCTGCGCAAGAGCAGCAGCGGCACATATGAACAAGAGCAAGCAAGGAGCTATTGTTAACCTTGGCAGTATAGCCGGGAATACAGGAACTGGCTCCTCCCTTCCCTATGCTGTATCCAAGGCGGCCGTTCATGGGTTAACCCGATCCCTGGCCCGCGCACTCTCTCCCCATATTCGGGTCAACTGTGTAGCACCGGGTGCGGTCGCCACCCGATGGTGGACGGGACGAGAAGAACAAATGCGCCAGCTTGCGCCGAATCTGCTGCTCCAGCGGATTGCTGAACCGGTGGATATAGCCCGCCTCATCTGTTCCACTCTGGAGCAGGAAGCAATGACCGGCCAGATCATTACGGCGGATAGCGGACAGACATTATAATGACCGAAGCGTAAATAACGAACCTATAGCTCTAAAGCGGGTTTCCCGTTATCATCAACAAAAACGCAGAGCAGTGATCCTCCAATAAAGGAATGATCACTGCTCTGCTCATTTTCTGCAACAACCCTGTTAAGTTCTTCTAATCCAGGTATGCGGGTAAGTTAGGAAGGTTCATTCCCCCATACCAGATTTCCGGAAAGATACACCGGAGCTTTCATCCAGTCTACATAGTTGGTATCTGCCCCATTGAAGGAGAAGTCTCCTGTCTGCGTGTAGGTGCTCCAGTTCGACTTCGCAGCCCGCATCTGGATGTCAACGCTTGCTCCAGCCGCCAAAGATCCGGCTGCACTGGTAAAGCCAATCTCAAGGTAGTAGTCTGCGCCAGTCTTGTCAGACGGCATTTTGACAAAGCTGCCTGTAACATTCGCACTGCCGACCTGAGACCAGTCACAGAAGAAGTTCTGAGTTTGTTCACCGTCAATGGTGTAGTAGTATCTTAATTTCACGTCTGCCAGCGAAATGCTGCTTGTCCCTGTATTGACCAGCTTAAACTTTGGATTAATGGATTGAACCGTTGCTGCTGTTGCACCGTTAAACATCTGCAATTTAAGTGCACCAACCGGTGCGGCGGTTGTATCCACAATACTTACTGCAAGTGATTGCGCTGCTCCGGCGCTGAAGCTGAAGGTTAGCGTAGTGGTGCCCACTGCCTGCGCCGCCAGGTACTCTTTCTTGATCGTTACAGTTGTCCCGCTGAGCGTATAATCCGTACCCGCCACCAGGGTAGCCGCACCGTTCTTGATTGAACTGAGGGTATTGCCATTCAGAGTCAGCGTTACTGGAACATCTGCCTGATTCACAGTTTTCTTATCAAAGCTGGCGCTCCCCGGAGCAATGGCCGAATTGGCTGCCACGGTTGTATCCCCAATAGTGACTGCAAGTGATTGCGCTGCTCCGGCGCTGAAGCTGAAGGTTAGCGTAGTGGTGCCCACTGCCTGCGCCGCCAGGTACTCTTTCTTGATCGTTACAGTTGTCCCGCTGAGCGTATAATCCGTACCCGCCACCAGGGTAGCCGCACCGTTCTTGATTGAACTGAGGGTATTGCCATTCAGAGTCAGCGTTACTGGAACATCTGCCTGATTCACAGTTTTCTTATCAAAGCTGGCGCTCCCCGGAGCAATGGCCGAATTGGCTGCCACGGTTGTATCCCCAATAGTGACTGCAAGTGATTGCGCTGCTCCGGCGCTGAAGCTGAAGGTTAGCGTAGTGGTGCCCACTGCCTGCGCCGCCAGGTACTCTTTCTTGATCGTTACAGTTGTCCCGCTGAGCGTATAATCCGTACCCGCCACCAGGGTAGCCGCACCGTTCTTGATTGAACTGAGGGTATTGCCATTCAGAGTCAGCGTTACTGGAACATCTGCCTGATTCACAGTTTTCTTATCAAAGCTGGCGCTCCCCGGAGCAATGGCCGAATTGGCTGCCACGGTTGTATCCCCAATAGTGACTGCAAGTGATTGCGCTGCTCCGGCGCTGAAGCTGAAGGTTAGCGTAGTGGTGCCCACTGCCTGCGCCGCCAGGTACTCTTTCTTGATCGTTACAGTTGTCCCGCTGAGCGTATAATCCGTACCCGCCACCAGGGTAGCCGCACCGTTCTTGATCGAACTGAGGGTATTGCCGTTCAGAGTCAGCGTTACTGGAATATCTGCCTGATTCGCTGTCTTCTTGTCAAAGCTGGCTGTGACTGGTGTAATCGCGGAATTCGCTGTCCCAGTTGTATCAACAACTGCTATGGTCAGTGTTTTTGCAGCACCCGCACTGAAATTAAAAGATAGCTGGGTAGTGCCTACTGTCTGGGCTGCCAAATAAGCTTTCTTAATCGTTACAACGGATCCGCTTACGCTGTAATCCGTTCCAGCGGTAAGTGTTGCCGAACCGTTCTTAATGGAGCTAAGTGAAGCACCATTCAGTGTCAGAGTCACTGTGAGATCTGCCTGGTTTGCAGTCTTCTTATCGAAGCTGGCAGCCGTTGGTGTAATCGACGCGCCGGCGGCAGGAGGATTGACCGGATCTGCATAGAGTGTGCCTCTTCCGTTAGTCCCGAGATAGACACGGCCATATACCCGAGGGTCTCCGGTAATTGCCATGTTGATTTTGGCATATTGATGGGCGTCATCATTGATCCGAACCCATGATGCGCCTGCATCATCAGAACGGAAGATACCTCTGACCCCATCGATTTTGGCTACAGTATAAAGTGCCATATAACTCTGGCCCGGAGCAGCCATTCCGAAGCCGATCAGATCGCTTTCCTCAACATTAGTTAGCTTGGTGAAGCTTGTCCCTGAATTGGTAGAGTGCCATAAGCCATATTTGTTCTCAACTGCGTTGCCGCCAGCAAACCAGATGTCGCCCTCGATGCCCGGCACAGCTTTCATGCTGACCTGCGCCTGGTTCGGCTGCAGATCTCCTACATTATTGGTCGGGAAACCCGAGGCCGCAGAGGCAGTGAAGGTAGCTCCGCCGTCTGTGCTGATATAGAAGGTTCCGGCATAGAAAGCATAGAATTTGTTCGGGTTCACCCGGTCGGATGCCACTTTGGCGCCTGCCGGAACCCCGGTGCTTGCAGTCCAGGAGTTGCCCGTGGTTTTGGAATAATAGACTCCAATATCCGAAGTGCTCCACAGGATAGAATTGCCGTTAGCCGATACCGCAACCTGTCCTTGTCCTGCGGTAGTCTTGATTCCGTTCGAAGGTTCGCCATTCGGCATATACCAGTTCACGCCGCCGTCATTGGAGATTCCGATCGATTTCATGCTCGGGGTCTTCTCCTTATCAGCACCTCCTACACGAACAACATAGGCAGGATTCAGTTCCGCATAATCAATGCCTGTTGTTGTTGCCCAGGACGGGCTGGTCTGGAACTTGGCGGGTGCCTGAGTGACATCTTCATACCGGAAGCCGGAGACGTCTCCAAGCGCCGTAATCAGGTGGGCGGTTCCCGAAGGAGGGCTGATCAGGCCAAGAACAGCCGTTTCTTCTACTCCTTTGGCCATCACAGAAATATTTACTGTGCCACCGGTATCCCATGAGGTCAGATTGTTCGTTCCATAGATCGTCGCTCCTGTGCCGTACATCATGCGGTTGGAGTTGAACGGATCGATCTCCAGATCACCCATCATCCAGCCCAGTTTTGGAGACGGATCCAGTGAAGTGGAGTTAGTGATTCCATGATTGAGCCAAGGCGCTGCGGTGATGTCCATAGCAAATTTGTAGCTCCGTTCAGGATAGCTGCCCCAGTCCCAGATCCGGCTCCAAGTGGCACCGCCGTTTGTACTGCGGAAGATCACTTCGTCCGGCCACCAGGCATTCAGACTCGATACCATCACGGTATCCGGGTGCTGGGCATCCACAGCCAGGCCGCCGAAGCCGTACCAGTTATCCGTTCCGGTGCTCGGGCTGATGTTGGTCCAGGCTCCGCTTGCCGTATTCAGCTTCCATACTTCACCCTTGCTTCCATCATAAGGGCCGACACCATTACTGTAGGTGATGTAAAGTTCTCCATTAGAAGACAGCACCCCATGATGAGGCAGGAGGCCGGTTGGCTGTCCGGGAACTGCCGTCCACGTTGCTCCGCCGTTCGTACTGCGGTAGACACTGCTAGCGGTATCCGCAACACCCACATAGATTGTTTGTGTGGCGTTGCCTAGCGTGCCGGTGCTTTTATCAAAAGTAATCCACGACAATCCTACCAGGTCATTACCGTACTCAAGCGTCGGATTCTGAATATAGGTGCCCACATTCGGGAAGGAGCTTACCTTCGACCAGGTAACACCCGAGTCTGCACTTTTCCATAAGCCATTGCCGCTTCGCGCTCCAAAAAAGAGAATGCTGTTCTTGTTAGGGTCGATAACCAGGCGCTCCCCTGCAGACCGGCCGGGCATATTGCCCCCAACCTTGAACGGCAGCGGAGTAGACTGCCAGGTATTCCCCCGGTCGCTGGAGCGCATAATCTGCCCGTTATCATCCCAGCTGTTGGTATAGGTTCCTGTAGCCATATATACCTTGTCCGGATTAATGGGGTCTGTAGCGAGTGCATCCACACCGTTCTTGTTCCAGTCTACCCAGCCTACCGCATCGCTGATGGATACCCAACTGCCAGTGGTTTGATTCCAGCGGTAGGCACCGCCGATATCAGTGCGTGCATAGATTAAATTCGGTTCACTCTGATTAAAAATAATGCCAGGTACAAAACCTCCGCCTGCGCCGGTGACGACACTCTTCCAGTTGTAGGCTTCGCTTGCCGCTGCTCGGGTAATCGCTGGAAAGGCGGTGAATAACGAGCTTGTCATAGCGGCCAGCAGTACAACCAGACCCAGTTTTCGGATACGTTTACGTGTCACGATTTACGCCTCCTATGATTTAATTGTTCCCAGTCCATTCCTTGTGGTTCTTGGGCTTTTCCCGTCTTCTTGCCCCTCCTTCCTGATCCCCGATCTAATCCGGCAAACAGCAGCTTGTACATATGGTAACGCTTACATTATAATTGGAAAATATTATAATATGATATGGAAAATGGTTGATTTTGCGGGAAAATGGTCGCCTATTTACGTACCATTTTCACACTATAAATTACATATTAAGTATATAATGTTTCTTCTGCCTATGTTTAGACGGAGGATAATCACATAAAAAAAACTATTCCTTGCTGTGAATACAGCATCACAGCAGAGGAATAGCATTATTAGCAGCATTGCTGGGCTTTTACGTCCTGCATCGGATATGTTCTATCCCCTTCTACGCAGCAGCCCAATGGCCGCCAGCAAAAATGACAGCAGAGAAATGCCCATCGTAATGTACAGCAGTGGAGAAACGTCTGCTTTGGTGTCAAGTTCTCCCATTATCGCATTGTGTTCGTCCATGCTCATCGAATCTTGGGCACCCGCGCTCATATCCGCCGAGCTGTGAGAGTGGCCGCTGCTCCCTGACGCTGCTTGTACAATCTCGGTGATGGCATGAGGAGTATCGGCTCCTTCATCACCGGACCATTGAACCAGACTGCCGTCGGCATAATGCTGGTAGGCATCCCAGGCGATTTCACCCGCAGTATCCGGATTTTTGGCCGTGAAGTAAAAACGTTGGAACTGCCCGGCCTCTATCCCTGCTCCAGTCGATGTCCAGCTGATTTTATTGCCGTCAATCGCCACTTTCCAACCCGGTACAGGCTCGTACTGTTTGAATTCTGCCCCTTCGGGAATGCGCAGGTCGATCTGCACGGTTGCAGCATCTTTTTCGGACGGCACTTTCAGGGTATATGTCTCCCAAGCACCGGTGGTTGATTCTGCAGGTGCCACAGTCACATGCGCACTGGCCACTGCTGTTAACAACATTAGAGCTGCGGCCGATGGTGCGGCCAGGATCGTTATTTTACGAAAAAGCCTATTCAAATGAAACGTCCTCCTCTATTTTTTCTTGGGAAAGTCCCGTTCCCGCGGAGCGATTCCCTGCTCCAGGGCATACCGTGTCAGCTGTGTTCGGTTCTGTAGCTGCAGCTTCTGGAGGATGTTTTTGAGATGGTTTTTGACCGTATGCTCCGATATGCCGAGCGTTGCCGCAATTTCCTTATTGGTGGAACCGGAGGATACACAGCCCAGTATTTCCCTCTCCCGTGCCGTTAATGCTTGCCCCTCTTCCTTAACGGATGTGACCGCAAATTCCTTCAGAATCTGAAAAGCCAGCTCCCGGCTCAGTGGAACCTCCTCACTGACAATGGCGAGCAGATATTCAATCCATGTGGACGGAGCCAGATTTTTCAGCAGATACCCTTGTGCCCCCTGCTTCAGCGCCTCGAATAAATAGGAGATTTCGTCGGAAACGGTTACGATTACGATTTTGACATAGGGGTATTCCTGTTTGATCCGCCGTGTAGTCTCCAAGCCATCCATTTCCGGCATCTGAATGTCGATCAGAATCAAATCAGGCATCCACTGACTTGTCCACGCTATAGCTTCAGCACCGCTCCCCACCGCACCAATAATCTCAAAACGCTCATCCATCGCCATAATCTCGCACATCGCCTCGCGGGCATGAGCATGATCATCCACTACAAGCACCCGGTGGCGATTCATAAAGAGTCTCCTCCTTTCGCGATCTCTATAGTGGTTCCGGATTCTCCCGACTTCAGCGTAAGCGTCCATCCCATACTTTCAACACGTTCTTTCATGATCTGCAGACCATAACTGCCGTTTACGGCAAAAGGGTCCTCGTGCCGGATTCCGGCACCGTCATCAGAGACTCCAACCCGCCAGCCCCGCCCATCTTCCCGTCCAGAAATCGCAACCTTGCCCGCGCGGGTATGTTTGCGTACATTAACCATTGCCTCACGGATGCAGGCGAGCAGCTCAACTTGTTCAGCAGCACTGAAGATGTCCTCCCGCAGATTCCAGTCCAAGGCTACCTCAACCGACACCTCATCCGCAATCTGTGCCAGCTGCCCCTGGACCGACAACATGAGCAGAGATGCCTGCGGACCCGCAACCGGAACCTTCAGATTCGATATAGCCTGCCGGACATAACGGTTGACCTCATGTACGGTTTTTTTGAGCTGCCTGATCGATTCCCCGTTCATCTCGCCCCGCTCCTGCTTTTGTTCCAGACGATCAATCCGTACCGAGAGCAAAAATAAGGACTGGGCCATCCCGTCATGAAGCTCTCTCGCCAGCGCCTCCCGGGCCTCCATTGCCGTCTTCAGCACACGTTCCTGCTCCAGTTCCCGGGCATTCTTTTCCATCAGGGAGAACAGAGGTACCAGCAGGACTATACTGAACAGGAACACAAGCACCGGTGTTAAGTAATTGCCCATGTTCATGGAGAGATAAGGCATCAGGAACTGATGGCGCACAATCTCCCAGATGCCCACCATAACGGTTGGAAGCAGCAGAATAAGCAGTTTAATTCTTGTATACGTTACTGTCGCCTCCCCAATCTTAGGATTACATTAGCATTCTCCCGCTAACCCGGGCATGACTCTTTAGGGCTATAACGCGGTTATAAATGTTACAAAAATAAGTATTTTAAATTCTCGCAAAAACAGATGCGGCTCGCACCACATCCGTTCATTCCGTATATTATCCATTCATTCAGACGGACACTGTCCAACCACCACTCTACAAAGGTGAGGTGTACCGGCTATAGCGGATATCCATTTCCTTCATATATGCCCCCTGCTGAAGAAGGAAAAACGAATTCACACCTTCCGCACCCCACCAGTTGATACCAAGCGCTACACCGGTTGCAGTCCTTGCCGCAAAGAGCAGTGAGAACATCTCCGGTAGGATTTCGCCTCCGTCATCGACGCGCCAGACTGAATATTCATTGTCCTGAATGACAGCAGGATAGTCCGTGAAGCTGAGCTCGGTATTCTTTTGCAGAACCAGACTAAACAGCATATTCTTATCCTGTCTCGCGAACTGAACCAGATACAAATGGAGCTCACCGGTCGGGTCTGCCAAGTCTGCCAGTTTCCAGATCGATTGAATTTCCCGCTGCTTAAGCGCAAAGATTGCCGTCCGCACCGGATGATCGGCTTTTAGCTGGTGTAGCTGTTCTACCGCAGGTTTGACTGCAAGCAGCGCCCCTGGAGCAAATACTTCAGAAACTGCCAAGTAGTAGGTCTCATCTGTTGCAGCACTGCCTTCTTCTACAGTAAAAACATATCCCGACAAATTGGCAAAATTATTTGCCAGATCTCTACCATTCGTCTCTGCATGGCCAGGCTGCCATTTCTCGAATCTTACAGTGAGCAGCTGGCCATTGTGGCCAACAGCCCTATTCAGCTTTTTCATCTCCACCAGCTTGCTATCATCTTCCCATGCCGCCAATATGTGCTTGCCTGTGCTATCTGCAAACCCGAAGTTTGCAGTCAGGCTCGCTGGATCCAGAGTTGGCACTAGTACCTTTGTGGGTGCAGTTGAAGATGGAACATTACTGGCAGCTGTTGCCTCGTCAGAGGGCACATTAACCTCATCTGTTGCCGCTGGTGATAGCGGCGCTGGCCGATCGCTCTGTTCTGCGGAGGCTGTAGGGGAAGCGCCTGGATTAAGCCCGTCCGTTGAGTCCGCTTCCTGCGATGAGCATCCGGCCAGCAGCACAAAGACCATTACAGAAATTCCAAGCCGCTTCAGCATTGATGTACCCTCCTGGACAAAATCATATGGTTCTAAAATATACCCATACTCAGGTAACGTTCACCCGTGTCGGGAGCGATGCACAGCACCCTTTTGCCGCTGCCGAGCCGCCGTGCTTCCTGAAGCGCCGTCCATACCGCCGCTCCGCCGGAAGGCCCGATCAGAATTCCCTCTGTGCTGGCCATGCGTCTGACTGTCTCCAGTGCATCCTCATCAGAGACCTGGACAATCTCATCATATACTCCGGTATTCAGGATCGCAGGTACAAACCCCGGGCTGGTCCCCACCAGCTTATGTGGCCCAGGCTGTCCGCCGGAGAGTACAGGAGAGCCCTGAGGCTCCACCACAACAATGCGGATCTCAGGCAGCCGCTGACGCAGCACCTCTCCGGTTCCCGTAATTGTGCCTCCTGTTCCTGAAGTAGCTACGAACACATCCAGCCGTCCTTCCATTTGCGCCAAAATCTCTGGTGCCGTCGTGGTCCGGTGAATATCGGGATTTGCTTTGTTCTCGAACTGCTGCGGAATGAAGCTGTCCGCGATTTCATTCCCCAGCTCCAGCGCCTTAGCAATGGCTCCGGGCATCCGGTCCGCTGCGGGGGTCAGAACAACTTCTGCCCCGTATGCTTTTAGAATATTGATCCGTTCCTTTGTCATATTATCCGGCATCACCAGAATGGCTTTGTAGCCTTTAGCCGCGGCGTTCATGGCCAGTCCGATGCCGGTATTTCCGCTCGTCGGTTCAATAATCGTTCCGCCCGGCTTCAGGTTTCCGGCTAACTCAGCCTGGTGAATCAGATTATAGGCCGCCCGGTCTTTCACGCTGCCGCTGGGGTTGAACATTTCCAGCTTCACATACAGCTCGGCATCCTGAGGCCCGGTCAGACGGTTCAAGCGAACCACCGGTGTATGGCCGATTAATTCCGTAATATTGTTAACTACTAGAGATGACATGGGTAAACCTCCTAATTACTTGTTGTGCTGTTTATCACTCATTGTAGCGCTGCAGGACTGCTCTTGTCGATTGTCTGATATTCAGCTTCATTATAAGCAAATCTTGAAGAAAGACCCAAAAAGAGGCCCCGCCGTCTCCGGCAGGGCCCAGATTTCAAAGCTGCAGGAACCGTAGATCAAGCTTTGCTGAAATACAGTCCAATAATTATACAATAAATCTGGCAACCAATCCTTGCAGCCCTTGAGCCATAGCGTTCAGGACGCTTGCGGAGGAGGCGATTTGCTCAACCGAGGCCATCTGTTCCTGTGAAGCAGCAGAAGCCTGCTGTGTATTCGCTGCAGTAGTCTCAGAGATTTGCACCACAGTGCGGATAGACTCCACAATTTCTTCAGTAGCTGCTGTAATTTGTTCCACTGCTCCGGAAACCTCCTGCACCTGGTCAGCCAGGGAATCGATGGAATTGCGGATTCCGCCGAAGGACCTGCCAGCTTCTTCGATAACCGCTGTCCCTCCCTGTACCTCGCTCATGCTGTTCTTCATAATCTTCACCGCATCGTCGGCATCGGACTGAATACCAGCTGCCATCACAGCAATGAGATTGGCTGATTCACCGGACTGCTCAGCCAGCTTGCGCACCTGATCCGCGACTACCGCGAACCCGCGTCCCTGCTCTCCAGCTCGTGCCGCTTCAATCGTTGCATTCAGTGCCAGCATATTGGTCTGCGAGGCGATGTCCTTGATGACGTCCACAATGCTGGTAATCTCACGTGAACGACCCACGAAGCTCAGCACCTGGCCGGACAACATCTGGATGGAGCTGTTGATAGAAGCCATCTGCTGAACCGCGGCCTGCAGGGACTCATCACCAGCAACTGCATATTCGCTTGATCGAATCGAAGCTTCAGATATATCCTGCACACTGGAGGCGATCTGCTGAATGCCAATGGACATCTCCACAATTGTGGTCATATTGGTCTGCAGATCGTTCATCTGGCGGTCATTGCCTGAGGCTACCTCGCCCATAATGCCTGCGATCTTCTCAGTAGCCTCGGCAGTAATCCCACTGTCTGAAGTTAGTTGTACGGAGGAAGCTGCCAGTCCGCTTGCCGACTCTGTCACCTGCCCGATCATCACAGCCAGATTATCCGTCATCTTGTTGAAGTTATGGGCCAATTCCCCGATTTCATCTTTACTCCCTATCGTCAGCTTACGGGTCAGGTCAGCATCGCCTTCGGCAATTTCCTTCAGCTGTGCATTGACATGGCGAAGCGGCTTCAGAATCCGCGCCGACAAGAGCAGTGCAATCCCTGCTGCTAGCAGTACAGACAGACCCGTCACGCCCAGGCTGACGGCCATCGCAAAACCGCGGTGATTGGCTGCCTCGCTCTGTTCCTTCTGGATTTCTTCGGTTAGCACGTTCTGAAGCACCAGCTGGGAATCTATAATTTTGTCCAGAGAAAGCGTCGTGAACGCCTTTTGGGCTACAGGGAAATTCCCTTCTTTTGCCTGCGCAAAGGCACTTTCCAGCACGGTTAGATAATTACTCCACTCATTCTGCAGATTGGTAATTCCCGCCTGCTCGGCTTCGCTAAGCCCGGTGGCCTGGAGTTCCTTGACCGCCTCTGTAATTACAGGAATCTGGGCTTCATAGCTGGTCAGATATGTCGTCCGTTCCTCATCGGTGTTGCTCATCACATACCTTGCCGCCAGGCCGTCAGCTGTACGGATTTTGTCCGTCAGCCCCTGCACGAGCGACAGCTTGCTGTAATTACGGTTAATCTGATCCGTAAGCATGCTGACCTTGCTTTGAAAGAAGGTATTGCCGGCAATAGCGACAAGAAACACAATAATAACTGCGGTGAAGCCGAGTAATATTTTGGCGCGAATTTTGGTGAACATCATAAGTATTCCTCCGTATCTGTATGTACTAATTAGCGTGCTGCAACATGGTTCTCTGTTATGTAAAGAACAATTGCTATAATAGGCTCTACGCTCCCCTTCCCTGAAATGAAGTTAAGTATTTTCTGATAGTTTCATCCTACTTCTCCAAGCTTAAATGAAGCTGAAGCAGAGCTAAGAGTTGTCTATGGATATCCAGCGATACTTGAAAACACAAAAAAACCGTCCTCCAGCCTAAGGCCGAAATTGACGGTTGTGGTTTACTCATACAGATTGCCATTCGCCAGCAGAGCCAGCTTGTCCTGGTCCAGCACACTAAGGCTCCCTTTCCTGCGCTCAATGATCCCTTCCTCGACAAAACGGCGCACTATCCGGTTCAGATGCCGGTAGCTGGTCCCGAGCAAATCTGCAGTTTCAGCAAGTGTAGAGGTACGGATCTCTTCCACGCGTTGCCCGCCGCTGTCTGCAAACAGGGACAGCAAGTAGCTGGCAAAACGGTTTTCCAGCGGATATAGCAAATTCAGTGCCGTAGTCTGGCCAAGCGTATACATTTTGTGACTAAGCTCTCCCACCAGAAAACGAAGCAGTGCCGTATTTTGCTCCAATTCCTTAAGAATTAACTCGCGTCCGGCCACCAGCAGCAGACTATCGTCCACCGATACCACTTCATTCTTAACCGGATATTGCTGCAGCAGCTCCACATCTCCGATCAAAGACATCGGTCTCGCAAAACGCACCAGCAGTGATTTTCCGTTAGGCAGCAGTGTATGAATCTTAAGCCTGCCCTGCACCAGAATATACAGATGCTCCAGGTGGTCCCCCACCAAACATATGGCTTCCCCGTCACTGTAGCGCCGCAGCTCCATTAAGGCAATCACCCTACTGCTGAATATATCCTCCAGACCATTTTGCCCGGCCAAAGCACTAACCTGATTCCGGTCTGCAATCCACTGCATACAGTAGCTCCCCCCGTCCTGTCACGAATGAACTAAATGTAACACAGCACCGGGGAAGCAGCCAACTTCTCTGTACACAGGAGTTCACCGTATGCGGCTGCATCATTCTACTCTCCAAAATAATGCTCCAAAGCCCGCTCCGCACGATCCTTCGCGACATTAAAGGATGTCCATCGGTGCGTGGCCTGCGGCTGACTTTCCCACTTTTCACGGAGGATGGCATCCAGTTTGCCGTTCTCCTGCTTATTGAAGTCGATCAGCAGCGGCATAACGTCCGGTGACAGCTGGGATAAATAGCTGGTGTCGAGCACGCCGCTCTTCTGATAACGCTGGATATTCTGCTTCGCAATAATATGATCCATGCCGAGATAGTTCACCAGCACGTAAGAGAGCAGGCCTAGCGCAAGACAGCACTGTGCGAGCGGGAACTGCACCCGGCTGATCCGCACCGCCGCCAGCACTAAGAGCAGCCCGAGGAAGATCATAAACGCATGCACCAGAAACCGGATATACGTATAGCCATAAGCTTCTTCATACAGCATCAGCCGAGAATAGGCAGAATACAGCATGATTACAGAACAGAGTACGAGGACGTAGAGCAGAATATGAATGGTTGTACGCATTACGCTTCGCTCAGGTCTATCCGAATGCAAGGACAGCAGGAGCAGAATGAAGTTGATCGAAGTCACCAGGATCAGCTCAAAAAAACCGTTCCGCGCGTAATCGGCATATGTGCTTCCCTCCGGCAAAATGCCATCCCAGGCACCGAAAAGGTAGGAAAATTGTATACTGACAAACAGTACATATACCGTATTGATGACCGTGAGAATGGTAGTAAGAATTACCGGATCCACTTTCAGTGATAAAGGCTCAGGCATCAGCTGGAGAGCAGAATCGGGGGTTTTTATATTTTCCATATTCAGCTCCGGCTTAGGATTCCATACATATACCTTGTGATCGACATAACCCCAAAGGAGACCGAACATGCCCAGACCCAGCAGAATGATCCATAACAGACGTGCAAACCCTTCGCCAAAAGAAATCCGTTCCAGCATCTGCGGGAACTTTGACAGCAGCTCATGGAATACCCCGTCTGCCGAGGAGAGAAGTGAGGTTACAATGAGCAGCAGCGGCAAAGAAATTCCCAATCCAATCAGCACTTTGATCAGCACCTGCTTGCGTTCATCCTGTATTTTCTCCCCGCCGAAGATTCTGCGGATAATTCTTGGCGCAGTTCCCCAGTGCCGCAGACTTTGGGCAAAAAAATGCTCTGCAGCAGCTCCTATAATCCCGATCCCGCTCCAAGAGGGCTGTTTATAGCTAAGCATGTAGGTCATATGTAATATGATCAGCGCCGGAATGACCAGCAGGTTCAGTCCGAAGAATAACCAGTTCGCAAACAGTGCATAGGTCAAGGAGAGAAGCAGGATTGCTCCCACCCAGACATAGCTAACCACTGAAGGCGGACGCATCTTCTCTTTGGCAAAATAGAGTACAAACATATAAAATAAACACACAAAAATCGGATAGGAAACTCCCGGTATGGCCCCGTAAAACAGATACTGGTTCAGAGACGCCAGCAGAAAAGCCGCTCCCAAAGCCTGGAGAGCCCGTCCCGGATTCGATACGGATAGATCATTCATTGTAAATACCCCCATCTTTTTGCTTTCTCACCCTGATTTTAACTGATAAAATAAGAAGAAAAAGAGAAAGAATATACGGATTATTTCCTATTTTAGAAGGAGACCACAATTCATGAAGCTGCACAGCCAATTTCTGAAGCTCCACTCTCAGCATGGAGGACCGGCGGAAATTTCCGTTACTCTGGATGAGCTGGCCGCAACCTTTAACTGCACTCACCGCAATGCCCTTCATATTGTCAATAAAATGGTCGGGCAACACTGGATCGCCTGGACTCCCAGCCGCGGCCGGGGAAAACGCTCAAAGCTGGCTTTTCTTGTGGAAGCAGAGGATATTGCGCTGGAGTCCATGAAGCAGGCAATCAGCAGCAAAGACATGGGGAGCGCAATAGAAGGGATACGAGGACATGCAAGTTCCTCCTCACTTCAGGATACACTGCAGGGCTGGCTGCTGGCCTATTTTGGCCATCATTCAGAAATCCGCAGCAATAAACAGATCGATACGCTGCGACTTCCGGTTACCCAGAAACTTCAGACCCTCGACCCGCTGTATATGAATCTGCTGGCCGAGTCCTTCGTCTCCAGCCATATCTTTGACGGGTTGGTAGGAAGAAGCGGGGATCGGGGCATTGTTCCAGGTCTGGCCCATGCCTGGGATGTGGATGACAGCCGCACAGAATGGACATTTCATCTGCGTAAGGATGTTCTGTTCCACCATGGAAAAGTGCTGTCTGCCGAGGATGTGGTCTATACGCTACAGCGGCTGTTGCAGTCCTCACAGCGGACGCTTTACAGTTCTATCTTCAAGGAAATCAGCAGGGTCGAAGCACTGAATGCTGCTACGGTACGCATGATACTTCGAAATCCGAATGAGCTGTTTCTGCCGTTCCTCTGTACCAGCCGGGCAGCGGTTGTTCCTCGTGAACCAGAATCAGCAACGGCGAGTGCCTTTGGCCGGAGACCTGCCGGCACCGGACCCTTCAAGCTGGTGGAGATGAATGAGGATCTCTGCGTGCTGGAGGTATTCCCTTATTACTTTCAGGGCCGGGCTCATCTGGACCGTGTGGAAATTCTTCATGTACCGTTCAGCAATGAGCAGGTACCTCCTGATACTGTATCGGCCTTTCATATTATCCACAATCCTTCGGCAGCAGACTCCTCCTCCTGGAGCCAGATTCATTCTGAATCCTGTGTGCGCAAGTTTGTCACCTGCAATACCAAGAAAAACGGACCGTTAAGCGATCCCCAGCTCCGCGCGGACATCCTGTCCTGCCTGGATGGAACTGCAGCGTCTCCGGCCAGCGATATTCAAGCAAGGCAGACAGAAGCTTTGCAGATTGCCACCATTCCGCAATATCTTGGGGACGCTAGCCACATTGCCTCCCTGCTGTCACAGTACGGTTATACCTGCAGCCTCTTGTCGGTGTCGCCAGAGGAATTCAAAGGTCCTGTGCGCCTGCAGGCCGACCTCATTGTCTTCTCTCTGCTACGGGATCAGGACGAGCAACTCCGGCTGTACGATCTGTATGTAACGTTATCACAACATCTGGATCCCGGCACACGGGCAGATATTGAAGGTTTGCTTAACCTCATCTCAAGAGAGCCTGATCCAGCCGCAAGAGCGGGGAGCTTCAAGCGGATCGAAGACAAACTGACAAGGGATCATCAGCTGCACATCCTTTACGAAAAGCCAGTTCAGACGGCATATCTTCCGTCTGTGCGAGGTGTTACCTTCAACAGTCAGGGCTGGGTAGACCTGCGTCATCTGTGGTTTCCGCGCGGCATATAAAACAGCTCCGGCAGAAGACCCACCGGAGCTGTTCGTTCGTGTATTGAATTAGAACTTTATGCCTTACCAGGAAGGCTGTCCATAAGTCCCTTCCCGATTAGATTGGCGGAAGGCGGTTTCTTACCGACTTCTCTGGCCCACACGGAGAGCTGACCGATATGATGAATTTCGTGGGCAATCATATGGCGCATGATCTCGCCCCAGGCATCTGTTGACATCGATCCGTCTGGCTGCTGTTCCGTGAAGACATTCCGCTCCATCCCCTCATTCCAGCTCAGTACAAAAGGCTCCACCTCCAGCCGGAAGCGTGCATCAAGCTCTCTCACCTTTTCCAGACTGCTGAACTCGGCGAAATCCTCCTGGAAATCAGGTTTGCCCAACATTCCCATGGTCCAGCTCCACTCCACATCGGCTATATGAAATAATGTCTTCAGAATGCTGCCAACCCCGCCAACCCGCGGTTTGAGCAGTTCCTCCGCCGTCAGGTCTTCACACCACTTGTACCATTCCTCCCGAACCATCCAGTTATAGCGGAAAAATGTCTGCATGAAATCCCTCCAATTCATAGATATAAGAACAGCAAACTATTGTTAAATAGATCACAATTGTTTCCAGTTTATCACATCAGAGGAGGGACTCGGAAGGTAAAAAATACTTATAATTATTTCACCGATCCAACCATGCCGGCTACAAATTGCTTCTGCATCAGGAAGAATACCAATGCCGTCGGAATCGTACCGATCACAATTGCAATCATAATCATCCCAAAGTCTGGAGCATAGCCTGAGCCTAGCGTGGAGATCAGAAGCGGCATGGTCTTCGTCTCAGGAGTCTGCAGGACAATCAGCGGCCAGAGGTAGTTATTCCAGCTCGACATGAAGGTAATGATGGCACCGGCGGCATAAGTGGTTTTCATCGTCGGCAGATAAATCCGCAGGAAGATCCCCAGCTCGCTGAGTCCGTCCATACGTCCCGCCTCCAGCAGCTCCTTAGGAAACATCTTCGTGCTCTGCCGGAAGAAGAAGATCAGAAATGCCGTGGTCACCGTAGGCAATATCACCGCCGTCATCGTGTCGATCCCCATCCAAGGGAAGACATTGGAGATCTGTCCGAACATCCGGTACAGCGGAACCATCAAGGCGGCAAACGGAATCATCATCGACAGTAGCAGGATGTTGAATACGATGTCCTTTGCACGGCTGCGGAACACCTCAAAGCCATAACCGGCGAGCGAGGCGATCAGGAGTGCCAGAATCGTTGTCGTGATCGAGATTTTCGCCGAGTTGATGAGTGACTGCTGCAGATCTGTAGTTTCCAGCAGATTACGGAAGTTCTCCAGTAGATAAGAGCCTGGCAACAACCGCCCGCGGGTAACATCAACAGACCGGTTTGTAGAGCTTACCACCATCCACAGAAATGGGAAGATCGAAATGGCGGCAGCAATACTGAGAAGCAGGTATGTGAAAAACCGTTTACTTTTAGCCATTATTTATCACCTGCCACTTTGAACTGGATGAACGACAACACTGCAATCATAATCACAATGGAATAGGATACGGTAGCCGCATAACCGAAGTCTGCTGCATATTTGAAGGATAGATTATAAATATATTGGGAGATCGTCTGTGTAGCGTTACCGGGACCGCCCTTCGTAATATTCATAACCTCGTCGAACAGCTGCAAGGTTCCGATAGTGGATGTAATAGAGGTAAACAGGATGATCGGCTTCAGCAGCGGTACGGTAATGCCGAAAAACTGCCGCGTTGCGGAAGCCCCATCAATTCTGGCTGCCTCATAGATTGAACTGTCGATATTCTGCAGAGCAGACAGATAGAAGATCATATTGTAACCGGTCCACCGCCAGGTAATCGCGATAATAATTGTGATCTTGGCCCAGAACGGATCGGATATCCACTGAATGGGCGTGTTAATCAGATGAAGATTCATCAGGAAAGTATTGACAAGGCCGTCGCCGGCAAACAAATATTTGAACACTACCGAGTACGCAACGAGCGAAGTTACACAGGGCAGAAAGATCGCTGTCCGGAAAAAACCTTTGAATTTCAGCTTACTGTCGTTCAGCAGCACCGAGATAAACAGTGCCAGAACGATCATCAAGGGAACCTGAACCAGCAGGAAGATAAAGGTGTTTTTGACCGAAGTAATAAACGTTTTGTCTGACAGCAATCTTGTATAATTATCAAACCCTGTAAAGGTAAGGTTGGTTCCTGTCCCTGTCTGGAACGATAATATCAAAGCCTGCAGCATCGGATAAAAGTAGAATACAAAGATTAGGATAACGGCCAGCAGGACAAAGGACCATCCGGTGAGCGCGCTTTTTCTGCGAATGCTTAGGTTTGCATGTTTCACTAAGGCCCAGCCTCCTTGAAAGTATAAGTGTCATTAAAAACCCCCGGACGCACTTTCTTCTCCTGAACGTTAGGAGCAGCAAGATACGCCCAAGGGTTAATGGTTTGAACCGTTTTAGCTATTTAATCTGTGATTCGGCCTGGGCCTGGGCATCACTCAGTACCTTGTCGATATCCTTGCCGTTCATGTAGTTTTGCATTTCCACGATCAGAATATCCTCAATAGCATAGGTGTTGACGCCATAATTCACGCTTGGAATCTGCTCTGTCCATGAAGCAAAATCAGAGACAACCTTTTGTCCGCCAAAGAATTCATTGGCCTGGCTGTAAGCCTCTCCACTCGATGCTGCTTTGAGGGTACCAATTACACCAATGTCTTTAAGCAGCTTTTGATACAGATCTGCATTAGAGCCAAAGGTCTTAGCCATGAAGTCTGCAGCAGTTTCTTTGCCGTCGACATTCATCACGTACCACGAGCTGCCGCCAAGGTTGGAGGCATGAACCGATTTATTGTTCGTCAGCTTCGGAAGCGGAGCAATACCCCATTTGCCGGATTGGGAAGCCTCAGCAGTAATCGATGGTGTAATCCAGTTACCGGTTGGCACGGATGCTACTGCACCGCTGTTCAGGGCCGCCACGAATTGGCTCCAGTCCGCATGTACATTGGCTACATTGGCTTCAGTAAGCTCTTTGTAGGTTTCAAATGCTTCCTTCAAAGGTGCATTGCCGGCAATGTTCGGTGTTTTTCCGTCTTCTTTCAGGTACCAGGAGCCGGCAGACTGAATCATCACACGAATCAAGCCAAGGTCGTTCGGATCTAGCGTAATCAGAGACTTTCCGGTTTTCGCTTTCACAGCTTTACCGATTTCAATGTATTTCTTCCAGTCTATATCCTGCAGATCTGACAGCTTGTAGCCGGCCTGTTCCAGATAATCGGTTCTGAAATATAGACCGGTTACCCCGGAGTCAAACGGAATCCCGTATTGCTTGCCGTCAAGGCTGGTCGGACCGCTTTTGTAATCTGCAAAGTCAGAACCTTTAATATAGCTGCTGAGATCGAAGAAGGAATCCTTATAAGCTTGAAGGAAGCTCTGGGACCGGTAATCCTCAATCAGTACTATATTCGGCAATCCCTTGGTTGTCCCAGAGTTCAGGCCGGTGTTCAGCTTTTGAATAATATCGCTTTGGGCATATTCGACAATATTGATTTTTACATCCGGGTTGGTTTTGGCATATTCAGCTTTTGCTGCTTCCAGAGCGGCAATGTTAAAGGCAGGGTCCCACGCCCAGATTGTAATTTCTTTGGCCTGTGCGGTCTTGCCTCCGGCATTCCCCTCTTTTCCAGTGTTCGCCGCGTTGTTCTTGGAATTGGAACCGCAGGCAGTTAACAGCAGCATACAAATCAGTAGTAAGGCAAAGCTCTTTTTCATTTGTTATCCTCCCTTTTTTTGTGTGCTTGAGTGAGTGAATGCGCCTTTCTGTAAGCGCTTCCCGATTACATAGATAATCTTATCATCCGTCTTGCAGGTTCCGTTAGAACTTACTTTGTGTGGATTGGTCATTCTATCGCCTGTTTGTAAGCGTTACCTATTGCTTCCTTTGTTCTTTTTTTGGATATTGGTATTAATTTTGTCCACGCAATAGCGGAAGACGAATTTTGACAGCAGTGCCTTCACCCGGACGGCTCTTGATCGTAATCCCGTATTCTTCGCCATACAGCAATACAAGGCGGTCATGCACATTCCTGATTCCAATTCCGGTGAACTGCTGGCGTTTGCCCTCTGGCTCGGATAAAGGAAGATCCTGCTCATCGATCTCCATACCGTCTCCATTGTCGATGATTTCACAGACCAGCGAGCCGGCATCCTGAGAAATTAGCACATGGATGTAGCCTTCGCTTTTCTTCGTAAAAGCATGAAAAAAAGCATTCTCAATAAACGGCTGAATAATCAGCTTCGGCACATGAAACTCCATGCAGTCCGGTGAGATAAAGAAATTGACCCGGATCCGTTCGCCGTACCGCACATGGTTAATAAAGACATACGACTTCAGATTCTCCAGTTCCTGGGTTATGGTGATACTCTCACTAACATTGCTCAGCGCATTTTGCAGCATCGATATCAGAGCATGAATCGTATGCACCGCCTTGTCTTTGCTGCCCTGCTGCACCAGGAAATTAACAGAAGCCAGCGTATTGTAGAGAAAATGCGGATTGATCTGATGCTGTAAGGCGGCGAGCTCTGCTTGACGCTGATCTTTTTGTGTCTGAACTAATCGGGCCACATAATCATTCAACTCATCAAGCATGTAGTTGTAAGTATGCCCAAGCTCCTGAAATTCAAAGCTTCCGGTTACGGTAATATAATTATGGAAATTCCGGTGTGTGATTTTGGACATCTGCCGGGTGAGCAGCGTTAAGGATCTGGTAAGTTTCCGGGAGATCAAAAAAACAATGATCAGTGCCACGATCACGATAGACGAGCAGATCAAGACGACCGCCTTCTTATCAACCATCTGGCCGAGGGCGGTTTGTTTATCAATCAAATTGACGATATAAAAATCGTAGGAAGACAAATAATCTGCAATCAGAATCGAGTCTGTCCCCCGGAAATCGACATTCATATATTCAAGCTTCTGGGCTTCAATATCCTTGGCGTATCCCAGCAAATCTTCAGCCTTCTGCCCCATGAGGTCACTGCGGTTACTGGAGACAATGACTCCGTCCCTGTTCAGTATCGCCACATCGTTCCCAGTGCTGACAAAGCTGGCGTAAAAGGGCCGGAAGTCCTTTTCATGAATCGTAAAATACAAGGTTCCGTAAATATCGCTTGTCGTCCGCTCCATGAGCGCTTTGCTGCCAACGATTACCCCGTCTTTCTGATTCGAACCTGGTCTGGACTCCTGGTAGAACTGGTACATCAGTCTTTTGGGTTCAGCCAGTGTGTTTCGCGTCAGTTCATGCTCCCGCAGCTCTGCATCGGTCATCAGCAAATTATTGGTATTGGTGGAATAGCTGCGTCCGTTTTCCCCCATGATTTTGATCCCGACCTGGTAGGTGTCCAGCGTCGACTGGATTTTTTTCATCTGGGTTGTCATGTTGTAGAAGGTTCGCAGCTCACGCACAGAGGTAGAGTCTTCATCCGTCAAAAAGCTCTTAATCGTTCCGCTCAGCTGTGCATTATTGGTAGCCGTGACGATGGAATAATGGAAGGTTTCAAAGTTAGCCTTAATCTGGTTCAGCACCTTCGAATTCGTAATACTGAAAGTCTCCATGAACAGCTTCTCCGACATGCGGACTGTCGTCCAGGATGCCGAAATCGCTACGGCGATGATGCTGATGACCATAACAATAAAGATTTTGATAAACAAACTGTGAAATTTATAACGCTCCCAGTACCTTCGCATATCTATTTACTCCTGCCCATAAAATTGACGTCTATAGCCGCTTGGGGATAATCCGGTGTATTTCTTGAATACTTTGCAAAAATAGCTGTGATCCCCATAGCCGACCATACTGCTGATCTCGGAAATAGGGGCCTCCCCCGCACGCAGCAGCTCTGCCGCTTTATCCGTGCGGACCGTGTTGAGATGTTCCTTGAACCCTTCCTGGTTATGCGCCGTGAACAGACTCGATAAATACGAGGGGTTGAAATGGAAATGGCGGGCGAGTTCCGTCAGACTCAGCGGCTCTGCATAATGCTCCTCAATAAATTCCAGCAGCTTCTTCATATTGGCGTGACTGCCGGAAGCGGGTGCAGCCGAGGAAGCCAGCTCCATGACCCGGTCCAAAAAACCATCCAGAATCCCGGCAGCCGCATCCGCGTAAGGAGCCTCATCAATCGAGCGGAAAAGATCATATTTCTCCTCCTCCAGCACCTTCAAGTGACTGAACTGATTGGTCACATTGAAGATGATATTTCCCAGAAAGGATTTGAACTGAAAGACATCATTCTCATAATACGAGCAGAGCTCAGCCACATGCTGGCGAAGATCCGCAAAACCCTCCTCCAGCTGCAGCCGCTTGAGCTGCTCGGTGAACTGGCTCAGATTGAACTTTGGAAGTTCTTCAGGGAGTGGAGGCAATTCATCAGGAATCAGCACCATTAGTTCCGGAAAATAAAACCTGTATTGTTTGAGTTTCAAATAACTGTCCTGATACACAGCCGCCGCCTCATTCACCGCGCCAAAGGCCATGCTCAGACTTATGCGAAATGCTGGTTCATGTCCGGCCTGCTTCAAGGCAAGCTCTTGGAGTACCTGAATGGTATCCTCCCACATCGAAGCTTCCAGATTGATCAGAAGAAGTACAGAATCGGGCTGTACTCCGGATATCGAAACAGTAACCAAGCCCGGAACCCTCCGTTCCAGAGCTTCGCTAATCGCTGTGTAAGGAATGTGCTCTTGTGAAGACTCTCCCAAGAATCTGAATTGTCCATTCGGAAAATATTGCTCTAAAAAGACTGCGTCTTCTGCATTTAGCTCATAACCGGAGATTAATCTGCTTAGCAGGGATTCCGGGGAACGACGTTGATCTTTTGCCGCCTCGGCAGCCCCAAGTCCGGGAATCCGTTCCCTGGTCTTCTGGAGAACCTGCAGCAGTGCTCCTGCTTCCAGCCTCGGCTTCAGGATATAATCAGCTACCCCGTGCTGGAATGTGGAGCGCACATACTCGAATTCACTGAAGCTGCTCAGCACGATAACCTCCATGTCCGGGTAATCCCGCTTCACAATCCGCGTTAATTCCTCCCCATCCATGACGGGCATCACAATATCAGTGATCAGAATATGCGGCTTCAAGGTGAGGAGGGTATTTAGCGCTTCCTGCCCGTTGGAGGCTTCACCTACAATCTGAAAGCCTTCCCGCTCCCAATCCAGCACATATTTGATCCCCTGGCGGACCAGAATTTCATCGTCTACAATCAGTACCCTGCATAGCTCATTCAAGTGAATCCCCGCCTTCTTTCGTTATGATAATGAATAGCCTGCCACATATGAAGGGATTATAGAGCGCTATCACGGATATGGTCAAAGGATAATTTTTCCTTGGTAAGCTAAGACATCGGGGTTTCAGCAACAAAAAGCAGTAACGGCAGGGGATTACGCAACCGTTATGAGAACACAAAAAAACCGGTGAATTCATCACCGGTATCAACATTCCTATTTGAGATACATATGTAAAATAAAACCCATTTTTCCTGCGTTAACTATAAAATTAATATAGCATGGAAATGTCAAGATAGCAAGCATTTTTATGGAAAATGAAGAGAATCCATAGTCTCCCCTTCCGGAGAACTTAGACTGGATCAACAAACGTCCTAATTCCATTTTATCTCAGCCTATCGGTAATGTTATGATCTTCTGCACGAAGGAGGTGCGCTGGATGCAAATTGAAGTCAAAGATATCCGAAAATCATTCAAGGTGTACAAACGTCCCGAAGGAAAATGGGGTCTGCTGAAGGGGGCCTTTATGCGCAATGTGACCCAAGTGGAAGCTCTCGGGGGAATCAGCTTTGAGATTAATGAAGGGGAGCTGGTCGGGTATATCGGGCCTAACGGTGCCGGCAAATCCACCACAGTCAAGGTGATGAGCGGCATCCTTACACCGGACAGCGGTGAATGCACCATTATGGGCAAGGTTCCCTGGAAGAACCGCGTAGAGCATGTGTCCAGAATCGGCGTCGTGTTCGGGCAGCGCTCCCAGCTGTGGTGGGATGTGCCGGTAGCCGACTCTTTTGATGTGCTTAAGGATATCTACGCCATTCCTCCTGGAGACTACAAGACAAGACTTGCTGAATTAACGGCAACCCTTGGTGTGGAAGCGCTTGTAAAAACACCCGTCAGACAGCTTTCGCTTGGACAACGGATGCGTTGCGAGTTGGTGGCAGCACTGCTGCACCGGCCGAGAATCCTCTTCCTGGATGAGCCTACTATCGGGCTCGATGCGGTATCCAAGCTTGCACTCCGGAACTTTTTGAAGGAGGAAAACCGTAAGTACGGGGTGACCATGGTGCTGACCACGCACGACATGGATGACATTGAAGCACTCTGCGAACGGGTGATGGTCATTGGGCATGGACAACTGCTGTACGACGGACTACTGGGTGGCCTGCAGGAAAAATATGCTCCAGAAGTGATCATGAAGGTAAATACGGATGCCATGATCGCTGCGATGTATAATGACCTGTCGCTGGTATAAAAACTTTTAGGAGGTGTATGATGAATTTCCGGAATACCTGTAAGGCCTGCGTCTCCCTCTTCCGCATTCGTATGGCTGAAGGGCTGCAATACCGGGCTTCCGCAATATCAGGTGTGTTTGTCAGTGTCTTCTGGGCCTTCCTGGAGTGCGTACTGTTCACCGTATTTTATACATACAGCGACAACGGTGCCTGGAATAATAACGGCCTTTCTCTATCACAGACCATCTCCTACGTATGGCTGGCCCAAGGCCTGTTTGTGCTGCAATCAATGAACATTGACGGTGAGATTATGGCCAAAATCAACAACGGTGATGTCGGTGTGGAGTTATGCCGTCCGATGAATCTGTATACGCACTGGTTCGTCAAAAGCTCGGCAGGCAAGCTTGGAACCTCCTGGCTCCGCAGCCTCGCCACCATCCTGGCCGGTCTGCTGATGCCTGTCAGCTATGCGCTGGGGGCTCCTGCTTCCCCTCTTGGTTTTGTCTGTTTTCTTCTGTCAGTGGTGATGGCCTTTCTGTTGTGCTCCGCTTTTGCCATGTTAGTCACCTCCATCCGATTAAATATCACCTGGGGTGACGGGCCAACCTATATGTTATTACTGTTCAGCGGGATATTGTCGGGCACCTATCTTCCGCTCCGTCTCTGGCCTGACTTTATGCAGACTTTTCTGTATCTCCAGCCCTTTGGGGGATTCGCGGATATACCAGTCCAGCTGTATGTCGGCAGTCTCTCGCCACCAAGTGCCCTGCCTGCAATCGGTTTACAGTTTTTTTGGAGTGTCCTCTTTATACTCGCCGGACGATCGATCATGACCCGCAAACTAAAAAGTATTATCGTGCAGGGAGGTTAACAGAAGGATGATTGTTGAAGGCAAAATCTATTTCAAATATTTGCGGATGCACTTGTTGTCGGGAATGGAATACAAAGGCTGGTGGCTAATGCTGATCCAGGTGTTTGTTGTGGTCATTTCGGACCCTATCTCCACCGTGCTCCTCTTCTCACGCTTCGGCAACATCGGGGAATGGACGGTCGCCCATATTATACTGGTCTATTCACTAGCGGTAGCTTCCTTTGGACTTGCGGAGAGCCTGTGCCGCGGCTTTGATTATTTTCCCTGGCAGATGCTACGCTCCGGTGACTTTGACAGACTTCTGCTCCGTCCCCGCTCCCTGTTCGTTCAAGTCGCTGCATCCAGATTCCATCTGCACCGTCTGGTCCGTCCTGTTACGGGAATATGCGCGGCAGGCTGGGCACTCTCCGAGCTTGGTGTTTCACTTACCTTGGGGAAGATCGGCATTCTGATTATGGCACTGGCAGGGGGGTGCATTATGTACTGCGGGGTGTTCGTCCTTACTTCAGGGCTCGCGTTCTTTACCATCAAAGGGCTGGACTGGATCTATATCCTGACCAATGCCAGCTATCAAATCACACGCTGTCCTGAGCCCTACATGCCGAGAGCACTAAAAAACATGTTCAGCTTTGTACTGCCCATGTTATTTATCAGCTTCTACCCTGCAGCCACGGTATGCGGCTGGAACTATCCGCAGTGGTTGGGCTACTTGGCCCTCCCTGCCGGTGCAGGGTTTCTGGGCTTCTCTCTTCTGGTCTGGCGCTTTGGGGTACGGCATTATAAGAGCACGGGCAGCTGATATTTCGGAAGTGTACTGTTGGAAGCCATAATCGCCCACCGCAGGTTCATAGCAAATAAACTGGTGAACAAACCGCAAGTAGTCTACTAATGCGAGCTAAGATGCTTGCGGTACCCTTCTACCTTTTCCTCCCGATAACCCATGGCTTCATAAAAGACATGCGCTTCCTTCCGCTTCTCGCCGGATACGAAGATGATGTAGTAGCAGTCTTTTTCATGTGCGATGGTCTCCATGGCAGTCATAAGCTTCTTACCAAGGCCTTGACGCCGTGCCCGGGAAGAAACAACCACATTCTCAATCACCATGAACGGACGGCAATCGCCAATGAGATCCTGGCACACGATGCCCATCATTGAACCCAGCAGCTCCCCGTCTACATAAGCACCTAATAATATGTACCGGTTATCGGCCTTGATCGACCGAAATGCAGCTTCCAGCTTTTGCGGATCTGTAGGACGGTCGATCAGCTCATGGTAAAGTTTGTTCAGTGCGTCCAATGATTCGAATTCAATTTCTTTAATAGTGATCATATACAGGCACCCGCTTTCTAATGATTGATAAGACTATTCCTCTTCATACAACACGATATTCCTTAAGCACAGCCTCCACACGCTCTTCGACCGTCATATCCCCTTCCAATCTCAGCACGGGACATTGCAGCTGTGACATCCAGTCTTCATGAAGCACTCTGCTCCTAACTTCCGGCCCTGCTGTATCGTACAAAGACGCCCACTCCATAAAGGCTTGTACCTCTTGGAACATGCTTCCTCCAGGCAGACTCTCCGCACCATAGCGCTCAACTTCCCTGGCTCGCAGGCGTTCTAGCCGAACTTCCTGGGGAATCCAAAGAAATATAACCAGATCAAAACGCGGGCGCAGCCCGTCACCCCAACCACAGACCGCACCGGACAATATCCAAGGCTCCTGCTGATCGAGATCGCGCTGGATCTCAACCAGCCTTTCATTAATCTCCGTCTGTCTGGTATATTTATGCTCCCAGAAATAATCGTCGCTGTCCAAATGAACATGCGGCAGATGCTTAGTCAAAGTCCGGCCCAGCGTGCTGGTTCCAGAACCTGAAGCTCCCATGATATGAATTCTGCTGTACATATGCCCTCCTGTTCATGAACGGATTACAGCCCATTGTATATTTTGGGACAAAAAAGATACAGCGATACATCTCACTGTACCTTTTTCTGCTACAAATGTCCGGCCTCACTCCGAGATATCCGGTGGAATCCTCCGCGCCATACCCGTTGCAATGGCGGCCCGAATCACCGCATCACGTATCTCTTCAACCACTTTCTCGTTAAAAATACTCGGGATGATATATTGCTCATTCAGCTCATCCGGATGAACCACAGAAGCTATCGCCTGTGCTGCAGCCAGCTTCATCTCCAGATTGACTGTTTTGGCCCTGCAGTCCAGCGCCCCGCGGAAAATCCCGGGAAAACAAAGCACATTATTGATCTGATTGGGATAATCGCTTCTTCCGGTAGCCACTACCCTTGCGTAAGGCTCAGCCAGCTCCGGCTCAATCTCAGGGGTAGGGTTAGCCATAGCAAACACGATATTATCCTCCGCCATACTCTGAACATGCTCTACTTTCAGGATGCCACCGCTAGAGACGCCAATAAACACATCCGCCTCAGCAATAGCCTCCGTCAGTCCTCCAGTCAGCCCCTCAGGATTGGTTGCCCCGGCAAGCCAGCTCCACTCCGCATTGTCATAGCTCTGCCCCCTGTGCAGAATGCCTGCCCGGTCAACGGCATATATCTTCTGTGCACCCGCCGCCAGCAGCAGCCGGCAGATCGAAACACCCGCTGCCCCGATGCCCACAACGACAATCCGGCAATCCTCTACTCTTTTCCCAACGACTTTAAGCGCATTCAAAAGACCAGCCAAAGCTACAACCGCCGTCCCATGCTGATCGTCATGAAATACCGGAATATCCAGTTCCGCAGACAACCTCCGTTCAATCTCAAAGCAGCGGGGAGAGCTGATATCCTCCAGGTTAATGCCCCCAAACCCGGCAGCAACCGCTTTCACAATTTGGATGATCTGCTCCGGGTCTTTGGTGTTCAGACATAGCGGAAAAGCATCGATATCTGCAAGCTGTTTAAACAACATGGCTTTACCTTCCATCACAGGCATCGCCGCTTCCGGCCCGATATCGCCGAGACCCAGTACCGCAGTGCCGTCGGTGACGACAGCTACTGTATTTCTTTTCATCGTTAGTGAATAGGCTCTCCCCGGGTCCTCGGCAATCGCCATACAGACACGCGCCACACCAGGTGTGTAGACCAGTGACAGATCCTCACGGTTCTTGATCGGCATCTTCGGTGTGATCTCGATTTTGCCGCCAATGTGAGCCAGAAAGGTACGGTCCGATACATTAATGACCTTAATCCCCGGCATGTCTGCCAGTACCGTGATAACCTCGTCATTTGCGGCATCCTGCACATTTACCGTAATATCCCGTGTGGTTACATCCTTGCCTGCGCGAATCACGTCAATGGCCACAATATCGCCACCAACCGCAGCCAGCCTCGAAGCCACATCCCCAAAGGTCGCAACCGACTTGCGGATTTCCAGCCGGATGATCATCGTTGTTGCTATCGACATAGAGTCAGCCTCCTTGATCTGAGCAATCTATGTCCAATATACTACAGTTCACACTTTATACATAATTGTATCTTTTTATTCCAGCTCCATTTGCCCACATAGGCTCTCAGCCCTTCAACAGCTTGCTATCTGTTCTTTTCCCAGAGCTAAGCACTTTCATAACCGCCGCATAACAGGATTCTTTGAACACGGCATGAAGCTCATCGTTGTCGGTCATCAGCCACTGGATCAGACAGCCGTCGATGATTGCACGGATGACGGGGGCCGTTGTCTTCGGGGACAGCTCCTTGGCAAAGATCCCTTCCGCCTGCCCCAGCACCAGCACCTCCGTACTTATCCGCGCACAGTTATCATAGAAACGCTGGTTAATCTCCCGGTAGACGGGAGTCCGGCTCGCCCGGGCCAGGAAATCGAGATACACCCGATAAAAGGAACGGTTCTTGGCAGGTCCCGGAAACGCGGAGTCAATGTAGGCCTGAAGTTTGCCGGTCGCTGTTTGCTGCTCCTGCACGGCTGCCAGCTCTTTAGCGGATATTTTACTTGTCAGCCATTCCAGCAGCTCTGCCAGCACAGCATCCTTATTGTCAAAATAATAATGCACGACCCCCTTGCTGACTTCAGCATGATCGGCAATCGTCTGCAAGGTCACAGAATCATACCCCAGCTCGGACAACGCCTGAAAGGCTGCGGACAGAATCTGTTTGCGTTTCTCTTCGGACTTCTTATAACGTACCATGGGACCCCCACCAATTCAGAAATAATGTACATTATATCATAGAGATTAAAAAGTTGACCGGTCAGAATAAATATTATATAACAGACTTACCCATTACTGCTCGTCTAAGGAGAGACCTACATGACAGAAACCTTTCAAGCTTTGGTTGTGGACAAAACAGACACGTTTTCAGTAGCGGTACAGCCGCTGACTTTGGAGAAATTGCCAGCGGGAGAAGTACTGATCCGCGTTGCTTATTCCAGTGTGAACTATAAAGATGGACTTGCGAGTATCCCTAACGGAAATATCGTCCGTAATTATCCTTTTATCCCTGGGGTCGATTTGTCGGGAACAGTTGTCTCCTCCGCTGACCCGCGCTTTCAGGAAGGGCAATCCGTCATTGCCACTGGGTACGGTATCGGCGTATCCCATTACGGAGGCTTCAGCGAGTATGCGCGTATCCCGGCCGAATGGGTTATGCCTTTGCCGGAGGGACTTACATTGCGGGAAGCAATGATCTACGGTACTGCCGGCTATACCGCCGCCATGTCTATTCTCGCGATTGAAGCACACGGTGCTGCACCGGATAAGGGTAAAGTACTGGTCACGGGTGCAACCGGAGGTGTTGGCGGAGCGGCTGTTGCGATGCTGGCCAAGAAAGGCTACCAGGTTACAGCAAGTACAGGCAAAACAGATGCAGCTGAATATTTACAGACTCTGGGCGCTTCTGAAGTCATCTCCCGTGAGGAGGTCAGCGCCGGTTCAGGTAAACCGCTGGACAAGCAGTTGTGGCAGGCAGCTGTTGATGCCGTCGGTGGTGCTCCACTAGCAGCCGTACTCAGCAAAATCGCCTACGGCGGTTCTGTTGCGGCCAGTGGACTAACCGCAGGAACTGCGGTTCCGACGACAGTTCTGCCTTTTATCTTGCGGGGTGTCAGCTTACTTGGAATTGATTCGGTCGCTTGTCCGCTGGAGCAGCGCATTCAGATTTGGGATCGGATGGGGTCCGATCTGAAGCCTGAACGACTGGACGCGCTTGTGGACCGTGAGGTCACCTTAGCCGAGCTGCCTGCTGCACTGGAAGATATCCTACAATCCAACACCAGAGGCCGCGTATTGGTCCGTTTGTCGTAGACAGTGAAGCCACCGCAGGGAGTATTTCCCGGGTGGCTTTTTGTTTGGTCTGAATCCGTCTAGTACTCCGGCCTTGCGTTATGCTGTTCACAAGCACTAAGCGTTCAGCTGGTACTTTCTATTCAAACATTCTGCATACCTGGATAAGGTTGAACATAAGGCTGCTGACGGTACTCCTGAACATACGGCTGGTCGTAATATCCATGTGCAGGTGTAGGCTGGTAGCCAAAGGGCTGAAGCAATTGCGGAGCTTGAGGATACATGTATGGAGCCATATTTTTCGCGTGTGCAGCATTCGCTCCCTCTGTCTTGCCAGGTTCACAGCAACCCGCAGGCGGTCCAATAAAGGTTCCCGGTTTCACCGGTGCCAGCGCTTCCTTGAGTTCAGCTTCATTCATACAATACGTATGGGCAAGCACTTTGGGTGGCGTAAGCGTCAGCAGATCGGAGCCCAGTATGACTTCCGGAATAGGGGCATTGAATATTGCCAGCAAATGCGTGCAATCGGTTGTAGCCACCTCATAATGCCACCACCCTTGCGGTACATTCGCCACCTGGCCCGGTGTAATGGGGAAATGCAGCAGCTCATTGGTAAATGGATTGATCAGGGAGACGACGGCTTCACCAGTAATACAGTAGACCAGCTCAGCCGCATTCTGGTGGTAATGGGGTTCCACTACGTTAGACTTACTGAGGAAAATATCAAGGAGAGAGGTATTCTCCAGCGTGTTAAGCTCTTTAATCGACAGCGTATTGATATAATTACAGTCATCCTTCTTGAACGTTGTGTTGCAGTTCACATCATAGCTGAATTGTGTATTCGGTGATTTGTAATCCATGTATGAAGTCACCTGGGTATCCTTCCCTTCCGCAAATCCGGTTTTTAGCATTCTTGGAATAGCATATGTACCCGCCCAGGCCCAGGTGAATGATTTTCTCCATCTGAAGCCCGCAGAGACGGAACACTTAAGAATAAGCGGTCGATTCATAGCATAGGGGATATCCTTTCCAGCTCAAAAAAAAGCACCTTCCTTGTGGAAGATGCTTTCACATTTATTCACCTGCGATAATCGTCCGGTTCCTGCCCTGTTTCTTAGCTGAATACATCGCATAGTCCGCCTGCTTCAGCAGTTCCTCCAGTGAGCTCCCGTCGCTCGGATAATGGGCAATCCCCTGTGAGGAGGTTACCTTCATCGCCAGCGGAACATCACAGATTTCGAGCGTTTTACGGATTCGTTCCGCAACTAAATAGGCATCGCCAGCCTTGGTTCGCGGGAGAAGTACGACGAATTCTTCGCCGCCCAAGCGGCAACAGACATCCCCTGGACGAATGCTCGCTTTCAGTATACCCGCAACCTGCTTCAGAACCTCATCCCCTGCCAGATGGCCATAAGTGTCATTCACAAATTTGAATTTGTCGACATCCAGTACAATCACAGAGAAAGAAAATTGCGCGGCAATCCACTGATTCATCGTATTTTCAAGGGATCTGCGGTTGGGAAGTCCTGTCAAACTATCCGTCATCGCTTCCTGGGTGAGCTGATCGGTCTGTTCCTGAATATCTCTCCAGGCAATGGCCACCGCTTTGGTCAAAAGATCCGCCTCCCGGTTCCAATGCGGCTTCAGTACAGGGAGCTCAGCCTTTTCCTTCCCCACCTTGTTCATCAGATCAGCTAGCATGACAAAGGGCCTGGCTAATTGATGCGCCAATACAAGCACCAGCATCAGGAGAATCACAAAAGGGATCAAAGTATAGGCAAGGGTTTTGCGGAATTGGCTCCATAGCTCATCCTGAATGTAACTAACAGGAGATACAACAACCACTCCCCAGCCATTGGCCGGAACGTTCGAATAACCAGCCAGCATAGGGATACCTTTTACATTGGTTGCTTGCCTTTGCCCGCTGTGTCCTTGCATTAATTCCTGTACAATCTCATTGCTGCTGATATCCTCGTTGAGCCTTCTCTTATCCGGATGAAAGATCAGATGACCGTCCGCGCTGACAATATAATAATAGGAGCCTGTATGGTCAACTTCATTATCGTTACCATATATCATACTCAGTATATTGTTATCCTGCAGATAAATAGTCCCGCCCAATTGACCAAGATAATGTCCTTCCGAGTCAACCATGGGTTCACTCATAAAAACAATCATTCTTCCGGTTGAAGCAGAGGTATACGGCTCCGAGAGATATGGAGTTCTAAGCCGAAGCGCTTCCAGAGCCCAAGGGGAAACAACCGGTTTACCTGCCATTTCAAGGGTTGCCGGTGAAGTATTGCGGATGATCCCATCTGCGCCAACCAAGAGAATTGAATTGAAATAGGTGCTGCTCTTCCGCATCCATTCAAGGTAATCGTCCACTTGTTCAGGCTGCTCCCCCTGGATTCGGGAAAGTGTGTCCGCATTGTACTCCATACTGCTGCGCATGGACCGGAATAGTGAATCCACTGTCTTGCTCATGCGTTCAGCGTTGGTAAGATTTAAATTCAGGGTCGTTTCGATTAGAGAATTTTTTTTCGATTGAAAAGAAGCGGTAAGCAGGATCGTTGAAGTCAGAACAACCACCAATGTGACCAGACCAATCAACAATAGGGTCAGACTGAGTTTCTTGTGTGTGTGTCCTGCTTCTCCCAGTCTAGACATTCCTCAGCCTCCTTATGTTACTGGGCAGCCATTGCCGGCAGGTCCATTTGGTATTCATTATATACGATCGGCAAACAGAGTCTAGACCGTTAATATTTCCAAAACATTGCACTGCGGGCACAATTGGGGGACGGCTAAGGGGGAGCCTCAATGGCAAACCGGCCGCCAGGCTGTGCAAACATCCGAAAAGAGCAAGCGGCGGGAACTGCTCCCGTATCCGCTTGCTCTTTCTGTTCTCTAGAGTTACCAGCCGCTTCGTTCAATCAATGAAGTAATATGGGCCAAATGATGGCGGTTATGCCAGTTGTATCGCTGAATTGCTGTATCTAAAGTCAACGTACCCAGCATAAGGCTTCTAAAAGTTCTTTGAAATTGTTCCTCTTCCAGAGAATCCAGCAGGCCAGCGAATCTCCGGTTCAGATTCTCAAGCAGTGCAAGTGAGGTTTCAATCGGCTCCTCATAATAATCACTTAACTCAGCCCAAAGCTCCTCCCGGTAGGTAGGAATCTCCGGCGCTTCTTCGGTGAGTCCCCGCTTAAAGCGCAGGTAAGCATTCATATTGTTGTCGGCAAGATGGTGAACCACCTGCTTCACATTCCAGCCTCCTGGGCGGTAGGGCGTATGCAACTGCTCGAGCGTAAGTGGCAGTACGGTTGCTCTTAACACTTGCGCTATGTTACGGATTTCGTCAATGGATTGTTTGCGCTCTGACGCCGTCGGCTGTCCCGGGCTAACAAAAGGACCAATGGGATAACGTAATTGTTCGATATCGGGTAGATTAGAGTTCACTGGGCTCCCGCCCCTTTCTGCGTGCAATGCCACGCCCATCTTATTCCCTACATATTAAACCGCGCCGTCACAAACACAGCCGGGGAGTTCCAGTAGATTGTAACCTCATTCGTGGAATAGCTGAGATCATGATCAGCGAAGCACTGTGCGGCTGGCTTGCCTTGCAGATGCTGAACAACATATTCATCATGCAGCCCGCGGTCCGGTCCACCGGATACCATGCCGGGAACCGGATCAGCTACACCGTCACCAACCGATGGGCGGTGATGAGGATGCATAACCGGACGGTCGCCGAACCCTGTCACATAGCTGATGTCCAGCACATTGCGGCCCATCAGATAATGCAGATGATCCAGCGCACAGTCGCTATAGACAGTCTCCCCGCTAAAATGCTCAGCCGCCAGCAGAAGCATTGCGTTATTCATAACCAGCATATTGCTGCCCCATATATAATCCTCTTCCAGTAAGGAAATGCCGTAGCCATCCTCCCGGCTCTGCCGCACCAGACGGTCAGCTTCAGCCAACAGCCCCTGCTTAAGTGAAGTATATAAGCCCTTCTCAGTTGCAGATTCTCCGGTTAATAGATATGCCAATGTTCCATAACCGCCCATATCTGCCCAGCCCAGACTGTATTTCGGAAAAGAAAGCTCAGCCAGTGCCTGAACCGCCTGGTGATAGACCTCATCACCTGTTGTCCGGTACAGCTCAGCCGCTGCCCAGAAACGCTCGTCACGGTCCATTCCGTCTCCGTATTCTCCGGTGGTAATCTCCGGCGGATTGGTGAACCCGGGCATCTCCGGATGCTGTTCCAGCCAGCCCCATGCAGCCTGAGCCGCTGCGAGGCACTTACTTGCATAGCCTTGATCGTAAGGCTCATAGACCCTTGCCGCCATCGCCATCACACCGGCAAAGTCTCCTGTAGCAGTAGCCGAGACTGGTGAAAAATATAGAGCAGCCGTATCCTCCTCGGGCATCACATCAAGATCAGGAAAGTTCAAAGTAGTCAGCTTGTGATATACTCCGCCTGTACTCGATTCCTGCATTTTAAACAGCCAATCCAGCTCTACCTTGCATTCCAACAGCACATCCGGTGTCTTGCCATCACTCTCCGGGAGCGGAATCGAAGCCGTAAATGCAGTCGGATACAGCTCATAGGCAAGCAGCAAATCGGCTATAGCCTTCGCTCCAGGACCAGAATATTTGCCGTAATCTCCGGCATCATGCCAGCCGCCGCAGCTATCCAGCCGCAGCTCCGGTTGTCCATGTACGATGCCTTCTGTCGTGTGGCACGCTCCGTGGGCCCATGGACCGGCAAATTCTTCGGTCAGCTCGACACCGCAGCGGAAATAATAAAAGGCTTTCAAAAGTCCCTGCTGCAGTTCTCCATACGGTTTATCCGCAATGACAAAGGAAGCAGAGATATGACCACTGTCTCCTTCAAGATGGTACCTTCCTGGCGTGTTAAGCCCGGAGAAGTCCGCCGTACGAACGATGGCACCGCTGGGTTTATCCTGGACCGCGGGACCGGAATTTCCGGTATACACTACGAATCCCGTGTCTTCATTGATCACCCGGAATTCATGTCCTTCCCCGCTGAATATAGCGACTTTGGCTCCTTCTGTGGCATAACCGATTTGATTCACAAAAATATGGCGATGATCATGCGTGCTCAAGTGTTCTTCTCTCCTCTATTTAAGTGATTTTTCAGAAAGATATTCATTCCCTCTATTATTCACCTAGCAGCTTAATGAAATTGGCCGGCAAATTAAACTGCTGGTTATTGATCATGATCCGGTGCAGCTCTTCATCGGAATCGTCGCCTTGCGCCTCCTTGATTTCCTTAATTTCACGGTGGAGACGCTCCATCTGCAGATCCAGCTCATACGCTTTATCGGCTGCATTCTTCAATTCACGTGTCAAATGCTCTGGCACTGCTTGGCTGTATTTATAGAAAATCTTATGCTCCAGGCTGGCCCAGAAATCCATAGCAATCGTACGAATCTGTACCTCTACACATACATGCTCCTGGCAGTCTGACAAAAACACCGGAACCTCCACCAGCAAATGCAGGCTTTGATACCCATTAGGCTTGGGATTCTTGATATAATCTTTCACACCCAGTACCTTCAGATCATCCTGCTTCTGCAGCATGGCACTGACCTGATAAATATCGGAGATAAAAGAGCAGGTTATCCGCAGTCCGGCGATATCTTTAATGCTGGCTTTGATCGCATCGAGCGACAGCTCGCTATTTTTGCGTATCATTTTGTTCATAATGCTCTCTGGGGATTTAATCCGTGATTTGGTATGTTCAATCGGACTATAGTCATGGAGCATCTGAAATTCCTGTTTCAGGATATCAATTTTGGTCTCAATTTCCTCCAGCGCAAATTTGTAAATCATCATAAAACGGGTCAATTCATATTTAATCTGTTTAAATTTCTCGATCTGATCCTGGGTGTTCATGCTTAAGTCTCCTATCTTAATCTTTCATTCATCATAGCCAATCTACCAGCTGATTTCAAATTCCTGGCAACCAAAAAGGTTATCCCGAACTTCCGCTGCGAAACGGCTGGGATAACCTTCAGTCATGGCTCATGATTTCTGAGACTATAAAATTATTTCTTCAACCGACAAGCTGCGCTCGCGCGACAAATCCTTGAAGACATCGTCCACTTTGACGAGCGGTTTGAACATGTCCTGCGGATTGTTCATCACAATTATACCGATTTCCCCGTTGGACAGCTGAACACTTTTGCCGACAAATCCTGGCAGAAGATGTCCCGTCAGCGCCTGCACTACCGTTCCGTTCAGCTTGCCGAAGCCCATCTCATGCACCTTGCGGAGTACGGATACGAGCCCTTGCTTTGGCTGATTCAGCCTGGAGGTAGTCAGCCCCATATAAATATTCGCCACTGTGACGATTTCAGTGTAAGGATGAATCTCATTCTTAAGAATCTGATTCGGATACCCTGATCCGTCCTCTAATTCATGGTGCTGAAGTGCTACGAGTGCAGTCTTCTCATCCATCTTGGAGCCACGGATAATATCATATCCATAGGTGGTATGACGTCTCAGCTCTTCCTCCTCGGCAGGAGTCAGAATTCCGACTTTGTTCAATATCGATAATGGTACCTGGCTTTTGCCGATATCATGCAGGTAACCCGCACGGCTAATCTCATAACGCTCCTCTTTGGAGTGGCCGAGCCAAGCAGCGATATAGTACGACAGCAGGCCAACCTGCAGGGAATGATGATATGTATCAATGTCGTCACGCTCCAGCAATAACAGCAAAGAAACGACATCTTTCTGCGCGTCCAGCGTCAGGAGCAGCGGCTGTAGTGTCTCATCCACCATGGATTGCGTGAAAGAGCCATGAGCCAAAGCTTCCAGGAAAATAGATTCGTAATTCTGGATTGCAAAATCGAAATTGTCATTAAGATTATGACCGAGCCCACTTACATTTTCGGCTGTGCTAATAGGGCGCGGCTCAATATCCACATAATCAATTTTGTGCCGGATTAGGATGATGACTTCTTCACGCTGAATAACGGTTCTCTTAGGGAGAACGTGCAGGCCTACACTGTTGAAAGTGTCTGTCAGAAGACAGTCGCCGTGTTTAAGATCTGTGACATGAACTTTCAAGTCTCAGCACCCCTTTTTATGTATAGGAATAATTCCTTGAATCTTAACTAGATCATAGCCCAAAAGCCGGCAAAGTAACAATATGGTTAAAGTCATGGAACCTGACCCTGTATAGGTATTTTGAATCCCCGACTTTAGCCTCTGCTACATCCATTTCACGAATCTTTTATAGGCCAGTTTGACCCCGTTCACTTCCGCCCAGCGGGTTAATTCTTTCATAGCCTGCTCACGATCATCGATAAAACGGAAGGTAAGTCGAATAGGAGCAATCTTTTTGCCAACCGGTTTGATGCCTACGTCGGGTCCGTCAATCTGGATCATCTGAATCCCCTGTGGGTAAATGGTTTCACCGCGGATTTGCAGCGAATCGTTCCCCCACTTGATTTCTGCCGCCGGCCGCAGGGCCTTCACTATCGACAGCACAAGGATCAACCCGCATACTACCAGCCAGACAGCCATGACAAGGTGAAGTGTGGAATGGGGATGAAACGCATTGCGCGTCTCAGTGTTCCATAACCAAAATTGCATTGTAAAAATCAACCCAAGCCCCAGAATCAGACGTAGGTTCAGCGGATTCTTGATTCTGGATACAGGTAATTTGTCCTGCATGTTATCTCACCTTTCATGAATCGGAATAACGAAACTCTATCCTTAACCAGATTATGTAGCTATAATCGAAATAAAAATACTTGGGAGGACACTAACTATGTATGAGCATCTGGTTGTTTTTAGATTCAATGAGCAATACCAGCCCGAAACCGGAGAACAGCTGGTGCAGACCCTTATGGCACTGAAGGATGCTATTCCCGGAATTGAGGAGCTTACGGCAGGTATCAACGAAACGGAAGAAACAGAGAATATCCATGGCTATACGCTGGGGCTTCGCGTGACCTTCACGGATCAGGAAGCCCTTCGCAACTATGGACCGCATCCGGCACATCAGCATTTTGTGGGGCTGCTTGAGGGGATCATCGAGAATGTAGTGGTAGTTGATTACCCTATTCATTAGAAAAGATCATTGACATCCACAAGAACTTTGCCGATCAGCTTATCTTTGGCTACGAAGGGTGTGGTCCACAGATGGGCATCATAACTCGTATTCCGGTTGTCGCCCAGAAAAAAATAATGGTCTGCGGGAACCGTGACCGGCCCGAACGTATAGTTCATCTTTTCCTGAAGATATGGCTCCTCGATCTGGCTGCCGTTTCTGTACAAAGCTCCGTCCTTGATCTCAATAGTATCCCCTGGAAGTCCTATGAGGCGTTTGACATACTTTTTCTGTTCATCCCCAGGCACAGGTGGATTGAATACGACAATATCGCCATGCTTAAGCGTAGTCATCCAGAGCATTTTCTCTACCACCAACCGGTCATTGATCTGTATCGTCGGAATCATCGAACCGGTTGGGACTCGCATGGCTTCAGCTACATATGTACGGATAAATAACGACAGAACAATACCGATGGCTATGCTAGGTACCCATTGCTTCAGAAACTTTTTCATATTATATCTTCCTTTCAGATCCCGGATTATATATCAAAACGTTCAAGAATCAGAGCCATTTCGCTCTCTACATCAATCTCAGAGAACCTGGAAATATAGATCACCAGCAGCCCGCCGAAGATCTGCTCCCATCTGCCCTCATGAGCTCTAATCCTTTGCTTGAACTCTTGGATCTCACGCGATCCTGCGGCCACCTTGCTCAGCAGCCAGGCATATCGGATGTAGCCCGATTTCTGCACCGTTTCCACATAGTACGCAATCCCCTGTTTCTCTTCGACCCGAATGATATCTCCAAGCGTAATACACGGGTTGAAAATCGGCGTTTCTTCAATACGGTACTTGCCCCGTGCTATAGGCGTCACATCGAGAATCTCAATCTCCCGGCCAAGCTCATCAAAGCAAATATGCAGTCCTACTGTACCCGGCACTAGGCACACCTCCATTCCTGTCAGGCCAAATATATCCTGTTAATTATTTCATGTTTTTAAGCGATTTGGCAATAATCCTTTCGAACACCTTCCAGGGCAGCAGTGTTTTGCCAATCATCAGCAGACGGGAGCCCTTGCCGACAGGGTACCGCAGCCTTGGAGCTTGCATTGCTGTAATCCGTGCAATCAGCCTGGCAACTTGATCCGGTTCGGGTGCGGTCTCGGCACTTTGCCGGGAATAACGCACTACTTGGGACAACTGCTCTTGATAGGGAGATTGATCGCGGGTATGCATCCCCTCCAGCCCTTTGCCCCAGATCGGTGTGCGGAATGAAGCAGGCTCTACCAGTACGACCCGGATCCCAAACGGAAGCAGCTCCTGGCGCAGGCTTTCACTGAAACCTTCCACAGCGTATTTGGAAGCAGCATACGGAGCATATCCTGGAAAGCCGGTTAAACCGCTGACGCTGCTAACATTGACGATCAGACCTGTCCGCTGACTGCGCATCACTGGAAGTACGGCTTGAGTTACTTCGATCAGGCCAAAAAAGTTCGTATCCATCTGCCGGCGCCATTCCTCCATGCTCACCTCTTCCACAAAGCCGCCAACGGCAAACCCGGCATTGTTGACTAGTACATCTATCCTTCCGAATCTCTTCTTAACTGCTGCTATTGCAAGCTTTATGGACAATGAGTCCGTAACATCCAGGGCAAGCACATGGACCCGCTCTGCGACCCCGGCTTCCTCAGCCTGACGCAGCAGTTCTCCTTGGCGGGTCAGATCCCGCATGGTGGCCGCGACCTGATATCCTTTGCGTGCCAGAGCCAGTGCGGTCAGCAGACCAAAGCCGGAGGAGGCGCCAGTGATGAGGGCAATGTCATCTGCGCTTTGTCCGTTGTCGTTATTCATAACTGTACCTCGATTCAAGGAATTCACTTAGTGCAAAACTTGCTGTGGCAGCTTTAGCGTAAAATAAATCGGTTAGAGCTTCAACTTTTGGATCAAGGGTATGCCTACACGCCTGAGCAGCAGCCCCAGAAACGACCAGCCGGAGCGGTTCAGCCAGGGTGTTCCTTTATCCAATACTACCGAGTACTCTGTGGCGGCCACAGCTCCGCGGTTGCGTTTGAATTGACCTACCCCGGAGCTCTCATGCAGCAGTTCTCCCCGGCTTTCAGCAAGATCAATCAACACAGCTGACAGCATTCGGTATAGGCCGATTGACTGGGGCAGCGTAGTATCATAGCCGAACAGTGGCGCCGTCATCGCACCTTCACGGCTGTAGAAGCCAAGCACGGCGTCAAGCCTGCCATTTTTACGCAGACCGTAAATATGTAGTGTCCTCTTCTCCAATGCCAGACGGATGTAGGCTGCGGTGAACTTCGGATTGTGCTCCGAATATTTATGAATATATAGAAGCTCATATAGCTCCACAATACGGGAGATGTCCTCCTGCGTAATCCGATCAGGCGGCTCAACAGTGTATCCCTGCTTATCCAGCATAGTACGGTCACGTTTCACCAGCCATTTGGCCTTCGAGCTCTGGGGATGCTGCAGCAGATAAATCTGGCGGCTTGGTACCCATTTGCAGCCATAACCGCTGAGTGCATCCATTAATGGCCCTGAAGTCTCCTTGCTTAAGGAACGAAGTAGAATCGTATAACCGGGATACTCGGCGCGCAGATAATCCAGCACCTTCAGCAGTTGCTCCGGGTTCACCGGAGGATATAGGTTGGTGGAGAGCAGCCAGTTGTTAACCTGAACCACCCGGTTAAACCGGGCAGTTCTAAGCATAAAACCCATCCCCCGCAAAAGAGCGGCAAGGACTCCCTCCAGCAGCCGGTTATTCAGCAAAGCAAGCTCTTCATGGGCATAGCTGACATAGTGCGTATAGGGAGAGCAGACATACGAGTTGGTATACTCGGCTTCATTTATGGTAATGGGTATAGGCAAGCCGTCAACTGCAACTACCCTGATGGTTGTACGCACATTAGTAAAGTAATGTTCTGCAGGATGCTCCAGCATGGCTGAAATATATTGCTGTGCATGGCGGCCATAATCCGTATCCGGCCATTGCAGTTCCCGTAGGCTGTTCCTGTCGTATTCAAATACTCTGTTGCTCAAAGCTTCCAGCTCCTCTCTACCCGCCGAAGCTTCACCGGACCAGGAGAGAAGCTATATTCGGTGAACTGAAGCTGAGGCGGAATACACCTGAGACGGGAAAACACACGCGCGAATTCCCCGGTTAACAAGGATTCAATATCCTCAGAGCATCCCTCTCGTGAGCGGTACGAAATTTCCAGATCCAGCGGACTGCGCTGAATAACCCGGTAATGCTCGATCTCCGGAGAAGCAGCCAGTACAGCCCGGGTGATAAAATCGGGAAACAGCGTGACGAGCTGTCCGTTCTCCAAATGGGGAAGATACAGAATATCATCGCACCGTCCTTCAATACGTTCTATGGCGGTAAACAAAGAACCGCAAGAACAAGGCGCAGACCGTTCGGTCAGAATATCATTCAGCCGGTAGCGGATAATGGGCTGGATCTTTCTTGAAAAGTCCGTCACCACCGGCACGAAACGCCTGGATTCACGATCCAGATACTCTTTTTCAATATGAACAATATCTTCATTAAGATGCAGGGTGCCGTGCTCACAGGTATATCCAAGAAATCCCTCCGTACATTGGTAGGCCTGGTGTACCTTCTGACCAAAGATTCGCTCGATATACTCCCGGTCCAGCGGGTCCAGAACCTCCGCAACAGAAATCAGGCGACGTGGATGAACCGTCAAGCTGCCCGACAGACGCGCTTCAGCGAGCATACGAAGCATGGACGGCGGCGCGATCCAGATGTCCGGGCTGTACTGCTCCAGCCTTGCCACCAGCTGATCGACCGGCTCCAGCAGATCGAAATACTGGAATTGCAGCCGTCCTTGTCTGACAGATTCATAGAGATTACTGTTAGCCCGCAGGAAAAATGCAATCTTCGTCCGTTGCCATAGTCCTCCCGGCAGCAGCTTGGCCAGAACGGTACCCGTCCAGGCAGCCTGTTCTTCTTCACTGACAAGAAAGATCCCCCGGCTTCCTGATGTTCCCGACGACAAACCAACCGTAATTCCATGCAATGTTGGTTTAAAATGACGGCTGTTCTCTGCTTCATAAGCCTCAGCGAAAGCCATGTCTTTGGTAATCCCTACTGTATTGAGTGTATCAAAATGATCCATCATGAGCTGTTTCTCAATGATTGGAAAGCGGCGCCAGTCCGCGGCTGGGATATTATCCCACAGATCACGGTAATAAGGCGAGTCATGGCGGATCTGTTCCACATGGCGTCTGATCCTCTTCTCCTGCCACCGTTCCAGAGCATCCCGGTTCTTCCAGTGCTGCCGCCGCTTCGTAAGGCCGTAATACCATAGTGTCCGCAGGAGCCGTCTCATTTCACACCGCCTGTTCCCCACAGTGCCAGTGCTTCGCGGCAGTGGCTGGGTACAATCCTCAGCCCTGGGAAGTTCTCGTGAATCTGACGTAAAAGGTCAAAATTCAGCCGGTATTCCTTGCGGTTAGACATAATGATACCGGCTGCAGGATGCGGCCTGCGGTTCTCGCGAAAAGCACGGCTCGACCATACGGTATCCGCGCAGAGCAGGTAGTCATTCCCTCCATCAGAGACAAACAAGCCGATCATCCCGGCGGCATGACCGGACATTTCTACCGCCAGCAGACTTCCGTCTCCCAGCAGGTCATATGCATCTTTGAAGGGAAATCCGGAATCCAGCGGGCGTCGCGGTGAACGCTCGTCTATAGGTAAAGAACGTGCAGCAAAATCTTCAGGAAGCAGGCCCGGAAGAAATCCGGCCCGCAGTGCCTTAATGGTTCCAAGATTGCGTACGGACTCGTAAGCTTTCTGCAAATAAATGAACTGTGCCCGGGGGAAGTCCCGGACACCACCGATGTGGTCAGCATGAAAATGCGAGAGCACCATATAACGAATCTCTTCAGGCTGAATACCAGCTTCCCGAAGCCGCTCCACGGCACTTTCGCCTTCCTTGAAAACTACGGGTGTAATATGACGGTACAGTGCAGCCGGAAGCTTCGCTGTCTCTTGAAAGAACCGGGCACTATATCCTGTATCGAACAAGATCGGTCCATACTGTGGATGCCTCAGCAGCGCATACCCTGCTGGAAAAGGAACGGATCTAAATGTGCCTCCCCTCAGTGTCAATGCTTCAGGATGCACGCAGTATCCAGCAGACAAGATCGACACCGTTACCGGGATTGAAGTTATCATTTGTATTCTCTCCACCATTCCGCAAAGGACAGAAGACCTTCGTCTATAGTTACACGGGGATGATAGCCAAGCATTTCCCGCGCTAGTGAAATATCGAGTGTCTGAGAGACCCCGAGGGCCGAAGCCGAATAACGGGTAAGCATCGGCTCACCCAGAAATGGAAGCAGTGTATGTACCCCCTCCAATATTCCGGCAACTGCATAAGCGGAACGATATGGAATCTGTCTGCTACGCAGCGGGATCTCTAGCCGGGCAAACAGCCGCACGAGCAGTTCCTTGAACATAATTGGCTCGTCGTTTGAAATATTGTACGCTCGTCCGGCCGCTGTGGACGGGGCGCTGCTGCAGAGCAGCATAGCATCAACAACATTCTCCACGCAGGTCACATCGATCATAGCCCCTCCACCATCAAGCAGAGGTACACCTTTAGCCTCATTGGCCGCGAGCAGCCGCGGAAACAAGGCATTGTCCATAGGACCGAATATCGCCCTCGGGCGCAGTATAAATGCCATTAGTCCCTGGGCAGCAGCCTGCTCTACTGCCTGTTCCGCCATTAATTTGGTTGCCGCATAGCGGTTAGCCGGTTTCGGAGGGAGCGGATCTGCTTCCCGGATGCCGAACCGGCTTTGGCGGCTTGAATATATGCTCGGGGTCGATATATGAATCAGCCGCTGGACCTTGTGCCGCATGCAGCCCTCAACAATATTCTGTGTAGCTGTAACGTTGCATGAGTAAAAGTCACTATATTTGCCCCAGGGCGATGATAGTGCCGCACAATGGAAGACTACATCCATTCCGGCACACGCCCGGACCGCCGCTTCACGCTGACGCAAATCCTCACATACAAACACAGCACCAGCCTGTTCAATCTGTTCGCCGATTTCCCGGTTGCGCCCGAGGCCATATACTTCCCAGCCCAGCTCTACAAGCCTCCGTACCGTATGAAGGCCAAGAAAGCCGGTTGCGCCTGTTACAAGTGCTCTAACCATCATTCACCGTTCCATTCTATGTCTTCTGTCAAGGCTTCAGTAACCGAAATCTTATTCTGCCGGGCTAGGCGATAGGCATGGTAGACAATGCGAAGCTGCTCGCGGAAAGGTCGCATATCATCCTTACGGAAGATCACATCTTCAGCTGCACGGAACGCCTTTATCCACCTCACCCAGCCCCCCGGTCCAGGGTGTAGGCCACACGAAAGCATGGGTAGGGCGAGCATTGCTTTTTTGCCTGAACGCGGTGTGCTGACGCTTCCGTGCTGTTTAATCATATCAGGACTAAGCAAAGCCTCGACCAGCCCATCATCCGGAGCGAACAAATGAATTCCGCTGGTCGCCCGCGGGTTACATTCGATCGGGTACAAAACGCCGTCCTCCGCCTGGATGAAATCGAAGCCGATCTGGCCGCTGAATCCGGTGGCCCTGGCGAAATGCTGTATCCATTCAAAGGCTCCCGTATGCTCCACTAGCTCGAAATACACGCTCGCCCCCGCCTTACCCGTCCTGTACCTGCTGCCATAAGCAGCATGAGCGGACACCTCACCTTGATGCACAACACTATAAGTGCATATTGCCGCTCCCTTAATAAATTGCTGAGCCACCCATGGAGCAGCCAGGCCAATGCCAAGCGGAGCTGCAGCCCTGCTTGATCCGGCAAGGTCTTCCTGACCTCCGCTGATATCACCGGGCAAAATGACTTTGGAAGCAAAGCGGGAATATGCCGGCTTGTACACCCAGGATTCTCCCATCCGCGCCGCTTCCTCCGTCTGACTGTTCCATTCTTCAGGGCTGCTTAGCAGATGTGTCACAGGGATAGTAAATCCCAGCTCCCTCGCCCAGGCCATGAAATCACCCTTATGATGCAAACGGGCCAGCGTCTCCCGACCCGCAGAGAGCACGCGGCAGCCGCTAAAGCGGTCAAGGCTCGCTGATATATAAAAAATCTCTTCGCACAGTGGAATCAGCACATGAATGTCCAGTTCTTTGACCAGCTTCACCAGCTCATCAATATAGTCCGCCGGACGATGCCTTGGCGGGGGCACAAGATAGCTGCATTCTACAGCTGAGGAAACCCTGCACAGGTGATACTCGGCGCTTTCAGCAGCAAATACCCGGTGGCCAGATACCCGCAGCAGCCTGGACAACTCCAGTGCCACAGGGGCCCTCCCCCCTGTAATAAGCACATTCTTTACTGCTGGTTTGGCTGGGAGATCAGTAGTCAATAATCATGCCCCCCAGTGATAATCCTGCCGCAGTGCCAATGAACAGTATGCGGTCTCCCCGCTGCACCCGCCCCTGTATGACCGCTTCATGTAGTCCCATGGGGATGGAGGCTGCAATGGTATTGCCATGTCCTGGCGTATTATCGAGAAATCTGTCCTCGGCAATACCAAGCTTTTTGCGGAGCAGCCTCATTGCCATCGCGCTTCCCTGATGAGGTACAACCAGACGGAAATCATCCATTTGCGTATCTGTCTGTGTCAGCATTTCATTTATGAAATCCGGAAGAAGCTTGGAAGCTTTGCGGAATATGGCTTGCCCGTCCATATGAAATAAATAAGGCAAAGCATTCTCCTTACTGTATTTGTGAGCATGCAGCCTTGTTCCTCCGCCGGCAATCTCAGAGTATCGTGCACCGCTACTGTAGGTTTTGAGCGAGGCATGGAGAATCTTCGAGGAATCACCGGCAGCACTCGGGCCGATGACCACTGCAGCCGCCCCGTCGCCAAATAACGCCGCACTCTCCTTATCCTCATAATTAAGTCCAGCTGAGGCAATCTCTGAAGCTACCAGAAGCACGTTCCGGTATCTGCCGGCTTCCACCATATAAGACATAACATCCAGACCTACCAGAAAGCTGAGACAGGTAGAGTCGATATCAAAAGCCGGGACACCGGAGTCCTCCTGTCCCATCGCCTGTTGAATAAATACTGCCGTACTGGGCAGGGGTTGCTCTTTAGTTCCGCTCGTGCAGACCAGGCAATCAATATCGGCAAAGCTCAGTCCCGCTGCCGCAAGCGCAGCTTCAGCGGCTCTGGCACCCATACTGGAGGCGGTTTCGCCCTCCCCGGCATAATGCCGTACGCCTACTCCTGTTACTTTGCCGACCCAGCCGGAAGGTGTGCCGAGCCTCATATCCAATTCCTCGTCCGTCACCTTTCTGCCTGGTAAATACTTGCCGGTACCCAAGATTTTCACATGTCTAAGCTGCACGATGTCATCTCCCTGTCTATACTGCTTCTGCTGCGGGTTTTATCCATTATTGTAAACTCTAGAACTATTCTACTAGATTTCTTGGATCAGTTACATGAAAATAGCAGGAAAAGACAAAATAAGCGAACCTGCGTTCTTTTTTTGGTTGACGATCTCAGGATTACCAGCTATAGTAAAAGAACAGATTTCATACGATAAGCGGGAGAAGCACCTCGCAGGACAGGCCATTGCGCCTTTCTTGGAGGTGCTTTTTGGCGTCTATTATCGACCATACTATTCGACAATACTTTAGGAGATGATGAGAATGACAGCGGGACCATGGAAATGGAAAACTTCTTCAGAACAAAGGAGCAGCACAGCCTTTTACCGCACGTGGATAGGAATACTGTTACTGCTGGCTGTATTCAGCATGTATATCCCCCATGCTGAAGCGGCATCGGATTGGGACTCTGCCTTGGAAGAGATTCATGCGATGTATAGCGACTACACCGGGCTCCAAGCGACTCTGAAGTCTGAAAGTACAAGAACCCAGACACTCCACAAGCAGAACAATGCCGATCTCACAGCCATAAATCTCAAGCTGCAAGCCGTAGATTCCGCCTTGATAAACCGGTTGAAGGCTGAAGCCGAAGCCATGAAGAAGAAACATTCACCGCTGCTGGAGGAATACAGTTCAATCGGACAGCAGATTACAGCAGCCCGAAAGGCCGGAAATCTGAGGTCTGTGACCTTGCTGGAGATTAAGCGTAACAAGCTTAAGGCGGCCGCAGCCGCTGCACGGGCCGAGGTCAAGGCGAAGAACTCCCTGTTAACGGAAGCCCGGGCCCGGACAGCAGCCAAACTCAAACCCGCCAAGGATGCCCTGGCTCCCATAGCCGGCCTCAAGAAGCTGATTACTGCACAAAACAAAGCAGCCAGCACCGCTCAGGCAGAACGCACAGAAGCCGATAAGCGGTATAAAGCAGCGGTTGCAGCAGGCGATGCCGTCACTGCTGCAGCGGCAATGAAATCGTCTTATGCCCGGATGGGCGAGCTCCGTACGTTCGGCCAGCAATCGTATGCCTGGGAGCAGAAGATCACACTTGCGCTCCGTGCAGCGGAAGCCAAGCTGCCTAACTAAGTGTGTAACTTTATACGGTTCATATAATGAAGCGCCTCGTTTAATAGATCATCTATGTATGGATACAGCGGCTATATGTGCTTGGGCTTTCCTTTAGATCAGCTGTACAAGCCAGATAATCGAATGGGCTGCGGGCAAAAGCACAAGCTGGCCAAGCAAGGTTCCCAGAAATCGTGAACCCATCAGGAGAACATAGATTTTGCCCAGCTGATCACGGGAATCTGCATTTTCAGTGGCCTTATGGGTTATAATTCCAAGCTGGGGGTCGATGAAGATGGTCAGCATAATAGTGGCAAGCCCGTTGATCAACCCTGAAGCCTGGGAAGCAGTTGTGCTCAGAGCCGGTACGAGATGTGCTGCCATTAATGAAGATAGTACACCGACCGTATAAAATCCTGTAACAAATATATTCATGACAATAAATCTCTTCGGAATGCCCAGATACCGAAAGCTGTGCAGCTTCACTTTGGGCTTGCGGATATACTTGCGGGTATTCTTAAGCTGGCTGATCGTTACACTGGTCAGCAGTTTGGGTAGTGAGCCTTCGATCTCCAGCTTGGAGATGATTCTGCCTGACAACCCCACAAAGGTAGGGAATAAGGCAATAGCAATCAATGTACCCAGCGAGGAAGCCAGCATGGTGATCCGCAGATAATTCTCCAGAGGGAAGCTGACATCTATTTTGGCAAGATCAACAAATTTGGCCGTGAGCGGGGCTTGAACCATATTGGCGGTTCTGGATACCAGTACGATGATGCCGGTTAGAGATAAGGCGATAGCGATTTTATTCAGCTTCACGCCGGCAAAACGAACCGAATAAGACAACGTTTCGGCTGTATGAATGATCATCGTCAGCATACACACTAAGATTAAACTGTTTGTCATAAGACCATCTCATCTCCACATCAGGCAGTATTAGGAAGACTTCAGGCTTCGATCATGCCAACAATTACATAGGCAGTCCAGTACATGGGCGAATATTATCCCCGCCGTGTATCGCAGAAGATCGACCCAGAGAAACCCTTTTCCGAGGATCAATCCGCCGACTACCGTATCCCGCACGCCATTAATCCATTCACTCTGATAGAGCTGGCTGAGTTCAATTCCGAAACAGAAACCTAAACTGAGCAATAGTGACAGCCATAAAGACTGCCGGGTGAACAGCACCCGACAGCTGAAATAAATCATCGAAGCCCAGAGCGCATCTCCCAGGTGGTCGGCAACTAACGTTGGCAGACGGTCACCATATTCTCTGGAGCCAAGGCCCAGGACGATGGCCAGGAGCACAGCACAAGCATATATGATTTTGGCCCTCATTACCTTCATCCTCATTACCTTCATCCTCATTATTATATTGACGTGTATTATTCGAAGATGACCCGCTCTTCAGCAGAACCCTCCATGAAAATCTCCCTTGGATATGGAATGGCGAGTTCCGGAAGCTCTTCCTCGCTGAAAAATGCGAGCTCCTCTGCCTCTCCGTCGATACTCCGGAGCGTTCCCTTGACGATGGAGCATGCAAACACAATGACCGAATATTGTACCCGGTCACCATTGATGTATTCATATGTATATTTCTCTCCGCCGAATACCCCAATGATGCGGAGTGGATTCACCATCAGCCCTGTCTCTTCATACACCTCCCTGCGCAGTGCCCTGGACGGTGTCTCTCCGGGTTCAATAGCACCTGCGGGCAGCCCCCACAGCTGTTCCCCGCCTTTGCGGAGCAGAAGAACCTCTCCTTCCTCATTTCTGATCACTGCCGCGACAGACGGCACCATTAACAGTTCACTCCCAGCCCTTTCCCGCAGCCCGCGGTAATATTCGGATATTGGCATAGTATCCCTCCTGTTTGTGGACTAGCGATATTCAGCATCAGCGCCTATGAATAGCTCTTATCTTTTATCCTTGGGGAAAGAAATCAAGCTGATGGTCTCTTCTTTCGCATAACCGTTGCAATCTGACAACTCCACTCTGTATAATTCCGTCGTCTCGGAAAGGCCGACAGCCTTGCATATATATTCAGTTCTCCCCGGGTTAGCGGCCATGCCGTCTCTGGAATTGTCCACGAACCAGTGGATCTCAGTGCCGTCACTATAGAAATCGTGAATGAACGGCCCACTGTCTATTCCCCATTCGAGCATGGTCAGATTATCCCCTTTACCTTCGCCAAATCGGGTTATCGCTTCTTGCATCCGCTTCAAATCGGCCTGGTCAAAATGTGTAATCAAATTGGGCTGCTCCCTGGACTCCTGCTTGCCTGCTGAATACAATAGCAAGCCTATCAACACTCCAATGATGAAGATCTCCAGGACGATAACAAAGGTACTAAGCTTTGGAATTCTCCGCATTTTCCCTCCCGGTGTATGTGCTCTTGTGGACTTCTCTCACTATATTTGACAACATTAGCATGTATTCCTTGTCTCTACAAACAGGAAAGGGACATTATCGGCCAGAAGGCTGATAATGTCCCTTGATTTTACATATAGCATATACAATATCATTACTCAGTTGTTACCCTTCCCTTAGCTCCAACACTTTTACACCGCGCCGCCAAATCCGCCAGGTCCAGAGCAGGTCAGCAGCAAACACCAAAGCTATTAGTGGCAGAAGCAACATCCACACAGCGGAAACAGGTAGGTACAGTAACTCTACAAGCGGCTGCAGACCATAAATACAGGCAGTTGCCAGCGCCCACCAGTACATTGAGAATTTCAAACAGATGTGCCCCTTCAATTGATAAGCCATCCCCGAGTAATCCCACCACTGCTTATGAAAAACGGACTTCAGCATCCACCCGCTCGCAAACTCCACAGCGGAAGGGATAATGAAGGCCAGAGATATAATGAGCAGCAGCGGAAAGTGCAGATCTTTAGCCGCCAGCAGCAGCAATGGAGCGAAACCGTACATGGGCTTGAAAGGCCCCTTGAGAAATCCCTCCTTGCGAAAAGACCCCCGGCTGTATAGATTATAGCTCCCTTCCAGCACCCAGCCCAGAAAAGAATACAGCATAAAATAGAAAAAATATTCTCCCGCCAGCATCGCACCGGGGGAATGTCCTAGCGACAGCAGATTTGATATCGATATTGTTCCCGCCCCCACCCTTTTTTAGGTTTAATTGGGAGTAGTATGCCCGGTATGGAGCAGAAACTATTAAGGTAAATACTGGTTGTTACTAAACAGCTATTCCTGAACAGTCTGATAATGCTGTAACAAAAAAACATAACCCGCAGGTTATGTTCTCATACGCAAAGCTATCAAAAACATACTGCCGAATGCTTTGGTATTCAAAGCCTTCGGCAGCTATGGTTAACCATTCTATTGTTCATCTTGTAAAGCGGTTAGTTTTTATCCTGCTGCTCTTTGAGCAGCTGTGTGAACGACAGTCCGCCATGCTGCCTTCTTAGCGTCTCCAGCTTCATGTCGCTGCGTACGCCAAAGTCCGAACCGTACTTTTTCTCAAGGTTGCCTACAAGCGCGTCCCCGCGCTTTTGCCTATAACGGCCGTTCTCGTTCCGACTCCTCATTTAGGATTCCTCCCCGCAAAATGGATTGCCCAGAGAACTGTGAAATCTGTAATGTAACGGAGAATGAAGAAATGCCGCAGTTGGACTTGATTTCAGTATACATTATTTACTAACCGCTTCTCAATATGAACTCGTATCAAAAAACAGACTACCTTGGAGGGTAGTCTGTCAGACAGGCATGCTGTTGTTAGTTCTTAGGAAGCGGATCAGGATGAGAGGTTTCCGCAGGTTTGGCTACCCAATCGTCGGCCTCCGGTTCAATGTCCACGCCATTTTCCATCTTTTTACGTTCCGCCAGTGAATTGCCTTTTTTATTTTCTTTATTGCGGATGTCCGCTTCATTTTCAAGTTGATCTGACATGTGAAATCCTCCTTTGCATGCTTTGCAATGTAGTGGGTTACTTAGTTTATAGTTACCCATTGAACTGTTTTGCAAACATATTTTCTGGAGGAGCTAAGGATTCCGGCTTGTTAAGCGGTCCTGCCAGCGCTGGATCAATTCATGGGATTCCTTCAATGAAGCCTCACGGCCGACTGTGGACAATGTCATGATAATGTCTCCTGCTGTACCTGTAGAATCGCTTTTATTCAACAGGGTATACAACTTACTGTAGGATCTCTGGACGGTGTATGAGGGACCGATCAACAAGCTCCACTTCGAATAATCCCCGCTTGAAAATACCATTCCGATGATGTCAGAAGTGGCACCCTTTGCGTCGGCGCAAGTTGCTATACCAAATTCAGGTGATAACCTGCATCTCTCCAGTTCGTTTCCATTAATCGTTATTTTACCTAAATAACTTTTGGATTTCTCATCAAAGACGCCTTTGAGGAGCAGAATCACTGGCTGAGAGAACTCCGGATTCCTTTCCTTGTAGGCGGTGACTTTGATCTCCTTATCCACATGAAATACTCTGGGGGCACTGACAAAGCCATACACGATAATTCCTGCCAGAGCGAGGACAGCACTGATGGCATAGAGCACTTTTCTCACCTGCAGCACCTCCATATTTTGAAAAGAAAAGCGCGCACGCACCATTTTTTAACAATATATGAAAGGTTATGGATCAGCAAGATAATATTTCACATCCCTTTGCACTTACACGGCTTATTCGTAATACACCCTGAATACAATATCCTGCTCATAATTTCCGAAGCCACGCCCAAACAAGGTTAATCCTCCCCGCCTTCGGGTGCTGTCCTCCGCAGTCAGCCGGAAGCTCCACTGATCCTGCTGCCAGAATACATTATCAAGCGTCACCGCCGAAATCTGCTGTCCATCAATGTAAGTGCCGCCCTTATTGATCCTCAACACTTTCAGCAGCCCGTATTGATTCACCTCTGCATTCCACCAGGACGGGGTTAGACGCCCTCTCATGACGCCAAAGTCACCGGGACTCGTCCACTTACCCAATTCCACCCCGTTCAAGCTAAATGTAATATCCGAAGGCCATTTTTCATTCACATGAGGAGCTTCTGAACCCATCTCCATGGAGATTTCGATTTCCTGCACCGTCTGATCCATGAAAAGATAATTGGGCACCTTGTACTCCACGTAACCTTTGGCAAACCAGAGTATTCCGGCATCCACACGTTCCGGGTCCAGAAAATAGCGCGGGTCATCATAATAGCCAATCAGTTTCTCAGTAGTGGCAATGCCGCATGTAGGTGCTGCCTGTAAATCGGTATATTGTCCGACGGGTACAGATACCTCGACTACTTTTCTGGATATTCCCCGTGCCCCTGACAACTTAATCTGCAAAAAATTAGCCGACAAAGAACAGTATTTATAAGTTCCGCCGCTGATTCTCTTCATCTGCGAGCTGACGAGCCCGGCCCTTTGCAGCTTGGCGACGTGCGAGCTTACAATTGCACTACTCAGGTATAGAGCCTGCGCAAGTTCTTTGATATGCATTTCCCGGACACTCAGCAGATCTATGATCCGCAATCTTACCTCACTGGCCAAGGCTTCGTACACTTTTAGCGATTCAGCACTCGTTGTTAAGTACATACTCAGCACCTCCACATCAAAAGGATTAGTGATTTTATTAATCCTGAATTTTTATATTGCTAAGTATAACGGATGATTCGTATGATGTAATTAACAAAATAAATACTTAATTAATATTTATATTAATTCTGTAAAAGGAGCAAATTATCCATGACTATTAAAGCCTCTATGATTGTGGACAAAGACTTCCAACTGGCAGAGGTAGATCCTCGTCTATACGGTTCATTCATCGAACATCTGGGCCGGGCTGTCTATGGCGGAATCTATGAACCCGGACACCCTACTGCAGACTCGAACGGATTTCGGCAAGATGTTCTAAATGCTGTCAAGGCACTGAATGTTCCAATTATCCGTTACCCTGGCGGTAATTTTGTCTCCGGTTACAATTGGGAAGATGGAGTTGGCCCCCAGTCGGAACGCAAGCAGTCGCTTGAACTCGCCTGGTGGACCACCGAAACCAATCAAATGGGCACCAATGAGTTCGTGGAATGGGCTAAGCTGGCTGGGTCAGAGGTCATGATGGCTGTGAATTTGGGTACCCGGGGTATTGACGCCGCCAGAAATCTGGTCGAATACTGCAACCATCCCTCCGGCTCCTATTGGAGTGATCTGCGGATCTCCCACGGGGTAGAAGCTCCTCATCGTTTCAAGACCTGGTGTCTCGGCAATGAAATGGACGGACCTTGGCAAATCGGGGCCAAAACCGCTGTGGAATACGGACGGCTTGCCAATGAAACCGCCAAAGCCATGCGCTGGGTTGACCCGACACTGGAATTCGTCGCATGCGGAAGCTCGGGAAGTGATATGAGCACTTTTGCCGAATGGGAAGCGACTGTTCTAGATCTGACGTATGACAATGTGGATTTCCTGTCTCTGCATACCTACTACAACAATAATGTGGGCGACACTGCCAATTTCCTGGCCAAATCACTGGATCTGGATCAGTTCATCGACAGCGTGGCAGCGATTTGCGATTATATCAAAGCGAAAAAGAAGAGCAAAAAGAAGATTTATCTGTCGTTGGATGAGTGGAATGTGTGGAAATCCCAGGGATCAAGCCGTATGGAGACCCGCTGGCAAGTTGCACCGCCGGAATTTGAGGATGTCTATAACATGGAGGATGCGCTGGTTGTGGGCTGCTGTCTGATCAGCTTACTCAAGCACGCAGACCGGGTGAAGATGGCTTGTATCGCCCAGCTGATCAATACCATCGCACCGATTACGACTGAAAATGGCGGCCCACTGTGGCTCCAGACCACCTATTATCCTTACATGCATGCTTCCCTGTATGGCCGGGGAACTGTGCTGCATCCGCTCATTTCCAGTCCTAAATATGATTCCAAGGATTTCACAGATGTCCCTTACCTGGAAGCAGTGAGTGTGTATAACGAGGAGCTCAGCGAGATTACAGTCTTTGCTGTAAACCGTCATATGAGCGAAAAGATGGAGTTCACTGTGGATCTACGCAGCTTCGGAAAAACTACAGTCATCCAGCACACCGTTATGGATCATGAAGATCTTCAAGCGGCTAATACCAAGTCAAGTCCGGGCAACGTCCTGCCGCATGACCATGGAACAGCCTCAGCAGAAGGCGGCCGTATCACCGCCCTGCTGTCCAAAGCCTCGTGGAATGTAATCCGGCTGCGTGTAGAAAATTAAAACGAACAATTGGTGATAGTATAGTGGTGCTTCAGTGGTACATGACCCAGGCCACTAAAGGCCCCACTACGGAACCTACAATGGCACAGACTGTCATCGCTACCGAGCTCATGGACACGGACTGTTCACCGTACTCCAGAGCCTTGGCTGTACCGAGGGCGTGAGATGCAGTACCCAGGCCAATGCCAATCCCGGACTCACTGCCGATTCTGAAGAGTTTGATAATATAAGGGCCGCCAATCGCTCCGGTAAATCCGGCAATCATCACAAATACGGAGGTTAAGGACGCGTCCCCGCCCAGGTTGCTGGAAATCTGGATCGCTACGGCTGTCGTAATGGACTTGGGCAATATCGAGAGCACATAGAGCTTGGAAAAACCCAGTCCGGCAGCCATCAACAGACCGCTGAACATGCCTACCAGCAGGCCGATAACCGTCCCCCCAAGAATAGCGGGAAGGTTCTGCCACAGCACATGACGCTGCTTGTAGAGCGGATAGGCAAGGGATACAACGGCTGGTCCGAGCAGGCGGTTGATCCATTGTCCGCCGATCATATAGGTGTCATAGGAAATATGGAAACCAAGTAAGAGAACTACAACTGTAAATGTCGCAGTTAGCGCCGGCAAAAGTACGGGGAGACGGAACCGTTTGTAGAGCATGGACATGAACAGATAGATGCCCACATTCATTAGAATGAAGCTGACGGCAAGCAAAATATTCATGCTTCGCTCCCCTTTTCACGCACAACTGTTAGGTTAGAGCGATTGCTGCGGGCTGCGCGGCGGCCTGTAATCCACTCGCTGGCATGTGCAGTCACAACCATCGTAAGCACACTGCTTATAACCAGTATGCCAATCATCAGCAGCCCGCGGCCGCTGAATATGTCCAGGTGATTCATAATTCCGGCAGTCGCCGGGATGAAGAACATGGGAAGATAGGCCAGAATGAACAATGATCCTTCTTCAATCAGCTTCACCGGCACAATGTTAAACAGCAATAAAACAAAAAGAAGCAACAACCCGACAATGCTGCCCGGAACCGGAAGATGCAGCAGCTTCTGCAAATAATCACCGGCAAGAAAAAATATGTACAATACAACAACCTGGGCAATAATACGAATGATTTTCATACTGCAGGAATCCCTTCAATCTTGAAATGATAATTCATTAGAAAAAGGCTCACTTCATTAGACTATCAGAATTTTCAGCAAGTTTTCAATTCTTTTTCGAAGCTTTTATGTATTTTCAAGACCTTCACACCACAAAAAACTGCTTTGCAGCAAGGCACGCGCAGAACGCAGCCACCAGCATAGCAGTTTTTTTCATTCATTACACAACCTGACCCGCGCTTTATTGACGGTATGAGGCTGCACATTTATATTAGAATATACATTCGCGTTTGAAGTACACACTTTAATGTGATGTAGTATACACAATGATACTGAGGGAGTGAGCTGTGATGCGTGACCGTAAAGGCGGATTCGGTGAATGCCCAGGAGACGATACGGCAGCCTGCCCTGTGGAGTTCACCCTTGACGTGATCGGCGGCAAATGGAAGGGTGTGCTGTTGTACCACATGATGGAGGAAAAGAAACGGTTCAGTGAATTCCGCCGGATCTGTCCCGGAATTACCCAACGCATGCTGACCCTGCAGCTGCGTGAGCTGGAAGAGGATGGCGTTGTCCACCGTGAAGTCTATCAACAGGTCCCACCTAAAGTGGAATATTCCCTGACCGAATTCGGCCGCACACTTATTCCTATTATCCTACTGATGAAGGATTGGGGCGAAGAATACCAGACCAAACAGCTTTCCAAAGAAAGCTGCCAGGTGGAGCGTTTGTGAAGGTGCAGCTAAAGCTGCAGCTTTTTTTATAACATTTATACCGTATCCTGTACAAAGCTTATAAAGAAGCTGTGGTGTGCGGCTAAAGGCCTCACATCGAATATATTTTTAGGTTTCCTGCTCAAAAAAAGCCTCTGATTTCTGACGGTGTTCATCCGTCACCTGTCCAGCTATCGCCCTTACCCCTGCAGCAATTATTGCTGCATCATCGGTAAGACCCAGGCCAACCAATGCATCTGGAATCGCATCAATAGGGGAAATGAAATAAGCCAATGCTCCAAAGGCGATCCCTTTCGCCCATAAAGGGGTTTTGGCATCAATGGCACAGTAATACATGGCCACCGCATCTTTGGTAAACGGGATTTTTCCGGCAAACTTCCGGGTCTTGCTCCAGAAGCTTTTTTTCACAAGCTGTTCGTTCTTCTCACTGTATTTGAAATGTTCTGCTTCAAGTTCTGCAGGAAGCTTGCCAACATCCTTCTCCATTTGCCAGTTCCTCCTCTAGTGGTCAGACTGCCTTGCAATCACTCGGTAAGAGCCTTTATTATAACATATAACCCGGAATGCTCCGGGTAAACAGATGACAGGAACCGAATTCATCCGGACAGCAAAGGAGCGCTGTATGACTGCAAAAAAAGTAACCTGGCTGGAGCTCTTCTATGATCTGTTGTTTGTGGCCGCCGTGTCCAAAGCCAGCCATGTGCTGCTGCATGTAGAGGACGAAACCCTCTCGCTTGAAACACTGGTCAAATTCGTGCTGATATTCATTCCCATTTGGTGGGCATGGGTAGGGCAGACACTGTTTGTCAACCGGTACGGGCAAGATATTGTCTCTCACCGGATATTTCTGATTATTCAACTGTTCTTCGTCCTTATCATGACGGCCAGCCTGTCAGTGGATTTCGACCAAACCTATTATTCTTTTCTGATAGGCTACATTGGGCTCCGCGCGATGACTGCCGTGCAGTATCATTTCGTTCATTCCAAGGAAACTGGTCATTTGAAGACAACCGCTCAATATTTGGGCACCCGGTTCTGGATGGGGCTTGTGATATCCGCCTGCTCTCTGTTCTTCGATTCCTGGGTTCGTTATGTGGTGCTGTACGCCGGTATTGCCCTTGATATTCTTCTGCCGTTAATAGGCCGGAGAATCCTAATCAAGACGCCAACCAATACCCACCATCTGCTGGAGCGATTCTCCCTGTTCGCACTGATTCTGCTCGGAGAAGCTGTGGTCAGTATTCTGGCTGTGCTGCAGTCGAGCGTCTGGACCTTGCATTCTGTCGGCTTCGCAGCTCTGACCTTTGTGCTGATTATTGCTATGTGGTGGCAGTACTATGACAATCTGGAGAAGAAAGTGGACAAAAATGTCCATACCGCAGGACAGACGATCATTTACGGCCATTTGTTCATCTTTCTGTCGCTATGTATGCTGGCCGCCTCGATCCAGCTGCTGTTCCTGAGCAAGCTGCATTATGACCAGATGCTGAATCTCATTTTTGGCTCGGCACTACTCTATTTTGCTTCCACTACCCTTGTCTTTCATGTCTATCGGCATAAGCAGCATCAGCTCGGGATCGTTCATCTGGGGATGCTGACAGCGATCCTCGTCTGCTTTTACATTCTGGACGTAATGGTACATGTGCCAAATGTGTTGATTATCGGAGAACTGGCGCTATTCTTTGCCGTCTATGCCAAAATCACAACCTGATAAAAAACAGGGCGTTCACAGCTGCATATGGCCGTGACGCCCCTTTTGTGTTCGTACAACCCTATTCCCGTTCTAGCCTTTCGCCTGACCCAGATGCTTTTGGAGAAACAAAACCTTTTGGCGGTTATGATATTCACTAACCTCATGTCCTGAAAATGGATAATCCATTATCTGCTTATCCGATTCTATGCGGTTGTAAGCCGCATATACGGTTTCAGGCATGCATACGGTATCCTTCCAGCCGACAGAGATAAGAACCGGAGCCTTGATGCGCGGCGCCAGATTCACGATGTCAAAATAAGCTAGCGTATCCAGCACCTGCTCCAGATGCTCAGGATACCGTTTCACATAAGCGCCAATTTCTGTCAGGGAGCTTGTTGAATTCAGCACACCGAAATCCAGACGGCACAGGTTGGGAATGTCTGCGGCAACAGCGGCGACCCTCGTGCTTAGTGCACCTGCCAGCAGCGCAATCCCGCCCCCTTGGCTGCCGCCTGTAATCGCAATTCGCGATGGGTCCACCCCAGGAAGCTGTGCTGCTGTTTCCAAAGCCCTGACAGTATCCATGGCTACGCCCAAATAATAAGAACGCTCCTTCTCCAGAAGACCCTGGGTAATCCAGCCTTTTACCACTCCGCCCTCCAGTGCCAGCAGGTTGCCGGTCTCTCCGAGCTGTCCCCTCACATCCACGGCGAGAACGGAATAGCCGAGCAACACCCAGGAAGCGTAACGCTCCGGATATCCTCGGTCATCCGTATAGCCGGGAAACGTAACGATACAGGGAAGCTGCTCCCCGCTTGCTTCTGTATATGAAGGCTGAATATGCCAGGCATTGACCCTCGTGTCATCAAAGCTGTGAAAGCTGACCTTGTCCACCCGCATGCCTGGATAAGGCGTCACTTCAGGAACGGAAATAATATCCAGAGGTTTGCCGGCATACTCTGCAAGGATACCATCCCAAAATCTGTTGACCGTCGCAAGCTCCAGGGTCGGTTCAGGACGGCAGTTCTCCAGTTCCTGCTTGCGCTGCTCTATCGCATTCATTAGTTTCTCTCCTATTCTGTCAGCGCTATACCGTTGCATGTAGTTGAAAGCGCTATTAATATAATAGTTAATACTAATACAAATCCCTACTTTTCAAAAGGAGCTGTTTTTTATCCGTTACGGTACTTTGGCCCACACCGCAGGTTGTCTGCCGCTTAAAGAACTCACCGCTGCACTTCAAGATTACGGAATCAGTTTTGTACAGCTGGCTTTGTCCAAAGCCATACAAGATATCGACACCTCTACCGGAAAGCTTAGTCCTGGCCTTGCCAATTATATCGGTGAACAGTTTGACCGCGCCGGGATCCGTATCGGCGTGCTCGGCTGTTACATTAACCCGATTCACCCCGACCCGGCTGTCCGCCGGCAGGAGATCGAACGGTTCAAGGAACATTTGCGTTATGCCCGGCAGTTCGGAGCACCGATGGTCGCTACAGAGACCGGTAGCTTGACTACTTTTGCAGAATTCGAGCCTTACCGGTATGAGGAGCTGGGCTGGGAGACTCTGCGGGCCACCGTGGAAGAACTGGCCGAGGAAGCAGATAAATGGGGCGTGTTCCTGGGACTTGAGCCCGTAAGCTCCCATACCTTATCCACTCCTGCCAAAATGCGCCGTATTCTCGATGAAGTCCCTTCTACCTCCATTGGCGTAGTCTTTGATCCATGCAATCTGATCGGAGACCAGGTGAAGCGGCAGGATGAAATCGTTGACGAGGCCTTCAGCCTGTTCGGGGACCGGATCATCCTGGCCCATCTGAAAGATATATATGCCGAGGGTGCCCGTACCCGTCACGGGCAGGCAGGCGGGGGAATCTTCCACACCGCGGAGTTCCTGAAGAAGCTCCAGGCCCGCAAGCCGATGATCGATGTCTCACTTGAAGATATCCAAGGCCAGGAAATCCGCAAGACGATAGCCCTGTTGGAGAGTCTCGGCAGTCTTTCGTCCTAATCCTCCCATACCATAATGCACATCCGGTTTGAAGTGCTGCTGAAGAATTTATACCCGCTGATCTGGTACATTTCAGTTTCCGCCTGAATAAAATAGCATGCATAATCTTTATTCGCTATTTTTTGCAGCTTCAGAAGGGATCTGATCATTGATGAAGTTTACGTTCCCCATTCTTACCTTGTGTCATGGCGGGGCCCAGCGCATGCTGGTAGAACTCACCAACGGACTCACTGCCCGGGGCCATGAAGTTGTGATCCTCATGCCATCGGGTGGCGATATTGCCTATGAGGTCCATTCCCAGGTAGTGCGTACGGATCACACGGTGCTGAGAGAAACTGATTTTCCCGTCAGTGAAATTATCATATCCAATTTCTACACGATTGTCCCTGTATCAGAGGCTGCAAGTCAAAACGGAAAAGGCATGCATATCCGTCTTTCCTTATGTTACGAACCGCTATTCCTGCCGGATAATGCCGTGTCATTCTCTACCTATCATATCACTGACAAGCTGCTAGTTTTATCCCGGTGGCAGCAGGAAATTATAGCATTGAGCCATGGGATCACCGGGAACATTGTGCCCGTAGGTATCAGTACAACGTTCCATAACCAGCATATCCGTCATATGCTGCAGGAGCCGCTCAACATCACGGCAATTTTGCGTAAGGAAGATAATGGATTCAGCTCACACCGTGAGCAGGACTATCTGGTAAAACAGCTTGACATCGTCAAGCTTATCGCTCCACAGGTGAACATCAACTTCATCTGTCCACCGGAAGAATTCAATACCTCAGAATCCTTGCAGAAGATGAGAGCGCTAGGGAAATACCGCTTTTTCACCCCGAAGAATGATGTTGAGCTCTGTTATCACTATAATGGAGCAGACCTGTTTGTCAGTTCCAGCGCCTTTGATGCCGGATCTTTGCCTGGGCTGGAGGCTATGCGCTGCGGTGCAGCCCTGGTCTCCGTATACTCCGGAGGGAATCTCCAGTATGCCCGTCACGGTGAGAACTGTCTGCTCTCCTACCGTTATGAGAACCGGCTGGCTCAAGATATATTGCGTCTGATCTATGATACTCCGCTCAGAACCCGGTTAGCTGAACAAGGAGAAGCTGATTCTTTGGCCTGGACCTGGGATAACAGTGTAAATTGTCTGGAGCAGGCTGTTATACGGTTTGTGCAGAATATTTCCCAGAAGGAGTCAAGCCGAACCTCAATATTACACCGATTGACCAGCTCTATAAAGCACAAAGACCAATAGCTTAAGCGAAAATACAGCAGTTGCGTTCCGTTTCCACGGATGTCGCAGCTGCTTGTTTGGTATGACCCGTGACGTTTATACATAGGCAATGCCTCCATGAATGGTTTACACTAAGATTAAGTACAATATAGTGTCGGAGGTGAGCCAATGCCTGGCAATGAAGGTCGTGTGACAGCAGCAGGTCTGGAGTATAAATATATGGTTAGCGGAGACTCCATCTCGAAGGGTGTAGTCTATGATGAGGGCAGAAGTAAATATGTAATCCTGGAGGATAATTACGTTTCGCTGCTCCAAGGAAAACTTAAGGGAGCATTGCGCAACACCGCCAGGTTCGGCAATACACTGCTCAAAGGTTTCGGCAATCTGAAACGGGATGTGCTTAAAGAGAAGCCCGACCTGGTGCTGATTGAATACGGGGGAAATGACTGCGATTTCAACTGGGAGGACATTGTAAGCCATCCTGAGGCCGAGCATAATCCCAAGACCGATTTTCCGGCATTCGAAAGTATGCTCAGAGATATGATTGATTTTCTGAGAAACCAAGGGATCATGCCTATTCTAATGAGTCTACCGCCGCTAAATGCAGACAATTATTTCAAATGGGTCAGCAGAAACAACCCCGCTTCGGAAGAGAGTATCTTGAAATTCCTCGGCAGTGTCACGAAGATCTACTGGTGGCAGGAAAGGTACAACTCTACGATCATCAGGGTCGCCGAGAGTACGAAGACCAAAATCATTGATGTCCGCAGCGCATTCCTTCAGCAGCCGGATTATACGGAGTTCATCTGCCGTGACGGGATCCATCCCAACCGGGCGGGACACCGCATCATCTATGATAAGGTACTGGAGTTCATCTCCAGCACTGAACCTCATCTACTGCTGGACAGCAAAGGACAGGCTCTGCATAGCCATTAGAAAAAATCATAGTCAGGGCCCGCAGCACATTCGGGTATGTGCCGCGGGCCCTTGTTTGCCGTTCAGGAACGTTTGCAGTACACTCCGGGAGCTGCGCCGTTTCCCCTAAACGTTGTACTTCTAGATGGACTGCCTCTTTTTAGCTGCGCCAATTTACCTGCCTAATATTTTTTCCCAAAAAAAGAAACTTTTCCGGGAATGCGGAGGTCAATACAGTAGAGAACAAGGGGGGACAGCATGTCTATCGTAACGAATGAATCGGCCACCATGACCGCCGCCGCGCTGCAGACACTGATGGAGCATTATGGCGAGGATGTATGGAACTATGCCTATTACCTGGCTCGGAGCAGGAGCGCTGCTGATGATATTGCCCAGGAGACCTTCATCCGGGCCTTCAAATATATGAATACCTTTCGCGGGGAAGGCGCAATCAGAACCTGGCTGCTTCAGATTACCCGGACCCGTTGGCTCTCCTACCGGAGCAGCAGCTTTATCCGGCGCGTAACCCTGCAGGAGAACATGGGCAAAGATCCTTCTAGCCCGTCTGCCGAAGAGGTGTTTTTGCAGCAATCCCTGAGCAGTGAGGTATGGAGGATTGTTCTGCAGCTCCCCCGCAAGCATAGAGAAGTGCTGATGCTCTACGCCCACTACGGGCTGAGTATGGAGGAACTATCAGGACTGCTGGGAATCTCGCTCTCTGCGGCCAAATCGAGACTGCACCGGGCAAGGAAACAAGCGAATGAATGCTGGGAGAAGGAGCTGGGAAGATCATGAGCACATCACCTGAGGATTGGGAAAAACAATTGAAGGAGAAGCCTTTTGACGGTACACAATTCACACCGCAAATGAGACAGAATGTCGAAGAACGCCTGAGAACACAGCGGCACAAGCGGGTTAGGAGCTGGAGCTACGCAATTGTACTGCTACCGCTAACCGTCATATGCTTATGGCTGGGTTACAACAGTTGGGAGCCGGGTAAACCTGCCGCCTCCCCCCTAGCCGCAGTTACACCGTCCATCACTCCACAGGATAATGGAAAGCCGGAGAACGCCCCGGCGAACAGCGCTCCAGGCAGCTCTAACAATGATCGTGCAGTTGGTATTGCACACAACTATAAAGCCACGGTCCCCTTCCCTTCTTCAGAAGAGGGGCATACAGAAATAATCCTACCGCTGACTGTTATGTTCTCCGTTCCAGCTCTGGAGGGTGGCGAAACACATTATACTTATCCTCCTCTGCCCAACATGACATACCCGTTGCCTCCAAATATGGAAGGCAAACTTCAGGCTGCACTTGTCTACAAGGCCGATACCGGCAGCGCCTATATGCTGCTGGCACCTGCAGGCTGGACAGCATCTGCCGTCACCGGAGCCAATGGCTCCTATGGAGTCACTTTTGAAGATCCGGAAGACCCGCAGCAGACCTTGCAATATTCGGATAATGCCTGGGGCTGCCAAGGCTGCGCCGTAGGTAGCATCGGCACCTATTTCCCCGGCAAAGCCAAGTGGGCTGATGACTATGGAATCACCATCAATCCCCCGGAATTCACCCGGCAACAGGTAATGGGAACCGAAGGACCGGATGCCCGGACGGTGCGGTACACAGGTGCAGCAGAAGCAAGGGGATATCAGACCGATGGAGCCGCCTATTATGAAGAGGGGGAATGGGGTTACCTTTTCCGCAATCTGGAGCTGACCGCCTCCCCCAGCTCCTCCGGGCAGAGCATGATCGACACCATTCTGAGTTATTTCACAACCTATCATGGTCCTCTTCTCCTCCCTGCTGTCCAGAATACAGACCCTGCCGCAGGCGATACGGGAAATACAACAGAATCCCTCTACCTGGCTCTCGAACAGCGGGGGATGAGGCTGAACCGTGTGCCGGACACCGAGGAGCATTTGTTCAAAAAAGAGCTGGCGGGCAGATGGCCGGATGAACTGCTGATTGACAAGACCAATACTCCGGTGCGCCCGGACCGCTTGTCTGTCTATACCTATGATAATGCCGTGGAATGCGCCGCCGGGCTGGACGCGCTAAAGCTTGCGATCAACCGGACGACCTACGATGGAGGGGCACGGATATACCCTCATGTCTTTAGAGGAGGTAATTTTCTTGTGGTGTACTGGATGGGCGGTGACAACGCGGAGCCTTTCCAATATGACAAGGCCATTAAGACAGCGCTAAGCAGCCTAGACAGTCACAAGGAGTAGGCCGTCTATCTAGGTCTTACACGGAGTGCGGACACCGGGAGTGATTTTTGTTATAATGTCGTAGAGTTAAGCAGTATCTATTCATATACCAGAAGGGGACGTTCACTTTGTCAAAAATTATTAAGACCCTAACCATTGCCGGAAGTGACTCCAGCGGAGGCGCCGGCATTCAGGCAGACCTCAAAACCTTTGAAGAATATGGCACCTACGGCTTCAGCGCTTTAACCACCATTGTCACAATGGACCCGGATAACGGCTGGCATCACAATGTCTACCCGATTGATGTAGCCATTGTCGCCGAGCAGCTGAAAACAATATTCGCAGGCGGTCCTGTCAACGCTATGAAGACCGGAATGCTGGGCAGTGTTGATATTGTGCAGGTCGCGGAAAAAGCGATCAAGGACAACCGTCAGACCAACGTAGTTATTGATCCGGTTATGGTCTGCAAGGGCGAAGATGAAGTTCTTAACCCGGAAAGCGCCAATGCTATCCGAGATCTGCTGCTGCCTCTGGCTACGGTGGCAACACCCAATCTGTTCGAAGCCGGGGTTCTTTCGGGGCTGGGCAAGCTTACTTCTATCGACGAAATGAAAGAAGCGGCACGCCTGATTCACAGGCTCGGCACGAAGAATGTTGTCGTTAAGGGCGGCAAAGCACTCGGCGGCGATCTGGCAATCGATGTGTTCTTCGACGGCTCGGAATATACCGTACTGGAAACAGCCAAAATCGAACCGGCGTACAACCATGGTGCAGGCTGCACCTTTGCAGCTGCGATTACAGGCGGCTTGGCTAGCGGATTGTCTGTACACGATGCTGTCTCAAAAGCCAAGGATTTCGTCTCCGCAGCTATCCGGAACGGATATGCGTTCAATTCATATGTCGGCCCAGTCTTTCACGGGGGCTACCGGTTGGAGCATTAACATTAAGACAAGCTTTCACTATACAAGGAATGGCGGAACACAAGGGTATACCCTTAAAGTTCCGCCATTTTTTTGAGATAGGTCCAACCATTCTTGCCAGAGTCTGAATCGATTGGCTACTTCATTGATTACCCCTTGTTCACTGGAATCGGCAGACTTGGAGAGCATGCCATTGAATGAGGGTCCAAAGATCGAACCCCCAAAACCAAATATGAACATTCAGCAATAAAAAAGAGGATAGAATGTGTTCAAAGCTGATAGCGCAAGAATAACTATCTGTCTATCCTCGCTTTTCCCCGCTTATCTTCTTACTTGCCAGTGTTCTCGTCGACAATATGCTTCACGAATTGCAGGATCTTATCCTTTGGCTCATCTCCGCCCAGCACTCCAATTTCAATCGACTCAGTGTTATGGTTGATCGGCAGGGAAGACACAAACTTCGAGTCCGTTATATCCACGGCGTAGAGCTCGTCCACGGTACTCTCCCCTAATTTCTCCCATTTCAGACGGGGATCATCTTTGGCGATCTTGCCGTCTGCCAGAATCGGCTCCAGATTCTGAAAACCATCCTGGCCGCCGATCCATTGGAGCGTGGCTTCATCCAGAATCAGAATATCCGGTGAGTTCGCAGCCAGCTCAACGACCGCTTTTTGCATATAGTTCATATCCAGTGTATCTGAACCCTCACCAGTCTTGGGAAGGTATACAATGCTGGTGTCCACCCGTTTCCATTCGGGATACTCATCAATGATCGCCTGATTCAGAGCGTCCATCTTGCCGTCCTTGTCCTTCACACCAAAATTACCGATGAACATAATCTCCGCATCCACCGGCGGCAGGGAAGCCAGGTACTTTCGGTGCTGCCAATTGTTATACAGCGCGTTGCCGGCGACGATAAGCACAATTACAGCGACTATCGATATAATGACATGTGTTTTGTAGAGCCGCATAAAGCGTTCCCATTTCCGCGCTCCGCCAGCAAGACTGCCGTATTTGGCCAGCCGCTGATCTTCAGCCTCCTGAATCTCCTGCTGGTCTCTCGAATCAAGAATAAATTTGATGGCTTGAAATTCCTCTTCATACGCGGCAATTTCCGCGTCAGTGTTCAATGAGCGCCGCCGTCTAAGCAGCAGATCGAACCTTTTGTTCAATTCCTCTCTGGTTACGGTCTCAGGCAGCCCTAACCTTTCATAGGCTTGTTTCAGTTTCTCGTTCACAATCAAGTCTCCTTTGGGTTGATGCCGGTCCTGCATTTCGCCGCTGCCGGAACAGTCTGGAATAGCTGTATCTTCTACTTCTCTATTTTATCAGACATGCACCTACTTTCTCCAGTCGACATCCCTCCTCTTTAAAGTAGAGTAGTTATTTTGTTAACTCTCTAATTCACTAGATAACAAGCCATCAAAAAAAACCTTCCTGCGCGCTGCTCGGAGAACAGGCACAGAAAGGGAAATCTGCGAATCGTATTCTGCCATAAATCCATGATTAAGAAGTATAAGACCGTCCAAGCCCCAGTTCCGTTAACAGCTGGCGGTAAGCAATCGAGGTGCGGTCCGCTGGAATATGTGCTTCTACCTGCAGATCAAGCGGCAGATCCTCCGGAGTCTGTGACTCCACCATTTCAGCGTCTTCTGCGAAGACCTGCAGATTGAAGTTGATTGTATCCTGGACCGGTGCGCTTTTGTCGAAGTTTCTGGAGATCGGACAGAAGAGACGAGTATATCGTGCGGATACCGGGGAAGCACAATTTAGTATTTTGAGTCTGCCTTCATCTGGAAAATAGACGGTAAGCGAAGCCGCAAACGGGGCGAACACGCGGAATTCGCGCAGCCACATGAAGCCTTCCGGAGCCGGGTTTTCCTGGCCTTTCCCGTAATTGCTGACAGTACTCCAGTATTCTGCTACCAGTTCGTTGCTTTCGCGTCTAACCTTATACTGGGGAACCTCAGTATTGTTGCGGTCGCCGAAGGTTGCCGTATGCACATAAGCGAAATGCGAGACATCGAGGAATCCTTCCATCTGGCGGCCGGATGAACCGGCAATATCGAAGCTCGGCGGCAAAATATTAATATAGTCCGGGTCCTCCCAACCAGGGAAGGCCGGAATTTGCTCAGGTGCTGAGCCCAGACAGGTCCAGATCAAACCGTAGCGTTCAACAGCCGGATACACGATCAGCTTCAGCTTGGGTGAGATTTTGGAGCTGGGATGGGCTGGAACGGCGGTACACTTCCCTTCGCAGTTGTAACGGAATCCATGGTACGGGCAGACAATTTCACCATTCTCCACCCAGCCCTTGCTCAGAGGTGCCCCCCGGTGAAAACACAGGTCACGGGCAATCACCACCTTGCCTTCACTGCGGTAGCAGACCAGCTTCATATCCAGCAGCTTCACCGCCAGCGGTTTGTCCTGCACCTCATCTGCAATCGCGACCGGGTACCAATATTCAGCGAGTACACGCCAGTCCTCCGGGGAGAACGTGCAGTCACGGGGAAGTTCGAGTTCTTGGACCAGCTTCTTATTTTCCTCTATCATGTTCGTTCCACCTCTCCACTCCCAATAAACACCGTTAAGATAAAATATTATATGTTAGTTTATATAACTTATTGTGTATATTTTAATCTTTTTCCTCTAAAAAAATCAATTCTAAATCGTTCCTTTTTGTATTTTTGACTAAAAATAAGCTATACATGTTATGCATTATGACATTAAACATGTCTAATCAGCCTCAACACATGTTACTTTTCAAGAATTAACCCAAAAAAATCCTGCCAGCAGCGAAAGGAAATGAAGCGAATGGGCTCGATCCAATGGACTGTAGCTTCCGCACCACAGTGGTTTCCTTTCGTTCTTGCTGCCGTAGACGCATGTCTGATTCTGCTTGTATGGGCTGTGTTCAAGAAAACCGATTAGCAAACCCCGTTTTGTATGCGCCTACTTTTCGTAACATATTAGCTTTATTCAAAAGTTTTTGTCCTTTCCTTTCTTTTGGTTCATAGGATGCCTATAATTAAAGGAAACAAGGTCCATGAGGTGTGCAGATGAACGAAGACAGAGAAGACAAATACGACAATATCGATGAGCTGATGGCAGTATTTCAGCAGTTCTCCAAAATCAACTGGCAGAACAAGAACCCGACGATGCTGAAGCCCAGTGAAATCCGTGTACTGATCACGATCAAATTAGGAACCGAGAAATCCGGCAAGCCGGTACTTACCATCTCCGACATCAGTAAAATGCATAAGGTTACCTCCCCCACCATCACCCAAATGGTGAACAGCCTGCTGGCACAGGGATATGTAGTCCGTACCAGCGATGCTCAGGATAAACGGGTCAGCGGTATCGCTTTGACAGACAAAGGCGAACGTTGTGCTGATGCCGCTGTTGATAGAATCCGCGATACATTCAAGGGGATGATTGACTATCTCGGCAAGGAACGCAGCGAAACGCTTATCGAGCTTCTGAACGGGGTCTACCACTATTTTGAAGATATCCACGGACAGCTGTAAGACGGATGAATTATATTTTCGGCACACAAAAAAACAGCAAGTAAAGGGCAAGCCCTATACTTACTGTTCCGGGTTACTGCTGATCCGGCCGGTCCGGAAGCTGCAGCAGATAACTGTTCGACATGTTCAGGAGCCGCTCCGCAGCTTCGAACTGCGCTTCCGTGGAGCCGCCTTTGGTCACCGAATTATCGCTTAGATTGTAGTTGCTTCCATCCTCATAATCATTCCCCGTCAGATAAATACTTGTGTTATTCACGAAAGATCCTGTAGGCAGGAAATGTCTGAACGGGATCAGGTTGGAAGTAGAGTTCAGCAGATCTTCACCGAAATGCAGCTGATTCTGCAGCGGCACACCCAGCAAGTTAGACACTGTAGGCAGAATATCAATGTGTCCGCCTGTCCGGTCAATGACCTGAGGCAGTGAGCCGCTTGGGGAGTGGACAATGAACGGAATATTGAACATATCCGTATAACCATACTCATGCCCGATCATTTCTTTCATCAGATCCTTCTCATCATTGCCAAGCGTATACATCGGCACACCCTGATGATCCCCGTAGAATACAATCAGACTGTCATCCCACAATCCACTGGTCTTCAGCTCCTCCAGAAATTGCCCCATTGCATAGTCCGCATAATTCTGAGCCTGAATATAATCGCCAAGCAGCGTACCTTGATAGCGCTCCGGCAGCTTCATCTTGAACTTCTCTTCCGGGAGCCGGAATGGATGATGTGCACTCATAGAAATGACCATAGCATAGAAAGGCTGGTCCTTGGCATCTAATGCGACAAGCTCCGGTACTGTTTTGGCAAATAGCACTTCATCCGAAGACCCGAACGCGATATGGTCATCATCACCAAAGAACGACTGGTCATAATATTTGTCAAAGCCTATCGCTTTGTACAAGTCCTTGCGATTCCAGAAGTCCACACTGTTGGTATGGAAAGTAGCGGTAAAATAACCGTTCGCACTCAGCAGCTTCGGCAAGCTGGGCACGGATTTTCTCATATAAGGCGATGATGTTGCAGGTTCGTTCTTCGGCACATAAAATGAAGAGTTGACCACGAACTCGGCATCCGAGGTTGTACCCTGGCCTGCATTGGAGTAAAAATTATTAAAATACGTGTTGCTGTGTGCCAGCTTGTTGATGTTCGGAGTGATCTCCTGACCATCGATGGTCAGCCCGATCAGGAAGTTCTGGAACGATTCCATCTGTACTACAATCAGGTTTTTACCCTTATCGGCACCCTGGTATTTCGGGGACTGGGGAGTCTGGACGCCTTTGATCGCATCCACCGCCTGCTGGGTAATCTCCTTGCTGTCAATAAGTTCTTCCTTCTCCGTGCTGTCCGCAAACAGCGTATACACCTCGTAATTCAGAATCCCCATACTTTCCGCTTTTTTGATCTCATTCATGCTCGCATGGTTAGGCAAGATATTGAAGACACACAAGCCGAGCGATACAGCGGTCACGGTAAGCAGAACAGGACGACTGAGCCGGTACGCCCCTCTTTCCTTCCACTTGGCAATATATTTGGGACGGAACATAAAGAGCAGGAAGAAGACGATGTCCACAAAAATAAACAGATAATACGGCGTGATCAGTGAATAGGTGCTCTCTCCGACCTTCGTAACTTTGTCTGCTTGCTGCAGCGCATGGTAGGTGGCAATTACGCCATAATACTTGTAATACATCAGGACGGAAAAATAAATAACGGTAATAAATAAATTAGCTATCATATAATACAAGATCTTTCGTTTGGAAGACAGCCATTCAATCAGACTAAACACAATAATGAAAAAAGGAATTTCGGTGAAAACCATACTCCAGTTCGGACCGTCGCTGAACACGACAAACCAGGCCACGGCACTTTTAAGCAACAGCACGAAACTGAACAAAAGAATAGGCCGATTTAGAATGCTGTTCAATGATTTCTTCATGAAATAATTCATTTCCTTTCAAAAAAATTAATCGCCTTTGATCCGGTAATGGATAACCCGCTTTTGCAGTCTGCCGATAACAACTGCGTCCATAAAGCCTACGAAGATACGGTTAAAAGCACCATAACGGTACCCTCCGTCTTTTCCTCCTTGATGGCTCACCGACACCTCAATTACAGAATAGCCATTCATCTTCGCCAGTGTGGGTAAATACCGGTGCATCCCGCTGTATAAATGAAAGCTGTCCGCCACTTCGCGTCTCATCAGCTTCATGGGGCACTGTGCATCATACAGGCTGTCGCCAGTGAGGAAATTCCGCAGCCCGTTTACGAGCCGGAGCAGCGTCCTGTGAAGCAGCGGACCCTTGCGGTCCATCCGTTTGCCGTTCACGAAATCTACCCGCTCTATAAACGGCATTAACCGGAAAATGTCACGGGGATCGGTCTGCATATCCGCATCGAGCAGGGCGATCAGCTCTCCGCCGGACGCTTTCATTCCCGCCCAGATCGCTGCGGTCTGGCCGCAGTTTTTCTCGAAATGGATGACCTTCACTGCTGAATCGGACCGGGCGATCTCCTCCAGAATACCAACGCTGCGATCCCTGCTGCCATCGTTGACAAACACAATCTCATAGCTCTCCGTCCGGCTCTCCATGGCACTCTTAATGCTCTCGTAGAGCTGACGGATACTGTTCTCTTTATTATATAGTGCTGCGACTACAGATAGTCTGATCAAACCGAACCACCCCGGTATTTGAATCTTATTTTCCTTGACCACATTGACCTCTCCGCCGACTGTATCAATACCACTACTGCATTAAATCACAAAGTACTTAGGTTATCAACCTATTTTTGTATAGAGCGGGTGGCCTGCGTTAATCCAAGCTTTTTCACCAGCGGCTTGATCGACAGCCCTTGAACCAGCAATGAGAATAAGACCACACTGAACGTCAGTACTAATATATCCTGCCTGCCTTCAAAGGACATGGGCAGACTCAAGGCAAGCGCAATGGACAAGCTTCCCTTGAGTCCGCCCCAATTCAGCACACTTTTCCAGGAGCCCGGGAAATTCTTCATAAAAGCAAGGCTGGTGTACAGCGCTACCGTTCTACCCAACAGTACTATTACTATCGCAGCAAGAATAAGCCACCACTTATCGGAGAAGTTGATATTCTTGATCTCCAGACCAATCATCAGGAAGATCAGAGAATTCGCTACGAGGGTAATCACGTCCCAAAAGGAGTTAATGTTCGTCTTCGTAGTCTCGGACATGCCGACTCTCGCCCCATAATTGCCAAAGATCAGTCCGCTGACCGCTACAGCAATAACCCCCGATACATTAAAATGCTCAGAAATGAAGTAGCTTCCAAAAAACAGCAGCATGGAAAAGCCAATCTCCAGCGGGAAATCATCATAAAGGCGGATCAGCTGTGAGAATACATAACCCATAATCGCACCAACCAGAATGCCCCCCAGCGCAAACTTCAGAAAGAGCAGAATTCCGCTGCCAATCCCAGCCCAGCCCATCTCCATATAGGACAGCAGGTATACAGAGGAAATCTGGAACAGCACAACAGCAATACCGTCGTTAAATAATGACTCCCCTTCGATGATGGTCACGATATGCTTGGGAACGCCCAGTGATTTGAAAATGGATATCACACTTATGGGATCCGTTGCGCTCATCAACGCCGCAAAAGTGAAGGAGACGATCAAAGGAAGACCCAAGCCCCAATAAACTGCCAGACCGATTAACAGAAATGACAACAGAGTTCCGCCAAAAGCCAAAGCCAGCACCGGCTTGCGCTGTTCCATCAGATGGGAAAAGGGTAGCTTAAGGGTGGCATCTCCCAGGAGAATAGGCAAGAATAATGAGATAATAATCGCCTGAAACACATGAGACTGTGTAATAAAAACTTCTGCCTCCTCCAGTACTGGAACACGAACCAATCCCAGGAGAAGTCCTACCATAACCAGCGCAATGGAATACGGTTGATTGACCTTTTTCGCCACCGCTATAACGCCTATCGAAATGGCTAGCAGAATCAGGACCTGGATAAACGTTTCATCGAAGTGATTCATACGACACCCCATTTTTCAAAATGATGAGACTTAGGCTAAGTATCTAAGATTATACTTCTATTCTTCCTTAGTAGCATGCTGGCACTTATCCTCAGAGGTTGACTGCTTCGTCACGCCCTCCTCCAGTACCGGCTTCAGGTCATCAAGCACGCTTCCCTTCCATAAGGGCACACCGGACCGGTAGGCCGCCCGGCCATTCAGATGACCGGCTACGGGGGATGTGATGAAGACAAATACAATCGCCAGCAGCAGCTTGATACTGACTATATCTATATAGAAGAAAAAAAACAGAAAGGCTCCCAGGAGCACACATAATACACCTAACGTTGCGCTCTTGGTCGCGGCATGGGACCGTAGATAAACATCCGGCAGACGGACCAGCCCGAACGCCCCAAGCCCGCAAAATATAGCGCCGAGCAGCACCAGGATCGCAATCAGCAGCTCACCGGTCAAGTTCATCACCTCCCTGTTCGATAACTGCATCTCTTTCAATATACCTTGCTAATGCCGTAGTTCCAATAAAGGTCAGAATTCCGATCACAAGAACAATTTCGATATAATCCTCCGTCTTCTGCTGGATGCTCAGCACTGTGATCACCGCCAGCAGATTGATGCCGATCGTGTCGAGTGCAGTAATCCGGTCTGAGCGCGTAGGTCCCTGAATCAGCCGGTACAAACAGGCCAGCATGGCTAATGACAGGATAATTAGCGCAAGATTAAGCAGTACAGCAATCATAGCCGGGTCACCTCCATAATTGCCTTTTCAAAGGTTCCCTTGATCTGGAGGGAGAGCTGTCCGGCATCTTCAATATCCATTGCGTGAATATAGAGGGTCCGGCCGCTGCCCGAGACTTCCAGTGTAAGCGTCCCTGGTGTCAGACATATAAGGCATGACAGCAGAGTGACTTCAAAGTCGGAGTGAAGTGCAGTCTCATAAGCGAAGATCCCCGGGCGGATCGTCAGTCTTGGCCGGAGGATTTGCCCGATAACCACGAAGCTGGATAACACCAGTTCCCGCAAGAAAAGCACCAGCAGCTTCACAATGGACCACACCCGTTTCAAATAGAGCGGATCAGGCAGGAATTTATGCAGCACCATCAGAATTCCGCACCCCAGCAGATAACCAATGACAAAGCTTGAGCCTGACCCGTCACCCGTCAGCATCATCCACAGAAATGCAGTCATCAGGTTCAATAAGATTTGGATAGCCATCTTCATCTACTCCTTCAGTACAGCTTCAATATAAAGCCGTGGGGAACTAAGGACTTCCCCTGCCTGTGATACATACGTACTTACCCTCTCTGCTCCAAGGCCCATCATAATGACCAGAACCAGGAGTCCAGCGGCTACTGCCGTCCCGCCTTTAAGATTCACCTTAGGCAGTTCCTGGTCCGGGGGGTTACCCCAGAAAGCCAGCTTGAACACCTTGATCAGTGAATACAGCACAAGCAGACTGGAGGCAAGCCCGATTAAGCTTAACGTCAGCATTCCCGAATCCAGCCCTCCGCGGATGATCAGCACTTTGCCGGGAAACCCGCTGAAGGGAGGAATACCGGCAAGCGTCAAAGACAGCGCGAAAAAAATCCAGCCCATTACAGGGTAACGTTTGATCAGCCCCCCCATGCCCTTAAGCCGGTCTGTGCCCGCAGCAGCAATGATTAATCCTCCAAGAATGAACATGAGGCCTTTGCCCAACATATCATGCAGCAGATAAAAGATGGTTCCGTCGAGCGCATCCGGTGTTCCTGCAGATAGACCGAAGGCAACAAAGCCCACACTGATAATCACGTTGTAATTCAGGATGCGGGGAATGTCATTGTATGCAACAGCGCCTATCGCACCCAGAATCATCGTGGCCGCCGCCATCCAGGCGATCCAGCTGTGTGTGAAGTCAGGATCACCGGCAAAGACGAGCGTGAATGTCCGTATAATCGCGTATAGCCCCACTTTGGTCAAAAGCGCTCCGAACAAGGCACGAACCGCTGAAGGCGGTGCACTGTAAGAGCCGGGAAGCCAGAAGAAAAGGAATAGCCCGGCTTTGAGAGCGAAGACAGTCAGGAACAGCACAGCGATCACATTCAGGACGCCGCTTTGTCCTGTCTCGGCTATGCGCTGGGATAGATGGGCCATATTCAGTGTGCCCACTGCCGCATACAGATAGGCGACTGCCGCTACAAAGAGCGTTGAAGACACAATATTAATCAACAGATATTTTGATGTCTCCCTAAGCTGATGCTTCGTTCCTCCGAGTGAGATCAGCGCATAAGACGAGATGAGCATGACTTCAAAAAAGACAAACAAATTGAACATATCGCCTGTCAGAAAAGAACCGTATACGCCTACTAGAAGAAATTGAAAAAATGAATAATAATAGAACCTTTCACGAGCTGCACCAATGCTGGTGAATGAATAGAGCAGGATCCCCAGGCTCACGGCTGAAGCTGTCAGTACAAGCAGTGCTGCCAACATATCTCCAACCAGGACAATACCGTAAGGCGGAGCCCAGCCGCCCATATGCAAGGTCAGTATACCTTGCTCATGGATACGGGATACCAGCATCCAGGACAGTACAAGATTCAGAATGCCGCTGAATGTGCTTATGAACCGCTGCAGCAGCACCTGTTCTTTCAGAAACATCAAGATAACGGCGGTGCACAAGGGAATCAGGATCGGCATAACCAAGAGATTATTCATGACCCCTCCTCCTGGACAGAGTCCATATCATCCGTCCCGTGTGCCTGATAGGCACGATAGGCTAGGACGAAGAAGAACGCTGTAACCCCGAAGCTGATCACAATGGAGGTCAGAATCAGCGCCTGCGGTAATGGATCTACATAGGCATCCGCCTCACCGCCCAGTACAGGTGCAGCTCCTTTTTTTAGCCCGGCCATAGTTAGAAGAAGCAGATGGACGCCATGGGTAAGCAAGGAAGTACCGAGTACAATCCGCAGCAGGGTTCTAGATAAAATCAGATACACGCCGACCGTAAATAAAATACCGACTGCAACAGCCATCATCCATTCCATATCACTCATCCCCCCTTATGGTAAAAATAATATTCATCGTCAAGCCGATGACCGCCAGATAGACTCCGAGATCGAACAGTACAGCTGTCGCAAGCTCTGTATCTCCAAGCAGCGGCAGATCAAAATGGCCAAAGGAATGGCTCAGGAATGGCGCTCCAAAGGCAAAAGAACCGGCCGCTGTCAGAATAGCGATCAGCAGCCCCACCGCTGTGAGAATGCGGTAATTGACCGGAAGAAACTTACGGACAGGTTCGATTCCCAGAGAAATTGACATGAGAATCAAACCGGCAGATGTCATCAGAGCACCAATAAATCCGCCGCCCGGGTGATTATGTCCGGCAAAAAATAAATACAGTGAGAAGACAAGAATGATCAACACAATTCCCTTGGACATCGTCCGCAGAATCACATCATTGCTGCGCAGCGGGAACAAATAAGCTGCCGGTTTGCCTTTCTCCGCCGGTGTCAAAGTTCCTGGTTCCATTCTCAGATGGACGAGTCCATAAATTCCAAGAGATGCAATGCCAAGAACCATAATCTCGAACAGAGTGTCGAAACCTCTGAAATCTACCAGAATGACATTAACCACATTTTTGCCGCCGGCCTGGGAATAGCTTTCTTTCAGGAAAAATTCCGAGATTGGAGCAAAGGGGCTGCTTCCCATCGCGGCCAGTGCGATCAGTGTCATCGTTAAGCCAACTCCAACAGCGATGATGAGATTCAGCCATTTGAAAGAAGCTTTCTCCTTTTCTTGCTTCAGCTTCGGCAAATATTTGAAACACAGCAGGAACAGGATTACCGATACCGTTTCTATGATCATTTGGGTTAAAGCAAGATCAGGCGCACGGAAGATCACAAACAGTAAGGTCACCATATAGCCGACTGCACCTGTGAACAGAATGGCGTTGACTCTTGACTTGGCAAAAGGGACTGCGATGGCGGCAGCCAGCATGACTGCAACTACTGCTATTTCGTATATTGAGATCGGAGCATAATCTGACATTCCCAGGGTGATCCCCTGCGCTCCTATCAGTGTACTTCCGAGGGCAATAATGAAAAATCCGAAGATATACAGCAGATAATTCCGGTTGCTCCCGGTCATATATAGATTGGTGAAGCGGGCGGATCCGCCTTCCAGAGTGCGGAGTCCAAGATCATACATGCGGTTAAGCGAATCCCGCCCGTTCCACTCCCGATCCAGTATCCGCAATCTGCTGTAGCCTCTATACAAAAGCATACCGGCAGCAATTACACCCAGGGTCATGAAGATTTCCGGTGTCCAGCCATGCCAGAAATGAATAGGGACATGGAATCCCTCCTCCGTTGGCAAAATCCCGTATTGAATTGAAGCGGTTGCGGGTTCGATCAAGGATGAACTCAACAGGTCCGGGAAGATAGCAAAGATGACTGTCAAGGAAACAAGCAGTACCGGGGCGAACAAAAGCCCCGGCGGAGCTTCATGCGGCACTTTATCCAGCTTCTCCGGCTGCAGCTTGCCGGTGAATGTTCTGAAGACCAGGATCATGCTGTACACAAAAGTAAATACGCTCGCGATCCAGGCAATGACAGGAATAAGCACAAGCCAGGACGGAGTGCTCCATAGATCCAGCTCACGGATATTCACCACGGCGGTGAAGAACATCTCCTTACTCAGGAATCCGCTGAACGGCGGAAGCCCGGCCATGGAAAAGGCCCCGATAAGCGCCACAGAAAAGGTGACTGGCATGAGGGACATTAAGCCTCCCAGCTTGCGCAGATCCCTTGTATTCGTCTCATGGTCTACGATGCCAACCACCATAAACAAGGTTCCCTTGAACACGGCATGGTTGATCAGATGAAAGACAGCTGCCGCAGTAGCCATTGCATAGAATACCGATTCCTCTGTACCTGGGAAAAAGGCTGCGGCAGAGCCCAATCCCAGCAGGCACATGATTAAGCCCAGCTGGCTGACTGTAGAGAAGGCAAGCATCGCCTTCAGATCGGTTTGCTTGATCGCTTTGAACGAGCCATACAAAAGAGTAACAAGTCCACATATGGAGACCAGCCAGAACCATTCCGGCTGCCCGGCAAATACAGGCGTAAGCCGCGCTACCAGATACAGGCCTGCTTTGACCATTGTTGCCGAATGGAGATAGGCACTGACCGGAGTAGGTGCCTCCATCGCATCAGGAAGCCAGATATGAAACGGAAATTGAGCCGATTTGGTGAAAGCGCCCAGAAGAATCAGTGCCATGGCCGGAAGGAACATCGGTTCCACTGACAGCCGGCTGGCTTGCAGGATAATCTCCCGGATGCTGTAGGTTCCGCTCATCACATACAGCAGGTTGAACCCGGCAAACATCGCCAGTCCCCCGAACACGGTAATCAGCATCGACTTGAGCGCTCCATAGCGCGATCGTTCCCGGCGGTGCCAGAAAGCAATCAACAGGAAAGACGTAATACTGGTCAACTCCCAGAACCCGTAGAGCACCATCAGGTTGTCAGATAGGACTACGCCCAGCATCGCTCCCATGAACATCAGCAAATACATATAGAAGTTGCGGATAGATTCCATCCGGCTGTTCAGATAATAGATAGAATATAGAATTACAAGAGCCCCCATCCCTGTAATCAGCAGGGCGAACAGAAGACTTAGGCCATCGAGTACCAGGGTAATATCAATCCCGAGCGAAGGCATCCAGGATATCGTAGTAACCGTATTTTCACCAGCTTGAACATCCGGTATCTTCATCAGAAAGTATACAAAAAGAACCGTTGGAACAGGCATCACCGCCCACCCGGTATGAAGCCGCGGGATACGCTTAACGAGCGGGACCAGAACAGCCAGCAGAAATGGAATCAAGATAGCAGCATGCAGCACAGCTTAGCACTCCCCCTCTTTACATCAGTAATCTATTTGCCCGGCTTTACCCAGACTCCTTGCACAATCCGTAAATACTCCGCTTCGCCGTTCTCTATCTTTTTGAACAAGCCGGTATTGAAATCAGTGTCCAGTTCGCGAAAGAACACACCTTTCAAAAATTCTGTTTCTTCCCCATCAGGCTCTTCCGCAAGCTCATACGTTTCGCCCTGTTTCACCAAATAAGCGTTAAAGCCTTGTTCATGGGACTGTTCCAAGAGATCGGGATAGCGCTGTACAGCTACAATATGGAGATCAATGGGGCCAACCAGCTCAACCAGGTCATTGATAAAATTCCCCCGTGTAATCTCCTGCCATAACGTCTGGCCGGACTTCCCAATAATAATCTGTGTAACTCCCCGCTCCCGGGCAGTGCTCACAATGACTTCAGCTGGTTTCTTCCCCAGGCATTTCCGGACCAGAAATTCTCCCCCGGCTTCCTTGGTAAGCTTCTCCCACCCGGAGAGATATTGTTCTTTCTCATGGTTGTACTCATTATCCTTGGACGAATCCACAGTGAGTACACATAGGGGAGCGCCGAGCAGCTTGGATAACTGGCTTCCTCTTTGAATCAGCCGCTGTCCGTGCGGACCGTAATGGACACACACCATAATACTTTCGCCGTTCTGTCTAAGGGTCATATGCAATGCCTCCTGCCTTAAATTTCCATAAAAGAACGCAAAAAGAGCCCGCTGTTGGCAGGCTCCTCCGGGTACATCTATATACAATTAAATTGATTATATAGGTTACCGGGTTGATTGTAAAGGAACAAGCGGGGCAGCTCCCAGCTTTGCGATCAGAATTCGCTGTGTATCCACTCCAATAATATCCCCCTTTCCCGGAAAATTATGACTTCCCCTACAGCCCTCATTTCCCCCTTGTCCATGAGCGGTAGGCTGCAGGAGTCTGCTGCTCATGTTTTTTGAAGATTTTGATGAAATATCCGGCATCGCAAAAGCTGAGATGATCACTGATCTGATTAATAGACAGCTCTGTTGTCTCCAGAAGCTGCTTGGCCCACATGATTTTGAGCCGGGAGACATAGACTGAGAAGTTCTCTCCGCTCTCTTTTACGAATAAACGGCTGAAATAACTGGGGCTAATATGGCAGAGCTGTGCCATTGACTCCAGCGTGAAATTCTCGTGCTTGTGGCTGTAAATATAATCAAAGGCCGGCTGCAAGGCTTTATTGGAACAGCTGACCAAAGGTTCGGCTGAAGCAGGTGGTAATATATCTCCACTTTCGATCGGTGCACGTACACCTGTCAGCTCCCTATGCCCCGCTTGAACGTTTGAATACATCGAATCTGCCAGCACCTTACTGGGCATAATATCAACCGTCGGTGCTGCCAGTGACTGCTGGTACAAATCCATAATTTCATTTTTGCGGCTGGCTTCTTCAACTATATAATTGCACAGATGGGACAACATATCAGCAATCAGCTTCACTTGTGCATATGACATAACGGGCAGCTGCTCATATTCCGGTCTTAAATCTGCGAACGTGCTTGCGCTCTCGGGGGTACCCGGGCGGGATACAATCTGCTCCAGACGTGAATGATTGCTCTCCGCAAGCCTGACCTGCCCCGCCATCACAGCTCCAACATACTGATTGTCAACCGTTATGGGAATGGCTATATCAAGAATGTTGAAATGACATAAATACACATAAGGCTCGTTCAGCCGGACCGCTTCGAGGCCACCGCGCGCATCACATTTCTGGCAGTAAGAGGATAGCTCTGCATCCTGTCGCACCGTTTGACAGAAGGATTGGCAACGGCTGTGCCGGGTCACTGGAACCCCTTTATAATCGACTGTGATTATTGCCATTTGTGTAACAAGAGACAATGAATCCTGTAGCGCATGCCACTTTTCAAGATCAATAATCGACTTCAGGTCATATTTCGACTGTAACATCATCCGGTCTCCATCTCTGGCAGAATAACGCCTGTTCTATTCTTGAATTATATCGAACTCTGGCATCATAGAACAAGATAATTATATTTTCATCAAAAATAACAAGAATTTACGATCTGAAAACGCTTAAACTCGCTTGATTACTTCCATGCATCTGTCACGACCCGTGTCTATAATGAAGGTATATTAAGCGTACGCTTCCGGAGCCAGTTTTGTACGAAGCTGTTCAAGGATGCGTTGCTAACAAAACTTTAGGAGGAACAAGTCATGAGAAAAGTGTTCATCAGCCCCACCAAATATATCCAGGGTGAAGACGAGCTGCTTAACCTGGGGTATTTTGTAAAAACCTTCGGAGACTCGGCCCTGCTGATCGCTCACCCGGATGATGTGAAGCGTGTCCAAGCCAAGCTGGATGCCACCAGCAGCAAGTTCGGCATTACCCTGATCACGGGGAATTTCCATGGGGAGTGCTCCCGTCAGGAAGTGGCCAGATTGCAGGCGCTTGCCCGTGAACATGCTTGTTCCTGTACCATTGGCCTCGGCGGAGGCAAAGCGATTGATACGGCAAAATGCGTAGCCGAAGGGGATGCCTTAATCATCGTTCCCACCATTGCCGCAACTGACGCTCCTACCAGCCATTCGGCTGTCCTGTATACGCCGGAAGGCGCTTTTGATGACTATGCATATTTCAAACAAAGTCCTTCCGTGGTCATGATCGATACAACCATTATCGCACAGGCCCCTTCGAGATTCCTGGTATCAGGGATGGGAGACGCTTTATCCACATATTTTGAAGCCAGAGCTACTTCGAGATCCTTCTCCAACGTCAATGCCGGCCTTCCCTGCGGTGTACGTGAAGGTGTGAGCACAGAGGCCAAAGGAACCAAAGCCGCGCTCGCGCTGGCCCGTGTATGCTATGAAACTCTGCTGGAGGACGGTGTCCAGGCTAAGCTTGCTTGTGATCAGAACGTGGTTACCCCTGCCCTGGAAAATATTATCGAGACCAATATCCTGCTGTCCGGCCTAGGCTTTGAGAGCAGCGGCCTTGCGGCAGCGCATGCTATCCACAATGGTCTGACGGTGCTGGAAGGCAGTCATCATTATTACCATGGTGAGAAAGTAGCCTTCAGTACATTGGCCCAATTAGTGCTGGAGAATGCAGAGAGCTCCGAAATCCAGGAAGTACTCGGATTCTGCGTTTCAGTAGGTCTTCCTGTATGCCTTGCCGACATCGGCGTGGAATCCATTACTAAGGAAGAACTGCTGGAAGTAGCCCGCAAGGCTTGTATCCCAGAAGAGTCGATCCACTCCATGCCATTCCCGGTCACACCGGAAGCGGTAGCGGCAGCGATCACCGTAGCCGATCAGTTAGGCCAGGCCTTCAAGAAAGGCAAGGTGTAAGCGCCACATGAAAAAGATAATCAATCAGCCGGAAACTTTAGTCCGCGAAATGGCAAATGGTTTGGTGATGGCCCATCCAGAGCTGGCTTTTGACAGCAAATATAAGATCATTGCCAAAAAATCGCTCAACGAACAGAAGGTCACCCTGATAAGCGGCGGCGGCAGCGGACATGAGCCTGCCCATGCGGGGTTTGTGGGTCAAGGCATGCTGGATGCCGCAGTCTGCGGGGATGTATTCGCCTCTCCGTCCCAGATCCAGGTATATCAAGCTATCCGCAATACTGCTGGCAGCAAAGGCACCCTCCTGATCATCAAAAATTACAGCGGCGATATTATGAACTTCAGGAATGCAGCACAGCTGGCGATTGAAGACGGGATTCAGGTCGACTACGTGAAGGTCGAAGATGACATTGCGGTGGAGGACAGCCTGTATACTGTTGGCAGAAGAGGTGTGGCAGGGACCGTGTTTGTGCATAAAATCGCGGGAGCCGCAGCGGAGGCCGGCCTGTCCCTGGAGGAAGTGAAGCGGACGGCCCAGCATGCAGCGGATCGGGTCCGCAGTATTGGATTTGCTTTTACCTCCTGTACTGTTCCAGCCAAAGGCACCCCTACCTTCCAACTGGCAGAGGATGAAATGGAATATGGTGTCGGCATCCATGGTGAACCGGGTATCCGCAAGGAAAAGGTCGTGAGCGCTGACGAGCTTGCCGGACGCATGGTCTCCTCTCTGCTGGCAAATCTGCAGCTTGAGGGTAAGACCGGCCAGGAAACCGCCGTTCTTATCAATGGCTTCGGAGCCACACCGCTGCAGGAATTGTACGTTCTGAACAACGCGGTAATGCGCGAACTGTCAGAACGCGGTATTGTTGTCCGCCGCACGCTCGTCGGCAACTTTATGACCAGCATTGATATGGCTGGCGCTTCTGTGACCCTGATGCATCTTGATGATGAGCTGAACCAGTGGCTGGCCGCAGCCTGTGATACACCGGCCTTAAGAATTACAGGCGCCTCTGAACCTGTTCTATATACAGATCCTCTGGAACGGCACACCGATGCCAGAGAAGTTAGCTATACCAATGAGACTAATCCTGAATATGCAGCCATTAAGGACGAACGCTTGTCACTGTCCAACGTCATCTATCTCATCGACCAGATGAGCGAGATCATTATCGAGAACGAGGTACCCTTCTGCGAATTGGATGCTCACGCAGGAGACGGCGATTTCGGTATGAGCGTGGCGAAGGGCTTCAAGCAGTTGAAGAAGGAGTGGCCGGATCTCCTGGAGAATCACTCCCAAGACATTGGCACCTTCCTTAAAGGCTGTTCCCTGATTATTATGGAACATTGCGGGGGTGCTTCCGGTCCGATCTGGGGCTCCGCGTTCCGTGCGGCAGGTAAATCTGCAGACAGCATGACCTCCTTGTCCATTCACGAAGTCGCTAAGATGCTCGCCGCTACGGTCCAGGGCATTCAGGATACGGGCGAACGTTCTTTCGGACGGGGAGCCGTCGTCGGCGACAAAACCCTGATTGACGCTCTGGTACCTTGCGCTGAATCGTGGCAGAGCAGCGCCGAGCAAGGTGATACGCTACATGCCGCTTTCACCAAAGCCGCCGCGGCCGCCGTTCAGGGCGCCAAGAGCACGGAGGCCATCGTGGCCCGGATGGGCAGAGCCGGCACCGTCGGTGAACGCAGCATCGGCTACCCGGATGCCGGGGCTTACGCACTAGGTGTAATCTTCACAGCACTGGCAGAAAGTATGAAATAAACCGCAGCCGTTATTAGCAAACAGCGCGGCCGTCCACTCGGGACGGCCGCGCTGTTGTTTTATTTTTATATATGATCGCTGTTCTGCAGGTTTTTATGAGAGACTCCGCTTTTGAACGCCGCTGCAGCAACGGCTTCGCGGATTCTTTCCACTACCCGCGGATCAAAGGCATCCGGGATAATATATTCCTCATGAAGATCCGCTGGATCTATCACCGAGGAAATCGCCTCAGCCGCCGCCAGCTTCATCTCGTCATTAATGTCGGTTGCTTCACAATCCAGCGCCCCTCTAAAAATACCCGGGAAGCATAGCACATTATTAATCTGATTCGGATAGTCCGAACGGCCTGTCGCCATTACTCTTACATGCGGCGCAGCGATAGCAGGATCAATCTCCGGCATGGGATTCGCCATCGCAAACACGATGGAATCTTCAGCCATATTCATCACATCTTCCAGCTTCAGCACATCCGGTGCCGAAACACCCACAAAGACATCCGCACCCTTTATTACATCCGACAGCTGGCCGCTCTCCAGGTTCGGATTCGTCAGCTGGGCGAATTCGCTCCAATGTGCACGGTTATATTGAACGGTCCGGTTGATGGCCCCTTCCCGGTCCACACCGATCAGATTCACGGCTCCGGCCTGCAGCAGCATTTTGGATACGGAGATACCGGCTGCGCCAATACCGTTTACCACAATTTTGACATCCTTGATCTGCTTCCCGCATACCTTCAGCGCATTCAGCAACCCGGCAAGCACAACAATGGCCGTACCGTGCTGGTCATCATGAAACACAGGGATATCCAGCTCATTTCGCAGTCTCTGTTCGATCTCAAAACAACGGGGTGAGGATATATCCTCAAGATTAATGCCGCCGAAGGTAGGGGCAAGTGCTTTTACAATAGTAATAATCTCTTCCGTATCTTTCGAATCCAGGCAGATGGGGACGGCATCCACATTGGCGAACTGCTTGAACAGCGCCGCTTTGCCCTCCATAACGGGCATGGCCGCTCGCGGGCCTATATCTCCAAGACCGAGCACTGCGGTTCCATCGGATATCACGGCTACAGTGTTTTTCTTCGTCGTCAGTTTATACGCCTGGGCCTGATCCGCAGCAATTGCCTGACAAACCTTTGCTACTCCTGGTGTATATACTTTGGATAAGTCCTCTTTCGTCAGGATCGGATTCTTTAAGGTTGTTTCGAGTTTGCCGCCTTTGTGCAGGAACATGATTTCTTCCAATAATTCCACAATATCTCCCCCTTCGACTGATCCACTGCTTGTTCAGACTATTTATGAGCCTCTGTATGTATACCAAATAGTATCGGTAATACTCGCCAGATTCGCAAGATAATCGCTCTAATCATATGAGTGTTAACAGCTTAACTTCTTAACTCTACAACGCTCACTCGTTCTTTTCGCTGAAGTAGATCACACTCTTAGCCACTTTCGCTTTTTTTCGACAAAAAGACTGTGAACACTTCAAGCTTCGTTAACGTCTGGCAAATTCTCTTTGAACGGATACCCGTAAAAAGTTTGAAATCCCCTATTTTTTTTCACAAGCCAAAGGAAGTATCCCGGAATGTCCAAAAACGCGAACAGCGATTCTCCATTATCTGAAGAATCGCTGCTAGGACTGGCTATTCATGGAATATACAGCTTTAGTGTTTCATGCCAAAACGCCGGTACCTCATGACTTTTCTGTACATGGATTTATCCTTCAACTGATTGAAGATATAAGGGTCCGGATTCATGTTCACTTCAATAATCCATGGCGTCAGGGAGCGGTCCAGCCCGACATCCACACCGATATGGCGGATACGGGGATAGGTTTTCTGCATATGAGCGGCCATACGGGTTCCCAGTCTATTCAATTCGTCTGTCAGTTGTCCGAGCCGGTTAGAAGTCATATGAGTGGAGAGCAGCGTTTCGATCGCCATCGGTTTGCCTCCGCTGTGATAGTTGGTAACAATTTTGTGCGGATGCCCCAGTCTTCCAATGATTCCGGTAGCTTCCCAGACCCCCTTAGGACTAAGCTGCACCATTACCCGGATATCGAAACGGCGCCGGTTATGCTTCAGCAGATGAATGCCTTTTTGAATCAAATAGCTTCTTCCGCCTGTCTTCTTCGCCAGACTCTTGTGAAAAGCTTCAAAGGTATCAAAATGACGAATCTTCTCCTCATACTGGTACGTGAAGCCCTGCCGCTCCCCGCGCTCCGCCCGGATGACCCCATTCCCATAGGTTCCCCGTTCCGGCTTCACATAGATCATGCCGTAGCTGTAAATCATCTGCTCCAGATTACTTCTATTAAATCTTCGTGTATCGGGGATAAAAGGCTTGATCGAAGCATTGCGGAGCAGCAATTTGGTCTTAATCCATTTGCTCTGTACTGCGTTCACCGGTTTTGCCTTCACACTCGCACTCTCCTGTCTGAGAGAGAGGATTCTCCCTCGCTGATTTGCATGGTCACTGCATTGTATGCAGGATCAGCACTAGCTGAATGAAGCAAATATCCCGTACGGGAAGATTAACTTTACAGTGTTCTTTGCCCGGTCATGCAGTGCATATGGAGCATACCTTAATTCAGACGCCCTTAGTGTCAATACGTGCACGGAGATGAACCTATGTCAGCAATTACAGGCTTAAAGACCAGCGGTCCCGCGATCGATGTCCTTATCCCAGCCATTGAAAAAGATCTGGCGACCCTTCCCTATGTGATCGACAGTCTTCGCCGCTATGTACGCCATCCTATCAGCCATATCTACATTGTCTCGCCGAACAGCAACAGGATCAGAAGTCTGTGTGCCCGCAAAAACTGTATTTTTGTCGATGAGACCACCGTTCTGCCTTTTACCAAAAAGGATATTCATTATTCCTCCTCCCGCTGGAACCGTTCCGGCTGGCTGTATCAGCAGCTGCTGAAGATGAACGGAGATCATATCTGCAGGGAGAACTTTTTTCTGGTTATTGATGCCGACACGGTGTTAATCCGTCCCCACCGTTTCCGTTCCGGGGGTAAAAGCATCTTTTACTGCCGCAGCTGGAGCCAGCCGGAATATTTCCGCACTTACCGGAAGCTGCTGGGTGTTCCCGCACCCTCTCCCAAATCCTTCGTGACCCATTACATGCTGTTTGAGAGGGCAAAGCTGGCGGGACTTAAAAGAAAAATCGAAGCCAGACATGGGTTATCCTGGCATACCGCCATTCTCCGCAGCATCGACAGGAAGAAGCAGTTCGGCTTCTCCGAATTCGAAACCTATGCCAATTATGTATACGGCATGGACAGCAGCTCCGTACTGCTCAAGAAGGCCAATAATAAATCCCTGACAACAGCTGTGGCCGATCTGGGCAACGCCCGGCTCCAGAACCTGGCCCGAACCTTCCGCTCGCTTTCCTTCCATCAGCGAAAGGGGTATTCCATTCCAGCCAAACGCTAAGGAGGCAGACAGTCTTGCATACCATTTTTTTGTGCGGAGGCTCCGGACAGCGGCTGTGGCCCCTGTCCGGCCGCATCCGTTCCAAGATGTTTCTGGATCTGCTCCCTGCTCCGGATGGAGGTACAGAGTCCATGATCGGGCGGGTATGCCGACAGCTTGAGCAAGCCGGACTGGGGCAATCAGCCTTGTTCGTGACGCATAAAGATCAGCTTGCTCTGACGCAGCGGCATACCCGGGGGAGATACCCGGTAATTGGGGAGCCGTATAAGCGCGGTACATTCACGGCTGCCGCGCTGGGGGCCCTCTATTTATATTCCACAGGAAAAGCTAAACCGGAAGACACCCTGTGTGTGGCTCCGGCCGATATGTATGCAGATGACGGATTCTTCCGGCTATTTCATCAATTTACCGATATCTTGGCTGAATCCCAGGCTGAACTTGTGTTGCTTGGGACAAGACCCGCCCATCCCTCAGACCAGTATGGCTATATTGTCCCGGGGAAGGCTGTGGCCAAGCGGTATTCTCCGGTGGTCTCTTTTGAAGAAAAGCCGGATACCTCCGTAGCTAAGGAGCTGATCCGGCACAATGCCCTATGGAACTGTGGTATTTTTGCTTTTCAGTTAGGCTTCATGTTATCCCATTTGCAGCAGATGGGGCTGCCCACGGAACCGGCTGCATTTACAGACCTCTATCCCGGACTCCCTGTCCGCAGCTTTGACAAGGAGATAGCTGAGCACAGCAATAAATCCGTTGTACTCAAGCATGAAGGGGAATGGCTTGATCTGGGGAGCTGGGGATCGCTCAGCGGACAACTGGCTCAGACGGTTATTGGAGCGGGCGGAATGTGGGGGGAATGCCGGAATACGCATATTGTTAACGAACTGGACATTCCGTTGCATGTAATCGGCGTATCCGGAGTTGTTGCTGTCAGTGGTCCCGAGGGGATTCTGATCGCCCGGAAAGAGGAAGCAAACGCAATAAAGGAGATCATCCAGGATGTTACAGCTGAATCCAGATATGGCGAAACCGAATGGGGAAGCTATACCGTACTCGACCGCACCCCATGCGGTAAAGGCCTGGTTATCACACTAAAGCTATCCCTTCTGCCAGGCCAGACGATGTCCGAACAGCTCTGCGGCCATTCCGGCACATGCTGGCTGATCCTCTCCGGTGAAGGAGAATTCCTCCTGAATGGTTTGGCTACAGAAGCACAGCCGGGCGGAATATTGACAATTTCCAGGGGAGACAGCTATGGAATCACAGCTTTTACCGCCATGAAGCTGATGGAGATACGGACTGTGGAAGAAAACGATGACCCGGATTCCAATAAATAGCCGATCACATAAAATAAGCGGTCCAATGGGATTTTGCGCTTAACCGCCTTCTCATGGATCGCTTGTTCATTTAATTAAGCTCAGTCCCGATCCCTTTCTCTCTAGCCCGCTTCACGTAATATACGGCTGTAGCAATATCGAAGACGGCCATGCCCATCGGGCAGAAAAGAATCGGTTCATCTGCGGAGAACTCCGTCAGGCAGCGCTTAGAGACAACCTCAGTAATCGTCCGGATACCGTCACGAGTCAGCCCCTGCTCCAGATGGAGGCGCTCGATGTCCGTATTCTCGCGGCACACTTCATCCCAATCGTCCACGATGATGGCTTTTACTGTAGTCAGTGCCTCCGGCTTATAATCCCGCAGTGAAACATTCAGCAGAAGACTGCCTTTGGCAGGGGGAATATCAATGTACCGGTGATCTGACACCGTACAGGTGATGAAGATATTGGAATGCCGGTAAACATCCGCCCAAGTCTTAGCCACTTCTATCTTATCCCTATATTGAGGGGGGATTCCTGATAAATCTGCGCCCCTTATATCATAGATGCGTATAGATTCGATCCGGTCCCCATACAGAGCAGTAGCCATTTGACAATGATACTGTCCAATCGGTCCCCAACCGATAATGCCAAGATGAATCCGTTCCTGCGGGCGCACCTCCATAAAGTAGCGAATCATCAGAGCGCTGACCGTTGCTGTTCTGACAATGCTCGGGAGCGGCGAGTTCAGAATGGCTGACGGTTCGCCCGTATCAGGATCATTCAATACGATCATGCTATGCGCGCGGGGAAGACCCGCTTTTATGTTACCGGGGAAGCTCGAAATCCACTTGATCCCGGCTGCACTCACCTCTCCGCCTACGTATGCGGGCATGGCAATAATCCGGTTCTGCGGATGGTTATACCTTAGGTAAGGCTTTATCGGCTGCGCATAGTCACCGGAATCGATAATGCGTACCGCAGCTTCCATCCTATTCACAAGGACAGGCCAATCCAGGCCAACTTCCCGAAGGTCCTGGTCGTTTAAATACAGCATGCAGCTTCCTCCTAAACCTATACTTTATATCCCCTGTTATGTTCAGTCTTTAGCGGTAAGTTCCCGGCCGAATTGGGTCAGAATCCAAGAGTCCGAATATACAGTATCGAGGTAACGTTCTCCCTTATCATGCAGAATGACCGTACAGACCGATCCCGGAGCCAATTCCTGCTCCATCTTCTTAACAGCGGCAATGATCCCCCCGGAGGATGCACCTGCCAGAACTGATTCGCTCCGGGCGAGTGCCCGGCAGCCTTGAACGATATCCAAGTCCGTGACATGGATGATACGGTCGATCAGATCTGTTCTGCAGAAGGGCGGTACGATACCGGCACCGAGTCCCGGAAACCTCCGCTGCCCCTTATTTCCGCCAAAAATAGCACTTCCCTCCGCATCCACAGCCACGATTTTGGTCCTAAGCGCATGATCCTTTGCATATTCCGCAAGTCCCCGGATCGTGCCGCAGGTACTTACGCTGCAGAACAAGTAATCCACACGGCCCAGCTCTGCCACAATCTCCTTCATTGTCGTATGGTAGTGAGACAGATAATTATGGGGGTTCGCATACTGATTCGGCCAATAACTGCCGGGTATCTCTGCCAACAGCTGCTGCACACGGTTTAGCCTGGCAGGCAGAAATTCGCCTGTTGCGGGGTCGGGTTCGGAGACCAAGTCTATTGTTGCACCCAAAGACTTCAGAATTTGCAGATTAGTATCTGTGGTTCTGGGATCGACCACACTGATAAAACGCATCCCCACAACCTTGCAAATCATTGCCAGGCTGATCGCCATATTTCCCGAACTCGATTCAATGATGTCTGTTCCTGGCCCGATGATGCCCTCATTCCAGGCTTCCTGGATCATCCGCAGAGCCGGACGGTCTTTTGCACTTCCCCCTGGATTCAGAAGCTCCATCTTGGCGTAGACCTCAAATCCGCTATTCCGGAACAGGTTGTTCAGCTTGATTAAAGGCGTGTGCCCAATGGCTGACAAAATCCCGACATTCAGGTCCATTCCGGCATTATCCTTGCCTGTCCGGTAATACAGCTTTTTGTTCTTCACCTGTCTGCTCTCCAGCGGTTCATCATCCCCTGCCAGAATGACCTCAATAACATCAAGCAGATGGTTTCGAATCATCATACCGATTTCCGGGATGCATTCTCCGATTTCCTCCTGAATAGCGGGGATCATGGAGCTTTTCGCAGATTTGCTGTGAATGTATACACCAAGCGTGTTGTTCTCTACTCTTACGCGGATGATCGCATCCGCGAGATGACGGTATACAACCCGTTCGATATCGTACAGGCTGATTTTCTCCCCGTGCTTCAGTTCCCGCCCTACTCTTTTGACGATAGATGCGAAGCTCTGCTTCTCTACACCGCCTACATTCACAGTCCTGAAGTCCCTTACCACGTCATAGGTCACAAAACGGATCGCAGGCAGCATCTTGCGGACGCTCGAGGTAAGTACCAGGATACTTTCACCGGTAGCCAGCGGCCTCAAATCCTCGCCTAACTCCTGCGTCCCGATCCCCTCCCCGTATATGCCCTCGGCCAGAATATACCGGCCAAGATCATGGGAGTAATAAGCAATCGTCCCGATTTCAATGGAACCGTACGTATCGATGATGTCACGCGGCTCAAGACCGAACAGACGGGCCATATTCCGCTGCCACTCGGGTGTGGCGATCTCTCCGACCAGAATGATCTTGCGGATGCCGAAGGCGAGCGGATTGTCTGCGGCGTGTACAATATGGTCGAGGATCGAAGGCATCGTGTACAGAAGGTCAGGCTGAAAAGCTTCAAGCTGTTCAATGTGCTGCTGAATCGGCAGTTCAAAAGGAATGGACCTGCACTCCAGACCCAGCCGTTCAAATATGGTTAGGGCGGTGTTTGCTGCGTGTCCTGTACCCATGTCTGCCAACGCTCGGCTGCATCCGCTGCCTGCGATAAGTTCACCGAACAGCTTTGTTTTGATATCTACATAGTAGTTGTCATCTTCCTCAGAGTAGAGGATCGCTTTCCGCCGGCCTGTGCTAGTACCCGACGTCCGGTATACAGCAAGAGAAGGGTCGTTCTGCTCTGTGTAATAATGGGTTTCGAGGATTCCCGCAGTCATCAGAGGAAGGTTCTGAAGGCTATAATTCGTCTTCCTCCCACCGATCAGCCCCTCGTACCAGGGGAATATCTCCATAACTTCTTGCACCTTAACCTGCAATTTGTCCAGCAGCATCATCGCCGCCTCCCGCTCTGCTGCAGCTGCAGCCTCTTTAGTTCACACCTGCAATAATCATATGTAGCACGCGTTGGGTGTGTTCTTTTATCGTCTGCTGCCCAGTCAAAAGCGGAGTCATCTCCGTAAGATAGCCCATAGGCTTATTGTGACGGAGGGACATAATGAAGGGACAAATCACACGTATATCCAACAAGCTGACAAAGACCAGGGTACTGGCTGGAAACCAAGAGTTAAAGAGGCATATACCGTTAACCAAAAGAATGACTCGGAGTGTGCTGAAAAAGATGCTGCTCAAATATCACATGGTGTACATTAAGCCGTGCTGCGGATCTATGGGGCAGGGCGTGATCCGGGTAGAGAAGATTTCCGCCAGGGGTAGAGAAAACAACTCCGGAGAACAGGTACATTACCGATATCAGGCAGGTACGCAAGTGCATAGTTTCTCCGACTACGACACCGCCTATCTCGCAATCTGCAGGGAAACCAAAGGGCGATCCTATTTAGTACAGAAGGGAATCCGGCTGATTACCTATGATCAGCGGCCCTTCGATATCCGGGTAATGGTACAGAGGAATCCTAAGGGGAAGTGGGTGGCTACAGGGGTAGCAGGACGGGTGGCGCATCCCGGCAAAGTGGTTACAAACGGCAGCCAAGGGGGGAGCATTTATCCGGTTGCGAGTTTGTTGGAAGCTTACACAAGTATAGAAAAGCGGGCAGCATTGATCGCGGCTATGAAGAAAATTGGAGTGAAGTCTGCCCATCAGTTAGGCTCTGCTTTTCCCAGCCTTCGGGAAATCGGTGTGGACATTGCCCTGGATCGGCGCTTGAAGTTATGGATCCTGGAAGTGAATACAGTTCCCGATCCCTGTCCGTTCACCAAGCTGAAAGATCGCAGCATGATCCGCCGAATCATCAGATACGGGAAGACCTACGGGCGGACTTACAATCTGAAGTGTATGAAGGCGAAGCAGGGAGTGGTATGAGGTAACGATTTTATTAAGCGCACAAAACAACGGCAATGGAGAATATAACCGCTCACCACTGCCGTTTCACCTATCATCTCAATTAAATTCCCAGCAACTCAAACTCAGATTACCGTACTGGTAGCTACGGTGAAGAAGCTTCGCATTACGGCTCAAGTCACCTGTTCCCATGGCAAGAAGCAGCGGAATAAAGTGTTCACTGGTCGGTACGGTCTGCTCGGCATAGGGAGCGAGCTCCCGGTATTGGAACAGGGCTTCCGTGTCCCATAGCTCCAGCTTATTTTGGATCCAATTGTCGAATTGTTCCGCCCAACCGTCAACCCCATCGGACTGCCAGTTCAATTGTCTTAGATTATGAACAGTCCCTCCGCTCCCGATGATAAGCACATCCTGCTCACGAAGCTCTGCAAGTGCCTTGCCGATTAGATACTGCTGATCATTAGACAGAGAACGATTTACGGATAGCGCTACAACCGGGATATCTGCATCTGGATACAGCAGTTTTAGAACAGCCCATGCCCCGTGGTCCAAGCCCCTTTTCTCATCCCGGACGTTCTCCACACCAACCTTCGTGAACAGGTTTTGAATCTGATCTACTAACGACCGGTCACTTTGGGCCGGATACGTCATCTGGTACAGTTCATCCTGGAACCCGCCAAAATCATAAATGGTCTCATACGTTGCGGCGGCGCCAACCGACTGTACCCCCTCTTCCCAATGAGCGGAGAATAGAACGATCGCTTTGGGCTTTGGCGTGTGGTCTTTAAACTGCTTAAGCAGCTTAGTATATTCGTTATCCTCAAGTACAAGGGATGGTGCACCATGGGCAAAAAAATAGGATGGTATCATATATTCTCACTCCTTATTCAACTTGGATTCGGCATCATTCTCAAGCCACTTCAACACATCGAGCTGGTTCTCTTCAGTTACCCCGTGGTCTGCCTCATATAGCTTGAACGTTAAGCGTTCTGTTAATCCTTGTAGATAGCTGACTGTCTCATGCCCGATACGAACCGGAAATACGGAGTCATATTCGCCATGAGAGACAAAGACGGATACATCCTTAATACTCCGAAGTGAATACTCTCTTTTCACAAAGTCAGGAATATAGCCGTTCAGCGCTACGATCCCCCGTAACTGATCTCCCATGGTAAGCGCAAGCGTCATGGACAGAATTGCACCTTGGCTAAAGCCGAGCAAATAACGCTTGTCTGGATCGACCGGATACTTCTCTGTCGCATAATGAATGAATGCTTCGAGATCTTTAACCGCCTGGTCAAACATCTCCCGAATCGGGTTGCCAAGACTTTTCAGATCATAATACTGGTATCCCGCACCCAGCGGCATATTCCCGCGAATTCCGATGATGATGAAATCTGCAGCGAGTGGAGCGACCAGACCGTACATATTTTGTTCATTCGACCCTTTCCCGTGAAGTGTAAAAATCACCGGATACTTCTTGCCCTGCTCCGGATGAACCGGCAGGTGAATATCATATTGATAATTCGGATTCATCATGGTTACCTCCATGCTCTAAGTTATCTACTACGCTTGCTAATCATTACATGGTCAACAGAGAATGGCGTCCGATCCGCAACTAGCAGATATAACGAAATCAAGATGTATGCAAGGTCCAACTCATAACCAGCCATCTGGCCGTTACCCAGAAGTCCCACAGATAATTTGGCAGTAAAAATGGCACCGACGAGTACAATCACAAACACTCCTGATACATAACGGGTAAACAACCCCAAGATCAGCATAATCCCACCGACAAGCTCAATCACTGCAACAACATAAGCTACAAATCCTGGAATGCCTAATGAGCTGAACCATGCTTCTACATTGCCAAGGCCCATTTGAAACTTATCTACAGCATGAAATACAAAAATGATGCCCAGCACCACTCGCATAATAATGGATACAACAGTTGTTCTAGTCATTCGTTTCTCTCCTCCAAAATATTAGTAATAAAAATATATTTTCTATATGTGTAATTAAACGCGCTTTACATTGACTTGTCAACCTAAAAATTGATAATATAAAATTAAGTTTTGTATTACAAATATTCCTAAGGTGTGATCATATGGATATAGGTTCAACTATAAGGGCAATCCGAAAGCGGAAAAACATCACCATTGCTCAAATCTGTGAAACCACCGGCCTGTCCCAAGGCTTTATGAGTCAGGTTGAAACGAACAAGACCTCCCCATCCATCTCAACCCTGGAGAACATTGCCCAAGCCCTGAAAGTGCCGCTAGCCTACTTGCTATTGAAGAAAGAAGAACGAATGCAAATTGTTCGTAAAGACGAACGGACGATCACAACAAGCGGTTCCGATCATATAAAAGTGGAACATCTGAGCTCAACTAAGAATGTACGAATGATGATCACGGAGTTTCCTCCGGGTGCAACAACAGGGGATACCCCTCATGCGCATGAAGGCGAAGAGGTACATGTGGTCATTAAAGGGAGAATATACGCGGAACAAGGGGAAGATGGAGCTGAGTTTGTCGAAGGGGATTCCTTTAGCTGGAATGCCTGCACACCCCATTTAGTCAGAAATATCGGTGAAGATACGGCTATCGTGCTGATCTCCATCTATACCGAGAATGAGAACGGACAGGATCTCCTCTAAGCCAAAAGCCCACCATCGAGCCGGATCGGCCGAGTGCGGGCTTTTGTTACGCTGCTGGATTGTCGGGGGGTCAGTTCACCTTAGGTAATGAGATAAAGATTAAGGAACCTATTAGAAACAACGGAATAATAGCTAATATGCTAAAGCTGGCGTCGCCCGTTAGAGTAGTTGTCAGTGACATCAGCGCAGGGCCGAGAATTGCCGCGAACTTGCCAAAGATATTATAGAACCCAAAAAATTCATTGGAATTCTCCTTCGGAATAATCTTCGCAAAGTAAGACCGGCTTAGCGCCTGGATTCCGCCCTGGGCCGAACCAATCAACGCACCCAGAATAAAAATATGCCAGACCGATGTAATGAAAAAAGCCGCAATACAGGAAACAATATAGGTGAAAATCCCGACTATAATCATGGTCCGTGCGGAGTACTTTTTTGCCAGATTCCCATAGAGGATCGCGCACGGAAACGCAATGATCTGGATGATAAGCAGAATCCCCAGCAGCGTGAACGTGTCCAGGGCGTCCGAACCCAGCACCGAAGTGGCATACGGCACAACCATTTTAATAATGGTATCTACCCCATCAATGTAGAAGAAATACCCGATCAGGAATACAAACACAATTTTGTGCTGGCTGATATTCCTGAAAGTGACTGCCAGTCTTTTAAAACTATTCGCAATCGGCCTGGGTTCAGGCTCAATATAGTACTTCTGTTTCACATCTCTGATGATCGGCACCGTCAACAGCCCCCACCAGAGCGCTGTAATGATGAACCCGATCTGGTAGCCAATTGCCTTGTCCATCCCCATCATGAAAATGAGCAGCAGGCTGATCCCAAAAGGAATACAGCTGAAGATATACCCGAAAGCGAACCCTCTCGTAGAGACCTTATCCATCCTCCCGTCCTCCGTAACATCTACCAGGAAGGAGTCATAGAAAATATTAGAACCGGCAAATCCAATCGCTGATAAAATATAAAATACAATCAACAGCTGCCACTGCCCGCTCTCCGGTGAAATAAATGCCAGCGAAGCCGTAGCCAATACGCCGACTGCAGCGAAAAATACGAAGAAGCGCTTTTTCCGGTCCTTGTAATCCGCAATGGTCCCTAAGATAGGACTAAGGACCGCCACCAGAATACTGGCAATGGAATTAAAATACCCCAAATCCATACTGCTTCCCACATTCGTGAACATGCCGAAGATAATAGGCAACAGCGCCGTAGTCACCGCCATCGAATAAGCAGAATTCCCGCAGTCATACAGAATCCATGATTTCTCCTCTTTGCTCAGCTTCATCCAACCTTCTCCTCTTATATCCGATTGTTACAGTTATATCACGCGAAGATATGAAGCATATCAAAGGGATGTAAAATCAGATGAGGTATCCGTATTAGGCTCCATTCAATCTATTTCTCCCACAGCTCGACCAGTCGGCCATCAGGATCTTCAATCCAAATAAACGTTCCATATTCACTGCTCTCTTTTTCCTTTGCAAGAGATACACCCATATGTTCAAGATGTTTCATCATCTCGTTAAGATTATCCACTTGGAAATTCAACATCACCTGTTGTCCTGTTGGAAAATAACTGTCATTCTCAGTAAAGAAAGACAAAGTAGTCGTATTATCTGATTGAGGTTGTATCACAGTCCCATTCCAGCTTTCGAATTCAATCTGCAACACTTCACTGTACCATTTTTTCACAACTTCAAGATTACCCGTTCTCCAAAATATCCCTCCAAAACCTTTTATCATCGTAACCCACTCCTGTCTTTCGTTAAATTTTTAGCTATTCGATTACCTTAGATATTCTAGGTTGAAATTAAAGTTCCTTTCCTGCCATGCTGAAAAACAAGTTCATAGATGGTATAGTGAAATGGATAAAATAATTATCGAGTAACCAACTTTAGGAGGAATAAATCATGTCAACCCCACATAATGCCGCACAGAATGGCGAAATCGCCAAAACGGTATTAATGCCAGGAGATCCTTTAAGAGCGAAATATATCGCAGAAACCTATTTGGACAACTATACCCAATTCAATACGGTACGGAATATGTTCGGATATACAGGAACTTACAAAGGTACACAAGTATCTGTGATGGGTTCGGGAATGGGAATGCCAAGTATCGGTATTTACTCTTATGAGCTGTACAATCACTATGGTGTGGAAAATATTATTCGTATTGGTAGTGCAGGAGCTTATACAGACACATTAAATTTATTTGACGTGGTACTGGCAGACAGTGCGTGGAGTGAATCTACATATGCCTATGTGCAAAGTGGTGTAGAAGGAAATATACAGCTTCCAAGTAAAGCCTTGAATGATATCATTGAAGCTGCGGCTAAACGCATCAGCAAGCCTCTTTTGACTGCAAGAATTCATTCAAGCGATGTGTTCTATCATGAAGACAATGTTCCTGGAGTCAATGAATTTTACAATGAACATGGCTGTGTTTGTGTAGAAATGGAGAGCTATGCGTTGTTCCATAATGCTAAAGTATTAGGCAAACAAGCAGCGTGTATTCTTACCATCTCGGATTCCTTGGTTACCCATGCCGTGACTACTGCAGAAGAAAGACAGAATTCTTTCAACAGCATGATGGAAGTAGCTTTAGAAGCAGCCATTTCGATTGAAAAATAAAGGTTCAGATTCAATGAATAATGGAGTAGGAGGGGGCGGTAAGCCCCCGTCCTCTCACACCACCGTACATGCGGGTCCGCATACGGCGGTTCCAAAAGGTTAACAAAGTACCAGATAACGTGAAAGCAAACTTTTCAGCCCTCAGGGCTTCCCAGTAGGAAGCCCTGAGGGTATTATTCGTGTTCCGGGACATTCCCCATGCGCCTCGCCTCGAGTTGGCCATTGTAAAATAAGCCCACTCTGGGACCCCAAGTGCCCGGAGTTCTCGAATTCGTGTTCGCACTCGTTTCCATGGCTTCCATAGACACATTCGGAGTCTTCTCCGAATCCATTGGTCCCATGGCTTACCGATTCCATGACACGCTCGCCTGCTCGTTTACTCCCCACAAAGATATTACAGTCGTCCGCGTAGCGTACGAATCGCAATCCTCACCCGGTCAGTTTCTTGTCCAGATCATCCAATAGAATGTTTGCTAGAAGCGGACTAAGCGGACCGCCTTGTGGCATCCCCTCCCGGCTACTCTCCCATTTTCCATCCACTATAACTCCGGCGTTTAAGTAAGCGCAGATTAGGTCCACAACCTATCTTAGGCCACTTTGGATATATCTTTGAGCTTGTTTAACAGCGTCATGCGGGCTCTTTCCCGGCCGAAAGCCGTAGCTGTACCAAGAAAATTGCGCATCAAAGATCGGATTCATCACTTGCCTAGATCACATGACATTAATAATTTAATTAATAAATATTAAGGAGGTTTGAGATGAATATAAAAAAACTAATAACATCCACCATTATATCCATGATGATATTCGGAATCGTAACTGGTTGTACCAATCTTACTTCCCAATCAGATAAAATCGCTGCCACAAGTCTTTCGCCAGAAAAAATAAAGGAACTTCGTAAAGAGTATCCATTATCTACAGGTTCACCAAAAAATGTTGATCTAAGAGATCTAACGTTTAAAGAGGTGTTGGATTATGCCGACTCGGTCATTATCGCTGAGGTTATTCAGCAAATGCCAGATTTTAGTGTAGATCTAATAACAGAGCCTGGAACTGCAGAAGGTAATTTTACCGAGAAAACAAAAGAATCCGGTTTACAACCATACAAACCCGAGTTCACATCTTATCAAGTCAATGTAGAAGAAGTAGTTACAGGTGAAGAGGTTGGAAGTTCTATTAACTTAATCTACAACTCTGAATTCAAGGGCGTAGAACCAGATCTCAAACCCGGGATGAAGATCGTTGTCGCAATAAAAAAAGGAGTGGGGGAACAGCAAGAAGGAAGCTACTCCTTTACCCGTTATGGAACGTATTATGTGGTAGATGGGGATTACGTTCTATCAGCATTTGAGGGACAAAGCAAAGAAATGAAATCCTTCTCACAGGAAATTAATGGAAGAACATCGGAAAATCTCATCTCTGAAATCAAAAGTTTGAAAGAAAATTGACTATAGGTATTGTAAATTGGTGTTTGACTAATTTTCAACTAAGGAACCAAAGCTAACGACGCTTCACCAATCCTATGCATTAATTGTTTTAGCTTTTATATATTGGAATGATTAAAATCATTGCATAAAATAGGCACATATAAAAAAGAACACGGCAACATAATGAAGCATGCTGCCGTGTACTAGATGTAGTTTTGTTGTATTTTCATTCACTTAAGTGTATAAATTCATTTCATCATTCTAAATGAAACATTTATCTCACTTAAAATGAAACAATTCTAATTTAAAATGAAAAATCAAAATCTTTGTGGTGGATCACCAAAGCAGAAAAAACAATGTATGAAAGCCTTATTTCATTAGCATAGTCTCTCACGAAAGATGATAAAAAGATTCCGGTTTGAACAATACTACCTATATGGGATCATAGAAATCGACAAATCCTCAATATCTGAAAATCGGCTTATATACATTTTATTCACTATAATACAGTAAGTATTTATAGTAATGTATATTTCGCATAAAAGTCTACAAAAGGTGCAACATATATTCTTAAAGTTTTTGCTTGATTTAAAGGATCCACTCAGTTATTCGTTGCCATTAAACTTTAAATTCAAAATCTTCTCTCCGTCAACTTATATCCCAAAATACTTATTTATCTTCTATATGTTGGTTATTCGACACTTTATTTTATAAATATGTGACTCATACTTTTTGATTCTTTTATGATATTAACAACATTATAGTTAACAAATATAGCCTAAATACAACAGACTTTAAAGTCTATTTAATATCATTGAGTAATAAGAAGGATACTTATTGATAATAGCACGCGCTCGTACTTGTTGTCTTTTCAAACTCCGACGTACTAAGCTTTTGGATAAATTTTGTGGAGGAGTAATAGCTCTGCTTAAATCTTGTGAAATTACTCTATCTGAAAAACCAATCTCATAAATGTGAATTTCAAACATAGTAGATACCCCGTATTTTAATCTTTTTTGAAGTATTTGAAGTTGGTGTATTAATTCTTCACTATCTTCAAAGGAATTTATAAGAATAATTTCAATGATTGCTCCGATGATAAGAGTAACTTCATAAGATATTCCATTATCACATATATCAACAATATTTTCTAAAGTGGGGAGCCTCCTTTGTGTTTTATAAATGAACCTAATATCACTATCTAATAAATTTTGAAAGAGAATCTGATAGGATAGCCCTTGAACCCAGCCCTTGAGCATATCCAACATAGCATCAAGATTTTCACATTTACGAATTATCGTATGAGAAACATTATCTCTGATAATAGGCCATAAGAGTTGAAGTAAAGCTTGATGATTTGTTGAAACAGAACTTAATGCATTTAAATTTACATTAACCCAATTAACAAATATGAGAGTTTTATCAACACCAAACAAAGTTTTTCCATATATTTTTTTAATTGTATCGTCAGGAATTTTTTCGTTAATTCTTTCATAAAGCTTTCCGAAAATTAGAGTTAACAGTTCACGTTCTTCTATTTCAGCTAGATGATACGCAAATGTTCCGGAAACCAAATCTTCAATCTGTGATTCATCAGTTATATATGTCATTAGAAAGCTTTCAATTGCAGCAAGAATATTTAATTTATTATTAAGTTGATAAATCAACGAATCATAATTAAATTCAACGCTAGGATATCTACTTAATATTATCTCCAGATAATACTCTTCAATAGTTGTTTGATTAAATAATATCTCTTCTATAAAGTTAAGAGGATCAAAAGGATAAAAATCATTCTTTTCCTTTAAAGGTTCTAAAAGTGATAATAAAGTACTTCTACATGGTTCAGAATCTAAAGGATTTAGTAATTTTTTAATGGATCTCCAGCGTCCACGACCGCCAATCATATTGAAATCTCTTCTATTATCGTAAAGTTCTGTATCTGCAAATATAATGCTTCCCTCAGTATGCATTCCTGAACGTCCCACTCTACCTATTAAGTTATGGAAATCACGAACTTTTATTTTTTCCTGACCTTGATAAATACTACTAACTATTAAATAGCGAATTGGTATGTTAACTCCTTGGGCCAAAGTAGATGTACAAATAACAAATTTTGCTTTACCCTCTTTCATAGCAAATTCGACTGCTAATCTAACTCCTTGAGGAAGGCTTCCATGGTGCGTTAATATTCCTAACCGAGCACATATAGTTTCTTCATAATCTGTACCGAAATGTTCGGAGTATAGGTAATGAATTCTTGAGATTTCCTCTTCATTCGAATATAGGTTTGGCATAGGGAAAGTTGGATTTCTCAAAAATAGGTCTGTTAATTGTTTACACATAGAAACTACGGTGGTTTTTTTACCACAAAATACTGCTACACCACCATTTCGCACAAGTTTTAAACCTAAGTATAACGCTGTAGATTGCACATCGTTTTTTTCAGGAAAGAATCTAGGTTTTCTTTCCCTAGGTTTTTTCGACAATTCTTGTTGCTCAATTATTCTAGGTACAAAAAATTCATTGATTTCAGGATCGTCTTTAGAGACAAATTGTAATCGTCCTAAAGTATCAGTCCAACTAGAGAAAGCGATTGTCTTAAATGTTGGAGACAAATCAGAGCCATTCACGGAAATATTACTTTCACCATTCAACCAAACTCCGACCGAATCTGCATTGCTAATAACAGCAGAAATGAGCACCTTTTGCGTATGTGCCCCTATCATTCTGTTTAATGAAGTTAACAAGAGTTCAAAAGTTACTCCCCGTAATCCGCTATCAAATTGATGGCCTTCATCATAAATAAGTACACCGATATTATCAGCTAACTCGGGTGTTTGCCTCAGGACATAAAGAAACTTTTCTGGAGTTAACACTAATATTTGCTTGCCTTCAATAATTCTTTCTATATCGAAATCTACTTGAATCGCATCTGATATATCATCAACATTGACGTCTTCATCCTTAAAAGCATGTAAAAGTGTACTTTTAATTTCTTGGCAAAGTGCCCTAAAAGGTGCAACAATAATTGCTAGATTCGTCCGTTGTGAAAGAAAGGCACTTCGGATAATTATTTCTGCTGCCCTCGTTTTTCCAGCACTTGTAGGAATCTGTATTACAGAAGATTCACCTCGAAAAATGCCTTTATTTCCGATTAAATGCTGTGCTGGCCAAAATTCTTTGAGGAAAGTATCCTTTTGTAAAATTTCATACCAGTGTCCAATAGATAGGCCTGTATATATAGGCAAACAATTCCAAGATGAATTATTTATTTTTTCAATGATAATAGCACCGACAGTGTCAATAAAAAGTAATTCACGTGCACTCCCAAATGCATATACTTTTCTCCTTAAAATCGCCAAACTTTCTTCAATAAGCTCTCTACTTTCTCCTGCCTCATAATAGCGAACCACTAAAGAAGCGATCGTTTGTAGATCTTCTGAATAAACTTTTTCAAAATTGAAATTTGTAGAATAATCTCCAGAAAGCATCCATAAAAGAAATTTATCTAATTCCTGTACTTCTAGATCTAAATTAGCCTCAGTGACTTTTTTGGCTAGCACAACAGAGCTGCCTGGATAATTACTTAGATAATACGCAGCTGATCCTAAAAGGAAAAAATATAAATCTAGATCGTCATTAATATGAGTCTGAATATATGCATCAAAAAAACGAGCAGAAAAACCAAGGGAATTACGAAGCTCGCTTATAACTGAATCCTCTGCCTTATTGTTAATAGCTGCTGCCAAGTCTCCCAGTACTCCAATAGTAAGAGAGAAGAGATTTGATGGGTCTTTAAAGATTTGAATATGTGATTCTTCAGGAACATCAAATTCGAACATTTTAGCTTTTGAACGTGTAATACTTAATAATTGTTGTGAATTCTGTTCAGGCCTCATTTGCCGCTCTCCTATATAATTCATGTACAAGATCCATTAGTCTATCGCCATGTATCACTAGCAAAGTTAGCTTTTGGGGGAAAGGATGTTTCTGCACGCTTGTTGATTTAATAATATCATTGTCAACAAAAGGTGTGTTAATAAGAGCCACAGCCCCATAATTTTCAGTAAATGGTTTATCCTCTGGGTTTTGAAATCTTTGAATGCGGCGGGCATCATCTATCATTTGTTTGTCTAAAAATCGTTGTTTTATTGCATTAAGTGATTCTGCTTTCCTTGCTTGATCTTTGGCTGATCCATCTACTGCTTTTTGTAATCGTGCATCATCTGAGCCTGTAAACTTTGCTTTGACTTCAAAAATAGTTAAAATATCTTCTAACGAGTCCATTGGTGGATTATTAATATGAAACCCAAGTAGATCTGACCCTTTGGTAGACTCATTTCTTACTGTTTTATTATTATAACGAGTTCTAGGAACCCAATAGTTCATAATATATTCTAGATAATCTGCAACTAAAATTTCACCGAAATCCCCAGCTCGAATGCTAGGACCTGGCGCAAGTCGTGGATCTGGAAATTTAATGGAGTCTAAATATTGACTTCGAGTGAGTCCAGTTCCCTCTAGGAGAAAGTCAATTTCAGAATCCAGACAATACTGATTTCTAAAGTGTGTTGCCCACATCGATAAAACGGTGTCATCATCTTCATGTTGTAAATGCCATAATTCAACTTCGCCACCATCAATTAGGGTGATTTTTCTACCTGTATTATAGAGCCAACGTGTATGCTCCGGTGGAGGTACCATAGTTTCATCCCCATATATAAAATTAATTAAGTTAATAATCCTTGTAACAATTTTTTACAATCTAATTGTATAACTTTTTTGTCTAAAGAGAAAGAACAATGTCAAACAAAAGCTCTTTTAATATTGGGAGATGATATGTTCTAGAGGTGGTTAAAAGTTTGTCTATGAAGTTGAAATGATGGTAACAAATCAAAGGAGCCTAAGCTGGAACATTCCAGATCAGGCTCCTTATTTGGTTGACTAAATATGATTTCCTAGGTGCATTTTCCAAAAACATAGCCACTCTTCAATCTTATTATCGACGAGTGTTTTATGCAATAAAATGAATAAACATTAAGTTCTCATTTTACATGAGCTGGTTTTCTCAGTATTCATCGTCCTTTTTGCAGCTTTCATGATCCATCACACTTTGTGATTTTTTCACCTAAGCTCTTAATCTTAACCACACCGGCTATATCCGCAATTGCTGCAGGTTTTGCAGCCCTCGATATTAACCAGCGAGGCGCTGCCGCAGGATGGGCAGAGGTCGCGGGATGCGGTGGTGTGGCTGTGTGCTCCGTGACCGCCGTGACCATCGTCCGTGGAAGCTGCCGCTGGCACGCTTGAATTCAATTCTGCATTCAAAGCTTCATTGAAATCAAGCTCCAGGGTAGCCGCGATTGGAGCGGGCACATGGTCGTCAAGGGCATTGTTCTGCACATGAGTCTCCAGAGCTTTGGCTACCGCGTCAGCGATGGATTCAACGCGGTTCGCTCCGAAGCCAATGGCACCCGAGCCGCCGATGCCCTTGAGATGCTTAATCAGCAGCTCAACCTTCTCGCCGTGGTCTCCGTAACGGAGGAACAGCGAGCAGACACGGCCCAGTGCTTCGGCCATAGCGAAGACGTCGGAGCCTGCTTTGCCGACATTCAGGAAGATTTCGGCCGGAATGCCATCCAGGTCGTTGATAGTGATATAAGCCATGCCGAATGGCGTGTTAATCTTATAGGTAGCGCCGCGCAGAACTTGCGGGCGTTTTTTGTATTGTTTGTCTCCGCTGCCTGCGGTGCTGGCTTGCGGTGCCGGAGATGCTGCTACAACTGCGCTGGCTGTTACAGCCTGTGCTGCCTGTTCCACTGCCGGAGCTGCGGCTTCTGCTACTGGAGCTTCCTTTTTGTCTTCCTTCTTCGCCGTTTCCAGGATCTGTACGTCACGGCTGCCATCACGGTAGATCGTTACGCCTTTGCAGCCCAGATCGAAGGCCATTTCGTACAGCTCTGCCGTTTCCTCAACGGTGAAGTCGGACGGGCAGTTCGCTGTCTTAGAGATCGAACTGTCTACCCAGCGCTGAATTGCGGCCTGTGCACGAATATGATCCTTCGCAGACAGATCCATCGAAGTTACGAAGTAGTCCGGAAGGTCTTCACCCGGATGAGCTTCCAGCCATTCCTGGGCAATCGGTACGAACTGTTCGTCGTATCCCAGACGGCTCTGACGGAAATATTTGAAGGCGAAATACGGCTCAATACCAGTCGATGTGCCAACCATGGTTCCAGTGCTGCCTGTAGGTGCCTGAGTGATCACGGTAACATTGCGCATACCGTGCTTGCGGATCGATTCACCGACTTCAGGGTAGGCTTCAGTGATATTCTTCATGAATCCGCTGAGCAGATATTTTTCTGTATCAAAGGCCTGGAACGAACCCTTCTCACCAGCAATACCGGATGAGGCCAGGTACGCTTCGCGTGCCATGAAACCGTAGAGCTTGTCCAGGAACTCCAGGGATTCCGGGCTTCCGTAACGGATGTTTAGCTTGATCATCAGCTCGGCCAGACCCATGGTGCCCAGACCTACGCGGCGTTCCAGCTTCTGGTTCGCTTCATTCTCAGGGAAGTGGTAAGGCGTTTTGTCGATAACATTGTCCAGGAAACGTACGGAATAGCGGGTGGTTGTTGCCAGATCCGCCCAATCTACATCATGATTCTCCGCATCATAGAACTTGGAGAGGTTGATGGCCGACAGATTGCATACACCCCAGCCCGGCAGACCTTGCTCACCGCATGGATTGGTGCAGATAATCGGATTGAAGTACCAGCTGTTGGACATCTGGTTGTAGTATTCCATGAATACGACACCCGGCTCCGCCGATTTCCAGGCCGATTCAATAATGGTGTGCCATACCTCGCGCGCCTTGACTGTACGGTAAGGAATCACGGCCCGGCCATCGGCCTTCCATTTATCCAGATCCCCATCCCAGACAGTATCGTAATCCGGATCAGTCGTATCCGGGAACACTAGCTCCCAGTCCAGATCTTCCTTTACTGCTTTCATAAAAGAGTTGCTCACGCATACCGACAGGTTGGCGTTGGTCACCTGGCCCATCGTCTGCTTCACGGTGATGAAATCGACCACATCCGGGTGCCAGTCATTAATCATCAGCATCAGCGCACCGCGGCGGCTTCCGCCCTGTTCGATTAATCCAGTCGTGTAGCTGAACAGTCCGCCCCAGGATACAGAACCGCTCGATGAGCCATTAACGCCTCTAACGATAGCACGGCGCGGACGAAGCGAGGACAGGTTGATGCCGACACCGCCGCCACGGGCCATGATCTCAGTCATTTCGGACAACGTCTGCATGATGCCTCCGCGGCTGTCTTTTGGCGAAGGAACGACATAACAGTTGAACAGGGTCAGTTCTTCACTTGCCCCGGCACCTGCGGCAATACGTCCGCCCGGAACGAGCTTCCAGTCATCCAGAATGGAGCGGAATTTGCCTGTCCATTCTTCCTGAAGCTCAGGGGTTTTCTCTACCGAAGCCATGGCTGAAGCGAGCCGGTCCCACATTTCCTCAGGAGTCTTCTCTATGTTAAGTGTTAATTTTTCCACATCCGACTGTACAAGTTCGCCGCTGCGCGTCTTTACGGTTACCACACGGCCGCTACGTTCAACAATCTCCCCGACTTCCTTGGTTGGGAACTTCGGATCGTCTTTGGTCAGCACGAGCACAACGTCGCCTACCTTGGCATTGTTGTTGTCCGCATCCTTCCAGGCATAACGGTCCAAAAATATTTTTTCACTCAGACCTTCAAGACGCTGTTTGCGTTCCACTGTACTCAATAGAAAAACCTCCCGGATATTGTGATATGTAAAACTCTCCAAGTGGAAACGGCTTCGCCATCCTTTTGCGGGACGGAATCCGTTTCAGCGAGAAATATAAGGATGATGTATAGCGTGAACCATATAAATCCTTATATTTCAACCCGAACTTCGGCGGATGGACTGCACCAGACTTGCACGCAGCAACTTTCCCTTGTCAATAAAAAATAACCGAAAAACGCCCGGATTAATCAAACTTTCAAGCATTTGTAACAATATATTGTGTCAATCAGCTTTTCAACTATACCACATATTGTGTAGAAGGTCTTTTTCGAAAATAGGAGCCTCTCAGCGAAATATCGGCAAAAGATGGCACATTTACTCCCGCTTGCTCGCTATTTTACAGCATCGGACCGAAAATAGCAGGTTATGAATTCTCTCTTTTAAGAGCATACTACTGCTACACATTTCGCTATGAACCAAGCACCGGAGGAGGCTGCAACATGACGCAATTATTCCGTAACCCGTTACCCGAAAAGGATCTGGCCCACGAAACGCTGCTGCCTGTCCCTCTGTCATTCGACCGGAACTGGCTGGATGATCTGGAGTCGAGGCTGGAGAAAGGCGGACCTTGGGGAAATTGGAGGCTGTCCCGGTTAGCCATTCAAGGTGAAAAATCAGGGCTTGTAACCAGCTTTGATGAGCTGCAGTGCATGAAGCATCTGTCCGGTCTGTCCCCTCTCCCCCACCAGCTCGATACCGCTCATAAAGTACTGTTCCAAATGTCCGGACGCGCCATTCTCGCCGATGAGGTCGGACTTGGCAAGACCATTGAAGCAGGGCTCGTGCTGAAGGAATATCTGGTTCGGGGACTTGTGACCAAGGTCCTCATTCTTGTACCAGCTTCACTGGTGCTTCAATGGGTGCGTGAGTTGAATACCAAATTCGGTATATCTGCTATTGCCCAAAAAAAGACCTACTCCTGGGACAACCATATCGTTGTCGCCTCTATGGATACCGCCAAGCGGGACCCGCACAAGGAACTGCTGCTGAATCAAGAATACGACATGCTCATTATCGATGAAGCCCATAAACTCAAGAACAAGAAATCAACCAATTATCTCTTCGTCCAGCAGCTGCGCAAAAAATACTGCCTTCTGCTCACTGCCACACCGGTACAGAATGATCTCGGCGAGCTGTTCAATCTGATCACACTGCTAAAGCCGGGCCAGCTTGGTAATCAGGGGGATTTTGCCACCAATTTCGTGGTAGACAAGCGCCAGCCGAAGAACGAGGTTCAACTGCGGGGCGAGCTATCCAAAGTCATGATCCGCAACCGCCGCGGCGAAGGCCCGGTGACTTTCACGAAGCGAAAAGTAAAGAATATACCGCTCACGCTCTCACCGGAGGAAAAAGTATTATATGACGGAGTTACGGCCTTTGTCAAAGACCAGTATCAGGAATCGGGCGGCAATCTCAGCAGCATGCTCTCTCTGGTTACGCTGCAGCGCGAGGTGTGCAGCAGCCGGGATGCTGTTTTTATAACCCTGGTCAACCTGATCAAGAAGCTCCCGGCCGACTCGCCAAAACGCGAGCGGATGATGGAGCTGCTCCAGATCCTCCGCACCGTCAAAACGAATACAAAAGCGGAGAAAACCATGGAGCTGATCCGGGAAATGAACGAGAAGGTGATCGTCTTCACTGAATACCGGGCTACTCAGGAGTACCTGCTTCAATACTTCCGGGATCACGGTCTCCAGTGTGTAACTTACTCCGGCGGCATGAACCGGGGCAAAAAAGACTGGATGATGGACTTATTCCGCGGCCGCGCCCAGGTGATGATTGCCACCGAAGCCGGCGGCGAGGGCATCAACCTGCAGTTCTGCCACCATATGATCAATTTCGATCTGCCCTGGAACCCGATGCGGGTGGAGCAGCGGATTGGCCGGGTGCACCGGCTGGGGCAGGAGAATGATGTGGTGATCTACAATCTTTCAACTGAAGGCACCATTGAGGAGCATATTCTCCATCTGCTGCATGAGAAGATCAATATGTTCGAGATGGTCATCGGAGGACTGGACGTCATTCTGGAACGCTTCGAGAAGAAGGAATCACTGGAAAAAAGCCTGTATAAGATCATGCTCGAAGCCCGCAGCGACGAGGAGCTGCGCAGCGGGCTGGACCATATCGGTGAATCGCTAAGCGAGCTGACCCATGGGGTTCAAGGCGAAAGCGAGGCCGGGGCATGACACTCACGCCACAGGAAGTGCGCAAGCAAGTCATGGATTATCTGGAGGCTACAGAGTGCTCAATGATCGAAGTGTCACCCTTGCATGTGACGGTGAAGCTCTCACCTCGCGCGGACCGCATGCTCACGGAGCGGCCTTATTATTGGGGGTTCGTCGAGCGGACGGGCGCCCCGCCGGAAACACTGTCGTTCACTTTCGTCTTCGATCCGGAGAAGTACGATCATCTGGCGGCAGCCGCGCAGGCAGCACCGCCAGTAAGACAGCCGCGCGGAGCGGGAGACCGCACAGCCGCGGCGGGACTGCCGGCCGGAGCGGGCGCGGCCGGGATAGAAGCCGGCGCGGAGCTAAGCGCCGGCTCAGGGATCGGCCCGGCGGCTGGAGCACCGCCGGGGGGTACAGCTGATCCGCAGGACAGCATCCTTTCCCGCTTCTTCGGGTTCGTTCCGCCGCTCCCCCGGATCGGCCCGGGGATGATCAGGCGCGAGGACGTCACCTACGGCAGCAAGCGCCTGGGACAGATCTGGTCAGCTGCCCGGGAGGAAGGCAAATGCCTGCAGCTGTTTGAGGATCCCGGTGGCAGGCAGCGCTTAACCTTGCTCTCGGCTGCCTATGAACCGTGGCTCGCCGTCTGCTACAAGGTGGAGATGAGCTGTGATTTGAAGCGCGAGGAGCTGCATTTCATTGGTGTCTCGCTCACCTCGGGGCTTATTGTCCCTGATTTCGAGGCCAAGCTGGGATCACGTGAATTAACGCCGCGCTTGCCGGAGAATATTCACATTCAACCATCTGAGCTGAACATTGCTGCTGGGGCAGACCGGCTGGAGGGTTATCTGACTTCAAAGCTGGCGCTGCTGGATTACACCTGGGCCGAAGAAGCACGTGAACGGCTGCAGTTGGAACTAAGTATAGTGGATATCTATTACGAGGAGCTGCTCAAGGAGCTGGATGAAGAGAAACGGCTGGCGATCCTTGAGCAGTACAACCGCCGGCGTAAGGAGACCACCTGGCAGTATGAGCCGCAGATTGCAGTATCTGCCGTGACCTATGGCCTGTTCCATCTGCGCAGCACATAAGATGCGACCCTGCTCGCTAAAAGCAGGCAAAAAAACAGTGGAATTCCCGCACACCAGAGCGACAGCAAGCAACAGCCTTTTCAGAGCTTGTCCTCTACAATAAATTCAGTACATCAGTGAAGAAAGGTGAACGCCAAATGAAGATAAAAGCTAGGCAGAAGGACGCTCCCGGACACCGCGGGCGCCTTCTCCTCTGCCTGTGCCTGGGGATAATGCTGTTCTCGGCCAGCTCTGCATTCCCTTCGGAGCTGTCAGCCACAGGAACCCAGGTAACTGTCACGCAAGCAGTCTCCACAACCAATTGGCCTTTAGTTGCGATGAAACCCGTTACCTCACCGGAATCCCTGCAGGATTTCGCAAGTACGACTATTCGAAAGCTGTCCGCCGATCCTCCCTTCACCAGCTGGAGCAACGCCGGGACTGAGTATTTCCCCCTTGGACCGGGAACCCATAGCTGGCTGGTTAACGTGATGAGTGGAGAGCAGCGAATCGGTTATTTGATTATCACCGCTGCAGAACAAGGCGGTTACATGCTCAGCGAATATGGAGCCGGCAGCTACGGCCTCCCCTACAGCTTGCAGGATCTGCGCCAGTATCTGGTGCAGCAGGAACTTATCCCAGTCCATTATTCCGGAAAGATTGAACTCACTGCGCTCTACGCCCCCCTGCTGCCCGTATGGAAATTAACAATAGACAGTAAGATCATGTATATTAATGCATCCTTGTTACAGGTTCTGCCTTGGAGTTCCAGCCATGCAGATGCTGTTCTACATGGCAATACTGCCGGAAGCAGAACAATATCCAGCCTGGATATTGACCGTTCTCCTCTTCCTGTCTACCGGACCGAAGGGCAGGATGATCCGTATGCTGACTTATTATGGCTGTCGGCACCACCACTACCTACACTTGGCGTGGACCAGCTCACTCTGACTCTGGCCTCAGGCAGCAGTCTTGCCTTCCAGTCCCGGGGCCGGAATGACGTATATGGGGCTCCCTTTATGGTTACCGGCTTTCAGCGCTGGCGACCTGCCGCCGGGAGCAATCCGGCTAACGGAAGCTCTGGCATTCTATACGCCGCTTCCGGCCCGGACGGCAAACGGTATCTCCCCCTTGACATGCTTCAGCACAGCGGAACCTTGCACAAGCTTCCCTCTTCGGGAAGTGCTGCACTAGGGGTCGCCTCTGTTGCAGCACAAGCAGTTCCGGCCTCTAAATAAGTTTAGTGCCGCGATGCACTGCAAAGAACCTTCCCTTGTCTGGAATAGGCATAGGAAGGTTCTTTGCTTTAACGTATGTTATATAAGGCTGAAACGTATTTTCCTTCAGTGTCTCTTAGTGTTGAATCCATTTCAGTGAATAAAGCCGCGCCTGGCTTTATTTCCTGCTGCTGCGCGTCCACTTGCTGCGCCACATGGACCAGCCAAGCGGGAGCATACCGAACCATTTTTCCGCCCAGGGCTGTTTCTCAGCCTTTCTGCGTTCCCTGCTGGCCCGCGGATCTTCCATATAGACGACTACCTTCTCCGTAATATACTTCACCAGATCATCACCCCCGGAAGCCATACGGTTCACCTCCTGTTTCCCTGAACCGGGAATTCCTATGTCTCTGCCACAAGCTCCATGCTGCTAGTCTGCTCCAAAAGGCCCTGTGTTAAACCTTTTGTACGTTTTTCCGTATAGCCTTGACTGCTGTGGCACAATCTATCAAAGTATCCATCCCCATGACCCGTCCCGGATAAGGAGGTTATTCCCTTGAGAAGCTCATATCACTTGAAAATTCTGCCGAGAACAGGCGACTATCTGACACAGACACGGCGTGTATGGCTGCTTTTGACGTATGCCGGTCTACTGATGTCACTATTTACAGGAACGGCTGCGGGAGCGCGACCGGCCCTAATAGAACCTTCACAGGTCGGCGGGAAGCCGGAACGTCATCAAATGCTGGGCCACGACCAGCGGATCATTCTAATTGACGCGGGACACGGGGGGATTGATGGCGGCACCTCGCATGGCAACATTCTGGAAAAGGATATTACGCTGGCGATATCCCGCCGTCTGTTCCTGCTGCTGCGCAGTGATGGCTTTGACGCCATTCTGAACCGGACCGGAGATTATGCGCCCAGTGACGAGAACCGCTGGCTGCGCAGCTCCTCCCGGCATTTGCGTGATCTGGCGCAGCGCAAAGAGCTGGCCGAGACCCTGCCGGCAAACGTAGTCGTCAGTATTCACATCAACTGGGCTCCATCTCCGGCGAAGCAAGGCCCGCTGGTGCTGTATCGCCAGGAAGGCCGCAGCTTCCTGCTCGCAAGATCCATTCAAGACCATTTGAACCAGCTTTACGATGTTAAGAAAGCGCCTAGGGCCGGCAGACCCTTTTATCTGCTCAACAAAATAACCGCCACAACGGTTATCGTTGAGGCGGGATTCATTAGTAATGCAGACGACAGGGCCAAGCTGTGCAGCCCGAAAGGACAGGAGGACATTGCCGAAGCCATCGCTGGCGGCATTGCCGCCTATCTTATGGAAGTGTGAGACTGGAATTCCATTTCCACTGGTCCTTGACCAGATCGGAGATGCCTACAAATTCAACACTATCTTTCAGTTCAGCAATGCCGCTGCGGATGCCTGCAGCGGTTTCTTTTCCCTGAATGCCGACATGTCCGATGGTGACACAATACTTTTGATTCACTGCCCTTTCCTGCACCAGCCGCATTTGCTTGGCCACATGTTCAGAGGTATGAACATCATCCAGAAAAATGTGATTTTCTACCGGTGGAAGCCCCATCTCCCTGGCCATTCTCCCGGCAATCGAACGGTAGTTGGTATGGCTGTCGACAAAGAACAGCCCCCGCTCCTTGCATACACTCAGGATAATGCCCATCACCCGCTCATCACCGGTCACTTTGGAGCCCATGTGGTTATTCACCCCGATGGCAAATGGAACATTATCCAGTGCTGCCTCTACCCGCTGGCGGACCTCCGTATCACTCATCCGTGTCAGTACGGCTCCCGGCCCCAGCCATTCCGGCTTGCCTTTGTTCGGTTCCATGGGCAAATGCACTAACACATCGAGACCCCGGTCATGGGCACGCCTCGCGTCCCTCTCTGATGTCGGAAGAAACGGCATAACCGCCACTGTAAACTTAACCGGAAGCTTGAACATTTCGTCCGTCCCCCGCAACCCGTTGCCAAAATCATCAATAATGATCGCTACACGGCTATGCCCAGAAACATTCTCTGCCGGCTGAGCATGTGTATTTCCGGCACCACTAGGTGGAACGGGATTCGTCAGCAGAAAGCTTGAGCGTTCCTGCCCCCTGTACTGGTCTTGGACGGCTTCCTTGCCGTGAGCAAGCGGCACATCGAAGCACTGGCCAGTTAGTATCACTACAGAAGCAATAAGACATATCATAGTGCCTTTAACCAAACGATAGCCTTTATTCATCAGGAAATCCTCCTTCGAGTTCTACAACCATTGTTCTCATTGTTTGGAACCCGGAGGATAAATATGTACAGAACAGCTACGCAATTATTAACAATCCCCAGCCAGGGCTTGCTGTCCACGCCGATCTGCTGCAAAAATAGCATTCAGTACCTGCTGCGTAGTCACAGTAAAAGGCATATTGCCCATCGGTCCGTCTTCTGCACAGCTGGCTTCAGCAGCATTCATAAGCCGCTCCCTCGTTATACCGGACAACCCCAGTTGACTTAGGGTTAAGGGCAGGCCCGCCATCCGGCAAAATGAGATTACCTCAAGAACCTCTTCTTCCGGTGCCTCCTCAAGCATCAGCTGCACGAGCGTTGTGAACGCAACCTTCTCCCCATGCAGCACATGCCGGCATTCCTCCAGTATCGTAAGCCCATTATGGATAGCATGCGCTGCAGCTAATCCGCCGCTCTCAAAACCGATGCCGCTGAGATAAATATTGGCTTCCACAATGAATCCAAGAGCCTCAGAGCCGATACCTTCCCGGCAATCCCGAAGCGCTTCTGCCCCATAGGCCAGCAGAGTATCACGGCAAGCACCCGCCAGAGCGAAGGCAGCAATGGTGCCTTTTCCTCCCGCCTCAGTAACCGCGCCTGAGCGCCGGCAGGCTCTGGCTTCATAATAAGTCGACAGAGCATCGCCCATACCTGCAGCGAGCAGCCTGGCCGGAGCCTTGGCGATGATATCCACATCGGCAACCACCACATCCGGACTGCGCCGCAAGTGCAGATAATGGTCCAATTGCCCATCCTCCGAATACAGTACAGACAAGGCGCTGCAGGGCGCATCCGTGGAGGCAACTGTTGGCACGAGGACCATAGGCAATCCAGCATAGTGGCTGACCGCTTTTGCCGTATCCAGAGTTTTCCCGCCACCGATGCCGACAATCACACTAATGCCCGCATCAAGTCCGGCTATAATCTGATTAACTTGCGCCATGGAACACTCTCCCCGGAATTCACGCTGGACCAAAGGGAGCTGAGCCCGATCGAAACCGTCTGCAATCTCCTGCCCGTATACAGAAAGAATATAGGGATCTATGATCGCATAAGCCCCTTTGGCTTCCAGCTGTAAGCAATGGAGTCCAAGCTGCGCGAGTTCGCCTTTCCCCTGAATATATTTTGACGGAGAACAAACCAGTTGTGTCATAAGTAACTCCTCCCATAAACGTAATCATACTCATTCCTATCATTCTAAGCAGACTGTCCGAATCCGGCAATGAAAAAAGCCCCAACCTGTGGGCTGGAGCCTGCTGCATATTATCGTATGGTCCTGCGCACAGGCATTTTCTTCTGATCTCCGGTCAATTCACATTCCTGCGGCCCAAGAAAATCCTGGTCCATTTTGCTGTCAATCAGATCTACAATCTGTTGCAAGGATGCGATCTGATCCAATATTTTCTGCTTATGATTCCGTATCATTGCATGCAATTCCGGGTATTCAGACAAATTGGAATCCAGTGACAGGTCCAGGTAAGGACGCATATCATCCAGTGACATCCCTGTTTTTTTGAGGCATGTGATCAGCTTCATGGTCTCAATATCGTTGTCGCTGTAGATACGGTGGCTGTTTCCCTTACGCTGCGCCCGGGGCAGCAATCCAATTTTCTCGTAATACCGTATTGTATCCTCCGTAATCCCTGTAAGCTCCGAGGTTTGTTTAATGGAATAACTTTGCAGTAGATCTACGCTGGAGTTCGCACCAGATTCGCTCATAGGATCACCTTCCACGGTTATTTTTCACTGTGTCTCTTCATTGTATAACCTGGAGTCAGCTCCAAGTCAACCTTGGTTTTGCGTGAAATCCCCTGCTTGACTTGGAGTCGGCTCCAAGTTATACACTAAGCGCATGAACCGCCAGACCTGCAACTCCGTTACGCAGACTGGGACTAACATCAAAGGAGAATGACAAATGACTACAGGACAACAGTATCGCGGAACAGCGCTTATCACAGGTGCGAACAACGGCATTGGACTTGAATTGACCCGCAAAATGCTGGGTGAAGGCTGGCAGATCATCGCCTTGATCCGTTCAAATTATCCAACGGACGATACATTAATCAGCAGGGCAGTGAAATGCGGACAGCTTCGGATCTACAAAGCCGACCTGAGTGATTTCACCGCACTGAGACATGCCTTGAATGAGATCAAAGCTAGAGAGCAGAAGATCGATCTGCTGTTCAACAATGCGGGCGGCAGCTTTCCCGAGCTAAGTAACTCCAGACAAGGGCGTGAAATGCATTTCGATCTCCAGACTGTGGCGCCGTATTTGATTACGATGGAGCTCAAAGAGCTTCTACAAAAAGGACAAATAAAAACTGTAGTCAACACTTCATCTAATGCGTTTATGACCATGAAGCAATTTGACCCGGATATGCTAGAGCATCCCACTGCATTTAAAAAGCTATTCGGTCCGTATGCAACCTCCAAGCTGGCCCTCTCGCTCTGGACCCGGGAGCTTGCGCCCCAGCTCGCAGCAGAAGGCATCCTGATCCGCAGCGCAGATCCGGGAGGGAATAATACCATTAGAAGCGGCAAAAAATCAGGCTTGCCCTTCTGGCTGAAGCCGATCATGAAGCTCTTCTTCCACCATCCCAGCCATGGCGCCGGACTGCTATACAATGCAGCCTTAGGCCAGCACAGCAAACTGGCGGGAGTATTTCTTATCAAGGACCAGATCACCGAGCTGAAGTTCGCTGCCCACAGCGCTGCCGTTCTAGCGAAGGTCCAGACCATATATGAGCAGGAATTCGCCGAATCAGGCAGTGTCCCTTCTTCGTGAGGAGGGACAGAGGAGCTGTCGTTAATGTTACTAGTACGGCGGATAGCGCGGCATAACCGCACCTTTTTCGGCCATACTGCGTCTAACAACGGCATTTCTACCGTTATTGTAACCAATTTCGTGCATGGTGCGGTTAACAACGGCATTTCTGCCGTTGTTGGTGCTACTTTCGCGCACGGTGCGGTTAACAACGGTATTTCTGCCGTTGTTGGTGCTACTTTCGCGCACGGTGCGGTTAACAACGGCATTTCTGCCGTTGTTGGAGCCGCTTCCGTGCATGGAGCGGTTAACATATAGTCACTGCCGCAGAAGGTCCGTTGTCATCCAGATATTAGATGACAATCACCCTCTTCTCCACATTCACTCTGTTCTTCTGCTAAAAACGTCCAAACGAGCGCAGCAGTAGCATATTCTCAATCACGATATGCGTCTTCCACCAGTTTTCACTGATGGCGAACTCCCGCTCGAAGGCGCCCCAGCTCCAGGTCAAATTCCAGATACCTTCCTCATTTCTTGTCTGAAGAAGATAGTCCAGCTCCTCATGAAGAAGAGCGGCATTGCCAGCATAACCCGGGCTTTCCGGTGATTTGATAAACACCGAGGGTCTGCAGCTGTAGCCGCTCCACTCTCCCGCTTCCCGCTTAATTAATACTGTGATTTGCTCCAATACAGCTTCCTGAAGCTGAGTATAGGGCAATTGTTCCTGCAACCCCGCCTCCGAGATACACTCGAGGAGTGTAACGACACATTTAAGCGGATGCATCTCTAGACCAGAGTCCATAAGGAAATTTGTACTCAATTCCCTGGCAATATCCATCCCTTGATGATAAAGCCTGCTGCTTCTGTCCGCATACTTCAGGATGAATCCGGCCAAAATGGCTGTTGGATTGAACATACTGTGGGCCGTACTATTCGAGATTGTATGCCACCATGGCGCATGCGGATAATGGTTGTTGGACTCAACCACATTCCTCCACGTATTCCCCTCCATCTCAGCTCCACTATCCAGATAACGTAGAATACCTTGAATCACTGGATGCGATCCATCCTCATAATGAATCTCCAGCAGTTTCTCCACGGCATTAGCTGTCTGAATCGGCGTGGAGCATGGGTTCCACGAATCTGCCTCCAGTGCATGAGCGAACCCGCCATCCTCATTCTGATAAGCCGATAACGCAACAAGCACAGCGTCTGCAGTCCCTTCCTCGAAGTGAAACTTCCATCTTGCCAGGTCAACCAGCCGGGCATTGCGGTACACCCAGTTACGGATCTTTTTGAAATCCGGTTCCATTAAATTCATCCTCATTCTCCTTTGGCTCAAGCTCTTCACATGAACATCTTCTGCACCTGCCTGTATTTAACCCGACTATACTTTTAAATACTATGATATCCTTCATTACGGGGATCAAAAATTAAAAATAGAATACTCTGGGAAAATATCAGGATTCCGGTTTTAGGATAAACTGAACGTTCTCTCCCGCCTCACCTGCTGATTCCAGGCCGGGAAGTTGAGTTAAATATATGCGATAAGCATATTATAGGATAAGCAGAGGAGGGACTTATGAAGAACACTACCGCCGGAAGAGCCTTTTCCTTTTCCAAACAGCTGTATCAAAAGATAAAACTAGATGATGTTCAGGGGATTAGCGCACAACTTACTTACTATTTAATCCTATCCTTCTTCCCTTTTCTGATCTTCATTATGACGCTGATTGGGTATGCCCATATCTCGGTGGAGGACAAAATCCGTGATCTGGAACAGATCATGCCTGCCGAGGCGATCTCTATTATTGAGGAAATTCTAAAGGATGTAGCCGATGGCCGAAGCCAAGCCTTGTTGTCCTTTGGGATGCTGGCCACCTTATGGGCCGCATCCAAGGGGATCAACGCGATTATTAAAGGCCTTAACCGCGCTTATGATATTGAGGAGAGCAGGGTATTCTGGGAAGTGCGCGGTATTGCCTTTCTGGCCACGCTATTTATCGGGTTTGTGGTGCTGCTCAGCATTTTGCTGCTGGTACTTGGCTCCTGGCTCAAAACACAGGTCTTCCTGCTGGTCGATCTGCCTTACGGCTTTCAGAAAATATGGGACTTGCTGCAATATGCCGTTCCACTGTTCATCATGTTCATTGTCTTCACCCTGCTATACTGGATTGCCCCCAGCCGCAGGCTCACACTGAAAGAGGTTATGCCCGGCGCGATGTTTGCCACCATCGGCTGGATCATAACCTCTACCCTCTTCTCCATCTATGTCAACCAGTTCAGCAGTTTCACTGAGACCTATGGCAGCCTCGGTGGAGTCATGGTTCTGCTGATCTGGCTGTACATCAGCTCCATCATCATCCTGGCTGGCGGTGAGATCAACGCCATTCTAATGAACCGCAAGCTCAAGCGATCCATCAAGTGAACTTATCCTTAATGGTAAAGAGCCCCGCCGCTGTCTCCTATACTCTTGATTGTCGCCGCTCCAGTCGCCTTATCTTCTGCTTCCGTGAGCGGCAGATACGCCCCTTCCTCCCTTAACCGTCTGCGGAGGGAAACCGTGTCTACAGTATGGACGTCAGGCAGGGGTTGCAAAGAAGCCATGGCAGCAGCAATCCCGGCAGCCTCACCCATTGCCAGACAGACAGGCATGACTCTAACGCTGCCCTGCACTTCGCGTACGCACGAAATGGAGCGTCCGGCTACCAGCACATTTTTGAGCGAACGGGGGGTCAGACACCGGTAGGGAATCCCATGGGACTCCCCGGGACCATATCGCTTAATCACTTCCTGCTTGCCTCCGGCCTGTTTCTCCTCCTTCTCGGTTCCGTGAATATCAATGAAATAGCTGTTACGGCATATTTCATCGGCGAAGCTGCGGCGGTTGACGTAATCATCCACACTAAGTACATAATCTCCGGTAATTCTCCGTGTCTCCCTCACGCCCATCAATGATCCCGTATTAGCTACGTATGAGTTCCCGAAGGAGGCTGGCTGATATTCAGCAAGGGCATCCCTGTAGGCTGCAGCCAGCTTACGTCCCTGCATCAGTGCCTCCGATATGGACATAACATCTGTATTGTCCACGTCCCACAAATGTCCTGCATTGAAACCAACCGTTCGGGGTGCAATGATATTGTTACAGATATGCGCATCCGGGATCAGCGGATATTGGCCAGAGCTGAGGATATCATAAATCGGACTGGTTTTGTTATTGTTATGGAGCATCGGTCCATGGAGGTACGCATACTCATCCACATTGCCCAGTGTGAAGCAGTGTGTAGCTGGCATCAGCTCACCAGTATCCGTATCCCCTTTCAAATACTCCGCTCCCGCCCATGCGGCAACATCCGCATCACCTGTACAGTCAATATACACCTTGGCCTTCAAGGCCTGAAGTCCGCTTTTGCTGGCTGTAATCAGAGCTGTAACATTGCCATCCTCATCTGTATCTACCGCTCCCAGCTGTGTCATGAACTGAACTGTTGCCCCCGCCCCTTGGACCAGCTCATCGTAGACAACCTTCAGCTTCTCAGGCTCAATAGGCACCCAATCCATGGCATCCTTATTTACATGCGGCATCTTCGCCTTCAACGTTTCAAATACTTTCATCGCAAGGCCTCTATAGATGATCGATTCCATGTCAGAGAATGGACACCACGCCGGCACAAGTCCCGAGGTTCCCATTCCCCCAAGGCTGCTAGTGGCTTCAATCAACAGTGTCTTCGCCCCTTCACGCGCCGCAGCCGCAGCCGCAGTACAACCGGATGGACCTCCGCCGACAACAATGACATCCCAGGAATCCTGGAGCGGAATTTCGTTATTCCGCATTCTGTAGCTGTTCATGCGCTTCCCTCCTGACTATTTCTTCACGGATGCATACCACTCATTGACTTCCTTGGCACTGGCTTCTCCGCCGGCGGCATTGTATTTCTCTACGAATGCGGCCACTGCATCGGCAGATTCCTCACCAACTATTACTTTTACAGCAAAATCATTGATCATCTGATTCAGAGATGCGTTGTTCTTGGAATACTCCGGCAAGGACGGAGCCATTGCCAGCGGATCAGAGATCCGGAATTCCGCAGGAATTTCCTTGTTCAGGAAGGTGAAGCCTGCGAACAAACGCGGGTCTTTCTGCACACGGGCCTGCCAGTAGACGGGATACAGCTTTTCATCAATTCCGGTCAGAAAATTGCTCGCCAGTCCGCGTTCATCCGTAAACAGCGGCAGAATCGGGCTATACACCCCATCTTTGTAAGTGAAATGCTTGCCTTCCTCGCCAATCGCGATCAGCTTGAAGGTATCTTTGTCCAGCTTGGCATTGATCCACTTGATGGCGTCCTCCGGGTGCTTCGAGGATTTCGGAATAAAGGTCAGCCGGTCAAAGCCGCCACTCATCCCTATACCCGCTTGCCCATCCTTCCCCTTCAACGCCGGAACATAAGCATATTTGGCATCCGGAAAGTTCTTGGTCAGGGCATCTGCAATGCCCGGAATGTCATACCAGGCAAGCGGGATCACGCCGACCCGGCCGCTGGTGAACTTTTCCTTCAGCGTAGCGTCTTTATTCACTGCAAATTCTTTGTCCAGCAGTCCTTGCTTATACAGGTCAGCCATATAGCTCAGATAGTCTTTAAACCCCGGATGCACGGGTGTCGCAACCAGTTTACCATCTACTACATTCCAGCTCGTGGCGATGCCGAAAGCTCCGGTCACATTAACCATCGTAGCCATTGCGCCGTCAATGGAGAGCGGAGCGCCTTTATCACCGTTGCCCCCCGGATCTTTGTCCTTAAAAGCCTTCAGGACGGAGGTTAATTCATCCAGGGTTGTAGGCATTTTGAGGCCGAGCTTATCCAGCCAATCTGTGCGGATCATCAGACTGCTGCCGGCAAACTCGGAGGCCCGGTTCGGAATGGCATATATTTTACCGTCCACCTTCATAGCTTCAAAGGATTCGGGGGAGATCGAGGCTTTGATATTCTCGCCATACTTGTCAATCAGCGGGGTCAGATCGACAAGCGCACCCATCTTGGCATAATCTGTGTAGACTGCTTTTTCGCCCGAGATGGTAATGACATCGTAAGGCTCCGCGGAGGAGATCAGCAGATTCAGCTTATCCATGGCCTTATCGGCCGGCAGCATCTCGTATTTGACCTTGTAGCCGGTTTTCTCTTCCACCACCTTGGCGAGCGTGTACGTGTTGTAATCATCCTTCGACCATAAATTAAGTGTCTTCAGCTCCGGCTTCGCCCCGCTCTCCGTTTGCGTGCCAGCCGTTTGCTCCGCTGCACTTCCCGCTGCCCCTTCTTTGTTCATGTTACCGGAAGAACCACAACCGGCTATCGATGCCACGAGCCCTGCAGACAGCAACAGTGTCAGCCATTTTCTATTTAGCATATGAAATAAACCTCCCCATAAGTTCTGCAATCTCAGTTCAGCCCTTTACCGAGCCAATCAGCACGCCTTTGATAAAATACTTCTGCATAAAAGGATATACGAGCAATATCGGCACCGTAGATGCGACCACTGTTGCTGCGCGGATGCCTTCCGGAGACATATTCATGAGATCGTCTACGCTTTTGTTCGTAAGATTCGCACTGTTTGCGTCCATCACCACATCCTGCAGATACAATTGCAGTGTCTTCAGTGCGGTGTCATTAATGTAGATCATCGGGCCAAAATAATCGTTCCAATATCCAACGGCGTAGAACAGCGCAATCGTGGCAATCACCGGCATACTAAGCGGAAGGATGATCCGGAACAAAATCGTGTAAGTCTTCGCTCCGTCAATCCGTGCGGATTCCTCAAGGGCTTCAGGCAGGCTCTCATAGTAGCTTTTGATCACCAGCATATTGAATACGCTAATCATTCCGGGAAGAATCAGCACCCACAGATTATTGACCAGATGCAGCTGGCGCATCAGCAGATAATTGGGAATGAGTCCGCCGCTGAACAGCATCGTGAAGATGAACAGCACCATAATGAAGGAAATGCCGGGCAGATTGCGTTTGGATAGCGGATAAGCGGTAAGTGCCGTCATAAGGATGGAGATTAGCGTGCCGACAGCGGTAACACCGACGGAGATACAGAAGGCCCGAATGAACAGGGATGAGGAAATGACCTGCATCAGGGTGTCGAGTTGGAACCCTACAGGCAGAATGCCGACTTTGCCGGAGGTAATTGCCCACTCTTCGCTGACCGATTTGGAGAAGACACTCGCCAGGGGCAGCAGCATAATGAGTCCGATGGCAATCAGGAATAGATACACTCCGGTATCCAGTAAAAAATCCCCTTTGGTCCGTTTTGTCATGGTTGTCCTGCTCCTTTCCTCCTCACCAGATCCCGCGCTTCAGCAGCTTGCGGCTGAGATAATTGCCGGAGACAATGAGGATAAAACCTACTACGGAGTTGAATAATCCGACTGCTGTACTGAAGCTGTAGTCCATTTTGCCAAGACCGATCCGGTATACAAAGGTACCGATAACATCTGCCGTCTCGTAGACCACCGGATTGTACATGGTGAGAATCTGTTCGGTCCCGGCATCCAGCACGGAGCCCAGACGGAGAATGAACATCAGCACTACCGTAGGCAGAATCCCCGGAAGCGAGATATGCAGCATTCTGCGGATCCGGCCTGCCCCGTCGATGGAAGCGGCTTCATATTGCTCCTGATCAATCCCGGCAATGGCGGCAATGAAGACGATGGCATTCCAGCCTACCTCCTTCCACCCGGCAGTGAAGACCACCAGGCTACGGAAATACTGGTTGCTGACAAAGAAACTGACCGGCTCTCCGCCGAACCACTGAATGATATTGTTGACGAGCCCCCCGGAAGTGGAGAGAATCGTCACGAACAATCCCGATATAATAACCCATGACAGAAAATGCGGAAGATAGATAATCGTCTGGATCGTCCGTTTGAAAAACATCAGCCGGACCTCATTCAACACCAGGGCGATGACGATCGGAACGGGAAACAGCAATACGATCTTATACACACTGATCAGCAGCGTGTTTGTGAACACCTGTCCGAACTCATCGGACTGGACCAGCTTGTGGAACTGCTCCATCCCCACCCATTCACTGCCTCGGATGCCGTCAAAAATATTAAAGTCCTGAAAGGCAATCAGCACGCCATATAAAGGCGTATATTTGAAGAGCAGCAGAAACAAAAGTCCGGGTAGCAGCAGCATATAATAATCCCTGTTTCTCCAGGCTAACCTCCATTTGCTGGCGGACCTGCTTCGGGCCGCGGCGGCTCTGCTCTTCGGGTTCAACTCCGTGGCACCTGCACCCAAGTTCAATCACCTCCATTTGCTTGTGAGTTGATTATACTGAGGAAGGGGGCCCAGCTAGTAGAGGGTAATCTGATTATTTCTGGTCTCTCGCGACTGTAAATGCAGATGCGTTTATTCCGCCCGGGTTGCTTTGACAGTAACGGTTACGGCAGTGCCCTTTCCAGGCTGGGTATGGATAGACAGACCATAACGGTTCCCTGCAAAATAACGGATTCTTTCATGTACATTGTATAATCCGAACGACCCTTCCAATCCATCCGCCCGTTGCCCAGAGGCAGGTTCGTGCAGCAGCCAGTTAGCCTGTTCAGGATCCATACCGATACCGTCATCTTTAACAATCAGCACAACATCGCCATTCTCCAGACTCGCCGAGATTTCTATCGTTCCCTGCTTGTTTTTCGTCTTGCGGATGCCATGCAGCAGCGCATTCTCCACCAGCGGCTGTAGTGTCAATTTGGGGATGATATATGGCATGAGCCCAGACTCCGCCTGGATAGAGAACGTGAACGTAGACGGAAAACGGTTCTGCTGGATCTCCAGGAATACCCGGGCCAGCTCTAATTCATCGGCAATGGTGACATTATCACGGCCCTTGTTCAGGCTTAGACGGAAGTACTGTGCCAGCGCTTCGATCATTTCGCTGGTGTCCTCCGCATCATGGGAGATGGCCGACCAATTGATCATATCCAGGGCATTGTAGAGAAAATGCGGATTAATCTGTGCCTGCAGCGTCCTCAGCTGGGCTTCCCGTTCTTGTATCTTCGCCTGATAAGACTCTTCCATCAGGTTGTTGACCTTATGGATCAGATGGTCAACGCTGCGTTCCAGCAGCCGGAAATCCCCGTCCGGCAAGGACCGGCGATCCTCCAGCCAGCCGATGCCCTCCTTGCGAATCATCCGCAGGATCATCTTCACCCGGCCCTGCATGCTTTGGATCATGAACATCAGCAGCACAAACACCAGAACAAGAAACATCACTGTAATTCCTGCCAGGGTGGCAATACTGGTGAATTGGCTGAGCGCCGTAGCACGGTGCGAAATCTCTGCTTCCGATACCTGTGCCACCAGCTTCCAGCCTGTCGTACCAATAGTGGTGTATACCACATTCACGTTGTCGCGGCCAATAGTTCTTTGGATAATGCCTTCTTCGGAATGGCCGATCTCGTTAAGCAATTTTCCAGGAAGAGGATTCACAGCTTCCCCCGAGCCTGCCTCTGCATCCCTATCCCCACCCTGATCCGGTTCATCTGTTCCATAGATCAGCTTACCGGCTCCGTCCAGGAGGAAGGGTGTATATTGATCCGAGAAATGAAGCTCCGATACAATCTCCTGCACCACGGTTTCGGATATATCCATCACCAGAATCCCGACAATTTCCTCGTAGTCCCGCGGATTACGCAGCAGGCGGGCGGCTGAGAAAATATTCTTTTCGCCAAAATCGTTATAAACTTCCGGATATATCCCCGTCCAGACAATCCCCCCGCCAGCTTCCTTCACAGCTTCATACCAGGGGTACTTATTCATATCCGTTAACGGATACAGATTAATCCGGTCTCCACCATATATCCTGGAAGCTTCGGCAAAAAACCGCAGACGGAAAATATCCTGATTCTCCTGGGCAGTTTCGGCCAGATTACGCAGCTCCTTGATCTGTCCCAGCTGGTCGGTTATCTTATCTTTTTGCAGCAGGTTGTCATACAGAATCTGGTTCATGAAAACAGAATTGCTGCTGTCGCGGATATGGTTCAGCTTATAGGACAGGTTCATGCCCGCTTGCTTCAGCGTAAGCTGCATCGTCCGGGTCACCTCTTTCTCCAGCATGTCATTGGAGCGCTGATAGAAGGAGCCCAGCATAATGGAAACGGGTAGAAGAATGAGCAGGACATAAGCAAATAGCCATTTTCTCGCAGCAAGTATCCCCTGACTTAAACCGGTAAGATATGCCCAGAACTTTGTCATCGTGTAGCCCTCCCGGTCTGCCCGGTTTGTACCAGCATGATTTCAGACGCCATACTCATTTATGCAGCTCCCTGAATGCACTTGGTGTACTTCCGGTCATTTTTTTGAACAGCTTGCTAAAGTGGCTGGGATCGGTATAGCCCACCGCATAACAGACCTCGTATAACTTATTCTGTGGATTCTTCAGCAATTCTTTGGCCTGTTCAATCCGCACTTTGGTTAGATATTCAAATAAGGTTTCTCCAGTTTCCTGCTTGAACAGCAGCCGGACATAGGTAGGGCTGAGATATACGCCTCCGGCGATGTCGGCTGCGCTTAGATTCTCCGCATATCTCTGCCTGATCAGCACGCGCACCCGTTCAATAACGTCACTGGACTTTCCACTGCGCTTCAAAAGAGAGTACTCACATACCTCCTGCAGATATTCAGCGGTATACTGGAGCAAATCCCGCATCGTTTCCTGGCGCATGACCTGCTTCCAGGCCTCCATTTCCTTCTGCTCCCACTCTTCTGTCATCCCGTTCAGCTCAAGCATGACCTGCCCGGACTGCAGGATCAGGTGCAGACTGACGTTCTGGGCGTAACGGGAACCATGCCGGCGATTCTGGGCCAGCTGCGCAAAAATACACTCCAGCTCACTCAATGTCCGCTCTGAGTCCCCCGATCTCAATGCCGAGAGCACCCGTTCACCCCACTCCGCTTCGTACCGGTACTGCAGATAATCACCGGTCTCCAGCTTATCCATAGTCAGGATACGGTTTTTGCCCAGATACCATTTCTGGTCAGCCGCACCTCTTGCCTGCTTATAGGACGACGGCAGCTCCGACAGACTGCTCACTCCCTCGCCCACCCCGATGGTCACGCTGAGCTTCAGCCATTGCCGCAGATTGCTGCGAATGGATTCCGCCAGTAAGAGCAGCTCCTGCTCTGGGGACTGATCCTCCTCAAGCTCCTCAGTCTCCTCAGTCTCATCGGTATCCCCTTTCTTCAGCTCCGGTGTAAGCAGAATCCCTACATATTCTCCGGGCTGCTTCTCAAAGGTGATGCCCCTCATCTGTTTGTCGATTAATTCCTGAATAATATTCAGCACCGTATAGGACAACAGTTGCTTGTCCTGTTCACTCCGGGTATCCATTACTTGCGGTACGTCATCAATCATAATAACCATGATGATGTAATCGCTTGCAGATAACAGCGGCAAATCCAGGAACTCCAGCTTCTCCCGGATATGTGCCGGATGGATGCTGTCGCTGATGACGGACAGAAGAAACTTCTCGCGCAGCAGCGGCAGGCTCTGCGCCAGTTTCACCTGCATCTCTTTCACCCGGCTTCGTTCCCGGGCTTCTGCATCAAGCGACTCTGTAACTTTGCCCATAACAGCGGCAAGCTCTTTGCGGCGTATGGGCTTCAGAAGGTAATCTACCGCATGGATTTGAAGTGCAGACCGCAAATAATCGGCGTCATTATGACCGCTAATGAACACAATCTTGGCGAAAGGCAGCACGGTGCGCACCTCCGCTGCCATCCGGATTCCATCCATTGCCGGCATTTGCACGTCCGTCAATACGATATCCGGTTTCAGCTCCTTGATCAGCTCGAGTCCCGCATCCCCATCATCCGCTGTTCCAATAAGCTCAATTCCCTGCGCTGCCCAGTTCACATAGTTCCGTAGACCGTTCAGTACAGACGGCTCATCATCCACTATGACCAGTGTTTTCATTGAAATGTTCCTTTCTGTTCCCGTTAGTTATCCTGTCAGTTTCCTAAAAAAAGTAAAACGCCCAGTCTCCCGGGCGCTTCATCATTTCTGATCTTTAGCTGTCAAATCAAAGGCAAAGCAAGCCGCAGCCTCTACCTGCTTGAAGCCCTCTCCAATATAAAGTGCCTGGGCACGATCATTTTCCGCATTTACACACAATACCGTCTGCGTATAGGAATGATCTTTGGCGAACCGCAATGCCGCCCTCAGCAGAATTTTCCCCAGTCCTTGTCCTTGATACTCCGGAAGTACAGCCAGTGGCCCAATGTTCATGATCGGTGATCCTTGGTAATCATCGTCTGCTCCACGGACAACACCCACAGCAAGCCCGTTATGGTACAGGATCATGAGGCCGCCTTCAATGTAGCTCTTGCGGGAGATCATCTGAGTGACCATTTCCGGTGTGGCCGGTGTTTCACTGCCTTTCAGTTTGGCAAATCCGGCATTTCTCACCCCGCACCAGACAGGCTCATCGATTCCAGGCCGAAAAGCCTTAATGTCGTATCCGTTAGGCAAGCTGAGATCAGGAACAGATTCTTCATCCCGTACAAGCAAATAGGAATAACGCTCCACGGCAAAACCGGCAGCCAGTATATTCTGCGTCTCTCTTGTATTGACTGTTGGCACGAAGATATTCAGCTTATCCAGGCCGGCCGTATGCCGTAGAACAGCTTGTAACAACTCCCGGTAGATGGCATGTTCAGCTGTATCCGCCTGAAAAATCCGGAATTGGCCTTTCCGTCCCCTCCGGTTATAGTCATTCAAAATCAGTGAAGCGGCTGCAACCAGCGATCCCTGCTCATTGATGGCCACATAGGTAGGGTTCTCGTCGGACAGTTCAAACTCGGCAAGCTGCTCTTCATATAAAAAGGAATCATCAATATCCGGCCGGTGCTTCCGGCAAAAGTCCAAAAACTCGTTCCTTCTCTCCTGGCTTAACGCTTCAATCTTCATGTAATATGCACCCTTCCCGTCCATTATATGGCTTCTATAAGATATCAGAAGTTCAGTGAACCGAAAAGAGTAAAAAACAATTATATGAGCATTCGGGCATAAAAAAACAAGCATCCCTTCAAAAGAAGGGATGCTTGTGTAAACCATGATGCGGTCAAGAGGACTCGAACCTCCACGATATTGCTATCACTGGCACCTGAAGCCAGCGCGTCTGCCAATTCCGCCATGACCGCATATTCTAATGACTTTCTTGCGCAGTCACAAGATAGATCATATCATCTGAAGATGAGAAAGTCAACAATATTTCCGCAATTATTTTAATACATAAATTTTTGGTTAAATATTGCTTTTATTTGTGAATACGATGTATAATGAGAACAAAGGTTCGCATACTATAAATGAGGTGATTTATATGGCGACTACCAAGAAAACTCCACTATATACACCAACAATCCCAGAAGATATAACCAAAGACGAAAAGTCCCTTGTCAGAAGCTATTTGCTGCTAACGTTCATTCATAAAGTATTTGAACGCGATTGCCGGGTCATCGGCAAGAGCGGATTGTTCAAGACCCCACAGCTGTATATGGAGCTGGTATCCGGCGCAACCAAGAAGACTTCGCTTATGCTCCAGGAGGTCACCCGTGAGCTTACTTCCCATCATCTGAAGATCACCACTATCCGCCAGGATCAACGGGGAGTAGAAGCCGAGTATTCTTGCCGGGGTTATGTTGGCGAGATGAATATCCCATGGCCCGGATTCCGTAATGAAATGATGCTGCGCATGCGCGCCTATCTCGGTCTGGCGCCTGAGCTTACTGTTCTCCCCCGGGAAGATACTGTGGAACAGATGGCGTTATCCATATAAGTCCTTTACTTATCATAAGAACAGCCCCCTCCGCTATGGAGGGGGCTGTTCTTGCTAGTGTTTATAAATTATACGTTCTCCGGCTCTTGTCTAGGTTCGGCAAAGCGCTGGAATATATAGTTGCGGTCAAGCTTCACTACCCGCTTATTGGGACGGCGTATCATCACCTGAGACTCGTCCCAGGCGAGCACAATACCTTTCACATCATTGCTCTCCAAAGCGTCGCGTACAACGCGGATCTTCTCTCCAGAAACCCGGTAAGCATCCAGCTGTTCGTCACTAATCATGAAGATCAAATCTCCTTTCCATACATTCTTGCCTGATCTATCCGTGAAAAAGACCCAAATGAGTAATCATTCGGGTCTAGTTACATGTGGATCTATCTTTATATCGTATGAAGTTCTATATCAGTGCTTCATTCTTCTCAAACCAGAAGTCAAGAACTTTAGCGGACATCACACGTTGTTCCAAATATTCTACCTGATGATCAGTGAATGTCTGTCTCCAGTTGAAAGACAGTTCTTCACACAAACTTGTGATCGTCAAAAGTTCAGACCAAGCGACGTAACGTTTGTACCAGAAAAACTGAGGATGTTCAATCATATAGGGATACAGATCGTCGAATTCCGTATGTTTGCAATCCAGCGCACGCTCGAAGTGATCCTTGGCCTCGGTTAGTTTATCAATAAAAAATTGCTCTGTCACCGGTTCTTTCCCCATTGTGACGCCTCCTCTCTCATGTCTAAATTTTATTATAAAGGAAAACTTATAGAGTGAAAAGCAGTTGTTTTTAAAATAGGCTAAGTTCCTATAATTGTCACCCTTTATTCGTCAAAGACAATGGTTCCTTCACTAAGAGACATAATCCGGACAAGGGACTCCAGTCGGATACCCTGCTCCCGGATGGTTCTGGCCCCTGCCTGAAAGCTTTTCTCCACCACTACACCAAGTCCGACCAGTTCGGCACCGGAGCGCTGAATGATTTTGATAAGGCCGCGTGCGGCGTCGCCATTTGCGATAATATCGTCAATGAACAGCACCTTGTCATCCGCAGAGATAAATTGACGGGATAGCATGATGTCGGTAACAATCCCTTTGGTGAACGAAGGCACTCTCTCACACAGCGCATCCGGATCAGCTAACAGCGTTTTTTTGCGGCGGGCAAATACCAGCGGCACCTTCATTTCGTAAGCGGTGGCAAATGCCACGGCAATACCCGAGGATTCCACGGTAACCACACGTGTAACTCCAGCATCAGCAAATCTCCCGGCAAACTCCCGTCCCATTTCCATCGTCAGCATAGGATCAACCTGGTGGTTGAGCAGTGCGTCCAGCTTCAGTACCTGGTCTGAAAGGACGACCCCTTCCTGCAAAATCCGTTGTTTCAATAATTCCATGACTATGAACCTCCATTACCCTTTATAATTCCAGACGTTCCACAATAATGACCGTATTTAAGCACTAGGCGGAAGTCATGTCCTTCTGCTCATCATCATAACCTGTACTATATGGACTGCACAAGGCTATCCTTTGGCACAGCCATTTTTATCTTCGCAGCACAATTAAGGAGGGGAGCCATGAAATCCCATGTCCGTACTCTGCAAATCGCTTTTACCTATATTGGCACCATCGTAGGTGCCGGATTCGCCACCGGTCAGGAAATCCTGCGGTTCTTCACAAGATATGGTCACTGGGCAGCACTGACCATTCTGCTATCCACCGCTCTGTTCATCTGGCTCGGTACCAAAATGATGATCATCAGCCGGCGCATTGAAGCAGATTCTTATGAGGATTTCAACCGCCATCTCTTCGGTGAACGTGTGGGCAAAAGCATCAGCCTGTTCACGATGATCATCTTGATCGGCGTTAATAGTATTATGCTGGCCGGGGCAGGAGCTATTTTTCAGGAGCATCTCGGATTGCCCTATCAGGCAGGACTTTTGCTTACAATCCTCGGGTCTTACCTGCTCCTGAAGCGCGGGATTTCAGGTATCCTGCAGATCAACAGCCTGGTCGTACCGTTAATGCTTACTCTGTCGCTAATTATTATTTTTAATACGCTGGGCGTGCCGGGTGCAGAACGGTTTTTGTTTCTACCTACGGATCACAGCTCATTTAGCGCTTGGATGTCTCCCCTGCTCTACACCGCATTCAATTTGGGCATGGCCCAAGCGGTACTGGTACCGCTGGCCCGGCATACGAATGATGAGACGGCTCTACTGAGAGGTGGAATTCTCGGGGGGATTGGCATCGGCTTCATGCTGCTGGCCGCACATTTCGCCATGAGCTCGCAGATGCCGGGCATTCTTCAGTTCGAGATTCCGATGGGCAGCATCGCGGTCCGTCTCGGGCCAGTGGTGCAGGGGATCTATCTACTGCTGATATTCATGGAGATATTCAGCACCTTTGTGGCAGATATTTATGGCGTTGGCGCACAGCTTCAGCAGCGTCTGCCTATCGCTCCCTCCCTAGTGACCCCTCTCCTCATGTTAATCTGCTATGTGTTCAGCCAGTTTGGCTTCAGCTCGCTGCTCTCTATTTTTTACCCCATCTTCGGTGCCGTATCACTGGTATGGGTCGTGATGCTACTCCGCACCCCAATGTCGCCGCCTCCGCGAAACGACGATCCCCCTTCCACGGATGGCAAAGGGATCACGGTCATTGCCGTTAAGCCAGTGATTAAGTTTACACGGAAATAGACGCTACCTACCTGTGGATATCGGTAGGTTGTACATTTGTTATGCAAGTAATCTAGTAATACCGCTTTGGCCATTCAAAGGTGTTTCTTACTTTTGATACGCCGAGTGACACTGCCGCAATCCCCTTATAAGGCACATCTTCACTTGTCTCGCTATGAAATCCAGACTACTGTGCTCTAGACGGAGATTACCGAGGCGGCGGGAACGATCCGAGATGCCGCTTCAGCCACGTGCCTGTGGCAGGTCATCATGATGATCTGCCGGGTTGCAGACAGCTCCCCAAGCAGGCTGAGCGCGGCATGCAGCCGTTGTTCATCGAAATTAACGAACAAATCATCGAACAGCAGGGGAAGATTCGCCTGCTGGGTCATCGTCTCCGCAAGGGCTAACCGGATGGCCAGGTAGAGTTGTTCCGCCGTACCACGACTTAGCAGACCGCTTTCCAGAAGCCCCATGCTCTTGTGTTCCGCTTTAAGTTCTTTGTTACCCACAGTCATCACTACCCGCTGATACTCCCCCTCCGTAAGTCTTGCGAAATATTCAGAGGCAAGTCGCAGTACCTGCGGCTGCTTTTCCTGTTCATAGATACGGCGAGTTCTGCCCATCAGCTCTGCAGTAAGTGCGGTCACCGCATATTGGCCTGCAATTCCTCTCAGCGCCGCACGTTGTTCTTCCAGCTGCTGAGGGACTGAATCCTCCATTCCCCGCTCCTTCAAGTATTCCCGCTCTTGCAGCAATTTACCGCGATGCTGAAGCAAGGCATTCCGTTCTTCCTCCATGCGTACCGCAGTCTCTTCGGCAGCATTCCTGGCCTGCTCCAGAGCATACGAATCGTTATGCTCCAGGTGTGTCAATAGCTCAGCAGCGGATTGATTCTCCCAGCCTCCGAACATGGCGAGCTCCCATTGACGGATCAATTTTGTCAGCTCGATGCGCCGCTGCACAGCCGATGACCGGCGCAGAAAATCCTCAGGGTCCTTAGCACCGCCTTCTTGCAGGAGTTCGCCGGAGCGTCGTGACAAATCCTCCAGTTCCCTTTTGCTCACCGCCAGCTCTTCCAGCAATTCCTGCAGCCGTGCATTCATCCCTTCCCGGCGATGCATCTCAACCTGCAGCAGATCCCAATCCCGCTTAGCCAGCTCCAGCCAGCTGAGGAGAGATAGACCTCCTGCTTCAATCTCTTGCGGAAGTGAACGGGCGCTATTACGTGGACTTCCATGATCCCATTCTGAGATTGAAACCGAATCTAATTCCTTCAGAGAACCGCTGCTTGACGAAAAATCCCCGTGATCGGAGTCAGCAGGCGCCTCCCCCCCCTCTTCAGCCACGTTCACCTGCCCTGCCCGGCTCTCAATCATCAGCGCCATCACTTCCTGCTCAAATGCCGAGCACTCCGATTCCAATGTCCTCAGTCGCATGGTTAGTTTGTGCTCCTGACGCAGTAGCTCGTTGCCCTGATCCACCAACGCAAAAATATCCGGCAGTCCTTCTGGTGACAGCCCTTCAGGCAGCTTGCGTTCATGGAGCCACTGCTCATAGCGTTCGTTCAGCTCAGTGAACTCCGCCTCGGCATGTTCCAGTTCTGCGGCGAGCGCACGCTCCTGACCCGAAAGTGAATCCATCTCTACCTGACAGGACTCATGTTCAGCAACCAGCCTGTCAACACGCTGCCGCCATGCGTTCCAAGCCTCCATCAGCCTGCGAAGCTCCTTCATTCCAGCCTCCAGCCCGCTTGCATCAGGGCTGGTGCCTTCCGCCGGCCGCCGTCCCAGCCGGCCGCCCCCGCTCTCCGGCTCCGCGCCGGAGAGCAGCAGCCCGCGCAGCCGCCGCATCTCCGCTGCGGCTGCACTTCCCGCCCCGCCGTGCTCCGGCGGGGAAGCGTCTGCCCTGCGCGCGGAGCGCAGGGCAGCCCACAGGGCCAGGTCCGCTGCGGCCAGCAGGCCGAGCGCGGCCCAGGCGCTGACCGGCGGAGCACCGGTCAGCCATAGGGCTGGCGGCAGCAGCAGCGTGAGCGCTGCGCCCGCCAGCAGGAGGCGCCGGTAGTGCTGCGTCCGGCGCCCGTTCGCGCCGCTGCCTGCGGCTGCGCGGCCGCGCAGCGGCTCCCCGCCGAGCTGCGCTTCACGCCAGCGCTCGGCAGCCAGCTGCAGCTCGTCCCAGAGCTGCAGCAGTTCACGCGGGCTTCGCGCAGCAAGGCCCGCAAAATCAGCGGCGCCGGCGGCGTTCTCGCGCGCCAGGGCTCGTTCTGCCGCCTGCAGCGAAGCGGCGGCAGCCGCGAGGCGGGAGCGCAGCGTCTGCCGCTCCGCTTCACGGGCTTCCATACGGTGGTCATACGCACTGAATCCCGCCGCATAGCGCCGTGCGGCTTCACGATCCGCCGCCGCTGCAGAGAACCCAGCCAATTCGGCTGTGCTCCAACCTGTACTGATTCCGCGCAAAACCCGTTCCAAATGCCCCTCTAACGCCTCTTTTTCTACTGCAAGGCGTTTCGCTTCTGCTTTCTTGTCCTCGTAGCTGCTGAGGCGGCGGTCCAGTGCTTCAAGACGCGGTCCTTGCGACTGAAGACGCGCGTCTGGAAGGTTCTTCGCCAATTCTGCGGCAAGCTCGCTGTACTGCCGCTGAAGACGGAATACCGTTGCTTCAGCACTCCGTAAATCGGACTCCAGCGACTGCCAGCGGGCAGCACCATTCTCCGGAAAAGAAAGAATCACCGGCAGCTCTGCAAGCTCCATCCGGGCTTCACTCCACTTTAGCCACACCTCACGAATCTCCTGGGCCTTACGTGTCAGGATCAGTCTTGCGGCTACCGACCTGCGACCTTCCTCCAACTGTGCCAATTGCAGCTCGGCAGCTTCCAGCGCAGCGCTGTTCTGATTATAGCGCGGCAGATACGACCGGCTCTCGGCGGCTTCCCTCTCCAGCTTATCAATGGACTGCAGGATTTTGGCTGCCTCCTGCACCTTGCCGCGCGGCTTGTACAGCTTATCGGCATCCTGCTGCAGGCGACGTTCCGCCCGCATAATTTCACCACCGCCTCCCATCCCTGCATGAAAGAGATAGCTACTCATTTCCTCGGATTGCAGAGCACCAAGCTCTTGAAGCTCATCAAGCGAGACCGCAAATAACTGGCGGAACATACTTCGTGAGATACCTCCGAGCAGACGCCGCTCCATTTCTGCCTGACTCTGTTCTTCGGTTATTCCGTCCGGATGGCTTACCGTGATGTGCAGCTTTTCACTTCTGCCTTGTCCCTCACCGACTGCCATATACCGCCGTATTCTCCACAGGGCACCTTCCCGGTCTCGTGCAACGAGCATACCGCCATGCTGTCCCCCTTGAGCAGGCTCATAGCGCTCCAGAGCATTAGCTCTCCCCGGAATACCAAAAAGCATGGCTCGGATGAACTGCAAGGTAGTGCTTTTACCGGCTTCATTGCGTCCGTATAGAAGGCTTATACCGGTATCCAGCTTCAATTCCCGGTTATACAGGCGGCCGTATCCGCCAATTTGCAACTCCTCGATCCTCATCCAGCATTCCCCCGATCTTCCTGAAGAAGCCTTAATTCATCCTCATACACGAACTCCGAACCCGGTTCACGGGTACCGACTTTAGACCGAAATCCGCCTTGGGCACCCGTTCCCGGGCTCTCATCCATGCCTGCAAGCAGTGTAATTCCGAGCTCAGCCGCACTTCTCAGCCAGCCTAACTTTTCCTCTTGCGATACAGAAGCGAGCATACGGCGTAGTTCCCGGTTCTCCATTAGAGGCTTAAGCGCATGATCCACCAGTTCATCCAGCACATTTGAGGACTGTTCGCCGTCCCCGGCCAAACGCAGCATTTCACCAAGGAAGCTGTCCTCCTCAGCCAGACGATCCAGGTCAATGGCAAGGCCTGTTTCCAGCGCAAATCCTTCCGTCCACACCAGACCGGCGTACTCATTGCGCTCTGCACGTATAACCTCCCGCCGCTGCAGCTCAGCAAGCAGATCCTCCGCTGCGCCTTTTTCTGCCAATACTCTGTGTACAGCCCCTCGTCCGATCAGCCTGATACGCACCACGGACATCCGTTCCGGATGCTCATCCCTGATCTCTTCAACTGTCCTTTCCACTGCCTCAGCCCACTGCGCTTCATCTTCCAGTCCTTCGATGGAGAGCTCCCGGACATGCCAGCGGACGGCATCCAATTCGTGAAATTGAAGAGCCACCTGACCTTCCTGATTCACATCTACGACATAACATCCCTTAGGTCCAGTCTCTTTGATACTGCGTCCCTGTATATTTCCAGGATATACAATGGGCGGCTGCTCATGCAGAATACTGCGTTTATGTATATGTCCAAGAGCCCAATAGTCGTAACCCCGGCCAATCAGATCCTTACGGCTGCAGGGAGAATAGGTCTCGTGCTGCAGATCTCCATCGACGTTTCCGTGCAAAAGAGCGATGTGGAACAGCTCACTTCCCGGCTGGCGTTTGAACTGCAGCGACGTGTTCTCCGTCACTTTGGCTGTGGGATAGGATATTCCACTGACTACAGCCACTTCCTGACCGTCACTGCGTCTTGAGGCAATAGCTTGTCCCGGTTCCCCGCTGCCAAATACAGTTACATGTACCGGAGGCTCAGACGAGAGACGGGGTCCATCAAGAGGATCATGATTGCCATGAATCAGGAATACAGCGATACCATGTCTGCCCAGCTCCTGAAGCGCCTCCTGAAAGCGCAGCTGACCCTGCAGTGAGGCGTCCGAGACATCATAGACATCCCCGCTGATGACCACAAAATCCACCTTTTCCTGAACAGCTACACCAACAAGCCGCCCAAGGGCGGCGAAGGTGGACTCTCTCAAATAGGAGCGGATAGCCTGCGGAAGCTGTGCCAGACCGGAAAAACGGCTATCCAAATGCAGGTCTGCGGCATGCAGAAAACGAAAAGGAATCATAACCTCACCCTTTCAATCCCGGCTGATACTGCAGATACGTTTTTTTGAGCTCATTGGCTACACGTGTTAAGGAATACAAGCTTTTGGCTTTATCCCAAGCTGAACGCGACAGCTCGTAACGATAGCCCGGATCGGTGATCACCTTTTCCAGAGCATCGGCCAGGGCCATCTCATCATCGGGATCAACCAGCAGTCCGTTTACCCCGTCTTCAATCTGTTCCGGAATCCCGCCTACGTTGGTCCCTACCAGCGCCAGACAGCTGAGAGCTGCTTCTGCAAATACCGACCCGAAGGCTTCCGCCCGCGACGGCAGCACAAAAATATCAAAAAACGGCATGAATTCTTCCGGGTGCAGTGTATACCCATAAAAGATAGTTTCATTATAAATGCCAAGATTCTGCGCCAGCAGCTCTAGCTCCCCACGGCAGGGACCATCTCCAATAATATGCAGCACATATTCATGATTGCGTTTTTTGAGCTCTGCGCAGGCCCTGAACAATGTATCGATTCCTTTTGCAGGTACGAGACGGGTTACGGTTACCAACTGCGGAATGTCATTATCATGCGGCACCGGCTTAAATCTTTTCTCGTCAAAACCGTTAGGAATCACTCCAATGCCGTCTGGTCGGTCAATATAGGGAGCCAAATATTCGGCAAAAGAACGTGACACGGTCATCAACCGTTCGCTGACATGCTCCAGCTCCCGGTAAATCGAGACGAGAAATTGATGCTCCAGACCACCTTCCATAATCGCACCATTCAAGATCAGCTCGCGTTCGTAGCTGGAATGCAAGGTCTGAATAAGCGGGATCTCAGGATATATCTTTTTCATCGCCAAGCCTGCAATCGGATGATGGGCATGGATCAGGTCATATTTTTTGGTCATACGCAGCTTGGTCCACCATATATAATCCCTGTAAGTTTGAATATATTTTTGCACAACCGGACTTTCACCATAGAGCGTCCAGTCAAAGGTTTCAAAAGTGATTTCTTCGCGGCCTTTGCCCCGGATACGCTTAGGCAGCCAGAACAAATCCATCTCCCAGCGGCTGGAACGAAACCGTTCTTGTAGATAAGGGATCATAGAAGATACACCACCCGGTTGTTCCGGAGGGAAGAATAGCGCTTGCAGCAAGTTCATAAGGCACATCCCCTTTACAATTGCCCTGTATACGGCGAGACCCGGCAATTATGATATAGTTATATATGTAGATTTACAGGTACGCTTAGGTCCCATACCTTGATTTTATCGGTATCCACCTGAAACAGCAACTAAGAAGAAACCGAAACTATTCTGAGATTTTAACAAGAGGAGAAATGATGTATGAATGAAGAACGGCTGCCCGCTGCTTTTACTGACAGCATTAAAGAGATGCTGGGACAGGAAGCGGACGCTTTTCTGGAGAGTTACACTGCGCGGCGGACCCAGGGTCTGCGGTTCAACACGCTAAAAAGCACCTCCGCCTCAGGCAACGCGGCTGCTGAGCATGCAAAGAATCAATTTGGACTGACCCCCGTGCCCTGGTGCTCTTCGGGATATTATTACGAGGAACCTTCACGGCCGGGACGGCATGCATATCATGCCGCCGGATTATATTATATTCAGGAGCCCTCCGCAATGTCCGCAGCCGAAATGCTGGCACCCCTGCCGGGTGAAATTGTACTCGATCTAGCCGCCGCACCAGGAGGCAAGACCACCCACATCGCTGCACTCATGAAGGGGCAGGGCCTGCTTATCTCCAATGAGATTCACCCGGAACGTGCCAAAATACTTGCGGAAAATGTGGAACGCCTAGGCATCCCCCATGCCGTTGTAACCAGTGCTGCGCCGGGAGATCTGTCCCGCCGGTTCCCGGAGGCTTTTGACCGGATTATGCTGGATGCTCCTTGCTCAGGAGAAGGTATGTTCCGCAAAGACCCCGCAGCCATCGGCGAATGGTCCCCGGAGCACGTAGAGATGTGTGCGGCCAGGCAATGGGATATCCTGCAGGATGCCTATATTATGCTGAAGCCCGGGGGCAGTCTGGCCTACTCTACCTGCACCTTCAACCGCAAGGAGAATGAGGAGACAATGTCGCGTTTTCTGAATAACTATCCTGATATGGAGCTAGTAGAAGAGAAACGTCTTTGGCCGCATCTGGAAAAAGGCGAAGGCCATTTCGTAGCGTTTCTCCGTAAAACTGCCTCAGAAGAAGCTGCCACGAGCCGTAGTAAACGCAGCGGTAAGAGCAAAACCGGATCCAAGCTGCCTTCGTCTGTCCGCGATGCCTACCAGCAGTTTATGAATTGGGCAGCTGATGAGCTACCGGGATTTACCGGTCAAGGTGTGCCTCTGCTCTTCGGTGAATCGCTCTATCTGCTCCCGGAAGCGTTCAACACCAGCTTGCACACTGGGCTCTTGGATGGTCTAAAGGTACCCCGTGCAGGACTGCATATTGCGCATCTCAAGAAAAACCGCATTGAACCGGCACACGCCCTGGCTATGACACTTCAGCCCGAACAGGCTGCACGCTGTTACGATCTGGCAGCAGGCAGTCTGGACCTTCAGGCCTGGCTGCGCGGCGAAGGCCTTCCTGTCCCCCCCGAGCTGCACGGATGGACGCTGGTAACCGTGGACGGACTGCCTGTAAGTTGGGGTAAAGCCAGCTCCGGGCAGCTGAAGAACCATCTACCCAAGGGACTGCGGATACTTAATTCCCAGAATGAAGAGGAATAGACGGCTGTTTCGTTCAGTGGTCTCTCCATGACTAATTCTTCATTCTAAGCTTTAACGGCAAATAAACTTAAGACAGATAACAACAAAAGCATATCCACCGGGGAAAAACCTCGGATGGACATGCTTTTGTTATTACTACACAAACACATTGGCGGCAGGCTCGATCATCTTCTGCCAACCCTGGCTCAGGTAGGTGCCAATATAGCCGGAGCTTGGACAATAGTCTGGGCGACGGATTTAATCGCATCCGCTTGAAGATACATCGTGATCAGGTTGATAATCATTACCTAGATTTGATGTGATACGTCCTTGTTGAAGCTCTCATACAATTAAAACTCTGTTTACTGTCCAGATTCCTGGGTTCGCTTGAGACGGAATGGATTTCACTCTTAAATGGCTTCCAGATTTCAGGACCTGAAGAAAAATATTTTCTCATAAAACCACAATATATTTTTCTGTTTATCTGAGATGATATCTTCTTCATAAGTAGGCCATTTTTGACCTATTTTCGATCCCCATTCATTAATTACTTCATCTCGAACTTTATCGAATTCCTTTCTGTTTCTAGATCAATCCTTTTGAAATTATACGGGTATTACATGGGTTAACTATGTCCTTGGTTGAATGATGTATTCATTCAGTACTGGGTAGCCACATACAAAAAGAAACCCTGAATGGCGCGAAACCAGTCAAGGTACTGCAAATACTCTTTGGGGTTATTACATGTTTTTCTTTATTCTTTGAAATTAATAATCAGATGTACAATTAACTAAGTGCTACAGAAAAAGCAGATTCAAGCATAGAATTAAAATCGCAAAAAGTTTTCATAAGCTCACCTGAAGGCTTATCTAGTTCAACAAAAGTTTTTTCAGAAACATTATAACAATACCAAGCTATATCCGAATCTCCAAAAAAGATCAACTCATTTTCGTCTTTAATTGACTCCCATGTTTCATTGGCATCAAAAAAACTATCCACCTCGTTAATTGGCTTAGAATCCAAAAATTGTTGGTCAATCCCATAAATTTTAAGTCCATTAAATTCAACTCCGTTAACTGTTTGCAATAAATCATAGAATTGCTGTGGCAGTACATCTCTCCCGAATTTTTCCACTATGGATTTACGAAATCTTGATAATTCGTTTTCATTAACAGGTACATTAAGTCTACGACTTCGTTTCTCTCTTATTTTGGATATCTGACTAACTTGCTCTCTCCACATTTACTCACCTTCTTAATTTATTTATTCCTTGGTAGGAGGATAAATATCTCCCTTTGGAATAGAAAAATCTACTATTTTGCTGTCCCCAGGTTTCATTCCCTTTGTTAATTAATTTTGCTCATTTGTAATAACCTTGTGATAGGGATCGTTTTTTATTAAAACTAAGTTTTCTAAATCATTGGTACCCCCTTGATCCAAAGGGAGTTTATGATGCACTTGCCAACCATCAGGAACTAGTCCGTCTTCAATCAAATCTTTCCTGACCTTACTGAAATCCTTTCGCAATTGAGCTGTGTCTTCTGGACTTCTTTTATTAAAAGTAACGTTCCGAGAGACTAATTCCATGTTTTGACTCAAACTTCTCAATTTGCTCAAAAGATATAGGTCCATTAGTTTCAATAATCCGCGTCATAATTGTATTCTCCTATCTATTTTTTCACTTTTTCCCTTAACTTTTGACACTCCACTACTATGGGTAAATTCTTGATGGACTCTCCGGTCTACTAATATCATTGTTTCTCCATACTTTCTGTAACTAGTGAATAAAAAAAGTCGATTATATAGTCATTTGACCATAATCGACCTTACCAATCTGTACTAGTTTATATCGAGAAAATCAGTCTTCATCTTCACCATATATCAAATCATCTAACATTTCATTTTGCTCCTGTATTTCTCTAAACCTATCAAACCTATTGAATAGATAATTCACTGAAATCTCTCTACTATTTTCGAGCTCGTCCTCAAATAGCTTTAATCTAGCTCCTAATTTTTCCAGTTCGTTAATTAATAGTTTTAATTTTGTATCCTCATCTTCATCTCTAAATAAAATAATTTTCGCGATTGGGATACCGGCAATAATGTTGCTTCTTATTTCAGCAAAACTTAGATTGGTATTTTTTTTTATTATAGGAAGGTATCTCATCAGATTATCGTCTTGTTCTACTAATATCAGTACTGTTGTCATAGTATCGCCATCCTTAAAACTCATTTTCAAATAGATTATTTAGTGGACCGCCGGGTAGACTGTTCTTATAGCCTCCACCATGCCAACGATATAGATGTTCCTTAAATGTTACAGGAAATATTATTCCACCCTCATCAGCAATTTGTGGATATTTAGAAGCACTGTATGCATGATGACCAATTATCGTCTTCTCATTATGTTTAGGCACACGACCATCTATTATGTCTTTAACCTGTTCTGGGGTCCAATCTCTCGTAGGTTCACCATTCAAGAGACGTTGTTTTTCCTGTTCCCAAAAACTATCGACCCCCATATCTCTCCTTTTCTTGAATCTCTTATTCCACTGTAATTGCTCCCATTCTTCTTTTGTAATCGTTCTTTCTTTAACCTTCTTGTTCAATTTCTTCATTTTTTTGCTGCTCATAATTTTATGAGGAGTTTCCCTAGGCGTTAGATCTAATCCTTCTACTCTTTCAGAAATTATATCAGCTTCTGATTTAAACAGCGGCTTATCATTTGCACTCTTTGAGATATTTGCTCTCTGATCAATATCAAATTTATTGAATTTTTCATATTCGGCATCGCTAAGTTTGATTGGTTTCTTCCCAGCAAGTTCAAGCTCTTTAAATTGCTTCTCATCGACGTCCTTCATCGTCCCGTCAATCAACAGCACCCAAGGATTAACCTCGCCATACAGACGGATATGCTTACCCTTGCGCTCCAGATTGAAACGCTTGAACTTGAACTTCTGCAGAATCCGGTCCACCAGACCCTGGAGCTTTTTGGCCCCCTTCATGAGCCCCTTTTGTAGGCTCTTGATCACAATTTTGCCGTTGCGGATGATCATGCTGCCGCTCTTGGATGCGAGCTTGGCTCCAGTTTTCAACAGGCTCTTGATGCCTTTGACTCCTGCACCTGCTACCTTCTTCGCACCAGTGGCCGCAGCTCCAACGCCTTTCTTCACGGCTTGTCCGGCTTTGTTCAGCCCTTTGCCGATCGCCTTGAAGCCAAGCTCCATCGCTAGTTCCACGAGTCCCATTGCGAGTGCGGTTGCCAGCGCAATGGCGGCCGGCTCGATCATCTTCTGCCAGCCCTGGCTCAGGTAGTTGCCAATATAGCCGGAGGCTTGGACAATAGTCTGGGCCACGGATTTAATCGCATCCGCTTGCAGATACATCGTGATCAGGTTGATAATCATCGGAAGCGCAGCGGTAATGGCCCCGCCTGTGATGATCTCTGCAGCCACGACACCAACCAAGATGCCTGCAAGGGCAGCCAAAAGCTTCAATCCATTACTCTTCATCCATTTTATTACATATGATTTAATCTGGTCAAACAGCATTTTCGCATTGCTCGCACGAAGTTTCGCACCATCGGCAATTTTGCTGCCCAGGCTTTGATCACCTTTTCCGGTATCGAATTCCGCCATGATGCTGTCCATGGTGGCCGGATCGCGGCTGCCGGAGAGCTGCTTGCTCTCCCCATCCTTAAGGTTTGCTTCCTGCACCAGCGCCGGGTCCATCTCACCCGCTTCGACCGACTCCATTTCGATGTCGTCTGCGGTAAGCTTCTCGTCCGCTTGACCGGATGCCTGCGCCTGCTCTGCCGCTGCGCCTTCTACCGCTCCTGCCCCCATAGGCTTGGAGATGTCTACTCCGAGCAGATATTCCCACATCTTGCCTTCCAGGTGACTGAGTGAACGCTTCGCTGCCTTGCCGAGCGCCCCCATCCGGGCGAGCACATCCAGAAACGTAGCAATGAGCAGGTTGCCCAGGCTTGAGATTAGCTTGGTATAGAAGTTCTGTACCGCAGCCAGCGCCTGGTCCACCTTGGCGGCCAGGAAGTCCATGACCTGCGTGACTTTGGTTTTGAGCTTCTGTGCCAGCTGGTTGACGGCCTTCACGGCCTTGTTGACGACGCCGTCGATTTTGCTGCATATTTTGGCGGCGATGCCAGGGAATTTGGCAAACACCACGGAGACCAGCTTTTTCAGCAGCGCACCAAGTCCCTTGATTAGGTTGGTGATCAGCTTGCGGCCCAGTTCGATAATGCCCAGCACAGCTTGTTTGGCTTTTTCAAAAATGAACTTCACTGCTTTGCGAAGTCCCTCGAAAATAAAGTTGACCGCTTTCTTGACAAGATCGACCACGGCTTCGAGTTTGTCCTTCACCCAACCGAGGAAGCCGCCTTTTTTCTCTTCCTTTGCTTTCTCCTCTGCATGCTTGCTGTCGGCATCCTTCTTGGCTTTGCTGTAGGCCTGAGTGGCTTCCCGCTCCGCTTCGGACTGCTTTTTCTGCGCTTCCCGTTCTTTTTCGGTCCGGACGCTGTTGATCTCGCCTTTTTTCTGCTGCGCTGCCGCTCCAGCCTGTCCAGCATAGTCGGCTTCGGCCGCATCCAGTTCGTTTTTCCATTCCCCGCGCAGGTTGTCGACTTCCGCCTTGGCTCCGGCCTGCTGGCTGAGCTGCTTGTTCTTGGCATCGGCTTCCGCCTGCTGGATCTGCGCGTGGCTGTCTGCTTTGGAGATCAGCACCTTGCTGTCGAATTTCGCCTTTTCCTTGCTGTATTCCGCCTGCTTGGCACCCAGCTGCTTCTTCATTTCCGGGGCAAGACTGCGATTGAGTCCGGCCGTCATGTCCGCAGGCACTCCCAGTGCGGGCAGCTTCTTAGCTCTGGGTGCGTTGCCGCCCTGCAGCTCTGCGGAAGCCTTCACCGTAGAGCCGTCCGGCTCGGGATAGATGTCATTCTCACCAAACGGAGTGTGGATCTGGCCCACCTCCGCCTGCTTGGCTGCCCCTACCTGCTGGGACGCCTCCTGATGGAAGCCTTCAAGCTGGGAGGGGTCCGCCTCCCCGGTCATGCTGATGCCCGGAGGCTGCGCCGCAGCGGACCGGATTTCACCCATGATGGCTTCGGGATTACCTTCCGAGCCGGAAGATCCGATGTTCATTCGCTCTAGGTTGCCTGTAGACGCAGTCCCGCCAGTACGCTCGCTTCTGTACCCCTCCGGAGCGGAGTGTTTCAGTGGCGCCGGCTTTTTCCGGGCTTGAAAGACTTTGCCTTTCAGCCCTGTCGGGGCAGGAATGGTCGGAAGCCCCTGCCGGGTCTTCTGCTTCTGCTTCGCGAAAGCCCCAGCAGAAACATCCACCACCTGGGCGTAGGCGTCCCCCATCTCTGTCGGCTGAACCCGGGTCAGCTGATCGAGGATCTGTCCGGGATCCTCGCCGTGGTTGTTCACCTTCTTGGCCTTGGCCGGCTCTTCCTTTCCGTCTCCGGCCAACGCGCCCAACGCCTCTCCGAGCGAAGGTTCCTTCGCGGCTACTTTTGGTGCAGGTTCCCCCGAAGTTTCCTTACCCGGCTTCGATTCCATTTCCGCCTTGGACTCTTTGCCTTCCTTGGACTCTTTACCTTCCTTAGCATCCTTAGCATCCGCCGGCTGTTCTTTTCCATCCTCTTTAGCCTTCGAACCCATTGCCGGTTCTTCAGCTGACTGATGAGCTTCTAGCTTCTCTTTACCGGCCAGCTGCCCTCCATCCGTCTTCCTCTTGCTACCTTCTTGGCTGGAAGAAGAAGTTCCCGCCAAGGATTTGACCCACGTTTTGAGTGTAGTGGCAGTCTTTGCTCGGATGCCGGACTTTTCATTCTGCTCGACCTTCGGCTCTGTCTGAGCACTGACGGGTTGTGCCGTTAGTGCAGGTTCTTGCGCCTGAGGCTGCTGCTGCTTACTTGCAGATGGCTCTGTAGTGGCTGAAGGTGCCAATCGGTCCGTATCCAGAGAGGCAGGCTGCTGCTCAGTCCGGGAATCTCCCGCAATCCCCTGCCCTTGCTCACCCTGCTTCGTACCTGCTGCCTCACTTGTCTGACTACCTTCCTTGCTCTCCTTCAAACTGGATAACAAGTGAACCACGGCACGGTTGCCGAGGGTACGCTGGAGCGCCAGCTTGTCTTCCCGGCTTAAAGAGGCCGGGTTCTGACGGATACGCCGGATGATCTCCACCGGGTCTGGCAGCTTGGCCGTTGCCGGCTTCACGAAATTCGATGGTTTGCTATATGGTTGATGGCTGCCCAAAGTGTTCTCTTTGTCCTTGCTTACGGTTGCATGGGTCTGCAAACGGATTCCCCCTCTGTAAAAAAATCGCTCCTATAGATAAAGTAAAATCCATAGCGCTTTTTACAGCCGGAAGAGAAAATATATCTATTGTCCGCCCCTCTCCACCACAGTCCGCAACCGTTCAAAATGAATATGAATCCATGGCCGGATGAAAATCATCTTTTTCAAAACAACAAAAAAAGAGCATAAAACAGAGCCGTTAAGCACTCCACTCTATACCCTTCTGAATCCTATCCTATGATGATTACAATTACGACAAGCAGTACTTCACAAGTGCATCGCGCACGCCATGATTGTTATTGGTTCCTGTAATCGCGTCCGCTGCCGCCTTAACCTCAAGCGGTGAGTTATCCATGGCAATGCCGAGACCAGCGTATGTAAGCATGGAAATATCATTATAGTAATTCCCGATGGACAGAACATCCTCTTGAGCAATTCCCAGCTGTGCGGCCAGATTCATCAGCGCGTTACCCTTGGAGGCTTCAGGATGCATTAAATCTACGAAAAACTCCCCACTACGCACAATATTATACTGCTGAGTCCAGGTGCTCCATTCCCGCTGAGCTTCATCCAAAATATCCGATTTGGTAAAGACCGTAAACTTGACAACCGGCTCGTGAAAATCTTCCCAGGCAGGGAGCGTTGCAGGTGTCACCCGAAAATGCTCGTACATATGATTAGCTTCCCCGGTCAGATTTGCTACATTGTCTACGTACATATCAAAGGCAGTATTCACATCATAATGAATATCATGTGCGCGGCAGTACTCAATATACGGGTCCAAACCGCGGGCATCTAGTCCATAGATATGCAGGACCTCACGGTCCTCCACACGCACCGTAGCCGCTCCATTATGTCCAAGTACATACCCGGAAAGTCCCATCTCCTCCATTAAAGGAATCGAATTCTGCGGACTGCGCCCTGTGCACAGAACGATAAGACCACCCTGCCTTGTCACTTCGGCGATAGCCTCCTTATTTTCGGAGCTCAACTGGTGATCGTCATTCAGCAGTGTACCATCCACATCCAGTGCAATCAGCTTGTATTTCATACCCCACCATCCTTGTCTGTCTTTATCTGTATCATTTAAGCCTCAGCTTCCCTGTTACTGAGCAAAGCCAGTTCTTCAGCAGTCAATTCCCGGCAGGCACCGGGTGCTAATTGCTCATCCAGCTTCAGCGCACCCATGGAAACCCGCTTCAAGAAAATCACCTTTTTGCCCACCGCCAGAAACATCCTCTTCACCTGATGAAATTTCCCCTCGGTGATTGTCAATGAAATCTGAGAGAGGGTTGTGCTACCGCGTTCTCTTCCCAAAATAGTAAGCTGTGCAGGCAAAGTCACATAACCATCTTCAAGCTCAACACCAACGGCAAAAGCTGCCACATCTGCAGCATCCACCTCACCCTCAACCGTAGCCTCATAGGTCTTCGGTACATGTTTGCGGGGGGAGAGCAGCTCATGGGCTAGCTGTCCATCATTGGTGAGCAGCAACAAACCTACCGTATCCTTATCCAGTCTGCCCACCGGAAATGGTTCAAACTGCACATATTCCTGCTTAAGCAGATCCAGCACTGTGCGATCCCGCTTGTCTTCTGTAGCAGATAATACGCCAGGTGGCTTATTCATCATCAGATAGATGAACTCCCGGTAAAATACAGGCTCACCGCCCACTTCAATTCTGTCCGTGTGCGGATCAACATGGAAGCCGCTGTCCTTAATCACGGCTCCGTTCACGGTGATCAGTCCTTGCTTAGCCTGTTTGCGGATATCACTCCGTGAACCCCTCCCCATATGGGACAGCACTTTATCGATCCGTTGTTTTTTAGCTGAACCTCCTGCTGTACTCATCCTATGTCCACCTCCAGCCTGCGGGATATTCATTCTTCAGCATGCCGTCCTGCCATTTGCCCCAGCCAGCGCTATAGCCGTCGATACAGACAAGCACATAACCTTTGGAGGTGTTGCCGGCTCGTACCGTTAGGCGTTCCTCAGGGATCAACAGAGTCTCCCCTTTCAGATAGGAGACCGCTTCGCCGCTACCGCTGGACAATGAGAGGCTCCGGGTACTTTCTAGGGGATGCAACGCGGTAGCGAGGGGATGTCCGGGAATAAATCTTCCGCTGCGGATATGGCCTACATACCAGCCGGGACGAATCGTCTTCAGGCCGTCCAGTGCAGCCTTTGGTAACGGTGAGATATACAAATGGTCACCGAATAATACGGGAAAACCGGATGGCTTAGCACTGAGCTGATCTTCGGCAAACAGCGAATATGCAGCCAATGCGGTTTCTTCTCCTCCGCCCTGAGAATGGCGTACAGGCGAAGAGCCGCCGGACTTACCAGAGGTGCCTCCCCCTTTGCCGCCGCGTCCGCTTTGCTGTCTGGCAGAAGCCACCCTAGCGGAAGCTTGACCTTTGGCTCCGTTATTTCGTGAGGAAGCGGAAATTGCTCTATCCGCACCAGCCTGTCCAGGAGATGATGAAGCCGCAGCCGTAGAACGCAGAATTCCATCATGGCGCAATACTGCCATAAAATGCCCCTCACCCTTGACCTTATGCGGCCATAGACGGGCGGCCTCAGTCAATCCGTTAAGGCCAGGCGCAAAAGAATTTGTTCCGCCCACATTGACAAGCGAAAACTCAGGATGACCGTCCAGAAACTCACGGATCGTCCCTTCATTTTCCTCTGTGGCAAAGGTACAGGTGGAATACACCATGGTCCCTCCCGGTTTCAGTGCTTTTACAGCGGAGTTCAGAATATCTCTCTGCATGGCAGCATACTTCAGCGGCGTTGCCGGCTCCCATTGCTTAACCATCTCTTCATCCTTGCGGAACATGCCTTCGCCGGAGCAAGGTGCATCGATCAGAATCCGGTCAAAAAAATCAGGAAAAGCCGCAGCAATTCGCTCCGGACTTTCATTGAGTACGATTCCGTTGCGGACCCCGTACAACTCCAGATTCTTAGCCAGAGCCTTGGTCCGCTCCGGATGAAGATCATTGCTGACCAGAAGCCCTTCACCTTGCAGCTTGGCCGCAATCTGCGTAGACTTGCCTCCTGGAGCGGCACATAAATCAAGCACACGGTCGCCCGGCTCCACGCCAAGCAGTTCTACCGGAGCCATCGCGCTCGGCTCCTGAATGTAATACAAACCTGCATGATAATAGGGATGCTTGCCGGGTCTTGCCCCTTCCTCAGTATAGAACCCCGATGGGCACCAGGGTATTGGCGCAAGCTTGAACGGGGAGAGAGCAAGCAGCTTCTCCACCGTTATTTTTAGTGTATTGGCACGGATGCCGCCATAAGGTGTCTCCTTGTACGACTCCGCATACTGCTCATACTCCGGTCCCAGCATTTCCTTCATGCGCTGCATAAAAGTGCCGGGCAATTGCACTGCCATGATGCCGTCCTCCAATAATCAAGGAACACCCCTGCGGGTGCTCCTGTGGTAGCCTTGCTATTCATTATTCCTTAATTTGCGGTGGTTAGTTACAGGTCTCTGGGGACCGCGGCGCTGCGGTTGATTGGGTACAATCTCCGCACCTGCTGCAGCTACTTCCTTTATCAGAACCGGATCAATCAGATCAATCGTAAGATCATAATAATCTACCGGGTGGTCCGCACAGGAGTTCAGCTTCCGGGCATAGTCTCCAACTTCCCCGGCCAGCTTGGCAAGATTGATCCCCAGAGTATTCCCCGGATACTGTTGCAGTACCTCATATGATCGTTGCAGCATAATCAAGCCACCGCGCACATTGTGGTTACGGTAATGATACAACCCTACTGCAGTCTGCAGCAGAGCCTTGTAGAGCGGATCTCGCTCCCGGGCCAGCCAAAGCTCTTCCAGTACCTCATGACATTCAAAATAATCCCTGTCCCGGTTGAAGTAGACCAGGTACGCCAGGAACAGCGGTTCATAAGCCATCCGGCTGACTGTCCTTTTTGGCATTCGATAACAGCCCGCGCACATGATCCAGCAGATCCTTCATTGCTTCCATATCCTGCGCCTGCCAGATCTGATTGAAGCGTTCCTGACTCTCGATTGCTTCATTAACCAGATGGTAGAAATATAACTGATGTATGGCTTTCAGAAGCTGGGTCGTTGTATTCGAATTTTCCTCGAAGGTCTTTTGCGCCTCCAGAATTTCTTCACGGATACTGGACATTTCACTGTCAAGAATAGAAGCGGCTTCTGCTGCCGTCTTGAGTCGTATCCGCATTTCATCGGGCAGGCTTTCCCGGTACTTATAATTCAAGGAATGCTCTATGGTAGCCCAGAAGTTCATGGCTAATGTGCGGATTTGTATCTCGGCGAGCACGATCTTCTGCCCCAGGGCAGTCTGTACCGGATATTTAATGATCATATGGAAGCTGCGGTAGCCGCTTTCCTTATAGTTCGTGATGTAATCCTTCTCGTAAAGAACTTCAAGATCTTTGCGGGCGCGGATATATTCAGCTACTCTGCGAATATCCTCCACGAACTGGCACATGATGCGAATGCCAGCGATATCCTCGATACCCGTTTCCAGATCCTCCATCTTAACATTTAAGCGCTCAGCCTTCTCCAGTATGCTTGACAGCCGCTTCACACGTCCGGTCACGAACTCGATCGGTGTATATTCTTCTCTTTTCTTAAGCTCCGAACGCATTGTTTTGAATTTAACCTTCAATTCCTCCACAGTTTGTTCATATGGAAGCAAAAATGTTCCCCAGTCCCTGACGTCCATCGCCTTCGTCCTCCTGTCCATTCATCCTTCAGTGATGATCAGCGCCCACTGCTTCCAGGATATGAGAGAATCCGTCCCGCCGCAGCAGCTTCCGTAATCCGGCATGTACGCTGCGGTTCACTCCTGGTCCTTCATAGATGAGAGCTGTATAAATTTCGACCAGACTCGCGCCTGCCCGGATCTTGTCATAAGCGTCCTGGCCGGTAAAAATACCGCCTGAACCAATAATCGGCAGCTTGCCGTCTGTCTGGCGGTAGATTCTGCTAATAATTTCAGTTGATCGGTCACGAAGCGGTTTGCCGCTAAGTCCGCCTGTCTCAACGGCCTTGTCACTCTTCAGCCCTTCCCGGCTGAGTGTGGTATTGGTGGCAATCACACCGTCCATTCCGGCTTCAGCGATCGTATGTACCATATATTCCAGCTCGCTGTCGCTGACATCTGGTGCGATCTTGACCAGCAGGCTCTTGGAAATACCGCTCTGTTTATGCTGAAGCTCCATTTCCTCCTTGACCTGGGCAAGAAGATTCGACAGCTCGCTGCCGTGCTGTAGACTGCGGAGATCCGGCGTATTCGGCGAGCTGATATTGACCACAAAAAAATCACCGTACGGATATAGCGTACGGATGCACTGGCGGTAATCCTCATGTGCGGATTCATTCGGCGTGGTTTTGTTGCGTCCGATATTTACCGCGACCGGAATTCTGCGTTTCCCCAGCGCCTTCAGCCGCCGAGCCATCGCATCGGCCCCTTCATTGTTGAAGCCCATCCGGTTGATCAGCGCCTCGTCAGGCAAAAGCCTAAATAACCTCGGACTGTCATTTCCGGGCTGTCCCTTCGGTGTCACCGTGCCCACTTCCATAAAGCCAAATCCAATGGAAGAAAATCCTCCAACAGCCTCAGCGTTCTTATCCAACCCTGCCGCGAGTCCCACAGGAGTCGGGAAATGCTGGCCGAATAAATCTACTGCAAGATCAGCGGTCTCGGGAACGCCGTACATGAGACGCATTGCACTATTGCCACCAGGCACCAGATCTGATTTGTTCAGTCCGCTAATGACGAGATGGTGCGCTTTCTCCGGGTCCATTTTAAAGAAAATAGGTTTGCCTAAATGTTGATACAGCACCGTTCTCGCTCCTTCAAAGGGAACCCTTAAGTATGTCAGGCGACTCCCCGATTCTGTAGGTTTCTTCTTAATTTTAGCTGTTTCCGGGGGAAAAGAAAAGTTTTTTACCGGGCAGTGCTTCAGAGCGAAATGCAGAGTATAGTAATTTTGTTGTAAACGCATTACAATGTAAGGGTAATCAACGATTAATAGAGAAAGAAGGATACCCATATGTCTACAAAACGCAAACCTCCAACTCTGCAGCAGAAAAAAGAAGAAGTCAACCGCAAAGCAATCCTATGGATCAGTGTTAGTCTGGTGTTGCTGGTTCTTCTGATTGTTGTTCTATTTATTGTTGCAGGAAATTAATTCAGCCAATGGTAGACTTTGTTGGGGTTGGTCTGATCTTGCGGTGTACCGGACGGGAATCGCTCCGCTGGAAGCAGCAGTTCGTCAGGCAGAACCCCTTTACTAATCTGAACCTTCGTCCCCATTGGAACCATTGCGAACAGCTCTTCCACATCTCCGCGGTTCATACGGATACAGCCGAGTGACTCGTCCTTGCCGATGCTGGCCGGATCATTTGTACCATGTATGGCATAATTCGTATCCGAGAGCTGCATGCCGCGGCTGCCGAACTCCCCGTTGTCATGCCCGTTCGGGTTAACCACCTTGTCTGAGATCACAAACTCTCCTTCAGGCGTCTCATTCCCCCCAAGCCCCACTACATAGTTCCGCAGAATAATGCTACCGCTGGTGACTGCCAGACGGTGATTTTGTTTATCCACGATAATTTTAAGCGGACTGCTAAAAAAGGGCTCTGTCTCACTGCCTTTGCCAGTATTGGTCTCAAGAACTCCCGCTTCCACTCCCCCACCCGCCCCCTTCGGTGGCACGGATACGGCAGGCTCCGCTGAGGACTGGGGCAACTGCGAAGCAGATGCTGCCCGAAGTTCGCTGAACTCCTGCTTCATCAGCGGCGTCGTCCCCCCCAGATAATTCCCCGGGAAAGGTTTGACCAGCTCCTTTAACGATTTGGGAGGTGAACCCTTGCTGTTCTTATAGGACCGAATGGCGCTCCACAGTGCCGCTAACTCCTCCTGCTTACCCTGCCATATCTCAGCCTGCTTCTTCAGCTCTGCAGCTTCCGGCGGGGCACAGGCACAGGCAACCGGATCAAAGGACTGGTATACAACCTCTCCTTGCTTCCCCTTCTCAATCGTAGCCACAAGAGGCAAGTGGTTCTTCCACACATACCAGCGTCCTAATTTTTTCATAGCAAGTATAGCTGTTTCAGAAGGAGCCTTCCGGCTCCGCAGAATCTTCGCCAGCGCCTGATCCGCCGAAGCCATATCTTCACCTGCTGCTGTAAAGATAATAGCCGGCTTAACTGAACCTTCTGTTGTGTCCTCTGACGGTTCCGCAACCGCCGGCTCTTCCAGATCACCAGCAGCAATAGCCGGAGCTGACTCGCCGGAATCCTCGTTAATTGCCGCAGGGGCCAGCGCAGAAGGGATCAACACAAGCAGAAACAGCATCAGCGCAAGGAATGTCCGGCGCATCCGCAGCCTGGATTCGCGGCGCTGCCGACTCTCCCTTAGAAGACCTTCCTCATATTCACGGAGCATTTCAGCCGGTACTTTACTATGTTCAAAAGCTTCATATACTTCACCCGACTGGTTGAAGCAATAGTTAGCCTTCCCCTGCTGGCCGTTCTTATAGTATTCCTTACCAAGCAAGTACCATGCCATCTTGTTTTCGGGATGCAGTTGGACATATGCTTTAAGATGCTGCGAATTTTTCATCGGGGCCTCCGCGGGTTGTAAAGTACTTCAATCCATCATTATATTTTATATCGGTCACGATATTAAAAAAAGACATCCCCAGCCGCATTTATAGCAGCAAAAAGATGTCTTTCTGGAATAATAAGGATCTAAAATGGAGAAACCCCAGCTTTAATCCTTATCTTTTGCGCAGATACGAAGAACCCGAAGGGTTTAGCCTTCTTTATTAAAAGGTACGTCTGCAATTTTGATGGAGTCCGTAGGGCACCCGTCAGCTGAGTCCTGCAGATCATCGAACAAATCGTCAGGAATCGCGGTTACCCCGTGGTTGCTGTCGTTTTCGTAGATCACTTCTGCCAAGCCTTCATCATCGTAATCAAAAATATCAGGGGCCGTCGCGCCACAAGCACCACATGCGATGCAAGTATCTTTTTCGACCCAAGTGTATTTAGCCATTTTATCTCTGCCTCCCGTTGAACAATACAGACTGCTGTGGCAGCCTGTTATTTTTCTCATATTAATATAAATAGAAAACAATTTCAATGAAATTTCAGTGTATTTCCATTTTCACCGGTTTATTAGGAACAGCATGGAGACGATGGAAACTGACTCCATTCACTCTTCAGCAGGATCCACTTTATGAAGATTGTCCTTTTGCAGGGAAGTCCCCCGCTCCTTGTGGTTACGAAGGCGCGCTGAATGGCTGTCACTAAGCATCCCTGCCGTAAGCACTGCATTCTCACCGAACTTATTACGCAGCATGTCCATGGTTTGGTTAAGCGATTCTTTCTTCGGCTGCCGCTCGTAATCGAACAGATCCAGCTGAATGGCAGAATCTTCTTTGGCGGTCAGGCCATGCAGCGTGACCCCCAGCAGCCGCACCGGCTTATCGGCTTTCCAGTGCCGGGCAAACTGGTCACAGGCTATCTTATAAATATCCTCTGCGGTCTCGGTAGGGGTCTCCAGCTGGCGAGAGCGGGTGATAGTCTTCATATCCGGCGTGCGGATGGTGAGCTGCACCCCGGATGCTACCAGTCCCTGCTTCCGCAGCCTTCTCGCCACCTGATCGCTCAGATTCAGCAGAATCGGCCGCGCTTCAGCTAATCCAACTACATCACTCGGCAGAGTAGTAGTATGCCCAATGGACTTGCTTTGCTCCCGTTCCGGATTCACAACGCCGTAATCCATTCCGTTCCCCGCCCGCTTCAGCCATGCCCCCATCACTCCAAAATGCTCTATGAGCATCCGCTCCTCTGCTGCCGCAAGCTGCCCAATGCTGTATATGCCAAGCTTACGCAGCTTCTCAGCCGTTTTGCCGCCAATACCGAACATCTCGTTACAAGGCTTATCCCACAGTACGCCCGGCACATCACGAAGCCGCAAGACAGATATACCGTTTGGTTTCTTCAGATCGGAAGCCATCTTGGCGAGTAGCTTGTTCGGAGCAATGCCGATGGAGCATGGCAGCCCAAGCTCTTCCATAATCCGCCTCTGAATCGCTTCGGCTATATCCATAGGTGTCCCGAATTGACGTGATCCGGTAATATCGAGATAACACTCATCAATCGAGACTGCTTCCAGCATTGGAGTATAGCTGTATGCAATCTGCATAAAGGCATTGGAGTATTTGCGGTAGAGATGGAAATCCGGCTTAATTATTAGAAGCGAAGGACATATACGGAGCGCCTTCTGTACCTGCATGCCTGTTGAAATCCCAAGTCTGCGCGCGGCATAGGAACAGGTAACGATGATTCCTTTGCGCAGCTCTACACTGCCCGCAACTGCCGTTGCTTTTCCTTTATATTGTTCAGGGTCCTCCGCCTCATGCACCGAGCAGTAAAATGCATTCATGTCCACATGCAGAATAACCCTGCCGCTTGTCGGATAATACTGATCCACATTCCGCACAATATCTACCTTCTTATCTTCAGGGTTTCCATTGTCAAATTCAGCATACCTCTTCTCCCGGCGCAAGGTCAACCGGATGCTGGTATCCTGTAAAGTTCTTTGTTACATTCCCGCGTAAAAATGCTATAATATAAAAATTCATTTACCTTAAGCGACTTACTAAAACTTTTTAGGAGGACTCTCATGTCTAAGTCCATTTCCATCTTCGATACGACGTTGCGTGACGGCACCCAAGGTGAAGGCATCAGTCTGTCGGCAGATGACAAGCTGAAGATTGCCAAGAAACTCGATGATCTGGGTGTTCATTATATTGAAGGTGGCATCCCGGGGAGCAACAACAAGGACATTGAGTTTTTCAAAAGAGTCAAAGAACTGCATTTGAATGCCACAATTACCGCATTCGGCAGCACCCGGCGCAAGAATTCCATTACCGAGCATGATGATAACCTGCAAAGGATGATTAATGCCGGTGTTCCGGCCGCCACGCTGGTAGGAAAATCCTGGGACTTTCATGTCCATACTGCACTGCAGACCACACTGGAAGAGAACCTCGCCATGATCGGCGAATCTATTGCCTATTTGAAACGCAAAGGCCTTGAGGTCATCTTTGATGCGGAGCACTTTTTCGACGGGTATAAGAACAATCCCGAGTATGCTTCCGCCGTCCTGAACGCAGCCCGTGAAGCCGGTGCAGATTGGCTGGTCATGTGCGATACGAACGGCGGAACCCTTCCGAACGAAATTCAGGAAATCGTCTCCGGCATGACCCATATCCTGCCCGGGGCTTCTCTTGGGATTCATACTCATAATGACTGCGAACTTGCGGTCGCAAACGCGCTCAGCGCGATCAGCGCGGGTGCGCGCCAGGTACAGGGAACGATCAACGGCTACGGGGAACGCTGCGGAAATGCCAACCTCTGCTCGATTATCCCTACTTTACAGCTCAAAATGGGGTATCATTGCATCCCAGGCGATTCCCTGCCTCAGCTCACCAATACTGCCCACTTCATTAGTGAAGTTGCCAATGTGAACCTGCCTGTGAATCAACCTTATGTAGGCAATGCTGCATTTGCACATAAAGGGGGCATCCATGTATCGGCAATCCTGCGGGATTCCCGCACATATGAGCATATCGCTCCGGAGCTTGTAGGCAACAAACAGCGGGTACTGGTCTCCGAACTGGCCGGTCAGAGCAATGTTCTGTCCAAAGCCCAGGATATGGGCCTCAGCCTGGATCCAAGCAGCGAGCAAGCCCGCAAGGTGATCGACAAAATCAAAACGCTGGAGCACCAGGGCTATCAGTTCGAAGGCGCGGATGCTTCCTTGGAACTGCTCCTGCGCGAAGCCACAGGTGAGATGAACGAGCTGTTCACCTTTGAATCCTTCAAGATGCTAGTGGAAAAAACAGCGGATCGCCCTGTTGTCTCCGAGGCCTTTGTCAAGCTTAGAGTCGGCGGCGAGAACCTCTATACCGCAGCCGAGGGCAATGGTCCAGTTAACGCACTGGATAACGCATTGCGCAAGGCTCTGCTGGCCTACTTCCCGCGGCTTAAAGACATGCATCTATCGGATTACAAGGTGCGTGTACTTGACGAGAAGGATCAGACAGCCGCTAAGGTTCGAGTACTCATTGAGTCCAAAGACTTCAATAACACCTGGAGTACTGTCGGGGTATCCAGCAATGTGATCGAAGCCAGCTGGGAAGCGTTGGTAGACAGTATGCGTTATGCGCTTCTTGGTCAGATTTCACTGGGGAACGAAACGGAATCAAGCAATGAGCCGAGAGGACTCGTGAACCACTAGTTAAAGCTTAGCGTTAGGATAATCTAGTCCATAGAGAAGCCCCTCGCAGCCGGGAATATCCCGGATTGCAGAGGGGCTTTGCCACCTGGAAGTTTCCTGGACATTTCAGGAACCGGTGAGAGTGATGATTTTCTTTTCAAGCTCTTCCGGAGACAGAAACCCGAGGATGACCTCGGAGACGACTCCGTTTTTGTCTATAAGCACGTTGGTGGGGAATACCATCCCTTTGTATTTGTCGAATACCTCACCCTTCAGATCATACATAACGGGAAAAGCCAGCATATATTTCCGGACGAAACGCTCCGCATTAGGCTTGTAATCCTGGCTGGTCACATTAATCCCGTAAACATCGAGCACATTTTTGTATTTTAACGCCAATGCATTCAGGGTCGGCGCCTCCTGCTGACAGGGATCGCACCAGGAAGCCCAGAAATTTAGCAGCACAGCCTTATCCCGCGCTCCTCCTACAGAGTAGCTTTTACCGTCCTCCTGCAGGGAGAACGCCGGGGCTAATAGTCCGGCATTAATACCGCTCTCAGTTTCCGAGGTTTGCTGGATGACCGGGACCGCTTCCGGCTCGGATTTCATGGTACGTTCTGCCGCTATAAAGATCAAAAAAACAATAACGGCTATCACCGTAATATTTCGTTTGTTTATGGCTTTCATAGCTATTTGTCCTTTGCACATGAGATGGTATTTCTCCTATTGTACCCCCAATGTCCATAGTTTCAAACTAGCCATTATCTGCAAAAAAACAGAACAAAAAAAGAGGATTCCGTCAAAGACGAAATCCTATGAAGAGAGAGGGGTGAACAAGTGACAGCATTCCAGGGAAATATCCAGCCGATTCAGCTGAATCTCTCCGTACAACAGGCGCTGGGGAAGCACTTGCTGACCTGTTATCCACACGAAGCATGCGGAGTACTGCTGGGTACTGCCGCAGCGGGGGGCATGCGTATTGACAGGTATCTGCCTATGCGCAACGTAGCGCCTGACCCGCTGCATACCTTTGTCCCCGACCCGGGAGAATGGATTAGAATACTTTACCACGAGCCTGCACGTGTTGGCTTATTTCATTCCCATCCGCATACTGCACCTTGGCCATCCAGCGCAGATATTCAAGGCCTATTTTCACTAGGACCGGAGTTTCAGATCTATCTAATCGGTTCTCCTGATCCGGAAAGCGGAGAGTCTATTCGCCTGAACGGATTTCATATCCTCCGTCAGACAGATCCCACCGGTCAACTAATTGTTAAACTGCTGCCAACTCCTGTTACGCCCTGCTGAGATAGGAGTACAAATCCCCCAAGGTTTCTACCTGTTTCTTCTGTGAAATCTCCTGAATATAGCAAACCCACAGCTTTGCCGTCATTCTGGCATCCTCCAGTGCATTGTGCCGGCCCTGTATTGGAATGTCATGAACGGCCAGAAGCTCATCAAGCGTGTAATTGCTGCGGTGAGGTTCCAGCCAGCGGGCCAGCATCATTGTATCCAGCACTCTGTGAGTCAGCTGTACCTTAGAGGTTTTCCAAAGGGCAGCATTCAAAAATGATTTGTCATGATTACTTCCATGAGCGACTAATACCCGCTGCCCTACAAAAGACATGAAATTATGCAGTCCGTCCATTAATGACGGAGCTTTGGAGGTCATCTCTTCCGAGATCCCGGTTAACTTCGTTATATCCTCCGGAATCGCGGTTTGGCAATTCACCAGAGTATAGAAGCATTCCTCTTCCTTGATGTGTTCCCCTACGACCTTTATTGCGCCAAACGAGAGAATCTCATCCCCATGCTGATGGGAAAAACCCGTCGTCTCCAGATCAAAGATCACCGTCTCCAACTCCGAGAGCGGGGTATGCAGTACTTCAGGGCGCCGCTTCTCACGCATAAGAGATCTGATAAAAGCCATTTGCTGCGCGGTTTGCTGTGCAGAATCCCCGCCTCTTATGGACGCGATGGCGGATGGCATTCCGCCCTGTCTCAGGTTGTTCCAGAATCCTCCGCCTTTGTTCGGCTCCTTCATAACTGCCTCCTTTCCGCTGACCGGAGCTGGCGCTGCAGGGCCTTGTGGAGACGCCTGACCAGCAGCAGACTTTCCCGCAACTCAGAGAAGAGCTGCTTATTCTTCAAATCACTCGCGGCTATATAATCACTGCTGGACAACAATCCGTCCTGAACTGCAAATGGGGTATTCACGCGCATTCGCAGAGCAGTCAAGAAAGCCCGCCGGATGCCTTCCAGATGCTCGTATCTCCCCAGTTCTGCTAGATGTTCCAGCCGCTTGAGTGTCGAACTGTCCCGTACACCATGCAGCAGCGACAAGTGCCTCACGATATTAACCAAAGGAATATAGACACCATATTTAACATCAAAGCCGCCGGCATAATCACCAAAACGTTCTGTAAGCACCTGCCCTAGTAAATTAAGCGTTGCCTTATGACGGACTGTATTACGAAGCACAGCGTTTGACAGCTTAAGATTATTCACAAATCCGGCATGAAAGGCTTCACGCCACTCCATAGACAATGCACTGCTCCCGGCTACATGACGCATATCAGAAGCGATAATGAGATAACGGACCGGCTCCCATTCCAGCTGGCTCATCCAGCTCTCCAGCTGCTGTTTCCATTCTGGCAGCGTTTTGCGCCACAAGGGCTCGGAGCACATCACTTTCCCGTCGCATTTCTCATAGCCAACTTCCTCTAGCACATCAGACAACATCACACCAAAAGCTTCAAAATAACTTTTCTTGAGTCCATCCGGCTCACCTTCAACAATTAGCCCGTTATCCTGATCACTCCACATTGTAGCTTCCTGTCTGCCGGCACTGCCGAATACAATAAAGGAATAGGCACAGGGAGGCGGGCCGTAGCCCGCCTCCTTCATCTGCGCCTCACATATGTTGACTGCTGTCCCGGCAATCCGGTCATGCATGTCATTGACCCGGATCATCCATTCCTCAATCGGAATAACGTTTAACTGCTCCAGCAGTACTGTTTGACAAGCGGAACGCCTTGCCTTGAGCTCCTGCGGCGAACCGGCTGATACGATGGATAAAAAACTTTTATCTTCTTTCCAATCTGCCATCTCCATCGAAGCCACACGGTCCGCCTCCCAACAAGTGAATTTCTGAGTTATTTAAAGGTTTTGGATTCTGATTCTGCAATCAATTTCATTTGTTCCGGATAACCGTAAGTACCATGCTCACTGATATCCAGACCCATCAATTCCTCTTCCTCTGTAACGCGAAGTCCGATAGCCATCTTCATTACATACAGAATGATGAAGGACATTACAGCTACAAATACGAACGTACCCGCCACGCCGAGAATCTGTACCCCCAGCTGGTGGAATCCACCACCGTAGAACAAGCCTGCTTTCCCTACCAGTGCACCTTTGGTAATCAGATCAGGTGCTGCGAAAAGACCTGTGGAAATCGCTCCCCACATCCCTGCAATACCATGGACGGAGAAAGCATAGATTGGATCATCAAGGCCTGCGCGTTCCAGCCACTGTGAAGTCATGAATGTAAAAGCACCGGCGATGAAGCCAATTAGAATAGCCGCCCAAGGCTCAACATATGCGCAAGCACCAGTAATAGCAACCAGCGCAGCCAGTACCCCGTTAAGCATAGCCGGAATATCCGACTTTCCAAAATATAACCAAGATGCGATGAGAGCTGCCAGACCGCCTGCTGCTGCTGCAATATTAGTTGTCAATGCTACGTGTCCGAAGAAACCACCCATAGGGGACAATGCGCTACCCGGATTAAATCCAAACCAGCCAAACCAGAGAATGATTACACCGAGTACAGTGAATACCTGGTTGTGTCCCGGGATAATCACCGGCTTACCTTCTTTGTTAAACTTGCCTAGACGAGGTTTAAGCAGGATGGTTGCGACAACAGCTGCAGTTGCACCTGTAAGATGGACTACTGTAGAACCTGCATAGTCCTGCATTCCCAGTTCTGCCAACCAGCCGCCGCCCCATACCCAGTGAGCGACAACGGGATAAATTAGTACAGAGAACAGAATTCCGAACACAATGTATACACTAAGTTTTGCGCGTTCCGCCATACCACCGGATACGATAGCCAGGGAAACTGCCGCGAACGCCATTTGGAAGAGGAACTTAACATTTAGGGTTACATCAGAGAAGGCAAGGGAATCAAACGATGCACCTTGAGTATCCCCACCGTACAGGAAACCTGTAGTTCCAAAGAAGCCATTACCGTTACCGAAGCCAAGGCCAAAGCCAAGAGCCCAGAAACACAAACTTGCAATGGCCAGTGTGAGTACCGTCTTCCCGGCAACATGACCAGCATTCTTCATCCGGACTGAACCGGCTTCAAGCATTGCAAATCCTGCTTGCATAAAGAATACCAGAATGAAGGCCAGGAAAGTAAACACCGTATCCAGTCCAATTTGTAAATCCGGTGCGGTCGGACCATCAGCCGCGAATGCGCTAACTGGGTACACCATCAGTGTAATCATCGCCAGAAACATCATTATCATCTTTTTTCTCATTCTTTACCCCACTCCCCAATGTCATATTTTCTAACAAAGCGTGAAACTCTTAATGTCATTATAATCAGAAGTCAGGTAAATTGACAAGACTATTTTTTTGGATGTTTTATTTTATTTCGTGAACACTCAAATTTTCTTTGCAGATCAGCACCTTTCCCTTTCTTTCAGGCAAATCCTTGAATTTCAAGGTTTCCAAAGAGGAATTTTATGATAACGGATACAGAAGGTCCAATACATTTGAATTCATCTGTATGTATTTTTATTAATCAATCTCCAAAACATACCTTAATGAAAACTCATTCCAAGCTTATTCGAATCCCACTTTTACTAAACATAACATTACATGTTACTTATTAGAACTGAGAAATGAATTCTTCGTGATTCACTGCATAGACTTATTATGAGACGTACAACCAGGCATATATTGAGAAATCTGCCAGTTACGGATACTTAAAGTAAGCGTGACGTTTGACTGTATAGTTTTTGTTTTGGTATCATTAACTATGTTCTATTATATAGAAAGAAAATTTAAAATTTAGAAGAACTGAAGTTCTTTTTATCGAGGTGAGAACCCATGGGGATATGACCCTTTACCGGATCGGCGAGCTTGCCAAAGCCGCCCATACCAGCGAACGGACGATTGATTATTATACGAAGCTGGGACTGATTGCACCGGAATCAAGAAGTGTTAAAAATTACCGGCTATACAGCCATGAAACCCTGATCGCTTTGGAACGTATTAATCAACTAAAGCGGGAGAAATATACATTGGATGAGATCAAGTCCATGATGAGTAAGTGGAATGAGGCTACGCCTGAAAATGATGTTTCAGACCGGCTAGTCGAGCTTGAGATTCAAATGCAGCGCCTGGAGCGCGAGGTAAAAGCGCTCGAGCCCGTAATTAACGGTTTGAAGCCCGGGCAAGCCAGACGAGCCCTTGCCGCACTCCTCCCACAAGGGGTTGCGTGCATGGAGGCGATCAAACTTCTGCTCACTCAGGGGCCGCCAATGTAAGCAATCAGCTTAATACATTACTTCGGAGGAATGACATATGATGTATCTATTGGTAATAGTCGCTTTCCTATTTTCTTTATGGGCCCAGTTCCGTGTAAAGGGCAACTTCAATAAATGGGCCAAAGTAGCCAACACAAGCGGTATGACCGGCTATGATGCAGCACGTCGCATGCTTGATGCTAACGGGCTGGGTGATGTACCGATCGAACCCGTACGCGGTGCGCTATCTGACCACTATGACCCTATCCACCGGGTTGTCCGTTTGTCAGAGCCTGTATACTACGAGCGCTCCATAGCAGCCATTTCCGTGGCATGCCACGAGGTGGGTCATGCGATTCAGCATAAAGTTCATTATCCTATGCTTACACTGCGTCACCGGATGTTCCCGGTGGTCAACATCGCTTCGGGTATTGCGCCTTTTATGCTTCTGGCAGGTTTCTTGTTCAGTTCCTTTAACCTTATCGGTCTGGGCATCATATTCTTCTCCGCCGCTGTTGCCTTCCAGCTGGTAACGTTGCCTGTAGAATTCAACGCAAGCAACCGGGCACGCCAGGTCATGGTAGAGCAAGGATATATCCGTAATGAAGAAGAACGCGGTGTAGCCAAAGTACTGAACGCGGCAGCTTTGACTTATGTGGCAGCTGCCCTCGTATCCTTGCTTGAACTCCTGCGTCTGATCACAATGTTCCTTGGTAACCGTGACTAACCGTTGATTGACTCTATTCATAACAATACCCCGGAGGCTAGGAGCCTACCGGGGTATTGTTATTCCTGTTTCTGAAATAGGTTAGCAGAAAAGTCCGAAAGGATCGGGCTACCAGCGGAAGCTTCCCATCTGCGCGGTGTATAAGTCCTACCGTCCTTGTAATCACCGGGTCTACGACCCGCACCTGGGCGGGCTGCATCGGATTGGTCTGATACAATGCCATCTCTGGCAGAAGACTCACTCCCATTCCCGCAGCAACAAGCCCGCGGATCGTGTCTGTTTCCCCGCCCTCAAAAGCAATCTGCGGCTTGAATCCCGCCTGCAGACAAGCTTGCCATACAATAGGCCTCAGAGAGTATCCTTGACTGAACAGGACGAACTTTTCTTCCCGGAGCTGTTCCAGCCTGATCACTTCTTCCCCGGCAAGAGGATGGTTCTGGGGAAGGATGGCGAACAACTCCTCCGTCATGACAATATCCCCGGCCACATGACCGTCATCCTCTGGAAAAGGCGAGATAAAGGCCAGATCCACCTCTCCCGATATTACATCCTTAATCAAAGAAGGGTATGCACCTTGCTTAAACCTGAATTTCACATGCGGAAAATGTTTGCGGAATTCAGCAACAATGGTTGGTATTAAATGAGTGCCCAGGCTGTGGGGGAACCCGATACGGATCTCGCCGCGTTCCGGATCCAGAAATTCATGCACCTCTGCTACAGAACGCTCAAGCTCCTTTAACACGGACTCCACTCTTTTGCAAAAGAGCTGCCCCACCGGGGTCAACTGCAGGTTGCGGCCTTTTTGCATGAACAAGTCAACACCAAGCTCCTGCTCCAGCTGATGAATCTGGCGGCTGACTGCTGACTGGGCGACATGCAGTTCCTCCGCCGCTCTTGTTACATGTTCCTTCTGGGCCACCTTCAGAAAATATTGCAGCTGTCTGAGCTCCACATGAGCACCTCCCGTTATCGTCGGCTTCTTTTAAAAATGCGAATAATGATGCCATAGAGGAAAAATCCGGCTGCAAGTCCACTGAGATGGGCCATCCAGTTCACATAGGGGGTTGCAAAGGACATAATGATCCCCATCACCAGCAGGCCGTATAGTGTCTTGCGTGAGTTCTCATCCATCATCCCCCTCTGCATAAGTGCAATATAGAGAAATGCGCCGTATATGGCGTAGATTGCCCCTGACGCTCCAACAGATACTGTAGCGACATCCACTACCGAGCGGCTACTGAACACAACAGACAGATAATTGGCGATATATCCTCCGGCCATATAGAGCAGTGCATAACGCCACCAGCCCATCAGGCGCTCAAGCGGCGGGGCAAATACCAGAAGTGCAAAGCAGTTAAAGAACAAATGGGAGAACCCGTTATGCAAAAAAGTCGCTGTCACATAACGCCACATCTCAGCCTTTTCCGGCCCCGCATTTAAGGTCGCTCCATACTTCAAAAGCGTCTCCAGGTTGGTCGACCCGCCATTTGCCGTCAATACAATGAACATAAGGACATTCAGCAGAATCAGAATACAGGTTACCGGATAATAACGAATGTAACCTTTCCACTTCTCATACCTTATGAAAATCATAGTACCACTCCTTATGTACATATTTGTCCTGGTTGGACATCGAGCTTCTAAAAAGATTATAATTTATTGTGGCAGTATGAATCCAATCATGCAATTCAAGGAGGAAACAAGGATATGACGCAAGAAAGAACAGGTGTAGCCACATTCAAGGGCAATCCCATTACTCTCGTAGGGCCTGAACTTAAAGCCGGAGATACCGCACCCGATTTTGTGGTAAGCAAGAATCTTTTGGAAGAGGCCTCCCTCAGCGATTATTCCGGTAAAATCAAGCTGATTAGCGTTGTGCCTTCTCTGGATACCGGAGTGTGCGATGCACAGACCCGCCGCTTCAACACTGAAGCCGCTGAGCTAGGTGATGATGTGGTCATTCTAACCATCAGCATGGACCTTCCGTTCGCCCAAGCCCGCTGGTGCGGTGCAGCCGGTATTGACCGTGTTGTAACACTGTCTGACCACAAAGAAGCCTCCTTTGGACAAGCCTATGGCGTGCTAATCAAGGAATTCCGTCTGGACATGCGTTCAATCTTTGTTATAGACCAAAACAATACCCTGACTTATGTAGAATACCTGACAGAAATGTCCGAGCATCCGAATTATGAAGCAGCCGTAGCTGCCGTAAAAACACTCCTGTAGTAGGAAAGTGTATCAAATCACATATAGCAAGAAGAAAAGCGGCAGAAGGTCATCCTTCTCCCGCTTTTTGTTTATGATCCAAATACGATAGTGGATTCAGGCAAAGCCCGAAACCGCATACAATCCTCGTACAGGTAAAATCCATATCTTATGTTCAGTCGACTTTATATTTACCCAGCTTCTTGTCGAGTGTCTGGTATAAACGCTGAATAACACGGTAGTTGGCACCCAAATCGCCGAGCGATCCTCTGGATGCTGAATATATATCAACGGCACAGCGCACCGGAGAAGTATTCAGCACGGACACCGTGATATCAAGCGTCCGGCCAAAGCCCGTTCTTTTCTCGAGGGTAATTTCACCCACTGACTGCACTTCATGTAAGACTTTGAATCCAGGAATCTTCTTTAGCGTAGACGATACTTCTTCCCACGCCTTGTCTCTTGAAAGAGTATAATAACGCGTCTTCAATGCCGGATCTTTTGCACGGTCGCTTGTTCCGTCATGACTGCGAAATAAACCGACCAAGGTTCTTTTCAACGACAAAATACTTCCCCCTCTTCAAATCCCAAGTTCATTATTCTAAGTGTAACATTCTTAACCCCGGAACAAAAGGGCTTAGCTCACTTTCCATTATTGCTCCTATACACAAAAAAGTACCCTGTATCCGCAACAAAGCGGTTAACAGGGCACCTTGTCAATAATAGTAGAAAACCCGCCTATGCCGTCCGGCTACAGTGTCTTCTGAACCTGCTAGAGCAGGTGGGTGACCGCAGAAGTCGTTTTTGAATTCCCCAAGTCGTATAGACAGGGCATTTCAGCTGCGCTTCATATAGATCTCCCAAGACATTATCATTGGTTCAAAACAACGAGCAACCGTAACGTACATCGCAGGAATTACCCTTATTATATTGCGTTTTGACGAAAATGTAAACCTGTATGCGCTTTATTTACTACTTCAATACAGTTTTCGAATATAAATCCCGGTATTTGTTAATCTTTTGTTAAATTCGTTTGAGAGCTATGGTCGTCCTCTTCTTCTTCATCCGGATCGCCTTCTGCCTCTTTCTCAGCTGCTTCCAGCGCCGCTAGCTCTTCTTCTTGTTTCTTCTTTTCTACCTGCTCTTGAAGCTTGTTGTAGGTAGCATAGAAATTAAAGAAGGCCAGCATAGATATCAGAGTCGGAATACAAAGGGCATAAAGCACTGTATACCGCAGACCTATGTAGACTAGAACCGCTGAGCCAATAAGTGTGGAGAACACACGGATCGGCCGTGCGATGGTCAGCAGAATTGAATTGGTCACCACTTCTTTGAAGGTCATCTGATAGTGAACCACAATGGAGAAGAAGTTAAACATAGAAACGAACAAAATAATCATCAGCACCAGCATGAGTATACCGACGATTCTAAAGTTGGCCATTTGCGTCATGTATACGGTCACATCTACGTACATAATGACAAACAGCAGGGTATAGATAGCCCCTCCAAACATGCTCTTCACATAATTTTCTTTGTATCCATGAAAAAAAGTGCGGAATGTGCTGACATCGGTGTTGCCCATAACCCATTTACGAACAACAGTAAACAGCGCTGCCGTTGCTGGAAATACGGTGAAAGGCGCCAAAACCCCCAGTGCCCAGTTGAGTGTGATCTGTTCATTGGGCCCCCCTGCACCTGAACCCAACATAATCATCTTTGTTACTGCGATGAACAGAAACGGAATCGAACATAACGCCCACAAAATATTACTGAAGGCGATACGCGTAATCCACTCCGTGATGCGGTATAAACCACCCATTGCTCCCTTAAACTCCAATTTCCTTCCTCCTGTCTGTCTCGCGCATACTGCGTATCTTAACTATACCTTATTTGACCTGAACTTTTCCAGCGCCCAAGTTGGAGATTGTGGGTTTATGTCTATACATCTTTGGCGGAGAGTCCATATATTAGAAACGTAACCACACCATTCACCAAATTTTGAATGAGGTTGACAACATGTCCGCATCTGGCTGCTACAATCCCTGGACTTCCACCGGCACCATTCTAGTACTGTTCATCCTGCTTGTTATTATTACCCGTACTTTTGTATAACAGTGCAGAGCCGTTTGACCGCCCCTTTCTAAGCGGCGCCATCCGTTTCAGCGAGAAATAGTATTAGGATTGTGTTGAGAGAAAGAAATATGACCTTGCTCTATGCAAAAAAAGAAGACGAGAGCCGTCAGAACGGCTTCTCGTCTTCTTGTGTCATCAGGCATGCTGATTCATGTTAAATATCGTAGTCTTCGCGTTTAGCCGGGCGTGTACTAGTGCTGCTTGGACGTGTGGATGGCTTGCGGTCACCACTGCGTCCAGCGCCTGCATCACGGCTTGCGCCGGAATCACGGTTACCTTTGTAGCCGCCGCCATATCCGCCTGTGCTATTGCTGCCGTAACCGCTGCTATAACCACCACGGCTGCTACTGCTTCCGCCGCTTGCATTATCGCGGTTGCCACGGTATCCTCCGCCTGAACCAGAACCAGTGCGGTTGCCACCATAACCACCGTTAGGCTTGCGTCCGCTGCGGATATCATTTTTACCGCCGCGGCGTTTAGCGCGGATTGGATCTTCCGGTGTCAATTCAATCTGAGCATCCTTGGTGTCCCCGGTAAGCAGCTTCATCGCTGCTGACAGCAGCTGAACTGAATCGTATTGCTCCAGAAGCTGGATAGCAATCCCTTTGTATTCATTCAGCTCACTGCCCTCTTCAACCATAGCCAGCAAACGTTCAGCTGTAATCCGTTGTTTGCCTTCGATAGCCTCAGCCATTGTAGGAAGTGGTTTGCGGGTAATACGGTGACGGGTAACGCGCTCGATCAAATGCAGGTGATCCATCTCGCGTGGTGTCACGAAAGACCATGCAGTACCCTCTTTACCGGCACGACCTGTACGGCCGATACGGTGCACATAGCTCTCAGGGTCCTGAGGAAGGTCAAAGTTGATAACATGAGTCACACCGGAAACGTCGAGACCGCGTGCTGCTACGTCGGTAGCTACAAGCACATCGATGCTGCCGTCACGGAATTTGCGCATTACTGCATCACGCTGATTCTGGGACAAGTCACCATGAAGACCATCAGCGGAGTAGCCGCGTTTCTGAAGCCCTTCAGCCAATTCGTCTACCCGGCGTTTGGTACGTCCGAATACGATGGCCAAATCAGGAGATTCCATGTCGATAAGACGGCTCAACGCTTCAAACTTCTGGCGCTCAGGAACTTCAATATAAGCTTGATCAATCAAAGGTGCACTGATTTGCTTAGGAATAACCGAAACATGCTGCGGATTCTTCAAGAACTGCTGGGCAAGACGTTGAATGTTAGGGGGCATTGTTGCTGAGAACAGCATGGTTTGGCGTTCTTCCGGTACAAGTTTGAGGATCGATTGAATATCCTCCATGAATCCCATATCCAGCATTTCATCCGCTTCATCGAGGACAATGGTTTGAACATCATCAAGACGGATGGTTTTGCGGTTAATGTGGTCCAAGAGACGTCCTGGAGTACCGATGATAATTTGCGGTTTCTTCTTCAGTCCGCGGATCTGACGGCCGATATCCTGTCCGCCGTATATGGCCAGCGAACGAAGACCTTTGAAGCGGGTCAGTTTGCCGATTTCTTCGGCGACCTGAATAGCAAGCTCACGGGTCGGTGTCATTATAAGAGCTACAATCTTCTCTTCTTCACGGGCAATCTTGGAAATGAGGGGAATACCGAAAGCAGCTGTTTTACCAGTACCTGTCTGTGCCTGGCCGATTAGGTCAGATCCTGCCATCGCAATCGGAATAGCCTGCTCCTGAATGGGTGTAGATTCCTCAAATCCTAGCTCTGTGATTGCTTGCAGCACTTTTGGCTCCAAGCCGAATTCAGCGAATGTTTTCAAATTATTCATGCTCCTTCTATACAGTGGACATTCCACATGCTTGTCTGTATTCTTAAGTAGCGGTAAACACATTTATAGGCTGTCCAATCATGCCGGATTTTCTGCATGGTTTAGCTCGCATTGGGACCAAAAGATGTCCTGATCAGGCTAGATGAATATGCCTGAACAATCGTGTATTGCACTTTAAGCAATGCAAAAACACCATTGTAACGTCCTACTCAAGAATATCCTATACATTATATCACAAACCCGATCAGGAATACCAGTGTATTCCTTTCTTTCATTACTTACATTACACACCAGAGGTGAATTTGCTTGCCAAGATTAAAACAAATCGGGAATTACCTTGCAATTATCTTCGGGTCAGCGATGATTGCATGCGGCTTTAACCTGTTTTTAATTCCCCACCGATTGCTGAGCGGAGGAGTTTCCGGTCTGGCCATGCTGGTCGGATACTTTACTCCATTCAACATCAGCTTGATGTATCTGTTATTCAATGTACCTTTGCTGGTAGCGGGCTGGTTTCAACTCGGCCGAAGATTTATTGTTCTGAGCATCCTGTCAGTAGGAGCTACTACCTGGCTTATGGCGTTAATCCCTGTGACTCCTGTAGCTTCTGATATGTTGCTGGCTTCCGTGTTTGGTGGAGTGCTGGTTGGCGTTGGCGCAGGCGTTTCCTTCCGGGTAGGCGGTTCTTCAGGGGGCTTCGATATTCTGGGTTCCATAATCATAAGGCACCGCGATTTCCCCATTGGCAATGTGCTTGTGGGACTCAACGGTCTTGTTATTCTCACCGCAGCCTATTTTGACAACAATTGGAATTTGGCGCTGGCGTCTATGGTTTCTATTTACGTATCTGGTAAGGTCGTAGATCTGATTCACGTCAGCCACATTAAAGTAACGGTATATATTGTAACCACACGTACCGACGAACTGCTTCAACAGCTCCTCGGACTGCAGCGCGGGGTGACAAAGATTAAAACTGAAGGTGCTTATTCTCATGTGGAACGGGATATGCTAATGACAGTGACTACACGGTACGAGCTTGCTGAACTGAAGCGGATTATCAAAAGTACTGACCCGCAGGCTTTTGTAAACATCGTTGAAACGGTGGGTGTTATGGGTTCGTTCCGCAAAAGATAGGCTCAAAAAAAATGCGCATGCTTAAAAATTATGATATATTAGACACACGCAGGACCTTACAAATTTCATGAAGATTGTGATTTACCCTCTTTTTTCCTGGCACTTCGTTTTCCGATGAACCCTGAATTTCAATTCAGCACTATTCGAAAAAGGAAAGGGTGATTGTTGTGGAAATGGAAACGGTAAAACTGTCAGCAATCGTCATGAGATGGTATCCGGATATGATACCTTTTCTGAAGCAGGATGAATTGAACTCCGTGATTGTTCTGCGGGACGGTCTGAGTATTCTGGAACCGGAAGATGCCATGGAGATTATCCATTACAGCATTTACGAGCATCAGAATACTGCGTATCTTCAATAAGCTCAATAAGCACAATGTTTGGGAATCAGTTTCAATAGTTGCCGCTTTGGATTCGGCCACATGCCGGACCCAAGCGGCATTTACTTTTTAAGGCTGAAAGCACGTCCGGTGGAGGCCGGTGAATCCAGTCTGATTATTTGCAGGGTTTAAAATCTGTACATCCCGTTTATAAACAACAAGAGCGGTTTTTATGCGGACAAAATTACGTGGATTGTTACAAGTCTGTTCTTTTTGGACGCTGCCGTTCCTTTATACTTTAATGGAATGTACATAAAGGGAGAGAATAAAAAATGAATATCACCTGGGCACTACTGATGATGGCTCTGGGAAGCGTCGGTGTGCAGTCTAATTCACACGAAGCAGACGTTGCTGCCGCACTGCAATCTGCCATGAACCCATCCATCGCCGCACAACACACAGCAAATCCTGACACTCCAAAGAATACTGCGGGAGGCAATGGAGCCACACCTGCTCCAAGTGCTTCGCCGGGTGCCGAAGCTTCTCCGGGTGCTACAGACACCGCTCTTTTAGCCGATCCGCAGCCAGATGCCCCCAAGATCAAAGGCATATATGTAACAGCTTATAGCGCTGGTGGATCGCGGATGGAAACCCTGCTCAACTTGCTTGATAAAACCGAGCTAAATTCCATGGTTATTGATATTAAGGACGACGCAGGATACATCACATATAAAACAGATAACGCTGAGCTTCAGCAAATGGGCCATCCTCAGCCGTTCATTGGTGACATTAACAAACTAATGGCGCGATTAAAGAAGCATGATGTCTATCCCATTGCCCGGATTGTTGTGTTTAAGGATTCCGTGCTCGCCAAGAAAAAACCTGAGATGTCTTTCGTAAAAGCCGATGGTTCCGTGTGGACCAATAAAGGCGGAGATAGCTTCGTGAACCCGTATAACCGGGATGTATGGAAATACAACGTGGATATCGCCAAAGAGGCTGCCAAACTCGGCTTTAAAGAAATCCAATTCGATTATGTACGTTTTCCTGAAGGCTTCGAAAAACGTGCAGATACACTCAAATACACCAAAAGCGACCGTCCGCGGGTTGAGATCATTTCAGATTTTGTGAGATATGCCAAATCAGAACTAGGGCCGCTTGGTGTCCGCGTATCGGTTGATATTTTTGGCTATGCGGCCTCTGTGCCTGCTGCAGAAGGCATCGGCCAGGACTTTGTAAGGATCTCCAAGAACGTCGATGTTATCAGCCCAATGGTGTATCCAAGCCATTACTCAACAGGCTGGTTTGATGTAAAAGATCCGGATAAGAACCCTTACGCTACAATCAAAGGTTCCATGGTGGATACACATAAAAAACTTGATCCCCTTGGAAGCTACAAACCAGTTATCCGCCCCTGGATTCAGGATTTCACCGCAAGCTGGCTCGGAAGCGGACATTATGTTAAATATGGTAAACAACAGGTTGAAGACCAAATTCGTGCCCTAAAGGAAATGAAGGTCGACGAATTCCTGCTCTGGAATGCCAACAACCGTTATACTTCAGGTGTAGATTACGAAAAATAAGTAAACAGCTTCCTGCCATTTTCGAATATTAATTCAACATGCATCCATTAAAGACCCCACATTGTGGGGTCATTTTACTGGGATCCGTCCCGATATTTAATAAAGAATGATGAGGCTTAAGTACAATGATCCCAACAAATTCATTAAAGCAAAAAGCTAGACAATTCCTCTATATTTTATTCCCTATCCTTATTACACAGGTCGCCTTATCCGCCATTACTTTTTTCGATACGAATATGTCCGGCAAATATGGTACGAATGACTTGGCTGGTGTTGCCATAGGAACAAGCTTGTGGATTCCTATTCAAACCGGGCTCAGCGGCATCCTCATGGGGATTACCCCCATAGTTTCTCATTTGATTGGAAGCAAAAAAGATAAGGATGTGGCTTATCAGGTTACTCAAGGCATGTGGCTGTCGCTGCTCATATCGCTGCTGGTTCTGATACTCGGCGCCTTCGCCCTTTCACCAATACTTGACTTTATGAATCTGGAACCACAGGTGCGAGATATCGCTTTCCGTTTCCTCTGCGCCATCTCGGTAGGAATCATTCCGCTGTTTGGATACACCGTTATACGCAGCTGTATTGATGCTCTCGGTCAGACACGGGTCTCTATGTTCATCACACTGATTGCACTGCCGGTCAATGTAGGCCTCAACTATCTCTTAATCTTCGGGAAATTCGGATTCCCTCGTCTTGGAGGTGTGGGTGCAGGGGTCGCCTCAGCCATAACCTATTGGGTGATCTTCGCTATCTCCCTGCTCTTCGTCTACCGGACCGAGCCCTTCCGAGGCCTGCGATTATTCCGGAGCTTCTACTCCATGTCCCGGCGGAGCTTCAAAGAGCTGCTTAAGATCGGCGTGCCTATTGGCTTCTCCATTTTCTTTGAGACGGCTGTCTTCTCTGCTGTAACCCTTCTAATGAGCAGATTCGATACCGTGACCATTGCCGCCCACCAAGCGGCCATTAATTTCGCTTCCACACTGTATATGATTCCGCTGAGCATTTGCATGAGCCTTACGATCCTCGTTGGCTTCGAGAGCGGGTCCGGCAGATTGAAGGATGCCCGTCAATACGGAATAATGGGCATCGGGACTGCCGCTATTCTCTCTATGGTTACAGCTCTCGTGCTGCTGTTCGCAGGCAATCATGTTGCCTGCTTGTACTCAGATGAGCCAGAGGTGATTTCACTCATCCAGCATTTTTTAATTTACGCCATTTTCTTTCAGATATCTGATGCCATTGCCACTCCTACACAGGGGGTTCTTCGGGGCTACAAGGATGTGAACCCGGCATTTATTATCTGTTTTATCGCCTATTGGGTAATCGGCCTACCCACCGGGTATCTGTTAGCAACCTATACACACTTAGGTGCGTACGGTTATTGGATCGGACTGATCACCGGGCTTGCCATAGGGGCTATCCTCCTGCTGTCCCGTCTTGTCAAAATACAGCGCAAGTACGGACAGACCCACGCAAAAACTGCCCGGATATAATAAAAGAACAGCGCGGATATACTCCCGCAGCTGTTCTTTTTGTTAGCGGCTTTTCACGATAAGCTCTACCGCATCCTGAATGACTTGATTGGGAGAATTCCCTTGCTCCAGTTCCTCCTGGATACAATGCTCCAGATTGGCCCCAATGACGGCACCTGCCGTACGGTCCACTGCGGTTCTTATTGCCGTCAACTGAATAACAATCTCCCTGCAGTCTTGTCCTTCTTCAAGCATACTTAACACGCCCCGCACTTGTCCTTCAATCCGTTTGAGTCTATTCTTGATCGCTTTATCGTATTCCATTAGTAACACTTCCTTTAGATGAACAAATTGACACCCGAATCCTCAGCAGCCCCTAAATAACTGGCGACACCGCCAAATTCCACGCCTGCTATTAATTCCTCCTGCTTGATTCCCATAATATCCATACTCATTGTACATGCCATTAGCTTTACACCCGCATGGATTGCACCCGACATCAGCTGTTCAAGAGAGTCCACATTTTTTCGTTTCATGGTGTGCCGGATCAATTTTGCACCCAATCCCCCCATATTCATTTTGGACAAGGATAATTTGCGGGTACCTTGGGGCATCATCATGCCAAACATCTTGTCGAGTCCCTTTTTCTGAACCGCCGGAGCCTGCTCTCGGCGTAGCAGATTCAATCCCCAAAAGGTGAAAAACATGGTAACTTGCTTGCCCATTGCAGCTGCACCTGAGGCAATAATAAAGGAAGCAATCGCCTTGTCCAGATCGCCGCTGAACACAACCATAGTCGTTCCTTCCTTCTCCACAGGAGTAGGCAAGGAAGCCGCTGTCCCTTCTGGCTTCTGTATTCCTTTGCGCACAATGGCCTGAACCTTACCCTTTGAGACATCCAGGGATTCCAGTGTATTCTGCGTCTTGAGACACCACTGCCGGATATCCGGGCCAAAGCCGAAATCAGTTGCAACAATTTCAAGCAGCTGTCCTTCTTTCATGGACTTCACTGTCTCGTATACTTTGAGTATAGGGCCGGGACACTGCAATCCGCAAGCATCCAGCATAATTCGCTGTTCAGCGATAACGGAATTTGCTTGATCCGTAAATTCAGGCACTGTAATAACTGTCTCAGTTGCCATCTTATCTCCTTGTAGATCGTCACTGCCTTCCCTGACCATAACAGCGTAGGTTTTATATCCGCCGTCAACATTCTTCACGTCGAATCCGTGCTGCATCAGCATCCTGGCAGCAATGTAACCTCTAAGACCGACTTGACAGGATACCGCAATCTTAATATCTGAAGGAATTTCCGCCAGGCGGGTTCTCAGCTCGGGAAGCGGGATGTTGATGGACCCGGGGATAAATCCGGCAAAACGCTCCACCTCATCTCTGACGTCGATAATAAGTCCTCCTGTCCGGGAGAAATCATCCACCTCGTGCCATTGAAGGTTCTTCACCATACCATCCATAACATTAGAAGCAACATAACCGGCCATATTGACAGGGTCTTTCGCCGAAGAATACGGTGGCGCGTAGGCCAGCTCTATATCCGCCAGTTCGTCTGCCTTGAGATTCCCACGGATGGCGGTGGCAATCACATCTATCCGTTTGTCGGCACCATCGCTTCCTACTGCCTGAGCACCATATATTTCTCCTGTGTGCGGGTTGAACAGCAGCTTAATAGCAATAGGGGCTGCATCAGGATAATAACCTGCATGTGAATTCGGATGAATGTGGATGGCCTCATAGGGTACACCTAGAGATTTCAGTGTTTTCTCGTTGTTCCCGGTAAGGGCTGAGGTTAAGCCAAAGGTTTTGATAATCGCTGTGCCCAGTGCACCTTCATAAGCAATGGACCGGCCATTGATATGATCTGCGGCAAGACGGCCCTGACGGTTAGCCCCCCAAGCCAGTGATACCATCGTTTCGAATCCTTGAACCTTATCCCTCACTTCAATAACATCTCCGACTGCGTAGATCGCTGGGTCGCTTGTCTGCAGTGTAGTGTTAACTTTCACAGCTCCCCGGACTCCCAGTTCCAGTCCACTATTTCTAGCCAGCTCATTCTCCGGTGTAACTCCAATGGCCAAAATAATCATATCTGTAGCCAGCGTTAATCCGGATGCGAGCTGTAGGGATCGGCCTCCCTCCGTAATCGCCTCCACACCTTCATTCAACCTGAATTCCACTCCGTTCAGGCGCATGTGTTCTTCTACCGGTCTTGCCATTTCGGGATCGAGCGGGTTCAGTATCTGAGTTCCCCGGTCAATAACCGTCACTTCAAGCCCGCGCTCCCGCAGATTCTCCGCCATTTCCAGTCCGATAAATCCCGCACCAATGACCGTTGCATGCTTCGGATGCTGATGATCGACATATGCCTTGATCCGGTCTGTATCCGGAATGTTTCTCAGCGTGAACAGATTACCCGCACTGGTAATCCCCGGAATTGGGGGAACAATCGGTCTTGCACCCGGAGACAGAATTACAATATCGTAAGGAATTTGAACAACTTCACCTGTAATTACATTACGGGAAACAACTTGCTTGCTCTCACGATCAATAGCTGTAACCTCAGTAAATGTCCTTACATCTATATTAAATCTTTGCTGTATCCCCTTCGGAGTCTGCAGAAACAACTTCTCCCGGGAGTCTATGGTTTCTCCAATGTAATAAGGGAGGCCGCAATTGGCAAAAGAAACATGCTCTCCACGCTCCACCAGGATAATCTCATCAAGTTCATTTAATCTCCGCAGACGTGCAGCTGCTGAAGCACCACCCGCCACACCGCCAACAATTACAATTCTCTTGCTCATTCTTATTTTGCCCCCTTGTTTATACCCTATAGGGTATATTTTATACAGTAGGGGGTATGTAGTCAAGAAAAAAAGACCGCCATTCATGGCGGTCGTATCGAAGCACAATTTTTATTTTATTGAGAAAGGCGGGAAGCCAGCTCGTAAAGCTCAACATCAAAGTCTTTTTTGGTATTAACCACCAGATCAATGTCAGTAAGTGTCAGCTCACCTTTGATAATACCGCAAGCTTTGTCAGAGTGACCTTCGAGCAAGGACCGCACAGCAAAGTCACCCAAACGGCTGGCCAGATTCCGGTCTCCTGGAGTGGGAGTACCTCCACGCTGAATATGTCCAAGAACGGTAACGCGAGCGTCCAGGGAGGCGTGACGGTCTTTCAGCGCTTGAGCCACATCTTCACCCTTGCCTACCCCTTCAGCGACAATTACGATACTGTGGCGTTTGCCACGGGCAAAGTTATCGCGCATCCGGTCAGCTACCTCGTTAAGATCATAAGGCATTTCAGGCACCAGAATCGTCTCGGCTCCGGAAGCAAGGCCGGCGTGAAGCGCAATGTCTCCGCAGTGGCGGCCCATAACTTCCACGATGGATGAACGCTCATGCGAGGACATCGTGTCACGGAGCTTATTGATGGCATCAACTACAACACCTACCGCAGTATCAAAGCCAATAGTGTAGTCAGTGAACGAGATATCGTTATCGATGGTACCAGGCAGAGCCATGGTATTAATACCAAGCTTGCTGAGTTTGTTAGCTCCCTTATAAGAGCCGTCTCCGCCGACAACGACCAATCCGTCGATTCCCATCTCATTCAGAATATCAGCACCCTTTTGCTGTCCTTCAGGAGTCACAAACTCGAGACAGCGGGCCGATTGGAGAATAGTGCCTCCACGCTGGATGATATCACCGACACTGCGCAGATCCATAGGGAAAATGTCGCGGTTTAGCAACCCCTGATATCCACGCTGAATTCCGAACACTTCAATGCCATAGTAGATTGCGCTGCGCACTACTGCGCGAACCGCGGCATTCATGCCCTGGGAATCTCCACCACTGGTTAATACTGCGATTTTTTTTACGTTTGCCATCCTGTTAGTTCCTCCTTAAAATTGTGCGGAGCCCGTTCTTGAACAGAATTACGCCCCACAGCCTCTAATACATATGTCTGCGTATCCAGCGGCTGTTCACGAAGAAGAATAATCTTGTCAGAGGACTTCTTCTCATCAGACGCCTGGATACCGAGCGAACCTCCCGCTGTTCGCTAACTTTCGGATCGGATAAATAAAGTGCCAGCAAGCCTTCGATGACCATACGATGCATTGAGGTCTCGGGTAGATTCCGGACATCCCTGCGGGCCCACTCCACAATGGAGGCGATCCGGTTCAGCATGGTATCGGTATTGTCATAATAATTGCAGAAGTTGAGATCCCCGCCAGCCCGGTCTTCATCCTGATCAATCAGGTAATCCAGCAGAATGTGCAAACCGCATAAATGTGGAAAGTACGCTGCCCGGATCGAAGCCGCTGCTGATGTGCTCAGCTTGGGATCGCACGAAGCCAGAAACAACATAAACACACCCAAGGTAGAGCCTGTTGCTGCCGCAAATTCATTCCACTGCAAATGCGGAGCCCGTTTTCCTTCCACCTCCCACCATTCCTTCAGGGCAGCCTCCCTGAGATCGGGGCGAATGTGCTTATAAACCTGCAAATCCGTATACAGCACAGCCAGACCATGTACTTCTTCAGCTGCCGCAGCATAGCCTGGCAACAGGGACGTCATCTCCTGGCATTTACGGACGAGCCTGTGAAGATATCCTCCGTCGTTCTGCTCACTGCGAAGTGCATAGTAATTACCAAGCTCAGCCTTGGGGTTAATGGCGTCCAGCATGGATTGATGCAGCAGCCTGAAGTCGGCGGGATCAAGAGAAGTACTGCGGTCACACAGGTTGTCCAAATAATCACTGATCGTCTGATAAGCAACAATAAGCGGAATCAGTATATGTCTCATCGACAAATTGCCGGCGGCATATATTCCGCCACCCTGGCAGTGAAACTCTTTGGTCTCAATGCTGGCAAGCGCTTGCTTCCGTAGCTCGGGATCGGGAATCCCTTCTGCATCCTGGCGCCAGAAATGGAGACATTCCGCCACTTCCGGCAGCACGTACTTGTAGACCCTGCTCATCAGCCCTATGGGGCCACGAGGGCTAAGGTAACGGCCTTGCTCAAATTCATTCAATGACAGTGCCTCCACATTGTTGTCTCCTTATCCAAATCATCATTATTATAATATGCAGAGCGTATTTGTACAAACAACAAAATCACTTTCGCAAAACCATGAAAGATTCAGAAATCTCCTGTTACAGCGGACATCCAGCGTTAGCTTTATGCTATAGTAGAACGCGTTCAACACAAAAGTATGGATTATGAGGCCATATTACATATCCGAAGGAGTGCAAATCATGTTATCAGAACGGACCGGAGGCCAGTACAGTGACCAAAACTGGCTGCGATCCTTTATGTTCACGCTCTACGGCACCAGTGTGCTGGTTGTCTCTTATTTCCCCTTATTCTATACTCACATTGGGTTCAGCAGCCCGCAGATTGGAATCCTGTATTCTATCGGGCCGCTGATCTCCATTTTATCCAACCTGTTCTGGAGCATGATGAGCGACCGTATGGGCACGGTCAAAAAAATCATGGCCATTCTATTGGCGGGCCAATTGGTAACTGCGCTGCTGCTGGCAAGAACTAATGATTTTGGGACCGTAATGCTTATTTTGTCCCTTTTCTATTTCTTCTATTACCCGTTATTCCCGCTTGCCGATACAATGGCAATCAAAATTGCCCAGCGCCACGGGCGCAATTTCATTACGATCCGGGTATTCGGGTCACTTGGATACTCCTTCTTCGCACTGACGATTGGTTATGTACTAAGGGCTTTGGGATCATCGTACAGCATAGCGGTCTGTATTGTAATTGTAGTTATTGCACTACTCATTACCTTTGGACTGAAGGATGTCAAACGGACCGAAATAGACAACAAGGCTGATACAGCCGGTTCCCCGGCAGAACCGCTTAAGCGCGGAGGCCTGAAACAGATTTTGCTGCAAAAGGAAGTGTTATGGTTCTTCGGCAGCGTATTCGTGCTTGCGATCGGTTACCGGATGAATGAAGCGTTCTTAACGCTCAGCCTCAAAGCCATGAATGCCGGAGATGAGATTATCGGATGGTCGCTGCTGGCTTCAGCACTGAGTGAAATCCCGGTATTCTTCGTCCTGAGTAAATATGGTGATAAATTCAAGGAGTTACCCCTGCTCGCATTTGCCAGCCTGATGTTTGCCGCCCGGTTCCTGTTCATGTCCCTTGCGAATGAGCCCGGTGCGGTGATAGCTATACAGGCTATGCACAGCATCTCCTTCGGCATATATTACGTGACGGCTGTGCGGTATATTACGCGCATAATTCCCGATCATCTCCGTGCAACGGGCATGGCCATCTTCACTGTTGTATGGTCAAGCGCAGCCGGTCTGCTCAGCGGAACATTTGGCGGATTAATCTACGAGGATGCCGGACGTACGGTATTCTATGTGGTGGCCATGAGCTTCTCGCTGCTGGCCTTCGTTGGTTTTTTATCCAAACACCTTCTGGACACTGGTTTCAGTATTCATCGTTATTCCCGCCGTAAAAGTAATTAGTTCTATCCAAGGGCTGCACTTCTTATATAGTGCAGCCCTTGGTGGATAAAAAGGCGAAAATAAAAAAACACAGTTCCCGAAAGAACTGTGTGCTTTGTAAGTTCTGGTTACCACTCTCGCAAGTGTTGCCATTCCAAAAAATATATGTTGTGACTGACAGATTAAACTGTCTGGCCGTTTATTATAATTTAACTACGTTAGCTGCTTGGGGACCACGGTTACCATCAGTAATATCGAACTCTACCGCTTGACCTTCATCCAAAGTCTTGAATCCGTCACCTTGAATTGCTGAGAAGTGAACGAATACATCTTCGCCGCCTTCTACTTGAAGAAAACCATAGCCTTTTTCTGCGTTAAACCATTTTACTGTACCTTTCAAATGAACAACCTCCTAAAAATACCGCCATATATGACGTATGCTTACATTATACCCCAACTATACCTGCGAATCAATCCATCATTTCCCTTCTAAAGTGATAATATTTGCTTTTCACTTCCTGCGTGCGTTATCATTGAGCCAAAAGCCAAAAATCGCCAGGGTGGTAATGATAATGATCAAAAAACATGAAATATACAAAACAGACAAGTGGAATATGATGACAGTAGAGGTTCAGGGGCGCTATATTGTTCTCCGTGAAATTTCTGATCAATGGGGAGAAGAAACACATACTTTTATGAGCCGTCCAGCTATGATGCAATGGGTCAACAACCGTTTCAACAAAGAATCTTACAAAGATAATGAAGAAGAGTACAAGAATATCATCGCAGCTTTCAAACAGGTATAGCCGGAGATGGATAACGAGAATTTAGTCATCTTCATCATTGTTGTTCTCTGTCTGGGAGCAGTGCTGGTCATGGGTAAGGAAAAAGTGCCGCCGCGCCTCAAGCGCGGTATGGCCCTGACTGCGGTCATTCTGATTGCCATGGCTTTTATCTTCATTATCTATAGCTTGCTAGCATAGCATCTGGAACAGATCATTAATAATCAGGATTTGGCAGGGCATACTAAGTCAACCTTAAGTGTTAAGGAGGCTTCCGTTATGTCCTTTTCCGCCAAGACCCTTCCGCTACTGCTTGCCTTAAGCCTGCTGCCGGGTAATCCCGTATCAAACGCGGTACTACAGAAGAATATGCCTATATCATCCCATCATCCGAGGAGGATTTCTATGGAACAATTATTGAAGAGAAGTGAAGTGCCCGCCGAAAACCGCTGGAAGCTTGAGGATATATTTGCTTCACAGGAGCAATGGGATGCAGAATATAAAGAGGCCAAGGAGCTGATTAGCAGCGCTGCCGATTTCCAGGGCAAGCTTGACTCTCCCGGAGCACTCAAACAATGCTTTGAGCTCGACGACAAACTGTCCCTGCTCACCGAACGCCTCTATGTTTACGCGCATATGCGCCAGGATGAGGATACGGCCGCCCCAACCTACCAGGCCCTCTCCCAGAAAGCCAAGAAGCTTGGAGTAGAAGCCGGGGAAGCTCTTTCTTTTGTCACACCGGAAATCCTTGCACTGCCGAATGAGACGCTGGACCAGTTCATTGCTGACCCTTCACTCTCAGACTACACTTTCACATTGACAGAAATGAAACGCGAGAAAGCGCATGTTCTCTCCAAAGCGGAGGAAGCTCTACTCGCCCAGGTAGGCACCCTTGCCCAAGCGCCGCAGACGGTATTCAGCATGCTGAACAATGCGGACTTGAAGTTCCCGAAGATCAAGAATGAGGAAGGCAAGGAAGTTGAACTGACGCATGGCAGCTACATTCAGTTCCTCGAAAGTCCGGACCGCGAGGTTCGCAAGAATGCTTTTAAAGCAGTCTATGAGACGTATGGCAAACAAAAAAATACAATTGCTTCCACACTGAGCGCAAACGTCAACAAAAATGTCTTTTACTCACGTGTGCGCAAGTACCCTTCTGTTCTAGAAATGTCCCTCTATGGCGATAACATCCCCAAGGAGGTCTACACGAATCTGATCGATACCATTCATGAGAGCCTGCCGCTGATGCATCGTTATATGAAGCTGCGCCAGAAGCTAATGGGTGTCGACGAGCTACATATGTATGACCTGTTCGCACCGCTGGTAGACGAATACAAGCTGGATATTACCTTTGAAGAAGCCAAGAAGATTACCAAAGAAGGATTGAAGCCCCTCGGCGAGGATTATCTGGGTGTGCTGCAGGAAGGCTACGACAAGGGCTGGATTGATGTCTACGAAAATGAAAACAAACGCACCGGCGCATACAGCTGGGGAGCTTATGGTACCCATCCTTATGTGCTGCTGAACCATAATGATAACCTGAACAGCATGTTCACACTGGCTCATGAAATGGGCCACGCCCTGCATTCCTACTATTCGGACAACACACTCAAATACCGGGATGCACAGTATACAATTTTCCTCGCAGAAGTGGCTTCTACAACCAACGAAGCACTGCTGATGGACTATCTGCTCAAGAAGTCTACCGATCCGAAGGAAAAAATGTACCTGCTCACTTACTATGCCGACCAGTTCCGCACGACTGTATTCCGGCAGACGATGTTCGCTGAATTCGAGAAAATCATTCACCAGCGCGCCGAAGAAGGCGAATCGCTGACGCCACAGGATCTGTCGGAAATCTACTATGACCTTAACGTCAAGTACTATGGCAAGGATATGGTGGTTGATAAAGAGATCGAGATGGAATGGGCCCGGATTCCGCATTTCTACAACAGCTTCTATGTGTACAAATATGCTACCGGCTTCTCGGCGGCTACCAGCTTTGCGAAGCAGATTCTGGAAGAAGGCAAACCGGCGGTAGATAAATATCTCGGCTTCCTGAAGAGCGGCGGCAGTGATTATTCGATCAACATTCTCTCCAAGGCAGGCGTTGACATGTCCTCTCCTGCACCCATCCGTGAAGCGATGAGCGTCTTCGAAAGTGTAATTGAACAGATGGAACAGTTGACCAAATAAGGCATACCGCTTAGTATTACTGTAATCCCTTGCCCTCTGCGGGCAGGGGATTTATCTTGTCATCCATGCTTAGAGGAGGAAGTTACATGCGATTGCAATGGTCACTTATTTTAGGACTGATCTTCGCTCTGATTACAGCCGTGTTCGCAGTCATCAATGTAGATCCGGTTGAGGTCAATTTCTATTTTGACGTTGTCCGTATCCCACTGATCCTGGTCATTCTGGGCTGTGCCCTGATCGGCGGGGTTATTGTCGGCTCCTACGGCATCTTCCGTCAATACAAGCTCCAGAAACAGATCAAAGGTCTTACAGCTGAGCTGAACAAGCTCCGGGATGCGGATCATTCCTTGGATGCGGTAGCACTGAATCAGGACAGCTTCTCTACAAACAGTACGCCGCAGCTATGAGGTGAATTGCAGTTTCAATCTAATAACAGGAGGACATTTACCTTGATTACCATTCAACCTAATGAAGAATACATTCTAACCGTTCTTAAAAAACTGCTCGATACCCCTAGTCCCAGCGGCTATACAACTACAGTCATGAACCTTGTAGCTGAGGAAGCGGCAGCACTGGGTGTGTCGATGAGCTGGAACGAAAAAGGCGGCTTAATCCTAACCGTTCCCGGCCTTGATCCAGCCCGCACCATCGGCATCAGCGCCCATGTGGACACGCTTGGAGCCATGGTCCGCTCTATCAAACCGAACGGCACGCTGCGTCTAACCTCTGTCGGCGGTTTTACCATGAATAGCATCGAAAATGAATATTGCGTCATTCATACCCGCACTGGCCTCACTTATACCGGCACCATCCTGAGCAGCCATCCTTCTGTCCATGTCTATGCGGATGCGCGTGACTTCAAGCGTTCTGAGGAAAATATGGAGATCCGGATTGATGAAATGGTCTCCACCAAGGACGAAGTCCTAAAGCTAGGTATTGCTGTAGGTGACTTCATCTCCTTCGATGCCCGGGCAGTTATCACACCTAGCGGCTATATCAAATCACGCCATCTGGATGACAAAGCTAGCGTTGCCGCTCTGCTGGGACTGCTGGAGAGTATCCGACGCGAAGGCTGGAAACCGCTGCATAACCTCTCCCTGCTAATCTCCAATTACGAAGAAGTTGGTCACGGCGCAGCCTGGATTCCGGGTGAGATCAGCGAGATCATCGCGGTCGATATGGGTTGCATGGGTGATGATCTAAGCTGTAAAGAGACGGATGTCTCCATCTGCGCCAAGGATTCCTCCGGACCCTATGATTATGCCATGACCGGCCGGCTGATTGAACTTGCGAATCAATTGGCTATTCCATTCGCGGTCGATATCTACCCGCAGTACGGCTCTGATGCTTCCGCCGCCCTGCGTGGCGGGAACAATATCCGGGCTGCGTTGATCGGCCCAGGCGTACATGCCTCCCACTCCATGGAGCGCACGCACAAGCAGGCTGTGCTGAACACAGCCAAGCTTCTCGCAGCATATGTGGGCGCGAACTGAGGTTGCACTTGCTGGCCTGCGGCGGGCCGCGCAGCGCAGGCCGTGGCTGACAGCCGCCGTTCTTCTGACGGCGGCTGTTGCTGTTATGGCGGCTATCGTGCTGCTGACGAAGCCGCATCCGAGGGAGGCCTTCCACGGCCTCCCTCACGCTTACAGCTACCTGCAGGCGGACAGCTCCGGCAAGGTGCAGCTGTATATGATGTCAGCGGCACCAGCTGACATTGTGCTGCGCAGCGTGGTTTCACCGCTGCGCCCGGTTGCCGCCTACGGGATTAACGGCGGCTTCTTCTACGGTAGCGACCTGCTGTCGGTCGCGATCATGGACGACCGGCCGGTGAACGGCGTTCAAAGGGCGTATGGCTCGGGCTGGTTCAACGCCAAATATGCGCGTGGAACGCTGGTATGGGACGGCGCGAGCGGTTCGATGTCGGTTCAGGTCGTCTCCTCAGGAGATGACCTGTCCGTCACGGACCGCGGGCATTACTGGGCGCAGGGCGGGATCAGCATGAACCTGCAGCATGATGAGCTGTGGCAGGCCGCGGCCGCCACAGAGCATCTGCCCTATGCTGACGAGCAGCGGATGCGCTCGGGGCTGGTCTACGATGAGGACGGAAAGCTGTGGCTGATCGTTACACCATCACGCTGTACGGCAGAGGAATTCCGTACAGCCATTCTGGAGACCGTCCCCGGTGAAGGGCGGGAAGGGATCTTCCTCGACGGCGACGGTTCCTCGCAGATGAACGCCGAAGAGGCTGTGCTGACCGGCGACTCGCGGCCGGTCGTGCAGATGGTTGCCCTGGTAGGCGGCAAATAACCTGCCGGAGGGTTCGCCGGATGAAAAGGCGAATCTACATTAATTTCCAAGACCTTATCTTCCATAGCCTTAATATGAGCCCCGGAAGAAAATATATAGCAATAAAATAAGCAGGCAGGTTTCCGAATCCGGAAATCTGCCTGCTTGCAATTCTGAATTCTTATTCCCACACCTGATCCAGCTTGTCCGAATAGTACAGAATAGCCTGGCGGTAACTCCCGATCCCTTTATCGGAAGAAGTCTCCGCGAGCAATGTCAGCGTCAACTTCATCGCTTCACTATGATCACCCAGATTGTGCAGTGCCATGGCCAGAAAAACCGCAAATTCCTTCTGCTCCGGATACTCGTGCAGCCCCTGCTCCAGCACTTCCTTGGACCGGGTATACTCACCCAGGGTCCGGTAGGTGCTGCCTAGTCCCAGAAGAGCACCCATACGCTGCTCCTGGGCCAGGCCCAGTGACAGACTGCGCTCATAGTAAGGCACAGCCTTCCGTTCCAGGCCCAGTACATCATGGGTCCAGGCCAGCTGATAGTGCAGCTCTGCATTCTCTTCATCTCCACTCAGCAAGGCAAGAAGCAATTCTCTTGCCTCTTCAGCCTTCCCGGCGGTGCGAAGGGACACTGCGTCTTCAATCGAATGTGTCAATCTCTTCTGCCTCCTCTTTGCGCTGTAAAGCCGTTACGTTATACGAAAACACAGCATTCAGGGCAGGAGCTCTGAATGCTGTGCTAATGTCACAAATGTGGTGAGTCATCAAGCGTAATAGCAGGTAGCCGTCACTAGGATGATGCGAAAATGACGCTTGATATCCAAGGATTAAAGGATACCCGCCTCCTACACTTTACCGGCAATCTTCTCTGCCAGCTCATTCAGATACGTCCAGCGCTCCATCAGACGCTCCAGCTCGGCTTCTGCCTGCCGCTGCTTCTCGACCAGCTCCTGAAGCTTGCCTGAATCCGCAAAGGCTGCTTCCATCTGTACACTAATGTCGGCCAGATGCTGTTCTGCCTGCTCAATGGCCTCGTCAATTCCTTCATATTCACGCTGTTCCTTGAAAGTGAATTTCAGCTTTTCTCTGGAAGGAGATGTCGTTGGGGTTGCCTGTCCTTGTTCCGGAGCAGAGCCGCGCTTGCCTGAACTCTCTTCTACTCCATCAGCAGGGACATTCTTCGCGAGCCATTCCTCGTATTCACTATAATCGCCTACATGCAGACGAATGCTTCCATTCTCAAAAGCAATCAGCTTATCCACTGTGCGGTCCAGGAAATACCGGTCATGGGATACTGTAAACACTACGCCCGGGAATTCGTCCAGATAATCCTCCAGTACGGCAAGTGTGCCGATGTCCAGATCGTTGGTCGGTTCGTCCAGCAGTAATACGTTGGGCGCTCCCATCAGGACTCGCAGCAGATAGAGACGTCTCTTCTCTCCTCCGGAGAGCTTGGCAATCGGCGTCCACTGCATAGCCGGTGGAAAAAGGAACCGTTCCAGCATCTGTCCGGCAGTAATTACACTCCCGTCCGCTGTACGGATGATCTCCGCTTCTTCCTTTACATATTCTATGGCCCGCATGGTGTCATCCATATCCTGATGCTCCTGGGTGAAATACCCCAGCTTGACGGTTGCACCAAGCTGAACCTCTCCGCTGTCCGGCTGCAGCTTGCCGGCAATCAGATTGAGCAAGGTGGATTTGCCGCTTCCGTTCGGACCTACAATGCCTACCCGGTCCTGAGGTACCGCGATATAGGTCAGATCCTTAATCAGTGTCCGTCCATCCAGGGACTTGGTTAGATCTTTCATCTCAATAATTTTGCGGCCCAGACGTGTTGAGGCCACGGAAATGTCGAGTGCACCCGTTGCAGCCGCCCCTTGACTATCCTTCAGTTTCTCATAACGGTCAATTCTGGCCTTTTGCTTCGTCGAACGGGCCTTGGCGCCACGGCGAATCCAAGCCAGCTCGGTACGCAGCAGATTCTTGCGCTTCTGCTCCATGGACGCCTCACGCTCCTCGCGTTCGGCCTTCAGCTCCAGGAACCGCGAATAATTCGCTTCATACCGGTACAGCTGTCCGCCGTCCAGCTCCAGCATGACACTTGCCACCCGCTCAAGGAAATAGCGGTCATGGGTTACCATCAATAGTGCGCCGCGCCGTTTCTGCAGATATTGCTCCAGCCAGGCTACTGAGTCTGTATCAATATGGTTCGTAGGCTCATCCAGGATTAGCAGCTCAGAAGGGGTAATCAGGGCCGCTGCAAGCGCAACCCGCTTGCGCTGTCCGCCGGATAACGTCTCCATCCGCGCATCAAACTGTGTAATGCCGAGCTTGGTGAGCACGGTTTTGGCTTCACTCTCCAGCTGCCACGCGCCGGCAGCGTCTATCGCCTGTCCAATCTGTACCAGCCGGCTCTCCAGGGCAGCGTCGCCCGGGTTTTTATCCAGAAGAGACAATGTCTCCATATACTCCCGCATGGTAGCAAGCTCCGGCTCATCCCCGGCAAAAACCTGCTGCAACACGGTGTTGTCCGGCTCATACGGCGGATTCTGTGCCAGGTACTGTACCCGCACCGAATTTCCAATGGAAATTTGTCCGGCATCTGCTGTATCCAGACCCGCAATGATTTTTAGAAAGGTAGATTTCCCTGTACCATTCACACCGATGACGCCAATCTTGTCTCTGTCATCCATTCCAAACGATGCATCCCGGAACAATGTTTTTTCCCCATAACTCTTGGAAAGATGTTCCACGGTCATAATATTCATGCTCTGTCCTCGCTTGCCTAATATTTTAAACCGGATCTGTACAACTTACTGCCCTGCCGGTAAATCTCCAAGTGATGCATTCATGTTAGCAACTGCACCTTCGATAAAGAGACTGGCTACAAACCTCGTTCGTTGGTTCGCATCCTCTTCCGAGAAGGAAGGATCAAACAGGATATCCATCTTCAGCCGGTCCAGCATACCGATGTACGACTTCGCCATCAGCTCCGGCTCATAGGCCCCGCCTTCCAGCAGCACCTTCACTACTGCCTGCATATACTCTTCCATAAAACGCGCCATGTAGGCTACCAGCTCAGGGTTGTTGTTCGGCGCCCGAAAGAAAAGCTTCGTATGCTGCTTGCGTTCATAATAGTAAAATAAGTGATGCTCTGCAATAACGGACAGCTTCGCGGTCAAGCTGCTGCAGGCCTGGAGCTTAACTTCGAGCTGCTGAAGAAATCCTTCACAGTCCCGCCGGGTGACCGCCATGAACAAATCCTCTTTATTTTTGAAATATAAATAGACCGTGCCCTTGGCAATCCCTGCACGCTCTGCCACTTCCGACATCTTCGTTTCGTAGAAGCCGCCTGAACCGAAGAGCTCGTAAGCGGCATCCAGAATGGCTGTATGTTTGTGAATGGACGCGCTGCTCACCGGTTCACCCCCTTCAATATTACGGATATTGGTGTATTCATGATATGAAAAGCATGTACCTCTTGCCGCCTGGTGTTATAGACCACCGATCAACAGAGCGGCAACGCCACCCAGAATGGAGCTGACGGCATTGACTGCGTCATTATCCATCCATCGCCAGCCACGGGCATAGACCGTGGGCTGGCCGCAATGCCGCGAGGCTTCTACCTCGCGGCCGCATACGGTGCAGCGGTTCATACGCTGCACCGTGGCCCCTAGAACCGAGTCGGCGAAGGCTCCGACGAGGCCCCCAAGAAGTCCTGCCAGCGTAAGCAGCAGGACTGAGTGTCCCGGCATGCCGGAGGCTGCCCTCAGCAGCCAGGAGGCAGCGCCGATCAGGGCGCCGCCTGCAGCGGCGGCCAGGGTTCCCGGCAGCGAGACACCGCCAGAGGTGCCGGGCGGCAGAATACGCCCCGTCAGCACAGAGCGGGGCGGCTTCCTGGCGAGGGTGCCAATCTCCGTCGCCCATGTGTCCGAGGTTACAGTCGCCATGACGCCGATGAACAAATATCCCCATAGCTCCAAGGGATAGATGGCGTTCAAGAGCACCAGCAGCATGCCAAGCCCGCCGTTGGCGAAGACCTGGCCAGCATCCCGGCGCCCTGTTTTGTCATAGGTAGCTTCCAACTCTGCCTTATTCTCATGGTGGAGCTTCGAGAGCAGGGTGGAAGAGATGAAGAACAACAGCAAAATCCCAAACCAAAAGGCATTCCCTGCCCCGAAATAGATCGTCCCCATAGCAACCGCCGCCAGCATCCCGGATAAGCTGAGCGACTGCTTATAATAAGCCGCTCCGGCCACCAGCAGAGCGCCGCAGAAGCCGATTGCCCATTGTAACACTTCAAGTCCCGCAGGCATAGGCTAACCGATCAGGCAGGTGCCCATTAAGCGATCGCCCCACAACAGCTCGAACGAATCGCCTGAAGCCACAGGGCCAACACCAGCCGGAGTACCGGTAAAAATAATATCATCTTTGCCCAACCCGTAACGAGCTGCAATGAATTCCACAATTTTTTGCAGTGAAAAAATCATGTTCTTGACGTTCCCGCGCTGGACCTCCACCCCGTTCTTGCGAACGGTGTAATCCGTTGCTTCCAGCTCTTCCGTATCCGGAAACGCAATATAGGGAGTCAACGGTGCAGCGTTCTTGAAGCCTTTGGCAGGCGTCCAGGGCAGACCTTTCTTTTGCAGATCGTTGTGTACATCGCGCAGGGTGAAATCCAGACCCAGAGCCATCACATCCACCAGCTCCTGTACGCTCATGCCAGGTACATAATCCCTTGCGATCCGCAGAACAATCTCACCTTCGTAATGAATCAGTCCGGCATCTTTTGGAAGCTGGATAATGGCTTTGTCGAGGGGAACCGCCGCATGTGAAGGCTTAAGGAAAATCAGCGGCTCCACCGGTACCTTGTTGCCCAGCTCCTCCGCGTGTTGCTTGTAGTTTCGTCCCACACAATAGATATTGTTAACATCAGCGCACATGTATGCTTCAGCTCTCTTCCCTGTCAATTATAAGCATAAGCTAAACTTACAGAAACGTATCGCCCCAAATATCCGGACGGTTCGTACAGATCATAATCTCTGAATGCATTTCGGCCAGGCGGCGCATCTCTTTGGCCTTATTCACCGTCCAGGCCATGACCCGCACCCCGCGCTCAGCGAGCAGCTTGGCCAGGTTCGGATTCAGCCGGTCAAAGCTAATGGACAGAAAAGAACAGTCGAGCTCCTTGAGCTTCCTCGCCGGGTCGCCAGACCTTGCGTCGTAGATCAATCCCGTGCGGTAACGCGGGTCCAGCTCCCTAATCCGCTGTAGCGCACCGGCGTCGAATGAGGTCAGTACCACCTCATCACGCATGCCGTGTGTGTTGACAAGCTCAATCACCGCTTTTTCCAGCCCGGGATACATATCCCCGCTTGTCTTCAGCTCAATGTTCAACCGTAACCTTCCACAAGCTAACTGCAGCACCTCTTCCAGGGAGGGAACGCGTTCTCCGCGAAAAGCCCTGCCCTTCCAGCTCCCAGCATCGAGGCGCCGGACATGTTCATAATCCATATTCTTGACTTTGCCATGGCCGTTGGTGGTGCGGTCAAGCGAGAAGTCATGGATAACTACGGGGACACCGTCCTTCGTGAGTTGAACATCAATCTCCATCCATTGTACATAAGGAAGGGCAATGGCCATTCTTATGGCAGCAAGGGTATTCTCCGGTGCTTTACCCGAAAACCCGCGATGGGCCACACACAAATTATTCATCATAAGCACCTCCGGCAGAAGTATGGTCAATATCTGCCCCTACTTGACAACCTGAACTACATTCCCGTCATTACCGATCTTCACAAGACCGGAAGACAGGGACTGCACTTTGTGCAGCAGCAGTTGGCCGTCCACTTCATTCATGGGCACGGGTTTTGCCAGCTCCGCACTCATCGGACTGAGCTTCATTGAACACTGCCCCTGTGCGCTGCACTCTGCCTGAAACACAGCGGTATCCCAGGTGGCTCGGGTCAGCGAACGTGTGAAAATAAAGTTGCCGGTGCTGTAAGCGATCCATTTGCCTTTGTAGGGCTCAATCCCCTGCAGCACATGCGGATGCCCGCCCATGACCAGATCTGCGCCTGCATCAATGAAGCTGCGCCCAAGCGCTTGCTGGACCGAATCATATTGTTCCATCCGTTCTTTGCCCCAATGTACCATTACAATGACAAGATCAGCTTTCTTGCGGGCGCCAGCGATAACCTTCAGTGCTTCCGCACTGTCATACACTGAAGCTACTCCAGGTTTGCCAGCCTGCGCCTGCCACTCCATTGCAGGCAATACACGTGTGAAACCAAGCAGAGCGATACGAATGCCATTTCGTTCAAAATACTTGGCGCTATATGCTTCGGCTGCGTTCGCTCCGCCTCCTACATACGGGATGCCACGTTTGTTCAAATGATTAAGTGTATCCAGCAGGCCTTCCTCACCCTGATCAAGGGTATGGTTGTTCGCCAGATTCACCGCATCTACACCGGCAGCCTTCAAAGAATCAAGCGCCCTGGGCTCTCCCTTGAATACAAACTGCTTGTTGGCTGCGCCTACCCCTCCGGTGGTGATTGGCGTCTCCAGATTAAGAATGCTCAGATCATCCTTCTTGAACATGCCATCCAGGTCAGCATACGAATAATCGTAGCCTTTTTGTTGCAGGATTTCACCCGCTTTACCTGAAAAAATGACATCTCCCGCAAAACTCAGCTTCACGGTCTTCCCAGCATTCTCTGGAAGGCCCGAAATCTGGCTGCTACTGGAATTCCTGGTGGAGCCTTTATCTACGGGATCGTATGTGCTTTCCGGTGCAGAGCTTGCTTCAGGAGCAAGGGATGGGCCAGGTTCCGTAGGAACTGGAGTCGTCTTTGGAGTCGTCTCTGCAGAAGGTTCAGATGAAGACTCCGCAGCCGGCGAAGGTTCGGGTGTAGGCTGAGCCGAAATAGTAGGTTCGGGCTCCGCATCCCCCTGCTCCGGTGATGGAGAACTAAATATTGCAGCAGCCGGCGGTGGATCACCGCTTGGATCTGGATCGCCAAGAAAAGCATAAGTCAACAGAGCAGCAATCATGAGAAGCAGACTTACGTTAATCCATGCCCAAACCGTTCTGCGCCGGCGCTTGTTGCTTGGCTTGTTGTTTTTTCGGGTACGTGAACGCGGCGGATACATGAATGCAAGTAATCTCCTTTATCCTAAAATTGTTTCTATTATAGCATAAGTCCCACCCCATCCTCCAAAATAGAGAGGCTACTCCAAAGAGGACAAGCAAAAACGGTGAAGCGCGCCTTACGGAGCACTTCACCGTTACTGTTAACTCATTACTACGGACTGTTCCAGTTGATCCTTGAGGTTGAAGGAAGCTTTCTCTGCCGTCAGCTTAGCCTGCTTGATGCAGTCTGGCATGCCAATGCCGTCATACCCGGCACCAAATGCATATACTCCAGGCAGCTTCTGTTCTAGCTCGCTGCGAAGACCGGCAATACTCGATGGATGTCCCACCGGATATTGCGGCATGGAATGTTTCAGCCGGGTAATTTCCGTAAACAACGGCTTGGCGGAAATACCCATAATCTCCCGGAGATCCTTGAGCACTAGTTCAGCCAGAGCCTCATCCGGCAATTCTACATTCTGCTCATCACCTGAACGGCCGACATAACAGCGGAGCAGCACGCGGTCATCAGGGCTGGTATGCAGCCATTTGGTGGATGTCCAGGTGCAGGCCGTAATATTTCGTCCTTCCTTCCTCGGAACCAGAAAACCAGAACCGTCATATTCAGTCACAATATCCTTTTTCTCAAAAGCCATGACTACATTCGCAACCGATACATAGTTAACATTGTCCAGTGCTGACACATCCACATGGGGACGAAGCAGTTCCGCAGCAGCAAAATTCTGGACAGTGACGTACACGTCATCTGCTGTCAAGGTCTCCCCATTATCCAATGCTACCTCATAACGAGGTGAAGGAGCTGTTCCTGAAATCTGCGAGGCCGGGAAAGCGGACTCTGTACCGCTTATTACCTTGATGGCTGTAACACCCGTTCCCGTACGCTGCTCAACATCATGCAGTTCATGAATCAAGGCTTGGACCAGACTCTGGAGCCCTTTGCGGAAGGTAAGAAAGGCGCTTTTTTTGGTACCGGTATGCGTTTCAGCCGGCTTCCGTCCCATCATCATCCCGCGAATGAGGCTGCCGTACCGCCGCTCTACTTCACCGAATTGCGGAAACGTAGCCTGCAGGCTGATCTTGCGCATATCCCCGGCATAAATTCCGGCAAGAAGCGGCTCGGTCATGTTTTCCAGAACTTCTGTCCCCAGCCGGCGTTCGATCAGTTCGCCCAGCGACTCATCCTCGGAGCTGCGCCGTGGCGGAATGACAAAATCCATCATTGCCCTCATTTTGCCGCCAAAGGTGACGAGGCCGCTTTTTAGAAACGGTTTGAGTTCCGTGGGAATGCCAAGCACAAGTCCGGCCGGCATGGGATGCAGCTTGCCACGCTGCAGTATGTACGTCTTCTTGGCATTCGGGTTCGTGGTTACCAGCTCATCACCGATTCCCAGCTCCTTCGCCAGATCGCTCATCACCGTCTTTCGGGCCAGAAAAGAATCCGGTCCTTTCTCAATCACAAAACCCTCGCGGTGCAGCGTTTCTATCTTGCCGCCAAGACTCCCATCCTTCTCTACCACAATGATATCCGGCTGAATCCCAGCTTCGCGGTAATATTTGCGGACATAAAAAGCGGCGCTGAGGCCACTGAGGCCTCCGCCGATAATTACAACTTTGCGGGCAGTGCCAGTCATGATTGCCCCACCTTCAGCTCTTTGGCCTTGGTGCGGACTACATCACTCAGCACAGACATATACGCCGGGTCACTGTTGAGTGAGTCAATACGCATCAGCCGCATATCCAGTTCAGAGGCCAACGCCTGTGCTTCAATATCCAGGTCATACAGCACCTCCAAGTGATCGGAGACGAAGCCAACCGGAGCAACCAGCACATATTCGACCTGCGCTTCACTAAGCTCGTGCATTGTCACCAGAATATCCGGTCCGAGCCATGGCTCGGCAGTACGGCCAGCGCTTTGCCAGGTGAACTGCCAGGAGCTGACTCCCGCTAACTTGGCGACAGCCTCAGAGGTTGCCAGCAGCTGGTCCCGGTAAGGGTCTCCCATGGACAAAATACGTTCCGGCAGACTATGGGCGCTGAATAATACACGGACCTCGTCGCGTGCTGCACCTGCTTCTTCAAACAGGTCCAGCTTGGCTGACACTCTGCGGCTCAGAACATCAATCAGTTCAGGATGAAGATGATAGCTCTCCACGAATGCCATTTCGATTCCGCTGGCTTCCGCCTTTTCCTTGGCGCGTTTGATATAGGTGCCGACACTCATGACGGAGTAGTGAGGGGCGAGGACAATACCTACAGCTTGGGTAATGCCGTCCTTGACCATCGCTTCCACACCGTCCTCTATAAAAGGGTGGGCGTGCTTGAGTCCCTGGTAACAGACATATTCTACTTCTTCGCCGGAATAACTGCTGTTCAGCGCGGCTTGCAGCGCTTCCACTTGACGGTCCGTATTTTCCCGAAGCGGAAAAACCCCGCCGACGATGGCTTCATAGCGGTCCTTCAATTCCTTCAATTGCTCAGGAGACGGGGCATTGCCACGGCGGATATGTGTATAATATGCTTCTACTCCTTCCAGACTTTCAGGAGTGCCGTAAGACATTACGAGTACACCTATTTTGGTAGTCATATATTCCATCCCTTTCTGCAGATAATGGGTACCATAAGTGATCCGGTTATAATCATAAACGGGTGGTTTCGGTTTTCTTCAAAGTCTCACGGGAATAGTCATGGACATACTCAGTCAGTTCCTTTAGCGTGTCCAAAGACGCCTCGGGAAATAAACCATGTCCCAAATTAAAAATGTAACCTGGTTCAAGCATGCCTTCATCCATAATAGCTTTTGCCCGTTCTTTGAGCAGATTCATTGGAGCCGTCAGCAGAAAAGGGTCCAGATTGCCTTGAACAGCAAACCCGCCGCCGGTGCGCTGTCTACCTTCAGTAATGCTGACGCGCCAGTCTAGCCCGATTACATCGGCCTGAAGATTCGCGAGGCTTGGAAGAAGCTCTCCTGAGCTGACACCCGGAAAATAAATCTTCGGCACATCAAGATCTGAAAGCCCGGCAAAAATACGGGAGATGGTCGGTAGCACAAAGCGTTCGAAATCAAGCGGAGCGAGTGAACCTACCCAGCTGTCGAACAGCTGAAAGGCTTTTCCGCCGCTGGCTACATGGGCGCGTAAATAAGTGATCACCATATCCCCAAGCTTATCCATCAGCTTGAACCATACCTGCGGCTGACTGTACATCAATTCCTTAGTACGGTGGTAGCTCTTGGAAGGTCTTCCTTCGATCAGATAGCTCGCAATCGTGAAAGGTGCTCCTGCGAAGGTAATCAGCGGCACTTCGAGCTCTTTGTCTAAGATAGCAATGGTCTTCAGGATGTGGCTAAGATCGCCTTCCACATCAATAGGCTTCAGGCGGTCCACGTCGGCTGCACTTCGAATCGGGTTCTCAATAACAGGGCCGATGTTCTTCACGATGTCGAACTTTACTCCCAGTGAAGCCACCGGATTCATGATGTCGGAGTACAAAATGGCTGCATCCACGCCCAGCTTGCGAACAGGCATCATAGTAACCTCTGCTGCCAGCTCCGGCTGCTCACAAATTTCGAGCAGCGAGTAATTCTCTTTAATTTTACGGTATTCGGGATCATACCGGCCAGCCTGCCGCATGTACCATACTGGAATGTGCTCCGTGTCTTGCTTCCTGCAGGCGCGGATAAAAGTGTCATTGTAGGTCATGATAAGATCTCCATTAGTTGATAGAATGTGGGTTAACGCTTATCCTTTATTATGCTCTTTTTAAAACTTCGGAACAACAGCCGAACCAACGAGGGAATGACAATCCCATGACATTACTATGACAAGTGTTGCATCTTCCGTCTCTGAAACTATGATATAATGATTGAATGTCTTTTTTTGAGAGCTCGTGATCTTTGAATCCTTTGAAAGGAAGTGAAAGCACTTTGAAGAACTGGGAGACCTGGAAAATCAACCTCATCGTGCTTTGGTTCGGTCAATTTCTGGTTAATGCCGGTATGACTATGATTACCCCGTTTCTATCCTTATATCTGGCTAAGGACCTCGGAGTTCAGGGCCATGCGCTCGGAGTGTGGGCCGGTCTTATTTTTGCAGCTAACTTCATGACCTCGTTCCTGTTCCAGCCGCTCTGGGGTAAGCTGGCCGATAAATACGGGCGCAAAATCATGCTGCTGCGCTCCAGCTTCGGCATGGCGCTGGTCATTGTGCTGATGGGCTTTGCCCAGACGCCTATGCAGCTGTTGCTGCTTCGCCTGCTTAACGGGACGATCTCCGGATTCAATCCGGCCTCCATCGCACTTGTATCGGGCAATACCCCAAAAGCCCGCATGGGTTTTGCCATGGGGCTGATGCAGTCCGGCTCCGTCGCCGGGACCATTCTGGGTCCGCTGATCGGCGGTGCACTGGCCGACTGGATCGGGTACCGCCCGATCTTTTATATCGTGGGCGCACTCTTATTCGCTGCATCCCTGCTAGCCTTATTTCTCGTAAAAGAGAAATTCGACCGTGCCGAAGCGGCGCAGGCTCCGCAGATTTCCGTACTTGCAGGCTTCAAAGAGCTGGCTAAGGTTCCGCAACTACCGGCATTGTTCGGTGTAACATTCCTCCTCCAGTTCGCCATGATTGCACCGATGACGCTGCTTCCGCTCTATGTTGAGAAACTGCATGGCAGTGCCGTGGACATTGCCTTCTGGGCAGGAGTCGTCAGCGCGGTTACCGGTGTGTCCAACATGCTTACATCGCCATTGCTCGGCAAGCTGAGCGATAAGATTGGCGCACACCGTATACTTACCTACGCCCTGATCGGCGCAGCGCTGTTTATCATTCCGCAGGCCTTTGTGACAACGGTCTGGCAGCTGATTATCGTACGCTTCCTCATGGGTGTCTTCATGGGCGGCCTGCTGCCTAGCGTGAATGCTCTCATCCGCTCCTATACTCCTGACGGTAAAGAGAGCCGGGCCTTTGGTTTCAACAGCAGTATGCTGGCTCTGGGAAACATGCTTGGAGCTGTCATCGGCGGCTTTTTGTCCGGCTATATCGGCATTGAAGGATTATTCCTTATCTCCGGCGGCTTCCTGCTCGTCAACACGGTATGGGTACGGCTGAAGCTGTACAAAGGATCCCCGCCGCGATTGTTCCGCTGATGAGATCAGCGCTTGCAGTACTATTTAACCATAGCCAGCGCCAAGCCATCGTAGGCAGGGAGCAGGGTACTTGTCAGCCGTTCATCAGATGCAATCATCTCATTAAAACGGCGCATGGCCTGTACCGCCGGTCCATTCTTCTCTGTATTCAATGTCCGTCCGCGCAGAAAAATATTATCTCCGGCGATCACCGCCCCAGGCGATGCAAGCTTGATGGCATATTCCAGATAATTCGGATAGTTCTCCTTATCGGCATCAATAAAGAAAAAATCAAAGGTCCGACCCTCCGCTTCCAGAAGCTTCAGGCTATCAAGCGCGGGGCCGAGCTTGTACTCTACAGCTTCACCGTATCCGGCCTCTTCCAGGTGCCGTCCGGCAAGCTCTGCATATTCGGGCTTCAGTTCAAGCGAGGTCAGCCGCCCTCCGTTGATTAGCCCGCGGCAAAGGCAGATACCGCTGTACCCGCCGAGTGCGCCGATCTCCAAAATGCGGGTGGAACGCGACATTGCAACCAGCATCGTCAGCAGCCGTCCATAACCGGGTGCTATGGATACTTCAGGCATGCCGCTATCCTTAATGGCCTGCTTCACCTTAAGCAGCAGCTTGTCCTCTGTATATAAATATTCACTGTATTCTTCTTGATCGGGCATAGGTATTCTCCTTTGTGGTTAGTACTGTTCCTGGAACATCAATCGGGATAAATACGGCAGGACGGGCATTGTGCTGCGTCCCTCCTTCCCCTATACTGGATAGGCAAGCTGTATGGAAGACTACCGGAAGCACGCTTCCCTTATTGTAAAGGTTATATGTATTCATCTACAAGTCAAACGGAGTTGAGCGAATTTGGGCAAATTACAACTGATCGCTACCGCCCCCATGGGTCTGGAAGCTATCGTGGCACGTGAATTGAACGAACTGGGTTATGAGACCACGGTCGAGAATGGCCGGGTATTGTTCAGTGGGGATTACATCGACATCTGCCGCTGCAATCTATGGCTGCGGACCTCTGACCGTGTACTGGTGAAAATGGGCCAGTTCCCGGCCAAAACCTTCGACGAGCTGTTTGAAGGCGTCAAGGCGATAGAATGGCAGGACTGGATTCCCGAAAACGGAGAATTCCCCGTAGAAGGAAGGTCGCATAAATCCCAGCTTACCAGCGTACCTGCCTGTCAGGGGATTGTCAAGAAAGCCATCGTCGAAAAGCTGAAATTATCCTACCGTACCGAATGGTTCCCGGAGAACGGCCCTAGGTATGTGGTGGAAGTGATTCTTCTGAATGATACCGCACTGATCACACTGGACACCACCGGTCCCGCACTGCACAAACGCGGATACCGGCGCCAGGCGACGGAAGCACCGCTGAAGGAAACCATGGCGGCCGCGCTGATCCAAATCAGCCGCTGGAACGGCCACCGTCCGCTTTTTGATCCATGTTGCGGTTCCGGCACGCTCCTGATTGAAGCGGCGATGATTGCCTGGAACATTGCGCCAGGCCTGCGGCGCTCCTTCCCGTCGGAACATTGGCCGGAAATCCCGAAGCGCCTCTGGGAAGAAGCCCGCGAGGAAGCCTTCGACGCAGTGCGCGACGATTATCCGCTGCAGCTGACCGGGACAGATATTGATCCCGCAGCGATTGAAATCGCCGAAGCCAACGCCAAGAGTGCCGGACTCGCCGGAGAGATCACATTTAAGGCTATCGCTGCCGCTAAGGTCAGACCCGAAGGCGAATACGGCTGCATCATCACCAATCCTCCCTACGGGGAACGGATCAGCAATGACAAGGAAGTAGAGAAGCTCACCCGGCAATTTGGTGAAATGATGCTGTATCTTCCAACCTGGTCCTTTTTCGCCATCAGCCCCTATAAGGAATTCGAACAATTCTACGGACGCAAGGCGGACAAACGGCGCAAACTGTACAACGGACGGATTGAATGCCAGTATTATCAATACCTGGGTCCACTCCCACCGCGCAATCAGCAATAAGATGCATAGGGTTATGGTGCATGCTCTGCAACAAGAAACGGACAGATCCCGAGAAGGATCATGTCCGTTTTTTTGATTTATAGAATGATCGCACTTTCTGCAATTACATCCCGCTGGCAGATTCGGGCGACCCACCTTTTCCTAATTGCCGTATACCGCGTTAGTATGCTTCTTTGGCTCCATTACCTCCTATGTATCTGTCTGATGTTGATGATCTTCAACATTCTATCATGCCCCTCCGAGCACGCCCAAGCACGTTTCCCGTAGCCCATAAAAGCAAAAAACCTCCGCTTCACTCAGCGGAGGTGATGATATAACACAGTGCCTACTCCTTAGTAACTGGCTGTTTGACAAACGCCTGGGCTTTGGCCAGAACCTCATCTTCAGTAGGGGCACTGACATACCGGCCATTAATATAGACAAACGGCCGTTTGCCGCAAGGCCCGCAATAGGAGATACATCCAGTCTTGATCTCGGCGTCCGGCGCCATTTTGCGCAGCTTGGGGAGGATACTTTTCATCTTGATATGATTACATTCGTCACAAACGCGTATATCGTTAGCCATGGAGCAACCCTTCTTTATGTCCGTAAAATACGGGCGAACACTTAGTGATCGCCATGATTTCCTTTAGACGGATTAGTGATGATAAAACCTTCTTCGGGGAAGTACAAATAATCAATCTTCACACCGTCCAGCAGCGGCTGGTTCGGATCAAGAATTACATCAATTTCTTTATCCGTGGATACCACTACATCATTTTCCTTAGGCGTGTCCAGGTCGAGGCCATAGTGGGCATGATCGCCGTGGGCATGTGTAATGGCTACGCGCAGCTTCAGCTCGCTGTTGCCTTCAAGTTCCATCGTTTTCTTTATCACTTTAGCCGCATTGCGGGTAATTTTGACGTTCATCCTCATCCATCTCCCAGGCATCTATAGTTTAAATACTCAATAATTTATTTTAAGGAAATCAGCCCGCAAAAGCAACCATAATAGCGAAATAGATCAAGAGGAGGCGTGGAAAATTGTCTAAACATCATCTACCGGTGCCAAGAGCCGGATATTTACGTTCCATACGCGAGACAAACCAGCCCATGAGCAGCATCGTCACGCCAATATCGTCAATCGGGAGAAACGGCATGATATCGGGTAGTACCCAGTACAATATTACCGGTATGGTGAACAGCAGCTTGTCCGACATAGCCACATTCGGCGAGATGACATACTGCCAGGAGTTACGGAAAATATGGGACCATTGTTTAAGTGACAACAGTTTTTTCAGTTTCATAGGTTCCTCCTAAATGTTTGGCTGACATCAGCTTTCTCAAAAAAAGAATACAGCCGCTAAGCGCATCTCGAAATGACTGCGGCCGTACTCTTTGCTGGTATATTACGCAAATTTACAGACATTGTTTCATTTTATTTGAAATTTGAAAGAATAGTTGCCAAAACAAGGCCGGTCTCCAGTGCCATATCCTCAAAATCAGCAAGTGGAAGCGGATTTTTGCCTATGCCCAGCTCCACGGTGAAACCGGGCCGACGGAAGCGCTGAATGAACCAATCCTTGTATCCGGCATCACTGCCATGCAATTCTACCGCCCGGTAGCCGCTGGCTGCCGCGAGCAGGGTGGCCAGTGTCCGGCTCTCCGGAGGCTCATAGCCCCGGTAATTCCAGTAGATCTCGCTCCCCTGGCTATGTAGCGATACGGCCGCATCGCCGGGAACCTTCTCAGCCAGCTGTGCCAAGGCAGCAGCTTCCGGTTCACTTAACGGAGCCTTTCCGCTGTAATCACGTGGGCCCGGTCCTGATACGGCCCGCCGATTCCGCTCCTCCTCCCAATGGGCGGGGAACTGGTCTCCGAGATCCACACCGCGGATGTTGGCCTTCCAATGGCGGAAGCTGCGCCGTCCGCCATTCCATTTTCTCAGCTCATCGTAGTAGGGATGACCCGGCCAGGCTCCTTCCTGAACCAGCTCCACCCCGTCGGGATTGGCCATTGGCACAGCCCATAATGTCCAGTTATTGTACCACGCTTCAGGGTTATGACCATTCCAGTCCTTGCCTGCCGCGTAGGCCGCCGCATATTGCTCAACAAAAGACATGAGACAAGGTGATGTAAGCCATTCATTCGCATGCAGGGACGCATTGACATGCAAATGTCGCGGCCCGCAGCCAATCCGCATCAGTTGGAGCGGCTTACCCAGAATGCTCGTGCCAATCCTTTCAACCTGAAGAAAAGGATACCTGATCAATAATTTTCCCAGGTCCTCTTCCATGTCCGCCGGTCCGTATTCCCCTCGGAGATATACAGCCGTATGAGGCGCTGCCTCAGGAATGACCAGCACTTTGCCGGGTGCACACCCGTAGGCCGAACTAATGCCTGGGTTCAGCTTTTCCAGTTCCCCGATATCCACTCCAAATAAGGCAGAAATGCTCAAGGCATCATCACCTTCCTGCACAGCATAACGCTTACGCGGAGCGGAAGGCAGAAATAACACCTGCCCCGGATATAAATACGGCTGCTTGCCTGCCCACGGGTTTCCTTGTATCACATGCTCCGGTGTAAGTCCATGCCTCGCGGCAATCCGGCTAACCGTATCTCCCCTGCGGGCAATATATTGCTGCATATGTCTCATCCCCTCGGCCCTCGAGTTGGTGTCATTCAATGCCTTCAGCCGGGGAATTCACGGGAGACATTCGAATACAACCCACTAATCCATTCTATGCAGAACGTGCTGTCCACCATGTGGAATTTGACGCAGCAGACGCAGCAAAAAAACCGGAACATTGCTGTCCCGGCCTCAAATCTCAGTTCTACAATTACCCCTGAATCAGGGGTTTGTCCTTAATCAACCCACTGCTGCAATTCTTACAACGATGATACCTGCCAGACTACAGGGGTACGCTTAATCTGCTCACCGAGCCAATCCCGGGCGATCCGCTGGAACATCTCCGCATCTCCACTGCAGAAGAATTGGTGGATCGGGCTTTCGTCCCCGCTGGCCAGCTTTCCTTTGTCGTAAAGAATTGTACTAATCTCTCTTGCGGTCTCTTCCGCCGAGCTGATCAGCTTCACCCCTGGTCCCATTACTTTGCTGATCGGTTCCACCAGGAACGGGTAATGGGTACAGCCCAGGATCAGCGTATCGATCGGCTCGTATTTGATGCCATTAAGCGATTCAGCCACTGCAATATGACTCTCCTCTGAGCGGAACAGGCCTTGCTCCACAAAGGGGACAAGCGCCGGGCAGGCCTGGCTGACGACCTGAACGAATGGGGAAAGCTGCTTCAGCGCAGCGGTATAGGCACCACTCTTGATTGTGCCCACTGTACCGATGACACCCACCGTACCTGTTTTACTTGCGCTTATGGCTGCACGTGCACCGGGATGAATGACGCCAATGACAGGAATGGGTACCTTGGCTGAGATATAATCAAGTGCGGCCGCAGTTGCAGTATTGCAGGCAATGACAATCATTTTAGGATTAAATTGAATCAAATAGTCCACAATCTGTTCAGTGAACATTTTCACTTCTTCTGTCGAACGGGGTCCGTACGGGGCCCTTGCGGTGTCGCCAAAATAAATGATCTTCTCCCGTGGGAGCTGTCTCATCACTTCCTTGACAACTGTTAGTCCCCCTACACCTGAATCTAGTATTGCGATAGCTTGCTGCACGAACACACCGCTTCCTTTTTACTTGTTTTGTGTAGCTTATGTAGAGCAAAAACGAAATGTACCTAGGCTTCAGCCCCAATTGCAGATAATACTCCAATTTCCGGAACAGTTCAAGAGCCGCCTTCCGCGGATTGCGAAAAGCGGCTCATCACCGGGAATTATAAGTATGAACGATAGCGTGAAATATATATTTCCTCTTTAAAAAAGGGATATCCGCCCGGCTAGGCGAGGTCGCTGCCATCTTTGCCATTCTCGGTGTCATCTTCCAAAGCAGCTAACGCATCAGCTTCATCTTCCAGCGTATCCAGTTCTACCAGCTCATCGAGCTCTTCACCAGCTTCATCAAAAATAATTTCGGCCGATTCACCTTCAGCCACAATTCCGCTTACTGCAGCCTTTTCCTCTTCATCAGCACCGGTATATTGCTTGCTCCATTCCTTAACCTCAGTAACTACAGTCAAGGCGGCGTCTTTGGCTTTGCTGTACAGCTCCGTGCTTTTTTCACTGGCCGCTCCAGCAATTTCCTGCACTTTGTCGATGGCGTCTGCTGTTCCGTCCGCAATGTCCTTGCGCAGCTCCTTGCCAGGCTTAGGGGCGAACAGCAAAGCCGTTACAGAACCTACCACCGTACCAGCAAGAATGCCCCACAGCAAGCTTTTGTTATCTTTTTTCATGTCTCATCTCTCCCTTGGGTCTATTTGAGCCTTTGCCCGGCCATCCGGGCTATCGCCTAGTTCTGCTACATCATAAGCAAAGAGAGTATGTCTTGTGACAGTTTATACGCTGATTTCCGAAGTTTTCTCTTTCTTGAGCGGTGCTATGGCATAGCGGCAACTCTGCCCGCCCTCTGCCATACATTCTGTTCGGGTAACCTTCGCGCCGAGCAGTTCCTCGAACAGCCCTTGTTCACACTGGCATGCCTTGCGGTATTGGGTAGCCACCTGGCGGATCGGACAGTTGTATTCCTGCATTACAAAGGATCCGTCCTCTTCCCGGCTCCACTCGGCCATATAACCGCCAGCATTCTGAATGGAGGACAGCTCTGCAACACGCTCTTCCAGATTACGATTCTCCATCATGGGGGAATACTGGGCAAGCATGCGTCTTTTGCGGCCTTCAAACAACATATTAACTGCTTCAAGCCCACTACCGTGATCTAGCTCACGCAGCAGCTCCAGTGCCAGATTGTGATAGCTTTTGGGAAAATGGTCGTCCGCCCGCTCTGTCAGCGAATATACATGCAGCGGACGGCCCATGGCCTGGCGGACAACCTTGGTTTTGGCCAGCGATTCCTGCTCCAGCTGCAGGACATGCCGCCGGACGCCCATTTCGGTTATTCCCAGTTCCTCCGCGAGCGCACTGATCGTCAGCGGGCCTTTCATCTTCAGGAGCGTCATAATCATGCGCCTTGTCGATCCGCTTTCCTGCCCCTTCTTCATTATTAAGGACCCCTTCCTTTCACAGCTGACGCCTGTGGTCGCCTCTATATCGCCAGCATCCTGTGCCAGCTAGAATATTACACTTGAGCCTGTGCGCCCAGCTCCTGATCCAGATAGCTATGAACCTCTTCTGCGAATTGCTCCAGCGCAGCCGGCAGCAATGTTGCAAGCGGGTGAAGCGCCGTACGGTCCCATACATAATAATCCTGCACCAATGGCTTGCGTAGGGCTACCAGCTCGATCAGCAAATCATATAGACCGCTACCGGTAAAAACCTTTTCCTCATGAATAATAGAAATAATATCCTCATAGCTTCCGGCATCACGCATGATGAATCCGTCAATCAAAGAACTTCCTACATCGGTAACGACCTCGATCGCCAGATGCAGACATCTTTCCTGGACCAGTCCCATGAACGTTCCGCCATCCCACGAGGCTGCTGCTGCCCGGAGTCCGGTATTGATATCGGGAATCTGCCCCAGTATAGTTTCGATCTGTTTTCGGTTAACATAGTACACAGTAGAACCTCCAAATCAGGTGATGTGGCATAGAGCTGCTGAAAAAATTCCGAACTATTTCCCCCGCCTGCCGCGGCGTTTCAGCCAGAACAGCATAATTATGCATGCGGCCAGAAATACAACTAAATAGGTTAACGCTTCCATCGGGTATTCAAGCTCTCGCATAGACGTCACACCTTCCGGTATTTGATGGCGGATGCCGCCGCACTCTACAATAATCCCTAGATTTCGTAATCCACAGCAAATGAGACTTCTTTGACTTCATTGATGTGCGCAATAACTTCCTTATGTGCAGGATGTACCTGGTATGCCTGTAAATCCTCAAGCGAAGCGACTACTGTCACCAGCGCAATATCAAAAGAACGCTCAGAGCGAATGACATCAGCCCCCACCTCGATGGAGATCAGCTGTGGAATTTTGCCTTCCATGTTCCGGAGTACGGCTACGGTTTCCTGGACTTTTTCCGGAGCACGGTCCTTTAATTTGAAGAATACAATGTGCTTAATCATCTATATCGCTCCCTGCGCCTTGAATATTATGAAATGGTTTACTAAAAATATATCATACCCGCCTCACTTCTGAAAGAAACTTAAGTACAGCCGTTCTGCCAACCATTTCACCCTGGACGAAAGCATAACCAAAATGTTAAAGTCATATAAAGCCAACCCTGAATATTTACTACATTATTAAATCAGTATATCGGAGGAATTATGCCTAAGAATCAGCAAGAATCACATAAAATTCAGGCCTGGTCTCTGATCAACCGCAAATATCTTGGACAAGGCGTAAGGGTCAAAAGATTCCGCCGACCCAAGCGCAGCCAAATCCGCAATCGCGTACTGCTTGCCGTTCTAATGGCCAAAGACATGAAATTGTCCCGGCTTGCCGAAGAGCTCGCGGTCTCTTCACGCAGTGTTAGCGCATGGGTATATGAAGGACGTATTCCTTCCAGGACCAATCTGGAGAAGGTCTGCCGTATTCTAGGCTATCCGTCCCATATCTTGTTCAACGAGGCTCTTCTGCGGCAAAGTCCGATTGTATGCCAGCCGACGCCTTCTCGCTTCATGAAAAGAGCCAATGCCCATTCCCCCCAGAGCAATATCATACTTACGGGGCTGTGCATGGTGTATGATTTTTCGGTTACAGACGTCAGTATTTGGATCGGGGTCCATCCCGGAACCTTCCGCAAGTGGCTGCATCAATGTCATCTTCCAACACTGGCACTGCAAGAAAAAGCCGAGAGCTTCTTCCATATTCCGCGCCATATTCTATTCGCTGACTGCGAATCGCGATAACCTGGAAGCCAGCCGCGGGCTACATACTTCAAATGCGCATAACTGCTTATCATACTATCACCAGGCCCTGCTTCCTTCGGAAGCGGGGCTATTGACGTTTCAACCTGATGCGATATCGTGAAACTTATTGATGCTTATCTAAAATAAAGGCCATACTACCAGAAGACGTACAGAATATACTTCAGAAAAACGCAGGAGGTGCGCTGGTGGAATTGAACGGGATATTTACTGCCGGTCTTACCGATTCTTGGGATGTAGCGGAAGGGGTAGCCGGTCTTCGGACTTTGTTTGTTAACGTTGTCTATATAGGTAAGGCTGAATCGGACTGGATCCTGGTGGACACCGGACTTGGTAATTTCGCTGGGAGCATTTTGCAGACTTCCTGGGAGCGGTATGGCAAGCCGCCGGCAGCCATTGTTCTGACGCATGGCCATTTTGATCATGTGGGCAATCTGAAGGAGCTTCTGGAAGAATGGAAAGGGGTCCCTGTGTACGCGCATCCCTTAGAGTTGCCTTATCTTACAGGCTCCCTGGATTATCCTCCCGCTGACCCTGCTGTGGGTGGAGGCCTCATGGCCACGGTTTCGCCGCTCTACCCGCATAGGGGGATTAATCTTGGAGACGCGGTTCATCCGCTTCCGCAAGATGGCATGATCCCTGGAGCAGAGGGCTGGACCTGGGTACATACACCCGGTCACAGTCCTGGCCACATTTCTCTTTTCCGGCCTGATGATGGGGTACTTATAGCAGGGGATGCCGTAATTACAGTTAAGCAGGAGTCGGCATTTGCAGTAATTACCCAGCACAAGGAACTGCACGGACCCCCGGCCTATTTCACAACAGACTGGGTGGAGGCGGAGAAGTCCGTCCGTAAGCTCGCTCTTCTTGACCCCCAGATCGTAATGACCGGGCACGGACTGCCCATGACCGTGCCTGAGCTATCCTCAGAATTCGCCCATTTATGTAAAACATTCAAAGAGCTGTCTGTTCCCTCTCAGGGTAAATTCGTATAATTTTCAGCGCGGCCGGTAAGAAATACAGGGCCGCGCCCTTCTATGACTGCAGTCTCATCCCTTATTTTTTTCGTGCGAGGATATACCTCAATATGTATTCATGTGTCCCGCTTCCTGGGCTTGGCAGCAATTCGATAAAGGTTCCCGTCTCCACAATGTCCACTGCGCTAAAATGCTCCCGCAATTCCGTATCGCTGAAAAAGTGGGCGTATTTCCCTTCCTTGTATTCATATGTGCCCGGCTCCAGCATTATCCCCTTGCCGTTGTTAGGGTCTTCATCGGAGAAGCTGGTGAAATAAAGAAGGCCTCCAGGCCGGAGCTGTGCAAGACTGGCGGCTATGAACTGACGGCGCCCGCCGGCAAGAAATAAATGAAGCACATCAAAGCAATAGACTGCATCTACCTGAATGTCCAGTTGCGGCTCCAATGCCGATCCTTTAATAAAGAGGGTTCTGCTGTCCCACACTGCGGCAAGTTCAAGGGCAGCACTGCTGAGTTCAATCCCATATGTGTCCATATCCGGGGAGAATACCTTGGTGTTCCGCCCATAACCCGCACCCGGTATCAAAACGGATTGCACCCCATCCTCAAGAAACCTCGCTTTGGCCTGTAAAGCCGACGGACTGGGCCGATCTCCCCAGATCATGCCCTCACGGGCAAATCTTGTACTCCAATACTCATCTATAGGGTCTTCTCCTTTACTCATTTACTGCCCGCCTCCCTTCTAACGCCGGTTTTTCACTCTGTACCAATATGAATATATTTCCTGAAAGCCCAGCTTGTCATATAACGCTGAAGCCCCTGCGTTGGCCTGCACCACCTGAAGAAAGGCGTGTGCCGCTCCCAGATTTTTGCCCCAGTGCAGCAGACGGAGCAGCATTTCCTCTGCCATCCCCTGCCGGCGGAATGGAGCAGCTGTGCATATATCATATAAACCGATATACCCATGCTGGATAACCCCGAGTCCGCAAGCTGCTGGAATACCATCTTTCAGCAACAGGGTATACCCTTGCTTCAAAATGGAAGCGGACAGCATTCTGCGTAGTGTATTCCTGCTGACAGACGACAGATCTGCCATTCCTGAGAAAACCTCCAGCCACTCTTCATTCAGGTCTTCACGGATCTGGATCTGGTACCTACCTGGTGGAGCGGGCAGATCTTGCAGGTCCAGCGTCCTTACGGACGAGGGTTCTACGATCTCATAGCCCTGCTCAGCCAAGCATCCGTCCAGATCTGCGGGTTGGGTGTACGGAGTGATTTTGAACACAGTGTTCAGCCCGGCCTCCGCATAATACTGCTCGGCGAGGCTTATTTTGTCCCTGATATCCAGTCCGCCCTGCTGTTCATCCGGACCATATAGGGGATTCACCGAATTTGCACGTTTGGTGTAACCTGCCGATGTGCGGAGCACCCAGCCATCCAGCAGCACACTTTGCTCTGCGGGCCAGGTATTCAGCGTGATTTCTTCAATCCGTTTAGGCATGCTGTATTTCTCCTCCTTGTCGTCTGTTACAGCTCATGTCCCTGTCTCCCTCAAGGTTCAGGTACATATGTCTATTATCATAATTCACCTTGCTTCATCAGGCAAAGACCAGGGAGGGAATATGCCGAGAACCATGAATCTCTGCATTCATAGCAAAAACAGCCATTTCTCCACAAAAGCAGAGAAACAGCTGTCCTATTGAAGTTATGCAATCTATCCTGTCTACCAGCTTGATTTGGTAATGCCGGGGATTTGCCCTTTGAGCGCAAGCTCACGGAAAACGATCCGTGAAACATGGAACTTGCTTAGGTAACCTCTGGGTCTGCCGGAAACGGTACAACGGTTCTTTTGCCGGGTGGGCGACGAATCGCGCGGCAGCTTTTGCAGGGCCATGTAATCCCCCTTTGCCTTCAGCGATCTGCGCTCGTCAGCATATTCCGCCACCAGCTTCTGCCTTTTCATTTCCTTCACGATCTTCGATTTCTTTGCCACGCTGCTCCAGCCTCCCTTCATTGATATTGTATCTGACTGTCTATTCGTTCAATGCCGTCTTCAGAGCTTCGAGGTTCTTGCGCATAATGCTCAAGTAATCCTGATTGCTGCTCCGGTCCTCATCGGTCAAGCCTTCGATTGGGTTCAGCACCGCAGTCTTGGCACCAATCTCCCGGGCGACTGTATCCGCCACACTGGACGACACCAGAGTTTCAAAAAAGATGGTTTTCACGTCATGAGCCTTAGCGAACTCCACAATACCGGCCATCTGGCTGGCAGAAGGCTCCTGCTCAGGAGAAAGACCAGCGATAGGGATTTGCGTCAGCCCATACTCCTGCGCCAGATAACCGAAGGCAGCATGCTGAGTAATGAAATCCTTACGTTTTGTATCTTTCAGACTATCCTTGAACTCCTTGTCAAGCTGCTCCAGCTTCGCGATATAGGCAGCACTATTCGCTTTGAAGGCTGAAGCATTCTCAGGAGAAGCTACGGACAAAGCGGCTTCGATCGTCTGTACCTCCTTGATCGCAAGAGACGGTGCCAGCCAGACATGCGGATCAAGACCGCCATGGTCATGGCCTTCCTCGGCATGTTCGTCTCCTTCATCGGCATGTTCGCCTTCTTTATGCGCATGATCATCTTCCGCTCCAGCGTGATCCTCTTCTTCCTCTTCTGTTCCTGCCATAAGATTCAGCCCTTTACTGGCTTCGACAGCTACAAGCGGAGTTCCTGAAGCACTGGATATCACCTGCTGCGCCCAGCCCTCCATTCCGGCACCATTGAATACAAGCACATCAGCGGCAGATATTCCAGCCATATCCTGGGCCGTTGGTTCCCAGTCATGCGGCTCAACTCCGGCTGGAATCAGCGTCTCCACATCGGCTAAATCTCCGACTATATTTCGGGTGAACTCATACATCGGATAAAAGCTGACTTTAATGTCCAGCTTGTCCGCCTTGACTGCGGTACCCGCAGCTGCTCGCTCTGTGCTTCCGGCAGAAGTTGGGGCGGCATTACCTGCATTGCTTGCGGTGTTATTACTGCTGCAGCCTGCGGCAATTACTGTTAAGGTGAGGGAGAGAACGGCAAGTTGACGGATTTTATAACTCAGCATATAGAATCAAGCTCCTTTAATTATGGACTTATGGATATTGCGGCGTCTCCGGACTGCCATTAGCTTCTGAACGGCAATGGCACCCAGGAGAAAGCATAATAATATGAGGGCGATCGTACCTCCAGGCGGTGTGCTGATATAGTAAGAAGCAGTCAGACCGCTGAACACACCCGCCAGGCCGACACCGACTGAGATCAGAATAGCCGCCGTAAACCCGGATGCAATCCGCAAAGCGATAGACGCCGGTAGGACAATCAGCGCGGATACGAGCAGTACCCCGACTACAGGCATCGCCGCTGCAACCGTCATGCCGGTCAGCACAGCAAATGAAAATGACAACAAGCCGGTGTGAACACCACTGATCGAGGCGGTCTCCTCGTCGAAGGTCAGGCTGTAGAGCGGACGGCGAAGAAGAATGAAATACAAGAGACCCGCTGCAGCTACAATGGCAATCAGTCCAAGCTGGGTATCACTGACAGCGACGATGGAGCCGAATAGATAAGAGCTGAAGCTCCGGCTCAGGTTCTGTTTCAGACTCATTAATACTACTGCCAATGCAAGGCCGGAAGTCATAATGATCGCCACCGGCAGCTCGCTGTATGTACGGTAAGAACGGCGGAGCTGTTCGATAACCAGACCGCCAGCTACAGCCACTGCAAATCCGCTGAGCGCAGGATTCAGCTGCAGCACTGTACCCAGCGCTACTCCTGCTAGAGAGACATGAGACAGTGTATCAGCCATAAGCACCTGTCTGCGAAGCATAAGGTATACACCCAGCAGCGGACCGATGATGCCGATCAGGCCCCCGGCCCAAAATGCGCGCTGCATGAATTCGTAACCAAGCATTTCCAGCCCTCCTGCTCTTGTCGTTCCAGACTAATCAGCGTATCCAGATAGGGACTGGTCTCTTCCAGGCCGTGTGTGACCATAATGACCGTCCGGCCGTGATTGCTGACATAATGGCGCATCAGCTTGTAAAATCCGGTGCGGCTGACGATATCCATTCCTGTTGCCGGCTCATCCAGCACCAGGACCTGGGGCTGCTGCGCCAGTGCCCTTGCGATGCAGATCCGTTGCTTCTGCCCGCCCGACAGCTCCCCGATCCTGCGGTCCCGGTATTCCCACATGTCTACCTGCCGAATACTCCGCTCCACAAGCTCATCCTGCTCTTTGGTGAAACGCCCGAACAATCCCAGCCGCGGGTAACAGCCGGACCGGACAAGCTCGATGACCTTGCTCGGAAATCCGGCATTGAACGAAGCCACCTGCTGCGGAACATAGCCAATGACAAGCTTACCTTCCCCCGTCATCTCCTTGTTAAGAGTAACTGTTCCGCTCCACGGCCGGAGCAATCCAAGCATTAGCTTGAGCAGAGTAGTTTTGGCTGCCCCGTTCGGTCCGGTGACCCCGATAAATTGCCCGGCTTCAATATCAATCGAGAGGTTGTCAATGACCGGCTCCTTTCCGTAACCGAACACCACATCCTTCATGGATGATAAAATCATGGTGTATTGCCCTCCTTTCATAAAGCGGAATGAAGCATAATAGGATCCAGGGTCCGGAATGATCTGGTTCAACTATTCCTGCATCCTCTTTATTCGTAATGATTACGTATTAACTCCAATGATACTATCGTAATAATTACGATTTGTAAATACAAAACGAATAATTAATCGTAATTATTATGATTAAATCGCTAACCAATGGCACAGCATTCCACACAAAGAACCGGAATCACAGAGTCATGATCCCGGCTTATTCCCAGATTCCGAGCTTCAGCTTCAGCTCTATATTCGGCATCCATATCCCATGATTTCAAGCGTACTCACTCCGAGGCGTCAAACATTCCCTCGGCTGCCCATGGCAGCGGGTTATTGAAGCTGTTCCAATCCTGTTGCATCTCTTCTCCATTCAGCAGGCACAAGTCCAGCCGGGCTTCCAGATCAGCACGGTCCATGCTGATTCCGATAAATACGACCTCATTCATGCGGTCACCCCAGCGCTCGTCCCACCTGGCTTTCACATCTGGCTCCGCAGCAAGCACCTCTAGCTGCTGCTCTTCAGGGAGTGTTGCCAGCCAGTAGCCAGCAGGCCCGAACTGAATCGAGGGCCCTGCCTGACTAATCGTTGCGGCAAGATCGCCCTTGGCCGCCAGCCAGACCAAGCCTTTGGCCCGGACCACCTCTTGCGGCCAATCACTGAAGAACGAGCTAAGCCGCTGCGGATGAAATGGCATTCTGCGGCGGTACACAAAAGAACTAATGCCGTATTCCTCTGTCTCCGGAACATGCTCCTCCTTGTTCAGCTCCGCAATCCAGCCGGAAGACATGCTGGTTCGTTCGAAATCGAACCGTCCTGTGTTCAGAATCTCCTGGGGATCAACCCCACCTTTAACCGTACGGATGATCTTCGCGGCAGGTTGAAGTCTTCGCAGAACAGACTCCAGCTTGTTCAGCGCTCCATCATCCACCAAATCGCATTTGTTCAGCAGCAGCACATCACAGGTTTCAATCTGGTCGATAAGCAGATCGACAATATCGCGTGCATCCTCTTCCCCTGCCACCGTGCCACGGTCAATCAGACTGTCGCCCGAAGCGAAGTCATGCCAAAAACGGTTAGCATCGACAACGGTAACCATAGTATCGAGTCTGGCCAGTGCAGTCAGATCAATATCCAGCTCGGAATTGGCATAGGTAAACGTCTGTGCAACAGGGACAGGTTCACTGATTCCAGAGGATTCGATCAGAATATAGTCAAAACGTCCTTCCGCCGACAGACTCTGTACTTCACGCAGCAGGTCATCACGCAGCGTGCAGCAAATGCAGCCATTGGACATTTCAACCAGCTTCTCCTCCGTCCGGGATAGGGTGTTGCCTGCTTTCACCAGGCCCGCATCCACGTTGATTTCACTCATGTCATTGACAATTACGGCCACCTTCAGGCCGTCCCGGTTGTGAAGGATGTGATTAAGCACTGTGGTTTTGCCTGAGCCCAGGTATCCGCTGAGCACGGTAACAGGAATGGGGTTCATAGATATTCTCCTTAATCTCCTTGAGATGTTATTGGTCCAACGCTTTCTTATTTCTTCATACAATGTTCTGTGAATCAGCGGGTCTCACGATGCAGCGTGACCCGTTTCAGTCGGGGGCTGTATTTCTTCATCTCGATTCGGCCCGGCTGGGTTTTCTTGTTCTTCGTGGTGGTGTAATTACGGTCGCCGGTTTCTGTACAAGCCAGTGTGATGATGACTCTCATGTAATTCAGCTCCTTTTTGTTTAATCGTAATTATTACGATTTACACATTCTACAGGTTTGTCCTGTTCACTGTCAATAACAACCCCAAAAAATTTGGGCTCTCTTACATTTGTGGTCTTTCTGGCAGATCCATTACGTATAGATGGGAATATGAAAATATGATTCTTGCAATAGCAGGAATGTAGCGGGAGGGAGAAACATGAAGATACCAGTAATTATCCTGGGCGGATTTCTAGGGAGCGGCAAGACTACCTTGCTGCTGAACCTGCTTAAGGAGAGTAAGGCTAGAGGGCTGAACCCTGGCGTTGTGATGAATGAGCTGGGTAAAAAGGATGTCGATGGGTACATTCTGCAGGAGCATGGCGGCACCAGCGTGGAAAAGCTCCTGGACGGCTGCGTCTGCTGCAGCCGCAAGGATGAGCTGCCAAAAACTCTGGGCCTGCTGCTCGCACAGCGTCCGGATGTAATCTATATCGAGCTTACCGGTGTGGCTGATCCCGAGGAAATTGCCAAATCACTGCTGGAACCTTCGCTTAGCGAGCGGTTGAAGCTGCACTATTCTATAACAGTACTGGATGCGGAGAATGTACTGGAGTATGGCAGCCGCTTCTCCGCCGACAAGCAGCTTGTGCGGACACTGCGCCGCCAGCTCTCCAGCGCTGATCTGATTATTGTCAACAAAAGTGATCTCGTGGAACCGGAAACGTTATGGCGGATTGAAAAGATGGCCAGCCGTCATAATACGGAATCCGAGATTGTGTTCACACATTACAGTGAAATCAATCTCACTCCACTGCTTGCAGGCATCATCCCCCGTGAACAGCATGTTTCGATACCTCAGCGAGGGCGCAGCGATCTGAACGGCGCTACACTCAAGCGGATGAACAGTCTCGACGGCAGGCAAGGAGCAACCGCAGTGCAGGAACCGGAAGCTGCCCAGCAGGCATCCTACTCTCAGGTAGCGGCAGTCACACTGACCTTTCCGTCAGAAGCAGCAGGCGGAATCCGGCAGGCGCAGCTGGAGAGCTTTTTCCGTGAATGGGGAGACAGCCTGGTGAGAGCCAAAGGGCATGTCAAGCTCGCCGGGCAGGACGGGGTGCATCTGGTGCAATACGCAGGAAATCGCTGCAATTGGGAGTTCTCGCGGTATCCCGGCCAGCCTTATCTCGTATTCATCGGATTACATCTGGACGAGAAACTGCTGACGGACCGCTGGGAAGCCTTGTTCCAGCAGCCTTGACCACCTTGTCACCGTTCAAAATGCTGCCCCTGCTGATTCCTGCCATTTTCCTGATTGCAGTGGGTGTCTTCTGGCTTCCGGGTCACCCGCAGCTGCTGGACAACGCCTACACAGAAGCCTTCAAAACCGGATTTATCGGCATTCTGCTGGAAGCCTTGCCGTTTGTCCTTCTGGGGGCGCTGCTCTCCTCACTCCTCCGCGTATTCGTGCCGGATGAGATGATTTCACGCTGGATTCCGCAGCGGCCGGTCCCGGCGATCCTGTTCGGCTGCTTGCTCGGCATACTTTTTCCTGTATGCGAATGCGGGATGATTCCGCTGGTCCGCCGACTGATGCACAAAGGCATGCCGCTATATGTAGCCATCGTCTTCATATTGTCGGGTCCTATCCTGAATCCAGTCGTCTACGGGGCTACATTGACAGCCTTCCGAGCCCATCCGGAGCTGGCTTACGCCCGAATGGGACTAGCCTTTGTTGTAGCCTCACTGATCGGTTTTCTGATCTATGCCACCGTCCGCAAATCACCGCTTCGGCTCTCGATCCGCCGCGAGAGTGGAGAAGTCCATGAGCGCAGCACTCGCGGGGGCAGACTGGTTGCTGTTTTCGTGCATACCTCGGATGAGTTTTTTGAAATGGGGAAATATCTGATTATCGGCTGTCTGCTAACGTCCGGGATTCAGACCTTCATGGATCAAGGCAGTCTGGCTGCCATTGGCGGGAAACCGCTGGGCTCTTATCTGTTCATGATGGGGTTAGCGTATGTGCTCTCCCTGTGCTCTACCTCGGATGCCTTTGTTGCCTCTACTTTCCTGCATACTTTTCCCGGAGGCTCGCTGCTTGCCTTTATGGTGCTCGGACCGATGCTCGATTTCAAAAACTCGTTAATGCTGCTCTCGCTATTCAAGACCAAATTTGCCCTTTATTTATTTTTTCTGATCTTCTCTGCTGTATTTATCACTTCCGTTCTAGCCTCTCTATGGCTATGACTCCTTAAGAACAGGAGATCCGCTTATGAATGACCCCCGGAGCATCCGGCTGCATTATGGATTCAGGTCACTGCTCCTGCTGCTCTTCGCCCTCTACATTGGGCACCTTGTTCAGCAGGAGGCACTGCATTTCTACGTCGCTCCCAAGCTGGCACGCTGGATTCGCCTTTGTCCGGTTCCGCTGGCATTAATGGCGCTAAGTCTCGGAATTCAGGCCATATTCGGCAAAAGCACGCTGCTCTGCGACTGCGAGCACCGCCTGCCGCGATCTGTGCTGGGCAGTACCATGCTGTACTGTCTGTTCCTGTTCCCGCTGCTGCTCGGCTTCCTGCTTCCCGACCGTTCACTAGGCAGCTCGGCAGCAGCCAAGAAAGGCATCGCCTTGTCCTACATTGCCGAAGAGGCCGCTGAACATGTGAAATTCAACGCCTCAAGCCCTTACCTGGAGGAGTTCGCCGAACTCGCCGGAAAGCTGTATGTGCAGCCTGTAATCGAGGTGTACCCGGAGATTTTTTCGGAAACTCTCGGAGCCATCGACTTGTACAAACCGCAATTCGAGGGCAAATCGATTACTGTGACCGGATTTCTGTATCAGTCGGATGGAGAAGGGTCCAAAAAGGCTTATGCCGTTAGCCGCTTTCTGGTGCAGTGCTGTACAGCAGACGCAACTCCCCTGGGAATCCTCCTTGACCCTCTAACGCAAATAAGCCTGCCCGCCGATACCTGGATCGAGGTTCGGGGCAAGCTTCATACGTCAACTTATCAGGGTAAGGAAGTCATCGAAATTACACCAGACCATATTACTCCGGTTCCGCAGCCTTTCACTCCCTATGTCTATACCAATGCTGATTCGATAGCTGCCTGGGCTGAGATCCAGCAATCCGGACGCAAGGCAGAATAACTGCAGCCATTTCTTTATCGACATCTACTGAACGGCAAGGATTACGGAGCATCAGACCCTACTGACACACCAAAAACTTTTGTCAACGCCGGCTAAGCCGCTTCAGAATGAACCGGAGCCACACGGTAATCGCTGCATAGATCAATAACACTACGATTAGTGTAAGCACCCGCTCTCTCGTAGAGCCGTCCGCTAACAGCACAGGACCAAGACCAAAGAATGTGGTCAACAGATACAATGCTGCAAACAACACATATAGAAGTCCTCTCATCCGCATACCACCTTTCACCAAAAAAGCCGTAAAGCCAATGCCGCTTAACTGCAAATCCTTCTGTGCAACCTCTGAAGGACATGTGGTCAAGCGGCTTTTCTTTGTATTCAGCTTCACTTCATAACCCTGCTATCTGTGAATGTGGGCCGACCATTCCCGCAGCACCCTGTCTACTTCAGACGGCGAGATCGGCTTGGAGATGAAGTCCTGCATGCCTGCTCTGAGACACAGCTCCTTGTCCTCCACCCGGGCAAAAGCCGTTGCAGCAACAATAACCGGAGAGAACCCTATTTCGTTACGTATGATACTGGTTGCTTCAATCCCGTCCATAAGCGGCATCTGAATATCCATGAACACCAGATCATAACGATGCGAGCGCACCGCCTCCACAGCCCTCTCTCCGTTCAGCGCCACATCAGCGTAATAACCGCGCTTCTTGAGATAGGTCTGAAGCAATTGCAGGTTCACCGGGTGATCTTCAGCAATCAATATAGACAGCGGGCCATATTCACCATCCGGTGAGCTTTTGCCCATCACATCCCTCTCCTGGAGCGTATCGGTTTCCCTTACCGGAAACTGATTATAGGAAAGTTCCGACTGCGGCAGAAAAACGTGGATGGTGAAAAAGAACTCCGAACCTTCCCCTTCGTTGCTCTCCACACCGATCATGCCGCCCAGCAGTTCAACCAGTTTTTTGCTGATGGCCAGCCCCAGTCCTGTACCGCCATACTTGCGGTTGATCGACGGGTGAAGCTGGGAGAAGGACTGAAACAGCAAGCCCTGGCTGCCCTGAGGAATGCCGATTCCTGTATCTTTTACAGTGAATCTAACTACCAGATCACCGGTATCGGCAATGGATTGCAGCTTTACGGCAATGTGAATTTCGCCCTCTTCAGTAAACTTCACTGCATTGCCAACAAGATTCACCAGAATCTGGCGCAATCTGGCTTCGTCCGTCACCACAAGTACAGGTAGATCCGGGTCCAGCTCGCAATGGAGAATTAGTCCCTTTTCCATTACTTTCGGATAGAACAATTCGGTTACATTCTGGAGCACCTGGGACAAATCCACCGTCTGTAGATCGAGTGTCATCATGCCGGCTTCAATCTTGCTGAAATCCAGCACCTCGTTCAGAATATGCAGCAAGGACTCGCTGCTTTTGTTAATAATCTGCGTGTAGTATTCCTGTTCTTCATCAAGTTCTGTTCCAGCCAAAAGATCTGCCATGCCAATAATCCCGTTCATCGGTGTGCGCAGCTCATGGCTCATGATGGCCAGGAACTCCGACTTAGCCCGGTCTGCCTGCTCTGCTGATTCTTTTGCCCTAACAATAGCCTTCTCTTCAGTAATATCCCGGAAGACGACAACTGCCCCCTTCCGTTCCCCGTTATCAAATAATGGCGACATGCGATATTTCACCAGAAAGCTGGACCCGTCCTGTCTCCAGAATACCCCTTCCTTGTCCTCGTATGAGAGATAGCTGGAAAGGGAGTCCGATAATGACCTCCGCCCGCTGGTATAAGGTTCGGCGTCAAGCCATGTCTGTTCCACAGTATGCAGCTTGATATTTCTCGCCAGTTCACCTGGCTCATAACCCAGCATCGTCGATGCCGCAGGGTTAATAAACATCGTTTCGCCTTCAAGATTCATGCCAAAGATACCTTCGGAGACCGAATTCAGGATCAGCGCATGCTCATAACTGAGCTTCTCAATCTGCTGAAGATGCCGTTTGCGTTCCGTGATGTTGCTGGTTATACCGAATACACCTACTACCTGGTTATTGACCATGATCGGTACATAAATCACGCTCACCTCAACAGGATAACCTTCCCTATGGATCAGCCTGCTCTCAAAGATCTGAGGCAATCCTTTGGCCGCCTGCTCAAAACGCTCCTCGGCAAATTCCAGTTCTTCCTGATCAATAATTTCACTATAGCTGGAATGCAAAAGACTCCCCCGCGGATAACCGCTCAGTTGCTGGAGACTGGCATTCAAGGACTGGATGTGCCCATCCAGATCCATCGCACTGATCGCTGAAGGATTATACTCAAACAGGGATTTATACCGGTTCTCACTCTCCAGCAGTTTCAATTCATATTGTTTGCGCTCGGAAATATTCCGGGTGACGCAGACCATTTCGGCAATGCCGCCCGGGCCTGCACTGATATGGCGCAGCGTTGTTTCTACCCACAGGTAGGAGCCATCCTTGCACAAAAAGCGAAAAATAATCGGCTCCAGCTTGCCGCCATCCATACTTTTCTGGAGATAGGAGCGAACGCTGTCGATATCCTCCGGATGAACATGCTGCATCCCATTCGAGCCTTCCAGCTCCTCCGGCGTGTAACCAAACATAGGCTGGCAAACTGGAGAAGCATATAGATAAGTAGCCTCGTTGTCTGTTCTATTCCGTGAGATAAAATCCAGTGAATTCTCAGAAATCAGCCGATAGTTCCGCTCACTCTCACGGAGCTGCTCTTCCATCTGGTAGCGTTCGGTGATGTCCTGCACGATGCCATTCATCTGCAACAATTTACCATATTGATCCAGAACTACTTCCCAATAGGTATAAATAACCCGGCGCACACCTTCGTCGTTCTCAATTCTAAACACCGATTGACCATTGACCCCGGACTCCAGTGTCTGGCCCAGTTCGGCCCGCAGTCGCCCCATATCCTCCGGAACCACGCGGGACAACAGCTGCATATAATCGATAAGGCTGTGAGTACCGCTCTCACCATCATCGCACATATCAAAAATAATCCGCAGCTGCTTGGAAACAGTCATCTGCCCGCTCGGGGAATCCCACTCCCATGAACCCATCCGGCCCAGCTCCTGGGCAGTTGCAAGCATATTCTCATATTTCTTGCGTTCCGTGATATCACGGGCGATAGTCAGCACCTGCACTACATTGCCTTCGCTGTCACGCACCACCTGGAATGAATTTTCAAGCCATAGATAATGTCCGTCCTTATGGCGGGCCCGGCGGGTGAACACATCACTGTCGGAATACGCCTTCCCGTGCTGGGTCATTTCTATCGCATCTTCTTCATGGTAAAAATCCGGTCTTTTTCTGCCGATCACCTCTTCAATCGGATAACCCAGCAGCTTCTCGACCGATGGAGACACATAGCGTACCGTTCCGTCCGCATCCGCAAAAGAGATCATATCCGGTGTGTTCTGCGTAATCAGATTATAGAGTAGCCTGTCCTCCTCAATCTTTTTCTCGGCCAGCTTGCGGTTGGTAATTTCCTTCATTTCGGCGATTAGATGACTAGGTTCACCCGTAGTCTCATCTATCGTCAAAAAGATATGTAACGCAATCCAAATGATCCCGCCGTCCTTGCGTACAAAACGTTTTTCTTTATTTACAGACGCACCGGGACTGTCCTGCAAGTATTGCATGACCACATCATGCTCAACAGCAGTCTTATCCTCCGCGTAAGCAATATCCAGGTAACGAATATTCATCATTTCTTCTTCCGAATACCCAAACATATTGCAGAGCGCGGGATTCGCCATAATCATGGTACCGTCTTTGGTGGAGACTACTGCGAACCCTATAGAGGACCGCATAAACAGATGCTTAAAGAGTGTGTCGGTCAAATGATAGAGCCTCCTCTGTAAAAGTGGGGACTGAAACTACACCTAGTATACCTTTTTTTCAGAAAAGATGCTTCTGGGGTGAAAGTCCTATTATTTGTCCTGGATCACAAGTCTTATAAATAGGCTAATGGGTGTACCGCTCTTTAGAAACGAAAAAAAAAGCTTCTATTCTTGTAACAACAAGAGTAGAAGCTTCTTTGTAGGTGATGCGGTCAAGAGGACTCGAACCTCCACGATATTGCTATCACTGGCACCTGAAGCCAGCGCGTCTGCCAATTCCGCCATGACCGCATAATATGTAGTTCAGCATTTTGATCGCTGTAAGTAAGACTATACTCTCTTTTCTAATCAGATGCAAGGGGTTTTTATTGCAACTCAGTCTTNATATGTAGTTCAGCATTTTGATCGCTGTAAGTAAGACTATACTCTCTTTTCTAATCAGATGCAAGGGGTTTTTATTGCAACTCAGTCTTTCATCCTTACACATCGTTACATTATATCCCCTCCCCGTCTGACCAGCACAAATTTCCTAGCAAAGTCTCCTCTTCGTGTACCAAAAAAAGCCAGTTCGAAGGACTGGCTAAATGTTTAAAAGCAGATCACTACCTATACCCAGAGAGATTTAGTAATGATAACGAGCAGGATGAACAGTACCAGAATTGCACCTGTGGAAGTAAACGCACCGTACCCTCTTTCATTTTCACTCATGTTAACTCCTCCTTTGTACTTGTATACAATACACTATGTACATTGGGGAGCTGAGGATTGGACGAATAGGTAACACTTTACCCTCTTTAGGATCCTTTACACGAGGTTCACATTGTGAATGGTTCCAACATCGGGACTGCTGGAGCTGACATTTCCAGTGGCTGTTACTGGAGCACACTGAGCAACATGCTAATACCTATATTGTGCGGAGTGAAGAATCTAACAGGCTGTATTGGAGAAAACCTTTGGTCCACAAGAATTTCTGCAATCTGCCGTTCACTATTTATTAAGTTCATCATATATAGGTGAAAAAAAGATCACTAATTTGGATCCTTTGACCCCTGGCAGGGGTTCTTGGCGGGTTCGGAATTATCCGATTTTTTTTGCATTCTAATAAGTCACGTTCCAGTCGCCCCCTACACCCTGTGCCGCTTCCGTACTCTGCCAGATATAGCTGGATAATACTTGTGAAATCTCAAGGAGCCGGTACATTGAGCACAAAAGCAGACCATTTATTTATCCGTACATGAAGTGAATAGCCGTTCCTGCCATCCCCATTTATCCATAACCTATGGTATCACAAGGTGAATTATCACCCATAGGGAGGTAGTATACTGCTATGACTACTGCAGCAAAAAGAAAATTACCGAAACGCGTCACAGGGAGAGTTCTTCAGCAAATGGGCATATCCATGCTTCCTTTTTACCGCCGAATCGCCAGCAGCTTCGCTTTCGCCAGTCAATGGACAACCGCTTTGCGCACCTCTGACCTAATCCTAATTGGCAAACTGCTGAATCGCTTGCCGAAGTCTTCCAGAACAGATGATTTTAGTATTGATCCTCTTAGCTACTTGCTAACTTTTCCGTTTAAACCGCCTGTGAATTATTACTCCAGCGGGTTAATGGTTGATCGGCAAGTAGGAGCCTTTTTCCAGACGAGTGTGCACCGCAGTATTTCAAGATCACTTATCCCTTTTTACCGGAAGCTGGCTACCTGCCTCCCCTATGCCGAAGCCTTGGCTGTTGCCATCCGCAGCAATGATCTTCAGCAGATCAATCGTTTAGTCCGCAGGCTGGTAACAACTAAGGAACTGAAAGAGATGTCTCGCGGGCAGGATGGCGTTATTCTGGTGTTCCAGCCCAAGGGTAGCAAGTTCCCGTATGAGCACTTGCTGATGCGTGAGCTGCGGTAATTGCATTTCGCTGTTTACAGCCCATTCACTGAGTAACTAATTCGATAGCAATACTCTGTGCACAGACGCCAAGCAGATTGTGTTCACTTATCTCGCCGAAGCCGGATTTGACTGCTAGTTTCGGGAAGGGTCACTTCTTCGCAAGATGCACCTTCAGCAGTTTGCCTTTGACAGTTGTGTCCTTCATCGCCTGCAGCACCAGCGAGCCTTTGCCGTTCAGGATATCCACGTAGGTAACATTGTCCTGGATCGTGATGATCCCGATGTCTTCCGCAGTGATCCCTTCAAGCTTCGCAATAGTCCCGACGAAGTCAACCGCTCTGAGCTTCTTTTTCTTGCCTCCGTTGAAATAGAGCTTCATGATGTCCTGGTTCATGACCTCAGTCTTGCCCTTCTTGCGGACCTGCTGCTTGCCCAGCTTCTCATCAAAAGCAGGTTTAGCATAAGCAACGGCATCCTCGGAAGGGGCTTTCATCAGCGGCAGGCTGAAGCCGATATAGCTCTCAATGTCTTTCACCCATTTGTGCTCGTTCGGCGTAGCGAGGGTGATGGCTTTGCCGCTTTTGCCTGCGCGTGCGGTGCGTCCGGTACGGTGCACGTAGCTCTCTTTTTCCATCGGAATATCGTAGTTGATCACATGGGTGATGTTCTCAATGTCAATGCCGCGGGCAGCTACGTCGGTGGCAATCAGATAGCGGAACTGGCCTCTTTTAAAAGCGTTCATTACCTCAAACCGTTCGTCCTGCATCATACCGCCATGAATTTTGTCCACCGGATACTCCAGATCGGCCATCCCCCGGAACAGCGCGTTCACCTGCTCCTGCGTCCGGCAAAAAATAATGCAGCTATCAGGATTCTCCACCGTAAGTAAGTCGCACAGCAGTCCAAACTTCGCAGCTTGTCTCACTTCAATCAGCGCATGCTCAATCGTCGCTGTCGTGATGCCGCTGGCTTCAATCTCAATGTCCACCGGCTCCGTCATATATTTGCGGCACAGGTTCTTGACAGCATCCGGCAGTGTTGCGGAGAACAGCATCGTAACGCGGTCCCGGGGCAGCTTCTGGATAATCTGTTCGATCTGCTCAATAAAGCCCATGCTCAGCATCTCATCCGCTTCGTCGATCACCAGATATTTAATCCGGTTCAGCGGCAGCGTGCCGCGCTCAATATGGTCAAACACCCGTCCAGGGGTGCCTACGACGACATGTGTTTTTTGGGTAAGCTCGATTTTCTGCGGGGCAAAAGGCTGTTTGCCGAACAAAGCGACCGCCTTGATCCGCTTGAAGCGGCCAATATTGGTGATGTCCTCCTTGACCTGTGCAGCCAGCTCGCGTGTCGGCGTAAGCACCAAAGCCTGCGGCTTGTTCTCCGCCCAATCCACCAGCTCGCAGAGCGGGATGCCGAACGATGCCGTTTTGCCGCTGCCCGTCTGTGATTTGACGATCAGATCCTGGCCTTTCAGGGCTACAGGAATAACCTTGCTCTGTACCTCAGTCGGCTCCAGATAGTTCAATACGTCCAGTGCGCGGACAATCTCCTCATTTAACCCGTAATCTTTAAATTGTAATTCACTCATGTAGTTGTTGTTCCTTCCATATTGTGCATTCTACTATTATAACAGCTTACGGCTGCCTTGATTCCATTCCATATAAAATTGCTCCAAAAAGCTCAGCATGAACTCATGCCGCTCCTCCGCCAGCTTGCGCCCGTAGGAAGTATTCATCAAATCCTTCAATTTCAACAGTTTTTCGTAAAAATGATTGATCGCCGTGCCTTTGGAATAGTCACGGTACTCCTTCTGGAGAGACTCATCACGCGGGGGAATGTCCGGATCATAGACCGGTCTGCCTTTGGCTCCCGAAAAAACCATCACCCGTGTAATTCCGATGGCGCCTAGCGCATCCAGACGGTCTGCGTCCTGTACTACCCGTCCCTCCAGTGTGGACATGGGTACGCCCCCGCCTCCACTGAAGGACATCGTTTCTATAATCTGCATGATGTGCCGGATCTGTTCCTCATCGTTCAAATGTTCCTTCAACCAGTTATGTACTTTGGCAAGTCCCGCTTCTTTAGAAGGGTTCAGCTTCTCATCCGCCACGTCATGCAGCAGAGCGGCCACTGTACAGATTAACACATCAGCCTGCTCCATCTCCGCGATCAGCGCTGCCATGTTACGTACACGGTCCGTGTGGAACCAGTCATGTCCGGTTTGATCCTGGCCCAGCTGCTCTTTGGCAAAGTTCTCGGACTCGACAATGATCTGTGTATGATTCATTAATAATTCTCCCTTGTTATTGAAGTTGTTATTGGATATAATGTGCATTATTCCAGCCCTGAAGGGACATGATTCGCATGAACAGCATAACCATCATACTGAATCAGCTTCATCATCACAAGCAGCGTTAGCACTCCTGAACATTTTTCAGGGAGGGCTGACGCTTTTCGCGTTTGACCTCCCTGCCGCATATCAAGCGCGCGGGACCAAGAGGTCCGGCGCGTTTTTTGTTTATAAGGGGCAATACAGTTTCTGTGGTCTCCCCGCAAGCGTAGCAGGACACCGGGAATGACTTAAGAAGCCCAGGCTTTATTTTCTTCAGATAAAATAATAAAGGAGCTGCTACACATGCAGAATGTTAAAGGGACCTATGATTATTTCGGTCGGGAGCAGGCCATCCGCCAAAAAGTCCGATCTACGCTGACCGAACTGTTTGAGCTGTATGATTTTGATTCGATGGATACAACTCTGCTTAATGAGCTGGAGCTGTTGACTTCCAAATATGCTGGAGGTGACGAGATACTCCGCGAGATGTATCAGTTGACCGACCAGGGCGGCCGGAGGCTCGGGCTGCGGTACGATCTGACCATTCCTTTTGCCAAAGTGATCGCCCTGAATCCAGGCATAGAGTTCCCCTATAAACGTTATGAGATCGGCAAAGTGTTCCGGGATGGACCGGTCAAAAAAGGCCGTCTTCGCGAATTCCTGCAATGTGACGCCGATATGGTTGGGATCGGTGGCCCGCAAGGAGAAGCAGAACTGATGCAGCTCGCGGCAGAGGTCTTCCGCAGACTGGAAATCCCCATTATCCTGAAATGGAACAACCGGCTCTTCCTTGGAGAGATCCTGGAAGCAGCCGGAGTTCCGCCGGAGGAGCACCTGTCCGTGATGCTGACTTTAGACAAGCTCGCCAAGATCGGCAGCACAGGTGTGCTTGAGGAACTTAGGGTGAAAGGACTGACTCCGGCTGCTATAAGCAAGCTTAAAGAGCTACTGGATATGGATGCCCCTTCCTTTGAAGAGCTTGCGAAGAAATATGAGCTGAGCACACAGCCTGGCCTGCTTGAGGTACTGGCCTTACAGCGGCTAATCACTGAAATTGGACTGGCAGAGACTTGCGTCTTCGATCCTTTTCTGTCACGCGGCTTATCCTTCTACACAGGAACAGTCTATGAAATCTTCGACGCTTCCGGTACCTATACTTCCAGCCTTGGCGGCGGAGGAAGGTATGATTCCATCATTGGGAAGCTTGTGGAGCGTGATGACATCCTATATCCTACAGTGGGTATTTCCTTCGGCATGGAGTCGATTATGGCTCTGCTGGGAGAGCGGCCTGTCCGGGATGAAGCTTCAGGGGTAATGGTCATACCGATTGGGGAGGTTATGCCGCAGGCTTTATCTGCTGCCGCTCTGCTTCGCGCTTCAGGTATCCGCACTGCTGTAGATACCGGGAGACGCAAGCTGAAGAAAACGCTGGCCGCGGCGAACGCGAAGGGTATCCGCTACGTGATTCTGATCGGAGACAGCGAAGCTGCTGAAGGCAAGCTCCGGCTTAAAGATATGTCACAGCAAAGCGAAGAGTTAATCACAGTAGAAGCCGCAATTGCACGGATTGCTGAATAGCCGGGATTGTGCGTCCGGGCCGTAAGAAATTTGGCATATTGGCTCCTCACCAGAACATCAGGAAAAAAATTCTTTCAGCAACTGGGCGATTTCTTGAGGAGCTTCACCATTCTCAGGGGAAAGATGATCAAGCTTAGGAAATACCCGGGACTGAACTTGCGGAATCGTCTGTTCCAAGACATGAATCATATGATGCACGGCTTGTGGACTTTTTCCTCCGGCCATCAACAGCACTTTTGCATCAATCGATTCATATTTGGAGTACGTCGCTTCCAAGCGTCTAACCTCCTTATGTTCATTTAGACACGCGGGTAACAACCGCCTAATCTTCTCCCATTTCTCACCACGAATCACCAGACGCAGAATAAAATTTGCATACCATTTCGGTAAATTTTTCAGAGGAGTATGACCCGCACCCTGTACAAAGCTGGTAAATGCTCCTCTGGAATCCTTCGCCATCAAAGCTGCCTCATACTCTTCAATCCAATCCCATTCCTTAGGGTTCGATTCTATTGAAACCCCGGGTTCGTAGACGGCAATCTTCTTACATACTGAATGGGTACCCCCGAACTCTAGAGCTGCAAGTCCGCCAAAGCTATGCCCAAAAATATTAGCCGCCCCACTCGCTTCCTGGACGGCCTGAATATCCTCACATTCTTTGCCGATCGAATAATCCGCTCCTTGATCTCCGCTTCTGACGCGTCCCCGCCGATCAATGATATGAACGGTAAACGACCCCGACAACTCATCGGCAATATGGGTGAAATCATCTGAAGTACTCAGCGCCCCAGGAATGATTAGTACACCCGGTCCTTGCCCGATACTTTGATATCCTATTCTGGTTCCATCATGCGAAATCACGTAAGAATAAGTAAAAGAACCAAGCTGCTTCATTTTTTTAGCGGAACTTAACATAAGAAAGCCTCCCTCTACGACCTAATATTATTATTGATTGAATTTTAATTCAATAATAAACCTGGTAAAGGCTACCGTCAACCCAAACATTTACAAACCTGTCCAATAAAATTATGATTGAATAAACATTCAATATAAGGAGTCTTCCTATGCCGAGAACCAAAGAAAAATTTGACGAGATGCGGCTAGTCACGATCGAAAAAATAAAACAAGCAGGCCTTCATCTTTTCGCAAAAAAAGGGTTAGCCGCAACGAATATAAAAGAGATCGCCAAAACCGCTAATGTAAGTCTGGGTCTCATCTACCATTATTACAAATCAAAAGATGACTTATATCTTGCACTTGCCAATGAAGCTATGGATAAATCTGCTCTTGTCCTGGATGAACTCCATAACATGTATGCGAATGCCGCAGAGAAGCTCGAAGCGTTCACTGAAATCTTCTTGAATGCGGTCAACAAAGAGGATGGTATATACTATTTCATTCTTATTTCTCAATTATCAGAGACGAATTCCCCGGAAGAAAATAAAAGTTTGTTGGATAGAAAACTTCAATCCATCCAAAACTTAGCTTTGATTGTGAAGGAAGGACAAAAGTCGGGGGAGTGCGTTGACGGAGATGCGTTCCAGCTGGCAGCCACTTTCATTTCTGCTACCCAAGGCATAGCTTCTTTCAAGCTCATGTTCGGAGACCCATTCCCGATTCCAACCAAGGAAGTTCTGCTGAGAACCTTGTTGAAATGAGAATAACTGCTTCACTGAAAGCTAATAAGCCGCATCGTGATCTATCCGGTGCGGCTGTTTGCAATTTATTTTTACCATAGAGGATTTTGTTAAGCAACCGCTGTACAGGGAGAACCGCCACCTGCCTTCAATTCCGGGCATGCCGCTTCAAATAACGGTCCCGGTAGTCCTTGGGGTTCTTGCCGCTGTATTTCTTGAATGAACTACAGAAATCGGTGAAGCTGGAATACCCGGTATACATGGCAATATCGGCTACCTTCAGTTTATTTTCCTGCAGAAGCTGCTCAGCCTCGGCCATCCGCAGCCTGGTAATATAATCGTCTATGGGTATACCGACATGCTGCTTGAACAGCCCCGACAAATAAGCCGCATTAAAATGAAATCTCTCTGCCAGAGATGAAAGATCCTGTTCGCAGCAGAAATGCTCCCTGATATCTTTCCGGACGGCTTCGATCATATGCCGGCCGCTGGAGAAGCGGACTTTCTGCACTTCATCCATCACAAGCAGCGCCAGCTCTTCCATCTTCTCCCGAAGTCCTTCACGGGACTGGTAATCAGCTATACTCATCTGGCATTTCCATAGATATTTCTGCACAGCAGAGCCGCCGAGCTCGAACTTTTGGGCAATCGAGCTGAATACCAGAAGCAGCCGCAGAGCCAGAAAGGTAGAGATGAACATCGGTCTTTCGCTGCTGAAAAGGGCATCAAGATGCAGACGCAAAGTGTTCATATCCAGATTTTCGATCACTTGGGTCAGCATGCGTTCTACTTCAGGAGTAAAAAACTGCATCAGCTCCCGCACCTGCCTGCGTTCACCTTCCGCTTCCTTGTAATGGGGGCTCTGGTTCCAAGAGAACATGCACGAGGTATAAGCATTCTTTAACCGCTTCAATCCCTTTACTTGCTGCCCAATTCCTGCTGCGCATTCCAGCTTCAGATGGCTGGCTGTGCTCTGCTTCAGTTCCTCTACGAACCGCTGTGTTTTGCAGGAATGCTCAGGTCCTGATTTCAAAATAACAACAAAATACATGATCCCGGAGTTGAATTCATTACCGAACGGATAGATTCCTTTCCACCTGGCGGACATCTCCCGGCAGTTCTCCTTAAATGCCAGCTTCACGAGGTTCTTGCGCTCCTGGTGACCCGTCCTTTGATCCGGGGGCAATTGGATCTCCACAGCGGCAATCTGCAGCTTCAAATCTTCTGCTGCCAGTGGACCCAGCTGAAGCTGTTGCAGACGTTTTCTGACTACTGACAGATTGCTCCATTCATCTTTGATTAGCTGCAATATATAGTTCTCCTGCAACAACTGCAACCGTTCATTCTTCATGAACACCCGATCGGTTTTGCCCTTGATGCTCCGGCTTCCTTCTTCTCCTTCTACAAGCATGATCTCAGCTATGATCCTCACCTCTTGGTATCAGTATGGACCAAATCCCCGCGATATATGGCGGTTCCTCTGTTAAAAAAAACAAAAAAAAAGGACCCCGCCTTCGAACGGCGGGGCCAAAAATTATATTAAAGGGGGGTTATGAATTCAATATATACCCCTAAGCTTAAATCAAGATGAAAGCAAGCTAAAGATTGCCTTAAACCGCTTAAATTTTGAATTTCTCTACCAAACCCTGCAGCTCTTTCGCACTCTGCGTATTTTCATCGGCCATCTTACTTTCAAGCAGGGTTTTCTCTACGATATCCGCAGTTTTCTCAGCAATATCCTGCACACCGATCGCACCTTCATTCACTGTGGCCGCGACTTCATTGACCGCAGTTGCTACACTGGACACTGTCTCGCTCAAATGGTCGGCGGCTTCCCCGAACTGACTCATTAGCTCATCGATGTCGGATGCGTCGCTATTGTATTGTTTGCTGACCTCTGCAAGCCGCTCATAATCACCCAGAACATTATGATCGATAAATTCAAGTATGGCTTCCGAATTCCCCTTCATTTGCTCTACAGATGAATAGACATTATTCACAACTTCTTGAATGCCTGCCGCCGTTTCGGAGGATTTCTCGGCCAGCTTGCGGATTTCGCCTGCTACAACAGCAAAACCCCGTCCAGCTTCTCCAGCCCGTGCTGCTTCAATGGCCGCATTTAGAGCGAGCAGATTGGTCTGGCTTGTAATCGAGAGAATCGTATCTGCAAGTACGTTGATTTCATGAATCGCTCCAGACTGCTCAATGGCTTTTTCCATCTCTACACGAACCGATTCATAGATGCGTTTGGCATTGTCTATGGACTCAGTGGCATCATGCTGCAGCGCAAGCGCCCGCTCGGTGATCTGACCGGATACACCGGCACCTTCCTTTACCCGACCGGAAATGCTGCGGACATTACTCTCAATTTCATGAATAGCAGCTGACATCTCCTGCGTAGAGGCGGCGGTTTCTTCCATCCCTGCCGACAGCTGTTCTGTAGTCGCCGAATTATCGTGGGCATTCTCGCGTACGTCATCAGACAGCTTTTCCAGCGTCTCAGCATTATCCAGCACCTTCGTGGAAATGGTAACCAGGCTGCCTGCCATCTCACGGAGCACCGCTCTCGTATGAACCATGGATTTGGCGATTATTCCGGTTTCGTCTTTATTTTTCAACAGATATTCATATTGCTTATCGTATCTGAGGTCCAGCTCCGCGGTGCGGTTAATCAGCTCCGTCAACTTAACGATCGGCGAAGAGATCCGGGTCGCCACAGAAATCCCAACAACCAAGGACAGCAGCAGGCTCCCAAGAGCCAGCAGAATAATGAATTTTGTCATATTGTTAACCGGCTGCATAATTTCATCGAGATCACCAGTCAGCACCAGTATCCATCTCGTATCGGGGAGAACGCTGTAGGCAGCTTTTTTCTCTGCTCCCTTGTATGTATATTGTACATTGCCATCCGCAACCGTCTTTCCGGCTTTTACCTGCTCCACTACTGCCTTAATCTGAGCATTCTCGACCGGTGTACCAATCTTGGATTCATCTGGATGAAACAGCATATTCCCCGTCTCGTCCAGAAGGTAAGCATAGGAAGACGGTGCATTGGCCACTTTGGCATCGGACAAATACTTAATGATACTCTTCGTATTGACTGCTGATGCCACGAATCCGATCATTTTGCCGTCACTCATTACAGGATGTACAAATGCGAGAACATATGCACCAGTAGACTTGGACTTTAGCGTTTCACTGATTACTGGTCCTGCGGTCTTCAGCACATTCTTAGTGTAGCTTCTTTCACTGAAATCTGTTCCCACCAGCTTGGTATCACTATCGGCAATGCCAATTCCCTTCATGTTGACCACAAACATATGCTCCAGATTGCCTGCGTCCTTCACCATCTGTTGAAGTCTAGTATTCACCTCGGTCTGCAGCGGATCCCCTGTACTGGCAAGACTGCCGTCCCCAGACTTCAGCAGCAATTCAGCAATTTCAGATTGGCCCGCAACAAGTGCCATATTCCGCTTCTCTTTGTCAATCATCGCTTCAATGGTCTGCCCTTTGTTGGTGTTGACCTGACCCATTGCGGTTTCAGTCAGATTCAGAATAGTCTTGGTAGATTTGCTGTACGTAAAAACCCCCATTATTAACGTTGAAATCAGTGTAACGACAATCATCAAAACCGAAAGTTTCATCCGAATCTTCATCTTCTTCTACTTCCTTCCACCTTAATCTACTCAACTATTGGATACTCCATCTAAAACCGTAACATTTGTTACAATAATTATCGGATTTAAAACAAGTATTGTTAATATTTTCATGGAGATATTTAGGGAATATTATCACATTTTGTCGAGATTTAAGATATAAAAATTCAGGACTTTTGTCACACTTAAAAGAAAACAAGCATCTTGCACGGAAGTTCTCCGGCTTAGATGCTTGTTGATCCCCATATATTCAGGCCATACTATTGGCAATTCCTACAACAACCCAGGATAGAATCAGGACAATATTCCCCCATAGCAGCAATTTTTTGGGAGCGGCAAATCCCTTCCATTCTCCATCCTTAAGCCCCCAGGCGTTGCTGATGATTAAGGATAATCCGTTAAAGGCCAGCCATCCCACCACAGCGCCAAGTGGTCCAAGCAAAGCTGTAGCTTTGGCATATAGTCCAAGCGCCAGATACCAGACAGCAGCGGTCAGAAGCGCTTTGCCATATGCCTTGCCCGCGCCTTTGGCCGCATAATCCCTATAGGTACCATTCTTGATTAACAATAGGACGGCATACACAAAGTTGGCGACAAAGCCGCCAGATAGTGTAATTACCCAGGATATCAGACTGGCGCTGATTTTGGCTGTACCGTGGGCAACCGCAATATCCACAGTCTGATTCGCATAGGAAAACCCGATATTCATTGCTGCTGAGCCCAATCCGGCTACAGAAGCAATAATCAGGCCTTTGGTCAGATTGCTGCCACTACCCTTTCCCTGGCCGGAGGCAGTAATGATTTTTTCTTTTAACAATCCGGCCTTGGTAATGACCGCCACCCCCGTCAGCATAACCGCTGTACCGATCAGCAGCACTGTGAACGGGCCTGCCGCCGGAATGTTGCCGAAGATAAATAACGGAATCAGTGATCCCAGAGATGCCGAAATCCCCATGTTCACACCATATGTAAGGGATACTCCAATGGAGTCGATGGCTTTGCCGAACATAATCGAGCTGATGCCCCACAGGAAGCCGCAGAAGGAAGCGGTACACAGCACATCCGAAGAGGTCTGGCGGATATAACGGAAGAAGTCAGGGACTTCAATCCAGGTCCACAGTACCGGTATAATCAGAATCCCCACCAGGGAAAACACTGCCCAGAACGCTTCCCAGGAGAACGGCTGGTACTTCTTCATCCCCAGTCCGAAGCTGCCCTGGAAACAACAAGCCAGCAGCAGCAGCAAAAAACCGTAAATCATCTTAAAGTCCTCCCAATCCTTGTCCCTTTGTATGTACTGAATCTTTTGATGATTATACATGAAAACTTTCATTATTGGGATGAAAAAACCAGAAAAATAACCGCAGCGGTTACGCCACGGTCTTGTATATGGTTATTATCCTAAACTTCCAACTCCACAGCAGTCACAGCTTGCTAACAACGCTTCAGACACCTTCCGGGAACAACGCATCCAGCGCCGGGCAAGGCAGTTTATCAAGGAATTCAGACAGCGGTGCAGGCATGTTGCTGTAGATATCTTTTAACGAGGTGCCGTTATAAATATTACCGATAATTACCGGATGACACAGCTCGGAGATCAGAATATCGCCATTGCCGTGCAGGTGAAGCTGTTTCTTGCCTTCAATGCAGTGCGGGAAATATACTCCTGGCTGCTCCTGGAAGCCCAGCGCCTCCATAAATCGGTCCATGCAGGTGAAGTAGAGAGTGGTATCCTCTTTTTTGCGGGCAATCAGCTCACTTACTGCATTCTTCAATTGTTCGCGGGCAGCGATCGCCTTCCAGCCGGTATGACCCATAATAATACTATTCTGAATTTCATGGGTTCTTACCCCCATCGCATACACCTGATCGCTGATTTCCTGCATATGATCCTGCGTCTCGTTAAACAGCAGGGTCTCCAGTACCACATCGACACTCGTCTTGGCGAACATTGTAATGTTCTCACGGATTTTATCATAGATGCTGGTGTGGATATTATAATAGCGCGAGAAGGCCTCGGCGGTTGTAAAGTTGAAGGAGATATGGATCGTAGTCAGTCCTGCATCAACCAACTGCCCAATCCGCTCCTCGGTCAGAAGACTGCCATTGGAATTCAGCTGGGTCTGAATGCCCCGGGAGGTACAGTAGCTGACAATCTCCAGACAATCCTGAAACTTCAAGGTCACTTCGCCGCCGGAAAGACGGACTCTCTTGAGATTTGGCAGATCCTCCAGGATGCGGATCACTTCCTTGCCCTTGATACTCTGTCCGTCATTTCTGTTATAAGCGCAGCAGTAATCACAGCGGAAATTGCAGTTCGAGGTTACCCCAACCTCCAGCCCTTCCAGCTCATACGTCAGCGGTTTGTCCAGCTCAAGTGATTTATATTTCATGCTCATGCTCCATAGTCCTCCTGAAAATAAAATATCATCGTTGTCTATCCACAACATTTGGGTTGCAGGTGTACAAAGGTCAACCTTAAAAATTATACAGGTTTGCCGAACAGGTTAATGTGACATTTGTTGTGATGAAGCTCAACAACAAAAAGCCATGAAAATCACTCAGCGGTGCATGAGTGGCTTTCATGGCTTCATTTTAATAGACAGGTATGAATCCAATATCGCATGGTCTACAATTCTACTGATTTCCCCATCTCGCTTAATACCGGTTGACCGATCAGACCCAGACGCCAGATGGCGATGCCCTTAAGGCCATAACGTTTGGCCAGGCCGATCTTGGCATTGACCGAGGTTTCGTTCTCACTGTATACCGAAATGCCAAGAATCAGCTTGTCCTTGCTGACCTGCTGCAGGGCAAGACGGATGGATTCATCGACCTTGTTCATCGGCTCCGGCCCGGTCTCACCTTCATAAGCATATGCCATAATGACCAGGTCGTCGGCAATCGAGGCCAGTGTCTTGTAATCATATCCTTTGTATGAGCTGTTGAGGGGATGAAGAATAACTGTAAGTTTCAGGTTCGCCGCTTTTGCCCGGGCAGACAGGTTCTTGACAAAGGTATTATATTGACTCTGCACCAGTGCCTTATCTCCGGTCATTCCAAGCCCTTCCAGGTCGAGGGCAATCCCCTGAAAACCCTTCTGCGTCGCGGTGTCCACAATTCCTGCTATCGTCTGTTGCTGAAGCTGCAGATCCTCCATATTGCGGGTCAGCTCCAGCTCCTTGTCTCCTGAATATACCATCAGATAAGGAGCGGTCCCCCCTGCAGCAGCATTCTGGACGATGGATTCCGGTGTAACATCACCGGCTGCCTGCGGCCATCTGAACTCCGTGCCGGAGGTCGTGTATAGTCCACTACGGTCAATCCGGCTCCAGCCAAAGGCAACGGCATCAAAATCCGGAATCAGCGAAACTTCGCTGTATGCGCCCTGTGCGTAGAAACCTAGCGTATATATATCCTTCTTAGGTGAGGTGATCGAGACTGTCTTGGTGGTCTGACTCCAGGTTACACCTGCGCCGAACTGCTGACCAAAAAAGCTGAGCGGAATCATCGTCGTGCCGCGGACATTCTGCGGGGCAATGGCCAGCTTCACCGCTGCACCGTTAACAGACGCGCTTGGTTTGCCCAGAGTAAGAATGACTTTTTGGGTGCCTGACGAATCGGCTTTTGTAGCGGTAATCTGTTTGGCTGCCTGATTCCATTCCACCTTTACACCCAGTGCTTCGGATATCGCCCGAAAAGGCACCATGGTGGTTCCGTTCATTACTGCAGGTTCTACTGGAAACGGAAGCGGGTAACCGTCGAGCACAATGCTTACACCACCTGCTGCAGCCTGAACATCCTTTGCAGGAATGGATGCCAACCCTGTCGTTGCTATCGCCATGCACAATACTATTGTAGCTATACGCTTCATTGCTCAATTCCCCAATCTGTAGGATGATTTCAAATCTCTCAACCAGCTTTACCCCTATCATTTTACCAAAGAAGGTATTTATAGCAAGTTAATAGATTGTCACCATCCGCCCTACATGAATGCGCTAAGAAAGACTCCCACTGCCCGTTCGGCGTCCACATCCACTGCTACCTCGATGATCTCTCCTACTTTGGGCTGCGCCCGCAGATCAGCGACCACCATACCAGCGGTATGCTCCCCCTGATGCTCCACACGCACTTTCATCTGCCGGCAGGTCAGCAGGTCCGGCTGCAGCGCAGCCATTAGAGCCAGCGGATCATGCAGCGGCGCACTGTTGATGAGATAGTTAGCTTCCCGGTAAAAATTAAAATAAAATGCCAGTGACTCATCCATGAATTGAATGATGTCTTTGCACTCCGGCCGCCCGAACCGCTTGAGAAGTTCCAGATGTTCTGTAGTAATACGAGTCTTCAGCGTAACGTCCAGTCCAACCATCAGCACCGGCAGCCCTGCAGTGAATACCCGGTCAGCCGCTTCGGGGTCGCCCCAAATATTAGCCTCTGCAACAGGCGTGACATTCCCTGGCTTGAAGATGGTACCGCCCATAACAGCTACCTTCTTCAGCTTGCCTGTAAGTTCAGGGTCCAGATCAAGCGCCAGCGACAGATTGGTCAAGCGTCCAAGCGTAACCAGCACAATCTCGCCCGGATGCTCATTCGCCAGTCGTACAATAAATTCTGCCGCTGTCTCGCTCACCGGGCGCTGGGTGGAAGGAGGAAGCTGAACTCCGCCGATGCCATTTTCGCCATGGACATGGGTGGAGAAGCCTGTAAGCTCACGGACCAAGGCCCGGGAAGCGCCGATGGCAACCGGAACTTCATACCCCGGATCCGCAAGCGCCAGAAGTCTGAGCGTATTGTCTGCCGCCTGGGCCACATCAATATTCCCAAAAACTGTAGTAATGCCTTCAACCACAACGCCCGGAGTCCGCAACGCGTACAGTATGGCAAGAGCATCATCAATTCCGGTATCGCAGTCTATAATCATTCGGGTTGTACTCATCGTTATAATCTCCACTCCTATTATGTCTCTCTATTTGTAGAACTTATCTACAAAAAGTCCGCCTACTCTCCTGAACATACCTGTTCCAGTGAGATTCAGCGGACCTATAAACAATCTATTCTTATTTTACATAAGGTGCAGCAGCCTGACAGAAACGCTCCAGGGCTTCAGCAAGAAGGGAACACGGACAAGCCAGATTAATGCGCAGATGGCCTTGGCCCTCTGTCCCAAATACTGAACCTTCGTTAAACGCGACCTTAGCCTCACGGTACATGAGCTTTTTCAGGCCGTCTGCATCCAGCCCGAGGGCACGGCAATCGATCCATAGCAGGTAAGTGGCTTCAGGCGTCATTGGTTTCACTTGGGGCAGATGCTCTCCAAGATAACCGATGGCATACTCCGCATTACCGCTGACGTGCTGCACCAGCTCGTCCAGCCACTCCTCGCCTTCATTGTAGGCTGCTTCTACAGCCTCAGGCGTAAAGAAAGCAGACATGTGCAGGCTGAGTGTCTTAAGCTTGTACTCAAATTTCCGTCTAAGTTCAGGATTGGAGGTTACGATGTAGGAGGTTTGCAAACCTGGCAGATTAAATGTCTTGGTCGCTGCCAGGGTGGTTAGTGTAATATCCGACAGCTCCTGCGACAAAGAAGCGAATGGAATATGCTTGTGGCCCGGCATCGCCAGATCACAATGGATTTCATCCGAGATCACGGTTACACCATACTGCAGGCATAGCTCTCCAAGACGCAGCAGCTCATCCCGCTCCCACACTCTGCCCCCCGGATTATGGGGACTGCACAGCAGCATCAGCTTGGCACCACCAGCCATCAGCTCTTCGAGCTGGACATAATCCATCACATAATGGCCGTCTTCAAGCTTCAGGGGGTTGATAGCCACCTTGCGGTCATTCATCCGGATCACATCATAAAAGGGATAATAGACCGGCGATTGCAGAATCACCTGATCTCCCGGATTGCTGAACAGTTCTACCGACAGGCTAAGCGAAGTAACGATACCGGGGGAATCGGTTATCCATTCCTTTTGGATCTTCCAGTCATGACGTCTGCGGTACCAGCCGGCAATCGCCTCTTTGTAGGAATCACTCGTCACACTATAGCCGTATATTCCCTCCTCCACGCGCCGCAGAATGGCTTCCTTCACGGCAGGCGGGCTCTCAAAATCCATATCGGCTACCCAGAGCGGAAGAATCTCCTTGTCTCCGAACAGCTTCTCGGACTGATCCCATTTGTATGAGCGGGTATTGCGGCGGTTAATGATACGGTTAAAATCGTACTTCAACTAAAATCACCCCATCCATTATTTTTGTTCATATATTGTAACATGGGGAGACGCTTCCGGCATCCCGATTCATTTTTCTGAAATTTATTGTTCTGCTATTTTACTTCCCCACCGGCGCCCTGCCAATGGCAGCGCCAACCTTCAGGAGAATCTCCTCCATTGAGCCCGGATCCAACACATCATAATCGTCAATATTCAGGCGCAGTACCGGACAGGCGCTGAATTCATTGATCCACTGGGAATAGCGGCCGTGCATGTGCTCCCAGTAGGAGACATCGGTCTGGATCTCCATCTCGCGTCCCCGTTCATGAATGCGGGACAGGATCGAGGGCAAGCTGCCTTCGATGTAGATCAGCACGTCCGGATGCGGGAAATACGGTGTCATCACCATAGCCTCATACAGGCTGGTATAGGTGTCATAGTCGGTCTTGGACATGGTACCCTGATCCGCATGCATTTTGGCAAAAATACCGGTGTCCTCATAGATCGAACGGTCCTGCACAAACCCGCCGCCCAGCTCGAACATCTTCTTCTGCTCTTTGAAACGTTCGGCCAGGAAATATATTTGCAGATGGAAGCTCCATCTTTCAAAATCATGATAGAACTTCTCCAAGTATGGATTATGGTCCACCTGCTCCAGCGAAGTCTGGAAGTTCAGACGCTCAGCCAGAGCCGCAGTCAACGTCGATTTACCGACGCCTACTGTGCCGGCTACCGTAATAATGGCGTTGTCCGGAATGTTGTATGGGTTCATTACATAAGCTCCTTTAAATGTCCGGCGATTGCGGCGAAGTCTTCCTGGTTCTCCACAAAATCGACCTGGTTTCCATCGATGGTGACAATGACGGTAGACGGCTCTGAAAGTGCCAGCGAGGCCATGGCTACATCATAATCCTCGATTAACTGCTGCAAATAAGCGGGTGCAATCTCCTCCTCGAATGAACGCCCGCGCTTTGCGATGCGTCTCAGTAAAGTATCGAGGTCGGCACGAATGTAGAGAATGATATCCGGCTTCGGAAGATCATCGGTCAGTACATGGTAGATTTCCCGGTATTTGTCCCGCTTCGTCCCCTTCAATGTACGTTCGCCAAAGATCAGATTCTTATAAATATGATAATCCGAAATGACCGCTTTTCCCTTATCTAAGTACTGGTTCACCGTATCTTCAAGCTGCTTGTAACGATTGCAGAGAAAAAACATCTCCAGCTGAAAGCTCCAGTCGTCCATATTCTGATAGAACTTGTCCAGAAAAGGATTCTCATCCACGATTTCTTTAATTACCGGAAGCTGTAGTTCACCGGACAGCATCGTGGCTAGTGTGGTTTTGCCGGCTCCGATCGGGCCCTCTACTGCAATAAAAGGTGCATGTTCCATTAACGCTGTTATCCTCCTCAAATACGGTCAATCCCGGAGTGGGCTCCAAGTAATGGATTGTAACTCCGAAGCCTGCCCAGATCCCTTAAAAAACAGACTAAATTATTGTATCACAGAGAGCTGTCCAGAAGTGTTTAAATTTCTGGAGAAACTTTTCACGCTTGCTGCGCGTCTAAACTGCAGATAATATTTTCCATTTTCTGAACATGCACCACCATATTCACTCTAATGAGATGAGGGATAACCGTATGAAAAGATGGATCATTACGCTCAGCCTGGCGCTGAGTCTGACAGCTTCCTTAAGTGTATCCTCCGCATTTGCCGAAGCTGCCCAGGACACTTCTACTGCATCCAGCATTGCTTCCTATGGCGCAGATTATTTGATCAAGACGGATGGAAGCCTGTGGGTCTGGGGCGACAGCAGGTCGGTACCGACTGAGGTACCGGGTATAGAGAATGTGCAGAGCTCGTTCAATATGCCACTCGACGGACTGTTCGCGGTGAGCCGGGATCAAACGGTCTGGAAGGTGGAGACCTCAGCATCCACTCTAGCGATGCAGTCCACCCCTCTCGAACAAATGAAGAATCTTTCGGACTATATTACTCTGGGAGATCGGACAATAGCTGTTACCGGGGATGGAAGCATTTTTAGTTCAACACATACGTACGAGAACAACCGGATGAACTCTACTGCCTTTACTCTGGAATCAGGCATTGATCAGGTGGCACAGATTGCCGGTTATTTTGAGGATAATAAGGACGGGCACTGGACGCGTTATCTCTTCCTTAAGAAGGATGGAACCGTGTGGTCCTCCTATGATAATCTTGCTACCTTTCAGCAGATTCCTGGTCTCAACGATGTCATTCAGTTGCAGAACAATTATGCACTCCGCAAAGACAAGACCGTATGGACCTGGCCGGTACAATCCCTCTATGAGCCAGACACAATGGGCGATCCGGCTATTCTTAAGCCTGTCCCATTATTTGGCCTCGCCAATATTAACAGCATCCGGTACAGCGGACATGCTCTGCTGGGCATTGACAGTAAGGCTCAGCTCTGGTTCTGGGGCCAGACGGTTACCGGGGTTTCAGACAGCACTACTTACCATAACCAGGCGGCTCCCGTCCTGTTCTCAGGCATCCAAAATGTGACCGATGCCTATATGGTTGAACGTTCTATCGTAGCGCTAACCTCAGAGCACAAGGTCTATACCGCCTCGGTTGAAGAGCAGTTGCTGTCTGCAAATGCAGAGTTCGGGCTGCTGGCATCAGATATAGAATCGATCAAGGGTGGCGGACGTTATGTGATTATGCAAAAAACAGACGGCACCCTCTGGGGCTGGGGCGTCAACAAAAATGCACAGTTCGGCAACGGGGAATATGAGTTCAACTACCATAAACCCATGCCGATGCAAAAGCCCATTTCAGTGTCGTTGAACGGCGAGCGGGTTAACCTGACGAATGGTGTGATCACACGCAGCAGCCAGAACTTTGTTCCGCTTCGTTCCCTCTTCGACAAGCTTGGCGCCAAGGTGGATTATCAGGAGAATGTTCAGGCTCTACCCGCTACCAAACCGGGAGCCACCAACTATAAAGTAGATAAAATGGTGATCATTACCCGAAACACCGCAGACAAACCGGCGCTGTCCATCACCATTAACACCGTAACCGGAGCGACATCGGTCAATAATAAAAGCGTTACACTGCCCACGCCGCCTTTTATCGTGAACGGAACGGTATATCTGCCCCTGCGGTTCATCAGTGAACAGCTGGGTGCAGTGGTGAACTGGCTGCCACAGGAAGAAACCATAGAGATCACAATGAAATAGCCCGAGCTGCGGCTGCTTTCTTCGGCTATGCTGCTGCAAAAGAGCCTCAGCCCGCCACTGAAAGTGGGGGCTGAGGCTCTTACGTGTTAGTGGTCGATAGCAGCATTCCATACCTGCTTCGTGCTGTTCATTCTCTACAGTTAGAGTTTCTTCCCGAACCGGATGCTCTTCGCTTTCAGTGATCCATACAGGCGATTCCGTAGAGTAATCAGCCATTCCGGCTCATGCTCCCACTGTTCCGATGTAGATCTGAGGATCCGGGCAAACCCGTACAGATTAACAAAACGTCGGCAAGCGGCCAATGACGGTCCATCATCTGGCAGATCATACCGGCTGGCGTAACCCTCCCCAAAGCAATCCTTCTTATGGTCCTGCTCCTCTGGTGCTACAGCTTCCAGCAAGCTGTCCAGGGCTTGCTCCATATCCACCACATACCAATGGTACATGGCATCGTCGAAATCGATGACATTAACCGCATCCTGAGTCTGATCATAAAAGACATTATCCAGCTCAAAATCATAATGGATCAGTCCGTAATTGGCCTGTGTCACCGGGATTGTGCTGAAATACTCCGCAAGCACCTCTGTCTCCGCCCATGCCGCCTTTTGTTCCGGGAATGACTTCATGACCCGGCGAATCCATTCCAGCACCTCTAGGTGTGTCCATCTTTTGCTCTGTACGGGGTTGTACTCACTGGATAGTCGATGAAGCTCCCCCAAAGCCTGACCGTAGCGGAATACCGCCTGATCATCCAGAGATACTTGGTCCATTCGTACCCCCGGGACACGCTTAAAGACTGTTGCATAATAAGTCCCCCAAGGCGTGTGCGCCTCTACAAGCTCCGAACCATCCCGGGAGGGTACGGCCTCTAGTACCCCATATCCGCGTTCACGCAGGTACGAGATGAACTCAAGCTCCGCCAGCAGATTGCTTCTGAGCTTCTCTGACTGTGGCGCGAACCGGAGTAGCTGATTCTTTCCACCATTCTCGAAAGGATATACCGCATTGGAGGAAATCCGGTAATACTGGAACAAATGCAGCGATTCCCTGTCATATGCCCAGTTTCCCAGCACCATTTCTGCTAACTCTTCATTATTGAACAAATATTTCAATTTCAGCACGCTCTGCAGCAGCTCCTTTATATCTTAAGTTTCATTCACCTTCACTGCAGCAGTTGTTCGATTAGCCCGGCGTTTCATGCCGATCACTCCTTTCCGGTTATACACTCATTTCAGGGTAACACTCTGCATCCCGCGGAGCTATGTACAGAATCGTTATAAAAATTTGTTCCGTGTCGAACCTTTTGGATCAATAACAAACAGCAAAAAGGCGTCCCAGCCGGCCTAATGGCCAGTGGAACGCCTCCAAATAATGGATTAAGACAAACGGTTGCTGAAGTCCTGGTATTCGAATTCACGGATCACTTTGAGACCCTCTTCATCATTGTAAGAAGCAATAGCCGGCAGGTTCACACCGTTGAACATATGATTCTTAACCATGGAGTAATGCGCCATATCGAGGAAAATCAGCTTGTCGCCGTACTTCAGCGGCTCCTTGAACGAATAATCTCCGATGACATCGCCCGCCAGGCAGGTCATACCGCCGAGTCTGTACGTGTACGGATACTCGCCGGGTTCACCAGCTCCGATAATTCCCGGACGGTACGGCATCGCCAGTACATCCGGCATATGGCATTCGGCCGAAGTGTCCAGGATGGCGATATCCATGCCGTTACGCATGGTATCCAGCACTGTTGCCACCAGGTATCCGGTGTTCAGTGCAACCGCCTCTCCAGGCTCCAGGTAGATCTGCACATCATAGGTTTCCTTCATATGAAGAATGCATTTGATCAGCGTATCCAAGTCATAATCGGGACGGGTAATGTGATGGCCGCCGCCGAAATTGAGCCATTTCATACCATGCAGGTATTGGCCGAACTTCTCTTCAACTACCTTGAGTGTACGCTCCAATGTATCCGAGTTCTGTTCACACATTGTATGGAAATGAAGTCCATCGATGCCGTCCAGTTCCTCCGGCCGAAAATTAGGCAGGGTCACTCCCATTCGGGAGTTATTGTAACAAGGATCGTACAGCGGCACTTCAATCTCGGAATACTCCGGATTGACGCGGATCCCGCAGCTGATATTCTTAGGCGCGTTCTGCACCCGTTCCTTGAAGCGGGCCCATTGGTCAAATGAATTGAACACAATGTGGTCCGTGTAGGTGAGTAGCTCGTCAAATTCACGGTCCATATAAGCAGGTGCATAGACATGCACCTCCTTGCCCATTTCCTCATAACCGAGTCTTGCTTCGAACAAGGAGCTGGAGGTCACGCCATGCAGATACTTGCCGACCAGCGGGTACAGCGCATGCATAGAGAAGCCTTTTTGCGCCAGAAGAATCTTGGCTCCGGTCTGCTCCTGCACGTAATTCAAAGTTTCCAGGTTCTTCGTCAGCAGACGTTCATCGACCAGATACGCGGGTGACGGCAGCTTGCTGATATCGATATCTATATCCTTCATTGCCTTACGCCCTAATCCAGCAGCGTCGGCGAGAAATCTTCTTGCCAAGGCAGCCCGTGTTTGTTAAGTGCATCCATGAATGGATCCGGATCGAATTCTTCCACGTTATATACGCCCGGTTTCTTCCAGATGCCTTTTATGATAAGCATGGCTCCGATCATCGCAGGTACGCCGGTAGTGTAGGAAATGGCTTGGGAGCCAACCTCTCTGTAGCATTCCTCATGATCGCAGACATTGTAGACATAATAAGTTTTGGGCTGGCCGTCTTTCGTGCCCTGAATGATGCAGCCGATGTTGGTTTTGCCTTTGGTTCTTGGTCCCAGGGAAGCCGGGTCAGGCAGGATAGCCTTCAGGAACTGCAAAGGAATAATCTCCTTGCCTTCGTACATAATCGGCTCAATGGAGGTCATGCCTACATTTTCAAGTACCTTGAGGTGGGTCAGATAGTTCTGCGAGAAGGTCATCCAGAAGCGGATTTTCTTCACGCCTTTGATATTGGCTGCTAGGGATTCCAGCTCTTCATGATACAGAAGGTAGATATCCTTCGGGCCGATCTCCGGGAGATCATAGACTTTCTTCTCGGACAATGGAGCCGTCTCGATCCATTCGCCATTCTCGAAGTAACGTCCATTGGCCGTGATTTCACGAATGTTGATCTCAGGATTGAAGTTGGTCGCGAACGGATAACCATGATCACCCGCGTTGGCGTCAACAATATCAATCGTATGGATTTCGTCAAAATAGTGCTTTTGCGCATAGGCCGTGAATACTCCGGTTACCCCAGGGTCAAAGCCACTGCCGAGCAGCGCAGTAATTCCGGCTTTTTCGAATCTTTCTTTGTAAGCCCATTGCCAGGAATATTCGAATTTCGCAGTATCCTGCGGTTCGTAGTTGGCGGTATCGACATAGTGCACTCCCGTTGCCAGGCAGGCATCCATAATGGTCAGGTCCTGATATGGGAGAGCGACATTAATCACGACATCCGGCTGGAAACTCTTGATCAGTTCGATGACCTCGTCCGTGTTATCTGCATCAAGCTGAGCCGTAGAAATTTTCGTCTGGCCTCCGGCCAATTTATCTTTCAGAGCATCACATTTCGCGAGGGTTCTGCTCGCTATGCAGATCTCTTCAAATACATCCGGGTTCTGGCAGCATTTATGAACAACAACGCTCGCTACACCGCCAGCGCCAATAATTAACGCTTTTCCCAAAATAGATTACCTCCTAAAATTACAATTGAAAAATCAACAAGGCTGATTATACATAAAGCAACACAATAAATCAATAAATAACGACAAAATTTGATGCCAAGACTGTAAAATCTCACGTTTACACCGTTAATACTCACGAACGCATGGAAATACACTGAAATGCTCTGTTTTCCTGCGTTTTTTTCTTCAACTTCCAGGGTGTGTAAAAGCTCTATAAGAAATGGGACTCCACGGACCAGGACAACTAGATAATTGTATCACAGGAGTTGCCTGCTTCATAATTTTTTTTGAAAAGCTATGAAATGGCTCACCTCCTTGTAGAGGATTTCTTATAAATATGCACTTTCGGCTTCCCGTATTTGTTCAGTCTCCAATCCATTCGCATTCAGGCTCCAATCCATTCGCAAGGATGCCCGGCTCAGGCAGATCGTTCATAACGGCGCAATATATTCTTTTACCCGTTTTCCTTCCTATATTAACTGTCATCGCACCGGCCAGCCTCTTTCCCGCCAGAATCACCCATTCCTTGGGGTTATTATATGTATTCCTGTTAATCCCATACCCGTCATCGACAATAGTGAATATTTTATCCTGTGGGGTGTAAATGGATCTGTGATATTTTGAACTTTATTTTGCATAGACCCAATAGCCCGGGGTATCCACAGCAACGAATAGGAACTGTTGTTACATGGCTCAGTACGTTACTAGGTACGCTGTTTTACAGCCTAGACAAGGGGAAGGCAAGACAGAAACAGCAGAAAAGTGTATTCTATATACACTTTTTTGGATACAGATATTTGCACAAGACAGATCAACAAAGAAGCCTCCGGTAGCCTGTAAACAGCTTTTCGGAGGCACTTTCTTAGTTGGTCAGAGGCATTAAAACTGCAAAATGGTCTCTTTGCCGTCTTTCTCCCCGCTCATGGTGCAATTCTCAATAATCAGCCAACAGTTTACATCATCCCAGCCTTGGACTGTGCCTTCAATGAGATAGTGCGGATACAGGAAGCTGCTATCCACCCGGGAACGAACAGCTTCATAACTTGTGACTGCAAATCCCCCATCAGATAGAGCAATATGAATACCATGAATCGTAAAAAACATAACAGCTCCAGTTACCTGCTGGCCTGTTGAATATCTCTGCCTAAGCCGGGCCCATTCCTCCTGATAGGAAGCCATCGCTGTGTTCCAAACGGCCTCAAATTCAGCACGTTCAATAGAAATATCCCCCTCCATCATCTCCACAGACTGATCCGTTAAATAGAAATCGGGGCTGCCCGAAGTTTTGTGGGTGCCTCCTTTACTGGCAACGATCTGCCGGTAAGCTGTCTGCTCTTCATCAATCTCAAAATAATATATCTCATCTTCAGCAATCGATTTAAAGTACTGAATATGGTACCGCTCCTTTCGAAGCTTGATTTATATTTCTCCCCAAATATCTCCGTTACAATATTCCGTCGTCCCTTACCCAGCTAATTCTTATTGCCCGAACCCAACCCGCGGACGCTCGCGTTCTTTCGTCTCCACAACTACGGCGCGGATGGAGGTAATGGGAATATACAGCACTTGATATTCCGTACGGTACTTCACGAACCGCTCGTCGACTTCTTCCAGAACCCCGCCTCTGACACTAGAACCATCCAGAAAATTAACGGTAACTTCTTGACCTACCAAAGCTTCCAGCATTTCAGAATCCGCTCCTCTGCTTACAATTTGGTAATCACTTTGTCGATAATTCCGTATTCCAGTGCCTCCTGGGCCGACATGAAATAATCCCGGTCCATATCCTTTGCTACCTTCTCAGCCGGCTGGCCCGTTCGCCCGGCGCTGATCTGCACAACCTTCTCCCTGACCTGCAGGATACGGCGGGCACTGATGGCAATGTCGCTAGCCTGGCCCTGAGCACCGCCATGCGGCTGATGAATCATAATCTCACTGTTTGGCAGGGCATACCGTTTGCCGGTAGCTCCAGCCAGCAGCAAGAGTGAAGCGAACGAAGCCGCAAATCCAGTGCATATCGTACTGACCTGCGGTTTGATTACCTGCATCGTATCATAAATGCCGAAGCCTGCGGTAGTCGAGCCTCCCGGGCTGTTGATATACATCTGGATATCCTTATCCGGCTCATCTGCCGCCAGGAAGAGCAACTGTGCAATGATGCTATTCGCCAGCTGATCGTCGATGGCTGCACCCACGAACACAATCCGGTCCTTCAGCAGCCGGGAATAAATATCGTAGGACCGCTCGCCTCTGCTTGTTTGTTCAATGACATAAGGAATAATGCTCATGTTCATGCCTCCTTGGATTTAATACTCTGCAGACGAATGGAGCCCTGGAAAAGATACGCTATTCTCTTTCAAAATAACTGTAAAAGCAGCGTATCCTTTACATTGAGCGGATCGTTTATATAATAGAGGCAACAGAAAGCTCAGGATAGTTAACAAAAAGGAGATGATCGCAAGTGTCGATCCTTGAAACGTTCAACACCGGAGAACTAACGGATAACAGCGGCTTGCTGTCACTTCGAGAGACTTTGTTCCGATATTGCCTGTCTTTGACTAGATCCAGCCTTGAGGCCGAGGATCTGGCCCAGGACACCTGGACCAAATCACTGGCGTATGCAAAATTCGCCGGCAACCCGAATCCCGAAGCACTGCTGCTGCGGATTGCCAAGAACACATGGATTGATAACCTACGGCGGAAAGCTTCACTAAGACGTGTGCTGGAACACGCGCATACATTGACGACAATCCATCTCACACAGATTCCCGGTCCATCGCCAGCAGGCGGGCAGTCTGAGATCGAGCTTGCTTTTCAGGCGTTGATCCGGCATTTGTCTCCGCTGCAAAGAACAGTGTTCGTGATGCGCGATGTACTGGGTTACTCCGGAGAAGAAACCGCAGAGAGGCTGGAGACTACCGAAGGAGCCGTAAAAGCAGCCTTACACCGGGCGCGCCAGGCGCTCAGCGCCGTTCGCAAAGATCTCGCAGATAACGAGGGTCCTGCGCTGACGCAGGACCTGGATCTCCGTAACCTGCTGCAAGCGCTGGCAGAGTCCTATGAAAAAGGCCAGCTGTCAGTAATGCTGGAGCTGCTCCGCCAGGAGACTAAAACGGAGATGACGATGGCAGTCGGTACTGGGATGGTGCAGGTACTACAATCAGGCGGGAATGCTTACTTCCCGGGCATGGAGGCTGGCTGCATGTCGGCTGGAAGCATGTCGGGGCTGTGGATGGCCGCGTAATTATTACAGAACTAAGTTTACGTTTCCGTAGATGGTTATTTACGAAGACTTTTCCAGGAAGCATTACTCACCAAACTTAAGGAGTGTATACCATGAGGAACATACTTGTACTCGGGGGAACCCGCTTTTTTGGCAAAAGGTTAGTGGAGCGCCTGCTCAGGGATGCAGATACCCAGGTTACCATTCTGACCCGGGGACTGACGGAGGATAGCTTTGGGGGCAGTGTGAAGCGAATAAACGTGAACCGCACAGATACGGAGGCACTTGCTGAAGCAGTGGGAGATACCGTCTGGGACGTAGTCTATGACAACATCTGTTATTCCCCGGACGAGGCCGCTGCGGCCTGCCGTATCTTCGCGGACACAACAGAACGATATATCCTGACCTCCAGCTTGTCCGTGTATGATCCAAGACCTGAAATTCTCAGCGAAACGGACTTTGATCCGGAGTCTTATCCGCTGCGGCTGGGTGCAAAAGAAGATTTCAGCTACCAGGAGGGTAAACGACTGGCTGAAACGGTCTTCTTGAGACAATCCGCTTTTCCTGTGGTAGCGGTCCGGTTTCCGATCGTGCTCGGGACAGATGATTATACGAAGCGGCTGCATTTTCATATTGAGCATGTGCAGGAAGGACAGCCCATCGGGATACCCAACCCGAGAGCACTGATCTCATTCATCCGTTCAGACGAGGCGGCAGATTTCCTGTATTGGCTGGGGTTCTCGACACTGACAGGTCCTGTGAATGCGTGCTCAGACGGAACACTGGCGATCGGGGATATCTTATCGATTATCGGGCAGGCAGCCGGACGGCAGGCGATCGTTCAGAGTGAAGCTGCCGATAAAGATATGTCGCCATTTGGAATCGGGGAATCCTGGTACATGGATACAGCAAAAGCCCGCGGGGCGGGCTTCCAGTTTCTAACGCTTGCAGAATGGTTCCCGGAACTGGTCCTCGAACTGGCCCGGGAGCGAAAGGCTTCACTCGGCCATCGCGAGTAGCTGGCCTGACGTCTCCACGTTCTCTCCTCTAGATTCATCCATTATTAATAACAGACCGGCCGGGGCATCTGCTCCGGTCTCTTCGTCAATTCTGAATACATGAATCTCCCGGAACAGCTGCTGCGAAATTTCATGGATCTCCACCGCCTGCCGGGCAATGTCACTGATCGCCTGATCCTGCTGGGTGCTGGATGCATTTACCTCCTGAACGCCCGCAGCAGTCTGCTCAGCTACAGCAGCTACTGAATGCACAGAATCTGCCAGACGGGTGTTGATCTTCCGGGTCTCATCCACCTTCTGGTGAATTTGTCCGATCTGGCGGCTGATACCAGAGATAGATTCATCAATAGCCTCGAAGGAAGCAAGGGTCTCTGTCACCTGATGGTCCTGCTCCTCCAGGCTTCTTTGGGTTTCCCGCATATAATCCTGAACATCCGCCATGCTGCTCTGCAGGTCATTAATGATCCGGCTGATATGAATGGAGGAATCATTCGTCTGAACGGATAAATGCCTTACCTCATCGGCAATAACGGCAAACCCCTTGCCCGATGCCCCTGCCCGGGCTGCTTCAATAGAAGCGTTCAAGGACAGGATATTCGTCTGCTTAGAGACTTCTGTAATCGACTGGGTGATGCGCGAAATATCGCCGGACTGCTGAACGAGCTTTTCTAATGCTTCATACATTTTGGTGATAGATGCACGGGATTGATAGGAAGTCTGACGCAGAGCAGTTACCGTCTCCGAGCCTTTGCGTGTATTCTGATTCGCTGCTTCGCTGGTTATGAGCATTCCATTGGTAAAATCCGTAATCTCATGAACCCCATGTTCCAGCTCCTGCAGCAGCAATGTGCTTTGCTCCGATTGTTCTGCCTGCTGTCCGGCTCCGACGGAAATTTCCTGGATGGTATGGAGGATTTCCTGATTGGTATGGGCGGTGATGAGTGATGACTGCTGGAAGGAATGCGAATAATCTGCCAAGGAAGAGGCAGCAGTCATAGTCTGCCGCAGCATGTCACGCACCCGGCACACCATATGGTCGAAATGGTGGCTGAGCCGCCCAAGCTCATCATGATAAGGGGAGTTGATCTGCTGCCGCAAATCACCATCAGCAATCTCACGCAGAGCTGCCTGCAGCTTGCCGACCGGCGTTACGAAAGAACGGATCAGCAGCCAGCCAAGAAGCAGCGTAAACAGGAACACTCCCCCTGCTGCGTAAATAATGATAGAAACCGTGTCGTCCAGCATCACAAAAGAATGATTTTGCGCCTGCTCGGCATTATCAGCAGCGGCGGCATACAGCTTGCTGTTCGTCTGCAGCATGGATTGACTAAGGGTTAATGCCTTTGTATGTAGGTCATCTATCTGTTCCAGCACCGCTAACGGATCCAGGCTGTCGTCGCCCATAGTCTGGATCAGTTGATCAAAGATCCCTTTATATTCCCCAGCCTGGGTACGCAGCAGTTCTAAGTTTTGGGAGGCAGGGGTAGCTGTCTCAAAATGAAGTTTGGCCAATTCAGCGGCAAGCTGCTGCTGCTTGTCCTTAAAGGCGCCCGCAAGTTCCAGATCACTTGATTCAGCAAGTGCCGTCTCGGCACGGTTCAGCTCCTGCAGCAACTGGGTAACCGTTGAGACAATGATTCGTTTCTCCATCTCTGTCTTTTGCTTTTCCATAGAAAGCTCCACTTGACCGATCTTGTTCCCCTGGTACAAGGCCACCCCCAGAAAAATTAGCGTAATGGCGGTGAAACTTAGAATCAGCTTCCATTTCATAGAAAAGTGCAACCGTTGTCCCTTCAAACGAATCATCCCTTCATATCAAGCTTCAAATCACAATAGGTATATTTTACTACCACACTCATTGTAGAAGCTGGATATTAACTGTTCTCGTAACTTTTGTAAGGGGTACGTAAAGGGCTGCGGCATTAACGGCTATCTGACTGCCATCCGGTTCAAGAAGCGGTTCATGAGCAGCGGCAGCGAGATGAGAATCGGCGGATCGTCCAGCCTTGGAGGATGCAGGGTTACCCGCTGATGCGGAACCAGTGTACCTGGTCCGACATGAATCGGAGTTCTCGACCGTGTACGCAGTGTGGTGTGTGGAAGGAGGAAGTCCATCGCGTGTGTTCCCCAGGATATGGAGGTAGCTAGCAGGTAATAAGTCCCAGGGGCAACATGATCGAAGTGAAAATGACCCAGCGATGAGAGCAGAGTACCGTATAGCGGCAGGCCCTCAGGAATAGGTTTAGCGAAAAGCCCGATCAGAATCACCCCGTCAAAAGGAGCTTCTGCAGATATCGTCCCATGCACAGAAGTAGGCATCCGGCTGATCGGATAAGAGAACCTCCAGTCCTGCAGCTTCCTTAACGAGCTCATCTGATCTCCGGCATATTGCACCGAATTGCGGAATTCTGCCGGAGACATACCTACCCGGGCTGTAAAGCGGGAGGTAAAGGTTCCGAGGCTCTGCTGACCGATCTCCAGGGAAATATCGCGGACTGTGAGGCCCGTGCGCAGCAGCAGATCCTTTGCCCGTTGCAGGCGGTGGGAGGACACATAGTACAGCGGAGACAGGCCAGTTCTCTCCTTGAAGATCCGCGCAAAGTGATACGGACTGTATCCGGCATAGCGGGCCAGCCTCTCCAGCGGCAGATGGTCATACATATACTCATGAATATAAGCAATAACTCCATCAATCTCTGCAAACCGTTCTGTCACCATAACGTCCACCCTTCATCAGGATTGATATCAGGAACGTAAGTTCGCATAGATATTACCACAAATTTTAATTAATTGGAACCATAATGTTCCATCACCCACAAAAAAAGCAGGCTCCGGCCACCCGGTAACCCGCCATTCACTGATAATCATTCCATTATGAAACATGAACTACGCCTGCTCAGGTGTACCCTCTTCCATATACATCGTTTCCCATAGATGACCATCGATATCCTGAAAGCTCCAGCTGTACATAAAGCCGTGGTCTATCGGATCGTTATACTTCTTGCCGCCTGCGGCCAGCGCCTTATGCACCAGCTCGTCCACCTCTGCCCTGCTGGATGCGGAGAAGGCCATGATCACCTCGGTGTGGCTGGAGGAGTCGACGATTTCTTTGGAAACAAAGGTTTTGAAAAATTCTTTGGTTAGCAGCATGGCAAATGTATTGTCGTTGATGATCATACAAGTCGCGTTCTGATCCGTAAACTGAGGGTTGAACCCAAAACCAAGTGCGGTAAAAAAGTTAATCGAAGCCTGCAGATCATTAACCGGCAAATTCACAAAAAGCTGGCCTGCCTGAAATCCCATTCTCTGATCACCTCTGCATGTATTTGTAGTATTACAGCCTGATTATAACAGGAAGAGAATGGATCAATTTCTTCCCGATTGCTGAGTATCCTTCCCCAGCACCGGGCAATATGGACCCCTTCAGACGGCTTATTGATATTAATTGGAGTGAGGAGTAATCTGAAAGGGAGAGGGGACGAATAACCTCACTTTCCTCCGTCCTTGATCAAGAGAATTACAATTCGCTTGAGTATTGTTCAATCTCTTTTAACACGAAACCTGTATGCTGAAGATAACAATGATCAGAGGGGTGAGAGGAATGCCTAACATTTGGATGCATCTGGAGTATGGGCAGCAGCTAGCGGAAGAGTTCAGCGATGAGTTCCCTTTTCTTGCGGAGATGAAGTCTCGTCCTGAGCTGTACCAGCTCGGCTGCCAGGGACCGGATTTCCTGCTCTACCACAGCTTTCTGCCCTGGAAAAAGGACACACGGGCGCTTCAGCTCGGTGACCTCATGCATACGGAGAACTGCGGTCCAGTGCTGGTTGAATTCTGGCAACGGGCCTTGGCTCTTCCCTCCGACGAGCTGAAGGAGACTCAGCAATATTTTCTCGGCTTCCTTACCCATCATCTGCTGGACCGCAACTTTCATCCCTACATTAACTGGAAAGCGGGATACAAGCACCGCAATCACCAGCGCTTTGAGATCGTCCTCGACACCTTGTTCATGAAGCGGCTGAAACAGCTGGATACGTGGCGCCATGCAGCCTGGAAAAAAATCAATGTAGGCTCCCATTTGCCCTTCCCTATCCACAACATTCTGCATGAAACCGCATCAGACTGGTATCCCGAAACCCGCCGGCTTCCCGCCGAGATCTGGCATGAAGCGTACCTGGATATGATTTTGGCACATAAATGTTTATTCGATCCGAAGGGTTGGAAGAAATCTCTGCTGAGGGGCAAAGCCCGCCGTCTATTCTCACAGCAGCTGTCCCCGGCCGAGGAGAAGCTTGATTATCTGAACGAAAAACACGGGGAGTGGCGGCATTCCGCACTTTACTCCGAAGTCCGGACTGAAAGTGTCTGGGACCTCTGGGAAGAGGCGCTTGCTGAAGGGCGGACCGTGCTGCGGGCTCTGGCTTCCTGGCTGAACAGCACGGTGCCGGCAGAAGCCGCCCACGCGCTAGAGCACTTTAAGTATGTACTGGGCAACCGTTCCTATGATACGGGCAAAGAGTGCAGCAGCAAGCTAAAGAATCTGTATGCCGAACCGATCTGGGAAGCAGGAATCATATCCTAAAGTATCAATGAAGGCTTCCCTTTTCTTACCGCATACCCCCCTTACAGATCTCCGGCCGGAGGTCTGTTTGTGTGCTGTCTCAGCCGCAACATACCTTTTCAATCCTCATCTGCGGTATTCATGCTCCACAACCACACAGGCTCCCCCTTCAGGTGTATTGCTCAACCGGATCGCCCCGCCCAGCTTCGCTGCCAGCTGTTGTGCAATATACAGTCCGAGCCCCGAATGACCGTCCCTGCTGCCCCGGGCATCATCGCCGCGGTAGAATTTCTGAACAGCCTTCTCCAGGTCTTTACGGCTGAAGCCCGGTCCTGTATCACAGATCTCGTATGAGATACGGCTGCCGAGCAAGTTGACCACCACAGAAATGGAGCCGCCGGTTGGCGTATATTCCATACTGTTCATCACCACATTATCAAGAATACGCTCCAGTAGCTCCGCGTCAGTATGCAGGGATATTCTTGCAGCCTTTCCCATCCGCAGAATAATCTGTATGTCCTTCCGGGCAGCCTCCACCGAATAAGCCGAAATCTTGCGTTCCAGAAACGGTGCGAGCTCAAATGTCTCCGTCTGGAGTAAGGAACCAGCTTTTTCCATATCTGATGTATATTGCATCTGCCGAACCCGTTCACTGCTTTTGTCCGCATTCTCCCGGATCACGCCAAGATAGCGAAGAAGCTTCCCGTCTCTGTGTTCCCCGGAGTCGATCAGCGCTTCGGAGTAGCTGTGGATGATGGACAGCGGAGCCTTCAGATCATGTGCCAGCGCTTCTACCATCTCTACACGTTCCTGCTCCATCCTCCACTGCGCCTCAAGCGAGCTCGCCAGCTCTGCCTTCATCTCGGCAAAAGCACTGCTAAGCTGGCCCAGCTCATTATCTGAATGATAGCCGATTTCGAAGTCGAGATCCTTTTCTTTGATCTTGCGTGCGGCCTCCATCAGCAGGCGCAGCGGCTTGTTGATATTGCCGGCAACCAGCCGCGAGAATAACAGCGAGAATAAGATGATGTAGAGAAAAGGCGACACCAGTGCACCTACAAATATCACGGTCAGCCACCCGTTGCCGGATTCATTCACATAAGTGGGTTTGAGTGCGTAAGACAGCAGTACCGCTCCTTTAACTACGCCTTCTGAATCGATGATCGGCACTGTGTGTACATATCTGCCTTGAAGTCCAGTGGTAGTGTTCAGCAGCTTGTACAGCTCCGTCCGGCCGTGAATATGCACATTATCCAGTGTGCCATATAGGATGTCCGCATTCCTGTCCACCACCTGGTAAGTGATGCCCTCACCCGGAATTGCCGCATCCAGCGCCGTTCTTGACGAGGTGGCAAGCAGCCCTGTTTGTTGCTGAAGAATATAACTTTCGATAGCAGGCAGACGTTTCTCATAATGATTAGCGGGATAGACCAGCTTATTCTCCACCCTTGTAAATAGCAGAGCAGCCAGAGCATAAGTGATTACCGTCGCTACGACGCTGGTTAGAATGATATAGATAAAAGCCAGTTGAACCTGCGTCTTAAGCGGTCTCTTGTTCATACGGCAGCTCCTTGCTTATTGAATGGTCCATTTGTACCCAATTCCCCATACGGTGGCGATATAATCCCCTGAGGGATCTGCCGCAGCCAGCTTGGCCCGGATCTTCTTGATATGTTCCACTACAGTCGATGCATCTCCTTCGGCATCATAGCCCCAGACCTTCTCGTAAATATGCTCGCGCGAAAAAACCTGTCCGCCGTGCAGCGCCAGCAGCTCGGTGATGTCATATTCCCGCCGGGTTAGTGTGACCGGCTCCCCTGCTACACTCACCAGCCGTTCCTTAAGGCTCAGCTCCAGCTTGCCGAACCGCAGCCGGCTGTGCTGCTGCGGCTTATGCCGCGTCCGTTCTTCCCTCCGCAGATTGGCCTCAATCCGGGCCATCAGCTCGCGGAGGCCAAACGGCTTGACCACATAATCATCTCCGCCCAGCGTAAGCCCGCGGACCCGGTCCGCTTCCGATTGTCTGGCGCTTAGAAAGATAATCGGACAGTTCACCTCGTCGCGGATACTGCGGCAGACTTCAAAACCATTCATCCCCGGCATCATAATGTCGAGAATGACCAGATCCGGCTCACGCTCCGCAAGCCGGACACCTTCGATGCCGTCATAAGCGGACAGCACCTCATGTCCCTTGGCCTCCAGTTCATCTGTAAGCAGTTGAACCAGGGCCTCTTCATCATCAATGATCACAATTCTGCTCAATGTATCCCTCCTGCCTTCGCTATTCGTAGCTGTCACGGCCTTCCCATCTATCCTCACTCGTTACTGTATGGAGACATCTTACCAAGAGAAAATAAAGATTTGATAATGTTAATGAATACTGTTTGTCCGCTTCACTTGTTTAACCTCCGGTTAACTCCTGTGTAATATTCGCCTGTTACGATCAAGGCAAGAAGACCACAGGGAGGGATTCTATGCGCCTGGCCTTATTTACGGACACATTTCTTCCGCAAACCAACGGTGTCGCCCGCACACTGGGCCGGTTGACCAGTCACCTAAACCGCAGGGGGATTGAACATGTGCTGTTCACTCCCAAATCTGCCCCTGAAGGCAGTTATCCCGATCCGGTTCGTCCTGTAGCCAGCATTCCTTTCTTTCTGTATCCGGAGTGCAGGCTAGCTCTGCCCAGCATGTCCTCCATTCAAAGTCAGCTGAATTCCTTCCAGCCTGATCTGCTGCATATGGCCACTCCGTTCAACATCGGTCTATGCGGCCTCCGTTATGCCCACAGGCAAGGCCTTCCTCATGTCGTCTCCTACCATACCCATTTTGACCGTTACCTGGAATACTACCGGGTTCGCAGAATTATCTCGCTATATTGGAAATACATGAAGTGGTTTCACCGTTCTTGCGATGCTACGTTTGCTCCGTCCCAGGAAACAATAAGAACATTGCAGGAGCAAGGCTTCGAACGGCTGCAGCTCTGGTCGAGAGGTATTGATTGCCAGCAGTATTCTCCGGATAAACGCAACGCCGCCGAAATACGGAGGCGTTATGGAATTACCGAACCGCTGGTGCTGCTCTATGTAGGCCGGATTGCTCCGGAAAAGGATATCTCCACTCTCCTGCAAGCCCTGCGGCAGCTGCCCGAATCCGTTGCGGCCCAGGTTCACTTGCTGGTGGTCGGAGACGGCCCCTTGCTGCCGGAGCTGCGGTCGCAAGCCCCTAATAATGTCACCTTCACCGGTGTAAAACACGGTGAGGAACTCGAAGAGCTATACGCCTCTGCAGATCTGTTCGTGTTCCCTTCCAGCACGGAAACCTTTGGCAACGTGGTGCTGGAGGCTATGGCATCAGGCCTGCCTGTCATTGCCGCCGGTGCGGGCGGGAGTAAGGAATTGGTCGTGCCTGGGGTTACTGGCACGTTATTTGAGCCGCATCAGCCAGATTCGCTGGTGGAGGAGATCTGCCGCATGGTGAGCAGCTCTATCCTGAGGGAGACTATGGGGAACCAGGGACGGAGACAGGCACTTGGCCGTTCCTGGGAACAGATTTTTGATGGTCTGATCCGCAATTATGAAGAAGTAATCGACAACAGACGCATCAAGACGAGAACGAAGATATTCACAGCCTAAGGGAAGAACAGGAGCCTGCCTTGCAGTTACCGAAGAACTACTCTGATCTCAGCAGTGTTTGATCAGAATCCGTTCAGCCTGGCGGCGCATCCGCTGCCTAAGACTCTCAGGCTCAAGCACGGTAACCAGGTGGCCGTATTGCAGCAGCCTTCCAAACCAGCCTTCTTCCGATTGCGGAACGCTGAAGGACATGATGATTTCATCCTCCCCAACCTCCCGGATCTCCGCATTCGAAAAAGCCTCTGCCAGCAGTACCCTGTTCGCTGCCTTGCTGACAAGGCGCACATGGACTTGGGCCCGTGTGTCTCCATGCTCTGCCAGCAGCATTTCCGCCTCCCTATGCGTGTGGCTAAACGGCTGGGAGGTAAGATGAATCTGCCGAACCCGGGAGAGGCGGAACAGCCGGTAATCCTCTTTGCCGCAGCAATAGGCGAACAAATACCAGGCATACCATTGGTAAGTCAGGAGCAGCGGCTCAACGCACCTCTCTGATACATCATTATGAGTATCTGTGTACTGCAAACGGAGCTGTGTATGCTCTTTGATCGCTTTTTCCATCATTGCTATATTCTCAGCTGTGTGTTCTCCCTCTCGCAGCACACCCAAGTCAAGCTGGAACGGAAGGCCCGGTGAAGACTTGCCCGCTGCGAGGGCGGTCATTTTCTCAACGGTATCCCGCGCCCTCATATTGGAATACCCCGATAGCAATCCCTTAAGCGATGTAAGAATATATGCATAATCCTCAGATTGCAGGAGCTGCCTGCTCATTTTGAAGCTGTCAAGAATATAGTAGCCCCCGTTCAACCCCTGCTGGGAACCTACAGGAATTCCCGCATGACCAATAGATTCGATATCACGCTGAATAGTGCGTTGCGACACTTCGAATTTCGCTGCCAGCTCCCGTGAGCTGACGGTTTCACGGTTCAACAGATAGATCACAATTCCCAGCAGACGGTCCATTTTCATCCCGTTATGCCTGCTGCTTATTGCTATCTGCCTGCTGGCTTCTTAGCCATTCACTTCTAAGCAAACCGTAGGCATAGGTATCGTGCCAGAGCGGATGTCCTTCAGTATCACTCTTGAAGTAGCCCGTCTGAAGCATATGTCCTTCCCTGCGCATCTGCAGACGCTCAAGCAATCGCCAGGAGGGGTGGTTGCAGGGATCACAATGAGCAGTCACTCTGCGAATATGCAGCTCACTAAAAGCATACTCCAGCAGCTTCAGACAAGCCTCTGTCGCATACCCTTGGCCCTGAAATCCACTGTTGAACACGTAGCCCAGTTCCCAGGTCTGGAAGGCCTGCGGCTCCTGCTGCTGAAAATATAAATTGCCTATCAGCTTACCGGACTCTTTCAGGCATACCGCCCAAAAGGCAGGATCCGACGATCGTCTTAACGCCTCAGCCTTACTAGCCGCCTCATCAAAAACCCCATAAGGCTCGTACCTCACCACCTCTTCCCGGGAAAGATATTCATGCAAGTCCTCCCAGTCCTCCGGTTTGAAACCTCTTATCGTTAACCGCTGCGTGTCCAGAACTTCCATAGTATAATCTCCTTCATCTCTTTTTCGCCTGTTTTAGAATCCCCCCAATAGTAGCAACATCCATCCAATATTTTCAATATCATTTGCTGCATTGGCCCCGATAGCCGAGTACAACAAAAACCACGGCAAGCGTCCGGTACGCCTGTCGTGGTTCCCTTTATTTCATGAATATCCTGCCTGACTTCAGGTTATGGATGCAAAGCTCCCGCTTAAGTTCAGCGTGATTTGTATAGTCCGGCAAGAGGGGCCCCTTGGGCAAAAAAACGTTCGATATTCCGCTCCACCGCAGCATCCGGGATTAATGGCGGCGCCTGATGCGGCTTCACACGGGCGTCAATGATCACATTATCGCAGAACCAATGCTTGTTCTCCACACCACTATTTACCCCATAGATATCATGTGAGGGATTGCTGCGCGTGAAGGTTGCCCAGAGGAAGTTATTTAACGTCTCACTCATAAATGTACTATCGTCGCACAGGATGATCATCGGGCAGCTATCGAGCACACCTTGCTCCTGAATCGCGGTACTCAATCTATCTGTTTCCTCCCGGGCTGCCGCATAATTGGTAAACTCCGGTCCCTGTAAGGCCACAATCCCCGGCATTATCATTTTCGCCTGTCCAAACGTCTGGAGATTCTCCAAAATCTCCGGTACCTCTGTACACAATGTTCTCTTCTGATCCCCCACCGCGGCAAAAACCACTTTACTGCCGCTGTTAATTCCTGTGCCGGAATAGTCCAGTGTGTCCATCGTAGTATTAGTCTGAAAATGAATGTCCCGGTGCAGATTGATCCGCTCCAGAATGTAGATTAGGAAATCCTCGATCTTGTGCGTGCTGACCGGCCGGTCTTCTTCTGCGGTAATGAACAGATACTTCGCCAGACTGAGCTGGCCTGTCCCGAGTATCCGGTTCGCGATGGTAAGCAGCTCTGCAGGCTGCTTTAACTGCTGGTATGGAGTGTAACGTTCGCTGCCTATAGCAAACAGTAAAGGATGGACGCCCGCTGCATCTATTGCATGCACCTCTTTGACTCCCGGCACCTCCTGCTTCACCGCACCGCCCGTCAGTTCATGGATCAATTCTCCGAAAGCTGTATCCTCCTGCGGCGGACGGCCTACAACGGTGAACGGGAAGATCGCCCCTTTTTTGGCGTAGACCTTATGCACTTTCATCACAGGGAACGGATGGGTCAGACTGTAATAGCCCAAGTGGTCGCCAAAAGGTCCCTCCGGTCTGGTCTCCCCGGGATGGATCTCGCCGGTAATGACAAAATCGGCGTCACTGCTGATGCAGAAGCCGTCTGCATAGCTGTAGCGGAAGTGCCGTCCTGCCAAAAGCCCGGCAAAGGTCATTTCGCTTAAGCCTTCCGGCAAGGGCATAACCGCAGATAAAGTATGTGCGGGTGGTCCGCCGATGAAGCAGCTGACCTTAAGCGGCTGGCCTTTCTTCGTGGCCTTGGTCTGGTGAATACCGATGCCCCGGTGAATCTGGTAATGCACACCGATCTCCTTATCGATCTCATACTCATTGCCGCTAAGCTGAATCCGGTACATGCCCAGATTGGAATTCATAATACCGGGCTTGTCCGGGTCCTCGGAATACACCTGGGGCAGAGTGATAAAAGCACCGCCATCCCCCGGCCAGTGCTTAATCTGCGGCAGATCAGATATCCTAATCTCCTCAAAACCTGCCGGAACGCCGCTCCCCTTCTTCAGCGGCAGCGCTTTTCTCGCTGCCAGCCCAGTGCCGACATATTTGAACGGCTGCTTGAGCGCCTTCATCGGATCACTGCGCAGAGCGATCACATCCTGGGACGACTCCCAGGTATCACGGAATATAAATTTACTGCGTTCTATGGTGCCGAACAGATTGGACACTGCGCGGTACTTCGAGCCTTTGACCTTCTCGAAGAGCAAGGCGGGACCGCCCGCTTCGTAGACCTTCAGATGAATCGCCGCCATCTCAAGGTTCGGGTCGACTTCCTCATGAATACGGACCAGGTGCCCGTGTTTTTCCAAATCGGTAATACATTCTTCCATATTGCGGTATCTCATGGTCTTACTCCAATCTCCAGAAGAAATGTGAACTTCTTTTATTATCAATGAGGGGAGGCGCGAGGTCAACGGCAAGCAAGGTTATGAGTAGCGCTAACGAGTGGAGTGTTCGTTTTCGTAATCAAAAAGAGGGCTTCTCCCCGCAAGACATTCTGCGATGAAACAGCCCCCCTACTGCAAAATATACAATTGCGTTCATAAGCCTTACTAGTCCAGTGTTCTCAGGGGCCACACCCCAGTAAATTCAACTTCATTATAAGCAAAAAAGGCACTCAGAATTTCTTCCCGGTCATCCGTGAATAGCTGGTCGGCCACCCCGGCCACAAGCTTCGGGACCGCATTCTTCATGCCGGAGATGGCGGATGCCGACAGCCCGCAGCTGGCAAGCGCGGAATAGTTGAAGACGAACAGTCCATGTACATGCTTGCGGCCCTCTTCATTCCGGGGCTGGAGCGCAAAGCCGGGGCTCAGATACGGATGCGCATCCAGCAGTGCGTTCGCCTCTGCAGGCGGCGCTTCATAACGGTCACTCCAGCGGGCGATATGACGCTCGACCAGCCGCAGCTCCGGACGCAGGCCTGGATCGCTAAGCAGACCGGTACTGACTACGAGAAAGTCGAAGGAAAATTCCCCTTTCGGCGTTGTCACCACTGTCATATCGCCGATCGCTTCCACCTTCAGCCAAGGCGAACCGAGATGAAGCTGGAAGCCCGGCCAAGCAGCCGCACGGGCAAAGGTATCATTGGTCGGGGGCTGATTATATTTGAAAAAATGCGAAATCACCGCATATTTCTCCGGGTCAGACAGCGTATGATACCGTTCAATCATTCCCGAGACTTCCATCTGACGGATCGGGTTGACATTCGGAAGCTGCTCGCGGCGGACAAACACATGGACTTCTGCTGCCCCCTCAGAGAGCAGATAATTTGCGTTGTCGAACGCTGAGGCTCCGCCGCCGAGAACGGCAATTCTTTTTCCCCGGAGGGCAGTATAGTCCATAACCTCTGAGGTATGGGCATACATGGCTTTCGGAAGATGGTCAGCCACCATCGGAGGGACATGCCATTCACCGCCGCCCTGAATACCTGTAGCCAGTACAACCTTGCGCGCCAGCAATTGTTCCTTCGGCGCTCCTGCACCTGAGATATGCAGGCGATGAATTCCATCATCGCCAGGTTCAATCCACTCAAGCCGGACCTCGTTGATCACGGGCAGGCCCAGAATCTTCCGGTACCAGCGCAGATAATTCATCCAGTCACCGCGCGGGATTTTGTCGACGGCTTCCCAGCTGTCAGATCCGTTCTGCGCCTCCCACCAGGAGCGGAAGGTCAATGAAGGAATCCCCAGATCCACCGATGTTAAATGTTTGGGGGTTCGCAGCGTAACCATCCGGGCGTAAGTTTCCCAAGGCCCTTCCAGCCCTTCACTATTCTCATCCATTATCAGAATATTCGATATCCGTTCACGCAGCAGTCCAAAAGCCGCTCCGAGGCCACTCTGCCCACCGCCCACAATCACAACATCATATACATGACCTTCCGGATGGTTCAGCGGCCGTACCCAGTCTGCGCCCCCATAAGCAAGATAGGAAAGATCAGTTTTCACTCGTTCGTTTAAGGTTTCCAGACTCATCATTCCTCAGACCTTTCGGGTAACCTGTTTAGGGCATATTATAACGTGTAAACCCCGTCTTTTGAATGGTGATGGCAGGTTTATTGTCATTGCAGCCAAAATCCTTAAGCCGAATTGTACCCGATCACTAACTTTTGGCGTATGCTGCCCTGTGATATTGACAAAAGCGACCCAACTAAAGCTCCGCTCTTAAGAACTCCAACAGCTTTTGCTTCTCTTCCTCGCCGATCGAACCCACATTGAGTTTACGCGCAGCAAGTGGGACCAGCCAATGTTCCACCTCACGGTACGCAAGTCCTGTCAGCCGTTCGTATTCTCCGCTAAATACAGAGATGATATGCTCTCTTATCGAGTCAAAGTAATCCGGCATATCCACAGGCAAACCCGGTGGCAAAACCGAATAGCGGATCATGATGATATATTCAGCGAGATCTGCTTCGGGATTCCCGGTCGAGGCATCCATCCAATCGATAACTACAGGCTCGCCTTTACGCATCAGAATATTACCCGGGTTGGGATCTCCATGGCAGAGCTGGTGCTTCACAGGCAGGCGGTCCAGCCGCTGAATGACACGCTCCTTCTCATCTGAAGTCAGGTAACGGGCCGAACGGATATGCCATTTCAGCGATTCCCTCTGTGGTGGCATCGTAGGAATTACATGGCTATGAATGTGGCTTAGGCAGCGGGCGGTGATGCGGATATTCTCATCATCACTATCTGACCACTTCCTGTCTGCAGGCGGCCGCATAAACAGCAGCATGAACCGTTCCATTAATGACTCCCCATAGATGCGCTCTGTAACCATCCCCGGACGGCCGTCGACTTCGATTAATTCGTAAGGGCGCGGTACAGGAATCCCTTTTTCCCAAGCGGCCTGTGTATTGCCGAATTCTTTTGCCAGGGCTTCCGTTGCGGTAATGCTTTTGGCTAGCTTGATAACTTTTGAGGTACCTTCCCATTCATAAATATCCCCAACTCCGCCTTCACCAAGCTTCATTCCCCGCAATCTATTCACAGCTCATTTGCCTCCTTTTTCGGAATAATCAACTCTCTGGATGAATGTTCCACTATACGCCTGAGCTGCTCCTGTACATTCTTCGTACACAACCCGCCATGATAGCAGACGATTTGGCCGATGTCGTAATCCAGAAATCTCCTTAGGGAGTTGAACGCCGCTGGCAGGTCAGGTGTGGTCTGATTTGTTGGAGGTTGCAACTCTCCATCTGCTGAAGGCAATGCATCACCGGCAATTAGTATTCTGCTTGACTGCACATACAAACTGATATGTCCCGGGGTATGCCCAGGAGTATAAATGACTTCAACTCCGCCGCAACAATCAAGCACATCCCCATCCATTAACGTATGATTCACCTTTACCTGATACGGAAGATCGAACATATGCTGGAGTTGTGGAGGCAGTTCTCTTTTTAAGAGCGGAACCGCCCCTTCAATATGTGGTTGATCCAGTGCGTGGGCATACACAGTCAGCGGCCTCCCTACTAATTCCATCAATTCTTGAACACCGCCAATATGGTCAATATCCTGATGGGTCAAAATTACAGCAGATAACCGTTCGGCTGGTACGCCGGCCCGCCTCATGCCTTCTAATATCTGTGGACCATGCCCGCAAAAGCCAGCATCGATCAGGATCGCCATGTGTTCATCCCACACTACTGTTGAATTTAGAATAATTCCTTCTATTAGTAAAGGTATGATGGCTGCACCTTCTGCTATGATCATCTTGCTTCCCCCTTGCCGATTAACAGCCCTTTCAAGTCTAAAATGAGTAAAATACCTCTTTTCCTGCAATAAAATCCTTGCATAGAGTACTACAAAGCTTGGCAGCACTCTGTTTGATCCAGTCGTTCCGTGCCGAATCACGTATGAAGAATAGATAGCTAATAAAGGTATCCATAAATATTTGTCCTTCAATATACCTTATTTGATCCCAAGAGAAGGCTGCTGCTGAAGTATAACCTTGTAAAAAAAGCTGCCTTAACTCACCCGGAAGAACAGTCCCCGCACTGCCCAGATCAAATAAATAATAGCCATACCCGCTAAACCCAAAGTCTATCAAACAAGGCCCGTTTTCGGTGATAATCACATTTCCAAGCTGCACATCCGCGTGTACAATCCCCCATTGATCTGGAAGGGTCTCCAGCACCCGGAACTGCTCTTTGATAATTCCAAGAACTTGGGTAATAATCTCATACTGTTCCTGACTGTACAGTTCTGACACTACGCCGTATTTCAACTCTTCAACCGCAGCATCGATTCTTTCTGCATCGTACACCGGCCTTTGCAAACCTGTAAGCTCAGTATGACGGGAGAACTGATGAAGTGCCGCGAGCTTTTCTCCCAGCTGATAAGCGATTTGTTCAATGTTATCTTCTTGTAAAGTAAGAGTAGAACCCACTATCCATTCCAGCAGGGTCGCATAACAAACATCTTTGCCAGAGGTCAAATATTCAGTTACCAGCCCGCCATTCCGGTTGGTTACCGGTTTTTGCACATGAAGTGTCCCGTCCTTGGACAGCTCCTGCAATATGTACATTTCTGACTCCAAGCCCTGGGGTGCATGCTGAATCCCGAGCAGGCCTGCTGTTGAAGGACTATGAATACGAAGCAAGTATAGCTTGCCATCGCTTTTATCCGTAACCTTAAACGTCATATTTTCATTATGTCTGATAAATTCAACCATCGGTTCCTGAAGCGAATAGAATGAGAGCACTTCTTCTGCAGCTTTTATTCTCAACATGGACGCCCCTCTTCCCTTTTCTTCTTATCTATTTCATCCAGCATATATCCGGCAAAAGTGGTCAATTCCCCGGGCTCGACCTGCCTAATGTCCGGTACTCCATTATATTGATCCAATAAAACTTGCACGAGTTCTCTGAACTCAGAAGGCAAGCTTGCAATCCCCCACTCCCCGCCTTCCCTCTTCGAAGCGATTTGACCTTCTTGTATGTAGTACAGCACCCGGCACAAATTCAATGTCATATACATGGGATTCTCCAAAATATCCGTTGCCGCATCTGCAATATCGTGCAGGATAGAGGATAAGTAGGCGCTATGGCCCACCGCTGGATAGCACTTGGCAAGAGGTTCCCCGTATAACGTTCTGCCCCGGTAGTAAGCGACTGCAATTTGTGAAGCAAGGTCTTCATCCTCATAGCCTCCGCATACATAATCCTCATCAGCCCGGTATCTCTCGAGATGGTAATCGGAGAAATGTAGCTCACAGGGCGTCGGGTAGGTTACAGGTGCGAGCGCAGCTTCCCGGACTACACTTATCTCCAGGCCGTTTGCCATCTCCTCACGCAGGATTACAAGCTTGCGCGCAATCTTTGCTGCACTTGCATGCGGCAGATTGTCTCGGATCACCACCAGGATGTCGATATCACTTCCGGCCGGATTGAAGCAGCCCATGGCCAAGGAGCCATGCAGGTATATCCCTGTCAGGCTGTCTTCCAACTCTTCCACAAAAATCGCTGTAAACCTATTCAGAATCTCCTCTATTTGCCTATCCATTTTTCCTGTACCTCCTTGCCATCATTAACCTCAATTATATGCAATTTACCAGGGGCTTTATAGGTAAAGAATAGGTAGAATATGCATATCAAAAAGCGCGCACCACCGGGTACACGCTTTTTGAGTTCATTTCAAGGAATCGTCCAGATTAAAATCTGGCAACAAAAAACTCGCGGTTGGCAGAGACGCTTTTGGTAGTTAAGAGATTGCCAGCTTCATCTCTGATTCTCAGAACATAAGAGACCGTTGTTAATGTGCTGATGGTAGGGAATCTGGCAACACCAAAATCGTCAAAATCAGCAGTTACCGTAACAGCACCACTTGTCAGAGAAGCTGTCCAACCCGTAGAATCCTTATTCACATTACCCAGACTTGTAGCAAGCACCACGAATCTGTTAAAGGTCTGTCTGATTCTGCGTCTCTTCACTACCTTCTTTGCATTTGCCTTGCGGGCCATCATTGCTTTTTTTGCCAGGATTGCTTTCTTGTCTGGAGCTTTCATCTGCTTCACCACTTTCTGATAGGATACAGTAGTAGATGCAGTCTGCGCTCGCTTTGAACCTCGTTCTTGCCTACTCTTCCAGAAATGTGGCATTGTCTTAATTTTATAGATATGTACCATCCTATCTTTCCGCGCATACCCTGTAACGGAGAGGTAGGGGATAGAGCTATGGGCGAAAAACTATGGATGAAGCAGTATGCTTCCAAAATGAACCGTCCGCTGAGGACCCGGATTCGAAAAACGTATCATTCCGGTAAGGGATCATCGGCTTTGCCAGTTATTATTCAATTCAAACACAAGTTGACCCTAGGCCGGATGCAAGCCTTGCACAAGCATTTAGGTTCTCACGTTTTGTCTGTCAAACATCGTATTCCAATGCTGAATGCGGTCTCTTCACACATTTCAATAAAGTGCCTGGAACGGATATGCTGCTGGGAGGGTGTTCACAAGGTGTACCTGGATGACATCAAGTCCATATCGCTGAATATTGCCACCCCTTCCATCGGTGCAACTGCTGTGGAGCGCTCAAGAGGGCTTACGGGAAAAGGGATTAACATCGCAGTACTCGATACCGGCGTGTTCCCTCATCCCGATCTGGTCCGGCCCGTGAACCGCATTGTGGCATTTAAAGACTTCATCAACCACCGCAAACGCCCCTATGACGATAACGGACACGGCACACACATTACCGGGGATGCGGCAGGCAATGGCTGGCTCAGCAAAGGGAAATATAGAGGCCCTGCACCTGAGTCGGGGATTGTAGGTGTTAAAGTACTGGACATCAACGGAGATGGCTACGACTCTACTATTATTAAGGGAATTGAATGGTGTATTGCCAAGCGTAAACTTCTGAAGCTGCGTATTCTATCCATGTCTTTCGGCGGAACTGCGGGCACATCTTGCGGAGATGACCTCCTCTGTCAGGCTGTTGAAAAAGCAGTCCACGCCGGACTTACTGTGGTAATCGCCGCTGGCAACAGCGGACCCGGACGCAAAACCATAGAGTCACCAGGCATCAGTCCGTCGGCTATTACCGTAGGTGCGGTTGATGACCGACGGACCCTCACTCAAAAGGATGACCGAATTACCTTCTATTCCAGCCGTGGCCCAACCCCTTGTGGCAAGATTAAACCCGATATTGTTGCCCCTGGAGAATCTGTTATTTCACTTCGTGCACCAGGCTCTCAGCTTTCCCGTAATTTCCCGTACCTGCGGTTTGGCAAACAATATTTCGTGTTGTCCGGCACCAGCATCTCTACTCCTATCGTCTCGGGGGCAGCTGCCCAGCTTCTGCAGAGCTGTCCTTCGCTCACGCCTTGCCAGGTAAAGGCCAGACTGAAGAAACACGCATTCCGTCTAGCCCTGAAGCCGAACACGGCGGGCAGCGGAGAGATCAATATGCGGTTTTTGAGTACGAAATGAATGGTACTGCAGGCAAATTACAGTTCTTCAGCAATTTGCTGCGCCCAGGTGATCAGCGCCTCATCCTCGCCATGGCTCCCGATACACTGAAATCCCAAAGGCAGGTTGTTTATGCTGGCCGAAGGAATGCTGATGGTCGGGCAGCCCGCAAAGGTCCAGATGGATGTCATCCCCGGCCAGCCGGTACCTTCTCCAAGCTTCGGTGCGGTTCCGCCCTGTGCGGGTGACACCCAGAGATCAATTCCCTCCGTAGCTTGGAGGGTTTTCAGCTCCTGCCGGAGACTGGATTGCTGCCTGCGGTAAGTCTCCAGCTCACAATCAGTGATTTCCCGGCCGCGAAGAATCGCTTCTCTTACCGGATTCCCGTATAACTCTGCATGCTGCCTGAACATTGAGGCATGCTCACGTGCCATTTCACCCTCCAGAAAACGCAGCATGGCATTCCCATAGATGAATTCATCTTCCCATGGCATTTTCACCTGCTTCACTAAATAGCCCTTCTGCTTGAGAACATCGATCTGGGCGGTAAAGACTGCCTTAACCTCGGGGCTCATCAATTCCATGTATACCCCACCCGGAATACCAAGTACTGGCTTTCTTTTAGATGCCTGCTCCCCCATCCTCCAATCCGGGATAAGCAAGGACGCGGCAACCTGCATATCTGACACACTTTGTGTAAAAAAACCAATGGTATCAAAAGAAGGCGCCAGCAAAATAACCCCATCCAGAGGTACTCTTCCATAACTTGGCTTGAAGCCGGTCACACCGCAGAATGAAGCAGGAGCAGTCACAGAGCGTAGCGTCTGCGTCCCTATTGCCAGCGGACAGATTCCTGCCGCAACTGCTGCTGCTGAGCCCGCACTCGAACCTCCCGGGGTATGGGCAAGATGGTGCGGATTGAGGGTTGCGATTGGACCGTTGTAAGCAAATTCTTCCGTAACTGTCTTTCCGGCAATAAGGACTCCCAGGGAGCGAAGGCGGGAGATCAATGAACCTTCAGGTCCGGTCAGAAGCTCAGCCGGTAAGCAGGAACCGGCCTGAGTAGGCAATCCCTTTACATTCAGAAGGTCTTTAATCCCAACCGGAATCCCGTACAGCGCAGGTTTTGTTGCTTCTGCACCATACATCCGTTTTAGACTGTTCATTTCCTCATTCAGCCGATTCTGGACATCAGGCTCCGGGACAAAGGCATGAATCTGCGGCTCAACCTGTTCCAGACGCTGTAGGTATAGCTCATATGATTCCTCAAGCAAGGATTCCGGGCCGTCTGTCTTATTAGGGTCTGCTGTACGGATTAACGAGGCTTTGGCTAATAGCATAAGTTCATCTCCATTGGAAATATATACAATCTTACTTATCTACGTCGGATATCATCAGTAAGTAGCAAAAAAGCAAAGGATCATTTCATCCCCTGCTTCTTCGAGCCGTTCCCAATGCAAAATTCCTTATGGCCTGCCACCGCTCTGATACTCGTTCAGCTTCTCATTTAGCTGTTTGGCTTCCTTCTTTCCATCAATATGCAACATCGCGTACACCATGCCCTTGACCACAAGGATGGTAATCATGAATGGGAGCAGCCGCCCATTTTCCCGGAACGGACCCGAGCTGAAGAGCCATAGCCATATAACCACATAAACATCTGCCAGCACAAAACAGATATAGAAGCAGAGCGTTTGCGCTTTTTGACCCAGTCCAGGTGTGCTCACTAATGCATATTTGAAGCAGATAAAAGCCGAAGCCAACAATATGATCTGCCATAATATAGAGGCTTTTACGGAACCGGTTGAGCTAAGGGCCATCACAATGGCCACCAGAATCGTCACACATCCACATGCCGCCAACCAGTCCTTCACCATATAGGATACGAATTTTCCAGTTTTCATTATGGAGCCCCCTTAGAGTCCTAATTTTTGCTTTAAGACAGGAACATATTGCCGGGAAATAACAATTTTCTCGCTATTGTACAACAAAGCTTCGAATCTTCCATAAAGGACCGGACTGACAGACTTGATCTTAGCAATATTCAGAATGGTTGATTTGGAAGCTCGAAAAAAGTCCCTGTGTGCATAATCCAGCTCAATCTCATACAGCCTCAGTCTGGATTCGTACACCTTCTCGGCACAATAGATAAAAACCTTGTGGTCCACAGCCTCGAAATAATACACCTCGTTCGGATCAATGATGTGCATTTGAAGTCCGGTTATCCCTACCAGCTTCTTGGAAGCCGCCATGGATGGAATGGAATGCAGCAGCTTCAACAACGCTTCATCTGGATCATTGCACCTCAAAATAATCTCAGGCTCGCTGTCTTCCGGTATACCCTCAATGGTGATTTTCATGTGCATCCCTCCCGTACTTCTGCTTACAAACACAGTATATTTTTGTAATAGTGCGGATTCAATAGGCTTTGCGCAAGCTGCTATCCCGGAGCATTAAGCTGCAGGATTTGAGGTGTAGGATGATTACATCCGCCGGATCAGCCCCAGCGGCTTCTCTTCGCCATGTACCAGCCTTACTAAATTTGACCAGTGGGCGATTACTGCCAATAGAAGATACACTGTGGCGAACATAGGAATCCACCAATGCCCTTCGAGCACTGTCAGCCAATAATAGAGTGCCTCCACCACAAAAAAAGTCAAAGCAAACACCGACATTCGATCCACAATGAGCAGCAGTACGATCCCGCCGAGTAATATTATTAGTGTAGACAGCGGAGTAAGCGCCATAAATACGCCTATGCCTGATGCAAAGCCCTTCCCACCCTTGAAACTGAGCAGCAGCGGATAATTATGTCCAAGGATAACAGCCGTTCCCGCCAGATATGAGGCAAGCACCCCAACATCCGCACCACCCACTAGAGTCATAGCTAAACAGCAGGTCAGTACACACAGGAGTGCCTTTAAAAAGTCTATCAAGAAGGTGACGATCCCATATTTAATACCAAACACACGGGTCATATTCGTCGTCCCTGCATTTTTACTCCCCAACCCCCGAATATCCTTGCGTATGAACCGCTTCGATACAATAACCGCACCACAGATATTGCCAACGAAATAGCTGATGCATACGACTAATAACATCTGCCACCAGTATGTATGTAAAATTGTCCCCCACTCCATTCCGTAAGTAGTACACGCCTTGAACGATATCACCAGCATACTACCACTCAATTCTTCAGGAAACAAAAAAGGACAACGATCCTTTTCGCGCATTCCCCAGTGGAACCCCTGCTGAATATCGCCTATACTAATTTAAGGAAGCGATTGCAAGTCTCTCACAGAACGGAAGGGGCGTATTTATGAAAATATCTGTGTTCTACAACCATATTCTTACCGCAAGCAAACAAGCTGGGATTCCGGTACCGGAGGTGCTCCGCCGGGTGCGCGAATGGGGGATTCAGGCCGTCGAGCTGGATCTGGACGAGGTGCAGCCAAGCCGTGAAGCCATGAAGGAGGATCTCAAGCAAGCCGGAATTTCGGTGGCTTCTATGTACGCTTTTTTTGATTTTGGTAATGCTCCCGCTGTGCAGCCCGGGCTGGAATTCATTGACACCGCTAAGTATTTGGGTGCGGATAAAGTATTGGTTGTCCCAGGATTTATTGAGGAATCTGCCGGCGAGGAGTTGCGGAACAGCTCGCTGCAACAGATGGCTGCGGCACTCCGGGAAATGTGCGAGTACGCTGAACAGAAAGGAATAAGGGTCACCCTGGAGGATTTCGATGACAGCCGTGCGCCTTTCGCCACCTCCGCTGAATTGTTGTGGTTTCTGGAGCAGGTTCCGAAGCTGGGTATTACCTTTGATACAGGCAATTTCATCTACAGCGGCGAGGACGAGCTGGAAGCCTTCGGGAAGCTGCAGACGAGAATTGTCCATGTCCATTGCAAAGACCGCTCTCTGAAGGAACACCATGCTGAAGCTCCGAAGATCTGTACCAACGGGATGAAGCTGTTTCCGTCTCCAGTCGGCTCGGGTTGCATACCGGTGCATCAAATTCTGGAGCGGCTAGAAGCAATCGGGTACCAAGATACGGTAGCCATTGAGCATTTTGACGCTGTGGATCAGTTAGACTACATGCAGAAATCGGCAGAATGGCTGCAGACCCAATTCAAATAGGACAAAAAGCAAGAGGGAATCGCTGTTCATAGTGACTCCCTCTTGCTGTGAATACCCGTACTACTGCTGTTGTACCGCATACGCATCCGCCGCTGCACTAAGGTAGTACGCCAGTCCGGTCTGCTGCTCTTCAAGCATGCGAAGATGAAAGTCATCGCTGAGAAAAAATCGGTTCTGCGCTGCGAAATCCGTCGCAGACACAAGATGCCTGTGCTCTCCCAGATAATCCAGATGACGGCGGATTAACTCTGCAATGCTAACGTCGCTGGCCTTCAGTCCCGACCGCAAGGCGTCAGCCATTGCCGTCATAAACGCTGCACCTTCCATTGCCATATCGTTCATCTTCTGAACATTAATAGGAACGCTAGCATCCATCAGGTCAAAATCCAACGTTTCTTTTAAGTGATCATGCTGCTCTTGCAGAGCTTCTTTCCATTCTTGCTCACTCGCAAGTCCTTTGAACATTTCCGAATCCTTCATAAGCTCGCCTCTTTCTCTGCTTGTTATCGATTTCTTCAAGGTTTCAATAATCGTGTCGAGCCTTTGTCTGCGCAGCAGCAGGAGCTTTTCCTGTTCCACAAGAATAGATAAACGCTCGGGCTCATCCTTCAGCAGCTGACCAATTTGCTCCAGCGTAAAATCCAGTTCCTTATAGAGCAAAATCTGCTGCAGGCGTTCCAGCTCCGGCATCCCGTACAGCCGGTATCCGGCTTCACTGACTTCCGCCGGTCTTAGCAGACCCATTTTGTGATAGTGATGCAGGGTTTTCACCGTAGTTCCGGATAGCTCGGCGACCTCCTTCACTGTGTATAGCATCTTGATCCCTCCTTTCCTTGATGAGTTTACAGGCTCCCCTTAGGGGAGAGTCAATAGGGTTAATATATATTCGTTTCATTCATGGAATACGAATTGCTATGCTTATCTTTATCTTATTAAAGGAGTGGACAAGATGGTAGATCGAATGAATGTTCGGATTGAGCCATGGACAGATGCCGATCTTCCTTTGCTGTATCGACTGAATGCACCGGAGATGCTTGAACATCTAGGTGGTCCGGAGAGCGAGGAACAGATCCTTGCACGCCAGAAGCGGTACGTCGAGATTAGCGGGAAGGGGACCGGTCGTATGTTCAGCATCATCCTTCTCCCTGAACGCGAAGCGGTCGGCAGCATTGGGTACTGGGAACGTATCTGGCAGGAAGAGACTATATACGAGATCGGTTGGGGAGTTCTTCCGCCCTTCCAGGGTAGGGGTATAGCATTAGCAGCTACAGCGGCTGCAATCGCAAGTGCCAGAGCAGAACAAAAGCACAGGTATATTTACGCTTTCCCGTCCGCCAGCAATCCCGCATCAAATGCAATTTGCAGGAAGCTCGGCTTCTCGTTCATCGTAGAGAGCGCATTCGAATACCCGCCGGGGAGCATGATGCGTTGTAACGTCTGGCGACTGGACCTCACTGCGTCCAGTATTTAACCTAGAAAGGATAAATCACATGTTAGAATCCATAAAAGAAGACTATATTTTATCAAATAAGAAGAGTGGCCCACAGAAAACGAATTGAACTTATTTGGTGATGTAGAGGATAAAAGAGTCTTAGACATTGGTTGCGGAAGCGGACACTCTTTAAACTTCATGGCCTCACGTGGCGCCTCAGAGCTTTGGGGAATTGACTTATCCGATACTCAGATTGAGACTGCATTGGATTTGCCATTGGTTGGACCGTTGATCTGCCAATGACGTTACATCAAATATATAGCTACCTCAAACCGGGTGGAACCTTCATTTTCAGCTGGGAGCACCCGTTACACAATCGAATATAACAGAAGGTGAGCAGTTTGTAATTCATAAATCTTATCATGAGGAGGGTCCTCAGCAGTCAGAAGCATGGGACTTGCCAGCTATGATCAATCAAATCAAACTCAGTACGTATATAAATGAGCTAATTCGGTCTGGATTTCAAATTGAAAAAGTAATTGAAGATGTTGTCATCACAGAGGAAAAAGAACCGGGGGAGCCTGCAGTGTGGTATTCCAATCAAAAGGCATCATTCATGCCTGCTGCTTTTATTATAAAATGCAAAAAAAATAAGGGTTTTTCGTAAAACTTAGATTGGCCGGTTTAACTTGGGCAGCAGGAACGATGGTTTTGATTAAAAGGATAGAAGTACTAATTGTTACAACTGACATAAATAAACGGTAGTCTAAAACGTCATTTCCTTGTTTTAGACTACCGTTTTATGCATAAAATCGGTTGGGTTTACAACATATTTTTCCGGAGCTAATTAAGACTTAGCCAAGAAATCGGATAGATTCCTTCGTTTTTCTTGCAAAGGCAACGGGATTATCGATGGACTCCCAGTGAATGTACATCAAACGCGGATTTTCGTTCAGCCAGTGATTATGGAGCGCCGTTACTTTTATTCCGTGTCTTTGCAGATTTCGAATCAGGCGATTTGCTTGATTTTGAAATACCGCCGTTTCACCCAGGCAAAGGGCGCGACCTGACGAGTCCAATGATTCGAACGAGAAAAGTTGATACCGCACTAACGGCGACTTCGTTCTTCTTCCTAAAATGCTTGCGTTAACTCGTCTGGACCGGCTGACAAAGCAAACAGGCCCTGGATCAATCTCATGTTCTCCACCAAGAATTCTCGAGAACTGATCACATAGCCTTTTAAACCGTTGAGTTACTTTTATCTGAGCCATAAGGCACCTCCCTTTTAGGTACGGTGATATCTTATGGAATCAGTTAAAAAATGATTGTATGATTACCTATTACTATCCACCCAATAAGTTCTCAAACTGATTGAAGATAATTCAACAATCGTAAGAACTTTGATTTAATTCTGACTAGCAAACTATCATTCCTTCTTCCACACCTCAAACTCCACATCCATCTCAAATCCGATACGCTGGTAAAACGGCTGCATGGGACCTGTATATACTTTTATCATACCAAGTGACCGCAATCGGTTGAGCGCTTCATAGATTACAATCCGGCCCAGCCCTTTCATTCTGTAATCTACATGAGTTCCCACAGGCTCAAGAATCCCAATCCGGTTCACCTCATCCATAAAAGCATTGCAGAAAGCGACCACCTCGCCCTGCTCATTGACCAGTGACAAATCCAGCTCTGGACGATAGTCTGGTGCTTGACGGATTCCCCCGTATAGTTGCAGCATTTGCTCTGCATGTTCGGTTCCCGGGTAGTTAAAGGCCATAATATGCCCTTGTGCTTTCGCAGGGTCCGGCACCTCTTCTCCGCTTTGAAGCATTAGGCCCGAAGGTATATTTACCGGAAAATCTTTCTCCAGCATGATGGAGATTATATTATCGCTCTCGTTCGGGAGAAGCGCATACCCTCTGCTCCGGGCCATCTCTTGCAGCTGTGTCATCCGCTTGGGCACGGCAAGCTTCACGGCAACCGGAACAGACCTCTCTTCGATGAATCCGAACATCTCACGCAGAAGCTCTTCCTGCGGATTCTCGCTATCCAGCTGGAAATAGAAATCTCCATCTCTGCAGACTACAGCAGCTAGCTCCCCATTGCTGTACTCCCATAGTCTGATATTCTGTTCCCATTCAGGAAGTCCCCCCGCTCTAAGTTGATAGAAAAAAATCTCAAATTCAAAACGGGCAATCGTCCAGCTGCTTGGCCGGTTTAACTTGGAATGGGCTTGAGACAGAAACTGGGTCACCTTTGTCATATCGTCCGAAGTATAGTCTCTATAATGGATGGCCATATGTATACATCTCCCTTATAATCCTCTTCCTTAATTGTAAATGTTTTACTGCTCAAGGCCAATGCCAAGTTCAACTATAAACCATTTTTGACCACCCGTGACATATCCATATTCTAGGAGTACAATGGAAGGAACATTTGTTCTTAGAGGGAGGATATCTGAAGCGGACGCAGGATTACCTTCATATGGAAATACAAGCATAAACTTAGTGATTTAACTTCTTCCAGATACTATAATAAAAGCAATATGTTTCAGTAAGCTACCCGAAAGGATGTTGATGATTACATGAAATTTAGCGAATACCGGTACGAACGGCCTGACGTAGAGAAGCTGAAGACTGGATTTACCGAGCTTCTGAAAGGTTTAAGCGCTGACAGTCTGGATGAGCAGAGAGCTGCTTTCACCGCGATTAATAAGCTTCGTAATGAATTTGGCACTATGGAGACCCTGGTTAACATCAGACACTCGATTAACACGGAAGATGAATTCTACAAGGCGGAACAGGATTACATGGATGAAGTTGGACCGGTGATTCAGGAGTACATAACGGACTACTTCAGAGCTCTCGTGAGCTCTAAGTTCAGAGCGGAATTCGAACAGGAATGGGGCACACAGCTGCTGCAGATTGCTGAAATCTCGCTTAGAACGTTCAGCCCGGACATTATCGAAGACCTGCAGCTGGAGAACAAACTGTCCACTGAATATTCCCAGCTTATCGCATCCGCCAAAATACAGTTCGAAGGAGAAGAACGGACCTTGTCCCAACTCGCCCCATTCGAACTGGCCACTGACCGGGATATGCGCAAGCGTGCATCCGCGGCCAGGTACCAATTCATGGCTGAACACGAGCCTGAATTTGACCGGATATACGACGAACTTGTCCAGGTGCGAACCCGTATGGCCCACAAGCTCGGCTATAGCAGCTTCGTTGAACTCGGCTATGACCGGATGCTGCGTACGGATTACAACGCTGAAATGGTCGCCAATTTCCGCAAGCAGGTGCAGGAGCATATCGTTCCCGCTTCCCGCAAGCTGAAGGAACGCCAGGCTGAGCGCCTGGGTCTTTCGCAGCTGAAATTTTATGATGAAAGTCTAAACTTTAACAACGGCAACGCAACTCCCAAAGGCGATCCCGATTGGATCATCGCTAACGGAGCCAAGATGTACCAAGAATTGTCCCCTGAGACCGATGAGTTTTTCAGCTTTATGTTGGAGAAGGAACTCATGGACCTGGTCAGCAAAAAGGGTAAACAATCTGGCGGATACTGTACCTACCTCAGTGAGTATGAGGCTCCATTTATTTTCTCCAATTTCAACGGAACCTCGGGGGATATCGATGTGCTGACCCATGAAGTCGGTCATGCTTTCCAAGTATACCAGAGCCGGCATATTCAATTGCCTGAGTATGCTTTCCCAACCTATGAAGCTGCGGAGATCCACTCGATGAGTATGGAGTTTTTCGCTTGGCCATGGATGGACCTGTTCTTCAAGGAGGATGCTGACAAGTACCGTTTTAACCATCTGGGCGACAGCCTGCAGTTCATCCCTTATGGGGTTGCCGTAGATGAATTCCAGCATTTCGTCTATGCCAACCCGGAGGCGACACCTGCTGAACGCAAGCTGGCTTGGCGGGAAATAGAGAAGAAGTACCTGCCTCTGCGCGATTATGACGGCAATGATTATCTGGAGCAAGGGGGATTCTGGCATAAGCAGGCTCACATCTTCCGCTCTCCGTTCTACTACATTGACTACACCTTGGCCCAGCTATGCGCTTTTCAGTTCTGGAAACGGTCGAATGAGGATTTCAACTCGGCATGGGCCGACTACCTGCGGCTCTGCAAGGCTGGCGGAAGCCTGTCTTTCCTACAACTGGTCGAGCTGGCCGGACTGAAATCCCCCTTTGAGGACGGCTGTATCAGCTCCGTGATTGGTGATATTGAAGGCTGGTTGAACAACGTTGACGATAAGCAGCTGTAACTGCATTTCAGCTCTATGAACTTTATTGCACAAGCGAAAAAGGAACCCTCTACATCATGTGGGTTCCTTTTTTGTGCCTGCTTTATGACGCGGTCTCCATTATTTTTTTAACTTTTCCGCCGCTTTTCCCTTATTCTCGGCCGCTCTGAATTTCACTATCCGGCTGATCAAATCGAGTGGAAGCGGCTCGTCCAGCGGAAACTGCACAGAACCCTTTGCCCCTTTGTACTGTGCCAGCTCCTCCTGGAAAACCTCAATTCCGCGCGGAGTCGGGTAAAATCCGATATGCTTCTTGAAAGCCGCGAAATGCACCAGATTGCCATGCAAGAAAAAGGTTGGCATCTGGTAGCTTATCTTCTCCACAGCCTCCGGCGCGGACTCATGAATAACCTTTCTTACCACTTCAAGCTTCCCCCGCACTTCAAGTGGCGCTTTGGCAATATAATCGTCTATCGATTCATAGGTGGTTTTAACAGGTTCCATTACCTGCTCCTTCCCGCTTCCCAAGTTTATACGTTGCATATGGAATCTATATGACTCGTCACGACGCTAAGAATCCGCTGCTTGTCCAGCCGCTCAGGATCCAGCATCGCATGCAGAGCCAGTCCGTCAACCAGCGCATACAGCCGTTCAAGTTCATTGTCCTTATCCAGGTCTTGCCTCAGCAGTCCCTGCTCATGCAAATAATCCACAAACTTTTGGATACCGGAGTATACCCCATCGTCTACTTCACCATAGTGCTTCCCCGCATACTTGCGATGAAAGACAAAAGCAAACCATACCTCCATCTCAGCCAGGGTACTGTCATCTACAGGAATCAACTCCATCAGAGCCCTCGTAATCAGCTGTTTGGGCGGGAGATCAAGAGCAAGCAGGGCATTGATTCTGATATCGACCCGGTCCTTAACAAGATTCATGGCAAAAGCAATCAGCTCATGCTGTGTTGAGAAGTAATGACGCAGCGCCCCCAGAGAAACTCCTGCTTCCTGCGCAATATTCCGTACTGTCGCCCCTTTCATCCCCTGATTCATGATGACGCGCCAGGTTGCTTCTGCGATATGCGATTTTCTCTCCGAATGATCTACAATTTTTGGCATGTCCATATTGTAGCACGAGAAAAACATTAAGCGCAATTTAAATAATACATTTGTATTATTTAAATTCAGCTGGTATAATCCAATGTGTTAAATACATTATTTTACACAAGGGGTGGAATATGAATCTGGTTGCCTGGGCGATTGTCGCCTGCGAGGTTTTGTTCTGGGTTGTCATTCTTGCCGGTTTCTCGGCGCGTTATTTATTCAAGCGAAGAAAGCTGGGGCTGTTTTTCCTCGCCTTAACCCCGGTTCTGGACTTCATTCTTCTAGTTATTGCAGGAATTGATCTGTACAACGGTGCTTCTGCCACCACGGCCCATGCTCTTGCAGCCATTTATATTTCCGTATCTATCGTGTTCGGCAAAAGCATGATTCGTTGGGCAGATGAACGCTTCCGCTATTATGTAACTAGGAGAGGACCTGCTCCAGTCAAACGATATGGTATGGACCATGCCAGGCATTACTTCAAAGGCTGGATGAAGCATGTGCTCTCTTTTCTGCTTGGGGCAGGGATTCTCTATGGTCTTATCCTCTGGATCGACGACCCCGCCCGTACAGAAGCATTCCTAAGCATCATTTCCATATGGTCTGTTGTCGTGGGCATTGATCTGATTATCACAAGCTCTTATTTCATTTGGCCAAGGAAAGCCAAGAGCTAAACCTCCAACCGCTTCAACAACCCCAATCTCCGGACACTTACAAAAAAGAACAGACCCCACTTTACATCGCTTAGTGTGGTCTGTTCCTCTGTTTCTCATAGGCTATTCAGCAAAGCTGCGCTCCATCATCCGTCTCAATACCGTAGCAACCTCGGCTCTGGTTGCCGTTCCTTTGGGATCAAAGAGATTACCCGCTTTGCCGCTGATTAAGCCATAGTCTTGAATCGTTGCGACAGCTTCCCTGGCCCAGGCTGAGATCTGACCTTCATCCGCAAAAGCAGAAGAAGTACTCAAATTCCCTACTGGCAGCTTCGAAAACTTCATATAATGATTCAGAATGACCGCCAGTTCTTCCCTCGTAACGGCCCGTTCCGGGTCAAAAGTATTGTTGCCTGTCCCCTGAACGATGCCTTTCGATGCAGCCCAGGCTACATAGGGTGAATAATATTTGTCTGACGCAACATCGGTGAAGGCCGCTCCGATAGACAGCTCCGCGCCGGACATTTTGCCCAGGATGGTGGCAAGCATTCCCCGGGTCACGTTCTGATTCGGTGCAAAGGAGTTACCTCCCACACCCGATAACCAGCCTCTCGCCGCAGTATAATCAATACTGTCCTTCGCCCAGTGATTCAAGCTATCGCTGAACCCCTCAGCATGATAACCAACGGCAAAGGTCGAGAAGTGACGGGTTCTGAACTCAACCGTTTGTGTAGCCTCCCGATATGTGCTGTCTACAGGTACAGCATTTCCACTGCTGTCTATATACCACACTACGACTGCATTAGCGTTCTCTGCCGCTTGTCGTGCATAAGGGACTTGAATCTTAACCAATTCTTCTCCAAAGCTTGTAATGCTGGTTGTCCCGCTGGTGATGGTGAACGCATACGCGGGTCTGCTGCCTACCAGATCCCGGGTATTGCTAGTCCAACCCGTCCCGGTAGCCTGTGCAACACTGAACTTAACCGATTGGCCTGAGGCCGCCTTGCTGATGGCTCCAATAACGTTGCTGTTAAACGTAATAGAAGCAAACCCGGTGCTTAATTTCAGATCAGCCTGTGTGTCAGATGACAGCTTCGCCAAAAACGCGCTGCTGAGCTCCAGCGTTCCTTTTAAGGCTCCCGGTAAAGCTTCTCCGCGAATTTCCACCAACGCTGGTTTCCCTGCTTTCCCGCTTGTCTTCGCATTATCCATCAGTTTCTGGGCAGCTTCATCTGTCAGTGTACCTGTTGCTTCCCCTGTCTCCGTATTCAACTTCATAGCTGCCACAGCTACCGTATCCGTAACGGATGCCCCGGCTTGCGGCGAAGCACTTGGGCTTGGGTGTAAGGTGACCGGTACTGAAGCTGGGGCAGGTGTAGGTGCCGGCATTGCCGATACCACTGGTGATGTCGATACCGCCGGACTTGGAGATGCGGTTGCTCCCGGGTTTGGCGTAACCGGCGCTTCTGGTTCTTCCGGTGTGTACTTACCTTCTGGTATCTCTATGATAGAGACCGTTCCCGATACCTCATTGGCAACCAGCAACAGCGGATAACCTGTCGGGCTATATGCTGCCGCTATGAAATTCTGGCCTTCAGGAGAGACATCCCCGGCAACCTGGTAGACTGGTTTGGTTCCGGATACATCTACCGAGTGCTCCAAATCTCTTGTATTCAAGTAGTCGTAAAAGACAGGACTACTAATGTCGGACAGGTCAAACATCATATTGCCGCCGACCCGCTCCAGTCCAATAAATGCATACGGCGTACCGTCCACAATACCAACCTTGACATCCTCGGGCTCAGGGCCTTTTTTGGCGCTTCTTTTCTCAAAGACAAAGTCGTCATTGGACCAGTTAAAACCCTTTGGAAGCACAGTCGCCGTTATTTTCTCGAAGTCCGCTCCACTGTCGTAGACCAGAGACATATCCTCCGCATTCCAGACCGAGAAGGAACGTGCGCCAAAAAGATAAGTTTTCCCGCTTACAAATCCGGTTCCACCCGTTCCCACTTCATAACCGGAAGTATCAAAAGTGGTTACCTTCATGCTTTTGGTGGCATCACCATCCTGGCCTTTACCCAGCGTAACATCCTTCTCATTGGTATAACCTTTCCAGTCCCGGGAATCCCCTTCATTCGCCGTAATCACATAGGTTTTACCTCCAGTGGCATAGGTGGCAATTCCATCAGGATTGTACATGCCGAGAACATTGGCTTCGGCTTTGATATCGATTTTGCCGTCTCTGCGCATATCCAGCTCGTTGCCGGGAACACTGTGGTCCTTAAAACCTAGCCCCTTTATTCTTATAAAAGCACCCGTCTCCAGATCCAGCGTAGCTAGGGAATTGGCTTCCTGCAAAGAAATAAACGCCTGCTTACTGTCAGCGGACACGGCTATATATTCCGGCTCAAGATCTACAGAAGGGGCAGTCTGCCTTTTGAGAATCACGTTATCCGCTAAAAGCGCATTCCGCGCTTCGCTGCCGTCGAAGCCGGTGAAATCAATCACCTTGGCTGTTTTTGCCTCCAGATTGATAAGTGTTACAGAGCCTTTCGGGTCAACAGCAGGGGAAGCATATCCTTCTCTGGGTTCCCCTTCATCAGCGGATAGCAGATAGTGGTGGTCCGGTGTGAAGGTGACCATATCCGGCTGAACACCTGCTGTATAGTGCGTAAGGTAATTCCCATCATAGTCGAGCAGCAAGACTGCGCCGGATTTCTTATAATCCGCTTCCTGGACAGCAATTGCAATCATGCCCAATTCTGTACTGATATCAATACTGGTAATATCTCCGAAGGTGAAACCGTTAATCATTGAACTGACGTCAATCCGTTTCTCCAGCACAAGCTGGGTTTCCTCTCCTGTCTTCAGAGGCTTCAGGCTGACAATATCAATCTGTTTCTCCTTGCCGTTAACCAGATAGAACTTCTGGTTATCGCTGTTGTATTTTACAATCTCCGCAACTCCGCCTTCCAGATCAGAAAAACCAGTAGAGTAGCTGCCGATTTTATTCATCGTCTTGCCATGCTCCCATACATAGGTAGCGGGTGTCACTGTAGCCGGGTCATACACTGCGCCTGTGGCAGTACGAGGGGATACATCTTGGAAAGAATCGGTTGTATAGATCACGTCCCCTTTTTCAATGGTTGCGGCGGATACAGCATGAACAGGATAGGATGCCGGTAGCGTCATCAGCATGACCGAACCCATGAATACGCTTAAAATCCGTTTTGGATGTTTGATTAACATATGTACCTCCCTAGTTTGTAATCTCTTTAACTTTAAGAGACATATGTAAAATCACGGGTAATACATTGTTAATTATCAATATATTTTATGTTAACAAAACCGTTGGCATTGCTTCCTGCAAGGATAAATGGCAACACAAAAACAGACCGCAACCCCTGAAAGGATACGGTCTGTTTCTTCAAATAGGATTCACTGGAATGAACCAGCGGGATTAATCCAACCCATGTTCTTTCCGGATGCTGTACAATCCCTGCAGCAGCAGTTCCGACGGATCGCGGTTCAACTGAAGATGGATTAAGAGCATATGCAGCGGAATGGCACAGACATTATTGCCTTCGGTTACCGCAGGGAATCCGGCTTCAAACACCGGACCGTGGGTCTCATTCCAGGCCAGTCCTGCGTGAACCTGCTCGGGAGCAAATTCTTCACGTACGGCTGCAATACAATGCGGCACAAGTAGGTTATCGATCATGGCCTTGGCCTCTTCTTCACTGGTTGGCGGCGGTATGAGGGCTTTGCCTCCCTTGACCTTCATCAAGTCGATGAAGAACGAAGCCATCCAAATATTCGGACTGTTGTTCGTCTGGAATCTGTTAATCAGCTCGCGCAGGAAAAACCCGCAAGAATAGACATCCTTCGCCTCGTCCATAACATGAAACACAAATATCGGGCCGTAAGCATCCAGATTCATTACCTGGCCCTGAACCTCATTGAAATGCATCTTCAGCGCAACAATGCCATTATGGTGAACAGCCTTTACAAGCTCAGCCATTTGTTCGTCAGTCATCGTTTGCTCTGTGCCGGTTGATTCTTCGCCTGTTTCTTCGTTGCTCATTGCTTCGTCAGTCGTTGACTTATTGTTCATTTCATATTCACCCCACTTCCTATCATACCATCCCAAGGCTGTAAGCGTCATCTTGTTATGGACAAGACATGTAATAGACAATATTGTAAATAAAAATGTAAATTTATGCTTTACCACACTCATGCATCCAGTGTATTTTCAGACACCATTATAATTACTGTGTGTTACTGGTTGTCTGCTTCCCAGCGCGCCACTTCCTCACGCACCCGGGGAGCCACTTCCGTGCCAAACAACCTGATCGCTTCCATCACCTCGGCATGAGGCATCGAACCATGCGGTACATGCAGCAGAAACCTTGTAACCCCTACATGCTTCCGTAAATGAATGATTTTATCTGCTACTGTCACGGGGTCTCCCACATATAAAGCTCCTTCGAAGCTGCATGCCGCGTCATAATCTGAACGGTGATACGGCGGGAGGCCTTTCTCCACCGCTCTGACATTTGTACGGGCATAGGTGGATGGATAGAACTGTTCCATGGCTTTTTGCGTATTCTCGGCGATAAAACCATGCGCATGGGCCGCAACTGGCAGCCGCAGACTATCATGCCCTGCCCGGACTGCGGCTTCTTTATAAGCCTGGACTTGCGAAGCAAACTGTAAGGGACGGACCGGTCCGATCATCGCCAGCGCAAAAGGCAGCCCGAGTGCACCTGCACGAACCGCAGATTCGGGACTTCCTGCGCTGGCGATCCATATGGGCAAAGGCTGCTGCACCGGACGCGGATAAATCTTCAGATTATGTATGGCGGCTCTATGCTTACCTTCCCAGTTCACGCTCCCGGACTTCTGGAGCTTCATCAGTAAATCGAGCTTCTCCTCGAATAAGGTTTCATAGTCTTTCAGATCACAGCCGAATAAAGGAAAGGACTCTGTAAAAGAACCACGGCCAACCATAATCTCTGCGCGTCCGTTCGATAGACCGTCCAGCGTGGCGAAATCCTGAAAGACACGCACCGGGTCGGCCGACGACAGGATCATCACAGCACTGGTCAACCGGATCCTGGACGTCAGGGATGCGGCTGCTGCCATCACAACTGCAGGTGATGATGCGGCAAAATCCGGACGGTGATGCTCACCCACCCCGTATACATCCAATCCCACCTGATCCGCAAGTACAATCTCATCTACCACTTCACGCAGCCGCTCCGCGTGGCTCATGGTTTCCCCTGTGATCACATCAGGCGTTGTTTCGGCAAAAGTGCTGATTCCAAGTTCCACTTTTTTGTTCCCCCAAGCTATTCTCGAATTATAATCACTATATTGTATATCTTCATGTTTGAATATTCAAAATTTAATTTTCGCCAGACTCCTCCAGTTCCAAACTTTCCCTCCGTTACTCCCTCCATATATTGGTTTGCACCTTCAGCTTAAGTAGACATACAGGCAGCAAAAAAAGCAGAGTGGGCTATGTCGTGAGGACTGCCCACTCTGCTTCTATTATACTTCTGATCAGGTAGCCTTAAGGCTTGGCGACCAACTCGGTTGCCAATTTCTCAGCCCCGTCAAATATGGAGTAGCTGTAGCCCCAGAACTGGTTAAAATCGATCTTATAAATCGCCTTGTTCTTGATGGCTTTCAGACTTTGCAGTGACGGATCAGCGTAAAATGCCTTTAACGTCTGCTCCGGATCTACGCCTCCCGTATACACGGAGAGCAGAAGCACGTCCGGGTTAGTAGCGATCAGCTGCTCTTTACTGATATCTCCGGTAACGGTACCGAAGCTGTTTTTGAGTCCCAGGAGACCTAAGACATCCCCTGCAAAAGTATCCACATTCCCGCTGTAAATGCCGATTGCCCCGTTTCCTCCGTCGTTCACATATGCAAAGGTCTTCTCACCACTCGCTGCAGTATTATCCTTAAGTGTCTGTGCACGCTCCTTCAATTCATTGATATAGGCGGCTGCATTCTCCTGCACATCAAAGATTTGACCGATCTGTTCAATATCCTTGTACAAGCTGTCAAGTGTAGCTCCCTTAACACTGGTGTTCTGCACGAACGTCTTAATGCCTAGTTCGTTCAAACCCTCTACAGTCCCAACGCCCCAATCCGCATCCGCATAGAGGTCACTGCGCCCCAGTACGAGATCAGGACTTGCTCCAACGACGAGCTCTTTACTGGCATATTCCTTGGAGATCACTGGAATCTTCTTGAATTCCTCTTGTACCGCAGGATCACCCGCACCATAAAGGGCAGCCACACCGACCATTTTGTCGGTCAAGCCCAGCTTGATCAGCAGTTCAGCGGCTCCCTGGGTATTGGCTACCACTTTTTCAGGTGCCTTGTCAAAAGTCTGTGATTTGGCCTTCCATTCCGTTCCTTCACCATTATTGGTGTAGTTCTCAATGGTGATCGGGTAGACCGTCTTAGTGCTTGGAGCAGCTTCCTCTGTGCTTGTTGGACTGCTTGCGGGTGCAGCCGATTCCGAAGCTCCATTCGCATTCTTGGTGCCCGATGAACACGCAGCTACCATTACCGCCATTACCAATACCGCCAATAGCGGCACATATCTTTTGAATACATTCTTCATTTCCCTAGTCCCCTTTTCTGTATGTACATTTGTATATCCTGCAGGTTTATTTACCGAGCTGATATCTGGCAGGTAGTACAAACGTAGAATATAGAATATGAGAACCATTGTCAATGATAATAATTCTCATTGACAATGGTTCTCAATATGGCTTATATTTTAAATTAAATATATTCAATAAGGAGCCCTATGAATGCCATGCACACTGAAGTAGCTGCGCAGTTCGAACCCAAAAAATCCATTATCCACACCCGCTATGGCTTTATGACCGTTATTGGCATCCTGGTTATAATTACATTATTGTCAGCAGGCGCGGCCGTCTCCTTTGGACAGGTAGACATTCCTGTGTCCCAATCCTACCGGATCCTGCTCCATCACCTTACAGGTATTCAAATCGGAGATGTACAGGAGCTGACCTCTGGTTCCTTTGTAGATATCATCTGGAAGATCCGCTTCCCCCGCGTCCTGATGGCTATGTTCATCGGAGCCGGACTCACGTTATGCGGTACCATCATGCAGGCGGCTGTTCAGAATCCGCTTGCTGATCCATATATTCTTGGTATTTCTTCCGGCGCTTCTCTCGGCGCAACCTTCGCCATCCTGATCGGCTTTGGTTCCATGGGATTGTTGGGTCAGACCGGGGTTGCCTTCTGGGCCTTCGCCGGTGCGGTCGGCGCTTCCCTTCTGGTCTTGATTCTGGCAAGCGCAGGCGGCAAAATGACCTCCGTCAAGCTCGTCCTGGCCGGCATGGTCATTAATGCGTTATGTACCGCCTTCGCCAATTTCATTGTTTATTTCGCCAATAATGCAGAAGGCATTAAGACCGTTACGTTCTGGACGATGGGCAGTCTGGCTGCGGCAAGCTGGGACAAACTCCCGCTCATCTCGATATCCGTCCTTCTTGCTGTCTTCTTCTTCCTCATGCAATTCCGCGTCCTGAACGCGATGATGCTGGGCGATGAGGCTGCGGTCACCCTGGGCATTCATCTGGGTGCATACCGCAAAGCCTATATGATGATTACTGCGCTGATTACAGGCGTGATGGTAGCAAGCTGCGGCATGATCGGATTCGTTGGACTCATCATCCCCCATTTGGTCAGAGGACTGGTTGGCTCAGATCACCGGAGACTGCTGCCTGCGTCCGTTCTGTTCGGAGCAATCTTCCTGATCTGGACAGATGTGATTGCCCGGACGATTGTACCCAATGTTGAACTCCCCATAGGGATCATCACCGCCTTAATCGGTGCACCGATGTTCATGTACATGCTGATCAAAAAAGGCTACGCGTTTGGAGGGAAAAGTTAATGAACTTGAGCGTTGATCACCTAAGCGTCTCTTTTGCCGATGCGAATATCGTAAAAGATGTATCCCTGAAGGTCAGAAACAAGCAATTTGTCGGGCTCATTGGTCCGAACGGCTGCGGCAAATCCACACTCCTCAAGAGTATTTACAAAGTGATCAAGCCGCGCCAGGGTGATGTATATCTCTCTGAAATGAATGTAATGAAATCAAGCCCCCGGATTGTGGCGCAAAAGCTGGGTGTCGTCGGCCAGTTCAACGAGCTCAGCTTTGACTTCACCGTGCGTGAAATGGTGGCAATGGGCAGAACCCCGCATAAAGGAATGCTGGAAACCGATAACCAAGAGGATTTCAACATTGTCTCAGGCGCTCTGCGCAAGGTCAATCTGGAAGGCCATGCAGGCCGCAGCTATAATTCACTATCCGGTGGCGAGAAACAGCGTGTCATCCTCGCCCGTGTTCTGGCCCAGCAGCCGGAATTCATGATTCTGGATGAGCCGACCAACCATCTCGATATTAAATACCAGCTGCAAATTCTGAATATCGTTAAAAAGCTCGACATCGGCATTCTCGCCGCGCTCCATGACCTTACCCTTGCAGCGGAATACTGCGATTATCTGTATGTCATGAAGAAGGGCCAAGTGGCCGCCTGCGGGAAGCCGGAGGATATATTGACGAAGGAATTAATCGGCCAGGTCTTTGATGTGGCCTGCGAAACTTACCGCAACCCTGTAACCGGGGCGCTTGGCATTGCTTATCTGGAGACACGGTAGTTGAAACAACCTTCTCAGCCCTTCAGCTTCCCAATCAGGAGCGGGAAGGGCTTATTCGTGTTTTGGGACAACCCCATCAGCATTAGAGCTGAATCTCCGTCTTAAATACAATAAGCGCTCTTCCCCCCAACTTCACCAGTGAAGGTTCTCCATGCTCCATTTCTACAGTTACACTAACAATGCCGCTCCGTCCGGTCGCTGACCCCTGTTCCCCCCGGAAAGAAAAGGAGGCACCATTGTGCTCAACCAATCCATGTTTGACCAGATATGCCCCAAGCGGACCATGGGCGTTACCTGTTACCGGATCCTCGTCGACCCCAACAGCGGGAGCAAACATTCTCCCATGCGTCAATATGCCGTCCATTTCTGAATCCAGAGTGAACACAAAATATCCGTTGGAGCCCATCCTGCCGCTCAGTTCAGTAAGTGCACGCATATCCGGCTGCAAATGGTCCAAGGTCTTTCTGCTTTTGATTGCAACCATCACTTTGGAATGTCCCGTGGATACGATCTGCAACGGACACCTTGGGTCCATATCCTCTTCCCGCAAACCTAAGGCTTTCATTAACTGTTCACGGTCACCGTTTGTAAAAGGCCCCGAGAACTCAATGCTGCCTTGCGTCATAATGACAGAATAATCATTGTCTTCCTTGATAATCTCAACCGGTAACACTCCGATAGCAATCTTGTGTATGACCATGCCAGACTCCAGTTTCTTCTCCTTAGCCCGGACGTAATGAGCTGCAACGGTCGCATGTCCGCATACCGGAACTTCGATTCGAGGTGTAAAATAACGGATCCGCACCTCATGATCCGGCCCGTCCGGCGCCATTACAAAAGCGGTTTCTGAATTGTTCAGCTCCCGGGCGATTTTTAGCATCTCCTGCTCCGAAAGTCCATCCGCGTCCAATACTACTCCCGCCGGATTACCTTTGAAAAGTTCAGTGGTAAACGAGTCTACTTGATATAGGTTGTAAGTTCTCAACTTTATCAGCCCCATTTCTGAAATATGGTAACAAAAAAAGAAACGGCATTTCTGCCGTTTCTCCAGTGATGGACTCTCAGGGGCTCGAACCCTGGACAAATAGATTAAGAGTCTACTGCTCTACCAACTGAGCTAAGAGTCCTCATTATTGGTCGAATCATATCGCCTTCAGGTAACCCGGGGAAGACTTGAATAATTCTCTCGTATAAAAGATTATATCACTTTCGTAAAAATAATACAAGGTTTTTTTCAAGAAATATCTTCTTTATTCGACAGAACGGTTGTATCTTATGCTCTAAAAACACCTACATAACTGAAGGGCCCTTCAAGTTAGTCACCTAGAAATCATAAAGGAGTTGGTTATTTTGGCTTATTACGGCATTGACAAAGAATCTTACCCTGGAATAACGGCTATGAAGAATTTTTATAATAGTGGTCTATTCTCATATACTGGATTTTATTTGCCAGGAACCCCCTTTCACTCCGACACTAGCTTTAACGCTCAGGCAAGAGCAGATATAGCTTCCATCGGCTATGGATTCATGATTTATTATGTAGGACGACAAACATCATCGGCAGCTACTTTGAAAACAAGAAGTCAAGGTGCCGCAGATGCTGCTTCTGCAATAGCCAAAGCAAAAGCTTGTGGGTTCACAAGAGGTATCATCTATCTAGATATTGAGGGCGATGTGAAAGGCGATACTGCAATGCTGGAGTATGCCGCAGGCTTTATGGTTGCTTTTCAAGACACGGCATTCCAAGGTGGAATTTATTGTTCTACTACTTCTGCAAATTATCTCAATAGCGTGCCTTATGTTACACGTTTTATCGTGGCTCGTTACGATTCCAGCTTGAATAACACCTATTCAGGAATTACTCCAGCGAATAGCGGTATCAGCTTTGCTTCCACTTGGCAATATGCTGGTAATGTGACTAAAACGTTTAATGGGAGTACTTTAAAAGTTGATCTCAACGTCTCTGACTATCGCAATCCTTCAGAAACTTAAAAATAAAAAGCCCCCTAAATTAGCGGGGCTTTTTATTTTTACATTACGGTTTCGTGACTCGCTCACAACCTCCAAGATCACATTCTGAGAATTTAGAATTATCCTTTAGATTATAATATTGGTCTTTATTGAAGTAATAAATAGTTGCCAGTTCCGTTCCCTGAAAATGTTCATTACCCAATACCCACGGCTCAATGTATACGATGTATGTCTCTCCTTTATTTAGACGAGCTAATTGTTCTGAGTTGATCTGGCTGGACACTTTGCTGTCATTCCTCACTTTTATAGTCGAAATAACATCAAGATTGTCTGTTGCTGGCTCTGTAATTGGATCTGTGGCTGTAATAATAGCCGTATGTGGTTTGAAATCTAAACTTATCAAAAAGTTATTTTCTACTGTATATGAGACCAGTTCCCCCTCAAATGGATGTATATGTGTACCCGCCGGTTGCCATATGTTATCATCAATTCCTGTTATCGTTTCGGAAGAAGTGGTTTCGTTCCCATTATCATTTGAAGATGCGTCATTCTCCTTATTCGATATTTCAGAATGTGTGGTTATAGGTTTGGCTCCGCCAGCTTTTGTTGAACAAGCAGTGACGATTAGTAGAAGCAGCAGTATAAGAAAATAAATGATCACTTTACCTTTCTTCATTATTTACTCCTTTCATATTTTCTTGCCAGAGGCAGATAAATTGTTATTTATTTCATAAATTATATTATTAAATCCATAAAATCTCAAGGCTCACAGAACCGAACGCAAAAACCTGCCCGTATGAGAGGCCTCCACTTCAGCCACTTGCTCCGGTGTGCCTTCGGCAACAACATACCCGCCGTCATGGCCGCCTTCAGGGCCCATATCAATGATATAATCTGCAGACTTCATCACATCCAGATGATGTTCAACAACGATAACGGTATGCCCATTATCCACCAGCTTGCCCAGAGACAGCAGCAGCTTTTGAATATCCGACAGATGCAGCCCTGTGGTAGGCTCGTCAAGGATATACAGATTGCGGGCGCCCCGCTTAATTTTGGACAGCTCATACACCAGCTTGACACGCTGCGCTTCTCCGCCGGACAAGGTCGTCGAGCTTTGACCTAACCGCATATAGCCAAGTCCGAGCTCATCCATAATCTCCAGCTTATGCTTCAGGTATTTGTGACCGCTGAAGAATTCACGGGCTTCCTCCACCGTCATCTCCAGGACATCGGCTATGCTTTTACCATGGACCTTAATCTCAAGCCCCTCTTCCGAGAACCGCTGCCCCTTGCACACCGGACAGATGGTCTCAATATCAGCCATGAACTGCAGATTGGTAACGATCACACCGTCTCCGGCGCATTGCTCACAACGGGTTCCGCCTGCATGGGTCAGACTAAAGTCAATTGGCTGGTATCCCCTGTCCACCGCCTCCGGCTGCATAGCAAAGAGATCCCGGATTTTATCATAGATGCCGATGTATGTAGCCGGGTTCGATTTGCTGTTTCTTCCGATAGGGGTCTGGTCAATGTTAATGACATTGTTCAGCAGATCCGCACCGAACAGAAAATCATGCTCACCCGCCACAATCCGCGCTGCAGTCTTGTCGATCTTCAGTTGTTTGAACAGAATCTCGTTAATCAGCGAGCTTTTCCCTGAACCGGACACTCCGGTAACACAGATGAACACACCCAGTGGGATATCCAGATCGATGTTCTTCAGGTTATTCTCCCGGGCACCTTGAATGCTGAGGAAATCATCTCCCAGGCTTCTGCGCTTCCCGGGGACGGGAATGCAGGCTTTTCCCGATAGATATCGGCCTGTCACGGACTGGGGCTCATTCATAATATCTTCGATGGTCCCGCAAGCCACGACCTGGCCGCCATGAATTCCCGGACCGGGGCCGATCTCGATAATATGATCCGCACTTTGTATGGTATCCATATCATGCTCAACCACAATTACGGTGTTGCCGATATCCCGCAGCTTCTTCATAGTGTCAATGACGCGGCTGGAATCGCGGGGGTGCAGGCCTATGCTTGGCTCGTCCATAACGTATAGCATCCCCATCAGCTCACTGCTGATCTGGGTCGACATTTTGATCCGCTGCATCTCGCCGCCCGAAATACTGTCGCTTCTCCGGCTAAGGCTGATATAGTGCAGTCCGATATCAATTAGCAGGGACACCCTGGTGCGGATCTCGTGAATGATCGAGGTGGCCACATCCTGAATCTCTGCTCCAAACGTCAGAGCTTCCAGCGAATGAAGCAGCTCCGGCAGCTGCTTGCGGCTTAACTGGTCTATATTCTCATCGCCAAGGGTAACCTGGAGGCGCTGCTGTTTGAGCCTTGCTCCATGGCATTCCGGGCAAATCTTCTCGATCATACAATCCTTAATAAATGTCGGTTCGAAGGCTTCCGAGGTAGAACTTTTCCGTATGTAATGCTTGTACCAGCTCTCCATTTCATGGACGAACCCCCAGAAAGGCCGGTCCCGCCCGATCATCCAGTTCTTCTTCGTAGAATTAGGGGGCTGGAGCATAGGGAGCACCTCGCCTTTAGTCCCGTAGAAGAGAAGATCATGAATTTCCTTCGGTAGATCGCAGAAAGGGGTGTCGAGACTGAATTGATATTTCTGGGACAAGCTGTACATCAGCACAGAACGGTAGCTGTCCTTGCCTGCAGGGCTGAAAACCGTACTTTTCAGAGCTCCCTTGTTGATGCTTTTCTCCGGTGCCACTACCAGAAAACGGGGCTCTACCACATAGGACATCCCTACCCCAAGGCAGGTATGACAGGCGCTTACGGGTGTGTTGAAGGAGAAATGGAAAGGCTGCATGTCGCACAGGAAGAAATGATGCTCCGGACAACCGAAGTCCTGATAGAAGGACGGGTCTACCCCTCCCGGAACCACCACTTTGATCATAATATCCTCTTCGAGGGCCAACATCGCTGCTTCGATGGATTTGGTCAGTTGAATATAGGTGTCTTTCTTCAGCTGAAAGCGGTCAATGACCATTTCTATATGGTATTCCTGTGCTTCGTCCAGTTCTCTTTTTTCCGCCAGTGAAAATGGCTCGCCATCCACCAGCAGGTTCTTATAACCCTTATCCCGGAGCTGCTGAAAAGTAAAGCTATATTCCTCTCCGTATACTTTATAGACGGGAGCCCGCAGCTCAACTACTGTTCCGATGGGCAGGGAGGAAATACGTTCAGCGATCTGGGCAGCAGACAGCTGTTTCAGGGAATGTCCGCATTCCGGACATTTGCCAACACCTGCCGTGGAATACAGCAGACGCAGATAGTCGTTAATATCCGTAACGGTGCCTACGGTTGAACGCGGATTGGTATTGCTTTTCTTCTGTTCAATTGCGATGACCGGGGACAGGCCACGTACATAGTCGACTTTTGCTTTTTTGAGCTGGCTGATCCGGCTCTTGGCGAACGTGGAGATGGAATCGAGAAACCGACGTTGGCCCTCCCCGTAAATGACGTCAAAAGCAAGCGAGGACTTCCCCGAACCGGACACGCCGGTGATCACCGTTAACTGGTCCCGCGGGATTTCAACGGAGATGTTCTTCAGGTTGTTCTGTTTGGCCCCGGATATCTCGATAGTTGTTCGAATGGGCATGATGAAGCTCCTTTCGCACTTGTATTTATGGAATGTATAAATAGCCTGCTTCCTCAACAGCCAGCTTGCTTTTGGGCGTGATCCGAATCGTCTGGGTAACCTTCTCGATAATACCTTGCTGAACCAAATAGTCCATGACACCAAGCAGCTGGTCACTCTGCACATGAAAATGCTTATTGATCAGCGTAACCGTTTTGATCTCCTGATCCCTCATGAACTCAAGCACCGGCTTTGAAAAGACAGGGAGATGCCGCTCCAGTATTCGGTCCAGGCAGTCTAATCCCCTCTCTATTTCCTCCACATTCATATGGTGGGACATCGCCTCCTGATAAAAAGGAACAAGAACCTCCGGATTCAGAATCTGTGCTCGCTGAATAGCCTCTCTGGATATGGCTTCACCGTGAATACAGAGCTCCATATGGGCAACCGACTCTGCAGCTTTTAACAAGTAATACTGGGCATACAGCAGATCCTTTCGGACGGTCAGCCACTTCCGGGTCTTGTCGGACAAAAATACAAGCTGACTTGCAATATGAAGTGCCGAAATCGCTATATCATCACTGCCTATGGTCTTGAGATCTTCGAAGTATTCAACCAGGCTGTCATCCGTGGAATAGACCATCTTCCCCTTGGAGTAGTAGGATTGGGCAAAGGACCCGCCCAGCGCCCGGTCCATCCCCCGCTTGAAGTCGCTTCGGGCCACAAGATACACATTGATTAAGATACCGTCCTCGTCAATACAATAGGTTGTTGTGGTAAGGGGCTGGTCACGGACGACCATGGTCATGTCAATATCGCTTTTTTCCCAAATCACATCATAAGCCAGACTCCCGCTGAGAATAACGGCAATCACATTCGGATCACCGCTGACCTTGCCGATAAAGCTGTCCCGAGCGGCAATGTAGCGTTCTCTAAGCTCTGCCTGCGCTGCACTATCCATCCTTCCAGCCCTCCTCCTTTTTCTTATAAAATTTCCCTTTTCGTATTTTCCGTTTATGGTAGAATCATACTACACTGCGATGTATAGAAACGGACAAAAATTGCTGGGTTATCCCGCAAAAAGTTCAGCTTGCAAAGGAGCAATTATGGAACTCCATCTCCTCGAAACGATCAACCAAACCACTGATTATATCGAACATCATCTGCTCGATGAGCTAAGTCTGGACCGTATCTCCGAACAGGTGAATATCTCCAAATTTCATTTACTCCGCATCTGGAAAGGGGCAACCGCAACCGGCCTGATGGAATATGTGCGCAGAAGGCGGATCGCCTTGTCCCTGGGAGATCTGATTCATGAACGGAACAGCATTGAGTTCATCTCCTCCAAATACTCCTTCGGCTGCGAACGCACCTATTCCAGGGTCTTCAAAGAGGAATTCAACATCAGTCCCGCCAAATGGCGGCGAAACCCCTCTCCACTGCAGATCATGGACAGGTTCAATGCCGACTTTCTGCATCGTGCGGGAGAAGGTCTTGTCTATTTCCATTCCACAAGCGTATTGCCGCCCTTTTCCATTGCAGGACCCGAATATCAGGTGGATGTAAATGACAATATGGCTAATCAAACGTCCAACCGGCTGGGTGTCGCTTTCTTTTATAAGGACCGTCCAAGAATTATCAATCCGGTCAACAAAAATATTTATATCGGGTATACCACCGTTCCGGAGCCGTTTCAGGGCTATACCTGGTACCAACCCTCAGTCAAAGTGAATCAGAGCAGCATCATTCCACCGGATATGTCTGTCAAGCATGTTGCCCCCCACAAGTACGGAGTGTTCACCTATATGGGACCTCATCGGCCGGAAGACATCAATTCGAAGTCCTTAAGCAGCATCTGGAAGCAGATCTTCGAGACGTGGATGCCCACCATACAATTCGATCTGGATGAGAAATTCAGCTTCGAGCTCATCAATTACGCCAGATGCAATAAGCAGTACTGTGAGTGCAATTTGTATTATCCGATATCGAAGATATGAAGAAAGAAAGCAAAAGACCGGCCCAGGTTGGGGCCGGTCTTTACATTGATCTGTCTATTCGTTGTTTTAAGAAGGATTCTCTTGTTCAAATAGTCTTCTTAATCTGTCCGGTTATTCACTGCTGTCTTCTTATAAAGATGATCGAACGGGGACTCGGTGCACAGTTCCCCCAGCTCAAAATCGCTCTTCCCTTGCTCCCGCATGTTCTCTGCAAATTTGGCGACAGTGTTCAGGACTCTTGTGCTCTGCACCGGATAATCGCCTACAGAGCTTTCCGCTGACAGCATTACAGCATCGGTCCCGTCCATTACGGCCTGAGAGATATCGGTTACCTCTGCACGTGTTGGAACCGGGTGTTCCACCATGGATTGAAGCATCTGAGTAGCAGTGATTACGTAGGTCCTGGATTGCTTACACTCGCGGAGAATGGCTTTCTGAATAAAGGGAATTCGTTCGAAAGGCAGCTCTACGCCAAGATCTCCGCGCGCAATCATGATTCCGTCGGACGCCTCCATAATGGATGAGAAATTCTGTATGGCATGAATGGTTTCGATTTTGGATACCAGACCCGGTTGACTATATTTCCCCAGCGCAGATACAAACGCCCGAATTTCCATCAGATGCGATGCCTCACGGATAAAAGAACAAGCAATCCAATCCACATGATGCTCCAGCAGGAACTGAAGATCCTGTTTGTCTTTTTCAGTAATGGCCGGCAAACGGATTTTCGTTCCTGGAAGGTTGACACCTTTATGGCTGCTGATTGTTCCACCGACAATAACCTTTGTAATAATGCTTCCCGGATGCTTATCCGTCACCTCAAGCTTAACTTCCCCGTCATTGATTAAGATCGCAGCACCCAGTTGAATATCCTCCATCACCACAGGATTATCGAGCGCTGCGCGGTCCTGGCTTCCCGGTTCATCCGACTGATCCAGAATAAAGGATTGACCTTCCTCTAATTGAACGTCCTCCCCTTGCACACTCTTCAGACGGATCTTCGGTCCCTGCAGGTCACTCATAATCCGCACGGGTTGTCCTGTTTCAGCGGCGGCGGCCCTCAATACTTCAATTACCCGTGCATGCTCTTCATGGCTCCCGTGTGACATATTGAGCCGGGCGATGGTCATACCGCCCAGCAGTAACTCCTTAAGAATAGCTGGGGATGAACTAGCCGGGCCTATCGTGCAGATCAAATCAATACTCAACTGAACTTAACTCCCATATCTGATTGGCCTTCATACCTTACCTTAGTTTGCATTGTACGTTTAATCTAACTAAACTATACATGATTGATAACCGTTGCCATTCACTTTACAGAAGGGAAGGGACACACTCATGAATACGAAACAATTAGAGCGGATTCACACAGGAAAGGGTTTTATTGCGGCTTTGGATCAAAGCGGAGGCAGTACTCCAAAAGCCCTGCTGCAATATGGCATTCAGGAAGGCCGCTATGCCACTGAAGAAGAGATGTTTGCACTGGTGCACGAGATGAGAACGCGAATTATTAAGAGTCCGGCTTTTAATTCCAGACACATTTTGGGTGCTATTCTTTTTGAGAACACGATGGACCGCTCCATTGACGGTCAATTCACGGCTGATTATTTATGGGAACAGAAAGGCATCGTGCCTTTTCTGAAAATCGATCAGGGTCTGGCCGAGTCTGATAACGGGGTTCAGCTCATGAAACCTATCCCCGGTTTGGATGATCTTTTGCAGCGCGCCGTCCAGAAAAATATCTTCGGAACCAAGATGCGCTCACTAATTAAGGAAGCGAATCCTACCGGCATACAACAAGTCGTAGAGCAGCAGTTTGCCGTTGCAATCCAGATTGCAAATGCCGGTCTGGTGCCGATTATCGAACCGGAAGTAGATATCCATAGTAAGGATAAAGAGCAAGCGGAGAAGCTTTTAAAACACGAGATCTCTGCTCAATTATCTGCTCTCGGTAAAGACGTGAAGGTTATGCTTAAACTTTCCATTCCAACTGCGGATAATTTCTATAGTGATTTAATAGAAGATCCGCATGTGGTAAGGGTTGTGGCTTTGTCAGGCGGCTACACTCAAGCGGAAGCCAACGATAAGCTTGCACATAACCATGGGCTGATCGCCAGCTTCTCCCGGGCCTTGTCCCAAGGGCTTAGCGATCAGCAAACCGATGAAGAGTTCAACGCCATGCTCGAACAATCCACCCAGGCCATCTACGAAGCCTCCATCACTTAAGGGGGGGACACCCGATATGATACTGCGTCTGAATTGGATTACACTCAGGGTCCGCAACCTGGAAGCTTCCCTCGATTTCTATCACAGGATTCTAGGGCTTCCTATTGAACGCAGATTTGAGAGCAGAGGAAGACAAATAGTTATGTTAGGTGCAGAAGGTCAACCCAAGATCGAGCTGATTCAGGGAAATGAGAAGGTTATGATACCTGAGAGCGGCGTCTCTGTTGGTTTCGAGGTGACTTCACTGGATGAGGCCATCGATCATTTAAAAAGCCAGGGTATCCCGTTAGCACGCGGACCGATCATGCCCAATCCTCACCTGAGATTCTTGTATGTACTGGACCCGGACGGCTTCGAGGTGCAGTTAGCGGAGCACAGGTAGAGCAGTGGTTGAAAAAGAAAGACCGCCTCCAATGGAAGGCGGTCTTTCTCTGTCCTGGATTCTTCAGCTACCATTTGCTATCTATATAAATTCTCTGTCCTACGCCTGCAAAAAACTCTATGCCTTACAACCGGTTTTTGCGTGACAGCACATAGTAGACCGGGAGTCCGGCCAGCGTTATGCCTATTCCTATCAGTGAGCGCAGCGGATCACTGATAATTGTGCTGCCCAGAATATATATTCCGCCCGCTACCCCAATAATAGGAGTAACCGGGTATAAAGGCACGCGGTAGCGTCCTTTTGCCAGCGGTATTTTTTTGCGCAGGATAAATATACCGAACACGCCCATAGTAAAGAAAATCCACAACACAAACACCAGCAAATCCGTCAGCGTATCAAAGGTTCCCGAGAAAATATAGATGACCGCCAGCACACTTTGAAAGATAAGCGCATTGGCCGGAGTCTGAAACTTGGGATGGATGCTGCGGAGCACCCGCGAGAACGGAATCTGGTTGTTCTCCCCCATCGCCTGAGGCACCCGTGCAGCAGTCATCAAATAACCATTCAGCGCACCGAGCACGGACACAATAATACCCGCAGTAATAAAAGCTCCACCGCCATTGCCGAATAATGCCTCTGCCGCATCCGCCCCCGGAGTCGGGGAAGAAATGATCTGGTCGTAAGGCAGTGCCTGAAAGATGGCAATATTGAATAATACGTAAACGGCGATTACAAAAATAACCCCGATGGAAATGACTTTGGGCAGCGTCTTGGCCGGGTTCTTGATCTCTCCTGCCATATTCGTCACACCGATCCAGCCGTCATAGGCCCAGAGCGTGCCCAGAACAGCTGCTCCAAAGCCCGCTCCCGCTGCCGACGCCCCTATCCCACCAAAGCCGGGAGCCAAATTCGAGAATAAGCCCACTCCTACTATTCCCGCCACCGGAATCAGCTTGCCAACCGTTGCAACGGTCTGGATAATCCCACCGAATTTGGTCGCAATGATGTTCATGATTAGAATGAAAGCCAGAATAGCAACGGCCAGCAGCTTCTGCTGCCAGTGATTCAGCGGCAAAAAATAGCCGGAGTATGTAGCAAAGGCAATCGTCAGGGCCGCAACGGAAGCCGGATAGGAGATTACAGCCTGCACCCAGCCCAGTAGATAGCCGAATACTCCGCCATAGAGTTCTCCCAGATATGTATACAGACCTCCCGACTTCGGAATGGCGGCTGCAATCTCTGCTACGCTCAGTGCTGAAGCCAGAGTAATGATACCGCCAACCCCCCAGGCCAAGATACTCATCCATGGGGTACCGGCATTATTCAGCACAATCCCTGGTTTCAGAAAAATCCCCGAACCGATAATCATCCCTACCACGAGTGCCAGGGCTTCAAAGAATGTTACAGTTTTTATAAGCGGCTTTGTATTCATTCTGACATTTACTATCCTTCCTGTTGTTAGATTGTAGCGTATTTTAGATCGATCATAACTGAATGGAGGGAAGATCCGGCTAAGCCTGTCCCAGGTGAATAAGACTGTCCAGCGCATCTTGGACGGCCTGTTTTTCTTTCTTGAGCACAGCTTCCCCCTGCAACCGCTCCAGTAAATCTCTTACTTGTAATGCCTCCATCTCGCTTCCAAACAGCGGGTAACCTTCCGGCAGACTGGATAAGGCCGAGATTACGATCCGGCGCTGAACATCCTTGCCCTCAAGCCACTGAATCACGTCGGAGGCTTCTGGTTGCGAGTGAATATACAGCGTATCCCACCCGTCAAAAGGGAACGATACCTTATCCTCCATCCACTTCAGTACCTGCTGGCTGCGGAATGGCTGCAATAAGGAATTCGCTTCATAGCCACTTAACTTGCTATGCTTCCCTTGCTTATCCAGCTCTTCAACTACACGCTGTAGCCCTTCCCCTGCCGGTAAGCATACAGACGAGAGATAAGCCCTCACCTGACGACTCACCTTAAGCGGAGGTTCATTTCCCCACAGGGTCCGCACGAAGTCAGCAGCGTATTCCTTAAGCAGATCACCCGCGTAACACAATAGCTGTGACCGATTGTTAAGGTTTGCCTCCTCCACTGCTCTTGTGACCCATGCTTGCAGCACCGCTTCCTGTGAATAACAGGCAAAGGCCGCCTCTACCTCCGGATGAATTCCGTTCGTTTCCGTATACAAGATCAGCAATGGCAGCTCCTGCTGCGCCTGCTCCACGGTGAGGGTCAGATATTGGTGCAGCCAGTCCATCCAACGCATACCGTTACTGCCGCCTGGATTCAGCCCCTGTTCATCGCAAAAATCCGGGTATTGCCATTCCTCCGCCCCCACACATCCTAGCTCAGTGACCCGCTCCAAAAAAACCGTTATGGTTGGAGCCAACACCCGGAATTCTCCTGTCTCGTGAGCCCAGTGGACGACGGAGGTTCCAGACGGGCTATGCAGATCAAGCAGCAGCTCATCCCCGTTCCCGGCAAGATGAAAGCTTAGATACCGCTTCTGCCCATCCATGCTCTTATCGGCAAAGTCGTAGAAATCCAGCACTTCGAGATCCCAGCCTACATTACCGCTCACCTCAAACGGCATAATCGTCTCACTCGGAAGATACCAGCTCACCTGAGCCTTAGCGGCGCCCTCTTCCAGCAGCAAGCGAAATTCTTCGGGCAGCAAAACTCCAAGACGAGTTTCCACTGTCTCAATGTCCTTTTTCTCCGCAGGTGGATCAAAGTAAATATACGTATCCGCAGACTTCAGCTCCAGTGCCTGAATCAGCTGCTGCCACTGACCTTTCCATATTTCTATAGGTTTGTGCATTTGTGCGTCCCCCTTCTCTTGATTTTATCATGAAGCTGTGGAACTGAAAGCGAACAACTTCATTCCTCCTGGACCCATTTCGGGTAAGTTTGCTTATAAAAGAAACTCTCCGTTGTAACATCCATTCCTTGGAAATATACTTGATGTAATCGTGCCTCTAGTCTTTGCCATGCGTACAGCACGAATAGGCGATTCATAATGAGAGCGCTTCGATAGATTGCTTGTCCTGTAATTGCATGGCGTAAATATTTTTAGGAGGGTAAAAATCTTATGCTATATACACAAGGAGTTACCGATTGTTCACCGGCAGAGGTGGGTTATGATGCTTCAAGAATCGAGGTCTTGAATGCCCACTTCCAGACCCTCATCGATCAAAAAAAAGTCCAGGCCGCCTCTTACTGCGTTTCCAGGTATGGGAAGACATTCATGCACGGTGCTATCGGACCGCTTTCATTCCGGGAAGACCAGGCAGATCCGCTATTGCCGACAACCGTTCATAATATTGCGTCCATTACCAAAGCTGTTACCTCGGTAGCCGTCGCCAAGCTTGTTGAGGACGGCATTCTCCGGTTTGACATTCCAGTTGGCACCATATTAGAACCGTTTAATGTGGACCCATTCAACAAAATCGATATTTACAGCCTCCTGACCCATACCTCGGGTTTATTTCCCGACTGTGCGGATAGCATTCCCTATCATAAATCTTATTGGGAGTTCATCGGTGAATATTTTGAAAAATATAGCCCTGAAGATGGGGATCCGGACTGGATTACCGCTGCTCTGAGCTGCGGGGTCAATAAAAAAGTAGGTGAGGAATGGCAATACTGTTCATTCGGCTTCTGCATCCTTGGAGAAATTATCAAGAAACTGACCGGTATTACCGCTGAGGAGTACATAGAAAAGCACATACTGAAGCCACTTGGCATGAATGACACGGTTTGGGAGCTGACTCCCGATTTAGCCAAACGTGCGATTATTAGAAACGAGAGATACGAGAAGCGGCTGAGCGATGTAATCAACGGTAGTCGGCCTGAACTCTCACAGGAGGAGAAGCTGTGGGAGACGGTTTCCAAAACAGGTGGAGGGCTGGCCTCTACACCTGGTGACATTATGCGGTTCGCCAACATGCTCCTGAGCATGGGAACACTGGACGGTACCCGGATTATCGGCCGCAAAGCGGTAGAAAAGATCACAACCCGCACCCTTTATGGGGTTCCTGACCACTGCTGGGGTGCCGATAATAGCGACCGGAGTTATGGCATCGGACTCGATATGAGAAGAGGTCCCGCCTTCCTCTACTCCTCGACCAGTTATTTGCATGAAGGCGCGGGTGCCTGCTGCATGGTCATTGATCCTACAGAACAGCTCGCCGCCGTATGGTTCGTACCTTTCACCGGTGACAATTGGTATGCGGAGGGACTATATAATGTAACCAATATCATTTGGTCAGGACTGATCTAATGAACAGGTTTAAGCACAATTGGCTTATTTGCCGGACGGTAGCGGACGTAACCTACAAAGAGTGGAGTGCTTACCGTACGCATTCTATGGTATCCATTATCGTCGGCCCTGTCTATTTCATAGTGCAATATTTCATCTGGACGGCGGTATATGGAGATCACGCTTCACTCGGCGGCATGGGTCTCCCCCAGATGATCCGTTACTTCGGCGCTACTGCGCTACTCGGTTACCTGATCATGGATTTTGCCGACTGGAACTTATCCATGCTTGTGCGAACCGGTAAATTTCTCACCTTTCATTTGCGCCCGATTCATCACCGTTCGTTCGCATTATTTCAGAAAATTGGCCACCGGTCTCTGGGTTTTCTGTTTGAATTTCTGCCGTGTCTTTTGATCTTCATTTTTATTTTTGGAGTCGATATGCGGCCTGCGAGCCTTCCGTTGACCCTTCTGTCGGTGCTGCTGGCCTTTCTGATGAATTTTTATGTGAACTACATGATTGGCCTGACTTCATTTTGGCTTGTCCAGTCGAGCGGGATACGAAGCGCGTTTATGCTGGTGTCAGGGATTTTTTCAGGTGCGCTTATTCCGCTTGATTTCTTTCCGCACTCCCTGCAAGTAATCCAGTTCTTCCTGCCGTTTCAGTATATGGCTTACCTGCCGGCAATGGTGTTCACCGGCCATTATTCGCTTGGTGGTCTAGAGCTTTCCATTCAGCAAGCTGTAGGCATGCAGGCAATAGCCGTGCTAATCACATTCGGATTGAACGAACTCGTACGCCGTATGGCCATGAAGCAGTTTACCGCTGTCGGTGCATGAATGACCCCTTGAAAGGATAATTAGTTACATGAAACGGTATCTGGATGTTTATAAGCAGTGTATGTATTCCGCTTTGCAGTCGGCTGCAGCTTACCGGATGAACTTCATCATCAGCAGTCTGATTACATTGATCGGCAACATTCTATTCCCGCTGGTCACCCTGCTAATTTATCGGGCTGGAACCAGCTTTCCCGGCTGGAGCTTGTATGAGGTGTTATTGATCCAGTCGGTATTCACCATGTCGAGCGGGCTTTCGGGTATTATTTTTGGCGGAGTCCTCTGGACCACCATGTCGCATGTCCGGGAGGGCAGCTTCGAGGTCATTCTGCTCAAGCCGCTCAGTCCGCTGTTTTTTATTGTTGCTACTACGTTTTCTACCGACAGTATTGGCTTGTTTCTGGGCGGGGTATCTCTATTTATCTTCTCTGCTGCACATGTAGGCGCCATTTCAGCCATTAACTGGCTACTGTTTGCCGGATTATTTATCGCAGGGACGGCTGTCCTGGCAGGATTATCTCTGATGATGGCTGCGGTGTCCTTCAAATGGGTAGGCAATTCGAGAATCTCCGAGCTTGCGGACAGTGTACTGCACCTTGGAAAGTATCCGTTGCCTATTTTCCCGAAGGCTATACAAGGGGTAGCCACAATGATCATTCCCGTGGGAATGGTAGGCTTCTTCCCTGCGTCTGCTCTCCTCGGGCGGGTGCAGGCCAGCGATTACGCGGCGGTTCTACCCTGCTTTTTATTTTTGGCGGCTGGAATATGGATTTACCGGCATATGATCAGATTGTACGAGGGGGTAGGCGGATGATGCCGGTTATTGACGTGAAGCATTTGACCAAGACGTATACAACTTATAAGCGGGGCTCAGGCATGGGGCAAACCTTCAAAAGCTTCTTTCAGCGCGAAGAAGTCGTAGTCCATGCGGTGAACGATATCAGCTTTGCCATTGGCCAGGGGGAGATCTGCGGCATTCTGGGTCCCAATGGAGTGGGCAAATCAACGGCAATCAAAATGCTCTGCGGTGCGCTGTATCCGACAAGCGGGGACATTCAAGTGCTGGGTTATTCGCCTGCCCGGGACAGAAAGCACTACGTCTCCAGAATCGGAGCCGTCTTCGGCCAGAAATCCCAGCTCATCTGGGATATTCCACCTATTGATAGTTTCAACATGAATAAGGCCATCTACGGGATCTCCACTCCTGAATACAAAAGCCGTCTGGAAGAATTGACGGAGCTGCTGGATATTACCCATGTGATTGAAAAGCCTACACGAGTGCTGTCTCTTGGCGAACGCATGAAATGCGAATTCGTCATGGCTATGCTGCACCGCCCGGACATTTTGTTTCTGGATGAGCCAACCATCGGGCTAGATGTGATCGCCAAGGTCAAAATCCGTGAATTCATCCACCAGATGAATAAAAAGCAGAATATGACCTGCATTCTGACCACCCACGATCTCGAGGATGTGGAGGAGCTTGCCCATCGGGTGATTGTCATCAACCACGGGGATAAGGTTTTTGATGATTCGCTGCAGCGGCTGAAGCTTTTCCTGGGGGAGAAAAAACGGGTCAGTTTCACTTTTGTGGAGTCCGTTCAGGGCAGCGTCTTCAATAACGCCTATACCCAAGTGATCGAACGTCCGTCTGATTTTCAGATTACGCTTGAAGTAGACACAGCACAGATTTCAATCAGTGATTTTCTGGAAGACATCTCGCGAAAGCACCGCTTCTCCGACATCTCCGTGAAGGAACTCCCCATCCAACAGGTAGTTATGAATATTTATGAAAGTGCGGGTATGAACACATGAGTATTATTTATAAAAAGGTAAGCGACTTTAACCGGGGAATACTGTTTGAATTATTGACAGATGCATATTCATTTGACCGCAGATATGAACAAAGCTGTACTTCGGATTGGCAGGATTTTGATCACTTTTTCTTTGACAATTTAGAGATTGCAGATAGGTGCGGGTTCATCACAACACTACACGACGAAGCCATTGGATTTGTTTCATGGGACCCGAGGAATATGCCTGAGTATGCGGAAATTGGTCATAATTGCATTGCGTCCAGACACAAAGGCAAGGGTTATGGTAAAATGCAGCTTCAAGAAGCGGTCAATAGAATCATCCAAAATGAAGTAAAAAAAATAATATTATTCACGAATGAAGACCTAATTCCCGCTCAACGAATGTATGAAAGTGTAGGATTCATATTAGATCAAGAAAGAAAGACACAGAGTATCCCTAATGTTATTGGTGAACCTGTGGATTATGTATATTTTGTAGAGTAAGTGTATGCGTCCTCCCTCCAATATAGGAATAAATCCTCTCTCCCAAGATTCCCCATATTCTGCTATGCTAATATAATCATAGAGAAGAAGCGGGAGGCGCAACTTGAATGGATGCATTTCAATATGAGCTAACTTCAGAGACTGGCATCAATCTGAGATATGAATACGGAGGGGAGTACTTCACGTTCAGCCTGTATCGGGATGACAGAGGATGGGTTCTTCACCCCTTTGATGGTATCCTGCTGAGAAATCAGACGATGTGCGCTCTTGTCGCACAAGAGCTGTTCAAGCATAAGCCTTTTCAGGTAATGCTGGCGAAAGAAGGTATTCTTTTCACCGATATCCGTTCCACCGTTAACCTCGATAATGTGAACACTCCGATTGCCGCACGAAATGAGCGCAATGACCGGGAGTCTCGTGATAACCCGGCTGATGACCTGATGGAATTTGTGCAGCAGCATTCGGTTGAAGAGGTCATTGAATACGAGTGCGGTATTATTGGAAGCCGCATCTCCTTTTATAGAGAGATCCTGCAGCGTATGTTCATGGACAACCTGGGTCCCTCAGATCCGGAGTTCCAAAAGGTACAGGATATCGTACGTATTTACGAACATTCCTTGGACAAGCTATCCAACCTGAACGGTCCGGATCTGGACGCGGGAAGACGCGGCAGAATATAAATCTCTTGAAAGGCTGATTCTAATGACACTTGATCTTATAAAGGGACAAAAATGCAACTTAACGAAAGACAATCCTCTCCTTACACGAATTATTGTAGGAATGGGCTGGCACAATACGAGATCTGAGGTTGAGGTTGATTTTTCTGCCTTTTTGCTTACGCCTGCCGGGACTGTCTCTACAGATGAAGACCTTATTTTTTATGGCAATCCTTCTACTTCGAACCAATCTGTAGCCGTATTACTGTCGGATAAAAAATCCTACGCAGGCTTAACCGATAACACACAAATCGCTGTCGAGCTTAGGCAAATTCCTGCAGACTACGAACGGATTGCATTTGCACTAACGATATATGAGGCTGACAAACGGCAGCAAAACTTCTCGCTATTGGACGATGCTTATTTACGGATTATTAACGCTGATGATGGAACGGATATTCTCCGCTACAACCTAGGTAAAGGTTTCTCTGTAGAGACCGCCATTGTCACGGGAGAAATCTATAGATACCATAATGAATGGAAATTCAGCGCTGTAGGTTCGGGATATGCAGGAGGTCTAGCTGCCCTATGCAAAAGCTATGGGATAGAGGTCAATGACATACTGCCCTCGGTTGTACCCGCTAGCCCAATAATTCAATCACAGCCGTCCCCGCTTGTTCTCCCAGAACTGCGGTCACGGCCTAAGGACTCAGACAACTTGCCCCCGTCTTCACCAGCATCACCTCCAGCCCCTCCATTAAATCCGAATACCATCCTGCTTAAGAAACGCGGGGAGAAGATCAATCTCCAGAAAGGGACTGATTCCCTTGGCGAGATACTGATCAATCTTAACTGGTATCAAAAAAAATCTTCGGGCTGGTTCGGAAGTAAAGGCGTTGACCTTGACCTTGGTTGTCTGTTTGAACTGAAAAATGGCATCAAGGGCTCTGTCCAAGCACTCGGTGAATCCTTCGGAAGCTTGAGCAGGCCGCCTTATATCTCCCTTGACGGGGATGACCGCACCGGCTCCATAGCCACCGGCGAGAATCTGAGGATTAATGGCCATTATCTTTCCGAAATTAGCCGCATCGTTATCTTTGCCTTCATCTATGAGGGAATCACGAACTGGTCGGAGGCAGATGCGATTGTAACCATCAAGCAGCAGGGCGGTCCGGAGATCGAGGTCCGGCTGGATGAGCACAACAACAATAAGGGCATGTGTGCCATCGCTATGATTCGTAATCTGAATGATGAGACACTCAGCGTCGAGAGACTCGTAGAATATTTCGCCGGACACCAGGAATTGGACCAGTATTATAACTGGAATCTGAGATGGGAAGCTGGCAGTAAATAGCGGTCATTACAGATGCAATGAGTAAGGGCTTCCTGGGTTATGATCTTCAGAGAGCTGAACTTAAAAAAAACCCAAAAAGACACCATTAAGGTGTCTTTTTGGGTTGAACATACGCTATTCGTTGATGAATTGAATGGACTGCAGAGCCTGTTTGAGTATGGTGACTGCCTGTGCACGGGTTGCCAGCGCCTTAGGCGCGATTTCATTACTGGTTATCCCCTTCATGATCTGAGCCGTCATTAATTCGGCAATGGGTTGTCTTGCCCAGTTCCCAATGGAGCTGTTGTCCTTATAGGAATCCAGGACGGATGGATTATTCGCTGCAGAGGAAGCATGCCCCGCATATTCCAGTGCCCGCAGAGTCATCGCAGCCATTTCTTCACGGCTGACAGGCTCCAGCGGATGGAAACTGTGATCGGCAAATCCAGTTACAATTTTCGCATCCGCTGCCGCTTCAACAGCTCCATAGAACCAGTCTTTTGCGGCAACATCGTTAAATGCTGTGCCATTTCCCTTTTGATCCATTCCTAAGGAGCGGACCAGCAAGGCAGCAAATTCTGCACGTGTAATATGTTGTTCAGGATCAAAATGTGCTGGCGTTACTCCTTTAACAATCAATTTAGAGGCAAGAAGCTCAATATTGCCCTGCGCCCAATGCCCTTTAATATCATCAAACGTGACATTGGAATGAACAACAGCATATATACTGTTACCATTACGCTGCAGTACGGACTCTGTTGTACTACCATCTACCTTAAAGTACGATGGCACAAATACCAGCTCACCCCTGGCCTCATCCAATCGCACTCCTGTACTGAACCGGGGATCTACCTGCGTACTCACAGTAATTCCCCTGGAAACAAAGTGGGTGCCAAAATTATTAATCTCCGTCTTCTTCCCGTTGCTTTCTGCAATAATCGTAAAGGTTATTGCGTCTGTTAACAGTGTTACATTGCTTTTTCGCGCAGCTTTTACAAGAAGGCTATCCTCCTCAGTTCCAGCTCTAGTGATGACCAAGGACAATTGGATGTCCTTCATATCAGTACCCAGCCGCTGCGTGAGTTCCGCTGTAGGAATCACATTGGAAGGTAGCGTATAGAAGAATCCTTCACTCTGAATTCGTATACTGGAGTCCTTCTGGGAACCATCTGTTGGTGCAAAAACCTGCAGCGGAATTTCAACCTTAACAGGATTGGAAGCATCTTGAACTTTCACTGTCGCTTGTCTATAGGACTGCAACACTTCACTAAGCGAGGCTGCGTCGATAGTGACTTTGTCGTATGTGACCCCATCCAACCCTGTTTCTTTGCTGGTCGTGACTTTGACGTTATCCTTAGAGTCCGTAGGATGGGTTGAACTTGTCGGAATTGGGCTTGGACTAGGCGTTGGACTTGTTGAACTTGTCGGACTCTGACTTGCCGAACTTGTTGGTCCAGAACTAGGAGTTGGTGTCGGCGTTGGTGTCGGCGTTAGACCCGTTGAATCCCCTATCCCCTTCACTAACTCCGTTGTGTTCCGCACACGAATTCGAATTCCTTCCGTATTCTTACCAGTGATACCTACGGCTTCCAGGGTGTCTCCGGCTACCAAGACTGGAACAGGTCCGCTCTGCTTGGCTATATATCCATCGGTAAAGACGAGAACCTGGCCTGTGCCATCATCGATCACATAAGAATTCTCATCAAACTGTGAAATGACCTTGCCCTTTACCTTAATTAACAAACCTTGGTTCGCTTCTAGATTAGCTTGTCCTGTAGTTAATACACGAGGCTCCACTGGGCTGGTATGTCCTGTTTTGATTACATCCGATGCAAAGGAACCAAACTCAAGCTCTTTATTATTCTCAAAAGTTTTCATTTGACCATATATTCTGACAGTATCACCTTCGACCAGCGTATTTTCCGGCACTTCTTTAAATGCCATAATGCCACCAGTAGCATCCTGCACATAGAACGCATCGAAGAAGATGTTCGAACCGGTAACCACGGTACCCTCAATTACTGCAGGTGTGCCGTCAGGTTTAGTTCTAGTGTCTGCAATATTATTTATCACCGTCTCACGTTGAGCAAGCCAGTTAATAGAATTTAAACCAAGCTCATTATTACCCTTCGCATTATACGTTTCATCGAGCTGTTTATCATTAACAAAATTCATCCCGGAAACAATGATTCTACCACTCCCTATCTCTTCTGAAGCAATAGCAGGAATAGCGGAACCGCCGGTTCCATCATCAACATTGTCATAGGTAAAGCCACCGATCGCGATTTTACCTTGGAAGGTAGTCTCATTCCCTTTTACCAAAATCGTTAATTTGTCAGTATCCGTAAGAGGGAGATGACCCACTTTTTCCAGACTGGCACCACTATAATACTCAAGCGTTGGTACCCGGTCCGTTATATAATTACTCACTAGTCCAGGATGAAGTCTAACTGTAAAGGTATTCGTCCCTATCGGCTGGGACCAGAAATTGCCCTCTGGGCTCGTATCAAAGATTCCGTCATTGCTAACCTGAATCGTAGATCCGATTTGTGCCAATAGACTGTTTGCAAATGCGGGATTCGTACTGTTATTACTCTTCTCAGTTAAGAATAAGGAGCCGCCTTGCTGTATAAAGTTTGCAATCGCCGCACTTTCATCAGCGGTTACAGCAACTGCCGGATGTGTAAACATAAGCACTTTTACATCCGCCAGACTGGATGCAGTAATAGCACCTGTGTTCTCCACGACAGTGTACCCCTCCTGCCGGAGCTGAGTAGTAAAGGACTTCAGGTTGTCTTTATAGGTACCACCATCAGTTGAAGTATTCTCATTCTTATGGGAGGCATCAATCATTACCTTGATTCCCAAGGAGGCTTTGATCGTTACCTCCAAGCGGAATTGATTATCCTCTGGAGAATCTCCCGCCGGAGTATCCAGTACGGCAATTAAGGTATGATAACCCTGCACTGGATTAGACCAGGTAACCGCAGCTGAGGCTGTACTTTTAGATTGGATAGAAGATACCGACGCTTTATTAATAAAATGTGCTGTATCAACCGCATCATAGTAGAAATTCACATTCAGATTAGACAAATCCTGTGAACCCAGGTTGGTCAATCCGGCTTCCAGTACAGTAGGACTGCCAGCAACCAGGCTGTTCCCTGCAATATTAATTCCGCTCACTTTAACATCTGTATTTACTTCCTGTGACCAGATTGGTGCAGAATATACCTGCTCTCCATCCATTTGTGTCACTTTCACAACAAACCATTGTTGGCCTCCGGTAATATGCACAACAGGATTCCAAGTGAAATCAGAGGTCATCGGTGTGATCGAGTCCACGACTTTATCACCATTAGTGATCAATTCGACTTTAGCTATTCGGTCATCTGACTGGTAAGTACTGCTGAGGTAGCTATATTCAGGTATACTCTTCTTTTCGACAACATTGTCTTTCCCGGATACCGAGAAATTCAGGGTATCTCCTTTGACAGTTGCCCCCATATAGCTGCCATTCGCAAGGAAGTCCAGTGTAAAGTTAGGGTCTTCCGTCATATACACACGCATATTGCGCATGGATTGAAGTAAAGATTCCTGTGACAAGTCATTAGCCACGATGACTGTTCTGGCATTGGTCTGCCCCCAGGTACCATCATGATTGTCCTCGCCATAGGTCGGAGCCACATGCCAGCCCAGATCAAGAGCCTTGAAGAATTTAGCTTCCGCATTGGCATAACCGTAGTGGCCTGAGCCATTCCCTACCTCAAACATAGTGAACAGTTTGTCCACATTCCGGTCATATGGTGTGAAGTTATTAAAAGCATTCGCGGACATGTCCGGATGATTAAACTGTGCAACGACATCATCATACGTCATGACCCAGGCATAATACTTGCTCAAATCCTGATATTGACCCGAGTTCTGCTTCCGGTCTATAAAATTGTTGGTTCCAAACACATTCGAGTGTCCCCAGGTTGTAGATGTCATTTCAAATGCAGGAAAAACAACAAAGCTATCATTTTTGGTATAGGTCTTGGCTAAATCCTTGGTCAACTTCCAATTTTCACCGCCGGTACGCTCTGGAGATCCCTTATGATCTACGGTGTCTTGGCCAACCAGGGCGGCATCAATATCATGGGAATGGTCTGAAAAAGCAAAGAAGTCATAATGATGGGCTTCTGCTGCTTTCAAAGCATCTTCTGGGGTACCTGCAGCATCATGGGATATATTCGTATGGTTATGAGTAGTCCCGCGATAGTGATTCCCACCGGTAAATACAGGTGTTACAGTAAAGCTCCAAGTATAGGTCCCCACATTATGCTTGGTATCACTGACTTTGACACTAACGGTGTGATCACTCACTGATAAATCAGCAGAATTGTTCATCTCAATGGTATCCCCATTAATTACAGAGGGTACAGCCGTTCCATCGAGTGTAGCTTCCAGAGTTGCAGCATCAAGGCCGCTTGGCTCATCATATTTCACAGAAATTACAGGTTGTCTATCTTCGATCTTTGTTCCAGACATCGGAGTTTCTTCGTAAAATTTAGGTGCAAAGGTGTCGTTAACAACAGAAACCGTATATGGGGTTACCGGAGTTCCCGACTGCTTTGTATCTTGTCCCATCTTGGCTTCGATGTAATAGTCAAAGCTGTTTCCGGCAGCAACAAAACTTGTATTCAGCACAGCAGCGTAAGTAATGCCATCGGATGAAACCATCGGCTTGGCAGTATACGCTCCACCTGCTGTTCTGTAATAAAGGATAACAGAGTCTGCGTTTCTGGCAGTTGCTGTTAATGAAATATCCGTATTGGTGTATGCCTCAGTTACTGCTTGATGGACAAGGGAAAGCTCTTTAATCTCTTGCACGTCTGCGATGGATCTTGGGAATACCTGGTATCCGCTCTTATACGTGGTTCCTGAGACGTACTGGCTGAATATCCCTGTAAAGGTATAGGTTGAATCCTTCTGAAGTTGGGTAGAAACGTCAATGCCACTGGCAGTGGTGACCCGTACCGTGATCGTTTTGTTTGTTACGGCATCTGCTACAGTGAGATTATATCCAGTGCCAGAAATAGCTGGAATATTTGTGATTTTGCCTGTGAATTTTACTAATGATCCCTCAAGCGGCTCCGCCTTGTTATAATCAATCAGATCGGGCAGCGTCGATTCAAAAGGAAGCGGAAGGTTGGTTGTACTATTTTTAACAACGGTTGTAGGCGTAATTTCAGTTAAGCCGTTATAAAATAGAACCGACCCCGTTACAGTGATCAAATCACCTTGGGCAACGGTAACCCCTGCTGGCAGTGCTCCGAACACCGCGATGCCGCCCGTAGCATCCTGTATATAGAATGTATTGGCCGCAGTGACCTGGTTATTGCCAATTACAACTCCCCGTATCGTGTAAATCTGATTGATTTTGTCCGATTTACCCGCACTGTCATTCGTCCGTAATGTGCTGATTGGGGTAATCACGGTTGTATCTTCTTTGGTAATGGCTGTACGTGAACCTTCCAGGTTCTTGCCATTTGGCGTAGCTGTCAATTGTGCTACATGAACATCATCTGTCCCGTTAGTAAACGTAAAGGAAAAAGAGCCGTCTGCACCCGAGACAACGTAGTCTTTGCCATCGGCTGTAGAGGAGAACCTCGCTCCACCTACTGCACTATTGTAGCTGTAGATCAGCGAATTCGCTGCAGCTGCCCCTGCATTTCCTACAATTCTGCCACCCCCGCTTGCGTCGAGGTAATACAATAATTTGGTCTTATCAAGCACCGCGCTTGACTGTGCCAGGTTGATCATTACAGCTTTACTGGCTACTTTATCAAGTTCAGTTGCCGTAAGATAGACTTGTTTGCTGTCGCTGGAATTATCGAAGGTCAGGTTGAATGCACCGGAAGGATCCGCATAAACCGCCTGTGTAACCGGAACTGGTGCGGCACCTGGATCACTTAAATATAGGGAAACATATGTAGAGGACGTAACAGATGATACATCGCCTGTGATTGTACCCACCGCACCTTGGCTGGTGAATTGAATGTTCTGACCAAGAGGTTGTGCACTTTTGGTAATTATAACAGCTGGCGTTGCTGAGTTTCTTGGTGTAAGCACGGGAGCAACGATGAAATCCGTACTATTGTTATTGGTGTCCAGGCCAGCACCTTTTCCGGGTCCGGAGTTGCTGCCATCTTCGGATTTTCTTTGAGCACTGGTGGTACTGCTTAATGCAGTCAGCTTAGCACCTTCGAATTCAGTGGCGGTACCAAAGCCCAGGAAATCTACAACAGCAGGATCTGCAATACCAGTAATGGCAGTCTGCGCGTTCACAAGCGCCACCTTTCCCGCTGTTGCTGACATATTAATAGAACCTGTAACATCAGGTGAAGGAAGATCCACAGTTGAAGTGGTGCCCTTCGCTTCTTGAATCAGCAGGAAGCCATGGGATTGAATAACCTTGCCTGTTATGATAGTTATATTGGTCCAAGTTGTCCCTGCCGCAGAAGTATATTGAACGGAATAACCATCCAGATTAACATCACTGTCGGTAGGATTGTATAATTCAATGAAGTCATTAGAATATGGGGGTGACGTGCCATTTCCTCCCCCGCTGTATACCTGACTAATCACAACATGCGGCGAATCTATCGAAGCAGTCGCTGAAGCCCGGGACATCATCAATCCTTGCGGAGATACAGACAACAGGAGCAGAAGTACGGCTAATCCCAAGCTCGTCCTTCTTTTAAATCGGTTGAATCGGCTACTACGTAATTCCATAAAAAAAATTCCTCCTCTTGTGTGTACAAGCTTCATCCAATAGTAGTTTCACTATATGCCCAGCAGCCTTGCTACATTAACAATAATCACGTTATGTAAGATCCAAAGTATTAGATTGTATTAATTTCGTAAATTATTCCTTTAGCTTTACACTGGGCATATATACCGAAAATATTTTTTTGCTATGATACTGGTTATGTGCGACAACAATCATACTGCTCAACTTATAGGGAGGTACCACCTTGTTATCTCGTAATTTCCGATCCAGCATACTTAAAGGATTCATTCTTTTCACAGCACTCATCGTTTCAGTTGTCTTCTCCAACCAAATGGTATCGGCCCATGCTCTTAGCGCTAGCTATACTATGGTTACCTTTAACAAAGATAAGACCGATTTCTCTTTTTCCTTAGACGTCATTTCTATAATTGAGAGTATGGATGTAGATACGAATGGGGATGGAATTCTACAAGCGGACGAGCTTGAGGACAACAAACATAGATTAGATGAGTGGATCGACGACAGTGTCGTGCTGGAAATGAACGGGAGTGGGCAGACCGGAGAGCTTCTGGAAATCAAGCTTGAGCAAAAAAGTGATAAAGAGGTAGTGACCTGGCATTATACCTATCCAGCCTTTGAACCTGGGCAGACAATCTCTATTATGGATGGCCTATACTCCCAAACCTCAAGTTCGCCCTACGTCAATTTAATTACTGCACACTACGGAAGTCAGGTAAGTGAGACTGTTTTACAGGGGAAAAACCGGACATGGACCATGCTTCTAACAGAGGAGCAGCAGCAACAACAATTAACCTCATCCCCCAACACCTCAAGCCCGAATTCTCAGAGCCCTTCCTCACAAAACGACAGGAACACCGTTATGACCTCTACGTCTGATTGGGTCTCATTCTTCCAATTGGGAATGAATCATATTTTGACTGGTTATGATCATTTATTGTTTTTGTTCGCTCTTTTGTTAAGAAAGCAAAAGCTTAAGCAATATATTTCAATTATCACAGCCTTTACTTTAGCGCACAGCATCACATTAACTCTCGCCGTCCTGGAATGGATTAGCTTACCTTCACAGTTGGTGGAATCGGTCATTGCCTTGAGCATCTGTTATGTTGCCCTAGAGAATATTTTCCGTAAAGAAATACGTTTCCGGTGGGTTGTCACGTTCTTATTCGGACTGATTCACGGTATCGGATTCTCGGATATTCTGCGCGGGATGAACCTGCCCAAAAGCCATTTAGCGGTGGATCTGATCAGCTTCAATGTAGGTATTGAATGTATCCAGTTATGCATTGTGCTGCTTCTGCTTCCAATCCTCATCTATTTACAAAAAAAGAGCTTCTTCAAGCCCACTTTCATCTATGGTTCTTGGGTAATTACCACTCTTGGTGCAGTATGGTTAGTTCAACGGCTATTTGGACTACTGATATAACTCAAAAAGAAATAGACCGCCCTCTCGTAAAGGATGCGGTCTATTTCCTGACTGAACTTCCGAAGGCCGCCACCCTTTCCCAGACAACAAAAAAGAACGGCATCTCTGCCGTTCTTACTGTGATGGACTCTCAGGGGCTCGAACCCTGGACAAATAGATTAAGAGTCTACTGCTCTACCAACTGAGCTAAGAGTCCAAGTATAAAATTATTGGTGGAGCCAAGGGGGATCGAACCCCTGACCTCATCGCTGCCAGCGATGCGCTCTCCCAGCTGAGCTATGGCCCCATGAGACGTTTTAGAACTACAATATGTATTCTAAAAACTTACTTTATTTGTAATGTTCATGTCACTTAGAAGTTGATTTGTTTCGTAGGCGACTTCTATATAATATAAAAATTCAGGTTCCGTGTCAACACCTTTTTTCAAAAAGCTTGGAGGCGCCCCACGCTAACCCTTGTAATAAGCCGCCAGCAGTTCAGCGGCTTATTACTTTCAACTTAGAAGGACTACAATCCCTCCAGCTCCCCGGTACTCTTGGACAACAGGCCTTTCAGCTCCTTCATGAACATGTTGATGTCCTTGAACTGGCGGTAGACGGAGGCGAAGCGGACGTAAGCGACTTCATCTACAGGATAGAGCTGCTCCATGACGAGCTCACCGATCTGGCGGCTCTCCACTTCAGCCAGGGCGATCCCCCGCAGCGACTTCTCGACCTCGGAGACGATGACCTCGAGGCGCTCAACGGAGACAGGACGTTTCTCACAGGCGCGGATCAGGCCTCGCAGGATTTTGTCGCGGCTGAATTCCTCGCGGCTGCCGCCTTTTTTGATTACAATCAGCGGTGTCTCTTCGATCATCTCAAATGTGGTGAACCGCCGGCTGCATGATTCACATTCCCGCCTGCGACGGATTGACTTATTTTCGTTGGCCGGGCGTGAGTCCAGCACTTTGGTATTCGTGTGATCACAGTAAGGACATTTCATAAGCTTAATCACTTCCTTTTGCAATAGGTGTAACGCCCCGGTCCGGCAAAGAATCGGCTCTGAAGCGCTCATTCTAATTTCCATAAAACACCGTTTATTTGTTGTTATGAAGATGGCAAGTCCAGCACATAATACTGTTACCAACCGATAGGAGGTGAACAGTAATGAGCCAAAATAACAGCTCCAATAACCTGGTAGCTCCAAATGCACGCGGTGCCTTGGATCAACTGAAATACGAAGTTGCCCAAGAACTCGGTATCACCCTCTCCCCAGACGGGTACCAAGGCAATAAAACTTCTTACGAAAATGGTTCGATCGGTGGTTACATCACAAAACGTCTTGTAACCCTGGCTGAACAATCACTGGCAGGTCAGTTCAAATAAACATGTCTCCTAAGTTTGCCAAGAAGTATTATTCGACTTTCGGGTCGTGTAATACTTCTTTTTACATAACTCAGGGGCTTAATGATTATTCATTACTCCTCGCAGCCTAGAACTCATTATAGATCTCTGTATACTGTTCGTAATAATAAATAACACGCTGCACATAATGGCGGGTCTCACCAATCGGAATATCCTTCACAGCGGCTTCGCTGCCGTCCCACTCCCCTTCATCCAGCCAGCGCTTGACCTTGCCGGGACCAGCATTGTAGGCCGCAATAACCGCTATACGGTTGCCGTCGAACTGCCGGGATAGTGAAGACAGATACCAGGTGCCCAGCTCAATGTTAGCCGATGGTTCTTCCTTAAGCCTATCCAGTGATACATCCGGAAGCTTGGCCTTTTCGAGTGCCCATTTGGCGGTATCAGGCATCAGCTGCATGAGCCCTATAGCCCCTTTTTTGGACTCCCGGCCTGTTTTGTAATTCGTCTCTACCCGAATGATGGCAGCCACAAGGAACGGATCCATCTCATAAGTAACGCTGTGCGTACGGATCTCATTTTTATAGTAAATGGGATAAAACAAGGACATCCAGTTCGTACTCAAGAATAGAATGGCTGTAAAACCTATAAACAGCAGGAGCAGCACTCTTTTTTTACGCAACCATTTCATGACAGCCCCAGCCTGTCCCATAAAATAGCAACCTGCTGCCTTGTATGATCCAGATCTCCACTGTTGTCAATGACATAGGAAGCCTTCCTGCGCTTCTGTTCAATGTCCATCTGGGCACCTAATCTGACTTCCGCCTGCTCCAGGGTTAACTGATTGCGTTCCATCAGTCTGGACAACTGAAGCTCACGGGGAACGTAGACCACGATGATCTCTTGAAAAAGATTGTCCAGGCGGGATTCATACAATAGCGGAATATCCACGATGACCAATCGCCGGGGGTCTTCCTGCTCCAAGGCATGCATGCGGTTCTTAATCTCCAGGCGTATCGCCGGATGTGTAAGATCATTCAAGTTCTGCAGAGCCTCAGGATCGTGGAAAACAATCTCTCCCAGCTTAGCCCGGTTAAGCGTGCCATCCGGCAGCAGGATTTCTACTCCAAACTTGTTCACGGCTGCGTCCAGAACCGGAGACCCCGGCAGCATTACCTCTCTGGCAATGACATCGGCATCAACCAGCCGCGCCCCCTTATCCGCAAAGATTGCAGATACGGTGCTTTTTCCGGAGGCAATGCCCCCGGTTAAGCCCATAATCATGTACTCACCTCATAATAGCTTCATTATACCCATTGCAATTAATAATAACGCAGGCAATGCAGCTGCATGCCTCATCCAGTAGCTTCCCGATAATTTCAATCCCGTCTTCATCCCAAATAGCAGAAAAGTTCCGCTAAACAGGGCAATCATCAGTGAGGTATAGACGGGACTGAATCCCAGCAGTGCCGCTCCAAGTCCAGCACCGAACGCATCCAGCGACAATGCAATTCCAAGCACCATCGCTTCCATAGACGAAATACTGCCCGAAGCGTCCATATCGGCTGAAGAAGGTGTACGAAGAATCTGGATCACTACACCCAGATGCCGCAGCTCCAGCGAGAAGACCGCCGATCTAGGCATTTGTTCGTCTGTTGTTTCAAAAGATTGCGCAAGTCCATTGTTCCCGGCAAGAGCAGCAGCCGTCTCCCGTCTGACTTCCCCATCCGCCGCCTTCCCGGCAGCAGCTTCTTCATTATGGCTGTTCTCCTTCTGCGTCAGCATCTGGAATAAGGACCAGCAGCCCATCAAGACGAGAATAACCGCTCCAATACTGGATGCGGCATGAGGAGAGACCACCTTGGCCAGCAGCACACCGACCTGCATGGAGATACCAATGACGATACCCGAGCACAACGAGATGATCAGGATCGAGAGCAGCGGTATTTTCATTTTACGCAGCCCATATGTAATACCAACACCAAAACCGTCCAGACTCAAGGCAAACGCCAGCAGCAGCAATGAAAAAAGTGGGCTGAGCACCCGCAATCCCTCCCGTGAAGAACCGGCAGCCCGCCCGGATGACTCCGGGTAAGGCTCCGTTCGCTCTAATCAGCATTCTTCACACAGTATATGGGCGGAACAAGCAGTGAGTGCCTGACTTTTATAGCTGCATGGACAACATTAGCGTAAATCGGGAAATACGGCAGTGCCAAATCTTACGATATAACGCTTACTTTACAATCTCATTTGGCGGCTGACAGCTTGGACAATAATGCGTGCCTCTTCCTCCAACCACACTCTTCTCGATCAGTGTGCCACAACTCGCACAAGGCTGATCTTTGCGACCGTAGATGAGCAGCTGATGCTGGTAGTTCCCGCTCTCTCCCTGGCCGTTGACATACGATTTCACCGATGATCCCCCAGCATTTACAGCCTCCGTCAACGTAGCGACAATGGCATGATGGAGCTGATCAAGCTGGCTTCCGGTTAGCGCTTTGGCGCCTGTCTCCGGGTGGATACGGGCACGGTGCAGCGCCTCATCTACATAAATATTTCCGATGCCGACTACATATTCCTGATTAAGCAGCAGTGGCTTGATTTTGGTGCTTTTGCCTGAGACAATTTCCTTGAACCGTTCCGGTGTAAAAGAAGGCGCAAGCGGCTCCTCCCCCAGCTTCTTCAGCGGCGGCAGCAGCAAATCCTCACCAGGCTGGAATAGATGCATAGTGCCGAACTGGCGTACATCCGTATACCGCAGCTCCGTACCATCGGTAAAATGAAAAATAACATGGGTATGCTTGTCCAGCGGCTCATCTCCCTGATAAAGACCATAGCGGCCTTCCATCCGCAGATGAGACACCATGACAAGACCATCCAGCACAAAACGTAAAAACTTTCCTCTTCGCTCCACTTGTACTACAGTATGGCCTGCCAGCATGCCTGCAAAAGCCTGAATATCGTCCGGCCGTTGAATGATCCGCGGCAGCCGGACGGTGACGTTCTGTATCTGCTTGCCTGTAATTAAGGCATTAAGTGTTCTTTTGACAGTTTCTACTTCCGGTAATTCCGGCATAATGACTCACCTCCACTTCATTATACCGGATATACGGTTCTTGCGGGGGGCTATTTCGCCTCATACCAGTTACTTCCATAACTTACCTCTGCTTTGAGTGGCACGGAGAGCTTGAGTGCTCCTGCCATGACCTCCGGAAGCAGTTTTTTCATCAGCTCCAGCTCATCTTCAGGCACCTCAAACACCAGTTCATCGTGTACCTGCAGCAGCATGCGGCTTCTGAGTCCGCGCTGGTGCAGCGCTGCGTCCATGTGAACCATAGCCAGCTTGATAATATCCGCCGCTGTCCCCTGAATCGGGGTATTCATCGCCGTACGTTCGGCAAAGGAGCGGAGATTGAAGTTCTTCGCATTAATCTCCGGCAGATACCGCCGGCGTTCCAGCAATGTAGTCACATAGCCCTGCTTGCGCGCTTCCACTACAATATCATCCATATACTGGCGCACACCCTTGAATACCTCAAAATACTGCTCAATGAAGTGTGCCGCCTCTTTGCGTGGAATATTTAGGTTCTGGGACAGGCCGTAATCGCTGATGCCGTACACAATCCCGAAATTAACGGCTTTGGCAGAACGGCGCATGTTGCTGTCCACTTGATCGGCGGTAACCCCGAACACATCCATTGCTGTTTTGGTGTGAATGTCCATGTCTTCCAGAAAGGCTTCCTTCATCCGCTCATCACCGGAGATATGCGCCAGCACCCGTAATTCAATCTGCGAGTAGTCTGCCGCCAGAATCGACCAGCCCGGTTCGGAGGGCACAAAGACCTTGCGGATCTTGCGGCCTTCCTCCAGCCGGATCGGGATGTTCTGCAGATTTGGAAACTGGCTGCTGAGCCGTCCGGTAGCCGCAATCGTCTGGCGGTAGAAGGTATGGACCTTACCGGTCTCTGCAGAAATTTCCTTAAGCAGACCTTCTACATACGTGGACTGAAGCTTGGCAAGGGTGCGGTATTGCAGTATCAGCCGCACTGCATCATGGTAGGGAGCCAGCTTCTCCAGCACCTCTGCATCCGTGGAGTAACCTGTCTTTGTCTTTTTGACAACTGGCAGGCCCAGCTTCACGAACAGGATTTCCCCCAGCTGCTTCGGCGAGTTGAGGTTGAACTCGGTTCCGCAAATCGAATAAATATCCGATACCAGCCTGGAAATCTGGTTCTCAAACTCTTTGCCGAGATCAATCAGATCCTGTTTGTTAACGGCAATGCCCTGTTTCTCCATATCAGCCAAAATACGGGACAGCGGCATTTCCAGATCAACAAACAGCCCGGTCATATCCGTGTCCGTTAATTCCTGCTGCTGCTTCTGCACGATACCGAGCACGGTAGCGCTTTTGCGGGCGATATGGTTGCCCAGGATTTCAAGCTCCGGAATTCGATATTTGGCACCCTTGCCGAACACCTCTTCATCCGGGGACAGACGAGGCAGGCCATATTTGGCAGTTAGATCGTTCAGATTCTGATTGGCTTCCGTCGGGTCCAGCAGATAAGCGGCTAATTGCACATCATTAGTAGCTCCGGCAAAAGCAATCCCCTGCCAGTGCAGGGCCAGATCTGCACGATGCAGATCATATCCGCTTTTGGGCGCCTTCTCATCCCCAAGCCAATCCCGCAGCTTCGCTGCAGCCGGGCTCTTCAGCAGAGGAAAAGGAACGAAGAAATGCTGTTCCGGAGAGGACAAACCCAAACCAATCACTTCTGCTCGGTGCGGATTCTCGCCGTTTGACTCCACATGCAGCGCAGAGATACCCGGTAATGCATCTAACAGTTCAGGCAGCTCCGCTTCGCCAACGATGGTGATATCCAGCTCTGCAGCAGGAGCTGCCTCCAGACCCTCTTGGACTCCGCCAGCAGCAGCATAGGCGCTCAGCGACAGGCGCTCCAGCAGGGACTTGAATTCCAGCTTGGCCAGCGCCGGACCCGCGGTATCCTTATTAATTCCGGTGAAGACCATATCCTCCCAGGCATGCTGGAGTGGAACCTCACGGTAGATCGTCGCCAGCTTCTTGCTCATTACTGCGCTATCCGCATGTTCCTCCAGCTTTTCCTTCATTTTACCCTTAAGCTCATCCGTTCCGGCCAGTACGCCTTCAACTGACCCGAACTGCTGCAGCAGCTTCAGTGCAGTCTTCTCTCCAACTCCGGGGACACCAGGAATATTGTCGCTGGCATCACCCATCAGGCCTTTGAGATCGATAATCTGATGCGGCGTCAGATCATATTTGTCGCGTATTTGTTGAGGCCCGTACATTTCTACCTCGGTAACCCCTTTACGCACCAAAGCCACAGTCGTATGATCCGAAGCCAGCTGCAGCATATCCTTATCTCCCGACACAATCATGACCTGACGGCCGGCCTCGTCGGCTTCCCGGGATATACTACCGATAATATCGTCGGCTTCGTATCCTTCTATTTCAAATTGCGGCACGCCCAGATTTCTGAGCAGCTCCTTAAGCATCGGGAACTGTTCGGAGAGCTCGGGTGGAGTCTTTTGCCGGTCGCCTTTATAGTCTTCATAACCTGCATGACGGAAGGTGATCTTACCCGCATCAAAAGCTACAATCATGTGTGTGGGCTTATGCTCTTCAATTAAGCGCAGCAGCATGGTCGTGAATCCGTATACTGCATTGGTCTGCTGTCCTGCGGTATTCGTCAGTGGCGGCATTGCGAAAAATGCGCGGTAAATAATGTTATTGCCATCGATTAGAATCAACTTGTCCATTTCTGCACCTCGCCTTTATCTTGCATACTTCTTACATTTTAACATATGCCCTGCGTAAGCAGAAACGCCGAGCGGGTCATTAACAGCATAGAAATGCTCGATTCACATAAAAAAACAAGCTTCCTATGAAGAAAGCTTGCTGTCTTAAGAAATTTATTCATTCACTATTGATTCAGATCTGGACGTTTGCCCGTTACCAGGTAGACTACACTCTCGCCAATGTTGGTGGCGTGATCTGCAATCCGCTCGATATAACGGCCGACCAGCGTCAGCAGCATTGCCTGATTGAGGAACTCCGGTTTTTCGACCATAAAGGCATAGAGCTCATTGATCATCCCGCTGTACAGCTGATCCACTTGATCGTCATCCTGGGCCATTTTGTAGGCCAAATCCGTATTTTCGTCCAGGTACGATTGGATGGCTTCCGTAATCATAACCGTTACCAACTCTGCCATACGCGGAATATCCACAAGCGGCTTAATGAGCTGCTGACCTTGGATCCGCATAGTAACCTTGGCCACATCCAGGGCCAGATCGCCCATACGCTCCAGGTCACTTGATATTTTGAAGGCAACAATAATACGGCGAAGGTCCTTGGCCACCGGCTGCTGGGTAATGATGAGCCTCGAACCGATTTCCATAATTCTGTCTTCCATGGCATTAAGCCGCAAATCCGCCTTCACAATCTCCTGTGCACGATCAGTATCCAGGTTCTGCAGAGCAAGCACCGCGCCTTCCAGCGCATCCGTCACATGCTCACCCATCTGCTCCAGCAGACTGCGCAGCTCTTCCAAATCTTTATCGAATTCTTTTCTGCGAATCATTATAAAAGCGATCCTCCTCAAAAACGTATGGTCAGCCTGTCATTTCCGGGAACTTGCCGATCTACCAGATCAGCCGAAGCGTCCTGATATATAGTCTTCAGTGCGGGAGTCCTTGGGATTCGAGAATAACATCTCCGTATCCGCAGCCTCCACAATTACACCGTTCAGGAAAAATACGGTCCGGCCCGATACCCGTGCGGCTTGATGCATATTATGTGTGACCATGACAATCGTATACTTATCCTTCAGTTCCTGCACCAGTTCCTCAATCTTAAGCGTGGATACCGGGTCCAGTGCGGAGGTCGCCTCATCCATCAGGAGAATATCCGGCTGTACCGCGAGCGCTCTGGCAATACAAAGACGCTGCTGCTGTCCACCGGAGAGGCTGAGTGCCGATTTCTTAAGGAAATCCTTAACTTCCTCCCACAGGGCGGATTGGCGAAGGCTCTGTTCCACCAGCACATCAAGCTCCGCTTTGCCGCGGACTCCGTGCAGACGTGGTCCGTATGCCACATTGTCATAGATCGACTTGGGGAATGGATTAGGCTGCTGGAACACCATGCCCACCTGCTTGCGCAGGCTTTCCACTTCTACCTCGTCGCTGTAAATATTTTTACCGCTGATGTTAACCTTACCTTCAATACGTGTACCAGGGATCATGTCGTTCATTCGGTTAAGTGTACGCAAAAGGGTGGACTTCCCGCAACCGGAGGGCCCGATAAAAGCGGTCACCTGTTTCTCAGGCACTTGAAGGTCCACGCTTTTCAGCGCTTGAAATGACTCATAGTAGAGATCTAGCTTCTCTATGTCAATGATGGATTTCATTAGTTTTTGTGTCTCCTTCTCATCATCTTCGTACCCCATGATAAGCTTTCAGTGTAAATAGAGTTGAAGAGAATTGTTATCAGATTGTAAAATCCTATGTAAGGTTTGGCAGTTGCAACTTGATCACTTAATTCATTTAGCCAATAAGAACAAAAAGCCCTCACAACGTGAGGACTTGCCACAGTTATCCTACAGACCAGACTCATATCAGTCCATAGCTTTTACCAAAACGCCAGATATTTATGCATTCAATTAACAAAGGACGCTGTTATATCACATAACCGGGATTCTTTTTTTGTTAACTACTAGTTTGTAGCCCACCCCGCGAATCGAATCGATATGCACGGATTCCGGGTCCAGCTCAAGCTTCTTCCGCAGGGAACTCACATGAACGTCCACCGTCCGTTGCCCTCCGATGTAATCAAAACCCCATACGGCATTCATCAGATCATCACGTGTAAGCACAACCCCTGGCTTGCGGGCCAGATATAACAGAACCTCGAATTCCTTCGGCCGCAGATTGATGCTCTGACCACCCAGCAATACCTCATACCGCTCAGGGTAAATCTCCAGCTGTCCCAGGATTATAGTAGAGGCGGGTACTGCAGTATCCGGCTGAACTTCTTCGGCCAGACCGGAAATCCGCCGCAGCACTGCACTGACACGGGCAAGCAATTCAGATACACCGAAGGGCTTGGTTATGTAATCATCGGCACCTGACTTCAGCCCCCGAACCACGTCCTCTTCAGCATTTTTGGCTGTTAGCACGATTACAGGCGTGCGAATGCCTTGACCGCGCAATTTATCCAGAATATCAATCCCGTTCATTCCAGGCAGCATCAGATCCAGTACGATTAAGTCAAAAGGTTCTCTAGTCGCACGGTCATATCCTGCCGTTCCATGATCCTCAACGGTGACCTCATAGCCTTCCTGTGTCAAATTATACGACAGCAGCCGGGACAGTGTCGGTTCGTCTTCAATGACAAGCAATCTTTGTGCCATAGTTTCCCCCGTCTTCATATGTTTTCAATTTTACAAAACTGCAGGCAAGCCCATCATATCACCGGAATGTTAAGCCGGTGTAAAATAGCAAAGGATTTATATTATTTCAAGTTCTATTATTCATACTAGCGATTTAAAACCTTGCTGACAATCCGGCAGCGAACAAATCCGCTCCCTATGATCACCTGCCTAGTGAGAACCTTCCTGCAAAAGTGGAAATTCAAGAATAAAGGAACTGCCGATTCCGAGGTCGCTTTCAACAGAGATCGATCCGTGATGCAGCTCAACCAGATGTTTGACTATCGACAATCCAAGACCGGTTCCGCCGGAGCTTCTGGATCTGGCTTTGTCCACCCGGTAGAAGCGTTCAAATATCCGTGGCAGATCCTTCCGCGGAATTCCCATACCGGTATCTCTTACAGTAAAGTTAACGGTCTCCGTCCCGTCATCGTTCAGGGTGTTAACCACAATTATATTTACGCTTCCGCCTTCATGAGTGTAGTTAATCGCATTGGACAACAGGTTCATAAAGATCTGGCGCAGTTTATCTTCATCGCCCTCCATGAACAGCTCTGCAGGCACATCGGCTCGCAAGCTAATATTCTTCTTTTCGGCTACTTTGCTAAGTGTTTCGAGCACGGAATCGAAGAATTCAATCAGATGCACCGGCGAGCATTCCAGCTGGACGCGCTTGGATTCGATTTTGGAGAGTTCCAGAATGTCGCCGATCAGGCGGTTCAGCCGTTCATTCTCATCGTAGATAATCTGCAGAAAAGAGCGTGCCGTTTTCTCATCAGAGACCCCACCGCCAAGCAGTGTCTCAGCAAAACCTTTGACTGCGGCGACCGGAGTCTTCAGCTCATGGGATACATTGGCTACGAACTCGCTGCGCATTTTCTCCAGCCGGCGGATTTCTGTTACCTCCTGCAGCAGGAAGAGCATCCCCCGGCTGGAACCGTCTTGAATCATCGGGACGCCATCCAGCCGTACGATCCGCTCCGCAGGGTTATAGAAGCTCCGCTCTTCATGGACCGGCTCATTACGGGAGACGCCCTCCTCGATCAGGCGTGTAAGCTCATAGTGATGTTTCAGCTCCTTGTAGGAACGACCCGTCATCTCACTATTCTTCACATCCAGCAGCCGCTCGGAGGCCCGGTTCAAGAGTGCAATTTCACCCTCTGCATTGATCATTACTATGCCGCCCGTCATATTGTCCAGTACGCTCTGCAGCAGATCCTCATTATTCCGGATCGTCTTGAGCTGGTCCTGGAGGCTGTCTGCCATCGCATTAATGGCGTTCGCAAGCTGACCAATCTCGTCTCTGCGGTTCATCGGAACCCTTGCATCATAGTCCAGGTCGGTAATCCGCCGCGCTACTCTGGTAATCTGCTCAAGCGGTGATGTCATACTGGAGGCAACCTTATAGCTGACAAATGTGGCTGCAATGAACAGCAGTACCAGCCCGCCCGCCATGATCATCCAGGCACGGCTTAAGCCCTCTGTAACTGCATCCAGCCCCATAGAGAGACGGATATATCCATCAAAACCCTGATCAGACACTACGGCTCCGGCTACATACAACATTTCCCGGTTAAGCGTATCACTGTATCGGATCGCACGCCCGATCCCTTCTTTTGCAGCCAGTACTTCCTCTTCGCGAGTCGAATGGTTGTCCATCTCCATCGGATTTTTCTCCGAATCGCCAATGACCTTGCCATCCTTCAGAATAAATGTGATTCGTGAATTGGTTAACTTAGCGATATGCTCTGCCTGCTGAGTATAATAGCTGACTGCATTCGGGCTGTCCGTGTCTGTAAATTGAAGGGTGCCGGACAACAGGTTAATTTCCCGGGACATATTCTCTTCCAGCGCGGAAATATGTGAATCCTTAAACAGCTTGGCCATGGTAATACCCGCGCCGATCATGGATATGCCAATCAGGGCCATTAGTATCAATGTTAGTCGAATGCGAAACGGTCTCATGAAATGTATCCTCTTCCTTATCCATTGTGTCCTTGAGAACATCCTACCTTCATTTTCGATAAAATACCAGTTCCTATAGCGATTATCAACGCTGTGTAAAATCGATATCGTTTTTTTTCAAAATCCTTTTATTTAACAACAACAAGGAGCGGCTCTGGATTGAGCCGCTCCTTGTTATGAATCCCATCATGCTTCCTAAGTGTTTCTGTCAGCAGCTTTATTGCTGCTACAGATCCTTCCAGCGCTGTACAGTAAGATTGACGGTCTGTGCTCCGCCTGCAGGCGTGAGCGTCCGGTTCGCAATATCCGCCCCGCTTGTGCTAGTCTCCACTGAAG